>CP016211.1:11124500-13712500 GCA_001931535.1 Minicystis rosea
CCAAGCGACATCCCCGCACACCGCCGGGGGGCGTTGCACACCCGGAAATCCACCCGCACACCGCTCGGCGGCGCTGCACACCCGGAAATCCACCCGCACACCGCTCGGCGGCGCTGCACACCCGGAAATCCACCCGCACACCGCTCGGCGGCGTTGCACACCCGGAAATCCACCCGCACACCGCTCGGCGGCGCTGCACACCCGGAAATCCACCCGCACACCGCTCGGCGGCGTTGCACACCCGGAAATTCACCCGCACAGCGTTCAGGGGGCGTTGCACACCCGCCTCGAGAGCCCCCGCGGAGGCATCGCGGCGCCCCGCGGAGGCATCGCTGGGCCCCGCGGAGGCATCGCCGGGCCCCGCGGAGCCATCCTCATCTCCCACAGTGGCATCGCCCATCGCCACGGTGGTTCGACCCGCCGGCGACATCACGAGCGCCGAGCCGGTCGCGCACGTATCGTTCGACCATCGCGCTTTCACTGTCGTGAGCGCACACGGCACGTGGTCGTCACCATGGTCATGGCTCCGCGAGCTCTCGGCGCGGGCAGGAGGAGCTGATGAGGATTGACGTTCGAAAGGGCCGGATCACCTTCGATGGCGATGCGGTCCGCTACGATGAACGCTACCTGGCCGCGGCGGATTTCGCAGAGGTGTTCAGGGAATGGGCCCGCCGGCTCAGCGTCGAGCCGTCTGTTGAGCATCCCAGCCATCTGCCGTTCAACATCGACGACGAATACGTGGAAGCTTTCGAAGTGGAGCCAGTGGGCGGAGACCAGGTTGGGCTGCGAGTCGTCAAGCTGGACAACATCGGGTACGTGCACGGCGTCGACTCCTTGATGGAGTCACTCACACGGGAGCTGCCGATGGTTGAGCGCCTCCCGCAGCGCTTTCTCGTCAGCCGTCGAGATCAGTTGCTCGGTGCTTTGGAGGCTTGGTTGACGCGTGATCGAACCTCATGACGTGTTCGGCTCAGAAGAATCATCCCTCCGCGCCATCCATCACGCCTTCTCACCGCCCCCTGCGAAACACCCGCTCCACCTTCTTCCCGAGCGCATCCGCCGTCACCGGATACCTGGCCACGTCCGCCGCGCCGGCCCCCACGAGCTCGTTCATTCGCTCGGTATCCAGCTTGGCCGCACAGACCACCACGCGGCATCCGGGAGCGCTTTTCTTCATCTCCAAGAGCAGCGCTCGGGCTTCATCCAATTTGTGGCCGGCGTCGATGACCAAGACCGTGAGACCTTGGCTCGCGGCCTCGGCCGCTGTGCGCACGGCCATGATTTCGAGCTTGTGGGAGGCGAGGCCGGCCTCGCATTCGCCGTCGATGCCGCCCGGCTCCACGGCGAGGCGCAGCAAGCCCATGATTCTTTGGCGAGCGCGGGCGGTTTGCGGGGCTGCCTCCGGCTCGTCCCATTTGGGGGCGCGGGCGGCGCGGTCGCCGAGGGGCTCGTCGCCTTTGCGGGTCGGCAAACGGGCTTCCGTTGCTTCCTCCGACATGGCCTCTAGCAGCCGGCGTTTGACCTCTGCGGCCGTCGCGGGGCGCTTTTCGGGAGCCTTGGCCAGGAGATCCAAACGGAGGCGCTCGAGGAGCGGTGGCACCGGCTCGGCGTTGGGCGGCCGCGTCAAGGCGGGAGGCGGTGTGAACATCTGCTTGGCCAGCACTTCGATGGCGGAGGCGCCGGAGAAGGGCGGGCGGAGCTGCAAGAGCACGGTGAGGACGCAGCCGATCGAATAGATGTCGGCGCTCGGGCCGACGGCCAGGGAGCGGCATTGCTCCGGGCTCATGTATTCGGGGGTGCCGGCGATGACGTCTTTCGAGGTCAGCGTGGGGCCTTGATCGCGAGTGTCGTCCACGTGGGCGAGGCCGAAGTCGACGACTTTGACGACGCGCTTCCCACCGACCTCGGTGAGGAAGATGTTGTCGGGCTTGAGATCGCGATGAACGATGCCGTAACCGTGGGCCACCTCGAAGGCGTCGAGGAGCTGGCTCATGATGTCGGCGATGTCGGCGAGCGAAGGATATTGGGGCTGGCGACCGAGCCAATGGGAGAGGGAGGCCCCTTGGAGGAACTCCATCACCATGTAGAGAATGCCGTTGTCCTCGCCGAAATCGAGGACGCGCACGGCATTGGGGTGATTGAGCACGGAGGCCGCGTGCGCCTCGCGCCGGAAGCGACGCACGTAATCGTTGGAGGCGGCGATCTCCGGGTGCATCGTCTTCACGGCGACGGGCACGCCGAGGCTCAAGTGCTCTCCCTTGAACACTTTGCCCATGCCGCCTTGGCCGAGCAATTTGACGAGCTCGTATTTGCCGGCGAGCACTTGGCCGATGTGGACGTCGGCGGCGAGCGCGGCCGCGGTGGCCTCGGCCGAATGGAGGGTCGTGCCGGCGTTGCGATCGGCGGCCGCCATGGCCGCGACCTCTTCGGGGCGGCGCACGGTGGCGCGGGCTTCACTGGGCTTCGTCGGCTCGCCTTGGCGCGGCGGCGTGAGATCGCTGAGCAGCGTGATGTCGAAGGCCCCGTCCTCGGGCGGATCGGCCTCGTCGGTCACGGCATCCTCCGGAAGCCGAGCGTGAGCTGTCCGGTGAAAGGACCGAGCTCGGGATCGGTCCACGGGGCGAGGTGCAGGCCGAGGCCGCCGTAGATCCACGTGCCGGCCTCGATGCCGGCGCCGAGGCCGGCGAGCACGTTCTTCGTCCCGCCGTCGCGGGCCACGAGGTGCGCATCGAGCGCGGCGTTGATGCGGAGCCAGCGCAAAACATCCATCGTGCCGCCGGCGATGATGAAGCCTTGCGCGGGCGGGGTGCCCGTCAGGCCTTCGTCTTGCGCGAGGCGCACGCGCGCGCCCACGTCGGCGAGCCAGGTGAAGCGACCGGCCACACCACCGATGGCAATCGACGGCTCGAGCCGCGCGGGCGCGCCCGACGACGAGATGGGGAATCCCACCCGGAGCGCGGGCGCGAGCTCGAACGTGGATGCGCCGATGCGGAACGCGCGCACGCGCAGGCCGAGCCATGCGGCGCCGTCCGAAGTCTTCCCGTCCGTCGTGTCGGTGCGCAATGCGGCGTCGACGCCGACGGGGCCAATCGATCCGCTCGCGCGGGCCTGACCTTGGAACGTCCAGCCACCGTGCGCGCGCGTCATGCCCACGCCGACCGAAGCGCCGTCGGCGGGCGTCGGCGCGGAGGCGATCACGTCGGCGCTGGGCGAGAGCAACCAGACCGGCGCATAGGCACCGATTTGCGGGTAGCGCGGAGGTTCGTTGGGCGAAGCGGGCTTCTCCGGGCCGCGCGGTGACCAATCGGTGGTGCCGAGCACGGCGCCGCGATCGTCGACCACGTCGAGGCGCAGCGAGTCGGGGACGTCGCCGCCGAGATCGAGCGAGCCGGTGAAGGTGCCATTGGGCCCGGCGACGAGCGGAAACGTGCGCACGCCGCCCGGGAGGCGCGCGCGGCCCGAGGGCGCGACGCGCGAGCCGACGTCCACACCCTCGAAGCCCGTGAGCGTGGCGCGCACGTCGAGGCGGCTCGGCGCGCCCGGCTTCGCGTCGAGCGAGGCCTCGATGCTCGCGCCGACCTTGGTGTAGTGGACCGCGATGGTGTCCGCCTCACCGGCGCCGAGCGCGCGGATGCGCAGCGTGTGCGGCGCGCGGCGGCGCAGATCGACGGCGTCGGGGATGGGGCCGAACGGGCCCTCGTCGATCGACATCTCGAGCTGCGGCGAAGATCCGAGCTTGAGGACGCCGTAGGGGTTCGCCTCGATTTCCTTCGAGCTCAAACGACCTGCGCCGGAGTCGAGGCGCGCGTCCACGAGGCGCACCACGCGCGTCTCCGCGGCGACGCCGAGGTACTCCTCTTTGTCGATGGCGCGCACGGCCAGGTAGTACGTGCCGATGGGGATCTTCTCGCCGCGGAAGGCGGTGATGGTGGCCGGCACCTCTTCGCGCACGACGAGATCGTGGAACTCGGGATCGCGCGCGATCTCGAAGCGATACGAGACCGCGGCGGGCACCGCGTTCCACGTGGCGGTGAGCGTGCCCGTGCCGCCGGGCGCGAGCACCACGCCGTCGTTGCTGCCGAGCCACGCGGGCGCGGGGGGCAGGGGGCGCGGCGGGATCGGCGGCGCTCCGCCGACGAAGCGGGTGCCGTGGTTCTTGGGCACTTCGACCGACTTGCCCGCGTTGCTCACGCCGGCTTTGCCATCGAACACCGCCACGGTGGTGCGCTCGCCTTTGCGCTGCACCACGGTGTCGCGCGACTCGGCGCTCACGCGACCGCTGCCCTTGATGGCCACCTCGACCGCGCCGCCGCGCAGCGCCGCGAGGCCGGCCTTCACCTCACCGGCCTCGACCTCGACGGCGGCCGGTGGTGACTTCGACACCCGCGTTTGGCTGGCGGTGCCGTAGATCACCACCAGCGTGTTGGGCGCGAGGAACACGCGCGTGCGATCGATGAACTCGACGTCGGCGCGCCCTTGATCGAGCGTGTTGACGTTGTAGTTGGAGAACAGCGGCATCCCCACCGAAGCCGGGGCCCAAGCGGCGCCGCCGCGGCGGGCGCGCACGTCCGGGTTCATCGAACGCAGCTTGGCGTCGGGCAGCGTGGTCGGCTTCTCCGGCAGGATCAGCGTCATCCCCTCGCGGAGAGGCACACCCGACTTGCACGCCACGTGGTTGTAGCGTTGCAGCAGCGAGGCCCATTTTGCCGAGCCGTAGAGCGCGCGCGCGATGTCGTCGCACGTCTCGCCCTTCTGCACGCCCCACTGCACGACGGGCTCGGGGAAGCCTGGTGTCGGCGGCGCGGCCCACGCGACGCGCGCGCCGCAGAACGCGACACCAAACAAGGACAAAACCCGTCGAAATGACACTTTCGGCGACGTTACACGAGGGCCGTTCGCTGTTGCAAGCGAGCGTGGAGTACGCCTAGAGTGGCGAAATGATCAGGGCGCGCCGCGCCTCTGTTGGGCTCGGTTGGGCCGCATTTCTCGTCTTTTTCGCGTCATCGGCGGACGTGTATGCGCAGGCTGGGTCCTCCGCGCCGAGGGGCGCGCTCGATCAGCTCGATCCCGCGCCCGCCGGAGACACGTTTTTCTCCTTCGCCTCCGCCGACGTCCCCGGCCGCCTGCGCCTCTCCGCGCAAATCCTGGCGTCGTATGCTCACGATCCGTTGGTGCTCCGGCGCCTCTCGGGCGGTGAGCCGTTTCACTGGGTGAGTGATCAGGCGCAGCTCCATGCGCAGGTCAGCCTCGAAGCGCTGCGGCGTTTCAAGCTCGATCTCGACATGCCCGTGACGCTCGCCGCGGGCGGCACCTCGGGCTCGCTCGGCGGCTTCGCGGCGACCGCGCCTTCGGGGGCGAGCGCGGGTGATCTGCGCGCCGGCCTGCGCGTCGTCGTGCTCCATCAGAACGGCTTCATCCCGGCGGCGGCCGTCGGCTTCAACCTCTGGGCGCCCGTCGGTGGCGCGACGGCGTTCAGCGGGGCCGGCGTGGTGCGGTATCAGCCGGGCATCGAGATCGGCGCCGAATATACGCACTTCGTCTGGGGCGCGACGGTGGGCGCGCGTTTCCAGCCCGAAGCCGAGGGATCGCTCGTGGGCAGTCGCATCGTCGGCGGCGCGGGCGCGGCGGTGCGTTGGTTCGGTCTCACCGTGGGGCCGGAGATTCACTATCAGGTATCCACCGGAGATCGCGCAGCCATCGTGAGCAAGGCGGGCAGCGCCGGCGCGGAGGTCCTTTTGGGGGCGCGCTACAAGCTCGGCCCCGTGACGTTTGGTCTCGCCGGTGGTCCGGGCCTCGGCCGCTTGCCGGGGACACCCACCTATCGACTCCTCGCCGGCATCAACGGCTCCTTCGATCTCTTGCCCGTGCACGATCCCGACGAGATCGTCGTGAAAGGCGACACCAACGCCGGCTCGGGCCCCAAACCACCTTTGCCGCCGCCCCCGCCGATCGACACCGACGGCGACGGCGTGCTCGATCCGGAGGATGCGTGTCCCACCATCGTCGGTGATGCTACGAAAGGCGCGCATCGCCGCGGTTGCCCGCCCGATCGCGATCGCGATGGCATCTACGACGTCGACGATCGCTGCCCCGACGTCCCCGGCGTGGAGAGCACCGATCCGGCGAAGAACGGTTGTCCGCCCGACACCGATGGTGACGGCATCGCCGACGACAAGGATGCTTGTCCGCGCGAGAAGGGCGAGCCCAACGCCGATCCCAAGCTCCATGGTTGTCCGACCGCCGTGCGCCTCGAAGGCACGCAGATCGTCATCTTGCAGCAGGTCAATTTCGAGACCGGCCGGGCCGAGATCAAGCGCGACAGCGACAACCTCCTTTCGCAGGTGGCGGCGGTGCTCCAGCAGCACCCGGAGATCGCGCGGCTGGCCGTCGACGGGCACACCGACGATCGCGGCGGCGACAAGCCGAACGTGAACCTCTCCGAGCGGCGCGCCGTCGCGGTGGTGCGTTGGTTGACGGAGCACGGTGTCGACGCACGTCGTTTGGAGGCGCGGGGCTTCGGCGCGCGCCGGCCCATCGCCGACAACAAGACCGAAGTCGGCCGCGCCAAGAATCGACGGGTGGAGTTCCAGATCCGGCGGCGCACCGAGCAGGGCGAGGCCGGTTGGCGTGATGGTCCGGTGGACGAAGGAGCGAGTCCCGCGCCCGCGGCCGACGCGCCCAAGCCCGCGGCGGCACCCAAGCCCGCGGCGGCACCCAAGCCCGCGCCCAAGCCGCCGGGGCGCAAGTGAAGCTCTCGATTCGGCTCAAGGCCGTGCTCCTCATCTCGGTGATGACGCTCGGCCCCGTGGGCCTGACGGCGGCGCTCCTCTTGGACGTCAATCGCCGCCCCGTCCTCGACACCGAAGAGCAGCTTCAATCCGCGGTCGTCAACGAGGTCTCTTTCGAGCCGGCGCGGGTCATCCACGAGATCGAGAACGACGCCGTCGCCGTGGCCGCCGTCTTCTCGCGTGCCGCCGAAGGTGCCATTCGCGACGAGGACGCCATCGAGAGCGTGCGCGCCCTCATCGGCAGCCGCGAGACGATCGACGCGGTTCGCTTCGAGGTTCCGTCCGCCAACGTCAGCACCGTGATCCGGTGGAAGACATCGTCCGCGGATGTCCCCTCGTCCACGCCTGAGCTGCGCGCGCTCGCCGATCAGCATGGACAGGCCCTCTCCTCGGCGGGTGTCGTGGTGGTGCGCATCAAGGCACCTTCCGGCAAACAGGGCTCGGCGCCGCCGCCCGGGTACATCACGGTGCGCGCCGATCTGGCGCGCATCGGCGCTTCGCTCGAGGACATCGCGCAGCGCCGCTTCGTGGGCAACGTGAGCTTGCTCGTGGTCACGCACGATCGCCGGGTCGTCGCCTCCTACGGTGTCCCCGGCGTCGCGCCCGGCGCCAACGTGGAGTCGTTCCCCGTGTGGCAGATGCTGCCGGGCGGCACGGTGCCGAACAAGGCCTTCTCGGTGAACGGTCGCTACGTCGATCACGACACCCCCATGGTCGGCGCGCTCCAGGTGCTCCCGGACAGCGGGTGGATCGTGGCGAGCTTCCGGCCTCAATCCATCGCGTACAAGGCCCTCACCGACATGCGCCAGCGCGGCCTCGTGGTGGCGGCGGCGGCGGCGCTCCTCGCCGTGTTGGTCGGGCTCTTCGCGGGCCGCACGGTGACGGCGCCCATCCTCCGCGTCGTGGAGCAGGTGCGGCTCATCGCCAAGCGACGGTGGCGCGAGATCTCCTTCGACTCCGCGCGCGGCGACGAGATCGGCGAGCTCACCCAGTCCCTCGGGGAGATGGCGCACGACCTCGAGCAGGGCGAGGTCGAGGCCAAGCTGCGCGGCGATCTCAGCCGCTTCATGAGCAAGCAGCTCGTCGACGCCATCGTGAAGGGCGAGCACTCGCTCTCGCTCGGCGGCAAGCGCACCGCGGTCAGCGTCGTCTTCGCCGACGTCGTCGGTTTCACCCCGCTGGCCGAGGCCCGCGACGCCGAGCAGATCGTGGGCCTGCTCAACGAGCTGTTCTCGGTGCTCACCGAGATCGTGTTTCGCCACGGCGGCACGGTCGACAAGTTCATCGGCGACTGCATCATGGCCGTGTGGGGCGCGCCCGTGGCCCAGCCCGACCACGCCCGCCTCGCCCTCGCCGCCGCCGAGGACATGATGCGCTTCCTCGAGACCGCCAACGAGGAGTGGAAGGCCAAATACGACATCGAGATCCGCCTCGGCATCGGGGTCAACTCGGGCGAGGCCATCGTCGGCAACGTCGGCTCCCAGAAGCGCATGGAGTACACCGTCATCGGTGACGTGGTGAACGTCGCCGCCCGCCTCGAAGCCATCGCCCAGCCCAACCAGGTGCTGGTCGCCGAGGCGACACGTGACCTCGTGGGCGACGCCTTCGCCCTGCACAAGCTCGGGGATCGAAGGCTGACGGGGCGCAAGACGGAGACGACGGTGTACGCGCTCGATCTGGATTGAGCCGAACCGTTCGAGCTCAAACGATGTTGGCGGTCGGCGCCGCGCGAATCGTTGGAGCTCAAACGATGTTGGTGGCTGGCGGTCTCAACGCGCGCGGGTCGGCTCGCGCCGCAGCACGGCGCGGCGCATCCCCTTGAGCGCGAAGGGGACGGTGGCGTTGGCGACGGAGGGATCGCGCGCGGAGAGCTCTTCCAGGCGGCGCAGCACGAGGTCGGCGGCCTCGCGCTCGCCCAGCGCGTGGAGCACGCTGGCGTCGGCGCGCAGCGTGGTGGCGAGGACCATCGCGGTGGGCGACTCGGGGACGGCCGCGCCGGCGACGGCGACCATCACGCGGCGCAGCGGCGTCGTCGCGGCGGTGCTGCTCTGCCGGCGATCGGAGGGACCGAGCGGCTGCGGCGCGTACTCCAGCCAGAGGCCGCCGAGGCGGAGGTGGCTGATGAGGCGCTTGGGCCACGTGGGGTTGAGCTCGACGTGCAAGGGACGCACGTCGGCGACCTTCGAGAGCGCGAACTCGGTCAGCTCGCCGGTGAGCGCGTGCGAGCGCACGAGGGGCTCGAGCTCCCGCTCGGATGCGACCAAGCTCGCGGCGACGCGGCCTTTGTCGAGCAGCGGGATCGGGATCACCACCACGTCGGGCCGCTCGCCGCGCGTGAGCCGCGCGGACCAGAGGCGCCATGCGATCGCAGGCGACCGCACGAGGATCGCGGAGCGCGGCGGGAGCTGCCCCAAGGCCTCGTCGGCCCAGACTTCGGCGTCCATCTGCTCGCTGCGATCGGTGGCGAAGCCGGCCTCCTCCGAGGTGAGCGCGACGAGTGTGAGGTGGAAGACGACCACCAGCACGGCCGCCGCCCGCGCGAGCGGGAAGCGCGCGCGCAGCACGCGGCCCACGACCTCGAACACGCCGAGCGCCGACGACATGGCGAGCGCGGCGAGCGCGAGCGATCGCAACGTGGTGAGCGGATCGGCCGCGAGGATGCCCGCGATGTGCGCGGGCAGGAGCGTGTCGAGGACGACGAGCGCGATGAGCGGCGCCACCAGCGGGCGCAGGCGCGGGCGGAGGAGCGCGGCGCCCGCGCCGAAGGCGGCGATGCCCAGCGACACCAGGCCGACCTCGTGAATCCAAGCGCCGAGCGCGGTCGCGCGCGCGCCCGTGCCTTCGAGCGCGGAGAGGCTCGCGGCCGAGAGCGCGCGGCCCACGTCGACCCAAGCGCGCGGCGCGATGGGTCGGAGCGCGAGCGGCGCGAGCAGGACGGCCGCCGTGAGGATCGCGGTCGCGCCCGCCGCCGCGAGCACGCGCGGCGCGGGTCGCGGGAGCTTCGCGGCCACGGGATCGAAGTGCCGCGCGATGCCGAGGGCGATGGTGATGGATGCGATGGCGAGCGCGGCCGGCGGGCTCTCCGCGAAGGCCGCGCCGATGACGGCGCCGAGGCCGATGATCGATTGCGGCCCGAACCCGGCCGGCGTCGTGGCCGCGCGCACGCCCATGGAGAGCGCCGCGAGCACCAGCGCCGTCGCGATCATCGCACCGCCGCCCACGGTGCCCTCGCGTTGCCACGTCGGCGAGAGCGCCGCGGTCAGCGTGGCGATTGCCGCGAGCGCCGCGCCAAGCCGCGGCGAAGGCCCGGCCGCGGTGAGCGCGCGCCGCACGAGGCCATAGAGCAACCGCGAGGCGAGGGCCAACGCGAGCGCGGAGCCGAGGGCCGCGCGGAACGTGCGCGGCCCGAGCGGCAACAGGCCGAGCGCCTGCGACACGAGGGTGGAGAGGCCGCCGCCGATGCCGACCGCGACCAGGCCGAGGTCACGGACGGCGGAGAGATCGTCGCGCCATTGCCCCGCGGATGCAGCCCGCGAGACCGCGATGCCGAAGGGCACCCACGTCGCGATCAGGCCGCAGCCGAGATCCAACCAGGGCGCCGACGGCGGTGCGGTGTCTCGGACCTTGCCTTCTCGACCCACGCCGCTCTCGTGCCAGAGGGGGCCGACAATGGCCAAATTCCCGGCGCTTCCACGATAAAGATCTGCCCCACCCTCGATGAGGGCAGGGCGGACCCCCTCTCGCAAAAGCCTCGCCCGTCCGCGCTACGGCGCCGACTCGTACCGCGCCACCACGACCGTCACGTTGTCGCGCCCGCCGCGATCGTTCGCTTGCTCGATCAGCATCTCGCCCGCGGGCACCGGCTCCTTCGTCTCGTCCAGGATCACCGCGATGTCGTCGTCCGACAGCATGTCGGTGAGCCCGTCGGTGCAGAGGAGCAGCGTGTCGCCGGGCATGAGCTCTTCGGTGGTGAGCTCCACGTCCGGCGGCGGGGTGTTGGCGCCGACGGCGTTGCTGAGCACGTGACGCAGCCCGTGATGCGCGGCGCGCTCCGGCGGGAGGACGCCCTGCCGCACCATCTCCTGCACGAACGTGTGATCGTTCGTGAGCCGGCGGAGCACGCCTTCGCGCAGCAAATAGCAGCGACTGTCGCCGACGTGCGCCACGAAGAGCCGGCGTCCCCGGCTGTAGGCGACCGTCAACGTGGTCCCCATGCCGTCGAGATCGGGGCGACCTTCGGCGGCCTGGAGGAGGCGCGCGTCGGCGCGGTCGAGCGCGCCGCGGAGCGCGTCCACGATCTCGGTGTGATCCGGCGCCCGATCGGCGCACAGCACCGGCGCGAGCAGCTCCTCGATCACGGCGATCGCCAGCGCGCTCGCGGTCTCGCCGGCCAGCGCGCCGCCCATTCCATCGGCGACGGCGAACAGGTGACCGCGGCTCGCGGCGCCGCCCGGCAGGTCCGGGCGATACGGCGACGTGAGCGGCATGATGAGGAATCGATCCTCGTTCGTATCCCGCACGCGGCCCTGATCACTGGCGCCGAAGCTCCGCACACGAAGCGGTGCGCGCTTCATCGTGCGCGCGCTGCTCTGCCGGACGGAGGGGAGCATCAGATGGATCATCGGGTCGGTGTTCATGTCGGAACCTCCTTCGTCACGGGTGGTGGAGGCCATGAAACAAGGCGCATGCCAGGCGCCGGATGAGGCCGTACGGATCGTGCTACGCGCCTCGAAAACAAGGTGTTTGGTGCACGAGCCGGCCCCCTCGTCGAGGCCGCGCGGGCGTGCCGGGACGGTGTGACCTGTCCCGTCCAGAGTGGGACGGGGACAGATCGAGTGTCTCGCTCGTCGCGGGCTTGCATGGCATGCTGCGGGGACGATCCCCGGGCCCGTGATCGAAGAGCCATCGCCGAGATGACCCAAGCACGACCCCCGTCGCCCAAGTCCCGTACGACACGCAACACCCTCCCGATGGGTGCCGATCTGATCCATCGCGATGGCTCGTTGCCATGGTACCTGCACGTCGCGTCCGGCTCGGAGCCGTCCAGCGTCTACCCGCTGCAGAACGCGCGCACGCGCATCGGTCGCGAGGCCGAGGCGGGCGCCGATCTCGTCTTGCCCGATCCCGCGGTGTCACGCGTGCACGCGGTGATCGTCGGGCTCGCCGGGGAGGACACGCTCTGGGTGCAAGACTCCGCGTCGAGCAACGGCCTCTTCATCAATGGGCGCAAGGTCGACGGCGCATCGGTGCGAGCAGGCGACGTCATCCGCATCGGCGACTCCATGCTGGTCGTGGGGCGCGGCACACCGGCGCCCGAAGAAGAAGCGGGCGACCTCGGCCTCGTCGGTCAATCGCCGCCCATCGCCGATCTCCGGAGCCTGCTCCGCAAGGTCGCGCCCAGCACGCTCTCGGTGCTGACCATCGGCGCGACCGGCACCGGGAAGGAGCTCGTCGCCCGCGCTCTGCACGACGAGAGCGGCCGTCGCGGCCAATTCGTCGCCGTCAACTGCGCTGCCCTGCCGGGGACGCTGGTGGAGAACGTCCTCTTCGGTCACCGGAAGGGTGCTTATACCGGCGCGGTCACCGATCAGGACGGCGCCTTCGTGCAGGCGGACGGCGGCACGCTGTTCCTCGACGAGGTCGGCGATCTCGCGCTCGAAGCGCAGCCCAAGCTGCTTCGGGCTTTGGAGAACGGCGAGGTCACACCCATCGGCGCCACGCAGTCGAGCAAGGTCGACGTGCGCGTCGTCGCGGCGACCCACGTCCCGCTCGACGCCGCCATGGAGGCCGGGCGTTTCCGGCGCGATCTCTACGGCCGCCTCGCCGGCGTGGTGGTGCGCACGCCCGCGCTCGCCGAGCGGCGCGACGACATCCTCATGCTCTTCCGCTCGTTCCTGGGCGACGGCGACGTGCGCGCGATGAGCGCGGACTTCATCGAGTCGATGTTGGTGTACGGCTGGCCGTTCAACGTGCGCGAGCTGCGCAAGCTGGCCGAGCGCCTGCTCGTGCTGCACGGCGGCGCACCTCGTTGGGAGCGCGGCATGCTCGACGAGGAGATGCACCTCCCCGGTGACTCGGCCCCTCCACCGCCCGCGCCCGAGCCCAAGGCTCCGCACCCGACGACGCCGCCCACGCCGAAGGAAGGCCCGCCTGCGCGCGAGGAGCTGATCGCGCTCCTCGACAAATGCGACGGCAACGTCTCGCGCGTGGCGGAGCTCGTGCTGCGCAACCGCAAGCAGGTCTATCGCTGGATGGAGCAGCTCGGCATCGAGCGCGGCACCGGGCGCAAAGAGTAGCCCGGCGCGCGCTCGTGCCCTCTCGTGCTACGCCGCGCGATCGACGCGGAGCCTCCGCACGAGGTCGCGCGGCGGGAGCAGCGAGAGATCTTTGTCCATCGCGAGCGTGATCCGGCGCTTCACCTTCTCGCTCATCGACTCTTTGAGCTGCCCGAGGAAGCGCGGCGGCGCCGTGACCACGAGCGCCTCGTAGGCGTGCGCGTCGAACCCCTTCTCGAGCACGTCGCTCAGGGTGCGCGCGAACTTCTGCGCTTCGACGTCCTTCGGATCGGTGTCGGGCTCGACGCCGGGGCGCCCGTGGAAGCCGACGGGCCGCCCATTCAGGCCCACGCCGTGCGAGCCGCCGATGGCTTTGCGGCCGTTGCTGTCGGTCACGAGATCGCGGACGCGCTCGCGGCTCGCCGGGTGCTCGTAGCTGCCGACGAGCGAGAAATCGCGCGCCGGACCCGTCTCCGCGAAGAGGCGCGCCCGGCTGGCGTCGCAGACAAGGATCCACGTCGTGCGTTCCGGCATGATACCCCCTTGGTCGAGAACCCCTGGGATCTGCGCTCGCCCGCGCCGTCGAGCAACCCGCCGGCCGCGCGCCGCCGCGCGGTGCGCCACGGATCCAAACGATTCTCATGCTCGATGCATTCGTGAGATTCGCGCGCAGAAAGACGCGCTCGCTCGGCCGCGGCGGAAGGCACCGAGCGAGCGCTCACGCCGGTATGCCGATCACGCGGCCTTGGCTTTGGCAGCGGGCGCGAGCTCGACCTTCATCCAGCCGGGGTTGCGCCGATCGAAGGCGCGATAGGCGTCGATGGCCGAGGTGATCGGCTCGCGCTGCGTGAGGACCTTTTCGGGCTCGACGATCCCGGACTCCACCATGTCGACCAGCCGCGGGATGTATTTGCGGTGGTTGCAGTTGCCCATGCGCAGCGTGAGGTTGCGATTCATGGCGAAGCCGAGCGGGAAGAAGCGCGCCGTCAATGGATAGACACCGATGATGGAGAGCGTGCCCGCTTTGGCGAGCCCCGCGGCCGCCCATTCGAGCGCCTGCCCGGGCGCGTCGCCTGGATGCCAGTTGTCGCCCGCGGGCTGCTTGCCCGAGGTCACGCTGCGCCGCTCGCGCTCGATCTCCTGCTCCTCGGCCTTGCTGCGCGTCGCCGCGGGGCCGTGATGGGCTTTGTTGGCGTCGACCCCGACGGCGTCGATGGCGCGATCGACGCCGATGCCCTGCGTGAGGCGCCGCAGCGCCGCCACCGGATCTTCCTTGTCGAAGTCGATGACCTCGGCGCCCTGCGCGCGCGCCATGGCGAGGCGAGACGGGATGTTGTCGACGGCGAAGATGCGCCCCGCGCCGAGCAGCTTCGCGCTGGTGATGCAGAATTGGCCGACCGGCCCGCAGCCGAAGATCGCGACCGTGTCGCCGCTCTTGATCTCGGCGAGCTTCGCGCCGAAATACGCCGTCGGGAAGATGTCGGAGAGCAAAATGGCCTGCTCGTCGTCGACGCCCTTGGGCAACTTCACGAGCCCGACGTTGGCGAACGGGACGCGGGCCCACTCGGCCTGGAGACCTTGAATCGGGCCGGTCTCGGCCGGGCCGCCGAAGAAGCACGTGCCCGCCTGCGCGCCGTTCGGATTGGCGACGTCGCATTGCGCGTAATAGCCGGCTCGGCAATACGAGCAGGCGCCGCAGCCGATGGTGGACGGGATGACGACGCGATCGCCGACATCGAGGTTCGAGACATCCTTACCGACCTCTTCGACGATGCCCACGCCCTCGTGGCCGAGGATGGTGCCCGGCTTCATCCCCGGGACCGTGCCGCGGACGAAGTGCAGATCGGTGCCACAAATGGCGCTCGCGGTGAGGCGCACGATGGCATCGGTCGGAGCCTGGATTTCCGGCTCGGGGACGTCGTCGAGCGCGATCTGGCCGATGCCGTGGAACACGACAGCTTTCATGCGTTTCCCCTCCGGTGAGATGCACGGTTCTGCTCCTCGAGCGGGGGCCCGTCCACCCCAACGCCTGCGCCCGAGCAAGCTGACGAAGGGTATCTGGTGAAGAACGGCGCCCGAAAGCACGCACATCCCATGGATGAGCGTGGATGTGAGAGAGCGAGCGTATCGGCTCGACCGAAGAATGGATATCCACGGGCGACTCCGCTGGATTGCTTGTCGTGGCACGGGGCGTGACATCCATTGGGCCATGTCGAGCCCGAGCAAGCGGCGCGCGCGTGACGACCTCTGCTGGAGCGTCGCGGATGACAACCATCATCGAGTGGCCGCGGGCGTGACGAGGGGGTAGGACACGGCCTCGCCTTCTTTCGGCGACGCATGGAGGTAAAGGAGATCTCCCGGAGATCGCCGGCAAAATGGATGTCGCTCGACGTGGGGATTTCGTGCTCGAAATCCTCGCTTCGTCGCGCCGTGCCCGGCGCGCGCGATACCGTGGCTCGTCGCACAGGCATCCTCGCTCCCGCCCCTTGCGCTCTCCACGCAGGGCTCCAGGAAGCGGCAGAACCTCGCGGTCACTGCCCATTTCGCACGAAATCACGTCGTGCTCGGGGCGCCGCGAATCGGCAGAGAGGGAAAGTCCCATGCGCACGAGCAATCACCGTCATCTGGTCTGGCCTTTCGCCATCATGCTGCTCGGCACCGCCGCGTGTGCCAGCGGCACCACCACGGGGCCCAGCGGTGGTGGCACGAAGCCCGGCGGCGGCACCACGCAACCCGGTGAAGGTGGAACGAAGCCCGGTGAGACCACCCCGAAGCCCAGTGAAGGCACGGCGCAGCCGGGCGGCGGCGCGGAGCCGGGCGCAGGCGGTCGCCGTCGCGCCGAGCAGGGGCCCACCACGCAGGGGCCCACCACGAAAGAGCCCACCGCCGGTGAGAGCGGTTGTGAGGAGTGGATGGGCGGCGGCTCCGTCGAAGGCTCTCAGAAGCGCCAGCGCCAGGGCCTCGAGCCGGCGCAGGCGTGGGGTGAGGAGGCCTGTGGCGGCGAGCTCGGTGGCAGCCAGCAGATCGGCGGCCAACAAGTGGGCAGTCAAGAGGTCGGCGGTGAGCAGCTCGGCGGTCAGGAGATCGGCGGCAGCGAGCAGCTCGGCGGCCAACAACAAGTGGGCAGCCAAGAGGTCGAGCCCGCCATGCAACAGGCAGGCGGCGAGAAGGGCGAGAAGGCCCGCAGCAGCAAGCAGACCGGCGGCAGCGAGAAGATCGAGCCGGCGAAGAGCAGCAAGCAGGCTGGTGGCGAGAAGGGTGAGAAGGCCGGCAAGCACGCGCAGGGTCAGGACCCCTACGACTCCGCCGACATGATCGACGAAGACCTTTAGTGCACCAGGCGAATCACGCGCTTTCCCTTCATGGGCAAAGCGCGTGAAGCCATCTCGGTGTCACGTCGCGACGGCGCCTGTCTCGATCAGAGATAGCCCTTCGCCTGCAAGGCGAAGAGCTCGGCATAGCGGCCGCCGCGCGCCAAGAGCTCGTCGTGCGTGCCCTCCTCCAACAGGCGGCCTCCTTCGATGACGACGATGCGATCGGCCATGCGCACCGTGGGAAAGCGGTGCGAGATGAGAATCGTCGTGCGCCCTTCGGCGAGCGCGCGAAAGCGCTCGAAGACGGCGTGCTCGGCGAGCGCGTCGAGCGCGGCGGTGGGCTCGTCGAGCACCAGGATGTCGGCCTCCTCGCGCATGAAGGCGCGGGCCAGAGCGACCTTTTGCCATTGACCACCCGAGAGCTCGACACCGTCTTTGAACCAGCGGCCGAGCTGCGCGTCGAGGCCGCCTTTGATGCCGGCGACCACCTCCGTCGCGCCCCCGCGGTCGACGGCGCGATGGATGCGCGTCTCGTCGTCGCGGTGATCGACGCTGCCGAGGCCCACGTTGTCGCGCAGGTTGAGCTGATATTGATTGAAGTCCTGGAACACCACGCCGATGCGGCGGCGCAGCGCTTCGGGCTCCCAGGCCCGGAGATCGCGGCCGTCGAGGAGAATCCGGCCCTCCGTCGGCTCGTAGAGGCGGGTGAGGAGCTTGATGAAGGTGGTTTTGCCGGCGCCGTTGTGGCCGACGAGGGCCAGGCTCTCCCCCGCGGGAATGGTGATGTCGATGTGGCGGAGCGCCCATTTCTCCTGGCCCGGATAACGGAAGCCCACGTCCTCGAATCGAATGCCGTGCGCTGACGACTTCGTGCCTTCGGGGAGGGCGGGGAGAGGCTTCGATTCGGTGTCGAACGAGAGATACGCAAACAGGTTCGACATGTAGAGGTTGTCTTCGTACATGCCGCCGATCGCGGTCAGGATCGATTGAAAGGCTTGCTGCCCCTGCCGGAAGGCGGCCACGTAGAGCACCATGTTGCCGAGCGAGAGCGCGCCGCGCGCGGCGGTGACGGCCATGGCGGCATAGGCACCATAGAACGCGATGGTCGCGAGGAGCGCGAGGAGGAAGGCCCAAGCGGCGCGGCGGATGGCGAGCGCGCGATCCTCGGCGTAGAACGATTCGCCGAGCTTCTTGAAGCGCTCCAACAGAATGGGCCCGAGGCCGAAGAGCTTCACCTCTTTGGCGTGGTTGTCGTTGGCGAGGACGTATTCGAGGTAGTTCATCCGCCGCGCTTCGGGAGAGCGCCAGTTGCGGAGGCGGAAGGCGGTGCTCGAGAACTTCATCTCCACCACGGTGGCGGGGATGGCGGCGAGCACGAGGCCGAGGACGGCGAGGCTGCTGAAGCGCAGGAGCAGCGCCGCGTAGCCCGCGAGGGTGATGGCGTTCTGCACGAGCTGGAACGTCTCCGTCACCACCGAGAGAGGCCGCGACGAGGCCTCGCGGCGCGCGCGGGTGAGGCGATCGTAGAACTCGGGATCCTCGAAATGGCGCAGATCCAACGTGAGCGCCTTCTCCAGGATGGCCACGTTGATGTCGATGCCGAGGCGCGCCCCGAGGAGCGAGCGCACGAGCCCGAGGCTGCGCAGCACGAGCCCCTGCGCCGCCATGAGGGCGAGCTCCACGAGCACCCAGCGGAGCGCCGCCTCCGTCGATCGCGCCACGACGGCGTCGACGATCGCCTTGCCGACGTAGGCGATCCCGAGCGGCAGGATCGCGGCCACCAGCGTGAGGGCCCCGAGCGCGACGCTGCCGCCGGGGGATGAGCGCCACACGAGCTTCAGCGTGCGGGGCGTGTGCGCGAAGCTTTCGCGGAGGCGCGTGAGCACGGCGAGAGTCTAAGCACGAAGGACGGGCGCGGCCCTTCTTTGCATTTCTTCACGGAGCGACCGGGCGCGACGCACATCAAATTGCGCAAACGGCCGACGGGGCGCAGAGGGTACGATCCTGCCCATGCGTGCTTCGCGGATCGCTGCCCTCGCCGCCCTGCTCTCCTGCGTGAGCGTGCCCCGGCCCGCCGGTGCGTGCGCGACCGCGCCGCCGCCGGGGTTGTTCGTGCAGATCGCCGAGGAGAGCGCGCTCATCGTCTGGGACGCGCGTGAGAAGCGCGAGCATTTCATCCGACGCGCGAGCTTCCACACCGTCGGCAAGGACTTCGGCTTCCTCGTGCCCACGCCCGACAAGCCGGAGCTCGCCGAGGTCGGCGACGAGGTCTTCGATCGGCTCGAGCAGGCGACCAAGCCCGAGGTCGTCCGCGACGACTCCATCCGCGGCGTCGAGCCCACGTTGTCCCTGGGCCTGTTCCTGTTCAGCAAATCCGCGCCGGCCACGGCGTCCGTCGCCGCCGCGCCGGTGAGCGTCCTCGCGGAGCAGCGGGTCGCCGGCTACGACGCCGTCGTCCTCTCCGCCGACGATCCGGGCGCCCTCGCCACCTGGTTGAAAGACCATGGCTACGCCACGCGACCCGAGCTCATCTCGTGGCTCGCGCCGTACGTGAAGGCGCATTGGAAGATCACCGCCTTCAAGATCGCCGGCGGCAACGGCCACGTCGTGGGCACGTCCGCCGTGCGCATGAGCTTCGCGACCGAGCGCCCCTTCTATCCCTATCGCGAGCCCGCCGATCAGCGGGAAGCCCAGGCCGCAAACGCACCCGGCGCGCGGCGCCTGCGGGTGTTCTTCGTCGGCACGGAGCGCGTCGACGGGGACATCGGATCGGCGACGGGGACACCGGGATCGGCCAAGCGTGCTTGGCCCGGGCGCGCCGTCTGGTCCGATCGACTCGCCCTCGCGCCGAACCTCGGCCCCTTGCCCGTCGCGGTGCCCGAGGGAGCATGGTTGACGATGTTCGAGGACACCGCCTCTCCGCGGCCCGGCACCGAGGATTTGTTCTTCGCGCCCGCCGCGGATCGCCAAGCGGTGAAGCCGCCGCCGGTGATTCTGCGCACCGGACCGACGTTGCCGCTGCCGCTCGACATCATCGGCGGCGGCGCGCTGGCGGTGGGGCTTTATCTGCGGCGCAAACGGCAGCGCGCCGAAGCCAAAGAGGCCTGAGCGCGCTCACCGGAAGCCGTTGCGGAGCAGGTCTTCCACGAGATCGATCTGGGCGCTGGGATCGCCTTTGGCGCCGCTCGTGATCCACGCGACCATCGCTTCGTTCAACGCGGCGAGGTAGGCCGCGGCGAGCAGGCGCATGCGGAGGGCCTCCGTCTTGGTGGCGCGCTTGCCGGCGAGGCCGGTCGCGATGATGTCCTGGATCTCGTTCAGCACCTGCTGCCGGCGCGCGCGGAGCGCCGGTGTCCGCTGCACGATGGCGAGCCCGCGCTGCGCGTGCTTGAGCGTGTCCCGAGACGTGTCGAGGAGGATGCGCGTACCGCGGAAGAGCGTGTCGAGCGGGGCCTCGCCCTCGGGGCGCGTGCGGAGCATCTCGACGGCGCGCGCGTTCTCCTCGTCCTGCCCGAGGAAGATCACGTCCTCCTTCGAGGTGAAGTAGCGGAAGAGCGTGCGCGTGGAGATGTCGGCGGCGGCCGCGATCTCCTCGACCGTCGTGGCGTCGAACCCCTTCTTTTCGAAGAGCTCGAGCGCCGCTTGGACGATGGCCTCGCGGGTGCGCGCCTTCTTCTTCTCGCGCATGCCGGTCGCGGGCGCGGGCGCTTCACGAGGGCGGCTCATCGATCGCCAGCTTGCCGTGCTCGACACTCCATGTCAAATGTCACAAAGTGACATTTGTCACTCGGTGACATTTTACGAATCGAGGAGAGAGGTGCGCATGGTTGCGACGACGAATCCCGAGGTGATCATCGTGGGCGCCGGCCCCGTGGGGTTGATGCTGGCGTGCGAGCTCAGGCTCCTCGGCCTTTCGCCGGTGGTCCTCGAGCGCTTGCCGAGGCCCACCGGCCTCTCCAAGGCGCTCGGGCTGCAAGGCCGCGGCATCGATCTGCTCGAGGCGCGCGGGCTCTTCGATCGCTTCCTCGCTTCCGGCGCGCCGCTGGGGTCGTTCGCGCATTTCGCGGGCATCCGTCTCGACGTCGGCAAGCTCGGCGAGACCGCGGCGCGGTCCTTGTTCATCCAGCAAGCGCGTACCGAGGCGCTCCTCGAAGCGCGGGCCACGGAGCTCGGCGTGGATCTGCGCCGCGGGCAGGAGGTGATCGCGCTCGATCAGGACGACGACGGCGTCACCGTGCGTACCTCGGGCGACGCGGGCGAGGACACGCTGCGCGCGCGCTACCTCGTCGGTTGCGACGGGGCCGGAGCTTCGTGCGGAGCCGCGCCGGCATCGAGTTCCCGGGCGCGCCGCCTTCGCTCCTCATGCGCATGGGCGACGTGAAGATCCCCGGCACCGTCGAGGGAGGCCAGCTCGTGCTGCCCGATGGAACGAGGCCGCCGTTCGGCCTCGGCGTGCCGCTCGGCGACGGCTACTACCGCGTGATGGCATCGGAGCCGTATCCCGAGGGCTTCGATCGCGACGCGCCCGTGACCCTCGACGATCTCGCGGCCAGCGTGCAGCGCGTCTTCGGCCTCGATCTACGGATGCACGATCCCCGCTGGTTGACCGCGTTCACCGACGCCAGCCGCCAAGCCGCGTCGTACCGCGCCGGAAGGGTGTTCGTCGCAGGCGACGCCGCGCACATCCATTTTCCGGCGGGCGGGCCGGGCATTCGCACGGGCATCAACGATGCGGCCAACCTCGGTTGGAAGCTCGCCGCCGAGATCCGCGGCTTCGCGCCGCGCGGGCTGCTCGACACCTACCACACCGAGCGGCACCCCGTGGGCGCACGCGTGCTGCAATACACGCGCGCGCAGGGCGCCTTGATGACGCGATCGCCGCACGTCGTCGCGCTGCGCGAGCTGCTCGGGGAAATGCTCCAAGGGGAGCAGGCGGTGCGCTTCATCGTCGAAAGGCTCCAAGGCACCGACGCGCGCTACGACATGGGTGAAGCGAACGCCCACCCGATCGTGGGCGGATGGCTTCCCGATGTCTCCATCGAGACCGAGAAGGGTGCTCGTCGCCTCTCGGCGCTGCTCCACCATGCCCGCGCCGTCCTCGTCCTGTTCTCGCGGAGCCCCGCGATCGAGGCCCTCGCCGCCGGCTATCGGGACCGCATCGACATCGTGACAGGGAGCCCTGTCACCAAAGACGAGAGCCTCGATGCGCTGCTCATCCGGCCCGATGGTCACGTGGCTTGGGCCGCCGCGCGCGCGGCGGAAGACGAAGCGGGCCTGTCCCGGGCACTCCATCGCTGGTTTGGAGAGCCTCGCCGCGAAGGGCCATGAGCGCTCGCACCTTCGCGCCCGGGCAGAGGGCTAATCGCAGACGGCGTTGAGCGGCGCGGGGCAGACGTCGATCGTTTGGCCCGTGCGGCGCGCGTCCATCCAACGCACCATGTCGGGCACGGCGGCGCCGATGATGCCCGTGTGATCGGCATGGGCATAGGCGCAGGCCTGCACCGGCGTCCCTCGCGCTTTCAAGCGATCGACGATGCAGGCCACGCTCGGCGCCGGCACGATGAAATCGAAGAGGCCGTGGAGCACGAGCGCCGGTATCGGGCTCGCGAAGTCTCCGGGCTGCTCTTGGGCGACGATGGCCGTCCACGGCTCGAAGGCCGGGCACGGTACGCCCAACGTGCATCCAGAGGCCTTGGCGAGGAACGAGGGTTGATAGAGATCACCCTGGGTCGGGAAGCGCGCCGGGATGGATTGGACGAGGGTGGGAATGCACTGGTCATGAAGCATCGCCGGCAGCGCGGCCGCGGCGGCGGGCGAGAGAAAGCTGCTCGGATCGGGGCTGCCCGTGTAGAGCGCATGGGCATAGAGCGTCATCACGGCGGCGAGCTCCAGGTTGCCGACGGGCCTGCGCGGATCGCTGAAGAGCGACGCGAAGCCCCGCGTGCTCCCGAGGCCGGGTGCGAAGGTGACCGTGCCGCGCAGCTCGACACCGATGCTCGGATCGAAGCGTTGGTGGGTGAAGAGCGCGGCTTGGCCGCCCTGCGAGTGCCCCGCGAGGAAGAGGTCTTTGCCGAGCTGGGCGGCGTCGAAGCGGCGATCGTGAAAGCGGCGCAGGGCCCGGACGGCGTCGAGCGTCGCGGCCGTCTCCGCCGCGCCGACGAGATACGAAGTCATGCCATTGTCGACGCCCATGCCCTGATAATCGGGCGCGATGACGGCATAACCCTGTTCGACGAGCGGTATCGCGAAAGGATCGCTGACGAGCGGCACGTGCGTCGGACCGCATGTGGGGCCCATCCCGGAGAGGCCGTGATCGAAGGCCACGACGGGGACGCCGGCGGCGCCGCCCGAAGGCGTGTAGAGGAGCGCGCTCGCCGTCGCGGCCACACCGGGGCGGCCCTCCGTGACGTATTGCACGACGAAGAGCTCGTACCCATTGTGAGCTCCGCCGAGGGTGCTTGGGTGAAAGGGGCTCTTCTCCAGGTCGGCTCGGCTGACCGAGGCCGCGTGCACGCAGCCGACGATCGCGCCGCGATCGGCGAGCGTGTGCTTTCCGAGCCGATCGGCCCAGGGATCGAGCCCGCCGAGCTCGGGACAAAGCGTGGCTGTGGCTGTGGCCTCAGGTGCGGGAGGCGGCGGCGCTTCGTGCTTGGAGCACGCGGCGACAGCCATGCACGAGAGCTGCATGGCCAGGTGGCCGGCACGCCGAGCCCACGTGCCCATCATGCGCCCCAAAGGCGTGACGGGGAGATTCGATGTCTCGTCTTGAGGATGTCGTCTCGGCTCATGCGCTGCCCCCGGTTGCAGAGGAATCCGATGCTGCGGCGAGAGCCACGGTCGCGGGGGCGACCGCGTGGCCTTCGAGCCGAGGGCGCAGCTCCATGAAGGGCCTTTCGACGAGCACGTAGACGATCGCGGCGGCGAGGAGCGTGCCCACCAGATCGAAGGGGAGGAAGAGCGCCATCGGCGTCGCCTTTCCCTGCCACACGAGGGGCAAGAGCTGGCGATTGAGCACCACGGTCACGATGGGATTGAGCAGGTAGGCCGAATAGGCGAGCTGCCCAATGGGGTAGAGGATGCGTGAAGAGAGCGCGCGCCCGAGGACGGCGCCGACCGGGTGGCGCGAGACGGAGAGCAGGAGGATGTAGGCCACCGCCGCGCCGAAGATCGTGCGGTACGTGGCCATGAAGGCCACCTCGACCCGGCGCGACGCGTGCTCGACGATCGGCCAATGCGTGCAGGCCACCGCGAGCGCGAGCGCGATCACGAGGCCGACGGTGGCTGTGATGCGGCGGCGCGCGAGCGCCTCCATCACGCGGGGGATGCGGTAGAGATAGGCGGCGCCGACACCCATGAGGAGCGCGCCGGCGCGCATCCAGGGCTTGGAATAAAGGTGATCGTAGCCGAGGGCCCAGCGGCGGAGATCGCGATTGACGACGATCTCCGAGTCGAAGGCATGAAAGCCGCCCGAGACGACGATCCAGGCGCCCAAGCCGCAGAGCGCGGCGGCGATTCCAAGGATGACGGCGATGCTGGTGCTTTTGCGCAGCGACGCGATGCCGCCCACGAGCCAGGGGCAGACCAGGTAAAACTGCTCTTCGATGGCGAGCGACCATGTCCAGGCCATGGCCGCGTCCACCACGGAGAGGAAGTTGCTGACGTAAAGCAGGTTGGCCCACACCATGTCGGCGTGGTCGCCGATGAGCGCGACCTCGAGGGCCACCGTCAGGCAGAGCGCGGGCCAGAGGCGCGCCAGGCGGCGGCCGTAGAATCGGATCAGCCCGATGCGTCCGGTGCGCTCGCGCTCGTCGACGAGCATGCCGGCGATGAGGAAGCCCGAGAGGACGAAGAAGACATCGACGCCGAAATCACCGCGCCAGACGGGGAGCATCCACCGCGAGAGGAGGAGCTCGAAATAGAGCGGCGGCGGGAGCAGGAGCCCGCAGTACCAGGCCGTGTGAAAGACGATGACCCAGAGGATCGAGAACGCGCGCAGGCCGTCGAGCGGGCGCAGCCGATCGCTGGAGGGCACGAAGAGCAAGCGGAGGTTCCGGCGGATCGAGAACGCCTCGCGCACGCGGGCGCGGAGCGCATCGTCTCGTTCGCTCTCGCGCGCGGGTTCGCGCTCGGGTTCCAAGGGGCGATCCTCGTGGGCCATGGGCTCGATGGGCGGCCATCATTTATCCATCGCGCGCGGGGTGGAAAGCCCGAATGGTATCAGGTGCCCGCGCCTGGACAGCGGGCGCGCCCGCCAACGAGGCTCACAACGAAGGCCATGGCCGGCGCGCGGATACGCTCGCATGGGCAACGCGCTTCCACTTCATGGATGCGCGCGGCGCGCGCGCAGGTGCATTGGGCGCTCGACGCTTGACAGCCCGGCGTGCCCGTGGTCGGCCGTCGGCGATCCATGGCCTCGCCGACGCGATCCGAGAGCGGTCCGCCGCTCGTCACCCTCTCGCTGCTCTTCTTCGTTTCGGGGGCCACCGCGCTCTCGGCCGAGGTGGTGCTGAACAAGCTGCTCACGTACGTCTTCGGATCGAGCCATTTGGCGACGTCGACGGTGCTGGCCGCTTACATGGCGGGTCTCTCCGCGGGCGCATGGGTGTTCGGGCGGGCCGCGTCGCGGCTGCGCCGGCCGGTGCTCGCGTATGCCGCGCTCGAGCTCTTGGTCGGGGCCTTTTATGCGCTGCTCCCGCTCTTGTTCGGGCCGTTTCAGCGCGCCTCGGTGGCCTTGCAGAGCCCGCTCGCCGGATCGCCGGCGCTGCTCACCGCGGTGCGTTTCGCGCTCTGTTTCGCGCTCGTGTTCGCGCCCACGCTCCTCATGGGCGGCACGCTGCCGACGCTGGTCTCCGCCTTCCACCGCGGGGCCGCGCTGCGCCGCAGCCTCCCGCTCCTCTATGCCACCAACACGCTCGGCGCCGCGGCCGGCACGCTGCTCGCGAGCTATTCGACCATTCTCCGGCTCGGCCTCGATGGCACGCTGTTCGTGTGCGCGGGCCTCAACGTCGTCGTCGCGCTCGCCGCGGTGCTGGTGGGCCGCGGGCTGCCGCCGCGCGACGCCGCGGAGGAAACCGCGTCCGACGCGATCGAGCCGGCCGCCGACGTGGGCGGGAACCTCGCGCCGCACATGGTGTACCTGCTCGCGTTCGCGCAGGGCACGCTCTCGTTCGTGCTCGAGGTGGTGTGGTCTCACCTCATCGGCACGGTGATCGGCGTCACCTCGTATGCCTTTGCCCTCATGCTCTTTGCCATTCTCCTCGGCATCGGCTTGGGCAGCTTCATCGTGCCTCGCCTCACGCATCGGCGCGCGCCGGCGGCCGTGTTCGCCGCGGCCATGACCTTCTTGGCGCTGGGCGTGGCCTTGTCGCTGCGCGGTTGGGACCAATTCGCCAACGTGGTGGGTTTCACCAAATCGCTCGCTTCCCCGGGGCATTTCTATGGGCGCGAGGGCGTGCGGCTCGCGTTCTGTCTCGTCCTCTTGTTCCCGCCCGCGCTGGCCATGGGCATCTCGTTGCCGGCCTTGGCCGCGTCGGCGCGGGGCGAGGGGCCGAATCATGGTCAATGGGTCGGGCGTGTCTTCGCCTCCAACACGCTCGGCACCATCACCGGATCGCTGCTCTGCGGTTTCGTCCTCCTCGGCCGCCTGCGCTCGGAGACCATTCTCACCATCGTCGTCGCCGCCGCGCTCGCGCTGGCCTTCACCGCGCTCGCGCTCGCCGACGATCGCGCGCGCACCTCGCCGAGAGGGCGTATCGGTCTCGCCGCCTTCGCCGTGCTCGCGCTCGGCCTCGCCCTCGGTTTCAAGGGCTTCGACGCCGAGCGCCTCACGCTCGGCACCCATTATTACTGGTGGGTCCCGAGCCCCGCCGATCGCGACCGCGTCACGTCGCTGCGCGAGGACGCACAGAATGGATTCATCACCGTCTCCACCGCGAAGAGCGGCGTGAAGACGCTGAAGACCAACGGCAAATACGAAGGCACCGACGCCGCCGGCGAGTTCCAAGACCTCTTCGCCCTCTTCGGCAGCATTTACGTGAAGCGCTGGGACCGGGCCGCGCTCGTGGGCATCGGCCCGTCACGCACGCTCCGCGTCCTCTACGAGATGCCTTTTCAGCACATCGAGGCCGTCGAATACAGCCCGGCCATGATGGAGGCGGCCTACCGCGAGTTCCCCGATTTCGCCAAGGTGCCTTTCGACGACAAGAACCGTGTCTCCATCTTCTGCGACGACGGGCGCAATCATCTCCAGCTCTCGCGGGACACTTACGATTACATCGCGGTGGCCATCACGGGCGCGGCCTTCGCGGGATCGAGCAACGTTTACAGCCAAGACTTCTTCCGCGCCATCGACGCCCACCTCTCACCGGAGGGCGTCTTCATGCTTTGGATTCAGGTCCATCACGTCTTCCCCGAGGACGTGCGCTCGGTGGTCTACACGCTGCGCTCCGTGTTCCCGCACGTGCACATGTACACCGACGCGGGGCAGACCCAGGGCTTCCTCCTGGCATCGCGCGCCGACCTCACCATCAATCCGCGCATGGTGGAAGAGAAGCTCGGCTCCGCGCGCCTCCATCGCACCATTCAGGGCCATGGCCTCGGCTGGATGCTCGATTTGACGGAGCGCTCGGTCTTCACCACCGACGCCGAGCTCACGCGTTATTTCACCGATCCGCGCCCCGGCCACCCGCCCGTGCTCCTCACCGATCTCCGGCCCACCTTCGAGTACAAGACGCCCTTCGGCCTCTCGTCGGCCGTCTACCATTACGACTTCCAAGCCCACTCGGACAAGCGCTTGCCCCGCTTCGATCCGCCGCTCTCACCGCCTCTGCAAAAGGTGCTGGAGGCGCGCCGGCTCTGCGTGGTCCATGAATACGAACAGGCCCTCTCGCTCTTTCAGGAGGCCAAGGCCCTGGCCCACTCGTCGGAGTGGGACGCGCAGATCGCGTGGGTGACGCAGCGGATCGCCGAGCAGAAGGGGCCGTGATCACGTTGGGGCCGCGAGCGGCCCCAAATCCTGCGCCGGGCGAGCCGGCGCTGATCAGGCCGTCGCCGCTTCCTCTTCCTTGCTCTCGTTCTTGCGCGCTCGATGGAGCCAGCACCACGCCACTGCGCCCATGGCCGCGCCCACGGTGGCGGCGGTGGCGGTCGAGCCGGTGCGCGTCGCCACTTCGGCGCCGATGATGGAGCCGCTCACCATCGCGAAAATGGTTGTCAGCTCATCGAGGCTCGCCAGCCGGCCGATGATTCCATCCGACGCGTGCCGTTGCACACCCGCGCTCGACAGCACCCAATTCGCGCCCACGCCCATGCCCCACACGAGCGCAATCAACAGGATCAGCGGCGCCTGCGTGGTGAGCGGGAAGAGCACGACACCGGCGAAGGACAGGAAGGCGGCGGCGTGATCGACGGCGCGAGGATGCTTTTGCGCGAGCGGGCCCGCCAGGGCCGGCCCAATCCCTGTTCCGGCGCCGCGCACTGCTTGAATCACCCCGAGTGAAATCGCCGCCGTGCCGAGCGGATGAACCGCGGCGGCCACGAGGTGAATGGCAATCCACCCGGCGCCGCCCGCGAGCGCCAAGGGCGCCTTGCCGAACACCCGGCGAAACAAGGCCGGATGCGCGGCCGCGTGGCGATAGGCATTCGCGAGATCGCTCGCGAACGCGGAGAGGACGCCTTCTTTGCGTTCGCGCGCCGGGCCCTCGGGCAACATCGTCGGAAGCGCCCACAGGAGCGCGGCGGCCACGAGGAAGGACAGCGCATCGATGACCATGGCGGGCGCAGGCCCGAGCGTCGCCAGCACGCCGCCGAGCGCCATGCCTGCGATGAACGTCACGCTCCACGTCCCCGACACGAGGGTGTTGGCGTGGAGGAGATCTTCGGCCGGCACCGTGCGCCGCAGCGCGGCCGTCTCCGCCGGCACCATGAACGCGCCGATCATGCCGCGCGCCAACACCAATGCCTGCACGAGCCCCACCGATCCCCGCGCCGCGGCCGCCGCCATCGCCAGCGTCACCGCCGCCTGCGCGAGGGGCACGGCGAGCAGGACGCGCCGGCGATCGAAGCGATCGGCGACCACGCCGGCGATCGGCGAAAAGAGGGCCTGCGGGAGCGAATGGGCGGCGAAGACGATGGCAATCGACCGCGCCCCGCCGTCCCGATCGAGCGCGAGCAGCGCGACCGCGACGACGCTCAGCCAATCGCCGAGCTGCGAAACGATGGCCGCCAGCCAGAGCCGGCGGAAGGCAGGGTGAGCACGAAGGAGGCGGAGCATGGCGAGACCGAGAGCATGCGCGATCGTTCCAACGAAGTGGAGACGGCGCCAATGGGTTGGAGAGGTGCCAAGCGGATGGCAGCGCTCGAAATGTGACCGAGAAAGCCGGCTGCTCTCTCGGTCACGGCTTCAGCGCTTCGTGCCGGCGGCGCGGGCCTCGGCGGCGCGGAGGACGCTCTTCGACCAGGGGATGTGCGCGGCCATGTCGTCGAGGTCGCCGAAGCCGTAATAACGCTTGCGCCCGCCGAGCGCGTCGGTGAGGTCGAGGCAGAGGTTGAAGGGGCGCTGCTCCTCACAGGCGGTGATCTTGAATCGCGTCTCGGCCGTCTTCCGGTCCTGCAGATAGACCATCGAGAGCTTGTCTCCCTGGCGCTCGAACTCGAACACCTCGGTGGTGGAGCGCCAGAACGAGCCCGTGTCGTGCACGCCCATACCGCTCCCCAGCCAAACCCAAATCTGCGCCTCGTCGGTGAGCTTCTCCGGATAACGATCGAACCACACGCGCCCGAGGACGGCGCGCGGGTTGTCGAGCGGCTCGGCGTGAAGCGATGTGTTGTCGTGATGCAGCGCCGCCGCTCCGGCGACGGCGAGAATGGGTGTGGCCGTGACCATGGCGAGCGCGAGGAGAGGGCGGCGGGCAGCAGCTTTGAGGAGGGAGATGGGGAGGCGCATGGCTCCGGAGGATAGCGTTGCCGTGCGGTGCGCGTCGCCGATATCGGTGCTGCATGTCGGGGTGAACGTCCGCGCTGTCTCGCGCGGGCGATGTAACATCGGGTCAGGAGGCCCGTATGCGAGAATCGCTCGAGAAGCCCGGCACTCCGTTGCTCGCGAGCAGCAGGAGGCCCGTGGTCATCTACATGATGCTCGCGCTGTCGCTCGTGGTCGCCGTCGTGGTGGCGGTTCGCTCCACGATCGGGTTGGGCCTCCTCGCGCTCCCGACCACGTTTCTGAGCCTGGTGCTCTTGATGATCGCGAGCGCCATGGGCGTGAACGCTTATCGTTGGTACCGAAACCCAGTCTGGCGCACCTGCAACGCGTGCCGCGCACCGATGCGTTATCGAGACGACTGGACGTGTGGGAAGTGCGGCACGACCATGCCCGTGCCGAGGGCGTAAGAATGCGCTTCGCCTGCGACGCGCATCCCATCACATGATATCGCCTCAGCCCCTCACCCCGCCGCGCTCTTCCGCTCCAGCGCGTAGAGCTCGCGCACCATCGTCGTGCGGTGCGCGTCGCGAAGCGCTGTGGATCGATGGCGTTTCGAGCGTCGCCTCAGCCCTCTTCGGGAGGATGCCACCCCACGCGGGCCCAGCGTGCCCGCGCGGCGACGATGGTCGGGCGGTTCATCCGCAACGCGATCACGGTCGCTCGCCCCGTGGGCGTCGAGCCCTCGACGTGGCTCGCATCGGCGCTCCAGGCGAAATGGTCATTCCACCGCTGCGTGCGAGGGTTGAACAATGCGACCTTTTCGCCGGTGACCGTCGAACGTCGTCGGGCCGCCTCGTGAAGTCGGCTGGATGTGATCGTGAGAGAGCGGGACACCGCTGTTCGATTCGGTCGTCAGACAATAGCGACAGCGGTGCCTATCCTCGGCGGCGATGCGTGCACGGAGCTCGACGGGGAGGTAAGCCGTCACGGTGCTCCGCCTCGCTCAGGGAGACACGACCGCGTGCCCGCGCCAGCGGAGCAACGCGGCCGCGTGGGCTTTGCGGAGCGTGAAGAGGTCCTGCTCGTGGCGCAGGTGCTCGAGCTCGATGTGCTCTTCCGGCGTGAGCGTGCCGTTGGCATTGCGGGTGAGGAGATCGTCATGGCGGCTGAGCGCCGCGCCATCCATGCGGCTCTTCGCGATTGCCCACAACGCCGCGTCTTCCATCTTGTCGAGCGCGGCTAGATCGACCTGAAACTCGGGCGGGACATCATCCCATGCCGGCGGGCTCCCGTTGCTCACGGCGCGGAGCACGACGGCTTCGAGCGGTTGCTTGGTGGCCAGCGCCGTGCGTTCCAGCCGATGGTAGAGCGCTTCGGGCAGCGCGACGGTCACGGTTGCTGTCGCCATCTCCGTACGGACCTCCGTGGCTCGTCGAGGGTAGCGGGCCAGACGCGGGACGGCCAGCGCTCGGGCGCTTCTTCCGCGCCCCGGCCCATCACCCCGCCGCGCTCTTCCGCTCCAGCGCGTAGAACTCGCGCACCATCGTGGTGAGCCAGCCTGTGACGGCGGGGCCGGTGGCGATGGTTTTCACGAGGGGCCAAGTTGCCTTCGCGATGGCGTCGAAGTCGGGGATGAACATGACGCCGAGGTCGAGGAGGACTTCGCCGACCGTCTTGTCGGCGGCGGCGGACAAGCCCTCGGCGATGAGACGTTTGCGTTGGGCTCTCCGGCCGTCGCGATCGAATTCGGCGGCGACGATGTCCATGACGATGTCTTGGCCGAGGGCGATGGCTTCGGCGTCGGCTTCCTTGGCGACGGCGGCGATCTCCTGCTCCAGCGCCCAGGCGAGCATGTGTTTGCGCAGGGCGATGCCGGAGGGCTCGGCGGCGTTGGCGGTGATGGAGTCCACCATGCGGCGCAGGCCCTTCTTGGTGAAGCCGGTGAGGAAACGCTGGATTTCGGGCTCCGATCGACGATCGAGCTCGGCGCGCACGGACTCGAGGCCTTTGGTCATGGCGCCGCCGAAGACGCTCATCTTCTTGAGGAGAGAGGGAATGCCCCACTCGGCGATGAAGGGATTCACCTTCTCGGAGAACTCTTTGAGGCCGTCGTGGAGCACGTCGCGCATCACGGTCTGCACGGCCTCTTGATCGGCGAGCTCGCGGAGCGCGCGATCGGGGAAGGCGGCGGGGTGTGCGAGGAGGGCTTCGATCTTCTTCTTGGTCGCGGCGGGGACGTGATCACCGGCTTTGCCCGGCTCGACGCGGAGCTCGCGCAGGACCACGGGGAGGATCGCTTTGCCGAGCGGGCGGGCGGCGCGCTCGACGACCTCCGAGGTGAGCACGGCGTCGAGGGCCGCGGCGGCGGCCTCGGGATCGACCAGCGTCTTGACCTTCGCCGAGAGGAGGTCGGCCCACACGGCGGGCAGGTTCTGCCGCCACTCGGCCTCGGCTTCGGCCGAGACGAGCCGGGCCGAGAGGAAGGCGAGGTGGCGGGCTTCGAGCTCTGCGAGGGCTTCGGGCGAGATCGACATCGGGCCGGTTTTGGCCGGCCCGCGCGGGGTCGTCAATCGGTCACTGCAAGTAGTCGCACGTGGCCGCGTCCTGGAGGCAGCGGTGCGTGTTGGGGTGCGAGAGGTAATAGAGATCGGCGCCGTTCGTCATGAAGAAGCGGGCGGTCAGGTTGGTGAGGTACGTGCCGTGATCGAAGCTCTGGCACGGCTCGCCGTTGACGAACGTGTGCACGCCCTGCGGCACGATGTAAGCGTCGAGCAGCGCGGTGAGCGGCTTGCCGCTCGGGGTCCAGTTGAGGTCTTTGCCAAAGGGCTTGCCGAGGACGCGCGGCGCCCACACGTCACCGATGGTCGAAGGCGTGGCGGCCTGCGTGAAGCGCGCGAGGCGCAGGGGGACGCGCGCGTTCTTCTCGAAATAGCGGAGGAGGCCTTCGTCGAGATCGTCGACGTCGTAGAGGGCCTCGTCGCACTTCTGCTGGCCGAGGGCATTGGGCACGCAGCGGTCGAGCGCCTCGTCGCAATGGGTGTCGTAATAGCAGCTCTTCCCCTGGCTCTTGCAGCCGGTCGGGAAGCATTGGAGCTCGGCGCCGTCGGCGGTGGAGAAGGTGGCGTCCGCGTCTTTGGCATTCTGGCTCGTGGCGCAGCCGGCCTCGGCCGGGGTGCGCGCCAGCGCGGCGATGCCTTCGATGACGTGGTTGTTGATGAGCACCTGATTCGGTGTCCGCTCGTCGAGCGCGGCGAAGAGCGCGTCCGGCGTCGCGTAATCGGCGTACTCGGGATAACGGGCCACTTGATCGGGGCGCATGAACGGCAACGCGCCCGTGGCCCGCGCGAAGGCGATGCCCGAGTTGAGCGGCACGTTCATGTCACCGATGGTGTTGAGCGTGAGCACGGCGTGCGGCGCGATCTTCTTCCCCGAGGGATCCGTCATCGGCTTGATCGAGTAGTAGGGGGCGAAGCTCACGGGATCGCCGGGATCGAGCGCCATTTGCGCGAGCTGGAGGAAGCGGCGCAGGGCCGGGGTCTGGCGGATCTCGCCGAAGCCCTCGGCCGGGGCCACGAGCGCGCCGCCTTCGGGGTAATAACGACCTTGGAAGCGACCGCACGAGTCGGCGTCGCAGGAGTCGCTCATCACCTCGTTGGTGGTGCCGGTCGGATAAGGCCCCTTGCCATAGGCGGTCACCGTGACCTTGGGCTTCGTGTCGCCGGTGAAGGTCGGGACGCAGGAGGCGTAGCTCTCGACCTGATCGCGGCCCGTGAAGAAATCGATCCGCACCTTGTCGCCGAGCGACGTGGGCAGCCCGATGCGCACGCGGCCCGCGTCGTTCACGGACGCGCACTTCACTTCGTTGTTGGTGAGGTTGTTGACGATGACCGTGGTGTTCGCGAGATCGTCTTTGGCATGGCAGCCGATCTCGAGCTCTCCGGTGTCGTTGAGATCGGGCATCACCCAGCGGAGCGAGAGCTGGCTCGGGTCGCAGACGGTGCAGCGATCGTGCTCCGTCGAGGACTCGGTGCATTCTTGTCGCTCGCCCGCAGGAATGGTGACGAGGAGCGGGCCCCAGATGCGGAGGAGCACGGCCTCGACGACCCCGCCTTGGAACGAGCGGACCCCGATGTCGGTGAGCCCGCCGCCGCCGGAGCCGGGGACGGCCGTGGTCACGAAGGCATCGACGGCGCCGTGGATGCCGGAGAGGATGCCGCCCAGCGACTCGCCCCACGTGCCATAGGTGGCATTGGGGCCGCCCAGATCGGGGACGCCGTTGCCGTCGAAATCACCGGCGATGTTGGCTTTGCCGTCGCCGTCGAGATCGCAGGTTTTGTCGGCGGGCTTGGTCCAGCCGGTGGCGTCGCTGCGGCAGAACATGCGGCCTTGGTCGGTGCCGAAGGCGCGGAGGATGCGCACGAGCTGGATGTGATCGAGCACCGATTGGCGCACGCCGTCGCGCGTGTGAAAGAGGTAGCTCGACCAGAAATCACCGCCTGAATCGGGGACGCCGTCTTCGTTGAGATCGCGCGCGCGGCTCTGCACGATGGCGTCGAAGAACGGCCCCACGCACGCCTGCCCGAGCAGGGTCTTGGCGATGTTCTGCGTGAGCGCGTCGTCGATGACGAAGCCGTGGCCCATGGCGTTGATGCCCACGGTCGCGATCCCGTGTTGCGCCATGTTGCCCGAGTAAAAGAGCATCTCGGCGAAGTTGCCGGTGTAGCCGTGCCCGTAGATGTTCACGTTGAACGGCTGCTTGTGCTCCGCGGTCTCCTTGGGGACGACCATCCACACCTGGACGGTGTCCTCCGTCTCCTCGCCTTCACCCGTCTGGTAATTGAGGTTGAAGGAGGCATTGGGATCCGTGCCCTTGGGCCCGCCTTCGAGGAGAAAGGGCGCCTTGTAGGTGCCCACGAGCATGTGATCGACGTTCTCGAACGCCTTTAGGAGAAGCTCGGATCCAGGCCCGGATTCGAGCCCGAAGCCCTGGGTCAAGAGCACCTTCATCTGCTCGCGGATGTCGGCGTATTTGATGACGAAGAGGTTGCCTTGCTTCTCGGGGCAGTGCGCCTTCACGCCGTCGGCGCTCGTCTTCCAATCGGGAGGATCGGTGTTGTCCCCGGTGGTGACGCCGGCCACGAGGCCCACCGCGCGCGAGAGCTCGAGCTCGGGCGGATACTGCTTGGCCCAACGGGCGAAGGGGCCTTGTCCATAAAGGCCGTCACGGAGGAGCTTGAGATCGGAGACCGTGGGCTGGGTGGTGAAGCTCCACGTGAAGGCCACGTGATCGAGGCCGGTGCCCGCGATGTCGCCGAAATAAGCGGCCTTCTTCTTGTCGTTGACGATGTCTTGGACCCGCCGCGCGGTCGGCTCCTGCGACACGTGATAGACGTAGTCGAACGGTGATTTGACGGCGTTGCCCCGGCCGTCGCGCACGCGATCGGTGACCACCACCGCATAGCGGGTCATCTCGTCGAGCGGGAGGACGGGCCGCAGAATCAGGGTGTCGGTCTCGCGCTCGTACCAGGTGAGGAGGTGATCGGTGATGCACCGATCGCGCACGCGGCGCCGGTCGAGGCAATCCGACGTGCCGTAATCGGGGTTGCTCGCGTCGTCGCAGACGGGGTCCTTCGCCGGGCAGGCCGAAGGATCGTCGAGGTTCGGCTGGTCGAGGGTGCCGTCGAAATCGGTGTCGTCCGCGGGGCGGAAGGTGGCTTTGGTGATGGCGCCGCCCTTGGTCTCGTCGACGGTCTCGAAGAGCAGGTTGCGCTCGGTGATGCGGGTGTCGTTGGCCCAGTAGCTGTCGAGCTTCTTCAGCGTGTAATCGAAATTGCCGGCGCCGAGATCGAGGGGCACGGGGACGCCGGTCGTGAGGTTCACCAGATAGACGGCGTCGTCGGCGAACTCGTAATCGTCGCCGCGGTGGCGGGTCACGATGTTGGCGAGATCGAGCGCGGTGCCCTGGTAATCCGCGTAACCGGCGTCGTCGCGATCGACGTCGAAGCCGACCGTGATGGGCGCGAACGTCCCCCAGCCTTCCATGCGGGAGAAGCGATCGCGCGCCTGCCTCTCGATGGCCGTGGGCGCGACGAGGCTCGCGTTGACGCGGAGGCCGGTGCGGCTCGTGGGATCGGGCCACGTGGCGGTGTCGTTGGGCAGGGGAATGTCGGGCAGCGGCTGGTGCGCGAGATCGAAGCGCACGACGGCGCCCGGGCCCGAAGGCGTGCGGCGCAGGCCCGGCGTGGCCTGATCCATCACGCACGAAGACGCGGCGACGGCGATCGTGACGAAGGCGAGCGCAGGTCGAAAGAAGCGAGACGGCATGGGATTCGGCGGCAGGGTAACTGGGTTCTCCACCGCGTGGTATCGCGGCTCTCCCAGGCCTGAACATTCGTCGCGGTCGGTGCGCTTGTCGCGTCGCGGGTGACGAGGCGGTCAAGCTTTCGCGCGTCTGCGACACATGAGTGCAACGAATTACAAGTGCGTGACAACTCGGGCGCGGACGGATGTTACGCGTTGCCCAACCGAATGCTGCACGCCCTCCTCTGCGCTCTCTACTTCGGCGTCCTCCTGGGCCTCTCCGCGTACGGCCTCCACCGACTGCACCTGGTCTTCCTGTGTCGGAAGCACCGGAAGCAGATCGTGTCGGCGCAGGAGTGCCCGACGCTCAGCGACGACGAGCTGCCGGTGGTCACCATCCAGCTCCCGCTCTTCAACGAGTCGACGGTCGCCGCGCGCCTCCTCGATGCGGTCGCGGAGATGGATTACCCCCGCGAGAAGCTCGAGATTCAGGTGCTCGACGACTCGACCGACGAGACCAAGCTCATGGTCCGCGCGCACGTCGAGCGCCTCCGCGAGCGCGGCGTCGACGCCGTGTACATCCACCGCGTCGATCGCACCGGCTACAAGGCCGGCGCCCTCGACAACGGCCTCAAGGTGGCGAAGGGCGCGCTGATCGCGGTCTTCGACGCGGACTTCATCCCGCCGAGCCAGTTCCTCCGCTCGATCGTCGGCCACTTCAACGATCCGAAGATCGGCATGGTTCAGACGCGCTGGGGCCACATCAACCGCGAGCACTCGATCCTCACGCAGGTGCAGGCGCTCATGCTCGACGGTCACCACCTCGTGGAGAACCGGGCGCGCTTCGGCGCGGGCCTGCTCTTCAACTTCTCGGGCACCGGCGGCATCTGGCGGCGCGAGGCCATCCACGCGGCGGGCGGCTGGGAGCACGACACGCTCACCGAGGATCTCGATCTCTCGTACCGCGCGCAGCTCGCGGGTTGGAAGTTCATCTACCGGCAGGACGTGGTCTCGCCGTCGGAGCTGCCCGAGGATCTCTCGGCCGTCCGCGCGCAGCAGTACCGCTGGGCCAAGGGCACCGTGCAGACGGCGCGCAAGCTGATGAAGCGCGTGCTCTCCTCGGAGCTCTCGTTCCACCAGCGCGTCGAGGCGTTCTTCCACATGACGCCGCACTTCGCGTACCCGCTCCTCGTGCTGCTCAGCGTGATGCTGCTCCCGGCGCTGGTGCTCATGCCCGCGACCAACGCGCTGGCGATGATCATCGTCGACATGCCGCTCTGCACCGCGACCACGGGCTCGCTGCTCGCGTTCTACATGGTCGCCGAGTCGGCGCAGGGCCGCTCGCGCATCGGCGCGCTGAAGCGTCTGCCCATGATCATCGCGCTCGGCACCGGCCTCGCGCCGCACCTCTCGAAGGCGGTGCTCGAGGGCTGGCAGCAGATGGCCGGCGAGTTCGTGCGCACGCCGAAGCACGGCGTGAAGAAGGGCCGCTACATGGCGCGCGCCGATCTGCCAATGCTCGAGATCGGCCTCGCGCTCCTCTCCTTCGCGTCGACGGTGGCCTCGATCGAGACGGGGCACTACTTCGCCACCCCGTTCGCCATGCTCTTCACGATCGGCTACGGCTACGTCTCGATCATGCTCGCCCGCGAGCAGGTCGCGCGCCGTCAGGCGGTCGCGGCGGCCCCCGCGCTCGACATGGTCGGGCCGGCGACCGTCAGCGAGCCTCCGCCGTCCTCCGGCGAGCAGTGGGTCGGGAGCCCCGAGGCTTCCGTCTCTGCCGACATGGTGGCGTGATCCTGTTGGGGCCGCGCCGGCCCCAACCCGCCTCCGAGGTCCGCTCCGTCGGCGAGCGGACCATGAAAACCCGCTTCCCACCCTCGAAATCCCGCTCCCTCGCAAACTGCATGTCCGCCCATGAATGAAGGGCGGTCACCCGAGCCACCATGTCTCGGGTGTGTGCGGATTGGCATCCGGGTTGCGCCGATTGGTTCCCCTGGATCTTCCCCACCCAGCCTTTTATTCTCGGGTCTCGTACGGGGATGGGACCATGACCAAGGCCGAAATCGTAGCAGCCGTGTACACCCGGCTCGGGGGCTTCTCGAAGAAGGAGTCTGCCGACCTCGTGGACCTCGTTTTCGAGACCATGAAGGAGACGCTCGGTCGCGGAGAAAAAATCAAGATCTCTGGTTTCGGCAACTTCGTGCTACGCGACAAGCGCAAGCGACAAGGCCGCAACCCCCAGACGGGCGATCCGATCATCATCACCGAGCGACGCGTGCTCAATTTCAAAGCCAGCCAGATCCTGAAACACGCGCTGAACCCGCGGGTCCACGAGGCCGCGGAGGAGTAGCGCGTTGTCGGTCCGCCGCGAGCTCCCGGCGAAGCTGTACTTCCGGATCGGCGAGGTGGCCGGCATCGTCGGGGTCGAGCCCCACGTGCTGCGCTACTGGGAGACGGAGTTCCGCTCGATCAAGCCGCAGAAGTCGGCCAAGGGCCAGCGTATCTACTCGCGCCGCGACGTGGAGACGCTGCTCAAGGTCCGCGACCTTCTGTACGCCCACAAGTTCACCATCGCGGGCGCGAAGAAGAAGCTGCGCGAAGGCGGCATCGAGCCGCCGCCCGCCGACGAAGGGGTGAGCAGCGCCGAGGCCCAGCGTCTCCGCGACGCGCTGCTCACCATTCGCGGGGAGCTGCTCACGCTGCTCGAGGATCTCGATCACGGCCAGAAGCCCGGGGTCGGAGCCGTCGGTCCCGATCGCCGCTGACGTGCGTGTGATCGAGCTGCCGATCGCGCAGGGCGCCCGCGTGCGCATCGGCACCGCCGAGGGTGCGATCGCGGAGCCGGCGGCGTCGTTGCCGGTGCTCGATCTCGGCAACGTGCCCGGCGCCTCGGTGCCGGTGCGAGCCGGATATCGCGCGGATGACACGACGGTGCGCGTGGTGTGCGCGACGGCGCCGGCGCGCGGGTGGGCGCCGGGGATCGAAGAGCTCGTGATGGGGCGCGTCTCGCAGCTCGCGCACGGCGCGCTCGGCGGTGAGGTGACGCGCTTCGAGGCTGCCGAGATCGTCGCGATCCCGCCGCGCTTCGAGCAGCGCTTCGAGGCCCGCGTGCAGCGCGGCGCCGAGGCGCTCACCGCGCGCGGGCGACACTTGCTCGGGTTCGCCGGCGAGGCGCACGAGGCGGTCGTGTGCTCGGTGGTCTGCACGGAGCCGGAGGGACGCGCGGGCTGCGCGGCGCTCGTGGACGCAGCCGGCCCCGCGGGGACGTGGGTCGAGGCGCCGTCGCCGAGCCTCCTGGTGCAGGGGATCTTGATGGCGGCCGAGCGGCCGCCGCTGGCGGTCGGGATCGTGGGCGCGCTGGCGCTCGCGCTGGCGGCGCTCGTGATTGCCCGCAGGCCGCGGCCGCGGGCCTGAGCGGCAGCTGGCGTCATCGTTTGAGCTCAAACGATCGTGGTCGTTCGAGCTCGCCGAGCGTGCCGTCGAGCGGAGGCGCTGAATCGTTTGAGCACAAACGATTTTGTGCAAGGGGCACAATCGTTGGAGCTCAAACGATTGTGGAGGCATAGCTCGCGTGCCGCTCGGCCGAGGCGCATAATCGTTTGAGCACCAACGATTGCGGTCGTGACTGGGCGCGGGCTACTTGCCGATGCGCTGGGGGCCGCGGCGGCCGCCGCCCCCGGTGGGGCGCTTCTTTTCCAGCTCGAACTTCTGGTCGAAGGTGAAGACGTCGTCGCGCTCGCGCACCACGAAGCTGGCCGTGGGGTTCTGGGGGCGGAGGCGATCCTGGCCTTCGGTGCCGAGGACGAGGTTGAAGGACTCGTCGGACTTGAGCTTGAACATCACGTGCGCGGCGCCGGCGGCGTCGGTGCGCGCGACCTCGCGGCCGAGGTAGAGCACGGGGAGGTTGGCGCCGTTGTCGGCGCGCACGGCGACGACGACGGTGCGCGTCGTCGGCGGACAGGAGATGTCGTACTCGGGCTTCTTGGTGGTGTCGGCGAGGCGCTTCAACATCACCGAGAGAGGCTTCGACGGCGAGAGGTAGCCGTCGGGGCAGGTGATGGTCAGATCGTAGACCTCACCGTCTTTGCCGTTGAGCTTGAGGGGGGCGATGCCCTCGGCGTTGCTCTCGGAGACCTTCTTGCCGTTGTATTGGACGGTGGCGCCCTTGAGCGGCTGCCCGGGATCGCCCGCGATGCGGAGCAAGATCTCCTGCGGCGGCGGCGGCACCGGCTCCAGCGCGGAGCACGCCATGACGCCGAACGGCAGCAAGAAGGCGATCGGACGCATGGCCCGCGAGGATATCACGCTCGGTCATCGGCGGGTGGGACGCGAAAACCGCAGCGTCCCGCGCACGGGTGTGGCGTGCGTTGCGAAGAGACAGGGACGAAGCGTTCGCCTCGGCCATCGAGGATGGCGGTGAGCGTGACAGGATCGATGATGCCATCGGTGCGGGAGTGACGGACGTGCACGCCCGGCAGCTCGTCGCGCAGGGAGGCCGCGTCGATGGGATCGCGCAGGGATCGCGCGGGGCGGTGTCGACGTCCGCGACGCCGACGAGCGGCGCGCGGTGACCTGGAGCGCCTCGTCGGCGTGCGCATCGACGTGGCCGACCGCCCGTATCGCACGGCCGGCGGGTGGCTCGTCCCGAAGCCGAAGGCGCACCATTTTCGGGATGCCCGCGCTCGCGTACGAGAGAAAGTCGGGCGTCTCGCCTGGGAACGTGCGGCAGGCCCACGCCCCGGCTAGACTGGCCCAAAATGGCGAGTTGGTACTCGTACGTCATCAGCGCTCTGGCGATCGCGCTCCTCATGATCGTGCACGAGTGCGGGCACTTCTTCACTGCCCGCGCCTTCGGCATGCGCGTCACGAAGTTCTCGATCGGCTTCGGTCCGACGTTCTTCCGAATCGTGCCCGAGGACGGGTGGTTCTGGTTCACCACCGCCGGCGTGCGCCTGCGCATGTGGAAGCACGATCCCGTGCGCCACGGGCCGACCATCTACCAGGTCGCCATGATCCCCTTCCTGGCGTACGTGCAGATCGCCGGGATGAACCCGCTCGAAGACATCGACGAGAGCGACAAGGGCAGCTACGCGAACGCGAGCCTCCTCGGGCGCATCCTCACGATCTTCGGTGGCCCCGCGGCGAACTACCTGTTCGCGTCGGTGTTCTTCTTCCTGAGCTTCTTCTTCGGCGGGAAGCCGTATGCGAACGACGAGCCGGGGACGACCAAGGTCGCCGTGGTCCCGGGCCGGCCGGCCGACATCGCGCAGGTGCACACCGGCGATCGCATCGTCGAGGTCGCGGGCGTGCCGGTCGATCGCTGGCAGGAGATGGCCGACCAGATCTCCAAGCACCCGAACCAGCAGATCCCGCTCGTCGTCGAGCGCGAAGGCAAGCGCGTCGCGCTCAGCGTGAAGCCCCTCGACGAGAAGGGCAAAGGCAAGATCGGCGTCGCGCTCAACATGCGCAAGCCCGTGTCGGTGAAAGAGGCGGCCGTCGAGGCCGTGAAGTCGCCTCCGGTGGCCGTGAAGATGCTGGTGGTGGGCCTCGGTGATTTCTTCACCGGCAAGGCCGGCGGCGATCAGCTCTCGGGCCCCGTCGGGATGGTGAAGGAGACCGCCAAGGTCGCGCAGGAAGGCTGGACGGTGCTGATGTGGTGGCTGGGCACGCTCTCGGCCTATCTCGGCGCGTTCAACCTGATCCCGTTCCCCGCGCTCGACGGCGGGCGGCTCATGTTCCTCGGCTACGAGGCGACCACGCGGCGCCGGCCGAACGCGCGCATCGAGGCGCACATCCACGTCATCGGCCTGTTCATGATGCTCGGCCTGATGGTCTACGCGACGGTGAACGACTTCCGTCGCAAAGAGGTCAAGGAAGGCGCGGCGGCGCCCGCCGATTCGTCGTCGCCGGCCGGATCTTCGTCGGCCGCGCCCCTGCAAGGTGGCAAGTAGCGTCGTCCTCCGCGGGACGGCCCTGCATCGGGGTGGGCCCGCGGAGGTGCGCATCACGCGCGCCGACGGGCCCGTGGTGCTCGCGCAGCGCGGCGTGTCCGCGCCGCTGTCCGCGCTCGCGATCGTGCGCACCGATCGCGGCGTGACCGTGGGCGCGGGCGCGCTCCGCGTCGATCTCGTCGAGCACCTCTTCGCGGCCGTCGGCGGGCTGGGCGTGAGCGGCGGTCTTCACATCGAGACCGATGCCGACGAGATGCCGCTGCTCGACGGCGGATCGCGGTGCTTCGTGGAGGCGATCGCATCGCTCGATCCGCCGCGCGGCCGCCGCCTGCGGGTGACGCGCGCCGAATCGTTTGAGCACCAACGATCGATCTACCGCTTCACGCCCGGCCTCCACGCCGGCGCGCGGGTGGAGATCGATTTCCCCGCGCCGGTGGGCCGTCAGGACGCGACGTGGGACGGTGACGCGGAGGACTTCGCGGCCCGCATCGCGCCGGCCCGCACCTTCGGATGGGTGCACGAGCTCGCGGCGCTGCAAGCGGCGGGGCGCGCGGCGGAGGTGGATCCGGCGAGCGTGATCGTGTTCGACGCGAGCGGCCCGTTGCCTCAATGCCGCCCGCCCGATCCGGACGAGCCCGCGCGCCACAAGCTGCTCGATCTCATCGGCGACCTCGCACTCCACGGAGGGCCGCCCGTCGGTCTCGTCGAGGCTTCGCGGCCCGGGCACACGGCCACGCATGCCGTCGTGGCGCAGGCGCTCGCGTGCGGCGTGCTCGCAATGGAGCCGTCGTGACGCTCGGCGATCGCGCTCGCGTCACGGCGTTCGCGGTGGCCGTCGTGACGGCGACCGTGCCTGCGCGTGCCGCCGATCGGGCCGGTGCGCTCGATGCGCCTGCGCCGCCGACGCTCCCGGCGCTCTCGCATCCGTCGCTCAGCAACACCTTCGAGATCTCGATGGCGAGCATCGATCCGGGGCGCGGCGGCGCGCGCGCGTTCGCGTTCGTGCTGCACGACGAGATCGAGTATCCGCTCGTGTCGCGTGTTTGGTACGTCGGCGCGGCGCACGCGGTGGCTGCGGGGGCGGTGCCCGGCGTCGGTCATGATTTCTTCGTCGGCGCGCCGGAGCTTTGGACGCGCGGTCTCTGGTCGAGCTTGATGGGGCTCTCCTCGGGCGGCGGGATCGGCGTGGTCTTGCCGCTGCCGCGCAGCCTCTCGCCGAGCGCCGCCGAGGTCTTCGACAACGTGCGCGTGGTGCGCCCTTGGGACGCGCCGTACTTCGCCGACATGGCGATCACGCTGCGCCCGTGGATCGACGTTCGCCACGTGGTGGGCCAGTTCATCCTCCAGGTCCGGCAAGGGATGGATATCTCCATCCTCACGCGGAGCTTGAAGCCGGATCAGCACCGCACCGACTACACGGCGCGCACGACGTTCTACGTCGGCTTTCGCATCGCGCGGCCGATCGGTGTCGGCCTCGAGGTCTGGGAGGTGTACCAGCTCACCGCGGACGTCCCTGACGAGCGTCGGTCCGCGTTCGCGATCTCACCGAGCGTGCGCTTGTCGCTCGGCAAGATCGAGCCGGCGCTCAGCCTGGTCATCCCCATCTCGACGCCGCTTCGTGGAGAGAACGCTTCGTATGTCGCGGCACGGCTCAGCGTGGGCTTCGATTTCGACGCGGGGCGGCACGAAAACCGATGACGTCGGCGCGGTGACACGTGCGCTCGCCGTTGCTATACGCGCGGCGAACCCGAACGAAAACGAGGAGAGCCTTGGACGTCTTCGGCCTGATGGCGAGCTACGACTACGGTGAGGTGCACTTCGCGCGCGACGCGGCGAGCGGGCTGCGCGGCATCGTCGCGATCCACGACACGCGCCTCGGTCCGGCGCTGGGCGGATGCCGTTTCCTCCCGTATGCGCGCGAGGAAGATGCGCTCGTCGACGCGCTCCGTCTCGCACGCGGGATGACGTACAAGGCCGCGCTCGCCGACCTGCCGCACGGCGGTGGCAAGTCGGTGCTCATCCGGCCCGAGACGGCGCACTTCGATCGCGCCGAGCTCTTCCTCGCGTTCGGTCGCTTCGTCGACGATCTCGGCGGCCACTACATCACCGCGGAGGACTCGGGGACGGGGCTCGAGGACATGGAGATCATCCGCTCCGTGACCAAGCACGTGACCGGCGTGGACGTGAGCCGCGGCGGGTCCGGCGATCCCTCGCCCTTCACCGCGCTCGGCGTGCGTCGCGGCATCGAGGCCTGCGTGAAGCTGCGGCTCGGGCGCGATTCGCTCGAAGGGATTCACGTGGCCGTGCAGGGCGTCGGGCACGTCGGCTATCACCTGTGCCGCGAGCTCTCGGCTTCGGGCGCGAAGATCTCGGTCGCGGACGTCGATCCGCTCAAGGCCGAGCGCGCCCAGCGCGAGTTCGGCGCCACGGTGATGCCGCTCGACAAGATCTTCGAGACCGAGTGCGACGTCCTCGCGCCCTGCGCGTTGGGCTCGGCGCTCAACGATCAAACGATCCCCCGCATCAAGGCGAGCATCATCGCCGGCGCCGCCAACAACCAGCTCGCCGAGCCGCGACACGGCGACGACGTGAACGCGCGCGGCATCCTCTACGCGCCCGACTACGCCATCAACGCCGGCGGTCTCATCAACGTGGCCGCCGAGGTCACCGGCTACGACGCCCACAAGGCGCGCGCCCGCACGATGAAGATCTACGACACCATCTACGAGATCGCGGAGCGCAGCAAGAAGACGCTGACCCCGTCGTACCGCGTCGCCGATCTGCTCGTCGAAGAGAAGCTCGCCCGCATCGGGCGCTGATTCACACGCGCGCTTCAGCGGCGGAACCGGCCGAGCACGTCGAACGCGGCGTGCCCGAGCATCACCAGCACCGCGAACACGATCAGCACGACCCCGAGCGCCAGGTTGGCGCCGCCGGCCACGAGCCACGTCCCTGCCAGCACGAACGACGCCACCACCATGCCGCCGAAGACGCTGCGCCCGAGCCGATCGAGCGCCGGCGGAAGGGCCGGGTTCGTGGTCTGGAGCGTGAGCCTGCCGAGGCGGAGATCGTCGAGGATCTCGCGCGTCTGCTGCGGCAGATCGTAGGCCGCGCCCGAGAGCTGCCCGATGCCGCGGAGCAGCTCGTTGCCCATGCGCTCGGGCGAGTAGCGCTTGCGCAGGATCTCGAAGAAGTAAGGGCGCATCTCGCCGAAGACGTCGAGGTCGGGATCGATCTCCTTGCCTACGCCCTCCATCGTCATCAGCGCCTTGCCCACGAGGAGGAAGTCCGGCGGGATCTCGATGCCGTACTTGTTCGCGCCGTAGACGAGGTCTTGGATCATGGCCGCGAGATCGATCTCCTTGAGCGGCCGGCCCAGGTACTTCTCCGCGAGCTGCGAGACCTCGGCGCGGTAGGCGCGCATGTCGACCTTCTTCGTCGGCGTGCCGATGGCGTAGAGCGCGTCGGCGACGGCGACGTAGTCCTGGCGGACGCAGGCGATCATCAGATCGACGGTGCGATCGCGCATCTCCGGCGAGAGGCGGCCGACCATGCCGAGATCGACGAGCCCGAAGACCGGCGCCTCCGGCGTGCCCGAGATGAGGATGTTGCCCGGGTGCGGATCGGCATGGAAAAAGCCGTCTTCGAAGATCATCTTGATGATCACGCCGACGCTGGTCTTCGCGATCACCGGGCCCTGATGGCCCTCGACGCGGATGGCGTCGTAGACCTTCTTTCCAGGGAGGAACTCGAGCGTGAGCACCTGCTTCGACGAGGCTTCTTTGTAGACCTTGGGGAAGCGCACGCTGGGCACGTTCTCGAAGTTCCTGGCGAAGCGGATGGCGTGCTCCGCTTCCTGCGTGAAATCGAGCTCGGCGGTGATGGCGCGATCGAACTGATCGACGAGGCCGATGGGCGAGTAGATGCGCGACTCGGGGATGGTGCGCTCCACGACCGCGGCGAGGGCGTGGAGGATCTCGACGTCGCGCGCCACCGTGGTGCGCACGCCGGGGCGCTGCACTTTGACGACCACGTCGCGCGGGCCATCGGCCGTGCGGAGGGCGGCGCGGTGCACTTGCCCGATCGAAGCAGCGGCGAGCGGCTTCTCGTCGAAGGACTCGTATACTTCTTCGATCGAGCGGCCGAGCGAGCCCTCGACGGCCTCCTTGATGTCCGCGAAGGGGAGCGGGTTGACCTCGTCCTGGAGCTTCTTGAGCTCGGCGATCCAACCGGCGGGCATGACGTCGGGCCGCGTGGACGCGATCTGGCCGAGCTTCACGAACGAGGGGCCGAGGTCCATCGCCACGAGGCGGACGCGCTCGGCGAGCGAGATGCGGCGAGCCTCTTCTTCGCCGCGCGCGCTCTCGGACTCGGGGATGGCGGCGTCGACGACGCGCTCGGCCTCGGCCTCGGGCGTCGTCGGCTTGGCCTTCTTGCTGCCGAAGCCGAGCCGCTGCGCGAGCTCGCCGAAGCCGTGCCGAACGAGGACGACGTAGATCTGGCGGAGGCGATCGAGATCGCGGACGGCGCTGACGATGGAGAGCATGGGCGCGGGATTTCACCACGGAGGCCCGTGGGTCCGCAGCACCCTTCGCGCGGCTCCGGCCGACGTCGTCAGACGAGCGGCGCGATCAGTGACGCAGGAAGATTGCCCAGTACGCGACCGCGAGCACGCAGAGCGCGACGGCGGATCCGATCACGATGCCCATCACCAAGAAGCTCCGCGCCGGGCCCTCGGCCTGGGGCGCGGCCAAGCCAGCCGAGCGCGCGTCCGCGAAGGTCACCGTCAGCTGCATGGCCCGGAAGAAGGTCGCGAGGTTCTGCGACAGCTCCTGGAAGCGGGTGACGTCGATGGGGATGCGCGCGCCCTTGAACCGCTGCGCATAGAGCGCGGCGATGTGATCGAACGTGCGGATCTCCGCGGTCTGGCGGATGGTGTTGGCCGAGCCGATCACGATCGCCGGCGTCCCATCCGCCGGGACGAGCTTGATGTGCTGGAGGGCTTGTTTGCCGCCGGCGGTGGAGGGGCCATCCGGCGCGGAGAGCTCGACGCGACAACGCACGGGGCCTTCGAGGCCTGCTTCGAAGCGAGCCTCGAAGAGCTCGGCCAAGCTGACGGCCTTCGCCGCGACCATGGTGTACTTGGACTGATTCACGAGGCCCTCACGCTCGCCGCCGCCGGTGACACACGCTTACGCTACCACCGCGCCGAGGCTCCGCGAAGCAAACGGGGCGATGTTCCAAGCCTAACGGACGCGAATGACGGTGCCCCGCTCGTGCGCCGTCGGGAACGCCGCCGTCCACCCTGCCGGGACGTGAGGGCCCGTCCAGAAGAAGAGGCGCTGCGCATCGAGCGGCGCGAGGTTCACGCAGCCGTGGCTGCGCACGAAGCCGAACGATCGATGCCAGAACGCTCCATGGAGGCCGACGCCCTTGGAGAAGTACTGCACCCAAGGCACGTCCTCCATGCGGTAGTAGCGGGCCGCGTTCTCGTCCTCGAGGTTGTCCATGTCGGACGTGAGCAGCTTGATCCAAATCCGATGCGTGCCCTTCGGCGTCCCGAGCGGCGTGCCCGGCTTGCCCTTCCCCGTGGAGACGATGGTCGCGAACACCGGCCGCTTGCCTTCGTAGGCGACGAGCGTCTGGGTCTCGAGATCCACGTCGATCCAACGCTCGCCCGTGGCCGCGTCGACCTCGGGCGGCGGCTCGGAGAGCTTCGGGTGCCGCGCGTCCTTGGCGGCGATGAAGGCACCGTCGCCGATGCGCAGGAAGCGCCCGCCGAAGCTCTCCACCTCGTCGAGGACGGGGACCGCCTCGAAGCGCGCCTTGCTGGCCGAGGTCGGCGCTGCGGTCGTGGGCTTGGCGAAGACGCGGGCGCGATCGGAGACGATCCATGCGATCGGGATGCGACTGCCGGGCGTGTCCTTGATGCTCTCGCCCTGGAACGCGAACGATCGCACCGCGCCGAGGTCGCGCATCGGCACCCAGAGATCGTGCGCCGTGCGGCCGTAGCGCGCGCCGTCGACGGTGCGCTCGGCCGTGATGGCGACGGCGAAGCCCGGCTGCAGCACCATCTGCGGCTCGCCCAGCTCGACGAACTCGAGCTGCTTGTACGTCGACGATCCCTCCGGCCCGACGAAGAAATAGCGATACGGCAGCCCATCCGCCGACGACGGCAAGATGTTCCGGCCTGCTTCGATCGGGGCTGCCGACGAGGGCTCGACCGCGTCCTCGCAGACCCACGCGAGCGGCCCGACCTCGAGCCACGAGCCCTTGCAACCGGGGCCGTGCTTGGCCGCGAAGATGGGCAGGTGCACGTCGCGCGCGGCCGATCCGCGGCGCGGCGCGCTCCCCCACGGGCCCGAGAGGATGGGCTGATCGGCGAGCAACACGCGCGCGCTCTGCGTGCCCGGCGCGAGCATCATGTCGCCCCACGGGGGCGCGAGATCCGCGCCCGCATGGCGACCCCACGCGACACCGGCCAACGCAAGCGCGCCGGCGACGAGGGCTCGGCGCGCTCGTGACAAAATGGTTGGAGCTCCAACGAATTTGGTTGGAGCTCCAACGATCGGGGCGCGGGCGCGGGCCCCAGAAGTCTCGGCAATGCTACGGGGCTCGCGCATCGCCACGCTCGCTCAGCGGTAGGTGAAGCGGACCTCGTGATCGCAGATGCGGTAGAGGTCGCCCTCGGCGATCGCCTTGCGGGCGATGCGCTGGCCGTTGAACTCGACGCCGTTCGTCGAGCCCATGTCGACCATGTAGTACGTGCCGTTCAGGAACTCGACCATCGCGTGCTGGCGCGAGACGTTCGGGTCCTTGATCGTCAGGTCGCTCGACTGCTTGCCGCGGCCGATGATGAACCGATCCTTGTTCACCACGTACCGCTGCCCGCCGTAGAACGCCGTGAGCACCGGCGCGCCGGGCATCGGCGCGTTGCCACCCGAGGGCGGGACCGGCGCCGGGCCGGGGCCCGAGCTCATGGGCGGAGGCGCAGGCGCCTGCACCGCGGCCGGCGGCGGAGGCGGCGCGCCGTAGGGCGGCGGGGGCGGTGGGCCACCCATCGGCGGCGGAGGCGGCGGGCCATAACCACCCGGCGGACCCATGCCGGGAGGCGGGGGCGGCGGCGGCACCGAGCGCGCCGGTTGCCCCGGCATCGTCGGCGGACGCAGGCCACCCGGACCACCCACGGGCGGCGGCGGCATCGGGCCACCCGGCGGCCCCATGCCCGGAGGCGGCGGCGGCGCAGTGCCCGGCATCGGCGGCGGAGGCGGCGCCATGCGGCCACCCATCGAAGGCGGCGGCGGAGGCGGCCCACCCGGACCGCCCGGCGAGGGCGGAGGCGGCGGCGCACCAGGCGGACGCGCGCCCATGACGGGTGGCGGCGCCGGCAAGCTCGGACGCTTCGTCCCGCCTGGCCCTGGAGGCGGCGGCGCACCCGGCGGACGCGCCGTGGTCGGCCCAGGCCCAGGCGGGCCACCCGTCGACCCGGGAGGCGGAGGCGGCGCACCCGGCGGACCAAAGCCCGGGGGCGGAGGCGGCGGACCATACCCACCGGCCACCGGCGGAGGCGGCATCGGGCCACCCGGAGACATCGGCCCACCCGGCGGCATCATCGGCGGCGGCTGCGGCGGACCACCGGGGCCACCGAACATCGGCGGCGGCTGCGGAGCGCCCGGCGGGCCTGGGATCGGCGGCATCGGCGGGGGCGCGCCCGGGGGCGCGAAGGCCGGCGGAGGCGGCGGCATGCCCGGGCCACCCATCGGTGGCGGCATGCCGGGGCCGCCCATCGGCGGCGGCATGCCGGGGCCGCCCATCGGCGGCGGAGGCGGCGGACCACCCATCGGCGGAGGCGGCGGCATGCCCGGCGGACCCATTCCGGGCGGCGGAGGAGGCGGACCACCCATCGGCGGAGGCGGCGTCGCGCTGGTCGCGGGGCCTTGGCCCGTCGGCATCGGCATCGAGCTGGGGCCGGAGCCATCAGCGCGGGCCGACCCCGGGAATGGCGTGCGCGGACTGTAGCTGCGCTGCCGCGCATACTGCTTCATCGACTCGTTGATGAGGTAGTCGATGGAGCATTCGAGCTCGCGCGCCATCTGCTCGAACGTCTCCCAGAGGACGTCGCGGCACTGAAAGGTTCGTGCGCTCTTCTTGTTCGGATCCGCGCTCATTTTTCCCTGATACGTACGGAAGTTTGCTCGATCCCGCCCCCGCGCCGCGCTGCTCGCGGGGCCCTCACTTCTTCGCTTCGGCCTGCTTCTCGGCCATGGCCGGCTCGATGCAGTACTTGACGAAATCGCCGACCGTCTTGATGTCCTTCTGCTCGCGCTCCTTGCCGCCTTCCTTGGCGACCTCGCAGTTCCACTTGCAGTCGGAGTCGGCGTCGCAGGTGGGGACCTTGGTGGAGTCGCCTTCGTACGGCTGGACGGAGGGAATGTCCGCCTTGGTGCCGTAGGTCAGCCAGTAGGAGAGGGCCGTGGTGCGCGCGGCGGCCGACCCGGAGCTGAAGTGCTTCTTCAACGCGTCGAGCGGCTTGCCTTCCTTCAGCTCGCCGAGCAGCGCGCCGTAGGTGATCGACTCGGGCATGCCGTAGCCCTTCGACGTGTCCGGCAGCTTCGCCAAGAACTCGTCGATGTGCTTGACGGTCGACATCTTGATGACCGTCGCGCCCGCCGCGCGCCGCACCTTCCACTTGTCGGTCTTGAAGAGGTCGTAGAGCTTGTCGACCACTTGCTCGCGCGGCATCTCCCCGATCCGCTTGAAGGCTTGATCGAGCACGATGTCGGGCGCGTCCGACGCGGCGATGGCGAAGATGCGCTTGATGTCGTCGGTGTTGTTGCGATCGAGGCGCGCCTCGAGCGCGGCGAGCGCGGCCTGGCGGCGCTTCTCGGCCTGATCTTTCTTCGCCGCGAAATCGAGGCAGAAGTCGATCACCGGGCGCTGCCCGATCTTGCGCATCGAGCCGAAGAGGCGGGTCAGCTCTTCGTCCTGGTATTGCGAGAGCTGCGCCTGGAATTGCTTCTCCGTGGGCTGCAGCTTGGACGCGGCGTTGGCGGCCTGGAGCTCGGGCTTCTTCACCTTCGTCCACTCGTCCGAGAGGATGAATTGCGCCACGCCCACGAGCGCCTGCGAGCCGGCGGCCTTGGTCTTCTCGTCGCCGAGCTCGGCGACGAGGCCGGCCATGGCGTCGAGTCGGGTCACCTCGCGCGTCATCAGCTTGGGCAGACCCGCCACGGCCGCGGGGCCGATGAAGCGCAGGAGCTGCTCCATGCCGTAGGCCTGCGATCGGTTCTCCAGCCGGTGGACGAAGTCGCTCATCGCCCACTCGACCAGCGCGGCCTTGAGGCTCGTCTTCAGCCCCTCGTCCGCGATGATCACGGTGCCGTCGTGCGTGAGCATCGCGAACGCCGCGTCTTTGTAGGCGTACGATGCGTCCGGCGGCGTGGGCTGACCGGCCTGGCCGACGGGCGGCGGCTTCTTCAGCTCGGCGATCAGGGCCGGAACCAAGGAAGCGACGATGGCCTGGCGCGCCTCGGGCGCGACGCCGGCCAATGTCTCCACCATGATGTTGATGCCGATGCGCCTGCCGGCGCGAGGCTTCATCCGGACCAGAGAGAGCGCGGCCTCGACGCGGAGGGCGTTCTCGTATTTGTCGTGGTAGAGCACCGCCTTCAGCTTGTCGGGGCCGTGTGCGGTGCTCTCCCAGCGGTGGATGTCGTCCTCGTTGACGCGGCACCCGGTGGTGCCGAGCCCCAGCGCCGCCGCCACGCAGAGCGCGGCGATGCCAGTGAACCGGACGGAGACCTTGACCCCACCGGACGGGGACCGATCACGGCCTCGTGCTGACGGGGCTCGCTTCCTGAGTCGATCGACGCTTGCCATCGTGTCCTGTTGGATCGGACCCGGATGGTAGCTCCCAGGAACCGCCCGGCTCAAAGTTTTTCCTGGCGTTCCCACCACGTTGGCCACGATTCGAGCCCTCGGCCCGTGTCCTGCGCTGCACGGATGGCACGTGCGACGCGCCCTCGTGTGCCTGGACTTGCCTTGAAGGTGAGAGTGAGCGTAAGTAGGACAAGGTAGGTAGATGCCGGTTCCTCTTTTCGCTCCGCGACGCGTACAAACGGCTGGCGGCCCTGCGAACGTGCCGGCGCCCACCGAGGCTCGGAAGCCGTCCGCGGCCGGGCGCCCCGTGCACAGTTATGCGCGGGAGGCCGCCGCCATGGTGCTCCTGGCCTCCGCGCTGTTCAGCGCGCTGGCGCTGGCCTCGTTCCGCGGCGATCCGCTGCGACCCGAGGTCATCGGCCCGGACTGGGTCGGCCCCGCGGGCTCGATGGTCGCGGGCGCGATGGCGCAGGCGATCGGTCTGGCCGCGTGGTTCTTCCCGATCGAGCTCGCGCTGATCGCGGCCCCGCTGCTCAACGGAAAGCAGTCCATCGCCAACGTCACGCGCATCGCCGGTGACGTGGTGGTGGTGTTCATCCTCGCGGCGCTCGGCGAGGTCGCCTTCCCGAAGGCCACCGCGTTCGGCGGGATGCCGCTCGGCGGCCTCGTGGGCGAGCTCTTCGGCGAAGTGCTGCGCACGCTGTTCTCGACGATCGGCTCGTACATCATCGGGCTCACGATCGTGGCGCTGATCTTGGTCGGGCGCGCGACGTTCTCGTTCATCGAGTTCGTGAAGCGCGTCGAGCGCACCTTCGTGCTGCTCGGCGAGCGCGGCGCGTTCGGCCTGCGCGCGCTGGTGAGCGCGTGGGCGACGGCGCGCGAGATCGACAAGAAGCGCGACGAGGATGCGCGCAAGGTGGCCACCCCGCGCATCGCGCGGCCCACCGCGGACGACGCCATCATCGCGGCGCTCACCGAGGACGAAGAGGCGGATCGCAAGAGCATGGAGATCGCCGTCGCGAGCGGCGATGGTCCGCCGCTGCCGCTCCTCGCGGCCGGGCTCGCGCGCGCCGCGGTAGCCGCTCCCGAGGAGCCGCCGGCCGATGCCATCGAGGCGCCCGTGGAGGCGCCCGCGAAGGGACGTCGCGGCGCGAAGAAGGTCGCGACGCTTGCACCGGCCCCGACGATCACGACGACGCCGACGATGGAGAGCGGCCCGCGCATCGTGACGCCGTCGAGCGACGTGCAGCCGATCGTGCCGAAGGCCGACGAGCCCAAGCTCGTGCAGGGACCGCGTGACGCGGCGATCATCGCCGAGGTCGCGCCCGACGAGATCGCGACGCCGTCGCCCATCGCGCCGGTCGCGCGCATCGCCCGCCCGCTCTTCGATCGCGCCAGGCCCGCGCCGAAGGACGAGGATCGCGCGTCGAAGGACGACGCGCGGATCGTTCTGCCGAAGGGCGAGGAGCGCACAGCGAAGGACGACGCGCGGATCGTTCTGCCGAAGGGCGAGGAGCGCGCGGCGAAGAAGGGCGAGGAGCGCGCGGCGAAGGATGACGCGCGGATCGTTCTGCCGAAGGGCGAGGAGCGCGCGGCGAAGGATGACGTGTACGTCGTTCCGCCGAACGACGAGGAGCTCGCGTCGTCGGACGACGAGGACGAGGTCGAGGATCTCGCGTCGTACGATGACGATGATGACGCGGTCTCGCCGGTGGACGAAGAGCGTCCGGTGAAGACCTTGGTGCGCATGGCTCCGCAGAAGAGCGAGGTGCGCGCGGTGAAGGCCGAGTCGCGCGTGGCGCTGCCGAAGAGCGAAGCACGTGCGCCGAAGGCCGAGGCGCGTGCGCCGAAGGCTCGTCCGCCGGTCGAGGAGCGCGCCGTGGTGGTGGAGCGCGCCCAGTTCGTCGCCTACGACGACGAGGTCGTGGACGTGCCGGACGACGTCGACGAGTTTGCCGACGTCGACGAGAGCGAAGTGGACTACGTCGACGAGCCGGAGCTCGACGAGCCCGTGCGCGTCGCGCCGCCGAAGGCTGCGACGCCGAAGCCGGTGAAGGTCGCGACGCCGAAGCCGGCGAAGGTCGCCACGCCTGCGCCCTCGAAGGCTGCGACGCCGAAGCCGGCGAAGGCCGCGACGCCCGTGCCCTCGAAGGCGGAGGCCACGCCGCTGCCGCTCACGATCGTCGACACGAGCGCGGCACAGAAGACCGTGAAGGCGGCACCGGTGAAGGTGGTGCCGGCGATCGGGGAGGGCTTCCGGCTGCCGCAGCTCGACATGCTGGAGCCGCCCTCGGGCGACGTGGAGCCGATCGACGAGGAGCAGCTCAAGGCCATGGCGCTGCTCCTCGAGAAGACGCTCGCCGACTACGGCGTGAGCGGCAAGGTCGAGGAGATCCACCCCGGGCCGACGGTGACGACGTTCGAGGTCTCGCCGGCGGCGGGCACCAAGGTGTCGAAGGTCGCCGGGCTCGCCGACGATCTCGCGCTCGGCCTCTCGCGCAAGGTGCGCATCATCGCGCCGATCCCGGGGAAGAACCGGATCGGCTTCGAGATCCCCAACGAGCGCCGCCTGCCGGTGAACCTGCGCGAGCTCGTGGAGGATCGGCGCTTCCAGGAGATGAAGGCGCCGCTCCCGTGCGTGCTCGGGCGCGACATCATCGGGACGCCGTACTTCGCGGACCTGGCGTCGATGCCGCACGTGATCGTCGCGGGCGCGACGGGCGCCGGCAAGAGCGTCGGGCTCAACGTGATGCTGGTGAGCCTGCTCTACCGGCGCTCGCCGGCGGAGCTGAAGATGCTCATGATCGATCCCAAGGTCGTCGAGCTCGCGCCCTTCGATCGCATCCCGCACATGCTCTTGCCGGTGGTGACCGACATGAAGCAGGCGGCGAACGCGCTCAAGTGGGCCGTCGACGAGATGGAGCGGCGCTACCAGCTCTTCGCCAACGCGGGGACGAAGAACATCACCACCTACAACGGCTGGGTGGAGAAGGTGCAGCGCGGCGAGGCGCGCCCGCCCAAGCCGACCAAGGTGGCCGCCGTCGGCTTCGACGGGAACGAGGTCGAGGTCGACGCGGCCAAGGATGGCAGCGACGTGCAGCTGCCGGAGAAGATCCCGTACATCGTCATCGTCGTCGACGAGTTCGCCGACCTGATGATGCAGCAGGGCAAGGACGTGGAGGCCAGCGTGGCCCGCCTCGCGCAGAAGGCCCGCGCCGCCGGCATGCACGTGATCCTCGCCACGCAGCGCCCCAGCGTCGACGTGATCACGGGCATGATCAAGGCGAACTTCCCGACGCGCATCGCCTTCCGCGTGGCGCAGAAGGTCGACAGCCGCACCATCCTCGACGAGCAGGGCGCCGAGCATCTGCTCGGGCGCGGCGACATGCTCGTGAAGATGAACGGCACCAACGACACGCGACGCGTGCAGTGCCCGTTCGCCTCCGAGGAAGAGGTGCAAAAGGTCACCGACTTCCTCCGGCTGCAAGGCGAGCCGGTCTACGACGAGAACATCCTCAAGCCCCGCGACGAGGACGGCGAGGTGCAGGAGGACGAGGACGCGGAGACCGACCCCATGTACGACGCCGCGGTGCGCATCGTGGCCGACACGCGGCGCTGCTCGACGTCGTGGATCCAGCGCAAGCTCGGCGTGGGCTACAACCGGGCGGCGAAGATCGTCGAGGCGATGGAGAAGCGCGGGGTCGTCGGTCCGGCCAACGGATCGAAGGATCGCGAAGTGCTGATCGGGTCGCTCTAGCGCTGGGCGCGTGATCGGGCGCGGGCGGTGATCGAAGAGGGGCGATCACCGCCCTGCTGGAACCGTCTTGACGCCCGCGGCGATTTTGACTTTCTCGCGCGGATGCTTCATGGAGCACGACGATGACCGCCGAGGAGGAGCGCACCCGTCTCATCGGTGACATCGCCCGTGTTCTCCGCGAGGGTCCGGTCCCGGACGACGCGCGCGCGGCAGCCCTCACCTTCATCGGTTGGCTGGCCCGGAGAATGCCAGGCGAGCCGGTGTCGGTCTGCGATCTCTCCCGCTGCCGCAACCACGGCGGGCATCTCGCCGACGAGGTGCCCTCGTCCGGTCCCCGCCGCCAGAGCCGCTCGCGCTCCGCGCGGTGAAGCGGCCGCGCGTTCCACCGATCCTCGTCGCGCTGCTCGCCGCCTCGGCGACCGCGGGCGCAGGGACGTGGAAGCGATGGCGCCACCACGCCGTGATGCCCGTCGCGTCGGCGGTCGGGGTGCCTGCGCCCTCCACCTTGCCCGCGGGATCGGCCGTGGCTTCGGCGGCCGCGTTCGCGCCGCAGGTCCCCGCGCCTGCGGGGCCGGCGCGGTCGTTCCGTGGGGATCGCGCGCGCCGTCATCGGTCCGCGTTCGTCGGGCCACGGGAGGCGCCGCGGGTGCAATTTTCGTGGGACGCGGGCGCGCCCATCGAGGCCATGCCGGCGATCACCCCCGAGGGGGACGTCGTGGTCGCTTCGCTCTCCGGCAAGGTCACGCGCCTCACGCCGGCGGGCACCGTCGTGTGGAGCGCGGATCTCGGCGAACGGATCTACGCGAGCCCGCTCCTGCTCAACGACGCGATCGTGATCGGGTCGGACGCGAAGCGCTTCGTGTCGCTGTCGCTCGCGACCGGGAAGACGCGCTGGCAGCTCGACGCGGACGCCGAAGCGGACACGGCGCCCGCAGAGGCGCCCGGTGGTCTCGTGATCGCGGCGGCGGGGCGCGTGCTCTTCGGGCTGCGGGCCGACGGCGGCGTGCGCTTTCGATTGAAGCTGCCGCGGAAGATCTATGCGAGCCCCGCGGTGGCCGACGACGGGACGATCTACGTCGGCGCGCAGGACCGACGGCTCCATGCGATCACGCCCGACGGCAAGGCGCGTTGGAGCCGTGATCTCGGGGGCGACGTCGATTGCGCGCCGGCGATCGGCGATGACGGAACCATCTTCGCCGCCAGCGATGCCGGGCAGGTGCTCGCGTTCGATGCGCAAGGCAACGAGCGCTGGCGCGCGGCCGTGGGAGGCTTCGTGCGCGGTGGGTTGACGGTCGGTCGCGCGGGGGCGGTGATCGCGGGCACGTATGGGCCGGGCCCGCGCGTGGTCGCGCTCGATGCCGTGACCGGCGCGGAGCGCTGGAGCTTTCGGGTGCAAGGAACGGGCGCGCCGGAGTTCGGCATCCACGGCAGCCCGCTCGAGGATGCGGAGGGCAAGCTGTACTTCGGTGCGCAGGACGACCAGGTGTACGCGCTCGACCCCAATGGGAAGCTTTTGTGGACGCACCCGACGCGTGGCGACGTCGACGCCCCGCTCGTGATCGGACCGGGAGGCGTGCTCTACGTCGGCTCCGATGATGGGCGGCTGTACGCGCTGCACTGAGCGCCCGCACACCCGCGACCGATCGTGGTTTTCCGCGTATCGCGGAGCTTTCCGGCTGTGATAGGGGGATCGAGATGCTCGACGGCGCGGTGCCCCTGCCCGAAGCGGGTCCGAACGATGACGAGGACGTCGTCTGGGGCCTCTCGACTGCAGCCGCGCTCTGGGCGCGAGGTGAGCACGGAGACGCGATCACCTGGGTGCGCCGAGCCGCCGACGCGGCGGCTTCCGCCGGGCAGGACGCGCGTGCCGCCGATCTGCTTTCGGCGGTAGCACGGCTCACGCAGGTGCTCGAAGATCAGGTGCGCCAAGCGCTGCCGCCGCCGCCTCCGCCGGTGCGCGCCGTTGCGGAGACGGTGCCCGATCTCCCGCCCCGCTCCACGCCGATGCCCGACCGAATGTCGCTGGGCATCGAGGTGGATTTCGAGCCCGCCTCGTCCGAGCGCGTGCCTCCGGCGCAGGCTCGTCCGCCGTCGATCCCACCGCCGGCCCAAGCTCGCCCGCCGTCGATCGCGCCGCCGCCGCAGGCTCGTCCACCGTCGATCGCGCCGCCGCCGCAGGCTCAGGCGCCGTCGGCTGCAGCGCCGGCGCAGGCACGTCCGCCTTCGGGGCCGCCGCGGCCTCGGCCGCCGTCGGTGCCGCCTCCGCCGGCGCGTGGACGGTTGCCGTCGATTCTCCCGCCGCCGGAGCCGACGATCGTGCAGCCGCCGGAGACGCCCGAGCCGCCGCCGGCCCGCGCGCCGTTGCCTTCGTACACGTTCCTGGGGCGCCGCACGTCGCCGCCGCGGGCGCCGATCCTCGACCCGTGGGCCGACGAGCCGACGTCGCCCGGTGTGACGCGGCCCGAGCCTTCGTCGCTGCGGCCGGTCCAGGTCGAAGGCGACGAAGTGATGGTGCAGATGCGCCGGCCCAGCCAGCCCCGCGGTGTGACGGCCGACGACGAGGATGTGGTGACCTCGGCCGCGCCCCTCGAGGTCACGCTCCGCCGTGCCTCCGCGCCGCCGCCCTCCCGCAAGCCCGGCGATCCGCCTCCTGGCCACGTCGCCGACGCGCAGGTTCCCGCCAAGTCCGGCAACCGCCCTCCGCCCCCTCCACCTCCGCGCGCGCCCGAGTCGGCAAAGGCACCCTCCACCCCGCCCCCGCCGCTTCCACCGGCCGCCGTCGCGTCGAGCGCAGCGTCCGCGGCTCGTTCGGTCCCCCCGCGACCCCCGAGCGCCCCGCCGTCGGCGATGGTGACGCTCAACTCCGCACCCAGCCAGGCTCCGGGCACCTCGGTTTCGGGGAGTGGGGCTTCGATTTTTGGAAGCCCGACCTCCGCTGCGGGAAGTCCAACCTCTGCTGTAGGAAGTCCGACCTCCGCTGTGGGAAGTCCGACGTCCGCTGTGGGAAGTCCGACCTCCGCTGTGGGAAGTCCGACCTCCGCTGCGGGAAGTCCAACGTCCGCTGTGGGAAGTCCGACCTCTGCTGTAGGAAGTCCGACCTCTGCTGTAGGAAGTCCGACCTCTGCTGTAGGAAGTCCGACCTCTGCTGTAGGAAGTCCGACGTCCGCTGCGGGAAGTCCGACCTCCGCTGCGGGAAGTCCGACGTCCGCTGCGGGAAGTCCGACCTCCGCTGTGGGAAGTCCGACCGCGGTTTCGGGAGCTTCGCTCCCGCCTCAGGCTCTCTCCGCCTTGGGTAAAGTGGTGACCGAGTCGCCGACGATGCCGTCGACGCCGTCGCCGCTGCGTCGCCCGCAGACCATTCCGCCGCCGGCAGCGGCGACGATGCCGTCGACACCGTCGCCGCTGCGTCGCACACAGAGCATCCCGCCCCCGGCGGCTGCGACGACGCCGACGACCACGCAGGGACGCTCCATCCCGCCGCCGGTGGCCGGCGATGTGCCGGGTGTCCCCGCGTTGCCGGCAGCGCCGAAGGTGCCGCGCATTGCGGTGCCATCCGTCGGCAATGCGCCTCCCAGCGTCGGCAACGTGCCGCCGAGCATGGGAAGCGTGGCGCCGCCGGCGAAGCCCTCCGAGCCGGGCCGCAAAGTGCCCACGCTGTCCGTGCGTGCGCCGGCAGCGCCTTCCACGGTGCGGCATCCGACGGTTCAGCCGCCTCCGGCTGCGGCGTCGTCCACGTCGGTTCGGCCACCTTCACCGGCCACCGTGCCGCTTTCAGGCTCCACCTCGGTTCGGCCGCCCGCGCAGGTTCCGCCCTCGCAGAGCACCTTGCAGCCGTCGCCGGCATCCACGTCGGTGCGTCCGCCTCCGCGGCCGGCGATCGGCACGTCGGTGCGCCCGCCGTCGCCAGCAACACCGCCCGCATCGGCGGCGACCTCGCCCGCGTCGGCGGCGGCCTCGCCCGTGCGCGCGTTGACGGCTTTGCAACCGTCGGCGCCGCAGCCCGCGCCCTCTGCCGCAGCGCTGCGGCCTGCGACACCGCCCTCGCGATCCGCGGAGGATTCGGCCGCCATCTCTCTCGAAGGGATCGCCGCCTTCGCCGCGCTCTCGGCCGAAGATCGACAGCGGCTCGCCGGGCTCGCGCGCATCGAGACGCTGGCTGCCGACGAAGAGGTCGCGGGCTTCGGGGCGGCGCTCGTCCTCGACGGCGCGGCTTCGGTTTGCGCCACCATCGTCGACATTCCCGTCGCGCCGGCGGCGCGGGGCGCGTTGCTCACGCTGCGCGGGTCGGCCGTGGAGCAGGTCGCGCTGCGGATCGTCGCCGGCGCGGAGGGCGCGCGCGTCGCCGTGTGGGACGCGCCGGCCATCGAGGCCGCGCTCGCGGCTTCCGCGAGCGTGAGCGCCGAGCTGTCCGCGAACGCCGATCGCCTCCAAGCGCTCGCCGCCGCCACGATGGGCCCGCTCGGCGATCTCGACGACGAGGTGCGCGGCGGGATCCTCGATCGCCTGCGCGCGCGGGTCGTGCGCCCGCGTGAGACCATCGTCGCGGCCGGGGCGGCGCTTCCGGCGGTGATGCTGGTGGTCACGGGCGCCGTCGAGATCGGCGACGGTGACGACGATGCCCGCCTCGCGCAGCCGGGCGAGCTGCTCTTCTCGCGCGAAGCGCAGCGCGGCGCGCCCGCGCCTGCACCCGCGAGCGCAGCGCCGACCGGCGCGGTCCTGCTCCTCGGCGACGCCGATGTCGCGACCGAGCTCGCCGCCATCCCCGCGCTCTCGCGCTGGTTCTCCGATTGATTACGATGGGGCCGCAAGCGGCCCCAAACCCCGGGCCGGACGAGCCGGCTCTGATCACGATGGGGCCGCAAGCGGCCCCAAACCCCGGGCCGGACGAGCCGGCCCTGATCACGATGGGGCCGCGAGCGGCCCCAAACCCCGGGCCGGACGAGCCGGCCCTGATCACGATGGGGCCGCGAGCGGCCCCAAACCCCGGGCCGGACGAGCCGGCCCTGATCACGATGGGGCCGCAAGCGGCCCCAAACCCTGGGCCGGACGAGCCGGCCCTGATCGACATGCCAGCCGCGAGCGGATGATCAGCGCGTCGCTTCGGCCTCGGCGGTGATGAGCGCATCCATCATCGCGGCCTTGCGCTCGCCGCCTTTGCGCTCTTCGAGCTTCCATACGAGCTCGCTGTTGCCCTGCGCGCCCGCGAAGCGCAGGCCCACCCATTTCGCCTGCGGGGAGATGGTGGGCCTACCTTCGGCCGACGTGCGCGGGAAGCGGATGTGGAACGCTTGCCGGAACGGCGTGTTGTACGGGAAGTACTTCCGCTCCAGCGCGTTGGGCTTCCGGATCGCGGTGATCTCCTGGGGCGCCGTCTCGTTCCCAGTGTCGTCGATGAGCCGCACGATCCAGGCGCTGTTGGGCTTCGTCAGATCGTTGTAGCGGCGCTCGCCGCCGTAGAGCGCGACGAAGAACTGATGGCGCTGGCGCGTCTCGTCGAGCGCGCGCTCCATCAGCTTGCGCCTCTGATCGATGGTGAGGCGGTAGTCCTGGACGTAGCGGACGACGTACGCCCAGCGGAAGTCCCACGACTCGAAGGTCGCGGTCACCGTCAGGTAGTTCTCGAGCTCGGGCAGGGAGAAGAGGCGCTCCGTGCGTGTCCAGCGATCGAGCACGGCGTCGTAGTCGGTCGCGACGTACTCGCGCGGGCCTTCGGCCATCGTCACGGGCTGCGCGGCGCACCCGCCGAGGACGAGCGCGGCGGCGATGAGCGCAGCGCGCGCGCTCCAATCCGTGCCGGCTCGTCCGACGCGAGTGTCGGGGCGGCTTCTGGCCCCATCGTGATCAGCGCCGGCTCGTCCGGCGCGGGGGGGGCTGGCCCCATCGTGATCAGCGCCGGCTCGTCCGGCGCGAGTGTCGGGGCGGTTTCTGGCCCCATCGTGATCAGCGCCGGCTTGTCCGGCGCGGGGCATGGGGCCGCTCGCGGCCCCATCGTGATCGAGACGAGCACAGGCTGGGACCGCGGATCTCACGCGGCCAGCGTACTCGCGGGGCGGCGTCGTTCAACTGCCTCCGTACCGTACGGCCTCGCGCCGACCTCGGCGGCGGGGTTCCGTGGCGCGCGGCGCGCGGGCATCCGTCTGATTCGCAGCGCCGGCGCGTGCGTCTCGCCCGCGTCGCCGGGGTAGGGGTCCGATCCCGGTCCGCCCGTCGGGGCCTCACCCTGCAATCCACCCGAGATTTTCAGCCTGTTCGTCGCTTCGAGGTCCGCGCGCGTCCCTTCGGGGGCAGGGCGGAAGGCGATCGACCGCGCGAAATAAGAGGAGGCAGGCGCGGGTTGCGACTGCGGGATCAGGGCACGCCTCGGGCAAAGTGGTCTCGGGCGGGTCAGGCGGGCGTGGCACGAGCAGTGCACGACATGGTCTCCAGATCACGAAAAAACACGGCCAAAGATCACGAAAAAACACCCCGCACGGAGGTATCGCATGCTCGAGAAGCTCGATTTCATGGTGAGGTTCTGGGACCTCCGGGCGCGTCACGAGGCCTTGGCGCCGCTCACGCCTCTCGAGCGCGGCGAGCTCCTCTCGCTCCTCAGCTTGATGGTGACCGACGATCCGATGCCGGAGCCGGGGCAGGCGCGCGGCGACGGCATCCCAGCGCAGATCACGGCGCGCGGCGGTTTCCTTGCGGCCGAGCTCCGACACGTCTGTGCCGCGGGCCTCGTGGTGGTGGCGGCCGCGCCGCTCCCGGTTGGGCAGAGCACGGTGGTGCGCGTCGCCGATGCTGCCGCCGCCGTCGAATACACGCTCCCCTGCGTCGTCGAGTGGGCCTACGTCGGCTCCCCGGCCACCATCGCCCTCCGCGTGGACGGCGGCCCGACGCGCATGCGTTGCCACACCTCCGAGGTCGGCACCTGGGCCGCCCCGCTCGGCTGGTCCGACCCGACCTGGGCCCCCGCCGAATAGCGCCTCGAACCGCGCTCGCGCACTCCATCGGTTCCTTCACGCATCGTCGGCGCGTCTTTTCCCGAGGCGATCGCGAGCGCTCGATCGTGATCGAGCCTGCGCATCGCGCCGCGCATCACGCTCGCGACGATGCGCACAGGCTCATGCGATCGAACCGCGAGCTGCTCACGCGATGGCGGTGGAGCCGACAGCTCGTGCAGCAACGCGCGCGTGCCGATCGAGCCATGCACGGAAAGCGATGCTGTTCGTCCGCAGCACGGTCACGTCATCGAGAATGTTTGAGGTCAAACGATCTGCGCCGATGCTCCATCCGCCATGCAACGCGCCAGCTCGTGCAGCAACGAGCGCGCGCCGATCGAGCCATGCGCGGAAAGCGATGCTGTTCGTCCGCAGCGCGGACACGTCGTCGAGAATGTTTGAGGTCAAACGATCTGCGCCGAGGCTCCATCCACCACGCGCACGGATCACCTCCGCACGACGACCGCCACGCATGCAGCACCAACCGTCGAGCGCTCGATGAGCGGCATGTTCGGCGGAACCACACACGAGGCCGCTCGCTGAGCGAACCGCTCGGGCCGCGATGATCACGCTGCTCGAAGCGAAGCGCTGGAGAAGAGCCAGTGCGCTGCGAGGCGCTCAGCAAACGAGCCGTTGCGACGAGCACACGCTGAGGGCGCGTCGTCGAGGCGTACAAACGGCAACGGGGCCGCGCTCGCCGAGCGAGCGGGCCCCGTCGTGATCGTGAAGGCGTGAGCCTTCTTCGATCAGACGCCGCCGACCTTGCCGAGAAGGAGGAACGCGATGACCCACGCGAACAGCACGAGGGACTCGATGAGCGCCAGGCCGAGAATCATCGGCGTCTGGATGCGGGCGGCGGCGCCCGGGTTGCGCGAGATGCCCTCGAGCGCGGCAGAGGCGGCGCGGCCCTGGCCGAGGGTACCGCCGAGCGCGGCGATGCCGATGGCGAAGCCGGCGGCGGGCGCAACCCACTTGTTCGCCTCGAACTTGTTGGCACCCGCCTCCTGGGCGAACGCCATCGCGGGGACGATAACGAGTGCAGTGGCGACTGCAAGAATGACCGACAGCTTGCTCTTCAGCGACATCCGAATCTGCTCCTTTCAAGCCACGGCAGCCGGCGGGCCACCATGCGTACGATCACGACGGGGACGGGGCTCTCTGGTTCGCGCCGCCCCCTCTAGTCCGGTTCGTGGCCCTTGGCCACTCAATTCGTCAGTGCTCCTCGGCGTGCTCCGTCGCGAGGCCGATGTAGATGCTCGTCAGCAACGAGAACACCAGCGTCTGAACGAGGACCACGATGATCCCCAGGAACATCAGGGGAACCGGGACGAGGAACGCGACCAGCCCGAGCGCGATGGCGACGACGAGGTGGTCGACGGCCATGTTCATCATCAGACGAACGGCGAGCGTCACCGGGCGGACGCAGGTGGAGATGACCTCGATGGGGAAGATGAGCGGCGCGAGATACCACTTCGGGCCCGCGAGGTGCGCGATGTACCCCCAGCCGTTCTCCTTGATGCCCCAGTAGTTGAAGGCGAGGAACACCGTGAACGCGCACGCGAAGGTGACGTTCAGGTTCGCCGTCGGCGGGTTGAAGCCGGGGATGAGGGCGAGGCAGTTGGAGAAGAAGATGAAGAGCGCCGCGCCGCCGATGATGGGGAAGTACCGCTTGGCGTTGCGCGGGCCCATCACGTCCTTGGCCATGTCGTAGAAGTAACCGACGAAGGCCTCGAAGAAGGTGCGCGTGGTGAGCGTGTCGTCCGGCACCACCGACTGCTTCAGCTTGCGCAGCTCGCCGCGCACGCCCGCCGCCAGGAAGACGACGAACGCGATCACCAGCATGCTGGCGAAGATCGGCTCGAGACCACGGTACTCCACGTGCTGCGACGGCGGCGGGAAGGTGCCACCGAGGTTGTGCGCGTTCTCGCGCAGCGCGGGGAACATCGCGAGGAGGTACGTGATGAAACTCGTATGCTCGGGCATGGGTCGAAGCTCGGCGCGTGGAGGAGCCGCGAGGTGGTCCCGCCGCTCGGCGCGGGCCCCCTTTATCACATCTCAGCGCCGTCGGGCGCGTGGAGTTTGCTTCCCGCCTTCACCCCGGGGCGAAGGCCCGAACAGGGAGCCCACGGCGACGCCGATGGGCAGCGCGCAGTAGCCGGCGATCAGGCTCAACGCCGAGACCACGCCTGTTCGGAGGATCAGCCACACCCCGCCGAAGAGGAGCAGCATCTTGAGGAGCGCGATGATCCCCCAAGGCGCCGTGTTCCCCTTCTTCGAGAGGAACGCCTGGCCGACCTTGGCGAAGACCCAGAGGTTGGCCGTGGCGATGAGGCCGCCGATCATCACGCCGAAGCCGGTTTGCAGGCCCCCGAGGGCGAACCCGACCACGGCGAAGCAGAGCCCGCAGAAGAAGACGGACATGATCGAGGCCCGCATGGGCCCGTCGCCGACGCCGTCCGCGGCCTCGCGGTCTTCGAGCTCGGTCGAGCCCGGCTCTTCGCTGTTGCGGCCCTCGCCGCCCGACGGGTCGTCGGGGCGGGAGTCGCGCTTCGGATCACGAGGGTTGCTCATCGTCCTCCGGGATTGGGGGCGGAGCCCGACTTCTTGGGCGCGCTCCCATCGTCGACCGAGGTGTTGGGGCCGGCGGACCTCGCGGGCGAGTAGGTGTCGCGATCTTCTTCGTGATCGCCGGGCTTCTCCCACGCGGGGGCAGGGTTACCCTGCTCCTTTTCTTCGCGCGCGGCGACGGCCTTCATCTCTTTCATGGTCCGCATGATCGACTTCACGGCCGCGCCGCAGCCGAAGAAGAAGCCGAGCAGGCTCAGCCAGGGCTCGGTGCCGAGCTTGCCGTCGAGCCAGCGGCCGCCGAAGAGGCCGAACATGACGCTGAGCACGATCTCGAGGCCGAGCGTCCCCCAGCTTCCGACGGCTTTGTACTCGTCCTTCATTGAGCGGCGCCCCCGCGCGTGATGTCGCGGCGCGCGACGCGATACAACCTGATCCCGCTCGGGTCAAATGACTAGAAGAGGTTCCTCCGCCGGTCGTGACCGCGCGGTGAGCAGGTGGAGCGGTCGCGAGCGCGACGCCGGCTCTCTACGATCGACCGGACGCCCTGGCCGCGTCGGCACGACGGCGGGCGACGAGCTCCACGAGGGCCGGGCGCAACGCGGCGATGGCGCGGGCCCGATGGCTGATGCGGTTCTTCTCCTCGTCACCGAGCTCGGCCATCGTCCGGCCGAATCCGTCCACGAGGAACAACGGATCGTAGCCGAATCCGCCTCCGCCGCGCGGCGCCCGAGCGATCACGCCCTCGCAGCTCCCCTCGACCACGATCTCGCGCGCCGCGCCCTCGGCCCACGGATCGATGAGCACCATCACGCAGCGGAAGCGGGCGGTGCGCTGATCGTCTTCGACCTCTTCCAAGGCCTTGAGGAGGGCCGCGTTGTTCTCCGCGTCGGTCGCGCCCTCGCTGGCGAAGCGCGCCGAGCGCACGCCGGGACGGCCGCCGAGCGCGTCGACCTCGAGGCCCGCGTCCTCGGCGAGCGTGACCAACATCGTGGCCGACGCTGCCGCACGCGCTTTGATGAAGGCGTTGTCGACGAGCGTGGCGCCGTCCTCCACCGCCTGCGGCTTGCCGGGGAGCGCCTCCGCGAGCGAGACGATCGTGACAGGCACGTCTGCCAACAAAGCGCGGAGCTCGGTGAGCTTGCCGCGGTTCGTGGTGGCGAGGCAGAGATCGAAGATCGGCTCCATCACGCACCTCGACCGGGCAGGAAGAGCGCATCGAGCTCGACGCCGGCCCGCGCGATCGCCTCGCGCTGGATGCCCGCGAGCGACGCGATTCCCACGAGCCCGAGATCGACCATGGCATCCATCTCCGCGCGCGGAACGGCTTCGCCTTCGGCCGTGCCTTGCACCTCGACGATGGCGGCCCGCGCGGTGGCGACGAGGTTGAGATCGACGCGCGCCGCCGAGTCCTCTTTGTAGACGAGATCGAGCGCGAGCCCTTCGCTCAGGTGCCCGACGCTGATGGCCGCGACCTGATCGCGCAGCACCGGCTCCGCCAGCGTGCCCGCGCGCCGCAGCCGATCGAGCGCGAGCGCGAGGGCCACGAAGCTGCCGGTGATCGACGCCGTGCGCGTGCCGCCGTCGGCCTCGAGGACGTCGCAGTCGACGGCGAGCGTGCGCTCTCCCAACCGCTCGAGGTCGACCGCGGCCCGCAGCGCGCGGCCGATGAGGCGCTGGATCTCCTGCGTCCGCCCGCTCGGCGCCTTGCCGCGTCCATCGCGCGATTCGCGCCGCGCGGGGCTGCATCGCGGGTGCATCTGGTACTCGGCGGTCAGCCAGCCCGTACCTTTGCCCGCCATCCACGCCGGGACGGAGCCGTCGATGGAAACGGTGCAGAGCACGACGGTGCCCCCCGCGCGATAGAGCACGGACCCCTCCGCATTGCGGTGGAAGCCCGTCTGGATCTCGACGGGACGGTGATCGACGAAGGCGCGGCCATCAGGGCGGTTCACGCGGCGGGGCGTAGCACGGAACGGCCGAGATGCGGAGCCGACGTGCGGCTCTCGTTGACAGGGCGCGCCACGTTGGGCAAAGCCAGGGAGCCCGGGAGGAGTGGCCGAGCGGTCGAAGGCAGCGGTTTTGAAAACCGCCGTACGGGCAACTGTACCAGGGGTTCGAATCCCTTCTCCTCCGCTGATGCTCGCGCGCCCCGCTCAATGCGGGAGCGGCTTGCCGTGCAACGATCGTACACCGCGCGCTTGGGAGCCCTCGTGCATCGCCGCGTACGCATCCTTTCCGTGCGCGGCGTTGGGCTTTGGGCTCACAACTTTTTTTGCGCCATCCCCCGGCCGCTCCCGTCTCACCCTGACGAAAGTAAGCGGCGCTGCCGTGCGACGTGCCCCAGCGCGGGCGCGAAGGTCTCGCGTTCGAGCGTGTCCTTGGCCTAGAATCTGGGCTCGGGCGCACGTCGTGCGCTTGGGACATTCGGGCGGCTCGAGCCTCGAAACACCCACTTGGAGCACTATGAAAAGCATCATTCGCTTTCGGTCTCAGCTCGTCGGCGGTGCGGCGGTGCTCGCCGTGGCCACGTTCTCCCTCGTTGCGGCGGCGAAGCTGAGCAAGACCGGCGACTCGTCGGCCGGGTTCAAGGCGGCGGGCCCCGCGGGCCTGAACATCGAGGGCAAGACGAGTGACATGACCGTCGCCGACGATGGGACGACGGTCACCATCACGGTGCCGCTCGGCAACCTCAAGACGGGCATCGAGCTGCGCGACAAGCACACGAAGGATTACCTCGAGGTCGACAAGTACCCGAACGCCAAGCTCGAGGTCCCGCGCGCGTCGCTCAAGTTCGACGGCGAGGGAGACGCCAAGGGCAAGCTCACGATCCATGGCCAGACCAAGGACGCGACCTTCCACTACTCGGCGAAGAAGAGCGGCGACGCGTACGACATCAAGGGCAGCACCAAGGTCAACATGAACGACTACGGCATCAAGACGCCCACGTACATGGGTGTCGGCGTGAAGCCGGACGTCGACGTCTTCGCCAACTTCCAGGCGAAGGACAACTGAGCGCCTCCGCGCGCCTTCGCTTCGAATAGGACGGCTTCCCCCCATGCACGATCGACGCGTGCGGGGCCGCGTGTTGCGGCTCCTTTCGTGGATCGGCCTCGTCGCGGCGCTGCTTTGCATCACGCGCCCCGCGAGCGCTTATCCCTGGATGATCCGCCACGGCTACCAAGGCTGCGTGCCCTGTCACGCCGACCCGAGCGGATCGGGCCTCCTCACCGAGTACGGGCGCGCCATGGGGGAGAACGTCCTCCGCATGCGCTACGGCAGCCCGCCGCCGGACGAGCCTTCGAAGGTGGCGCGCTTCCTCTTCGGCGTGCCCACGCCGGATTGGCTGCTCCTCGGCGGCAGCGTGCGCAACGGTGTCCAGCTCCAGAAGTCGCTCGACGAGGGCACGAGCTGGAAGAACCGCTTCCTCCAGATGCAGGCCGATCTCCGGGCCCAAGTCACCTTCAGCCGGTTCCGCGCGTCGGGCACGCTCGGGTACATGTGGGAGGCGGCGCTGCCGGCGAACATCACTTCACGCACGGAGCACAACCTCTCCTCGCGCGAGCACTGGGTCGGCGTCGATCTCGGGGAAGACAAACAGTTCCTCCTCCGGGCCGGGCGCCTCAACATCCCGTTCGGCATCCGCACCAACGAGCACGAGATGCTCACGCGCTCGTCGCGGGTGACGCGCACCAACGTCAATGAATCGCAGCAGCACGGCATCGCGCTGAGCTACAGCGGGCAGTCGGTGCGCGGCGAGGTCATGGCGATCCTCGGCAACTACCAGCTGAACCCCGACAAATATCGAGAGCGAGGCTACGCGGGCTTCGTCGAGTTCGCGCCCAAGGAGAAACTCTCGGTCGGCGTGAGCAGCATGGTCACGTACGCCAAGGAGGACTTGCAGCTCGGGATGTCGAACATGATCCGGCAGGTGCACGGAGCCTTCCTGCGTGCGTCTCCGGTCACGCCGCTCGTGCTCATGGCCGAGGCGGACGCGGTGTTGTTCACCAGCGGGAGCACCACCAGCGCCGGCTTCGTCTCCACGGTGCAGGCCGACGTCGAGCCCATTCAAGGCCTGCACTTCCTGGCCACGGGCGAGACGTGGCTCCAGTCCGACCTCATCCCGGGTCAGCTCTCGAAGTCGTTCTCGGGTTGGGCGACGGCGCTGTGGTTCTTCGCGCCGCACGCCGATCTGCGCTTCGACTTCGTCGCCTACTCCGTCATGGATCAGAAGGTGTCGGTCTACCTTCTGCCGCAGCTCCACCTCTACCTGTGAGAGACGCGATGACCTCGAAGCTCCTCTGGGCGCTGCCCGTGTCGATCGCGCTCTTCGCGCCTTCCGTCGCGTGGGCGACGCCGACGTTTCCCGACGCGGTGAAGACGGACCTGTCGCTCTCGTACACGCCGCCGTGCACCATCTGCCACACGACGCCCGGCGGCGGCGCGGGCACGGCCTCGCAGAAGTTCGCGGAGTCGATGAAGGACCGCGGGCTCATGTCGAACAACACCGACACGGTGGCCGCGGCGCTCGCCGCGCTCGATGGCGAGCACACCGACAGCGACTGCGACGGCATCGGTGACGTCGCGCAGCTCAAGGAAGGCCGCGATCCCAACACCGGCGAGTACATCGACGGCAGCGGCAAGCCCACGCCCGAGGTCGACGGCGGTTGCGTGGGCGAAGGTGGCGGCGGCACCGGGGATGGACCGCGCTTCGGTTGCGGCGCGCAGCTCGCAGCCGATCCGCTGCCCGATACCACCTTGCCCATCGCGGCCACGCTCGCGACGATGATCGGGCTCGCGCTCACGCGCCGCCGGCGCCGCGCATAGCGACGATCGCACCTTTCGTTTATCGTCGGCGGCGATGACGGCCGCAGCCAGTCCCAGCGATCCTTCGCATCAGCACGCGCCCGCGGCGCACGATCACGGGAGCACCCGCGCCCTCGCGTTCGCCGCGCTCGGCGTGGTGTTCGGCGACATCGGCACGAGCCCGCTCTACGCGCTCAAGGAGTGCGTGGGCAAGGAGCACGGCGTCGCGGCCACGCCCGAGAACGTGCTCGGGCTGCTCTCGCTCATCTTCTGGGCGCTGACGATGGTGGTGACGGTCAAGTACCTCACCTTCATCATGCGCGCGGACAACCAAGGCGAGGGCGGCATCCTCGCGCTGCTCGCGCTCGTCCCCGACAAGCTGCGCGGCCGCGGCCCACGCGTCGGCTTCATCGCGGCCATCGTCGTGTTCGGCGCGGCGCTCCTCTACGGCGACGGCATCATCACGCCGGCCATCTCGGTGCTCAGCGCCATCGAAGGGCTCGAGGTCGCGACCGACTCGCTCAAGCCGGTGGTCGTGCCGCTCACGTGCCTCATCCTGGTCGGCCTCTTCTGGGTGCAGAAGCGGGGGACCGCCGGGATCGGCCGGGTTTTCGGGCCGATCATGGTCGTGTGGTTCACCGCCATCGCGGTGCTCGGCATCGTCTACATCGTCAAGAACCCCGCGGTGCTCGTGGCGCTCTGGCCTGGGCACGCGGTCTCGTTCTTCCTGCACAACGGCAAGCACGGCTTCATCGTCCTCGGATCGGTGGTGCTCGCGATCACCGGCGGCGAGGCGCTCTACGCCGACATGGGTCACTTCGGTCGCGTGCCCATCCGGCTCGCTTGGTACGGCATCGTGCTGCCCGCGCTCGTCCTCAACTACTTCGGTCAGGGCGCGCTCCTGCTCGCCGATCCCTCGGCCGCGGAGAACCCGTTCTTCGCGCTCGTCCCCAAGGGCGCGCTCACGTACATGCTCGTCGCGCTCGCGGCGGCGGCGACGGTGATCGCGTCGCAGGCGCTGATCTCGGGCGCCTACTCGCTCACGCACCAAGCGGTGCAGCTCGGCTTCCTCCCGCGCGTGACGGTGAAGCACACGTCGAGCGAGACCGAAGGTCAGATCTACATCCCCGAGGTCAACTGGGCGCTCGCGGTGGCGTGCATCGCGCTGGTGCTCGCGTTCCGCGAGTCGAGCAAGCTGGCGGCGGCGTACGGGATCGCGGTGACGGGGACGATGGGGATCACCTCGGTGGTCTACTTCGTCGTGCTGCGGCAGACGTGGCGGTGGCCGCTGTGGAAGGCGCTGCCGCTCTTGATCTTCTTCCTCGCGTGGGATCTTCCGTTCTTCGGATCCAACCTCCTCAAGTTCATGGAGGGCGGGTGGGTGCCGATGTTCGTGGGCGCGGGGCTCTTCGCGATGATGATCGTGTGGAAGCGCGGGCGCGCGTTCCTGGCGATGAGCTTCGAGGAGCGCTCGAAGCCGATCGATGCGTTCCTCGGGAGCGTCGATCAATTGGCCAAGGCGCGCGTGCCGGGGACGGCGGTGTTCCTCACGTCGAGCGAGCGCGAGGTGCCGCCGGTCCTCCTGCACCACGTGCACCACAACAAGGTGCTGCACGACACGGTCATCCTGCTCACGGTGCGTATGGAGCACGTCCCGCGCGTCGATCCGGGGACCGAGTTCGAGCTGCGCGCGCTCAGCCACGGCTTTCACCGTCTGGTGATCCGGAGCGGCTTCATGCAGACGCCCAACGTGCCGGCTCTGCTGCGCGCGGCCGCGGTGAGGACGGGCGTGCCCATCGATTTCGAGGACATCACCTACTACCTCGGGCGCGAGAGCTTCCTCGCTACGGACGCGGGAAATATGGGGCGGATCACGGAGAGCCTGTTCGCCTTCATGGCGCGGAATTCGGGGAGCCCGACGGCCTACTTTGGTCTGCCGGCCGAGCGGGTGGTCGAGCTCGGCATGCAGGTCGACTTGTAGAGGTCGCTAAAAAAAGCCCATTTCGTGCTTGTCGGCGCGCGCTTTTGCTGTAATCTTCGGGCCCGTTTCGGCGGCCGTGGTCGCCGGTGCGTCTTTGACAGCGTGATCGTCCTGGAGAGGTGGCCGAGTGGCTGAAGGCACACGCTTGCTAAGCGTGCGATCGGGAAACTGATCCGCGGGTTCGAATCCCGCCCTCTCCGCCAGGGTTTTGCCCGAGCGCTCCCCAGCGCTGAATGACGGACGAGTCGCTGTCGAAGGTAATGATGGATCGCGCGGACGCGAGGCGCGTCCGAGCCGTGTGGCTCGACCGACGATGCGGGGCTCTCCGCAGTCGTCGGACAGAGCCTAACGCGAGGCGAGCTTCGCGAGGCCGTGCGCGTCGAGGCACAGCCGCAGCTCGGCGCCGCGGACGATCGCGCCGGCATAAGGGCCGGCCGCTGCCACGAGCGGGGAGACGCTGCGGAGCGTGACCTCCTCGATGGATCCGATGCGGTCGACGCCGATCAGCGGAGGGGGCGCATCCTCCCGCAGCGGGGGCAGCTCGACGGCGAACGTCGTCGCGGCGGAGGACGCGGAGCTCTGCACGCACTGCGCGAGCGGGACGGCGGAGGCGGCCTGGGGATCGCGACCGAGCAGGATGCGCCGCGCGTGGCGAACGGGGAGCGCGTAGCTCGCGCCGGCGGCCTCGATCCAAAGGACTTTGACGAGGCCGGGCTCGAAGGGGACGTCGAGCGTCGCCGAGAGGCCCATGCCGGGACGGGTCGCGAGGCGGATGGTGCCGCCCAGGCGGTGGACGGCTTCGAGCGCGAGATCGAGGCCGACGCCGCGGCCGGCCAGGAGATCGGCGCTGTCGCGCGTGGTGAAGCCGGGCACGAAGAGGAGCGAGAGCAGCGTCTCGTCGTCGGCGGCGCCGGCGGTGTCCTCGGAGATCGTCCCGCGCGCGATGGCGCGGAGGCGCACGTCTGCGACGTCGACACCCGCGCCGTCGTCGTGCACCGCGATGCGCAGGCCGCCGCTCTGCGACTCGGCGGCGAGCTGCACGGTGCCGACGCGCGGCTTGCCGCGCATGACCCGCTCGGGCGCGGGCTCGATCCCGTGCGTCACCGCGTTGCGCGCGAGCTGGAGCACGGGATCGACGAGCAGCTCGGCGAGGCGGCGATCCATGGCCGTCTCGTCGCCCGCGAACACGAGCCGCACCTCGCGCCCCTCACGTCGCGCCTGCGCGCTCACCGCGGCCGCCACGCGCTCGAAGAGCCAGCCCGCGCGCGTGGTGCGCATGGCCGCGAGATCGCCGTGCGCCGCGGTCGACTCCGCGGCCACGCGATCGGCGGTCTCCTTGATCTGCGAGGCCTCGCGCTCGAGCCGATCCGAGAGCGCTCCCAGCGCGCGCGCCGCGTCGTCCACGCGCTTGATGGCGGCCGCGGGCGCGCCCCATGGACGCGGCGGGCCGATCAAGCGCAGCGCCTCCGCGAGCGAGATGCGGAGCTCGCGCGTGTGCACCGCGAGGCTGCCCGCGAGGTGCGCGCTCGCCGACACGTCCCCGCGGATCTGCGCGAGCTGCCGGACCCGCTCGAGCAAGCGATCGATGGTCGCCGTCGGCACGCGCAGCGTGGCGTCGTCGGCGGTCGACGAGCGCGGCGGCTCGGGCTCGCTCGGTGTCTCGGTGCGGCGCGAAGAGATCGGGATGCTCGACGAAGGCGGCAGCGAAGGGATGCGGCTCGGACGCGCGAGGAGGCGCAGCGTCTCCAAGGCGCGGTTGGGCGCGACGATCATCTCGGCGAGGACCCCGCGCCAGCGCGTCAGCTCCGCCAGCGATTTGCGCGCGTCGTCCTCGGTGCCTTGCCCGTTGCGCAAACGCTCTTCCAGGCCGTGGCAGAACCACGCCGTGATGTCGTCCGAGACCGCGAGCGAGGCGGCCTTCATCGCATGGACCTCGCGATAGGCCGCGAGCGCGGAGCCGATGTCGTCGCCCGACGTGCCCATCGCCGCGTCGATGCGCGCGAGCCGATCGGTCATCTCGGACGCATACTCCGCGGCGACGGTCGGGTTGCGCGGCTGCGCTTGCAGATCGTCGGGCGGATCGGGCCACACCGGCGCGGTGATGGGCCGACCCGCGGCGATGGCTTCGATAGCGTCCGCGATCAGCGTGCGCGCCGCGCCCGTCGCGGTGCCGTCGCCGGCGAGGAAGCGCCGCTCGAGGCGCGCGAGCGAAGCGGAGAGCGCGCGCTCGCCCGCGATCCCCGCCGATCCCTTGAGCGTGTGCAGCGCCCGCCGCTGCGCCGCGTGGGCTGCATCGTCTGCGAGATCGAGCTCGTGGCGTCGCAGCTCCGAGAGGAGGAGGCGTGCGAGCTCGGGATCGCGCCCGCGCGTCGCGCCGCTCACGTGCCGCCCTCGGCGCCCCCTTGTCCGTCTTCGCCGGGCGCGCGCGCGTCGATCTCGCCGAGCAGACGCGAGAGCGGCCCGATCACCGGCCGCAGCGCGGCCAGCACCGGCGCGCCGGGCGCCGCGGTCGCGAGCCCCGAGAGCGCCGTCATCAAGCCGCGCGCATGCTCGCTCGCGCTCGACACGAGGCGCGCCATCTCCGGATCGATCCCGGTCGCTTTGCGCAGCCGAGCGCCGAGATCGTCGAGCGCCTTCGTGGCCTGTTGCGCGGCGGCTTGCAGATGCGCCGCCTCCTGCCCGACCTCGGCCGTCTCCACGCGCGCGCGCTCCAGCTTCTGGCGCACGTCGGCGGCCTCCGCGGCGACCTCGTCCACCGCGCGCGTGAGCTGCTCGGCCGCATCGGCGCCGCGCGCCACGTTGGCGCGGATCTCGTCCGACAAAAGCTGCAGCGCGCGTCCATGCGGCTCCGACATCCGCGCGCCTTCGAGCCCGGCGTTGAGGGCCACCACGCCGAGCCGCTCGAACGATTCGCGCACCCGCGCGGCGCCCGATCCGAGCCCTTCGGATCGCGCCGACACGAGCCCCGCGCGCTCCGAAGCGCCTTCGACCATGGGCCGCATGCGCGCCGCCGATGCCGCGAGCCGCTCCGATCGCACGCTCGCTTCGGCCAGCGATTTGGCTGCGTGCTCGTGCGCGCCCCAGAGCGCCGCATCGTCGAGCGTCCCGCTCGATCCGCGCTCCCCGTCGTCCTCGCCGGCGACACCTGCCGTGCGCCGCAGGACCTCGATCCATCGCCTCCGTCGCGGTGCGCTCATCGTGTCCCTCCGGTCGCCGGTGGCTGCGCCGGCGGTACGTCCGGCAACCAAGCGACGCGTCCATCATCATCCTCGAACGGCAGCGGCGCGGCCGCGCGCAGCGGCTTCTGCGTTCCGCCATCCGCCGGCGCCGCGGGGCGCGTGCTCGCGGCCCGCGATGCCCACGTGGCGGCCTCGGCCTGCGCGTAGATCGCGCGCACGTCGAGCGCCGGCACCATCTGCCCGCGCCACGAGATCCCTTCGCCCTCGGGGGCCGCATCGAACACGCCCGTCGCCACCACCGTGCCGCCCGTGAGCGCCACGTCGACGCCGCCGATGCGACAGATCACGGCGCGCTGCGCGCCCGGCATGATCCACTCGTCGGGCTCCGCCGCAGCGGCGTCCATCTCGCGATCCCCGAGGCGCAGCACCGTCACCACCGCGCCTTCGGCGAGCGCGATGCCGAGCACCGGCGCGGGCGCCGAACGCAGCGGCACGAGCGATCCCAGCGCGCAGAGCCGCATCGCGATCGAGGCCGGCACGAAGGCGAGGATCTTGGCGTCCGCGCCTTCGGCGAACCGCAGGAGGACGCCGCCGCGTACGCGCGTCTCCTCCATGTCGAATCTCACGCCGTGCGCGGGCGGAGCACGCGCGACTGGAGGAACTGGTAGACCGCCTTGATGGCGTCGAACGAGCCGACGGCGCTCTCCTTGATGACCTCGTTCACCGTGCGCGCTCCATCGACGGCGCCGAGCACCAGCTTGTCGATGCGCGTGAGCTTGGCGTCGCCGACGGCCTCGAGCGCCGCGGCGTCGACGTAGACGACCTGATCGAAGTTGATCGTCCCTTCCATCAGCCGCCACTCGTCGACGCGACGGAAGCCTTCGAGCACGAGGCCCGCGATCCCGAGCCCGAGCTTCGCCTCTTCGGCCTCGGCGCGGAATGCTTCACGTGTAAAGGAAAAGCGGCCGTACGGCCAACGGAGCACGTCGTAGATGAGCTCGCTCGACTGCTTCGCCAGCGCTTCGGTGAGCGCTTCCTTCGTCACCTGGCCGGAGTCGAGGAGCGCCTCGCCGATGAGCTGGCCGCCCGCGACCTTCGTGGAGAGCACCTCGTCGAGCTCCTCCTTCGTCACCGCGCCCTGCTCGACGAAGTAGCGCCCGAGCCGGTATTCGTCGGCGGCTCCGCGCGACTGCACGAAATCGATGAGCCCTTGGCGGATCGAGATCGTCACCGCGGCGCGCGCGTTCGACACGCGCAGCACGCCCGTCTGCCGCTGAAGCTGGAGGAGCTGCAAGATCTCGGCGAGCGGGATGGCCGAGATGTCCCCGCCCATCAGCTCCTTCACGCCGGACTCGGACTCCACGTCGCGGAGCGTGTGCGCGAGCGCGTCCACCACGTCGGTGGTCATCGCCTTGGCGATGGCGCCCATCACCGCGGCCTCGCTCTCGCGCTCTTCCTGCGGAAGCGCCATGATCGCGGGCGTCACCGCCTGCGCCACGCGCTGAGCCACCTCGACCGCGGTCTTCAGGCGTTGCTGCTTGGCGAGCTGCCCGGGCCGCATGCTCTCCGCGATCGGCTCTTCCTCGGGCATCTTCGCGCCCTCGGGGACGGGGCGCGCGCGGCCCTCGGCCGTCTTGGCCAGCGCGCCCTCGATCACGGCCACCAGCGCGCGCGCGTCGAAGGGCTTCGTGATCGCGTCGACGGCGCCCGTCTGCTGCACGAACTGCCCGCGGATCTTGTCGCCCTTGGCGCTCATCAGCACCACGGGCAGCGCGCGGTGCGGCTGGCTCGATCGCAGCTCGCGGCAGAACTGGTAGCCGTTCATCCGCGGCATCACGAAATCGAGGAGGACCAAGTCGAACTTGAGGCCCTTCTTGATCAGCTCGATGCCCGCGAGCCCGTCCCGAGCGATGACCGGCTCGTACCCATGGCGCGCGAGGATGGCGCTGACCACCTTCAGGATGGTCGGACTGTCGTCGACGATGAGGACGCGCGCAGGGGAAGGCATGAGCCGGAGCGAGGCTCACCCTACCAGAACGAATGCCCCTGCCGAAAGTCGCGCGGCCATTCCCTCGACATTCGCCGCGCGACCTGCGCTTCCCGAGGCGACGGAACGGCGGCACATGCACCGAAATACGCGATAAATGCGGGACGGATTGCTGGTGAAGGGCGAGGCGGCGGGGCGCGATCCCCACCGCTTCGACCTCATTCGCGCGGCCGAGGACTTCGTCCGCATCCCGATGCGACGAACGTGAGGCCCGAAGCGGCGAAACATGCTGGAAATCTCGGGTGGATCACGGGGCGGTGGGGCCCCATGAGCTTTGCCGGGGCGTGGGGCGTAGGGCGGCGAAGCCGACCCGAAGCCCCACATGAAGACTGGGGCGGCGGGGGACGTGAGTTCCCGCCGTGTGAATCAGAGCCCCGCGTCGACAGCGGCTGCGGGGCAGCTCACTTTTCCGCCGTCGGCGCCGTACGCTTCGAGGGCCTTGACGCACGGCCCCGAAGTGTCCTGCGTGTGGTCCGTGAAATCCGGCGGCCCATCGCAGGCGCGATCGGTGATGTAGACCGAGCCGTCGGGCCCCTGCCAGCACACCACGTTCGTGCAGGGCTTCTCGGGCTCGGGCCCATCGAGCACGTCGATCACCGTCGGCGAATGAAGGCAACCGCCGTCCGGCCCACCGTCGGCGTCGTAGATGTACGCGCCGAACAAGTGCGCCAAGCGGCGCTCGCACCCCGTGAGCGCGAGCGCCAGACCGACGACGATGATCGCCTGCTTCGTCGCCGTCACGACGACGTTTGCGCCGTCGACTTCACCTGCAGCTCGGCAAGCTGCGGCGCGTCCACCACCACCGGAGCGCCGGTCATCTGATCGGTGCCCTGGTTCGTCTTCGGGAACGGGATCACGTCGCGCAGCGTGGGCGCGCCGGTGAGCAGCATCGAGAGGCGATCCATGCCGATCGCGATCCCACCGTGCGGCGGCGCGCCCGAGCGGAGCGCGTCGAGCAAGAACCCGAACTTCTCGTGCGCGTCGTCCTTGTCGATGCCGAGCGTGGCGAACACCTTGCTCTGGACCTCGGGATCGTGGAGGCGGATCGAGCCGCCGCCGATCTCGAACCCGTTGAGCACGAGATCGTAGCGGTAGCACTCGACGCGCGCCGGATCGGTGTCGAGGTACTGGATGTGCTCGTCCACGGGCCGCGTGAAGGCGTGGTGCGCGGCCACCCAGCGCTTCGCGTCCTCGTCGTACTCGAAGAGCGGCGGGTTCGTGACCCAGAGCAGCTTCCACTTCCCACCGTGGCCGTACTCGGGGATGAGGCCCGTCTTCTTGGCCACGTCGACGCGCAGCTTGGCCATCACCGTGTGGACCACGCCGGCCGGCCCGAACTGGAAGCAGACCACGTCGCCCGGCTTCGCGCCCACGGCCTCGTTGATCTTCACGCGGGCCTCGGGCGTGATCGACTTCGACAGCGGCGACTGCGTCCAGCTCCCGTCGTCGGCCACCTTGGCGCGGGCCAGGCCCTTGAAGCCCTTGATCTCCTTGAGCCCACGCTCGAGCTCCTCGAGCTGCGGCCGCGAGAGGTTGGCGCTCGCCGGGATCACGAGGGCCTTGAGGATGCGCGGGCGCAGGTGATCCTCCGGCGCGCTCAGCACCGCCGGATCCTTGGCGATCTCCTCCCAGAACGGCACGCCGCCGCCGCCGAGCTCGATGATGGTCTTCGTGAGATCGACGTGCTCGAGCCCGAAGCGCAGGTCCGGCTTGTCGTTGCCGTACTTGGCCATCGACTCGTGGAACGGGAGCTGCGGGAAGCGCCCGCTCGGGAAGAGCTCCTTGAGATCGATGTCGAGCGCGGCCTTGAACACCGCGAAGACGAGCCCTTCCATGAGGCGGAAGACGTCGTCCTGGTTCACGAACGAGAGCTCGACGTCGATCTGGGTGAACTCGGGCTGCCGATCGAGGCGCAGATCCTCGTCGCGGAAGCACTTCACGATCTGGAAGTACCGATCGAACCCCGCCACCATGAAGAGCTGCTTGTAGAGCTGCGGGCTCTCGGCGAGCGCATAGAACTTCCCCGGCGAGAGGCGCGAGGGCACGAGGAAGTTGCGCGCGCCGCCGGGCGTGTACTTCACGAGGAAGGGCGTCTCCAGCTCGAGCGCGCCTTGATCGGAGAGGTAGTTGCGCGTGGCCCGGTTGATCTCGTGGCGCAGGCGCAGCGTGCGTTGCAGCGGCGTGCGGCGCAGATCGATGTAGCGGTACTGGAGCCGGATCTCCTCGCGCGTGTCGATGTCGTCCACGACCTCGAACGGCGGCGTCTCGGCCTTGTTGAAGATCGTCGCTTCGAGCACGACGACCTCGATCTCGCCGGTGGCGAGCTTCGGGTTCGCCGCGCTCACCATCTTGCCTTCCTTCTTGCTGAGCTGCTCCCCGCGCGAGCGCACCTTGCCGCGGATGCCGATGACCCACTCCGTGCGGACGGCCTCGGCGAGCGCGTGCGCGTCTTGCGCGGTATCGGGGTCGAAGACGATCTGGGTGAGCCCGTCGCGATCGCGCAGATCGATGAAAATGAGCTTGCCGTGATCGCGACGGCTCGCGACCCAGCCAAACAGCACGACCTCTTTGCCGATATCGGACGCGCGCAGATCACCACAGCGATGCGTGCGCTTGAGCTCATCGATGAAACGGGCCACGATCGACCTCCGGAACGGTTCGGGGGCGGGACTCTAGCCCAGGTCAGGGGACCTTGCCTGCCTCTCCGTACGTTCCCTCACCCGCGATCGTGTCCCTGGTCGGCATTCGGGGCTGCATTCGGTAGAGCCGGGCACCCCCGAGGCCCGGTGGCCTCCCACGCGGTCCGTCCGCCGTCCGCGCGGCGCGCCGCCGTCATTCTCTCGACCTCAGCGCGCGCCATCACCCGCCGATGAGGCCCAACCGCAGCGCGATCCGTCGCGCGCGGTGCGAAATCGCGCCCGACGGAGGCCCCTCGGCCACGCGCCTCAGGGCTTGCGCGACGTCTCGGGCCGATCGAAAACGACGCGCCGGATCCTTCGCCAGCGCCCGCGCGAAGAACGCGTCGACGCCGGCGGGCAGGGCCGGCTGGATCGAGCTCGCCCGCGGATGGCGCCCCGACGCGAGCCGCACGAACAGATCGGCGAACGTGCGTCCCTCGAAGGGCAGCCGCCCCGTGACGGCCTCGTACGCCATCACCGCGAGCGCCCACAAATCGCCGGGCGCCGCGGGCCCGCCGCCGCCGATCTGCTCCGGGCTCATGTACGCGGGCGAGCCCACCATCATGCCGCCGCTCGTGTCTTCGGGCAGGTCGGCCGAGAGATCGGTGCGCAGCGCTTTGGCGATGCCGAAGTCCGCGATCTTCACGAACGTCGCCCCGTCCGCCCGATCCACGAGGAGCAGATTCGAAGGCTTCAAATCCCGGTGCGCCACGCCGAACGCATGCGCGATCTCGAGCGCCTCCGCGGTCTGCTCGACGATGGTCGCGGCGAGCTCGATCGAGAGGGCGCCGCGCTCGTCGATGAGATCGCGCAGCGTGCGTCCATGGACGTGCTCCATCACCAAGAACGGCCCGCTCTCGTCGCAGCCGGCGTCGCGTACGGCCACGACGTGCGGCGTCGAGAGGCCGAGCTGAGCCGCGATCTGCGCCTCGAAGCGGAACCGCTCGTGCACGATCCGCGCGGCCACCCCGCGCGCCATGATCGCCGGGAACTTGAGCGCCACCTCCGTGTAGAGCTCCACGTGCCGCGCGCTCCACACCTCGCCCATCCCGCCGCGCCCGAGCTTGCGCACGAGCTGATACCGTCCGCCCACGATCACGCCGGGCCGATAAACCATCTCGGACGTCTCGCGCACACCCGACGTCGGCGCGCTCGCTGCGGCTCCCTCGGAGCGGACGAGCGGGCGGATCTCCCCGACGGTCTCGGCTTCGCGCGACATCGCGGAGGCAGCGTCAGCAACGTCTGGACCAGCGACCCGACACCCGTGTCGCTCGGGCGCGGACGTTCCGCTTCTTCTCAACCGTGTGGCCGCCTGCGAACATCCCGCGCATGACGCGCATGACCGTGGAAGGCTTCACCGAGACGACCTTCACCCACGAAGGCGCGGCCCGCACCGTCTACCGTCGCGGCTCGGGGCCCGCCGTGGTGGTGATGCACGAGATCCCCGGCATCACCCCCGAAGTGAAAGCCTTCGCCACCCGCATCGCCGACGAAGGTTTCACCGTCTTCATGCCGCATCTCTTCGGCACGCCGAACAAGCCGATGTCCCCACTCTACGCCGCCGAGCAGATGGTGCGCGCCTGCATCCGCCGCGAGTTCTCCGTCCTCTCCGCCCGCGCCTCGAGCCCCATCACCGATTGGCTGCGCGCCCTCTGTCGCCACGTACACGCCGAAATCGGTGGCAAAGGCGTAGGCGCCATCGGCATGTGCCTGACCGGCAATTTCGCGCTCGCGCTGATGGTCGATCCCATCGTCATGGCGCCCGTGCTCAGCCAACCCTCGCTCCCCGCGCCCATCGGCGCCGAGCGTCGCGCCGGCCTGCACCTCTCCGACGCTGATCTCGTCACCATCAAGAAGCGCGTCGAAGGCGGCTGCCCCGTGCTCGGCATGCGCTTCACCGGCGACCCTTTGGTCCCACGCGAGCGCTTCGATCGCCTCCGCGCGGAGCTCGGCTCCGGGTTCGAAGCGATCGAAATCGACTCCTCGCCCGGCAATCCCCACGGGATCGGGCGCGACGCGCACTCCGTGGTGACCACCCACCTCGTCGATCGCGAGGGCCACCCCACACGCGCGGCGCTGGAGAGGGTGATTGGCTTTTTCCGGGAGAGATTGGCCTAGGCCACCGGCTGCTGTCGCGCTGCCCGCGACCTCGGGTATGATCGCGCCCACTCACGCAAGGGCCACGATTGCACGGGACGCCGGAGCATCCAGGCGACGTATCGCCGGACCGAGTCAGGAGAGCGTCATGAATACGTTTTTGACCCGCGGATACACTCTTCCCATTGCGGCGAACTTCGTTCTCAACGACGAGAAGCTGAGCCCGCTGCTCAAGCCCGAGGCGATCGATCATCTCAAGCAGCTCGCCGCTTCGAAGCCCGATCCCTGGGTCCCGCGGGAGACGGTGATGCATGTCTGGTCGCTCGTCGACGAGTGCAGCCCCGACGAGGAGACCGCGTATCAGAACCTCGTGCGCGGCGGCGAGGCGGTGGCGCAGGAGGCCATCGGCACCTTCCTCAAGCTCCTGCTCCGCGTGCTCTCGCCCAAACAATTCGCCCGGAAATTCCCCGATATCTGGGCCCACGAGCACAAGGGCGGTTTCGTCGAGGCCACGGTCCACGACGAGAACGCGATGTTGATCAACATCCGCGACGTCGAAGGCTTCACCTACATCGGTCCGGTGGCCGTCGGTTTCGTCGGCACGGCATTGCGGGCCCTCGGCCTCAACGACGTCAAGCTGCGGGACGTCACGTGGACGCGCGCCAATCCGGGCCCGCGCGACATTCGCATCGAGATCTCCTGGTCCTGAGACGCTCTCGAACGGCTGCTCGGAGCGGCGAAGCGAAAGGCTCGAGACGCGGGGCGCCCCGAGGTTTCCCTCTCGAGATGTGAGCGTAAAGCGGCGAGCGCCGCGCGGATGGGACCTCTCGATTCCGAGAGAGGCCGACGCGCGGCTCACCGCTGCTCGCTCACCTCTCCACTTCGGCTCACTTCGGCTCGAACGCGACGCGGGGCTTCTCGATGTTCTCGTAGAGCCCGCCTTCATCGTCGAACTGAATCGACAGCCCTTCGACGCCGTCGGGCTCGAGGCCCTTGAAGCCGTGAAGATAATTGGAGGGGACGAGGACGGCGTCGCCCACGGAGAGTGGAGTCTCCGTTTGATCGAGCAACAAGCCTCGACCGGCACAGACCAGAATCATCGAACGGATGGGGTGACGGTGCGGCTCGAGCACCTGGCCCGGCCCGAGACGCACCCAGGCGATGCCGAGCCGAGCACGCTCGGAGAGGAACGCGGCGAGCTCCGGATGGCGCCGGAAATCTCGCTGCTCCCCGAGCGAGTGCATGTGTCCGTCTTCCATGACCTCGGTGACGAGCTTGATGTCGACTCGCGGGATGATGGTGAGGGTCGAGAGCATCTGACGTTCATCTCCTCGTGGATGGTCGCTGTCGTGGATTCGCGCGTTCGTCAGTAACCGACGGCGCAGCCGTCCGCGCGCGGCTCACTGCCGACGACGTAGGTGCCATCGCGTCGCCGGCAAATGATTTGTGCCTTGCCGAAATCGCCGTAGGCGGCGAATTTGCCAGCGGGGGTCCGCCGCGGGGCGGCGGTGGCCACGTCCCAAGGACCGCTCGTCGTGAGCACGTGTCCGCGCGCTTCGAGCCCTTGGACCACGGCTGCCGGCACGGACTGCTCCACGTCGACATACAGGTCTTGCAGCCATTGCCAGCGCGGCGCATCCACGCACGCTTGGGGGTTCATCCCATAATCGAGCTGATTGACCACCATCTGCACGTGCCCTTGCGGCTGCATGGGCCCGCCCATCACACCGAACGGCCCAATGGCCTCTCGCCCGCGCGTCATGAAGGCAGGAATGATGGTGTGCGCGGGCCGCTTGCCCGGCGCGATGACGTTGGGGCTTTGGGGATCGAGCGAGAAGGCCGATCCGCGGCTGTGAAGCGCGATTCCCGTACCGGGCACGACGACGCCGGAGCCGAAGCCCAAGAGAGGGCCCGAGTAATTCGATTGAATGAAGGAGACCATCATTCCATCGCTGTCCGCCGTGCAGAGGTACACCGTACCACCGTGGGGCGGCGCGCCGGCCTCGGGCACGGCCGCGCGATCGCTCATCAGGGCTCGTCGCTTGGCCGCATAGCCTGGATCGAGCATCCCGCGGACGGGGACAGGCACGTAGTCCGGATCGGCGACGAAGCGTTGAGCGTCGGTGAAGCCGAGCTTCATCGCCTCGATCAAGAGATGATAGCTCTCGGCGGACTCACGAGGGTGTTTGGCGATATCGATTCCGTCGAGGATGGCGAGCGCGCTGAGCGCGGCAATGCCATTGCCATTCGGGGTACCTCCCAGATCTCGTGACCACGGTAGCTCACCCCGATGGGATCGACCCAAGTGCTCGTGTGCGCCGCCAGATCGGCGAGCGTCAGGAGCCCTCCCGTGGCGTTCGCGAACTCCGCGATGCGCGCCGCGAGCTCGCCTCGATAGAAGGAATCGACACCGCTCTTCGCCAGGATGCGGAGCGTACGCGCGAGGTCTTCGCACGACCACAGCTCGCCTGCGGCGGGGGCCTTTCCCCCTCTCGTGAAGGTGTCGAACCACCCTTGGAGATCGGGCCCGGGATTGCAATGAGGGTAATTGCGCGCCGAAGACGCCCAGCGCCCGGCCGTCAGCGGAGCGACCGCAAAGCCGGACTCCGCATATTCGATGGCCGACTCGAACAACGCTTCGAACGGCAGGCGCCCGAAGCGTGCATGGAGGTCGCGCCACGCCGCCGGCGCGCCCGGCACGGTGACGGCCGGCCAACCACGCATGGGGATCTCGGTGATGCCACGTTCGGCGAAGTACGCCGGCGTGTGCGCCGCGGTGGCCCGACCGGAGCCATTGAGCGCATGGAGCCGCGACCCGTCCCAAACCAAGGCGAAAGCATCGGAGCCGATGCCATTGGACACCGGCTCGGTGACCGTGAGGGTGATGGCCGTCGCCACGGCGGCATCGACCGCGTTGCCCCCGCGTTGGAGGATGCGCAGGCCAGCTTGCGCGGCGAGCGGCTCCCCCGTGGCGACCACGCCCCGCCTCGCCAAGATGGGCATGCGGCGAGAGGCATACGGATAAGAGCTCAGGCCCAGGTTCTCGGTGAAGTCACTCGACATGTGGCGCTCCCGGAGATCGTCGATGAGGGTTGCCGAGGGTTACCGGAGCTCGGGTGTATAGAGCTCGGCCTTTGCGCCGCCCGTCACCAAAAGCTCCACGCGGCTCACCCACGTATCGAGCATTTGCCAGGCCTGCTCGAGGACGACGCGGAGCCGGGCGATCGTCTCCGGCGGTTGCCGGCGGACGGGCTCCAGCGCGACGGTGACGTGGCTTTGATCGAGCTCGTCGTGGAGCTCGAAGTAATTGGCGCTCCCGAATTGGCGCATCGTCTTGCGCGTAATGGCGCCCATGTGCGCGCCGCTGGACTCGAGGACGAGATGGATGATCGCGAGCTTCTCGATGTTGTCGAGGATCGACATGCGCGAGATGAACCAGGCCGCCGCTCCTTCGACGACCGGATCCCACACCTCGTCGGAGCGGCCTCGATCCTTGCGGAGGACGTCGTCGTGACCGATCTCCTCACGCAGGTGCCCGAGGAACAAGACGCCATATCGATCGTCCGCGCACTGGGCTTGGCGCATGAAGAGCATCGTCTGGAAGTGGCGCGCGAAGACCTGGAGACAGGCCAACATCATCTCCCGCTTCTCCGGGGCTTCGAGCGTTCCATCGGTGAAGAGCTCGAAGCAGCGGAGGCGCTTGTGCTGCTCCAGCCGGCTCGCGTTGTAGGCGAGCAGCGCTTCGATGCTCTCTTGGGACGTGGTCTGGATCGCGTCGCTCATTCAATCCTCCTGTCGCTCGACGCGTGGGCCTGTCGCATCGATTTCATGCTGAAACACCCGGACGCAGAGCCGGGAGCTTCTGCGGGGGCAGCCGACGATACAATGATTTTCGCTTGGGGAGCGGCTCGGAATCCCAACAGCGGGTCGCGGAGAGGGAACGACGAGCCTCGGGTGGTGGGGACGTGCTCTTCGATACACGAAGCGGTCGTCAGCTACCGGTCGCCACCGGCCGCCACGAGCGCCGCGCATGGGCACGCGTGAGCACCCCCGACGCGGTCGGGAGCGTCATTGCCGTCTGGCCCACGTCGTAGACCTCGGGCGCGAGATAGACGGTGACGCGCTTGCGATCACCATCGATCCGCAAGGACGCATAGGTCTGCATCCCCACGCCGTCCTCGAGCCGCCGATCGGTGAACTCCTCGATGGCGCGCCCGTAAATCATCGCGCTCTCCGGGCTCAGGTACTGGAGCACGCGATCCCGCGCGACCCGATCGTCATGCGCGTAGGAGCGGACCGGGAAGTGAACGGTCCCCGTCATCGGGGCCTCGCTCCTCTGAATGAAGGACAGGCAGGTGAGCACCGGGCGCGCATCGTACGGCCCGGGCGAGTTGCCCATGGCCTCGCAGAACTCCTGCGCTCGCCCCGGCACGTAACCGCGTGCCGTGCGCACGGCCGCGTCGATGCGCGCGACGTCGGCGTGATGATGGGCCGTGTACACCTTCACGCGCGCTTCGCGTTTGGCCGAGAGATCGAGCGAGAAATAGCAAATCTCGTCCAGCGGTCCGATCTCGGGGACGTGCGCGGTCGCGGCGCCGAAGCCGAGCCGCGTCATGGCCTCCACCACCACGTTGCGCGCCTCGTTCCGGCCGCGCGCCTGGGGGTTGAGATAGACCTTGAAATCGGGCGCGGTGTCCGGCCGCAGACAGACCGCGTGCCACAGGGAGAACCGATGGCAATCGCTCGTCGGGGCGAAGAGATCCTGCACCTCCGCGAACCTGCCGAGATGCGCGCCGTAGCGAGCAGCGATCTGCTCATTCATGGCTAGGGAGGCTTCCCAGTTCGATTCGACCGAGGGCACCTCGCCTTGGACTTCGATCAGGAAACGAAGCTCGCGTTCGGCACCGTCGATTGCGAGCGAGAATTCAAAGGGGGTGTGATCATCGGTGATGTCCGACGGCCACGGAGACGGCCTCTGAGCGCTTCTCGCCCCCCACGACGCCGCGAGCTCTCGAAAGATGCCCGCTGCGACTCGCTCATCGTTCTGGCTGAACTCGAATGCTCGGCAAAGAGAACGCAGTCGCTCGCGACCGAGATCAACCAATGTCACGGACGGTACCGGTGACAAATTCGCCATCCGGAGCCAACCTTTCTACCCGCACACGGGTGCACGACATGCCGTCGCTTACCTGCCGGGGTAAAAAGGATTCGCGTGCCCCTTAGGGTGAACGCTTGAGCAGAAACGAGCCCTCGGCGGAAAGATGCTCGCTATCGATACCAAAAGGCGGCATTCGTCGCAATGCTGATCATCCATTTTCGTCGTCCTCTGTCGGTGGTCGGCGTCGGCAGCCAGCGCGCCCCAGCGAATACCAATGAGCGCATGTCGATACCGATCCGCGCGTAGCATGTGCCATTGTGGGTTGAGGTCGTTGTTCAGTCGTCATTCGCTCGTCCTTCAATGGGCGAGCCGTCGGCCTAAATTTTTCGTTGACCGGCGCGCGCAGCGTTGTGTACATAGCGGGATACCATGCTCGCTGGTGCTGTACGCGCCGACGGGCCTCGTTGGGTCTCTGCTGGTTAGCCTTCTGGCCTCGTAGCCACCACCATCGCGCAGCAGTGTTCGGGCGCTGGTAGGTATTGAACGCAAGGCGTTTCGCGGACTTGAGTTCGTGAATCGCTCCTGCGTTCGCCCCCCCGACCGTGCTGTGCAACGTGCGCTTGGAGAGGCGCCGTCGTGTATCGACGGGCGCCGTGGCTCCGTGCGCAACGACGATGGGAGTTGGCGCATGAGCAAAGTTTCGCGTCGCGGCATTTTGCAGGGCCTCGTAGCAGGAGCGCTCGTTCTCGGCTTCGATCCGGCGAAGCGCTCCTGGATCAGCGAGGCGCGTGCGGACGTTCCCTTCGCGCACATTCCCACGCTCGATGGGATGCTCACCACCGACCCCGAGATGCTCGCCGAGGTGAGCGACGATTGGGGACACATGGTTCATCGCACGCCCGTGGCCGTGCTCCACGCCGCGTCCGTGGACGACGTCGTCAAGATGGTGAACTACTGTCGCGCGCACGGCATCAAGATCGCGACGCGCGGGCGCGGGCACACGGCGTTCGGTCAGTCCCAGGCGGCGGGCGGGTTGGTCATCGACCTCCGCGCGCTGAATGAGATCCATTCGATCCAAAACTGCCGCGCAGTCGTGGACGCGGGCGTGGTCTGGCGCGATCTGCTCGAAGCCACGGTGGAAGAGGGGCTCACCCCGCCCGTGCTCACCGACTACATCAATCTCACCGTGGGAGGGACGCTCTCGGTGGGCGGCGCCGGCGGGTCGAGCTTCCTCTACGGTGCTCAGGTCGACAACGTCGAGGAGCTCGTGGTGGTGACCGGCACGGGCCAGGTGGTCACTTGCTCACGCAACAAGAAGCGGAGCCTCTTCGAGGCCGCGCTGGCCGGCCTCGGTCTCTGCGCCATCATCGTTCGCGTCACGCTCACGCTGATCGAGGCGGAGGAGCGTGCGCAGACGTACAAGCTCTTCTATCCCGACGTGCCCTCGATGCTCGCCGACATTCGCGTCCTCATCGCGGACGAGCGCTTCGATTACGTGCGGGGCAATGGTCAGCCCGGAGCGGATGGGTGGACCTGGTACATCGAGGCGACGAGCTTCTATACGCCTTCGAACAACCACTGTGGTGGTCATGGGAATGGCCATGGGGGTGGTAACGGCAATGGTCACGGCAATGGTGATCCGCTGGCCGGTCTCCACTTCATCCCCGGGGCCACGCAGATCGAGGACCGGACCTACTTCGATTACTGCGACCTCACCGTTCAAATCTTCAACATGTTGGGGCAATTGGGGCTGCTCGGCCTGCCGCATCCGTGGCTCGACCTCTTCGTGCGCGACTCCGTGATCGATTCGTTTGCGTCCAATGCGGTCGACGACCTCGATCCCTCGATCCTGCTCCCCGGCTCCCTGATCCTCTTCTTCCCCTTCATCAAGAAGGAGGTCCGGCAGCCGCTGTTCCGGGTGCCGAACGAGAAGGTGTTCTTCCTCTTCGACATCCTCCCGACCGTCCCGCCGGATCCGAACGTGATCAACTTCACGCTGCAACAGAACCGCGCGACCTTCGAGCGGAATCGGGCGCTCGGTGGGACGCATTACACGATCAGCGCCGTGAACCTCTCCCAGGCGGATTGGAAGGCCCATTTCGGCTCGCAATGGCCGGCGCTGTGCGACGCCAAAGCGTCCTACGATCCCGCCAACATCCTCGGCGCCGGCGTGAACGTATTCAGCTGACCTCGTCAGTCTCCCCGTCTCGACCGACAGCGCTGCTGAGCGCGGCGCGTCATCGATTGGCTAGGTTCCAATCGCGTCAGACGCCGCGCTCGGCCCTCCGTATGTCGAGCACGCCTTGGCGATCTCAGCAGGTCTAGGGGCTAAACCTTAGGCCGCGAGACGCTGCGTTCGATCAGGGCTTCACTTCCCCCGCCACTTCCACCCTTCCACTCCGAGCCCTTTGCCCTTCTCGTAGCCCGTGGCGCGCCAGGTCATGGTGCCTTTGCCGTCGAGGAGCACGAAGGTGGGGCGGGCGCGGGCGCCGAAGACGTCGATGCTGCGTTGGAGATCGTCGATGGCGACGTTTTGAGGGAAGGGCTTGTCGAACTTCTTGAAGAAGGCGTCGACCACTTCGGTCTCTTCATCGGTAATGGCGAGGACCTGGATCTTGCGCTCCTTCTCGAAGGCCAAGAGCTCGGGGAGCGCGTTTTTGCAGGGGCCGCACCAGGTGGCCCAGAACATCAGGAGACGGGGCTTGCCGTCGGCGAGGTTCACCTTCGCGCCGTGATAGGTGCGGAGCTCGAGCGGGGGCGCGGTGTCGCCGAGGGCGAGGGACGAAGGCTTCGTGGGGAGCTCGAGCGGCGCGGGCTTGGCGAGGAGGCTGAGCGTCTTCTTGGTTTTGCCGCGGAGCACTTCGATCGCCACGGGAGCGTCGGTCTTGCTCAGCAAGGAGATGGCGCGCACGTCGCCGTGGAGCGCGAAGGGATGGCCGGGCGTGCCGAGGATGATGTCGCCGACCTCGAAGCCGGCCGCGAGCGCGGGAGAATCGGGGAAGACCGCGTTCACAGCCATTGCGCCGTCGAGGAGGCCCTGCTCCTTGCGGCGATCGGGGGGCACGTCAATGGCATTGACTCCAATCCACGTGGGGTGGAGCTCCGTCTCCAAAGCACGCTCTTCGGTGATGGAAACGAGCTTTGCGGGAGGGGGATCGGTGATCGTGGAGGCCGCGCCGGGGAGGCGGAAATCTTCGCAGGTGCGGAGGGTCTCGTAGGTCGCGCGATCGGGTGAAGCGGCGTTCCGCGCGAGGTGGGCGCGGCCGGCGATGGTGGTGAGCAGCGTGCGCGTGCGAATGGCCGCGGAGACGCGCACCTCGGTGCGGAACACGGCCGTCTGCGTGGTCTCGGAGCGATCGTGATAGAGCGTGAGGCGCTCGCGCTGTGTCTTGGGGGTGTAGGTCACGAGATCGGCGAGGAAGGATGGAGCGAGCGATCGCTGGGCCGAGGCTTCGGCGCCCTTGATGGCCGACCAACCGAGGCGCTCGTTCCACGTGGAGCTCTGCGCGAGGAAGGCCCTCGTGTTGGCGCCGGCGAGATCGACCCACGCGTTGCGCCACTGGCGAACGGAGGCGTTGAAGCCGTGCTCCAGCTCGGAGAGCTCTTTCGAGCGGGCGGCGAGATCGGTGAGCGTCTTCGCGGAGCCGAGGCCGTAGGTCTCGCCGATGCGATCGACGAGCGCGCGATCGCGCGTGGCGTCGGCGTCGGCTTGGGGAGCCTTGAGCAGCTCGTCGACGAGCTGCTCGAAGGGCACGCCCCGCTGCGTGGCCTCGCGGCGGAGAACGGCCTCGAGGTGCGCGTCGGAGCTGCGGATCGGCGAGTCGGGCGCGTCGTCGCGGACGAGCACGGCGTCGTGCGCATCGGAGAGGCTGCGCGTCACGCCGAGCGCGTGGATCATCTGGAACGAGTGGCCGACGCGCTCGCGGCTCTTGTCCTCGGCGTAGCAACCGTAGGCGGGGCGATCGGCGGGCACCGAGAAGTAGCCGCAGAACGGCGCGTGGGCGCGACCATCCGTGGAGGCGCGCGTGGCCAGCGCGGCGAAGGCCCCGGAGTAGCACTGCGACATGAGGCCGACGACGCGGACGCCGGGATCGAGGCCGTCGAGCAGGGCGCCGAGATCGCGCACGGTGAGCTTCTCGCGCTTCCACAGGAGCACGGTGTTGTTGAGGGGATCGGCGGTGTCCTGGGTGCCGTGATCGGTGACGTAGAGGAGCAGCACGTCGCCGGGCGCGAGGCGTGTCTTGGCCTTCTCGAAGTAGGCGGCGACGTCGGCTTTGCCGGCGGTGCCGAGCGTGGCGCCGGGGATCTCCGAGTTCACCGTCACCTTCGGCGCGGCGAGGACGCGCTCTTGGCGGGTGCCGTGGATGTAGAAGAGATCGCCGTCGGCCGTGGTCTCGCGGGTGACGAGATCGGGCGCGGGATCGGCGCCGTCGCCGCTCAGGATGGTGATGCGATCGGGCGCGATGCCGGCGCCGAGCAAGGTCTCGCGCATCGCTTTGAGGTGGAGCAGATGCGTCTGGTAGTTGATCTGCGGGGTGCCGCCGCCGTTGATCATGAGCACGTGGACGTGCGCCATTTCGGCGACGCGCGGGTCGACGGCGGGAGCGCTCGGCGTGGAGGCCGGCGTCGCCGGAGCGCAGCCGGCGAGGAGCGAGGCGACGAACGGCAACGCGCGCGAGATGCTTCGAATGGACATGCGTGGGCGATGGTAGCGCAGCACGCGCGTCGCGCAGGCATCGGGCAGGATTGAGGCGCATTCGCCGCATGCATGCGCCGTTCTGCGGGCTCGTCGAACGAGGCGACGACGCGAGAGTGAGGACGATCGCGATCGCGCGAGGAGGCGTGCAGCCGTTGACCGATGGAGCCTAACGCTTGCCGCTCTTGGCCTTCATGATGCGCGCGGCCTCTGCGTAGGCGGGCACCTCGGGGTGTGCCTTGGAGAGCTCGTCGTAGAGGCGCGCGGCTTTGTCGAAGGCGCCGGCGGCGACGGCGTCGGCGGCTTCGCGCTCGCGGGTCTTCGTCGCGGTCGTGGTCGTCGGGGAGGCCGGTGACGCCGAGGCCTTGCCGCTCGGGGAGGGCGGAGGCGCGGGCGGCTCGGGATCGGACGAAGGCGCGTTGCTCGGCGAGGGAGCGGCGCTCGATGCGGCGCGCGCCGAGCTGCTCGCCGATGCGGAGGCGCTGGGCGAGGTCTTGGTGGTGGTGCGCGCGGGCTGCGGCTTGTCCGTGAAGATGACCCACACCGCCCAGATGAGCGGGATGAGCAGCAGCATCAGCGCCTTCTTCGGGCCGGAGGCTTCGCGCCAGCGGGCCACGATCCACGGGGCCGGCTTCGCGGGCGGCGCAGCGCCGAGCGGAGGGCCTGCGGGCAGCGTGCCGGGCGGAGCGAAGGCGGCAGGATCAGCCGGCGGCGGGGCGCCGAACGTGGGCGCGCCCGGGGGCGGTGCGCCGAACGTTGGAGCTCCAAAGGTTGGAGCTCCAACAGTTGGACCTCCAATGATCGGCGCACCGAAGGTGGGCGCGGCGGGAGGAGCGCCGCCTGGAGGAGGGCCGAACGTCGGCGGGGAGCTCGGGCTCGTGAGCGTGGCCGAGGGGCCGTTGTTCGCGAGCCGCTTGCGCGCGGCCTCGATGTCCTCGATGGGGTGGAGGCGCGTGGACTCGTCGTCGGCGTCGAGGCCTTGGACGCGGGGCGCGAACGGGCGACGCCCCGCCGCGGAGGGCGAATCGATGGGCGCGGGCTGCGAGGGCGTCGCCGGTGGGAGCGAGCGCGCGGGCTTCGGTGGGCCGAACCAGAGGCGCGCGCCGCCGACGATGATCTCGCAGGGCGCGTACACCGCCGTCCACTCGCCGGGGATGGCGGAGCCGTTGACGGTGACGGGGCTGTTGGGGTCGGCGCTCTGGAGGAAGAGATCGGTGCCGTTGAAGTAGAGGAACGCATGCTCCTCGAGCACGCCGGGCGCGACGACGCGCCACGTGCCGGCGCGACCGACCGAGAGCGGGCCGACGGCTTGGCCGGGCGGCAACGGCATGGTGGTCGGATCGCCGACGCCAGCGCGAACGGAGAGCGAGATCTGCGAGTCGGCAGGCGCGGTCATGCTAACGGCGGCCTTGCTCCGCGGCGCGGCGCTGCTCGATGGCTTGGGCGACGGCGGGGGGGAGATCGACGCCGTGCTCGCGGAGCGCGGGCAGGCACTGCGGGACGATGCCCGTGGGCTGGAGCGCGCTCGGGATCTCGCCGCCCGCAGCGGCCGTGCCGTAGGTGCGGAGGAAGAGATCTTGGATCACGTAGTTGCCGCTCGCCGAATCGAAGCCGAGCACCTCGCTGATGTGGGTGACCTTGCGGCGCCCGTCGGCGAGGCGCGACACCTGGACGAGGATGTTGATGCCTGAAGCGATCTGCATGCGCATGGCGACGAGCGGCATCTCCACGTCGCTCATCAGGCACATGGTCTCGAGGCGCGTGAGGGTGTCGCGCGGGTAGGTGGCGTGCACGGTGGTGAGGCAGCCGCCGTGACCGCTGGTCATGGCTTGGATGAGATCGAGCGCTTCGCCGCTGCGGATCTCGCCGACGACGATGCGATCGGGCCGGAGGCGGAGCGTGGCCTTGAAGAGATCGCGGATGGAGACGGCGCCCTTGCCGCGCGGATCGGCGGGGCGCGCCTCGAGCTGGACGACGTGCTCGCGCTGGAGCTGGAGCTCGCGCGAGTCCTCGATGACGACCACGCGCTCGCCGTTCGGGATGAAGGACGAGAGGGCGTTGAGCATCGACGTCTTGCCGCTGCCGGTGCCGCCGGCGATGACGACGTTGAGCTTCGAGGCCACGAGCGCATGGAGGAACTGCGCGGCGTCACGCGTGAGCGCGTCGAAGCCGATGAGCTTTTCGACGGTGAGCGTCTCCTTGCTGAAGCGCCGGATGGAGACGGCCGGACCGTCGGGCGCGGCCGGCGGGAAGATGGCTTCGAGGCGCGAGCCGTCGGGCAGGCGGCCTTCGAGGATGGGGTGCTCGGCGTCGACGTGCTTGCCCACGAACTGCGCGGCGTTGCGGAGCGCGGCCATGAGGGCTTCGCGGCTCGGGAAGCGCGCGTCGGTCAGGTAGAGGATGCCCTTCTTCTCGACGTAGATCTGCGTGGGCCCGTTGATCATGATGTCGTTGACCGACGGATCTTCGAGGTACGGGCGGATGGGCTCGAAGAAATGGAGGAGCGTCTCCTCGAAGACCTCGCGGGGGATCACGGTCCGACCTTCCCGTCCTTGGGCACGCTGTTCACGTCGCGCCACACGGGCGGGACGTTGATGGGCGAGCCGCCGTGATCGACGAGCTTGAGGAGCGAGCTCCGCGCCTCTTCGGCGTGGGCGCCGCGCGGCTCGATGCGCAGGTACTCGCGGAAGTGTCGGTCGGCCGAGACGACGTCGCCGGCGTCGTCGCGCAGGACGACGGCGAGCGCGTAGTGGGCCGGCGCGAAGTCGGGCTTCTGCTTCACGACGCGCTCCAGCTCTTCGCGGGCCGAGGTGGACTCGCCGATGGTCGCGTAGAACGAGGCGACGACGAAGCGGAGGCGATGATCGTTGGGGTGCTTCTTGAGCTGCGGCTCGGCGTAGTCGATGCCCGCGCGGTAGCGCCGCGCTTCGGCGCACACGCGGAGGAGGAGCGGCATGGCGACGGCCGGATCGGCGCCGTGCTCCATGGCCGAGGCGAAGTACTGCTCGGCGCGCGAGAGATCGCCGACGGCGGCGAAGGCACGGCCACGGGCGAGCAGCTTTTCGGGCGTCTCCTCGGTCTCGACCGTCTTGATCTGCGCGGCCACCTTGTCGCCGCGCGACGCGCAGCCGGCGAGGGGGCTCGCGAGGATCAAGCCGAGCGCGACGGCGAGCCGTTTCATCCGCCCACCTTCGTGGTGCCGAGCTTGAGCTGGAGCCGGCGATCGAGGTTCGAGAGCCACACCACGTAGGGGTTGGCTTGGCCCTGGAGCATGGCGAGGAGGACCTTCACCTCTTTCTGCGCGGTGCGCAGGTCCTTCACTTCGATGGCGTGCTCGAGCCGCATCTGGTGGGCGCGGTAGTCTTCTTCGAGCGACTTCTTGAGGCGATTGGCGGAGGCCTCCATCTCGCGCGAAGCGCTGCTGTCCTCCGCGTTCTTGTAACAAGCGGAGGCGACCTGGAAGAGCGGCACGGCGGCGACACCGTCTTGCACGTGGAAGGGGCTGCGCTCGCGCTTGCCTTCGGCGACGACGCGCTTCTCGCGGGCCAGCGCGAGCGCTTGATCGGCCGCGCGCTGCGGGCACGAGGGCGCCGCGGCCGCCCACAGGCTCGGCACGTCCTTCGGGCGATCTTTCACGGCGGTGTCGCTCGGGGGATCGTCGAGGATGATGTAGAGCGAGAGCGGGATGGCGACGGCCGCGAGGACGTACGTCATCGGGCTCGTGCTCTCCTGCTTCTTCTTGATGACGTTGGCGTTCTCGGCGACCTCGACGACGCCGATCGTCATCTGCACCTGGCCCACGCCGAGCACGGACTCCGCGAGGAGCGGAGCCTGGGTGAAGGGCGAGCCGTTGATGGTCGGCGCCGGGCTCAGCGCGCGGGCGGTCGCGAAGACGCCGCCGCCGAGGAACGTGACGAGCACGTGCTCGACCGCGGCCTCGGCCGCGGGCAGGCGGATCTCGCAGTGCGCACCGCTGCCGATGAGCACGCGATCGGAGTCGACGACGAGCTTCTCGCTCCGGCCGTCGGGATGACGAATGTTGAACTCGAGACCGCTCAAGCCGCCTCCCGGGCTAATCGCTCTGCTGCGAGAGCTTGAGGATCATCGGGCCCATGACGAGGAGCATGATACACGCGAACAGGAGGAAGAGCGGACCCACCATCTTCACCCCGGCCTTGGCCGCGGCCTCCTCGGCGTTCACCGTGCGCCGCATGCGTGACACGCCGGCTTGGATTTGCAGCACGTCGGCCACGGGGTTGCCGCGATCCTCCGCTTGGACCAGCGCGGCCACGAACTCGGTCACCGACGGTGTCCCGGCGCGCTTGGCGAAATCACTGAGGGCCTGCTTGCGGGTCCGGCCGAGCGAGAGCTCCTGCAGGACGCGGGTCAGCTCCTCGATGAGCGGGTCCTCGGGGTTGCTCGACTTCTCCACGACTTGGCGCACGGCGCCCGGGAAATCGAGGCCCGCGCTCATGGCGAGGGCCATGAGATCGATCACGTAGGGCAGGCCGCGGTTGATCTCCTTCTGGCGGCGCTGACCCTCGCCGCTGATCTGGAGATAGGGCAGCGCGGCGCCGAGGCCGAAGCCGATGATCAGGAAGAGCACCGCGTTGTTGCCGAGCGCCCAGCCGGCCACGCCGGCCGCGAGGCCGCAGAGGAAGGAGCTCACGATGCTGAGGCTGACGTACTCCTCCGCGGTGAGGCCGAGGTAGTCGCCGGCGAGCGCGATCTGATCGTCGAGGCGCGCGTACTGCTCGTCGCTGATGAGGCCGCCCACGCGCACGCCGAGCCAGCGGACCACGGGCTCGAGCTGCGCCCAGGCGGCGTTGTCCTCGATGGCGCGGCGCCGCTTGAGGCCGCGCATGCCGAGGCGCGAGGCCACGCGCGAGGGCGCGCTGGCGAGCGCGTACATGAGCGCGAAGATGGTCGCGCCCACCGAGCCGATGAAGAGCCAGCGGATCGAGTGGAGGTTCAACATCAGATGTCCACGTCCAGGATCTTCCGCGCCGTGACCAGCGACGCGATCCAGAAGAGGAGCGCCACGACGATGACCGCGTATCCGGTCACGCTCTGCGTGAGCGGATCGAAATAGCCTTCTTTCACCGCGTTGAACGCGACCATCAGCACCATGGGGAAGAGCGCGAGCACCCAGAGCTGCGCCTTGCCCTCGGCCGTCTTGGTGCGGACCACGCCTTCGAGGCGCGCCATCTCGCGGAGCGAGCTCGCCGTCGTGTCCAGGATCTTGGGGAGGTTGCCGCCGATCTGCCGGCCGATGAGGAGCGCCGAGAGCGCCGAGTCGACCTGCCGGCTGCCGATGCGGCCGGCCATGAAGAGCATGGCTTGATCGAGCGTGGAGCCGACGCGCATCTCCTTCACGGCGAGCTCCACCTCCTGTTGCAGAGGCGGAGGGATGAGCCGCTGCACCGAGCTGAACGCGTCACCGAGGCTCGGCGTGGCCTTGAGCGCGTTGGCGAGCGCCATCAGAAAGCCGTCGAGCTGGGCTTCGATCTGCTCCATGCGCTGGCGCAGGAGCCGCTCGATGTAGACCGCGGGGCCCACGGCCACGAGCAGCGCGAAGGCCCACCAGAAGGGCAGATCGATGATGATGCCGAGCGCCAGGAGCACGAGGATGCCCGCGGCCTGGCCGCCGGCGATCTGGTTGCCCGGCGTCCAGATGAACATGAGCCGGAGCTTGCGCTCGAGGAAGACGACGTAGCGCGCCCACATGCGGCGCGGCATGCCCTCGGCGTCGCCGATGATGATGACGAGCGCGGCGAAGAGGCCGACGAAGAGCAGCGAGAGCCCGCCGTATTTGAAGAGGCGGATGCGCGCCAGGTTCTCCTCGAGGCTCACAGGTACGGCTCCCCGCGGCGCACGAGGCCGGCGACGATGAAGGCGTCGAGGAACGAGGGCAGGTAGCCCGTGGCGCGGTGCTCGCCGAGGACGCGGCCGCCCGGCCCCGTGCCGGTGCGCACGAACTCGAAGATGGGCCGGATCTCGACCTGACCCTCCTCGTCGATGCCCGCGACCTCGCTGACGGCCGCGATGCGCCGGCTCCCGTCGGAGAAGCGCGACTGCTGCACCACGAGGTGGAGGCTCGACGCGATCTGCTCGCGGATGGCGCGCGAGGGCAGCTCCACGCCGCCCATGAGCACCAGCGTCTCGATGCGGGCGATCGCCTCTTCGGGCGAGTTCGAGTGGGTCGTGGTGAGCGAGCCGTCGTGGCCCGTGTTCATCGCTTGGAGCATGTCGAGCGCCTCGCCGCCGCGGCACTCGCCGACGACGATGCGATCGGGCCGCATGCGGAGCGCGTTGCGCACGAGATCGCGGATCGTGTACTCGCCGCGGCCTTCCATGTTGGCGGGCCGCGTCTCCAGCGAGACCACGTGCGGCTGCTTGAGCTGGAGCTCGGCCGCGTCCTCGATGGTGACGATGCGCTCGTCGTTGGGGATGGCCGACGAGAGCACGTTGAGCAGCGTCGTCTTACCGCTGCCGGTGCCGCCGGAGATGATGATGTTCTTCTTGCAGATCACGCTCCGCGTGAGGAAGCGCCCCATCTGATCGGTGAGCGCACCGAAGCCGACGAGCTTGTCGAGCGTGAGCGGCGTCTTGGCGAACTTGCGGATGGTGATGCACGAGCCCTTGAGGGCGAGCGGCTTGATCACCGCGTTCACGCGCGACCCGTCCTTGAGGCGCGCGTCGACGAGCGGCGACGACTCGTCGATGCGCCGGCCGAGCGGCGTGACGATGCGCTCGATGACGGCGCGCACGCGCTCGTCGTCGGTGAAGCGCGCGTCGGCGCGGACGAGCTTGCCGCTCTGCTCGATGTAGATCGTGCTCGGATCGACCACCATGATCTCGCTGATGGTCGCGTCGGCGAGGAACCGCTCCAGCGGGCCGAGCCCGAGCGCTTCGTCCGCGAGCTCGCCGATGAGCATGTCGCGGTTCAGCGCCGGCGGGATGCGCGCGTCGAGCTGCTGCACGATGCGGCGGAGCGCGGTGAGCACGCGCGGGCGCATCGAAGGATCGTCGAGCTTGGCGGTGTCGAGCTTGGCGAGATCGAGGTTCTCCAGCAGCTTCGCGTGGATCTCGCGTCGGAGCGCGACCTCCGACTCGTTGGCCGCCGTCTCCGGCGGGGGCGCGGGGATCGTCGGTCGATTGCCGCCCTCGGTCTTCGCTGCATTGGACAGCGTCGGCGCCGGTCGCGAAGGCACCGGCGGCGGCACGGGCCGCGTCATCGGCATCGGCGCTTGCGGCGCGAGCGCGAACGACGGGATCGGCGGCGGCCCACCGCTGCCCCCGAACGAAGGCGCGGGCGGCGGGATCGGCGGCGGCCCACTGCTGCCACCGAACGACGGCGCCGGCGGCGGGATCGGCGGTGCCCCGAACGACAGCGACGGCGGCGGAGGCGGCTTCGCGGCGCCTTCGAGGATCGGTCGCGACGGCAACGGCGGCGGGCCGGGCGCCGCCGCGGCGCCGTTCGCGAGATGCACGTAGAGCGTGTAGTTGCCGACCACGATCGGCGTGCCGTACGGCACCTCGGCCGCGCGCCGCCGGAGCAGCACGTCGCCGGCCATCGTTCCGTTGCTGGAGCGATCCTCCACGCGCAGCGCCGTCGCCCCGAGCTCCATGAGCACGTGCGTGCGCGAGATCAGATCGCCCTCGAGGCACAGCGTATTGGACGCGGTGCGACCCACCGTGAGCGCGCCCTCGACGCGGAGGCGCTCGCGGCGGGAGGCGCCGCCGTCCATCTCGATCAAGATGTCGACTTCGACCACGTGCAGCGCTCCCGCGGGGGCTACTTCTTCTCCGCGCCCGCGCCCTCCTCGGGCGGGCTCTTCTGGTACGTCTTCACGCCCCGGATGTCGCCGGAGTAATCGTCGTACTGCTCGAGCGCTTCCTTCACGATGTCGTACTGACCGCGGGGCACGCTCTCGACGACGCTGGGGATGATGAAGACCGCGCCCTCGACGTCCTGCCAGCTGTCGCCCAGGCTGCCGAAGAGCACGCCGAGCACGGGGATCCACGACAGACCGGGGATGCCGTTGCTCTGCCGCCGCTCGGTGCGCGTGCGGATGCCCGAGAGCACCAGCGACTGGCCGAGCTTCAAGAACACCAGCGTCGACAGCTTCGCCGTGTTGCGCCCCGGGAGCGGCGTGGACGCCTGCGGCGGCGTCAGATCCGCGATGTCCGCCTGCACCTTGATCTCGAGGTTGCGCGTCGAAGGATCGTAGCGAGGCAGGACGGTGACGTTCGTGCCGAAGGGAATCTTCTCGATCGACGTGACGAGGCCGCTCGACACGGGGAAGTTCTGCTCCCCGCCGTTCTCGAAGCGCGCCTCGTTGCCGTTGGTGGTGATGACCGTGGCCTGCTTCAGCACCTTCACCCAGCCGCGGGTCGACGCGAGATCGAGGCCCGGGAGAGGCTGGTTCACGATGCTCGCCGTGCCCGCGGTGAGGCCGACGCTGGAGGCCATCGGGTTCATCCCCGACGTGTCCTTGACGAAGTTGAAGTCGAACTGGCTCGAGATGTACTTGCCGCCGTACGAGCCCGGCCACGAGAGGCCGATCTGCCAGTTCGAGCTCTTGTCGTATTGGACGAAGAAGAAGTCGACGCGGATGTTGAGCTTGCGATCGATGGCGCCGGTGCCGACGGTGACGAGCGACTCGACCTGGCCCGGGTAGAGCTGCGCGATCTGCGCGGTGCGCTTCTGCTCCATCTCGTTCGACACGCCGCCCTCGATGAAGAGGCGGGAGCCGACGCGGCGGATGCGCAGGCCCGGGTAGCCTTCGAGGAGCTGGTTCAGCTCGCGCTCGACGAGCTCGGGCGAGCGCGAGAACACGTTCACCACCCAGTTCACCTGCGTGCCGTCGTTCTTGATCATCAAGAGCGACGTCGAGCCGGCGCGCTGGCCGACGATCACGAACTTCGCGCCGTCGGGCGTGAGGCGCACGTCGGCGATGCCGGGCGAGCCCTCGGAGTATTGCTTCACGTCGCCCGCGGGGATCGTGCGCGTCTCGCCGACGGCGATGCCGATCTCCTGCTGCACCGGAGCGTCGGCCTTGAGCGTCGCGCCGCCGCCCTTCTTCTGCGCGAGCGCGGGCGCGGCCGCGGCGAAGGGAACGGCGAAGGCGAGGGCGGTGAGGAGTCGCTTGTACGCAATCATTGCTGGGACCCCGACTCGATCTTGACGGGCCCGGTACGCCGGGCGTTCTGGACCTCACCGCGCCGCTTGGTGTCGCTCAGCGCGGAGGAAGAGATGTCGTTCATCCCCTCGGTGACGCGCACGTCGTCCGGGTTGCGCAGCGCCACCGCGATCGTGCCCTTCTCCACCGCGAGCGTGAGGAGCTGCGTCTCGGGCACGGTGAGCGACAGGCTGAGGATCATGTCCACCGGCTGCGTGCTCGGCTTGTCGGTCAGATCGGCGCCGGTGTCGAGGCCGACCGCGAGGACGAGCACGTTCTGGAGGAGCACGATCGAGGAGCGTTGATCCGCCTGCTTCTCACCGGGCATGGTGGCGATGACGTCGAGCCGATCGCCGGGCCGGATCAGGGAGTAGCCCTTGTCGTCGCTGTGCTTCGCGCGGATGGAGACGGCGCGCATGCCGGGCTGGATCAGAGACGACAGGCTCCGCCCCTTCTCCATCGCGATGGCGAGGTCGGTCCACATCATCGTCTGCTGCGCTTGCACCGTGTGCCCCACGCGCAGGCCGATGATCTTGGCCCGCTCGGTGTCGAGCACGGCGCGATCTTCGACATAGGCGCGCGGCACGGCACGGGTCGCCAGCATCTCGTCGGTGATGAGCGCGCCGGCCTCGATCGGCTTCACGGCCACGAGGAGCTTCACCGGCTCACCGCCCGAGGCTTCTTCCTCGAAGCGGCGGATGTAAATGGCGAGCAACGCGGCGCCGATGATGGCAATGATCAAGGCGATGACGAGGGCGCGGCGGTTCATCCGGGGCGAGCAGGATACCCCGGAACGGTCGTCTTTCGCGACCTGCTCTTTTTCCCGAGCTTGCGGAGCAAGCGTTAATGAAGTGCGACGCTCCACCTTCGCGCGCTGAAGACGTGACCGACACGGCAGCGACGTGTCGCTCGGGTTCGCTCGAAATACGCGAGCATTCCTCGCTCGCGACACTTTTCCGGTCACATGCGCGTGACGCGGATCACCAACCTCGCCGCAAGCGCTGGAGCGCCCCGAGGACCGCGCGGCCCACGATCTGCTGGCCCTCTTCGTTGAGGTGCGACTCCGCGTGGTAGCGCGCGATCATCGGATCGGGGAGCGCCGCGAAAACGGGCTGTAGATCGATCACGGTGACGCCCGCCGCGCGCACCGCATCGAGCACCGCGCGTCGCGTCGGGTGCTCGGGCCCGCGCAGGTGATGGAGATCGGCGAGGTAGATGAAGACGAGCTCGCCGCCCCAACCGCGCACCGTGGTCTTTGCTCTTTCCAGGGCGCGCTGAAGAGTCACCACATCCGGCGCGACCTCCGGTCTTCGTGCCCCGACCCGCGCACCTACGAACCCGCTCAGCTTGTCGAGCCTGAGCGCCGCGCCGGCCGTCGAGTGCTGCTCGCCCATGATCAGATCCGACATCCACACCGGCGCCCGCACCCGCGTCACCCCCACCGTCGCGAGCGCCGCGGGCCACGTGCGCGCGCTCGCCTCCTCACGCCGCGCCACGTTCGCGAGCGCCTCGTCGATCGCCGCCTGCCGCAGCGACAGCCCCTGCGACCGCACGCACCCATCGAGATACCCACGCAGAATGGGGCTCTTCTTCTCGGCTTCGAGGGCCGAAAGATCGTTGTGGTAATACGACCAGACCACGAACCGCGGCTGAATCTCCGTGAAGTATTCGACGATCCCCGCGAGATCGAGCAGCGGCCCATTCCCCCCCACACCGAGGTTCACCGTATTGCGATGGCCCGCGCGGATCACGTCCGCCGCGCTCCGCCCCGCCGGGACACAAGCACCTTGCATGAAGGCTTCACCGACGATGCCGATCTCGAAGCTCCCAGGCGCGCGGCTCCAGATCCCTTTGGGATTGTTGAACCCCCGCTCGTCGCTCTCGTAAATCGTATACGCCCCGCCCTCGTTGCAAAGCACGGTGCGCTTGCCCGACACGCCCCGAGCGGCAGCACCTTGGTACCGCCGACATCCACGCTCCCGTGACGCGCGATCAAGGCCCGTGGCTCGATGGATGGATATGCATCCTCGCCGCGCGCCCGCTCGTCGCGAATCACCTCCCACGGTGATCGCGTATCGAACCTCACCCCCCGCGCCGCCGCCATCGATCCATCACGCGGCGACGCCCTCCCGAGCTTGATTTCCAGGCCCAACAAGGCCACCGCCCCGAGCACCGCCGCCCCCGCCGCCATCCCCCTTCGTCCCGGCGAGAGCCTGAGCGCCACCGCCATTGCGACCGCCAGCCCGATCGGCACCCACACGAACACGGCACCTCGCCCGGCCCGCACCGAGGCTACCGCAAACAGCTCACAAGCCACCGCCACCACGACGAGGCCCAGCGTCGCCATCCTCGCCCCCATCCCCCGCGTCTCCATACCCTCGCCCCGAACGACGCAGTCACACAAACCAACAACCCCTCATGCCTTTTTGCGTCTTTGCGCCTTTGCGTTCCTTCTCTCCCTCTCTCCCTCAATTCGACGCTGGAATGGTCGGCGCCCTCTCCCCGGCGCGCCTGCGCATCTTCTCCTCCCACAAGTGATCGATCGCCGGCCGGAGCCTCTCCTCGATCACCGCGCGCGCCACCTCGTTGCCACGCACGGTGAGGTGGCGATCCTTGGGGAAATAGAGATCTCGCTTCTGGTTGTTCTCCTTGAGCGCATCGAGCAGCGCGATGAGCTCGATCCCGTTCTCCGCGCAGAACTCGCCCACCACGCGCTCCGGCATGGTGTGGTCGTAACCAGCCTCGTCCAGCGCGCGGAACGTGTTCACTTGGAGCATCGAGGGATAGAGCACCAGCGCGAGCCGTCCGTTCCGCTCGCGGATGCGATCGTTCAGCGCCTTCAAATAAAAGAACGACGTGTCCCAGAGCTTCCGTTGCTTCGCCATGTCGTTCTCGAACGGCGCGAACGCGGCGGGCTTGCTGTGCTTGGCGCGGATGCTCGCGACCGCGAGGCTCCCGGAGAGCTGGGCGCGGATCCAATCGAACGATCGAACCCACGGGCGCGGCGGATCGGGCAGCTTGTCGGCATAAGGGAACTGGGTTGGATCGAGGATGCGCGGCAGATCGTTGGCCATGATGTCGTTGCCGGTGAAGACGCCGAGCACCACGATGTCGGGCTTCACCACGGCCGCCTCGGTCAGATAGGCAAACAGGTAATCTTTCGGGTCCCACGAGCCACAGGCCACGAACGCGTGCCCCACGTCCCGGTCGGGGTGGGCCTCGTGGTAGCGGGCCATCATCTTCGACATGGCCTGATCTTCGAGCGCGATTCCCCACCCGAACGTGAACGAGTCGCCGAGCGAGATCACCCGCAGCGTCTTGCTCTCGATGGTGCCCACCAGCGGGCCGCGGAAGCCGTGGGCATTGGTCTTCACGTGGAACGTCCCACCGTCGAGGAGCGGGATGTCGGACTCGTGATTCGGCTTCATCCGCGCGTTGAAGATGCCGGGCTCGCGCACCGCGCTCTTCGGGATGTGCCATTGCGACGTGTACGTCAGCCGCACGTACGCTTCGAGCACCAAGAACGAAAACAAGATGGACAAGCTGAGCGCCGCGAGCTTTCTCGCGAGATCACGTAGCTTGCTCGAGGACGGCGCACCGTCGCTCATCGGCTCCTCCGCGGCGTTGTGGTGGATCGCTCACCCCGAGCGATCGCGTCCGGGCAGGTTACGACGTCCGGAGCGCGTTGCACCGGGACTCCCCGTCATCCTCACACCGGATCTCCCGTCAAGCCATGACCGACACCGCCATTCTGCAGCGCCCTTCGGTCCCATCAACCTTCACGCCACGTCGGCGGATAGGTGCTCTCGTATCCAGGCAACGTTTCGACGCGGGCACACCACGCCCGCAGGGCAGGGAAGCGCCCTTCTTCGGGCGTGAGCCCGAGCTCGAAACGTGCCGCCGAAGGCCGCGCGGCCGCGCGCCAAAGCACCATGAGGCCAGGGTAAATGGCGAGGTCGGCCGCCGAGACCCGCTCCCCCGCGAGCCAGTGCCGCTCGGCGAGCACGGCCTCGAGACTGCCAATCTCCTCCCGGAGCGCCGCGCGCGCAGCCTTCATGTCTCCCTCCTTCCCTGCGGTGGCGCCCGGCCCGCCGTACAGGATGGGCCTGACGACGCGTGTCATCGCCGGCCAGAAATACGACTCGTGCTCGACGATGAGACGATGAATCGACCCATGCTCCTCCGGCGTGGCCCCGAAGAGCGTTGGTGACGGAAACCGCCGCTCGAGATAAGCCATGATGGCCACGGACTCGTGGAGCGTGAAGTCGCCCTCTCGAATCGAAGGTACTTTGCCTCTCGGGTTGATGGACAGGTATTCAGGCCGCTTGTGTTCCCGACGGGTGAGGTGAATCCGCCTCGACTCCCAGGGAATGCCCTTCACCGTCAGCGTGAGGAGGACTCGCCAAGCAGGCGCGCTCCCGCTCGCCCAGAAAACCTCGAGCACGGTAACTCTCCAGGTGGTCCGACGCGTTCGGTCCAGTCATGATTTCCTACTCGAACCCGAGGTGCACGTCGATGCCGAAGGACTTGTTGAGAGAGGCGGAGCTCGCGCGAGGCATCGTGTTCCCGCCGAGCCCCGAAGAGCTGTCGCTCTCGTCGAGCTGGATTTACGCGCAAGTGCTCCAAGCCCTTTGGGACAGCGGCTTTTACGACTACGTCCGCGAGCACCCACGCTTCACGCGCGATCGCGTCGTCGCCGATCTCGGCTTCGACGGGATGACCTTCGATTGGCTCATGTATTACCTCGTCGGCCGCGGTGTCGTGCGGCGCGGCGGTGACGGCGTGATGGAGCTGACCGAGAAGGGCGCGCGGGTGCACAACACCATCGCGCGCGGCCTGCTCAACCTCTACGTGGGTGGTTATGCCGGCTTGATGGCGAACCTCGGGCCGCTCCTGCGCAAAGAGGTCTCGCTCGACGATCCCAAGCTCGATCGATCGGCGCGCCACGCCGCCGCCGGCACCGAGGACGTGACTTGTGTGCGGGTGGTGCCGCAGGTGATCGAGGCCCTCCGCGAGCAAGGCGTGAAAGGCATCCTCGATCTCGGGTGCGGGACGGGCGGCTTCTTGATCCAATGGGCGCACCTCACGGGCGGCGGAGGCGCCGGCGTGGACATGTCGCGCGCGGCGCTCGCGGCGGCCCAGGTGAACGCGAAGCAGTACGGTGTCGCCGAGCGGCTCTCGTTCCATCACGGCGATGTGGGCAAGGACGCGCTGCCCATCACCGACGACGTGGTGCGGAAGATCGACGCGCTCACGGCCATGTTCATGCTCCACGAGTTCGGCCGCGCGGGCGACACCGCCATCGTGCGGGTGCTCTCCGCGCTCAAAGCCCAGTTCGCCGGCAAGCAGCTCGTCGCATTGGAGATGCAGCCCGTCGAGGTCGACCTCTTGAATGGCCGCCCGCCGCCGGCGCTGGATGCGCTCGATTACCATTTCATCCACCCGCTCTCGCGCCAAGGCGAGCCGCGCTCCAAGGACGCCTGGCAAAGCATCTACGAGCAGGCCGGCATGGAGCTCGTGCGGGTGCGCCGACCCAAGGACTCACCCCTCCTCATCCATATCGTGCAGATGTGATGACCATGACGCCCGATCAAATTCAGGAAGCGGTGCGCATTCTCCTCGGCGCGCGCCGCGATCACCGCACCATCGAGGCGCTCCCCGAAGCCTGCCGCCCGCGCACGGTGGAGGAGGGATATGCCATCCAAGACGCGCTCGTGCGCGCCTCGGGCGCGCGTGTCTCGGGCTGGAAGCTCGGCTCGACGACTCCCTATTGGCAGAAGCGCGCCGGCCTGACCGAGCCCATGGCCGGGCGCCTCCTCGAGACGATGCTCCATCGTGGATCGGCGACCTTCGCGGGCGCGCATTTCCACCTGCGCATGGTGGAGTGCGAATATGCCTTCGAGCTCGGGCGCGATCTGCCGCCGCGCGCGGAGCCCTACCGTCGCGAAGAGGTGGAGGACGCGGTCGCCGCCGTCTACGGCGCCATCGAGGTCGCCGACTCGCGCTATGCGAAAGGGCTCATCGTCGAGACTCCGAGCCTCATCGCCGACAACGTGCTCACGGGGGCGTACCTCGTCGGCCCGGAGATCGCGAGATGGCGCGACGTGGATTTGACGAACGCGCCGGTGCGCGTCTTCGTCGATGGCAAACAGATCAACGAAGGCAAAGGCGAGAACACCGGCGGCCATCCGATCTTGCCGCTGGTGTGGCTGGCCAACGATCGCCGGAGGCGCGGCGACGGCCTCGCGGCCGGCATGCTGATCAGCACCGGCAGCACGACGGGCGCCTATCGCAGCCCGCTGAATGCCGACATCACCGCCGAATTCAGCGATTTTGGCACGATGCAATTGACGTTCACGGCGTGAGCGAGCCCGTCGCGCGGACCATCAGCGTCGCGCGACGGGGCTCATGAAGGCGGGAGATCAAAGCGCGCTGCTCGCCACCATGGCTTCGGCGCGTTTGGCGATCTCGGCCTTCTCTTCGGTGCTCTTGGCCGGGCGCGGCAGGCGGAAGACGAGCTGCGCGGGATTGCCGGCCACCACGCCATAGGCGGGCACGTGCCTGCGCACCACCGAGCCCGCGGAGATGATGGCGGCGTCGCCCACGCGGACACCGGGGAAGATGATGCTCTTCTTTCCAATCCAGACGTCGTCGCCGATGGTCACGGGGCGCACCTGATCTTTGGGCGGAGGCTCGTGCAGACGGCGCGCGACCGGATCCGAGGGGTGACCGTTGGAGTCGAAGATCATCACCGAGCCGGAGATGTTCACGTGCTTGCCGATGGTGATGCGCTTGCCGACGGCGAAGAAGCAATTGTGCCCGATGCCGGTGTTGTCGCCGATGACCAGCGTGGGCCGCTCGGTGAAGCTCGCGGCGAAGGAGAAGGTCGATTTGCCATCCACCCACACGTTCGAGCCCACGACGATGTCGCCCTGACCCTGCACCCAGTGAATGAATTCACCCGTGCGCAGGCCGGGCCCGCACGCCTTGCAATAGGCGCGGAAGAAAGGTTGGCAGACGAAGACGCGCATGCCGAATTCGCGCGCGCTCCGGGCCGCGAGGTAGCCGTGGAGCAGCGGCTTGATCACGGCGGCGGGCGGCGTGATCTCGAAGCGGTGCATCGCGCGCTTGGTCCGGCGCACCGTCTGCGGGAGCGCGTCCTCCGAAGTGGCGAGATAGTGATAGAGCGCCGCGAACCCTTCTTTGACGTCGACCATCGGAACCCCTCCCTAGAACCCGTCGAGATCACCCACCCATCGCGTCGCGCTGCCAACCGGCCGTCACGAAGCTGAAACCATCATCGTCGTTGTTGTGCCCGAGCAGGACGGTGAAGACGTTGAGCCGCCCGCGCGCGAGCAGCGCCTCTCGCAGCGCGACCGCGTCGAACGACGTGAGCGTGCGGTGCACCACGGTGAGCGGGCCGATGCGCCGCTCGCCGTCGGGCGCGAGAAGATCGATGGTGCGCATCTGCCGGCCACCCCACTTGGACGCGAGCCGCTCCCGGTAGGTGCGAATGCCCGAGAACGTGCCATTCGAAAAATAGAACAACGTGATGTTCTTGTCGAAGCGCGCCGGGTAGGCGAGGGCATTGTCGAGCAGGGGAGGGATGGGATCGGCGACGATCGATTTCGCTCCGTCACCGACGAATGCCACCAAATGACCGGGCTCGGTGACCGCCAGCGCCGGCAGCGCCGCGGGCGCATCGCCCATGAGCGCGCGCCCGTACCAACCGCTGAAGCCGCGGCGCGTGCGCGGCACGGCGCGCGTCGCCGAAACGCTGCTCCGGCCCACGTCGTAAACGCCGGTGTAGGAATGACCGTCGTCCTCGATCATGCGCTCGAAGAGATCGCCGAGCGCCCGGAAGAAGTAATTGGGGCTCATCGGGAGGCTGGGAATACGGCTCTGCAAATCGGCCCGCGGCTCGGCCGAAGCCTCGATGGCCGCATCGCGGTGTCTCCGCACCTCGGGATCGACGTCGAGCCGATCGAGCACGCGCCCGAGGAAATCCTTGGCATCCATCACCACCGCGAGATCGACGTCGGGCGCGACGTGATCGGCACGGTTCGTGAGCTGAATCATGCGTAGGCCCGAGCGCCGCGCCGGCGTGAAGTTGGTGGCGCGGCCGCCGACGCGGCTCTTGAGGAAGAAGATGCACTGCTCCGTCTTCGGATGAAGCTTGCCGGAGGCGTCGTGCAAGAACGCATAGGAGCGCTGGTTGAAGCCATAGAGGCCCAGCGTGCCCAAATGGTATTTCACCCGGCGCCCGTGCCGGTGCGTCGGGTGCGGGTGACCGAGCGTGTCGACGAGGGCCACGCCCGCGCGCTCGGCGATGCGATGCACGAGCTCCGACTCCTCCTCGTCGAGGCGCCCGAGCTGGAAAAGGACCTTGGTGCGCTCGTGATTGAGGAGGTCCACGGCGCGGCCCAAAGCCTCTTCCTGTGCGCTCGAGAGCGTGGCTTGGGGCGCATGGCGCGCGGGATACAGCGGTGCTTGGGGCAGCGGATCGCGCGCGTCGAGGATGGCTTGGGTGACGAGGAGCACGACGGGGCCGCGCGCCTCTTCGTAAAGGCGAAAGGCCTCCTCCAAGCGCTCGCGCATGGTCTCCACGCGATCGAGGTACACGCAGGGCAAACGTCGCGCAGCGATGGCCTCGCGCATGTCCTCGTCGGCGGTGATGGTGCCTTGGAAGCTGAACCAGCTCCCCACGTCGGCCTCCGGACAAACGATGAAGCCTCGGGCACCCGCGCTGCGCAGGTTGGCGAGCGTGCCACGGAGCTCATCCATCATCGCGGTGCCCACCACGCAAAGGAAGGGACGCCCGTGGAGGAGGTGATTGGCCATCGCCCCCGAGGCGAGCCCATGCTCGTTGGCGGCCCGCAGCGCAAAGGCCCCTTGCGCGCGGGCGGCGCGCTCGACATGATCGATGAGCGGCGTGACCGACGACCCCGTGTAATAGAAGAACAACCACTCCGAGCCCGCGCGATCGCCGAGAAACCGCGTCAGCGCCTCGCCGAGGGGGGTGGGGAGATCGCGCAGCGCGGCCTTGTGGTTGCGCGGTTTCTCGAAGGTCCGCTCCACGAAGTCGACGAGCGCGATCAACATCTCGGTGCGGAGGAGCCAGGGTGATCCGGAATCGAGGACCCGTTCGATCACCCGATCACCGAGCGCATGCACCCCCTCCGACCACGGCGGCGTGCGCCGGTGGAGCACCACCGAATACGGTGAGCGTACGCTCGCGACGTCGCTTTCGGCGAGATGCGCATAGAAGGTCTCGAGACGGTCTTCGAGCAGGGGATCGCGCTCGAGATTCCCTGCGCCGCCGTCGAGGAAAACCATTCCGAGCGGACCAACGCTCGGCCCGCGCGCCACGAGCCGCGCGGCGGCATCCTCCAATGTTCCGGCCTGCACGATGGTGACGGCGGGAGGCTGCTTGGCCAGATATCGGCGCGCTTTGCTCACGGCCTCTCGATGGAGCGGATGGGCCTCGGGCCCAATCGATGGATCCGCGAGCGCGCCGTCGATCACCACCTCACCCACCGCATCGGCGCAGGCGGCGACCGCGGCCGCGTAGAAGCGCGGGTCGCCCGTGATCACCGCCACGGAGAGCGGTTTGCGCTTGGCCATGGGGCCTTCGCCCCGGGGCTCGTCCGGTTTCGTCGCGAGATTCTCCATGGGTCCTTCGTTGGTGACGGATGGCCGGCACCGCCTCGATTCACACGGCGGGACTCACGCCCCCGTCCCCGTCTTCATGTGGGGCTTCGGGTCGGCTTCGCCGCCCTACGCCCCACGCCCCGGCAAAGCTCATGGGGCCTCGTCGATCAGATCACTTGTAGCCCAGCGCGTGTGCTTCGTAATCGGCGATGATCTCGATCGTGTGAGGAAGCTCGGCGCGCCGCACCGACTTCGCCAACATCGCTCGATAATGATCCGGGCTTCGATGATCGCCCGAGACGGCGCTCGAGATGACGAGCGCCAAATCGTAGTCTTCCCCATCGGCGCCGCGCTTCAGGCGAGTTCGCGCGGTCACGACACCGGGGATGCGGGTGGCGAGGCGGCGCACGGTGGCGACACAGACCTTCTCCCCACTGCGAAGGATGTATTCGGACAGCCGTCCTCGATAAAAGAGATAACCGGACTCGTCCTGCTCGAAGACATCTCCCGTCGCGAGGACGTCGGGGGCGCGCAGATCGTCGTGCGCGCGGCCCTCGACGAGGCCGATGCGCCTCCGCATCACCGTGTCCGAAGAGACGATGAGCTCGGTGCGGCCGGAGCCGTCGCCGAGATCTTCGAGCCAAACCTTGGTGCCCGCGAGCGGGAGGCCGACCGACGTGTAGCGACTCGACGGCTCGGCGTGCGCGGCGAGCGTGGAGACGCGCGGCCCGGCCTGCGTCAGCCCATAGGTGAGGTAGAGCTCGCCGGAAGGCCGTTTGCGCAGCAGCTCGGCGACATGCTCGGGAGCGAGGCTGTCGCCGCCGACGCCGAGCGTTCGCAGGCTCCGCGGCAACGTCGCGTCGTGCGCGAGCAACGTGCGTGCTTGGGTCGGCGAGAGCGCCGACACGGTCACCCCTTGCGAAGCGATGAGCTTGGCATAGGCATCTTGTTGAAATGGCGGCCCCGCGATCACGAGACGACCGCCGCGGCCGAAGGTGCCGAGCGCCTGCGCCACGAGCGCGAAGGAGAAGTACAAAGGAAGGCTGATGAGCACCGTGTCGTCGGCCCGCTGGCCGATGGCGTCCGCGTGCCGCGCGCCATTGCGCAACATGGCTTCGAGGGACGTCACGCACCCGCTGGCGGAGCCGCTGGTGCCCGAGGTCAGGAGCACAACCTCGCCCGGTTGCGTAGCCGGTTTTCGCGCATCGCGCGCCCAGGCGACCTCGATCAAACCGACGTGATCGACGCGCTCCGGATCGAGCCCCGCCGGCAAGCGCACCGCGCCCACGGCGCGCGCGCCCATGACCATGCCGAGCTCGCGGAGGCGCTGCGAAGGCATGCCCGGCGCGAGCAGCGCGGGGACACCGCCCGCGGCCATCACGCCGAAGAAATGCTGCAACAACGCGACCCCGGTGGGGAGCGAGAGCAACACCAAATCACCGGGGCGGAGGCCGAGCGCGTGCCAGCGTTCGGCCAGCGCATCGAAAGGCTGCTCGTCGAGCCGCTCGTGGCCGGCGTCGACGCAGCGCTCGAAGAACGAGGCGACCTCACGCGCCGTGCGCGGGCCGATCATCGCGCCTCCGCCGCGAGCCAGCGCGCGTCCCGCTCGAGCGGTGTCTCCGCCACTCCCTTCGCGCCGAGGAGGAGGCTGCGCGCCGCGGGCTTCTCCTCGACACGGCACGTGGCCGCGAGGATCACGTAATCGGCGTGGCCCCGGCGAATCCAGGCCTCCGCGAGGAGCATGCCTATCGACACCCCGCGCTCGGGAGGCATGGTGAGCATCAACGTCGGGCCGCGGAACGTGAATCCAATGCTGGAGATGCCCACGAGCGACCCGGCATTGGAGGCCGGAAAGCGAATGGGAGACGAAGAGCCGCTCTTCGTCGCCTCGTTCATCGCCGCCATGGCTTCGACCGGGCCTTCGGCGCCGGTGACGATCACGCCCACCCGATCGTGCGCGTCGAGCACCGCATCACGCAATGGCGCAATCGCGCGGGCCACGGCGGTCGCCGTCGTCCACGCGGCGGGATCCGCATAACGAATGGCGGCGAGCGCCGCCTCGGCGACGGCTCGCTTGTCGGCGCCGCCGGCGGCCGCCTCGAAATGGTTGCGCTTCGCCGCGAGCGCCTGGCCGCGTCCGAGAACGATGAGCCCTGGGTCCATCTTCATCACATCACCTCGAAGACCAGGCTCGTATCGAAGCCGCCGAAACCCAGGGTGAGGCTCAATCCATGACGGCCTGCGCACGCGCGCGGCGCGCCCTGCGGCACGGGAAAGGTCAGCGCCGGACAACGCTGCTCGAGCCCATACACGGGCGGCACCTTTTGCGTGCGGAGCGCGAGCAGCACGGCAATGGCCTCGATGGCGCCCGTGGCCCCGAGGCTGTGCCCGAAATTGCCTTTGGTGCCGAAGACGATGGGATTGCCCTTCCCACCGAAGACCTCGCGAAAGGCCATGGCCTCGGTGGCATCGTTGAGCGGCGTGCCCGAGCCGTGCGCATTGATGACCGCAATGTCGCTGGCATCGAGGCCGGCGTCGGCGAGCGAGCGCTCGATGGCATGGCGTGCGCCGAGCCCCGCGGCGTCCGGCGTGGTCATGCCCGCAGCGTCGTTGGCCGAGCCCACGCCCGAGAGCAGCGCGAGAGGCCGCTTGCCGCGTGCGGCGGCGGCCGCGCTCGTCTCCAAGACGAGGAAGCCCGCGCCCTCGCCGAGCAGCGTGCCGTCGTGTCGCTCGTCGAAGGTGCGGAGCGTCGTCGGCGACATGCTCCCGAGCGATGAATGCGCGAGCCGTTTGGCGAGCGTGAGCACGTCGACGCCGCCGCACACCACGCATTCGGCGGCGCCCGCGCGGATCAGCTCCGCGCCGACGAGCACCGCGTCCGATCCCGAAGAGCACGCCGTCGAAAGTGACACCGGCGGCGCACCGCCCACCGCGGCCGCGATCGTGTCGGCCCAATGGTGGAGCGGCGCGCTGCCGGGCTCGCCTTCGAGAAAAGCACCGAGGCTCGTACCCAGCACCATCTGCACCCCCTGCGCGTCGCACTCCGCTCGGGCGAGCGCCCGGCGCAATGCCGGGAGCCCGAGGGCGGTCATTCGATCCGATGCCGCCCATTCGAGAGGAGCCGATTCGCAGACGGCGCCGAGCGCATTGCGCAGCCGCGCCGTGTGGGGAATGGGCCGAAGCCCCGTTTCCCCCGCGAGCAGACGTTGCCAGACCGCGTCGAGGTCGTCCCCGAGCGCGGTCGTCCAGGCCATACCGGTGACGGCAATCGGCCAGCTCGTCATCATGGGAACTCTCGAGACGCCGGCGCGCACCGCCGGCGAGCCGGTGAATCAGGACCTCCGCGCGTTCTTCAGGGTCTCGATGAGCGTCGCGAGACGGCCCACCGAGCTGAAGTTCTCCGGGGCATAATCCTCGTCGGAAATCTGCACGTCGAACTTGCGTTCACAGAGGATGCGTAGCTCGCTGAAACCGATGGAGTCGAGTCCGACCACGGTTTGCAGACCGTCATTGAGGCCAATCTGCTCTTCGGGAATTTCCACGAAGAGATCGTTGACGAGCATCCGGCGGATCTTGGCGATGGTGTCTTCGCGCATGTTTCTAGCTCCCCGATATGGTAGCGGCTGGAGAGCCTGGACTCTACACGATGGCTGAGGGCCCGGGTAGCGACAACCACGCATGTGATGACGCGTCGAGAACTGCAGCACGGACATGAATTCACGTCACGCACGCTGAAATGATGGCCGGTACGAACGGACGCTCCAACATCATCTGTCCAGAGCATGGAGGCAGCATGGGTATTCAGGATCGGACTGCGCTCATCGTCGGTGCGAGCGGTGGTATCGGCCGCGCCGTGGCGGCGGCCCTCGTCGGCGCGGGCGCGCGGGTCGCGCTCGTGGGCCGCGATGGCGACAAGCTCGAAGCGACGCGCGCCTCACTCGACGTCTCGGGCGAACGGGCGCAAGTCTTCCCTTGTGACATCACCGATCGCGCCGCCGTCGGAGACATGGTGAGCGCCGTGCTCTCGTCGCTCGGCTCGATTCAGATGCTCGTCAACGCCGCCGGCCTGAACGTTCGCAACCGGAGCCTGCGCGCCATCGATCCGGCCGATTGGGATCGCGTCATCGCCGCCAACCTCACGGCCGCGTTCAACCTGATCCATTTCGTCGTCCCCGCGATGCGCGAGCGCGGCGACGGCCTCGTCATCCAGATCTCGTCGCTCTCCGGCCTCCGCGCCAGCACCGTCGCCGGCGCGGCCTACTCCGCCTCGAAGTTCGGCGAAGCGGCGCTCGGCCTCACGCTCGGCCGCGAGGAGCGCGGCCGCAACATCCGCTCCACCGTCCTCTATCCCGGCGAAGTCGACACACCCTTCCTCGACGTCCGCGCCGTCCGCCCCGGCGGCGCCGAAGGAAAGCCCCAACGCCGCGAAGGCATCCTCAAGCCCGAAGACGTCGCCGCCGCCGTCCTCTTCCTCGCCGCGCTCCCACCCCGCGCCCACGTCCCCGAGCTCGTGCTCAAACCCACCATCGACGACTTCAGTTGACGCGTTGGCGGAGCACTGGAGTCGGAGAAGATTTCAACGCAAAGACGCAGAGGCGCAAAGGCGCAAAAAGACAAGAGAGGCTGATTCTTCCGCGCCTTTTTGCGTCTTTGCGCCTTCGCGCCTTTGCGTTCAAATCCGGTCGAGCACGATGCTCATGAATGGATCGCGACGGCACAAGAGCGAGAGAGGCTCATTCTCCACGCCTTTTTGCGCCTTCGCGTTCGAATCTGGTCGAGCACGGGTATCGCAACGCACGTGGATGCCTGAGCTCACCTGAGCTCGACAACCATTCACGCAGCGAGGCGTGGGGTTACTTGCCGACCATTTCGATGATGGAGACCAGCGTGCGGGCGCCGTCGCGGCTCGTGATGACCATGAGGTCGGCGCCGGGGCGGGTGAAGGCGCGTTGGTCGGGGCCTTCGCCGGGGACGCCGTAGGCGGGGGACCAACCGCGTCCCGGCATGTCGGTGTCGTAGAGCTTCACGATCTCGGCGGGCGTCGCCGTGGAGTCGTAGATGCGCACGGCGTAGGGCACGCCTTCGATGTCGGCGGAGAGGATGCGCTGCGCGTTGGGCGGGCGCGGCGCGTTCTGCGCGTCGCTGCCAGGCGCGTCCTTGCCGGCCGAAGGGAGCAGCGCATAGAGGTTGAACGAGCCATCGGTCCACGCGGCCACCACGTGCGTGCGGCCGGTCGAGGTCTTCTCGGCGAAGACGTAGCGCAGGCGGCCGACGGCGCCGAGATCGCCGGTCTTCAGCATGGCCCCGAGGCGCGCCGTGATGTCGGCGACGCCGCTCGCGGGCGCGCCGTCGTCGCGGATCAAGCAGGCCACGACGCCGCTGTCGCCGCGATCGTCGCGGAGGATGCCGGCGGCGCGCGACTCGCCCAGATCCGAAGGGAGCTTCTGCTTCAGCGACTCGCTCAGGTTCGCGAGCTCGGCCGCCATGCCCGCGGAGGCGAGCTTGCAACGCGCCTCGGTCTGATCGAGCACCTCCTTCACGGACACGTCCTCGGTCGTGCTCGCGATGAAGATGGGCTCGCCGTTGATCTTGAGGGGCCGCTTCGTCCCCACGTCGCCGAGCTGACCGAGCTCGCGGCCCATGGAGAAGGCCGCCGATCGCACGTCGCCGTACACCGATCGCGCGGCCACGAGGCCGAGCCCGAGGCTCACCGTCATGCCGAACACGGCGAGGCGCGCGAGCTTCTTGATCCGCCACTCCCGGCGAGGCTTCGGCGTCACCATGACGACCCGTTGTTCCAGAGGTAAGACGCGATGCCCATCGGGTCGCCGTTCTCCGGGACCTCGTCGCACATCACGGTGGTGGTGCTCTCGGGGTTCCGCACGAAGCCGCCGATGATGTTGCTCGCGGTGGCCTTGCCTTTGACCGTGAACTTGGACTGGTAGAAGTCCTTGCTCATGATCTCGCCCTGCGGGCTGCCGTTCGCCTTCGAGTCGCCCGTACCGCCGCCCGGCGACTGCACCTCGGCGCTGGAGCCGGCGGAGGCCGTGTCGGCCTGGCAGCCGCCCTTGCAGCCGTTCAGAGAGTGATCCCAGGCGCACTTCTTCGACTCGCGAATGGTGCGGAGCTTCTCTTGGTAGAAGCTGCCCACGAACATCGTGGTCGCGAAGATCACGATGAAGAACGGGATCGCCACCAGGGCCTCGACCATGGCGGCGCCGCGCTGGCTTCGCCGCTTCGCCCGGAGCTTCGTGCGCCTCGTCGTCTCCATGGCCCTCGCCTCCGTCAGTGGATCACCACGGTGCCGACGGCGCCGTTGATCTGGCCTGCCGTATCCGTCACCCAGCCCGTGCCCACCTTCAGGCTGCCGGGGATGCCGGGCACGCTGCCGATCAGGCTGCCCAGCGTGTCCATGCCGACCTGCGTGGGCAGGCGGAAGCGGCGCAACCGCGCGCGCCAGCGCATGTTCCAGAGCGCCTCGTCCTTGTAGTCGTCCCAGTACGTCTTCCCGCTCTTGACCTGATCGTAATAGAACTCGGCCTCGGCGAAGCCGACCTTCTCCATCGTGTCGGTGAGCGCGTTGGGCTCGATCTTGGACTTGCCCCACGACGCCATCTCCACGCGGCTCTTCGCGTTCTGGTGCATGGCCGCGTTGTCGCCGAGCACGAACCCGTAGACCTGGAAGTAGTCGTTCCCGTTGCGCGCGCCGGAGAAGATCATCTTCGAGGTCTTCTCGCCGGTGTTGCCGACGCTGCCCGAGCCGGCCTTGCCGCCGCCGCTCATCTCGAGCTGCTTGTTGGCGTCGTCCTCGCACTTCTTCATGTCGAAGGTCTTCTTCGGGCCGGACTTGTCCTTGTTGGCCTCGTCGTAAGCCTTCTTGGCCTCGGCGCACTGCTCCTTCACGGTCTGCTTCTGATCGGCCGTGGCCGAGCCGCCGTTGCCGCCGCCGCCCGAGCTGCCGCAGAAGTAACCGGGGAACGTGCCGGCCAGCTTGCCGAGCAGGCCACCGATGTACTCGAGGCCCGGGATCCAGCCGAACGCGAGGCCGCCCAGCATCTTGCCGGCGCGCTCGCAGAGCTTGTCGAAGGGCTCCTCCTGCACGGGCAGGCCGAGGCGATCGCCCATCGGCACCATCGACAAGGACAGCGCCACGCCGCCCTTCACCGTCGGTGAATACTGCGTGGCCACGATCACGCCGCGCGCCGCGCCCACCCAAGGCGTGATGCGCGCGACCCAGCGCTGGCTCTCGCTCGACACCTTGAGGATGTTGTCGACGACCTGCTGCACCTTGGGGATGATGTTGCTGTGCAGGTTGTTGCCGATGTTCGCCGCTTCGGTGGCGATCGTGCACGTGGCGCCGCCGGTGAAGGGGCAGAGCACGGCGCAGATCGCGGCCACGGTGAAGGCGACGATCTCGGCGATCTTGAAGGCGATCAGCACCGCCAGCGCGGCCGCCATGATCAGGTTCAAGATGGCGATGATGTTCATCCCGCGCGCGTGATAGACCGCGGACGCGAAGGCGACGGCGTCGGAGCCGTCCTGCATCTTCTCGCGGTAGATCGCGGCGTCGCCGATGCCGACGAGGTACCAGAGGGCGCCGACGAGGAAGACCGCCATGAAGACGGCGGCGACGAGGATGGCGCCGCGGCGATCGTCCTTGAGGCTGCGCTTCTCAGTAATCATAGAGCGCCCCCTGGTTGGTCATCGACGCTTCGGCGGTGATCTTGCGGAAGTTGGTGGCGCCGCAGAGGAGGAAGCGGCCCCAGGGCACCTTGCAGTGGTACTGGTACTCGACCTTGGCCGTGAGCATCACGTTGCGGCTGTAGGCGCTTTCGATCGTGACCTTCGCGGCGGCCGCCTCGACGAGGCCCATGGTGCCGAGCGGGATCTGCGCCGCGCGCTCGATGTCCTTCTTGCGCTGGCCCGTGAACGAGCCCACGGGGACGTCGCCGTAGTACGCCGGATCGTCGGGCAGCACGACGGCCGCCGCGCGCACGGCCTTCGTGGCCGCGTGATGGACGATGAGGCTCGCCGTCTGCAGGAAGATGAGCTGCACCAGCGAGAGGAAGAAGAAGAAGACCGGCAGGAACGCGATGAGGAACTCGACGTAGACCGCGCCTTTGCGCGAGCGGTTCGGACCCCGGAGCGGGTCCGTGCTCGGGGCCTTCACAGGCTCCATCGCGGCGGCGTCCATCGACGTTTCTTCTGCGGGGGATTGGGATCGCGCGCTCACGGTTGCCTCCAGTGGAGGACCGCCGTCACGGCGGTGCCGACGAAGATCGCGGGGCCGAAGCGGGCCCAAGTGAGCTGCTCGGGAGGGATCTCGCGGCGCTTGCCCTTCGGCAGCAGCGGGTTGAACGCGAGCGCGAAGGTGTTGCCGAGGACGCGGAGGAGCTTGCCTTGATACGCGAGCTGCCCGAACGCGATGATGCACGCGGCGAGGCACGCGTAGAACTCGGCCTCGATGCCGATGACCGTCCGCATGAGCGCGCCGAGGGCTGCGAAGAGCTTCACGTCACCGCCTCCGATCGCGCCTGCGCGGTAGAGGACCACGGGCACGAACACGCACACCGCTGCGCCGAGGACCGAGAACCCGGCGGCCTGCACGGCCGGTTGAAACCCACCGACGCCGATGGCCGCAGCGACGCCGTGCGCGAGGGGCGCCAGAACGAGCGGGATCAACGTCACCGCGTTCGGCATCTCCCCCGTGCGCCAATCGAACCAGGCGGCCACCGCCGCGACGAGCACGGCGGCGATCAAGAAATAGGGCTGCCCGATCATCGAAGCGGCGCGCGGCGCTCCCGAAGCAGTGGGGCCGCGAGCGGCCCCACCCAAGCGAGGAGCGAAGACCGCAAGGGCTAGATGCCCTCGACCTTGCCGCTCTGATCCTGGACCTTCTGGTTGACCTTCTGGCCGAAGATCTTGAAGCCCGCGAGCGCGATCAGCGCGACCACGCCGACGAGGATGATGTACTCGACCAGGTTGGCGCCGCGCGTGTCCTTGAGGAAACCCTTGTTGGCGAGCGTCATCTTGTCCATCGTCGTTCTCCTTCGTGCTTCTGCTTGTGAGCTCGGGGCCGCGTTGCAGCCGTGAATCTGGTCGGGCCGCGCGCGGCCCAAGTGATCAAGGAACCGGCGCCGCGATGACCGTGCGGGTGTTCTGGAAGTCCTTCACCAGGTTCGGACCCACCGCGACGAGGGCAAACACCAACGCCAGCCCCATGGTCCCCACGAGCACCAAGTACTCGGTGGAGACGGCTCCGCGATTGTCGCGGAGAAGCTGACGGAGGATGGCCGGCATACGAAGCATCATACGCCCTCACGTTTCCTCCAAGCAATCCGCGAACCAACCCGCCATGCCGTCTTCTTCGTCGGGGAAAGGTGGGCAGATGTAGCGAACAGCCGTAAGGGCTTCGTCGAAAACCAACGGTTTTGGCGACGCCCTTCCACCCGCGCAGTGGCCGCCTCGAGATCCGGGTGGGGGATCGATACCCCAGGGGGAGGATCAAGCGTGGACCAGGAGGAAGGGACCACCCCTCGCGTCGGGCCACCTCGCTCCGCGAGGCGTAGGGTCGTTGGTCGTCAGCGTCAGCGTCAGCGTTCACGTCTACGTGAGCGGCGCTCGGGAGGTGTGAAAGTTGGCCCTCCTCTTCGATCGGCGCACCCTGCCGCCATGCTCGAAGGTCACGAAGCCTGTGCCGTGTGTGGGAGCCGTGGTGGGCAGGGCGCCCGCATGAGCAAGGTCGTCATCGAGGGGCGCGCGCTCACGCTTTGTGGATCGCACGCCGCCGTCGTGGTCTCGGCCATGCCGGAGACCTTCGAAGATCTCCGCGCCATCTTCGTCGGCGCCGGCGTCGACCTCGGCGACCGCGTGGCCCTCGATCGCCGCTCGCCCATCGATCGCCGCGGCCTCGAGGATCGCCGCGCCTTCCCGCCGCGCCCCGAAGGCCGGCGCATGGGCGGCGGACGCCGGGCCACCGATCCTCGACATTAGTCGGCCCTCGCCGGCAACTTGGCGTATAACCGCGGGTGGCCGATGAGAACCCGTGTCTTCTTCCCTCAGACCGCGCTCGACGAGTGGGTCAGCGAGAACCGCGTCGACATCAAGGGTGAAGAGCTCACCCTCAAGAACGAGGGCCGTCGCTACCGCATCATCGAGGCCGTGCGCATCCTGCGCGAGGTCACCGGCGCCGACGATCCGCACGAGCTCCTCGGCCGCGTGAAGACCCGCGGCTTCCTCGTCGAGCTCGGCGCCGAGCTGCTCGAAGGCTCGATGATCCTCGGCGACAACGCCTACGACGTGGTGCAGGGCTTCGTCGGCTCCCCGACCGGCACCTTCTCCGACTACCGCAAGACCGCGCCCAAAGCCTTCGCTTCCATCGGTAGCGACGACGAGCTCCTCGCCCGCTTCCTCGCCGCCGGCGCCTGATCCCAGCAGCGCTTTACGCCGCGTCGTCACCACCGGCGCTCCCGACGCGTGCGCAGTGCGCGGTGCGATGCGTCCCCGATGCGCCTGCTGAGCCCGCTCCCTGGCGGTCGCGGCTGCTGCCGATGCCTGTGGCGGCGCGTGAGCCCGCAACCGCTGATGACGACTTGCGGAGCCGGCAGTGCCATCACCGGCGACAGGTGACGCCGTTTCCATGTTGGAAATGCCATCACCGGCGTGAGGTGACGGCGTTTCCATGTTGGAAATGCCATCACCGGCGAGGGGGACGCCATTCTCGTGGTCAGAATGCCGAAACCGCCGTCGGTGACACCATTCTCGTGCTCAGAATGCCGAAACCGGCGGGGAAACGTGGCATTCCCATGAGGGGAGCATCGTGGCTCGCGGCGCTCCAGCGAATGCGGGAGGGATCTTCGCGGAGCGAGCGCCGCTCCTGTGATGGAAAGCCGCTGCGTGTCCGTTCGACGGCGGGTGCGGGGTGGTGAAGAGGGGGCTGCGGACGGGCTCGCTCGGAGGGGTGGGGAGTGATCGGGAGCCGCAGTCTTTGCGCGGATTCGAGGGGTCGGCGGATGCGCGTGCGTTCACCTCCGAGGGCTGTTTCGCAGGTGTTCCAGGCCGTGTGTGAGAGGCTGTCCCCATAGGCTTCCCACTCGACCGTTTACGTGCTAGGTCGCGCACGCCGTTCGGCCCCAAGCCGTACCAACCCCACGAGCCCGCACGCTTGTCATGCCCCTGTTCGCGTCGGCCATCAACCTCGCCCTAGACCTCAGCTTCCTCGCACAGCTCGTGCTGTTCGGGGTCTTCATCACGTTGATGAAGCCGCTCCTCTTCGATCCCCTCCTCAAGGTGTTCGAAGAGCGCGAGCGGCGCACCGACGGCGCCAAGAAGGAGGCCCGCGTGATGGACGAGCAGGCCGGCGAGCTCCTCAAGAAGTACGAGGGCGAGCTGGCCAAGGTCCGTCGCGAGGCCGGCGTCGAGCGTGATCGCCTGCGCTCCGAGACCGCGCGTCTCGAGGCGAAGATCATGGACGAGGCCCGCGCCGAGAGCGCGAAGATCGTCGATGCGGGTCACGCCCGCATCAAGTCCGAGGTCGCTCAGCTCCGCAAGGAGCTGGAGGCGCAGAAGCCCGAGCTGGCCCGCGAGATCGCGGCGCGCATCCTGTCGCGAGAGGTGTCTTCGTGAAGCCCCTGTTCAAGAAGACCGTCCTCGCGCTGGTGGCCGCCTCCGCCCTCGGCGGCGGCGTCGCGCTCGCGCAGCAGCCGCAGCCCCAGCCCGGCCAGCCTGGCCCCGGCGGCGTGCGCCCGGTGCGCCCGCAGCAGCCGCTCCCCGGCGGTCACCCGCCCGTTCCCGGCATGCAGCCTGGGATGCCGGGCCGCCCTGGTGGCATGCCGGGCATGCCCGGTGGTCGCCCCGGTCGTCCGGGCCTCCCGCCCGGCTTCGATCCGAGCCGCATGCGCCCGCGCCCGCACGCGCCGGCCGCGCACGAAGAGGAGCACGGCGGCAGCGCGCACCACGAGTGCCCGGGCCACGGCCCCAACGATCCGCCGCCGCACATCAACCTGTGGCACGGCATCTTCACGGCGAACAAGGAGCGGGCCGAGAAGGGCGGGTTCTTGAACCAGCTCCTCTTCCGCTACGAGAACGAGAAGGATCCCTGTGATCCGAAGAACGAGCCGCCGCCGCTCCTCGCGAGCATCCTGAACTTCGGCGTCGTCGCCTTCGTCGTCTACCGCTTCGGGAAGAAGCCGCTCGCGGAGGCCCTGTCGAAGCGCAAGCAGACGATCATGGCCGACATCGACACGGCCACGAAGCTCAAGGAAGACGCCGAGGCTCGCCTCGAGGAGTACGAGGAGAAGCTCGACAACATCCAGGACAAGCTCGCCGAGGTCCGCGCCGAGTACGCAGCGCAGGCCGAGATCGAGAAGAAGCACATCCTCGCCGAGGCCGAGGAGCGTCGCGTGCGCATGCGCAAGGACGCCGAGTTCCGCATCGAGCAGGAGCTCAAGGCTGCGCGCGCCGAGCTGCTCCGCGAGGCCGTGGAGAACGCGGTCGCCGCTGCCGAGGAGCTCGTGCAGAAGCAGATCGCCGCGAAGGACCACGACAAGATGGCGAGCGACTACCTGGCCTCCATCGGTCCCTCGCTCTCGGGAGCCCACTCATGAGCTACGAAGCCATCGCCCGCCGCTGGGCCCGCGCCATTTTCGAGCTGGGCAAGGAGACCAAGACGGTCGCCCGCCTCAACGAGGACATCGGGGCCTTCGCCGCGCTCTACAGCAGCAACGAGGAGCTCTCGGCGGTCCTCGAGAACCCGCTCGTGCCCGACACCGCGCGCGAGAACGTGCTCGTGGAGATCGCCGCCAAGATGGGCCTCTCCGACACGGCGAAGAGCACGCTCCGCCTGCTCGCGCAGAAGCGCCGCGTGGCCGCGCTGCCGCTCATCGCCCGCCAGCTCGCGCGCCTCGCGGACGAGGACGGCAACGTCCTCCGCGCCGAGGTCACGACCGCCGCCCCCGTCGGCGAGGACTACCTCGGGAAGCTCCGCGCCGAGCTGGAGAAGGCGACCGGCAAGAAGGTGAGCATCAGCCACAAGGTCGACAAGGCGCTGATCGGCGGGGTCGTCACCCGCATCGGCGATCGCGTCATCGATGGCAGCGTGAAGACGCGCCTCACCAACTTCCGCGAAACGCTCCTGCGCGCCTGATCGCGCCGCCGCCCACCCCTCGAAGATTCCAAAGAAGGACGATAAGTCGATGCAGCTCCGAGCCGAAGAGATCTCCCAGATCATCAAGAAGCAGATCCAGAACATCGACAAGGCGGCGCTCGTCTCCGAGACGGGCACGGTGCTCACGGTCGGCGACGGTATCGCGCGCGTGCACGGCCTCTCGCGGGCGATGGCCGGCGAGCTCATCGAGTTCACCGGGCAGGGCGGCGAGACGCTGGCGGGCCTCGTGCTCAACCTCGAGCAGGACAACGTCGGCTCCGCCATCTTCGGCGACACCAGCGTCATCCGCGAGGGCGATTCGGTGAAGCGCACGGGCCGCATCATGGACGTGCCCGTCGGCGAGGCCGTCGTGGGCCGCGTCGTCAACGCGCTCGGCATGCCGATCGACGGCAAGGGCCCGATCGAGTCGCCGCACCGCCGCCGCGTCGAGGTGAAGGCGCCCGGCATCATCCAGCGCCAGCCGGTCACCGAGCCGATGCAGACGGGCCTCAAGGCCGTCGACGCGATGATCCCGATCGGCCGCGGCCAGCGCGAGCTCATCATCGGCGACCGCCAGACGGGCAAGACCGCCGTCGCCATCGACGCCATCCTGAACCAGAAGGGCAAGGGCGTTTACTGCGTGTACGTCGCCATCGGCCAGAAGCTCTCCACCGTCCGCCAGGTCGTCGACAAGCTCGAGAGCCACGGCGCCATGGAGTACACGACGGTCGTCGCCGCCACCGCCAGCGAGACGGCGCCGATCCAGTACATCGCGCCGTACACCGGCGTGACCATCGGCGAGTACTTCCGCGACACCGGCCGCCACGCGCTCTGCGTCTACGACGATCTCTCGAAGCAGGCCGTCGCGTACCGCCAGCTCTCGCTCCTCCTCCGCCGCCCGCCGGGCCGCGAGGCGTACCCGGGCGACGTCTTCTACCTCCACAGCCGCCTCCTCGAGCGCGCCGCGAAGATGGCCGAGATCTTCTACGTCGTGAAGAAGGGCACGACCATCAAGGGCGGCGAGATCGACAAGGGCGTGGACGGCAAGGCCCACGTCGGCGCCCACGGCATGAGCGAGGCGAAGAAGAGCCTCGAAGAGACGAAGAAGTCGCAGGGCGGCGACCTCGAGATCGTGAAGGAGCCGTGGTCGGGCGGGTCGCTCACCGCGCTCCCGGTCATCGAGACGCAGGCCGGCGACGTCTCGGCGTACATCCCGACGAACGTCATCAGCATCACGGACGGGCAGATCTTCCTCGAGTCGGATCTGTTCTTCTCCGGCGTGCGCCCGGCCATCAACGTCGGTATCTCCGTGAGCCGCGTCGGTGGTAACGCGCAGATCAAGGCGATGAAGTCGATCGCCGGCACCCTGCGCCTCGACCTCGCGCAGTACCGCGCGATGGCGGCCTTCGCGCAGTTCGCCTCCGACCTCGACGCCCGTACGCGCCAGCAGCTCGAGCGCGGCGCGCGCCTCGTCGAGATCCTGAAGCAGGGCCAGTACGTGCCGCTCCCGGTCGAGAAGCAGATCCTCATCATCTTCGCGGGCACGCAGGGCCTGCTCGACGATCTCCCGGTCGGCGAGCTGCGCCGCTTCGAGGAGGAGCTCTTCAAGTTCGTCGAGTCGAAGCACTCCACGATCCTCCCGGACATCATCAACAAGAAGGCGCTCGACGACGATCTCAAGGCCCGCATGAAGGCCGCGATCGAGGCCTTCAAGAAGAAGTTCGTGCACGACGCCAAGTCCGAGGGCGCGAAGGCGACCGAGGCCGAGGACGACGAGGACGAGTCCGACGAGGACGAGGCCCCCAAGGCCAAGGCCGGCGGGAAGAAAGGCAAGTAACCCGTGCCGTCGCTGAAGGCGATCCGCAAGCGGATCACGAGCGTCCAGTCGACGCAGAAGATCACCCGCGCCATGAAGATGGTCGCGGGCGCCAAGCTCAACCGGGCGCAGACGCGCATCACGGAGCTGCGGCCGTACGCGGTGAAGACGCAGGAGGTTCTCTCCGCGATCACCGCGCGCGCGGCCGACGCGGCGGCCGCCGAGAGCGAGAGCGTGGCCGAGGCGCCGGCGCACCCGCTCCTCGAGGATCGCCCCGAGAAGCGCGTGCTGATGTTGGTGGTGACGAGCGACCGCGGTCTCTGCGGCGCCTTCAACACCAACATCAACAAGCGCGCCGAGCGCGAGTGGCGGGAGCGCACCGACGCGGGGCAGGAGGTTCAGCTCGTGCTCGTGGGCCGCAAGGGCCGCGACTACATGAACCGCCGCGGCGCGCCGGTGCTCGAGTACCTCCCCGGCGTTTGGGACAAGCTCAACCTCGAGACCGCGCAGCGCGTCGGCGCCGCCATCCTCGCGCCCTTCAACCGCAAGGAAGTCGACGCCATCTACCTCGTGTACAACGAGTTCAAGAGCGCGATGAGCCAGCAGGTCGTGGTGGAGCGCCTCCTCCCGGTGGCGCGCCCGAGCGGCGAGACGAAGGCCGAGGGCACGGCGGAGTTCATCTTCGAGCCGACGAAGGGCGCGCTCCTCGAGCGGCTCGTCCCGATGTACGTGGACGTGTCGATCCTCCGCGCGCTCTACGAGTCGCAGGCGAGCTTCTTCGGCGCGCAGATGACGGCCATGGACTCCGCGACGAAGAACGCCAAGGAGATGATCGGCTCGCTCACGCTCCAGTACAACAAGGCGCGTCAGGCGGCGATCACCAAGGAGCTGATGGAGATCATCGGCGGCTCCGAGGCGCTCAAGGACTGAGGAAGACGCGGCCGGGAGCGCTCTCTCGGCCGCGTTGTCGCGTTTCACACACCGTCGGGCTCGGCGCCTTGCTCCGCGAGCGCGAGCGATCGGGCCCATCTCCGCTCGCCGGCGCTCGCGGTCTGCACACGAAAGCGATCGGGCGAAGCCGTGCTCCTCTCCATCAATCCCCAGCATCCCGAGCCGCGCAAGATCCAGCGCGTCGTCCAGATCCTCAACGACGGCGGCGTCATCGCCTACCCGACGGACACGGTCTACGGCCTCGGCTGCGATCTGATGAACAAGCAGGCGATCGATCGCCTCTACCAACTGAAGGGCATGTCCCGCGATCAGGCGCTCGCCTTCGTGTGCCCCGATCTCTCGGACATCTCCAAGTACGCCGTCGTCGAGAACCAGGTCTACCGCGTGCTCAAGCGGTTCCTGCCCGGCCCGTACTGCTTCATCCTCCAGGCCACGCGCGAAGTGCCGAAGATGGTGCAGACCAAGCAGAAGACGGTCGGCATCCGCGTCCCCAACAACCCCATCGCGCTCGCCATCGCGCGCGAGCTGGGGCGGCCGCTCATCAGCACCACCGCGGGAAGGCACGGGCAGGAGCCGCTCGTGGATCCGTGGGAGATCGAGCAGGAGTTCAGCGGGCTCGATCTGGTGATCGATCCGGGCGACGCGGGCGGCAGCGTGCCGACAACGGTGGTCGATCTGAGCAACGGCGACGTGCGCATCGTGCGCGAGGGCGCCGGACCGATCGACGAGCTGGTGTAGGCCTTCGAGCGGTTGTCGGCGCCGGAGCTTTGGGGAGGGCGGTTGCTGGGGTCCGCTCGCTGGCGCTCGCGGCTGCTGGCGCTCATGGCTGCGGGCGCTGGCGCAGCTTCGGTAGGAGAGGTGACCGTTTGCGGTCTTCGGTGTCGCTTCTGCTGGGGTGGGCCACCGGCAGCAGCCGCGACCGCGAGGGAGCGGACCCCAGCAGCCACGCTCCTCGAAGCGACTCGGTGAGGTGGTAAGCGCGCCTTCCGGCTTGGGCGAGCGCGCCGCTCGCAGCCGTGATGGGGCTCGTGGTACGGTGCCATCAGGAGAATGACGGAAGTCTCGAAGGCCGCGAAGGTCGGCTTGATGACCGTCGCGCTTGCGGGCGCGTTGTACGGAGCGAACCGCTTCATCTCCAGAGATACGGGCACCTCCGGCGGGTACCACGTGCACGCGTACCTGCCCGACGTCACCGGCATCGCGCCGCGCTCGCGCGTGATGACCTCCGGCATTCAGGTCGGCTACATCGAGCGGCTCTCGCTGGAGAAAGGCCGCGCGCGCGTCGACATCAAGATGCGGCCCGAATTCCCGCTCTTCGACGACGCGGCCATCGGCCGGCGGGCTACGAGCCTCATCGGTGAGTCGATCATCGTCCTCGCGCCCGGCACCGAAGGCTTGCCGCAGATCCCCAACGAAGGCGAGATCAGGCACTTCATCGAGGAGCCGGACATCCAGTCGCTGCAAGCGCAGGTGTCCGACATCCTGAAGGACGTCAAGGCGGTCACCAACTCGCTGAAGAACACCGTCGGCAGCGATCGCGGGCAGGATCAGATCGACAAGATCCTGAAGAACCTGGCCGAGGTCACCGAGCAGCTCAACCAGACGGTCAAAGAGAATCGGGCCGGCGTGAAGGGCGTGATCGACAACGTCAACGCCATCACCGGTGACTCGCGGCCGGAGCTCAAAGAGATCCTCGCCAACGTGAAGCAGGTGACCGAGGACATCCGCAAGATGACCGCGGCCACCGGCAGCGGGGCGGACGGCAAGCCCGGCGAGATCCGCAGCACCATGGAGCGGGTGAACCGCGCCAGCGCGAACCTCGAGTCCGCGCTCGCGCATGCCGACTCGGTGGCCGCGCGCATCGACAAGGGCGAGGGCACGCTCGGCAAGCTCACCAAGGACGAGACGCTCATCAACGAGGTCGAGGGCGTCGTCGAGGACGTCGGCGATCTCGTGGGCGGCATCGGCCGCATCCAGACGGTGGTCGGCCTGCGCGCGGACTACAACTTCCTCGCCAACACCATCAAGAGCTACGTCGAGCTCCGCCTCCAGCCGCAGGAAGACAAGTACTACGTCATCGAGCTGATCAACGATCCCCGCGGCAAGACGAGCTTCGAGCAGGTCGACGTCGACACGACGAACCCCAACCTGCCCGCGCACTACCGCGAGGTCCGCACCACGACGACGAGCGCCTTCCGCTTCTCCTTCCAGTTCGCCAAGCGCATCGGTCCGGTCACGGGCCGCTTCGGCATCAAGGAGTCGACCGGCGGCATCGGCCTCGATCTGCACCTGCTCAACGATCGCTTCGAGCTCCGGCAAGACCTCTTCGGCTTCGGTGAGCAGCTCGCGCCCCGCTGGCGCGTGGCCCTCGCCTACGAGTTCATCCGCAAGCTCTGGCTGCTCGGCGGCGTGGACGACATCCTCAACGGGGCGCGGCGCGACTACTTCGTCGGCTTGCAGCTCCGGTTCACCGATCAGGATCTCAAGAGCATCCTGCCCTTCGCCTCCGGCGCCATTCCGCGTTGAAGCGCGCCGCGCGCACGGTGCCGCGAGGCTGATCCATCGTCGAAAACGTGCTCTGCGCGTCGCCTCGATGCGTGCGGTGTCGCGCGTGTGCGGCCGCGCGATCCTCGTGTCGCCAGGGATGGGCTCGCCGGCTCGGCAGGGGGTGAGTCCCCCCATCGAGGACACTGTGATAAACCCGCGGCATGCGGCGTCCGTACCCCGTCACGCTCCTCTTGTTCTCCATGCTCGCCGCGGGCGGCGTCGCGGCCTGTCAGGGCTGTCACGCGCCCACGCCCGCGCAGGACGCCGCGCCTGCTGCCGCCGCCGCGCCGACGGTGCGCCTCTACATCACGAGCACCATGGCCGGCGCGCTGGAGCCGTGCGGGTGCAGCAAAGATCAGCTCGGCGGCATCGACCACCTGGCCGCGTGGGTGAAGGGCCAGCAAAAGGCCGCGCCCGCGAGCCTCTTCGTGGGCGCGGGGCCGATGCTCTTCCTCGAGCCGAAGCTCCGCAGCGGCGACGCCAGCCAAGACACGTGGAAGGCCGAGGCCATCGCGGGCGCCTTCAAGGCGCTCGACATGGCCGCGTGGGCGCCGGGCTACAACGACTGGGCCGGCGGCGCCGCCGAGCTCCAGAAATGCCGTGAAGCCTCGGGCGCCGCGCTGCTCGCCGGCAACGTGCCCGGGCAGACGGGCACGGTCGTGCGCGAGGTGGGCGGCGTGAAGGTCGGCATCATCGGCGTGAGCGATCCCGCCGATCGCAGCGGCGCCTACCCCGATGGGCTCAAGCCGGGGCCGGCGCTCGACGCCATGAAGGCGGGCCTCGCCGCGGTGAAGCAGCAGGGCGCGCGCATCTTCGTGGGCCTCGCGGCCATGCCGCGCGGCGCGGCGCTCCGGCTCGCGGACAACCTGCCCGAGCTGCACGTGCTCGTGGTGGGCAAGCCCATCGAGTCGGGCGAAGGCAACGACGCGCCCAAGGCGCCCGTGATGGCCGGGAGCACGCTGGTGGTGGAGACGGCGAACCACCTGCAAACGGTGGGCGTCGTCGATCTGCACGTCCTCGGCGACAAGAACGCGCCCATCGTCTTCGCCGACGCGGGCGGCGTCTCGCGCGCCGACGAGCTGCTCAACCTCTCGTCGCGCATCCGCGATCTCGAGGCGCGCATCAACTCGTGGGAGCGCGACAAGACGGTGAAGCCGGAGGACCTCGCGGCCCGCAAGGCCGACCTCGACAAGCTCCGCGCCGAGAAGGCCAAGGTCGAAGCTCAGCGCACGGACGTGAAGGGCAGCTTCTTCCGCTACTCGATGGTGGAGGTGCGCGACAAGATGGGCACCGAGGACGCCGTGCGCGCCGCGATGCTCGGCTATTACAAGCGCGTCAACGAGCACAACAAGGTGGCTTACGCCGATCGCAAGCCCGCGCCGGTGGAGAGCGGGAAGGCGAGCTACATCGGCGTGGACGCGTGCACCGACTGCCACGACGACGCCCGCAAGGTCTGGGACAAGACCTCGCACGCGACCGCGTATCCGACGCTCCAGAAAGACTTCAAGGAGTACAACCTCGACTGCGTGAGCTGCCACGTCACCGGCTACGACAAGCCCGGCGGCTCGACGGTGACGCACAACGAGAAGCTCAAGAACGTGCAGTGCGAGACGTGCCACGGGCCGGGCTCGCTGCACGCGCGCGATCCGAGCAACAAGGCGCTCATCATCGCGAGCCCGCAGCCCGGCGCGTGCCTCACGTGCCATCACCCGCCGCACGTCGAGGGCTTCGATCCCAAGGAGAAGATGAAGCTCGTCCTCGGCCCCGGTCACGGCTTGCCGAAGCGCTGAGGCGCGCGGGCCTCTCGCCGAACTGTTCGGAACCAGGAGCCTTTTTTCTTCATCGCGGGGCGCGATCCGGGAATGGTGCGCTCGACGAGGCACCGGCCTACCATGGGCTCCGGCGGGCCTCATGACGCGGTCGGTACGCATCGGCGAAACCATCGCTGGCAAGTACCGGGTCGAGCGTGTGCTCGGCACCGGCGGCATGGGCGTGGTCGTCGCCGCGCGCCACGTGGAGATGGGCTGGCTCCGCGCCGTGAAGATCATGCACCCCGACGCTGGCGGCCGGCAGGGCTGGGCTCATCGCTTCCGGCGCGAGGCGCAGGTCGGGCGCAGGCTCAAGAGCGAGCACGCGGTCCGCGTCTTCGACGTCGGCGGCTTCGACGACGAGCGGCCGTACATCGTCATGGAGCACCTCGAGGGCAAGGACCTCGGCAAGCTCCTCCGCACCCGCGGCCGCATGTCGATCCCGGACGCCGTGCGCCACGTCTCCCAAGCGTGCGACGCCGTGGCCGAGGCCCACGATCTCGGCGTCGTCCACCGCGACCTGAAGCCGGCGAACCTCTTCGTGATCACCGGCATGGACGGGGCGCCGTGCGTGAAGGTGCTCGACTTCGGCATCTCCAAATCGGGCCTCGACGAAGACAGCGAAGCGCTGCGCCTCACGCAGACGGGCGAGGTCTTCGGCTCGCCTGCGTACATGGCGCCGGAGCAGATCCGCTCGTTCCACTCCGCCGATCCGCGCTCCGACGTGTGGGCGCTCGGCGTGATCCTCTACGAGCTCATCACCGGACGCTGGCCGTTCCCGGGCAAGGCCTCGGTCGAGATGATCGCGATGATCCTCGAGAAGACAGCCGACCCGCTGTCGGTGCATCACGAGGACGTGCCGCCCGAGCTCGAGGAGGTGGTGCTGCGTTGTCTGGAGAAAGATCCGGCGCGCCGCATGCCGAGCGCGCTGGCCTTACGTGAAGCGCTCGCGCCGTTCCTGCCCGCGCCCGAGGACGACGCGCCCAACGCCTCCGGCGAGGACGATCCCACGCTCGTCGTGCCGCGCTCCGCGATGGCCGCGCTCCGCGCCTCTGCAACCGCGTGCGCGGCGATCCCCGCGCCGGCCCCGATCGCGGCGCCGGTCGCCGAGGCGGCGCCGCAGCTCGCTGCACCGGACGTGGCGGTGATCGACGTCGACGTTCCACCTCCTTCGTCCGGCCTGCAGGCGACCGCGTCACCGCTGTCCGGCACCGCCCTCTCGGGCGTGCAGCACACGCTCCCGCTCGCTGAGCGCACGCCTGCCGGTCCCTCGAACCGCGTGGTCCTCTTCGTCGCCGCGGGCGCGGTCGCCGTCGTGTTGATCGGCCTGGTGGCGCTCGTGCGCAGCGCAGGCACCACGGCCGCGAAGGACGGCATCGCGGACGCAGGCGCAGGCGAAGGCACCGCACAGGCCGTCGCCGATCGCGCCTCCGCGACCGCCGTTGCCGCGGTGAACGCCGCCGCACCGGAGGCGCCCTCCGACAAGCCCGCTGCTCCCGCGCCCGACGCTCCCTCCGCCGCACCCGAGGCTCCTTCCGACAAGACCGCGGCGCCCGCTGCGGCGCTCGAAGCGCCCGCCTCCGGTGCCGCGGTGGAGCCCGCCGCGCGCGCATCCGGCAAGGGCAGCGCGGGCAAAGCGACGACGGATGCGCCGGTCGGGCCCGGCGGCCGGCAGCTCGATCAGGTCGCTGCCATGGGCGCGCTCGCGAGCGCCGCGATCGCCTCGAAGCGCTGCCGGAAGCCCGGCGGCCCCACGGGATCGAGCCGCGTCGAGGTGACCTTCGCGACCAGCGGCCGCGTCAGCTCCGTGCGCCTCGGTGGTCCTTTCGAAGGGACGCCGGTGGGCAAGTGCATCCGCGGCATCTTCCAGGGCCTCGCCATCCCGTCGTTCGAAGGCTCGACCTTCTCCGCCGGCAAGACGGTGACCATCAAATAGCCGGCGGCCAGAGAAGTCTGCCGGGTGGGTGTCGACACCCTCGATCCAGAAAAAAATCCAGCCGCGGGGCCGCCGGCGCCCTCGATCCAGAAAAGAATCCAGCCGCGAGGCCGCCGGCGGTCGCGGGTCAGACGAGGTCGGTGTCGCCGCGGGCTTTGAGCTGATCGACGACGTGTTTCACGTCCTGTGCGCGCTCGCGGGGCACGACGAGGAGGGCGTCGTCGGTCTCGACGACCACCAGATCCGAGACGCCCACGAGCGCCACGACGCGCTTCCCGTTCGTGCTCGTGCGCAGGTCGACCACTTGGTTGTCGCGCGCGTCGACGAAGATGGTGCCATCCGGCGCGGCGTTGCCCCGCTCGTCGTGCGAGGCGAGCTCCCAGGCGCTCTGCCAGCTCCCGAGATCGCTCCAGCCGAAGTCGCCCGGGATCACGGCCAACCGATCGAGGTGCTCCATCACCCCGAAGTCGATGCTCACCGAGGGCAACGTCGGGAAGATGCGGGCCACCGCGTCGTGCTCGTCGGGCGTCCCGGCGGCGGCGGCGAGCGCCTCCACGCCGTCGGCGAGCGCCGGCAGGTGCGCGCGGATGGCGGCCATCATGTCGCGGGCGCGGAAGAAGAACATGCCCGCGTTCCACAGGTGACGCCCGCCCGCGAGGAAGGCCTCGGCGCGCGCGCGATCGGGCTTCTCCACGAAGCGACGCGCCAGGACGGCGCCGGGCGCGGGCGCCGCCGCATCGGGGCTGAGCTCGATGTAACCGAAGCCCGTCTCCGGGTGCGTCGGCCGGATCCCGATCGTCGTGATCACGCCCGTCGCCGCGCTCGCCACCGCGGTGCGCAGCGTCTCGCGGAACTGGTCGACGCGCTCGATGTGATGATCGCTCGGCAGCACCATCAGCACCGCGTCCGGATCGATGCGGGCCACGCGAGCCGCCGCCCACGCGATGCACGGCGCGGTGTTGCGCGGCACCGGCTCCGTCAGCATGTGCTCGGGCGCGAGCTCGCCCAGGATGGCCGCCGTCGGATCGGCGAGGTGCCGGCCCGTGCCCACGAGGATGCGGCTCCAGCCTTCGCAGAGCGGGAGCACGCGGCGCGCGGTCTCGAGCAGGAGCGGCGCCTCGCCGACGAGCGGGAGGAGCTGCTTGGGCCTCCGCGATCGCGAAGCCGGCCAGAAACGGGTGCCGGCGCCGCCGGCGAGGATCAGGGCATACGTGGCGGTCATGGTTTCATCGACGCGCAGGTTCGGAGGTCTCGATCGAGGTGCGGATCACCACCGCGCGGCGAGCATGGCGAGGTCGGGCGGAGGGGTCCAGAATCGGGCAATCAATCGACGTGCGGCAGGGCCCGCGCATAGGCGAGCATGGCGAGCCCGAGCGGGAGGGTCCAGAGCGCGAGGGCCGCGATCCGCCGGCGCGGGGCCAGGTTGCGGAGCACCTCGCTCGCCGCCGCCGCCCCGAGGAACGCGAGCGCGACGGTGAGCGCGATCGTGGTCGTCCCCACGCCGGCGTGGGCGTCGCGAACGAACGTCGCGAGCAGCGCGGGCGCGGTCAGCAGGAACGCGAGATCCACCGCCCGCGCCGGCCGCACGCCGATCCACAAGAGCACCGTGAGCGCCGCGCCCACGCGCGACGCGCCCGGGAACACCGCCAGCCCATGCGCGATCCCCACGATCGTCGCGCCCCCGAGCGACGGCCCGCGCCGCGCGTTCTCGGGCCCGCTGCCGCGCGCGACCAGCACCGTGCTCGCCAGCGCGAGCCCGCTCGCGCACAGGCCGAGCCCGGTCGCCGTCGGCGAAGCGCTCCACACGGCGACGCGCGGCCACGTCACGAGGCTCACGATCAAGCTCACCACCGAGCCCACGAGCAGCACCAGCGCATCGCTGGCCGCGAGCGACGCGCCGAACAACGCGGGCCGCGCCACCGCGCGCACGCCTTCGTGCAGCGCGCCCGCGAGCCGCCGCCGCGCCGCCGCCACCAACCCGAGCGCCGCCCCGAGCGCGGCGAACGCCTCGATTTTCACGGGCATCGCCCCCGAATCGAGCCACAGCCGCGCCACCACGTCGTGCCCCGAAGGCGACACGGGCAGCGCCTCCGTCACCCCGGCGAGCAGCGCGAGGACCGCGACATGGAACAGCGGCATCCCTTCCTCCGTAGCGCTTCCGGCGTTCGGCGGGGAGCCTGCACGAAGGCCCGCGCGCGTGAGCACGCGGACCCATGCCGCGAACGATCCCATCGCGGCCCACGTGTTTGCGCGCGCATCCTCGCTGAACGCCGGTCGGTGGACGGGCGCCGGGCCGGCATTGCCATCGCCCTGGTTATCTCCTAGAAAACCGCGTCGCCCGGCCTCTCGGCCCGGCTCGAGGTCGCTTCGATGTTGATGGCGTACGCCGGGGTAGCCGCGTTCTTCCTGGTCGCGATCGGGTTCATGCTCGTCTCGCTGATCCTCGGGAAGCTCCTGCGGCCGAAGAACCTCTACGACGAGAAGCTCGAGACCTACGAGTGCGGCGAGGCCCCCATCGGGCCCGCGTGGTTCAACTTCAACCCGCGGTTTTACATCGTCGCGCTCATCTACATCGTCTTCGACGTCGAGATCGCCTTCATCTACCCCGTCGCCACCGTCTTCAAGCGCTGGGTCGAGCAGGGCAGCGGCCTCTTCGCGCTCGTGGAAATCGTGACCTTTGTCGCCATCCTCCTCGTCGGCCTCGTCTACGTGTGGAAGCGCGGTGACCTCGAATGGATTCGCTCCATCAAAGGCGATCCGCGCGGCGTCCCCAACGTGACGAGCCGCACGCGCCCGCTGCGGTCTCTCGCGAAAGGAGCGGAGTGATGTCCGACGGCAAGCTCACCGCGCTGGTCCCGCGCGACGTCCTCAGCGCCAAATACGCGGACGACGGCGGCAGCGTCATCACCACGCGGACCGACGAGGTCATCAATTGGCTCCTCAATTGGGGTCGGTCCAACAGCATTTGGTTCATGCTCTTCGGCCTGGCCTGCTGCGCCATCGAGCTGATGCAGACTGGCGGCCCGCGCGGTGATCTCGATCGCTTCGGCGCCGCCCCGCGCCCGAGCCCGCGCTCCAGCGATCTCTTCATCATCGCCGGCACCCTCACCTACAAAATGGCGCTTCGGGTCAAACGCCTCTACGACCAGATGGCCGAGCCCCGATTCGTCATCTCCATGGGGAGCTGCTCCAACTGCGGCGGCCTCTTCCAATACGCCTATTCGGTGTGCAAAGGCGTCGACCAAATCATCCCCGTCGACGTCTACGTCCCCGGCTGCCCCCCGCGCCCCGAGGCGTTGCTCGAAGGCCTGCTCAAGATCCAAGAGCAGATCAAGCACGAGAAGTACCTGCAAAAGCGCTACGGCGCGGCTCGTTGAGCTCACGGCGGGGGCACCCCGCGATCCACACCATGACCCCCGAAGCCATCTTCCAGCGGCTCGTCGATGCCTTCGGCGCCGAGACCGTCTTCGATCTCCACGCCGACCCGGCCAAGGCCCGTGATCCTTGGTTCCAAGTCGCCCCCGCGCACATCGAGCAAGTCTGCGAGCGCCTCCGCGACGATCCCGAGCTCCACTGCGAGACCATGGAGTGTCTCACCGGCGTCGATTACCCGAGCGAGCAGAAGATCGCCGTCGTCTATCACCTCTTCTCCTTCACCCAGAAGCACCGTGTCGTCCTCAAGTGCTTCCTCGACAGGGCCGCTCCCTCGATTCCCACGCTCGTCAACGTCTGGTCCTCGGCCAACTGGCAAGAGCGGGAGTGCTTCGATCTCCTCGGCGTCGATTTCGAGGGCCACCCCGATCTCCGCCGCCTCCTCCTCCCCGACGACTGGGAGGGGCACCCGCTCCGCAAAGACTACAAAGAGGCCGAGTCCTACCACGGCATTCCCACCGTGCGGCCGAACCCCGTGGAGCTCCTCAAGCTCCGCATTCCGGGCAAGAACGAGGAAGGCACGAAGGCATGAGCGAGGTCGTCTTCGCCAACGAGATGGATGAAGAGATGACCCTCAACATGGGTCCTCACCATCCCTCCACGCACGGCGTGCTGCGCTTCGTGATCCAGTCGGACGGCGAGATCATCCGCAAGGTGACGCCCGACGTCGGTTATCTCCACCGCAGCATCGAGAAGATCGGCGAGCGCAACACCTACGCCGGCTTCATGCCTTACACCGATCGGGTCGACTACGTGGCGGCCATGTTCGCCAACGAGTGTTGGGCGGCCGCCTGCGAAAAGCTGATGGGGATTCAGGTCCCGAAGCGGGCCCAATACCTGCGCGTCATCTCCTGCGAGCTCAACCGCATCTCGTCCCACATGATCGCTTTGGGCGCGACCGCCATGGACATCGGCGCCGTCACCCCCTTTCCCTGGGCCCTCCGCGAGCGCGAGCACGTCAACGACTTCATCGAAGAGCTCTGCGGCGCCCGCCTGACCTTCAATTACCATCGCATCGGCGGCGTCTCCTTCGACATGCCCAAAGGCTGGCGCGACAAGGTCCTCTCCTGGCTCGATCGCTTCGAGCCGATGATGCTCGAGTTCGACCGCCTCATCACCCTCAACGACGTCTTCGTGAAGCGCCTCGCCAACGTCGCCGTCATCACCGCCGCCGAAGCCAAGGACTGGGGCCTCGTGGGCCCGAACCTGCGGGCCTCCGGGGTGAAATGGGATCTCCGCAAGGAAGACGCCTATTCGGTCTATCCCGAGCTCGACTTCGACGTCCCCATCGGCAAAGGCGAGCACGGCACCCTCGGCGACTGCTGGGACCGATTCTGGGTCCGTGTGGAGGAGTGCCGTCAATCGGCCAAGATCCTGCGCCAAGCGCTCGACAAGATCGACGAGCACCCCGAAGACGACATCGTCGGCAAGCTCCCCCGCAAGATGCGCCCCGACGCCGAGGCCTACGCCCGCGTGGAGAGCGCCCGCGGCGACATGGGTTGTTACGTGGTGGGCAAGGGCGCCGACGAGCCCTATCGGGTGCGATTCCGCACGGGGAGCTTCACGGCCATGGGCATCATCGCCGCCAAGAGCCCAGGGTTGTTCCTGGCCGACCTCGTGGCGTTGATTGCCACGTTGGATATCGTGGCGCCGGAGATCGATCGATAGAGGAAGGCCCCGTGTCGGTGCCGGCATTCGCTGTGTTTACGGCAGCGCCGCGCAACATCCTTGATGATCGAAGAAGCCTGCGCCTGAAGCGAATCGTTGTATCCTTCGCCGGGAATGCTCCCTACGCTTCGTATTCGCGTCACGCCCGATACCATTCGCGTGGAGTTCGATGGAGAGCCCCTTTACGAGGACGAGGCGGTGCTCGCGCTCGTCTACAACGCGCGCGAGGAGGATTTCGCGGTGCTGGCTTGGGGCCGCGAGGCGCTGAGCGTGCCGGAGCGCTTGCACGAGATGGAGCTCCTCGACGTGCGCGATCGGAGCATGTGCATCGTGCCGGTAGAGGAGGCGCGGTGGTATGACGGTGATCGCGGGCTCGACGCTGTGGCCGCGCCCAAGGCGGGTGACCCTTGGGAGCATCACGGCGAGATCGTTATCGTGCGTCCGTTCGCGCCGGGCGCCGGTTCGATTCGGACGTGGGTGTGGTTGCTGCGCTGGTGCCGAAATACGCTGCTCTCCGAAGCTGCGGCGCCCCGCCTCGGTGTCGCGCAACGGTGGTTCTTCCGCCTCCTCGGCGCAGTCGACATCATTTTGCCGGAGCGGCCCGCCGACGCGCGTGCCCATGATCAATTGGTCCAGGGGCTTTGGGAGACCTTCGGGTGGTGGGTGCGGCTCGACGGCGCCCCTGCTCGACGGAGCGAGCCATCCCGGCTCACCTGGCGCGACTGGCTCGTTTCCGCCGCCTGTATTGGGGTACCGTCACTCGGTATCGCTGTTCGCGTCGTCAAAGGTCTCCCTCCTTTGTTTGCCGTGACTGGCACCATGGCCGCCGTTTCGGCGACATTCGCTTTCCTGTACATCGGACACGTCCTTCATCGGGATCCTCGAGCTCCCAAAGAGGAGAGTGAGAGGCAGCTGCTCCGTGCCTTGCGCGCGCATGTGGCGGCCGGCGAGGACGCAGAGCCTCGCGAATACGAGGGAGCAGGGGAGTTTCGCTTCGGTGCCAAGAAGGGTGATTGGACGGGCTTCCCGGCGGGGATGTGGATGCTCCTCAGCGTTGGCGGCATGGCGCTCGGCGCGCTGCTCTTTCGCGACTTCATGAAGTCCGACCTCGTGCGCATATCGTTCGGCGTTCTCGTGGTTGCGGGGCTGTACGTCTCCATCTGGCTCGGCGACGTGTTGACCCGCGCGAGGCTTTCTCTCGGCGAGCAGGGCCTCACCCTGCGTTTGATCGGGGTGTATGCCCGCCCGCTGCTCATTCCCTATGCACGCATCCGCCACGCGAGCATGACCTTCGAGGCGATGGGCTTCGTGTTGCGGCTGCGTTTCCACAGCGGGCACGAGGTCTCGTTTGGTTTCCCGCAGGGCGCGACGGACCCGTTGGAATCGAGGAAGCTCCTGCTCGACGTCGAAGCAGCCATCGTCGCGCGCCTTGGTCTTTCTGGCTCGTATCGCAAACGGGGAGTGGCCTTGGCGGAGAGCGGGACCGAGAAGGTGTGAGCCGAGCGCTCGTCCTCGTCGACCAATTCCCCTGGCGCACCGGCCCCTCGCCCGGTACGGCTTTCTGGGTCACGAGAGGGCCTCACCATGACGAACCCCACCGAGCGCTTCTCCTCCCGCGTCGAGAACTACATCAAATACCGGCCCAGCTATCCGGCCGCCGTCCTCGACCTTTTGCGGGACCATCATGGGCTCTCGCCGTCTTCGGTCATTGCCGATCTCGGATCGGGCACTGGCATCCTCGCCGAGCTGTTCTTGAAGAATGGCAATCCCGTGATGGGCATCGAGCCCAACCGGGAGATGCGTGAGGCGGGCGAGCGGTTGCTCTCGGCCCATCCTCGCTTCACCAGCGTCGACGGCACGGCCGAGGCCACCACGCTGCCGGATGCGAGCGCTGATTTCGTGACGGCCGGGCAGGCGTTTCATTGGTTCGATCGGGCGCGCACGCGACCGGAGATGGAGCGCATCCTGCGGCCTTCGGGGTGGGTGGTGCTGGCGTGGAACGATCGGCGGCTCGCCTCGACGTCGTTCCTCGAAGCGTACGAACGGCTCCTCCGCACGTTCGGCACCGATTACGTGACCGTCAATCACACCAACATCGACGAGGGGATGATTCGGGCCTTCTTCGGGCGGGGAGAGCTCGTGATGCACGTGGTGGAGAATCGACAGCTCTTCGATCTCCCGGGCCTCACGGGGCGATTGCTCTCGTCGTCGTACGTGCCCGAGACCGGCGATGCGCGGCACGCGCCAATGCTGGCGGAGCTCGCCGCGATCTTCCACGAGCACGCGCAGGACGGCGTCGTGTCGTTCGATTACGACACGCGCCTCTACTGCGGACGATTCGCTTGAGGTGTGTGCCGGCAGAGGAGCGCGCGAGCCGCGTTGCAGGCGGCCCGCGTGGCTCGAGCGATCAGCTCACGCGCCGGCGGGTCTCGCTCTTTTCGTTCTGATCGGTCTGACGAGGATCGGGCGCGGAGCGGCGCTCCATGCGCGCGCCGCGGACTTCGATGCGCATCGGCGCGCCCGGGGTGAGGCTCGTGGCGGAGGCGCGTGGCGGCGCCGGCGCGGCCTTCTTCGGGCGGAAGACGAGCACGGCGTGCACGCCCACGCCGAGGGCCCAGGCGAGGACGGCGAAGTACCACCACACGCCGCCGGTGAGGCGGAGATCGACGAGCACGAGGGCGGCGCTCGCCACGACGAACGTCGCCAAGTGGCGCAGGAATTTGCGCGCGGCGCGTTGCTGCGCCTCGTCGTGGACGAGCTGCTCCGCGCGGGAGCGCACCTCGTCGGCGACGGCAGCCTCGATTTCCAGCGTGGTCACGCCGATCTCGCGCGCCGTCTCCAGGAGCTCGTCGTGCGAGATGCGGCCGCCTTCGTGCGAACGATCGAGCGCGCGCGTCAGGATCGAGGCGACCTCTTCCTTTGAGTACGTAGGCAGGTTCTTGGGGTCTTGGTTGGTCATCGGACGCCGTCCAAGGTGAGCCGGCGAGGAACAAGAAATAGCAGTTTTCGGGCCCGAATGCTCCTGCACGGACAATCCCCGTCCGAGGCGGACTTCACCTCGAAACGGTGTGCCTGTGCTACTTGGTGGATTGCCAACATGGGAAGCAACGAGCCTCGCCCCGACGGCCCCGATGGTACCAACGCGGCTCGTGCCGCCGAGCTTTCACCGGCGCCGCGGACGCCGACCCACGCGGAGCGCGCGCGCACCGTCGCGGCCCGCGTGCGCACCGCGACGCTGTCGACGATCGCGCGCGATCCCGAAGGATATCCCTATGGATCGCTGGTCACCGTCGCCGATGATCGCGGACGACCGCTCCTCCTGATCTCGCAGCTTGCCGAGCACACGCAGAACCTCACGAGCCGCGCGGAGGCATCCATCCTGCTCGCGGAGGTCGCGCCGCCGAATGCGTCGCCGCTCAGCGTCGCGCGCGTCACGCTCCTCGGTCCGTGCCGGCCGGTGCCCGAGGCGGATCGCGAGGCGGCGCGGGCCGCGTTCCTCGCGGTGCATCCGGACGCGGAGCAATACGCGAGCTTCAAGGACTTCGCGTTCCATCGGCTCGAGCCCAGCGCAGTCCGGTACGTCGGCGGCTTCGGGCGCATGTCGTGGGTGAGCGCCGCGGATTATCTGGCGGCCGAGCCCGATCCGATCGCGCCGCAGGCGGAAGGCATCCTCGCGCACATGAACGACGATCATGCGGATGCGGTGCTCGCGTACGCGCGCGGGCTCGCGGGCGAGGTGGACGCGACGATCGCGACGATGACGGCGGTGGATCGCTATGGGTTCGATCTCGCGCTCGAGACGCCGCGTGGATCGAAGACGGCGCGGCTCGCGTTCGCGTCGGAGGTGGCGAGCACCGATGAGGTGAGGCGCGCGCTCGTTGCGTTGGTGAAGACGGCGCGCGCGGCGATTCGGGCCTGATTTCGTATCCAGTGATCGCCGGATGGCCCGCGCCCCGCGTGGGGCCACGTTGCGGCGATGAGCATCGACCCGAGGTCGGGCGCCCCGGAGATGCCGGGCAAGCCCGAGAAGAAGCCCGAGGCTCCCGGCAAGCCCGAGAAGAAGCCGGAGACGCCGGGGAAGCCGGGGCTGCCGGGACGCGAGATCATCGGGCCGCCCGTGCCGCCCGGCGCGCCCGATGTGCACGTTCCTTCGGTGCCGCGGCCCGAGATCCCGGCTCCGGTGCCGAGCACACCGCGGCCGGAGGTCCCGCATCCGAAGCCGGACGTGATCCCCAATCCCAAGCCGGACGTGAAGACGTCGGGCGATCCGGACAGCTCGCCGTTCAGAACGCGCGCTTGGTCGTGGACGTGCTCCCATCGGGAGGCGGGTGATCGCCGAGCACGGCCCACAAGCCGAGGACGAGCATCAACGCGATCGTGATCCCCGCGGCGATGCGCTTCACGCGGTTGCGCTGGCGATCGCCGGCGATGAGATCGGGGATGACGAGCGGCACGTCCACGGGCGTTTGCACGGGCGCGGCCGACGTCGTGGGCGCTGCGGGCTCGGTCTTCTCGGGCTTCGCCGCAGGTTTCACCGAGGGCGGCGGCGGCGTCGAGCTGAGCGGTGGCGGCGCGACGGTGGCAAACGCGGCGAGGGTCGCCGATATCGTCCCGCGCGCCTGCTCTTCGTCGAAGGTCTGACTCAAATTCACCGGCCGGCGCGTGTGGCCGAGGGCGCGCAAGGCTTCGAGGATCTCTCGGCTTCGTTTGACCGCGCGCGGCGTCAGCAAGGAACGGACGAGCTCGCCCAAGATGCGCTCTTCGTCCGGGCTCGATGGCAAGGCCCTCTCCAGCGCGCGGGCGAAGTCGAGCATGGTGGCAAAGCGATGCTCGCGGTTCTTCGCGAGCGCCTTCAACATGACCTGCTCGAGCTCGGCGGGGACGCTGGTCCACTTGCCGGGCGGGTCGACGGGGCGCGGATCGCGGAGCCGCGCGAGCGTCGCGAACTCGTTGTCGCCGCGGAAGGGATGGCGCCCCGTCACGAGCTGATAGAGCACGACGCCGAGCGCGAAGATGTCGGTGCGGCGATCGACCGGATCGCCGACCGCCTGCTCCGGCGCCATGTACGGCACTTTGCCTTTGATCTGACCGACGTTGGTGCGCTGCATGTTCGACGCGGCCTTGGCCACGCCGAAGTCGATGACCTTCACCGAGCCGTCGAACCCGACGAGGATGTTCTGTGGCGAGACGTCGCGGTGCACGAGGTTCACCGGCTCGCCGGCCTCGTCCGTGAGCTCGTGCGCGGCGTGCAGGCCCGACGCGGCCTGCTTGGCGATGCGCACCGCGAGCTGCAAGGGGATGCGCTGCGACTTCGCCTCGCGCATGAGGACTTGGAGCGGCTCGCCCTCGACCCACTCCATGACGATGTAGAGGGCGTCGTCCTCTTCGCCGAGATCGAGCACCGCGGCCACGTTCGGGTGGCGGATGCGGGAGACGAGGCGCGCCTCGTCGAGGAACATCGACTCCGTGTCGTACTCGAAGGAGAACTCGGTGAGCATCGCCTTCACGGCGACGATCTTCTCGAGCGCGGAGCTCTTCATCCGCGCGGCCCACACCGACGCGGTCGCGCCCTGCGCGAGCGGGAAGATCAGCTCGTACGCGCCCATGCAGCGCCCGGCATACAGCTCCGTGACGCCGCTCATTCGATCTCCGAGCCCCGCGCGACCATGCTCATCGAGTATCCGCGATTCGGCCGCGCTCCGCGACCCTACGCACGTTCAGCCGTATCATGGAAGCGCGTGGTGGGGAAAACGCGCGACGTGCCGGTGCTTCACGTTTTCGGCGCCGCCGGATTCGGGGCAGGGAAGACCTTACGCAGCGCGCTCAAGTGGCGCTTGGTCACGCCGGTCACCGCCAGGATCCGCTCGTCCGACGCTTCGCGCAGCGCGGCCATCGATCCAATCTCGCGGAGCAACGCCTTCCGCACGGCATCACCGAGCCCGGGGATGTCTTCGATCTCCGAGCGAATGCGCTTCGCCTTCCCCACCTTCTTGCGCATGTGGTTGGCGAAGCGGTGCGCTTCGTCACGGGCCCGCGCGAGGAAGAAGAGCGCCGAGCTCGTCGAGCGCAGCGGGATCCCATTCTTCTGTCCGGGCAGATAGACACGATCCACCATCTTCTCGCCGGTCACGGTCTCGCGCTCTTTGGCGAGACCGACGATGGGCAGATCGTGGAGACCCAAGTCGTGCGCCGCCGAGAGCGCGACGCCGAGCTGACCGCGGCCGCCGTCGACCACGAAGAGGTCGGGCAGATCCCACGTGCCCGGCTTGCCCGCCGCCGCTTCCGTCTCGGCGGAGGCCTCGCCTTCGCTCTGCTGTTTGGCCGCTTTTCCGCGGCGGAAACGGCGCCCCAGCACTTCGTACATGGCCGCGTAGTCGTCGCCTTCGGTGACGCTCTTCACGGTGAAGCTGCGGTAGTGCTTGCGATCGGGGACGCCGTCGGCGAGCGCCACGATCGATCCCACCGTGTCCCCGCCGCCGAGATGCGAGATGTCGCAGCACTCGATGCGGCGCGGCAGCGTGGGCAGGCGCAGGCGATCGCGCAGCTCTTCCAAGCGGGCCTCGAGATCGTCGGTGCTGCGCTGCTTCTCGCGGAAGGCGTGGGCCGCGTTCTCCTTGGCCATCTCCAGGAGATCGACGCGCGGGCCTCGCTGCGGCACGAGCAGCGCGACCTTCTTTCCGCGGCGATCCGTGAGCCACTCGCTCACGCCTTCGACACCGTCGGGCAAGAGCGGCAGGAGGATCTCGTCCGGGATCAACGACGCCGCCTGCGCCGCCTCGCCGTAGTACTGCGTGAGGAAGCCGGAGAGCACCTCTTCATCCGGCATCTCCACGCCGCGGAGCGAGAACGAGAGCGTGTCGTTCACGTGTCCGGCGCGCACCTGGAGCACCAGCACCTCGACGAGGCTGCCCTCGCGGTAGAGGCCGATGATGTCTTGATCGACGTCCTTCACGGCCACCACGCGCTGCGTTTCGCGCACGGCGTCCACCGCGCGGAGCTGGTCGCGGTAGATGGCCGCGAGCTCGAACTCCATCGTCCGCGACGCCTCCTTCATGCGCGTCGTGAGCTCGCCCGTCAGCTCGTCGTGCCGGCCTTCGAGGAACAAGGCCACGCTCCGCGTCTGCTCGGCGTACCAATCCTTGTCGACGTCCATCACGCAGGGCGCGGGGCAGCGCTTGATTTGATATTGCAAGCAGGGCCGCCGCCGCGAGGCGAGCTCCGCGTCCGAGCAGGTGCGGAGCTGGAAGTGCTTGTTGACGAGGTGCAACGTGCGCCGCGCCGCCGTCGCCGAGTGGTACGGCCCGAAGTACTTGGCGCCGTCCGGTGAAGGGCGCCGCACCGTCTCGAGGCGAGGCCACTCCTTCTGCGTGTCGAGCCGGAGGCAGAGGAAATCCTTGTCGTCCCGCAGCTTCACGTTGAAGCGCGGTTTGTGCTGCTTGATGAGATCGTTCTCGAGGACGGCCGCTTCCTTCTCGGTCGCGGTCACCACCGTCTCGAGGTCGCGCACGATGCGGCGCAGGATCGGGATGAAGTAACGCGAGTCGCTCCCCGAATCCTGGAAGTAGCTCTTCACCCGCGAACGCAGGCTCTTCGCCTTGCCGACGTAGACGACCGTGCCTTCCCCGTCCTTGAAGAGGTAGCAGCCGGACGCCTTGGGCAGGCTGTCGAGCTTGGCTTCGAGCAGCGTTTCGGCGTCCTTCTTCGTGTTGTCGTCCTCGGTCACGGCGATGTTCCCTTCTAGATTTCACCACGCGCCGGGGCAAGTCGCAGCCATCTCTCGGCCTTCTTGACGGCCTTCGCGCCCCGCGCTCCCATCGCCCGCGTCTCCGCGCGGGAGCGCTTCGTCATGGCCAAACCCAAGTCCGCAATGCCGCCCTCCGCGCCGCGCCTGCCCGCGCGTCCGAGCCGGGGTGTGCTCAATGCCTATCGCGTGCTCAAGCTCGCGGCCTTCGTCGCCGGCCTGCCGTCGGCGATCCTCGTGGGCATGGCCCTCATCGGGGCCCTCACCGAAAATGGTTGGGCCCGCGGCGTGGGCGCCACGCTGGTGATGTTGGCCGCCCCGCTCTTCATCGCCGATCGCCTCCTCCCCAAGGACGATCCCACGCGCGCCCGCGGCCTCGTCAGCGACGTGTGTGCGGTCTCGTGGACGTTCGTCGTCTTCCTCGGCTCCGGCCTCGCGCACGGCACCATGGGTCCGCTCCTCGCGCGTGAAGGCGATCGCCTCCGCGCCGGCGGCCACGATCTCTGGAGCAGCGTCGCGTACGTGCTCGCGGGCGTGAAGGTCGTCCCCGCGCCGCTGCCGAGCGTGCCCGCGAGCAGCTCCGCGGCTGCGAGCAGCGCGCCCCTCGCGAGCGGATCCGCCGCCGCGAGCGCGAGCGCTTCCGCACCGATGGTGTCCGCGTCGGCGAGCGCGGTGCCTTCCGCGATCGCCGACGCCGGCGCCGCCGATGCCGCGCCGTCACCGAAGAACGAGAAGACGCCCGCCGAGCTCTTCAAAGAGGCCGGCCCGTCGGTGGTCACCATCTTCACCTTCCAAAAGGGCAGCGAGGGCGGCGGCACGGGCTTCCTCGTCGACAAGGACGGCACCATCGCCACCAACCATCACGTCATCGAGGGCGCCGCGCGCGTGCGCATCAAGTTCCAGAGCGGGGCCATGTTCGAGGACGTCGAGATCCTCGACGACGCGAGCGCCGTCGACCTCGCGCTGCTCAAGGTGAACCTCGCCGCGCCCATCGACGGCGGCGCGCGCGTCGAGGTCGATCCGCTCGTGCTCGGCGACTCCGAAGCGGTGGTCGTGGGCGAGCACGCCGTCTCCATCGGCAACCCGCTCGGCATGGAGCACACGCTCACCGACGGCCTCATCTCCTCGCGTCGCATGTTCAACGATCGCGCGTGGATCCAGTTCTCCGCGCCCATCTCGCCGGGCAACTCCGGTGGTCCGCTCTTCAACATGCGTGGCGAGGTCGTGGGCATCACCACGGCCACCGTCACCGGCGCCGGCCGCGCGCAGAACCTCAACCTCGCCGTCCCCGTGAACGAGCTGAAGAAGCTCATCCGGCCCAGCTATCCGGGGCGTCGCAAGCTCGGCGACGGCTCGGCGCCGAGCCATTGGTAGGAGCTTCGCGTGCGCGTCAACATCGTCTTCGGACTTCTGCTCGTCCTCTTCGTCGGCTACGGCGCCCTTTATTTCTCGCATGAAAGGCCGATCCACACCGCGCCTGTGCCGGCCCTCGCGTCGGCGAGCGCGGCCCCTTCGGCCTCGGCGAGCGCGCCGCCGATCGCTTCGGCGAGCGCGCTTCCTTCGGCCTCGGCGAGCGCGCCTCCGGCGGATGCAGGCCCGAGCAAGCTCTTCGATCGGCCGCTCCGCGTGGTCGCGCTCGGCTGGGATCTCGCGGCGCCCGCCATCCTCGCCAACGGCGGGCTCGACGGCGCCCCGAGCAACGATTTCACCGCGGCCGGCCTCGATGTTCGCGTGAGCACGGCGACGTCGCTCAATGCCATCGAGAGCGCGCTCGCCCGCGGCGGCGCCGACAAGGATGGCGCCGACGTCGCCGTGCTGCCCGTGAGCTCGTTCGTCGCAGCCTACGAGCAGATTCGCGCGCTCACGCCCGAAGCCTTCTTCGTCGTCGGTTTCTCGCGCGGTCGCGAGGCCATCGTCTCCGCCAAAGACACGTTCCCCGGCCCCGATTACGACGTGAAGAAGGGCGTGACGATGATCGGCGCCGCCTCCGAGCCCGCGACCTTCCTCGGTCTCTTCGCGCTCGACGCGAACGGTGTCCCACCGAGCGCGGCGCACCTCGTCGCGCCCGGCGCCAAGCCCGAAGAGGCACAGCTCGCCGCCATCGATCGCGATCTCGCGCCCGCCGACGCGGCCCGCCGCAACATCCTGCTCACCACGGCGGACGCGTCGCGCCTCGTCCCCTTCGTCGCCGTCGCGCAGCACGGCCTCGTGGAGAAGCACAAGACCGCGCTCACCGCGTGGGCGCGCGTGTGGCTCGAGTCTGCGAAGAAGCTCGCCGACGATCCGCCCACGGCCGCCCGTCAGATCGCCAATGCGCCGGGCGCCCCCGAGCCCATTCAATTGCTCAAGCTCCTCGGCGACACGGCACCCGCATCGCTCGTCGACAACGCGCGCCTCTTCGGTTTGTCGGGCCGCCGCGCGCTCTCGCTCGAAGCGCTGTTCCAAGAGAGCTTCCGCATCTTCCGCGCGGCCGGCGTGCTCGCGACCCCGGCGCCCGAGGCCGCGCCGGTGAGCGACACCATCGTCACCGCGCTCGCCCACAACACCCCTTCGTCGCCGAAGCCCGTAACGAAGAGCCCGCCCGACAGCAGCGACAAAGCGAAGACCTTGATCACCCTCCGAACGCCCGAAGGCAAGCTCGACGAGGCCGCGCTTCAGAGCACCACGGCCCTCTTCGCCGACGTCTTCGAGCGCTCCGCGCTGCGCGTCGCCGTGGTGAAGGCCGGCGCCGTCGACGCGGCGGCCACGAAGAAGCTCATCGATGGTGTGGAGTCCCGCTTCGACATCGGCCCGGGCCGGCTCGTCCCTGCCAAGAAGGCTCCCGCCAAAACGGCCGCCGTCATCGAGGTCTTGGCCGTGCAGTGAGCCTCATTGCGCATCAAGGCTCCTCGACCATCGGATACACCTCCACGCTCGTCGATTTCAGCGCCGCGGCGCCGTCGGGCGGCGTCATGTCCTTGATGGCCGCGAGCTGCTCGCGGTTCTCCCAAATGCTGATCGAGAGCGCTTTGCCCGTGGCCGGATCGAGCACGTAATAGCTGGCCTTGCAGCCCGGTTGCTTCTTCATCCAGGCGCGGTAGGCGCGCGCCTTCTCGGCGTCGGCGTCGCTCGGCTTCTCGTGGGTGGCGATGCGGCAGATGCCGCGCGTCGCCGGGCCGGCGCTCTTCTCGTCGCTCTTGGCGGTGTTCGCGGCCACCCAGAGCTTGCCGATCTGCAGCACCGGATGCGCGCTCTCGACGCCGAAGTCGTCCGCGCTCACGGCCTTGCCCTTCACCATGAAATAGCCGAGCTGATCGCCGAAATCCGAAGCCACGGCGTACCGTGCCGTGCCCGCCGGCGTCACCAGGTACACGCTGCCGTCGATGATGACCTGGTTGCCATTGACGCTGGTCTTCGTTGCCATGCGATCACGTTAGCAGAGCGCGCCGCGCGAAGGCGGCCGCGAAGCCGTACGGACACGCGCGCTTCACACGCCGAATCCGCTAAGCTGCGGCTCAATCCATGTCGGCTCCCATTCCCACGTGGTTCATCGCCGTCGTCGTCGTGCGTCGCGGCGATCGCTTCCTCCTCGTGCACGAGCGCAAGCACGGCCAGCGCTTCTATCTCCCCGCCGGCCGCGTCGAACCCGGGGAGAGCCTCTTCGATGGAGCTCTGCGCGAAACCCTCGAAGAGAGCGGCGTCCCCGTGCGCCTCGACGGCATCCTCCGCGTCGAGCACACGCCCTCGCCGGATGGGGCCATGCGAGTCCGCGTGGTCTTCACCGCCTCTCCGGTGGACGATCGCCCGCCCCGCACCGTACCCAACGAGCACTCGTTGGGTGCCGTATGGGTGACCTTCGCAGATCTCGATTACTACCCGCTCCGCGGCGACGACGCGCGCGACATTCTGCGCTACGTCGCCGCCGGCGGCCCCGTTCAACCCCTCTCTACGCTCGCCTTCGAATCCGATCCTTGGACCTGGCCGCGTCCTTGAGCCTCGTGTCGGTCTTTCCCTCGCTCCTCAGCGCTTGATGCGGCAGCGCTGCCCGCGCCGCTTGCCGCCCACCTTCAGGCACGATTCGTCGCTGAACCATTGCGTCGCGTTGGCGAACCCGACGATCTGCGAGACCCGCTTGTAGGCGATGAACCACAGCTCGCCGCTGCGGACGCCGCCCTCGGCCCGCTGCGTCCAGGAGGCGAGCACCCGCGGATCGATCTCCTTGTTGCTGCAGAACGACGCTTGATTGGCGAGCGGCTCACAATGGTTGAACGAGAGCGGCTCGCGGAAGATCGCCTCCGTCACGCGCGCCACCGCGTCGGCCCGCTCGTCTTCGGGGAGGGCCAGGAGATCGAGGCTCCGGCGGCCCACCCGCACGAGCACGAAATTGCGGCCCTCGACGAGGTCGAGATCGAGCCCCTTCGCCGTGTACACGTGGCGAATCAGATCGAGCGACGCCCCATCCCCACAGCGCACCGCGTGCACCGCGCCCGCGACGTCGTGCGGATTCACGTCGGGCAAGAGCACGTGATCGCACCAATACACGGAGTCGGCGAGCACGTGGGGTGGCAGCTCCCCGAGATCGGGGAGGCTTGCCCACTGGTTCGGCGTCACCGCGTCCACCGCCGCGAGCCACGCGGCGAGCCTCGTTCCGGCCTCGCACCGGATCGGTTCCTCGGTGTTCAATCTCCCCTCCTCAATACCGCGTCACGATGTCTTCGACCCGGAAGCCGTCGTTCGGCGCCCAGCTCACCCAGACGAGCCCCCAGAAGGCGCGCAGCACCTCTTCCTTGGTGCGGTAAACGCCGGCGCCGCCGCCGTAATATCGAGTCTCCCCGTTGTGGGTGAACTCGAGGCAAGCCTCGTAACGGTTCATCCCCGGGCTCGGTTTGCCATTCACGATGGTGTGGGACGCCGGGTATTCGGCTCCAACCTCCACCGGCCCGTCGGACAGCGCCGCCAACCATCTTCGCCCGTCCACGATCATCGTGGTCGAGAGGCCGGCCGAGGGATCGTCGTCCCAATAGGCCGAGACGGCCTGCTGCCCATTGGCGACCCCGGGCTCGGCCCACACGAGCAGCGCGCGCGCCTCGCCCGGCACCCCGAGCTGCCGCAAGACCCCGCGCACCAGCCGCACGATGGCCTGACACTCGCCGGCTTCTTCGACGTAATCGCTCATCGGCCAAGCGCCGCCCAGGCGATTGAAGAACGTCGGGTGGTGGAATTGCCGAGGCACCTTGGGGCTCGGTTTGAGCGAGTAATACGGGAACTTCCGCATCAGCCCGCGTACGATGGAGTGCGGATGGAGCGTGCGCATCGGCGCAACCCAGGAGACGGCGCGGTCCATCCGCTTCAGGGTCACTCCATCTTCTTGCCAGATGTTCTGTTGATCCTCCCGCGGCCGGCCCATCGTCACATAGGCGATGTTCTCGGAGCGGCCCGGATACAGGGCGTCGCCGCCGTTCGCGGTCCAATCGATCTGGAGTGACACCTTGCCGATCGCGAGCGGCGTGGCCCGCGAAGAGACGAGCGACACCCGGGTGAACCGGCCGGTGATGGGAATGTCGTCGCGCCCGAAGCGCAGCGCCCCCGGCCCCACGCCGCGCACGTCGACCGAGCCCCCGTTCGGGGCGGCCTCGATCGTGAGGGCGATCCAGATGTTTTGCCCCATGCTCACCGAGATCGGCAGTTGCCGATTCGGTGTCCACTCCGGAGCAGGACAGCTCTCCCCTCCGTTCCTCCAACCTACGTCGTCGTCGCAGGCCTTGAGGAGGTGATGACTCGATGAGAACTCGATGGCGCGCAGCGCATATGCACCGCCGGCCGGACTGCCGTTCGCCGGGCGTGCGTCGTCGCCGCCGCCGTCACCGGGCGTATCTGATCCATCCATCCGTGCCCCCCGCCGGCCCCCGCATGGGAGCCACGTCCAACGTAGCTTCCGAGCGGCCTCGGGCGGAGTCTCGGGCGGACAGATATCATGTGTTCATGCCGGCCTGTTCACGGCCTTCGGGGTGAGGGGATCTGCGGGGCGGCGGTGCGATGGCCCGGTATTGAATCGTGACCAGAAGAGTCGTGTACGTGTGCGGCCACGCGCGGGCGCTCCCGTCTTTTCTTTTGTGGTGGCCTCGAGCATGCACGATGCCTGTTGTCCCCGAGCATCGGCGGTGCCGGGGTGGAGGTGCCGCAGTTTAGGCTCTTGGCAGAGCTGACCATTCCCACACGCGCCGCCCCGCAGATCCCCTCACCATCCTTTCATTCGATCAAGTCCACGGCCCAGTTGGTCGCCTGGATCTCCACCTCGAGGAGCCGAGCCCGCTTCGCGATCGCGTCGGCGCGGCGCCGGACCTCGGCGATGGGCATGGCCGGCAGTGTCTTGATTTCCCGCCGGCTGTAGCGATCGGCGGCGGGCGTCGCCTTGTCGGCGAAATTCACGTGCACGAAATGGAGATAATGGAGCATGTCCTTCTCCACGATGGCCGCGCCGAGCGCGGTCCCATCGGCGAGGCGGGCGGCGTCGTTGGTGGCCGCGATCTTCGGGACCAGCGCGACGAAGCGGGCGACCTCGCGCTCGAGCTCCGCGAACAGCGCCTCCGGGGCCTCGCTCGGCGCCTCGCCGTCCTGCACCAGCGCATTGCGATAGATGCGCTGTTTGATCTCCTCCATACGGGTCTTGATGCTCTTTCGCTCCATCAAGGCTTCGGCGAGCTTCATGGCATTGGCGCGGGTGCGTGGTCCGTGGCGACGCGCCCTCCCGACCCTTCGGCCCGTTCACACCCACCGCGCGCTTCCGTTGCCGGCGACTTCCGCTAAGCTCGCCGCGCCGTGCCCATCCTCACCGCCACCGATCTCCACAAATCCTTCGGTCTCCAGCGCATCCTCGCCGGCGCGACCCTCTCGATCCACACCGGCGAGCGCGTCGGCCTCGTCGGCATCAACGGCTCCGGCAAGAGCACGCTCGCGCGCATCCTCGGCGGCGTCGAGACGCAGGACGCGGGCACCATCGCGCGTCGCCGGGGCGCGGAGATCCTCTATCTCGAGCAGGATCCGACGTTCGAGGCCACGCTCACGCCGCGCCAGATCGTCGAGGGTGGCCTCCTCGCGTGGTCCGAGGCCAAGGCGCGTCACGAGCGGGCGAGCACCGCGCTCGCGAAGGGGCACGGCGACATGGCCGCGCTCGTCGCCGAGCAGGAGCAGGCCGCCGCCGACGTCGAGCGCCTCGGCGGTTGGGACATGGATCATCAGGTTGCGGCCATCATGGGTCACGTCGGCGTGCTCCGCCCCGATCAGCCCGTCGGCACGCTCTCCGGTGGTGAGCGCCGCCGCACCGCGCTCGCGCGCATCCTCGTGGCGCGCCCCGCGCTCGCGATTCTCGACGAGCCCTCGAACCATCTCGACGTCGAGACCGTGGAATGGCTCGAAGGCTATCTCCTCGACGAATACAAAGGCGCGCTCCTCCTCATCACCCACGATCGCTATCTCCTCGATCGCGTCGCCGAGCGGACCCTCGAGATCGATCAGGGCGTCGTCTACAGCTACGAAGGCGGTTACGAGGATTACCTCGAAGCCAAGGCCGAGCGCCTCGCCTTCGAGGCCCGCACCGAGGCCAACCGGCAAAACTTCCTCCGGCGCGAGCTGGAGTGGCTCCGCCGCCAGCCCAAGGCCCGCACCACCAAGCAAAAGGCCCGCATCGACCGGGCCGAGGCCGCCAAGGCCGCGCCTCCGCCCAAGCAGGAGAAGGCGACGCAGCTCGCGCTCGACAGCATGCGCGCGGGCAAAACCATTCTGGAGCTGAAGAAGCTCACCCTCCAAATCGGCGATCTCACCCTGGTGAAGGATCTCGACTTCATCCTCACCTCCGGCGAGCGCCTCGGCATCGTGGGCCGGAATGGCACCGGCAAAACCACCTTGCTCAAAGCCATCCTCGGCGAGCTCGCCCCGACGAAGGGCGAAGTGGTGATGGGCAAGAACACCAAGGTGGCTTATTTCGACCAGCACCGCGCCCAGCTCGACGACGCCAAATCGATCTTCGACAACGTGGCCGGCGACAACTCCCGCATCGAGGTCGGCGGCCAATCCTTCGACGTGCGCGGGTATCTGGAGCGCTTCCTCTTCGACTCGTACAAGCAGCGCCAGCCGGTCGGCTCCCTCTCCGGCGGTGAGCGCGCGCGCGTGGCCCTCGCCAAGATCCTCTCGCGCGGCGCGAACCTCGTCATCCTCGACGAGCCCACCAACGATCTCGACGTCGCCACCCTCGGCGCCCTGGAGCAGCTCCTCATCGATTTCGAGGGCTGCGCCATCACCGTCACCCACGATCGTTATTTCCTGAACCGCATCGCCACATCCATTCTCGCCTTCCAGGGCGGCGCCGACGTGGTCCGTTATGCGGGCAACTACGATGATTTCCGCAGCCAAAAGGCGCGCGCCGACGAAGAGAAGGTCGAGGCCACGCGCGCTGCGGCGCCTCCGCCGCCGAAGGAGCGGGAGAAGCCCAAAGAGGCTGCGAAGGCCAAGCTCACCTACGCCGAGCAAAAGGAGCTCGACGCGCTCCCCGACAAGATCGAAGCCGCCGACAAGGCCGTCCTCGATCTGGAGACCCAGCTCGCCGATCCCACGCTCTACGCCACGCGCGGCAGCGAAGTGGCCGGCCTGACCGCGAAGCTCGAGAAGGCCAAGGCCGAAGCGGCCAAGTTGCTCGCCCGCTGGGAAGAGCTCGAGACGAAGCGCGAAGCGTCGGGCAAGTGAAGGCCGCCGTCCCCTGGTGAGGCGGCCTTCCGACGATTCATCGCCGCGCCCCACCGAAGGGGTCTACATTGCGAGGTGACATGAGCCTCCGCCGCGCTGCCCCGATCGTGCTCGCGATTCTCCTTCCCGCCTGCGCCGAAGCGCCGCCGCCGGCGATGACACCGGCGCCGTATGCGGCGCCGGCGACGCCCGAGGGGCCGCGCACCTTCGAGCCCGGCGCCAAAGGCCCAGCGGGCCCCGTCGACGGCGAGATGCTGACCATCGCCAAGCTGGAGGAGGAGATCGATCGGCTCTTCCCCGCCGCGAGCCGTCCCTCGCCGCACAAGAAGGGGGCGGAGGAAAAGCCGGCGGACAAGCCCCCTGCCAAAGACGATTTCAACAGAGGAGAGGGCAGGCTCTCCACCGCCGACACGGGCACCTGCGCCACCGCTTGCCGCGCCCTGGCCTCGATGCTCACCGCCGCCGAGCATCTCTGCAAGCTCGCCGGCGAGAGCGACGGTCGCTGCGAGGACGCGCGCGGCCGCGTGCGCGGCGCCAGCGCCCGCGTGAAGTCGGCCTGCCCGGCCTGCTCCGCCAGCGCGAAGTAGCGGTATCCGCTCGCCCCCACAGGCAGGCTCGCGGTGACGACCCATCGCGGTGATATCCAATCACCGCGACACCGCTCATCCACCCAAGAACCGCCGATACCCGAGCACGCCGGTGAGCACCACGCCGATGGCCACCACCATCCAGCGCACGACGACCGGCTTCACCTTGCGGGCCATGGCCGCTCCCGCGAAACCACCGACGATGGCGCCGGCCGCCATGATGCCGGCGACGCGATAATCCACCGCGCCCGCGACGATGAAGGCCACCGCGGCAATGGCATTGATGGCCGCCGCCAGGACGCTCTTCACGCCGTTCATGCCGTGAATGTCCACCCCGCCGAGCCGGCCCAGAATGGCCAGCATCATGATCCCCATCCCGGCCCCGAAATAACCGCCGTACACGCCCACCAAGAACTGGAGGAGCATCGTCACGCGATTGCTCTGCGGCAGCACCCACGCCGCGCCTTCGGGCGCCTCCTGTTTGCGGCGCAGGTTCTGGCGGAAGAGGAGCGCCGTGGCGAAGAGCACGAGCAAAGGAACGATGGTGTCGAACACCTTTTGCGGTGTCACCAAGAGCAGAATCGACCCCACGAGCCCGCCCGCGAGCGCGGGCGGCAAAAGCACCTCGAGCGCGGCCCGATCCCGCGCGAGCTCGCGCCGATAGGCATACGCCGAGGCAATGGACCCCGGTGTGAGGGCCACGGCGTTGGTGGCATTGGCGATCAGCGACGGAAGGCCAAACGCCACCGCCGCCGGAAACGACACCAGCGAGCCGCCGCCCGCGACTGCATTGACGAGGCCCGCGACCACGGATGCGGCGGCGAGCGCAGCGACGGGCGCGATGCTCATGCCCTCGTGCGTGACACGAGAGCGCGGCGCTCGTCAACCGTGGGCTCGCGCGCCGGTGACGGTCGCCCTGCGATCCGGCGACGTGGAGGTCTCCTGGGAGAGGCTCTATGGTGGCGCGATGCACGCCCGCTCCAGGAGCATCGTTCTCGCGCTCTCGGCCTCCGCGCTCTTTCTCGTCATTGGTTGTAGCAGCAGCAACACCGCCGGCACGGGCGGGAGCGGTGGCAGCGGCGGCGCGTCCACGTCCTCCACGAGCAGCTCCGCCTCAGGCAGCGGCGGCGCTCCGACCACGAGCGCGAGCACCAGCGGAAGCACGAGCACCGGCAGCGGTGGCGCCGGCACGGGCGGCGGTGTTCCGTGCGGAGCCTACGAGGGAAAGAAGTTCTTCAACTGCTCTCCCGACGGCACCGGCCGCGGCAAATGCATCGAAGGCTCGCTCACCTACGAGACGTGTGATCGAGGATGCTTGATCAAGCCCGTCGGCGAAGACGACGTCTGCATGGGCACCACCAACACCTGGTCCTGCGAGGGCAGCTACGGCACCGAGAAGATCGAAGACGGCGATTACTACGCCACCGAATTCGGCTGTTGGGTCGACACGGACGGCGACACCCACACCGATCCCGGCGACAACTGCATCCCCGCGTGCCTCGGCAAAGCCCAGAGCGACGGCCTCTGCGCCGGCATGGATGGCCCGACCTGCGAAGAGACGGTGAATTGGTATGCGGCCGACGGCGCCCGCTTCGGCTGCCTGGCCCGCCTCCGCGTGGAAAACCCGCAGAATGGCAAAGCCGTCATCGTGGTGGCGCTCGACTACGGCCCCGGCTGCAAGGTCGAAAAGAGCGTGAGCCACGCCATCCTCGACCTCTCCGGCGCCGCCAACGAATACCTCTTCGGCGGCCCGCAAGGCGCCGTCGACATGACGCTGGTCCACGTGGTCGAGGTCAGCAAATCGACGCCGCTCGGGCCGGTGAACTGAGCGTCTCGAGCCGTCGTGAAAGAGCGCTCAAGCCGCCTGTGGAGGCTGGAGCGCAAAGACGATCTCGGGCACGGACAGGATGTCTGCGAGCTTCATGAAGTCGAGATACGCTTGTCCGTGGTGGTGGATCGCGTGGGCCCCGTAGACGGGCACCGTCTTCGCGGCTGGGGCCGTGAAAGGCTCGTCCCCGCTCAGGGGATGTCGATAGCCGATCGGTTCGACGGCGATCGTCGCGAGGCGCCGGGCTCCTTCGATGAGCGGATCGGGGATCGCGAAGTCCGCATAGAGGATCGGGATGGCGGCGAGCATCTCCGAATCCCAAGCGTGAGGCACGATATCGAGGGTGTTCCAGATGCGGTGGAGCGTGCCCCCGATGCGCGCGTCGGTGTACGCCGCGAAATCACGGTTGCCCGCGGTCGGCGCTGCGAACGAATAGGTCGTGAGCCGGGAGCGCTCCTCCGGATCCCAAGCGGCGCCGACGCTCGCGCCCTTCGCCTGCAAATCGGCGAGCGAAAGCGACAGCGTGGAGGCGAGCACGCCCCCCAAGCTGTGCCCCGTCACCGTGATGTCGAGCCCGCCGCGGGTCTCGACCTCGCGCCGCAGGAAATCGAGGAGCCGCGTGCCATTCCCCGGCAGCTCCGGCGACGGCGCGAGATCGAGCAAGGTGGTGAGGCCTTGATACGTGCCCAAGGCGAGCTCGAGGTTCGGTGTGCTCGCCGCGTCGCCGAAAGGCCAGCGCACGGTGTCGCCCACCATGAAGTTTTGGAAGAGCCATGTCGACACCGATGCTGGGTTGGTCCCGCGAATCGCGATGACGAGGCGCGCCGGATCGGCCTTCTCCCGCACGACGACCATCATGCCGTCGTCGAACCACACGAAGGGAGATCGATGCAGCACCGGGCCCCACGCGATCTCCCAGGCGTCGCCGAGCGGGGGCAGCGCGCGGATCTCCTTCCTCAGCTTGTTCAGCACGAGCGGCGCATTGCGCGTGGGCGTGAAGGGGAGCGACCCACCGCGGTAGGCGAGCCACGCGAAGGTGAACACCACCTGTTCGGTCGTGTACATGAGCGCCGAGCCTCCCAACCTCGATGGTGGACGAGCATTGGTGGGGTTCGGCGAGATGTCCAGTCGCTCACGCCGCGCCGATCGGCGCGGCGAGCTCAACCATTCTCGTGCGGCGTCGCGCGGCTCCAGCCCTCGCCCGCGCGCTTGGCGCGCCCTTCGTGGAGCAGCTTGATCAAGTGTGCTTCCAAGCTCATCTGCGCCACCGGCCACATCACCACGGGGGTGTCCGCGTAGGCCAAAGGCACGAGCGCTTCCAGGCGGAGGCCTTCGGCCGGGGCTTGATTCAAGGCGTCGAGCACCTTGGCTTCGCGCTTGAGGCGATGAGAGACGTAGTAACGGAACAGCTCACTCGGCGAGTGGCCGCTCGTCGCCTTCTCGATGGGATCTCCGTGCGCCGGCAAAGCCACCTCGGCGTCGAGCGCCGCGAGCCGTTCGAGCTGGCGCAGGTATTCGGCCATGTCGCCGTTGTCCGGCGGGATCAGGATGGTGCCCACGCTCGCCACCATGTCACCGACGATCACCGTCTTCGCCTCCGGCTCGTGCAAGCACACGTGACCGGGCGCGTGTCCCGGCGTGTGCAGCACGTGCCAGCGCGAGGGCACGTCGCCGGCGAGCGTGATCGCTTCGCCGTCTTCGAGGCGCCGATCGATCGGCAAATCGGGCAGCAGCGCCGCCGTCGCCTCGTGGGCCCAGAGGGGCAATCCGAGCTCGCGGGAGAAGAATTCAGCGCCGCCCACGTGATCGGCGTGATGGTGGGTGAGCAGAATGGCAGTCAGGCGGCGGCCCTGGGATTCGAGGCTCCGCGCCCATTCGAGCCAAGGGTGGCGCTCGTCGTCGTAGGGCGTCGCGGGCTCGACCAAGAGGAGCTCGCGGTCGCCGAGCGCGTAGCTGTTCGTGTGCGTGGCGGGAGGGAGGGTCGGCGTGCGCGCGGGGAAGAGATCCACCCCGCGCGCAACGTGCCGAGGGCGAGCCATGGCTCGGGCTCAGCGCTCCACGACGACGGCGAGGCCTTCGCCGCCACCGATGCAGAGCGTGGCCAGGCCGCGCTTCTGGTTGCGATCCTTCATCGCGTGCACGAGCGTCGTGAGCATGCGCGCGCCGGTGGCGCCGATGGGGTGGCCGAGGGCGACGGCGCCGCCGCGCACGTTCACCTTCTGCGGATCGATGCCGATGATCTGGTTCACCGCCATCGTCACGACGGCGAACGCCTCGTTGATCTCCCAGAGATCGATCTGATCCTTGTTGAGGTTCAGCTTCTTCAGCGTGGTCTGGATGGCGTCGGCGGGCGCGGTGGTGAACCACTCCGGCGCCTTGGCCGCGCCGCCGTAGCCGACGATGCGCGCGATCGGCTCGAGGTTGTGCTCCTTCACGGCCTTCTCGCTGGCGAGCACGAGGGCGCTGGCGCCGTCGTTGATCGAAGAGGCGTTGGCGGCGGTGATGGTGCCGTCCTTCACGAACGCGGGCTTGAGGCTCGCGAACTTCTCGGGCTTGCCGTTGGGCGGGCCCTCGTCGTCCTTCACGAGGAGCGCGTCACCCTTCTTCTGCGGCACGCTCACGGGCGCGATCTCCGCGGTGAAGAGGCCCTCCTTCTGCGCGGCGAGCGCGCGGCGGAAGCTCTCCTTGGCGAACTCGTCCTGGGCCTCGCGGGAGAACTTGTACTCCTTGGCGCAGAGCTCGCCGCAGTTGCCCATGTGCACGTTGCCGTACGGGTCCCACAGGCCGTCGTGGATCATCCCGTCGATCATCGTGGTGTTGCCCATGCGCGCGCCGCTGCGCGCGGCGGGCATGAGGTACGGCACGTTGGACATCGACTCCATGCCGCCCGCGACCACGATCTCGGCGTCGCCGAGCGCGATCGTCTTGGCGCCGAAGATCACGGCCTGCATGCCCGATCCACAGACCTTGCCGACGGTGGTGGCGGGGACGGTGTTGGGGATCTTCGCGTAGATGGCGGCCTGGCGCGCGGGGGCCTGGCCGATGCCGGCGGTGAGCACGTTGCCCATGAAGACTTCGCCCACCTGCTCGGGGGCGAGCTTCGCCTTGGCGAGCGCGGCCTCGATGGCGATGGCGCCGAGGCGGGGCGCGGCGAGCGAGGACAGCGAACCGAGGAACGCGCCGATCGGCGTGCGGGCAGCGCCGACGATGTAGATGGGAGCAGGCAACGTCATGACGACCTCCGGGGGCATGCCGGCCGACGGGCCGACGCGCGAGCACGTGCAGCGGGGAGCGACCCAGATGCGAGCCGCGGTGATGCGACGTGCGAGCTACCGCGAACGGCGCGGCGTCGCAAGCCGCCCCTGGATTCGCGCACGGTTTGCGTGGCGGCGGGACCCGCCGTGGTTACCCTCGGCGCACCATGGCGGACGAAACGAAGAACGTGGGCGCCGACGATTATCAGGCGAAGTTCATGGCGAGCGGCGCCCTCTATTACGACAAGCTCCGGGCGCCGCGCATTTATCACCTGCTCTTCCTCCTCCCCCTCGCCGTCGTCCTCGCGAGCGCCATCGCCGCGGTCTCCGCGTCGGGCCCGACCGCGGCCATCGGCCCCGCCATTTCGCTCCTGATCCTCCCCATCGCCTGGCTGCTCTTCTCGGTGCTCCGCATCACGGTGACCCGCGAAGAGGTTTATGTGCAATACGGCCTCTTCGGCCCGAAGATCGCCATTCGCGACATCGAGCACGCCGCCGCGGTCGATTACGATTGGAAGCGTTACGGCGGTTGGGGCATCCGCTACGGCCGCGACGGGAGCATCGCCTACAACATGATGGGCGACGGCGGCCGGGCCGTGGAGATCGTGTATCGCAAGAACGGCAAGGCGAAGCCGAAGAAGGTGCTCATCGCCTCTCCCGATCCCGTCCGCCTCGCCTCCGCCATCAACGAAGCCCGCGCCCTCGCCGCCGGGAGCCAAAAGCCCGCGCGCATCGAGACCGAAGCGGCGCCCGCCGCCGACGAGATCACGCGTGAGGCCGAAGCCGAAGCCGAGGCGATCGCCGCCGAGGTGGAGGCCGAAGCCAAGCGTCAGGGTTGAGGATCACTTCGGGGGCGGAAGCGGCAGGACCCAGAAGCCCCAGTTCCAGTAATCGTCGCAGTAGCCCGTCTCGAAGCTGCGCAGGTTGCGGAACATGAGCGGCTGAGTAAGGCTGCCGTCCGACACCACGAAGTCCTTCGTCTCGCCTTGGCGGATGGACACGGCATCCGTGGTGAGCGTCTTGACGTCGAAGCGATAATCGTCCGGGTTGTTGCCGCCGCCGCAGCCTTCGCTGGTGGGCGTGCAACCGAGCGCCGTGGTCCAGACCGAGAAGGGCAGACCCTCGGGCGCTTGGGAGAGCCCGTCGACGCCGACGAAATGCAGCCACGGCTCGGTGCTCACCGGGTTCGGGACACCGTCCCAATCCGGGAGATTGCGGCCCACGAGCGTGGACGTGCAACCCCAGCCGAAGGCCGTTTTGGCCGCGATTTCGATGAAGCTGCCGATGGGCGCGCTCATGTAGAAGCCGGGCGAATCGACCTCCAAATGGTAGGTGGCGTCGCTGTCGCAATCGACGTCGGGAGGACAGGTGTCGATGGTCAGGGTCTTGTCGCTGCGCTCCAGCACGACACCTTGAATCGTCAGCTCGTTCATGACGCCCGGCATTGCAGCGGAGCAGCCGATGGCCGTGCCATTGGCATCCACCAAGGAGAACGAGAAGCGATCGTACGTGCGTTCGCACGTCTCCCCTCCACCGCCCGTGCCTCCTTGGCCACCGAATCCACCTTCGCCGCCCGCGCCGCCGACGCCTCCCGAAGTGCCGGTGCTGCTGCCGGAGGTGGTGCCGCCCGTGGTGAGGGTGACGCTTCCACCACACGCGAGGAGCGTGGTGGCCGAGAGGACGAGCAAGAGGGATCGCGACGTCATGCGAGGCGCGCTTGGCAAGCTTCGATCCTTCATCGAAAGACCTCGAAATGAAGCGTTTTGTGATTTCGAGCCCGACGGACCTGCGTCAGCGTGTGCCAGGTTCGAACGGCCTCGATGGTCGCATGGTCAGGCCTCGCCGAGGGCTCCTTTCGCGCGGGCCTCGTCGGGGAGGAGCTGTTTCAGGTGCCACGCTTGGAGGAACGTGCGTTCCTCCGCCCTGCGCAGGGCCACCATCATGCGGCTCATCATGAGGCCGGGAATGATCACCATGAACGTGCTGCCCACCAAGAGCGCGGCGAGCGTCGGCCCTTCGGCGAGCGTGACGCCCCGCGGGAGGATCGTCATCGCGCCGTCGTGAAAGGCATACGACGAGGGCACGAGCCCAAAGAGATCCGCGGCCACGGAGGCGAGGAGCGCGATCGCGCTCGTGGCGATGATGGCCGCGCGGAAGCGACCCGAGTACGTCATGCAGTACGCGAACGTGAACGCCGTGAGGAGCATCGGCGTGAAGAGGAGCGGCCCGAATCCCCGACCGATGCTCACGACCGCGAGGATGTTGCACACGTAGCCGGCGTACGCGACCGCATGAATGCGGCGCAGGTCGGCCATGCGGGTCGCGACCAGCTTGAGGGCCGCCGCCGCGAGGGTGAGGGCCACGCAGAAGACGAGCAGCGCCGTGCTGCGCACGCCCATCCAGAGCACGATGGGCGTCATCAGCGTGATGCTGGCCACGTCGGTGGCGAACGCCAACCGAAGCTGATGGCGATGGCGCGCCGCCACGTGGGCATCGAGATCGGCGGACACCGCCGCGGGAACCGCGCGCTGCGGGGCCGTGAGGATCTGCGCGATGAGCGAGAGCGCGCGGCGATTCGTGGGATCGAGGGCGAGCGCGCGCCCGACCTCTTGCAGCGCGGTGCGCACCGCTTCCTCCGCATCGGATCCACCGGCCGCCGCGCGGGCGCGGGCCTCCTCGGCGCGCTCCGCGTGCACGGCGGCCGCTTGGCGGCGCAGCTCGACGTCGCGATCGCCCTCCAGATAGCGCTCCACGGCCTCGTGCACGGCGCGCGCGGAGGGGTGGCGATCGGCCGCGCGGAGCGTGGTCGCCTTCACGCACACGGCGTCGAGCTCGGGCGGGATCTCCAGCGTGGGCGCGCGCCGTGAGGCCCGCGCATCGACGCCCGCGACGGTGGACATGAGCATCGCGTTCCACACGTCCTTCTTGTGGAGCGGCTCGCGCGCCAAGATCTCGAAGAGGATGGCGCCCAGCGCGTACACGTCCGTGCGCGTCGACAGCTCTTCGATGCGACCGCGCGCCTGCTCCGGCGCCATGTATCCCCACGTCCCGAGCGCCTTGCCCGTGGCCGTGTGCAGATCCTCTTCGTCACCGCCGGGGAGCTTGGGGAGCGGCGCCCCGGTGGGCTCGGTGATCTTGGCGATGCCCCAGTCGAGCACGTACACCTCGCCGTAGGCGCCGAGCATGATGTTCGCGGGCTTGAGATCGCGGTGCAGCACGCCGCGTGCGTGAGCGAAGTCGACGGCCAAGCACGCGGCCGAGAAGGCCGAAAGCAAGCGGCGGAGCGGGTACTTCGCCATCATCGCCGCGTCGCCCGCCGCGAGCCCGCGGACGATCTCCGCGAGCGTCTCCCCGCGCAGGCACTTCATGGTGAAGTACTCGGCGCCGTGCTCGTCGCGATCGAGATCGTGGACGGGCACGATCGCGGGGTGCTCGAGCTGCCCCTGGATCCGCGCCTCGCGGAGAAAGCGCGCCCGCGCGACCCGGTCGTCGCGGTACTTGCCGGCCATCACCTTCTTCGCCACGTCACGCCCGATGCGCGTGTCGCGACAGAGCAGCACCTCGCCCATCGCGCCCTTGCCGAGCACGCGCCGCACCTCGTAGCGCTCGCCCTCGCCGGACGCGCCCGCAGTTCCCGCAGGATCGACGGGCGGAGGAAGAGAGAGCGATCGGGCCGGGCCCGCAGGTTCATCGGAGCGCCCCATGCCCGAAGAGCATGCGGAGGCCGGTCCGGCGTCAAGTCAGGGCCCTCCGCCAAGCCCGGTCGATTTTAGATTGCGCACAATCTAATTGCGCACTACTCATGTCGGCGTGGACGCGGACGCCGCCCTTCGCCTCGACCGGCAGCTCTGCTTTGCCCTCTACCGGGCCGAGCGGGCCATGGTGCAGGCCTATCGTCCCCTGCTCGAAGGGCTCGGCGTCACCTACCCGCAATACCTCGTGCTCCTCGTCCTCTGGGAGCGCGATGGTTTGACGGTGAAGGAGCTGGGCGAGCGCCTTCACCTCGACTCCGGCACGCTCACGCCGCTGCTCCGCCGCATGGAGGGGCATGGCCTCTTGACCCGGGCCCGCCGCGCCGATGACGAGCGTCAGGTGGAGATCTCGCTCACGTCCCAGGGCCGCCGCCTCAAGCAGCGTGCCCTCCGCGTGCCGGCCGCGCTCTTCGACAAATGCGGCCTCGCCACCACCGAGCTCGCGCGCCTTCGCGACGAGCTCCAAGCCCTCGCGGCGCGCCTCGGCGACGCCGGCTCCGCAACGCAGGAATCCGAAACCCACGGCAAGGAAGGATCAACATGAAGCCCCTCTACACCGCAGTTGCAACGGCCGAAGGCGGCCGCACCGGCCACGTTCGTTCCTCGGACGGCGTCCTCGATCTCGATCTCCGCATGCCCAAGGAGCTGGGCGGCCCGGGCGGCACCGGCACCAACCCGGAGCAGCTCTTCGCCGCAGGCTACTCGGCGTGCTTCGAGAGCGCGCTTCGCCTCGTCGCGCGGCAGAAGAAGCTCGCCATCGAGAAGGCCACCATCACCGCGCACGTCACCATCGGCGCCACCGAGGGCGGCGGCTTCGGCCTCGCCGCGGAGCTGCACGCCTCCGTCACCGGCCCGACCAAGGAGCAGGTCGAGGAGCTCATCCACGCCGCGCACCAAGTCTGCCCGTATTCGCTCGCCACCCGCGGCAACATCGAGGTCAAGCTCGTCGTCGACTGACATTCGCTCGAACGAGATGTGACCGACGCCGGCCCTCGCGTCGGTCACGTCTTCATTCCGGATCGAGCTGCGCAAACACCGTGTTGCGCGGGCGGACCCGGTAATAGAGGCTGCGCAGCGGGGCCTCGGCCATGATGCCTTCCCAGGTGCGCCGGCGGGGGCGCTTCATCTGATCGGCGAGGCCGTGGGGGAAGCCGGTGATCGGATCGGCCCACTCCACCAAGATGGCATGTTGATGAATGCGGTTGTCGCGCTTCATGCCATGAATGGCCACGACGTCGCCGGGACGCACCTCGTCGGCGTGATCGGTGAGGAAGTCGAAGTACCGTGACCGCTCGCGGAACTCGATGCGCTCTTTGCCGGTGAAGCGGCGGACCTCGAACAGCTCCGGCTTAGTCTCCGCGAAGGCGCCGAAGGCCATGACGCCGCGCCGGTTGCGAATCCCGGCCTCGTCGAAATCGAGGCGGCCGTGGACGCGCGCCAGCTTCTCACCGCGCGGCGAGAACCACGTGCCTGAAGTCCGCTCGAACGAATCCAAAACGAAATCGACGCAGACCTGCGGTGGATGCGCGCGGCCCACCGCATCGAAGACCGGATAGGTCGTGCCTTCGTAGGCAAAGGACTGCTGGCCGCGGAGATAGGCGCTCATCCACACGGGGCGCAGCTCGCCGTCGTGCTCGGCGGTCTTCTCGCCTTCGGGGCGATCGAAGCGCAGGCCTTCGACGAGCTGTTCGGTCACCACGTCGTGCAGCGCGAGGAGCGCGCGCCTTCGCGGGCCATCCGCTTCGCGCGCGGCGCGCACGGCCTCGCGCTCGGGAGCCGCGGCGGCGAGGCAGGTGAGCTCGAGCGCCGCGCCGTGCGATCGGAGGACGGCCGGGACCCAAGTCGATCCGAAGCGGAGATCGGCGAGCAGAGCCTCCTCGGTGCGGCGCGTGATGCGGGTGCGATCGAAGCCTTCGACGTCGGCGAGGGCGCGGAGATCGCGGTGCAGCGGCGTGGCCAGATCTTCGCTGCGAAGGGCGACGCGATCGCCGAAGAGCAGATCCGCCGCGCGCCCCGCGAGCGGCCCGTCGACGTAGCGATAGACCACTTCGTTGCGCTTCGCTTCGCGCGCGAGACGACGTGTGTCGCTGCCGCGTTGGATCCAGATCTCGGGCTCGGCGAAGAGATCGGCGAGCGTGATGTCGGTGACGATGGAGAGCGCGTCGAGTGGATCGGGCGCATAGGCATAGCCCTCGCGCAGCACGAGCGCGCGCAGCGTGGCTGGGTCTCGCCGATGCGCGGCCTTGAGGCGGCCGATGCGCAGGCCGGGCTGCGCGCGCAGCGACGCGCGGCGCGAGGCCAGCGCTGCGGCGGAGAGAGCTTCATCCGGTGTCGCGCGCGGCTCGCGGAGGAAGACCATGGGCTCCCCGCGCGCGCGACCGAGGAACTCGGCGCGATGCTCGTCGAAGGCCGGCGCGCCCGGCTCGGCGGGCAGCGCGGCGATCGCGGCTCCCCGCGCGCGGCACGCGGCGAGATCGGCATCGAGCGCCGCGGGCGCAGCGGACGCGGTGGGCGGCGTGGGAATGGTGGTCGGGGACACCGCATCATCGCGTGACGACGGAGCACCGCAGGCGCCGAGGGTCGAGGCGAGGAGCAGAAGGACGAGAGATCGAGCGGTGATCATGCGACACCCATCGTGAGGACGATCGCTCCTGCGCCTTGGGATTGTCTCGATCCCCGGCGCAGCCAGCAAGGACGCGTCGGGAGACGCACGGACGCCCCTTCCGATTCCAGGTCCATCGGACGTGCGGAAACGCAGCGATCGATGAAGCGATGGATCCCGCTCGGCGACGGTCGCACTATGAACTCCGCACCTTCGTGTCGCGCGGTTCATCGTCTCTACGCCTCTACTACTTCGCCGTTTTCGCCGCGCTCGGGGCGTATGCGCCGTTCTTTCCGCGGTGGCTCGAGGCGCGCGGCATCGAAGGGATCGCGATGGGCGCCGTCTCCGCGCTCGTGCCCGCGCTCGGTGTCCTCGGTCCACCGGCGGTCGGCTTGCTCGCCGATGCCTTGGGCCTGCGTGGATCGCTGCTTCGTGTCGCGTGCGCGGGCGCGTGCCTCTCGCTCGCGGGCCTCGGCATCACGAGCGCGGCGGGCGCGTCGCTCTCCTTCGGCGTCGTCTTCGCCGCGGTCTTCTTCTACGCCGCGTTCCGCTCGCCGATGGTCATGCTCGCGGACGTCGTCGCCCTCGAGCACGCGCCCGCGGCGGGCACGACGTACGGGAGGATCCGCCTCTGGGGATCGATGGGCTTCCTCGCGGCCGTCTTGGTGACGGGCCGCATCCTCGGCGCGCGCGGCCCGGCGGTGCTTCCGCTCACGGTCTCCGCGCTGCTCTTCATCGCCTTCCTCTCCGCATGGACGTTGCCGCAGCGGCCCGGCACGCGGCGCCTACCCGTCGTCCCCGAGGCGCGCGCGCTCCTCGCCTCGCGGGATTTCTCGGCCTTCCTCGCCGTCTCGCTGCTCGCGCAGAGCGCGCACGTCGCCTACGATCTCTGCTTCTCGCTGCACCTCCGCGATCTCGGCGCGAGCTCGGATCTCGTCGGGATTTCATGGGCCGTGGGCGTGGTCTTCGAGGTCGCGCTCATGGCGTTCGCGGAGCGGATCCTGGCGCGGTTCGCGGCGCCGTCGCTCCTCGCGTTCGCCATCTTCGGCGCGACCCTGCGTTGGGCGCTCATCGCGCGCGTCGGCTCCATCACCGTGCTCCTCGTGCTCCAGCCGCTCCACGCGATCTCCTTCGCGCTCTGGTGGGTGGCCTCGCTCGCATACCTCAAGGCACGTGCTCCCGCGCACGCGCTCGCCACCGCGCAGGGCTTGTTCTCCGCGTCGTCGGCGATCGGCTCCGTCGTGGGCATGCTCGCTTGGGGCGCGCTGTACCGGCACTCCGGCGGCTCCACGGTGTTCACGGTCGCCGCGCTGGTGGGCCTCGTCGCCGTGACGATCGCGCTCGTGTGGTCGCGCGCCGCGCGCCGCGCATCGATACGGCTCCGCTCTTGATCGCGATGGGGCCGCAAGCGGCCCCAAACCCCAGGCCGGACGAGCCGGCCTCGATCGTGCTCCGTCCCGGTCGCGGTGCCCTCTCCGTCCGCTGCAAAACCTTCGCCCGTTTGCATCCCCCGGGGTAAGTTGCGGTCCCCCAGCAAGCGAGGCAGCGAGTATGTGCGGGATCGTCGGATATGTTGGTTCGAAGAGCGCGGCCCCCATCATCGTCGACGGCCTACGCAAGCTCGAATACCGCGGCTACGACTCGGCGGGCATTGCCCTTCACGACGGCAAGAGCATCGAGATCGTCCGCACGCTCGGCAAGCTGGTGAAGCTCAGCGACGCGCTCGAGAAGCGCACGCTCCTCGGCGGCACCGGCATCGGCCACACCCGTTGGGCCACGCACGGTCGGCCCAGCGAGATCAACGCGCACCCGCACTCCGCCGGCCCGATCGCGGTCGTGCACAACGGCATCATCGAGAACCACGTCGCCGTCCGGCAGGAGCTCGAAGGGCAGGGCGTCAAGTTCCTCTCCGACACGGACACCGAGATCGTCGCCCACCTCATTCATCGCGAGCTCAACAACGGCGCGTCGAGCCTCTTCGAGGCCACGCGCTGCGCCCTCCAGCGCGTGGTCGGCGCGTACGCCATCGCGGTGCTCTCGCGCAACGAGCCCGACGTCGTCGTGGTCGCGCGCCATGGATCGCCGCTCGTCGTCGGCATCGGCGAGGACGAGATGCTCTGCGGCAGCGACATCCCCGCGCTCCTCGCCCACACGCGCAAGATGGTGTTCCTCGAGGACGAGGACGTCGTCGAGCTCAAGGCCAAGAGCTACCGCATCGAGACGGTGCGCGGCGAGAAGGTCGATCGCAAGGTCAAGCACATCGACTGGAGCCCGGTGCAAGCCGAGAAGGCCGGCTTCAAGCACTTCATGCTCAAGGAGATCCACGAGCAGCCCGACGTCGTCGAGGCCACGCTCCGCGGCCGCGTCGATCTCGCCGCGGGCGACGTGCACGGCGCCGAGATCGGCCTCACGCCCGAGCTCGCGCAGGCGACGCGTCGCGTGTACTTCGTGGCCTGCGGCACGAGCAACCACGCGGCCATGGCCGGCCGTTATTGGGTCGAGAAGATCGCCAAGATCCCCGCCTTCGTCGAGCTGGCGAGCGAGGTGCGGTATCGCGATCCCATCTTCTTCCCCGACGATCTCGTGGTCGCCATCAGCCAGTCCGGCGAGACGGTGGACACCCTCTTCGCGGTCAAGGCCGCCAAGGCCGCGGGCGCCAAGGTCCTCGCCATCTGCAACGTCGTCGACAGCGCCATCCCGCGCCTCGCCGACGGCGCGCTCTACACGCACGCGGGGCCCGAGATCGGCGTCGCCTCCACCAAGTGCTTCACCGCGCAGCTCGCCGCGCTCATCCTCCTCAGCGTCTACCTCGGCCGCCGCCGCAACACCCTCGCGCAGGACAAGGCGCAGGAGCTCTTGCAGTCGCTGTGGGAGACGCCGAGCCACATGCGCGAGGTCCTCGGCGACGCCGACTACGTGCACGTGATCGCCAAGCGCCTCACCCACGCGAAGGACGTGCTCTTCCTCGGCCGCGGCCTCGGCTTCCCCATCGCGCTCGAGGGCGCGCTCAAGCTCAAGGAGATCAGCTACGCCCACGCCGAGGGCTACGCCGCCGGCGAGATGAAGCACGGCCCCATCGCCCTCATCGACGAGAGCCTCCCCGTCGTGGTCATCGCCCCGCACGACAACCACTACGAAAAGGTGCTCTCCAACATGCAGGAGGTGCGCGCACGCGAGGGCCAGGTCATCGCCATCGCGACCAAGGGCGACGAGGCCGTGATGGAGCTCGCCCAGCACTTCGTCTGGCTCCCGAAGGTGGCCGACGACGTCCTCCCGCTCCTCACCGTCCTCCCGCTCCAGCTCATCGCCTATTACGTCGCCAACCTGAAGGGCAACGACGTCGACCAGCCGCGCAACCTGGCCAAGACGGTCACGGTCGAATAACCAATCGCTCGGGCTCCAACGATCGCGGGCGGCGCCGAGCTGCCCAATCGTTGGAGCTCCAACGATTGAAGGCGCCGACAATCGTTTGAGCTCCAACGATCGCGCGCGCTACGCCGGTTTCCGGCCTCCAATCACATAGCCAATCGTCCCACCGGCTTGGTGGGCGCGGCCTTCGCGCAGCGCCGCGGCGGCTTCGCGCGAGGCGGCGCGGGCAGCCTTCCAGAGCGCGTCGAATTCCTCTTCACGGCCGCCGCCGGCCACGAAGTAGCGAGCTGTCTCGTCGTAGCTCCAGACCAGGAAATCACGCTCGTCCCAATCGAGGACCTGTTGCCGCAGGACCTCCTGCGCACGGCCGGCATAAGGGGGGAAGAGCGGGGAGGGGCGATCGTTCAAGTAGACCTGAACGTCGGTCAGGCCGATCTCGGAGGCGTAGCCGGGGACGAGCTCGCCGATGGAGTCGTTGCCGAGGCCGAGGCTCTCCTTGCCGCGCGTGCAGGTCAGGTAGAGGCGGACGGCGTCGAGGATGCCGGCGATCGGCGCGGAGAACTGCGTGTTCCAGAGGACCAGGGCGCCGGCCATGTTGTTGGGCTCGGCCATGAGCACGAGGCCGCCGGGCTTGGTCACGCGCATCATCTCGCGGATGACGGCGCGCGGATCGCGCACGTGGATGAGCACGGTCTGGCAGGTGACGAGATCGAAGGTGTCGTCGTGGAAAGGGATCTTCTCGGCCTCGCCGAGGCGGTAGCTCGTGCGCTCGCCGTAGCCCTTTTGCGCGGCGCGGGCGGCGGCCTCCTTCACCCAGGCTTCTTCGCGATCGATGCCGAAGAGGCGCGCCTCGGCCGACAGGTGCGGCAGGAGCACGCGGCTCCAGTGGCCGACGCCGCAGCCGACGTCGAGCGCCATGCGCACGCCGTCGAGCCCGAAGCGGCGCGCGAGGAGCGCGACGTAGTCTTGGTTCCACCAGAAATCGCGTTGCTCGCCGAAATACTCGGCGGAGTGCAGCTTTGCGGGGGCCTCGGGCGTCGACATGGCTCCAGCATACCAAGGCACGGACGGCAAGAGGCTCATGGGTGCAGGGAGGGCGAGGCCCACCGTCCGCAGGACCGCTGCGAAGGGGCCGCGTTTCGCGGGCGCTTCGGGTAATCTCCGCGCCGATGGACTGGCTCTTCCTCCGAGGTCTCTCGCGCGAGCAACGTCACTGGGGCGCGTTCCCCGAAGTCTTCCGCGACGCGTGGCCGGGCGCGCGCGTGCATCTCCTCGATTTGCCGGGCACCGGCACCGAGGCGTCGCGCGAGTCGCCCCTCACGATGCGCGACATCAAAGCCGATCTCCGCGAACGATTCCTCGCCCTCAAGGCCGCGCACCCCGGCCCGTGGGGCCTCCTCGGCGTGTCGCTCGGCGGCATGGTGGCCATGCAATGGTGCGCCGATCATCCCCAGGATTTCGCCCGCCTCGTGCTGGCCAACACCACCGCTTCCAACGTCGGCAAGCCGTGGGATCGGATGAGCCCCGCCGCGTTCGCCACCTTCTCGCGCGCCATGCTCGCGCGCGACCGCGTGGCGCGCGAGCGGCTCATTCTCTCGGTGATTTCGGGCGTGCCCGACGGGCAGGACGAGATCGCGCGCCAGTGGGCCGACATCTACGCGACGAGCCCCGTGTCCCGTACCACCGTGGTGCGCCAGCTCCGCGCCGCGTTCTCCTTCCGCGCGCCCGAGCGCATCGACGTGCCCACGTTCGTGGTCGCCGGCGCGCGTGATGCGCTCGCCAATCCGGCCTGCGCGCGCGCCCTCGCCGAGCGCTTCGGCGCGCCGCTCGAGATCCACCCCGAGGCCGGCCACGAAATCGCGATGGACGCCGGTGAATGGCTCGCGGAGCGCATCGCCTCGTGGTCGTCGGCCGTGCCCGGCGTCACCGCCGGTGTGCGCCTCGGATCGCTCGGTCGGGGCCGCCTCCCGCTCGTGATCGAGCCCGGGAGCGACACCAGCGAGCGCGCGCTCTCCACCTGGCTCTCGAACCACAAGACCTTCGTCGCCGACAAGCTCACCGAGCATGGTGCTTTGCTGGCGCGCGGCTTCGACGTCACGGACGCCGCCGCCTTCGAGCGCGTGGCCCGCGCCGTCGATGCGGATCTGAAGAACGATTATCTCGGCACCTCGCCGCGCAACGGCCTCACCGATTACGTCTTCTCCGCCAGCGAGCTGCCGCATTACTACCCCATCCCGGAGCACTGCGAGATGAGCTTCATCAAGCACCCTCCGCGGCGCCTCTTCTTCTGCTGCCTCCTCCCCTCCGAGGGCCCCGGCGGCGAGACGCCCATCGTCGATTTCCGCAAGGTCGCGCGCGATCTCGATCCCCAGGTGCTCGATCGCTTCGTGCGGCTCGGCGTGCGCAACATCCGCAACTACGATGGCCCCGAGGGCGGCGGGAAGCTCGATTTGTGGAAGCTGAAGCGCTGGGACGAGATGTTCCGCACCACCGATCGCGCCGTCGTCGAAGAGAAGTGCCGCGAGAATGGTTTGACGGCCGAATGGAGCTCGAATGGCCGCCTCAAGCTCACCAACGTGCAACCCGCGGTCAAGGCCCATCCGGTGACGGGAGAGGCGGTGTGGTTCAACCATTCTCAGGTGTTCCACACCTCGGCGGTGCCCGCGGAGTACCGGCGCATCGCCGAGCGCATGGGCCCCGTGCCGTATGCGGCCCTCTCGCTCGTGGCCGAGGCCGCGGTGCAGCTCAAGGTGCGGACCCAAGGTGTCGAGGAGCAGGCGATGCACTGCACCTACGGTGACGGGACCCCCATCTCCGACAGCGACATGGACGCGGTGCGCGAGGCCATTTGGACGAACATGGTGTTCTTCAAATGGCGCAAGGGTGATGTCCTCGTGATCGACAACGACGCCGTCGCCCACGGGCGCATGCCCTACAATGGGCCGCGCACGGTGGCGGTGTGCTGGGCATGAAGGAAGGGGCCCGGGCCGAGGGAGCTTTGCGCGAGAGACGCTTCCTCGGCACCACGGCCCGCCGTGTGGTCTATGCCATTCTGATCACCGCGCTCATCCCGCTCGTCTCCGCCGTCCTCATCGCCCGCACCATCATCGCTCGGGTCTCGGCCACGGCCTTTCAGCCGGAGTTCGGGGCCCACCTCGATCAGTCGCTCGGGGTTTACGCCGATCTCGCCAAAGCCATCAAGCAACAGATGCGCGCCGAGGCCGAGGCCATCGCCGCTTCCGAGGCCCTGCGCGCGGCCGCCGTCGCGCGTGACTCGGCGCGCCTCGACGCCGAGCTCGGGCGCGTCTTCGTCGCGCACCCGTCGCTCGTCGAGCTGCGTCTCGTGACCTGCCCGGGCGCGCCGCTCGCCGGCCGCACCCGTGAAAAGCCGGTCGATCCGGCCACCGAGCGCACCCTCAACGTCCGTCGCGTGCTCGGCCCCGGCGCCGAAGGGGATTGTCTCGAAGGCCGTCCCGACGAGCCCATCGCGTTGGCCGCCACCTTCGCCACGCCGCGCGCGCGCCTCGACGAGCTCGAGGGCATGCAGGCCTTCGTGCAGGCCTACCATCAAATCGAGCGTGGCCGGCGCGAGGAGTACGTCGATCAAACGTACGCCAACGTCTTTGCCGCCCTCCTCGGCGGCACGCTGCTCCTCGCCGTCGCTGCCGGTGTCCTCGTCGTCCGCCCCGTGACGCGCCGGATCGCCAAGCTCTCCGCGGCCACGCGGCCCGTCGCCGAAGGCGATCTCTCGGTCCGCGTCGCCCTCGAAGGCGACGACGAGGTCGCCGATCTCGGCCGCGCCTTCGACCGCATGCTCGAAGAGCTCTCGAAGAGCCGCGCCCGCGTGGAGTTTTTGAAGCGGATGGGAGAGTGGCAGAAGATGGCGCGGCGCCTGGCGCACGAGATCAAGAATCCGCTCACGCCCATCCAGCTCGCCGTCGAAGAGTGTCACCGTCGTTATCAGGGCGAAGACGTCGAATACAAACGCATCGTCCAAACCACGTTGGAGGTCGTCGAAGAAGAGGTCGGCTCGCTGCGCCGCCTGGTGAGCGAGTTTTCGAGCTTCGCGCGGCTCCCCCGCGCCGAGCTGCTCGAAGGCGATCTCGGCGAGTTCCTCCGCGACCAAGCGGCCCACATCGAAGCGCACGAAGGCGAGGAAGGCGACGACCGAGCGCTCTTCGCCGGCGTCGACGTGACGTTCACCGTGCCTGCGGATCCGATGCCCGCCGTCCTCGACACGGAGATGTTGCACCGGGTGCTCACCAACGTGATCCGCAACGCCGCCCAAGCCATTCGCGACGCCAAGGCCGCTCAGAAAAAGAAGGATCGCGGGCGGGTGCAAGTGGCAGCCTCCGTCGAAGGGGAGCAATTCGTGGTGACGATCGACGACGACGGCCCCGGAATCCCGCCGGACGTGGCCGAGGTGATGTTCGATCCTTACGTGACCACGAAGCGGGATGGGACCGGCCTCGGGCTCACCATCGTGAAGAAGATCGTGATGGACCACGGCGGCTCCATCGAGGCCGGCATTGGCACGTTGGGCGGCGCGCGCATCAAGGTGACCTTGCCCCGCGCCGGGAGCGCCGCGGCACGGGCCGCGCTGGAGAAATCGGAGTCAGGCCCGGAGAGCGCGCGACCCGTGGAGTCGACGCGGTGGCCGGCGCAGGGCAGGTGACGGCTCGCTCCGCGACAACCATTCTGATCGCGGCTCGCGCCGGTGTCCTCGCGGCGCCTCGGACATGGAACTCGTTGTGGAAGCTCGACAGGCACGATACAGCGAATGAGATGCCGTCTCCGTCGCCTGAGCTCCCGCGTCATCGTTGCGTCATGGATCGCGATCGCTCGGCACGGACGAGAATGGTAATGCCGCGCACCGCTTTCGCAGCCACGCTCGCCCTGGTGCTGTGTGCATCGGGCGCCGCATGGGCCGAGCCCTCCTCCTTCGGCGCCATCGCCTACGCACGCGACGATGGCCGCGCCGGCTACGCCACGCGAAGGGCCACGCAGCAGGACGCGAGCGCGAACGCGAAGAGCTATTGCAAGTCGGCGTCGTGCCAGGTGGTCGCCGAGTTCCACGATGCGTGCGCCTTCTTCGCCGTGGGCGGGCCGGGCAAGGAGAGCGTCGGCAAGGCCGCGCAACCGAAGGACGCCGAGCAGAGCGCTCTCCGGACGTGCGCCGCGCAGGGCGGCAAGGATTGCCGCATCGTCGCCTGGGGCTGCTCGAAGCCCGCCTATGCCGGACAACCGCCGCGCGATGAATGGGATCTCGTCGAGGAGGAGATCACCATTCCAGCCGAGGGCGGCGCCACGCTGGTGGCGCGCGTGATTCGGCCTCCCGCTTCGGGGCCGCTCCCGCTCGTGGTGCTGAACCACGGCTCTCCACGCGACGCGGCCGACCGATCGAAGATGACCCCGGCCGGGCTCGCGGCGCAGGCCCGGCGCTTTGCGGTGGGTGGCTGGGTGGCGGTGATGCCGCTGCGCCGAGGTTACGGCGCGTCGACGGGAGGCTGGGCCGAGAGCTACGGATCGTGCAATGACGCCGACTACGTCACTGCCGGGCGCGCGGCCGCGAGCGACATCGCCAGCACGGTGCGCCACTTCCAGAAGCTGCCCTATGTCGACAAGCAGAGAGTCGTCTCGGTGGGCGTCTCCGCGGGCGGGTTTGGCTCGATCGCGTTTGCGTCGCTCGGCCTCCCCGGCGTCGCGGCGGTGCTCAATTTCGCGGGCGGTCGAGGGTCACCCAAGTCGGACGCCGTCTGCTCGAAGGAGCGTTTGCTCGACGCCACGAAGGTGTTCGGCCGCACCTCCCGGGTCCCGACACTCTGGGTCTACGCCGACAACGACCATTTCTTCGGGCCCCAGCTCGCGCAGGAGATGCTCGGCGCATTCAAGTCCTCCGGTGGTCAGGCGACCTTCGTCAAGACGCCGAAATTCGGCGAAGAGGGGCACTATCTCTTCTCCGTCGACGAAGGGCTCCCGATCTGGAAGCCCATCGCGAACGCTTTCCTCGGGGCGCAACGCCTCCCGCTGGTCCGCTGACCTGCTCAGCCCTTCTCGGCCCTCGAGATGTGACCGAGAAAGCGTCGCGAGCGTCGCGCGGATAGGGAGGACGACCGAGGAATCCTCGGCGATTTCGAGGGAGGACGACCGACGCCGCGCGACGCGCAGCAGCTTTCTCGGTCACATCTTCAGCACATCACGCACGACGAGCACCGTTCCGAGGACCGCGGCGACCACCAGGGACCCGTGGAGCGCTGGCAGCGAGAGCCATTCATGGAGCGGATTCGCGTCGGAGATCGGCGCAAGAGGCCTGACGTCGGAATGCATGATGGCGTTTGGCACGACGTGGCCGAGCGTCGCGAGGACGATGGTTGAAACGACGGTACGTGGTGAAGACAGGGCCGCGATGTCCGCCTTCAACCATTCAAGGAGCGACGTCGAACCGCCCGGACCCGTGCCGAGGCTGCGGCCGATCGCGCAGCCGAGGAGCGCAACGGCCGTGCATGCCAGGGTGGCGCCGGGGAGCGTGTGCAGGAACCGATGAAAGGGCCACTCGGCGCGGAGGAGGTGGTACCCGGATTCGCAGTCGATCGCGACCTGCGCGGTGCAGAACGCCGTGAGCGAGATCCGGCTCCGGAGGGCGCCTTTGGCGAGGAGGCCTATGCCACCATGAAATGGAGTGACGGGCATATCCAATTCACCGAGCAGCCTTCAGCGCGCTGGAGGCCATATACACGCCGCGCTCTTCATCGAATCGCAGGACATGGCCATGGATCGGCGTCGAGCATCGAACCTCGCCTGGCCCACGCGAGGTTCGACCACACTCACTTCCCCTGCTGCTTCGGGAAGAAAATCCCGATATCGATCTCCCCAATCCGCTCTGCCACCCCGCGGAACAGCGCCTCGACCGGAATCTCATCCAGCCTCTCTGGAGGCATGTCCCACCCGAAGGCTGCCCGCTGGATCAGCATGCGCCCCTCGATCCGACTCAATCCCTCGAACAGCGCTTTGACCAGAGGCGCCCACTCCTGTGACAGTGGCGCGCCCTTCTCGTCACACAGCGCGAAACCGCACGATCCCGTGCCGGCCACGATCTTCACCCGCACCGCGGGCAGCGCGCGCCCCGGCGTGCTCACCCAGCCGACGCCGAGGACGCCGAGCGCCAGCAGACCCACCGCCGTCGAGACCGCTGCGCCCACGTTCGGCCCTCTGGGGCGGATCCTGAATTCGAAGCAACGCGCCTGGTTCTCCTGCCAGGAGCCGGTGGTCTCACCGATCATCCGCGAGAAGGCATATGCCAGATCCGGCCCGCCGAGGGCGCTCGTCCACCAGCCTTCGCGCGCGCCGCGGCCGTAGGCCAACGTGCGATCGAAGAGCATGGCTCGGGTCACCAGATCGGCGCCGATCTCCGCCGAAATGCGGCCCTGCCGGTGACCTTCGATGGCCATGCCGAGGAGCGGAAGCACGCGCACGTCGCGTGACCAGATATCGTGTCTTGCGGCGGCGCCGCCGGTGGGATCGTCCGGTGTCGGGTACGAGAGCGGTCGCGGCGGGGGCACGCGATAGCCGGGTGGAAACCGCGTCAAGGCTTGCAGGAAGGCCGCGGTGGGTTGCATGGCCGGGATGCCGGCGAGCGTGAACACGCGGTTGTAGGCGGTGATGTCGAGATCGTCTTGAAGCATGCCCGAGCGGGCGCGGACGTCTTGAATGGCGGGATAAGGCACGTCGATGGTCTTGTTGTCGACGCGCGCGAAGACCCGGCGATCGGTGAAGACGACACCACGGGAGAACTCTTCTTCTTCGAGGCGATCGTCGGAGAGGGCGAGGGCCATTTCGCCCGCGAGGTGATCGAGGCCGGTGCCGATCTTCGCGATCGCGAGTGAATGCCGATCGAGCGCGATGTGCGGAGCCAGCGTGAGGTGCTTGCCGACGAGGAGCTGCGTCGCGATCGGGTACGCGGGGCTCGCGGTGCTCACGCGCGTGCGCTCTGCGGCTCGGACACGAACGCGAAGGGGTTGCTCGCGTGGAGGACGGACGGAGGAGGAAAGGGAAGCGCGCTCACGGTGGGGGAGCGGGGCTTCGTGACGATGATCTTCGGCATCGCCGCGCGATGATAGAGGCCGATTGCGCGCGGCGACAAGGCGGGCGGCCGAGCGGGATGCGCCGCGCGTAGCGTTCTCCCGCGCGCTGCGCTAGACCGGCGGCCCCCGCTTCGAGGTTGCCCATGCTCGATGACAAGCTCCGCGAATGCCTGACGTTCGATGATGTCCTTCTCGCGCCGGCCTACAGCGAGGTGCTGCCGAACCAGGTCGACGTGCGCACGCGCCTGACCCGGCGCATTCCGCTCAACATCCCGCTGCTCAGCGCCGCGATGGATTCGGTCACCGAGGGCCGCACCGCGATCGCCATCGCGCGCGCCGGCGGCATCGGCATCCTCCACAAGAACATGAGCCCGGCCGATCAGGCGCGCGAGGTCGAGCGCGTGAAGCGCGCCGAGAGCGGGATGATCGGCAACCCCATCACCGTCCGGCGCGAGCAGTCGCTGCGCGAAGCGCTCGGCGTGATGCGCGAGCACGACATCAGCGGTGTCCCCGTGGTCGAGGGCGAGCGCCCGGTGGGCATCCTCACCGCGCGCGACATTCGCTTCGAGAAGAACCTGGATCAGCCGGTCGAAGCGCTGATGACGCGCGAGCTCGTGACCGTGCCGCCCGGCGTCTCCAACGACCGGGCGAAGGAGCTGCTCCACGCCCATCGCATCGAGAAGCTCCTCGTGGTCGAGGCGGGCAAGCTCCTCGGCCTCATCACCATCAAGGATCTCCTCCAAGCCGATCGCAACCCGGAGGCGAACAAGGACGAGTCCCGAAGGCTGCGCGTGGGCGCCGCCATCGGCCCCGGCCCCGACTGCGCCGAGCGCACCGAAGCGCTCGTGGCCGCCGGCGTCGACGTCATCGTCGTCGACACCGCGCACGGCCACTCCAAGGGCGTCATCGACACCGTGCGGATGGTGAAGAAGAAGTACCCGCACGTCGACGTGATCGCCGGCAACATCGCCACCGCCGAGGCCACCGAGGCGCTCATCGACGCGGGCGCGGACGCGGTGAAGGTCGGCATCGGGCCGGGCAGCATCTGCACGACGCGCGTGGTCGCGGGCGTGGGCGTGCCGCAGGTGACGGCCATCTCCGACTGCGCGCGCGCGGCCGATCGGCACGACGTGCCCATCATCGCCGACGGCGGCATCAAGTTCTCCGGTGACGTGACCAAGGCCATCGCGGCCGGCGCTTCCTCGGTGATGATCGGCTCGCTCTTCGCGGGCACCGACGAGGCCCCCGGCGATCTCGTGCTCTACCAAGGCCGCAGCTACAAGGTGTACCGCGGCATGGGCTCGCTCGGCGCGATGAAGCGCGGGAGCAAAGATCGCTACGGCCAAGGCGGCGCCGCCGACGAGAAGCTCGTCCCCGAAGGCATCGAAGGTCGCGTGCCTTATCGCGGCGCGCTCGGCACGATTCTCTATCAGCTCGTCGGCGGCCTGCGCTCCGGCATGGGCTACACGGGCTCGGCGACGATTGCCGATCTCCGCAAGAAGGCCCGCTTCGTGCGCATCACCTCGCAGGGCCTCCGCGAGAGCCACGTGCACGACGTGATCATCACGGAAGAAGCGCCCAACTACCGTACTTGAGCCTCGGCCCATCGCAGCGAGCCGTCCCGCCGATTCCAAAAGGATGAGCGCCGGGACGGCCGCCTTGCGCATGCAGTCGTCGTGTCGAGAGAGCCGCTGGGCGCCGCTCAACCCTCGTATGCAGCGAGCGCCTGCTCCCACGGCTCGGGGTCGCCATAATCAAAGCTCGCGGGCTCCAGATCCTTGCCGGGGCCCAGATACAGTGTGATCCGGCGGTTCGTCTCGAGACCGAAGCGCAGGAGCGCGCGCATCTCCTCCGGCAAGAGCATGGCGAACCCGGACTCCTGGCCGAACTCGGGGCCCGTGTACCCGATGAATCGGCGCGCATAGCCGATGGTGCGGAGCGCGGCGTCGATCCCGCCGACCAGCGGCGAGATGTCGAGCCAGTCGGTGTCGCCCTCGACCTCGATCGTTTGCGGCGGGCCGTCGTCGAGCGCGAAGGTGAGCGTGCGCGGATTGTCCTCCACGCTCGAAAACGTACGAAGAACGATCTCGCTCGCCGTCGTCGCGGCGAGCAGATCGCGAATCACATGCTCGTAGTCGGCAGCGGCGTCGACGCACTCACCGTCGAGCACCGTGACGCGGTCCGTGCCGGCGAGCTTCTCGAGGAAGGGCGTTGCATCGGAAGAGGGGGATTCTGTGCTCACGTCCGCGCTCTATCGTGCCCCGGCGGCGGTGTCACGCGCGTTGGAGCGTACGAGGCCATTGCATGGGTGTATCTGCATCTCTCCGGCTGGAGCATCGTGAGACACCATGTCTTCGCACGACGATCCATTCGACGGCATGGTGCTCGAAGGCAAAGGCGTGCGCGTGGATTCGTAGGTCGGAGAGGTAAACCATCTTGGCTCTGATGGTTTGGTGTGTGGCTTTTTGATGCAAATCAGGTTGGTCTCTCTCCGACTCGATTCTTCATCTTGCCGTGAGCTTCTCTGAATGGATGAAGGCTTGTCGTTCGGGGCCTCGGTCGATCGGCCTTCGTTGGTGAGCGGCCCGTCGCCGATGGAGGCCTCATCGTGCTTCGAGGCTTTTCATCGTGCTTCTTCGCTGGCATCGTCGGTGACCCCGGAGGTCCACCGTGAGCATCTCGCTGTCCCTGGTCATCTCCCCGCGCGCCCGTCCACGCCCAGGTCCGGGCACGCGCGATCCGGCGGACCGCGTCGTCGCGTGGGCCGATGGCTTCGTGCCCGTGGCCTGGTGGGCGCTCTTCGTTCCCGAGGACGCCGTGAGGGGGAAGGGGGGCCTCGCGCTGAGCACGCGCACGGAGGACGCGCTCGATCGCTTGCGCCGCCGGGCGCCGGAGATCCGAGCCTTCGCCGGCCGTCACGCGCTCCGCTTGCGGGCCCTCGAGGCTGCCTTGGCTGCGGCGCCGTCCCTGTACGTGCACGCCGAGCTGCAGGAGCTCTATCACAAGGCCCTGAGCGAAACGGAGCTCGCTTCGCTCTGGGGGGAGCTCGAGCGCGGCTCCTTCTTCGATCGCGGCCGGCTGCTCGCGAGCAAGCAACACGGCGGCACCCACGCCGACGCAGTGGTCGGCGTCGTGCCGAGAGAGCCCGAGGTGGCGCTCCCCGAACCGGAGACCCTCGACGCCCGCTCGCTCGCGGCCCTGCGCGAAGGCGACGCCTCCGAGCTCGACGTGCTGGAGGAGGCGCTCGCCCGCACGCTCGTCGACGAGCACGCGCCGTGGATGCCGATCTGCCGCCGCCGGTGGGGCGATGGCCGGGCCGATACGGCCGCGCAGGAGGTGGTGGCGGCGCTGCTCGAGGGGCGCCCGAATCCCTTCGCCCCGCTCGCGCCGGTGCGGGACTGCTTCGCGGCGTTTGCGTTGCACGAGGCCGCGCGCCGGGCCGTTCTCACCCCGAAACGAGGCGCGCTGCGCCAAGCGCTCAAAGGGGCGACGGCGCCGCTCGCCGCGCCTGCCGCGCTGGCGTTCCGCGTGCGGTGCCCGAGCCTCGATGCGCTGTACGTCGCCGAGTGGCTCGACGGCGGCCCGCCCCCGCGCACGGTGGACGCTCCCGCCGCCGTGCTCGCCTGCCGCCTGAACGCGATCGGCGCGCCGGCGTGGCCGCTCTCCGTGCACGACCCGCTCGCGGTGCCCGAGCGCGCGCTGGCCGGCGAAGGTGGCCACGCCGAGCCCGACATCGAGGCGGCGGACCTGGCGCTCTCCCGCGCGCTGCGGCTCACCGCCAAGACGGCGCGGGGCTTCCTCCCCGAGGCGGACGGGAACGACAGCGACGCGCTGGCGAACGGCGCCTTCCGGACCGCGGCCGCGTCGTGCAAGCACGCGGCTCGCCTCGACGGCCCGACCCGCGCCGCGCTGCTCTCGATCCCGGCGCCCGAGGCCCCGTTCCTCAGCGGCTCGGCCCGCGCCTGCATCCGCCTCGCGCTCGGCGATCTCACCGTGCTGCCCGACCTGCTCTCGGGTGGGCCGGCGCCTCTCGTCCCTGCGTTGCGCGCGGCGGGGGCCGCGGAGCACGCGCTCCCGTGGCTGGTCGCGCAGGCCGGCGACGGCGACCTGAGCGCGGCCGCGCTGCTGCTCGACACGCCCGCGGCCGACGACGCCGCGCGCACGGTCGCACAGTCCGTGGAGCCGGCCGCCCAGCAGAGGCTCACGCAGGTTCGCGAGCAGTTCTACGAGGGGCTCGTCTCCCTCTCCGAGCACGACGCCGCGATCGCCGAGATCGCCGACCTCGCCCGCGCGCTCGGCCCGCGCGGCGCCTCGCTGCGCGAAGCGATCCACGCCACGGAGGGCTGAATCGCGGACCGTCATGCAGTGCGCACGGGCGCGCCGTTCCTCGCGCGCTCGCTTGCCGTTACACGCTGTCACGTTCACATTCCCGTGATGCGATGCTTGCTCGGAACACTTCTCTTTTCGACCTTCCTCGCTGCTTGCGGCGAGGAAGACATCCACACCAAAGACGCCTGTGAGGCCGCGGGCGGTCACGTCATCGAGAGCACCGGCGGCCAGGTATCGTGTCCCGTCGACGAAGAACAGATTGGGACCATCCCTGGAGACGAGCCCGTGATTTGCTGCCGTTGAGGCGAGACCTCGTGCTCCACGGCATCCATCGCCGCATCTCCGGTGCATCCGTCGTCGAGTGACGACCCTCGCCGGCATCGCTCGAGGCGCGTATTCTCGCGGCTGCGTCCCATGAGCGTCTCCTCCCAGGCCCTCTCCGATCGTTCGCCCGATGCGATCGACCTTCGCCTCGATCAGCACCGCGCCGATCTCCTCGGTCACTGCTATCGCATGCTCGGCTCGGCGTTCGACGCCGAGGACGCCGTGCAGGAGACGTTGCTTCGCGCGTGGCGCAGCCAAGATCGGTTCGAGGGCCGAGCCGCCGTGCGCACGTGGCTTCATCGGATCGCGACCCACGTTTGCCTCGACATGCTCGAGCATCGCGCGCGGCGCGCCCGCCCCATGGATCTCGGCCCGGCCGGCGCGGCCGACGGCCCGCTGCCCGACACGTTGCCGGAGGCCACGTGGATCGGCCCGATTCCCGACGCACGCGTGCTGCCCTCGGCGCCCGATGCGGCGGAGATCTTCGCCTCGCGGGAAGCGATCCGCCTCGCGTTCGTGGCCACGCTCCAGCGCCTGCCGCCGCGGCAGCGCGCGGTGTTGTTGTTGCGTGAAGTCCTGTCCTGGGAGGCCGCGGAGGTCGCCGATCTGCTCGGCACCTCGGTGGCGTCGGTGAACAGCGCGCTCCAGCGGGCGCGCGCCACGATGGGCGAGCGCGAGGCCGTGCCCGAGGCCCACGCCACGTTGAGCGCGGCGCAGCAAGCGCTGCTCGATCGCTACGTCGACGCGTTCGTTCGCGTCGACGTGGACGCGCTGGTGTCGCTGCTCCACGAGGACGGCACCTGGTCGATGCCGCCGTACGCGCTGTGGCTGCGCGGTCCGGCCTCCGTGCGCACGTGGTTGCTCCGGGTGGGCGCGGGCTGCCGCGGCTCGCGCATGGTGCCGACGGTCGCCAATGGATCACCCGCGTTCGCGCAGTACCGCGCGAGCGGCCCGGGCGGCGCGTTCGAGCCGTGGGCGCTGCAAATCGTCGACGTCTCCGGCGGCAAGATCGCGGGCGTCTGCTCCTACCTCGATGCCAAACGCATCTTCCCTCTGTTCGGGTTGCCGCTCGAGGTGTGAGGGCGAGGACGCGCGCCCGGGCGTGCGTCTGCGAGAGCCCGAGGCGGCGTGAGATCGTCGCAATCGTCGAGAAAACGAGGCCATTCGAAAAATCGTCGCGCCGACCGATGAGTCTCGGCGACCCACGCCGTCCATGCCTTCGAAGGGCCCGCGCACCGAAGCGCGCCGCCCGCGACGCCGAGGAGAGACGACGATGGAGACGAGCATCCCCGCCCCCGCCGAGCACGCGACCCCCACCAAGAGCGGATCCTGGGCCGGCCGCATTCTGAGCGGCCTCGGGGCCGCCTTCCTGATCTTCGACAGCGCCATGAAGCTCGCCCTGATCGAGCCCGTGCGCGCATCGTTCCCGGAGCTCGGCTACCCCGTGAGCCTCGCGCGCGGCATCGGCCTTCTCCAGCTCATCTGCGTGGCCTTCTACGTGCTCCCGCGCACTGCGGTGCTCGGCGCCGTGTTGCTCACGGGCTACCTCGGCGGCGCGATCGCGACCCACGTGCGCATCGGCAATCCGCTCTTCAGCCACGTGCTCTTCCCCGTCTACGTCGCGGCGATGCTGTGGGGCGGGCTCTACCTGCGCGAGCCGCGGCTCCGCGCGCTGCTGCCGTTCCGCGGTTGATCGATCCATCGAGCAGATTCCGGGCGGCACGAAGCCGCCCTGTCGACGAAGGAGAAACGACCATGCGATTTCTGTGTCTGTACCGGCCCGTGCCGAGCAACGGACCGCCGACCGCCGAGCACATGGCCGCGATGGGCAAGCTGATCGAAGAGATGAAGCGCGCCGGCACGTTGCTCGACACGGGCGCGTCGCGCGCCGACACGCTGCGCGCCCGTGTGCGACGTTCCGGCGCAGAAGTGAGCGTGGAGCGCGGCCCGGCCGACGAGCCGCGCCATCCGATCATCGGTTATGCCTTCCTCTCCGCCGCCTCGATGGACGAAGCCATCGCGCTCGCCAAGCGGTTCCTCTCCGTGGCCGGCGATGGAGAGAGCGAGGTCCTGCCGCTCATGGATATGCCGGGATAGCAGGCGATTACGCGTCTCATTTCCCCTCTGCCGCGTGTTTGCGAAACCCATTCCCCGGCCTCAAGCCCTACAGCCGTCCCTCCCGCTTCTGCAGCCACTTGCCGATGGCGTCGCGCACCTCGGCGCGCCGCACCATCATCACGAAGTGGCCGCCGTCGAAGCCTGCATACGTGGCGCCCGTGCGAGCCGCGAATGCGCGTGCGGCCGACGCGCTCATCATCGGGTCGGCCTCGCCTTGCACCACCAGCGTCGGCAGCCTGCCGGTGGAGCTGTTCGGCGATGTCCCCGAGATCAGGATCAGCCCAGCCAACGAGCGCGCGAATCGCGGCGCCAGCGCGCTCGCGCCCACGCCGCCGTTCGACAGACCGGCCAGGTAGGCGCGCCGGATCCCGCGTGACTCCAGGTAGGCCAGCGTCGCGCGCAGGGTGCGCTCGCCGTCGACATCCCACCAGTGCCCGGCGAAGCCCGTCGAGGGGCACACCGTGACGGCGTCGATGGAGCGCGCTGCTTCCGCCATCATCCAACACTCCAGCGTGAAGCTGCCCGCGTATCCGTGCAGGAACACGAGCGCGGTCTGCGCGGGTCGCCCCTTGGGCTCGACGATCACCGCGTCGAACGCCCCCGGCCGCTGGCGAAAGAGCAGGGTGTCCAGCGCGGGCGACGGGGTCGCACCCTCGGCCGATCGCATGGCCACGTAGGCATCCTGCATCGCCGGAACGAGCTTCGCGCGCTCGTCCGGCGGCAGCCGCCACACCAACGGCAACAGCCGCGCGCCGACGAGGCTCGGGTCCTGTTCGTCGAGCACGCGCCCGAGCCAGCGGCTCCCGGATCCGCCGGGCAGCGTGATCATCGTCGTGCTGCCGTAGCTCGCGAGGATCACACGCCCGACGACCACGAGGCCGAACAGCGCGAGCCCCGCGCGGGCGATGCCGCGACGGCGAGCGCGCCGCCGGGGGCCGTGATCATCCCCGCGACGACGAGCGCGAGGGCGAGCAGCATGAGCCACCCCGATGGCGAATAGCTCGCCCCGAGCCCGAGCGCGACCAGGACGAGCGCCGGAAGCGCGAGGAGCACGCCAACGACGGCTGCGAGGACACGCATTCGCCGCCGAAGCTAGCAGAGAACGTGATTGGAGGAGTCGCGCCCCCGATTCGCCGACCTCACGACGGCATCATGCGGGGCGCGCGAAGAGGGGTGTCGGCGTCGAGCGCCGCGCGCGACTGCTCACAGCCGCGCGCGGCTGCGACGCCGCTCGGGAGACTGGCACTCTGACATCGAGCCGTGAGGCTCCGTCTCGAAGACGCTTTCTGCTCGGCGGATCTCGAATCGAAGAGACACGTCACCTACGATTGCGGCACAGGCAACCTGCTCACGAATCAGGAGGATCCATCGGTCCGCTCGGCCATCACGCAGACACACGCGTCGCCATGCGCGCACGGTGCTCCGCGCCTTCACCCGGACCGGGTGAGACCGATCCTGCGATGTCCTCCGAGCTCCTTTAGAGCCCTTTCACCGTGGATTCCGCGCTTTCGCGCGTCCGCGGAGCGGGGCTGTCAGCGCGAGCCGTTGATCGGGGCCGGGGCGGGGGACGACATCCCGTTCAGCGCCACGCGGAGCGCGATCAGCGCCTGCTCGTCCGACACCGCTGAGTAGGACTCGTTGAGGTACTCCTGCGCGGCCTCGATCTCGTCGGCATCGCCGTTCAGCGTGGCATTGCTGAACCAGTAGATGGCATCGATGAGCGTCCCCGACTCGTACGAGCCGTCGAGCGAGATCTTCATCGCGTTGAGGAGCGCCGACACGCTCGTATCGCCGCCGGTGTTGCTGATGTCCGCGACCACGAACGAGAGCGAGGTCGAAGGGTGGGCCTTGCAGTCGGACGCCGTGCCGCAATAGGGCGTCCCGTCGGTGCAACAGCCACAGTCCGCGCCCTCGCGGCTGGTGCTACAGGTGCCGTGCCCGCAGCTCGCCGAGCACCCTTTTTTCTCGGCCAGAGCCTCCGGCGCGGCCGCCACCGTCGCCGCCGCACCGAACACCACCGCGAACGCGAGCTTCATCCAATTCGATTTCATGGAACACTCCTCTCGTGGGCCTTGCCGGTCCACATATCCATAGGCAAACCAACACACCCGCTCCCGCCCAGGGCCATCGCATCTCGCGCCCTGGGAACAGGTCAGTCACTTCCAGATACCGGCGCTCGGACGACGATATTCGGCGGCCCAGCGCCGCGCGCCCGAAGTTCCGTCAGGAATTCGAGCCTCGGCGCCAAACCGCGTAAAGCGCGGCAGGTTTGGGGTAAAGCCCCATCGAAGCCGATGGTGATGCCCGAGCTTCGGACGGGCATCACCAGTGCCTTATCGTCTCCACGAGCGCAGAAGAAGAAGTGCGACGAGCGTAGAGGCAACTCTATGCAACCGCGCCTCACCCGTCAATTCTATTTTTGTGTTTCACAAACTCGCACTCAGAAAGGCATCCATCACGGGGGCATGGCCTCGCCGGCGGGTGGATGGTCGCGTGCGGGGATCAGCGTTTGCGTGCGGGGGTGCGCGGCGGTGGAGGTGGCGGGATCTTCGCGTCGGGCTGGGCAGCGCGGATGATCTCGACCCAGACGGCGAGGCGATCGAGTAGCGCGTCGGTGTGCTCGGGGGGCGGCGGTCGCGATGGATCAGGTACGAGACCCCGATACCCCAGAGGGCCGAGAGCACGAGCTCCACGTCGGCTTCGCCCGCCTCGCCGTGCACGCCCAGGCCGCCGGCGATGAGGCCGCGCACCAGCGCGACGCTGTCGATGAGCTTTTGCTGCAGCTCCCGATCGCCGGCGGACGCGAGGACCGCCCCCATCAGGAGCTGCGTCCGCTGGATGTCTCGAGTGTTGGTCTTGAGCATCTCGAGCACGCGGGCGCGCTGCTCGGTGGGCTCGGCCGGCCACGTCGCGCCGGAGAGGATCCGGCCGAGATCCTGGACCGTCACCTCCATCGAATGGCGCGCCACGGCGGCGACGAGATCGCTCTTCCGCGGGAAGTAGTAGGTGAGGTGACCCTGCGGCACGCCCGCGGCGCGCGCCACGCCGGCTTGCGTGAGCCCCGTCGCTCCCTGCTCGCGCATCAGCTGGAGCCCCGCGTCGAGGATCCGATCGCGCAGCGACGCTCCCTCTTCCCCCGCCTCGCGAGCCGGGGCGGCGCTCTCGCGGCTCGGCTCGCGCGCCGCGCTCTCCTCGGCCTTCTTCTTCGACTTCATCGCCAGGGCTCCGGCGCAATCGTCCGAGGCCCACGCGAGGCGCCGGCGGTGGCGGCGCTCGTCGGGGCGTCCTGAATGGGCAGGTCGCAGGTCATCGGCGCAACGCTCTCATCGTGGGGATTGCCGTGGAGGCCAACGCAACGTAGCGCGGGGCTCGCGCCCGCAGCAAGCGCGAGCCCCGACGAGACACCGCTCGAGGTCACGCGCCGCGACGAGCAGCCATGCCCTTCTGGATGAAAGGCAAGACGAGGATGGCCGGCACGCGCACGCCCAGGCGGTCGAGCTCGAAGCCGGTCTGGCCCGCGGACGCGTCGGGCGGAGAGATCGTGCCCATCGTAGGTGATGAGGAGGCGCGTGTCGCTCCACTCCGGGCTCTCCACCTCGGCGGAGCCCATGCGGGAGGGTGGTAATCGCTGCCCCGATAGCCAATCCAAATCTCCGTCGTCGAGCGACCTGACTCGACGAAGCCAGTCGCGACATGTTGTTTAGGCCCGAAGACGGAGTGTGGACACCGACGTACGGTGGTCTCGGAGTGTGTCACGACGTCGAAGACCGCACCTGTGCCGAGGTCGCCGCAGCGCTCGTGTGGGGTTGACCCGAGGGGTCGCGATGGTGGAGCGTTCAGGAGCAATGACAGCCGAGCATCTGCTGTTCACGGGCAAGGACGGGAAGCCCATCTCGCTCGAGGATCTCATCGCCGCAGGGCTCGATGCCGACGAATCGGAGCGCGTGCCGGGGCTCGTCGAGCTCCTCGCGCACGGGGCGCCGAACGAGCGCCTGCTCGCCGCCATCGTGCTCACCTCGTGGGCGCATGCGGAGGGCTTCGCGGCGCTCCAGCGCTGGGCGAGCGAGCCGGAGGCCGCCCCGTGGCATGGCGATCCCGTCAGCTTCGATCGCCACTTCGGGGTCGACGACGCCTTCGAGCGGCTCGCCGATGCCGTCTGGACGAGCCGCCTCGCGGACGCCTCGCGCGCGCAGCAGGCCGCGGCGCTTTCGGCGCTCCTCGGCATCCATCACCGCAAACACTTCGGGCGCATGCTGGCCACGATCCTCCTCATGGATCCGGACCTCGCGTCGCTCTGCGCAGAGGCCATCCGGCGAGCCGCCGACGCGTCGATGGCAGCGATCGACGCACCTCCCGAGCCCTTCGACATCGGCACCCAGACCGCCGCCCTCCTCGGGCCGCTCGCCACGCAGGACGACGAACGAGCCGCGCGCCACGCCGAGACGCTTCTGCTGCGAGCACCGAACCACACGCGCGCCCTCCGCGAGCTCGCGTATGCGCTCCGCAACGGGCAGGCCGCGACGCTCGCCGTGCTCGAGCGGCTCGCTCAATCTTCGATCGACAGCGTCCGGGAGGAGGCCGAGAGCTCGCTCGCAGCGCGGCGGGCGCGGAGCACGCCGCCTGCGCGATGATGATGCCGTCCGTTCGGTTCAGCCTTGATCGAAGGAGATGAAACCGAGCTCGCCGTCCTGCTCGTACACGAGCGTCCACGCGTTGACGCCGCTCGCGGGGGCGAGCCAGACGCGCGCGTGCTCATCGGGGAGCGGCTGAAGCTCGGCTCGCTTCGCGGCAACGAACGCGACCACCGCCGCATGCAGCGGCCGGGGCTCGTCCTCGTCCGACACGAGCCACGCGATCTCCGCGCCCCACCTCTCGTCGGCCACGGCGACCTCCGGGCTCACGAGCCCGAGCCGCGCGACGATCGCATCCACCTCCTCGGGCGCGCAGGGAAGGGCGATGTGCAGGCGATCGCAGATGCCCATGCCGCCGCTCGTGAAGCGCAGGTCGTACCGCACGCCCTCGGGGGTGATGACGGCAGCGCGAGCAGCCGGGCCACCAGCGCGAGGCCGCGAGCGCGCTGCGACGCGTCCGCGTCCTGATGGCGGAACCTGCGCTCCTTGCCGTCGTAGGGGTGAAGGTCGTCGGACATCGGAGCAAGGCTAGCGCCGTCGCGCGCCGCCCGTTGCTGCATCGCTCCCCGCCTACGCGAGGGGCGCAACGATGTTTGTGCTGGCCCGTGGAGCAGGGCTCCGCGCCTTCGTCATCGCATCCTCATCGCAAGCGAGGAGAGCGGCCATCGACGCTACGTCACGATCGGGCGGCGGTGGGTTTGCCGATTGAAGGGGCTGACGGTGGGGAGGGAGGCCGCCGGGCGGGGCGCCGCGGCGGCGGGGGATGGGGCGCTCCTACGAGGTCGGCGGCGTCTTCGGGGCCGGCGCCGGTTCGGGCGCCTCGGGTGCGTCGCTCGCGTCGTTGGCGGGGTTGCGCACGTGGATGCGCTTGTACTGCACCGATTTCGAGCCGAGCGTGTCGCGCACGACGCGCTTGAACCGGAGGTGCCGCTCGTAGGCCGGTCCATACGCCGCCGCGCGCTCCTCGCGGGCCGCGCTGACGGCCTTGTTGGCCGCGATGCCCTCGTTGATCTCCGTGACCGTCGGGCCGGCCGTCTGCCCGAACGCGCCCGCGAGGAGCTGGTCGGCCCACTTCTCTCCGGCGTGCTCCTCGATGATTTCGAGGAGGCTCTCGATCGCATTGATCTTGTCCGTGTCGGTCGTCTGGGCCTTGAGCGTCTCCGGTAGGACGACGCCGGGCACGAACGCGGCCACGGTGCTGCGGGCCTCGCGATAAGGCCCATCGATGCTCCGGAGCGCGGCCAGCGCCTCCTCGTTCTCCTTGCCGAACGCGGACTCGGCCTTGGCGAGATTCGCGTTGGCGGCGAGGAACCTTTGCGCCGCATCCTTGAGCACTTGCTCGTACGTGATGACGACGCTCGGTTTCATCTCCTTCTCTGCGGCAATCTCCTCGCTCCGCGTGAGCACACGCACGAAGTGGGGATAGTCGATGGCGGCCATTCGATACCTGCCTTTCGAGGGACATTCGCCCCCGATCTCTTCATACGTAGCGGACGTGAAAATCTTCCCTCGGCGGATGTCGATTGGTCCCACTTGGTGGCAGAGCCGCCCCAGATAGGCGTGTGATGGCTCCTGAGGGGCAGGAAGCGGGGGCAGATGCTTGGTGACCGGATCGAGCGACGTTCGCGGCGCGTGGAGGGGCTTGGGAGGCGGAGCCTCCGGCTCGGGAACGCCATCCAGGCGGCTTCGTGGCACGTCTAGTTTGTTTTGTGGCACGTCTAGTTTGTTTTGTGGCGCATCCACTTTGCGTGGAGTCACGCCACCACCTCGGGGGAAAGCGTCCAGGGATTGGGGAGCGCGTCCAGTCAGCGGGAAGGCGAGTACCCGGTTTTGGGGCGCGAGCGTGCGGGTTGGGGAAGCTCGCTCACGTCCGAGGGGAGCGCGCGCCCGGAGCGAGACAGCGCCCGCCCGTCTCGGGTAGAACTTCCGGCGCGATGCCCCTCCCTGCCGAGTTCGAGAAGCGCCTCTGGGCCGCGGCCGACCAGCTCTGGACCAACTCCGCGCTCCAGCCCTCGGAGTACTCGACCCCGGTCCTGGCGCTCATCTTCCTCAAGTACGCCGACCACCGCTTCGCCCAGGCCGAGCGGCAGCTCGCCGCCAAGGCCCGCCGGCGCGGCGGCATCGGCAAGGACGACTACCACGGCCTCGGCGTCCCCTTCGTCCCCGAAGCGGCCCGGTTCCGGAAGCTGCTGGAGCTGCCCGAGGGGGCCGACATCGGCAAGGCGCTCAACGAGGCGATGAAGGCCATCGAGGCCGAGAACGATGATCTGAAGGACGTCCTGCCGAAGACCTATGGTCGGTTCGACGCGCAGACGCTGAAGGAGCTGCTCAAGCTGTTCGGGACCATCCCCGAGGACGTGGAGGGGACGTCTTCGGGCGGATCTACGAGTACTTCCACGGAAACTTCGCGCCGCGGATGCTGCAGAAGGGCGGGGAGTATTTCACGCCTTATTCGGTGGTGCGGTTGATCGTGGAGATCGTCGAGCCTTATCACGGGCGGGTTTACGACCCTGCTTGTGGGTCGGGCGGCATGTTCGTGCAGAGCGGGGCGTTCGTCGCGGCGCACGAGAAGAAGGCGACGGATGAGCTGGCCGTATATGGCGTCGAGAAGGTCGAACAGACGCTGCGGCTGGCGAAGATGAACTTGGCGGTGCACGGGCTGTCGGGGGACATCAAGCTGGCCAATAGCTATTACGAAGACGTTCACGACCAGGTGGGGCGGTTCGACTTCGTGATGGCGAATCCGCCGTTCAACCAGAACGCGGTCGACAAAGAGCGGATCAAGGACGACAAGAAGCGCTTCCCGTTCGGGATGCCGACGGTGGACAGCGCCAATTATCTGTGGATTCAGCTCTTCTACAGCGCGCTGAACGACAAGGGGCGGGCCGGGTTCGTGATGGCGAACAGCGCCAGCGATGCGCGGGGGAGCGAGCTGGAGCTACGAAAGAAGCTGATCCAGAGCGGGGCGGTCGATGTGATGGTGACGCTCAGCTCGAACTTCTTTTACACGGTGACGCTGCCGGTGACGCTGTGGTTCTTCGACAAGGGGAAGGCGAAGGGGCCGCGGAAGGACAAGGTGCTGTTCATCGATGCGCGCCATATCTTCCGGCAGGTGGATAGGGCGCACCGGGATTTCACGGGCGAGCAGGTGGAGTACCTGGCGAACATCGTGCGGTTGTGGCGGGGAGAGCCGGTGGAGAACCGGCATGGGGGCGGGACGGCGCTGCGGGAGAGCTTTCCGGAGCTGAGGTATGAGGACCTTGCGGGGGTCTGCAAGGCGGCGACGCTTGCGGAGATTGAGGGGCAGGGGTGGAGTCTTAATCCGGGGCGGTATGTGGGGGTGGCGGAGCGGGCAGCGGAGGAGTTCGACTTCAAGGAGCGGCTCGAGGAGCTGAATGAAGAGCTGGAGCGGCTGAGCGGGGAGGCGCGGGAGCTGGAAGGGCGGATTGCGACGAATGTGGCGTATTTGCTCGGGTGAATACAATGGCGACACCGCTCCCTAACGGATGGACTTACCGACGTCTTGATGAACTGGGGACGCTTGGGCGCGGCCGATCCCGACACCGCCCCCGAAATGCTCCCGTACTTTACGGTGGCCGATACCCGTTCGTCCAAACGGCGGATGTGAGTGGGTGTGATGTTTATGTGACGACATACTCGCAGACATACAGCGAACAAGGCCTGGCCCAGAGTAAGATGTGGATGCCGGGAACGGTCTGTATTGTTAATGCCGGCGAGAATACCGGTGAGACGGGTATATTGACTTTCTCGGCCTGCTTCCCTGATAGCGTCATGGGCTTCGTGGCCGACCCAGAACTTAGTGACGCTAGATTTGTTAACTATGCGCTCAGGCTTAAGAAGTCCGAGGTGCGAACAGTAACCAAGGGAGCGACGCAGGATAACCTTAGCTTGGAAAAGTTGCTGACGTTTCCGCTGGCGACTCCGCCCCTACATGTTCAGCGGCGCATTGCACATATTCTCGCCGCCTACGACGACCTCATCGAGAACAACACGAAGCGCATCAAGATCCTCGAAGAGATGGCCCGCTCGCTCTACCGCGAGTGGTTCGTGCAGTTCCGGTTCCCCGGGCATCATAAGGTGAAGCTGGTCGAGTCGCCGATGGGGAAGGTTCCGGAAGGGTGGAAGCTCCGTCCGCTTGGCGAAGTCGTAGACGACATCCGTGACGCCGTTGATCCGAGCACGGTCGACCCCGAAACTCCATATTTCGGGCTTGAACACCTGCCGCGCCGCTCGATTGCACTTGGCTCGTGGGGGCCGCTGGTGATGTCCAGAGCACGAAGCTGCGGGCGTGTGTCGGCGATGTTCTCTTCGGCAAGATTCGTCCGTACTTCCATAAGGTTGGGGTGGCGCCGGTCAACGCCGTATGTTCATCCGATACGATCGTGCTGCGCGCCCGGAACCCCGAGCATTTCGGAGTAATCCTCTGCTGCGTGTCGAGCGACGAGTTCATCGCGCATGCCACGCAGACGTCTCAGGGGACGAAGATGCCACGTGCAAACTGGGACGTGCTCCGTGAGTACCCCGTTGCTCTGCCGCCAGAACGGCTGCTCGGGCGTTTCAACGATATGGTTCGAACGTTCGTCAGCTTGCTCCAACGGCTCGTTCTCAAGAGCCGCAATCTGAGCGCGACCCGCGACCTCCTCCTCCCTCGCCTCATCTCCGGCGAGATCGACGTCTCCTCCCTTCCCGATCCCACCGCCTGATGGCCCCGCGCCCCACGCGCATTCTGCACTTCACCGAGATCGACAACCTCAATCGCATCGTCGCCGCAGGCGAGGTCCAGTGCACGGCCGACCTGCGCGCCGCCGGCACCGATTATCGCAGCATCGCGCTCGCCAACATCCAGGACCGGCGGGGCACGACGATCGTCCCCTGCGGACCGCGGGGCTGCTTGCACGAGTACGTCCCCTTCTACTTCGCGCCGCGATCGCCCATGCTCTACCTCATCAAATGCGGTGGCGTCGCGGGCGTCTCGCCGCAGCAGGAGCGCATCGTGTACCTCGTCTCCAGCGTCGAGGCGGTGCAAGCGGCGGGGCTTCCGTTCGTGTTCACCGACGGGCACGCGACCATGACGCTCACCGACTTCTTCATGGACCTGGAGCGGCTCGACGCGATCGACTGGCCGCTCATGCGCGCGAAATACTGGAACGACACCGCGACGGACGGCGATCGCAAGCGCCGGCGCCAGGCCGAGGCCCTCGTGCATCGCCGGATGCCGTGGCATCTCGTCGAGGAAGTCGTCGTCAAGACCGCGCGCGCAGACGCGGCGGTGCGTGCGAGCCTCACCGGCGCTGCCCATATTCCTACTGTTCGGATCGATCCGAGCTGGTACTTTGACGGCCCATGATCGCGTTCACCTCCGGCAACCTGCTCGACGCGGACGTCGAGGCGCTGGTCAACACGGTGAACTGCGTCGGCGTCATGGGGAAGGGCCTGGCCCTCCAGTTCAAGCAGGCCTATCCGGAGAACTTCCGTGTCTACGAGCGGGCGTGCCGGGCCGGTGAGGTCGCGCCGGGGCGGATGCTGACGGTCCCCACCGGCCGGCTCACGGGGCCGAAGCTCATCGTGAACTTCCCCACGAAGCGGCACTGGCGCGGGGCCTCGCGCATGGAGGACATCGAGTCGGGGCTCGTCGCGCTCGTGGACGAGGTGCGGCGCCTTCACATCCGTTCCATCGCGATGCCTCCCCTCGGCTGCGGCAATGGCGGCCTCGATTGGGCCGACGTGCGCCCCCGGATCGAGCGCGCGCTCGCGGCGCTCGAAGGCGTCCGGGTCGTCATCTTCGAGCCTTCGGGCCCGCCGGCAGCGGACGCGATGGTGGTGGCGACGAAGAAGCCGCCGATGAGCCGCGGTCGCGCGTTGCTCGTCGCCCTCCTCGAACGGTACGCCCTCCCCGGCTACGAGCACACGAAGCTCGAGGTTCAGAAGCTCGCGTACTTCCTCTTCGCGCTCGGCGAGCTGCCCAAGCTCGCGTACGTGAAGCACCAGTTCGGCCCGTACGCGGAGAACCTGAACCACGTGCTCCAGGCGATGGAGGGCCACTACCTCCGCGGCTACGGCGACCGCTCCAAGGCGCGGGCCGAGATCACGCTCCTGCCCGGCGCCGTGGAGGCGGCACACGCCACGCTGGCCGACGACGCGGCGGCCGATGTCGCCGTCGAGCGAGTCGCGCGCCTCATCCAGGGCTTCGAGAACCCTCACGGCCTGGAGCTGCTCGCCACCGTCCACTGGGTCGCGACCCGTGAGGATCCGGCGGCCGCCGCCGACGTCGAGCAGGCGATCGCAGGCGTCGCCCGCTGGAACGAGCGCAAGCGCGAGCGCTTCCGGCCCGAGCACGTGCGCAAGGCATGGCGCCGCCTCCGCGAGGCGGGGTGGCTGCCGCAGGCAGACGCTGCGCTGAACGCGCCTCCGTAAGCCCCCGCTTCGCCCGCCATCACGGTCGAAAACTCCATCCGCTCGAACCGCGTCGACCATGACATCATCCCTCGGATGAGCCCGGTCACGCGTGAGAGCGATGTCGAGCAAGCTGCCCTCGAGCTCTTCGAGGACCTTGGTTGGTCCACCGCCGATGTCATGGAGGAGGTCCTCGGCGAGGACGGCACCCTCGGGCGCGAGACCCGCGGCGACGTCGTCCTCCTCCGCCGGCTCCGGCCCGCGCTGGAGAAGCTCAACCCCGGCGCGCCCGCGGCGGCGATCGACCTCGCGATCGAGGCGCTCGTCCGCGACCGCTCGGCGATGAGCCTCGTGCATGCCAACCGCGAGGCCTACAAGCTCATCAAGGAGGGCGTCCCCGTCCGCGCCGCCTTATCGGAGGACGAGGGCGACGTCGATTTGCGCGTCCGGGTGGTCGATTGGGATCACCCGGAGCAGAACGACTTCTTCCTCGTCCAGCAGCTCTGGGTGCAGGGCGAGACGTACCTCCGGCGCGCCGACCTCGTGGGGTTCGTCAACGGGCTGCCGCTCGTCTTCATCGAGTTGAAGGGCATCGATCAGAACGTCGAGCACGCCTACAAAAAGAACTTCCGCGACTACCTCGGCGCGGTCCCGCAGCTCTTCTGGTGGAACGCCTTGGTCATCCTCTCGAATGGCTTCGAGAGCCGCGTCGGCAGCATCACGGGCTCGTGGGATCACTTCAAGGAGTGGAAGCGCATCGAGCGCGAGGACGAGCCGGCGCGCGTCGGGCTCGAGGTGATCGTGCGCGGCCTCTGCGACAAGACGCGGCTCCTCGACGTCGTCGAGAGCTTCACCCTGTTCTCCGAGCAGAAGTCGGACGTCGCCAAGATCGTCGGACAGAACCACCAGTTCCTCGGCGTGAACAACGCCATCGCTGCGGTGCGGAAGTATCAGCTCGCCTCCGCGCCGCCCGGCGTCCCGCGCGAGACCGTCGCCGCCCGCCGCCGGCTCGGCGTCTTCTGGCACACGCAGGGCTCGGGCAAGTCGTTCTCGATGGTCTTCTTCTCGCAGAAGATCCTACGCAAGCTTCCGGGCAACTGGACGTTCGTCATCGTCACCGACCGCGAGGATCTGGACGCGCAGATCTACAAGACCTTCGCCGCCTGCGGCGCCGTCCCGCCGCCGGGCAAGGCGAAGAAGGGCGATCACGGCGTCCAGGCCCGGACGGCGGAGCACCTGAAGCAGCTCCTCACCGAGGACCATCGCTACGTCTTCACGCTCATCCAGAAGTTTCGCACCGACGTGAAGGGCGCGGCCTACCCGAAGCTCTCGGACCGGAGCGACATCATCGTCATCGCGGACGAGGCGCACCGATCGCAGTACGACACCTTCGCCCTCAACCTGCGCAACGCGCTGCCGAACGCGGCGTTCATCGGCTTCACCGGCACGCCGCTGATGGCCGGCGAGGAGAAGACGCGCGAGGTCTTCGGCGACTACGTCAGCGTCTACAACTTCCGCCAGGCCATCGCGGACAAGGCCACGGTGCCGCTCTACTACGAGGCGCGCATCCCGGAGCTCCAGCTCAGCAACGACGACCTGGCCGACGATCTGACCGCACTGCTCGACGAGGCGGACCTCGACGAGGAGCAGCAAAAGAAGGTCGAGCGCGAGTTCGCCCGCCAGTACCACCTCGTCACGCGCGAGGACCGCCTCGACACGATCGCGGCCGACCTCGTCAGGCACTTCCTCGGCCTCGCGCGCGGCACGAAGGCGATGGTGGTGGCCATCGACAAGCTCACCGCCGTGCGGATGCACGACAAGGTGAAGGCGGCCTGGAAGAACAAGCGCGAGGAGCTAGCGCTCCTACCCTACCAGGACGAGGTCGCGCAGAAGGAGCGCCTCGCGACGCTCGCGTTCATGGACGAGACGGACATGGCCGTGGTCGTCTCGCAGGCCCAGAACGAGGTCGACGCGTTCAAGAAGAAGGGCCTCGACATCGCGCCGCACCGGCAGCGCATGATCAAGGAGGACCTCGACACCAAGTTCAAGGATGCCAGCGACCCGCTGCGCATCGTCTTCGTCTGCGCGATGTGGATGACGGGGTTCGACGTCCCGAGCTGCGGCGTCGTCTACCTCGACAAGCCGATGAAGAACCACACGCTGATGCAGACGATCGCCCGCGCGAACCGCGTGTTCGAGGGCAAGGTGAACGGTCTCATCGTCGACTACATCGGCGTGTTCCGGAACCTCCAGCGGGCGCTCGCGATCTACGGCTCCGACGCGGGCGGCGGCGTCGGGCCAGGCGACACGCCGGTGCAGCCGAAGGAAGTGCAGCTCGAGGAGCTGCGCGCGGCGATCGCGGAGGCGAAGAAGCTCGCCGAAGGCCGCGGCGTCGACCTGGAGAGCCCGAAGGACAAGCCCCTCTTGACCCGGCTCAAGCTCCTCGCCGATGGCGTGGAGAAGCTCCTCCACCCGGCGGACGTGAAGAAGACGTTCCTCCGGCTGACCGATCACGTGGACCGGCTCTACCGCGCCGTCGGCCTGGACGATCGGAAGAAGGCGCTCGCGCCCGACTGGGGCGTCCTCACGGACCTCGCGGCGCGCCTGCGCAGCCTCCAGCAGCCGGTGGACATCTCGAAGGTGATGGAAGCGGTCGAGAGGCTCCTCGACGAATCCATCGACGCGCAGGGTTACGTGATCCGGGAGGTCACCGGCGCGCCCTACGGCGGGCGCGTTCACCTCGGCGGCATCAACTTCGCCGCGCTCGCCCGCTTCTTCGAACAGACCAAGCTCAAGGCCAGCACCGCGGAGGTCACAGCCGCTGCCGCGCGTCAGCGCGTCGAGACGCTCGTGCGCCTGAACCCGACCCGGCGCAACCTACGTGATCAGCTCGAAGCGCTCATCGACGACTACAACGAGGGCGCGCACAACGCCGAGCGGTTCTTCGCGGACCTGATCACCTTCATGAAAGACAAGGTCGAGCCCGAGGAGCGCCGTACGAGCGCCGAGGGGCTGACGCCGGAGCAGCTCGCGCTCCACGACCTGCTGGTCGTCGATGCCGTGACGATCAGCGCAGAGGAGCGCGCCGCCGTGAAGAAGATCGCGCGCGAGCTGCCGAAGAAGCTCTCGCCGAAGCTCGTCATCGACTGGCGGAAGACCCAGCGCGCACGGGCGGCCGTGAAGGCCGCGATTCGGGACGAGCTCGACGAGCTACCCGAAGCCTACGGGCCCGAGGCGTATACGAAGATCGTCGAGGCGGTGTACGAGCACGTGTACGAGTCGTACTGGGGCGAGGGGAAGAGCAAGTACGCCGAGCCTCTCGGGGGCTGACGCATCCGTGGCATGCGCCGACCTCGCGCGAGGTGATGTCGCATGGCGTCGCCGCACCGAGCAGCGAGCACGCAGCTCGATGCGTAAGTCGAACCGCCGTGAGCAGCCGTGTCAGCTTGGCAAGGCGCAAGGCCCTTTGGGCCACGTTGTCGTCGGCTCGGGTCGGTGCGGTGGCGGCGCGCGGCGCGCGAGCCCATACGATGTGAGCATCTCGCGCCGGCACACGAGGTGCCAGGGCGCGTGGCCATGAAACGCGCTTACCCTCTCTTCGCGCTCGCCTCAGGCTCGTTGTTGCTCATGCTCTCGGCCTGCACGCGCTCGTCGCTCCCCGACACCGAGCGCACGTGCGATTCATGGAGCAGGCGTGATGGCGAGCCGGAGATGGATAGATCCGTGTTCGCGGCCCTCGCGCTGCCCGGCGGCGGCGTCATGGCGTTGGAGAAGCGTGAGCTCGTCCTCGGTGGGCGCTGGAGCGGGATACGCAAGCACGATCCGGACGGCCGGGTCGCGTGGGAAATGACGCTCGGGGACGACGGTGTGGTGAGCGACGGGCTGACGCGGGACGCGACGGGCGGGGTTCTCGTCGCCGGCGGCATCGGGGGAAAGGGGACGGTGCTGGGCACGGAGCTCACCTGCCCGGGACAGGACACGTGTGGGTTCATCCTGAAGATCGACGATGCGGGAACGGTGCAGAGGACGATCCTGCTGCCGGGCGGTTTCCTCATGAACACGCCCGCCGTGACGTCCGACGGCCGGATCGCCGTCGAAGGGTGGTTCTACGACACGATCGATCTCGGCTGCGGAGCGCTGACGGCGGTCGAGGGCGACCACACGAACCGCTTCGTCGCGCTGCTCTCACCCTCGGGCGAGTGCCTTTGGTCGCGGGCCATCGTGAGCCCGAAGCTCAATGGTTGGACGCAGGATCACCTTGCCGTCGACGACGCGGGAGAAGTCGCGCTGACGATACCGCTCTGGATGTCATCCGGCGCGGAGGCCATCGATCTGGGCGAAGGCCCAGTGCCGTTCGACACCGAGAAGGGCTCCGCCATCGCCGTTGCCAAGTACGCGCCGAACGGTGATTTGGCGCTCGCGAAGGTGGTGACCAGCACGAGCGCGAATCCCTCCATGACCGTGCTCGCACCGAACGTCGCGCTGACGCGCGCCGGGGAGGTGATCCTCTCGGCGACCCACAAGGGCGCGACCGATTTCGGCGATGGGCCCCAGGGCTCGCCGGAGCTCGTGCGACAAGCCGTCACGAAGCTCTCCGCGACGGGAGAGGTGCTGTGGACCCGCGACATCGCCGTGGGCGCGCTCGTCGAGGTCGGCGTGGGGCCATGGCCGTTCACGCTCGCGCTCGCGCCCGACGGAGCCGTCGTGCTCGCGGGCGTGAACGCGCTGGGAATGAAGATCCTCGACGACCCCACCCCGAAGGATGCGCTCTACGTCATCACGTACGAGCCCGATGGGGACGTCGCGAGCACGCAGGCGTTCCCGCTCACGGGGAGAGCGGGTGTCCCGGCGCTGGACGCGAGCCAAGGCGACACGCTGCTCCTCGCGGGCGCGTTCGCCGGAACGCTCGATATCGGCCCGTCGCCCCTCGTGTCGGAGGGCGAATCGGACGCCTTCGTAGCCACCATCTGCCGCTGAGCGCTCGAGATGTGTCGATGATTGCTGCTACGCGCCCCCCGCGTCGGCTTTCCTCCCTCAAAATCGCCGAGGATTCCTCGATCGGCCGCCCTAACGGCGGGGCGCTCGCGACGCAATCATCGACACATCTTCACTTGACCACGAAGCGGCCTCGCTTGACCTTCCCGTCGTAGCGCGCGCGCGGCGTGTCCTTGGTCGCGTCCTTGGCGCCGGGGCCGATCAGCGTGCCGCACATGGTCTTGCAGGTGATGTCCTTGTCGCCGCACTGGCACTTGCCTTGGGCCTTGAGAGAGAGCTTGTCCTTCATCGCGTCCACGGTGAAGCCGGCCAGGCCCTCGACGCGATCCATCGTCCACTTCTCCTCGATCTGCCGGGGCGTGCGCGGATCGGTGGGCTTGCCGTCGGCCTCGCCGCAGCAGCGGAACGAGAGGTAGTAGTAATAGAAGCCCTCGTCGTGCGTGTAGACCTTGGGGCGGCACTGGTTGCGCACGCCGCTGTACCAAGGGCCGCCGGTCGTGATGCTGTCGTACTTGGGGTAGTGACCGCCCACGGCCTCGCTGGCCGCGACCTCGTCGGCGTTGCCGGGCATGTCGAAGACGCCGAAGTCGCTCTTGCACCCGGGCTGGCTCCCGCTGGGCACGCCCTTCCAGAGGCGGGCGAGCTCCTTGGGATCGCGCTTGGCGACGAGCTTCATGTCGGGGCTGTCGTAGAAATGGTCGCCGTTGCAGGTGAGCGGATCGCGCTCGTAGCCGTAGGGGAACGGCTTCATCTTCGGGCCCTCGCAGGCGAAGTTCCACTCGCTCTCGGTGCACATGCGCTTGCCCACGGCGGCGCACTTCACCTCGGCCTGGTGGAAGCGATTCATCACCTCGGGGCGCACGCCCTCTTGGTTCGGCCACTCGTACTTGTCGATGCAGTAGCGCTTCTTCACGCGCGTGCCGATGCACTTGGTCGCGGCCGGATCGAACTTCTCGCAGACGCGCTTCTTGTTGGCCTTGCCCCACCACTCCTCGGTGCACGTCTGCTCGACCTCGGTGCAGTACTCACCCTCGACGAGCAGCATGTTGGCCGGGCACGCGGCCGGCGGCGGCGGCGCCTCGACCACCGCGGTCGCCGTGGGCGCCGCGGTGGGCGCGGGCTCGGCGGTGGCGACCGGGGCCGGCGGGGGAGGGGGCGCAGGCGTCGCCGGCGGGGGCGCAGGCGGCGGCGGCGCACCGCCGCAAGCGGCGATGGTGGCAGCAAGGATGGCCGGGAGGACGAAGAGGGAGGCGACGGAACGCATGCCGGCACTGCCGCTACTCGTTTCGCTCGCCGATGCAAGGGGGTGTGCGACCTCGCGGTGCAACTCGTGGGCTCCGGCACGAGGATCCATGCATTTGCGGCGGGGCGGCGACCCCCCGGCGGGAGAAGATCGCCGGCCACGCGGCGCGCTCGCCGCAATCATGCTCTCGTTCGCCGTCGTCCGGCGCGCATCGTCGAGGGCTCCTGCTTCCATGCCGCAGGCGCATGGTCTCTCTGCGCGCTTCGACCCTGCCCCTCGAGCCCGTCCGCCGGCGTCGTGAGTGCGCGTGGCTCTGGCCTGCGTCGCACCAACACCGCTCAGCTCACGGGCACCGTCCCGCCGTCGATCACGTACTCCGCCCCGGTGATCGCGCTCGCGCGGTCCGAGACGAGAAACCCGATCAGCTCGGCGACCTCGGCCGGATGCGCGGGGCGCCCGAGCGGAATCCCGCCGAGCGCGCGCATCACCAGCTCCTTCGCGCCCGCCTCGTCGGTCCCGTTCTTCGCCGCGATCTCGCCCAAGAACCCGACGGCGGCCTCGGTCTCGACCCAGCCCGGCGACACGCGATTCACGCGTACGCCATGCGGCGCGACCTCTTTCGAGAGGGCCTTGCTGTAGTTCGAGAGTGCGGCCTTGGCCGAGGCGTACGCGGTCGTCGACTCGTGAAGCGGGAGCTGCCGCTGGATCGACGTCACGTGCACGACCGCGCCGGTCCGGCGCTCGCGCATCCCGGGGACGAGCGCCCGATCGAGCCGCACCGCCGCGAGCAGGTTCAGGTCGATCGCCTTCTGCCACGCGTCGTCGTCGAGGACGGAGAAGCCGCCCGCCGGCGCCGACGATCCGCCCACGACGTGGACCAGCACGTCCACTGCGCCGGCGGCCTTCGCGACGCGCGCGCAGCCCTCGGCCGTCGCAACATCGGCGGCGATGAAGCCCTCGCCGGTTCCCTCGCGCGCGGTCGTCAGCACCGTCGCGCCGACCGCGCGCAGCCATGCGACCACCGCCTTGCCGATGCCCTTCGTTCCGCCCGTCACGAGCGCGCGCTTACCATCCAGCTCTCCCATCACGTCATCTCCTTCCGTAGCGTTGAAGTTGGCATCGCGGCTCACGCTCCGATCCTCAAAGCCGCGATCCGATCGTCCTTCATCCGGAACGCGAAGGTGAGCGTGATGGGACTGCCGGGAAACTGGCCAGTCACTTTCGCGCGAACCTCGTAGGCATCGTCCTTCGCATTCACCTCGAACGGCTCCGCGACCGCCTGATACTTCGCTTGGGCGTCACGCCACCATTCGTCGATGGCCGCGTGCCCGACATGCCGATGTCCCTCGTCCGTGACGATGGCATCGGGCGCGAAGGCGTCGAGCGGCGTGGCGCTGTCCGCGTCGAAGTAGGCTCGAATCGATGGATGCAGTTTCATGACTCGAGACGTAAGCCCGCGCGATTGCTCGCTCAATACGGACGAAGTAGGATGCACCATCCCGATTTACGGGACTATCGATGTACCGCCCCGGATTGAATGATCTCGATGCCGTCCTCGCCGTTGCGCGCCGGAGCTCGTTTCGCGGCGCTGCCCTCGATCTCGGGATGTCGACCACGGCGCTGAGCAGCGCGATCGCGAAGCTTGAAGCACATCTTGGCGTACGCCTCTTCAACCGCACGACGCGCAGCGTCTCGCTGACCGACGCCGGAAGAGCGTTCGTCGAACAGGTGGCTCCGGGACTCGAGGAAATCCGCGGCGCGATGGACGCTGCTCGCTCCCAGCAGTCAAAACCGTCCGGCATGCTGCGCATCAACACCTTTGCAACGGCGGCGCGCGAGATCCTCGCGCCACTGGTGCTGGAGTACCTCCGCCGCTATCCCGACGTGCATGTCGACGTCGTGACCGAAGGCCGGCTGGTCGACATCGTCGCCGATGGGTTCGACTTCGGCGTGCGCATGGCGGACCTCGTGCCCACCGACATGATCGCGATTCCGCTTGGAAAGCCCCAACGCCATGCCATCGTCGCTTCGCCGGCGTACCTGAAGAAGCACGGTCGGCCGCGCGTCCCGCCGGACCTCCTCCGTCATCGGTGTGTTCGGGTCCGCCTGCCGAACGGCAGCCTCTTCCGGTGGGAGCTCCGTAAGCGGGGGCAGACGGCACTGATCGATGTGACGGGTCCCATCACGCTGGATGAGGCCAGCCTCTCGCGGATCGCGGTCCTGGACGGCATCGGTCTCGGCTTCTTCATGGAGCCGGACGTGCGTGGCGACATCGAAGCGGGACGCCTCGTTCGCGTGCTCGAGGACTGGACACCGGAGCTCGCTCAGCTCTGCCTCTACTACCCTGGCCGGCGCAACGCCTCGGCCGCTCACAACGCGTTCGTCGCACTCACCCGCGAAGTCGCGATGGCTCGAAAACGAGCCGGCCCAACTCCTAAAATCACCGAGCACGAAAGTCGATCGACGCGTAAATAGCGGGAAATGAGCGGGGATCTTTCACGGTTTTGGGAATCGCCAAACCCCCTGACCGGAAAGAGCCCCGCACCGCGCACGCCTTCGCCGAGCGCTCCTCCCTGGTGGTCGCGCTGATCGTCGAGCCTTCGAAGCGATCCTGCGCGTCGCCTCAACGGCGGCGTTCGGCGAGGTAGCGCTTCGCTTCGTTGCGCACGGTCGCGTCGGGATCTTTGGCAAAGCTCTCGAGGAGCGTCCGCGCGTCCGCGACCTTGGCCGCGTGATGGAGGACGGTGAGCCGCACGCTCGCATCGGCGTCCGACTTCATCGCGAGGAGGGCGGCGGACGCGCGGCGGTGCGGGCTCACCGAGAGCGCCTGCGCCGCCGCGACGCGGAGCTGCGCCGCCGAGCGCACGCGGAGCTCCTCGTTCGCGTAGCGCTGGGCGTCGAGATCCTCGGCGCGCGTCGCGCCCACCCGCTCGATCTCCGCGAGCGCGCGATCGTCATCCCACGCGCCGAGCGCCATCGTCGCGGCGAAGACGTGCTCGTAGTCACGAACCCGGGCCACGCGGATCCATTCGGCGACGACGCGGGGATCGCGCACGAGCGCGAGCTTCCGCATCGCCTCGGAGGCCGCGTCGTGATCGCCGCCGATCGCACGCGCGCCGAGCTTCTCCAAGAGGGCGCCGATGGCGGTCGCGTCGTCCGCGATCACTTCGACGGACGTCTCGACGGACACCTCCACGGTCTGCCATGCAGCGCCCGCGTCGCTGCCGGTGTCCGGGCGGGCGGGGAGCTTCGTCGTGCAGCGGACGGTGTACCGCCCCGGCCCGAGCGAGCCGATCCAGAGCGGCAAGAGCAGCCGATCGCGGTGCTCGCGGCCCGCCCCGAGCTTCGCCACGTGGCTCATGCCGCCGAACGAGATCCCGACCTCGGGCACCGGCAGCACGACGCCCTTCGCGTCCACGAATTCGATCCGATAGTTCTCGGGGCGACCCAGCTTGTTGCGGCCCATCCACGCGGCCTCGATCTCGATGCCTCCCTCCGGCGCCGAGAACGTGAGCGTGGCAAAGGTCGGCTCCCCGGCCATGAACGTCGCCTGTTCGGGGACGAGCCGCACCAAGAGCGGCCGCCCCCCGACGTCGTAGCGCGCGGCTGCAGGCGGCGGCGCGGAGGGAGGCACGACGTTCGTCATCATGGGCCCTCGCTGATCGGAGCTCTTCTCGGCGCAGGCGGAGAACGCGAATGCACCGAGAGCGAACATCCAAGGGAGTGCCGACGTTCGCGTGCTCTGCACGGCCGCGAAGGTACCACGTTTCGGTGCGCGCGCTGCAGGTGGCGCGCGTCGCGGCGCTGGAGTGATGTTTAGAGGGCCCGAGCCTCATCCATCGGTATGAGGAATGTCCGATGGCTCGCGTGATTCGGTATCTCGCAGACTGCCAATCTGAAAAGGCATGTTGCGAATTCGGGCGACGTCTCCGCCCGCGTCAACATCCATCATCAGCGACGCTACGTCGCCCTTCGACGTCGCCTTCACCAACCCCATGGTTCGCCTCGTGCGCTCGTGTCCGAAAGCTGGGTCAGCGCTCGCGCTTCTCCATGGGCACCGAAGCGACGAAGCGCATGGGCCCCGGCGCGGTCGTCGCGGGTGCGTGGTAGTAGTGCTCGCGGGCGAGCGCGCAGCTCGCGTGCGTGATCCCCTGCGCACGAGCGGCGTCGAGGATGGCGTCGCGCCAGCGGAACGACTGGGAGAACTTGGCAAGCAACGCTTCGAGCGGCTCGGGCGCGGGGTGAACGGTGTATTCACCGTCGTGGAAGGGCTTCGCGCCGTGGTCTCGGCAGAACTCGCGCCCGGAGTAGCCGTCGTAGTCGAGCTCGCTCCGAAAGTCGCCGATCCACACGGAGACCCAGCCGGTACGCGGGCCGCTCTCGTGTTGCGGAGGCGAGCTCGTGAGCGGCGGTGCGGGCGGAGGGATGGCGTCCTTGGGTGCGGCTTGTCCGCGACGCGACCACCACGATCGAACACCATCGATGAAGCCCATTCGTCCCTCACTGCTCCGCGCGCGTCATCACGATACCGCGTTCTCGGGATGGCTGCGGGGCCTCCGTGTGCATCAGGGTGTTTGCAGCGCGCGATCGATCGCCGTGAGCGCCTCGAGCGCCCCCATCGGCAGCCCAATCCCACCCTCGGGCACCTCGGGCTCACGCACGTTGAGCCGCACCAGCGTTCCGCGGCCGCGCGCGAGGCGCTCGCAGAACATCCGCACCGAGGGGATGGCCGTGCCCGCGCCGCACTCGATCACGACGACCCGCGCGTTCCCGAGGCCTTGGAGCCATTGCATCATGCGGGCTTCCTGCGCGTCGGTGCGGGCGCCGTCCCACCAGCCGTCGCCGAACATCAGGATGTTGGGCCGGAGCAGATCGGCGCAGCGCGCGCACTTGGGGAGATCGCCCTTCGCGCGCAGCGTCTCCTGATCGAGCTCGAAGTGGTACGGCTCCGCGGTGGCGATGCCCGAGCAGCCGCCCGCGCATTGCACGAAGTGGATGGAGCCGTGGATCTCGACGATGCGATCGTCGGAGAAACCAGCCTTCTGGAACTGACCATCGACGTTCGAGGTGAACACGAAGGTCCCGTGCTTCATCCCCTCGGCCCAGCGGCGGAGGATCGCGAAGCCCTCGTGGGGCACGGTGCGGCGATAGAGCTCGAGGCGGTGGCCGTAGAAGCCCCAAGCGAACGCGGGATCCGTGGCGAACCACCGCGGGTTGGCCATGGAGGGGAAGTCGAGGCCGAGCTTCGCGTAGAGGGGATACGCGCGCCAGAAGCCCTGCGTGCCGCGGAAATCGGGGAGGCCGGAGTCGACGCCCATGCCGGCGCCGGCGCCGATGACGAGGGCATCCGCCGTGCGCACGGCCTCCGCGGCGCGGCGAATGAGGTCCTGAGAAGACATGCAGAGGGCAGGATAGCGTGGGAGGCCTGCCGCTGGCTTTACCCTGCGCGAGCCCCCGGTTATGCCCGAGAGATGAGCGATGCCCCGGAGTCCCAATCCCCCAACACCGAAGCGGCATTCAAGCCCAAGCGTGGGCGCACCTACGCGGCCCTCGGCGGCATCGCGGTCGCCGTCATAGCGGCCGGCGCCGTGTTCGCGTGGCGCGCGGACGTGGATGCGCGCGAGCGCGAAGCGATCGCGTGGGGGAATGTCACGCGCTGCCTGATCGGCGGCGAGCCCCTCGCGGCCACCGACAAGCCGAGCCTGCGCGCCCGCAAGATCCAGCTCCGCGCCGTGGCCGAGCCGTACGAGAACCGCCCGGCCTCCGAGGGCGAGGCCTGGCCGTCGCGCTGCGCCGCGCCCGCGCTGGCCCTGCACGAGACGCTCAAGGACACCGGCCGGATCGAGCGCGACGGCGCCGAGCTCGGCAAAGGCATCGAGGCCCTCGGGAAGAAGCTCAAGGAGAACAACAAGCCTTCGATCGACATCGCCGAGACGATCGACAGGCTCTGGGACGAGTCGAAGAAGATCGGCCTCGCCCCCAAGGTGGGCGGTGACGTGAAGGCGCCTCCCGCCGCCGTGGAGACGCTCACCCTCGATGGTCTCGAGGCCGTGCCCGCGCTCTCGAAGAAGGCCTTCGCGCTCGATACCGTGTTTGCAGAGCGCGTGCCGGCCGGCGTGCTCCGCGTGATCGCGACCAGCAAAGACCTGCCCGACGCGCCGCTCGTGTGCACGTTCGGCGAGGCCGCGGCCAGCGGTCATTGCGAGAAGCCGCCCGCGCCGGTGCTCTCCGCGAGCCGTGATTTGCGCCTCCTCGGCAGCACCGAGGACGAGGCCAAACCCCTCTTGTTCGCGGACAAGCGCGGTGACGGCGGCATCTTCCGCGGCGACAGCGGAGAGAAGGTCGGCGGGCTCTTCAGCGTCGGCGGCTTCTCGCGGAAGGATGGTTTTGCCGCGACCCTCGGTTGGGACGAGAAGGACCAGAAGAAGCCTTTCGTGCTCACACGCGGCCGCGCCGGCGCGCCGCTCAAGGAAGATCGCTTCCTCCCCGACGGCGTCCGCTACGTCCTCAACGACGTGGCGCTCCTCTGGGATCACATCGTCTGGCAGCGCTACGACAAGGACAGCGGCGAGCGCCACCTCATGGCGCACAAGCTGGGCGACAGCGAAGATCCGATGAAGGACGCGACCGACATCGGCAAGCTCTGGGACTTCGCCCGCGTCTCCAACTACGAGCGCGCCGAGGACACGATCCGCGGGTGTAAGACCAAGGAAGCGCTCGCCGTTCTCGTGCACGGAAACGCCAGGGACTCGGTCTCGTTCCAGGTCGGCGACCGTTGGGTGTCGCCGCTTCAGCTCGATGGCACGGGCGGCGAGCTCACGTGCCGCGGCACCGAGGCCACCGAGACCCGGGTCGATCCGCTCCGAGGAGGAGACGCGCTGTGGAAGGAACAGATCCGACAAGACCGCTGCACCCCCGCCGGCTGCCTGCCGCGGAAGGTGGGTGTCTCCGATCTGCTCCACGGCTTGAAGGAGCTCGCGCCGGGCAACCAGCAGGCCCTCGCGGCCACCGATCTCGACGGCAAGCTCCTCGTGGTGTGGATGGCGGGCGCGGCGGGCGGCGTGCGGATGAAGCTCGCGCCCATCGATCAAATCGCCGCCGCGCCCGACACCGTGATCCTCGACGACATGACCCGCGGCGGGCAGGTGCAGCGCGCGCGGCAGCTCAACGACATCAAGCTCTTCACCCGCGCCGGCTACGCGGTGCTGCTCGTGGGATCGAGCGTCGGCGTGCATGCGTTGCGGATCGACGCGGATGGCAAGGTGTCGCCCATTGCGATGAAGTGACGAAGGGAGCCCGACGATCATGATGAGCAGCATCACCAAGACCGCCCTCGCAGCCGCGCTCGCGCTCTCCGCCCTGACCGGCTGCCGCCCGGCGTTGGTGCCGCTCACGCAGGAGATCCGCGAGCAAAACCATCTCACCGACGCCGAGCTCAAGAATCTCCAATACTATGTCTCTCACACCATCACGCTCCACAAAGAGCTGGAGTCGGGCGGCCGCCAAGTGACCGGCGGCCACAAGCTCGTGGTGGTCGCGGGCAAGACGATCGAAGAGGTGGTGGTCGAGGCCAAGACGCCGGGCATCTGCATCGCCGTCGAGCCCAATCGCTTGATGGTGAGCTTCGAACAAGGCACCTCCTTCGAGTTCCGCCCCGCCACCGCCCGCTCGCTGGCCGCCGCCGGCAGCTACGCGACGCCGCCCGACATCGATCCTTTTCCCGGCAATCACCCCTCCAAGGCCGAAGCCCCGCGGCCGCCGGAAGGGCTCTTCTCCGGCGGATACATGATCTGGGTGGAGAACGGCGGCACGGTGCCCTTCATGGGCAAGCGCTTCGATCCCCTCGACGAGACCTCGAGCGCCACGCTGCTCATCGACGCCGAATCGCTGGAGCAGGTGCGCAAGCAACGCAAGGTGCTCCCGGGTCTGCGTCTGCCGAGCAAATCATGATGGCTTGACGGAAGGCGGCGCTAAGGCTCGTTGAACCGCTCCATCTGCAGGTGCACGAGCTCGCGGAAGGGGCGGCCCACGAACGCTTCGAGCACGCGCATCTGGTACTCGTGTCCATGGCAGGGCGCGTCGGGCTCGCCGGCGACCTTCGCGCCCTCGTCGTCGGAGAGGCCGTGGCCGGTGCTGTGAAAACGAACCCGCGCTCCATCGCGAAAGACCGAGAACATGTAGGTGCCCGTGCGGTCGTCGAACCAGAAGACGAGCACCGCGCCCCGCTCGCGCGACATTTGGGCGAGGGTGTCCTGGAGCTCCGTCGCCTCCTGATCGAGCCCGATGCTCGAGCTCAGGATGAGCGTCTTGCCGTCGATCTCCCCTACCGCGTAGTCCTGGAACGATGGGCTCGTCGCGTCGAAGAGCTCGATGGGTGCATCGGCCACGTCGGCGCCGTACCCGATGAGCTTGAGGACGAGCGAGCCCACATCCATCAACGATTTGTGCCGCCGCTCCTCGGGTGTCTCGTTGCCGATGATGTATTGCCGTTCCCACTCCTCCAAGAGCGCATTGGTCACGGTGCGAAAATCGAAATCGATGACGACGCCGCCGAAATTGAAACCCACGTGGATCCTCGCTTGGCTTGCGGGCCGAGCTTCGGTGCATGGGTGGGGAATGTCAACCGGACGATGCCGCGAGCCGCGGAGCGCATTCTCCACGAGGCCTCGTGGAGGTCGTGAGAAGGGCCGTGAAGGGTTGATGGACGGCGCGCATCGAGAGCACGTTTCCGGCGCTGCTCGGCGCCGATGACCGGCGAGGATCGACTTCTTCGACCCGCGCGAGACATCATGAGCTCGCCGGGATCCTGCTTTGCTCCGGCAGCTCCTACCTCGTGACCGCCGCGGGAAAACGCGTGCTCGGCACGGCCACGTGCGTCGGAGGTGTGCTCATGCCGGCCGGGGGAATCGCCATCGCCGCGCGCGGACTCACAATGTCTCGAGCCCGGGGCCGCGCTTCCTTTTCCCCGGTGAGAGGAGATCTCATGAATCGTCGCATACTCATCGGTCTTGGGGCCGTGGCTCTCGGTGCGCTCGCGATGGGCTGCGCGCCCACGTGGCATGTGGTCGCGCAGGCCGCCCCCGATCCCTTTCTCAACCAAAGGCGCTTCGCGGTGTCGCCCATCGATTTCTCGGGCCTCCACGTCGGCGGCAAGACCGAGGCTCAATATCTGTCGGAGAAGGATGCGAAGCAGCAAGCGAGCTTCATCGAGGACAAGGCCGCCCTCAACGACAAGTTCCTGGAGGAGCTCCGCGCCTCGGCGCACGGCGCGGCGATCGAGGTCGTGCCCGCCACCGGCCCGAGTGACGCTCCTTTCATCATCCGCCCCAGCGTCACCTTCGTCGAGCCCGGCTTCTACGTGGGCGTCGCCTCCGGGGCGAGCCAAGTGGAGATGACGGTGCGCATCACCACCCCCGACGGCCGCGTGCTCGACGAGATCGCGTTGGCGCATGGCACCGATTCGCGCAGCGGCTTCTCGGTGGGTGGAATCAGCCTCAACCCCTCGAGCGGCGGCCGGCTGCGCAAGGACGGTGAGGCCCTCGGCAACATCGTCGGTGCCTATTTGAAGACCCGTGTCAGCGGCTCTTGATCCTCGGGGGCGATGGCCTTGCCGTCGAGCCACATAGGCCCGCTCGATGCGCGAGAACCGAGGTCGACGCGTGAAGTGGATGTTGGCGTGCGGGTATTCTCGCTCGTTGGGGCATCAGCGAGCGAGAACACCCTCGGAGATCAACGCGGCGTGACGCAGCGGAATCCCATGCTGGGTTGGGTGAACGAGGGGCCGACGTCGAGGTAGAACGAGAAGACGCCGCCGAGGTTGCCTTCGTTGTAGTCGCCGCCGCGGCGCGAGGCAGCGGGCAGGTTCTGCCCGTTGCCGGAGCCGGCGAAGATGGTCGACGAGATGTTGAAGGTGCCGTCGTTCCCATAACCGCTCGGCCAGTTCTGTTTGGCGGCCGTGCCGCTGTCGTTGGTGGAGACGGAGGCGTACCAGTTGGCCGTCCACTCCCACACGTTGCCAATCATGTCTTCGGCGCCCCAGAGGCTGGCACAGGCGGTGTCGGCGCCGGTCGCGCCGGTGAGGCGTTGCGCGGTGCCGCCGAGCACACAGGCGCCGTTGGCGCCGGTGCTCGCGCCGCCCGGATCGACGGTGCCGGTGGCGGCGAGCGTCCACTCCGCGTCGGTGGGCAAGCGCTTGCCGCTCGCGGCGCAGGCCACACCGGCTTGGAACCACGTGATGCTGATGGCGGGCAGAACACCCTTCCTGCTCAAGGCATAAAGCAGGTTGCTCGGCGACGTGACCTGCCCGTTGCCCGGGAAGGACTGTGGGTAATTGGGTGTCTGGCTGCCGTACTGGGCCCCGTTTCCGGCGGGATCGGCCCACACGCTGGCCTCGTAGCGATCGATCCAGAACGCGGCGTTGCCGCTGCCCACCTTGACGATCTGGTCGACGCCGCGGACGCACACGATGCGTGAGGAAACCGTGGTGTCGCGGCTGTATCCAGCAGGGCAGTCCGGCGAACCGATCTTGTCCGCATACTTGGCATAAGGAACGGGGTTGACCGGGCCCGAGCCGGCCACCACGCCGCCGACGCTCACCTCCAGCGTCAGGTCGGAGCCATCGAAGAGGCCATCCGATCCGGCGCAGGCCGCGAGATCGATGTCGGCCGCGAAGCTGCCCGTTTGCGGGTCGATCTTCGTCACCGTGACGGTGCGGGAGCATTTGACGGCATTCGCCGCATCCTTGAAATCGAACTTCACGTCCTGCGGGGCGGCGAGGGGATCGCCGTTGCCGTCTTTCAGGGTGCCGGAGAACGACACGGACCCTTTCGTCTGGCCACCTGGGACCGCGCGGGCCAGGTATCCGCCGGCGAGCAACAGGCCTGCTCCCACGGCCATCGAGATCGCCGTGCGGAGCGCTTCACGCTTGGTCTTCATTGCACCCACCCGTTCACCTTGATGCTCCCACTGCCCTCGGTCACCCGCGCATGCCAGACGAGCTGGCCGCGCACCCGAACACCGTTGTTGACCGGTGATACCGATCCTCCGAGAAAGGTCCCGAAAGAGCCGGTCGTCCCACCGGCGCTGCTCGACGACGTGCTGCCGCTGCTCGACGTGGATCCGACGCTCGATGTCGCAGGCGCGCCGCCGACTCCGCTGCTGCTCGTGGATCCGACGCTCGATGTGGCGGAGCCCGTGCCGCCTTCACCCGTGCTCGACGAGCCGCCTTTGCCGCCGTCGGCCACGGTGCTCGTGCCGCCGTTGCCGCCGCCGCCGTCGGGGATGAGGTGTCGATCGACGTGGGCGCCGAGCTCGCAACCGGCGGCGCCGAGCGCGAGCGCCAAGAGCCATGGCGGAGCCGGCCCGCGCAGCGCGGACGAGAGTCGGATCGGCATAGGTCGGAGAACGCTAGCAGACCGGGCGGCACGGTCCGCCCGGGCAAACCACGTTGCTCAAACCATGTTGCGGCGAGCGTCCTCGACGGCTCGGTCCAAATCGGCAGCGAGATCGGGGGAGTCGGCGAGCCGCTTGGTCCAGACCCGTTGGAGGCGCATCAGGTCACCGAGCTCGAGCGAGAGCTCCGCGAGCGCGCGGCCCACCTCACCGCGCTCGATGCCGACCTGGATACGCGCATACTCCAAAACCCCTACGGGTTTTCCCAAACGTTGCTGGGTGGCCAGATAAGCCTCGTCGAAGGCGAGGAGCAGCGTGCGCCCGCCCTCCTCCGTCTCCTGCGCAATGGCCTTCTTCCAATGCTGATCGACGAGGGACCAAGCCGGCTCCGTCAACAGATGTGCTTTCAGCACGGCGGCGCGGCTCTCCCCCTTGTGCGCGAGCTCGGCCGCGATGGTGCCATATCGCTGAACGTCGATGTCTTTGCGCAGGGCCGGCCCGGCGTCCCGCGGGATGACGGGTCGAACCGGCTTTTGGAGCTGACCCTGCGCCTCCACCGGCGGAGGCGGGCGCCCAGGAGAAGGTCGCGGCGTGCCGCCCAGGACCATGAGCGGGCGCACCGGCGCGGGGCCCTCGGGCGCGACGGGCGGAGCGGCCATTTTTGGCGGCGGAACGGGGCGCGGCGCGGGCCGAATGGGCTCGGTGGGCGCACCATCGCCTTCGGTGACGGCGGGAGCCGGCGGTGTCGGCGCGGGCGCGGCCGGCGGCGCGACGGGCACGATCGGCGTTGGCGGCGCGACCGGCGTGGGCGGAGTCGCGGCGGGAATCGCCTTACGGTGTAAGTCGATAGCGGGCGCGGGCCTCTCCTGAATCGCTGGGACGACGGGATTCACCGGCGCGGCCGGACCCTCGTCCGGGATGAAGCCCGAGGGACCGAGCGCTTGGGTGGGCACGATTTCGCGGCCCGAAGGCGGCCCCTCGGGCGGGCGCCCGCGGCCGTCGTAGCGCACGGCGAGCGGATCGGGCCCGCTGCTCGCGGCGGGGATGCGCGGCTTCGGCTGCACCGACACGCCGCCCGAAGGGAGCCGCAGCGTCGGCGGTCGCACCTCGGCGAGGCTCTTCTCCACGCGCTCCCAGCGGAGCTTCTTGCCTTCGGGATCGGCGTCCATCACCAGCGTGCCCACGCCATCGGCACCGTTCGGGGCTTCGGCGAGGCCGCGCCAGGTGAGCACCACGACGCTGCGATCGGTGTCGATCCACAGCGTGTCGCAGCGCAGGATGATCTCCTCCACCCGGCCCTGCGGCGGCACGCGGAACACCTGCGGTCGCATCGCGGGCACGCGCGCTTCGAGGCGCGGGTGATCGGGGTGCAGGTGATCGAGGACGATGGGCGCGCCCGCGCGGAGCAGGTCGATCTGCTGATCGGGAGGCGCGGCGTTGAAGAAGGCGAAATCGAAGCGCGGCGGCGCCGGGCCGATGGGCGGCGCGTCCTCGCGCGGCGCGCGCGCGACGCCGTAGGCCCAGAACATGGAGGCTTCGTCGAGCACGCGGCGGCGCGAGCGCCATTGCGGCGAGATCGGCCCGAAGCAGGGGATCCCGGAGCCCTCCACGCGCTCGAGGTTGGGCAGCGCCGGCGCGCCGGCCTTGGCCTCCAGGTTGCGATCGAAGCCCGCGGGGTTGTCGGCGCTGAGCGCGGCGCGCTCGTAGCGGAGCGGCATGCGCACGAACGGCGCAGGCGCAGAGGGCACGAGCTGGAGGCTCGCGTCGCGCGTCCACGTGCGGTCGCCGCTGACGCGCACCGTCTTCCTGAGATCACCCACCGAGAGCCGCGCCTCGAGCGAATCGATGGCGTGTCCACCGGGCGCGTACGCGTGGCCCACGAGCGTGACGTCGACCTTGCGCTTCACCGGCGCGAAATCACCGGGCCAATGGAGGCTGGCGAGCGCGTTGTCGTCGAGGTGCCGCTCTTCGGCGAGCGGATCTTGCGCGGGCGCGACGCGCAGCTCGCCCGGCGCGAGCGTGAAGGTGCCCTTCACGACGATGGTGAGGGACGATTGACCGGGCTGGGCCTCCCAGAGAAAGGCACCGACCTCGAACGGACAGAGAGGGACGAGCTCCAACGCGGACCTGAGGATACCGCAGGGCCGCGGTGCCCGGCGGTGGTTTGGGATCAGCGCGACTCGTACACGCGCAGCGACGGCAGCTCCAGCGCGGTGAGGAAGCCGCCCTTTCCCGCGCCCGTATCGAGGCCGATCGTGCACGGGCCCGCCCACATGTCGCTCGGATCTTCGGGCGTGTAGGTGGAGAGCTCCGGTGGCAGGAGCCCCGTGGCTGTGTGCCCGAACACCACGCGCTTGCCTTCGTAGTGGCGGAAGAAATGATCGTCGCGGCACCAGAGCAACGCCGACTTGGTCCGCACCTCGGAAGGATGCGGGAAGCCGGCCTCGCCCTTCGGCAGCCCCGCGTGCACGTAGATGGCGTGCTCGTCCTCGTAGAAATAGGGGAGCTCACGCATCCACGCGATCACCTCCGCCGGGAAGAAGCTGCCTTGCAAGAGCGCGGGCAGCTCCTCCGTGGTCACGGGCTCGCCGCGCTCCGGCGGCGGCTTCCCCTCGAACGATCGCAGCGTCGCGAGGCATCCATTCGAGAGCGGCAACGTGAACTCGGGCCAGCCGCGATCGATCACGCGGAGCCACGCGTCCTCGTGGTTGCCGCGCAACGCGACGACCTTCGCAGGCGTGCGCTCGGGGAGCGTGCGCACGAAGGCGACGACGTCTTTCGAGCGCGGGCCGCGATCGATGTAGTCGCCGACGAAGACGATGGTGTCGTCGGCCGTGAGCTCGGGCAGGCGCGCGAGCACCTTCTCCAATGCGGTGAAGTCGCCGTGAACGTCACCGAACGCGAAGGTGCGCCCGGTCATGATCAGTTCGGCTGCCCAGCCGCGCAGAAGCCGCCGACGCACTTGGCCGTGGGGGCGCCGCAGCAGTCGTCGTCGGTGCTGCACTTGTCACCGATCTTCGAGCAACCACCGGGCGGCGGCACGCACGTGAGCGCGCCCATGCCATCGGATTGGCAGAAGCCGGTGCAGCACTCGAACCCTTCGTCGCAGCTCGTGCCGGTCTGATGGCAGGGCTCGAGCGCCCAGTAGCCGCTCATGTTGATGGTGTTGATGTCCTGTCCCGGCAGCCAGAACGCCGGGTGGCTCGGGTCCTTGCCGGGCTGCGGGTTGTTGTCGATGGCCGCGACCCAGAGCTGCTTCCGGTTCTCGATGGTCGCGTCCGTCGCGGAGCGCATGCGGTTGCCGTAGTCGCGCGGGCTCACGAACACGACCCAGGTGTAGCCGCCGACGGAGATCGGGTTCACCGTCGGCTGGTAGCTGCGCTGTTGATTGCGCGACTCGAGCGTCGTCCCGCTCGCGGCGGAGAGCTCGATCTCGCCCACGGCCTTGGCCACGTCGGCCACGTAGAGGTTGTTGTACCCCGTGAGCTCGCTGGCCGCGCCGTAGCGCGCGCGGCTGTAGTTGCCCTTCTGGTAGAAGACCCACTGCGAGTCGGGCGAGAAGCTCGGGAACGCGATGGCCTGGCTGCCGCCGTCCACGATGGTGCGGCGGTTGGAGAACGCGACGCTCGCCTGATCGAAATCGAGGAGATCGAGATCACCCCGCGTGAACTCGACGGGATACGAGCCGGTCGCGTGTCCCGAGAAGGCGAGCAGCTTTCCATCGGGCGAGAAGGCGGGATCGGCGACCTTGTCCGTGAAGGTGTCGAGCACGCTCGTCACCGGCGCGCCCGTCTTGGCGTTGGCGAGGCGCATCGACATGTTGACGTCGTTCTGCACCGCGTAGGCGCCGTCGGGCGTGAGGCCCAAGTAGATCGCCTGCGAGGTGTATGGCGTCATCTGCACGATGCTCGCCGGCGTCTGCGCCAGATCGATCGTCCCCCACGGGCTCGCGGTCGATCCGGTCTTCTCGAAGATGGCGGCGATCGTCGACCCGTCCTTGCTCACCGTGTGGCAGGCAACGCAGCGCTTGTTTTCGCCGACGGCGGACCACGGCGGGCTCGGCGTGCCGGGGTAGTCGGCCGCAGGCGGCGTGCCGATCTGATCGGCCGGGCCCGAGTCGAACACGACCACCGGGCTCGCGGCGCCGGGCGCGATCTTCATGAGCTGGCCGGTGTTGACGGCCCAGTAGTAGATCGAGCCGCGCAGGTTGCCCTGCGCGATGGTCCACGTCGTGTGCATCGCTTGATGGGCTTGGCCGCCCGAGAGGCGGAGCACGTCGACCTGCACGTCGTCACCGCCGTTGGTCTGCGTGAGCTGCGTCCAGACGTCTTGCGGGATCGCGAAGCGGCTCGGCGGATCGGCTTTGACGTAGAGCTTGGCGTCGAAGTTCGCCTCCGACAGGTGCACGAGGTACGCGTCGCCGGCCGCGCCGCCCTCCCACATCAGCTCGGGCGCGAGCAGGCCGCGCGCGAAGACCGTGCGATCGTAGGGGTAGAGCATCGTCCCCGAGGGATTGCCATCGGGTCCGTTGAAGGCCGCTTGGCCCACGGGATCGAGGCCCGCGGGGTTCTGATCGACGTGGAGCGAGACCGTGACCGTCGCCGTCGCGGTCACGCCGCCGAGCGCGGCGGTGAGCGTGCCTTTGCCGCCGAGGTTGCCGGTGGCGGTGACCTTGCCGTTCTGATCGACCTGCGCGAGCTCGAGGCGATCGAAGGTCCAGTCCGCGTCGGCGTTGGGATTGACGAACGTGTCCTCGTAGGTCGCCGTCGCGTGGAATTGCTTCGACGCAGCGGCGCCGTTGGTGACGTCGATGGTGTCGGAGGCCGGCGTGATGGTCAGCGAGACGACGTTGCCGTGGTTCGTGAAGAGGCCTTCGTCGCCCGCGTCACTCGCACCGTTGCCGCCCGTGTTGGCGTGCCCGCCGCTGCCACCGCTCGCGCCGGTGCCCATGGTCGAGGCGTTGCCGCCGCCTCCGCATGCGTAGCCTGCGACAGCGAGCGTGAGGGCGAGCGACCCGATCAAGGAAGAGCGACGGCGCATGACAAACCTCCGGACAAGCCCGAGGCTATCACGACCGTACATGCGGAGGGTGCGCGCGATCCCGCTCGGGAAGCGTGAAACCGCGCGCGTGTGGGATCACTTGCCCGCGGTTTCGATGGCCTGCTCCGCGTACACCATCGCGAGCTCGATCTCTTCGCTGACCTCCGTCGCCGCGAGCTTGCTCGACCCTTCGCGCTCGGCCGACCACAGGAAGCCGCGGCGCTCGCCGGGCTTCTCCGGCTGCCAGGTGACCTTGAGGTTCCAGCCGTTGATCTCGGCGGCGTAGCTGCCGTCCTCGTGCCGCTGCCAGGCGGAAATGGTGGCGTGTCGCATCCCGGACATGCCCCGGTCCTAGCAGCGACGCGCGTGGAGGAAAAGATGGCGGGCCCTCGCGCGCGATCGCAATGCGACGGCGCGCGCGGGATTGGGGGAGGGAACCGCGCGGGGCTTGGGAGACGCGTGCCCCGCGCGGGGTTTGGCCGGCCGTGGTCGGCAGCCGTTGGCTTGCGGTGGTGCTCAGGCGAGGTCGAAGACGAGGACCTCGGCCGGCGTCTTGCCGGTGAGGTCGAGCTTCGTCTCGTCGCTCACGGACGCGCCGTCACCTTCGCCGAGCGTCTTGCCGTTCAGCTCGATGGAGCCGCTCGCCACGTGAACCCACGCGTGGCGGCCGGCCGCGATCGCGTGGCTCACGGTCGCGCCCGGGTCGAGCAGGGCCGCGTGGATCGACACGTCCTGGTGGACGAGGACGGAGCCTTCGCGACCATCGTTCGACGCGATCAGCTTGAGCGTGTTGCGCCGCGACTCCGTGGTGAAATTCTTCTGCTCGTACGACGGCTCGATGCGGGCGCGCTCGGGCAGGATCCAGATCTGGAGGAAGTGGACCTCGTCCGTCTTCGAGTGGTTGAACTCGCTGTGCAGCACGCCGGTGCCCGCGGTCATGCGCTGCACGTCGCCCGGCCGGATGACCGAGCCGGTGCCCATGCTGTCCTTGTGCTCCAGCGCGCCTTCGAGCACGTAGGACACGATCTCCATGTCGCGGTGCGGATGCGTGCCGAAGCCCTTGCCGCCTTGCACGCGGTCGTCGTTGATCACGCGCAGGCTGCGGAAGCCCATGTGCCGCGGGTCGTAGTAGTCGCCGAAGCTGAAGGTGTGGTGGCTGTTGAGCCAGCCGAAGTCGGCGTGGCCACGCTCTCGTGCAGGTCGAAGGGTGATCATCTCGTTTGCCTCCGGTTCGCTCTCTCGAGCAACCCGCGAGCCAAGATGTGTTCGCAGATTTAATGCGCAAGCCCCGGCATTTTGCGCGGGTTGCCTATCATTTTGATAGGCAGATCTATCGTCTCGATAGGGGGCCCGCCGGGCTACTTCCGGGACTTGCTCCGCTGCGCGAGGAAGTCGAGGACGCGACGGTTGAGGGCGAAGAGCTGCTGGATACGAGGGATGCGTATTTCGTTCGCCGGGCGAGCGCCGCCTTCCCAAGCGCGGAAGGTGTCGGCGAGCTCCCGCGCCTCGCGCGCGAGGCCCATGGCCTCGGCGGTGCCGATCTCCGAGAGCTTCTTCACGAGATCCTCGGCGCTGCGACGGAACAGCGGCACCGAGTGGCTCTGGCTCTTCTCGTCGTCCATGGATCTCAAGCCGCCCGCGGCAACGCCTGGGCCGGCACCTCCAGGATTCGTTGCACGGCCTCCGCGTCCGCGATGCGCTGGAGCACGGGCTGAAGCCCCGCGTCCTCCGCTTCACCGAAGGCTCCGCTCGCCGCGACGGCACGCGCGCGCGGGCCGTCGAGCACCAAGAAGATGTCGGAGAGGCCGCTCGCTGCGGGGGTGTCGATGACGTCGACGATGCGCGAGCGATCGAGGTGGAGCTCCTCGTCGCCGCGCTGGATGAGGACGCGCCGATCCGTGATGAGATAACGCGTCTCCGCCGCGAGACGCCCCGGTCTCACGATCACCGTGTAAAGCACGCCCACCGAAGCCGACATTAGCAGGACGACCATCAGCGACAAAGAGACAACCAGGGCGACGAACGAGGTCGAGCCCCTCGCCATGCCGCCCGCGATCACCATGCGCAGGCTGTGCACGGCGTGGCTCGCCATGAGCACGCCGGCCGCGCCGAGCAGGATGGCGATGCCGATCGAGCCGATGCTGCGCCACGCGGTCGGCATCCACACGCGCCACGAAGGCTGCGGGCGCGCGGACCAAAGCACGCGCTCGCCTTCGTCGAGGCGCTGCGCGAGGAGGCGATGACCGTCACCGGCAGGCGCCGTCGGCGGGACGCCGCGGACGATGGCCCAGACTCGATCGGGCGCGATGAGACCGTGCAAGACGATCGAGAGACGGCGGCGCAGCGCGCCCGTGGGAACTGCCCTTACCAGCTCCAGATCACCGATGCCCGGCAGCCGCGGGTGCCAGTGGATGCGCGCATAGCTGATCTCTCGGGTGTCGATGGAACGGCGGAGACGGCCGCGACGCATGACGATGTGTCGCTCGGTGACGATGAACTCGAGCCGGCTGCGCCACCAACGCGGGCCGTAATCGAGGGCGAGGGCGAGCGTCGTCATCCACGCGGCGAAGGCGAGGAGCGCGCTCGGACGCGTGGCCAACGCGGTAGCGACCACGACGGCCGAGGCCGTCGCGATGGCTGCAGCCACGGCGCACACGATCGCGGCGACCCGGTACACGACCGGGGTCGAGACTTCCTTCGGCCGACCGGACCAGAGGACCGGCTCACCATACAGCGAGTCGCGTCTCACGCGTGACGAGCCTCCCAAGGAACGCAGCCCGATGGATGACTGTGCAGCCGCGGGCCGCCCCCGTAAAGGGCCGCCGATGAAAATGGCGCGGTACGGTTATGACGGCCCGCGGAGATCGGCGTTGGGCCACGTGAATGCCCCGTGCCGGCTCACGGGCTTTTCTTTTCGGGGGCTTCGCGGACGGCGCGACGGAGGAGCTCTTCCTCGCGGAGCTTGAGCCTCTCGAGCATGTTCTTGAGATCGTCGCCCTCGAGCTGTTGTTGGGCGGCCTCGCGGAAGATGCGAATGCGCTCGAGCTCGCGCTGGAGCTCTTCGGCCGAGATGGCTTTGTCCGAGGGGCTCCGCTTCGGCGGGAGCGTCTTGTCGAGGGAGGCCCGCGCTTTGGCTCGGCGCGTGAACTCGGCGCGCTCTTTCTCGCATTGCTTGAGGCGCACGCGGGCGAGCGGCAGCCATTTGTCGTCGCGCGCGGCCGCGGCGATGAAGGCTTCGAGCGACGTGACCGTGCGGGCGTAGGCCTCGGCGCGCACCGAGAGGACATCGGCCTTGCGTGCCACGGCCCAATGGCCGAGCGCGGCGTACCAATGACGATCGTAGTCGGGCACGTAGAACCAACCAGGCCCGTTGATCTGGCGATCGCGCGGATCGTACGAGCGCGCGAGGCGCACGGCGTCGAGGCCGCCGTCGAGATCGCCCGAGCGATCGAGCGCCACGGCGAGACCCCAGAGCGTGGTCGGGCCGGAGCCGAAGAGCAGATAGTCCGACGAGAGCATGGCCAGCGCGGCGCGATATCCGTCGACGGCAGCCGTGATGTCGCCGAGGAGCATGTAAGCCTCGGCGCGGTTCGCGAGGAGGCGCGAGCGCTCGCGCGCGACGGGCTGTTGCTCGAGGGCCTTGGTGTACGCGTGAATCTCGTCCTGCGAGCGCCCGAGATGCGCGTAGGCGACGGCGAGGCTGCTCCACGCGCGCGAGTGCACGAGCGGCGGCGGATCGGCGCGGATCACGCGCTCGAGCACGACCGCGGCCTCCGCGTTCTTGCCCATCAGGCCGTACACGTCGGCGAGCTGCAGGCGCACGAGGAGATCGGGCGACGTGGCCGCGCCGGCCTGCTCCAAGAGCTCGGCGGCGCGCAGCAGGTACATGCCCGAGAGCACCGAGATCTCTTCGCGATCGAGCGGCTGCTCGCGGCGCGCGCTGTTGAGGCGGTGATACTTGAGCTGCAGCGCCTCGGCCTCGGCGATGAGCGCGGCGCGCGGCTCCGCTTCGCTGCGGCGGGCGCGCCCCCAGATCGAAGGCTCGGCCGAGGCCGGGGCCGCGAGAGAGCCGAGGACGATCGCGACGAGCCCCGCCCAACGCTTCATTTCTTCCTCCCCGCGGGGGCCTTCGGCGCGACGCGCCCGCCGCCCTTCTTGAGCAGATCGAGCCGCACTTTGGCGGCCGAAGACCACGGGCCTTTGCCGCCCGGACCGGCGAGGTACGCCTCCCACGCCTTCATCGCAGCGGCGCGATCGTTCCCTTCGGCGGCGATGGCGTCGAGCGCCGTTCGATCTTCGGGTGCCGCGAGATAATCGAGCGGCTCGTTGCGGAGCTTCGCGCCCGTGCGCACGGCCTCCGTGAGCGTGGCGTCGGCCTCGTCGCGCGCGCCGGCGCGATCGAGGACGAGCACGAGCGAGAGCAGCACGTCGGCGCTGAGCTGCGTGGGCGGGTGCTGGCGCGCCTCGCGCAGATAGGCCACCGCTTCGTCGAGGCGCGGCTTCACCGAGGTGCGTCCCGACGCTGGATTCGCCGCGCCGGAGGGGCTCCGCGGCTTGCTCAGATCGGCCACGGTGGGCGCGTTGTCCGAGGCCATCGAGAGGTGCGCGGCCTCGAGCAGGACCGAGACGCGGTGATCGGTGGTCCCGAGCAGATCGACCCGCGGCACCAGCGCGCGGTACACCACGAGCGCTTCGTCGCGCTTGCCGGTGCGCGCGAGGACGCGCGCCAGATCGTGCATCGTCGCGGGCTCTTCCACGCTGCGTGGATCGACGGCGCGGGCGCGCGCGAAGGCTTCGGCGGCCTCCGCGATCGCGCCCGTCGCGAGCGCCGCGCGCGCGATCACGACGGCGGGCGCAGCGTGGCCGGGGAGGGCTTTGTCCGCTTCCTCGGCGGCCTTCTTCGCGTCCTTCGGCATCGTCGCGAGCTGCGTCTGCGCGCGCGCGACGAGGTCGCAGTAGCGTTGCAGGTTGGGCACCCGCGCCAGCTCCCAGACGCTCGGGCCTTTGGCCAGCGCGCGCCGCGACTTCGAGCTGCACTCGGGCGGGCGCCCCGACGCCGCCGCCGCGGCCGAGAGGCTTGCGCCTTGGCCGAGAGCGGCCGGGAGCGGAGCAGTGAGGATCGCAGCGGGGATCAAGAGCCAGCCGGCAGCCACGGGCGGATCATAGCCTTTCGCGCGCCGGTGCGCAGACGTCGTGTGCTCGTGATCTCCAGGCCGGACGCGGGGCCATCGAGCGCGCCGGAAGGCGCGCGCGAAACGCGGCGGTTCGTGTGCTCAGCGGCCCGTCGAGGGGGCGCTGGGCGTGACGCGCTCGGCGATCTTGGAAATGTGGCGGACGAGCTGCATGAAGCTCGCCGGCTTGGCCATGAAGTCGCGCACGCCGAGGACCGTGAAGCGCCAGCGATCGTCGCTGAGCACGTGGCGGCTCATGACCACGACGCGCGCGCGCTCGGCGCCGGGCACCGCGCGCAGGCGCGAGAGGGTGTCGGCGGCGTCGAGGCCGGGGAGATCGTAATCGAGCAACACGAGGCGCGGCGGCTCGATCTCGGCGCGCTCGATGGCGTCGTCGCCGGAGGAGGCGTGGATGAGCTGCACCCGCAGATCCTTGTCGCACTGGAAGAACGCGAGGTGCACGGCCTGCGCGACGAACTTGGCGAAGGCCGGATCGGCCTCGATCACCAGCACGCGGAGCGGCGCGTCCTTCTCCAACGGCAGCGGCGGCGGGCGCGAGGTGAGGTGCCCGGTGCGCCAGCGCGCGCCGGCGGCGGCGAGATCGTTGGTCAGATCGACGGCGCTCGCGTAGCGATCGGCGGGACGCTTCGCCATCGCGCGGGCGAGCGATTTGTCGAAGGCCGCGAGCTCGGGCCGAATCGAGGAGAGCAGCGGCGCGGGACGCTCGGCGTGCATGCGCATGAGCTCGAGCGTGTTCTCGTGGCGAAAGGGCGGCTGCCCCGCGAGCATCTCGAAGGCGGTACAGCCGAGCGAGTACACGTCGGTGCGCGCCGAGACCGGCGCGTCGGGGCGGAGGCCTGTTTGCTCGGGCGACATGTAGAGCGGCGTGCCCATGGCCATGGTGTAGGCCCGATCGTCGCCCGGTGCGGCCAGGCCGAAATCGACGAGCACGGGGCGGCCGGTGTCGTCCTCGATGATGATGTTGGAAGGCTTGATGTCGCGATGAACGATGCCGGCCGCGTGCACCGCGGAGATGCCCTCCGCGATCTGCGCGAGAATGGTGAGCGCGCGATGCACGGGAACGGTGTCGCCGTGGCGGCGGTGCTCGGCGAGGATCTCTTTGAGTGAGCGGCCGGGCACGTACTCCATGGCGTAGAAGTACGAGCCGCGGTGCGGGCCGAAGGCGTACACCTGCACGACGTGATGGCTCCGGACGGACGCGAGCGCCTTGGCCTCGCGGAGGAAGCGCATGGGCGCGTGCGTGTCGTCGAGGAGGGACGGCGCGATGACCTTGAGCGCGACGGGACGATCGAGCCACTCTTCGGTGGCGCGGTAGACGACGCCCATGGCGCCGCGACCGAGCTCGCCTTCGATGCGATAGCGGCCATCGACGAGCGCGGGCGAGGGCGCGGGATCGGGCGGCAGCAATGCACGGCGAGAGGGCGGATCCTCCTCTTCGGGGCGCACACGGACCGTTGCCTCCGCGTTCACCGGAGATCGCGGGCTGTCGCTCTGCTCGGGCATTCTCTCCCACGATATGGCTCATTCACACGCGGGAGCAAGGCGGGAACCCCGCTTGGGATGTGCGGCATTCCCCGAACGTCCACGCGATGCTGCGCAAGGCGCGCGCGATCTGATATCTCGCGGGTTGGAGGAGTCCCATTGAGCTACTCGGCCGTATTCCGTTGCCTCTCCGGGTGCCCCGGCGCGTTCCCCCTCACGCAGCCCATCTACCGCTGTCCCACGTGCAATGGATTGCTCGACGTGTCGCACGATCTCGACGCGCTCCGGGATCGCAGCGCCGCCGCGTGGATGAAGCTCTTCGACGATCGCTACAAGCGCACGCTCTGGCCCTACGGATCGGGCGTGTGGGGGAAGCGGGAGTGGATCGCGCCCGAAATGCCGGACGACGCCATCGTCTCGATGGATGAGGGCGGGACCAATCTCTTCTGGGCGGAGCGTTACGGTCGCTCGATCGGCCTCGACGACGTGTGGGTCAAGCTTTGCGGCAACAGCCACACGGGCTCGTTCAAGGATCTCGGCATGACGGTGCTCGTCTCCGTCGTGCGCCAAGCGGTGCGCGAGGGCCTCAAGGTGAGGGCCATTGCGTGTGCATCCACGGGTGACACGTCCGCGTCGCTCGCGGCCTATGGCGCGGCCGCTGGTCTGCCCGTGGTGGTGCTCTTGCCGCGGGGCAAGGTCTCCACCGCGCAGCTCGTGCAGCCGATCGCCTCGGGATCGCTCGTGCTCGCGCTCGACACCGATTTCGATGGGTGCATGGCCATCGTGCAGCGCCTCGCCGCCGAAGGGGTCGTCTACCTCGCCAATTCGATGAACGCGCTCCGCATCGAGGGGCAGAAGACCGTCGCCATCGAAATGGTGCAGCAATTCGATTGGCAGGTGCCGGATTGGGTGATCCTCCCGAGCGGCAACCTGGGCAATGCCTATGCGCTCTTCGCCGGATTCCGCATGATGAAGGAGCTCGGCCTGATCGCGCGTTATCCGCGCCTCTGCGTGGCCCAGGCCGAGAGCGCCAATCCGCTCTATCTGGCCTGGAATGCAGGGCGGCGCGAGGTCACGCCCCAGAAGGCGCGGGAGACGTTGGCGAGCGCCATTCAAATTGGCAATCCAGTGAGCGCGCCCCGCGCCATTCGCGCGCTGGAGGCGATGGACGGAGTCGCCGAGCAGGCCACCGAAGAAGAGCTCTGCGACGCGGCCGCGCGCGCCGACAAGACGGGGATGTACACCTGCCCGCACACCGCGGTGGCGCTCGTGGCTTTGGAGAAGCTCGCGAAGCGCGGGGTGGTGAAGAAGAGCGATCGGGTGATCGTGGTCTCGACCGCGAGCGGCCTCAAGTTCACCGAGTTCAAGGTGCGTTATCACGAGCGCGCCATCGGCGGCGTCACCGCGACGCACGCCAACCCGCCGGTCACACTCCCGCCGGACTATGCCCAGGTGCTCGACGTGCTGGAGAAGCACGCCGAGGCGAGCGCTGGTTAGCCTGAGAAGCGATCGCGTCCCCGACGGTGAAAGCCCGTTGGGGACGCGATACGTTCGAGCATGAACGCGCCTGCGCGTCGAAAGCGTCGGCGCGCGGTGCGCTCGTGAATCGCTATTTCGAGCGAAGGCGCTGCATGCGGCGGATGGCGCTCGGGACGAGCTTCGTTTGGAAGAGCTCGGGCGAGAAGCGCTTGAGGCGCCACATCCAGCGGCCGTCGGCGTGGGGCACGGCGTAGAGCTCGCCGGCGTCGGCCGTGTCCAAGGCGAAGCGCGCGACCTCGGGGGCTTGGAGCGAGGCGCGGTTCATCAGCTTCTCGATGTCATCGGGCGTGCCGGTCTCCGTGTGCGAGTGCGCGGCGCGGGCGATGTTGGTCTTGAAGAAGGTCGGGCAGAGCACGGTGACGACCACGCCGGTGCCGCTGAGCTCGGCGTTGAGCGTCTCCGAGAGCGCGACGACGCCGGACTTGGTCACGTTGTACGGGCCCATCTCCGGCGCGGCGAGCAGACCTGCGGCGGAGGCCACGTTGATGATGTGGCCGCTGCCCCGCGACTTGAAGCGCGGCGCGAACACGTGGCAGCCGTAGATCACGCCCCACAGGTTGATGCCCATGATCCAGCGCCAATCCTCGAGCGGCACCTTGCCGACGGTGCCGCCGACGGCGACGCCGGCGTTGTTGATCACGAGATCGGCGGCGCCATAAGCCTTCTCGATCGTGGTCGCGAGGCCTTCGACCTGATCGGCGTCGGCCACGTCACAGCGATGCGCGATCGCTTGGCCACCCGCGGCCTCGATGAGCCGCACCGTCTCCTCGGCGGCGGCGAGGTTGATGTCGGCGGCCAAGATGCGCGCTTTGCGCGCCGCGAGCTCGATGCAGAAAGCACGGCCGAGGCCGCTGCCGGCGCCGGTCACCACGGCGCGAGGTTCGTGGGGTAGAGGCATGCCGGGGATCTACACCAGCGCCGCGCGGGCGGAAAACCGGATCACGGTGCGGTCGCACGGAGCGTGGTGATGCCCGTCGGCTCGATCACGTCGAGCGCGAGCATCACGACTGGGGCGGCTCGGAGGTGTCTCCGCGGCTTCACCGCGCGAGGACTCGATACTTCTCGAACAGCGCCGTTTGCCGATTACGCAGCGAGACGCGTTGGCCGCGAATGACCACGTCGACGACGCGGGTCGAGAGCTCGAGGGGATCGCCGGACCAGACCACGAGATTGGCCACCTTGCCCGGCGCGAGGGTGCCATAGCGGGTGCCGAGGCCGAGGGCTTCGGCGGGGACGCGGGTGATGGCGGCGATGGCGGCTTCGTGGGCGAGGCCGCCGCGAACCGCGTTGCCGGCCACTTGGCGCAGCTTGCGGGCGTTGTGCGTGTCGCCGGTGGAGATTCCGACCATCACGCCGGCGGCGGCGAGCCGAGCGGCGTTGTCCTCGCGCGCGCCGATGGAGTCGAACGAGGATGGGTTTTGCAGCGGATAGACGATGACGGGGACCTTGGCGGCCGCGAGCTCGCGCGCCGCTTTCCAGGCCTCGGCGCCGCCGGCGATGACGGGGCGCAGCTTGTATTCGCGGGCGATGCCGAGGACGGCGAGGATCTCCGCGGCCCGGTCGACGTGGAAGACGACTGGCAGCTTGCCGTCGAGCGCGGCGGTGAGCGCTTCGAGATCGAGGCGGCTCGGCGCGAAGCGGCGGGTCTGGTTGCGCTCGTAGGCGGGGCGGTTCTTTTGGAAGAAGCGGGCGTCGTCGAAGGCTTCGCGAACGCGGAGGAGCGCGGTGGCGTGGCCGTCGCCCGCCGAGCCGGCGTCGAGGTGCACGTGCAGCGCGAGCGGCGCGGCGGCGATGGCCTCGGCGGCGGTGGCGCCGTCGAGATCGGCCCACGCGGATTGCCCGGCGATGAGGCCGCCCGTGGGGATCACGCCGACCGAGGTGAGCCCCTCGGCGCGCGTCACGCCGATGACGCTGGAGGCCGGGTTGTAGCCGTCGGAGGCGCGAAATCCGGCGCGGAGGAGGTCACTGCCGGATTGATGATCGTCCCGGGTGCTGTCCTCCAAACCAACCTCGATCAAACCCACCGAGGTGAGGGCGTCGACGAGGCCGGGGGTGATGATCATGCCCCGCGCCGTGATGGTCTGGGCGTTGGCCGGTGCGGCGGCGCCCTTGCCGATCGCCTGGATTTTGCCCTGCGAAACGACGATGGTGGCGTCGGTGATCACCTCGCCGGTGCCCGTGTGCACGGTGGCGGCGGCATAGACGAGGGGCGCCGATTCGGCGACGGCGGGGTTGGCCTTGGCTTTGGCGGGCGCCGGGGCCGGGCGCTTTTGCGCGGAGGCATCCCCGGAGGAGAGCGCGAGCAGGGCCGCGAGCCCGAGGGCCATACCCATTCTCGCGGGGCGGCTCGGCGCTAGAATGGTTGTTGCCGAGATTCGATGTGTGCGGCTCACGGCTTACCTCCAACGGGCGGCGGGCTTGCGGGCGGCGGGGTTGCAGGTGCCGGAGTTGCGGGCGGCGGGCTTGGCGTAGGGGGCTTCGGGGGGCCCGGCGGGGCGGGCGAGATCTCTTGTCCGATCTCGAAATCGCTCCAGCGGGGCTGGCCGCGCTCGAAGACGGTGGCGCCGTCGATCCAGACTTTTTCGGCCTTCGCGTAGACGCTGAGCGGGTGCTTGTCCCAGAGCACCACGTCGGCGTCCTTGCCCGGCTCCAGCGAGCCGACGCGTTGATCGATGCCGAGCGCCCAAGCAGGGTTCGTCGTCACCCAGCGAATCGCCTCGTCGTCCGAGATCTCGATACCGGCCTTGCGCCCGCTGGCCAAGGCCTTGGCGGCCTCTTGGTTCAAGCGTTGAATGCCTTCTTCGGAGTCGGAGTGCACGACGGGCCGGCCGCCGTCCTGTTGCACGAGCGCGATGTTCTCGGGGATGCCGTCGTAGGCCTCCATCTTGAAGCCCCACCAATCGGCCCAGGTGGAGACGGCGATTTGGCGGAGCGCCAAGACGTCGCGGATTTTGTAGGCCTCGAGCGCGTGGTGGAAGGAGCGCACGCGGAAGCCCATTTCGTCGGCGAGCGCGAGCATGCTCATCATGTCGTCGGCGCGGTAACAATGGACGTGGACGAGCACCCGGCCTTCGAGGGCGCCGATGAGCGTCTCGAGCCCGGGATCGCGATCGGGCGGATTGATGGGCGGGCTCGGCACCGGCTCTTCGAGCGGTTGGTCGCGCCATTGCTTGCGCCAGGAGGTGCAGGGATCGGGCTCGCCGGCTTCGCGACAATGGGCGTCTTTGCGGGCGCGGTCGTCGCGCTTCATTTCGAAGGTGACGCGCTTCTTGGCGTCGGCCTCGATGCGATGGGATTCTTCGTCACGGTAGCGGGCCCAAGCGTCCTTGAGCTTCTTGGCCCGGAGAAACGCGGCGCGCTGCAACGCGAGGTTGCCCATGCGCGTGATGGGGGGCGAGTGACGGCCTTTGCCATAAACCCGCTTCGGGTTCTCGCCACAAGCCATCTTGAGGCCGTCGGGCGCGCCGGGGAGGTGCATGGCCCGCGGGGATTGCGCGGGGCGGAGCTTCAAGGTGATGGAGCGACCGCCGATGAGGTTTGCCGATCCGGGGAGCACCTGGAGCGTGGTGACGCCGCCCGCGACGGCGCGCTCGATGCCCGGATCCTGCGGCCAAAAAGCGTCGGCGGTTTGGGCCTGCGGGGTCGTGGGATCGGCGGCTTCGTTGCCGTCGTCGTGGCCATTGGCGTCGAGCATCGGATAGACGCCGAGATGAGAGTGGGTATCGATGAGGCCGGGCGTGACGAACTTGCCGGCGCCGTCGATCACCACGGCGCCCGTGGGGGCGGGGAGATCGCCTTCGGCGACGACGGCGATCTTGCCCTTGTCGAGGATGATGGTGCCGCGCGCGATCGACTTCCCCGTCCCGAGCAACAACGTGGCGCCGCGGATCACCACGGGCGGCACGACCGGGGCTCTGACCTCCCAGCCTTCGGCCACCGATGTTTTCTGCTGCCACGGCGGCGGCGGGAGGATGGGATGCGGCGACGCGATCGGCGGCGTGGCCGGCGGTGACGGAGCTCCGGCGCAACCGGCCGCGAGCGCGAGAGCAGGGAGAGCGACGCGAAGGACGCGCATGGCGGCGCGACGGTAGCACAGGCATCCATGCGTGCGGCGTGGCCGCGTGGGCGCGATCACGCGGATGGTCGTCGTGCCGAGGCTCGCGACAGGGGCTGGAATGCCAGGTGGTTTCGCGTGGATGGATTCGATGTTTGCGCAGGGCGAGGCGCATGGGAGCGAGCTGCCTCCGTGCCGCGACGGCACAGACGTGCTCGGGTGCCACGCGACGAAGCGACGTGTGGGCATGACGAGCGCGGCGAGCGAGCCATCCGATCCCATGATGAAGCGGTCGAGCGAGGCGTGGCGGAGGCACGCCGTTGACAGCCATGGGCGGTTACGGCCACGCTCCCCGTGAGGCTCGGCGACCGGGCCCGATCCAATCGTTTGACCTCCAACCATTTCTCGCGCGTACGCATGGCCAAGGACGACGAGCACCCGAGGACCGACGGCGACGCGCCGTCTTCGCCGACCTCGCTGGTCGAGGCTGCCGCTGCGCTCGAGACGCAGCTCGCGAGCTTCGAGGCGCTGGCCGCGACGCTGCGCAAGATGCCGCTCGGATCGAAGAAGCACCTGGAGCGGGCCGCTCGCTCGCTCCAGGAGGCTGCCGGTTACGAGGAGCGGCTGGCCCTGTGTCTGCGCGGGCTGGTCGAGGCCATCAACGACGCGAGCCGCCGCCAGCAGGGGAGCGCTGCTGCCATCGTGGCGCGGGCACGCGAGATCCAGGCGCGAAACGAAGAGTACAACGCGCTCCATGCCCAGTACGCCGGGCTCGGCGAAGAGGCGCATGGGCTGTCGTCCTTGGCGCAGGAGATCGTGGCCCCGCTTCGCGAGATGACGTCACCCGATCAGTTCGATCAGGTGAAGGGCCGCATGGAAGATCTGATGGCGCGCATGACGAGCCTGGGCGAGCGCGCGCAGGGGATCTCCCGCACCGCCGCCGAAAAGGACATGACCGAGCTCAGCCGCCACGCGGATGCGTTGAAACAACAGATCGCCGCGGCGCGGAACAAGCTCCATCTGCTCTTGGATCGGCAGCGGAAGGCGGTGGATCGGAGCAATTGAGCCGGACGAAGGCTATTCGGCGGCGCGTCTCCCGATCACCAGCACGTTGGCAAACGGCGTCTTTCCCCAGGCGGGCCGGACCTCGCAGCGGAGGCCCATGCCTTCGAGGAGACTCACGATCTCCCGCGCCGGGCGGAACCGCACCCGCTCACCGCGATTGAAGCGAAGCGCGGTGAAGATGCGCTCTTCGAGCAGCGTGATGGTGCTGCGCAGGCCGCGCTCCGTATCGGCCTCTCGGACCAGGAGGCGGCCGCCGGGGCGCACGGCCTGGGCGGCGCGGCGGAGGATGAGGTCTTGTTCTTCGATCGTGAAATAATGAATCAGGTCGATGAGCAATACCGTATCGGAAGGAGCGTAGTCGGCGGTGCGGGCGTCGCCTTGTGAGAGATCGATGTCGAGGCCGTGGGCGGCTTTCTTGCCGGCTTCGATTTTGGATTCGTCCCAATCGACGCCGCGGGCGCGCGTGGCGCGGCCGAGCTCGAGGAGCAGAATCGGCAACTGGCCGCGGCCGGTTCCGATGTCGAGCGCTTCGCCGAGGGCGCCTCGGGTGTCGCCTTCGATGTCGGCGATGAGCTTGGCGATGGGATCGCCGAGGAGCTTGGTGCGCACGTAATGGAAGCGGCTGCGCTCGGCGGCGGTGGCGCCGTCGGCGGGGGCGTAGCGCTCGGCGACGCGCTCCACGGCGTGCACCCACGGAGGTGCCTCGGGCGGGAGGCGATAGGGCTCGGGCGGAGGGCCGTCGCCGCGCAGGCGTTGGGCGATCGCGAGGATGGCGAACGTCAGCGTGCCGCCGCCGATCGCGAGCGCGAGGCCGAAGACGGGCGCGCCGAGGGCGAGGTCACCGGCGAAGGAAAAGGCGGTGGCGCGATCGAGGGCGTGCTCGAAGCGAGGGCGCGCGCCGGTGCGCAGAAAAGCGCCGAGCTCCACCTCGGCGGTGATGATGGCAGGCGCGACGAACGGGTTCGAGATGTTGGCGGCCACATAAGCAATCAACGCGTCCAGACGCAGCCAGAGGCAGAGGACGACGATGATGGGCAGATGACAGCCGAAGACGGGTTGGCAGCCCACGAAGAGGCCGAGGGCCACGGCGGCGGCGCCGCGGACCGGTGAGAGGCGGCCGCCGCGGAGCTCGCGGAGGGCGCGGCGCAGCTCCTCGTGGAAGAGGGAGAACTTCGGGCTCTGGCTGGGCAAGGGCAGTTACGGTGAGGGCCCCGCGGGACCTTGTTTCGGAGCCTTTTCGTGAAGGGGATTCTCGATCGCGACGGGGGAAGAAAAGCGCCCACCGGCACGAGGGAGATCACGTGAGGGGCTCTTCCGGCAGCTTCGGCGGCGGCGCGGTGCGGCCGCGGGAGCTGCGTTGGGCTTCGACCATGCGGAGATACATCCGCGCGGCGCGGTTGTCAGGCTCGATCGCGAGCGCGGCTTGCCACTCTTCTTCGGCGGCGTCGACCTCGCCGAGCGAGAGGAGCGTCACGCCGAGGTACACGCGCGCGGGCACGTAGCTCGGGTTGGCGTCGCGCGCGGCCCCGTAGTGTTGGCGCGCGAGGGCGAGGTTGCCGTCGTCACGGTAGAGGGTGCCGAGCCGGGTTTGCAGATCGGCGAAGGTCGGGCACAAGTCGACGGCCTTCTTGAGCTGCTCGATGGCCTCGGCGCGGCAGCCGGCGTCCGCGTAGGCCTGCGCGAGGTCGGCGTGCATGTTGGCGATCTTGCCGCGCGCGAAAGGATCCAGACCGTCGTCGCCGGTGCCCTTCTTGATCTTGGCGTAGATCTGGCGGGCTGCTTCGTACTTGCCGAGATCGTTGTAGGTGACCGCGAGGTTGAGCAGCGCCTCGGTGTAGTTGGGGTTGAGCTCCACCGCGCGCTCGAAGGCTTGTTCGGCGGCCACGAAATCCCCGCGATCGTGGCAGATGACGGCGAGCATGTTGAAGACGTCGGGATAGCGATCGGTGATCTCGAGCACTTGGCGGAGGACCCGTTCGGCGCGATCGTACTCACGCCGCTCGTAGTGCTCGCGTCCGAGGACCAGGAGCTGTTTGAGCCGGTCATCCATGATCCCAACATACCGCCGTCGCCGATGCAGGAGGAGCCGCCTTCTCGCACCGGAGGTGCACCGATGCGCAGTCGTGTCCCTCCCGTTCGGGTTGCCTCGCTCGTCCGCCCTTGGTAGGCCGAGGACGTGGCAGACGCTGTACCCCCCGGCCCCGGCGACGCCGGCCCCGACGGCGAGATCGAGCACGATTCGCTCGAGGATCGCGGCGAGGATGCCGCCCGAGACGTCGCTGCGACGCCGCGCGCGCGCCCCGCAGCGCCGGTAGAAGGCACGTTGTCTGGGCCGGATCGGACGCCCGCAGCGCCGGTCGCCGCGTTGCCGGAGGGCGTCACGATCAGCCCGCGGCGCCGGGCCGCGCGCGCCGCGCTGGCCGCGCGTGCGAACACGCTGGACGTGTTCCCCGAGGTGACGCCGCGCTCGCCGCGCGCGCCGCGCGTCACCTCGACCTCGGCGTCGCGGCCTTCGCTTTCGGGCCCGGATTTGCGGCCCATTCCGCGCGCGCCCATCTCCACGCCGCGGCGCGACGGCGCGCCTGCCGCGCCGCGTCCCGGCGCGGGCATCGCGTATCCGATGCCCGGCGAGGACGACGATTTCTCGGACGCGCCGCCGCCGCCGCCTCCGCTCGGCGGCGTGCGCCTCGGCAAGCAACCCGAGGCCATGCCTTATCCGACGTCGCCGATGGGGCGCCCGCCGGCCGCGGCCCAGCTCTCCCCGCGGATGACGGCCATCTTCGGCGGCCTCTTCGGCCTCGCGACGGTCACCTCGGTGATCGCGCTCCTCATCCAGCAGGTCCCTCCGCGCAACGAGCGCGCGATCGTGAGCGGCAGCGCGTCTGCGTTCTCCTCGGCGTCGGCCGCGCCTTCGGCGAAGCCCGAGGCCGTGGTGAAGAAGCGCGTGCGCAACGTCATCCCCGGCCCGTGGCGCCTCTCCGAGCTGGAGAAAGAGTCGGGCATCGTCATCGAGCGCGGGAAGATGGAGAAGAAATCCCTCTTCGACGTGCTCGGCGAGAAGGGCATCGCCAAGTCCGAGGTCTATCGGATCATCAAGAGCCTCGACGGCGTTCGCAAGTTCGACAAGCCCAAGAAGAAGGATCGCTTCGCCGTCGCGTTCGAGCGCGGAACGAAGAAGATCCGCGCCTTCGAGTACGAGACCAGCCCGAGCGAAGTGTGGCAGGCGCGCGCCGGCGACAACGGCCTCCTCACCGGGCAGAAGCTCGACATGAAGGTCGGCGAGGAGGAGTACGCTGGCGCCTTCTACGTGAGCAAGGACGTCACCTCTTCGTTCAAGGCCGCGGGCTTCGAGGATGGTTTGCTGGGCGCGCTCGACGAAGCGCTCGCCGGTCACATGTCGACCGAGGGCTTCGAAGAGGGCGGCACGGTGCGCGTGATCGCGGTGGAGGAGACCGCGCTCGGCAACTTCTCCCGCTACAAGCGCATCGTCGCCATGGAGTATCGCCCGCCGGATCCGGCGGGGAAGCCGGTGCGCATCTACACCTTCAATGGGCAGGAGGCGCATGGCTATTGGGACGACAAGGGTCGCCAGCCCAACGCCGGTGGTTGGCGCTCGCCGTGTCCCGGCGCGCCGGTGACGTCGCCCTTCAACCCGAAGCGCCTCCACCCCGTGCTCCACACGGTGATGCCGCACACAGGCACCGATTTCGGTGCGACCTCCGGATCGCCCATCTATTCGGCCTATCGCGGCACCGTGATGTCCGTCGGCCCCGCCGGCCCCTGCGGCAACACGGTGCAGATCCAGCACAGCAACGACATCATCACCGGCTATTGCCACATGTCGCGCTTCGGCAACGTGAAGGCCGGCGAGAAGATCGGCACCCACCAGCTCCTCGGCTACGTCGGCGCGACCGGCCGCGCGACGGGCCCGCATCTCCATTTCTTCGTGAAGAAGAACGGGCAATTCGTCGACTCGCGCACGCTTCATCTCGACGGCGATCGCCCCGTGCCCACGATCGATCGCCAAGCCTTCCTCGCCGCGAAGAGCGAGCTCGATCGCCGCCTCGAAGCCATCCCGTTGCCCGATCCCCCGCCCCCCACCGAGCAGCCCGTGGCCGCCGCTGCCCCCGTTGCGAGCAGCGGATCGGCCGCCGCCGACGCGCCGCCCGAGAAGGGCAGCAAGGACGCGAAGGAAGGGAGCAGCGGCAGCAGCGACGGCAAGCTCGCCAAGAATGGTGGTCGTCGGGCGGCGCAGATCGGATCGCCCGAAGCGCTCGCCGCTGCCAAGGCCGAGCCGGGGATTCATCCCTCGCAGTTCATCGAATCGAAGGGCGACGAGGACGAGGACGACGGCCCGGGCAACTCGCTGCCGCAGCCCGAGAAGGGCAAGGACAAGCCGAAGGGCAAGCCCGATCCCGCGGACGACGACGACGACGACAAGTAGCGCGCGCGTCTCGTGGCGAGTGTGCGTGTCAGCCGCGCGCGCGCCGCGCGATGAAGCTCGCCACGAAGTACCCGTCCGTGCCCTGCACGTGCGGGAGCACGCGGAGCATGTGCCCTTCGCCCGCGATTTCCCGTGCGAGCGTGCCGTCGAACGGCGCCGGCTCGAGCCGCACGCCTTCGTGCTCGCCCGTCGCGAGCTGATCGACGACCTCCTCGCCCTCTTCGCGCAGCACGCTGCACACCGCGAACACGAGGCGGCCGCCGTCCTTCACGCACGTCGCCGCGCGCCGCGCGATGGAGACTTGGAGCGCGGCGAGCCGAGGCAGATCTTCGGCCTCGCGGTGACGCGCGATCTCCGGCCGGCGCCGCAGCGTCCCCACGCCCGAGCAAGGCGCGTCAACGATCACGCGATCGTAGTCGTCCGGCACCGTGCCCGTGGTCGCGGTCCAATCGATCGCGAACGTTTGGTGCACCAACTTTCCCGGCGGACCTTCGCGGAGCTGATCGAGCTTGTGCGCATACAGATCGGCCGCGTCGACGAGGCCTCCGCTGCCCACCTCGCCCGCGAGCAACCACGTCTTGTTTCCGTGACCCGCGCACGCATCGAGCACGCGATCACCGGCGCTCGCGCCCGCGGCCAAGGCCACGACCTGCGCGCCTTCTTCTTGCACGATCCACGCTTCGCCCGCGCCGGGGAGGCGGCGCACGTCGCCGGCGCCGCGCACCAAGATGGCGCGCGGTGACACCTGTCCGGCCTCGATCGTCGCGTTGGGCGCCGCCGCTTGCAGCTTGTCGATCCACGCTGCGCGATCTTCGCCCGTGGCCACGCAGAGGCCGATCGGTGGAGGCACGGGGCCCGCGGCCAGATATGCCATCGCACCGCTGCGCCCGAGCGATCGCCTGAGCGCCCCGCGCAGCCAGCCCGGCGCCGAGGCCGTCACCGCGTCGGCGAGCGCCGGTCGCTTGCCTTCCACCTCGCTCGCGAGTCGGCGCAGCACGGCATTCGCGAAGCCGGCCACGCGCTCGCCGCCGTCGGCCTTCACGCCGGCGACGGCCTCCGAGACGGCGGCGAAGGTGGGGATGCGATCGAGGAACGTGATCGAATACGCCGCTGCCAGCACGTGCGCGCGCACGCGGACATCCCTCGACCAAGCTTTGCGCGCGGCGAGCTCGGCGATGCGATCGTCGAGGTAGGCCTCGGTGCGGAGCACGCCGTAGACGAGCTCGGTGGCGAGCCCGGCGTCGCGTGGATCGAGGCCGTCGCGGCGGAGCTCGGCGTCGAGCGCCGCGGCGGCGAAGGCGCCCGCTTCGAAGACACGGCAGAGCACGTCGACGGCGGCGGCGCGCGCGGGGGAAATCGTTTGAGGTCCAACGATCTTGTTCATGGATCCACGAGATCAGGTGACGGCGCGCGCCGATCAGTCGACGAGCTCTTTGAGCTGGCCCTGGATGACGTCCCAGCGGCGCTCCACGTCGTTCTTGAACGCGATCCCCATGAGCGCCACCAGCACGATCATCCCTGCCAGGCTGGCGATCTCGCGCACGCGGAGCGGCAGCGGGCGGCGGAGCACGGCCTCGAAGAGGAAGAAGAGCAGGTGGCCGCCGTCGAGCACGGGGATGGGCAGCAGGTTGACGAGCCCGAGGTTGATGGAGATGAGCGCCATCGCCCAGACGAAGTAGCTGACGCCCTTCTGGCCCTCTTCACCGACCACGTCGTAGACCGTGATCGGGCCGCCCAAGGTCGAGATGGAGACCTTGCCCTCGGCGATGCGCACGATCCCGACCACGATGAACCGCACCACGTCGTACGTCTCCGCGATCGCGGCGTTGAGCGCGTAACGGAGGCGCGAGGGGTTCTCGACGTAAGGCTCGAGGACCGTCGGCGACCAGTTGGCCATGCGCACGAAGAAGCGCGGGCGGTGCTGGCCGTACTCGTCGAGGTAGTCCTCGCGACGGAGCTGCACCGTGCCGCTCTTGCGCTGGCCGGCGCGCACCCACGTGAGCGTGTGCGGTTGCGAAGGCGCTGCCATGAGCCGCTCGACCAGGACCGACCACGCTGGGACCTCGACCTGATCGAGCTCGACGATGCGATCGCCGGGCCGCAGATCGGCCTGCCATTCCGCCGATCCCTCGGGCACGTGCGCCGCGTAGAGCCCCGCGGGCTCGAGCCCCGTGCGCATGAGCAGATCGCCGTGACCGGCCTCGGGCGTGAGCGCGGCGACGCCCGACTCGTAGACCGCGAGATCGGCGAGCCCTCCGAGCCCGCGCGGCACGAGCGTGGGCCGGAGGTACGTGACGGGGACCGTCTCGCCGTGGTTGTCGCGCAGGAGGACGTCGAGATCGGAGAACGTCTTCACCGGCCGGCCGCGGACCTCGGTGACGAGATCGAAGGTGCGGAGGCCCGCGCGATACGCCGGCGAATCGGGCCGCGCGATGCCCACCACCGCCGCCGGCCGGCTCGGCCCGATGCCGATCTCGCCGACGCGATCGATGATGTCGAGCGGCTTCCGGATCACCTCCTCCTTGGGGATGATCGGCACCTCGATCTGCTCGTTGTCGCGGAAGACCTTGAGCGAGAGCTCCTTGTTGGCGCTGCTCGCGACGATGCGCCGGAGCTCGGCGAAGGTGGCGATGCGCTCGCCGTTGACCGCGAGGATGCGATCGCCCGGCTGGAGCTTGCCCTCGGCCGGATGGCCCGGGAGCACGACGCCCACCGTGGGCGGGAGGAAGCGCGTCTCGCCGACGAAGACCGCGAAGTAGAGCAGGACCGGGAAGATCACGTTCATCGCCGGCCCGGCCATGACGATGATGACCCGCTTGTAGAGCGCCTGCGCCTCGAAGGTGCGCTTGCGATCTTCCGGCAGGACCGGCTCCTGCCGGTTCTCCTCCAGCATCTTCACGAAGCCGCCGAGCGGGAGGATGCCGACGCAGTACTCCGTCTCGCGCCCGCGAAATCGCAGGATCTTGGGCCCGAAGCCGATGGAGAAGGTGAGGACCTTGACCCCGAAGATCTTCGCCCAGACGAAGTGGCCGAGCTCGTGCACGAAGATGAGCACGGAGCAGAGCAGGGCGAAGTAGAGGAGATCCACGGCGGGCCGGTTCTAGCCGAACGGGCGGGGAGAGGCGAGAAGGGAGGCCCGCGCCGTCGATCCCTGGAGCGGTGCCCCCGATCCACCCCGCGGCATGGTCGCCACGTCACATCACTTCACATCTCGCCATCGCGAGAGCGCTCTCACCTCAATCGACGCTCACGACGGTGGATGAGCGCGAGAGCCGCGACCGCCGGCGAGCGAACCCAGCCACGCGCCTGTTGCACGAAGGCCGAAGCGCTATCGTCGACGGCGTGGCTGGTTTCCCGATTCGCTTGCTGGGGTCCGCTCACTTGCGTTCGCGGCTGCTGGCGTTTCCCGTTCTAGTGGAGGTAGGTGCGCGCGCCGCGCAGGATTTCGAGCACCTTGCGGTGCTTCTCGAACCGCGCCCGGGCGACGTCCGACGCCAGATAGTCAATCCGGCAGCGGAGCCCGTCTCCTACGGTGATGTCGATGTGATTGAAGCTCACGCCAACGCGCTTACGCTTCTCGTCGCCGATGAAATCGTGGCTGAGCGAGCCCGCGTTGGCCGCGAGCAGATCGGCGAGGAGGCGCTCGTACCCCGCGGGCGGGAGCGCCTCCTCCACGCGCACGCTCGCCGGCGTGCCGTCCTCCGCCGCGCGGCGATCTTCGAAGCGGAGGGTCAGCCTTTCCCCCTCCCTTTCAATGACCACGCGCGTCGACCACTGATAGCGCAGCGAGACCGGCCCGCTCCATTCCACGAGTTCGATCTTCACCGGCCGCTTGGTCACGAGATCGGCGAGCGTGAGGGCGTTCATTTCTTCAGCCCGATGGCCACGAACGCGGGCTCCGACGCGGCGAGGACCTTCTTGGGGATGTAGCAATACCCCTTGTCGCCCCACCCCGTTCCCCACGAGTTTTTGACGATGTAGTAATTGCCCGTGTAGCCGACGAGCAACATCGCGTGACGGCCGTGATCGCCGCTCGGCTCCTCGGCGGCGCTGAAGCGGCCGTCGCGGCCGACGTTCGAGAACTGCTCTCCGGTGTTCATGGAGAGGTGAACGGGATATCCGGCGCTCAGCACCTTCTTGAGATCGTCGAGCTTCACCACCATGAGCTTCGCTTCGAGCTTGTAGCGCGCGGCGTCCTTCTTCATGGAAGCCTCGTTGGCCTTGGGCTGCTCGTCGTCATCGGGCCACAGAGCCTCGCGGCAGGTGCCCGCGTTGATCAGCACCTTTCCGGGGCTGGTGCCGCCCACCGTCCCGTCGCCGCCGGCCGCGGCCCTGGCGAAGTCCTCATAATCGCCCTGGTCCTTCTGGAATTGCAGCATCGTATAGCTGCACGACAGGCGCGGATAATCGTTGTTCTTGATCCTCGCGATCATCTCGACGGCGTGCGTCCAGGCGAACGCCGAGCAGCGCATCGTCTGCTTTTGATCGCCGACGGGCGTCGCGAACTTGCGGAGATCCACGCCCTTCCGCGTGACGACGTGCTTGAGCTTCGACGACAGCGCCTTCGCCTTGAGCGCCTTCTTCTCCAGCCTCTCGGGCACGCTCACGTGTAGACCGCTGTAATCGAGCCTCGGGAAGAGCCGGCGCAGCTCCTCCAGCGCCGTCATCGAGACGAAGCCCTTGGCCGCGACCTTGGAGCCCGACTTCACGAACCTGACCGACTTCGCGGCCGCGGGCGCGCGCGCCGCGAGCGGAGCCACGTATTGCTGCTTCTCCTGCTCATCGAGCAGCTCGTAGCCTTCAGCGGCCCACTGATCCTCGGCCGTCTCGCCGTAGAACTCGTGATCACCGAAGAGGCGCTCGGCCGCCTCCTCGTAATCATCGTCGGACCAATCGCCGTCATCGTCCTCGAAGTCCTCCGCCGAAGCGTTGGCGAAGTCTTCTTCCGAGGCGTAGACCTCTTCGTCTTCGACGACCTCGAGATCGTCGTCGTCTTCGTCGTCGTCGTCGCCGTCGTCGTCGCCCCCGCCGCCGTCGTCGTCGCCGCCATCGCCGCCGTCACCGCCGGCCGCGTCTTCGTCCTCGTCCTCGTCTTCCTCGTCGCCGTCCTCGTCTTCCTCGTCGCCGTCCTCGTCTACGGCCTCGTCATCCTCGTCCTCGTCCTCGTCACCCTCATCTTCGTCTTCGTCGCCTTCTTCCTCTTCGTCCTCGTCACCTTCGTCCTCGTCACCTTCGTCTTCGTCACCTTCGTCTTCGTCACCCTCGTCTTCGTCGTCGCCGCCATCGTCGTCGCTGCCGCCATCGTCGTCGCCGCCGCCATCGTCGTCGCCGCCGTAGCCGCCGTCATCGTCGCCGCCGCCGTCGTCGCCGCCACCGTCATCGTCATCGTTGGCGGCCAGGATCATCTCTTCGTCGTCGTGCGTAGAATCGCCCATGGAAGCAAGTTCTACATGGGCCCTCGCCATTTCGTCGATGGAAAGAGCGTTGATCGGTCGGGTGCATGCGTACAAACGAGAGCGCGAAATCACCCGCGATCGAACAGGAACGAATGCCCCGTGCTGCCGACCGAAGGTCCTTTTCAGCTCGTGCTCGCTGCAATCGAGTCGGGTATCGTCTTGGTTGGTGACGGAAAGTTGGCTCTCGGGGGAGTACGCAGGCGTGATCGGGTGTCTCGCTTGGGACGAAGCCATCGCGCAGAAGGACGCGCTCTTCCGCCGCTATCCACGGGTGCGTTTCGTGGACGAAGTCATCCACGAAAAGGTGAGGAGCGAGCAATGGCAGGCGTGGGATGGTGCGTTTCGACGGCTCGTCGACGAGGCAGCGCTGCCGCGGTTCCCCGAGTGACGACCGCGGCGCGCGCCGCCCGCACGAGCGGCGCACGACTATCGATCAGCCCTGCGGATCGGCGACGCGACCGAGGAAGAGAATGGTGCCCGTCGGCTTGTCGCGGATGACGACGAGGAACGGGTGATCGAGCTTGATGGACGGCGGGTCCGGGTTGTAGGCCGTGTCGCCGCCGATGACGGCCGTGGCGGCGGCTGCCTCGGTGCCGCTCTCGTCCACGTCGACCGTCGCCTGGTGCACCACGTGGCGGATGGTGAGCTTGCTTTGCGCGCTGATGCCGCTGAAATCCGCGTCGGTCGTGAAGGCGTCGACCATCCCCAGCTTGTCGAGCTCCTTGGGGAGATCGAAGCTCGACTTCATCTTGAACTTGGGCATCGAGATCACCACCTCGCGTTGGTGGATGCTCTCGAGGATGGCTTTGAGCTTGTCCCCGGTGAGCGAGGTCTCGAAGGCGTCGAGCGTGCCCGCCGCGGGCAGGATCAGAGTCATCGACACCGGTCCTGCGCCGGCGCTGTCCGGCGTGTCGCTCGTGGAGCCGTTGGAGTACGGCAGATCGAGGGCCTGGTAGCCGTCACCCTCGGCATAGCCGGTGTCCTGCCCGGCGTTCATCATATCCACTTGCACGGTGCTGCCGTCGGCGCGCGTGAAGGGGGCTTGATGCGTCCCTTCCTTTTCGAAGGGCACGGCCCAGGAGGCGTTGAAGTAGACCGCGTTGGCGAGCACGAACTTGGTATCGGACGTGATCATGCCTTTGGCGATGAGCTCGGGGATCTTGGCTTCGGTCTTCTCGCTGATCCATTTGTTCACGAGCCCGCGCGAGGTCTCGGCCGCTCCGGCGAAGTCGGCCACGTGCACGCCCGCGCCGTAGCTCTCGGCGAGCGTGTCGAGGAAGGGTGTTTGGAAATCGTAACCGATCTGTCCCCAAAGCGAGTTCGCCACGTTGAGCCGGAAAGGCTGTCCGTCCTTGCCTTTCGCGCCCTCGCCGCGGTTCCCGAGCGCGAGATCGAGCGCGTCGAACGCGGCGTGAAGCACGCCCGCGTCGCTGGGGAAGTGGAGCGCCTTCGCCATCTGGGTCGCGGTCTCGCCGCGCGCGCCGGCGTACGTCATCGCGAGCGCTTGGGAGATGCTGAAGGGCGAATAGAACAGATTGCCGGGGTCTGCGCGCAGGCGCTGATACAGATCGACGGCGAAGGTGGTGTTGCCGGCGACGACCGTGGCGAGATCCGCGTCGGAGACGTTCGGTGTCTCGACGCGCTCCTTGGCGGAGACGACGATGCATCCGGCGACGTTCGGATCGGTGCAGTCGTCACCGCCGGGCGACGAGCTGCTGTTGCAGGCGGCGACGAAGGAAAGCAAAGCGAGAAGGGGCAAGGTTCGCATCGAGCGCATGGGGTGCCTCCGGCGCGGCGCCATCGCACCGATCGTGCCACGCGTGATTTTTTAGCGATTTCACGTGAACGACGATGTCTCGAGCGCTCCCGCGGTCAGGCCGTTGGCGCAACGTGGCCCAGGCTGATTCAGGACCCGACATGCACGACGTAGGGGGCGATGCCCTCGTGGTAGCGTTGGGCTTTCGCAGAGGTGACGAATGAGCAAGATGGCTTGTCGTTGTGGTCATGTCATGAGCTTCAACGCCATTCCGAGCCCAACCGAAGGCAGGCTTCGTCGCGACGGGGACATTGGCAGCCATCTCGAGCGAGTGTGCCGAGACATCGTCGACTTTCACGCGGCCATTCGAGAAGGGCGACGGGAGGCGTGGATCGCGCAGTTCTTCTCCTCGCAGTATCCGGCCGACATGCGTGACGAAGAGATCCTTCACGACATGCTCGTCGGCCATGACTGCGCCATCGAGTTGGACGTGGCGGAATGCGAGCGGTGCGGCCGGCTGCACGTGCAACAAAAGCCGGGTGAGAATGCCTATCTCTCTTATGTGCCGGACGAGCCCGGGTATGCGGGGGTGCTGCGATCGGACAAGGGTGGGTGAGGCTCGCGCGGCGCATGCGGGGCGTAGTACGTTTGCCCGATGAGCATGCGGACCGAGCGGACCATCAGGAACTGTATCGTTCGCATCGAGGTGCCGTGCCCCAAGCGGTGGGACGAGCTGCAGACGACGGGCTCCGAGGGGGTGCGTCATTGCTCGGTCTGCGAGCGTGATGTGTTCTTGTGTGCTTCGGTGGAAGAGACGCTCTCGCATGCGCGGGCGGGGCACTGCATCGCTCGGGAAGAGCCGCATTCGTCCGAGCTGCCTCGGATGATGGTCGGGCGGGCGAGCGTGGTTCCGGCTCGGGGCGAGCACGAGGAGCAAGCATCGAAGCTCCGCCATCGTGAACGAGGGATTGATAGGTTGCTTCGGGGACGGCTCGATTCGGCGTCGCGGTCCTGCCCGGAGTGCGGGTATCCGGTCCCCGATTTTCGCAAGAGCTGTTATGTCTGCGGGCTGGAGATCGGCCGGCTGTGAGGGGTCACCGGGCGCGCGAGGCGCCGATGGCTTTCATGCTCGAAGGGGCCTTGTGGCGCGCGAGGTGCTGCTCCGCGGCGGCATAGACTTCCACGTAGCGGGCCGCGATGCTGCGGAAGGAGCGTTCGGCGACGACGTGCGCGCGGGCGCGGGTGTTGAGGCGGCGGCGCAGATCGTTGTCGCCGATCACCCTGGCGAGCACCCCGGCGAGCGCTTCGGCGTCACCGGCTTTGAAGAGTAGGCCGGTCTCTTCGTTGGTGACCAACTCGCGGAGACCGCCGACGTCGGAGGCGACGACGGCTTTGCCCATGCTCATGGCTTCGAGCGGTTTGAGCGGGGTCACGAGCTCGGTGATGCGGTGACGGGCGCGCGGATAACAGAGGATGTCGGCGAGGCTGTAATAGCGTGCGACCTCGTCGGGCTGGGCTTTGCCGATGACGGCGACGCGGCCGCCGAGGCCGAGGTTCTCGACGGCGGCGTGGACGTCGGCTTCGGCCTCGCCGTGACCGACGATGAGGCCGCGCACGTCGTCGCGCGCGTCGAGGAGACGACCGAGGGCGGAGAGGAGGAGAGGCACGCCTTCGAAGCGGAAGAGCGTGCCGATGTATGCGACGACGGTCTTGTTGCGGAAGCCGAGGCGCTCTTCGAGATCGGGATCGCGCGGGCGCGCCACGAAGCGCTCGGTGTCGACGCCGTTGGGGACGACGAACATGCGATCGTCGGGGATGCCGCGGGCCACGAGATCGCGGCGCAGGCCTTCGCAGATGGTGACCACGGCGTCGACGGAGCGACAGACGGCGGTCTCCAAGGTGCGAATGGTGGTGTAGCGCGCGGAGCCGGGACGGCCGCGGCCGCGTTGCTCGGCGGCGTCCTCCCAGAAGGCGCGGATTTCGTAGACGCTGGGGAGGCCGAGGCGGCGCGCGGCGAGATGCGCGGGGATGCCGCAGAGGATCGGCGAGTGCGCGTGAATCACGTCCACCGGCGAGGCGCGGTGCGCGGCCATGATGCGGCGGCCGAGCGTGGCCATCTCCACGGTCTCGCGCGCGACGGGCGCGCGATCGAGGAGCGCGAGGAGATCGGGTGGATCGGTGCGCTGGTACTCGATGCCGCGGATGAGCTCGGGGCCGCCGCCCTGACGCACGCCCGTGAGCGCGCGCGGGGACATGCCTATGGCGGCTTGATGCTCGAGGATCGCCGCGCTGCGCGTGGTGTATCCGGCGATGCTGGGGAGCGAACGATCGAGGACGTGAAGGATCCTCATGCCGAGTTGGATGCCCGCGCGCCGCGCGAAGGTGCGGAGATGGCGCCGGTGCGCAGCGTGGGGCGCGGATCGTCGCACCCGTCGCCGTCCGCTCGCCCGCGGTATGCAGCGCAGAGCTCGGAGAACGCATACGCGCACCAACCGAGGTGATAGGGGCGCATCTCCCGATCGACCTCCAGCTCGGCATTGAAGCGGGCGCCGAGATCGAGCGAGCGGCCGAGGCGGAGGATGCTCGCGGCCTTGAGCGGATGCACGATGCGTCGACGCTGGCCGCGGCGGCGGATGCTGCGCCAGATGACCTCGCGCTCTTCGTCGGTCATGCGCTCCTTCATCTCGTTCTCGCCGAAGAGCCAGGAGACGCCGCGCGCGACGGCCGCCGTGGTGGGCACGCCGAGCGCGCGCTCGAGCGGGAGCAAGGCCATCGGGGCCATGCCGTCTTGATGGACGGAGTAGACGGGATAGAGATCGACGAGCGCGCCGCTGCCGACGTTGTAGTGCCAACCCCACTGCCCGAGCGGATGTTGGTGATGGAGGATGCGCTCGCCGATGGCGCGGGCGGCGTCGCGGGCCTCGGGATCGGGGGTGACGGCGTCGCGCCGGAGGCACGCGACGATGGTGTAGACCTGCGCGTCGAAGAAGCCGAGCTGGCCTTGGAGCAAGGCACGCGGATGCAGCGTGAGGCCGCGGACGAGCGGGCGCGCGAAGCACATCAGGCCCGAGTCGCCGCGATGCTCGAGGAGCCGGTGGAAGGCACGGTCGAGGCGCGTGCGCACGTCGCGCTCGTCACCGATGCCTGCGGCCAAGGCCTCGGCGAGGCCGGTGACGACCCAAGCGAGCTCGGTGGTGTGGACCATCGGGCTCTTGCGGGTGCGGGCGACGTCGCCGAACTCGCCCAGATCGCGGAGCGCCCGCTCGGCGAGGTGTGGCGCGGTGCGCGCGCTGGCCCATAAAACGAGGCCGAGATCGCCGCAGTTGTCGACGCCCGCGAGGGTGGCGTCGAGCGCTTCGTAGAGGCCCTCGAGATCGACGTCGCAGGCGAGGCCGTGCTCGGCTGCGCGCTCCACGCCGAGGGCGGTCATGGCCGTGTAACGGACGCTCGTTCCGGCTGGGACGAGCTTCTCGCCGCCGAAGCGGAACACGACGAGACCGGTGGCCGGGTCGATCATCGACGGGAGACGCGCGAGCGCGAGGCCGCAGAGCTTCCGTACCTGATCGTGGTAGCGGTCGAGATGGGCGTCCATGGCCGCTTGGATGCCGTGATGAAGGGCGGCGTCACCGATCTCGATCACGCCCCGAGGCGAGCCGCCACGTCGACGACGGCGGCACGAGCGGATCACGGCTCGGCGTCACCGACACGCGCAGGACGGGCCCTTCCTGAATTCGCAACATCGCCATCAGGAGCATGCCGACGGGAACGAGCAACAACCAAGCGAGGTCCGCGTTCACGCCGCATCCGATGCCGCATGACCGAAGGCGTTGCGCGTGAAGCGAGCGCGCGCGTGCGGTCGTTCTATGCGATCTCTTTGCGCGCGGAGGCCTTGGCCACGATCACGCCGACGACGAGCGTCGCGGCGGCGAAGATCCATTCCTCGCGATCGGCCGCGGCGAAGAGACCGAGCGAGCCGACGGCGCCGAGCAGAGGCACGATGATGCCGCCGGGGATGCGCCAGGCCTTGCTGTTCTCGGGTACGCGGCGGCGAATGAGCGGCACCGCGACGCACGTCGAGAAGTATTGGATGACGACGGTCACGTTGGCCATGCCGACGAGGCGCCGGTAATCGAAGAAGAAGGCGAGCACCGCGGAGAGCAAGGTGGTCACCACGATCGCGACGTAAGGCGTGGACCAACGTCGGTGCACGCGGGCGAGCGCGCGCGGGAGCAGGCCGTGCGAAGCGATGGCCTCGGCGTAGCGCGGTGAGCCGAGCGCGCTGCCGGCGGTGAAGCCGCCGATGGACACGAAGCTGCCGATGAGCACGATGAGGCCGACCCGCGGGCCGATGTGCTGAGCGGCATCGGCGAGAGGCGTTTGCGACGAGCGCGCGAGATGGGGATACGTGGCCACCAGCGCGGCCTGCACGATGATGAAGAGCAGCGCCGAGAGGAGCAGCGATCCCATGGTGCCGAGAGGCACGTTGCGGCGCGGATTCGCGGTCTCACCGGCGACGACGGGCGCGACCTCGAAGCCCTGCAATGGGAAGAGCGCGAGGTAGACGCCGGTGCCCACGCCCGCGAAGCCCTGCGGCAAAGGGCCGCCGAGGCGCGAGGGATCGAGCGCGAAGAAGGCCGCCAAAATGAAGCACAGAATGGCGCCCAGCTTGCCGATGACGACGAGGTTCACCACCCACGCGCCCGGCTTCACGCCCACGTAGTTGATGGCGCCGAGCGCGAGGATGACCGCGGCCGCGAGGAGCTTGTTCCATGGGTAGGCGTGGAAGCCGAGGAGATCGACGAGCAGCGTGGTGTTCGCCGCCCAGCTCACGAAGGTCGCGGCCCAGCAGAACCAACCGACGAGGAAGCCGACGCGATCGCCGAAGGCCGAGCGCGCATACACGTAAGCGCCGCCGCTCTCGTCGAAATGGCCCGAGAGCTCGGCGAACGAGAGCGCGACCGGCAACAGGAGAATGGCGCAGAACAGGTAGGCGAGCGGCGACCAGCCGCCCATTGCGCGCTGCATGTCGTCCGGCAGCGCGAAGACACCCGAGCCGACGGTGGCGTTGACGCCGATGCAGAGGACGTCGAAGAGCCCGAGCCGTCGGCGCAGCGCCGAGGCCGCGTCGAGCCGCGGCGCTTCGCTCGACGCGGGCAACGTTTTCTCCTCGGCCGATGTGGTGCTCACGTCGCTACCCTCAGCGATCGCCGAGCACCTTCGCGTACGTCGCTTGATCGAAGCCGACGATGAGCGTCTTGCCCTTCTTCAACACCGGCGCGCGCAGGTTGCCGCTCGGCCCCATCACCAAGGCCGCGAGCTCGTCGTCCGAGGGCGGGCTCTTCACGAGATCGACGTGGACCGCGCGCTTGCCTTTCGCGACCCAGAGCTCCTCCGCTTCGCGCACGAGACGCAGAGCCGCCTCGCGATCGAACCGTTCCTTCTTCGCGTCGGTCTGCCGTTCGACGGCGATCTTCTCTTGCGCAAGAACCTCCTGCGCTCTGCCGCACGACGTTCACCCCTTGCGGTGATAGTACCACTCGACCCTCGCGGTCATCGGCGCACCTCGTGGCCGGAAGGAAGCGCGGTGTCGCCACGGGGTCAAGGCTCGCGTGCGGGTTCTCGTGGGATCGTGATATCCATCGCGTCCATGACGGCTTGTGCGCGTTGTCGGGAGGAGACGCCGCCGGCGGCGATGTTCTTCTCGCATGCGGGAGATCAGATCTGCCGCCGGTGCCATGCGATCGAGCAGAACGCCGCGGCCGAGTCGCGCGCCCGCGAATCGCTGCAGACGAGCACGCCCGATGGCCTGAAGGCGACCAGCGCCGGCAACCCGACCAAGACGATCACCACCGGCGCATCGCTGATGGCGCTCGGGCTCATCTGGTTCGTGGGCGGGATCGTCTACCTCGACCACATCTATTTCTTCCCCTTGTTCCTCGTGGGATCCGGCTTCTACGCGTTTGCCCGCGGGCTCAAGATGCGGCGCTGACGGCGCGTTTGGTTATTCTGCGCGCGCCTTGAGCCGCCGACCCGAACCGCCGCCGAAGCCCCACCCGCTCGAGCTCTCGTCCGAAGAGATGCGCTCCATGGTCGACCTCGCCATGGATCGGATCGAGAAGCACATCGAGTCGCTCCCGCGCCAGCCGATGCACGCGACCGCGGGCGGCAAGAAGATCGCCCGTGCGCTGCGCGAGCCGATGCCGGAGCGGGGCCGCTCCTTCGATCGGTTGCTGCGTTTGCTCTTCGGTCGCGTCATCCCCACGAGCTTGAACACGGCCTCGCCCGGGTACCTCGCGTACATTCCGGGCGGCGGGATCTTTCATTCGGCGGTGGCCGATCTCGTGGCCGACGCGGCCAATCGCTACGTGGGCGTATGGGTGGCCGCGCCCGCGCTCTCGCAGCTCGAAGAGAACGTGGTGCAGTGGTTCTGCGCCATGCTCGGTTTGCCCGCGGGCGCAGGTGGGCTTTTGACGACGGGGGGATCGATGGCGAACCTCATCGCCGTCGTCACCGCGCGTCGCGAGCGGCTCCCGGCGGACTTCCTGCGCGGGACCATCTACGCATCGACGGAGGCGCATCACTCGGTGCGCAAGGCCGCCATCATCGCCGGCTTCCCTCCCGAGCGCGTGCGCGCCATTCCCATCGACGATCGCTTTCGCATGATCCCCGAGGCCGTCACCGCCGCCGTGCGCGCCGATCGCGCCGAAGGGCTCTCACCTTTCATGCTCGCGGTCGCGGCCGGCACCACGAGCACCGGCGCCGTCGACGATCTACCCGCGCTCGCGGACGTGGCCGCGAGCGAAGGGTTGTGGCTCCACGTGGACGCGGCGTACGGAGGTTTCTTCGCGCTCACGGATCGTGGTCGGGCTGTGCTCCGCGGGATCGAGCGCGCCGACTCGGTGACGCTCGACCCGCACAAAGGGCTCTTTCTTCCGTATGGAACGGGCTGCCTCGTGGTGCGCGATCGCGATGCCCTCCGGCGCGCGCACGCGGTGTCGGCGTCGTATCTGCCGCCCATGCAGACCGAGGATGGCCTCGTCGATTTCTGCGAGCTCGGGCCCGAGCTCTCGCGCGATGCCCGCGGGCTCCGCGTGTGGCTGCCGCTCAAGATGCACGGCGCCGGCGTGTTTCGCGCGGCGCTCGACGAGAAGCTCGATCTGGCGCGCTCGGCGGCGGATGCGCTGCGCGCCCTCGAGGGCATCGAGGTGGTGGCCGAGCCGGTGCTGTCGTTGCTCGCGTTCCGCGCGCGCCTCGAAGGGAAGTCTCCCGCGGAAGAAGACGCTTTCAATCGAAGGCTCTGTGCCAAGGTGAACGAGAAGCAGCGCGTGCTGCTCACCGGCGCGGTGGTCGAGGGCCGGTTCCTCGTCCGCATGTGCATCTTGAGCTTCCGCACGCACGCGGATCGCGTGGCCATGGCCATCGAGGACATCGCCGCGAGCTTGCGCGAGCTTCGCTGACCGCGCGATGTGAGGCCCATCGCAACGATGGGCCCGGCCGGCGTGTGCACGGCGCGCCTCGGTCCGGCGGCGCGCTTGAGCGCCCATGCCGTGCGCCGGTATCGTGGAGCACGAGGAGCACGACATGCCCTATCGCTCACCGGCTTCGGATGCGCAGCGTGGGAATCTCGTCACGGTGCGCAGGTACTTCAGCCCGCTCGATGCGGAGATGGACCGCGCGCGCCTCCGGGCCGAAGGGATCCCCGCGCACGTCATCGAAGGCGCGAGCTTCAATCCATTGGTCAATGGCATCGGCAGCGGCGTGCAGCTCCAGGTGGGCGATCGCGATCGCGATCGCGCCGACACCATCCTCGGCGAGCTCGCGATCGAGTCCGGCGACGATGGTGAAGCGCCGGGCACCGTGCGTTGCCCGCGCTGCGAGCTCGCCTATTGCTCGTTCGAGCGGCCGCGCCTCCGCACGAACGCGCCCGCGCCTTGGCTCTCGCCCATCGTGCTGGTGCTCTCGCTCTTTCGCGCGCTCGGTCCGAAGCGCTGGCAATGCGAGCGTTGCGAGCACGTTTGGGACGATCCCAAAGAAGGCCCCATCGAGATGACGAAGACCGAGCCCGGCGATCCGCGGCCCGTCTTCCGCCTGCGCCGCGCTCATGCGGGCATGGGGCTCTTCCTCGGTGGCTTGATCGGCTTCTTCGCGGGCGCGGTGATCGGGCACGAGCTGGGTTTGCTCGTCGCGCTCGCGCTCACGGGCGGCGGCTATTTCATCGGATCGCGGCTTCGCTACGATCTCTGTTCAGAGCCTCAGTGCCGCACGCCGCTTCGGTCCGGTGTCGAAGACTGTCCGCGCTGCAAAGGCGCAGTGGCCGGCGTCATCCATGCTGCCGCAGCGCACTATGCGGCGGTCGCCGACTTCCGCCGAGAGCTCGCCGCCATGCGGAAAAAGCTGCCCGAGGACAGCGTGAAGAAGCGGAAGAAGAGCCGCTCGGTTGCGAAAGAACTGCGCGGGGCGAGCAACGCGTGACGCCGTGCGCCGCGGCGATCTACGCCCGGCCAGTATCCTCATCGTCGTCGATGGACTACATGCTCGACATGGACATCGGCCCCCTCTTCCCGCCCATCGACGAGGCTGACCGTGGCCTCTCGTCTCTTGCCCGCGGTGTCGTCGGATCCGAGATCTTGCGCATCGCCGCCGAGATCCGTGCCCTCAAGGCGAAGGGCGCCGCGATCTGCAACCTCACCGTCGGTGATTTCGATCCCGCGTACTTTCCCATTCCGAGCGAGCTGCTCGAAGGGACGCGCGTGGCGCTCGCGGAGGGGCACACCAACTACCCGCCTTCGGACGGCGTGCTCGCGTTGCGCGAGGCGGTGACGCGGCTCTACGCGCGCGAGCTCGGGCTCAACTATCCGGTCGATTCGGTATTGATCGCGGGCGGCGCGCGTCCGCTGCTCTACGGCGCGTATCAAACGCTGCTCGATCCGGGCGACGTCGCGCTCTACCCGGTGCCGTCGTGGAACAACAACCATTACACCTACCTCGCGCGTGGCCGCGCGGTGGAGCTCCCCGTCTCGCGCGAGGCGAACTTCTTCCCCACCGCCGCGCAGATCGAGCCGCACCTCGCCGAGGCGCGCCTCTTGACCATCAACTCGCCGCTCAACCCCACGGGCACCGTCATCGATCGTGACGAGCTCCGTCGCATCAGCGAGCTCGTCGTACAAGAGAACAAGCGCCGGCAGCGCACGGGCGAGCGGCCGCTGTGGTTCGTCTACGATCAGGTCTATTGGACGCTCACCTTCGGCGAGACCAAGCACGTCACGCCCATCGAGCTCGTGCCCGAGGTCGCGCCCTACACGCTGCTCCTCGACGCGCTCTCGAAGTCGATGTGCGCCACCGGCATGCGCGTCGGTTGGGGCCTCATGCCGCCCGCCGTGCGGCGCCGCATGGCGGACGTCCTCGGTCACGTGGGCGCGTGGGCGCCGAAGGCCGAGCAGGTCGCGGCCGCGACGCTGCTCGACGCGCCCGAGAAGCGGATCGCCTTCCAAACCTCGATGAAGGCCCGCGTGAAGGAGCGGCTCGACGCGCTCCACAACGGCTTCTCCGCCATGGAGCGCGAGGGCTACCCCGTCGAAGCGATCGCCCCGCAGGGCGCCATCTATCTCTCGGCGCGCTTCAACCTCTTCGGGCGCACCATCAAGGGCCGGACCATCAACACCAACGACGATATCCGCAAGCTGCTCCTCGAGTGCGCGGGCCTCGCCCTCGTGCCCTTCCAGGCCTTCGGTCTGCGCGGCGAAACGGGTTGGTTCCGTCTCTCGGTCGGCGCCGTCTCCATGGATGACATCCGCGCTGCCTTCCCCCGCCTGCGCGACCTGATGCACGGCGCCCGCTGAAGATCTCGAGCATCCGATTCACTCCGAGCGCGCGGCGCTCGCGTCGATTCCCCTCCATCTCCAAACCATTCTCAGCGCTCGCGCCACCGCGCGCGCCGGTCGAATTCGCTTCCCCGGCCTGCGCCACCGAGGCATTTAGGCCGTGGTAAGCCGACCTCCCTCCTGCCATTCGTGACGACCGTGAGCGCAGTACGACACCATTACGCTTGGGCCTGGCTCCTCTTGGTCGCCGCGTGCGCGCGCGGCAGCGACGGCCCGCAGGTCGACGCCACCGGCGTCGGCGGTGGCGAGGGCACGTCGAGCAGCGCATCGAGCGGCTCGGGAGGCGCGAGCACCTCCTCCGGGAGCGGCGGGAATGGTGGAGCCACCTCGTCGAGCAGCGTTGCAAGCTCGAGTGGCTCGACGACGTCATCATCGAGCAGCTCCGGCGCATCGACGACGTCATCATCGAGCAGCTCGAGCACATCGACGTCGTCGTCGAGCAGCTCCGGCGGAGCGACCACGTCATCGTCGAGCTCGGGTGGGACGGGCGGCTCGGGCCCGGTGGGCGATGGGCTCGTGTTGGACACGGCCGTAGGCACCACCGTCAAAGGCACCTTCGCCCAAAGCACGGAGATGATCCTCCGCTTGGTGGCCGGCTCGGCGCCGCCGTGCGCCATCTCGGGCTCACCGTTCTTCACGCAATCTCACTATGCGTATGTCGAGGTCTTCAACCCGAACGCCCAAGCCGCCAGGGTGGAAATCGGTGTCGACTCGGCGCCCCCGCAATCGTTGGAGCTGCCGCTCCTCGCCGCCTATTCGGCGATTCCGACCACGGACGCCGAGCGCAAAGCATGCTTGACCGGCGCCGGCCTCTCCTGCACCGGAGGCACCGTATCCCACGAGTCGTGCCTCGCTTCGACACAGGCGCCCACGGTCCCGGCGGGAGGATCGATTTGGATCTACATCGGCAACTTCGCCACCGCCGATCCCGCGGTCTCCTTCGTCCTGTCAGCCAAGATTCTGGCGCTCCTCTGACGCGCTCATCCGACCGCGATTGCAGCGCTCGCCCTTGACGGACGGCACGCCCGCGCGCCTCGGGCTCGTGGTGTCTCTCGAGCTCCCTCGTCCGCCGCGCCTTCATCACGCATTGCGGAGCCGCGCTTCGCGCCCCACATGCGCGGAGCAGCGCCGAGCCCCGCAATGTCGACCTCGTCCGCCGACACGTTGGACCAAGCCCCAACCCGTGAGTCGCCTGCGCCGAGGCCGCGCGGCGCCGGAGCGCTCGTGCTGATCACGGCGCTCTTTTTCATGTGGGGCTTCCTCACGAGCCTCAACAACATCCTCGTCCCGCACTTCAAGGATGTCTTCGGCCTCGGCTACAGCGGCAGCGCGCTCGTGACATTGGCCTTCTTCTCGGCCTATTTCCTGTGCTCGATCCCCGCCGGCAGGATCGTGGCCCGCGTCGGATACCAGCGTGGCATCGTGGCCGGGCTCATCACCTCGGCCGTCGGCGCGACGCTGTTCTATCCGGCCGCCAGCATCCCTTCTTATCCATTCTTCCTGACTGGCCTCTTCGTGCTCGCGGCCGGCATCACCGTGCTTCAGGTCGCCGCCAATCCCTATGTGGCCGCGCTCGGACCACCGGAGACGGCGCCGAGCCGGCTCAACCTCACCCAAGCCTTCAATGCGCTCGGCACCACGCTCGCCCCGTACGTCGGTGGTGTCCTGTTCCTCTCCGCGCTCGCGGGCGCCGATCGATTGGTCGCCGCGCGGGCGGTGCGCGGACCCTATTTGTGGATTGCGGTGGTGTTGCTCGTGCTCGCGGCCGTCATCGGCGCGGCGCGCCTGCCCTCGATTCCGTGGGAAGAAGGCGCATCGGCGCGTCGGCGGACCTTCATGGAAGCGCTTCGCGTGCGGCACCTCCGGCTCGGGGTGATTGCCATTTTCGTCTACGTGGGCGCCGAGGTCGCCATTGGCAGCTTCCTCGTCGACTTGCTGGCCGACCCGTTGATTGCCGGCCTGCGCCCCGAGGCGGCCGCGCGTTGGGTGTCGCTGTATTGGGGCGGATCGATGATCGGTCGTTTCGCGGGCGCCGCCATTCTGCGCAAGCGCAAGGCCGGCGGTGTCCTCGGCGCGGCGGCCATCGCGGCGGCGCTCCTCGTGCTGCTCTCCGTGGCGGCGACGGGGCCGGCGGCGGCGCTCGGCCTGGTGGTGGTCGGCCTCTTCAACTCCATCATGTTCCCCACCATCTTTTCGTTGGCCATCGATGGGCTCGGTGACCTCACGAGCCGGGGATCGAGCCTCCTCGTGATGGCGGTCGTCGGCGGCGCCGTGATTCCGCTCCTCGTGGGCGCGCTCGCGGACAGTGTGGGTTTGCACCTCGCGCTGCTCTTGCTCGTGCCCTGTTATCTCTACATCGCTCATTACGGTTATCGCGGCGCCCGGCGCGCCTGACTCGGGCACGTGCCGGGCACGTGCCCGGCCGGTGAGCGGCGCGCGACGCCTGCTTCCCCTGTGATCCCGAGCACATGCGGCCGAAATGCCGCCTCCCCGCCGTGCCTGCGACTGGCACCTTCGTTGCTCTCAGCGAGCGCCGAGCCATGTTGGAACCTCATCTGGGCGAGATCAAGATGTTCGGCGGTCACGACGCGCCGCGAGGCTGGGCCATTTGCAATGGTCAGCTCCTCGCGATCGCGGAGCACGACGCGCTCTTCAACCTCCTTGGCACCACCTATGGCGGCGACGGCGTGAGCACCTTCGCGCTGCCCGATCTGCGGGGGCGGCTCCCCGTCCACAGCATCGCGTCGGTGGCGCCCACGCAGATAACGGCGCACGGCCACGCTTGTCAGGGTACGTCGGCGGGGAGCATGGGTATCGCGAGCGGGGCTTGGCCGCGCGACCTCGTGCAACCCCATCTATGCAACGCGTTCATCATCGCCCTCGAAGGCATTTGTCCCTCGCAGGGTCGAGGCGGCGACGCTCGATGGCAGGCGGCACGGGCGATTCGGGGCTCGGCGGCGACGACGCTCACGAAATGAGGCTCTGAAACGGGCTTTCCTGATAGGCGCGGGGAGACGTAGATATTCCCGTGTCGAGCCTGCGTGGCCCGACGCCGAGGCCGGCGGTATAGAGCGACCCCATGGCCTCGATCGTCGACATTGCCCTTCGTACGACCCTTGCCGGTTCTCTCGTGATTTCACTCGGCGCGTGCCGGACGTCGTCGCGTCCCAGGCCCGAGAAATCCACCGAGCCCACGCCCATCGGCGCCACCGCCGCCCCGACTGCGCTGCCGCCGTTGCCACCGCTGTCCACGGCCGCTCGCATCGAGGACGAACGCAACACCATCGGTGTGTTTCGCGAGGTGGCGCCCTCGACGGTGTTCGTCACGCAGAAGCGCACCGTGGTCGATTACTTCGGCGGCGCGGAGGAAGTGCCGGCCGGATCCGGGTCCGGGTTCGTCTGGGACACGGCCGGACACGTGGTGACGAACTTCCACGTGGTGAAGGACGCCGAGTCGCTGAGCGTGACCTTCCAAGGGCAGCAGACGTTCGAGGCGAAGGTGGTCGGCGTCGAGCCGCGCAAGGACATCGCGGTGCTCAAGGTCGACGCGCCCGCCGCCATCCTCAAGGCGGTGCGCGTGGGACGGCACAGCGATCTGGAGGTCGGGCAGAAGGCGGTCGCCATCGGCAACCCGTTCGGTCTCGATCACACGCTGACGACCGGCATCATCAGCGCGCTCGGGCGGCAGATGCAGGGGATCGGCGGGGTCACCATCCGCGACATGATCCAGACGGACGCGGCCATCAACCCGGGCAACTCGGGCGGCCCGCTGCTCGACTCGCAGGGCCAGCTCATCGGGATGAACACGATGATCTACAGCAAGAGCGGCAGCTCCGCGGGCATCGGCTTCGCGGTGCCGGTGAGCACGATCGCGCGCGTGGTGCCGCAGATCATCAAGAGCGGGAAGGCCGAGCAGCTCGGGCTCGGGATCCAGATCGATCCGATGCGGCGGCTGGAGCGCCGGCTCGGTCTGCACGGCGTGGCCGTGCTCGCGGTCGCCGAGACGAGCCCCGCGGCCAAGTCGGGCCTGCGCGGCGTGCAGCAGACGCCTCGCGGGGTGGTGCTCGGCGACGTGATCGTCGGCGTCGACAGCAGCAAGGTGGAGGACTTCGACGAGCTCTACAACGTGCTCGATCAGCACCGCGCCGGCGACAAAGTCGACGTGAAGGTGATGCGCGGCGAGAAGCTCGAGACGCTCAAGCTCGAAGTGATCGTGCTGCCGTAGCGGCGATGTCCTGTGGCGCGCGCCTTCGCCGAGGCGCGCGTCACGGTGGCGTGAGCGGGCTCGTCGTGCTCTGCGGCGTCGAGGGCGACTGGACGAAGAAGTCCGTGTCGTTTTGGCCCGTGTCCACGCAATGGCCCTGCTTGCCGCTGGGCCGGCGCTCGAGGCTCTTGTCGTTGTTGGTCGCGGTGGTGCCGTCGTGCGGGTTGCCGATGGCGGTGCCCTCGCAGGCGTAGGCGCCGATGGCGAGCTGGGTCGTGAAATCGCTGTAGAAGCAGAGGATGTCGACGGCCGTGCCTCCCTTCTCGAGCTGCACGGCCGACGCGTCGGTGATGGAGGGCGCGAGCACGTCGTCCGCGTCCGGTGCCTGCGTGTAGCCCGAGGCGGCGATGAGGTAATGGCCACGCGCCGGGATGGTGCCGCCCGATCCGACCCAACGCGTGGTGTAGACGAACTCGCCGATTGCGATGGCCGAGACGCTCCAGCTCGAGTCGAGCACGACGGGCGCCGAGGTCGGGTTGTAGAGCTCGATGAACTCGTCGGCGTCTCCCGCGGGGCCACGGGTGCGCATCTCGCTGATGAGCAGGTGGTTGATGGAGCAGGTCGGCCCACCGCTGCTGCTGCTGCTCGCGCTGCTGGAGACGGCGCTGCTGCTCGAAGAGCTCCCGGTCGCGCCGCCGGCGCTGCTGCTCGCGTCGGTGCTGCTCGTGCTCGCGGCGCCGCCGCTGCTCGAGGAGGCCGCGTCCATCCCGCCCGTGCTCCCGCTCGCGGTGGATTGGCCACCCGTCCCGGGACCATAGGAAAACGTGGGGTAACCGCACCCGGCGGCGATTGCGATCGAGGCGGCGACGATCACGCGCGCGCGTGATCGTCGGTTCATCCGAGACGGCGACATCGAATTGGGCGCGAGGATACCTCGGGAATCGGCCGTCCGTCGCGTGATCTCCGCGTCGGCGAGGTGTCGCGCACGGGCGCCTCGCGGTTCTGATAGCTTCGATTGGGTGAGGGGCCCGACCGTCATCGAGTGTGGGAGCGGGATCGAACAGGTCGTCGTCTACGCGCGCGGCGCAATGGTGACCCGGCGCGTGGCGCTGCCGGAGGCGCTGCCCGAAGAGGCCGTGGAGCTGCGCGTGCCGGGGGTGACGGCGCTCGCCGACGCCGGGAGCGTGCGCGCGCTCTGCGACGGCGAGCGCGAGGTGATCTCGCTGGAGGCGCGGCTCGTGTACCCGCACGCGATCACGCCGCGCGGTGAGCTCGCGGAGACGATCCGTGAGCTCGATCTGGATCGCCAGCGCCTCGAGGCCGAGCAACGAAGCCTCGCGGCGTTGCGCAGCGCGCTCACCGAGGTGCGGCTCGATCCGGCGCTGTCGCGATGGGCGAAGCACCTCGATCCGGCGGCGCGCTTCGCGGACGCGACGGCGCTGAGCGGGCTCGTCGATGGTGAGCTCTCGCGCATCGACGGCCTATTGCGCGGCCTCGCCGATGCGCTCGTGCAGAACCGGCGCGCGCGCGAAGCAGCCGAGGTCCGCGCGGCGCAGGGCCGGCCGGTGGAGGTCGACGGGGATCGGCGGGCGCGCTTGGAGGTGCGGGTTCGTCTCGCGGCGGGCGGCGGGAAGACCGGTGGGCTCGCGATCGAGTACGTCGTCGGCGCCGCGCGCTGGTGGCCGGCATACACGGCGCGCTTCACGGCAGCGGCGACCAAGGTTGGTCTGCATCTCGATGCCTTGGTCGCGCAGGCGAGCGGGGAGGATTGGAGCCGCGTGCGCATCGCGCTCTCGACCGCGCACCTCTTGACCGACGCGCGCCTTCCCGAGCTGCGCAGCTTGCGCATCGGGCGCGCGCAGCCGGCGCCGAAGCGCGGCTATCGCCCGCCGCCCGAGGGGCTCGATGCGCTCTTCGAAGGCTACGATCGCGCGGCAGGGAAGGGGGAAGCTGCGTCGATGTCGGTGGACGCGACGATCGAGGTCGAGGCGGCGCCGGAGATGGAGCAGCTCCTCGCGGGCGTATCGATCGACATGCCGGCGTCCTTCGGCGATGAGCTCGCGACCCGCTCCGCACCGAAGCTCGAGGCTCGCGCCGCGGCGTACAACGCACCTGGTGCGGCTCCTTCGGCCGCCGGTGGTTTCGGAGCACCCCAAGTGATGCAGCGCGCCGCGCTCGCGATGCCTGCCGCCGCGCCGATGCCGGCACGTGCGAAATCGGCTGGGATGCTCGCGCGCGTGGTGACCGCGTCCCTCGACGAGCTCGCCGAGGAAGAGAGCGCCATGCCCGCGCCGCCCGAGCCTCCGTCGCTCGGCATCGAGTCCGGCGACGCGTGGCTCGACTTCGACAGGCTCGTGCTCGCGGACAACGCGGACAAGTCGCGCCGTGGTCGATTGGTACGCAGCGGGGGCGCGGCAGCGGAGGCCGAGATCGAGAGCGCGCGCCGCCGCATCGAAGATCTCCCCGCGCCGCCGCGCACGCGCGATCCGCTCGCCGAGCGTGGTCGCTTCGATCATCGCTACGACGCCGAAGGCACCGCCGACGTGCCGGCCAACGGCCGCCCGCATCGCGTCGCCGTCGGTTCGGCGGAGACGAGCTCGATCCCGTGCTTCACCGCGGTCCCGCGCGAGACCGCGGAGGTCTATCGCGAGGTCGAGATCAAGAACCCGTTCGACGCCCCGTTGCTCCGTGGCCCCGTCGACATCTTCCTCGACGGCGCCCTCATGACGACGGCGGACCTCGCGTTCGTCGACAAGGCCGGCACCATGCGCCTCGGCCTCGGCGTCGAGGATCGCCTGCGTATCGCCCGCAACGCGCGCGTCGACGAATCGAGCGCCGGTCTGCTCGGGGGATCGCTCGTCGTCGATCACGCCGTCACCATCGACCTCTCTTCGACGCTCGGTCACAAGGTCGCGGTGGAGGTGCTGGAGCGCATCCCGCTCACCTACGAGAAGGACCTCGACGTGAAGGTGACCTTCATGCGCCCCGAAGCGGAGACGTACACGCAGGCCGATCGCGGCCCCGCGCTCCACCGCGGCTTCCGCTTCACCATCGGCGTGCCGCCGGGCGACAAGGCCAAGATCGAGTTCGGCTACCGGGTGACGCTCCCCGCGAAGAACGAGATCGTCGGAGGGAACCGTCGTGAGTGAAGCCATGGCGACGAGCAAGCCCGTGCGCGTGACCTTGTTCGAGGACCGCGCCGAAGTGACGCGTGCGGCGCGCGTGTCGATCGCAGCAGGGAGCGCGTGGGTTTCGATCGCGGGCGTGTCGCCGTTCGTTGACGAGCGATCGGTGCAAGCGCGGCTCGCGCCGAACGGCGAGGCCGCGGGCGACGTGCGCGTGATCGCCGCGCGCGTGCGGTGGATCGTGCACCTCGAAAGGGTGCTCGGCCGCGAGCAGATCGACGCGCTCGAAGCGACCGCGCGCAGAGCCGAGCACGGGCTCGTCGAGGCGCGGCAAGCGCTCGATCGCGCCGGTCGCGCCGAAGCGCGCGCGGAGGCCCTTCGCAGCGCCTGGATCGCCGGCGTGTCCGCGGTCCCCCGGCGCGCGCGCGAAGCTCCCGTGCTCGCATCGTGGAGCACGTCGTTGCGCTCGATCGAAGAGGCCACCGCGGCCGCGCTCGCGGAGGCCGCGACGGCGCGCGCTGCCCGCTCGCATGCCGAAGACGAGCTCGCCCGCGCCCGCGCGGCGCTCGCGCAGGGGCAGATGGAGCGGCCTCGCTACGAAGCCGTCCTCGAGGTCGAGCTCCAGTCTGCTGCCGCGCGCGACGTCGAGATCGAGGTCACGTATCGCGTCCCCTGCGCGCTCTGGCGCCCTGAGCACTTGGTGCGGCTCGCGTCGTCCGCGCCTCCGCAGGGACAATCGGCGCCGCTCGAAATCGTCACGTTCGCGACCGCATGGCAATGCACCGGCGAGGTCTGGGACGGCGTGGAGGTCCGCTTCTCCACCGCGCGTCCCGCCCGCGCCGCGAGCCCGCCGCTCCTCACCGACGACGTGCTCCATTCGCGCCGCAAGACCGACGAGGAGCGTCGCCGCGTCGAGGTGAGCATGCGCGAGCAGGCCGTGCAGGTCGCCGGTCTCGAGCGCGGCACCCGCGCCGTCGATGAGATGCCCGGCATGGACGACGGCGGCGAGCCCTTGCTGTTCGTCCCGAAGGGCAAGGTCTCGATCGCCTCCGACGGCCGCCCCTTCCGCGTCGAAGTGCAGCGCGCCACCGTGCCCGCCAAGATCGAGCGCGTCCTCTTCCCCGAGGTCGCCGAGGTCGCGCACCTGCGCGCCACCGCCACGTTGACGAAGGGCGGCCCCCTCTTGGCCGGCCCCATTCGTGTCGCTCGCGGGCAGAGCCTCGTCGGCCGAGCGAAGATCGATTTCGTCGGGAAGGGCGAGCCCTTCGAGATCGGCCTCGGCGTGGACGACGGCGTGCGCGTGCGTCGCGAGATCGTCGCCGAGCGCGACGTCACGGCGGTCATCGGCACGCAGAAGCGGAAGCAACGCGTGTGGATCTTCTTGAGCAACCTCTCGAACGAGCCCAAGCGCGTGCTGGTGACCGAGCGCATCCCGGTCAGCGAGATCGAAGACGTCACCGTCACCCTGACCGAGGCCGGCGGCTTCGTGCTCGAAGGAAAAGACGGCTTCCTCCGCCGCGACGTGGACCTCGGCCCGCACGAGACGACGACGCTGGGCCTCTGCTACGAGATGAAAGCCGGCGCCAAGGTCGTGTTGCCGATCTAGGCGAACGCTGCCCTCTCCAACGAATCGTTTGAGCTCAAACGATTCGACTCGGCCGAGGCATGCTCGCCGCATCAGGTGAGCGACGAGCCGCGATCCATTGCTCCTCCGAAGCGCATCGTGCGACGATCCTCCGCGCATGCCCGATGCTTCCCCTCCCGCGGACGAAGCGCTCTGCGAAAACGGGATCGACGCTGCCACCGGCCAGCCTGCCTTCGCGCCGCTCTCGGTCGCCGAGATCGCCGCGCGCGCCCGCGAGGAGCTCCTCGGACCGGCGAGCGCCAACGCCTTCAGCCCGAACGTCGACCCGCATCGCCCCGGGGAAGGGGTCGAGGAGTACGGGTGGGCGGTCGTCATCCCCGTGGGCCTCGATCCCGCGATCCGACGCGCCATCGAGGCGCTCTGCGCGCGCCGCAAGGCGCAAGCCGGGCCGCTCTACCAAGAGCTCGACTTCGATCCGCGCACCGACGATTTCAGGCGCTGGCTCTCGCGTCACAAAGTTTCGCCCGGCAACACCAACTTCGACCGCGTCCCTCGTTACGTGCTCCTCCTCGGCCCGCCGGATCTCATCCCCTTCTCATTTCAGTACCTCCTCGGCATCGAGTACGGCGTCGGTCGCCTCGTCTTCGACACGCCAGCCGAGTACGCCGCGTATGCCGAATCAGTCGTCCTCTACGAGACCACCGCGACGGCGATCACCACGCGCGAAGCTTGTTTCTGGGGGCCGCGTCGCGATCCGGCGACCGAGCTGAGCTCCGTCGATCTCCTCGCGCCGCTGATCCATGGTTGGGGACGCAGCGAGACCGCCGCGAACGTGGAGCGCTTCCGCACGGCGGCCCTTCTCGCGGAGAGCGCCACGCGGCAAAACCTCCTCGACACGCTTCATCGCACGACCTCGTTGCCGCCGACGCTCCTGTTCACGGCCTCGCATGGCGCGGTCTGGCCCTCGGGGCACGAGCGTCAAGCCACCGAGCAGGGCTCGCTCCTCGCGCAGGACTGGTTCCCCGGCGAGATCGTCGAGCGTCCCCATCGCGTCGCCGCGAGCGACATCGAAGACGGCGCGCGCGTCCACGGCCTCGTCGCGTTCCTCTTCGCTTGCTTCAGCGCCGGCACGCCGTCGCTCGACAGTTTCCCCAAGAGCCGCGCCGATCCGCTGCGTGCCCTCGCGCCCGCGCCCTTCTTCTCGGCCTTGCCTCGTCGCCTCCTCGCGCACCCGCGCGGCGGCGCGCTCGGCGTCTTCGGTCATGTCGACCGCGCATGGGGCTTCTCCATGCGACGAGCGGACGACATCCCGCAGATCGATCCATTCCGCAACGGCCTCCTCCGCGTTCTCCGCGGTGCTCCGCTCGGCGACGTGCTCAGCGACTTCGGCCGTCGCTGCGCCGTCCTCTCCGCGAACCTCCTTTCGAGCCTCGATCGCGGCGCCGCCCCTCTCTCCGATGCCGACCTCGCGCGAACCTGGATCGAGCGCAACGACGCGCAGGGTTACGTGCTGCTCGGTGACCCAGGCACCCGGACGCGCAAGGAAGCCGTCGCGTGATCGAGCGCATCGAGATCCTCTTTCTCGCATCGAACCCGCTGCGCGACACGCCGGTCGCCGTCGACGTCGAGGCTCGCAGCGTCCAAGAGCAAATCGCTCTCGCGCAGGCCCGCGATCGCTTCGACCTCGTCTACGTGCCGGCGCCGCGCCTCGACGATCCGCTGCGCGAGAACGCCCGGTGCCGCCCGCAGATCGTGCACGTCACCGGTCACGGCAGCGCGCGTGCGCTCCTCTTCCTCGATCACGAGGACCGGCCCACCTCGATCGACGTGCCCTCTCTGGTGCGTCTCATGAATCAGCTCGGCCAGGACGAAGCCCGCCTCGTCGTGCTCAATTACTGCGAGTCCGCCCCCGCAGCGCAGGCCATCGTGGACGACGCGACGGGCCGCATCGCATGCGTGGTGGGCACCCGCGTGGTGGTCCCCGATCGCCAAGCCATCCCTTTCGCAGCCGCGTTCTACGGAGCGCTCGCTGCACGTCGCAGCGTGGCGCGAGCCTTCGCCGAAGGGCAGACCCAAGTCGCGCTCGAAGGCGGCAAGGCCGACGTGTTCTCGCTCCACGTGCGCGCCGGCATCGACGCAGCGTCGCTCTCGTTCGGCGCCGCGCCCGATGCAGTGTCCTCTTCGTCCATCGCTGCCACACGCAGGCAGCTCCGCGCACCTCCGCCCGACTTCACCGGTCGCATCAAGGAGATGGCCGACGTCCGCGCGCTCTTCGGTCAATCCGGCGTGCTCGTGAGCGGTCAGGGCGGCGTGGGCAAGACGGCGCTCGCGCTCATGCTCGCGGACGCGCTCGTCGAGTCCTATCCCGACGCACAGATCGACCTCGATCTGCGCGGATCGAGCCCCACGCCGCTCACCCCCGAAGCCGCCATGGCCGAGGTGATCCACGCCTTCGATCCGGCTCTCGATCTGCCCGCGAGCGTCGACGCGCTCGCCAAGATCTACCGAGCCACGCTGCGCGGCCGCCGCGCTCTCCTCTTCTTCGACGACGCTGCGAGCGCAGATCAAATCGCCTCGCTCCTCCCTCCTTCCGGGAGCTTTGCGATCATCACCGCGTGGTCTTGGTTCGTCGCACCGGGCGTCGCGCCGTACGATCTCGCCGAGATGACGCCTCCCGACGCCGTCGCGCTCGTGCGTCGGATCGCGACGCGTCTGCACGAAGACGACGCCGCCGAGCTCGCCTCTCGCTGCGGCTACCTGCCGCTCTCGCTCCGCGCCGCTGCCGGCGCCTTGGCGCAGCGCCGCGATCTCAAGCCTGCGCAGTACCTCGCCAAGCTGCAGGCAGCAGAGGAGCGCGTGAAGCTCGTCGAGCAAGTGCTCGCCGAAGGCATCGATCTCCTCGTGCCGCCGGAGCGTGTCGCGTGGCTCTCGCTCGGCGTCTTTCCCGCGGATTTCGAGGCCTCCGCTGCTGCAGCCGTGATCGCTGTCGGCAGCGATCGCGCCGCCGAAATCATGAGCAGCCTTCTTCAGCGCAACCTGATCGAGTGGGACGAAGCGACCGATCGCTATCGGCTTCACGACCTCGCCCGCGACTACGCGCGCCTTCACCTCGACGCGGCGCAGCTCGTCGCGGTCGGGCTGCGCTTCACCCAATATTTCGCGAGCATCCTGCGACACGCCGAGGAGCGATACGCCGCGGGCGGCGCAGCGATGATCGAAGGCCTCGCGCTCTTCGATCGCGAGCATCGCAACATCGAAGCGGCCCTCTCGTGGTCCATGGCAAACGTGGACGCCGACGAGCGCGTGCCCTCGCTCCTTCGCCGCCTTGCCACCGACGGCGCTTCCACCTTGGCGCTGCGCACGCACGCCCTCGATCGCGCTTCTTGGTTCTCGGCGGCCCTCGCGGCGGCGAAGCGCGCCGGTGATCGGGAGGCCACCCTCCTCATCCTCGCTGCCTCGGCACCGCGCAGCTCGAGCTCTCCGACGTGCTCAACGCCATCGTCGTACTCGAAGAGCAGCGCACCCTCGCAGTGCAGCTCGCGAACCGCCGCATCGAAGCCATCGCTCTCGGCAACCTCGGTATCGCGCACTGGCTGAAGAGCGAGGGCGACGCCGCCATGGCCTGCTTCGACGAGCAGCTCACCCTCGCGCGATCCCTGGGCGATCGCCGCATCGAAGCCGACGCTCTCGGCAACCTCGGCAACGCCTCGTGGAGCCGAAAGGATCTCTCCCATGCGATCGCGCTCTACGAGGAGCGCCTCGCGCTCGCGCGATCCCTCGGCGATCGCCGCATGGAAGGCAGCGCTCTCGGCAACCTCGCCACCACGACCTGGCAGCGAGGCGATGTCGACGCGGCCATCACGATGTACGAGGAGCGCCTCGCCCTCGCGCGATCCCTCGGCGATCGCCGCGGCGAGAGCAGCGCCCTCGGCAACCTGGGCGCCGTCCATCGCGCACGCGGCGACCTGCCGAAGGCCATCGATCTCCTCGAGCAGCATCGCGCCATCGCCGAGGATCTCGGCGATCTCCGCGCCGAGCAACACGCCCTCGTCGAGCTCCGGGCCGCCTACGGCGCTGCCGGCAACAAGGACAAGAGCGACGGCTTGTTGCCGCGCAGCTTCGAGCTCCTCGCCCAGCTCGGCAAATGGAGCCCCGACCTCTCGTGGAACCTCGGCGACGGCGAGCTCCCCGCGCCGCTCCTCCTCCTGCAGCTTCCTTTCGGAAACGTCGCCGGCCCATCACCCTCCGGCGGCGCCGCTGGCCTCCATGCCGGGGCGCCGCCGAACGGCAGCGACGGTGGCCCGCCGCCGAAGGACGCTGGATCAATTGGTGGCAGTATGAGCTGACAGAATCGGACGGGTGCGACGAAGTGACGGTTTCGTTGCGCTACGGCTCGACCTTCGCGGCCGGCGGCGCTGCACCCTGCTTCTGCAGCGCCTCCTGGATCCCTTCGAGCCGCGCGAGGATCGCCTTCTGCACCGCGAGCGCTTCGGCCGCTTCGGCGGCTTGCTCGGCGGCGGGCGCGTCGAGCGCGCGGCTCGACAACGTGGGCCCGAACGTCATCACGAACGACGCGATCGCCTTCCCCGCATCGGTGCGCGCGAACACGTCGTCGTAGCCCACCGACAGCGAGGTCGTGATGAACACGAGCGCGTCCCAGAACGACGCGACCTTCGGGTTCTTCCCCTTCTCCGCGAGGTAGAAGAGGTAGCTCCCGCCGAGCACCGTGGCCGCCAGCGAGTCGAGCGGATCTCGCAGCATCGCCTCGCGCGCGCCGCGCTTCACCGTGCTCCACCCGAGATCGCCGCCTTGCTGGCCGAGCAGCCCGCGCGCGATCTGACCGAGCGCGGAGAGCGCCGCGGCATCCACGTCGTGACGCTTGGAGGCAGTGGGCATGCTCATGACGTCACTCCGCGGCCGGCGTCGCCATCGCCTGAGGGCGTTGCGTCGTCACCTCGATGTCCACGTCGTGGCTCCCCGCGCGTCCGCCGAGCTCGGCCAGCTTGGCCGCGATGGCCGGATCGTTCTCGAGCACGCTCTTCACCTCCGCGGGCAGGTTGCCGAGCAGATCGCGCGCCTTGTCCGCGAGCTTGTCGGTGTCCACCTGCGAGAAGGCCATCATCTCGCGGAGCAGCGGATACGCCGCGCCCGCCTCGAGGATGGTCTTGAGGATCGGCGACGCCACCCCGAACGCAGGCACGCTCCCGTTCCCATCTCCATTCGCAGCGCCCCCGCCCGTGCCCTGGAGCTGTAGCACCTTGATCTCGCTGATCGCCTTCGCCGGCTGCATCAGCTCGCGCGTCACGTCGGGCAGCACGTCGAGCGCCTTGAGCGCCACGTCGCGCAGGAGGAACTTCGTCGACAGCACGTTCTCGGCTTCGAGCGAGCGCCGCTTCGCCTCGGCGTCGGCTTCGCCGCGCTTCAGCGTCGCCTCCGCGAGCGCCTTCATCGCGGTGGCTTCCTGTGCCGCGGCGGCCGCCTTCGCTTCGGCGGAGATGCGCACGCGATCGGCTTCGGCCTGCGCCTCCGTGCGCATCACGTTGGCCGTCGCCTCCGCGCCGAGCTCCTGCGCGCGCGCCGTACCTTGCGCCCGCGCGATCTCACCGTCGGCCTGCGCCTTCTTCGCGGACGCTTCGCCTTCGGCCTGCGCCTTCACCGCGGCGGCCCGCGTCTCCGCCTCCAGCCGCAGCTTGTAGGCCTCGCGATCGGCCGCGATCCGCGACTGCTGCGCGGCCTCTTCGGCCTTGATGATGGCGATCTGCTTCTCGCGGTTCGCCTTCGCCGTCTCCTCCACCGTGATGATCCCCTGCGCCGCCTGCTGCTGCTCCGCCTCGGCCTGCGCCTTGAGGGCTGCCGCGCGCGCCGCCTGCTCCTCGCTCTGCGTCACCGCGATCTGCTTGGAGATCCGCCCCGTCTCGATGGCCTGCTGCTTCACGATCTCCGCCGACTCGACCACCTTCTGCTTCTCGATCGTCGCCGCCTCGAGCGCCTTCTGCCGATCGATTTCGGCCGCTTGCACCGCCTTCTGCTTGTCGATCTCGGCCGCCTGGATGGCCTTCTGCTTGGCGATCTCGGCCGCCTGCACCGCCTTCTCGGTCGCGATCTGCGCTTCCTTCTCGGCCATCAGCCGCGTCTGTTGCGTCACCGCGATGGCCTGCTCCTGCGCGATGCGCGCCTGTTGCTGCGCCTGGTTCTGCGCGTAAACCGCCTTGGCCTGCTCGGCCTGTTGGGTCGCCGAGTACTCGGCCACGCGCCGCGACTGATCGGCCTCGGCCTGCGCCTGATCCTGCTCCATCGAGAGCGCCCGCTTCCGCGCCTCGACGTTCTGCAGCTTGATGGCGAGCTCCTTCTCGCGCTGGATCTGGTTCGTCTTCTCCGCGTTGGACTGCACGCTCTCGGTGATGGCGCGGAGGCCTTCGGCGTCGAACACGTCCTGGGAGTCGAGATCCTTCACCGGCACCATGGCGAGCGCGGTGATGGACACGTTCTCCAGCGTGAGGCCGTTCTTCTTCAGCTCCTCGCTGAGCGCATTCTGGATGTGCTCCGCGAACTGCTTGCGCTGCCCGTGCAGGTCCATGAACGTCTGGTTGGCGGCCACCGAGCGGAGCGCGTCCGTGAGCTTGCCTTCGATCAGATCGCCGATGGCGTGCTCGTCGAGGTTGCGCTCGCCGAAGGAGCGCGCCGCGGCCAGCACGTCCTCCGCGATGGGCTCGACCTTGATGTAGAGCTCGGTGGTGACGTTCGCGCGAATCTTGTCGTGCGTGACCAGCGCGTTGCGACCCGAGCGCTCGACGGAGAGCTTGATCGAGCGCAGCGACACGCGCAGGAGCTGGTGCAGGATCGGATACACGGTCACGCCGCCGCCGATCACCACCTTGTTGCCGCCCGATCCGGTGCGCACCAGCGCCTCGTCCGCGCCACATCGCCGGTAGAACTTCGCCATCGTCACCGCGACGCCCGTGAGGACGAACACGATGAGCCCGATCGCCAATACGAGCAGGGGGAAATTCGGATGGTTGATGATCTGGTTCATGGCCTTCTCCCATGGCTCCGGCCCTGCGCGATCCTCGCGCCACGCCGTGCCTCAGTCCTCTTGCCGCGCACGCGGCCGACGGACGGAGCCTCCCTCGAGACGATGAAACGCCCGTGGCCTTCGTTCGTAAAGCGCGTTCGGGTCGCGGCCGGCCCGCGCGCTCTCTCCGCTACGGAGTCGTTCTCGCCTTCGCTCCGGGCGCTTCGTCGTCTTCGTCGAGCGGCGCCACGAAGAGCCGATCCGCATCACGATCGTAGTCGACGATCACCACCTCGCGCCCCTCGGGGATCGCGCGGTGCGCATCACGCGTGCGGCACACGATCCGGACCACGTGGCCCGTCTTGTCGCGCACCCTGATCTCGCCGAACTCGCCGTCGATCTTCGAAGAAATCACCACGCCCGTGTGCCCGACGAGCTGCTTGCGCGACGTCGCCTCCTGCTGCGGATTGGCGATGAGGCGGCCGAGCGATCGTGAAAGGAGCCGCGTCGTCATGAACCCGAAGACCGCCGACAGCGGCAGCGTCCACGCCAGGTTGGAGAGCGGCAGGGCGCCTGCGTTCCCGAGATAAATGGTGTTGGCCGCGATCCCCGCGAAGCCGAACGACACTGCATACGTCTGCCAGATGATCGACAGCGGTACCTTGCCCACGCCGAGGCCGGCGAGGAGCTGCTGCCCGACGCCCGGCTGCTCCGCATCGTGGTCGCCGTCGGCATCGTGGTCCGCGTCGGCATCCGCATCCGTGTCGGCGTCCGCATCGGCATCGACGTCGTGATCGGCATCGACGTCGTGCTCGCCATCGTGATCGTCACCGCCCGCGAGCAGGCCGAGGAGGCCCGTCATCTGCAGGAGCGCGAACACGATCGCCACGCCGAGCGCCACCGTGAAAGGCGCATTGGCCCACGCGAGGAGAGAAGAAAGGAACGACACCGAGCACCTACCCCTGGTTGGAACGGCGCACGCTGCACATCCGCGCGTGGTGTGACTCGATGGGCGGGAGCGCCCCCGGTCACCGCGCGGGTCAGGGGGCGACCCACCGGGATCGTCCCCTCGCGCTCGCGGTCCGAGGGCGCTCGCCAGTCCGGCGAGGTTCGCGGCCTACAGTGCGTCGCACGTTTCGCACGTCAAGGTGGGGAAACGAGGGCGCGCACGATTGTGTCGCGGCGGACGAGACCATTGCAGAAGCCATGCCGGAGGCTTGTCGCCGGCAGTGGATCGTGTCGTGATTTCGACGGGTTACGCGCATTCGGCACGCCGGTTGAAAGAAACCGTCGGCCCGCCCGAAAGAAGGGAGCGAGGATGCTGCAAACAGCGATGCCGAGCTCGGAACGGGGCGGGATCGCGGCCATGTCGGCCGCCGGCTTTGCGTTTCAGCGGGAGACCGCGGCGCTTCGGCCGGCCGTGCAAGCGGTGATTGCGTGCGTGCTGGGCGAGCGTCGCGATCATCCCGATGTGGAGGACTGCGCCGCAGAGACGATTCGTCGCGCGCTCGAAGGCAGCGCTCGTCTGCGCGACGGCGAGCCGGTGCGCCCTTGGCTGCTCGGCATCGCTCGTCACGTCGCGATCGATGCGCGCCGTCGGCGTCGGCGCGAGCGTGCTCTCGGCGAGCCGATCTCGCCCGACGACGAGATGGAACCGCTCGTGGAGCGTTTGCCCGATCCTGCGCCCGCGCCCGACGAGCGTGCCGCATCGACGGAGCGCGCGCGCCGCATCGCCGCGGCCATGGAGACCCTCGCGCGCCCCCAGCGCGAGGCGATGATGATGTTCCACGTGGAGGGGGAAGGTTACCAGCAGATCGCAGATCGCCTCGGCGTGCCGATCGGCACGGTGGCGACGTGGCTTTCGCGCGGACGGCGCATGCTCGCCGACGCGCTCGCAGAGACGGTGGAGCAATGACGACGACGCGAACCGGGCTCCCGCCCGACCTGATCTTCGAGCCGGATGGGCACGTCAGCGACCTCTGCGTGACGTGCGTCGCAGACGGCGAGCTCGATCTCCTGCCCCGCGCCGCGCTCGATCATCTCGACGCGTGCGACGCCTGCGGCGCGCGCCTCGGTGAAGCGGCGCTCCTCTCGGTGGCGGCCAGCGAAGCGCTGCGCGATCCATCTCTCGCCGCCGCGCTCGCACTGGATTCGGGCACCGTCGCGCCGGTCGTCGAAGCGTCTTCCGAGCCCATCGCAGCCGCGTCGACCCTCGCGCCGCCGAGCCCGCGCAAGGCTCGACGCCCGCTGCCCATCGCCGCGATTGCGGCGGCCGTCTTCGTCGCTGCGCTCACGGCTGGGCCGGCGCTGGTCGATGCGGTGACGAACATTCCCTCGTCGCTCGCCGCGGCGATCGGCTGGTTGCCGACGCTGGTGCGTCTCACGCGGGCGCTGCTCTCGATGGGCCCGTCGGTGCTCGGTCCGTGGGCGCTCGCGATCAAGAGCGTGTCGGCGATCGTCTTCGTGTTGGCGGGGCTTCAGGTGGCGCGCGTCGCGATGCGGCGGCGCGCGATCGCGGTCGAAGGAGGCATGCAATGATCCGGTATTCGAGGATTGGGCGGAGCGGCCTCGCTACGGCCGTGGCGCTCGCGGCGCTCGCGCCCTGCGCGGCGCACGCGGAGGTTCGCCGCGAAGGGCAGTGGCCCGCGAGCGAGCCGATGGTGACGCTCGACTTCGACGGCGTTCCGCGCGGCGATGCGCTGACACGGCTCGCCAAGGCTGCCGGTTGGAGCATCGTGGTCACCGCGCCCAAGGGTGATCCGGTCAACCTGCACGTCGAGAAGCAGCCCGCCGACAGAGTGCTCGAGCTCTTGCTCATCGATGGTCGCTACATCGCGCGCCGCGAGCAGGGCCTCATCGCCATCGCGCCCGCCGGCGAGCCCAGCGGCCCGGCCGCTCCGCCGGTGCCGCCGGTTCCGCCGGCTCCTCCCGGGCCGCCGGCTGCGCTGCCGATCCCGCCCGTACCGCCGGCTCCTCCTTTGCCGCCCGGGCCTTCTGCCAGCGATGACGACGACGACGAGCGCGATCGTGTCGTCACCGGCGGCAGCCTGCGCATCGAGAAGGGCGAGGTCGCGCACGACATCACCGTGCTCGGCGGCACGCTCGATGTTTGGGGCACGGTGACCGGCGATCTCGCGCTCTTCGGCGGCTCCGTGCGCATCCACGAAGGCGGCCGCGTGCACGGTGACGTCTCGGTGATGGGCGGCTCCATCGACGTCGATTCGGGTGCGGCCATCGACGGCGACGTCGGCGTGCTCGGCGGCAAGCTTCATCGCGCCGACGGCGCCACCATCGGCGGCGACATCAACGACGGCATGCGCAAGCACAAGGCCGCCGCGAAGAGCAAAGCCCGCGACAAGCAAGCGCGTGACGAGGGGCACGCCAAGAGCGAGGCGTCGTCGACGTCGTCCGTGCGCTCGCTGGCGCGCGGCGTGGCCGACGCGGTCAACGGCGCGGCGCTCCTCTTCGTCTTCGGCGCGGTCCTGCTCGCGCTCGCGCCGGCGCGCATGGATCAGCTCAAGGTCCAGATCGCGTCGCGGCCGATGCGCACCTTCGCGACGGGCGTCGTTTCGCTCCTCGGCGGCGCGGTCCTGCTCACGGCCGTGTGCGTGACCATCATCGGCATTCCCATCGCCGCCGTCGCCATGCTCGCGGCCATCATCGCGGTGCTCGCCGGCGTGTGCTCGGTCCTCGAGACGATCGGCGCCGCGCTCCTCGCGCATCGGACCAAGAACCCGTACGTGCACCTGGCCGTCGGCGGGCTGCTCTTCCTCGTCGCTGGCGCCATTCCTTTCGTGGGCTCGCTCGTGAAGCTCGCGGTCATCCTCACGGCGCTCGGCAGCGTCGTGGCCACGCGCGCCGCGGGCCTCCTTCCCGCGCGTCTGCGCGGCGCGAGCTCGCAGCGCGAGCCTGCGCGCGACGCCTGACCGACCCTCTCGAAATCTGGGCCGGCAAGCCTTCTTCGGCCCATTCTCCCCCCACATTCGATATCTGAACGAAAAGACAGGTGCGACCTGCTCGCACTTTTCTTTTCTTTTGCGGAGCGCTTTCGATATACAGAGTGGCGTGACCGTCCTCGCACCGGGGGCGACGTCAGGTCGAATCCGGGCGCCGAGGGAATCAGGGCGACGAGCCAAAGCCTCTCATCACGGACCGCTTGATCGCGGTTCGGCCCGGTTTTGTCCGTCGTTCTGAATGAGCTCTCGAATCGTCGTCCCGCGCACACGTGGGGAGACCTGCGGCGCCCAGAAACCGTTTGGAGGTTCATCCATGAAGACGCTCGCTCACCTCGCTTCTGTATTCATCGCAGCAACGGCGCTCGTTCTCCCTGCCTCGGCGATGGCCGAGACCAAGACGCCCGCGGGCCACCACGGGCACAAGGAGAGCGGGTTTCCGATGAAGGCCGAGGCCTACAAGAAGCTCGTCGAGAGCAAGATCGACAAGATGAAGGGTCACTTCGACAAGGGCGTGTCGAAGCGCAGCCTCTCGCACGAGCAGAAGGCCGAGATCGACAAGTCGCTCGAGGGCGCGCTCAAGGAGCTGCACTCCGCGGTCGACAAGGTCAGCGCCGATGGCGTCGTCACCAAGGACGAGGCCAAGCACGTCAAAGAGCTGAGCGAGCATCTCCGCGGCAAGGTGCGTGAAGAGCTGAAGGGCAAGCACGCCAATGCCAAGGCGAAGGGGCAGAAGCCCGCCGCCAAGAAGACGACCCTCAGCAAGAAGGCCGGCAAGAAGCGCCAGAAGGACTCGTCGAGCGACAAGGGCTGAATGGATGAGATTGGAGTCGAGGTCGCTCGCGGCCTCGGCTCCAATCGACATCTCATGATGGGTTTGAGGCCGTTCGCGGCCCCATCGTGATCGAGCCCAACGAGGCTTTGGCTGGGGCCTTTGCGGCCCCAGCCTCATCGCATCACGGGGCCGGCTTCAGGCACGTGCCCGGGTCGCCGAAACAGGACCCTTCGACGCAATAGCCCTCGTCGCACTCCGGGTCGACACTGCACTTCTTGCGCTCGCATTTGGCGTCGGCGACCGGGGGACAGAGGAAGTTCTTCGGGCAGTCGAGCTGTTGGGCGCAGACGGCGGGCGCGCAGCGGTGATCGGTGCCGCAGGCAAGGCCTGCGCTGCAGTCGGCGTTGGTGGAGCAGCCGGCCACGCAATGCTTTTGGTCGCCGCAGGCGCACGTCACCGGCTCGCAGATGCTCGTCGGACCCTGCGCCGTGCAGTCGGAGTCGCTCCCGCAGTTGCTCGGGTCGTTGGAGCACGTGCCGCAGGGCATCGCTTGATTGGGGGGAAGGCATTGCTCTCCACCGGCGCAGTCCAGGCCTTTACGACACTTGCCTTCGGGCAGGCCATTCCCGCCGCCCGTCCCGCCGGACCCCGTGGTGCTGCTGCTCGTCGTCGTGCTCGACGTCGTCCCGCCGCCCGTGCCGCCGGTCCCGTTCGTGCTGCTGCCGCAGCCGATCGTCGCCGCGAGCGCGACGGTGATGCTCACCATTCCAAACCCGATTGAACCACGCATCCGAGACCTCCGCGCGGCATGATGCTCGCCGGCGTGCCTCGCGTCCATGGTCGATCGCGTCTGCGATGACAGGCCTGCCCGCGGTCGCGTATCGTCATGTGATCTGCTCGACGATGGGGTCCTCATGTCTTTGATCATGCTCCGACGATCCGTTCCATTTGCTCTTCTCTTCGCGATGGCCTGCGGTGATTCCACGACTGGGACCGGAGGCGGTGGCAGCACCTCCGCGGCCGGCGGCGCCGGCGGATCCGCGACGACGGCCAGCACGACGTCGAGCGGCGGCGACGGCGGTGCGGGCACGACGTCGAGCGGATCGGCGGGTGGAGGCGGCGCGGCGCCGTGCACGGCGGGCGCGACGCAGGCTTGTTATTCCGGGCCTCCCAACACGATGAACCTCGGCGCTTGCAAGCCGGGCGTGGCGACGTGCCAGGACGACGGCACTTTCGGGCCCTGCGTCGGCGAGGTGCTCCCCGTCGAGGAGAGCTGCGCGACGCTGCTCGACGACAACTGCAACGGCAAGACCAACGAAGGTTGCATCTGCACGCCGGGCGCCATGGAGGCTTGTTATGGCGGGCCGACCGGCACCGAGGGAGTCGGCATCTGCAAAGCAGGTACGAAGACCTGCGCCGAGGATGGGAAGAGCTTCGGCCCGTGCGAAGGGCAGGTGCAGCCGGCTTTGGAGAACTGCCTCGCTTCGGCTGACGAGGATTGCGACGGGACCGCGCAGGCGTGCACGGGCAACGGGCTTTGGGCCAAACGATTCGGGGATGCGCAGGCGCAGACGACGAACGCGGTCGCCAACCGCGCCGGTGGGCCGGTGATCACCGGCGCGCTCGCGGGCGCCGCCGATTTCGGTGGAGGCACGCTGACGAGCGTGGGGAACACCGATGTCTTCGTCGCCAGCTACGATTACGCGGGCACCTTCATGTGGGCCAAGCGGTTCGGCGACGCGCAGGCGCAGAGCGGCACGGGCATCGCGGTGGATGGGCTCGGCAACACCCTCATCATCGGTGATTTCGCCGGCGCCATCGACTTCGGCGGCGGCGCGCTCACCAGCGCAGGCGGCACCGACGTGTTCGTGGCCAAGCTCGACAGCGCCGGCGCCTTCGTGTGGGCCAAGCGCTTCGGCGACAACATGGCGCAGAACGGCCGCGGGATCGCGGTGGATTCTGCGGGCAACGTGGTCATCACCGGATCGTTCGCCGGCAAGATCGATTTCGGCGGCGGCGCGCTCACCTCCGCGGGCGGCACCGATGTGTTCGTGGCCAAGTTCGATCCCGATGGCAATCACCTCTGGAGCAAGCGATTCGGCGATGCGCAGGCGCAGAGTGGCAAGGGCGTGGCCGTCGATCCGGCGGGGAACGTGGTCATCGTGGGGGACGCGGCCGGCGTCATCGATTTCGGCGGCGGCGCGCTCACGACGGCGGGGGGCAACGACGTGTTCGTGGCCAGCCTGGATCAGAATGGCAATCTCTTCTGGGGCAAGATCTTCGGCAACAACGCGGCGCAGGCGGGCAATGCCGTCACCACCGACTCGGTGGGCAACGTGGTCATCACTGGCAACGTCGCGGGCAACATCAATTTCGGCGGCGGCGCGCTCACCAGCGCCGGTGGCAACGACGTGTTCGTGGCGCGGTTCACGCAAGGAGGGATGCACCTCTGGAGCAAGCTCTTCGGCAGCGCCGGCGCGGAGAACGGGCGTGGCGTCTCCGTCGATCCCTTCGGCGGCATCGTCCTCGTCGGCGACTTCGCGACCAACGTGAACTTCGGAGGCACGTCGCTCACGAGCAACGGCTCGACGGATGTGTACGTGGCCAAGCTCGATGCGCTCGGCGGCTACGTGTGGGCCCGTCGCTACGGCGACGCACAGGCCCAGACGGCGAACGGCGTTGCCACCGACGTCACCGGCATCCTCGTCGCGGGCGTGTTCGCGGGCGTGATCGATTTCGGCAACGGCAGCGGCGCGCTCACCAGCGCGGGCGGCAACGATGCGCTCGTCGCCAAGCTCTCGCCCTGAGCGTCAATCGATCATCGGCACGCCGGCGAGCTCGGCGATCTGCGCGCGCACTTGCTCCATCAGCGCTTTGCGACCCTGGTTGTCGCCGGGGGCGGGCGGGGGGAGGGGCTTGCCCACGTGCACCTCGATCACACCCGAACGAATCGCCGTGTTCTGCCGCGGCATGAGCGCGGCGGCGTTGCGGATGCCGATGGGCAACACCTCCACCTGAGCCAACTGCGCCAGATGAAAAGGGCCCTTTTTCAAGGGCTGGACGCGATCCCCGGGGGAGCGGGTGCCCTCGGGGAACACGGCGATGGTCGTGCCCGCGTGCACCGCGTCGGCGGCCTCGCGGAGCGCGTCCACGGCCTCGCGGTGCTTGCTCCGATCGACGGGCACGCAGCCGACGGCGCGCATGACGCCGTTGAAGAAGGGGATCATGTAAAGCTCCTTCTTCGCGACGAAGCCGACGATGCGAGGGAGCGATGAATAGAGCGCGAGCACGTCGAGGTAGCTCGCGTGGTTCGCCATGATCACGTAGGTGCGAGACCAGTCGACGGACTCCATGCCGAAGGCGCGCACCTCGATGCCGACGCGCCGGCGCAGGCCGCGGCTCCACTCCTGCACGTACTCGCAGACGCGCGCGTCGCTTCCGCCGAGCGCTTTGGCCCGCATGGCCTTTTGGCTCATGTAGAGCGTGTAAATCCAGGCGACGAACAGGTTCCGTGCAGGATGAGCCATCACCATCGAGGCTCGTGATGATACGCGGGATCGAGGCCCCGTGTCGCGCAGACCGCGCGCCGCTCGGACGGAACGGCGGATTCACGGCGACGACACGGACCCAGACGGCTCAGTTGCAGGGCGCGTAGGCATCCCAGGGAGACGAGACGCCGCCCCAACCCAACGTGCCATAGCCGCCGCTCTGCCACGATTGATCCCAGCCGTCGCCGAGGCCCGCGTAGCCCCAACCGCCGGGCGGATAACCCCAGCCTCCGCGCCAATGGCCTCCGCCGCATCCGCATCCACCATGCGGATGGCTCCAACCGCAACCGCCGTGCGGGTGGCCCCAACCTCCGCGTGAATGACCACAGCCCCAACCACCGCGACCGCAGCCGCCGTGGCCGCGGCAGCCCCAGAGATCGTGGCTGGCGCCGAGGTGCTCCTCGGCCGCCGGCGACACCGATCCTTCGCACGGAGAGGCCGGTGATGCGGTGTCGCGCGCGGGATCGCCGGCGATCGAGATCGCTTGTGCGGCGCTCGATTCCAGGGACGCTTCGATGTCCGTGCCTGCGGTGGCCGGCGATTCGGCGAGCGTGTCGTCGTCGTTCGAGGCTGCGCAGCCGGCCCCGCCGAGGACCGCGGCCAGCATCGAAACGAGAGGGAGACGCCAGCGTTTCCAGCGGTGGATTCGCGGTGACGAGCGGCGCGCTTCGAGCTCCGACGAGCCTCGGCTCAGCGTCGTGCCTCGTTCGAGGTACGTTTCGGCGGCACGCTCGGTGTGATGACGATTGGCGTTCTTCATCCCTGCTCCATTTCGCGGGGCGGTGGGGCTCGATGCCTCGCCGAGCCTCGGTTTTTGCTGGGGCCCGAGCGATTACGTAGCTCGTCTCGGAGCGACGTCGATGGCCGGTGCGCGGGTGTCGGCGGCGATGCGAGCGTGGGAATGAATTCGTGTCTCCGAGGCTCACCATCTCTCGCGGTGATTCCCAATCTCCGCGCGGAGGCTGGGATCCGTGGTCCGCGTAACTCCCATGCTCCGTGGGCGGGGCTCGTCTGCGGACTCGGATGTTGGGGGCTCGAGACGGGGAGGACGAGGCTCCCATCTTCCCGTCTCCGGCTCTGACGATTCCCAGAGTGCCTTGTTTTCGCCGCGTCCCGCGGCCCTCCGGCTCCGGGTGCTTCGCCATTTCATTCGTGTCCGGCGCGTGCGTTTGGTTCGCAGCCTCCGTGGGCCTGAAAGGTGAATGGTGCTCGGCGACCGGTGCGCCGGGCCGTCGGCTCGCGGTGACGTGCCGCGGGCGCCGAGCGGTAGATGCGCCCCGAGGAGGATCGCAATGATCGCAGTGAAGAACACCGCCGCGCTCGTCACCTTGAGCCTCGCGGCGACGCTGGGCGGCGCCGGCTGCCTCGCGCAGCCGGATGACGAGAGGGACGATTCGGACGTCGCATCCGTCGATGACGAAGACACGAACGAGGCGGCGCACGCGCAGATCGGTTGCGGGACGGGGTGCGTAGCGCCCATTCCGTTCGCTGCGCCTGTCGGTGTGCCCGCGCCGATTCCGACGCCGGTGGGCGTTCCGTTCGCTGCACCCGTCGGTGTGCCCGCACCCGTCGGTGTGCCCGCGCCGATCCCGACGCCGGTGGGCGTTCCGTTCGCTGCGCCTGTCGGTGTGCCCGCGCCGATTCCGACGCCGGTAGGCGTTCCGTTCGCTGCACCCGTCGGTGTGCCCGCGCCGATTCCGACGCCGGTGGGCGTTCCGTTCGCTGCGCCCGTGGGCGTGCCTGCGCCTGTTCCCATCGCTGCGCCTGTGCCTGTGGCGGCGCCGATTCCCGTGGCTGCGCCGGTGGGCGTGCCTGCGCCGATCCCGACGCCCGTAGCGCTGCCGTTCGCTGCGCCGGTGGGCGTGCCTGCGCCTGTTCCCATCGCGGCGCCGGTGCCTGTGGCGGCGCCGATTCCCGTGGCTGCGCCGGTGGGCGTGCCTGCGCCGATCCCGACGCCGGTGGCGCTGCCGTTCGCTGCGCCCGTGGGCGTGCCCGTCGCTGCACCGGTGCCTGTGGCCGCGCCGATTCCCGTGGCCGCGCCTGTTCCTGTCGCTGCGCCGATTCCTGTCGCTGCGCCGGTGGGCGTGCCGATCGTGCGGCCGGTGGCGATCCCCATCGACGTTCCGGTCGGCGTGCCCGTCCCGATTGCGCGCCCCGTGGGCGTAGGCATTCCGTTCGCTGCGCCCTTCGGCGTGCCCGCGCCGATCCCGACGCCGGTGGGCGTTCCGTTCGCCGCGCCCTTCGGTGTGCCTGCGCCCGTCCCGACGCCGGTGGGCGTTCCGTTCGCTGCACCGGTGGGTGTGCCCGCGCCGATCCCGACGCCGGTGGGCGTTCCGTTCGCTGCGCCTGTCGGTGTGCCCGCGCCGATCCCGACGCCGGTGGGCGTTCCGTTCGCTGCGCCCGTCGGCGTGCCCACGCCCGTTCCGGCGCCGGTGCCCATCGCTGCGCCGGTCGGCGTTCCTGCGCCGATCCCGACGCCCGTCGGCGTTCCGTTTGCTGCGCCGTTCGGTGTTCCTGCGCCGATCCCGACGCCCTTCGGCGTGCCCGTGGCGGCGCCGGTGCCCGTGCCTTTCGCGGCGGGATGCGCGCCGGTGGGCGTGCCCGTGAGCACGCCGATCCCCACGACGCCGCCGGCCCAGGGCTCGCTGCCGATGGGCAAGTCGCTGAAGCTCTGATCGTGGAATGAAGGACCGTCTGGGCGCGAAGCCTGCCGCGCCCCGGCGGCTCACGTCAACGCAGCACGAGGTGACCCATCGAATAAGCCATGTCACCGGACCGCGGCCACACCCGCACGAAGCGCACCGATCGCACCGGAGGATCGACGCGCTCCACGTAGCGGGCGAGGCCGGTCGTCTTCTTCTTCGTCGGCCCCACGAGGATCTTCGCCGTCGTCTCGCCCACGATGTCGATCTCGTAGCGATCGTTGCCGTCGAAGGTCACGTCGAGCTCGCCCGCCGTGGGGAGAGCCTCGGTGTCGAGCTCGATGACGTGATTGGCCTCGATGATGAGATTCCCATCGTCGTCCCAAGGTGTCCCCTCGGGAACGACGCGCTCGTAGGTCGCCATATCGTATTTGACGACACGCCGCGTGATCCGAGTGGCCCAATCGGTCTTGGGGACGAAGTAGAAAATGGAGAGCGCGACGAAGGGCAGCGCCAGAATCTGTCCGGCCCTCTCCATCGCCGGCCAGCTCCGGCGGAAATGCGCCACCGCCGCGGCATAGGCGATGGAGACCAGGATCACCACGTGGAACACGTGGCGAAAATCGGAGTGATGCGGCGCGGGGATGAGGGCCCGAAAGCCCACCATGAAGGCCACCGAGGACGCGAGATGGAGCAAGACCACCGCCCATCGCCGGAGCCTTCGCTTCTTCACCAGCACGAGCCCCGCCGCGAGATAACCAATCATCCCCAACATGAGGACATTCATGATCTCGGCGACGGCCCGGTTGAGCTCGTACGCCGTCTCGCGGTCGGCGACCTTGTTGTGCGTCCCGAAGAGGCTCGATTTGAGGAAGTGATTCCAGAAATACGCTCGTCCGCTGTCGTCCTTTAGCGCGAGGGCATAAGGCTCGCTGAGGTAGGTCGGGAGATCGAGATAGAAGTAGTTGCGAGGCGCGTTGTCGACGAGCCGATCGCCGCCGATGTCGCACGCGTTGCCCAGGATCTTGTGGCAGAGCGGCGCGTTCTTCATCCGCGATGTCTCTTTCCCGTGGGCGTTCAGGAGGAGCGCGCCCGCGAGGATGCCGGCGACCACCGCGCCGCGGCCGAGCAGGCGGAGCTTGTCCCGCGATCGGAAGAAGCGCGCCGCGAGCATCGCCAGGATCACTGGCACAATCGCGTACGCGCTCGACTTCGTGAGCAATCCGAGCGCGGTGAAGAGCGCGCCGAGGTAGAGGTCCTTCGGCCGCTCCTCCTGTGCCCACCGCACCGTGTAAAAGACGGCGACCGCCATCCACGCGCAGACCATGGAGTCGTTGTGGAGTCGGACGCTGTTGTGAACGCTGTAAGGCCAAAACACCATCAGCGCGACGGCCAAACGCTGGTCGCGCCGGTCCTTCAACAACCGCTCTGCCGTGCGCGCGCCGTAGGCGAGGAAGATCATGAAGAGACCGAGCCCGAAGAGCTGAAGCCCCGTGGTCGGCGCGGTCAGCCTCGTGGCCTTGCAGAACCCATAAACCAGCGCGCCCGTCGCATAATAGAGCGGCGGATGGTGGCAAATCAGGCAATGGGCCGCGGGCGGTCTCTTGTGATGCTGGACGATGTACTCGATGTATTGGAGCTGCGGCCCACCATCGTAGTTGCGCTCGCCGAAGGAGGTATATCCGAGGTACGCGAGATAGAGCCAAAGCCCCCGAGGATGAGGGCTATCACCCCTCGGTCGAAGCGCGCCCGCACGAGCGCGGCCCCCGTGATCACGAAAAAGAGGACCCCGAGGACCGGAGCGGTGATGGCCGGGCTCATCCGCGCTGTCGCCGAGAGCGCCGCAAAGGCCGCGAAGATCGCGAGCGCACCCGCGAGGACTCGCGTGCTCGTGTGCGAATGGCGAATGGATGTCCGGAGTCTACCGAATAGGGTTAAGCGCATAAGACACACTGGGGGATAGCACGTTCAGCCCCTCGTCCGGAGCGTTCCCGTGTCCGCGCCCACCGCGGCATCGCGCCCAACCCAAAGGCGCAAGGCGGCCCACGAAACTCACCCACCGATGCGAGATGGGAGCAACGCCACGCGCTTCGCGCGCCAGCCTTTCCGCTCGAAATCCGTGCGGATTCCTCGGCCGGCGTCCCCTCGCGGCGATCTGTGATGGTGGTGTCGACAGCGTCGCGACGGCGGGGAGCAGGCCGAAGATCCCGCTCCCCGCGCGCGCTGGCTACGCGCCCAGGAGCTCGAGGCGCGCCAAGGTCCGGCAGGTATCGGAGATGGACCGCATCAGCCGCAGGCGGTTGTCGCGCACCGCGGGATCCTTGTCCATGACGAGCACGTCCTCGAAGTACTTGTGGAGGACCGGCACCAGCACGCGAATCTCCTGGAAGGCCTGCTTGTAGGCGCCCTGCGCCACCAGGCCGCGGAGCTGTTCCTGCACCTTCACGAAGGCCGTGTGGAGCGCGCGCTCGCTCTCGTGCGCGTCGGCCGGCGGGGCCACCGGATCGCCGGCGGGCGCCTTGTCCGCGATGTTGGTCGCGCGCTTGAAGACCTCGCCCACGTCGGCGCGGGTCTGGGCGTCGAGCTCGGCGATCGCCGTGGCGCGGGCCCGCGCGTCGAGCGGCCGGTCCGCTGCGCCGAGCGCTGCGTTCACCGCGTCACTCGGGAGCTTGTCCGAGAGCAGGCCGCGGAGGCGCTCCGCGAAGAACTCGCCGAGCTTCTGCACGAGCTCGTCGCGCGAGAGATCGAGCTTCACGTTGCCGTAGCCGTCGTAGGCCGCGCGGAAGATGTCGCCGAGGCGCAAATCGAAGCCTCGATCGAGCATCGTGCGGAGCACGCCGAGGCAGGCGCGGCGGAGGCCGTAGGGATCGGCCGCGCCCGTGGGCGTGAGGCCGATGGCGAAGCAGCCGACCAGTGTGTCGAGCCGATCGGCCATGGCCACGAGCGCGCCCGCGTCGGTGGGCGCGGTGGCGTCGGCGGCGCCCTTCGGCAGGTAATGATCGTGGATCACGTCGGCCACGTCGGCCGCGACGCCCTGCACCTTCGCGTACGTGCGGCCCACCTCGCCTTGCAGCTCGGGGAACTCGCCGACCATGAGCGTGACGAGATCGCACTTGCAGAGATGCGCGCCCGACGCGGCCGCCATCACCGTCGCCTCCGGCAGCATCAAGAGGAGGCCGAGCTCCCGCGCCAGCCGCTCGATGCGCTCGGCCTTGCCCAGCACCGTCCCGAGCCGCTTCTGGAAGACGATGCCCGCGAGCTTCTGCCGGCGATCGGCGAGCGGCGTCTCGAGGTCCGTACGATAGAAGAAGCGCGCATCCGCGAGCCGCGCGCGCATCGCGCGATCGTTGCCACGCCGAATGTTCTCCGGCGCGAGCGCGGTGTTCACCACCGACAGGTACTTGGGCAGGAGCCGTCCATCCGGCGCGCGCGCCCCGAAGTAGCGCTGATGCCCCTTGGCCACCTCGAGGATCACCCGCTCCGGCAGCTCCAGGTACTCGGTCTCGAAGCCACCGACCACGACCTGCGGCTCTTCCACGAGCGACAGGTTCTCGCCCACGAGGAAGTCGTCCTCGATGAGCTTGCCGCCCGCATCCTTGGCCGCGGCCTCGAGGCGCTCGCGCATGAGGCGGGCGCGCTCCTCCGGATCGGCGATGACGTGCGCCGCGCGCAGCTCGTCGAGGTAGGTCGCAGCCGACGAGATCTGCACGGCCCCGCTGTGCAGGAACCGATGCCCGCGCGACGCGCGGTGGCTCTTGATGCCGGAGAGCTCCAGCTCGATCAAGTGCTCGCCGAGCAGCGCCACGAGCCACTGGATCGGCCGCCCGAACGCGAGATCACCGTTCCCCCAGCGCATCGATTTGCGGAACGGGATCGCCGTGATGATCTGCGTGAGCGCCGCGGGCAGGAGCGACAGCGCGCTCTGCCCAGCCTCGCGTTTCGTGCCCACGAGGTACTCGCCCTTGGGCGTCTCCACGCGGCGCAGATCGGCCACCGACACGCCGAGCTTGGCCGCGAACGCCTCGGCCGCCTTGGTCGGCACGCCGTCCTTGAAGGCGGCCTTCGCCGGCGGCCCGGTCACCTCTTCGGCGAGATCGGGCTGGCGCGTGGCGAGGCCTTGGACGACCAGCGCGAGCCTGCGCGGGGTACCGTAGGCATGCACGGCACCATGCGTGAGCCGCAGCTCGGCAAAGCGCTTCTGGGCCAGCTCGGGCAGGGCGCGGATGGCGCCTTCGACGAACGAGGCCGGCAGCTCCTCGACGCCGATCTCGAGCAAGAGGTCGCTCGTTTCGGGGGACATAGAGGCGCGCAAGCTACCGCAGAATCCCGCGGCGCGTCACTTCTTCCTGGAGACCGCGCGCACCCGGCCGTCGTCCCGGGCGGGAAGGGCGCCGGCCCACGCGGTGGCGGCCCGCGCTCACGCCGCTCGATCTGGAGCCCGGACCCGCCCCGCGTCGTGGATCACAGCGCCACGCCCATCCCCACCGTCCCGCCCACGCCCGCGACCACGCTGCTGCTGGTACCGACGCCCGATTCGAGCCGCGAATACCGGAGCGAGAACGCTGGGGCGACGTCGAAGAACAAATGCTTCGTCGCCTGAAACACGACCTTCAGGTCGACCCCTCCAATCCACGTCCCGCTCGTGACCACGTTGACGCCGTTGTCGTAGCGCTCCTCGTTCCGCGTGTACGCGTAGCCCACCCCGATCCTCGGCCACAACGCGATCCTCTGCGTGAGCGGAAAGACGTACCCGATCCGCGGGATCGCCGAGAGCGTCCACAGCTTCGTGCTCCCCTGTCCGAGCACCTGCGGATCGCTCTGCTGCACCGGCGCCTTAACCTCTTGCTGCGAATACTGGAATCCCAATCCCGCCCCGATGGAGAGCCGCGGCGCGACGAACACATCCAGAGACGGCGCGAACCACACACTGTTCGAGACCGTGGGCGCCGTGCCGGGCGTCGTGGGATTCGACTCGTAATGACCATACCCGACCAACGCGGCATACCCGGGTCCCGATCCCACCGCCATGGCCGGCACGGCATTCACCCCCGCCCCGAGCTGCCCGAGATACCCCGGCGCCTGGGTGCGCAACCCGAGGAGATCCGCGAGCACCACCTGCCCCGCGTGCCCGAACGTCGGTTCCGTAGGCACCACCGGAGGCGGCTCTTGTGCCGAAGCGATAGGTGCCATTGCGAGGAGAGTGGCAGTCGCAGCGGCAGTGGTGAGGGCGTAGCGAGCAATGCGAATCGAAGGCATGGGCAACCTCCTGCGCGGTGGAGACCGCGCGGATGTGGCCCGGGAGCAGCGCCGCGCAGGGGCGCGGGCTGGTGTTCCCGAGCGCTGTATTGCCCATCGAACAGGCGCTACGGAAGGTTCTTCCAGCCTCGTCGTCGTTTGACACCATGGCGCGAGGGACGATGTGTGCTGTCGGGATGACGCCTGGGATCTTGCGGCAAGATGAAGTCATGACCGAGCGAGGCGCGGGGTGGCGCTCTCTTGCGACCTCTGGCGGTGTGCCGCGAAGGCGTGCGGCCCTCGTCAGAGGTTGCTGTGCTGCAGCATCAGGAGAGTGTTCACCGATGGTCGTCTTCGAGCGGCGGCGTTCCGTCGGTTCGATGAGCCCCCTCCGCCATCCTCACTGCATTCGATGACGGAGGGCCAGTTGGACCGCGAGCAGGTGCCTATGCGTAGCCCACCGTGATGCCGACATCTTTCAGCTTTGCGAGCCATGCATCCATTCGCTCGCTCTTTGCGCGCCTATCGATATCAGACAAGGAGGCAATCTTCAGGTGCAAGGGGTCGATGGTCCCCATCAGGCTCGCCACGATTGCTGCGCAATCCTCTCTCCCGAGCAACTCTTCTGCATCTGTAGCATTGAATACCTTGCCGCTCGGCAGTCGAACGGTGGCGTAGTAGAGGATCTCGAGGAGCACGACCCCATCGAGCACGTCCATCGGTTGATGGATGAGATCTCGAAGCTCGTCGAGCAGCTCTCGAGGGGTACATCTTGCTTCCATCGCGTCTTCTTTTAGCCCTATCGCAGCTCCCGCTCCGTCAGCACGCTCCCCGGGCGCCGGCCACCGCGCGCAGGTTCACCAGGCGTAGGAGCGCCGCCGCCACGACGATGCTCACGACCGCAAAAACGACGAGCGCTCGGCGGTGTCGCGCGCCCTCGTTCCTGGATGTGATGGCCTCGACCAGGGCAACGCCCACCGCGCCGAGGCCCGCCGGCCACGCCAAGAGGCCCACCATGAGCAAGAGTTGGAAAGCCTGTCCCTCCGGCCCTCGCCACTTGCAACTGCCGCCGCCCGCATACTCCTCGAAATAGCTCGCCAACAAGCCGCCGCCGCGCGCATCCGCGATCGAGATCCAAGCCGTGACGGAAACCGTGAACGCAACGGCCGGCACGAGGAAGACGTCCGTGAGCCGAGAGCCATCCTTCGCCGGCCCACCCCGGCGCGAGCCATCAGTCATCGTCGTATCCCAACAGAATGTTCACCGTGGGGTCGTCTTCGAGCGGCGGCAGCTTATCCATGAGCCTCGAGTGCTCTATCGGCTCGATCAGCCCCCCATTCGATGCAAGCTGCTAGATACCCGCGCCAGGCCGCGTTGGTCATAGGTGGCAAGACACCGTCGTGATGACGGAGCTCGCTGTCGATACGGTTGCTCAGCTCCTGCTCTTCGATTTTCTGCATCACTGACCTCGCCGAGGTTGTGGAAGAAGCAGCGGAGGATATTCTCGATCACTTCGCGCATCACCGAGGCTCACGCCCCTCGAGCCATCGCAGCCACAAGTCATCGGCCTCGCGCGCATAGCCGAGATCGTCCCACCCGGTTCCAGTGAGCAGTAGAGCGTGGTCACCGGAGAAATATACGAGCAGCGTGTCCGTATCAGGGTTGCCTTCTCGGTTTCGCGAGAAGTCGAGCCCGTCGAGGCTCAGTCCCCCCTGAATGGCAGTCACGAGGCCGCGCAAGCCCGGTTTGGGTGTCGGCGAATCGATGCCTCCCGTGGCCGATATCCCCTTCTCGCACAGCAGCCGAAGCCCTCGCGGCACGCCGGGCCCGCGCAGCGTGCTCGGGACATGGAGCAGGGCGGCGCGTCGCATGACCGGGTAGATGAGCAGAAGATCACCCTGGTCGAGCTCGAGCAGAAGGGAGAACCAGCCGGTGGTGTGCCACGCGCGGCGCGCCGATCGGCCGCTGACGTGATTGGAGATCTCGTTGACGCGCTGGATGTACTTGTCTCGGTCGGCGTAGAGCTCCGAGAGCCCCACCGCCTGGGGGACGGCCGGATGCTCAAGACAAAGGAGGGCGCGTATGTGGTCTTCGGGATGATCGTCCACCGCCGAGGAGGTATCCATCTCCCGCCCGCACACGAGGCAGGAGATGGCCCCGATATGATCTTCGGCTTCGGCCATGGCCGGTATCCCATCCACCGTCATCAGGCGATATCGGCCATGAGCGCGAACCGACCTGAGGCCTTCTCGCTGCGCCAGTGGCTCAACCCACCCACGCCTCGCTCTTCGCCCAAAGCTCCTTCGCCAAACCCACGTCATCGGCCAGCCGGTTCGGCTTCTTCTCCCGGCTCTTGTCGTAATAGAGCCCATCTTGGCCTTCGACCTCGGGCGAGGTCGCGCAATAGAGCGAGGTCTGGGCGCCTTCTTCCACCGTGATCATGCCTTTGAGGATGAGGGGGCGGATGGGCCAAGGGATCTTGCGCCAGATGTCGGAGGCGACGACGCCGGGGTGGAGGGAGTAGCTCTTCACGCCTTCACCGGCTTTGCCGCGGGCGAGCTCTTTGGTGAAGAGGACGTTGCAGAGCTTGCTGATTTGGTACTCGTGCATCGTGGTGATGGTGCGGGTCGGCTTCTTGAGCGCGTCCCAGTCGATGCCTTTGGCGTCGTAGTGGGCTTTGCTGGCGACGTTGACGATGCGGGCGGGGGCCGATTCGCGGAGGCGGGGCAGGAGAAGGCTGGTGAAGAGGAAGGGGCCGAGGTGGTTCGTGCCGAAGGTCAGCTCGAAGCCGTCTTGGGTCAGGCCGCGGGGGCCGGCGAGGCCGGCGTTGTTGATGAGCACGTGCAGCGGCTCGCCGCGATCGAGGAACGTCTTGGCCGCGGCGCGCACGGAGGCGAGGCTGCCGAGATCCAGCGCGAGGAACTCGGCCGTGCCGCCGGCGGCGCGGATGCCTTCGAGGACGGGGCGTGTCTTCTCCTCCGAGCGGCAGGCCAGGAAGACCTTGCCGCCGCGCCGCGCCAGCGTCTCGGCCGTGACGCGCCCAATGCCGGTGTTGGCGCCGGTGACGAGGAAGACTTTGCCCGTGAGATCGCGATCTTGAGTAGCCATCGGAGCGCGATGGTAGGCACGATCTCGGTCCAAGGAAGCGAGTTTCGGCCATTTTGCGGCGGCTCCGGCCGCCGGCGGCCGCTGGCCGGTGCTCGCGGCGCGGGCGCCGGGCGCCGGCGGGTTTTGGCCGGCCATTTTTCCGCCGGCGCCCACCTCCGGCAGAAATTCGGCCGGCCATTTTTCCGCCGGCGCCCATCCCCGGTAAAAATTCGGCCGGCCATTTTCCGCCGGCGCCCACCCCGGGAGAAAAATGGCCGTCCTTTTTCGGGGCGGCGCCTCTCCGGCGCGGGTTTTGGCCGCTCGTTCCGGGGCCGCACCCCGCCCCGGCGAGAAAAATGGCCGTCCATTTTTCTGCGCGGGCCCGGGCGGGCGAGAAAAATGGCCGTCCATTTTTCGCGCGGGGTCGAGCCCGGTCGAGCTTTGGCCGTCCACTCCCGGTCGCGCCCCGTGCCCGCGCGGTTTTTGGTCGGGATCGGGCGCTGGGAGGATTTCGGCGGGCGCCGGAAGCGCCATGGCGGGCGCCGGAAGCGCCATGGCGGGCGCTGGAAGCGCCATGGCGGGCGCCAGGATCACGGTGGGGGCGCCAGGGGCATGATGGCGGCCCGCCGGGGTCGGCTCGTATCCTCGCGCCAGCGTGCTCAGCCGCGGATCACGTCGACCATCGCGTAGCGGCCGGGGGGTTTGCCGACGAGGTAGTGGGCGGCGCGGAGGGCGCCGCGGGCGAAGAGGTCGCGGTTGGTGGCGCGGTGGGTGAGCTCGAGGCGCTCGCCTTGGCCGAGGAAGTGGACGGTGTGATCGCCGATGACGTCGCCGCCGCGCATCGCCAGGACGGCGATCTCGTCGGGCTTGCGAGGGCCGGCGTTGCCTTCGCGGCCGTAGATGGGGCGGAGGTCCTCGCGGGCTTCTTCGACGGCTTTGCGGAGGCGCTCGGCGGTGCCGCTGGGGGCGTCGACCTTGGCGCGGTGATGGGCTTCGACGATCTCGACGTCGAAGCTCAAGCCGAGCTTCTCGGCGGCGAGGGTGACGAGCTCGGCGAGGACTTGCACGCCGACGCTGGTGTTGGGTGCCCAGAGCACGGGGACGACCTTGGCGGCCTCGTCGAGGAGGCGCTCGCCGGCGGCGTCGAGGCGGGTGGTGCCGCTGACGACGGCGACCTTCTGGCGCATGGCGAGCTGGAGGAGCTGCGGGAGCGCGGCGGCGGTGGCGAAGTCGATGACGACGTCGGCGCCGAGCAGGCCCGAGGCGGTGTCGGCCGTGGTCTCCACGCCGACGATGCCCGCGCCGGCGACCTCGCCGACGTCGCGTCCGAGCGCTTTGGAATTCGGTGAAACGATGGCGCCGACGATCTGCGCGCCCTCTCCGGACGCGAGGCGGACGACGCTCTGGCCCATGCGCCCGCTGGCGCCGTGGATGGCGATCTTCATGTCTTCTCTCGGCCGGGCCGGTGGATTCAGCGCGCCGCGGTGGAGCGGGGGAACGTGGCGTCGAGGCGGCCCATGACCTCGACGAGCTGGCGGCGCAGGACCTCGCCCGCGGGCGCGAGCGGGAGGCGGACGGCCGGCGTCATCTTGCCTGCAGCGGCGAGCGCGGCCTTGGCGGGCGCCGGGTTGGGCTCGATGAACATGCTGCCGTGCAACTCGAGGAGCGCGAGGTGCGCGGCGCGCGCGCCCTCCCAGTCACCGGCGAGCGCGAGGCGGGTGACCTCGCTGACCTCGCGCGGGCGGACGTTGGAGCTGACGCTGATCACGCCGGTCGCGCCCACCGCCATCATCGGGAGCGTGAGCGCGTCGTCGCCGCAGAGGACGGTGAGCCGATCGCCGAGGCGACGCTTGAGTTCCTGGCAGCGGAGGACGTTGCCGCTCGCGTCCTTGATGGCGATCACGTTGGGCGCGGCCTCGCAGATGCGCGCGGTGGTGTCGGCCGAGAGGTCGACCACCGTGCGGCTGGGGACGTTGTAGAGGACGACGGGGCAGGGGACGGCGCGCGCGATGGCGAGGGCGTGCTCGCGCATGCCCTCCTGCGAGGGCTTGTTGTAGTACGGCATGACGATCATCACGCCGTCGGCGCCCGCCGCGTGCGCGGCCTTGGAGGCGGCGATCGACTTCTTCGTGGAGAACGATCCGGTGCCCGCGATCACGGGGACGCGCCCCGCCGCGACCGCCACGGTGCGCTTGATGACGACGAGCTGCTCCTCGTCGCTCAAGGTCGGCGACTCGCCGGTGGTGCCGCAGGGCACGAGGCCCGACACGCCGCCCTGGATCTGCGCTTCGACGAGCGCATCGAGCGCGGCGATGTCGACGGACTCGCCGTCGGCGGTGAAGGGGGTGACGAGAGCAGTGAAGGTCCCGGTGAGGCGCAGGTTCGACATCGCGATCGACCATGACGGTGGGCTCCCGCCGACGTCAAGATCCGTGAGGTTCGAGCGGCGCGACACCGCCGGGGTCGGGTGGCTGCCCGATGCCCGTTCGTGAAATCGATCGGTCCGTCTGGTAGCCTCCGCGGCGCAGGGACGCCCTTCCCGGCCCAGGAATCTCGGGTATCCGGCTCACCCTGCGCGGCCGATTGTCCGGCGTCCGTCGAACCTTCCCATGGATCTCGCCCAGTACATCAAGAGCATCTCGCACACCGCGAGCACCATCCTGGAGGGGATGGCGGTCACCTTCTCGCATCTGTTCCGCGAGCCGATCACGGTGCAGTACCCGGACAAGCTCGACCGACCCGTGTCGGAGATGCTCCCGCCGCGCTACCGCGGCTTCCTCGAAGTGCAGATGGACATCTGCACGGGCTGCAAGCGCTGCGAGAAGGACTGCCCGATCGAGTGCATCGGCATCGATCTGGTGAAAGACCCGGCGACGAAGAAGCAGATGATCGCCCGCTTCGACATCGACATGGGCAAATGCATGTACTGCGGCCTGTGCGTGGAGGCGTGCAAGCTCGAGTCGACCGGCGCCATCCGCCACACGCGCGAGTTCGAGGGCGCGGCGGCGACGCTCGATCACCTGACCTTCCGCTTCGTGCCGGCCGGCAAGACGCTGCCGATGTGGAAGGCGCCCAAAGACTTGGGCGAGGTCCCCGTCGGCGAGTACGGCCCGCACGCCCGTGAGGCCCGCGAGCGCGCCATGCGCGACAACCCCGCCGATCTCGAAGCCCTGCGCGCCCTCTGGCGCAAGCAGCGCGCGTCCGCCGCGAAGAAACCGGACGAAGCGCCGGCGAGCCGAGCCGCGGCCGAGCCCGACGCGACCACGGAGTGACGGCGCCGTCACGCGTGTCGTGCGCGACCGACGGAGCGAGCCGAGGCGCGGGCTGCACGCGCTGCCGTCGCGCCGTGGTGCACCGTGCATCGCGCGAGAAGGATGATGCGGACGGTGTCCGAGCGCGTGGATCCGCGCGGATCTTCGCGATCGTCCAGAGCGAGGATCATCGGGAGCAACGTGCCCGATGACCTCCGTACGATCACCGAAAACATGCGTCCCAAGGCGTGTCGCCATCATGTGCGCGGCGCGGTCGCCGAGAGGCGCGCGCTGTTGAACCGCGGGCCCCCGTGGACTAGCGTCGCCTCGTCATGCCCCTCGGCGCCGTCGCTTTCTTCGCGCTCGCGGCCCTCACGTTGGGCTCCGCCGGGGTCGTCGCGTTCTCGAAGAACATCATTCATTCCACGCTGGCGTTGCTCGGCACGTTCCTCGGCATCGCGGGGCTCTACATCACGCTCTCGGCGGACTTCCTCGCGGCCACGCAGATCCTCGTCTACGTGGGCGGGACGCTGACGCTCATCCTCTTCGCGGTCATGCTCACGAGCCGCATCGACGCGATGAAGGTCTCGAACCCGAGCGGCGGCCTCCCCATCGCGTTCGGGTTGGTCACGGCGCTCCTCCTGGTGCTGGGCCACGTGACCGCGCGCACGTCGTGGCCCAGCGAGCCGAAGTCGGCGATGCCCTCGACGGCGAAGCTCGGGCACGCGTTCCTCGGGGAGTATCTGCTGCCATTCGAGATCGGATCGATCGTGCTGTTGGGCGCGCTCATCGGCGCCGTCGTGCTGGCTCGCCGCGCGGTGAAGCGCAGTTGGGAGAAGGAGTAGGCCATGGCCATCGGCCTCGTCCATTACCTGACCGTCGCGGCCGTGCTCTTCGGGCTCGGGCTGCTCACGGTGATGACGCGCAAGAACGCGGTCGGCATCCTGCTCGGGGTCGAGCTGATCCTCAACGCGGCCGCGCTCAACTTCGTGGCCTTCAACCACTTCGTGACCGGCGGCGCGCAGGGCCAGGTGCTCACGGTCTTCATCATCGTGCTGGCGGCGAGCGAGGCGGCGATCGCGCTCGCGATCGTGCTCCAGGTTTATCGCAACTATCGGAGCATCATGGCGGACCAGCTCACCGCGTTGAAAGAGTGATGGACGAAAGAGCAGAGCGCTTGATCCTGCGCCTTCGCCGGCGCGCGCACGGACACATCCAGCGCACCTTGCGGTGGAGCCGGCGCGCTCGCGCGAGGATGACCATCGCGATGCCATGGACCGATCCGGTCTCGCCGGTCTCAGCGGGCACCCTTGCGGGCCCGGTCGAGGCGACGCACGTTCCCTCCATGCAAACGACGACCAAGACCGAGCTTGTGGGCTTCATGGAGCTGCAGGTCGGCTCGCTCGCGGTGCAGGTGCCGATCAAGGCCGCCGAGCCTGCTCCGGCGCTGCCGTTGGCCTCGTTCGAGGTCGAGGGTGACGCGTGCGCGATCCTGATCCGCGGCGATTCCTCGTCCAAGGCGGTGGAGCGCGCCATGGGTGAGGCCGCGAAGGAAGCGGTCGCGCACCTGTCGCGCAAGCTGCTCAACTAACGACATCAGCACAGCGAGCCGGCGCCGCGCGAGCAAGGCCCTCCGCGAAGCGGCGCCGAGCTCCGAACGCGATTCGGGCATCCCGCCCGGGTCTTCACGCAAGCCAGCGAGCAGCACGGATCGACACGCAGACGCGAACGACGATGTGTCGTGCGCGGACGTGGACACGCGATCTTCCACGTTCGAGCACATCGAGGACGGCGAGACGCGCACGCGATCGGGAGCGCGTGCTGGGGATTCGTGTGTCTCGCGTTCGCTGTTTGGTGAGTGACGCTCGGCCTCGCGGCGAATGCGCGAGGGCGAGCGTGGATGATGCGCGCGCTCGTCGAGCGAGCCGGCGAAGCACGATCCATCAGTCGATCACGGCGCGGCTTCGCCGCCGCGAGATCTCGTGTGGGCTGCTAAGGCGCGGCCGGCACGGAGTCTTCGTCCGGCGGCGGATCGGGGACGACGATGGTGCCGTCGTTGGGCTGCGGCGAGGCCTTGCGCGGGCGAGGCCGGGGCGGGCCCTTCACCGCGGGGGTCGGCTTGGTCGGACGGCTGACCTTGCCCGGATCGATGGCCGTGGCAGTCGTCGTCGGCGCGCTCGAAGGCTCGGACGACGCGGACGGCGGCGGAGGCGGCGTGGTCGCCGAGGGCGCCGTGACGCTCGGCGTGCCGGAGACGCCGCCGCCGAGATCGATCTGCGAGCGCACGACCGTCCACGCGATGCCGGCGGCGAAGATGACCAGGCCGGCCACCATGAAGCGGACCATGCGGCGGCGCTTCGAGGTGCCGTCGAGCTCCGGCGGCGGCTCGGTGTATGCGGCCCGAAGCGACTCGACCTCGACGGGCGCCGTCGTGGCGTGGATGGCGGGCGTGCTCGGCGGCGCGAAGGCGGGCGCCGGCGCTGGTCGCGGAGGCGTGGGCGCCGGTCGAGAAGGCGTGGGCGTCGACGCGGGCGCAGGCGCGATCACGCGCGGCGGCGCCAGCACGACGGGCGCGAGCACGGCCTCGGGCGCGAGGTCCAGCGGCGAGCGGCTCGGCGCCGGGGGTGGCGGAGAAGGCGCGCGCGGCGGCTCCGAGAGCGGCGGCGCGCCCGCGCCGGCACGCACGAGGACGCCGATGTCGGAGACGCGCATGTCGGTCGCGGGGATCGTCTCGTCGAAGTCGACGATCTCGTGACCCTCGTGCGCCGGAGGCGCCGCGATCGGCGGCGCCATGGGCGACGACGGTCGGCTCGACGGGATGCCGTCGTGCGATGGGATCCTGGGTGCCGGGATCTTCGGCACGCTCGCCGGAGCGCCGGCCGCGGGGCGCGGCGCGTTGGGCACGCTCGGGCGAGGAGCGGGGATCGCGGCGGCGCCCGGGCGCGAGACCTTGGGCTCGGGGATCTTGAGCGCCGCCTTGGGTGCGGGCGTGGGCTCCGGCGCCTGACGCATGCGCGTCGGGCGATCGTCGTCGTCCTCGTCGAACGGATCGACCTCTTCGAACTCTTCGACCGAAGCGTCGATCTCGTGGACCGAGATGCCCGGCATGCGCGGCGGCGCCGGGAGCGACTTGGAGAGGCCCGAGCCGCTCGCCGCCGGAGGACGCACCGTGGGCGCGCGCGGAGCGGTGCCGTCGACCTGGGTCACCACCGCGGCCAGCGAGACCGCGACCTCGCGCGCGCTCTGGAAGCGCTTGGCGGGATCGCGCTCGCAAGCTTTGGCGAACCACGGATCGAACGGGACGGGGACGCCGGGGTAGACCTTCGATGGGACGGGGATCTCGCCCATCGAGATCTTGATGAGCAGGTCGCCCACGCCCTCGCTGTCGAAGGGCATCTCGCCGGTGACGCACTGGAAGGCGATGACGCCGAGGGCCCAGAGGTCCGTGCGGAAGTCGATGTCCCCGATGCCTTTGACCTGCTCGGGGCTCATGTAGTGCGGCGTGCCGATGAGCGTGCCGACGTTCGTCTTCTGCATCGTCACGCGGGCCGCGTCCTTGACCTTGGCGACGCCGAAGTCGAGGACCTTCACGACCTCGTCATCCTCGTTCGGACAGAGGAAGACGTTCTCGGGCTTGAGATCGCGATGGACGATGCCGGCGGCGTGCGCGCGGCTCAACGCGCGGGCCACCTGGGTGACGATCTTGGATGTCTCGCGCAGCGAGAGGCGGCCGCGGTGGGCGAGGCGCTCGAAGAGGTCCTCGCCGTCGAGGAGCTCCATCACGATGAACGGCTGGTCGCCGTCGATGCCGTGATCGAGGATCTGGACGACGTGCGCGCTGCGGAGCTGGGCGGCCGCCGTGGCCTCGCGACGGAAACGCTCGCGGGCGGTTTCCTTCTTGGCGAGCTCGGGGTCGATGAGCTTGACGGCGACGTGCGTCTGCAACGCAAGGTGCTCCGCGACCCAAACCGACGCCTGCGATCCCTGCCCGACGGGCCGGATCAGCCGATAGCGCTGGTTTAGAACTCGGCCCGCCTCAATGGCCATCGGGACTCGACAGGGTACGGTGCGGGCCTTCGGTGTGTCGAGGTCCGCGGGGCTGCTTCAGGGATTTACCGAGCGTTGGTCGCATGCGTCGACGGAGACCCGCCTCCGACGGACCCGGGACCGGGATCACCCGCCCAGGGCTTGGAGCTGCTCGCGGCGCCGTCTCTCTCGACGGATTGCTTCATGAGCTGCCGCCATTCGTCGTGCGTCAGCTCGGGGTAAATGTAATCGCCCTCGAAGTTCGTGTGGTGGAGAAGCAGCCGAGCGATCTCGAAGATCAGCTCCCGGACGTCATCCCCCGGCTTCGTCGCGGCCAAACGGTTGGCAAGCTCACGGACCGCGTCATGCTGCTTGACAGCGACCTGAACTTCCGGCCCGAGGTCGTGCTCCTCGAGGTGAGGGAAGATCATCTCTTCCTCGTAGCGGAAGTGCCGCTCGACCGGGCCGCGGAGGAATTGGAGCAAGCTGTCGCGCTCGCCGGCGGCCGCCGCGGGCGAAGAGCGGGCCGTCTCGGCGAGACGAGACGCCATTTCGCGCGCTCGGTCCTCCTCGCCGAAGAGCTCCGCCAGCATCCGGTCGTATTGCATGGTCGCGCCCCGTCCTAGAGCAGCAGCGGCGGAGCGTCGAGCTTGATCGACGCGCCACGCCGGCTCACTGCTCGGCGACACTAGCGCACTTTCGGTGGCTGGGTGCGCACGATCTGGGCGAGCCGGGCCACCAGGCCGTTCGCCACCATGGTCAGGACAGACTTCTCGAGCTCCTCGCGCTTGTCCGGGCTCCCACCATACGAGATGCGCGAGCGCGCGCCCGAGCTCCCGGCGACCCTCCCGGAGACCGTGCAGGTCACCCGCAGGACGTCGCCCTGCTGCTCGGTTTTCATCTCGACGATGCGCGCGGAGAGGCTGACCGTCTTGGCCGCCTTCCCGAAATCCGCCCGTTTTGCCGCCTGTTTCAGCGCGTCCTTGAGCACCTTGCCGAGCCGCGCGGTGTCGAGTCCCTCCGGGACGTCGACCCGGACCCACTCGACCTTCGGCTTCGGTGAGGCGAACGCGCGCGCCGGCTGCGCGGTGATCGTCGCGATACCGAGCGCGGCTGCCATCGCCCACGTCGTGACGCGTCGCATGGAGGGCACCCTAGGAAGGGCGCGGTCGCATGGCCAAGTTCGAGGCCCGCACGGCGCGACGGGTGTCTCTCAGCACATGGCAGATGACGACGTTTCCGGATGCGATCGACGAAAGGCCCGAAGCGAAACGCGCTCGGTAGAGCGCGCCACGTCTCCCGATGCGATCGACGTCAGGCCCGAAGCGGCGGAACGTATGCGTCTGCGCGGGTGGATCGCGGGGTGGTGGGGCCCCGACGGCTTTGCCGTCGGGGCGGCGGGGGCGCGAGCTCCCGCCGTGTCAACAGGCCACGACGTCGTGGAACTTGGAGAGATCCATCTGCAGGCGGCCGTCGGGGCGGCTCGAGAGGACGTCGACGAAGCGAGCGTTCCACGCGACGTCGCGCGCTTCGTAGATGTGCCGCGCGTGGATCGTTTGGGCGAAGGTGGCGTCGAGGCCGGTGACCGTGACGATGAAGCGCATGGCCTCGCGCTGCAGGGACTCCGCGGTCTCGCCGTAGAGCGGGCTCGTCTCGTCGATGATGTGGAAGGCCGTGAACGAGATGGTGAAGAGCGGCGTGTCGCTGCGGATGAGCGTGATGTCGTGGAGCCGCCGGATGCGCTCGCCCTCGGCCGAGATCTCGGGCTTCAAGATGGTCACCCGGAGCGAGGCTTCGATGATGTCGTTGCCGCGCTCGTTGGCCATGCGGAGGGTGAGCATCGGCTTGCCGTTGCGGGTGCCGATCACGAGCTTGTTGCTGAAGAGCACGCGCGCGGTGGGGCGCGAGAACTTGGCGAAGGTGAGGCCCGTGGCCATGGCCACGGCCAAGAGGCTGACGAAGGCCTCGATGGTCGTGAGGACGTTGGCGTACGTGGTCTTCGGCGACATGCAGCCGTAGCCGATGGTGGAGAAGGTCTGCACGCTGAAGAAGAAGGCGTCGCCGAACGAGCCGGGCGTCGCGCCCTGGATGCAGTTGCCACCGGCGAGGTAGAGGCACGCGAAGAGGGCGTTGATGCCGGTGTACACGGCCATGAACATGGCGATGACCCGCCGCCACGTGGCGATGAGGAAGAAGTGATAGAGGTCGGCGAGATACGCCTTCTTGCCGCCCACCCGGACGACGTCGCTCGGGTCGGTGAGCCGCGGCGGTAAGTGACCGACGGGCAGCGGGGCAGCAGGCGTGGTGGGGGAGGCGGTCGCCATGGGCCTCCCTGGTTTGTATCAGAGTCGTCGCGCGGCGCGGATCGGCGGGGCGGTGCCGCGCGGCGGTGACGGGCCCGTTTGGCGCGGGGCGCGGGTGTCGATCTCTCTCCCCGGCGAGCCGTGTGCCGCGTTACCTTGGGCCGGTTCGCGTGAAACGGGTCATCCTCTCGGTTCGAGCGGATCGAGCCCGCGGACGAGGTTCACCTTGGGGAACGACAGCGGAGACGACTTCGCCGGGACCGCGCGGTTCCAGGTGATCCGCCGCCTCGGCGCCGGCGGGATGGGCGTCGTCTACGAGGCCATCGATCGCGAGCGCAACGCCACCGTGGCGCTCAAGACGCTGCGCCACTTCAAGCCGGACGCGCTCCTGCGCTTCAAGAACGAGTTCCGCGCGCTCGCCGACATCCAGCACCCCAACTTGGTGACGCTGGGCGAGCTGTACGAGGACAAGGAGCGCTGGTTCTTCACGATGGAGATGGTGCACGGCGTGCACTTCCTCGATTACATCCGGCGCGCCGACGATCCGGACACCGACGAGGCTCCGCCCGAGAGCCTGCGGGCGTCGCGGCGATCGGCGCCGACGGCGGTGGCGCGCGCGGATCAGCCGACCGTGGACGTGACGGCCTCGACGGAGGACGAGCCGGAGACGCGGCGGCGGCGATCGAGCCGGCCGCCGCAGGATCGGCTGTCGTCGGGCGCGGACGTGGCGCGGCTCCGATCGGCGTTCGCGCAGCTCGCGCTGGGGCTCTCGGCGCTGCACCGGGCGAAGAAGGTGCACCGCGACATCAAGCCCTCCAACATCCTCGTGACGCGCGAAGGGCGCGTGGTGGTGCTCGATTTCGGGCTGGTCGCGGACCTGCTCAACATGGTCCCTGAGTCGCACCTCGTCGGGACGTTCTCGTACATGGCGCCCGAGCAGGCCGGGCTGAAGACGGTCGGCCCGGCGGCCGATTGGTACAGCGTCGGGGTGCTCCTCTATCAAGCGCTCACCGGGCGCTTGCCGGTGACGGGCGCGGCCCGCGAGGTGCTCGTGCTCAAGCAGGCGTTCGAGCCGCCGGCGCCGCATGTCCTCGCCGACGTGCCCGAAGATCTCGATGCGCTCGCGGTCGACCTGCTCCGCATCGAGCCCGCGGCGCGTCCGAGCGAAGCGGAGATCTTGCGGCGGCTCTCGGCGGACGATCGGGCGCTGCGCGGCGCGCCGCCGCCGCACGGCGCGCACTTCGTCGGCCGGCGCATGGAGCTCGACGCGCTTCGCAAGGCGCTCGCGACGACGCGCAAGGATCGCGGGGTCACGTTCCTCGTGCACGGCGAGTCGGGGGTGGGGAAGAGCGCGCTGCTGCGCCATTTCCTCGACGGCATCGTCGCGGAAGATCCGGCCACCGTGGTGCTCGCGGGGCGCTGCTACGAGCGGGAGAGCGTGCCGTACAAGGCGGTCGACGGGATCATCGATGCGCTGAGCCGCTTCCTCTCGTCGCTGCCCGAGGACGAGCTCTCCGCGGTCTTGCCGCGGCAGCGCGGGCTCGTCGGGCAGGTGTTCCCCGTCATGCGGCGCATCGAAGCGGTGGCCCATGCGCCGCGGCCGGAGCCGGGCGCGCTCGATCCTTTGGTGCTGCGCGCGCGGCTGTTCTTCGCGCTCCGCGATCTGTTCGCGCGCCTCGGCGAGCGCCGCCCGGTGGTGCTCGCCATCGAAGATCTCCAGTGGGCCGACGCCGACAGCTTGGCGCTCCTCGCCGACGTGATGCGGCACCCGGGGGCGCCGCGGATCTTGCTCGTGACCACGATGCGGACCGCGCTCGCCAGCGAGAAGCGCGCGGCCGAGGCGCGCGGCGAGGCCGTGGCGATGCGATCGGTCGACGAGGTCTCTGCGCTGATGTCGGGCGACGTTCGCCGGCTCTCGATCGAAGCGCTCCCGCCGAGCGACGCACGCGTGCTGGTGGACGCGCTCCTGCGCGACGCGGGCGCGGAGACCGAAGCGCTGGCGGCGTCGGTGGCGGCGGAGGCGGGCGGTCATCCGCTCTTCATCGACGAGCTGGTGCGCCATCGTCTGCTGCTCGGCGAGCAGGCGGGCCCGCTGCGGCTCACCGAAGCGCTGCGCGCGCGCATCGCGCGGCTCGATCCCGGCGCGCGCCGGCTCCTCGAGCTCGTGGCCGTCGCGGGCGCGCCGCTCGCGCAGGAGACGGCCGCCGCGGCGGCGAAGGTGGACTTCGGCGAGCTCGGCCGCTGCATCGCGGTGCTGCGTGCTGGCAACCTGCTGCGGACGGCGGGCGCGCGGCGCACCGACACCATCGAGGCCTATCACGATCGCGTGCGCGAAGCTGCGCTGCTCGGCCTCGACGCCGAGGGCGAGAAGGCCGCGCACGTGCGGCTCGCGCAGGCGCTCGAGGCTTCGCATAACGCCGACGCCGAAGCGCTGGCCGCGCATTGGCTCGGCGCCGGCGACGCCGACAAGGCCGCGACGTACGCGATCTGGGCCGCGAGCCAAGCGGCCGAAGCGCTGGCCTTCGATCGCGCCGCACGCCTCTACCAGCTCGCGCTCGACCTCAAGCCGCGCGACGGCGAGGACGGCGCGCACCTCCGCGGCAAGCTCGGCGACGCGCTCGCCAATGCCGGCCGCGGGGCCGAGGCGGCCGAGGCCTACCTCGCGGCCGCGAGCGCGCTGGGCCCGAGCGAAGCCCTCGATTTGCGACGGCGCGCGGCCGATCAGCTCCTGCGATCGGGCCACATCGACGAGGCCATGGCGACCTTCCGCGTCGTGCTTTCGGCCGTCGGCATGGACATGCCCGACTCGCCGCGCGCGGCGCTGGCGTCGTTCCTGTTCCGCCGCGCGCAGGTGCGCCTGCGCGGCCTCTCCTTCCGCGAGCGCGACGAGCAGGAGATCCCGCAGGAAGATCTCACCCGCATCGACACCTGCTGGTCGGCCGCCGTCGGCCTCGGTTTGGTGAACACCATCCTCGGTCAGTACTTCCGCGCGCGCTGCCTCCTGCTCGCGCTCGACGCGGGCGAGCCGCACCGCGTGCAGCGCGCGCTGGGGATGGAGGCCGCCTATTCGTCGGCCGATGGCGGCAAGGCGCAGAAGCGCACCGCCGAGGTGCTCGGCATGACGCAGGGCATGGCGAAGCGGCTCGATCATCCCTACGCCAAGGGCTGGGCGCTCGCCGCCGAAGCTGCGGCCGGCACGCTCGAAGGCCGATGGAAGACGGGCTATCGCGCCAGCGAGGACGCCGAGACCACCTTCCGCGATCGCTGCACCGGCGTGACCTGGGAGATCTCGACCATGCGGTGGTTCTCGCTGTGGTCGCTCTCGTACCTCGGTGGCATCGCCGAGCTCTCGCGGCGCATCCCCGCGCGCTTGCACGAGGCGCGGGAGCGCGGCGATCTGTACGCCGTCATCTGCCACGCGACCGGACTGGCGAACCTCGTGTGGCTCGCCGAGGACGATCCGGAGACGGCCCGCGAACGCTCGCGTGAGGCGCTCGCCCGTTGGTCGCGCAAGACGTTCCACGTCGAGCACTGGTGGGCGATGCTCGCCGATCGACAGACCGATCTGTACGCCGGCGACGCCGAGGCCGCCTACCGCATGGTGAACGAGCAGTGGCGCGAGCTCGACGACTCGCTGCTCCTCATGGTGCAGCTCACGCGCCTCGAAGCGACGCAACTCCGCGCGCGCGCCGCGCTGGCGCTGGCGCGACAGAAGCCTTCCGATCGCAAGGCGCTCAGCCGTGCGGCCGCGCAGGACGCCGATCGCATCGCGCGCGAGCGCATGACGTGGTCCGATCCCTTATCGTCGCTCCTCTTGGCCGGCGCGGCGGCGATCCAAGGCGACGTCGATCATGCAGAGGCGCTGCTGCGCGAGTCCGTCGCCGGGTTGGAGCGCGCGGACATGCCGCTCTACGCAGCCGCCGCGAAGTGGCAGCGCGGCCGCCTTCTCGGCGGTGACAGCGGCCGCGAGCTGATCACGACGGCGGAGAAGTGGATGGCGGAGCAGGGGATCGCGAACAAGGCGCGGATGGTGGCGATGCTGGCGCCGGGGTTCGAGGAGTAGGGCTCAAGCGATGGGACGCGCGGGCGGGTTTTTCGTCCACTCCGCGTACTTTCGCCGGATGTACGCGAACCGTTCCTTGGCGGTCGGGTACCGGCCCACGAACCAGCGCACGAGATCGGCCAGCTCCTCGACCTCCGCGTCCGTCGGCGGGATCGCCATGCGACGCTCGTAGGCTTCGAGCGTCAGCGGCGTCTCGCAGCGCTCGACGATTTCGGGGGCGAGCTCCTGGCGCTTCACGAGGTCTCGCCTTTCGCTCGACGGAGCTTCTCGAGGAGCTCGATGTCGTCGACGTCCTTCGGTCGCAGAGACCAGCGCTTGGTCAGGATCAGATCGTCGATACAGGGGACGGCGAGGTCGATCTTCTCGGTGTACGGAACGCTTTGACGACGCGTCCACGCATCCTCGAAACGCAGGGCGACACCGTCCTTCGTCGATGCCTGACGGGCCACGAGGACATCGATGCGCTCATCGCCTTCCAGCACGTAGCGACCACGCTGGCGGGCCTCCTCCGGTGAGCGGCTCGGTGCGAGGTCGAGCGGCGCGACGGCGTCGTTGAGGAGCACGATGTCGTCGGGATGCGCCCACAGATCGTAGTCCGCCGTGAGCACCGGGATGCCGAGCGCCACCAGCGCTCGGCGACCGATGAGGAGCACGCGCGCGCCGCTCTCGGCGATCGCCGTGAACAGATCTTCCTCATCGAACGAGGGCGCTTCCACCCGACCAGTCTAGCGCACTACGAGAGCGAGCACGCCTCGTGGTCCGCGGCCGTCGGGCCTGCCCGACCGATCTCCCTTCACCCACCCGCGAGGCACATCGCCAAGAGCTCGCTGCGGCTCTGCACGCCGAAATGGCGGTAGAGCGCTTTCACGTATTCGTGCACGGTGTGGGGGCTGAGCCCGAGGCTCGCGGCGACCTGCTTCTCGCTCTGCCCGCGGGCGAGGGCGCGCAGCGTGTCCTGAAGGCGAGGGGCGAGGCCGCGGCAGAGGGTGGGATCCACGTCGGTGCGGGGCTCGTGGAGGAAGGTGCACTCGCGGCTGAAGATGTCGATGATCCGCCGCTCCCGCTCGCAGAACGGGCGCTCGCCCCAGGCGCGGTGCAGCGAGATGCTGCTGCTCTCGTCGCCGCCGGGCGCGTACGTCGCGTAGATGAAGCTGTCGACGCGAGCCGCGCGGCGGAACTCCTGCACGTGCGTCGATCCGTACCAGTCGCGTCCATCGAGGAGCTGCTCGCGGGTGAACGTGGAGACGGGCGACGACACCGCGCGGGCGAGGCGCGGCATGCTCGGATCGAGCGAGGTCCACTGCGCGTCCTCGATGTACGCGAGGAACATGCGCCGCTCGCCGTCGCCGCAAAAGCCGAGGTCGAGCGCGTTGCGGATCATCACCTGCCCCGAGAGCATCCCATCGACGTGGGCCCAGAGCGCGACCTGCGCGCCCACGAGCGCGCGCAGGCCTTCGAGCGCGTGGCGTCGTTGCTGCATCGATCCCCGCGGAAGCTCGCGCAGCTCCATGGCCAGCCGCAGCACGCGCTGAAGCTCGTCGAAGCGCACCATGTCGGACCGCCCCGGACCGCTCATCCGATCCTCCCGCCCCACGATCGCGCGACGGCCACGCCTCGGCAAGATGGGCGCCACGGCACGCGTCGCATCCCCCTGTTCCGGGGGATGGGATCGACGTGGAGGCCGACCCATTCTGCGCGTGCCTGCGCCGGCATTTCCCCGCGCGCAGGGGAGGGAAGCTTCATGCGCTCGACATCTTGTCTCACCGCGCTCGCCGCGGCCTTTGCTGTCTCGTTGCTCGCGGGCGCCGCCGACGCCTCGCATGCTCGAACCATCTTTCACAACGGCACCGTCTTCACGTCGAACCCCGCCGCGCTCTGGGCGCAGGCGGTCGCCGTGGAGGACGATCACATCCTCGCCGTCGGATCCGACGCCGAGGTGCTGTCGCTCGCCAACGGCCACACGACCGTCGTCGATCTGGAAGGACGCGCCCTCATCCCCGGCCTCAACGATGCGCACGTCCACGTGCTCGCGCCGGAGGGCACCTACCTCAACTCGCCGGCCTCGTTCATCCCGGGGCCGGGGCCGACGCTCGCCGACGTGCAGGGCATGATCGCGGGGGCGGCGGGCGCGTTGCCGTCGGGATCGTGGCTCTTCGGGTTCATCGGCAGCGCGATCTTCGACGACGATCAAGCGAACCGCTTCGCGCTCGATGCGGTCTCGCCCGATCACCCGGTCGTGCTCTTCGGATGGACCGGACACGGCACGTGGATCAACACCAAGGCCATGGACGTGCTCGGCATCTCCGCGACCGAGCCGGATCCGTTCGGCGGCCATTTCGAGCGCTTTTCGGGCTCGAACGTCATCACCGGCGAGGCCCACGAGTACGCCGAGTTCCGCATTCGCCGGAAGCTCTACGCGCTCCTCTCCGACGATCACCTCGTCGCGCAGTACCGCGCCTTCGCCGCGCAGGCCTTGCAGCTCGGGTTCACGACGCTCCAGGACATGGCCGTGGGGCTCCGGCACGAGCGCGCGGTCTCGGTGATCGCGGCCGCGGATCTGCCGATCCGCATGCGATCCATCTGCTTCCAGCTCTCGCCCCAGGAGGACTGCGCGATCGCGAGCCACGCCGTGACGCCGATGGTGCGGGCCTCGGGCGTGAAGTGGGTGACCGATGGCACGCCGGTGGAGCGGCTCGCGTTCGTGGAGACGCCGTACGCGGATCGGCCGGGCGAGGTGGGCGGCGTCAACATCAAGCCGGCGCGGCTGCGCGACATCGCCGACGAGCATCGGCACGGGCCGCCGGCGCGGGAGCAGCTCCTCTTTCATGCGGTGGGGGACGGCGCGATCGATCGCGTCCTCGAAGCGCTGGAGGACACCGGCGGCGCGCGTGTGTGGAGGAAGCGGCGCACGCGCATCGAGCACGGCGATCTGCTCTTCCCCTGGGACTATGGCCGCGCTCGCGATCTCGGCGTCGTCATCGTGCAGAACCCGACGCACTTCACGCTCGCGCCCGTGTTCGCCGAGCGCTTCGAGCCGCAGGTCTTCGCCGAGCTCGAGCCGCTGCGCACGCTGCTCGACGAGGACATCCCGCTCGCGCTCGGGACCGACGGCATCGGGCAGCCGCTGAGCCCGTTCGTCGATCTGTTCCTCGCGACCATCCACCCGACGCGCCCGGCCGAAGCGCTCACGCTGGAGGAGGCGCTGATCGCGTACACGCGCGGATCCGCGTACGCCGAGCACGAAGAAGACGAGAAGGGGACCCTCGCGCCCGGTCGTGTCGCCGACCTCGTGGTGCTCTCGCAGGACATCTTCCACGGCCCGCCGCCGGCCATCCCCGCGACCACGAGCGTGCTCACGATGGTGAACGGACGCATCGTCTGGGATGCGGGCGTGCTCTCTCCCTGAGCTTCCGGTGAGCGTCCCGCGTGCGACGGATCCCTGCGCACGCCTTGTCACCCCGAGAGGGCGCTCCTAGCCTCGCGGGATGCTTGCTGCGATTCGTCCGCTCCTCCGCGCCGTCTCCGCCCATGCGCACCGCCTCGCGCTCGTGTCGTGCGCCGCGATCGCCGTCGGGGCCGCGACGGGGTGCTCGCCCGTCGTCACGGTGCACCACACCGAGGTGCGCGGGCTGTCGACCTCGGGGCTCGACATCGTGGCCGTGCTCGAGGTCGAGAACGAGAACGGCTTCGACGTCGAGATCCGCCGCGTGCGGGCCAACGTGGTCGTCGCGGATCGTTACCGCCTCGATCCGATCGACATCCAACCGAACAAATGGATCGGCGCGGGCCGCAAGGTGAAGGTCTCCGTTCCCGTGACCATCCCGTGGACGACGATCCCCGGCGTGCTCTCGGCCACCGTGGGCTCGTCCGAGGTCGCGTATCACGTGTCCGGCACGGCGGACGTGACGGCGGGGCGATCGCTGCGGGTCAAACAGAACCACTACCCGATCGATCAAGACGGCACGATCCCGCGCAGCATGCTCAGCAAAGGGCGCGGCGGCGGCTTGCCGTTCCCGTTCTGAGCGAGCCGCGTGCTGCGGAACCTCCGTCGCTGGCAGCCGCCGCCGCAGCCGTGACGTTGTCGTAGGTCATTTGCGGACCTTTCCAATGAGCACGCAACGGCGCGCGCGACGATGACCGCGCTGCGGTTGCGCTCGCTGGATCTCGCGTCGATCTCGACCCAACGCGTCACGAACGAGTGCCCCGCCCGACAGATCGGATCTTCGATCCGTGATACGACCGGGTCTTCAGGCGGCGCCATGCAGCACACGATCTTCGATTGGAAGAATCAGGTGCCGGACGAGCCCGGCCGGCTCGATTTCCAGCGTCATCCGCGCACGGTGAAGCTCGTCGACGAGACGCTCCGCGACGGCTTGCAGAACGCGACGGGGCGCGCGGGGCCGATCCGCACGAAGGTCGATCTGCTCCACGCGATGGTGCGGGTCGGCGTCGACGTCGTCAGCGTCGGCTTACCGGCCGCGGGCGCGCGCTATGCCGAGGACACTCACCACCTCTGCTGCGAGATCCGCGACGCGCGGTTGCCGCTCGTCGCCACGGCGGCGGCGCGCACCGTGGTCGCGGACGTGGAGGGCATCGTGCGCGCATCCGATCGCGCGGGCCTGCCCATCGAGGTCTATTCGTTCGTGGGCAGCTCGCCGATCCGGATCGAGGTCGAGGACTGGGCCATCGACATGCTCGTCGAGCGCGTGCGCGCCGCCGCGCGCGCGGCCGTGAAGCATGGCCTCCGCTTCTGTCTCGTGACCGAGGACACGACGCGATCGCACCCCGACGTGCTGCGCGCGCTCTTCTCCGCGGCCGTCGACGAAGGCGCGAGCCGGCTCTGCCTGGCGGACACCACGGGCCACATCACGCCGTACGGCGTCGAGGAGCTCGTGGATTTCACGCGTCGTTTGCTCACGGAGATCGGCGCCGTGCACGTCGAGCTCGACTGGCACGGTCACAACGATCGCGGCCTCGCCTTGCCCACCGCGCTGTGGGCGGTCTCCGCCGGCGTCGATCGCGTGCATGGCACCGGCCTCGGCGTCGGCGAGCGCGTGGGCAACGCGAGCCTCGAGCTCTTGGTGCACAACCTCGGCCTGCTCGGCGCGCGCCCGGTCGTGGCGCGCGAGCGGCTCCGCGAATATTGCGAGCTCGCGGCCCGCGCGCTCGCGTGGGAGATCCCCGACGATCATCCCCTCGCCGGCAGCCGCGCCGTGCGCGCCGGGACTGGGGCCGAGCCCTATCGGGCCGTGCCCACGGAGACGCTCATGCAACGTCCAGAAACCAAAGGGCCGCGCCGCGATCCGCTCGTGCCCATGACCATGCGCATCGGCGGTGAAGCGGTGGAGCTCGCCGTCCACCCGCGCCGCACGCTGCTCGAAGCGCTCCGCTACGATCTCGATCTCATCGGCAGCAAACAAGGCTGCGACAAGGGCGATTGCGGCGCGTGCACCGTCGTCGTCGATGGTCGGGCCGTGCTCTCGTGCTTGACGCTCGCGCTCGACGCAGACGGCTGCGACGTGCAGACGGTGGAGACGCTCGGCGAAGCGTCGCACCTCGATCCGCTGGTCGAATGCTTCGATCGCGCGGGCGGCGGCCAGTGCGGCTTCTGCACGCCGGGCATGTTGATGAGCGCGACGGCGCTCCTCGATCGCCGGCCCAAGCCCACGCGCGACGAGATCAAGGTCGCCATCTCCGGCAACCTCTGCCGCTGCACCGGCTACGGGCGCATCGTGGACGCGATCGAGATGGCTGCGCAGATCAAGCGCGGCGCGGCCCCCGCCGCAGAGCCGTGCTTCGAGCACGTGCCCCCGCCGCTCCCGTCCAACACCAAGAAGCCTCGCGAGGAGAAGCGCTAGCCATGGATGAGCGACGCATCCCTCCGCCGATCCTCACGCCCAGCACGGGCACCGGCCTCGTCGGGAGCCGCACGCGATCGCAGATCGGCCCGCGCGTCACGGGGCAGGTCCGCTACACGGACGACGTTCATCTGCCGCGCATGCTCTTCGGGCGCCTGTTGCGCTGCCCGCATCCGCATGCGCGCATCGTGCGCATCGACGCCTCGCGCGCGCTTGCGCGGGCCGGCGTGGTCGCGGTCATCACCGGCCGCGACATGCCCGAGCGCTTCGGCATCATCCCCTGGACGCCCGACGAGTTTCCCCTCGCGCTCGATCGGGCCCGCTTCATCGGCGACGCGGTGGCCGCCGTCGCAGCGACGGACGAGCGCCTCGCGCACGAGGCCGCCGAGATGATCGACGTGGAGTACGAGATCCTCCCCGCGGCGACCGATCTCGACACCGCCATTCATCGACCCGAGGTCGGCCTCGGCAAGGGCGGCACCGACAACGTCTCGAAGGAGGTCGAGCTCGCCTTCGGCGACGTCGACGAGAAGCTCGCGCAGTCCGACGTCGTGGTCGAGGGCGACTACTACTACGAGGGCTCGGCCCACGTCCCCATCGAGACTCACTGCGCCCTCGCGCAGGTCGACGCGAACGGTCTCCTCACCGTGTGGTCCGCGACGCAGGTGCCGCACTACCTGCACCGCGAGCTGTCGCGCGTGCTTCGCCTCTCGCCCGCGCGCATCCGCGTCATCCAGCCGCCCATCGGCGGCGCCTTCGGCGGCAAGAGCGAGCCGTTCTCGCTCGAGTTCTGCGCCGCCAAGCTGGCCATGGTGACGGGCCGCCCGGTCAAATTCCTCTACACGCGTGAGGAAGAGTTCTACGCCCACCGCGGCCGCCATCCGATGCGCATGCATCTCAAGGTCGGCGCCACGCAGGACGGCAAGCTTCAAGCGGTCGACGCCAAGACGGCCATCGACGGCGGCGCCTACTCGTCGTTCGGTCTCGTGACCGCGTACTACTCCGGGCAGCTCCTGACGCTGCCCGCGTTCGCCGACGCGTATCGCTTCCACTCCACGCGCTACTTCACCAACAAGCCGCCCTGCGGGCCGAAGCGCGGCCACGGCAGCGTGCAGCCGCGCTTCGCCTTCGAGGTCTCGCTCGACAAGATCGCCGAGAAGATCGGGATGGATCCCATCGAGCTGCGCCGCCGCAACATCGTCGAAGAGGGCGCGCCTTCGCTCAACGGCATGCGCATCACCTCGAACGGCATCCGCGAGTGCCTCGACAAAGTGGAGGCCGCGAGCGGGTGGAAGGAGCGGCGCGGCAAGCTCCCCTTCGGCCGCGGGCTCGGCGTCGCCGTGAGCGCGTACATCAGCGGCACCAACTACTGCATCTACCCGAACCGGATGCCGCAGAGCGCGGTGCAGCTCAAGGTCGATCGCTCGGGCGTGGTCACGGTGTTCTCGGGGCAGAGCGAGATCGGCCAGGGCTGCGACACCATGCTCGCGGTGCTCGTCGCCGACGAGCTCGGGCTCGATCTCGGGGCCGTGCGCGTCGTCTCCGGCGACACCGATCTCTGCCCCGTCGATCTCGGCGCCTACTCCTCGCGCGGCACCTTCATGAACGGCAACGCCGCCCTCCACGCCGCGCAGCAAGTGAAGGAGAAGCTCGTCGCCGCCGTCGCCGAGAAGCTCGACGCCGCGCCGCGCGCGATCCTCGTCACGCGTGGCCGCCTCTGCCTCGCGTCCGATCCGTCGCGCGGCGTGAGCATCACCGAGGCCATCGAGCTCGCCGAGTCGAAGTTCGGGACCCTCGGCGCGGTCGGCTACTACAACACGCCCGAGCTCGGCGGCGACTACCGCGGCGGCACCATCGGCGCGTCGCCCGCCTACTCGTTCACCGCGCACGTCGCCGAGGTCGAGGTCGATCCGCGATCCGGCCGCGTCGACGTGAAGACCATCTGGGTCGCGCACGACTGCGGCAAGGCCCTCTGCCCGACCATCGTCGAAGGCCAGATGGAAGGCTCGGCCTACATGGGCGCGGCCGAGGCGCTCCTCGAAGAGCACGTCATCGGCGAGGACGGCCTGCACAAGGGGCCGAACCTCCTCGACTACCGCATCCCCACGAGCCTCGACGTGCCCGATCTCGTCGCGCTCCTCGTCGAATCGAACGATCCCGAAGGCCCGCGCGGCGCCAAGGAAGCCGGCGAGGGGCCGCTCCATCCATCGATCCCCGCGATCGCCAACGCCATCTTCGACGCCGTCGGCGTCCGCATCGATCGCCTACCGTTCACGCCCGCCCGCGTGCTCGCCGCGCTCCGCGCGCAGGGCGCGTCCGGCCAACGAGCCGCCGAGTAGGAGCCTCCATGCTGCCGCTCCCGATCTTCGACTACCACCGCCCCCAAACGTTGTCCGAAGCTCTCGGCTTGCTCCGCGATCTCGGGCCCAAGGCGCGGATCATCGCCGGCGGCACCGATCTCCTGCCCAACATGAAGCAGGGTCTCTTCGAGCCCGAGCACGTCGTCTCGATCGCGCGCCTCGACGAGCTGCGTGGCATCACGCTCGAAGACGAAGGCCGCACGCTCGTGATCGGCGCGGGCATGCGCCTCGCCGAGATCGCCGACAGCCTGCTCGTGCAGCGCCTCGCGCCCGCGCTCGCGGAAGCGACCGCCGCGGTGGGCGGCCCGCATCACCGCGCCATGGGCACGCTCGGCGGCAACGTCTGCCTCGACACGCGCTGCCGCTACTACAACCAGACCTACTTCTGGCGGAAGGCGCTCGGCTTCTGCATCAAGAAGGACGGCACCGTGTGCCACGTGGTGAAGGGCGGCGCGAAGTGCGTGGCCGCTGCTTCGAACGACTCGGCCCCGGCCCTGATCGCGCTCGACGCCGAGATCCGCATCCTCGGCGCGGACGGCGAGCGACGCGTGCCCGCGCGTGATTTCTATACAGCCGACGGCGTGAAGAACACGGTGCTCGAGGCCTCCGAGATCGTGGTGCGGGTGGCGGTGCCGGTGATGAGCGATCGCAAGAGCGCCTTCGAGAAGCTGCGCAAACGCGGCGCCATCGACTTCCCGCTCCTCTCTGTGGCCGCGCGTGTCGACGTGTCGGCGAGCGCGAGGGATCAGGTGACGGCGGCCGACGTGGTGGTGAGCGCGCTCGGTGCCCGCCCGCGGCGCATCCGCGGCGCCGCCAACGTCGGTCCCGCGACGCCGGCCGATCGATTGCCCGAGGTGCTCGCGCAGGCCGCGTTTGCCGAGTGCAAGCCGCTCTCGAACCTCGACGACGAAACGGAGTGGCGCCGCGAGATGGTGCCGGTGTTGGTGCGGCGAGCCGTCGAGCGCGCTCTTCGATAGCGCGCCCACGTACGCGCGCCTTGTCGGCATCGAGAGCGTCCTCTACGCGAGGCTCGCGCACGCATGGGCGCGGCGCGCCTTGAAATGAATTACGGTCATCATATAATGGCCGGCGGGCGCTCCCCCAGCGAGCGCGAGGACGGCGCGACCTGCTCGGCGCCGCGCAGAGAGAGGCTTGCATGTCGTTGAACGTCACGGTTCGAGGCGAAGGTCCGCCCGTCGTCCTGCTGCACAGCGGAGGCATGTCGGGCCGGCAGTGGCGCAGGCTCGGCGACGCGCTCGTCTCCACCCATCGCGTGATCGCCCCTGATTTCCTGGGCTCCGGTGACAACCCGCCGTGGCCCGACGAGGCGCCGTTCCACTTCGACATGGATGTCGCCGCCGTCGCGGAGATCCTCGCCGCCGAGGCCGCGCCCACGCACGTCGTCGGTCACTCCTACGGTGGGCTCGTCGCGCTCACGCTCGCGCGCAAGCACAGCGCGCTCGTGCGCTCGGTCGCGGTCTACGATCCGGTGGCCTTCGGTGTCCTCTACGACGCGGCCGATGCCGAGGGCCTCGAAGACCTCGCGCATGCCGGCGACGATCCGGTCTTCACCGACGACGCGCGGGGCGGGAGCGAAGCGTGGCTCCAAGCGTTCGTCGATTACTGGAACGGCCCCGGCGCATGGAAGGCGATGCCGCAGCCGTCACGAGAAGGATTTTTGCGCGTAGGGCGGAAGGTCTTCTACGAGGTGCGATCGCTCCTCGCCGATCGCACGACACGCGCGGCCTACGCGAGCCTCCCGATGCCGTTCTTGCTCATGCGTGGCGAGCGATCGCCGGCGGCGGCGCGACGAGTCATCGCGCTCCTCGCGGGTGCCATCCCCGGCGCGACGCTCCTCACCTTGGCGGGGGCGGGACACATGGGCCCGATCTCGCACGCCGCCGCGGTCAACGAGGCCATCGTGCGACATGTCGCAGAAGCCGACGGCCGTTCGCAGAAGTAGCGCGCGACACGCACGCGCCACGTGACGCGCGTCCCTTCGTGATAAAAAGGGACATGCGCGTTCAACACTCTCTCTCCGCGCTCGCCCTCTTCACTTCGCTCGCGCTCGCCACCGCCTGCGGTGGCTCGAGCCCCGCCTCGACCGGCGGTGCGGGCGGCACCGGCACGGTCACCGATGCCGGCCCCAACGACGATCCCGTCCCTGGACAGGACGCGATGGTCGCGCCCTTCGACAAGACCGCGATCTACTTCACCGGCACCGACAACAAGCGCATCGTCGACCTGCCCGCGTCGTTCCCCAAGGACGGCGCCTACAGCAAGATCATCCTTCACCTCGCGCTCGCGTGCCCTTCGGGGGGTTGCGATCCTTGGGATCGCTTCGGCTCCCTCGGCGTGGTCACCGAGAAGAGCGCGGATGGAATGAGCGACACGGTGATCGAGGTCGCGCGCTTCATCACGCCGTATCACGTGGGCGCGAGCTGGGATCTCGACGTCACCGATCTGCGGCCGCTGCTCACCGGCGACGTGACCATGCGCGCCTTCATCGACACGTGGGTCGGGCCCGGTAGCCAGTACGGCGATGGTTGGCTGCTCTCGGCGAGCTTCGAGATGACGGGCGGCATCCCCGAGAAGGTGCCCGTCGCGGTGGTGCCGGTGTGGACCCAACGCAACGTGGTCTACGGCGATCCGAGCAAGCCCCTGGCCGAGAGCGCGCCTGCGCAGTCGGTGACGTTGCCCAAGGGATCGTCGTACGCGCTGCGCACCTTCGTCACCGGGCACGGACAGGGCAACGCCAACAACTGCGCCGAGTTCTGCTCGCGCACGCACACGATCACGGCCGGCAGCACGCCGTACCCCCAGAAGGTGTGGCGAACCGACTGCGCCACCACCGCCGCGCCCAACCAAGAGGGCACGTACAAATACTCGCGCGCCGGCTGGTGCCCGGGGGCCGACGTGCGGCCGTGGGCGATCGACGTCACGGCCGACGTCGCGGGCTCCGCCACGGCGACCTTCGCGTACGACGTCGAGGCGTACGAGAACACCTGCCGCCCCGACGCCGCGCCCTGCTCTTCGTGCACGCTCGGCGCGACCTGCGACTACGACGGCGGCGCGCACACCGAGCCGAACTTCGCCATCTCGTCGCTGCTCATCGCCTACCGCTGAGCGGGCGAGGAGCCATTTTCTCGACACGGGCACGGTCCGCCGCCCGCCGTTTGTTGCAGTTTGTGACAGCCTTCGTGCGTAGCGCGTGACGCACGCGCAGCGGGAGCCGGCTCACAGGAACGGTGTCCTTGTGCCGATCGCTTGCGCTCCGGCGCGGATCCGGACAAGGTGACCACCTCGTGCGGACCGAGGGGACTTCCATCCTTGCAGCGCTGGCCATCCACGCCGGCGTCTTGCTCGTTGCCCGCACGATGCCCCCGCTGTCGCTGCTCACGGAGCGCGATCGGAAGAAGGTCGACGAGATCGAGATCGTCGACATCCAGGCTCCTCCGAAGGTCGAGGCGGTGCCCGAAGCTCCGCCCAACCCCGACGCGCCTCGCCCGCCCGAGCCGGATCGGACTCCGCCCGAGGCCCGCGTCGCGGCCCGCACCGCGCCGGCCATCAATCCAGGCCCGCAGGCGGCGACGACGGCCGAGCCGCAGAACCCACCGCCGGCGCCGTCCGCCACGAGCACCAACAAGTTCGATGACCTCCCGCCCGAGCAGCGCGGCGGCGTCCTCGGCGTGCCCGTGCCCGGCATGAACGGCCCCGTGTGGTCGATGCCCGGCGTGCTCCCGGGCCCCGCGACGGCTGCGCCCGCGCCCACCGTCGCGCCCGCGCCGCGCCCGGTCGACAAGGACATCGCAGGCATCGTCATCCGCGACGCGATGGCCAAGAAGGACAAGGACATCGGCCTCGATCTCCCGATGGCCGGCTCGATGTCGAGCGCCGTCCGCACCGCCGTGTACAACACCGAGCTCGCCGCCGGCACGAAGGGGAGCATCGAGTGCCGCGTGAGCGCCGCAGGGCGCGTCTCGGGCTGCCGCCTGGTCGGCTCGAACGGCGGCTCGGTCGGCGCGTGGAATCAAGCGGTGCAGGCCGCGACCGCCGTCGCCGGCGGAGCGCTCTCGGGCCAGTACGCGAGCGGCGCCGTCGTCACCATCGACATCAGCATCACCCAGGGCCCTCCTTCGGGCAGCAGCGGCGGCCTCAAGGGCGCGGGCGCCACGTTCGACGTGTCGAACATCGGCGCGCACGTCACCCGCAGCGTGCGCACGAGCCACCGCGTCGTCGCGGCGCGCTGAGCGGCTGCATCGCGGCGGCGAGCCGCTCGATCACACGAACAGCCCGCGGGCCGCGCGCCACCCGAGGTCGGCGTAGAAGCGGTGCCCTTCGGGGCCGATCACGAGCTTCGCGCGATCGCCTGCGTTCGCCGCGCGGTAGATGGATCGCAGCTTCGTGAAGGCGCGCTTCACCTCGGCGATGGGGAAGAGCGGATCGTCCTTGCCCGCGATCACGATCACCGGCCGCGGCGCGAACAGCCCGAGCACGTCGGGGAGATCGGCGATGGTCAGAAGCCCGGGCACGTAGTTGTCGGCGCAGTGATGCACCGTCGCGATCGACCCGGCCACGCCGCAGAACGAGCACCCCGGCATGAGGAAGCGCACGCGCGGCAACAGCGCCCCTGCCCAGATGGCCACCGTTCCACCACCGGAGTTGCCGACGATGCCGACGCGATCGAGATCCACGTCGGCGCGTGTCGCGAGGTAGTCGAGGCCGCGATCGACGTCGTACACGCGCTCGGCGAGCAGCGTGCGGCCGAGGAGCAGCGCGCGCATCGCGGCGTCGTGGCAGGCGTTGTAGTAGCTGCGGCGCGGCTGCACGCGCTCGGCGCGCTCGCCGAGGGATCGCTGCTCGAGGCACAGCGCCGCGATGCCGCGACGAAGGCAGCCGTTGGCGAAATCGCGGTCCCCTTCGGCGGGGATGGGCGTCTCCTCGTCCTCCGCGGCCACGCCGATCGAGTTGTGCATTCCGCTCGTGTGCCCCTGCAGACAGATGGCCACCGCATACGGCGGCCGCGCTTCGTGCGGCGTGCAGAAATAGGCCGGCACCTCGGCGGCGCGCTCCGCGATGAACGTGAGCTTCTCGATCCAACCGAGCGCGTGCCGTCGCCGCCAATGCGTGCGCACGTCGAGCGGCGGGCGGGCGCCTGCGCGCGGCATCCGATCGAGGCCGGAGAGCCGCCGCAGCGCGGGCCGGAGGCGGCGCTGCCAGGCGCTCACGGGGCCGCCGTCGTACGCGAGGGCCGGCCTCGTTTCGTCGAGCAGAATGCGGTGACACGCGGACGGGGAGAGGTAGTCGGGCATCGCGCCGGCACTATAAGCTGACGCCGTGGCCGACCTCTCCAACCCGCTCCTCGACGATCGCGACGTCTCCTTCCTGCTCTACGACGTCCACGGCGCCGATCGCCTCTGCGCGCTGCCCGCCTTCGCCGATCACGCACGCGACACGTTCGATCTGCTCCTCGACTCCACCCGTCGCCTCGCGCGGGACGTGCTCTTCCCCGCCTACCGCGCGATGGATGCCGAGCCGCCCGTCCTCGAACGTGGCCGCGTGCGCGTCCATCCGGTGATGCGATCGATCTACCCGCGCATCGCCGAGCTCGGCCTCCTCAACGCCACGCGTCCGCCCGAGGCCGGCGGCCTTCGTTTGCCGCAGATCATCGCCACCGCGGCCATGGGCTACCTCCTCGCGGGCAACCTCGGCGCGGCCGGCTTCGCGTTCCTCACCACGGGCGCGGCGCACCTCATCGAGGCCTTCGGCTCGGAGTCCCTCAAGGAGACGTACATGACGCGCATGTACGGCGGCACCTGGACGGGCACCATGGCCCTCACCGAGCCGCAGGCCGGATCGAGCCTCGCCGACGTGAAGACCACGGCCACGCCCGCGGAGGGCGGCCACTACCTCCTGCGCGGCAGCAAGATCTTCATCTCCGGCGGCGATCAGGACATCACCGAGAACATCGTCCACCTCGCGCTCGCGCGCATCGAGGGCGCGCCGCCCGGCATCAAAGGCGTCTCGCTCTTCGTCGTCCCGCGCCGTCGCGTGGAAGGCGATGCGCTCGTCGACAACGACGTGGAGACCGCCGGCCTCGTCCACAAGATCGGTTGGCGCGGGATTCCCAGCGTGATCTTGAGCCTCGGCGAGCGCGGCGATTGCCACGGTTACCTGCTCGGCGAGCCGCACAAGGGCATCGCGTACATGTTCCAGATGATGAACGAGGCCCGCATCCTCGTCGGCCTCGGCGGCGCCGCGACGGCCACGGTCGCCTACCACGAGGCCGTCGCCTACGCGCGCGTCCGCACGCAAGGCCGCTCGCTCACGGGCCGCGATCCGACGCAGCCGCAGCTCTCCATCATCGAGCACGCCGACGTGCGCCGCCTGTTGCTCCGGCAGAAAGCCATCGCCGAAGGCGCGCTCTCCCTCGTCCTCGCCGCGGCCAAACAAGCCGATCTCGCAACCCACGCCGACACGCCCGAAGGTCGGCGGCGCGCCGCGCTGCTCCTCGATCTGCTCACGCCGGTGGCCAAATCGTTCCCGGCCGAGAAGGGCTTCGAGTCCAACGCGCTCAGCGTGCAGGTGCTCGGTGGCTACGGGTATTCGAGCGAGTACCTGCCCGAGGCGTGGCTCCGCGATCAAAAGCTCAACAGCATCCACGAGGGGACGACCGGCATTCAGGGCCTCGATTTGCTGGGTCGCAAGGTCGTCGCTGCTGGTGGCGAGGCGCTCCGGATCTTCGCCGAAGAGGTCGCCTCCGCGGTCGCGCGGGCGCGGGCTGCAGGCGTCGCAGAGGGCATGTGCACCGCGATGGAGCGGGCGATGGCGACGGTCGCGACGCTCACGGCCGAGCTCGGTGCGCTGGGCCTTTCAGGGGACGTCGAGCGGATGATGCTGCACAGCGCCGACTACCTCGAGCTCTTCTCCGCCGTCGCCGTCGCGTGGCAATGGCTCGTGCAGGCGGCCGCGGCGCGGGAGGCGCTCGCGCGCGGCGCGGAGGCCTCGGCCTTCTACGAAGGGAAGCTGTGCGCCGCCCAATACTGGATCGCCACCGAGCTCCCCAAGATCGACCACCTCGCCGCGCTCTGCCGCTCGGCGGAAGACTCGTATGCGCGCATGCGTCCCGAGTGGTTCTGATCCGTTGACGCGTCGCGCCCCTTCCACCAACGTTCGCCGCACGGCGGGCACGACGTCCGCCGGCCGAAAAAGCGAGTAATGACCGTGTCCCACCCTGCGCTGACCCAGCTCTCCGAAGAAGAGCGCCTCTTCCGCGACTCCGTGCTCGACTTCGCGAAGAAGCGCGTCGCACCCCGCGTCCACGCGATGGATGCGAAGGGTGAGATGGACAAAGCGATCCTCCCCGACCTCTTCGAGCTCGGCCTCATGGGCGTCGAGATCCCGGAGAATTACGGCGGATCGGGCGCGAGCTTCTTCAACGCCATCCTCGCGGTCGAGGCCCTCGCCACCGTCGATCCGAGCGTGAGCGTCCTCATCGACGTGCAGAACACGCTCGTCGCCAACGCGCTCCTCCGCTGGACCAGCGACGCGCAGAAGGCGAAGTACCTCCCGCTCCTCGCGCGCGAGTGGGTCGGCTCCTACGCCTTGAGCGAGGCCGGCTCCGGCTCCGACGCCTTCGCCCTCGCCGCCAAGGCCGAGAAGAAGGGCGACAAGTGGATCCTGAACGGCCGCAAGCTCTGGATCACCAACGCCAACGAGAGCTCGCTCTTCCTCGTCTTCGCCAACGTCGATCCGAGCAAGGGCTACAAGGGCATCACCGCGTTCCTCGTCGAGCGCAGCTTCCCCGGCTTCAGCGTCGGCAAGAAGGAAGACAAGCTCGGCATCCGCGCCTCCAGCACCTGCGAGCTCGTCCTCGAGGACTGCGAGGTCCCCGAAGCCAACGTCGTCGGCGAGGTCGGCAAGGGCTACAAGATCGCCATCGAGACCTTGAACGAAGGTCGCATCGGCATCGGCTCGCAGATGCTCGGCCTCGCGCAGGGCGCCTTCGACTACGCCATGCGCTACGTCGGCGAGCGCAAGCAGTTCGGCCAGGCCATCGGCAACTTCCAGGGCATGCAGTTCCAATACGCGCGCGCCGCCGTCGAAATCGAGGCCGCCCGTCTCATGGTCTACAACGCCGCCCGCCTCAAGGACGCCGGCCAGAGCTTCGTGAAGGAAGCCGCCATGGCCAAGCTCTTCGCCAGCGAGGTCGCCGAGCGCACCGCGTCCCTTTGCATCGAGCTCGTCGGCGGCGTCGGCTTCACCAAGGAGTACCCGCTGGAGAAGCTCTACCGCGACGCCAAGATCGGCAAGATCTACGAAGGCACCAGCAACATGCAGCTCTCCACCATCGCCAAGATCCTGCAGACGGAGTACGGCGCGAAGGGCTGATCCTCGAGCGCACTGCGCGCACGAACCGCCGGAAAAAGAGGGTCGAAGGGCTCGGGATTTCTTCCCGCCCTCGCGGCCCTCGCGCTTTCGGAGGACCTCTCGGCGTTCGAGAATCTCACCCGTCGATGTGTCGCTGCGGCCTCTGATTCACCCGCCCGCGCCGCTCGATCCCGATGCGTGTCGCGGCCTCTGCTTCAGCGCCCGCGCCGCTCGATCCACGTGCCATCGCCGTCCGTGTACGCGAGCCACACGGCGCCTTGGCGGTCGACGAGGATCGCGGGATCCACGAACTTCGATCCCTCCGCCACCGGGCAGCTCGGCTTGTACACGCCGCCGCCGGAGAGCTCGCCGAGCTCCAGCACCTTCTTGGCCTTCGGCTCCGCGGAGGCGGGCCGCACGCGGAGCACGCGCATGGGCGTGCTCCCTTGGGTGGCGGCGATCTGACCGTGATCGATCCCGGCCGGATAGATCGACCACGTCACCCGCGCGTCGTCGCGCGGCTGCTCGTCGAGCTGCACGGCGGCCATCCCGAACTCTTTCTCGTCCTTCTCCAGCGCGAGCAGCACGAGCTCGCTCCCCGGCCCGCCCTGCGCGATCACACCCGCCGTGCGCGCATCGGTCCCCGATCCCACGAACAGCACCGCGTCCGGCCCGCGCGAGAGCTTGCCGCTGCCGCCCGTGAGCACGCGCGCATGCACCGGCGTGAGCACGCGGCGCGCGTCGATGTACATGGCCACCACCTCTTCGCCGCGCGGCGCGAGCGTGACGAAGGTCGCGCCTGCGCCGTCCTCGGAGAGCGTGATGGGCGTCTGGTCGTCGAAGCCCGCGAACGCGAGCGTGACGGCGCCCTCGGTGGTCTTGCGATCGGCGAGGAACGCATACACGACGTGCGATCCCCCGATCGACGCGGCCGCCACCGGCGATCCCGATCGCGCCTGCGCGACCACCGCGCCCTCTTCGCCGAGCGTACGGCTGCGATGAATCGCCCCTGATTTGTCGACGCAGAAGAAGCTCCCGCCCGCGAACGCACACGGCGGCAACACCAGCCGCTCGGCCGGCTCCGAGAGCGCCAGCCGCTCGGGCGCGCGCTTCGTGTCGCCGCGCTTGCCGTTCTTCGCGGGCGGCGCAGGCTTCGCCGCCGCGGGCAACGATGCGGCCCGCGGCACCCCGTCGTGGTTGAAGACGACGCGGACCTCGCGCTCGGGCGACGCCTCGTCGATCCACAACAGCGCCTGTCCCGTGAACGGGACCTGCATCGGCCCCCGCGTCACGCGACAAATGTCCCCCGGCTCGAGCGGCACCGCAGGCGCGCTGCTCGCGGCGCTTCCCTTCGCGGTCCCCGTCGCGCTCGCCGTCGCCGAGGGCAGCGCCGCGATCGTCGATCCCGAGGTTGCCGGCGCGCTCTTGGGTCGGTCCGGCGTCGTGATCTCCGCGCCCGGCGGCCCGATCTGCTTGCGCTCACGCTTCGGCTCGTTGCACGACGCGAGCGTCGCGAGCACGAGCGCGGAGACGAGGAGCCGCCGATTCATCCGGCGCAGCATAGCGAACAGCGCCCCGCAGCGCGCCATCCAGCGGCGTGCGGTACCGCATCGAGGCCGTGTACCAGCGCACCGTCGCCGAGCTGCGCGCCCGCGCGCGCTGAGATCGAGCCCGGCGCGCGGGCGCGCAGGTTGGTGGGAAGTCGGGCGCTTCAGCCGCTCACGGGCTTGCTCGGCGAAGCACCGTCGCTCGGGGTTGCCGGTGCCGGCTCGGGGCGTGATCCATAGAGCTTGGTCAGCTCGAAGCTCCCGACCATCGCGGGCTGTCCCGCGCGCTTCGCCGCGGCGCGCGCAGCCTTGAAGGCGCCGCGCGCGAGCGTGACGATGATGCCGTCGAGGAGATCGAGCTGCTCGGTCTCGGCCAGCGTCCCAGCCGCGCCCGCGCGCTCTGCGTCGGCGTTGCGCAGGGCGGCGGCGGCGCTCTGCAGATCCACGATGGCCTCGCTCCCACCGCGCTCGCCGGCTTCCGGAGCCACGTTCCCGTCGGAGAGCGCGCCGCGGAGCATGTCGAGCTGCGTGGCGAGCCTCTCCGCGTCGTCGTCCGCGACGCGCGTCTGGGCCATCGCCGTGTCGATGATCTTCACGCCCGCCCGCGCGCTCGTGCTCGCGCTCTCGTGCAGCGAGGATCGTGTCTGCCCGAGGATGGCCCGCGCCGAATCGCGCGCCGCACGGCCCGCCGCGAGGCACTCCAAATAGGTCCGGCTCGTGACCTTCCGTTCGCCGAGCGCGTCGGCGCGATCGATGCCGGCGGCGATCAGCGCGTCCCGCGCATCTTGCAGGCGCTGCACGTCTTTGGTCGCAAACCCGTGCTTGGCGATGACATCGCCGTACTGCGCGCAACCCTTGAGCGTCTGGTTGGCCTGCGCGAGCGTGTCGCGGGAGCCCCACTGGCGGCCTATCTGGATGTAACGGGCTCGCGCTTCGGGGGCGATGATCGAGAGATCGATGGGCATGGTGCCCTCCTTTCGGTGCCTGCAACGCTCAGACGCCGAGGACGCATCCGTATTGGAGCGACGGAATCCTGCTCGCCCCAACCGCCCCCGCGCGCACACCGAGCGCCCAGGCAGGCACAGGTAGCGCCCAGGCAGGCACAGGTAGCGCCCAGGCAGGCACAGGTAGCGCCACGGCAGGCATCCGCGAAGCTGCTCGCGCCTTTGCGATCGCGCGGCGCGCGGAAGGCCCGAGCCTGCGCGCCGAAAGAGAAGCACGGCAACGCGGGCCCACCGCATGGCATGCGCGGCGAGCGGACCTGCCTCGATGACCATCGGCCGGCGACGCGATGAAGCTGCGCGGCGATGGTGAGGCTCGGTGCGGCATGGAGGAAGGGCGGCGCGGCGGCGGAGCCACGCCCCGCGGCGACAGCGGAGACCGGCGTTGCAGGAAGGGGAAAGGGCGCGGCAGCGCCGAGCGATGGGCCGGCGGCCCTCATGGCCACCGAGGCGTGGACGGGAATGCGGTGGGCAGTCGCCGGGAGCGAGGCCGTCAGTGCTTGTCGCTATCGTTGCTGTCGGGGGCGCCTGGCGGCGGCGCCGAGCGGCCGAGCAAACTCATAATCTTCCCCCAACCATCTTCGTAAAGCTCTCGATGCTTGACCGGCCCCAGCTCGCGCTTGCGGGTGGGGCGGAGCATGTCCTCGGCGATGGCGCCCACGTCGTCCAAGGCGACGTTCAGCTCCACGAGCCAGCGGCGCAGGGCCTCGGGATCGCTCGGATCGAAGGGTAATTGGCTCACTGGGCACCACCTTTGCGAAAGGGGCTCCCAGGGCGTGCGGCGATGATTGCCGCGCGAGCGGACGTATGGAACGCTTTCATGCAACTCGTACTCCGGGTCTGACGGATTGCGGGCCAGGGCCCTCGGACGCTGCCAGGCGTACGGGGGCTCGACTATTTGAAACGAAGAGAGCGTAGGCGGGCGGGCTCTTGGGGAGCAAGATGAAACGCGCGTTCGAAGGTGACCGGGGGCACATCGCGCGGGCCGGGATGTCACGATCCGGGCATGCGCGATCCACTCCGACACTGCCTCTCGCCACACCCATTCAGAATCTTCCTCTGCGCCTTTTTGCGTCTCTGCGTCTTTGCGCCTTTGCGTTGAAATTCTTCTCTCCACTCGTGTGCTCGTGACACCTCCCATCGAGCTCTCCTTCACACCGGAGCTTCGCGCTCCTCGCTTGCCCAATACCCCAGCACGCGAGTCCATCGATGGCTGTTCGATTGCAAAGATCCATCGAGAACACGAGTGACAAATCGTGCCCCCCGAAGGCTCCCGACTGACAGACTGTCCCCCGTTGCAATCTCTGCTTTCGGAAGATGGCCGGGCCCTTCCCGTTCTGGCATGGTCCCCCCGCCATGCGTCTCACCCCCAAGATCAGCCTCGTCGCCGCGATCCTCGCCGGGACGGTGATTGCCTGTGGAGGCACGCCGAAGCCGGAGGCGAACGTTCCGGAAGCACCGCCCCCGCCTCCGCCGCCGAAGGCCGAGGCCGCGCCGGTCGGGCCGCCGATGCTGCCGGCGAACGTGCTGACCAAGCTCGATGACGAGAATGCGGCGCCGTATTTCGCGCGGCGCGGGGAAGACGGGCTCCTGCTCTATGCCTCCAAGGGGCGCTGGATCTCGCGCGCGGCCGGCGCGGATGGAGCGCCCAAGTCGGCCGAGACACGCGAGGTCGCGACCATGGGGTCGGATCCGACGATGGCGTCGCTCAAGGCGGTGGGCGATGGCTATCTCGCGGTCTGGACGGAGCGCGTCGCCAAGAACAACGCCATCAAGGTCATGGCGCTCGACGCCGAAGGCAAGGCGAAGGGAGAGCCGGCGCTCGTCACGCAGGTGACCGACGACGTCACGTGGATCGACGTGCTGCCCAACAAGAAGGGCGCGCTCCTCGTGTGGGAAGTGCCGCGGGACGATCGCTCCGACGTGTTCGTCGCGCCGGTGAGCGACGTGGGCAAGTCGCTCGGGGCCGCGTCGGCGGTGGCGCAGGGCGTGGTCGGTTGGGAGGCCGAGCCGACGGAGCGCGGCGCCGCGCTGGCGATGGTGACGAGCGACGCTGCCGCGCCCGTGGCCGCGAAGAAGCGCAAGCCGGCGAAGACGGCCGAAGAGGCTTCGGCGCGGGGAACGAAGCTCGGGAAGGTGCTCTTCACCGAGATCGACGACAAGGGCAAGGCCGCCGCGCCGGTGGTGGTGAGCGCGGATCCGACGGCGCAGCTCGACGTCACGGTCGCCGAGGTCGGAGGCAAGTACGTCCTCGCGTGGACCGACGAGCGCAACATCGATGCTTCCGTGTACCTCGCGGTCGTGGAGCCGGGCGGGAAGATCGCTGCGGCGCCGCATCGCGCGACGGCACCGTTCGGTGAGCAGGCGCTGGTGTCGCTCGTGGCCGAAGGGTGGGCGCCGGCCACGCCGCGCAGCAAGCGGGCGCTGCTCGCGTGGGAAGATCAACTGCGCGCGCCGCGCGATGGACGGCTCATTCATCTCGCGACGGTCGGGCCCGACGGCGCGCTCGGCAAGGAGCGGGGCGCGCTCGTGTTCAGCGCGAGCGGGCCGCCGGACATCGTGCCCGACGGCGAGGGTTTCGCGGCGGTGACGCTCGCGCCCGTGCACGAGCTGCCCGAGGGCGTCGCCGCGCGACCGCAGCTCGGGGTGAAGGGCGATCCGGTGTGGGCTTCGTACGTGCGGTTCGGCCCGGATCTGAGCGTGCTCGCGGCCGAGCCGGTGCGCGCGGCGCCCTTCGCCGAGACGGATGGAGTGCCGTACATCACGCGCACGCTCACGTGCGGCGGCGGGCAGTGCACCGCCATCGGGATGGCGGCGGTGACGCCGGCCAAAGGTCCGGAGGCGCCGGCCGTGCCCGCGCCGCTCGCGCTCATCTCGCTGCCGAAGCGCCAGTCGCCGTGGAAGGCGCCCGCCTACCGCGAGCCCGACGAGGCGCCGCCGCGCGCGGCGAGCGTGAACGCGCTCTTCGACGGCGATCACCTGGCCAAGGTGACGGCCGCCGATCTGCCGGGCGGCGGCACGCTCGCGGCGTGGGTGACGTACGTGATCGAGGCCGCGGGCGCGCGGCGCGGCAAGCGCGCCAAGCCGGCCAACGAGGACGGCCCCGCGGCCACGCTGAGCGTGCGTCCCATCGGCGCCGACGGCGCGCCCGGCAAGCCGGTGACGATCACGAACAAGGCGGTGAGCATCGGCGGCGTCGCGCTCGCGCCGGCGCCGGGACGCGACGGGAAGAAGTCCGAGACGGCCGCGGCCTGGGTGGCGCGCGTGCGCGGCGAGCCGCAGGTGTTCGTCACCAAGCTCGGCCCCGACGGCGAAAAGCTCGGGGAAAAGGGCGTCACCGTCATCTCGCGCAAGGGCAAGAAGAAGGGCGCGCCGAGCTCGGAGGCCTCCGACGTCGCCATCGCCTACGCCGGCGGCGAGAGCGCGGCGGGCGATGGATGGATCACGGCTTGGGTCGACACGCGCGACGGCAACGCCGAAGTCTACGTGGCCAAGCTCGATCGATCGCTGACCAAGGTGGTGCCCGACAAGCGCATCACCGAGGCCGTGGGCGACGCGTCCGAGGTACAGATCGCGGTGCGCGGGAAGGACGTGTTCCTCGTGTGGTCCGACGGTCGCGCCAAACCCGACGAAGGGAGCGGCGACATCTACGTCGCGCGCCTCGACGCCGCGACGCTGAAGAAGACGGGGCCGGAGACGCGCCTCTTCGCGTCGGCGACGCACTCGCGCACGCCGCAGATCCTGCCCACCGCGAAGGGCTTCGTGGTGGCGTGGATCGAGGAAGGCGAGGCCGGCAAGCGCGGCGACGAAGGCGCCGGCGTGCGCATCGCCGAGCTCGACGAGAAGGGCATGCCCGTGGGCGCGCCGCAGCTCGTGCGCCCCGCGGACGGGCAGGGGACGGTGACCTCGACGACCCTCGGATGCACCGCGAAAGCGTGTCGCGGCGTGATCACCACGGCGGTCGGCGAAGCGCTGGTCCTCGGCGCGTTCGAGCTGACGCCGGGCTCGACTGCCGGCCCGGTGAAGACCATCGCGGCCCTCACCGGCGGCGCCAACCAGGACGTGTCCCCCGTGTTCGCCGGGCCGAGCGCGACGTCGCTGTTCTTCGCAGACGACGCCGTGAGCGGGACGGGGCGCGTGCGGTGGATGCAGATCGCCTGGCCGTGAGCCGCGCCTCGCGAACGCGGATGGGGATGAAGGCCGCGCCGCTCGTCGGCGCGGCGCTGTTCGGCTGCGGGCCCAGCACGACGGCGCCGCCATCCACCGTCGCGCGCGCCGAGGCGCATGCATCGGCCGCAGGTGAGCCCAGCGCAGCGACCGCGCAGCCCATCGCGGGAAGCGCGAAGCCGCACACGGACGCGGCTGCTGTCAAAGCGACCGCGCCGCGCGTGCTGGATTTGAGGCCGTTCCACATCCCGCTCGTGACCGTGCATCCCGGCTTTCTGTCGGTGCGTCCCGACACCGCGGTCGAGACGGGGCGCGATGGGCGCGAGCGCTCGCTGCGCATGCTCCGCATCGCGGACGAGGCCGAGGGCGTCGAGAACATGCAGTGCTTCTTCCCCGCCACCGGCGAGGCCGAAGGCTGCAAGGATCTCGCCGGCTACGACGCCGCCGCGCCGGGCATCGCGACGATGCTCGAGCGCCACGTGCGGCCCGACGGCTACGTCGTGGTGATGCGGTCGATGCACGGCCGCGTGTCGGTGAGCTGCTGCGTCGGCTCGATGTCGTGTCAGGGCGGCGGGGATCACCCGCGCGTCACCAAGCCGCTCGTCGACTTCTGCATGGGCGTGCGCTCGCCGTGAGCGGGCGGGCTCAGCGCGTGCGGAAGAGCCCGCCGAGACCATCGCCGAGCAGCTGCGCCGCGTACGCCTTTCCGAAATCCGGCCCCGCCACGACGATCGTGAAGCCGTCGTCGGAGGGCTCCGGCTCCACGCGCACCAGCGAGTCGTCGAAGAAGATCTCGTAGGGCGCGCCCGCGTCCGCCGCCGCGCCGGACAGCGGCAGATCCGCGAGCGCCGCCGCGCGGAGGGCAGGCCAGCGCGCGTGGACGAAGCGGATCGCCATGCCCTCGAGGCGCGGCCCGCGACGGTAGTAGCGCAGGTGGGCCTGGCCGCCGTACACGCTCACCCGCGCGTCGAGGTTCTCGCAGACCTCGAACCCCGTCGCGCTCCGCCACGGGGACCATGCGCGGCAGGGCGCGCCGAGCCGAGCCGCAGTCGCCTCGGCGTCGTCCCCCCAGCGCGCACCGAGCGCTCCCGGAACCGAGAGACCGAACACGGACAGGAAGGTCGACGGCGTACGTCGGGGGCCCTCCGCAGGTGCGTCGAGGGCCGGTGAGGGCGTTGCGGAAGGCACTGAAGGCGCCGGCTTCGCTGCGCTGCAACCGAGCAGCGCGACGGCGAGCGCGAGAAGGGCTTCGAGCCGGCGCGCGGATCGGCGCGCGGTCGCGATGTCGCGCGTCGCTCTCCTCACGGTCGCCACGTGCTCCGCGTCGGAGGTGTCTCCTGCGAGGGGCTGATCGAGAACATCTCGTTTCGGGCCTGCGACGCGGCTGGCTTCGTCCATCTGGACATCGTGAGGATGTCCAACGGAACGAGGCCATGTCCAATCGAGCGCTGCGCAGCGTGGTTTTGCGTGCTTCGCAGCGATGGCGTGATCGGTATGGCGGTTGCTCGAGGGTCGAGCACGCCCAAGCGAGGGCGGAACGCACTCCACCGAAGGACTCGTGCAGCCATGAAAACGATTCGCCGCTCCATTCGCACCCTCGTCCCCGCTGCCGCCGCGCTCGCCCTCACAGCCGCCACGCCGGGCGACGCCAGGGCGATGACGACCCAGGAGGTCGGCTCGACCTTCGTCGACCTCGCGGTCAGCTACGCCTTTGGCTACGGCGCCGACTACGCGCTCGCGTACTTCTTCGGCACGAGCTCGTCGAGCACGAGCACCGCGACCTTGTCCCAGCAGAGCCTCAACGACATCAAGAACATCCTCGCGAGCCAGGTCGACACGCAATATCAGAACGACACCAAGACGCTGATCGATCTCGTCGCCATCTACCACCGGGGCACCACCCCCACCGACCTCGAGCGCGCGGAGGACGACGCGGAGGAGATCTGGCAACAGGCGGACGAGCTGCGCAACAACTTCGCCTCCGAGGGCCTCGGAGGCACGGCGACGTACGCCATCGTCTCGTCGATCTACCTCGCCTTCCTGAAGGAGCAGCACGACATCTGGTACCTGCAAGGGACGTCCGGGAGCAGCACGCTCACGGCGCGGCTCAACGCCATCGCCAGCGCGGCGGGCGACATCGTGAGCCACCTCGATCAGATGAACGACGCGTTCGACTCCCGGTACGGATCGGTGAGCGTCGGCATGCCCCCCACGAATACGGATCACCAGACCTACCTGCCCGACTGCGGGAGGAACAACTACGCCGCACCCAACGCATACGACGGCGACGTGGCCTATTGCTTCAGCCGCCCCGGCGGCTCGACCTGTGGCCCCTCCTACTATGCGTACCGGTGCGCGAGCTCGAGCACCTGGCACTACGACACGACGCTCGCCGCGAAGTCCGAGATGGAGGCCACGATCAAGCGCCATCGCATGATGATGGCCGATCGCGACACCCTGCTCGGCGGGAGCTTCTTCGAGGGCTACGAGAACTTCAGGAAGATCGCCGCGGCCGACTTCGCCTCCTGCGGCGATGGAGTCTGCTCGATCGGCGAGACGCACACGTGCGCGTCCGACTGCGCCGGCAAGACGCAAGAGACGGGCTTCTTCACGCCCATCGTGGCGGCGCAGACGCTGCTGGAGAACGCGGAGGCGAAGCTCGTCTGGGATGGCCAGAACCTCTCCCTGCGCGACAAGACGAAGGGCAACGCGCAAATCTGGAGGACGGCTATCGCCCCCGGCAACGCCATCCGCACGGCGACCTTCCAGGTCGACGGCAACCTCGTGCTCTACGACCTGAACGGCGTGGCCCTGTGGTCGACGGGCACGTACGACAAGGGCGGCGCCAAGCTCGTGCTCATCGGCAAGATGGTCTACCTCGTCGACAGCGACGCCACCGTGCTGTGGAGCACGGCGACCGATCCGAACCACCGCGCCCAGCTCGACGCCCGCTTCTGCTACGACACGAGCCAAGCGACGACGCTGCTCGAGAACGACAAGGCCCAGCTCGACTGGAAGAGCAACGGCAGCCTCTCCATTTCCCGGGACGGCTCGGAGATCTGGTCATCGGGCACGAGCGGCGCCGGCAAGTGGCTCTGCAACCAGGACGACGGCAACCTCGTCATCTACTCGGCGACCGACGCCGTCTGGTCGTCCAGTGTCTACGTCGGCCTCGGCGGCCATCTGGTGCTCGAAGGCGATCGGCTCCTCTCCACCACGGCCGGCGGGCAGCATCTCTGGGAGACGCCCGCCTGCACGGCCTGGAGCTGCGCGCCGAGCCTCGACCCGGAGATCGCCACGAAGGACGTGGGCTCCGGCTTCTGCCTGACCACGAGCCAGCCGCAGACGTTGCTCTCGACGAAGCAGGCCACGCTCGAGTGGCAGAGCGACGGCAACCTCGTCGTCTACGACAACACGATCACGCCGCGCAAGGCGCCGTGGGCCACGGACACCGACGGCGTCGGCCGCTCGGTGTGCATGCAGAGCGATGGCAACCTCGTGATCTACGACGCCGGCGGCACCGCCCTGTGGGCGAGCGACACGACCGCGAACGACACCAAGAACCAGCCGGCGGCGAGGATGGTGCTCGCGAGCTGCAACTTCTACCTCGCCGATGCGTCCACCGGCCGCGCGCACTTCCGGAGCAACACCACCTGCCGAGGGGAATGATCCTCCGGTGATCGGGTAGGCATCGGGCCTGCGTTCGCCCCGATCACGCGGGCGTCTTGCCGACGTAGGCCCGCGCGCGCACCACGCCACGCTCACGCATGGGGATGACGCTGGGCTGAAAGCCGGCGCGCCGGAGCTGGCCGGTGAAAGGCTCGGCCGGGTAGCCGCTCCACACCGCGAGCGCGCCGCCTGGACGCAGCGCTTCGTGGGCGCGGCGCAGGCCGTCGGGCGCGTAGATGCGCGCGTTGGTCCGAAACGAGGCCCAGCCGGGCCCGTTGTCGACGTCGAGCAGGATGACGTCGAGCCCGCGCTCGCGCGCGATGACGTCGGCGACGTCGTCCTGCACCAAGCGGACGCGCGGATCGTCGAGGACCCCGGGCGCGAGGGAGGCGAGATCGCCGCGGAGCAGCGTGACGACCGTCGTGAGCTTCTCCACCACGATGATTTCGGCGTCCGGCCCGCTCACGGCGAGCGCGCCCGAAAGCGTGGCGCCGAAACCGAGGCCGCCGATGAGGACGCGCTTCACGCCGGGGCCGGCGAGCTCCGCGCACAGCTCGCCGAACGCTCGCTCGGTCGCGAGCGCCGCGCTGGAGAGGATGGGCACCTGGCCCAAGAGGAGCTCGTGATGCGTGCCGAGATCGCGCAGGACGAGGCGCTGCCCGGCTTCTTCGAACGTTCGGACGACGGCGGCCACGGCGCGAGGTTAGCGCCATTGGGTCGATCCGGCGATGCTCAGCGACCGGCCACCATGGCGCGGCGGATCCAAGCGAGCTCGGCGCGATCGTCGAACGTGACGCCGTCGAGCTTCGGCACCACCCCGAGGCGCCGCCACAGGGCTACGAGATCCACCGGCGCGGGCGCGTCCTTCATCTGCGCGTAGAGCTTCTGCAACACGGGCACACCCGTGGCCTCGTCGCCGACCGCGAGCACGCGCTCGATCTCCCAGCGCTCCGCGACGTTCCCACCCTGCGCCAGCACCGCGCGCAAGGCATCGTCGAGCGATCGACGGCCGCCGGTGCGCTCGCGGATCTCGATGTCCGCGAGGAGGCAGAAGATGGCGCCGCCCCAGTACGTGCGGCCCCAGGTGTGCGTGTGATCGAGGCCTTGGTCACCAGCCACCGGCAGGCCGAAGGGCATGCGCTGCTGGAAGCGGGCGAAGGCTTCGGCCGCGGTGATCGTGCCTCGACGCGCGCGGAGGAGCGGCTCGACATAGGTGGCCATGCCTTCCTCGAGCCACGCGTGCTCGCGCGAGAGCTTGGGGAAGGAGACATGGAGCAGCTCGTGGATCAGCTCCCAACCGGAGGTGAGATCGGCGAGCGCGCTGCCCGCGCCCACGTGCGCGATGATGGTCGCGCCGCCGTTACCGAGCGTACGCCCGAAGCTCATGCCCGTGGCGCGCCCGGGTACGATCACCACCTGCACGCGCCGGAGCGACGCGCGTCCATAGTAATCCTGCACGGCACGCGCGGCGTCGTCGATCCACGCCCGGAGCATGTCGTCCTGCGCGGCGAGCGGGCCGGGCAGGACGGCGGCGTCGATCGTTTGAGCTCCAACGATCACGCGGAGCAAATGCAGCGACCCGATCGCGGCCCACGCGGGGTTCGCGAGATCGGCGACATCGGCGCGGTAGACGGCGGGCGGCAGCGCGAAAGGCCCATCACCCGCGGGGAGCAGGCCGCTCACGAACGTGGTGCCCGGCGGCGTGACGACGCGAAGCTCGAACGGCTGCCCAGCATCGGCATCGACGGGATGGAGGAGCCACGCGCTCGGCGACGTGAGGATGCCGCCGGAGACGGTGTCCGCGCACCCGATGTCCCCCGTGCGGCGCGCGGCCTCGGCGAGCGCGAAGCGATAGCGGATCCGACATCCATCGAGCGGGCAGGGCGGGATTCGGAAGACGGTGTCGTCACCGTCGCGATGCGCCGGGAGCGCTTGAAACGCGCCGCCCGTCGAGACCTCCATCGCCGAAGCGAAGGGCGCGCCTCGCTCCAGCGAGAAGTCGCCGCCGCTCGGTGCAAAGAGGACCGCGTCGACGGCGAGCGAGTCCCCTTCTCGCGTCGAGGTCACGTCGTAGCGAAAGACGCGCGGCGTGATGGGCGCAGCAGTGGTGATTGCGGGCGCCGCGATGGGCTTGGGAGGTGCCGGCGATGCGCACGCGGCGGCCAGCGCGAGGGCGGGCAGGGCGCGGGCGAGGCGATTCAATGCGCCGGGATCTGCTGCAAGATCTCGTCGTGGAAGGCGCGGAACGTGGACTCCGCCGGCCACGTCGGCGCGCCCGCGAGGAGCTGGCGCGCGCGGGTCCACTCGGCCTGATCGATGGCCACCACGGCCGCGGCGTAGCGCATGGCCCAGAACACGAGCGGGCTCGTCTCGCTGGCCTCTTCGAGGATCCGGCCATCACCCGGCTGGCTCCGGTGTGCGAAGGCCCGCGCCAGCGCGGCCACGGCGACGCGCAGCATGCGCACGCGCCCTTGCAATGCAGGCGCGGCGAGCGGCAGCGGGAGGCGCAGGAGGCGGCCGGCCTGCTCGAGCGCGCCGTCGCGATCGCCCTCGAAGGTCAACAACATCGCGTCGAGGAAGAGCCGATGCTCCAGCGCGGCCTCCCACGCCGGCCCGCGCTCCGCGACGGCGAGCGCCGCGCGCGCTTCATCGACGCGTCCATATGCGGCGAACGCGGTCGCCGTCATGAGCGGCCCCATGGTCGCCGGATGCGGAATGCGATCGAGCGACGGCGACCAGCGCTCCAACACCGAATGCACGTCCCCCGACAGGAGCACCTTGCGGAGCCGCCGCCGCGCGAGCCACCGCGACAGCACGAACGCGAGCGCACCGCCGAGCAGCGCCGACACGAGCAGCGGCCTCACCCAGGCGAGCCGCAACAAAGCTGCGGCCGCCCCCGCGGACGCGACGAACGCTACAATCTGCGGCCAGCGGCGACCGTCGCCATTTTCCGCGAGCGGATCCACGATGTCCCAAGCGTACGGGCGGCGTCGGGGAAGACAAGCAATCGGCAAGATTGCTCGTGCCGTGCCGATCGTCCGTCCTCTGCATCGAGCGCTCGACAACGACGCGTGAGTGGGCTACGTAGTCCCTGCGTCGAGCGAATAGCTCGTCAGCCATGTGGGTCTGCCGACAGCGCGCTGTGAACCCCGCCAGGACCGGAAGGTAGCAACGGTAGCGGAAAGCGAGTGTGGTGGGCCCACTTACTTTTTGTGGCTCGAGTCACGATGGGGCCGCAAGCGGCCCCAAACCCCGGGCCGGACGAGCCGGCCCTGAGCGCGATGACCGTAAGCGGTCCCAAATCTGGGACGAGCCCGCGCTGAGCTCGCTGCGTTCCGCGCTGATGCGCGTGCTGCCATCGAGCCGCACACGATAGCGAGCGCCGATGCCGAGCTCGGGCGCGCTCCGGACTGATGCGCGCGTTGCGCGTGCTGCGATCGAGTCTCACGCGAGGGAGCGGGCGCCGATCGATCGCGTCGGCATCGAGGCCGCTCCCCCGTGCACGGACGCTCAACCCTGCGTGGGCGTGGTCTCGGGCTTGAGCGGCGACAGCTCGATCCCGAGCTCCGTCGCGAAGCGGAAGATGCGCTCGTCGCGATAGAACTCGCCGAACACGATGCGCTGGAGCCCGGCGTTGGCGATGATCTTGAAGCAGCCCCAGCACGGCGACGCGGTCACGTAGATGGTCGCGCCGTCGATGCGCACGCCGTTGCGCGCGGCCTGGATCACCGCGTTGGCCTCGGCGTGGATGGTGCGCACGCAGTGCCCATCCTCCATCAGGTGGCCGTCCTCGTTGCAGTGTGGGAGGCCTCGGATCGAGCCGTTGTAGCCCGTCGCGAGGATGCTCTTGTCGCGCACGATCACGGCGCCCACGTGCTTGCGATCGCAGGTCGCCCGCGAGGCGACCTCCTCGGCGATGCGCATGAAGTACTCGTCCCACGATGCTCGGTGCTGCATGTCTCCTCGCCTCCGCCGGCCCGATCCCCCTCCGTGCCGCGCGTGTGTCGAAGGTCGCACGACCTCGTGTCGCCGATCCATCGATCCGCATCGCCGCGGTAGGGGCGGGCACGCCCGCGTTCGCTTCGCGCGCCGCGCTCGCCCGGTCCGTTTCCGGTCCGGCTCGCGCGCCGTTCTATCATGCTCGCGCCGCCGGGCGGTCGGCCGGTGCTGCCTTTTCCCATCGCGCGCCCGTCGCGAGCGTGTTAGCGGCGGGGCGTGGCAGCAGAGAGGAACGGTCCTGCCGGCGGTGCCGTGCCCCCCAGCGGGAGCCGCGTGCTCGTCATCGGCTCGGGAGCACGCGAGCACGCGCTCGCCCGTGCTCTCGCGCGCTCGGCGTCGGTGGCCGAGGTGATCGTCGCGCCCGGCAACGCCGGCACCGTCGACGCACGCCCAGGCGTGACCCCCATCCGTCGCGCCGCGCTCGCCGCTGCCGCCGATCCCAATGCCATCGTCGATCTCGCGCGCCGCGAACGCGCCGATCTCGTGGTCATCGGCCCCGAGGCACCGCTCGTCGCCGGTGCCGCCGACGCGCTGGAGGCAGCGGGCATCGCCGTCTTCGGCCCGCGTCGCGAGGCCGCGATGCTCGAAGGATCGAAGGCTTTTCTCAAGCGCTTCGTCACCCGTCACGGCATCCCCACCGCGCCGTACGTGATCGCCACCTCGTATGCCGAGGCCGAGGCCGCCATTCGCCGTCGCGGCGCGCCCATCGTGGTGAAGGCGGACGGCCTCTGCGCGGGCAAGGGCGTCGTCGTCGCCGAGACGGCCGCCGAGGCGCTCGAAGCGGCGCGCGCCATGCTCGTGGAGAAGCGCTTCGGCGAGGCCGGCGCGACGGTGGTGATCGAGGACGTCATCCCCGGCGTGGAGGCGAGCGTGCTCGCGATCACCGACGGCACGCGCCTCCTCGTGCTGCCGCCCGCGCGCGATCACAAGCGCGTGGGCGACGGCGACACCGGCCCCAACACCGGCGGCATGGGCGCCTTCGCGCCGGTCTCGGACGGCGTGCTCACGCCCGACTTGCTCGCGCGCGTGGAGCGCACCATCCTCCGGCCGACCATCGAAGGCATGGCCGCCGAAGGCCGCGCGTTCCGCGGCGTCCTCTTCGCGGGGCTCATGATCACGCCGTCCGGCGAGCCCTTCCTCTTGGAGCACAACGTTCGCTTCGGCGATCCGGAGTGCGAGGTCCTGCTCGCGTTGCTCGACGGCGATGTCGGCGCGCTGCTCGCGTCGGCGGCCCGCGGCGCGCTCGATCCGGCCACGGTGGCCATCCCGCCGGGCCGTCACGCGATGGCGCTCGTGCTCGCCGCGGGCGGATATCCGGCCGCGCCGCGATCGGGTGATCCGATCACCGGCATCGATCGCGCCGAGCGCGTGGACGGCGTCGTCGTCCACCACGCCGGCACGACGGACAAAGGCTCCGCCGTGGTCACCGCCGGTGGCCGCGTGCTCGCGGTGACGGCGACCGGCTCGTCGCTCGCGGACGCGCGCGCCCGTGCGTACCGCGCGGCGGAAGAGATCGTGTTCGAAGGAATGCACTACCGTCGGGATATTGGTGTCCCGCGCGCATGAATGAGGGATGACGATGGCGCTCTCGGTTCTCGTGGTGATGGGCTCGGACAGCGATTTCGACCAGTGCTCGCCGGCCTGGAAGGTGCTGGACAGCCTCGGTGTGGGTTACGAAGTGACGGTCGCCTCGGCGCACCGCTCTCCCGAGCGGGTCATGGCGATCGCGCGATCGGCTCGGGAAAAAGGCTACGGCGTGATCCTCGCGGCCGCCGGGGGCGCGGCGCACCTCGCCGGCGTGCTGGCGGCGCACACGACGTTGCCGGTGGTCGCGGTGCCGATCGCGATCGGCACGCTCGGCGGCGTGGACGCGCTGCTCTCCGCGGTGCAGATGCCCGGCGGCGTGCCCATCGCGTCGGTCGGCATCGGCGGCGCGCGCAACGCGGGCTTCTTCGCGGCGGCGATCCTCGCGTCGACCGACAAGGAGCTGGCCGCGCGCCTCGAAGCGTTCCGCGACGAGCAGTCGAAGAACGTCGGCGACGCCGATGCACGCGTGAAGGCGAAGCTCGGCAAGGCCTGAGATCCTGAGGCCGCGGGCGATCGGGTGGCACGCCGCTGCCCGATCGCTCTTCATCCTCGTTGGGCCGAGCTGCTTCAGCGCGCCCTCGTCCCGCGCATGCGCGCGCCTTGCCGCCGCGGAAGCGCCGGATTACCGCTCTCTTCGCGCCTCCGTCGCCATACGCGGAGCGCGCGGTCCATCCTCGATCACAGCTGAGCAGACACCATGATGGAGCCCATCATCGATCTCGCGCCCGGCGCCGAAGAGAACGCGCTCGCCGTCGAGCTCGCCGAGCGCATGCGCGACAACATGGACCGCTCGCCGCGCAAGATCGCCGACTTCCGCGCGCTGCGCGCCTCGATCTTGATGGTGGCGCAGGATCGGGCCGAGTCGTTCACCCTCCGCTTCGATCACGGTCGCCTCACCATCCACGACGGCAGCGTCGGCATCCCCTCGGTGACCTTCTGCGGCGACGCGGAGGCTTTGCGGAGGCTCACGGACTTCCCGCTCACGCGCTTCTTCCGCCTGCCGTTGGCGGGCCCGCTCACCCGCGAGGGGCGCGAGACCTGGCAGCACCTCCTCGCGCTCGTGGCCCGCGGCGACCTAAAAATCTACGGTCTCGTCGCACACCCGCGGACGGTGTTCTACCTCCTTCGTGTCCTCTCGGCGCATCGCTGACCCGGCGCCGGCCGTTCGTGAAAACCGGCTTTTGACGCCCGCTTTCGCGATTGGTATGGGTCGCCCATGGCGGCTCGCTTGCAGCATCAGCTGCACGACATCGCGATGCCGGCAGGCACGTTCCTCATTGGCCGAGGGGCGGACTGTCAGCTCGCGCTCGATGACGTATTGGTCTCGCGTCGACACGCGGCGATCCGCGTTGCGGACGATGGCACGTCGGTCTTGGAGGATTTGGGCAGCCGTAACGGCGTCTTCCTCAACGGCGTGCGCATCGTCAAGCCGGCGCCCCTCCACGACGGCGACCTGATCCGCATCGGCTCGCAGGACATCTGCTTCTATCACGTGGGCGACATCGACGGCTCCGCGCCCCGCGCGAACCGCGTGACGATGCAGTACATCCCCACGCTCGACGTCGCCCTCGCCGCCGCCGAAGCGGCCGAGGCCGCCATGCCCAGCTCGCAGAGCGTTTTGCCACCCACGGTGCCGACGCCCGTCGTCGACACCCCGCTCCGCCCCTTCGAGCCCGACGATCCGGAGGACTCCACCACCATCGCCGGCGTCCCCCTCGGTGCCGGCGGCGTCGGGAAAATGGTCACTGGGCTTACCATCATTGGCAGCGTGGCCGACAAGGCCCTCGCCCTCGGCCGCGCGGACGAGGCCGAGCGCATCATCCAGCGCACTTTGTCCGAGGTGTTGACCCGAGCGGGCAAGGGTGAGGTCGACGGGGAGCTGGCCGAGCGCGCGGCGACCTATGCTTTGCGCCTCGCCGCCGGGACCGGCCGCGGAGCCTGGATAGACTACGTTTTCCAGCTCTACACGTTGCGTAGCTCCGTCCTGCCGGCTCGGCTCGTGGATGAGCTTTACGCCGCGGTGCGGAAAGTAAAAACTACCGACAAAGCCGTGCTGCGCGCCTACACCACCTGCCTCAAGCAGATCTCGAGCGGCCTCGGTCCCGCGGAGCGCTTCGTGCAGCAGCGCATCGAGAGCTTCGAGCGCTGGGCACCGTAGGCCCGATCGTGCGTACGATGGTGCACTGAGGAAGAGACGGCGACGACATGGCTTTCCGACTGCGCTACCAGGCCCACGATCTCGAGCTGCCGCTCGGGGAGTTCGTCGTGGGTCGGAGCACCGAGTGCCAGCTCTCGCTCGACGATCCGCTCGTGTCCCGTCGTCACGCCGTGCTCAAGGTGCGCCGCGACGGCGTCAGCGTGCAGGACCTCGGGAGCCGCAACGGCGTCCTCGTCAACGGCGTGAAGATCAACGGCGAGCGCGAGCTCTCGGCCGGCGACAAGGTCAGCATCGGCAGCCAGGAGATGGTGCTCCACCTCGCGGCCGACGCGCACCCCACCGCGCAGACCGGCGGTGAAGAGGTGTATCGCCGCGCCACGCAGACCCTCGGCGCCGCCTACGTCGTCGATCTGCGCAACGCCGTCGCCCCCGAGACCTCCGGCAGCGCCTCCGCGGCCCCCGCCGCCGCCCGTCCGGCCGGCGCAGCCGTCGCCGATCCCCCGACGAACGAAGCCTCGCGCAGCGTCCAATCCTTCCAGCTCCTCGGCGGCGTCGCCGACAAAGCGCTGGCCATGGGCAAGGCCGAGGACGCCGAGCGCATCCTCCTCGTCCTCCTCAACGACGTGATGAGCCGCGCGCGTGAAGGGCAGACGCTCGATCCCAGCGTCTGCGAGCCCGCCGCCCGCTACGCCGCGCGCCTCGCCTCCGCGACCGGCAAGACGAGCTGGGCCGACTACGCCTTCGAGCTCTTCCGCCGGCAGCGCCGCGTCCTGCCCGCGCCCGTCATCGACGAGCTCTACGCCGGCGTGCGCAAGGTGAAGAGCCCCGAGCTCGGCGGCATCAGGGCTTACCTCGAGACGCTCCGGGAAATGGCCTCGACCCTCGGCCCGGCGGACCGCTTCCTGTTCCAGCGGATCGAGGGCCTCGAGCGTCAGATGGCGCTGAAGTAACGTCGTCGTCGCTCGGCTTCGCGTCCCGCGGCAACGTCGCGATCTTCGATCTCTCGCTCGGCCGACGCGCCTTCGCGCCCTTCTTCGGCGCGGCCATCTCCATCTGCCAGCCGAGGTTCTTCGCGGCCGCGTGCGCGATCGCCTCGCGCAGCTCCGCATCGGTGACGCGCGCCAGCTCGGCGCGCACCTCGGGCGGCAGCGGCGCATCCGGCGGCGCGGTGCGGACCTCGTCGCGCATCGGCGGCCGATCCGGCGCCGCGACGTGCCCGACGCGGAAGCGCAGCGACTCCACCTGCAACCCGCGCGCGCGGAGCTGCGCCAAGATCGGCTCCGACAACAGCGCCAGCTCCTGCGCCCACGTCGAGGACGCCGTGCGCACCACGAGGACCCCGCGATCCAAGCGCACCGGCTGAGCCCGCGCCGCGATGCGGCTGCCCACGGCGGCCTCCCAATCACGCGCCGCCACGGGCGACGTCTCGATGGCGGCCGGCGGTCGGATCCCCGTCTCTCGCAAGAGCACGAGGCCAATCGGCTCGAGGGCAGTGGACCGGGCAGAGCGCTTCATCGGGCCGCTCCCGTGAAAGCACGGCGCTCGGGCCACCGCAAGCGTGCCACCTCGCGAGCCGCTCACACCCCGCGCAAACCCGGAGTAGAACGCGCCCGAGCATGAAACACCGCCCGCCCGCGCCCCGTCCTCCGCACCGCGAGCCCCGCCCTCCGCGCCGCGAGCCGCCCGCGGGCCGGCCGTCGCCTCACGATCCTTCGGCCCGCGCCCCGCACCGCGAGCCGCCCCAAGGCCGCCCGCCCCGCGATCACGCCGCGCCTCGCCCGCAGGATCGCGCCTCGCATCGCGAGCCCGCGATCGAGGGCCCGAGCGAGATCGTGTACGGCCTGCGCGCCGGCCTCGCGATCTTCGCGCGCCGCCGCGACGACATCCTCCGCGTCTCCGTCGGTCGCAGCGCGCCGAGCGACGTGGAGCCGCTCTTGCGTTGGGCCCCGCGCGGCATCACCCGCGACGATCTCCCCGACACCGAGCTCGAGCGCCTCGCGCAATCGACCCATCACGAAGGCCTCGTCATCGCGGTGCGCCCGCGCCGTTGGACCTCGCCCGCCGAGCTCGGCGACATGCTGGTGCGCACCGGCGGCGCCGCCGTCGCGCTCGATCGTGTCCGCAATCCCTACAACATCGGCGCCATCCTCCGCAGCGCCGCGTTCTTCGGCGTCGACGCCGCGTTGCTCGGCGCCCCCGCGCCGCACCCCGCGCTCGCGCCCGACGCCGTCCGCGTCGCCGAAGGCGGCGTCGAGCACCTGGTCCTCACGCGCACCACCGATCTCGCCGACACCCTGGCCCGCCTGCGCGCGCGCGGCGTGCGCGTCATCGGCGCCGACGGCGCTTCCCCGACCCGCGCCGTCGGCTTCACCTTCGCGCGCCCCTCCGTGCTCGTCCTCGGTCACGAACGCGAAGGCATGAGCGACCGCGTGCGCGCCCAATGCGACGCCATCGTCGCCATCCCCGGCACCGGCGCCGTCGAGTCGCTCAACGTCGCCGTAGCCTCCGGCGTCCTCATCGCCGAGCTGATGCGCAAGCAGCTCGCCGGCTGACGTCGCGCACGCCCGCGACCCCCATCGTCCTCCCCACTCCACACGACCGCACGTGGAACGCGATCACGCGATACGCATGCTCGCGCGCGCGTTACGCCGATCGTTACATCGCGATCGTCATGGTCATCCGCGTGACCACGAAATCCCGCGGGAAACACGGCCTCTGCGGTCTCCTCGCGGTTGGCCCGGCCGTTGCTGAAGGGTCTCCCCAGAAACGCAACGAGGATGGCGACATCCTCTCCGGCTCGCGAGAGCCAGGACCCAAGGAAGGACGGCGTAGCGTCATGAAGATCAACCGTAGCGTGCTGGTGGCGATGGCGATGGTGCTCGGGGCGACGGCGGCGATGGGCTGCAAGCGCTCGGAGGCTCCGGTCGACAAGCAGGAGAGCGCGGCCACCGCGCCCGCCGACACCGCGGCAGATCAGGGACAAGCGGCTGCGCCCGCGAAGTCGGATGACAACGCGACCATCCAGGCGAAGGCCACCGTCGCCGTGAAGACGACGCCCGCGGCGCAGCCCGCTCCCTACTACGCGCCGGCGCCCCCTCCGATGCCGGCGGAGCGCTACGAGAACCCGGGCCGCGCGCCGAGCCGCGACCACACCTGGGTGAAGGGCTCCTGGCGCTGGGACACGGGCAGCGTGAAGTACGTTTGGGAGCCCGGCCGCTGGACGGTGCAGTTCTCTCCCGCGGCGCCTCCTCCTCCTCGCGTCGAGGAGCCCGGTCGCCCGCCGAGCGAGCGCCACGTCTGGGAGAAGGGTCATTGGCAGTGGGGCGGCCGCTCGTGGACCTGGATCGGCGGCCATTGGGAGGTGAGGCGCGGCGGCTACAACAACGTCCCGGCGCATTGGGAGAAGCAGCGCGGCCGCTGGCAATACGTGCCCGCCCATTGGGAGCGCGTCCGCTGATCACCCCCTCATCCCCCGAGCTCACCACGTGAAAGGCCGCGCCGGACGAACCCGGCGCGGCCTTCGTGCGTCCATCTCGATGGCTCGACTCAGGGCGTCAGGCAAAGCGTGCTCGGATCGACGGGACACGTCTCCTGCTTCAGCCAATCATTCTCGAGGCTGTCGATCTGCGTCGCCTGTGCGCCCGCCTTGGTCTTGATCGCCGCAATCATGTCCTTCATGTGCGCGGCCTTGCCCACGTTCGCCTGATAGAACGCGGCCAACACTTCATCGAGCGCCTCCGCGCCGATCACGTTGGCCACCTCGCGATAGAAGTAAGCGCCCTTCATGTAAGGCACCGTCGACCACAAGGGATCGTTGAGCAGGTCAATCGCATTGCACGTGTCCGGCAGCGCGATGGTATTGGCCGCATTCGCCGGGTCGCAGACGTATTGCAGCTCGCACTCGTACGTCGACCAGAGGTCGACCGAGAGCAGCTCGAGCGCCCGCGCCGCCATGTAGCTCACCGTGCCCTCCGAGAGCACGAAATCCTCCCAGCACGCGATGCGCACTCCATCGCCGTACCACCCGTGCGCCGCCTCGTGCGCGTGCGTCTCTTCATCATCCATGGCGTCCTTGCCCACGTGCCAATAGGGATGATGCTCCATCCCCCCATAAGCCCCCGGGCCCCAATCGGCCGACACGCTGCCCACCGTGTCCCCGAACGTATAAGCGCCATAGGTCTTCTCGTAGAAATCGAACACATCGCGCAGATGCGCCGTCCCCGCGGTGGCCGCCGCCGCCTGTCCCGGCAGATGCCAGACGTTGACCTGCGTCCCTTTCGAGGTCTTCCCCAAATCGATCTTGGTGAAGGCACCCACCGCCATCGCGGGCATGTACGAGGGCGCGTCCGCCGGAATGCTGGCTGGATAAATCGCCTCCGCCCCAGCGGGGACGCCGGTCACCTTCATCGTGAATTGGAGCCCGTCGGCGGGATCCGATTTGCACGGGAAGAGGTTCCCGCAGAAGTAAGGCCAAAGGAACGAGACACCATTCTTGGGCATCCAACCGTCGAAATTGTCGTGCGACTTGAAATGGTAATGGACGACGATCTTGGTTGGACCCGTTCCCGCGGGCACGCCCACGTCGAGCTGTGCCGCCTTCGTGGTTTGGAAATGCAGCGGCCCTTCGGCGTCCTCCACGGCGGAGATGTCGAGATCGCCAATCTCGAACGAGGCCGCTTTGCTGGTCGAGGGCGCGAGGGTGATGGTGGCCGTGCCTTCGAGCGTGGTCACGTCGAGCACGAGATCCGTGGCCACGATGTCGCGGGTCAGATCCTCGGCGGCCGGCGGGCGCTCGGCCATGGCCCCACCGGATCCCCCGGTCCCCACTCCGCCGGTCCCGCCGGTCCCGGTGGTTCCGGTGGTCCCGCCAGTCCCGCCAGTGCCCCCGGTGCCGCCGCCGCAGGCAGCCAGCGCGAGCGTGCCGATGGCGGCGAGCGTCGCGAGCGAGGAGACGCAGATCAGCGAGGTCGAAGCAAAGCGGCGCGTCCGCGCGCGCCCTTCCTTTTCGGTGATGTTCATGCCCGCGACGCTAACAGAAGCGACGCGGAGACGCGGCGACTGGGCGCTCGAATCGCCGAGGATTCCCCGGTCGACCTTTCTTCGCCGCGCGGCGCTCGCGACCCTTGGAGGGGCGCATCTTCACGCGCTGGATACTGATTCGACTGGTACCGAAGGTGGGACTCGAACCCACAAGCCCGTGAGGACAGTGGATTTTGAATCCACCGCGTTTGCCATTCCGCCACTTCGGCCTAACTCGGCGCACCCTACCTCACGCCCGGGCCGCCTTGCAACCCGCGTCGTGCCGCCTCCTCCCATTCCCTCGTCTTTTCCGCGCCATTTCGGTGCCGGGCGCGCCTCCATCCCGTTCCTCCGCGATCCATCCGGCCGCTTCGGCCCGCCCCTTCGCCCCCTCTCGCCCCTCGCAGCTCCCATTCCTTCTCCTGCCCGCCCGCTCCATCCCTCTTCCCGCCTCATCACCCCTTCTCCAAACCATCCTCCTCGCGATCTCACGCGCCGCCTCCTTTCGCGCGAGGGGCATGCTCACTGCCTATCACCGGGGGACGTCGTTCGCGTGAGTGAATGAGCCACCGCCGGTCGCGCCTTTGGGGCATTGGGGGAGTCCATGCGAAGAGCAGCCGTGTCGTTCTCGTTTCTGTTCGCTTTTGCCGCGACGGCGTCGTTCTCGGCGACGGCGGCGGCGGCCAACGTTTGCCTCAGGATCGATGAAACACGGGACAAGCTGTCGGGCGAGGAGCGGAGGGCGGCCCAATCGATCTTCGCGCAAGCCGTCGAATCCGGCGGCGACGCGCTCGCAGACTCCGCGTGCGAGCGTACCTATGTGCTCTCGCATGGGAAGTTCGGGCGCGTCCTTTACATCCACCTCGAGGGGCCCGGCGGATCCAGCGAGGCACGTTGCTCCAAGATCGAAGAGCTCGAGCGCATCTACCGCCGACTGATGCGGACGACGCACCAAGCGAAGCCCAAGGCCGAGACTCCGCCGCCGCAAACGCCGGTGACGCCGCAAGCCCAAGCGACGCCGCCGCCGACACCCGTGGTGCCGCAGGCTCAAGCGACGCCGTTGCCGCAAATGCCGGTGGTGCCGCAGGCTCAAGCGACGCCGACACCCGTGGTGCCGCAGGCGCAAGCGACGCCATTGCCGCAAACGCCGCCGGCGCCGCAAGCGCCGGTGACTCCGCAGGTGACGCCGCCGGCTCCAGTGGCTCCCCAGGTGACGCCGGTGGCACCGCAGGTGCCTTGGGTGCCCGTGGTGCCGCAAACGCCGGTGGCGCCGCAGGTGCCTTTGCTGCTGGTGGTGCCGCAGTTGACGCCGTCGGTAACGCAGGTGCCTTGGGCGCCCGTGGTGCCGCAAACGCCGGTGGCGTCACCGGCGTCGGGGCGCTGCGTGGCGGACAAGATGTTTTATGCGCGGCTCGGTGGGAGCGCGCTGCCCGGTGTGGAGATGCAGGGTGGGCCGGATCTCGGGCTCGGGATGCGCTTCGAGCTGGAGCACGTCGGTATCGATGCGTCGATGAGCTTCGGAGTGACGCAGACGGGGCCGAGGAAGGAAATCACCGGTGTTCGCGGGTCGTGGCTGAAGCTGACCACGCAGTATTATTTCCTCGCTCATGCCGACAGCACGCCTTATCTGGGCGCTGGTTTGAGCTGGGGTGGACGCAAGGAAGAGATCAATCACCAGACGTATTCGGCCACGGGGCTTCAGGGGGAGATCGCCCTCGGGTACGAGTTCCTCCGGTCCAGCACGATTCGTATCTTCGTGCAGGCCGATGCCACGTTGCCGTTCTACGAGGCCAAGGGAGAGGCGCCCGCGCTGCCGATTCCCTCGCAGGCTCAGCGCCTCACGCCCGACCTGCCGAGCCGAATCGAGAGTCGGTATCTGCCGACGATTGGCCTCTCGCTGGGCATCGGTTGGGGCCGGCCGCGTGCCCTCGAATGCGAGAAGAAGTGATGTGCTGACGAAGCGGCGCTGCGGGGGCGACCGGCCTTCATGGTCGTGCCCGCGCGGCGCCCCCAATCACGCCTGCGAACGGACTCAGCCTTTGCCCTTCTTGCCGCGCTTCGAAGAGGGGACGCTGGGTTTGTCGGCGGGGGCAGGGGCGGACTCGCGACGTTTCTTGACGTCGAGGACCTTGGCGCCGTGCTCCTTTTCGAGCAGCTTGAGACCGTTCAGGATCACGGCGCGCAGCACGTCGCTCTGCGTGGCCTCGTGCCACTCGGTGCTCAGCACTTCACGCAGGATGTCCAAGCGTTCCAGGGTCGGAGGGTCGAGCCGGACGGCAACGTGATCCTTGGCAGCCATCGTGGGCCAACGTAACCCCCCGGGTTCTCGGGAGGGGGAACGTTTACTTTGGGGTAGCGCGTCAACTCTCGGGGACAAGGGCGAAGGATGCGGGGCTGGGCGCCGAGGCGCACGAGGGTGCGCGGCTTGAGAGCGTTCGGGCGCGTCTTGGGCTATGTCTCCCGGGCCATGAGCTCCGAAACTCCCCCGCGCGCGGCCGCCGAATCGGCCGACCCTGCCCGTTACAATCACGCCGAGGTCGAAGCCCGCTGGCAGCGCCTTTGGGACGAGAAGGCGACCTTCAAAGCGGAGCGAAGCGCCGATCGCGCGCGGCCGAAGCGTTACGTGCTCGACATGTTCCCGTACCCGTCGGGCAACGGGCTCCACGTCGGCCACCCCGAGGGCTACACCGCGACCGACATTCGCTGTCGCTACGATCGCATGCGCGGCGTCGACGTCCTTCATCCCATGGGCTGGGACGCGTTCGGCCTCCCCGCCGAGCAGCACGCGGTGCGCACGGGCACGCACCCGGCGCAGACGACGAAGCAGAACATCGCGACCTTCAAGCGCCAGCTCAAGAGCCTCGGCTTCAGCTACGACTGGTCGCGCGAAGTCGACACCACCGATCCCGGTTACGTGCGGTGGACGCAGTGGATCTTCCTCCAGCTCTTCAAGAAGGGCCTCGCTTACCAGGACGACAAGGTCACGGTGAACTGGTGCCCGGCGCTCGGCACCGTGCTGGCGAACGAAGAGGTCATCGACGGCAAGAGCGAGATCGGCGGCCACCCGGTGGAGCGGGTGAAGCTGCGTCAATGGATGATGAAGATCACCGCGTACGCCGATCGCCTGCTCGACGATCTCGCGCTGGTCGACTGGCCCAACGGCACGCTCACGATGCAGCGCGAATGGATCGGGCGATCCGAGGGCGCGAACATCACCTTCGCGGTCGCCGGCCAGGCGGGCACGAGCTTCGACGTGTTCACCACGCGGCCCGACACGCTCATGGGCTGCACCTACGCGGTGCTGGCGCCGGAGCACCCGCTCGTTGCGCAGATCACGACGGCCGAGAACAAGGCCGCCGTCGACGAGTACGTGGTCGCGGCGTCGCGGAAGAGCGATCGCGATCGCACCGCGGACACGAAGAAGAAGACCGGCGTGCCCACGGGCGCGAAGGCGCTTCACCCGATCACGGGCGCCGAAGTCCCCATCTGGGTCGCCGACTACGTGATTGGCACCTACGGCACGGGCGCGGTCATGGCGGTGCCGGCGCACGACGAGCGCGACTTCGCGTTCGCCAAGACATTCGGCCTGCCCATCGTCGAGGTGGTGAGCCCCGATGGGAAGCTGCACGGCGAGCTCAAAGAGGCGTTCACCGGGCCGGGGACGGGCGTGCAGAGCGGCGAATTCGATGGGCTCGCGACGCCGGACATGAAGAAGGCCATCGTGAAGAAGCTCGAAGGCCTCGGCCGCGGCTCGAGCAAGGTCACGTACAAGCTGCGTGATTGGGTGTTCTCGCGGCAGCGGTATTGGGGTGAGCCGATTCCGGTGTACTTCCCCGTCGAGACGGCGGGCGATCCGCGGAAGGGCGATGCGCACACGATTCGCTACGATCAGCCGATCGCCGTGGACGAGAGCGAGCTGCCTTTGCGGCTGCCCGAGCTGACCGATTATCGGCCGGGCAACGATCCGGCAGGGCCGCTGTCGCGCGCGGTGGATTGGCGCTTCTTCCAGAAGGACGGAAAGTGGTTTGCGCGCGAGACCAACACGATGCCGCAGTGGGCGGGGTCGTGCTGGTATTACCTGCGCTTCCTCGATCCGCGGAACGACGCCGAGGGCTGGAGCGAGAAGGCCTATGACGATTGGATGCCCGTCGATCTCTACGTCGGCGGCGCCGAGCACGCGGTGCTGCACCTGCTCTACGCGCGCTTCTGGCACAAGGTGCTCTTCGATCTCGGCAAGGTGAAGCACCCCGAGCCGTTCATGAAGCTCGTGCACCAGGGGATGATCCTGGGCGAGATCGAGTACGGCGTCTACGAAGACAAAGAGACTCACGAGCGGGTGAGCGCCGAGCTGGTGAAGGCGGGCGGGAGCGAGGACACGGGCTTCGTTCACGTGGAGACGGGGCGCGCGCTCGTTCTCTCGCGCGTCCTGGAGGCCGACGTGGAGAGGCGCGGGGCCTTCTCTTTCCTCAAGGGCACCAACGTCCGTCTGCCGTCGGCGATGGCGCACAAGATGTCGAAGTCGCGCGGGAACGTGGTCAATCCCGACGACATCGTGAAGGCGCACGGCGCCGACGTGCTCCGCCTCTACGAGATGTTCATGGGGCCGCTCGAGGCGGTGAAGCCCTGGCAGATGTCGCAGATCCAAGGGGTCGTGCGCTTCCGCGACAAGGTCTGGTCGCTCGGGCAGCGACCAGTGACGGACGAGATCGACGAGGCCACGAAGCGGCTGCTCCACAAGACCATCAAGAAGGTGAGCGGTGATATCGAGTCGATGGCGTACAACACGGCCATCAGCGCGATGATGGTGCTCGCCAATCACCTCGCGGAGCTGAAAGAGGTGCCGCGCGAGGCCATGCGCGCGCTCACGCTCATCATCTCTCCCTTCACGCCGCACATCGGCGAGGAGCTGTGGCAGAAGCAGGGGAATGCGGCCTCGCTGGCCTACGAGCCTTGGCCGTCGTGGGACGAGGCGCTCTGCGTCGACGACGAAGTCGAGATGGCCGTTCAGGTCAATGGCAAGGTCCGCGGGCGCGTGACGCTCGGGCGCAATGCGTCCGAGGACGAGGCGCGCGCGGCGGCGCTCGCGGCCGATGGAGTGAGCGGGTTCACCGCGGGGAAAGCGGTGAAGAAGTTCATCTACGTTCCGGGCAAGATCGTCAACATCGTGGTCGGGTAGCCCCGAGTCGCCGAAGGCCGCGCGCGGACTCCGGATCGGGGCCCGCCGCGGCTGCACGGTGGCCCGCGCCGTGCTGATTGGCGCGGCGTGGGCAACGTACGCACCCTCACCATTTGTCTCACTCTCGCGCTCGCGGGCTGCGCGCCCGACGGAGAGCCCGTCGCCGAGGCCACGAGCGAGATCGAAGGCGGAAAGCTCGACTTCCACGACACCGGCGTGGTCGGTGTCGCGCTGGTCGACGCGGCCGGTTTTCCGCGCCGTTCGTGCACCGGGACACTGATTGCCCCGAATCTCGTGCTCACGGCCCAACACTGCATCGCCAACACCACGGCGTTCGTCGATTGCGCGAAGTCCGTCTTCGGTCCGCCCGTGTCGGTCGAGCGCATTCGCATCACCGCGAGCCCGTCGATGTGGAGCGATGATGTGGAGTGGGCCGCCGCGGCACAGGTGATCACGCCGCCCGGACCTTCCCGGGTTTGCGGGCGCGACGTGGCCCTGGTGATTCTGGATCATCCGCTCGAGGCGCCGCCGATCGACCCGCGGCTCGACGACGGCGTGCTCGCCGAGGAGGCTTATGCGGCCATCGGTTATGGCCGGAGCAGCGGAGAGCGCAACGATGGTGGGCAGCGGCGGCGGCGCGATCGGCTGCACGTGATCTGCGTCGGCGAAGACTGCGATTCGAAGCAGGTCGCCGACTCCGAGTGGCGCGGCGATCATGGCATCTGCAATGGTGACTCGGGCGGGCCCGCCATCGACGCGACGGGCGCGGTGATCGGGGTCACCTCGCGCGGGCCGGCGGGCTGCGAGCGGCCCATTTATGGTGGCATTGCCCCGCACGGTGATTGGTTGCGGGACGAGGCCCGCGTGGCGGCGCAGGCGGGTGATTATCCCGAGCCGACGTGGATTCGTGAGCCGCGCCGCCGCGCGAGAGGGGATGTGTACGCCGCCGGCGGCGCCTGCGCGGCGACGCCCGGGGCCGCGGGCGGCGCGGACGCATGGCTCGTGCTGCCGATCGTCCTGGGGCTCGCGGCCCGAGCACGAACGCGGCGACGAAACACGTGCTTCCGGCGTGCACCAGAGTAGGATACGAGCCCTTCACGGAGCTCTGATCATGCTGCATCGCCTCTCTCTCGCCGTCCTCGTGTTCTCGCTCGGTGCTTCCGGTTGCGTCGAGACCGGAGCCACGTACGTCCGCGGTCAGGAAGCGCCGGGGATCGATCAGCCGGCGATGGGCACGGGCATGGACAAGTTCGACATCGCCCATGCCCTGCACTTCAATCTCAAGTCGCTGATGAGCTCCGGCGTGGCGCAGGGCTGGGCCCAGACGCACGCGATGCCGACCATCGCCATCTCGCCCATCAGCAACGAGACCAGCGAGCACATCGACAGCCAGCTCGGCGCGCTCCTCTCCGACGCGGAGACGTACCTCGTCAACTCGGGCCTCGTGAAGGTCGTGAGCGTCGAGCGCCAAGGCCAGATGATGAACGAGGTCGACAAGCAGCACGGCGGCGGCTTCGACCCGCGCTACATCGAGCGCAGCCGGCAGATGGGCGCGAAGTACTTCCTCACCGGCAAGGTCTTCTCCGCCGACGAGCGCACCAGCGACGCGCGCCGCGTGCAGTACTTCATGTTCATGCAGCTCGTCGAAGTGGGCACGAGCGCCGTCGTCTGGCAGAACAAGACCCAGTTCACCAAGGCCCTCGTCGCCGAATGAGAGCGACGTTCTTCGCGACGGTCGCCCTCGCGGCCGTCGCCCTCGGGAACATCGGCTGCGCCGGTCACGAAGATCGCACGCGCACCGCGCTGGCGGCGCTCGATCGCGGCATGCCGCGCGAGGCGGTGGCCGCGCTCAACGAAGAGCTCGGCGTGGCGCGGATCGAGGACCCGCCGGTGCTCAAGGGCGACAACGCGCTCCTCCTGCTCGATCGCGCCACGGTCCTGCAGAGCGTGGATCGCTTCGATTTGTCGGCGCGTGATTTCGGCACGGCGGACAAGTCGATCGACATGCTCGACATGTCGCGGAGCGGCGCCGACGACTTGGGCAAATACCTCTTCTCGGACAGCGCGGGGCCGTACAAGGCACCTCCGTACGAGAAGCTCCTCATCAACACGATCAACATGATGAACTACCTCGCGCAGCACGACGTGGCCGGCGCGAAGGTGGAGGCCCGGCGCCTCGCGGTGATGCAGAAGTACGTGCGCGAGCACGAGGACGACAGCGGGCTCGTGGGGCTCGGGAGCTTTCTCGCGGGGTTCACCTTCGAGAAGGCGGGCGACATGTCGGAGGCGCTCGGGTACTACGAAGATGCCCTGAAATATGCGGGGTATCGCTCGCTGCGCGACCCCTTGCGCGTGCTCACGCAGGGGAAGCCGCGGTCGCCTGCGATCGATGCTTTGGTGGGCGGCGCGGGGGCGCTGCCGCCGGTGACGCAGACGGGGGAGGGCGAGATCGTGGTGCTGGTCGGCTTCGGCCGCATCCCGCAGAAAGTGCCGGTGCGCGTGCCCATCGGCCTCGCGCTCACGATGGTGTCGGGCGCACTCGCGCCGGGCGACGCCGCCAAGGCCAATGCGCTCGCCGCCAAAGGGCTCGTCACGTGGGTGAATTATCCGGCGCTCCGCCCCGGGAAGGGTGGTTATGCGGTGCCCTCGTTCTTCCTCGATGAGCGGTCCGAGCCGATGGAGGAGGCGATCGATCTCGAATCCCACGTGGTCGACGCTTGGCAGAAGAAGGAACAGACCATCGTGGTCGCGGCCATCACCCGCATGATTGCGCGCCTCGTCGCGGGTGAGATTGCACAAGGCGCGACCGAGGCGGCCGGTGGGAGGAACGCGGGCGCGCTCGGCCTGCTCGCGGGGCTCGCCACGACGGCCACGCTCGCGGCCTTCGATACACCGGATACGCGCGGCTGGTCGACGCTGCCGGCGCGCATCGCCATTGCGAGGCGGCGTGTGCCTGCGGGGAATCACGTGGTGCGCCTCGGGGCTCGCGGCACGGAGAAGCAGGTCGAGATCACGGTGCCGGCGGGCGGCTGGGCCGTGGTGCCTTTGATGGTCCTGCGTTGATGATGAGGATCGAGAGCGCGTCGCGACGTGCTCTCGGTTGATCGAGAGGTCGTGTACCATCCGATGGCATGAACCGGAGCTACATCCTCGCCTGTGCCCTCGTCCTCGCCGCCTGCGGTGGCAACCAGCCCGAGCCTGCGGCCCCTGCCGCCACCGCGGCTCCGAGCGCCGCGCCCGCAGCGCCGGCGGCGGCCGGCACGGCGGCGGCGAGCGCGGGCAACGCGGCGGCGGAGGCATGCTTCGCGACGGCCAACGCGAGCCGCGCGCGCTTCAGCGGCGAGCCCGTGAAGATCACGGCCAAGCACGTGCTCGTCAAATACAAGGGCACGAAGAAGGTCGACGAGAAGATCACGCGCACCCGCGCGGAGGCGTGCCTGCGCGCCATCGAGGCGCGCGACAAGGTCCGCAATGGTGACGATTTCGACGTGGTGGTGAAGGACTACAGCGACGAGGCCGGCGCGGCCACGCGCAATGGCTCGATCGGCGCGGTGGAGCGGAAGGATCTGGCCAAGCCCTTCGCCGACGCCGCCTTCGAGCTCAAGCCCAACCAGTTGAGCGACGTGGTGGAGACCGAGTTCGGGTTCCACGTGATCCTGCGGACGGAGTGACGGTTCGGGTATACTCGCCCCACCCGACGATGGGCGGTCTCTTCCGAAACCTCTCCAGCATGCTCTTCGGCACGGCGCTGATTCTCGGCGCCGCCGAAGCCTCCGCCTTCTGCCGCAGCACCACCTGCACCGGCGATTGCCCCCGCGACGACAATGGTTGCAAGACCACGGGCCACCCGCTCGCGTGGCCGGGCGTGTGCGTGGGTTTCAGCCTGCAGAAGGACGGTACGCAGAACCTCCCGCTCGCAGACGTGCGCGCTGCCATCGAGCAGGCGGTGGCCACGTGGTCGGAGATCGATTGTGGCAATGGCATGGCGACCATTGCATTCGCCGACGTCGGCGACGTGAGCTGCCATTTTGCCGAATACGAGTCGGGCGGGCCCAACGCCAACGTGATCCTGTTTCAGGACGACAAGTGGCGATATCACGGTCCCGACGACACGTTGGCCAAGACGACGGTCACCTTCGACACCGATACGGGCGCCATCCTCGATGCCGACATCGAGGTCAACCACGCTTACAACGAGTTCACGCTCGGCGACGATCACGTGGTTTACGACTTGGAGTCCGTGATCACGCACGAGCTCGGGCACTTCATCGGTCTCGATCACACGCCCGATCTCTACGCCACGATGTACGCCGCCTACGAAGAGGGCTCGCTCGATCAGCGCTCGCTCGAGGTCGACGACATCGAGGGTTTGTGTGCCATTTACCCGCCGGAGCGATCGGGCAAGTGCGATCCGCAGCCTGAAAACGGCCTCGCCGACGCGTGCGTGCAAGAGCACACGGATGATGGCAGTAGCGGCGGCGGTGGTGGGTGCGCGCTCGCGGCGTCGCCGGCGGGGGCTGCAGGGGGCTTTCCCTTCATCGTGGTTGGTCTGTTTCTTCACGCGCGGCGGCGTCGCCGGACGAGGGTTTGAGACTCATGCGCTTGCTTTCCACCATTGCCATTCTCGTGACCGGCGCGGCCACCCTCCTCGGCGCCTGTGGGGGCGGCAACGACGGCACCGGCGGCAGCGCGAGCGGCGGGATCTCCTGCGATCCGGGCGAGAACATCTTCTGTCGCTGCCCCGGCGGCGAGGCCGGCACGAAGGCCTGCAAGGCCGATGGGCACAGCTTCGACGCGTGCGTCACGCGCGAGGGGCCTTGTCCGGAAATCCCGAGCTCCACCTCGTCGAGCGAGGCGTCGTCGTCCTCGTCCTCCGGTGGGGGTACGGGCGGCATGGGGGAATGGGCGGCGGCACGGGTAATGGCTATCTCGAAGCGTGCTTGGAAGATGCGGATTGCGCGAGCGGGATGTGTCGATTCGGCTATTGCACCAAGGATTGCGTCGAATACGACGATTGCACGCTCGGCGTCGGCGAGTGCATCTCGTTCATGGGCGAGACGCTCTGCATGCCCGTGTGCACCGACACCAGCGATTGCCTCGCGGCGTACGCCCAGCCGAGCGCCTGCGGCTACACGACCGCCGTCGACGCCACGCCGGTGACCACGTGCAGTGATTGGCTCAAAGACCTCGAGGTGCCGCCGGAAGGGACCGATTGCCAGGACGACATCGCCTGCAACCTCGGCAACGAGGGTGTGCAGGCGGTGTGCTCTTTCAATGCCTGCACCAAAGGCTGCTACGTGCCGGCCGACTGTCCCACGAACACGACGTGCTCCAGCAATGGCTCGACGCTCGGCGGCTGCAAATGAGGATCGGTGGGGGGCGCCGTGTGCGTCGCGGCGCGGCGCGTTGCTGCACGCGTGTACCGATGCGACCCGGCGTGGGCCGCCGTCGTCGGGGCGGACGGGCGCGGGAGAGCACGATCTCGCCGCGCGCGACCTCGATTTGAAGCGCCACGCGGTGGCGTCGTCCTGCTAGGACAAGATCATGCGCGTCCTCACGATTCCCCTTCTGGTGTCGCTCGTGGCTGGGCTCGGCGCATGCGCGGGTGCCTCGCAGCCGGCTCCCGCGCAGCCGCAGGGTTATTACGGGAATAACCCCGGGCAGTGGAGCCCCATGGGTCCAGGCGGCCCAGGGTATCAGGGGTATCAGCAAGGGCCGCAAGGGCCGGGGATGTGGCTACCGCCCATCATTCGGCCGGTGAACACGGCCGCGCTGCTCGCGTTGCAAGGCCGGATTCCGTGTGCGCCGCGCGAGGTGGCGCCGGGCGCGTGGGCGACGTTCGATTGCGCGCCCTTCCAAGCCGTGCAGCGCGCGTTCCAGTATGTGCCGTTCGTCCGGTACAACTTCCTTCCGACCGGGCCGTTGCCGGCGGCGGTCGATCATCGGGCCGAGGGGTCCGAAGGGCCGGTGAAGGATCAGGGCGCCGTCGGGAGCTGCACCGCGGTCTCGCTGTCCACCGCCATGGATAACGCTGTTCGGCGCATGGGCCGGCAGGACGTGATCTCCGCGCTCCACATCTGGTCGAACTACGGTATCGGCGTGATGGGCCGCGCGGGGGACAGCAACCTCGACAAGTCGCTGACGGTCGAGAACGTATGGCAATACGATCCCATCAAAGCCTGCAAGCTGGTGCGCACGCCCATGGATTCGTGCACCACGGCGTATGGCGTGGCCTCGGGCTCGGAGTCGTTCGATCCGGCGCTCAAGGCCGAGCACACCAATGCCGATGCCCAAGGGCGCTACAAGCTCTCCGGGCTCGAGCAGCTCCGCGCCAAGCCGGCCGATCCCAATGAAATGGCCGGCGTCCTCGCGGGCGGAGACGACATCTGGATCTCGTTCTCGGTGAACGACCAAGCGTGGATGAGCCGCTCGCTGACGAATGGAGTGATCTCCGATTACGACGTGACCGACGACGTCGGGCACGCCGTGGTGCTCGCGGGGTATCGCACGCTGCCCAATGGGACGAAGCAGTTTCTCATCCACAACAGTTGGAGCAATCGTTGGGGTGAGAATGGTTATGGCTGGATCTCCGAGGCCATGGTCGCCCGGCACACGCGCGCGGCGTACCGCGTGCGCGTGGCCGACGGCGCCGGCAACGGCGTGCCCAGCGTGCCCGTGCCGGGGCAGGCGCCCGCGGGTGGGGCGTGTCCTGCCGGACAGTCGAAGGATCCGATCTTCGGGATGTGCGTGCCGAGTGGGATCCCGGGGATGCCTGGTTTGCCCGCTGTACCGGGCGCGCAGCCCGCGCCATCGCCGCAACCGGCGCCGGGTGGGCCGCCGCCCGCGCAGCCGAAGCAGGGGAGCTGCCCGCAGGGGCAAGCGCCCGACATGATGTCGGGGCAATGCAGCAACCTCTGCCCGAGCGGCACGCCTTCCGTCGGTGGCATGTGCTTGCCTGGGCTGCCGCGGTGATTGCTCGCTCGCATCGGGGCCTTTGACCCGCTTGCGCGGGCCATCGGCCCGGGGCAGTCTCCGCCGCCCATGAGCCGCCTCCTCCGCTGCCTTCCGTTGATCGCGCTCGCCTGTGCGAGCTGCGGCTCCCTCGCCACGTCGCCGAGCTGGATCGGCGGCGGCCTCGCGGTCACCGCGCCCGAGCGCATGGCCGCGCAGGAAGCGAAGGAGGAGCGCGAGCGGCGCCTCATCGCCAGTCAGCCTTCGCAGATCGGGGCGAAGCACATCCTGGTGATGCACAACGACTCTCAGGCCAAGCCGCCGAACCTGAGCCGCACCCGCGACGAAGCGATGAAGCGCGCGCAGGAGGGGCTGCTCAAGATCCGCGGCGGGGCGAATTTCGACGAGATGGTGAAGCAGTACACCGACGAGCCGGGCGGGGCCGAGCGCGCCGGCGATCTCGGCGTCTTCGATCGCGGCACCATGGTGAAGCCCTTCGCCGACGCGGCCTTCGCGCTCAAGGTCGGCGAGGTCAGCGAGATCGTGGAGACCAAGTTCGGCTTCCACATCATCAAGCGGACTGAGTAGCAGGAGAGGGGCGCTGCCCCTCTCCCCCCGTCGGCGGAGCCGCCGGGGCCCCCATACCCCGAACCACCCTCGCCGGCGTGAGGGTTGAGCCGCTTCGGGTCTGGCGTTGGTGTGTTCTGAGACGTTTGGTGCTCTGGAGGGTTTTCGTTCGGGTTTGGTGCGGATCCCCGGCGTCGGTGCGTGCGGCGATGTTTGGCCCTCAACAGGAGAGGGGCGTCGCGCGGCAGAAGAGCTGTCGGGGGGGCTGTCCCGAGCTTCCCCGGCGCGTGGGGCTGGCGTAGCGTCTGCGCCATGTCTCCGCGGACCTACCCGACCTCCGAGCATCGCCGCATGGCCGAGGATCGCGAGCGCATCGTGCGCTGGCGTCACTGGGGCCCATACTTGTCGGAGCGCGCTTGGGGGACGGTGCGCGAGGACTACAGCGCGAACGGCGACGCCTGGAACCATTTCCCCCACGACCACGCGCGCAGCCGGACCTATCGTTGGAGCGAGGATGGGATCGCGGGTATCTGCGATCGGAGCCAGATCCTCTGTCTCGCGCTGGCCCTTTGGAACGAGAAGGACGAGATCCTCAAAGAGCGCTTGTTCGGGCTCTCCGGGCACGAGGGCAACCACGGAGAGGACGTCAAAGAGGTTTATTATTACGAGGACGCGACGCCGACCTCGAGCTACCTACGTTATCTCTACAAGTATCCGCAGCGGCGTTATCCCTATGCCGAGCTCGTGGCCCACGGGCGCTCGCGGGGCGCGGATCAGCGCGAGGTGGAGCTCGCCGATCTGGGGATGTTCGACGAAGATCGGTATTTCGACGTCACCGTCGAATACGCCAAACGGGGCCCGAGCGACATCTTGATGGCCGTGACCATCGAGAATCGCGGGCCGGACGAGGCGCCGATTCATGTGCTGCCGCACCTCTGGTTCCGCAACACCTGGTCGTGGTCGGAGCCGCCCGATCACCCGCCCTCGATCCGCGAGATCGCGTGGCGGCCGGCGGGCGACGAGCCGGTGCGCTTCAAGGCGGCGCGGGCGCGGCACCCGGCGCTCGGGGAGATGATGTTGTACCTCGAGGAGGAGGCGAGCCTCCTCTTCACGAACAACGAGACCAATACCCAGGCGCTTTGGGGGAGCCCGGCGCGGACGCCCTATGTGAAGGATGCCTTTCATCATCACGTGGTCCACGGCGACACCTCGCGCGTGAGCCCCGATGGGGTGGGCAGCAAAATGGCGGCGTGGCGGCGCTTCGTGGTGCCGGCGGGCGGGCGCGTGCGGCTCCTGGCGCGGCTGTCGTCCCAGGTGGAGAGCGATCCGTTCGCGGGCAGCGACGCGTTGCTCGCGCAGCGTCGCGAAGAGGCAGATGCCTTTTATGCCGCCGTGCAGGGGCCGAGCCTCTCGGCCGATCGGCGCGCCATTCACCGGCAGGCTTCGGCGGGGCTGCTCTGGGGGCTGCAGTTCTACAACTACGATGTCGACGTCTGGCTCCGGGGCGACGCGCACCCGCCGCCGCAATCACGGCTCCGCGGGCGCAATTGGGATTGGCGGCACCTCTCGGTGGCCGACGTCATCTCCATGCCCGACAAATGGGAGTATCCCTGGTTCGCCGCGTGGGATCTGGCGTTCCACACGCTGGCGATGGCCTCCGTCGACATCGACCAAGCCAAGAATCAGCTCAAGCTGATGGTGAAGGAGTGGTATCAACACCCCAACGGGCAAATCCCAGCTTATGAGTGGGAGCTGTCCGATTTGAACCCGCCCGTGCACGCTTGGGCCGCTTATCAGATCTACAAGATCGAGCGGAAGCAGAAGGGTAAAGGGGATCGGGTCTTCCTCGAGCGGGTGTTCCACAAGCTGCTCATCAATTTTGCTTGGTGGGTCAACAAGCGGGACGTCGAGGGGAACAATGTTTTCGAGGGCGGTTTCCTCGGGCTCGACAACATCTCGGTCTTCGATCGCAGCGAGCCGATGCCGCCGGGCTTTCGCCTGGAGCAGGCCGACGCCACCGCGTGGATGGCGATGTACTGCCTCGATTTGATGCGCATCGCGCTGGAGCTGTCGCTGGAGAACTCGGCCTACGAGGACCTGGCGAGCAAGTTCCTCGAGCACTTCCTGCGCATCGCGCACGCGCTCCATCATGCGGAGAACGGGGTCCCGCTCTGGGACGATGAGGAGGGGTTTTATTACGACATCCTCGTCGCCAATGGGCAGCCGCGGCACGTGCGGGTGCGATCGATGGTGGGGCTCATTCCGCTGTTCGCGGTGCACGTGATCACGCCGGAGGTGTATCGCCGGCTCGACAATTTCCGGCGGCGGACGGAGTGGTTTCTCGATCGGTATCCGCACCTCTCGCAGGGCATGGTCGGGCGGCTCGATGGACGCCACGTGCTCTGTGCGGTGACGCCCGAGCGCATCGAGCGGGTGCTGGCGCATCTGTTCGACGAGGGACAGTTCCTCTCCGCGTTCGGGCCGCGATCCTTGTCGAAGGAGCACGCGCGCGAGCCGGCGGTGCTGTGGCAAGGGCAGCGGCGGCTCGAGGTGGGGTACGAGCCGGGCGAGTCGACGACGCGGATGAAGGGTGGCAACTCCAACTGGCGCGGTCCGGTGTGGTTCCCCACCGGGTACATGCTCTATCGATCGCTGCTGCGGCTCGAGCACGGCTTCGGGGACGCGCTGCGGATCCCGGGGACCGCGGGGCGCCCCGCACGCACGCTGCGCGAGGGCGCGGACGAGCTCGCGAACCGGATGATTTCGATCTTCGAGCGCGGCGCGGATGGACGGCGGCCCGTGTTCGGTGATTCGCGTCTCTTTCAGACGAACCCGCACTTCAAGGACAAGCTCCTCTTCTACGAGTACTTTCACGGGGAGACGGGCGAGGGGCTCGGGGCCTCGCACCAGACGGGGTGGACGGCCCTCGTGGCCGAGATGGTGCTGCGGCTCGCGCGGCGAGCGCGCGGGCAGGAGTGAGGCGCCACGACTGATCCGTGCTACGAGCACGGCCCGTGTCGCTCGCCCTCGGGATCGCCATCCTCGCCCTCGCCGTCGTTCTCGGCGGTTTGGCGGCCATTTTCCGGGAGCCGACGCGCTGGGCGATGTCTGCGGTGCGGACCTTCGCGGTGGTGGCGGCGGCCGCGATCGCCCTGCTCCACCTGCTCCCCGAGGCCATCGCGGTGGTCGGGGTCGCCGCCGTCGCGGTGGCCCTCGTGGGCGCGGTCGGGCCGGCGGTGCTGGAGCGCGCGATCCCTTCGGCGCATGGGCACGAGCACGAGGCACCGACGACCGCGCTGGCCATGGGCTACGCGGCCGTGGTCGCGCATCAAGCCGGCGAAGGCGCGGCGTTCGCGTCGCTGGCGCAGACGGGCGCGCTGTCGATCGGGATCGTGTTGGCCGTGGCCGCGCACACGGTGCCGCTCGCGATGGTGGTGGGCATCCGCGTGCACGAGGCGCGGGGCGAGCGGCGCGGCGGGCATGGCCGAGCCCTCGGCCTGGCGCTCGGCGGCGTCATCATGGCGACGGCCATCGGCGCGTTCGCGGGACGTTGATTGGAAGCGCGCGGCTCGTGTCGGTGCAGCCGTGGTTGCTCGCGGCGGTGGCCGGGCTGCTCTTGCATGCGCTCTCGCACGACGTGCTGGCGGCGCCGTCGACGTCGGTGAAGGCGCGCGTCGGCGACACGCTCGCCGGTTGGGCGGGGCTCGCGCTCGCCGTGGTCGGCGTGGAGCCTGGTGGTTGGGTCGAGAGCGTGCCGATGCCGCTGCGTCTCGCGGGCATCGCGCTGCTCGCCGCCGCCATCGCGGCGCGGAGCTTCATGTCCCGCGCGCGGCCGCACGCGCATGGGCACGCGCACCATCATGGGCCGGACGCGGCCGGCGACGAAGCGCACCAGCACGGCGAGAGCGAGCATCCCTGATCGGGAGAGGCTCTCGGCGCGATCGGGTGTGCCGATGAGAGAAGCGGGGGCCGCGCGCTACCGCTCGTTCGTCGCGAAGAGCGCGCGGCGTGCCGTCGCGAAATCCTCACCCGTGGCGCCGCGTCGGGCCGCGATGGCTTCGGCTCGCCGGCCGGCGGCGACGAGCGTGTCGACCTCGGAGAGCTGCGCTCCTTCCTTCGGTGCGAGCGAGAGGACCCAGGGCGCGCCCTCCGCCTTGGCGTCGCCGCGCTCGATGAGATGACGCAGGAGCGCGATGGCGTCCTTCGGCGCGGAAAGGCGCTCGAACGCATCCTCCCAAACGAGATCGGACGTGTTGATCAAGAGCTCGTACGTGATCTCGTAAGCCCGCGGCAGGTCGGCGTCGAAGCCGATGGCTCCGATCGCCGCAGACAACACGTTCTGTTGCGAATCGCCCGAGAGCCAGCGGAGCTCGGCCTCCGCGATCTGGAGCCGGGCCTTCACGTGACGATCGCGGACCTGGTCGGCCAGATCGGAGAACAACCAGAAGTCGCCGCTCTCCACGCCCTCTGCGTCGGCCGCCCAGGCGAGGAGCGCGTCGATCATCTGTGGATCTGCGGCGAGGCCGTTCTTCAAGAGGTCGGCGCGATCGGCTTCGGCCGTGTCGCGGTAGCGCGTGACCCACTCTGTTCCGTTCACGTGTCTCCTACTATGCCCACGCGCCGTGCACGCGTTGTGCGACCTGTGCAATCGCCGGATCCGGATGCGCTTGCAGGCGGCTCACGATGTCGCGGAAATGGGCCCGATCTTCGGGTGATCCGGCGGCCTCCGCAGCGCGCAGGCCGAGCATGAGGGTGCGCGGATCGGGGGACGCGAGCATGCCCGTGATCTGTTGTGGCCCGAGCACGGGCACGCCGACGACGCCGGAGAGCTCGCCTTTGAGCTGCTGCGGATCGCCGCCGAAGACCTCGAGCACGCGCAGGTACACCGTGGGATCGAAGCTGTACGCGATGCGCATGCCTTTGCCGGACCACAGCGCCTGCGCGGGCTCGCCGGGCATGGGCATGGCCGCGGGCGGCGCGCTCTCGGTGGTGTAGCCGAGGTAGCGAACGCCCTGATCGATGCGCGCGAAGGGACAATCGGGCGCGAGCACGAGGCGCGCGGTGGGCGCATTGGCGCGCGCGGCGGCGGAGGGGACCGCGGCTGCGCTCTTCATCACGCTGGCCGGGCTCCGGTGAAACTGCACGTCCATCTCTTGGGAGTAGCCGGTCGCGGCGCGCGGTGCCTCGGCCGACATGAGCCGCATGGCGGTCTTCACGTCCTCTTCGGTCATCGTCAGCTCCACGCGCTTGCCGTCGATGGTGCACACGACGACCTCGTGGATCTGGTTCACCTCCACGCCGTAGCGACGCACGCTGGTGCGCTTCGGATAGACCCAGGCGATCTCCTCGCGGCGCGCGGTGAAGAGGCGGATGAGCGGCGCCTGCGAGAGATCGCGGAGCGGGAACGCCAGCGCGCCCATGATCACCGCCACGAGCCCGGGGATGCCGGTGAACATCACCGTCCGCGTGATGACGCCGTTGTAATGGCGATCGGAGCAGGCCGCATAACCGCGCGCTTTCGGTTTGCCGCAATAGGCGGGCGGATCGTCGACGTAGCTCGCGACGCCCCAACCGAAGGCGAGGATCATCACCACCGCGCAGATGCCCGCCGTGACGAGCAACCCGAGCCGGCGCCTTTTGTAATGGGATTCGAGGAGCTGATAGAGGGCCGGATTCATGCGCTCCGGGAGAAGCTAGCCGGCCGTTCGGGCCGCTCGCAAGGGGCTCCGGCGGGCGCGCGATCGGGCCATCGTCACCAATCGATGGGCTGCCGATCGCGGTAGACGGCGCCCTGGATTCCGCCTTCCGGGAGCAGCGCGAGCCACACGGCGGTGTCCGCGCCTTCCTGCACCGAGCGCGGCGCGCCGGCGCCGCCCATGCGCGTCTTCACCCAACCCGGGCAGACGGCTTGCGTCACGATCCCGCGGCCATCGCGCGCGAGCGCGCGCCCGAGGATCGCGGTGAACGCGTTGAGCCCCATTTTCGAGACGCGATACGCCGACGAAGGCCAGCCTTCGCGCGCGTGCGTGTCGGCCGCGACACCGTCGACGAAGCCGCGCATCAAGCCGTCGAGCTCCGCGCGATCGAGATCCGCGGCGTGCAGTCGATCGCGCAGCTTGGGCGGGAGATCGGAGGTCTCGCCGAGGCCGCTCGAGATCATCACGATGCGGCCGCCTGGGCGCATGAGCGGGAGCAGGCGATCGGTGACGCGCTCGACGCCGGTGTAATTCACGTCGAGCGTGCGGCGCGCGATGTCGGCGTCGAAGCCATCCATCGCGACGCCGGCGTTGTTCACGAGGATGTCGAGCCCGCCGTACGTGGCCTCGAGATGGCTTGCGAGCGCATCGATCGTCGCGGGGCGCGTCACGTCGAGCGCGCGCGCTTCGACGGTGAGGCCCGCGGCGGTCAGCTTTGCAGCAGCGGCGCGGCCGTCGTTCTCGTCGCGGCTGCCGAGCACCACGCGCACGCCGGCCGCTGCGAGCTGCCTTCCGATCTCGAGGCCGATCCCGCGGTTCCCGCCCGTCACGACGGCGACCTTTCGAGCGTCGTTCATGCGCGAATCGTAGCGCGGGACGCGGGGCGCGCCGCGTCGTATAAGGGAGGCGACCGATGGCGACCGTCTCTCTGCGTCTCTTGGGCTCCTCCGCCGTCGCGCTCATGACGCTGCTCGTTCCCAGCGCAGCTTTCGCCGACGATCCGCAGGCCGATGCGAAGGCGAAGGTCGCCGCGGGCGCACCTGCGGGCGAGGTCGCGAAGGCCGAGCCCGATCCCAATGCGTGGATGACCGCGCCGGCCACGCGGCGCAGCGGCTTCATGGTCGGCGCGGCCACGGGCTTCGGCCTCGGCAGCATCGTGGGCTTTCCCAACGACGTGAAGAAGATCGGTTATGCGCCGTACTACACGGCGACGGGCGCGCGCCCCACCACCATGCTCGAAGTGTGGTTGGGCGGCGCGCTCGCCGATTGGATCAACTTCGGCCTCGGCTTCACCAGCAGCATGGTGCTCGCCACCGGCGACAACAAAGCGAGGAGCGGTGGAGGCTTGTTCCACATCGAGCTCTTCCCGCTCTTTTACGTCAGCGATCGCCTTCGTGATCTCGGCATCGTGCTCGACGTCGGCGCCGGCGTCGCGACCATCACGTCGCCGAAAGATCAGAAGCTCGTCGACAGCAGCGCAGCGTCGCTCATCGGAGGTGGCGTGATTTGGGAGCCGCTCAAGGTTTGGCGCTTCCGCGGCGGGCCCTTCCTGATGGGCAATTACATGTGGAGCGATACCGCACGTCGCCCAGCGATCTTCATGGGTTTTCGGATGAACCTTTACAGTGGGCCGAGCGCCCCTCCGGCCAAGGCCGCCAACGCCGGCTCTTGATGCCTGCGAAAAGCCCGTCCATCATCGGCCCATGCGAAGGTTGTGGGTGGTTGGGACCTTGGCAGGATGGAGCCGAGCCTTCGCGCTTTCGCTCGGCGCATTCAGCCTCTTCATGACGGCGTGCGTGCCCGCGGAGCTCAGCCCCGAAGGCGCGAAGGTGAAATGGTCGCAGGAGGATCCCGCGGGCTGCCGTGCGCTCGGGACGCTGCGCGAGGCGGAAGGCGGAGGCCTTCGCTCCTACGACACCAACAAGACCGCGGCCGAAGCGCGCCTGCGCAACGAAGCGGCGCGGCTCGGCGCCAACGCGATGGTGCTGCTCACCGAGGTGCACGGCGACAGCGAGGAGGGCGCGCAGTCGTTCGCGACGGGTGTCGCCGGCCTCTCGACGCCGAACCCGCGCTGCACCAATTGCGTGTTGCTCACCGCGCGCGCCTACGCGTGCGAGCTGCCCGCGCCCGTCGCGGAGAAGCCCGCTGCGCCGCCTCCCGCCGCGCCCCCGATCGCGCTGCCCGAGGCGCCTCCGCCGGCAGCCCCCGCCGCCGAGCCTCCGCCGGCGCCTGCTGCATCCCCGCCGATCATCATTCAAACGCCGGTCGCGCCGCCGGTGATCATCATCATCCAGCCGACGATGCCGGTGGCTCCGTTGCCGGAGCGCTGATCGAATGGGGCCGCGACCGGCCCCATTCGCCATCACCTTGGACCGCGATCAGCTCGCCTCGGTGGTCTCGGTCGCCTCGGGTGCGGCCGTCCCTTCGGTGCTGGTCTCTTCGTCCTTCTTCGCGCCGGGCTTGCGGCCCGCCTTCTTCTTGTTGAGGGAAGGCGCGATCGACTCGGCGTCGCCCTCCTTCCAGCGCACGTAGGCGAGCGCATGACGAGCGGCGTCGTACGCCGCCGACAGCAGCGTGTACGCGCGCGTGCGCAGATCTTCGGTGTCGACCGGCTTGCCCGCGTTCTTCGTGTGCGTTGCTACGAGCACCGCGGGGCCGAGCTCGGCCGCGCGATCGATCTCGTGCCGCTCCACCGCGGTCTTGCTCGCGATCTTGCCCCAGCTCTCCTTGAAGAGCGTGGCGAGCGCCCCGAGATCGGCCGCGACGTCGCCGTTGCTCTTGCGGATGTGCGCGACCGCGTCGGCGTCGAGCAGGTTGCGGTGCGCGAGCGCTTCGGCCGCGATGAGCAGGCCGTCGCGGAGCTTGGTCGCCTCCTCGACGAGCGTCTTCGCGGCCTCGGGGCCGTTGCTCGAATACGTGTGCACGAGGTGCGCGTACCAAGTGGCCTGCGCGTAGGTGGAGAGCTTGTCGACGAGCGCGATCGGGTGCTTCGGCAGCTGCTCGGCGATGGCGTCGCGGTGCGCGAGGATGCGCGGGGCCGCGGCGAGCACCGCGTTGATCGTCGCGCCGAAATCGGCCGGCGGCGGCGCGAGCTCCTCCGCGGCGAGCGCGGCGAGCTCGGGCTCGGTCTTGGTGAATGCGTCGGCCGCAGCGTTGGGCGCCGAGGGCGTGGCCGGCGCGCCATTGGCGTCAGCGGGGGTGTCTTGCTTCTTGGGTCGGGCCATGAGGGGCGGATACATGCCAAGCACGCGCACCGCGCGCAATGGGGATCTCACATCGGACGTTCAGTGGTTGTCCGCACCACCGATCCCGACCCTTCAGAATGGCGGCGCTTCACCCATTTCACCGACTTTCGCTGGCCCCGCGCCGCCTGCGTCCGTCGCGGTCGGCGCGCCCGCATCGGCGCCGTCTGCGCCCGCGTCGGGCGAGGCCGTCTCGGTCGGCTCCGTGCCGGCGAGGAAGATCTCTTCCATCGCGTCCTGCTGATCGGGATACGCCTTGAGGCCGGTAGCAGGATCGATCGACACGCGCGAGAGACCCGCGGGCACCGGGAAATCCGCGGCGGGCCGCTTCTTGTGCGCTTCCTTCATGAAGTCGACGAACGCCGGCAGCGCCACCGATGCGCCCGCTTCGCCTGCGCCCATGGGCGTGGGATCGTCGTAGCCGGTCCACACCGCGCACGCGATGTCGGTCGAGTAGCCGACGAACCACGCGTCCTTCGCTTGGTTGCTCGTCCCGGTCTTGCCCGCGATGGGCCGGCCCAGGCTCTTCGCGCGCTTGCCCGTGCCGTCGCGCACGACGGAGGTGAGCAGGCTCGTCATCACGTAAGCCTCGTTCTCCTCCAACACGCGCCGGCTCGGCGCGCGCTCCGGCAACGGCACTGCGACGCCGCCGGGCCCGACGATCTTCTGGATCAGGATCGGCTCCTCGTACACGCCGCCCGCCGCGAACGTCGCATACGCGCCCGCCATCTCCCGCGGCGTGACCTCGTACGAGCCCAGCGCGAGCGACAGATCCGCGCCCATCTTCGACTCGATCCCGAGCGCCTTCGCCCACGTCACCACGCTCGCCGGCCCGAGCTTCTGCAGCGACCACACCGCGGCCACGTTCACGCTCTGCGCGAGCGCTTCACGGAGCCGCTTCGGCGACTTGCCCTCGCCCTCGTCGTAGTTGTCCGGCCGGTAGCCGTGCAGCGCGGCGGGGTTCGTCTCCACGATCGTCGCCGGCGTGAGCTGCCGCGAATGCAGGCCGTAGCTGTACACGAAGGACTTGAACGTCGACCCCGGCTGGCGATGCGCGTTCGTGCGATCGAGCCCCGCGCGCACGCCCTCGTAGCTCCCCACGAGCGCGAGGATCTCGCGCGACCGCACGTCGATCGCCACCAGCGCGCCCTCGGGCCCGAGCTCCAGCCTGAGCTTCGGTTTGCTCGGCGGCTTCGCCGTCGGTGCCTTCGCCGTGGGGGCCGCGCCGCCTTCGTTGCTCGGCTCTTTCGGCTCTTTCGGCAGCGAGCTCAGGAAGCTCACTCGAACCACCTTGCCGATCGGCGCGAACTCCGGCGCGCGCAGCCCGCCCGGGTTGTAGCGCCCGGCCTCGGCGAGATCGACGGTGCCCACGACGTCGCCGACCTTCACGTCGATCGTGTTCTTCGCGTCGTCCGCGGCCACCACCACACCGAGGTAAGCGCGGTGCCCGTTCGGTGTCCCTTCGAAGGGCGCAGGCTCCTTCTTCACCTTCGCGAGCGGAGCGAGGAGCTTGTGTCGCTTCGCATAATCGTCCGCGTTCTTCCGCACCGCCGCGCGCGCCGCGGCTTCCAGCGTCGGATCGATCGTCGTCGTCACCGTGTAGCCGCCGCGCTCCGCCTGCGGCCCGACCAGCGTGCGCAGCGTGCGCTTCACCTCGTCGACCACTTCGGGCGCGAGCTCGGGGCGCGACTCCGGCTCGGGCGCGATCTTGATCGGATCCTGCTTCGCGGCCTTCACCAGATCGTCCTTGGCGAAGCCCTTCACGGCCATCTGCGACAGCACGTAATCGCGCCGCGCCAGCGCCTTCGTCATGTCCACGCGCGGCGAGTACACACCCGGGCCCTTGATGATCCCGGCCAGCATCGCCGCCTCGCCGAGCGTCACGTCGCGGATGCTCTTCCCGAAGTAATAGCGAGCGGCCTCTTCGACGCCGTAGCGACCGTGGCCGAAGTAGATGTGGTTCAGATACAGATCGAGGATCTCGTCCTTCGACAGCTCCGACTCGATCCGCCGCGCCAGGATGACCTCGCGCATCTTGCGGCCGAACGTACGCTCCGGCGTGAGGAGCACGTTCTTGATCACCTGCTGCGTGATCGTGCTCCCGCCTTGGCGCGTGTGGCTCGAGAGCACGTTCTTGCCGAGCGCGCGCAGCATGCCGAGGTAGTTGAGCCCGGCGTGCTCGTAGAAGGCCGCGTCCTCCGCCGCGAGGGCGGCGAGCTTCATGCGATTCGGGATCTCCTCGATCGTCACCAGCGTGCGCCGCTCGACGAAGAGCTCACCGAGGAGCGTGCCGTCGCGCGCCAACACGCGCGTCACCTGCGGCGGGTTGTAGCTCTTGAGCTCGGCCGTCGAGGGGAGGCCGGCTTCGAAGTGGCGAATCAAGATCGCCGTCGCCAACACGGCCGCCGCCACGAGGAGCGCGATCACCGCGGCGAGCCGCCGGAGCCACACCACCACGCGCGGAGGCAGTAGGCCTTGCTTCACCGCGGGCGGGGGCTTGCTCGGCTCGCCCGCCGCCTCGATCTTCCCGTCGGTCGCCATCATCGTCCCCGATCAACGCGCATGACCGCGGCGGTCATCCGCGCGGGATTCGAGACATGGTCGAGAACGCGTCGCGAGCGCCCTGCCGGTAGGGCGGCGGACCGAGGAATCCTCACGGATTTCAAGGGAGGCCAACCGCAGCGGCGGGGCGCGCAGCAGCGTTTTCGATCATGTCGTCACCCCAGCAAACGCAATACGAGCATCGTGATCACGATGCCCGCGACCAGGCAGCCGGCCGCGATGCCCACCAACATCATCGCCGTCGGCTGGCTTTGCCGCCGCCGAGCGGCCTCGAGCGCCGCCGTCGGCACCGTGCCTTCGGGCGTGGTCGCCATGATCCCCGGAGGCGCCTGCACGTCCACCTTCTGCTCGGGTGTCATGCGCACCGTCTTCGGGATCGCCGACGCCGCCGAGGTCCGCACGATCGGCGCCGAAGGCTTCGACGGATCGATCGGCACCACCGGCAGATCCATCGCGGCCGCAGGGATCTCCTGCACGGCCGCGAGCTGCTCCGCCGTGCCCTTCGGCATCATCGACGTGAAGCCTTTGCCCGCCATCCCGGCGAAGGGCTTGAGCGCCTGCGCGAACGCGGCCGCCGACGGATAACGCTTCTCCGGCGCCTTCTCGAGCGCGCGCGCGATCACCGTGCCGAGGCCCGGATTGAACTTCTTCCCGGGGATGCGATCGTCGAGCGGGATCGGCGCCTTCGTCACGTGCGCCTGGATGTACTCCATGGGCAGCTTCGCGTCGAAAGGCAGCTTGCCCGTGAGCACCTCGTAGAGAATCACCGCGAGCGAGTAGATGTCGCTGCGCGCGTCGAGCGTCTTGCCCTGCGCCTGCTCGGGCGACATGAACTCCGGCGTCCCGAAGACCATGCCTTCCTGCGTGAGCATGATCGAGCCGGGCCGGAGCTCGCGCTCGGTCACCTTGGCGAGGCCGAAATCGAGGACCTTCGGGTAATCGCGCAGGCCGCCGTTGGTGGAGAGGAAGATGTTCTCGGGCTTCAAGTCGCGGTGAATGATCCCCGCGAGGTGCGCCTCTTGGAGCGCGCCGCAGACCTGGATCAAGATCGGCACCGCGCGCTCCACCACGAGCGGGCCTTCCTTGCGGACCACCTGGTTCAGGTTCTTCCCCTCCAGGTACTCCATCACGATGTAGAGGGCGCCGTCGTCGAGCTCGCCGTAGACGAACACCTTCACGGTGTTGGGGTGCTCGAGGTGGCTCATGGCCCGCGCTTCACGGCGGAAGCGGGAAACCAAGTCCTTCCTGTTGGTGAGCTTGGGGTGGAGGATCTTGACCGCCACCATCCGGTTCATCGCCGGCTGCGCGGCCTTGTAGACCGCACCCATGCCTCCGGACCCGATTTTTTGCAGGATCTGGAACTGGCCGTCGAGGATGTCGCGGCCAATGTTCGGGTCCACCGCCGTCATGGGGCGCTGAAAATAGCACGGTGCGCCCCTCCATCGTCTAGATCGAGCACGGTCATGCAAAAGTCGTCCTCCGCGGTCACGAGCCAGCTCCTCGAGCAGGCCGGCTTTCGCCACGCATTCTTCACCCGTTTGGGCGGCGTGAGCCGGCCCCCGTGGGACACCCTGAGCTTCGCCTTTTCGGTGGGCGACGACCCGGAAGCCGTGCGCGAGAATTTCGCCCGCGCCGCGCGTCTCCTGGGCGTGCCCGTCGAGCGCGTCTACGTGCTCAGCCAGGTGCACGGCACGGCGTCTCGGGTTCTGACCGGAGACGAAACCTTCGACGAAGTGGTGCGATCCGTGGGCGACGTCACGCTCTCGCGTGTCGCGGGCGTCGCGTGCTCGGTGCGCAGCGCGGACTGCACGCCGATCCTCGTGGCCGATCGCACCACCGGCGCGGTGGCTGCGATCCACAGCGGCTGGCGGGGCACCGTGGCCAACGTGGCGGCCGCGGGCGTCGCGGCGCTGCGCGATCTCATCGGCGGGCAAGGCGATCTCGTGGCCGCCATCGGCCCGCACATCCAAGCGTGTTGCTTCGAGGTCGGCGACGACGTCGCCGCGGAGCTCGCCGCTTGCTCCGCGCTCGGCGAATCTGCGGTCCTTCGTGCCGATGGCCGGAAGCCCCACGTGGACCTGCGCCGCATCGTGCGCGCCCAGCTCGAGTCCGCGGGCATGCACCCCGACGCCATCGACGACGTGCTCGGTTGCAGCGTCTGTGACAAGGAGCGTTTCCACTCCTACCGCCGCGACGGCGCCGTCAGCGGGCGGATGCTCTCCTCGATCGTGGCGCGCTGATTGGTCACGATGGGGCCGCGAGCGGCCCCTTGATCACGTCCCGCCGCAGCCGAAATGCAGCTTGTTCGGCGTTGCGCCCACAGGGGCGTCGATGCCGCAGTGATCCATGAGCAAGTCCGTCGAAGCATCGGCGAAGTCCACGACCGTGCCCGCGCACACGCCGTTGTCGCAGCCGACTTGGATCGCAGGCGGGATGCAGTCGTTGCACAGGCTGTCGCAGTAAGGCCAAGCGGCCTTCGCCTGATCTTTCTTCGCGGCGGCGACGATCTGCGCCTGGCTCAGACAACCATTGATGATCACGCAGCAATCCGAATTGCTCGTGCACGCGATCGGCCCTGCCGTGAGCGTTGGCCAGGTCGTCGCGTCCCCGTGGCAGGTGTCACCGCCGCCGCTGCCGGTGGTGCCGCTGCTGCTCGTTCCACTGGTGCTGTTGCCGCCCGTCCCCGACGTCGTGCCCGCGCCGCCGGCGCCACCGCTGCCGGTGCCCGTGGACGAGCTGCAGGCCGCGGCCATCGTGCCGAGAGCCATGAGGAACAACGACGCGCGTTGTGTGCGAGATGTGCCGAACATCATGATGAGCCTCCCGTGGAGAGCGTAACCGTGCTCAGCCCCGGTCAGAGGGCTCATCGCGCTTGACGGGGTCCGCGGGTGGGGCGTACCTGAGAAGATGAACCCTGCTGGCGGCCCTCCCGGATATCCTCCCAACCAACCCCCGTATGGTGCTCCTCCGCAGGGGCCGGGCGATCCGCAGCAGGGGTATGGCCAGCCGCAACCCGGTTATGGCGCTCCGCCACAACAGCAGGGATATGGCGCGCCGCCGCAACAAGGTTATGGAGCGCCGCCCCCGCAACAAGGCTACGGCGCGCCTCCGCAACCGGAGTATCCCGGCGGCCCGCCGCAGCAGCAGGGATATGGCGCTCCTCCTCCCCAGCAGGGTTATGGCGCGCCTCCGCAACCGGAGTATCCCGGTGGTCCGCCGCAGCAGCAGGGTTATGGCGCTCCTCCTCCCCAGCAGGGTTATGGTGCGCCGCCTCCGCCGCAGCAGGGTTATGGCGCACCGCCGCAACCGGGCTATCCCGGCGGCCCGCCGCAGCAGGGTTATGGCGCGCCTCCGCAGCAGCAAGGTTATGGCATGGCCCCGATGGGGGCCGCGCCGATGGCGGCCGGTGGCCAGCGCAACGTCGCGCTGATCGCGGGCGGCGCCGTGCTCCTGCTCATCGCGTTGGGCGCGGGGTTCGTGTTCGTGCGAAACCTCTACGATTACGTCACCATCGAGGATCGCTGGGCGAACATGCCGCGCCTCAGCGCGGCCGCGCGTGATTTCGGCGTTCGCATCATCAAGTCCGCCGCCATGAACCGGATGGTGGTGTATGGCCCCGTCTCCGCCCTCTTCGGCGCGGGCGGCGCGGTCCTCACCTTCTTGGGCCTGCGGCAAAAGAAGTAATCCAAGCGTAGCAGCCTGTTGACCTCTCGCGGTGAGGACCGACAGGCTGCTACGGCGCCCGCCCAATCTGGGTGAGAATGGGCGCGTTGTTCGTGAGCACCAACGGCGTGAGGTTGCGGGGCGCCGCCACGCCGCCGAGCATGGCGCGGTATTGGGTCACCACATAGGGCTTCCCGCCCAGCGCCGCGACGTTGCCGACCCATGCGTCCGTGGGCGCGCCGGCGTCGGTGTTGCCCGGGGAAATCGCGCCTTTGGCCAGGGTGAGCGCCCAGGCGTCGCGGTCGATCTGCATTTGCCCGAAGACGTGGCACTCGAAAATCGACGTGAGCGGTTGGTTGAACCGATCTTGCAGGATCACCCGCTGCATCGAATCCATCCCGACGGGATGGTCGAGCACGTTCCACCGCCCCACGAGGGCCGCGAGCCAATTGCCGAGCGCGACCTGCGGCCCGCCCGGCGCCGGCACCTTGAGCGCCAGGTGCGTGAAGATGCGTTGAACCAGAAGCGCCTTGTCGGCCGCCCCGTGCGCCTCGCCCGTGGCCATGGGAATGTCGCAGAGCAGGTCCTGGAGCAGGAGGAGCCGGCTGCGATAGACAACCCCCTTGTCGCCCACGCCGATGACCGATCGATGGCGGAGATCGCTCGACCACACCACCTGATGATTCCCATAATTGGTGTTGGGCTCGGGCGCGCGGGGGGCGGTGCTGTAATTGGTGAACGCGGGCCGGTCGGGGAACGAGAACTGGAACCCGTCGTAGAGATACTGATCCTTGTCGTTGCGCCAATCGATGTACCAGCGTTTGGCATTCTGCCGCCCATCGGTTTGATAGGCGAGCATGTGCGGGAGCATCCGAAAACCCGTGAAGGTTTGGTTCGGCACGTTGGCGCAGTCCGGGAAAACGTGCTCCCAATTGACCTGGAAGGTCCAGAGCTCGGCCTGGTTCTTGATGTAGAACGCCGGCTGGTTGGGCAGATAGATGTGCTCCAGCGGGTAGCTGCCGAGGGAGGTCTCGAACCAGTATTCCTCGCTGTTCATGTCGTCGAGGATCTGGTCGAGCAGCACCTCGATGAGCGCGTTGTTGTTCTGCCCTTGATAGTTCGCGAAGGGGCCGCCGCCCCCCGTGTAGGCCGGGTCCACCGCGCCCGCGCGGGCAATGGCCTTGAGGCGGGAAATCACGCGCTCGCGCACCGCGAGCTCGCAAGGTGAAGCGTTGGGCACGTTGAGGCCGGTCGCATCCATCTTGGGGTGCGATTGGAGATAATATTTCTGGAGCGGAGAGAGCGTGGCGTGCCCTTGCACGTTGGCGTCGGGAAAGCGCACCCGCACGTCGTTGGTGGGGCCGCGCCCCGCGGGGACGTGCGCGCCGTTGGCGAAGGCCGCATAGAGAGCGCCCCAAATGTTCTTGGCGCGATCCGACCAGCTGTTGCCGCTCGTGGAGAGGAGGCGGCGTTTGCTCTCGGCGGTGAAATACCCGTGCGCCCTCTCAGGGTTGAAGTTGGCCCCGTTGGGCACCACGTCGAGCGGTCGCTCCGCGTAGAAGACGTGGAGCACGATGGCGGCGAGCTTGATGGTCCGCCGGGCCAGGGTGCCGCCGCCGGTCGCGTCGCGAATGGTGAAATAAGCGGTGGAGAGCGACATCTTCCCGAGCAGCACGTGCTCGAAGACGGCGGCCAGCGCGAGCGCGTGGCGGGCCGGGGCCTGCTCCACGGTGGGCACGTAAAACACGTTGCCTCCGTGCGTGAAGCAGACGTCGAGATGGCGCGCCGCGATCGTAGGCGCGTCGCGGCGATGCACGTAGATGTCGTTGACGTACTGGCACCGTTCGACCGCGCTCGCGAAAATGACCGCGAGCGATCGCATCATCTGATTGAACTCGAGGCCACCATGCTGCCCGTCGTCGAGCATGTAGAGCGCGTCGAAGCGATCGATGAGCCGCGGCGCCAGCGTATCGAAGTTGGTCACTGCACCTCCCCACGTGGCGAGCCCAGGCGCCGCGTTGGGCTCGGCTTGATTCCACGCCGGGTTCGCCACGGCGCCGCCCGGCGTGGCATATCCATAACCCGCGTCGCGCGCATAGGCGTGCCCGTGGACACCCGTGTCGGCGTCGAAGCCGTGATGGGTCATCTGGTAGTCGATGAGGCCGCAGTCGTGGCGCATCTGCGTGAGCAGATTGACCCCTTGCGGATCCGCCGGCTGGTTGGGCGGCGCGCCGAAGCAGGAGATGGTCGAGAGGCCCGTGCGGCGGTTCGTGGGCCGGAGCGCCGGCGGCAAGCCCGCCTGGGCCGGCAGCGGGCCGAGCTCCCACCACGCGCAATCGCGGCAATAGCCGGCGTTGCCATAGCAGTAATGGCACCTCCCCTTCCGCCGTTGGGCTTTGGGGAACATCTGCCCGCAATGATGACACTGCACGTTCGGCATCGTGATTCCCTGTGCTCAGCGCGTGGTGAGGATACGATGAAGCTCGTCGAGCAAGGCCTGCTCGTCGAGCCGGTGCGCGAGGAGCGCGCGCACCTCGGGCTCCTCCTCCCACCCCGGCTCGACCAAGAAGCCATATCCCACCCACTGCAGAAAACCGTCCTCCGTCTCGATCCCGGCCTCCCGCCCCTTCTCGACGAGCTTCGCCACCCGCTCCTCGGGCGAGGGCGCATCCGCCTCGTCCTCCCCACCCGGAATCATGTCGGCGTCACGGAGCTTCCGCAGAAGCTCGGGAACGAGCTCGCGCGTATCGACATCACGCTGCAACGCCTGCAACTGGTCGGACCGGATCTGGAGCATGCCTCGCCGATGAAAGCCCAGCGATTCCGCGAGCACAAGAGCGCGCCGCAGGGATGGTGCGATCGCGGGGGCACGCCGTGCTCGGTGGAGCCCTGCGACGGAGGACACCGCCGCTTCGAAGAACGGTTGTGGCTGGCACGCTCAGGAGACATCCATTGGGAGGCACATCCTCTCTCGTGATCTGACCGGGCGCCTCCGCAACCGGAGACCTTTGCGGACGAGCGGGGGCCTCGCAGCTTGTCTCGAGCACCTGGGCGACGAGCTCCCGGAGCGGTTGTCGGAGCACGGGATGGAGAGCTCGCTCGAGCTCGTCGATGCGGTGCGGGAGCCCCGCTCGCGGGCATGAGCCTCTGTTCGTGCAAGGGAGTTGTGCTCCGCGAGCGCGCCACCTTGACACCCTTCGCACGGAGCGCTGCCATCCGTTCTTCCCATGCCTCAGCGTCTCGCTGCTCTCCTCGTCACCCTGGCGCTGCTCCTGTTGCCGAGGATCGCCGCGGCCAACGCGTTTCCCTGCGAGGAGGCGAAGCTCGCGTGGCTGCATGCGGCGGGGGCGGCGACGGCGCTGCGGATCGAGCCCGTCGCGTGTTACTTCCACGCCATGCGGGTGCGCCTCGTCCCTGACGGCGCGCCTCCGATCGAGGTCACCATCGAGGAGCCGCCGGGGCCTGCGTTTGCACGGGCGGGGCGATGGCGGGTCTCTCCCATCGTCGAGATCGACGACTTCAAGAAGCTCCCCGAGCCGCAGCGCACGGCGTTCGAGAAGCTGCTCGGCTGGCTGCGCGAGCATCACGAGGAGGTCGTCTTCGGGCGCGCCTTCGAGCGCAGGGAAGGTCGGAAACGGCTTCTCGGCGTCGACGGGCCTCTGTTGCTCGTGGCCAGTGTGTTGCTCGCGCTCCTCGCGTGGCCAACGAAGACACGAATTCGCGGCCGCGACATGCTCGCGATCGCCGGGCTCTCGGCGGGCGCTCTTGCGCTGCGTTTCGGGCTCGGCGCGTGGGCGCCGCATCAGGTGAACGGCCACGGGGTGATGTGGATTCGTGCGATATGCGACGGCAAGAATGCCATTGCGGGATACGGGCCTGGGTTCCTCGAGATCTTCCCCGAGAGCGTCTGCCATCGATCCTTGCCGCCGGACACCATCGTGTTCGCCGTCCATGCGACGTTCATCGCAACCTTGCCTGCCGTGGTTTTCGCGCTCTGCCGCTTGCTCGGCGCTGCCCCGCTCGTCGCGATGGTGGCGGGGCTCGCGGCGATGCTCGACCCCGTCTCCATCCGTTTCGCAGCGACGGAGTCGTACTTCGCGCTGCTCGTGCCGCTCTTGTCGCTGACGGCTCTGTTCATCGTGGTGAGCGCGCGTCTCGCGCTCGGCCAGCAGCCGGTGCGCGCGTTCCTCTGGGCGCTGGCCGCGGGGCTCGTGGCCGCGCAGCTCGCGCGCGTGCACCAGGTGTCTTGGCCGCCGCTCGCGCTCCTGCCGACCATCGTGCTCGCGGTGGGCGGTCGCGAGGTCGCGCTCCGGCAGAGGATCATCCTTACGGGGCTCGCCGCGGCCATCCTCGGCGCCGTCGTGCTCGCGACGAGCCTGCCAGTGATCTGCACGTCCCTGCAGATGGCCATGGGACAAGGTTATGTACGCACCAACATCAACCTATGGGATATGACGGTGCTCGCTGCGGCGGCGGTCTTCGTCATCGTGCAAACTGCGCCGCGCCACCCCGCGGTGGCGCCTGCGGCCCTTCACCTCACCGTGATGCTGGCCATTCATGCGGCCTATTGCCAAAGCGCGTTGTGGCAAATGTCCTTCGATCGCTTGTACCTCGCGATCCCGCTCGTCACTCTGGCCTCCCTGGTGCCACCCACGCTCGTGGCACAGCGGTCGCGGTTCTTGGCAGCATCGGCTGCGGCGCTCGCGCTCCTCGTGGGAGCGGGCTTTTCGATCATCGTGGGGCGAACGGCGCAACAGCGCGAATATCACTGGCTGCGAACGGCGCTCGCGGCGGTGCCGGCGGGCTGTCGGATTGCGTTCCCGCGCTGGGGCAATCGAATGGTCGAGTTGCCCGAGTATGCGATCCCCGCTGGGCGCGAGGGGCGTTGGGAGATCGTTCCCGTCGAGCACGCCGACGAGGTGGGAGAGGGCCAGTGTGTCTGGTTCGTGCACACGACGGCTTGCGCGCACGACGAGCGGAGAGCGCTTTGCGAGGAAATCGAGCGTCGGTGGGCCTATGCACCCGCCGCGACCATCACGGTGCCGCCCATCGAACAATACGATGGCGAGTTCGCGCCGGGCACGCCTCCCGTGACGGTTGGCATCGGTCCGCTTCGCGCCCGTGAGCGATGATTCAGCCCTTCACGAGCTCCGCGGTTTCCCCCGCGGGAACGTGGCGCATGGCGATGGAGTTCATGCAATAGCGCAGGCCGGTCGGCGGGGGGCCGTCGGGGAAGACGTGGCCGAGGTGGCCGTCGCAGCGAGCGCAGAGGACTTCGGTGCGGACCATGCCGTACGAGCGGTCGTCGTGGGTGCTGACGGCGTCGGGTGAGATCGGCCGGGTGAACGACGGCCAGCCCGTGCCGGACTCGAATTTGTCGCCCGCGGGAAAGAGTGGATTGTTGCAGCCCGCGCACACGTACGTGCCCGGCTCCTTGGTGCCGACGAAGCAGCCCGTCCATGCGCGCTCGGTGCCGTGCTGGCGCAGGACTTGGAACTCTTCGGGCGTGAGGCGGGCGCGCCATTGGTCTTCGGTGAGGTGGAGCTTGTCGGCCATGATGAGGCAAGGATAGCGAACCCAGGAAGCGCGCGGCAGTGGCTCTTCGCGTGGATCGCTCGACGGCGCGAGGATAGGGCGGCTCGGCTGCGAGGGATCGGGTCGCGTCGCTTCCGATCGAAGCTCGAGCGGCCCAGGTTCGAGGATGGTGAGGTGCTCGCCATGCGCCAACGGCCCATCCTGCTCGGCTCCATTCTCATCACGATGGGGCCGCTAGCGGCCCCAAACCCCAGGCCGGACGAGCCGGCCCTTATCACCGCTCTGCTCGCCGGTCCCGCTGCGGCGGACCATGCGCAGCCGTCTGCGCCGGCAAGCCAGGCGGCCACACCGGAGATGGCGCCGCTCTTCGACGATCTCGGCCGCCACACCCACCCGGTCACCACCGCTTCGCCGCTCGCGCAACGCTATTTCGATCAAGGGTTGCGCCTCGTCTATGCGTTCAACCACGATGAGGCGCGGCGCTCGTTCGAGCAGGCCGCGCGCCTCGATCCGAGCTTCGCCATGGCCCATTGGGGCGTGGCGCTGACGCTCGGTCCCAACATCAATTTGCCCACGGACGCCGAGCGGGAGCAGGCGGCCTACGACGCCGTGCAAAGGGCGCTCTCCACGATGGATGGCGCGAGCGCGGCCGAACAAGGGTACATCCGCGCGCTGGCGGTGCGGTATGCGCGGACGCCGGGCACGGATCGCCGCGCGCGCGACGTCGCCTATGCCGACGCGATGCGGGCGTTGTCGGGCGCGTATCCCGACGATCTCGATGCCGCCACCCTCTTCGCCGAGGCCTTGATGGATCTCCGGCCCTGGGATCTCTGGACGCATGAGGGCAAGCCGCAGCCTGGTACCGAAGAGATCGTCGCCACCCTCGAATCGGTGCTGGCGCGGAATCCCGATCACCCCGGCGCCAACCATTATTACATTCATGCCGTCGAGGCCTCGCCCCACCCCGAGCGGGCGCTGGCGAGCGCCGATCGCATGGGCAAGCTCATGCCGGGCGCCGGGCACATGGTGCACATGGCGTCGCACATCTACATGCGCCTCGGGCGCTATGCGGATGCTGCGGAGGCCAACGTGCGCGCCATCGAGGCGGACCGGGCTTATCTCGCGGCGGCGCGGCCCGATGGGTTTTATGCGGAGATGTATCTGCCGCACAACCTCCAGTTCCTCACGGTGTCCTCGGCCTTCGAGGGGCGGCGCGCGGCGTCGATGCAAGCCGCGCGTGAGACGGCGGCCGCCGTGTCGGACTCCATGGTGGAGAAGATGCCGATGCTCGAGAGCTTCCGCGCCATGCCGAGCCTCGTGATGGCGCGATTCGGGGCGTGGGACGCGGCGCTCGCCGAGCCCGCGCCGCCTCCGCAGCAGCGTCATGCGACAGCCATTCACGCGTGGACGCGGGCGGTCTCCGCCGTCCGCATGGGTCGCTGGTATCCGGCGCTCTACGAGCGCGCCCGCTTCGAGACCGCGCGCGCCGAGGTGCCGGCCGATCTCCGGCTCACCGGCAACAACCACGCGGCCGCGGTGCTGGAGGTGGCCTCCAAGATTCTGGAGGGCGAAATCGCGGCGGCCCGCGGCCGGGTGGATGAAGCCATCGTGACGCTCCAGCGCGCCGTCGAGCTCGAAGACGCGCTCGCGTACGGCGAGCCGCCCGATTGGCCCATTCCCGCGCGCCACACGCTCGGTGCCGTGCTCGTGGCCGCGGGGCGCGCGGCCGAGGCGGAGCAGGTCTATCGCGACGATCTCCGCCACAACCCCGAGAATGGTTGGGCGCTCCTCGGGCTCACCCAAAGCCTGCTCATGCAGGGGCGCGGGGCCGAGGCCGCCGAGACCCGAGATCGATTCAGGAGGGCCTTCGCGCGGGCGGACGTGACGCCGCCGGCGTCACGGTATTAGTGATTTCGGCTCACCGTCGGGGAAGGAGGCTTTGACGGCGCTCGGCTTGCTCGTGTCGAGGAGGAGGCGCCGGGCCTTCTTGCGCCCATCGACGAGCTTGAGCGCCACTGCGCCGCGCGCCTCGTCCCACACCACTTCTTCGAGCCGGAACCTCGATTGGAGCGCGGCGGGCGTCTCGTACAGGATTCGCGCGGCGTCGAGGTCGTAGAGCACGATCGATTCGCCGCCGGCGAACAGCGATGGCCCCGTGATCATGAATCGACTCGTCGGCGAGAGAGAGACGATGCTCGTCCCTCCGGAGAGCCGTTTCTTTCCGTGCGTGTCGTAGAGCACGAACTCCGCGCAGTCGCTCCCGCAGCCCCACCAGTGAAGGATGGATGCGCCGGGGGTGAAGTACATGTCGCCGCCGAACCCCGGCGTGAAGCTCGCCGTGCGGCTCCAGGTCGCGAGATCGTAAATCGAGAGCTGGAGCGGAGGCTTGGCTCCCTGATGCCAAACGTACGCCCACCGTCCATTGGAGGACACCGACGCCTGGCGGACGGAGTGAGGCTCCTTGAAAGTCTCGAGGACGTGCTTGCCACCGTCCTTTTCGACGTACTGCACCTCGCCGACCCCCCAGAGCCGATTCACCAGCATGAGGCCCGGCGAATCCGCGAGCGCGAGGGCCGGCGCCAAGGTCGCGAGCGAAAGGGCGGCGACGAACATCGCACGTGACGAGGAGGAAGAGAGCTTGTCGGTCGTCATGGCCAGTCGCCCATCCAGCGCCGACCGTAACATCGCTTCAAGAGGCGGGCACGAATCCAGCGCTCACATGCCCACCTTCAGCCGGGCGGCCTCGATCTTCGCCATCGCTGCAGCCCGGAGCTCTCGCAGCGCGCGCAGGCGCTCTTTGCGCGTGGCGAAGCGCACGGCGCGGCGGACGCGCGGCATGGCATCGTGCCAGGCGAGCGCCGCGAACGGGCTCGTGAGCACCACGCCGGACCAGCCGGCGGCGAGCGGCGCCGGCAGCACGAGCCAGCCCGCGCCCATCAAGCCGGCGGCCCAGAGGGGATACGCCAAGAGGCCCACACCGAGCTTGTACGTCGAGAGCTCGTCCGTTTCGGCCGCGATGCGCTCCGCCGCAAAACGCGTCACGTAAAAGGGCACGGCATACAGCGCCGTACCGGCCACGGCCAAAGGCAGCGAGAGCCACAAGGCCGCATCCTCCAGCGTCCGCACGGCGCGCAAATCGCCGCTCGCCAATTGCTCGTCGGCCAAACCCTCTTCGTCGAGCCGCGCGTAATACTGGTCCACGGCTTCGGCGATGGCTTGTACGGTGCTCTCGTCGACGTCGCGGAGCGCCATGCGCGCGGCCTCGACTTGGCGGCCGATGCTGTTCCATCCTTCGAGCGAGCGCTCGCCCGTGTCGTTCGTGAGCATCTCCGCGACGCGGGCGATGAGCAGGCGCTCCGGCCAGGTGGCGCCTTCGACGAGCAGCTCCTCGAGATCTGCGCGCACGCGCGCCGTGATGGCGGCCACCAGCGCGTCGCCTTCCAAACCGATCTCGTCCACGGACCGCACCGGCCCATAGATCAAGAGGCTCCGCGAGCGAAACACGTTGCGTTGATCGAACTCGAGCGCGACCGCTTGAAAGGTGAGGCCCCGGGCGCCGCGCGCGTGCGCCCGCGCGAGCATGCGGGCGGCGCCGGTCTTCATCTCCACGAGGCGCGGCTCGTTGTGGCTCACGCCCTCGGGGAAGATGAGAATGTTGCGCCCGTCCGACAGCGCCGCAGCGACCTTGTCGAAGATCTCTTCGTTCGCGCCCGCCTGCTTGTTGGGATCGTCCCGCCGCCTTTGAATGGGCACCGCGCCCGCTTGATCGAGGAGCCAGCGGAGCCCCGTGATCTTCCACAACGTGGCTTTGGCCACGGGCACGATGCGCGCGGGCGCGGTGGTCAAGACGAGGATGGGATCGACCAGCGCATTGGTGTGATTGGAGACGAAGATGCGTCCGCCCGTGTCCGGCTGCGGGAGGTTGCCCGTCACCTCGATCTCGCGGAAGTACACCCCGATGATCCGGCGGAACAGCCAGACGAGCGCGCTGCGCGTGAGCGTGTCCTCGGGCGCGGAGGGGACATTCGCGGGAGCGGCGGCGGAGGCATCGACTGCGGTCGCAACCATGCCGCCAGCCTATCAGGTCGGCGTGACGCCGCGGCAGCGCCAACGCCCACGTCCGCGCCGGCAGCCGCGAGCGCAAGCGAGCGGACTTCGCAAGCGAATCGGGTAGCAGACCGTGCGGGCTGAATGTGCCGGCGGTCGCTGCGGCCAACGAGGTCTTCTCCGCGATCAGATCTCGTCCGGGCGCAGCAGAGCCCCGTACTCCTCGTCGTAAACACGCTCTCCCGACTCCAGCTCATCGGCGGTGCGCTCGAGCCATGTGGAGAGGCTCGCGGCCACGAGGCTCCGGCCCTCCATGTCGTGCCACATGCGGATGATCTGTCCTTCGGCTCCGCCATCGGCCGGCGCGAGATCGATGCAATGGTGATCGCCGGACCCGCTGTACGTGAGCGGAATCCAGCGCGGGTTCCACCAATTGCCGCGGACGCCGGGCCCCGGATCGCCGCCGTCGTTTGCGCCGAAGGTGCCTTTGTCGAGCAGGTCTTTCCAGATCTGCCATTCGCTCACGACGTGCGCGAGATCGAGCCAAGTCCACCCGCCGAGCAGGCCGCTGCCGTCACGGCCTTGGCCATCGTGAAGGCGGTAGAGCGCGCGCACGTCGTCCGGGAAGCGCACGCCGAGCTTGGCTTCGGCGGCGGCGATCTGCTCGGGTGTGGCGGGCGGGCGCAGCTCGGCGTGGAGGCCGGGAGCGTTGGCGAGGAGCCAGCGCTCGATGCGTTGAAAGGCTTGTTCGACGGAGGCCATGGCAAGCACGATACGCCGGGCGGCGCGCGGCAGAAATCGCGCTCTTTCCTTTCTACGGGCTCTCGAGGGTGTATTTGCAGAGCAGCGTGTTGTCCATCTCGAGGTCGGAGGTCCAGATGATCTTCGCGTCCGAGCTCCAGGAGATGTCGTCGTATCCCTCCTTGGTGCCGACCTCGGCCTCCGTGTAGACCGAGGCCGACTCCCAACCGCTGACGTCGTAGCCGGCGTCCTTCCAGCCGGCGGGCTCCTCGCTGATCTCGGATTGGCAAGTCTCTTCCGGATTCGCGTCCTTCTCGCACGTCTTGTTGGTGGGCGCGCGGTGGATGACCTTGCACTTCCAAGCCGAGCTCGAGAAGCCGACGACGTTGCCGGTGGTGGTGTCGGTGATCTGCGCGATGAAGCCACCGTCGCCCATCTGCTGCTTGTCCGTGCCGATGTATTCGAGGCCGGTGTCGTTCGCTTTGTAGTCCTTGAGGATGAAGTTGAGGTTCATCGGGTACGTGGCGTCGAACGAGAACGTCTCCGAATTGAACGAGCGCTCCGTCGTGATCGAGACCGAGTCCTCGACGATCAGCGTGTCGCCGAGGGACATGGAGAACCAATTGTCGGCCCAAGCCTCCAGCTTGAATTGGCCGCTGCCACCGCCGGTGCTTCCGGTGCCGTCCCCGAGCAGCCGTAGAGGAAGGTGGCGAGCAGGGAGAGGATCATCGTTTTCTTCATCTCGACCTCGGGGAAATGCGGGTTCTTGGTGGCTGAGGCTTTTGCGCCGAGCATGCCGAGGAGAGCTCTTCGCGTGGGCAATGTCCATCGTCACGCGCCGTGCTTCGGCGGTTTCGCGACGCTGGTGTAGGATCGGCGCCGATGTCCACGAAGGAGCTCGAAGCGATCCGCCGCGCCCGTGCTCGTCGCGCGCGCGTCAGGTCTTTGCTGCTCGCCGTCACGGCCTCGGTGGGGCTCGTGACGGTGGCGTTGCTCTTCGTGTTTCCGGGCTTCTCTCCCTTCGCGCGTCGGGCGCCGAGCGCCGCGCCGCCCTCCGCCTCCGCGCCCACCGGCGACAAGGCCGAAGGCGAGTCCTTGATGATTCGCGTTCACGACGGCGTGATCTCGCTCGACGGTGTCGCGCTCGCGAAGACGGCGGGGATCGAGAGGGTCGAGCGCGTCGTTCCGCTCTACGATGCGCTCGCGCGCCGTCGTGCCGAGGGGAGCGCGTCGCGCTCCACCCGCGTGGTGCTGTCCGTCGATGCCGCGGAGCGCGCGGTGGTGGTGAAGAGCGTCTTCCAGACGACTGCGTTCGCCGGCTTTCCGGACATCGCCTTCGTGTTGCCGGACGGGTCCACGGTCGGGCCGCCGCGCTGAGCGCGCCACCAACACGACATCTCCTCGGCGCTCGGAGCGGAAGCTCGACACCTGCGGGCCGAGTGTCTGGTCTGCTGGGAGAAGCGCGCGAGCACCGCGCCGAAGGAGACAGGTCGTGACCGACAAGTACACGCTCAGCGAATACGTGACCTCACGCGTCCGCTACTTCAACGGACAGTTCCTCAAAGACACCGACTTCATCGACGAGCAGAAATTCCACGTCGATCGCCAGCGACGCCACGAACGCTTGCTCCACGTCGCCGGCATCACCGGAGGGCTCGAGGTCTCGACGTCCAGTGACGGCAGGGTCGTGCGCGTCGCGCCCGGGAGCGCCATCGACGACCAGGGACGGCAGATCCTTCTCGCCGCCGAGCAGACCATCGGCGTCGATCTGACGGCGAATGGCACCCTCTACGTGGCCATCACCTATACCGAGGTGGAGAGCACGCCGGCGGATCCGAACAGCCCGGTCATCGACAACATCCGCTTCACGCTGGGCGAGACTCCGGCGTTCCTGAGCGCGGTGAAGCCCGTTGGCGCAGTGATCCTGGCGAAGCTGTTGGTCACGGCGGGGGTCGCGGTGTTGGTGACGTCGAACGACAGGACGTACTCGGGGGTCCGCTTGCCGGGCGTGGCGAGCGTGGCGCTGCGCGCGATGGGGGATGCGAGCCCGGGTTGGGCGCGGCTCGGTGGGAGCCTGAGCGTGGATGGGAGCGCCGCTGTGACAGGCAATCTCGATGTCACGGGCACGACCACGCTGACCGGCGCGATCACCGCCAAGGCGGGGCTCGACGTGGCCGCGGCCCTCAACGCCAACGGCGGGCTCACCGTGGCGACGGGGCAGACGCTCACCGCCAACGGCCCGTTCAATGCCAATGGTTTGCTCTCCGCCAATGCCGGGCTCAACGCCAACGGCGGGCTCACCGTGGCGATGGGGCAAGCGCTCAATGCCAACGGCCCGCTCAATGCCAACGCCGGGCTCACCGTGGCGACTGGAAAGACGCTCAATGCCAACGGTCCAGTCAATGCCAATGCCGGCCTCACCGTGACGTCGGCGCTCAATGCCAATGGTGGGCTCACGGTGGCGGCGGGCCAGGCGCTCACCGCCAATGGCCCCATGTACGCCAACGCAGGGCTCGCGGTGACGTCGCTTCTCAGCGCCACCGGGGGGCTGAACGTATCCGCGGGCCAGCCGCTCAACGCCAACGGTCCCGTCAATGCCAATGCCGGCCTCACGGTGACGTCGGCGCTCAATGCCAATGGCGGGCTCACGGTGGCGGCGGGCCAAGCGCTCACCGCCAATGGCCCCATGTACGCGAACGCGGGTCTCACGGTGACCTCGTTCATCAGCGCCACCGGGGGTCTGAACGTGTCCGCGGGCCAGCCGCTCAACGCCAACGGTCCCGTCAATGCCAACGCGGGCCTCAACGTGGCCACGGGCCAAGCGCTCAACGCGTACGGTCCGCTCAACGCCATCGGCGGCCTCGCCGTGGCCACGGGGCAGACGCTGAACGCGAATGGCCCGCTCAACGCCAATGCCGGCCTCACCGTGGCCACGGGGCAAGCGCTCAACGCGTATGGCCCACTCAACGCCAATGCGGGTCTCGCCGTGGCCACGGGGCAGACGCTCAACGCCAATGGGCCGCTCAACGCCAACGCGGGGCTCAACGTGGCCACGGGGCAGACGCTGAACGCGTATGGCTCGGTCAACGCCAATGGCCTGCTCACCGCGAACGCAGGGCTCAACGTGGCCACGGGCCAGACGCTCAACGCCAATGGCGTGCTCAACGCGAACGGTGTGCTCAACGCGAACGCGGGGCTCAACGCGAACGCGGGGCTCAACGTGGCCACGGGGCAGACGCTCGCCGTGAGCGGCGTCCTCCGTATGAACGATCAGCAAATCTACCTGCGCGGCGGCACCGACGTGAACAACCTCCTCGCGTATGCCGGGAGCGTCAACGGTCCAGGGCTTTACGGGGCCACCGGCGGCGGGCTCGGCACCACGAGCGGCGGGTTCAGGCACGCCCTCGTTTGGGACAGCAACCAGAACGTCAGCGTGCCTGGCGCCCTCACGGTGGGGGGCACTCTCAAGGGCAGGGGCGTGACCGCGCAGATCCAGAGTCAGCAGTGGACGGGCGCGATGTCCGGCACCGCCACGACCTGGTCGGCCCTCCCGACGGACATGGCCATCACGATGACCACGGGCGCCGCGACGTTGCTCATTCTCGCGCACATCTCACGGATCCAGCACAGCAACGCCAACACCAACACCGAGTATCGGATCGTCGTGGATGACATCGAGATCGTGAAGTTCAACGCGTCCGGGCACAGCGACTGGGGATATCGATACCTCGCTCTCCACGGTGTCGCCGCTGTCGGCGCGGGCGCGCACACCATCCGGGTGCAGTACAGGACGGTGGGTGGGACCGAGATCTGGTTCGACGACAGCAGCGGCTACCAGAGCCGGCGCTTGACGGTTCTGGAGATCGGCGCCTGACGGAGACGGCCCGATCGGCGAAGCGGTGAGGCACGAGCGCGGAGCGAAGAGGGGACGCTCCGCGCCGAGTGCAATGACGGCGCGGGGACCACTGGGCCGCTGTCGCGCCACATCGCGCTACGGTCGCGCCACCGCCCGCACCCGCACGATGAAGACGCCTTCGCGATCCGCGCCCGGCACCAGCACCGATCCATCGGGCGCCACCGTGGCGAGGAGCGCGTCGGCGTGGCCGTCGCGCGCGCCTTCGCCATCGCGCGCGCACCCCCCGCTCGATTGGCCGGCCGAGCGCGCGCTCGTCCAAGCGAAGTGCTCGATGACGCTCGGCAAGCCCTTGTCCCTGGGCACGCACGCGCGCGGGTGCTCCGCGAGCACGTCGAAGCCATTCGCGCTCGCCGACACCAAGCGGAAGAACGACCCATCGTGAAGCTCGGGCGCGACGCTCGCGACGATGTGCCCGGCGGCCCAGCGCTCGACGCGCCCGATCCTCCCCATCGATCCCGCATTGGGCACCGCCACCGCGACACCATCGTCGGCCCGTATCACCTGCTCGAAAGGAACCGAGAGCGCAGCCGACCCATTGGGGCGAATCCACACCAGCGATGTCGCCGCCGTCACCAGAGATCCATCCGCCAGCCGCCCGTGAGAGAGCCGGAGATCGTTGCGCAGGTCGCGGCCTGCCGGAGCATGCTTGTCGTAGGGGCTTTCGGGGATCGTGGGATCGAGCCTGACCGCGTGCGTATCGCCGCCGCGAAGCGACACGGCACGAGCGAAGAGCACATTGGGATCGGCCGCGTCCCGCTCGATCCAATATGCCGTGTCACGATCGATCGCCCACTGCGTCTGCGCGACGCTCGTTTGGAGCGGAACGGGAGGCCCGAGCGAGAGATCGCTCGTCTGGATGCGTCGCAGCGCGCTTTCGGCCTGCGACCAGAGATGGATCTCGAAGGTCCCGCCATTTTCCTTGAGCGCATAGGCCACGAGCGGCGCACCCGCATCGGGCGCGGGGAGATCGCTTTTCGTGACGACCGCGCCATTCGCGTCGAGCCGCACGAGCATCGGCTTTCCGCCCGCCCACCCGAGGACGAGCACACCACCATCGGCGAGCGCCGCGTGATCGAGATACCATTCGAGCCCGGCGCCCGTGAAGGACAGGCGCCGCGCGGCGCCGCCCTGCGCGACCACCACCTCGGTGGGCTTCACCGACATCCAGATGGAACCATCCACGTAAGCGCGGATGCGCGGCGCTCTCCAGTGCTTCGTGCCGGGGCTCGCCGGCGGCTTGGATACGAGATCTTCGAGACCGGGAGTCGCCCACGGGAGCGCCGCCGTCAGCTCGAATTGCGGCACGAGAGGCCCCTCCGGCAGCGCGCTCGTCGGTTTGGGTGGAGGGGGCGAGTCTGGGACGGATGCCGAAGCCGTGACCGGCGGCGCGACGGGGCTCGCCGGATTCTCGCGCGGGCAAGCCACGAGCACGGATGCGGTCAAGCTCGCGAGGAAGAGATGCGGCAGCAGCGTGCCGAGGAGCCGAGGGCGGAGAGATCGAGAATGGTTATCCATCACCATTGCCGGCGCGAGAACGCATATGCCGCGAAGACGCTCCTCGGCACGGTGTGTCGTTTGAACCGCACGCTCCATTCACCATAATCGTCCCCGCGAATGGAGAGCACGAGCTCGAAATCGATGCCCCGCAGCGGCCCGGTGAGGCCCTCCCACGCGAGCCGGAGCCCACGCAGCTTCCACGCTCCCTCGAAGAACTGCGCGCCGACATCGATCCAACTGCGCAGGTACGCATCCGCCGTGGTCTCGAGGACAGCGAGCCTCGGGAGGACCAGCTCGGCCAGATCGACGAGCCGCTCGTACGGCCCATCATCGGCGCCATCGAGGCTCAGCAAAAGGCCACCAGGGTGTCCTTGCCAAGTGGTGGCCCACTCGAGCGGTGGCTGGACGTGAACGAGCGTCGCGACGTCGAGGGTGATGCGGTCAGGGCCGCAGGGGACGTCGAACATGAAGGCACCGTAGCAGACGAGCGCCGTCCGAGGCTCGGTGCGCCACGCCGGAGCCATGAAGCTCCGCCTCGAGGAGCATGGCTCGGGCCTGTTGCGTCTCGGCGCAAATCTTCGTCGAGCCGCCAATCATCGCCCACATGCACCCATCAATCTTGCTCGTTCGCCGCGCGCTCTCCCAAGCATGTCCATCGGTGACTGGTCCCGTCATGTCACCATGGTTCCCATGCCCTCGCTTTTTCCAACCGTCCGCCGCGCGCTTCCATCCCTTCTCGTCCTCTGGGGAGCGGCCCTCTTCTTCATCGCCCTGCTCAATTGGGCCCATTATGGCGTCTTCCTTCGCCTCTTCCTGGTGGCCCGATGAGCCGCGCCAAAGCCGTCCTCGTTGCCCTCGTCGTCGCGGGGCTGGACCTCGTCGCCGTCGGTGCGTGGTGGCGTGTCCGAGAACTGCGGCGCGAGATCGTCGCGGCCGCGGACGCGCCCAAGGATTTCTCGGTGCCGTTCGCGCCAGCGGTTCATCGCCTTCTCGATGCGGAGGCGACGACGTTGGCGCTCTCTGGTGTCGCCTTGCTCCTCCTCGTGTTCCCGGTGATTCGCGCAGGCATCGCGTGGACGCGTCGTCGCAACGACGGTGGGCTCGCGCGGAGCGCGATGGTCGCTCCCGCCCTGATGGCCGCGCTCGCGGGGGCCGCGCTCGTGTGCGGCGCCTACGCGTTCCACGCGTACAGGGAAGGAACGCTCTGCTTTCCAGAGCACATCGACGAGCGCCGATACGAAGCCTTCACCGCACATGGTCGTTACTAGATGGTGCGCGCATCGCGATCCTGGTCGTGCTGCTCGTCGCTACGGCCTTCGTCCTCGTGCGCGCGCGGCGCGCGAACGCTCCGCAGACACCGTCGATGTTCGGGCCCATCGCGATCTTCGTGCTCGGGCTCGGCGCCTTCGTGGCCACGCGCGCCGAGGCGCACGACGTGCGGAGCCCGATGCCGCTCCGATCGATGGGCAATGCCGTTCGAGCCTCGTGGGCGCTTTCGTTGCCGCCGGCGTCGGGCTGCGAAAGCTTGCGAGATGCACCGCTCCTGACGCATGACGAGCGAGGCTTTTTCTTGTTCGACGATCAGCAGGTCGAGATCGACGCCGAGCTGAGGACGCGGCTCGCCTCCTTGCGTGGCTTGTGGAAGCAAGTGCAGCCGAACAAGCCGTACCCCAACGTGATCTCGATGGCGTTGCCAGCGACGATGCCGATGGCGGACGTCGAGCCGGTGCTCGCCACGCTGCGGGCGACCGAGCACGAGAGCATCGAGGTGATCGAGGTGTTCCCCGCGGAGCGCTGGCCGACGCGGACGCTGGGGCCGATCGCGTACCGGCCGCGCCTGTGCAGCATCCACGTTCCGGATATCGAGAGGCTGCCCCGCGCGCGCACCTGGGGAGAAATGGCGAACGGCCTCGCGCGATGAGCCGCGCGAGGCCGTCGATGTCGAGAGAGCTTTGGAATCAGCCCATCACGGCGTGGGCACGGCGTGGCGCGCGAGGAAGTCGATGAGATCGATCTTCGTCACGACGCCGACCACCGCCTCGCGGTCGAGGACGATGGCGATCTTCGCGTCGTTGAGCACGCCCTGGAGCAGCTCGACCTTGGTCGAAGGCGTCACCGTCGCGTAATCGCTCTCGATGAGATCGGCGATGGTGCTGTCGAGCGTGCCGCGGCCTTGCACGAGGTGGCGGAGGAGATCGACCTCCTGCACCATGCCGCGGAGCTTGCCGTTCTCCAGCACGGGGAGCTGGCTGATGCCGTGGCTCTTCATGGTGTCGACGACCTCGCGCACCTTGGCGGTCGAGCTGGCGGTGACGACGCTCGACGCGGAGCGGCCGCCGAGGATGTCGCGCACGGTGCCGAGGCTCTTCTCCTCTTCGAGGAAGCCGTTCTCGCGCATCCACTCGTCGTTGAAGATCTTGGAGATGTACTTCGACGCCGCGTCGGGCAGGAGGACGAGGATGTTCTCCTTGCGGCCGCTCTGCTTCGCGTACTTGATGGCGCCGGCCACCGCCGCGCCGCCGGAGCCGCCGACGAAGAGGCCCTCGAGGCGCACGAGATCGCGCGTCATGAGGAAGCACTCCTTGTCGTCGACGCGGATGACCTCGTCGATGATCTTGAGGTTCATCGTCGAGGGGAAGAAGTCTTCACCGATGCCTTCGACCTTGTAGGTGAAGGGCTTGGTGATGCGGCCGGTCTTCACGAAGTCGTAGTAGAGCGAGCCGACCGGATCGACGCCGACGAGCTTCACGTCGGGCTTCTTCTGCTTCAGGTACTTGCCCGTGCCGCTGATGGTGCCGCCCGTGCCCATGCCGGCGACGAAGACGTCGAGCTCGTGACCGCACTGCTCCCAGATCTCGGGGCCCGTCGAGACGTAGTGCGCGCCCGGGTTAGAGGGGTTGTGGTACTGGTTCGCGTAGAAGCAGTTGGGCGTCTCCTCCGCGATGCGCTTCGCCACTTGGTAGTAGCTGCGCGGATCTTCCGGCTCGACGGCGGTCGGGCACATCACGACGCGGGCCCCGTAGGCGCGCAGCGTGGAGACCTTCTCCTGCGACATCTTGTCGGGCATGACGAAGACGCACTTGTAGCCCTTGATGGCCGCGACCTGCGCCAGCGCGGCGCCGGTGTTGCCGCTCGTGGCCTCGACGATCGTGCCGCCCGGCTTGAGGCCGGCGGCCTCGGCGTCCTTGATCATGTTGAGCGCCACGCGATCTTTGTGGCTGCCCCCCGGGTTCAGGTACTCGCACTTGACGTAGATGTCGCTCTCCAGGCCCTCCGTGACCCGGTTGAGCTTGACGATGGGGGTGTGGCCGACGGCCTTGGTGATGTCGCTGAGCGCGCCTCGCATCATATGGAGGCGCGTTCTAGCCGCCGGCCTCCGGTGCGACAAGCGGCGCGTGCCATGACGCGCCGCAGAGGCCGCCGTGCGTCCCCGTCACGCGTCGCGTCTTCTGCTGGAGGCCGTCCGGCAGTGCGACCCGAAACTTTTCGCAACGTACCGAACGGCTATTTCAGACCGTATCGATCCATCTTGTTGAGCAGGCCCTGCCGCGACAGACCGAGCCGCTGCGCCGCATGGCTGCGGTTGTTGCTGGTCGCCGCGAGGGCTGCGGTGATCTCGCGCCGCTCGAGCGCGGCGATCTTCTCTTCGAGCGTCGCGCCTTCGGGCGCCTCCGTCGTGGGCGCTGGGCGGCGCAGGGCGGGCGAGAGATCGTCCTCCAAGATTTCGTTGCGCCCCGCGGCCATCACCAGCGCGCGCTGCATTTCGTGGCGCAGCTCGCGCAGGTTGCCCGGCCAAGCGTGGCCTTCGAGCCTGCGCATGGCGGCCGGTGAGAGCGTGACGGCGCCGCTCTTCGGCACGAGCGCGCGCGCTTGATTCAAGAAGTGTTGGGCCAGCACGGGCAGGTCGCCGGTGCGATCGGCGAGGCGCGGGAGCGCGATTTCGATGCCGCGGACGCGCCAATACAGATCGTCGCGAAATGTGCGGGTCGTGACCATTTCGGCGAGCGGGCGATGCGTGGCCGAGACGAGGCGCACGTCGACGGTGATGGGCCGCGCCGCGCCGACGGGCAGCACCTCACCCGTCTCCAACACGCGCAGCAGCTTGACCTGGAGCGCGAGATCCATGTCGCCGAGCTCGTCGAGGAAGAGCGTGCCTCCATGCGCCTCGACGAAGAGGCCGGGCGCGTCGCTGACCGCGCCCGTGAAGGCGCCCTTCTTGTGCCCGAAGAGCGTCGACTCGAGGAGCGTGGGCGCGAGCGCACCGCAATTGACCGCGATGAAGGGCCGATCGGCGCGGCGGCTGCGCGCGTGCAGGTAACGCGCGAAGACCTCTTTGCCGGTGCCGGACTCGCCGGTGATCAAGGCAGGCACGTCGGCCGGCGCGGCCCGCTCGCAGAGCGTGCGTGCCTCCACGAAGGCCGCCGAGGCGCCGAGGAGCCCGCCTGCTTGGCTGGCCTGCGCGGCGAGCGATCGCTCGAGCTCGGCCACGCGATCCTCGAGCGCGAGGCGCGCCGCGGCGCGGGCCACGACGGCGAGGAGGACATCGGGATCGACCGGCTTGGCCAGGAAATCGTACGCGCCGCGCTGCACGAGGTGGAGCGCGAGCGGCGTCTCGCCCGCGCCGGAGACCACGATGATCTTCGTCGTGGGGCGCGCCGCGAGGATCTTGTCGGCGACCGCCGCGCCCTCCTCCGATCGACCCGACGGCGGGAGCATCAAATCGAGGACCACCAGGCGCGCCCTCGATTTCTCGAAGCGCGCGAGCGCCTCGGGCGCCGAGCCGGCCGTGGTGACCACGTAGCCTTCGCCCTCGAAGAGCTCGCGATAGACATCGCGAAAGGCCGCGTCGTCATCGACCAAGAGCAGCGGCTCCGAGAGCTGCGCTGCGCGGGCGTCGTCTCGTCCTTCGCTCATCGAGACCTCATTGCGGGCAGATGGGTGCGCCCGTGAGACACGAGGCTTGGTCCCCGCTCGTCTGGCAGAACTGCGTGTCCGGACAATCGGTGTTGGATCGGCAACCACCCGACGGATACACGCAGAACAGGCCGATCTCGTTGCCGCAGCAGGGCTCCTTCACGGGCGCGCACACGCCGCCAGCCATCACCGCGCAGTCTGCGTCGACCTTGCATCGAGCCGTGACGCACGCACGAATCTTCCGGCCGAGCGTGCCCGCGGGCGCGCAGATCTGGTTGTCGGTGCAGTCCGCGTCCTGCGCGCATTGGTCGGCGGCGCATTGGTTGTACGGCTCGAGGGGAACGCCGGCGCAAATGGGGACGAGCGGGCCGCGAAAACAAGGCTCGTCGTTGGGGCAGGGGATGTTCGGGCAGCATTGATCGAGGGGCGAGGTGCAGTCCGCCGATTTCACGGGGAGCGTCTGGCAGACGAGGAATCCCCCGGGTGTGACGGCAATGCAGTGGCCGTTCGGGCAATCGGCATCGCTGTGGCAATCCCCATGAACGGTGACGCCTCCATCGGTGCTGCTGCCGGAGCTGCTGCTGCTCGATGCGGCGCTGCTGCTCGCGGAGCCCGAGCTGCTCTGGCTGCTGCTCGCCGTGCCGCTCCCGCCGCCCATGCCGCCGCTCCCGGTGGTCGTGCCGGTGCTCGAGCTGCTGCTCGATGTTTGCGTGAAGGATCCGCCCGTCCCGCCGGGCCCGTTCGACGCTCCGCCGCCGCAACCGAAAGCAGAAGCACCGAGGATGACGATGGCCACGAGATGCCGCATGAGGGCCAGAGGACGCCACAAAGGCCGCGGGCGATCAAGCAGAGCCGAGAGGCCGCCCCGCCGCCCTCGGCCAGCGCACCACGAACCGCGCCCCGCCCTCGGCGCAGCGCTCATGGCGGATGGTCCCGCCGTGTCGCTCGACCCAGCGCGCCGCGATCGCGAGCCCGAGGCCGGTTCCCGGGTGTTTCGCGTCGCGCCCGCGCCCTGTCACGAAGGGCTGGAACAACGTGGCCTCGATCTCCTGGGGCACGCCCGGGCCGTCGTCCTCCACGCGCACCACCACCGATTCCGCATCGCGTGCCGCCGTGACACGCACCTGTCCGCCTGTGCGGCCCTCGAGCGCGATGGCCGCGTTGTGCACGAGCACGGTGGCCACGTCGGTGAAGGCGCCGCGATCGACCTCGACGAAGATCGCGTCGTCGCCTTCGAGGGCGACCTCGATGTCGGGCGCCGCGTCACCCATGATTTGCCGGACGTTCGTGGCCACGAGGCTGAGCGCGGGGAGGGCTTCGACCTCGCTCATCTCGAGCGGGCGCGGTTTGCTGTAGCGCAGGAGATCGTCCAGGAAATGGCGCGCGCGCTCGATTTGGGCGCGCATCGAAGCGATGGTCTCGGGCTTCGCGCCTTGGCGCTCGAGGAGCTTGGCCTGTGCCGCGATGACTCCGAGCGGATTGCGAATCTCGTGCGCGACCGCGCTCGCGAGGCGGCCGATCTCGGCGAGGCGCTCGGCCTGATCGGCGCGGACCTCGGTGCGCTCGACCTGATCGGCGAGGTCGCGCACGCCGATCGGATCGGCGAAGAGGCGGCGGCCGAGGTTCTCGACGACGAAAATGCGCACCGGATCGAGCGGCAGCGCAGCCAGGAACATGACGAGCACGACCCACGGGATCGAGCGGCCTTCACCGGGCGAGAGATAAGGCACGAGCCGATAGAAGACGGTGAGCCCGACGGCGGAGAGGGCCGCGGTGAAGAGGGCATAGACGAAGCTCTGCTCCATGATGCGGCGCGCGCGGCCGTGCTCGCCGCTCAAGACGGCATAGGCCGTGAGGAGGATGGCGACGAGGAGCAGCGGCGCGGCGAGCCACACGTCACCGAGCGCATAGACACGCAGGCCGATGACACCGCCGCCGCCGAGCGCTCCGAGGACGGCGCCGAGCGCGAGCGCGCCTCGGCGGCGGCGCTCGGTGCCACGCACGGCGAGCGCCGCGTGCAAGAGCCAGAGCACGAGGGCCGCCGACGCGAGGGCCGAGAGAATGGCAATGGGCGCGAAGAGCGGACCGGGACCGCGCGCGCCGGCTCGATAGAGCGCGCGGGGCGCGAAGATACCGAGCAAGGTGATGGCCGCGGAGCATGCATACGAGATCCACACGACGGCGCGGCGCCTGAGGTGAATCAGATCCGCGGTCGCATGCACGAAGCTCGCAGCCACGACGATGCCCGCGGGCACGACGTGCTCCGCGATGACGGCCGTGCGCGGGCTCTCGAGGAGGATGAGGCCGGTGACCCAGAGGGCGAGCGAGAAGCAGACCGCGAGCAGGCCGACGCGCGTTTCGCGGCCGAGGCGAAAGGCGGTGGCGAGGACGGTCATGGCCACCGCCCAGAGCGGGTAGAGGGCGAGGGCCGCGTAGGTGCTCATGCGGCCGCCACGATATCGCAGCTGCACGCGCGGATGGGCTTGCGGCCCGCGGCGCCGTACACGCGCGAGGCGCCTTCGGGGAAGAACATGGTCGTGAGCCGCCGGAAGCTGCGCTCGGTCTCACGTTGAAAGAAGGGCCGGAACACGAGGCGATCCACCACGCGCCCGACGAGGCCCCAGCGAACTTCGTAGGTGTACGACGTAGAGAACTCGACCGTACCGTCGTCCTGCGGACGATAGAGCCAGAGGCCGACGCCGCGGCGGATGAGCGAGAGCGGGCTCTCCGACCAGAACTCGAACGTCGATTGCTTGAGCGGCCGATGCAGCTTGTAGCGCCCGAAGCCGCGAATGACGAGACCGAGGACGCTGCGCTCGTAGCGCATCTCGGTGCCCGTCTCGATGCGATCGGCGAGCATCTCGATCCGGCTGAAGCGATGATCCCAACGCGGGTGGAGCACGTGATTCTGCGTCACGTCCCACACCTCCTCGACACCGGCGCGAAGCCTCACCGAGACGTGCAAAGGCCGCGGGCGCGCATCCTCCGGAAAGAGCAGCGCGAGCGCCTCGAAGGCGGCCACCGCGAGGCAGCCGGCGGCCATCCCACCGAGCGCGAGGCGCAGCCCGAAGGGAGCCACGGGCGCCCACGTCAGCGCGGTGGGGAGCTCGGCCCAAGGCACCGTGTCGACGAAGAGCGCATGCAGGTACGCGCCGACGAGGACGCTGAGCACGATGTGCATGAGATACTCACCGCCCGGAATCCCGCCTTGGCTGCGGCGCGAGGCCGGCTCGACGGCCACATCGGCCATTGCGATGGCGACATCGGCGACGAAGAGCGCGACGAACGCCGCATACCAGGCACCGGCGAAGCGCACGTTGGGCACGAGCGCCATTTGCAGGGCGTACACGACGCCTCGGGCGACGTGAATCCACACCTCCGTTCGCGACTCGGCGCGTCGCGCAAGCCTGCATCGGTGCCAGTGGAAATAGGCAATGTCGAAGGCCCCGAGCAAGGCAATGAGCAAGAGCAGAATGGACGCGGTGAGCATGGCGGAGCGCCCATCGCAAGGCTCGTACCCGAGGTGATGTCGGGCCTGCCCTCAACCATTCTCGCGGTGGGGCCGGCATCTCGGACAGATGGGCTCGCCGTCGCTGTCCAGGGCCTCACCGTTGGCTGTCCACCTCGTGGACAGCTGCTTTCGAGAGCAGCGGCATCGCCCCTCTACGAAGCACACTCTCGATGCGCCTTTCGAGCGCTCCAGCCGCGGCTTTTCACCGATTCTCGTCGTCGGCACGCCTCTCGCTCTGGGGCCGGTCCATGCGCCCTCGCTTCGCCGACATGGCTTATCACTTCGGTCGGCTCGTCCTCTCCGTGGTCGTCATCGCGGTGGCCGCGCATGTCGCCAGCATGGTGGGCATGATCGTCGGGGCCGGCCTCTTCTTTCTCGAAGCGTTCGCGCTGCTTCACGATCTCGCGCACGGCGCGCTCAGGCTCCCACGGCGGATCAACGAGATCGCGCTCGCATTTGCAGGCACGTTGTTACTGACGAGCGGTCATGCGATTCGGCGCACGCATCTCGTGCATCACGCGCGGACCTTCGGCGCCGATGACATCGAGGGCCGGCCGGCGCGCGAAGGGTTCTGGCGCGCGCTCTTCGGTGGGCCATGTGGCGCGCTCGCCCAGCGAATCCAGGCATTTCGCGGCGCCGGACCGCGCGGGCAGCGGTGGCAGACCGTGGAGACCATCGCCGATATCGCCGTGCTTTCGGTGCTCGTCGCGTCGGGCGTCCCAGCGCTGCGCGTGTATGCGGCGGTCGCGATCCTGGCGCAGCTCACGATGGGACTCTGGGCCTCGCACATTCCGCACAACGCGCCGGGCTGGCTGATCCGAATGGCCGAGCGTCTCGCGTGGATCGGCTCTCCCACCGTGCTCAGCCTCGCTTACCACGACCTCCACCACGCCCGCCCCGACGTGCCTTGCCGGCAAATGCCTTGGATCGCGCGCGATCATGGGCGCGCCCACGCTTCGTTGGGGTGCGTCCCGGGCGCCGGCTCGCGCCCGAGGCTCGGGACCGCGTGAAGGGGCCACGGATTTCGCGCCGCGCCGCGCCCGTTGCGCTACAAGGGCACGGCGATGATGACCTTCCAGAACCTGGTCCTGAACCTGCAGAAGTTCTGGGCCGAGCACGGCTGCCTGATCGTCCAGCCCTACAACTCCGAGGTCGGCGCCGGCACGTTCAACCCGGCGACGTTCCTCCGCGCGCTCGGGCCCGAGCCGTGGAACGTGGCCTTCGTCGAGCCTTCGCGCCGCCCCACCGACGGTCGCTACGGCGAGAACCCGAACCGGCTGCAACAGTTTCACCAGTTCCAGGTCATCCTCAAGCCGAGCCCGCTCGACATTCAGGAGCTCTACCTCGAGTCGCTCCGCGCCATCGGCACCGATCCGCTGAAGCACGACGTGCGCTTCATCGAGGACGACTGGGAGTCGCCGACGCTCGGCGCCTGGGGCCTCGGCTGGCAGGTGTGGCTCGATGGGCTCGAGATCTCCCAGTTCACCTATTTCCAGCAAGCGGGCGGCATCGACTGCAAGCCCATCTCGGGCGAGCTGACGTACGGCCTGGAGCGCATCCTGATGTACCTCCAGGACAAGAACAGCATCTACGACTGCGTGTACTCCGACACGTCGGATCCGCCGATTCTTTACGGCGATCTCTATCACCGCGCCGAGTGGGAGTGGTCCACGTTCAACTTCGAAGAGGCCGACGTGGCCGAGCACCTCGCGGCGTTCGATCACCTCGAGCACGAGGTCAATCGCCTCTTGTGGCGCGGCCAGGATCCGAAGGCCAAGGGCGCCGTGCTCGATCCCAAGAAGGCGCTCGTCCTGCCGGCCTACGATCACGTGGTCAAGGCGGCCCACCGCTTCAACGTGCTCGACGCGCGCGGCGCCATCAGCGTGACGGAGCGCCAGCGCTACATCGGCCGTGTGCGCGCCATTGCCCGCGCCGTCGCCGAGGCGTGGCTCGCGCAGCGCGAGGCGCTCGGCTTCCCGCTGCTCCAGAAGCAGGCTGCTGCTGCGGAGTGAGCGCATCGCGGATGCAGCCCCATCCGCGGTGATGGGGCTGTGTCCGCGTCGATTCGAAGGCTGACCGAGAGCCGATGTCGGGGCCGAACGTGCTTTGCGCATTCGGCCCCAGCCTTTTGCGCGATTCGCGTGTTGCTCGACGACGTCTTCAGCCCGGGCACTTCGAGGCTTCCACGCACACGGCGGCGCCGGCGTAGTCGCAGCAGGTGCCGCCGCTGCAGCTCGTGGTGGTGCACGTGGGCAGCACCGAGAAGTGTTTGCAGACGCCCTCGACGCAGAGCTCGTCGTTGTCGCACGGGTTGCACCCGCCGCAGTGGAGCGCGTTCGACTTGAGGGCAGCCTGGGTGTAGCAGCCGTCGTCGCACACGATGCCGTTGAGCGTCTCGCACGCCATCTTGGTGATGCACGGCGAGATCGTCCCGCCCACGCAGACCATCTCGGTCTGGCACGCCGTGCCGAGGGTGCCGCAGTGATCGGGATCGTGATCGCTGTCGACGCAGCCCTTGTTCGTGAGCTTGCTCCCGGGGCGACAGGCGCAATGGCCGGCCGTGCACGCTTCATCGACCTTGCACGGCGTGTTGCAGTCGCCGCAGTGCCGCGGATCGAACGAGAGGAGCGCGCACACGTCGCTCCCGCAGTCGTTCGTGCCCGTCGCGCACGTGCATTGGCTGCCGCCGCACGTGTGATTCGTCGAGCACGTCTTGCCGCAACCACCGCAGTTGGCATTGTCGTTCTGCGTGTCGACGCAACCCGAGCCGTCGCAATAGCTCTTGGCGCTGCCGCACGTGCACATGCCGTTCGCGCAGCCCGTTGCGCCGGCGCCGCACTTCTCCCCGCAGCCGCCGCAGTTCATGGGATCGATGTTGGTGTCGATGCACACCGTCGAGCTCGCGCACATCACCTCGCCGACGTCGCAGCCGGGGACCACGCATTGCCCCGCGGTGCACTTGCCGGTGCCGCAATCGTTCTTGCAGGTGCCGCAGTGGTGCTCGTCCTTCGTCACGTTGAGGCATTGGCCGTCGCAGCAACGCTCGCCGGTCCCGCAGGCGTTGCCGCAGGTGCCGCAGTTCTCTTCGTCGTTCTTCGGATCGAGGCAGGTGCCGCCGCAGGGGATGTCACCGGCCTTGTTGCACGTGCACGTGCCGGCGACGCAGGTCGACACGCCGTCCGGGCAGCGCGTGGCGCAGTCGCCGCAGTGGTGCGCGTCGCTCTGCAGCTCGACGCAGTTGTTGTCGCAGCTCGTGGTGGGCGCGACGCACGAGTCGCCGCCTGCGCCCGTGCCGCTCGTACCCGAGGTCGTGGCGAACGGCGCGCCGAGGCAGCCGACCGCCGGCAGCGCCAGCGCCGCCGCGAACCCCAATCCGAGCCACAAGCCAAGCTTACTCGCCACGCCGACCTCCAAACCTCGCCCCTGCGGGCGTTCATTGTACATGAGAGCGCTCGCGGAGCGCGAAGAAGGCCGGCGTCGCAAAGCTGCCGCGCGGCCTTGCCTCGTCGATGGGGCAGCCTCGAATCGTGGCGGATGTCTCGGTCGGCGCGGAGGCGCGCGACCTTCACTTGCCGGTGAAGTCGACCTTGGCCTTCTCCATGAAGGCCTTCATGCCCGCGCGCTGATCTTCGCTGCCGAAGAGGCCGGCGAACGCTTGGGCTTCGAGCTCGCAGGCGGCGGGGAGATCGATGGTCTCTCCGCGCAGGATGACCCGCTTGGCCGCCGCGACCGCGAGCGGACCGCGCGCCGCGATCTTGAGCGCCGCTTCACGTGCGCGCGTGAGCAGATCCGCGCCCGGGAACACGGCGTTGACGAGGCCCATCGCGAGGGCTTGCTCGGCCGTGATCATGTCCCCCGTGTAGATGAGCTCGCGCGCGCGCGCCGCGCCCACGCGCCGCACGAGGCGCTGGGTGCCGCCGAATCCCGGGATGACACCGAGGTTCACCTCGGGCTGGCCGAGCTTGGCGTTGTCCGCGGCGTAGATGAAATCGCACGCGAGCGCGATCTCGCAGCCGCCGCCGAGCGCGAAGCCATTCACCGCCGCGATGACGGGGAAGGCGAGCCCTTCGAGGAGCGCGCAGAGCGCGTGGCCCGCGTCGGAGAAGCGCTTGGCCTCCACCGTCGACAACGTGGCCATCTCGCTGATGTCGGCGCCGGCGACGAACGCCTTGCCCGCGCCCGTGAGGATCGCGGCGCGCACGGGATCCGCCGCGCTCGCGAGGTCCGAAAAGGCGCGCTGGAGCTCTCCAATCACGCGAGCATTGAGAGCGTTGAGCTTGTCCGGCCGCTGGATGGTCACCGTTGCGATCGCGCCGTCGCGCGCCACGGTGACGAGCTCGAGGTCTGTCATGCCCTCCGCGTAGCAAGGCACCGCGCCGAGGGGAAGGGCAGGCGACGACCGTGCCGAGCCGTTTCCATCGATGCCCCAGCGATCGCGGGACGGACGGACGACCACCGCGCACGCCCCTCGAAGCACGCTGTCGTGCGATCGCTCGCCGCTCGAATCAAAGGCCCGAGCCGAGCTGCTGAACCTTCGAAGGGCCTTTGGGCGCCGGGCGGCTCTTGGGTTTGTCCGCGGCGGGGAGCCCCGATGCGCTCGGCGCCGCAGGCGCGATCGCAGCCACCGAGGCCGTCGCCGTGGCCGAGAGCGCCGGTATCGCGGATGCCGTCGCGCTCGGCTTGGGAGCAGCGGCGGGCTCCGTGGTGGCTTGCGCGCTCGAGCTCGAGGGCGCGGTCGCTGCGAGGCCGCTCGCCGTCGCCGAGCTTGCGCTCGCGCTGCTGGAGGATGGAGAGCGCAGCACCGAGACCAGCGCGAGGCCGATGAGCGCGAGCAGCACGGAGAGCACCGCCGCCATCACCATCAGGCTCCTGCCGCCCGCCGGCCGCGGCGCCGCCATCGGTGCCAAGGGCATGGCGGCCACCGGCGCTCGAGCCTGCGAATCCAGCACGCTCTCGGCGCGCATCTCGAAGCTCATGGAGGAGGCCGTCCCGACCAACGGATCCCCGCCCGTGCTCGTGAGCGGAGGAGCCGGCGCGGCCGGCGACGCGAACGCCGGCGACGGCCGCTGCTGGACCGACGGCGCCAGTGCGCTCGCTCGAGGCGACAGCGTCGCCTGCGAAAAGGGTGGGACGGGCGCGAGCGCCCCCGAGGGCGGCGAAAATGCCTGCTGCGAGAATGGTTGTGGCGGCGCGGCCTGTGCCATCGAAGGCGGCGAGAATGGTTGTGGCGGCGGGGCCTGCGCCGCCGAGGGCGGCGAGAATGCCTGTGGCGGCGCCGCATAGGCCGGCAGCGAAGCCGAGGATGCGTGCGGCGAGAATGGTTGTGGCGGCGCGGGCGGCGAGAATGGTTGGGGGCGCGCCGGCGGCGAGAATGGTTGGGGTGGAGCGAGCTCCGCGGCCGGTTGCAAAGGGCGTTCGGGCGCGGCTTGCAGCTGGATCGTGCGCCGCGGCGCTTTGGGTGAGGGCGCCGCCGCGAGCGCGTCGCGGAGGGGCATGATGCTCGTGGCGTCGAACGAATCGGCGTCGAACGCATCGGACAGCGACGGCGACATCGGGCGCACCTGCGTCGCGTCGTCCTCGTAGGGTACGGCCTTTTCGCGCGCGCTCGTCGAGCGCAGGCTGTCGGGCGAGCCGCTCGCGAAGAGCGGCGGCCGCACCCGCACGCTCACCACCGAGCGCACCATCTCGTTCGGCGGGTGCTGCGGGCGCGGCAGCACCACGCGGGTGAAGCGCGGATCGAGCACCACCGCGGCGAGCCGCGCCTCGAGCTCGTGCGCGCTCTGGATGCGCTCCGCGGGTGGCTTCAAGCAGTCGCGCACGATGGAGCGGAGCGCCTCCGGTAGATCGGGCGCCATCTGATCGATCGAGGCCGGCGGGCTCGTGCAAATGGCGACCACCAGGCTCGTGAAGCTGTCGCCTTCGTGCGGCCACGTCCCCGTCAGCCCCTCGAAGAGGATGACCCCGAGGGACCAGATGTCCGTGCGCCCGTCCACCGCCGCCGCCGATCGCGTCTGCTCGGGGCTCATGTAGCGCGGCGATCCGAGCACGACCCCGGACTTGGTGTGATGCGAGTCGTCGACGCCCGTGAGCTTGCTGATGCCGAAATCGAGGATCTTCGCAGACGCGAAGCCGCTCGCGTCGCGATGGAGGAAGATGTTCCCCGGCTTGATGTCGCGATGGACCACGTCGGCGAGGTGCGCAGCGCCGAGCGCGCGCGCGGTGTCGAGCATCACGGTGAGAAACTCCTGCACCGTGAGCGGCTGCTCGGCGTAGAGCGCCTCCGCCAAGGAGACGCCCTCGAGCAGCTCCATCGCCAGGAAGAGGACGCCGTCGTCGAGCTCGTCGACGTCGAGCACCTCGATGACGTTGGGGTGGTTGATCTTCGCGGAGACGCGCGCCTCCCGCGCGAAGCGACGGCGCGCGGTCTGCGATGCAGCCGCGTAGGCGTGCATGAACTTGAGCGCGAAAGGGCGCCCCAATTCGAGGTGCGTGGCCCGCCACACCTCACCCATGCCCCCGACGCCGAGCCGAGATTCGAGCTGGTATTTCCCTGCGATGACGGCGCCGGGCTTCATGAGGCCGGCTCATCCTGGGGGCTCGTCGTGCTCGCGGTCAAGCGCGGCGCCCCGATGCGAGCGCCCTTGGGCGCGTTCCGATGTCATCCGGGGCTCCCCCGCGTTATCCTCGACGTTTGCCGCGACCGGAACGGATGAAGAGCATGATCCCGGCCGCGCGTGACGCCGTGAAGAGATCCCCGACCTCGCTCCGCTGCGCCTCGATCGTCGCGAGCCTCGTGTTCGCGGCGATCGCGATCGCGCCGGTGCCCGCGGGCGCGCAGGCCACCAAGGACCTCTCCGCCGCCAGGAAGGCGTTCCGCGAGGGCGAGGAGGCCGAAGCGAAGGGCGACAACGAGACGGCGCTCGCCCGCTTTCGAGCGGCGCTGGCGGTGAAGGAGACGCCGCAGATCCATCTGCGCGTCGGGGCCATCGAGGAGAAGCTCGGCAAGCTGCGCGACGCGCTCGCGTCGTATCAGCACGGCCTCGATTTGGCGGCCGCGCTCCCCGCGGTGGCGAAGGTCGCGCGCGAGCAAATCGACGCACTCGCGCCGCGCATCCCCACCGTCGTCGTCTCCATCGCCAAGCCGCCTCCCGGCCTCGTCGTGACGCTCGATGGCGCGCCGCTCGCCGCTGCTTCCTTCGGCGCCCCGCAGCCCATCGATCCCGGTGCGCACCGCATCCACGCCGAAGCGCCCGGCCGCGCGGCGCGAGACGAGAGCTTCACCGTGGTCGAGCGCAGCAGCGCCCGCGTCGATCTCGATCTCGCGCCCATCGTCGCGACCGCGCCCGGCACCACGTCACCTCCATCGTCGAAGGTTCCCGGCGTGATCGCCGCCGGCGGCGGCGCGGCTGCGCTCGTCGCCGGCGCGATCCTCGTCGGCATCTCGGTGGGGAGGGACAGCGGCATCGACGTGCAGTGCGGCGGCGCCGATCGCCAGCGCTGCCCGCTCTCGAAGAAAGATCAGATCGAAAGCGACGTGCGCGCCATCAACGCCATGCGCTTCTCCGGTCTCGGCGTCACGGTGCTCGGCGCCGCGAGCGTCGCGATCGGAACGTACCTGCTCGTGAACGCGACCAAGCCTCCGCCCTCCGTCGGAGCGGTGACCTTCGCGCCCTTCTTCGGCGCGGGCACCGCGGGCGTGACGGCGGCGGGTCGCTTCTGATTTGGTGCGGGAGATCGCGCCGCGGCAGCGGGCGCGAAGCGGGGCTCAGGATCGCGAGGTGTCGCGTTTGCGGCGCGTGCGGCCCTCCGCCTGTGCGGCCATGCACACGCGGAGCCCCTCCTGGAGGTTGCGCACCGTCGTGATGCTCGAGAGGTCCATGCCCAGCGCGACGACCGTGTCCGACACGGCGGCACGGATGCCGGTGACGATCACGTCCGCGCCCAAGAGCTCCACCGCGCGCACGATGCGGACCAGACGATCGGCCGTGTTGATGTCGACCGAGTCGACCGAGGTCAGATCGATGATCACGTGCTGCGTGTCGCCGGTCGAGATCCGGCGGAGCAGGCGCTCGCGGAGCACGATGGCGGTCTGCTCGTCGAGCGCGCCCACGACGGGGACCGCGAGGACGCCGTTCCACACCTGGAGGATCGGCGCCGACAGCGTGCGCAGCGTCAGCTCCTGCTCCTTGATGAGGCCCAGCTTCTCGCGCAGATCCAGCTCGGTCCGTGTGCGCTCGGCGATCTCCATCTGAAGCTTCTGCATGGCCACCGCGAGGTCCGCGCTCGTCGCCTGGCCGGCCTCGAGGAGCCGGTTCAGCCGAGACTCGATGGTCTCGTCGGTCGGCCGCACCAAGAACTCGTCGTACTCCGCGCCCGCGGCCGCGAACGCCGTCTGCTCGGCCCAACACGGCGTCCCGAAGAGGCGCCCCGTGATGCCCGCGAGCTTCCCCGCCGTCATGGCGCTGCCCCAACGGACGTTGAGCGCGCGCTGGTAGAGCGCCTCCCAACCATTCTTCACTCGATAATGGGCCTCGCAGCGCGCGTGGTCGAGGGAGACGAGCTCCCAGCGACCCCAGCCCGCAGGCCAGGAGATGGCCGACATGCGCGCGAGCCCCTCCTCGAAGGTCGGAGCGGCGCTGATGATGCCCCAATCACCCTCCACGCTCTGCTGCCCTCCGAGCTGGAGACACAAATTGAATCGCTCCACACCCACCATCGCCGAAAGGCCCGACATGAGCCCGGCGACGGAGTTCGGGATCCACATGCTCAGCGTGGGCACGCCCGCCCACAGGTTGAGGCCCTCGTCGAGAGCCCACTCGATATCGAAGCCGATGTTCACCTTGGGATTGGTCATGACGAGCCCATTTTCATATCGCAGGACATCCACGAGATGCGACGCAATCCGTGCAAGCTTCGTAGGAAGTCGTTGTGTGGGTGACGAGAATCCAGGACGCGCCCCATCGCGTCGCGCGGCACGTCATCGGATATCGATGCGATATCGAGATGATGGGACGCGTGTCTCGTATGACGTCCGCGAGCCTCGGCGCACGATTGCCTAGAGACTGGACCTCATGTCGTAACGACCATTGTGTTCCGCGCCACGATGCAATCGAGCGATCGGTGCGCCGTCACGAGGGCTCGAAGCCCAGGCGCATGCGGGACGACACCATGGCTCGCACGATGAAGCGCTCTGCGGAGCGCCTCATCGTCGGCTCAATGATCGCTCTTCGGCGCGGCCGCCGTCGGCAACCCCACACAGAACACGGTCCCACGAGGCTCGTTGCCGTCGACGCGGATGCGACCGCCGTGGCTCTGCACGATGCTGCGCACGATGCTGAGGCCGAGGCCGGTGCCGCTCTGGTCCGCCTTCGTGGTGAAGAAGGGCTCGAACACGCGCTCGCGGTGCTCCTCGTCGATCCCGTGACCGTCGTCGCTCACGGTGATCTCCACCTCGTCGTCGCGCATCGACGTGGTGATGGTGAGCATGCCGCCGCCCTCGCGCATCGCGTGGGCCGCGTTGGTGAAGAGGTTCACGAACACCTGCGTGAGCTGGCCGGCCACGCCGCGCACCGCGCGCACCTCGCCGAACTGGCGCTCCACCAGCACGCCCGTCGAGTCGAGCTCGTGCTCGCAGAAGACCAGCGCGCGATCGATGACGTCATGGATCGCCACGGGCGCGGGCACCTCGCTCGAGGGGCGCGAGTAGGCCGTCAGATCGCGGGAGAAGCGGAGGATGCGCTCCGCCGCCTCGTTGATGCGCGCGAGGCGCTCCACGTCGGACTGCTCGCCGCCCGTGCGCGTCAGCTTCTTCCGCAGGAAATCCGAATAGGCCACGATCGTGGTCAGCGGATTGTTCAGCTCGTGAACGATCCCCGCCGCGATCTGGCCGAGCGAGGCGAGCTTCTCCGATTGGATCACCTGCGCCCGCAGCGCTTGCAGGCTGCGCGCGACCGCGCGGTGATGATCGACCACGGCAGCGATCATCGCGGTCACGCGCTCGAAGAGCTGTCCGGCGATGGCGCTGTTGTCGAGGCGGCCCTCGTCGTCGCAGGCGACGTGCAAGGTCGATCCATCCGCGCCGATGGCGAGCACGCGCTCGCTGGCGAGCTCGGGGAAGAGGCGCGCGGGATCGGGATCCACCTGCCGCGCCGAAGGATCGAGCGCGAGCCGAATCACGAGCTGGCGCTCCACCGCCGATTGCAAAGGATGATCGGACGTCGAGGTCGGCGTGCTCGGCGCGCTGGGTATGCACGCGCCCACGGCCACTTCGTCGAGCAAATCACGCGCCCCGGAGAGGATGACGGTCACGTCCTCTTCGAGCGACGCGCCGGCGCGCACGCTGCATTGGATCGCGAGGAGCCGGTCGAGCCAGTCCACGGGCAGCGTGTGACGCGTGCTCGGCCGCTCGGTGCTGGGCACCGCCGGCGCCTCGGAGGGACGAGGTTCGTGGATCACATCTTCGGCTGCCATTCGTCCTCGCGCGGTCTCGTGGTGCCGCCTTCGTCGAGCGGTTCGGCGACGCTGGAGGAGCGGTCGAGATCGAGGATCTTCGCCGCGCCCACGTACGTCTTCGTCTCGTAGCGGGTGATCTTGCCGATCTTGCGCACGATGTCGGCCATCCGCTCGCCCTCTTGGAGCAGGATCTGCGCGGCGTGCTGCACGGATCCGGGGTCCGTCGCCCGCCGTCGAATCATCTCCGCGTACCCGAGCACGCTGGTGAGCGGTTGGTTGAGCTCGTGCGCGGCGGCGCCCGCCAGCTCCGCGATCAGCGCCTGCTTCTCGCGCGCGCGGAGCTCTTCCTCCGCGACGGAGAGCTTCGCTTCCATGCGCAGCCGCTCGCGCAGATCGGTGAACACGCCGACCGATCCGATCGGGTGCCCCTTGTCCATGATCAGCGCCGCCGACACCAGCACCGGCACCGCCGAGCCGTCGTTGCCCATCAGGTCGGTGCGGTAACTCTCCAGCCGGCCGGGCCCGCCCTGCTCAGGCGCATGAATGAGGCGCATGATGGTGCGCGCCACGCCGGGCGGATAGAGATCGCGCGCGTTCATGTGCCCCACCACGTCGCGCGCTTCCCACCCCGTGAGCCGCTCGGCCGCGCGGTTGAAGATGCGGATCTCGCCGCGCATGCTGCACGAGATGATCGCGTCCACCGAGCTCTCGATGACGCGCTCGAGGAACTCCTTCGTCTTGATCAGCTCGGCCTCGGTGGCCCGATCGTCGGTCACGTCGCGGAAGCTCACCAAGATGGCGCCGCTGTCCTCGCGGAGCACGCCGCCGAAGCTCACGGAGAGCACCCGCCGCGCGCCGTCGCCGCGCTGGATCAGGAGATCCACCATGTGCGGATACTCCCCGCGCGCGAAGCCCGCGTGGATGTCGTCGAGGCGCCCGCGCTCGCGTGGATCGATCAAATCGGCGAGCGCTCCCGCGGCGAGCTCCGTCTCCGATCGACCGGTGATGGCGTGCGCGCGCGGGTTCGAAAAGAGGATCTGCCCGTCCGTGTCCATCACCACGATCCCGTCGGCCGTGGAGTGGAAGAAGTCCGCGTAGCGCTGGAGCGCCTTGAGCCGCTTCTCGGCCTCGAACCGGGCGAAGGTGATCTGCTGCGTCTGATCGCGCATCGACTGGAGGATGCGCGCGTTGCGCAGCGCGATGGCCGTGGCGTTGGCCACCGTGCGCGCCAGCGACAGCTCGTGCTCGCGCGGCGCGGTCGGGTGGCGGCTGCGCAGGAAGAGCACGCCCATGGGCCGATCCTCGAAGAGGATGGGCAGGAGCGCCAGCGAGCGAAACCCGTTCTGCGGCATGTCCCCGCGCACCACGTCGAGGAGCGGATGCGTGGCCGCGTCATCGATGACGAGCGGGCTGCCCGTCGCCATCACCTGCTGAATCTCGGGGTATTTCCCGAGCGAAATGGGCAAATCGCGGAGCTCGCGATCGTCGCTCGCGGCCACCACGTAGCCGATGTCGCCCTGGTCGCGCACCAGCACGATGCTGCAGCGATCGACCCGCGCCACCTCGGCGATGCGCCGCACGACCGTGAAGAGGATGTTGCGAAAATCGAGCGTCGACGACAGCGCCTGCGTCAGCTCGAGCACCACCTTGGCGTCGCGCTCCTTGCGCGCGAGCGCGTCCACGTACTCGCGCATGCGGAGCTGCCCGCGGATGCGGGCCACGAGCTCCACCGGGCGGAAGGGCTTGCGCACGAAATCGTCCGCGCCCATCTCGAAGGCCTTGGCCACGTCGTCGTCCGAGTCGAGCGCGGTGAGCACGACCACGGGCACGTCGGCGGTGCGTGGATCGTCGCGGATGGCCGCGAGCACCGCGAACCCATCGGGCGGCGGCATCACCAGATCCAGGAGCACCAGGCACGGCACGCTTTGCGTGAGCCACGAAAGCGCCTCCGCGCCCGACGTGACCACCGCGGTGGTGAGCCCAGCGCCGCCGAGCGCTTGGGCCAGCACGTGTCGGCTCACGGCATCGTCGTCGACGACGAGGACCGGCGCATGGCTTGGCACGATCCGAAGCTTACTCGGCCTCGCCCCGCAGAGAGAAGCACCAATCCGAACGATTTCCTGGCAGCCCACGGGTATCGCTGGCGACCACCCACTGGCTCCACACGCGATCCACGCGGAGATTTGCGGTGATTTCGGCGCGCCGTCGCGGCCGGATCGCGCGTGCGTTGCGCGGACGTCACCGAATCGAACGTGCCGTCACCGTCGCGGCCGAACCATTTCTCGTCGCGCGCATCGTTGACGCGTAAGCGGCACCACGGCAAGCATCGCGCCCAAGTACGATGCGCTCACGCTGGCACGTTGCAGGCGGATGCATGCAGGTCGCGCTCCTCGTGACGGCATGCGGTGGAGAGACTTCGAGCACCGCCGGCACCGGCGGGGGCACGAGCAGCAGCACCACGACCAGCAGCGCGGGCGGCGCTGCGACGACGAGCACGGCCACCGGCACCGGCGGCGCCGGCGGATCGGGCTGCGGCTGCGGCCCGCACGCGAGCTGCGATGCGCAGGGCAACTGCGCCTGCGATCCCGGCTTCACCGGCGACGGCCAGCAGTGCGACGACATCGACGAGTGCGCCGAGCACCTCGACGATTGTCACGCCACCGCCGCCTGCGAAAACACGCCCGGCGGCTTCACCTGCTCCTGCCCCACGGGCAAGGTCGGCGACCCGCTCACGGGCTGCGATTCACGCTACGCCGAGGTCGCCGCCGGCGCTTACCACACCTGCGCGCGCCGCCAGGACAAGGCCGTCTTCTGCTTCGGCAATGGTGGTAGCGGTCGCCTCGGCAATGCCCTCTCCGCACATCAGCCCGCGCCCGTGCAAGCCGGCGCCGCCAGCAATTGGCAGCGCATCTCCGGGGGCACCGCGCACACGTGCGGCATCAAGGAGACCGGCACGCTCTGGTGTTGGGGCACCAACGGCAATGGTCAGCTCGGCCTCGGCTACACCGACGCGCAGACGCTGCCCGCCAACATCAGCCTCACCCGCACGTGGACCAGCGTCGCCGCCGGCGAGACGCACACCTGCGCGGTCGAGAGCGACGGCACCCTCTCGTGCTTCGGCCGCAACAACGCGGGCCAGCTCGCCACCGGATCGGCGAACGCGCAGGAGCTCCTGCCCGTCCACGTGAACGTCGATCCCGCCGCCACCGCGCCCGAGACCGATTGGAAGGAGGCCTTCTCCGGCCGCGAGACGGCCTGCGCCACCAAGCAGAATGGCAATCTCTACTGCTGGGGTCGCAACGCCGATCTCCAGGTCGGCAAGACCGGCGGCGGCTTCGTCTCCGTCCCCTTCCTCGTCGAGACCACGGCCGGCGCCAAGGACACCGACTGGGCCCAAGTCTCCATCGGCTTCACCACCTGCGGCCTCAAGCAGAATGGCAATCTCTATTGCTGGGGTCGCGGCGCCGAGGGCGCGCTCGGCAACAACGGCACCGTCGGCAGCGCGCCGCCGGTCGCCGTCATGGCAGGCACGTCGTGGAAGGCCGTCGGCGTCGGCACCTACCACGTCTGCGCCGTGCAAATGAACGGCGCGCTCTACTGCTGGGGTCGCAACCAATCTGCGCAGATCGCCGCCGGCGCGCCCGGCGCCATCCTCCAGCCCATGCAGATTGGCACCGACGTCGATTGGGTATCGGTGTCCGGCGGCGCCGCCCACACCTGCGCCCTCAAGCAGGATGGCCGCGTCCTCTGCTGGGGCTCGCGCGTCTATGGCCAGATCGGCGATGGCACCATGAGCCTCGCCACGGCCCCTGTGCAAATCGGCACTGCGTCCACCTGGAAAGGCGTCACCACCTTCGGCGACATGGGTTGTGCGCTCGGGGCCGCCGGTGAGCCTTCGTGTTGGGGCAACGGCGAATATGGCCAGCTCGGCGCCGGCAACATCGTGAGCGCGTCCGCCCCCGCGCCGGCCTCCACCGCCACGGCCTTCACGCGCATCGCCCCCGGCCGCCAGCACGCCTGCGGCATCACCCAGGCCGGGCAAATCCAGTGCACCGGCCGCAATGCCAATGGCCAGCTCGCCACCGGCAACACCACCTCGGCCACCGCTTTCGCGCCCATCCTCACCACCAGCAAGCCTTATGCGGGCCTCTCCTGGAGCGACATCGCCTCCGGTGAGCTCCATGGTTGCGCCATTGCCACCGACGCCTCTCTCTGGTGCTGGGGCTACAATGCTTATGGCCAGGTCGGCCAAGCCGCGAACCCCGCCACGGGCACCCTCGTCCAAGTCGCGGCGGCCACGGCCAAGAATTGGTCCCGCGTCGTCGCCGGCCAATACCACACCTGCGCCACCCGCACCGATCACACACTCCATTGCTTCGGCCGCAACGTCGAAGGCCAAATCGGTGACGGCACCCTCGTGGACGTGAAGACCCCCTTCAGCCACGGCGCCGGTTGGAGCGACTCCATCGCCGCCGGCGTCAACCACACCTGCGCCGTCAAGCTCGATGGCACGCTCTGGTGTTGGGGGAAGAACTCCAACAACCAGCTCGGCGACAGCACCACCACCGATCGCACCACGCCCACGCAAATCGGCGTCGACACCGATTGGGCCACCGTCTCCGCCGGCAACGTCTTCACCTGCGGGCGCAAGACCGACGGCTCTCTCTACTGCTGGGGCGCCAACAACGTCGGTCAGCTCGGCCTCGGCGATCTCGGCCAGCGCAAAGCACCCACGCCGGTCTCCGGCGGCGCACCGTGGCTCGACGTGCGCACCGGCTATTCCCAGACGTGCGGCCTGCGCCAGGACAGCACCCTCTGGTGTTGGGGCTCCGGCGAGCTCGGGCAAAACGCTTTGGGCGATGGTTGGGCCCTCGCTCCCACGCTCATCAAGATGGCACCATGACGTCTACGGTTCGGCCTCTCGTCCTCGGCACCTTCGGTCTCGCACTCGTCGCTTGTGGATCCGGCGGTACCGCATCGTCCACGACCGGATCCGGGGGCACCACCTCGTCCACGACGTCCACGACCGGCACCGGCGGCGCGCCGGGCGGCAATGGCACGGGCGGCAGCCTCGCGGTCGACGAGTGTGAGAATGGAACGGCCGAATGCGATCCCAACGCGGATTGCATCGACACCCCTGCTTATTACACCTGCGCCTGCAAGCCCGGCTACGAAGGCGACGGGAAGACGTGCACCGACATCGACGAGTGCCAGGCCTTCCTCGCCGACTGCGATCCCAACGCCTCCTGCACAAACCTCCCCGGCAGCTATTCCTGCGCTTGTCCGCTCGGCTTCGAGGGCGACGGGAAGACGTGCGCCGCCGTCTACACCGCCGTCGCCGCCGGCCAATTCCACGCCTGCGCCATCCGCGCCGACAAGACCATGTGGTGCTGGGGCCACAACACCAGCGGTCAGGCCGGGACCGGCACGAGCGATCCCATCTTCCTCCGGCCCGCACCGGCCGGCAATGGCACCGACTGGATTCAGGTGGGCGCGGGCGCGTCGTTCACCTGCGCGCTCGACGGCTCCAAACAGATCTCGTGTTGGGGCACGAACGGCGCCGGTCAGCTCGGCGACGGCACCGTCTCCACCCGGCTCTCGCCCACGCCGATGACGGGTGGTATCTCCGATTGGACCACGCTCGAGGTCGGCAACAACCATAGCTGCGCCCTTCGTCAAGATGGCTCGGTGTGGTGCTGGGGCGCCAACACACGTGGTCAGATTGGCGATGGCACCAACACCAACGCCACCGCGCCCACCGCCGTTTCCATGGCGGGGCCCTGGACCTCTGTCTCCGCCGGTGTCGAGTTCACCTGCGCGGTGAAGGCCGATCACACCCTCTGGTGCTGGGGCCTCGACACGAGCCGCCAGCTCGGCGACGGCAAGACCACCAACAGCAACATCCCCGTTCAGGAGAAGACGCTCGCCACCGATTGGGCCTCGGTCTCCGCGGGTAGCGCATATGCGTGCGGATTGAAGCTCGACGGCCGGCGCTACTGCTGGGGGACGAACTCGCTCGGTCAGGGCGGCGACACCACCATCCTTGCGCTCGCGCAGCCCACCGCGGCGGATACCGTCACTTCATGGAGCCGTATCGACGCCGGCGATCTCGCGGCCTGCGCGCTCCGCACCGACGGCACCTTGTGGTGCTGGGGTGATGGAAGCCTCGGGCAAACGGCGCAGCCCGGCGCCGAAGGCCCGCTCCTCACGCCGGCCCAAGTCGGCACCGACAGCGATTGGACGGCCATCGCCAGCGGCCTTCGCTTCGCGTGCGGCCTTCGCCAAGGCGGTCACCTCCATTGTTGGGGCAACGCCAGCCGCGCGGCCCTCGGCCTCGGTTATGGCTCGGATCGCAGCGATCCCAGCCCCGTCGGCACTGCCGCCGACTGGGCCGATGTCCGCGTGCAGCTCGACGATGGTTGCGCCATTCGGACCAACGGCGATCTCCATTGCTGGGGTCGCAACGTCCTCGGCACCCTCGGCGATGGCACCACGGTGACCCGCAAAGATCCCGTGCCCGTCGGCGCCGGCAAGGTGTGGAAGCGTGTCGCGCTCGGCCGCACGCACACCTGCGGAATCGCCGCCGCGGATGCGACGGAAGGTGTCTATTGCTGGGGCGCCGACGCCAGCGGCGAGCAGGGCAATGGCACCGCGGGCGCGCAGCTCACGCCCTCGCCGATCACCGCGCCGACGGGGATCCCCACCGCGTGGATCTCCCTTGCGGCCGGCTTCAATCACACCTGCGCCGTCGGCCAGAACGGCGCGCTCTGGTGCTGGGGTCGCAACGCCAGCGGTCAGCTCGGCGACGCCAGCACCACGAACCGCACCGATCCCAAACAGGTCTTGCCCACCGGCGCCGCCGATTGGATCGAGGTCTCCGCCGGCGGCGATTACACTTGCGCGCTGCGCGCCGCCGGAACGCTCTTTTGCTGGGGCGCGAACGGCTCCGGCCAGCTCGGCACCGGCGACATCGTCTCTCCGGTGACGGCCCCGACACAGATTGGCACCACCGCGTGGGCGGCCATCGCCGCGGGCCAAACCCACACCTGCGCTGTCTCCAAGACAGGCACGCTCTCCTGCTGGGGCCTGAACACCAGCGGTCAAATCGGTTTGGGCAACACCACGAGCCCCGTCCTCGTGCCCACCCAGGTCGGCACCGACACGGATTGGGCGCGCCCGATCGTGGGACAAGGGCCCTCCACCTGCGCGCTGAAGACGAACGGCGATCTCTATTGCTGGGGCGCCGGCTCCTATGGCCAGCTCGGCCAGGGCTCGCTCGCCGGCTCGACGTCCCCGAAGAAGGTCCCGAGCACCGGCCCCTGGAAAGCCGCCTCGTTCGGCAACGAGCACGCTTGTGGGATCGGCGGAGACGGGCTCCTCCTCTGCTGGGGCGCGAGCTACGGCGCGCAGCTCGGGAGTGGGCTGCCCATCGTCTCGACGCCCTCTCCAGTGCTCGATCCGTTCTGAGCCACGCGCCCTTTCGCGTGAGAGGTGGCGCCAGCGCATCGAGGATGGGCTCGCGCCACGGTCGTGTCATGGAGACTTCTTCGTACGGCCTCAGGATTCGAGTGTGGGCCGAAAAACAAAGCTCGAACGCCCCATGACCCGTGATCCACGGGCCCAAGCACACTCCGATCCTGCTCGATCTTTCTTCGGTTTTCGCCGCTTCGATCTTCTGCTCAGCACCTCTGTCGAGCGCGTCTCGTGACCTTCCAGATGCGGAGTCGCAACATGGATGACGTCATCGCGTCGCAGGCGAGAGCCCACGGTGCCATGGCAGCTCGATAGGTTGCCCGGGCTCTCCGGCCGACCGGCCGAGAGGTGGGAAGAGAACCTCCAAGAAGGTCGAGGTCGCCATGAGGAATGGTTTCATCGAGAGAGCCTCTCGCGTGGGGCGGGTGTTGGTTTGGCTCGCCGTGGGCCTCGCCGCCGCCAATTGCGGAGGCGAGCAAGGCCTCCAAGGGCCGGCCGGTGCCAAGGGCGAGCCCGGCGCCCCGGGCCAGGATGGCACGAATGGCACCAACGGCACCGACGGTACCGACGGTGAGAATGGCACCGACGGCAAGGACGGTGAGAATGGCACCAACGGCACTGACGGCAAAGATGGTGAGAATGGCACCGACGGCAAGGACGGCAGCGCCAACACGCTGAGCTTCGTCCCCGTCGCCGCGCCGGTCACGGACGCCGAGAAGCGCCAAGTGATCTCCGCCCCCGAGGCCCGCGTCAACGGCGTCCCCTATGCGCTGAGCTACGTGGTCGAGGCGCGCAGCGGCGACGTCATCGGCACCGAGGTCTTCGGCCGCATCACCGACAAGAACGGCCAGCCGGTGAAGAACGCCGACAACTCGGACTTCATCTCTCCTTCCAACGATTTCTCATCCATTCTCCAGGTGGGCGGCAAGCTCTTCGAGGTCACCCATTTCGAGACCCAGCCGGGCGCCATGTACCTGAGCACCTTGACGCAGGACGCTCAGGGCAAGCTCTCGATCGACAGCACCAAGCCCGTCGACTTCTCGGGCGTTCACGGCCTGTGGAACCCGTGCGCCGGCAGCGTGACGCCGTGGGGCACGCACCTCGGCTCGGAGGAGTATCCGCAGGACGGTCGCCAAACCGAAGGCGCCACCACCACGGCGCTGGTCACGGGCAGCGCCAACGTCAACATCCTGCGGTATTGGGGGCTCGATCCGGCGACCGCCACCGTGGCGCAGGCCAAGGCGGTCTTCAATCCCTACCACTATGGTTTCCCGGTCGAGGTCGCCGTCGACGTCTCGGCCAAGACCACCGTCAAGAAGCACTATGCGATGGGCCGCCACGCGGTGGAGCTCGCTTATGTGATGCCGGATCAAAAGACCGTCTACATCACCGACGACGGCACCAACGATTCGCTCCAGATGTTCGTCGCCAAGACGGCCGGCGATCTCTCGGAAGGCCGCCTCTACGCCGCGCGCTGGTTCCAGACGAGCCCCGCGGGCGCGCCCCACGGCACGGCGGACATCTATTGGATCGAGCTCGGCCAGAGCGCCAAATCCTCCGACGTGGAGATGCTCGTCAACAATGGCATCAAGTTCTCCGACATCTTCGATGTCGAGACGCCCCACGTCGATCCCGCCACCAGCAAGCCCGATGGCACCTGCGACGGCGCCGCCCAAGGCTTCCGCTGGGTGAACGTCGACTCCGCCGCGCCCGGCGAGTGCATCCGCCTCAAGACGGGCATGGAGCTCGCGGCCTCGCGCCTCGAAAACCGCCGCTATGCCGCCTACCTCGGCGCGACCACCGAGTTCCGCAAGCTCGAGGGCATCACCTACAACGCCGAAGGCCACCGCCTCTACGTGTCCTTCAGCGAGCTCAACAACGGCACGGAGCACAACAACGCCAAGTCCGATCTCGGCGGCCCGAACCACATCCGCCTCGCCGCCAACAAGTGCGGTGCCGTGTTCGAGTTCGTCATCGAAAAGGATCCCGTCATCGGCACCGACTACGTGGCGCACGCCGCGCGGGCGCTGGTCGAGGGCATCTGGCTCCAAGACCCGGCGAACCCGAACCCGTATCCCGCGGACAGCCCTTATGCGGGGAAGAACGAGTGCTCGGTGAGCAGCATCGCCAACCCCGACAACCTCAGCTTCGTGCCCGGATTCGACACTCTCATCATCGGTGAGGACTCCGGCTCGGAGCACCAGAACGACGCCGTCTGGGCCTACAACCTCGGGACGGGCGAGCTCAATCGCATCCTCACCACGCCGTACGGCGCCGAGACCACCGGCGTGTATTTCTATCCGGACATCGGCGGTCACGCGTACATCAAGACGCAGGTGCAGCACCCGTATGGCGAGTCCGATCAAACGCAGTCCATGGGCGCGAGCGATCTGCGCTCGTACACGGGTTACATCGGGCCGCTGCCCAGCATGAGCGTCAAGTGAGCGAAAGGCGGCTCCGGGATCGCTCGGAGCCGCCTTCACTACCGCGCGGGAAGGAGCCCTATGCTTCGTCGAATGCACCTCTTCGGCGCGCTCGCCGTCGCGACGGCCGCCGCGCTCGCGATCTCTCTCGTGCCTAGCCGGCGCGTGCCCGTGTCGCCTCCCGCGGCGAGCGCGCGCCCGGCATTGGCCCTGCCGGCGCCGCCGCGGAGTGATCGGCCCGCGCTCGAGAACCTCACGGCGTATCTCCCGTCGCAGTGCTACGCGGTCACCCAAGATCCCGGGTCGACCCGCACGCACAATGGTTGTTTCACCTGCCACCAGCGCTCCCAAGCCCCCAACTACACGGATGACGCCGACGTGCAGACGTCGATGTCGCTGCCCCGCTTCGCCACGGAGAACCGCTGGTCGAACCTGTGGAGCCCGCCGCCGCCCGTGACGCTGTCGGACGCCGAGATCCTCGAGCGCGTCCGGCATAGCAATTATCGCAACGACGACGGCACGCTCGTGCTCGCCCAAGCGCTCGCGAATCCGCCGGCCTCGTGGGACACCGATGGCAATGGGCAGTGGAACGGCTTCGTTCCCGACTGCCATTTTCACGTCGACGCCGAGGGCTGGGATCGCGATCCCGGCGGCCGCCCCACCGGCTGGCGTGCCTATGCCTACGTGCCCACACCGGGCCTGTTCTGGCCCACCAATGGCTCGGTGGGCGACGCTTTCATCCGTCTTCCGGAGGCCTATCGCCAGGACGAGAGTGGCAAGGAGAGCCTCTCCGTCTATGCCCTCAACTTGGCCATCATCGAGGCCATGATTCGGCGTGTGTCGGTGCCCATTCCCCCGACCGACGAGAAGGCGCTGGGGGTGGATCTGGACAACGATGGTGTCCTCGGCACGGCGCGCACCGTGGCTTTCGTGTGGCCGCCGCGGAAGGAGAGACCCTTTCATTACGTCGGCAAAGCGGCCGGGCTCGATGCGGCGAAGACCGGGCAGCCCGTGGCCGGGCTGTTTCCGGCGGGCACCGAGATCCTCCACAGCCTGCGTTACCTCGATGTCGAGGGAGGGCAGGTGAAGATGGCGGCGCGCCTCAAAGAGCTACGCTACATGCGCAAAACGCGCTTCGCCACGTACAGCGATCTCGATCTCGCGGCCAAGGCGGAGATGCGCGAGAAGGCCAAGAAGCCCGATCGGCTCAAGCACATCTTGGGCGACGCCGAGCGTGGTGTCTCCACGGGCACAGGGTGGCGGATGTCGGGCTTCATCGAGGATGCCCGCGGCGCGCTGCGCCCGCAAAGCCTGGAGGAGACCGCCGCCTGCATTGGTTGTCACGGCGGCGTGGGGGCGACCGTGGACAGCACCTTCAGCTTCGCGCGCAAGCTGGGCGATGGGGCCTTGGGGCAGGTTGGTATCACGGGGCCTCGCGCGGCCTCGCCGGCGTCCCCGAGCCGCGCCGCGCCGACGGCCGCGGCGAATACCAAGCCTTCCTCGAAGAGGTCGGCAGCGGCGACGATTTCCGCTCCAACACCGAAGTCGAAAAGCGCTTCTTCGACGCGAATGGCAAGCTCCGGCCGGACATGGCGCGCGCCTTGTCCAAAGACATCTCCGTGCTCGTCATCCCCTCGCCGGAGCGCGCTTTGGCGCTCGATCGCGCCTATCTCGGCCTCGTCCTCGCCCAATCGTTCGCGAAGGGACGCGATGTGGTGCTCGGGGCTCCACACGTCCACCGGCGCGTCGAGCAGGACACGCCGACAGGCATTCAAACGCCCATCGAGCCGTCGTGGAAAGTGCCTGAAGGGGTGGCCTCTCGCTGAAGCCAAGACCGAGAGAGCTGCCATGGGCGGCTCCCTCGGTTTTGCGTGTCGCGAGGCGAGCCGCGCAGCCTGTCGACGTCGACAGGCTGCCTGCGCTCAGCCGTTCTTGAGAATGGCTTTGATGAGCTGGGGGCTCTGGTTCGAGATGTGATCGTAGGGCAGACCGGCTGCGTGCAGCACGGTCGCGTGCACGTCCGACGGCTTCACGATGGTGCCAAAATCGTCGTCCGGAGCGCCGGTGCTCAGGTTCATCGGGCGAGAATCGTAGTTCGAGTCGCGGTTCCCGCCGACGGAGAGGTTGCCCTTGATGCCCTGACCGGCGACGAGGCACGCCGACGAGAGGTGATGATCGCGCCCGCCTTGCGGGTTGATCACCGGCGAGCGCGCGAACTCCGAGAAGCACACCAGCGTGGTGCGGTCCCAGAACGATTTGCCGTTCTTGTCCTCGGTGTTCTTGAGGAAGGTGATGAGCTCGCTCACCGCCTCGAAGCCGGCCCGCTGCTGGGCCGGGTGATTCGAAGGCCAGTTGTCCTCGAAATGGGCGTCGGTCACGTTCACCAGCCGGAGCAAAACCACCTGGGAGATCCGGTTGGTGAGCGCCTGTGCCGCGAGCGCCGCCTGCCCGCGCGGCTTGCCCGCGAGGGTCGACGCGGGGCTCGCCTTGTTGACGCTGAACGTGTCGTAGAGCTTGTCGAGCGGGCTCCCCGCCGTGGGGTTGGCCTTGAAATCGAAATGCTTCCACAGACCGCCGTTGGCCAAGGACTGCGCCGAGCTCCACGCGGAGAGGTGCGTCGAGACTTGGCCGGTCGCGTCGAGCTGCCGCTCCACGCAGAAGGGCCCGTGATGGAACTCGGCCGCGGCCTGCGTCACCTTGCCATCGAGGCCGACGGCCGCGTTCAACGGCCGCAGCACTTGCAACATGGCATTGTAGTCCGGCACGGAGAGGCCGCTCGCCAGCGGCGAGAGACCTTCGTTGTACGTCTCCGCGCCGCCGCCCACGAGACTCGGAATCTGGTAGCCGCCGAGCTCGCCGGAGGCCGCGGCCCACCACGTCTCGAGCGAGCTGCCCGAGGCCGCGAGGCCGCGGGGGAACTTGCCCGTGAGGAAGTAACGGCGCCCCACTTCGTGCGTGAGCGTGCCCATGTTCACGCCGCGGATGACGCAGAGCTCTTCGTAATGCTCGGCCGCGAGCTTGCCGATGGCGGGCCCGAAGGTGATGTTGCTGCCATTCGGCTTCACGAGGCCCGTGCCGCCGGTGTCGTCGATGGCCTTTTGGGTCGCGGGATCGGTGACCAGATCGAAGCCGGTGTAAATGCCGGCCGCCGGATCGCCGAACTGCTGGTGGTTGCGCGGATCGAGGCTGTAGAGCGTGTCCCAGCCGCTCGCGAACTCGCAGAGCACGAGGAGCGGTGCGTCGTCCGGATCGCCGACGTCCGCGCGCGCATGGCGCAGGCCGAGGAATCCATCGAGGATGAGCGCGCCGGATCCGGCGCCGAGAGCCCCGAGCAATGCGCGTCGGGAGAGCATGCCTTTGTGCTTCATGTCCCTCGCGTCCTCCTCAATCGTTGTGGAACAGCGGCGACTCGAAGAGCGCCACGCAGACGCCCCGATAGCCTTCCGCGGCCGGGGTCAGCTCACCACCATTGGGCAGGCTCACGCTCGCCACTCCCGCGTCGTAGACCTTTTGCAGCGCCGGAATCATCGCATCGTCCGCCGCGATCCGGAGCCCGAGGAAGCGCAGCACCAGATACCGGAGGTTCTCCGCGATCTGCTCGCTCGTCGCCGTCCCGTCCACGGGCGCCTTGGGGAACAGCGTGCGCGTCGCGGGATCGGCGCGCTTCTGATCGTTCTTCGCCATCTGCATGCAGATGTCCCGCGCGGCGTCGCCGACGAACTTGAGATACAGCGCGTTCGGCACCGTGCTCTCGTCCGTCGACGTCTGGTAATCCGGCCGACCCAGCGCCTTGCCGAAGGCGGCGTCGCTGAAGCCATCGACACCGTTGTACATCCAGCGAATGGGATTGCCGTAAACGTCGTTGCCGGCGACCTTCGTCATCGACGCTTGGAGCGTGTCGATGCGCATGCGCTGCACCCCGCGGCGCGGCGGCGGCTTGGTGCCGGCGCCCAGATCGTGCGGCGCGGCCTGCGTCGTCTCCTCGACGGGGACGCCGGGCGGATCGCCGTCATCATGCTTGCCTCCGGTGGTGGTGGCCGTGCCCGTGCCCGACCCATTGCAGGCGGCCAGCGCGAGCGAGAGGCAGAGTGCGATGCGTGCCTGACTCATGGCATCCTCCGGTACATCGGCAGCTTCACCAGCCGCGTGACCAGGAGCTTGAGGTTGTCGTGCGCCTGGAACTCCTTGGCGATCTCGTCCACGAGCTCTCCCTCGAAATCGGCGGACGTGGGGTCCAGGTTGGGCTCGCGCTTCATCAAGAGCTCGAACATGTGACGCGTCGCCACCTGGTGGAACACGCCGCTCTCCAGATCTTGTTTGACCAGATCGACCGGACCGGCATCGAAGTTGGGCCCGATGGCCGGGTGATCCTTGTCCGCGTAACGCAGGGCCTTGAGCTTGTAAGGCCGGATGTCGGGATCGACCGTGTCCGGGACCGGCGCATAATAACGATCGCACCAGCCATTGCTCACGAGCGGGCCGGCCTTGGCGCAGGCCTTGTAGGAATCGTAGTTGCGCGTGAAATCGCGGAGCGACGTGGTGCCCGCCTCGATGAAGAGGCCGAAGTGGGCCGCGAGCGGCTCCAGCGTGGAATGGCAGTTGCGGCAGACGCAGCGCTGCGTGAGATCTTCACCCTCTTTGTTGCAGCCGGTATCGATGGTGCTCGGGGGTTGGAAATACTGGCCCTCGAAGGCGATGCGATAACGGTTGGCGCGGCCGCGGTTCGTCTGGAAGCGGAGGAGATAGGCGGGCAGCGTGAGAATGCCGGAGTGCGGCTCCTCGCGCTCGACCTCCACCCAGGTGTCCCCGGCGGTGAACGCCAGATCGGGGAGGGGACCGTCGGAGGGTTGGTAGATGTTCTGCACGCGCCCCAGGGTTTGGCGCGCCGCGAGATAGCGGAAGTAGTGCGTGAGCGGCCCGTTGATCCACGAGCGCTTGGTGGTGACGATATCGGAGTACGGTCGCGTCCCGTCCGTGGAGTCGTCGACCAGGCGAAGGAGCTGCTCGCGCATGGCCGCGAGCACGGGGCCTTGCACCGCCGCGGTCGTCATGCAGTAAGCGAGGTCCGGCCCGCAGCCGCAGCTCTTCGCTTTGCCCACGGCGAATTGGTCGTCGCAGGTGTGCGTGCCCGCGTCGACGTCGCCGGCGGGGAGCGTGTACGTCTCGGTCTGCTGCGCATCGAAGGCGCAGACGCGGATGGTCTTCTTCGGATCGGGCTCCCAATAGGGGTGAACATCCACCCAGCCCTCGGCATAGAAATCACCGGAGGTGTCGGTGCCCATCAGCTCGGCAATGGGGAGACCATTGGCATCCCAACCGAGGGTGCTTTGCGGCTTGTCCTGGCAATTGTGGGTGCCGTCGCCGCCGCGGAAGAGCTTGCGCTTGTTCGTCGCGGTGACGAAGTAGACCGTCCCCGTGCCGACGGTCGCCGTGCTGAGGGCGAAGCCCACCTCGCCGAGGGTCGCGGTGGGGTTGGTCCAGAGCAGATCCTCGTGATACCGCCGCATCTGGATGCGGAAGGCATCGCTGTCGAGGTAGCTCTGCAAAACCTCGTCAGGGAGGGTGTCCTTGCCGGCGACCGCGTCATATTCGGTCGCGTCCGGCACGGTGCCGCGCAGATCAATCGAAAGCCGCCGGACGAGGCGCTCGATCGAGACGTCGCGGTGCATGGAGCATTGCTCGCCTGCCGCGTGGGCGACCGATGCGCTCGACGACACGGCCGTGACGAAGGCAAAGCCTACCGCTTGCCAGAGCCTGGTTCGTTGCATGGGGGACCGCTCTTGGGTCACCCATGCAAAACGAGGGTGACCTCGCCCGGAGGATCCGGGTGAGGCAACGAGAAGTCAATCGGAACTCTCTTCGTGGTACGGTGTTTTCGTGATCCGCCTGTTTCGGCTCCTGTCCTCCGTTCTCGCCGGTTCGAGCATCTTGATGAGCTTCACGATGGGTTGCAGCGGTGGGGGCGAGTCAGCCACCGGCAGCTCCGGGAGCGGCGGCGCTGACGCGGGTACAACCGCGCTCGCCGTCGTGTACGGCGCACCCGCCGCACCCGCCGAAGAGCCCGAGAGCAGTGGTCACGCCGTGGAGGGCTATGCAGCAGCCATGGCCTCCCATGGAGGGACGATTGCCATCGGAACGACGACGTCCGTCTATCGACTCGACACCACCGGTCCGGTGAAGCTCGATCTCGTCGGCGACGAGCCCGACCTCCCCGCCGACACCGGGGCAGTGCGCGCCATGGCCTCTTATGAAGGTGGCCTCCTCGTGGCCGCCGAAAACGGCCTCTTCTACACCGATGGTTTGGTCGTCCAGCGCTCGCTCGCGAACGACACGCTCGGTCCCCTCGGCATCACCGCGATGAGCGCGCGTCTCGCCTCCGGCGCGGACGGCGGCGACGCCGAATACCACCTCTCGATCCTCGCCGGCAGCGTCGCCTACGAGCTCGGGGGAGGATCGATGTCGACCTGGACCGTCGACGGCGAAGCCGGGCCGCCCACCGCCGTGCTCGCGCAGGAGGCGCGCGTCTATCTCTCGTTCGGCGCGCGCACCTACGAAATCGACAAAGCCAAGAAGGAGGCTCGTCCCGTGGCCGCGGGGCTCGGGAAGGTCCACGAGATCGCTTGTTCGAGCCTCTCCTGCGAGGAGGGCTCGCTCGTCTATTTCGCCTCGGATTCGGGCCTCGTGGAGCGCGGCGCCGACGGTGTTTATCGACGCTTCCCGCTCGCCGCCGAGGGCGCGCCGCCCGTGCCGGTGGAGACGTTCGCCCTCGATGCCGCGAAGCAGCGTCTCTATGCCCTCGCCGGTGGATCGGTGCTCCGCATCCGCGCCGGCGAGGTCCCCGATGCGGTGGCGACGTTGGCCGCGCCTGCGGCCTCGCGGCGGATGGCGGTCGACAAGGCCGGTGACGTGTGGGTCGGCGAAGGCCTCGGCGTGAAGCGCCTCGCCCTCGGGACGCCGCTGAGCTTTGCCACCGACGTCCGCCCCATCCTCCACGAGTACTGCGCCGATTGCCACGCCACCGGCCAAAAGGGTGCTCCGGTGCGAGACTTCGAGTCGTACGACGTCGCCGTCGCTCGCATCGACAGCATCCTCATGCGCGTGCAAGACGGGACGATGCCCCCGCTCAGCACCGGGAAAAAGCTGCCGAAGGAGACGATCCAGATCCTCCAGGACTGGGCCGGCACCAAGGCTCCATGAGCGGAGCGCGTGATCCACGCGGCCGATGACTCTGTCGACGGTCGCGTGTCTCGATGCGAAAGACGTCAGGCCCGAAGCGGCGAAACGTGCTTGTCGGCGCGGGTGGATCGCGGGGTGGTGGGGCCCCGACGGCTTCGCCGGCGGGGCGGCGGGGACGCGAGTCCCCGCCGTATGGATGAGCATGGTTGTTCACGAGAATGGTTGAGGCGGAGCGGCCGTCGCCGCTCGCCTGGCCATGCGCGTTCGGAAAGCGAGGCCCGCGCCGCTCCGAGAATGGCTGAGAGGGCACGGGCGCCGACGCTTGGACGATGGTCGATCGCGCGCTCCGCGGTATGAAAATCATCCGGCGTCATGGGCTCGAATTCCCTCGCGCAGCCCTCGGTGGATGGAGCGCCGGCCCCGGCCGGCGGGCCGGACGCCTCGCTCCGCCTATCCATTCACGACACCTGTCGATTGGAGTGGGAGGTCACGATCCCCTTCGAGCCCGCTCGGCGGGTCAGCTATGAAGTCGACGTCGCGCTCGCCATTCCCTCGCCGGTCTTCACGCCCCACGTCCCCTGGTCACAGCTCCAGTCGTATGCCCGCCTCGATCACGCCGTCGACGCCGGGCCCGCGGGCTCTTCGGTGGAGGCTTTGCGCGGTGAGGTCGTCGCCGTCGCCGGCGAGCTGTCCTCGTTGGGACGCGAGCTCGCGGACGTGGGGCTTCGCACGGCGGCGCTCGCTTCGGGTGCCCACCTCGCTCGGGCGCTCGATGCTTCGCTCATCGTGGCGCGCGTGGCCCGCGCGCGTCTGACCAGCGGGCTGCCCGGCGATCTCGCGGCCGTGACCGAAGAGCGGCGGCGCGCCGACGATTATTTGAGCCTCCAGCTCATTGCCATGCTCACGGGCGCCGCGCGCGCGCTCGACGAAGCCCGCACCCTCACCACCGTCCCCGAAGAGGCCTTCATGGCCGCGGAAGAGCGCATCGTGCGCGCGCTCGCCGCGGAGAATGGGCACCGCCGCAAGCAGGGATTCGTGTGCGCCGATCCCTCCTCCCCAAGCTCCCTCGGCGACTACATGGAGCACGTGAGCCGACTGAAAAAGCACTTTCACGCCACGCTCTTTCTCGACGCCGAGGTCCGGCAGCGCGCGCGCCCGTGGCTCTCGACGGCGTTCGTCTTCATCGTCGTGACGGTGACCTTCCTCGTCCAAGGCGCGATCGATCCGCGTTATCACTCGGCCGCCTCGCGCGCCCGCGTGCTCGCGGCGGCGCTGCTCATGGGCCTGCTCTTCGCGCTCCGCGATCGCATTCGCGAGCTCGGCGTGAGCTGGTGGATCGGCCGCCGCCACCGCGCCTATGGCCAGCGCTTCGTGAGCTATCGACTCCCCGCGCATCTCCCGGCGATCGAGCGAATCGCGGTCCGCGCGCGCGAGGCCTTCGATCGCGAAGAGGCCCGCGATCCCGATCTCTCCGGCGACGACGGGGGCAAACCCTACATCGCGCTCCGCTTCTCGCATCGCGGCATGCTCTCGCCCGCGCCCACGCTCGCGGCCCCGGGCGCACGCAGGGTCAAGCATGTCTTTCGCTACGATCTCTCGCCCCTCTTCACGAGGCTGAGCGACGCCGTCAAACCCCTCGCCGTCGTCGATCCCGAGACTCGCCGCCTCCGCGTCGTCGACGCGCCCCGCATCTATCGTTTGCCCATCCGGGTGCGCCTGCGTTGCGGATCTCTCGATCGCACGACCCGCGCGACCCTCGTCATCAACAAGCATGGATTGCTCCGGCTCGACACGAGCGCGCCCGATTCCCTGCGCGCTGCGGCATGATCCATGACAATTCCACGGTCGCGCCTCGTGGGCCTTTCCTGGTCGCCCGTGCGGTGTCGTTGCAAAGTGGCTAAGAGGTTTGCGCGGCCTTGACGCCGCCGGTGGTGTCGAGTCTCGTGGGAGCGTGCGCAAACCGCAGCTTCCTCGGATGGCTTGTATCGTTGGCACCGCCTTGGTGTTCGGCTGTGGCGGGACCGGCACCGCATTGACCTCCGGCGGGACCGGCGGCTCGGGCGGCGCCACGACCGCGAGCACCGGCAATGGTGGAAACATCGGTACGGGCGGGGCCGGGACGACCACCGGCACCGGCGGAAACATCGGTACCGGGGGCGCAGGCGGCTCCACGACATCGAACAGCGGCACCGGCGGAAACATCGGTACCGGAGGCGCGGGCGGCTCCGGCTCCACGGGTGCTGCGACCGGAGGCGCGATGGGATCGGGCGGCGCGGGAGGCACCGGCTCGACCTCGAGTGGATCGGGCGGCGCCCCCGTGTGCGTGCCGCAATCGACCGAGCCCTGTTATTCCGGCCCCGCTGCCACGTTGGATGTGGGTGCTTGCAAAGCCGGTACGCGGACGTGCGCCGCCGACGGCTCGGGCTTCGGACCGTGCATCGGCGAAGTGGTCCCCACGGCGGAGACCTGCGCCACGGCCGAAGACGACGATTGCGATGGAATGGTGAACGAGGAAGGCGACGGTTGCGCCTGCATCCCCGGAACCATGATGCCTTGTTACACGGGGCCCGCGGCGACCGAGAACGTCGGCGCTTGCAAAGGCGGCATGGCGGAGTGCAACGATCTCGGCACCGCCTATGGCCCCTGCATGGGCGAAGTGCTGCCCTCGCCCGAGACCTGCAACACCGCAATCGACGACGACTGCGATGGTCAAGTGAACGAAGAGGGTTTGGGCTGCGCGTGCGTCCCCGGCTCCACCGCTCCTTGCTACACGGGTCCTCAGGGCACGCAGAACGTGGGCGCGTGCAAAGGCGGCACCGCGACCTGCAACGCGCAGGGAACGGCCTATGGATCCTGCGTGGGTGAAGTGCTGCCCTCGCCCGAGACGTGCAACACCGCCATCGATGACGATTGCGATGGCCAAGTGAACGAAGAGGGTGCCGGCTGCGTGTGCGTTCCTGGCACGACGCAATCCTGTTACTCGGGCCCTGCGGGCACGCAGAACGTGGGCGTGTGCAAGGGCGGTGTGGCGACCTGCAACGCGCAGGGCACGGCCTACGGCGCCTGCGTGGGTGAAGTGCTGCCGTCGCCCGAGACCTGCACGAACGCGGTCGATGACGATTGCGATGGCCAGGTGAACGAAGAGGGCGTGGGCTGCGTGTGCATCCCGGGCACCACGCAAGCGTGTTATTCGGGCCCCGCGGGCACGCAGAACGTGGGCGTGTGCAAGGGCGGTGTGGCGACGTGCAATGCGCAGGGCACGGCCTTCGGCGCGTGCATGGGTGAGGTGCTGCCGTCACCCGAGACCTGCAACACCGCGGTCGACGACGATTGCGATGGTCAGGTGAACGAGGAAGGCGCCGGTTGCGTGTGCGTCCCTGGCAGCACGCAGTCGTGCTACTCAGGCCCTGCGGGCACGCAGAACGTGGGTGCGTGCAAGAGCGGTGTGGCGACCTGCAACGCGCAGGGCACGGCCTATGGATCCTGCGTGGGCGAAGTGCTGCCGACGACCGAGACCTGCAGCACGGCAGTCGACGACGATTGCGATGGCCAAGTGAACGAAGGATGCGTGTGCGTCCCCGGCACGACGCAATCCTGTTATTCGGGCCCGGCCGGCACGGCTGGAATCGGCGCCTGCAAGAGCGGTATCAGGACGTGCAACGCGCAGGGCTCGGCCTATGGATCCTGCGTGGGTGAGGTGCTGCCTGCGACCGAAACCTGTTCCAACGCGATCGACGACGATTGCGATGGTCAGGTGAACGAGGGCTGCGCCGCGCTCACGTGCAGCCTCTACCAAGAAAACTTCGACGACGGGAACGCTGGAGAGGTGACCGCCGGGCCTTACCTGATCGATTGGTGCGACACCTACCTCCCCATCACGCAAAACACGCCGCTTTGCATGACGGGGCGCACGCTGCGCACCAACGATTCGACGCTCGATCCCACGATCTGGATTCACAAGGGAACGGCGAGCTGCACGCAGGTGCAAATCACCTATACCTACTATCAATTCGCGCTCTCGAACGTCAACGTGACCTATCAGCAGAGCAACGATGCCGCGCCGGTGTGCGAGAAGACGGGGACCTTCACGAGCCTCGCGTCCCACGTACCGCTCGACGCGTGCACGCAGCAGACCGTCACCATCCCGTTCGGCAACGCCGCCGGCGTGTACGTGCGTTTCGACCACGGGACGGGCACCAACGCGCTCTGGATCGACGATCTCAGCGTGAAGCTGTTGGGGTGCGACTGCTGAAGATGTGCGCCCCACCTCGGCGCGCCCATGCGCGCGCCGAGCGTGAGGCTCGTTTACGGCTTCAGAACAGATCACCCTGCTTGGGCGCCGGCGGCTGCTTGCGCCCGAGGTGCTCGTAGGCTTTGCGGGTGGCGATGCGCCCGCGCGGGGTGCGCCCGAGGAAGCCTTGTTGGAGCAGGAAGGGCTCGTACACGTCCTCGATGGTGTCCCGCGGCTCGCTGAGCGCGGCGGCGATGGTGTCGATGCCCACGGGGCCGCCGTCGTAATGCTCGATGATCACGAGGAGGAGGCGCCGATCCATTTCATCGAGGCCGGCCCCGTCGACCTCGAGCCGGTCGGCCGTCGTCTTCGCAATGGCCGCGGTGATCGCGCCTTTGCCGAGCACCTCGGCGAAATCGCGCGCGCGGCGCAGGAGGCGATTGGCCACGCGCGGGGTGCCGCGCGATCGCGCCGCCAGCTCGCGCGCGCCGCCCGGCTCGATGGGGACGTCGATGAGGCGCGCGCTGCGGGTGATGATCTTTTCGAGATCCTCGACCGGGTAATAGTCGAGGCGCACCACGTAACCGAAGCGCGAGAGCAGGGGCGCGGTGAGGAGGCCGGTGCGCGTGGTCGCGCCCACGAGCGTGAAGGGCTTGAGCGCGAGCTGAATGGTGGTCGCGTAGGGGCCCTCGCCCGTCATGATGTCGATTTCGAACGACTCGATGGCTGGATAAAGGCTCTCTTCGACGGCGGGCGTGAGCCGATGAATCTCGTCGAGGAAGAGCACGTCCCGCGCTTCGAGCTTGGTGAGGAGGCCCGCGAGCGCGCCCTTGTGCTCGATGGCCGGGCCGCTCGACGCGTGCAGGGTGACGCCCATCTCCTTCGAGAGGATGTGCGCGAGCGTCGTCTTCCCCAGGCCGGGCGGGCCGCAGAAGAGGATGTGATCGAGCGGCTCCTTCCGCCTGCGGGCGGCCTCGACGAAGACCTTGAGGTTCTCCTTGTGCTTGGCCTGGCCGATGTACTCGTCGAGGCTGTTCGGTCGGAACAAGCGATCGAAGCGATCGTCGTCGCCGGCTTCGACGGGGGAGAGCACGCGTTCAGCCATGCCGACGGGTTAGCGCGATGAGGAGGCGAAGGGAAGGACCGAGCGCCAAGGCCTGGGCCACGGGAAGCAAATGCGCTCGCTGTCATCGATGGCCGCCCTTTCGTGAGCGCGCCTGCGCCGGGGCCGTTTCCACCCGACTTTCTTTGAGCCCACCGCCGCCCGTGCGATCGCGTGGTGTCGCGGCTTCAGGCCTCGTGTCGATCGCAACGGGAGATGGGATTCAAAGGTCTCTCGGGAGCGGATCCATCGGGCACATACCATCTGGCGGTGGCAGGCACATGCCGCCTTGGCAGGTGAGGCCGAGGGCGCATGGGAGGCGATTCGTGGTGAGGCACTGCTCGCGCTCGGCGGGGAGGGCGGTACACGTGCCCTGCCAGCAGAAGCCCTCGGCATCGCATCGGCCGTCGATCGTGCAATCGTCTCCGAGCGTCGGGAGCGGTAGGCAACGCCGCGTCACGCTGTCGCACCAGCCGTCTCCACACTCGAGCTCCGTGCTCTTGGGATTGCATTCGGGGCCAAGGGTCTTCGTGGGTGTGCAGCGGCGAGCCGGCGGCGGGCACCAGAGCCCGGCGGTGCAGCTCTGGCGCGTGCAGGGATCGCCCTCGTGACCCAACGTCACGCATCGACCATCGAGGCAGCGCGCGCCTTCCCCGCAGGAACCGTTGCTGCAAGCCGAGGCCATCACCGTCGCGGTCAGCAGCAGTGACAGAGCCGCGAGGACACGAGAGGTCGTCCGCAAGAAGAAGGGAAAGGACATGAGAAGACTATTCGCCGTCGCGGCACGGCCGTCAAACGCGGTGGTTGAAGAGAGCCTCACGGGGCGGGCGCGCCGCCCACCAGGTCTTCGATCACCCGCGAGAGGCCGAGCACCACGCGCGCCATCGGTCCATAGGTGAGCTGGTCCGGAACATCGGTCTTCTCGTGGTAGTGCGGATAGCGGAAGAGCGCGGTGTCCGTGACCATCACGCCGGGATATCCCTCTTGCCAGAAGGACCATTGATCCGACCAGCCGATCCCCGGCACGCCCGCAGGCCCCGCGATGCCCTCGGAGGGGAAACGCGCGCTCCGCCGGAACGTGCCCACCACGCGGCGCACCAGGTCGCCGGAGCCTCTGTCACCCACGAATGCCACGAAATCGCCGGTGGTGGGGTAGAGGAGGCCGAAGGGGAAGGGGTAGTGCTGACTGCCACGCTGGTCGGTGTAGTAGCCGAGCGTCTCCAGGCTCAGCATGGCCACCACCTTCTCGTGCCGTTCGCGACAGCGCTTGGCGTAAACCACGCTGCCCATCGAGGCTTGTTGGAAATACGGCGGCTCCTCGTTGGCGAAGGCCACGAAACGCAGCGTGCGCACGGGCTTTCGTGGGGCGAACTCCCGCGCCAGCGCGAGCAGCGCGGCCACGCCGCTGCCATTGTCGTCCGCGCCCACCGTGCCGGCCACGGAGTCGTAATGGGCGCCGATGATGACGATCTCGTCCGAGCCCCGCCGCTCGACCTCCAGGTTGTCACTGGGCTTGCCCGCGACCTCGTAGCGCTGGCGCTCGACGCGATAGCCGGCCTCGGTGAGCGCGCGATCCACGTGGTCGGCGGCCGCGACGAGGCCCGCGTGGCGAGGCACGCTGCGATCACCGATGGTGCCGGCGAGGGCTTCGACGTCGCGCCGCAGCGCGGACTCCAAGGCTCGCTCGCGCTCGGAGAGGGGCTCGAACGGGCCGGCGAAGCTCGTGCCCGGCATGCGGATCATGGTGAGGTACCCCCACGCGGCGAGCGCGGCGGTGATGCCCATGAGCGCGAGGCCGAGCTTGCCCGCGCGGAAGGCGCTCTGCCGGCGCGCGCGGCGAGCTTCGGTGATGGCGCTCCCCACGGGCCTGATCATGGTGCGCGATGTTACCGCGCCGGCGTTGCGCACGCCGGGGAACTTGGATACGACCGCGATGGTCGAGGCTTCGGCGATCACGATGAGCGATCCCGTCCACGGTGGCCTGTCCGCCGGCAGCATGGTCGGCGGATACCGCATCGAGCGGAGGCTCGGACAAGGCGGCGTGGGCACGGTGTACGCGGCCGAAGAGCCGACCATCAAGAAGCGCGTCGCCATCAAGGTGCTGCGCGGCGCCTACGCCGAAGATCCGGCCATGACGGCGCGCTTCGAGCGGGAAGCGCGGGCGGTGAACGAGATCCATCACCCCGCCATCATCGACGTCTTCGCGCTCGGCCGGCTCGAGGACGGGCGGCCTTATCTCGTGATGTCGCTGCTCGAAGGGCAATCGCTGCGCGACGAGATCCACGCGCACGAGCGGCTCGCGCCCGCCGAGGCCTGGCGCATCGCGCGCGCCGTGGCCGACGCGCTCGCGGCGGCCCACGACGCGGGGGTCGTGCATCGCGATCTCAAGCCCGACAACGTCTTCCTCGAACGCTCCGGGGCCGGTGATGGTGGGCCGCCGCGCGTGCGCGTGCTCGATTTCGGGATCGCCAAGATCGAAGCTCCCATCGAAGGCGATCCGATGAAGCTGACGGCCACGGGCGTGCCGCTCGGCACGCCGGCGTACATGGCCCCCGAGCAATGGTGGGGCTCCGGCGTGTCGGCGCGCACTGATCAATATGCGCTCGGCGCCATGCTCCACGAGATGCTCACGGGGCGCCCGCCCTTCACGTCGGAGAGCTTCGCCGAGCTCGTGCAGCAGCACGTGCACGAGGCGCCGCCGTCGCTCGCATCCGCGGGCGCCGTGGTCCCTGAAGGCGTGCAAGCGCTCGTGTCGCGGATGATGAGCAAGGCCGCGGAGGATCGCTTTGCCTCCATGCGCGACGCGATCGAGGCCGGCGATCGCGCTTTCAGCGGCATTGCGCCCGCCGTGGTGCGCGTCTCCGATCCTCGTGAAGCATCACCGCGCGCCGACACCATCGCCACCGCGCCCACCGAGCTGCCCGCGCCGCGCCCTTCGCCGGCGGCGCGCGCGCTCCAGCGATATCGCAGCCTCCACGTGCTGATTGGCACGCTCGGTCTCGCGCTCCTCTTCGCCGTCGGATATGCGGGCTACGCGCGCCGCCTACCCTATGAATGGCTGATCATCGGCGGTTGGGTGCAACAGGCGGTCCTGCTCTTCGCCCTGGTGGGCGCTGTCGCTCTCGTGCGCGTCGCGCGGCGACGGGCCTCGTCGGGGACACCCTCGCTCTTGGGTTTCTGGCTCGCGCTGTTGCCCGCGTTGCACGGCGCATTCGGCACCTACACCGGCTGGCACGCCATCCTCCGGCACATGCCGAAGATGGAATCGATTTATCATCTCACGATCTTCAGCGTCGGTACGTACGAGGCGAACGCCACTCGCTTCTTGGGCTTTGCGCTGGCCTCGATATTGTGCCTCTCGCTCGCCGCGCTCTCGGGTGTTTCGGGCATGGCCGGCGCGATGGTGACGTTGCCGCGCGCGCCGGGCGTGCGCCCGCACGAGGCGAGCGCGGCGGCCATCGCCCTCGTGGTCATGGCCATCGTCGCAGCGGTGGTGGGCGCGCCTGCGGCGGCGCTCGTCGCGGTCGTCGCCGCGGCCACGCTGGCCGTGGGCATCGCGCTGCCGACCGTTCATGCGGAGACGGCGGCGCGTGACGAGCTGGAGCGCGCCGTCGCGGGGATCCTCGCGGTCACGCTCGCGGCCGCGGTGGGCATCACGCGAATCGAAGCGCGCGAGGCCGCGCTGTGGAGCACGTCGCTGACGCGGGCGGAGCGGGTCGCGGAGATCTTGGCCGCGCGTGGAGAGCGGGACACCACCCTTCCCATCGCCGTCATCTCTCTGCTCGTCGTCGCGGCCGTCGAGGCGCTGCGCATTCGCCGCCTCTCCCAGCTCGGCGCCCTCCGCCGCCCGCGCACCGGCACAGCCATTCTCGCCATCGTCTTGGCATTGGGCGTGACCGGCGACGTCATCCAACACGGTCGCTACATCGGCAAGCGTGATGAGCTGCGCGCCGAGATCGCCTCGCAGTTCACCCTCTTCGCCCGCCTCGATCCGCCGCCCGGCGACGCGCTCGATCCCGAGCGCTACCCGCCCCATCGCACCACCGCGCTCCAGATCACCCGCGATGTCGTGGCCGTCGACGGCCGCGGCGTCGCCCGCCTCGCCGCGCTCGCGTCCCCCGAGGGCGCCGCGCCGGTGGCCTCCGATCTGAGCCATGCTTTGGCCAAAGCCGCGCTCGCGCAGGGCGACAACGGCGGCGTGGATCTCTCGATATCGGTGGACCGCGAAGTGCCCGCCGGCACCCTGATGCGTTTGCTCCACATCGCGCGGACCGCCGGCGTCCGCCGCGTCGAGCTCCTCCTCACGCGCGGCGGCGTCCCCCGCCTGGTGGTCGGCGGGCCGCCGGAGATCGATATCGTGGTACCGAGTGACTTCGTGGCCCTGCCAGCCGAGCTCGCCGACTCGGGGGTCGAGCTCCAAGGCGAGGACCGATTTGGCAGCCTGACACCGTGGCTCATCGATCAGGCGCTATCGACCTCGGGGCCGGTGCGCATCGCGGTGCGGTGAGCCCATCGAGCGTCGAGAGCGACCACGTTCGACGCTCGATGTGCTCATGGCCTCATGCCCTTCACTGGGCCTTGGGCGCCGTGAGGAAGTCCATGGCCTGAGTGATCTCCGAAATCCGCTCCTGTGCTTGCCGTTTCGCTTCGGCGTAGGCCGGGGCGTCACCGGCCTTGTCGATGAATTGCTTGTAGAGCTCACGCGCCCGCTGGTAGCTCGCGTTCGCCGGATCGGCATACGCCTGCGTGAGGATGGCCTCGTTGAAGTAGGCTTCCGGCCTCGTCGGAGCGAGCCGCTTCGCCTCGGCGATTTCCTTCCTGGCCTCCTCGATGCGCGCCGTCTGGTGCGGGCCCTCGAGCTGCCCGCGAATCGCGAGCGCGAGCCCGAGCCGTGCATCGTAGTCGTCGGGCCGAATGGCGAGCACCTGCCGATAAGCCCCTTCGGCCTGCGCGAAGCCCCGGAATCCCAGGTTCACCGCAGCATAGTTGAGGTGCGCCTCGACGAACCGTGGATCGAGGCGCCGCGCCTCGTCGAACGCGGCGGCGGCGCGCGAGAGGTTGCCGAGCTCGACGTCCACGAGCCCAGCGGTGTTGTGAATCGGCGCATAACGAGGGTTCTTGCGCATCGCCTGCGAGCACACGAGCGCCGCGAGCTCGAGCCCCGATACCGCTGCTTTGCGGCTCGGGCCGGTGCGGCCCGGATCGCGCTTCGCCCGCGTGAGGTGCAAGATGGCGAGCTGATTCAGCGCCGGCATGTGCCCATCATCGATGGCGAGCGCGCGGTGCAGGTTCTTCTTGGCGCGATCGAGATCGTCCGCGCCGTCCTCGTCCGGCTTGCCATCGTCGCGCTTCATCAGCAGCACCGCGAGCGCCACCTGCACATCGACGCTCGTGAAGCGGCCATCGATCACTGCGCGCCGGAGCTCCGCGATCGCATGATCGAGCTGCCCCGGCTCCGCCGCCTCGCGCAGGGCGAGCGCCGCGCGCGCCGCATGGAACGAAGGGTCTTGCTCGACGGCCCGGCGCAAAAGCACCTTCGCCTCTTCGTCTTTCCCACATCGCTGCTTCACGAGCGCCGCGTCGTACATGGCCGCCGGCTTGACCTGCGCGGCCGCCATCAGCAGATCCATCGTCTCCTTGCACGCGGCCTCGTTCCAATCGCGCGCGCGATCGTGATCTGCCATTTTGCGCAGGCCGTCCTCGAACGATGTCCGCGCCGCCTGCGGCAGCTCATGCTTCACCTCCGGCGTCACCGGCGCGGTGAGCGCCTCTCGGCCGCAACCGACGTTCATCCAGGCGAGGGCGATCACCCCCGAAACGAAGAGCCTTCGCATCGAGCCTCCTCCGCTGCGCGCGGTCCAGGCCTCGTTGGAAACGGACGGCCGCGCGTGCTTGGGAGGTTCGGAGAGATTCGTTGGACGATTGCGGTCCGTGCCGGGGCACGCCGGAGGTACGCCGGCAGGTAGGCGATCACTCCGGCGGCTTGATCACCGTCTGGCACCCGAACAGCACATCCACCTTGCCGTTCTTGTCCGCCTGGAGCGTGGTACAGGTGGTCGGACAGATGGTGATGTGCTTCGGGCTCGCGGGGTTATCGTAGTACCAACCGCCCTTGGTGCCGCAGCCGTTCGCGTCGGGCACGTTGAGGATCGACGTGGGAGAGCCGCCGCCCGGCGTGTATTGGACGTTGACCTTGGTGGGGTCGAGCGACTGCATGTTGGGCGCAGGGGGGATGTCGTATTCACAGGAGAGCTGGCTGCTCTGCACCACCGCGGTGGCCATGTCCTGGAACACGGGGCCGAAGTTCTGGGTGCAGAGATCGCCGTAAACGCCCGACGTCTGGGTGATGAGCTGCTTGTAGACCGTGCCGTCGGCGGCCGCGAGCGGCGTGCAAAATTCGGCCTTGTTGCAGCACGGGTCGGTGCAGGCGGCGCAGTTGAAGAAGCAGGCGAAGATGCACGCGTCCCCGGAGCTCGAGGACACGATGCCATCGAACTTGAAGCCCTGGAACGTCGGCGGATCGAGGGCGAGGAGCTGCTGGGTGAACGCCGCAGCGCCGAGATCGGAGTTATCGTCCGAGACGACCGCCAGCGTCTTGGAGGCGCCGGGCCGAAGCACGTCTTTCCACTGCGGATAGGTGGAGACGATGAGCGAGAGGGCGTCGGTGCTCGCCACGGTCTGCATCACGTGACGATAGTTGGGTAGCTTCTCGTCGGCGCCGCCGCATTGGCCGGAGCCGAGCGGCGCGGGGATGCACACGGTCGAATCCGCGATCAACACCACGTGCACGTCGATCCCGCTCTGCGTGATGATCGATGCGAAGGTGTTGAGGTTCGCCTGCACCTGGGCGCTCTCCTCATCCATGCTCCCCGAGGTGTCGACGGCGATGATGATGTCCGCCGGTTGGAGCTTGGGATCCGCCGAGGCGGAGAGCGCGGCGCACGAAGCGTCGACGTCGATGGCGCCGGTGCCGGACGAGCTCGTCGCCACGAACCCGCCGCCGGTGCCGGTGGCGCCGGTGGTCGATGATGCGATGGTGAGCGAGCCGCCGCCGGAGCCGGGGCCGGCGCCGCCCTGCGCCGCCGAGGTGGTGGCGTTGTGCATGTTGCTCGCGGAGCACGCCGCAAATGAGCCCGCCATCGCGACGAACCCGAGCGCCCAAGAAGCAAGGTGACGAGATCGGATCATGGCGCAAGCAGGCTACGCGGATCCGAGGCTGCGCCAAGAGGCATTGCCATGGATCGCACACGCGGGAGCCGCCCTCCTCCCGCGTTGCCGCTGCCGCGTCGCGTCGCCTCAGCTCGGTTTACGCCGTCGCCGGACGAAGGCCATGGCCCCAACGATTGCCGAGCCGGCCCAGAAGGGGACATCGCCGATGCGCTCGTACAACGTCGTCGGCGCCATGAACCGCACCTCGCCGAGGAGGGTCTCTTCTTTGAACAGCCCACCATGTTTGGTGATGCGCCCCGTGGCGTCGACGATGGCGGAGACACCGCTGTTGGTCGCCCGCACCAGGTAACGCCGGTGCTCCACGGCGCGGAGCTGGGCGAGGCCGAGGTGCTCCCACGGAGCAATGGTGTCTCCGAACCAGGTGTCGATGGTCATGTTGACGAGGAGCTCCGGCTTCCCGTGACGCACCGCCTGGTTGACGAAGGTGGGGAGGAGATCCTCGTAACAGATGATCACCGTGATCGGATGTCCGTCGAGGATCACCGGATCGAGCGACTCGCCGGGGCTCATCTTGCTCGAGTGCGGGGAGAGGTCGTAGAGCGACGGGAAGCGGTCCCCGAAAGGCATGTATTCGCCGAAGGGGAGGAGAAAGTGCTTGTCGTAGCGGCCGACCACCTGGCCCTCCGCGTCGGTGAAGAGCGTGGTGTTGAACTCGCGGACGCGATCGCCCGTGCGCCGCTTCACCCCACCGCCGATGAAGACCGGCACGCCGAGGCCGCGGGAGATGCGTTTGTACGTCTCCTCGCGATAGACCTCCTCGTCGAAGACGTCGGGCACGCTGCCTTCGCTCCACACCACGAAGTCGGCGCCTTGATCGCGGAGGTCCTTGGTCAGTAGGCGGTTGATGCGCACGCCCGCGTTGCGGCCGACGAGGGGCAGATTCCCCTGCGCCAAACCGACGTTGAGCCAAGGCGCCTTCCACTGCATGGCCTCGACTTGGCGGACGCGCACGAATCCATAGATGCCCGAGAGCAGCGGCGCGAGGAGGCCGCCGAGGACGAGGGCGCGGCTCGCGCGATCGCCATCGATGCGCGCGCGCACCAGCTCCGCCAGCGCGAGGCTCGATCCGAGGAGGAGCGCGCCGGCGAGGATCGGGCCGCCGAGATCGGCCGCTTGCACGAACCACGGCGCGCCCAGCGCGGTGACGGAGAAATACCAGGGAAAGAGGAGGGGATAGAGGAGCTCGCCGGCGCCGAACGCGAGCACGAAGGCGAGGGCCGGCGGCCAACCGCGCGCCTCGGCGCGAGCCGTGAGCCAACCTGTCAGTGCGGCACGCCCGCCCTGATAAGCACACATCAGGAACATCACGAGCAGGCTCACCGGCGCGGGGAAGCCGCCGAAGACATTCACCGTGCCGAACAACCAATAAAAGGTGCCGAGCGAGAAGGTGAATCCATTGAGCAGCCCGAGCAGGGCCGCGCGTCGTGGGGACTGCCGGAGGAGCGCCAGATAGAAGGGCGCCTGGGCGACGAACGCGGCCGGCCAGAAGCCCGGCCCCGGCATGCCGGTGAAATACAAGGCACCACCGAGCGCCGCGAGGCCGCAGGCGACGGTGGGGGTGAGCAACGGGCCCCGCGTGCCCGATTCGGAAGAGCGCGATTCGTCCCCCGATGTCGGCTCCGCGTCTTCGTCGCCCGCGTCGCCGTCCCCGTCGTCCGCGCCGTCGCTCGGGGCGGCGCTCTCGTCTTCGGGAGCGCCGTGGGCGGGCGCGGCTTCCGCGGAGGCGGCGCTTTCTTCGGGGGGCTTCGACGGAGAGGTCACCGCGGGAGGGTAATGCTGGGCCCCCCCGTCGCGTCAACCAATGCCGCGCTCGCGCGCCGGTGCCGTGAAGTGATTTGCATGTCTGTCCGGAATGTTTGTCCTGCTCTCCGGCTTCCTCCTTCACCGCGAGAAGACTCGATATCTCGACGCGATTGTCACGTTGACAGTGGGGGAGCGTGCGTGCTTCCCCTACTGCCACGTTGGCGCACGGTCCTGGCCGTCGGCTCGCGATTTCGGCCGTCGCTCGTCTGGCATACGGCTCGCTTCGGGCCGCCACCACATGGGCCTCGACGCGAACCTGAAGCGGTTCTTTCCTGCCATCCTCTGCGCGATGATCGCCGCCATCGCGTATTTCCAGGCCGTGGGGATTGGCCAGCTCGTCTCGGCCGCCATCATCGATGGAGCGCCGGTGTCGCCGGGAGCGCACATTGCCAAACGTCGTACGCCGGAGGCGAATACCGATCATGCCACCAGCGCCGGCGCCATCCTCGCGCGCAATCCCTTCGACTCCGTGACGGGGCCTCTCTACGAGACCGAGCAGAAGGCGGGCGAGCCCGAGGGCATGGCGCAGGTGGAGCGCGATCCGTACGCCGACCCGCCCTGCGCCGGCGCCCGCGCGCTGCTCATCGCCAGCTCGAACGATGCGGATTGGTCGTTCGCCGCGCTCGTCGGCTCCGACGGCAAGACGGTGCTGCGCCGGCGTGGTGAGGAGCTCGATGGTCAGAAGATCTTCTTCGTCGGCGATCTCCGGCCCAAGGGCGAGCGCGACGAAGGTGGCCTTTGGGATCGCGTGTGGCTCACCTCGGCCACCGGCCGCTGTCAGCTCGCGCTCGGCGCCAAGCCCACGGGCATGAAGGCGCCGGTGGCGCAGGCACCGCAGCAGTCGAGCTCGTCGATGAACGGGAAGATCCGGCAGGTCGGCGAGCACCAATTCGAGGTCGATCGCTCGATGGTCGAGTCCACCCTCGCGAACCCGGGCGAGCTGATGAAGACGCGCATCTTCCCGGTGCGCGAGGGCGAGCGCGTGGTGGGCATGCGGATGATGGGCATCCGCCCGGGCACGCTGCTCGGCTCGCTCGGCATGCAGAACGGCGACGTGCTCACCTCGATCAACGGCTTCGAGATGAACGACCCCCAGAAGATGCTGGAGGCCTATACGAAGCTGATGCGGGCCGACAAGCTCAGCGCCACGGTGATGCGCGGCGGCCGGCCGGTGAACATCGAGTTCAACATCAAGTGACCGCGGCGGTTTTCCGCGTGCCTCGCCTCTGCTAGAGGCGAGCGCCGCAATGACGTTCCAGCCGCGCCCCAACCACCCCTATGCCCATGCGGCCCGCGTCCCCGAAGGGGATGCCGTCCCGGTGTCCGCCATCCTGCCCGGCGAGGGGCCTTTCGAGATCGAGATCGGCCCCGGCCGCGGCGGCTTCATCTTCGAGCGCGTCACCGCGCGGCCGGACGTGCGCATCGTCGGGCTGGAGATCCGGCTGAAGTGGTCGTCGATCGTGGACGAGCGTCTGAAGAAGCGGGGCCTCCATCCGCGGGCGCGCGTGCTCAACGCCGACGCGCGTGAAGCGCTCTCACGCCTCGGGCCGGATGGCGCGGTGTCCGTCTTCTACCTGCATTTCCCCGACCCTTGGTGGAAGAAGCGGCACGAGAAGAGGCTCGTCATGGGCGATGTGCTCCTCGACTCGATCGCCCGTTTGCTCCGCGATGGAGGCGAGCTCTTCGTCCAGACCGACGTCGAGGAGCGGGCCGCGCAATATGACAATCAGGTGTCAGGACACCCCGCCTTCGAGCCGGCGGGCGACGCCATCGGATCGCCGATCCTCGCGGAAAACCCGTACGAAGCGCGCAGCCCGCGTGAGCACCGGGCCATCGCCGACGGCCTGCCCGTTCATCGATTGAGGTATCGCCGTAGGGTGCGCGCGTAGCTCGCCCTTGGGCTATGCTCCCCGGCCGTGTCGACCGAGACCACTCCACTTCCCGGTGAGGTTCAGAGCCTCACGCCTCCGACGTCGAGCCCCCACCCCGAAGGTCCGCGATCCCGTGGCGACGGCAGCGTTGCGCCCGTAGCCATCGACGGTGATCCCGCGCATTACTTGAACCGCGAGCTCTCGTGGATCGAGTTCAACGCGCGCGTGCTGGCGGAGGCCGCGTCGAGCGAAGTGCCGCTCTTCGAGCGGATGAAATTCCTCGGCATCGTCTTCTCCAACCTCGACGAGTTCTTCATGGTGCGCGTCGCCGGCCTGCAAGCGCAGACCCAACGCACCATCGCCGAGGTGCCGCCCGATGGGCTCACGCCGCACGAGCAGCTCGTCGCCATCTCGAACCGCGCGCACGCGCTCATGGACTCCGCGTACCGCCTTTGGAACACGGACATGATTCCGGCCCTCAAGCGCGCCGGCATCGTCATCGTCCGTCCGGAGGAGCTCGCGCCCACCGATCTCGCCGTCCTCGACGAGCGCTTCCGCACCGACATCTTCCCGGTGCTCACGCCGCTGGCCATCGATCCCGGCCACCCGTTCCCGCACCTGCGCAACAAGACGATCAACCTCGGAATCATGTTCTCGCGCGAGCACGAGGGGCAGGAGTCGGGCTTCGGCGTCATCCAAGTCCCGGCCATGCTCTCGCGGCTCATGCGCGTGCGCGTCGAAGGCGCGGTGCGCGCTTTCGTGCTCCTCGAGGACGTGATCGCGCGCCACGTGAAGGAGTTCTTCCCCGCGGCCCGCCTGCGCGGCACGTACCCGTTCCGCGTCACGCGCAATTGGGATCTCGAGATCGACGAGGAGGAGGGGGAAGACCTGCTCCAAACCATCCAGGCCGAGCTGCGCCGGCGCGATCGCGGCAACGCGGTGCGCGTCGAGATCGGGATGGCCGATGGAGTGGAGGCGAGCGTGCAACGCCTCTCCAAGGCGCTGCACGTCGATCCGCAGCTCGACGTCTATCGCGTCAACGGCCCGGTCTACCTCACCGATCTCGTGGGCATCGTCGCCGACGACGAGCGCCGCGAGCTGCGCGACGAGCCCTTCTCTCCGCAGGTGGTGCCGCCGCTGCGCGAGGCCGACGACATCTTCGCGGTCATCCGCGAGCGCGACGTCCTCCTCCACCACCCGTACGACTCCTTCGATCCGGTGGTCGAGCTCATCTCGCGCGCCGCCGACGATCCGTCGGTGCTCGCCATCAAGCAGACGCTCTATCGCACGGGCGGCGACTCACCCATCGTCAAAGCCCTCGCCCGCGCAGCCGAGAACGGCAAGCAGGTGACGGCCATCGTCGAGCTCAAAGCCCGCTTCGACGAGGCCTCCAACATCCAGTGGGCGCGCACGCTGGAGCAGAGCGGCGTGCAGGTGATCTACGGCCTCCTCGGCCTGAAGACGCACGCCAAGGCGCTCCTCGTGGTGCGCCGCGAGAAGGCCGATCGGCTGCGCCGCTACGTCCACCTCTCCACCGGCAACTACAACCCGCAGACGGCGCGTTACTACACCGATCTCGGTCTCTTCACGGCGAACCGCGAGATCGGGGAGGACGTCACGTCCCTCTTCAACCTCCTCACCGGCTACAGCGCGCCGCCGAAATGGAACCGCCTCGTGGTGGCCCCGCTCGGCCTGCACGAGGCCATCCTCGGTTTGATCGCGCGCGAGACCGCGCACGCGCGCGCCGGCAAGAAGGCGCAGATCGTGGCGCAGATGAACGCGCTCGTGGACGTCGACGTCATCGACGCGCTCTACGCGGCGTCGCAGGCGGGCGTGGAGATCAAGCTTGCCGTCCGCGGGATCTGCTGCCTCCGCCCGGGGATCCCGGGACTCTCCGAGCGCATCCACGTGCGCGCGCTCATCGATCGCTTCCTCGAGCACGAGCGCATCTGCCGCTTCGCCAACAGCGGCAACGAGGAGGTCTACATCTCCAGCGCCGACTGGATGCCGCGCAACTTCCACCGTCGCGTGGAGGTGTTGATTCCCATCCTCGATCCGGCGCTGCGCGAGCGCGTCGTGGCCAACACCGATCTCCTCTTCCAGGACAACACCAAGACCTGGGAGCTCAACCGCGACGGCAGCTACGTCAAGGTCACGCCCGCGCTCCTGCCCGCGCCCGCGGTGCCCTCGGCGAACGGGCCGGCGTCGTCCCCGACCCCCGCCGCCCCCGTGACCGCGCCGCTCGTGCGCGCGCAGCAGCGCTTCATCGAGCTCGCCCGCGAGCGCGCCAAGCAGCACAACGATCCGCTCGGGCGCTCGGGCCGCTTCCACATCCTCCTGCGCCCGCCGCAAATCCCCGTGGAAGAGATGCGCCGCGCGAAGAACGGGAAGAAGAAGAAGAACCTGCAGTGAGGATGTGACCGAGGCGGCGGCACCATCGCCGCCTCGTCGATCCCCTCTCGAGGGCGCCGGACAGCCATTGAGGTGGTCGGCGCCGAACAACCATTTCGATCGCATGCGTCCGCGATCGAAATGGTTATTCGGCTCGGCGCTATTTCCGCGGGACCGTGGTCACCACCACGCGCCGGCCCTTCACGAAGGCCTTTTGCACGAGCGCGCGCAGGGCCTCGGCGGTCACCGCCTCGGCGCGCTCTCCGGTCTTGGCGATGCGCGCGAGCGCCAGGTCCTTGGGCTCGCCGCCCGTGCCCGCGCGCGCCCGCGCCGCTTGCAAGCGCGCGCGGAGCTGCTCCTTGGCCGAGGCGAGCTCCGCGTCCGTGGGCCCGCGCTCGGCGAAGCCCTCGAGCGCGCGCAACAGCTCGCGCTCGACCTCCGTCACGTCGTGGAGCACCGACGGCGCGGCCTCGATGGCCGCGACGCTGGCCGTCGCGCCGGCGTCGAGCAGCCCGCGCACCCGCACCGCGACGTGCGTCTCCGTGAGGAGCGCGCGCGCCGCGCGGCCGAGCTGCTCGTGCGCCAACGCGATCACCGCGAGCCGCAGCGCCGCGCGCTCGTTCTCGTCGCTCGTGGGCACGAGCCATCCGAAGAGGACTCGTGATGACGGCACGGCCTCTCCAACCTCGATCCGCTCTTCGCGCGCGGGCGCGCTCACCGCTGCATGCGATGCCATGACCTCCGCGAACGCGCGCTCGGCCGCCGTCGCGAGCGGGCCGCGATCCATCGGCCCGGAGGCCACCACCACGACGCGGAGAGGCGCTTGGAACGCCGGCGAATCCGTCCCTGGATCGGCGATGGATATCGATTGCAAAGGCATCACCGGCGCCGCCAAGACGGCGCCGGAGAGGGGTTGTTCCGCGCCGAACAACCGATCTCCGAGCGCGAGCCAGGAGCCTCCATAAGGCGTCTTCGAGAGTGCCTGTCGCCGCGCGGCGCCTGCGCGCCTGCGCGCCGCCGTCGCCGCCTCGCCGCCGTCCGTCGCGAGCTTGTGGGCCGCCTGCGCCGCGCGCTCGAGGCCGGCCTGTAGATCGGAGACGGGCACCGTCGTCGCTGCCGTCTCGAAGGCTTCGCCGCTCGGCCGCTCGCCCCGGCCCGGCTCGAGGATCTCCACGCGCGCCGTGATCGTCACGTCACCGGATGCCTTCGGGCGCCGCTCGACGACGACGCCGTTCGCGAGCGTGAAGCGATCGCTCGCCGGCGCTGCGGGCGCCGCTGCTGCGCTCGCGCTTGCCGAGGGCGCGGGCTTGTCCTCCGGTGCGCTCGCGGAGGGCGCGGCGCTCGCCGAAGCCGCCGCGCTCGCGGCGAGGCGCGCCTGCTCTTTGGCCAGGATCACCGGCAACGCGGTCAGCGCGGTCGCCACCTTGTCGGCGGGTACGTTGACGATCACATCGCTCGCGCCCGGCGGCGTGCGATCGCGGAGCAGCTCGGGATTGTAATCGCGCAGCGTCGCGATCGACACGCCCGCGGCCCGGGCGACGAGGCGCAGCGGCGTGTCCGCGGGCACGGCGATCTCGGCCAGCTCGAAGGGCGCCGCGACGTCGAGATCGTCGAGACCGAAGCGGCCGCGATTGGCAGCGACGATGGCGAAGGCGTGCACCTGCGGGACGAAGCTCGCCGTCTCGCGCGGGATGAGCCGCGCTTCGGCCAGGTCTTTGAGCTCGAACGGCTTCTGCGCTTCGCGCGGGCCGCGCCGCTTCTTGAGCTTCTCGATGGCCTCGTCGAGGTTCTCGTACCCCATGTTGTACGCGGCGATCGCCAAGTCCCACTGCCCATAACGATCGAACAGCTCGCGCAGGTGCACCACCGCGGCCTGCGTCGCCCGCGGAATGCTGCGGCGCTCGTCGACCCACTCCGATTGGGCGAGCCCGTAACGCTGCGCGGTTTCGGGCATGAATTGAAAGAGACCCGCGGCGCCCTTCGGCGACGTCGCCTGCGGCTCGAACCCGCTCAGGATGGCGGCCATCCAGATCAGATCCTCCGGCAGCTCCGCGTCGCGCAGCGCCTGCTCCATGATCGGGCGGTAGCGGCCCGCGCGACGGAAGCGCTCGGCGAAGGCTTGGCGGCCCTTCTCCTCGGTCGCGAAGTACGTGACGAAGCGCATGGTCCGCTGGTTGATCGGGACCTGCAAATCGGGCACGAGGAGCGACGAGAGCGTGCCCGCGTCGCCGAGCTCGGCGTCGGTGACGCGATCGAAATCGGACGAGAGATCGGGGGCGTCGATCTCCAGCGGTGCCGGCGCCGGCACCGGCACGAGCGGCCCTTCATCGGCGGCGCGCACGCGGCTCGGGTCGCGGAACGCGACGTACGCCGCCGCGCACGACGCACGCATGGAGCTCGACGCCGCCGCCGCGGCTGCTGCCGCGATCACCGCCGCGCCGAGGAGCACGCGCCGCCGTCCTGCCGAGAGCTTCGCCATGGTGATCCGGTCGCGGGCCCCTTCCCGGCCCGCCCGAGACGGTAGCAAAGCCGCGGCCCGTCGCGAACGGGAGAGTGCTCCACGAGCCCACGAGGTCGGGTTTTCCAGGAGCACCGTCCCGAGGTGACCTATCCCGCGCCGATATCGTGTTTACCGAGATCGTTTGGACGGTCGCAAACCGTCGTCAACGGTCCTCGTGGCATATGCCATTTCATCCGGGACAACCATTGATGTGCATGGGGCGGAGAGGCCGATTCCAATCTTCGTCCAAGCGCGTAATGCGCTCTTGACCGTCCCTTCAGCCTCCCTCGATCATCGTCCCATGAAGAATCCTTTACAGCGCAGAAGGTTCATTCAACAGCTCATCGCCCTCGGCGGCGCGCACGCTGCGCGATGGCCTCCAGAATGGTCAATATGCCGAAGCGGGGGCCACGCGCATCGCGGACTCGCACAAATACACGCTCCAATACGTCGACGAGTTCAAGCTGCCGCTCCGCGAGCTCATCACCGGCGAGCCGGCGCTCTACTATCTCAAAGGCAAAGCCCCCTTCGTTCATGCCGACGGCGACCCGTGGCCCACCGACGTGCTCAAATTCCCCACGGCCGAACAACAGATGATGAAGGGCGCCGACGGCATCGTCTTCGATTACGAGAAGCTCGACGAGCTCGGCGACCCGCTCGCGGCCGACTGGCCCACCGGCATGGCGCTCGCCTACGACGATCTCGGCATCGAGGATTACCTCCAGAAAAATGGCGCCAACGACGATGTCGTCCTCCTCGATCGCGCCATCAACGGCACCGAGCTCGGGCGCGACGCCGCGCTCTATTGGCTCATGGCCGACGTCGTCGACGCCCAATGGGACAAGACCTATGCCATCGCGGGCGGCAACGATCAGCTCCCCAAAGCCTTCGCGTCCGCGTTAGGCGATCTCGTCAAGCTCAGGTGCCGAGTCACGGAGATTGCTCAGACCGACCATGGAGTGACCGTCACGTACGACAAGGGCTCGGGCATGGCGGAGCAGGTCTCCGGGGATCTCTGCGTGGTCGCCATTCCGTATTCCCTCCTTCGCAAGGTGAAGATCACCCCCGAGCTGTCGGCTGCGAAGAAGAACGTGGTCGACAACCTGTCGATGATGCCGGTCGGTCGTTGTTATCTCCAGACCAAGACGCGCTTCTGGCAACAGAAGGGTATCGGCGGTCTCAAGGTGGCTCGCACCGATACATACGCGGAGCGTCTTTGGGACATGACGAAAGTGCAAGACGGCGCGAGCGGCGTCCTGCTCTCGTACATGATGGCAGACAACGCCGAGGCCTTCGGCGCCCAAGCGGACGCGATGAAGGTCGACTACGTGCGGAAGAAGGTGGCCGAGTTCTTTCCGGAGATCGACGGCGAGCTCCTGGCCAGCGTCTACAAGGTTTGGCAGGACGACCCGTGGGCCGGCGGCGGCTGGGCCTATTACAAGCCCGGTCAGATGAAAGACATGTTCCCCGCCGCCAAGAAGAGTGAGGGAAGGCTGTACTTCTGCGGAGAGCACACCTCGCCCTGGTCGGGGTGGATGCAGGGCGCCCTCGAGTCGGCGAATCGGGTGGTCGGCGAAATCGTGGCGGGCTGAGGCTCAAGGCTTGATCGAGAGCGTCGCGAGCACCCGCCCGCAGGCTTCCCGCTGCGTGCCGAAATCCACCTTGGGCTTGGCCATGTCACCCACGTATGCGCAGATGACCTCCAGCGTCGAGCGCGGGCCGAGCGAGGCGTAGACCCGATCTTCGAAGATGTCGTGCGAGCCGCTCGAGATGCGGTATCCCTGACTGCCGTTCACGGTGAGCCGCTCGGCGGAGTCCTTCTCTTCTTTGAAGCTCTGCTCGTTTCCGCCCGGGAACAGCGTGCTCACGGGGACGGCGCCGCTGCTCTTCATCACGTCGAGGAGCGGGCCCACGCGCACCGAAATCGTCATCTGAAAGGGCGACGGCCGGTCCTTGCCGTGGCCGGATCGATCTTCGATCGTCCCGATGATTTCGGTCTTGAGCGTGGCCCCATCGGGCTTCTGGCGCACCTCGAGGAGCTTGTCGGGATAGGTGAAGCTCATCGCCATTCCGGGGTGCTTCCACGTCGCTTCGGACGTCGGGGCGGGGGCGTCGCCGCTCTTCGCGAGGAGCTTCTGGGCACGCTCGGCGGAGACGACCTCGATGCTCGGGAGCTGAGGCGGGCCGCCGCCGATGACCAGCGCGCGGGCGTTCTCGCAGAGGATGACGCTGGCGCCGGTGTTCTCGTGCGTCGGGCCGCAACCGCGGAGCTGCGCCGCGATGGCTTGGATCTTCGCGCTCCCGTCGAACACCGCGCCGCCGACGCGCGCGCCCCCCGGGAGCTCGCGGAGGGCGACGCTCACGCCGCCCACGCGATCGCCGTCGAAGCTCGCGACGTACGGGCCCACGGTGACGTCGGTCGACATCGGGCCCTTCTTCGTGGGCAGGCCGAGCGCGTCGAGGTCGGCGCGCGTCATGCCGATGCGGACCGGGCCGATGGACTCGCCGGGGACGAGCACGGGCGCCGTCGTGGCCGCCGCGCTCGAAGCGCTCGGCGCGGGAGGCGTCGCGGAGTGGGCCGTCTTTTCCGTAGGACCGGAGCTCCCCGGCGTGCAGGCCGCGACACAGGCAATCAACGAGACCAGAGAGCAGGCGAGACGACCGGCGAGCATGATGTTCTCCTTCGAGCGGTAGCGACCAAGAGACGCGCCGGACAGCAAAAGGATCCGACGCTTCATGAAGGAGACGCTCGCCGCGCGCCGCCGTAACACGAATTGTCACCAGCGCGCCGCTGCAGCCGTCGTGCCGTCCGGGATGCGCCCGCGCGGCGCGGTACGATTTCTGAGCCTTCCGCGACCCGGGCCGCGACTATGTGGATCACCCGTGCCCTTGCTCCGCAAAGCGCCTCCCCCCGTGCCCGCACCGCCGCGATTGGCGCCGGTGCGCCGGCTTCCGGTCGACGGGAGCGGCTGGGACGACGCCGCCGTCGCGCGTGCCTTGGTCGAGGGACAGGCCGTCGCGGCGTCGATCGCGTGGGATCGATATTCGGGCTTGGTGCGCGGTGTCCTCCGTCGATCCATTGGCCCCGACGCGGACGTGGAGGACGCCGTTCAAGACGTCTTTCTTCGCTTCTTTTCGCAAATTGGCAATCTCCGCGATCCGAGCGCGCTGCGCCCCTTCTTGATTGGTATCGCGCTCCACGTCGCCGGCTCGGAGCTGCGACGGCGGCGCGTGCGCCGCTTTCTCCGTCTCACCGTCGACGGCACGCTGCCCGAGCGTGCCGGCGACGGGGATGACGACGAAGCGCGGGCCGCGCTCCGAAGGCTCTATGCCATCCTCGATCGGCTCGATGACGATGGACGCCTCGTCTTCGTCCTCCGGCACATCGAAGGCCTGGAGCTCTCCGAGGTCGCCGCCGCGCTCGACACGTCGCTCGCGACGGTCAAGCGCCGCCTCGCGAAGGTCACCGCCCGCGTGCTCGCCATGATCGCGCGCGAGCCCGCGCTCGCCGAGTACGTGCGTCATCTGCCTGAGGAGGAAGGGTCATGAAGCCCGAGCGCCCCCTCGAAGACGCCTCGCTCCCTGCGCTCGGCGCCGCCGTTCGGCGTGGGATCTCGGGCGAAGTCTCCCCCGACGATCACGATCGCGGTCGCGCCCGTGCGCTCGCCGCGTTCGCGCGGAGGCGTCGCGCTGCGCCGCGGATCGGCCTTCGTCTCGCGGCTGCCGCGCTCGCCGCCGTCCTCGTCGTGGTCGCGGTGCTCGCGTGGCCGCGCGCGCCGCTTCGCTTCACCATCGATGGTGCGCCCGCAGTGGCCGGCGCCTACGTGCATGCGCCCTCCGGCGGTGCAAGCGCGCTGCGCTTCAGCGATGGCAGCGTGATCGAGGTCGCCCGCGGGGGCAGCGGTCGTGTCGCCGAGCTCGGTCCGCGCGGCGCGCGCGTTCTGCTCGAGAGCGGCTCGGCTTCGGTGCGCGTCATGCACTTGCCGTCGGCGCGCTGGTCGATCGAAGCAGGGCCCTTCGTGATCGCGGTGATCGGCACCGCCTTCGACGTCGCCTGGTCCTCGGACACGCAGACGCTCACCGTGGATCTGCACGAGGGCGCCGTCTCCGTGCGCGGCCCGCTCGCGCCGCAGGGCCTCGATCTCCACGCCGGACAGCGCCTCGTCGCGCGCGTCGCCGACAGCGAGATCCACATCGGCGAGATCCGATCGGGCACCGCGTCTCCGACGCTCCCGCTTCCACCGCCCGCGCCGCCGCCGGCCGCGCTTCCTCCGCCCGATCCGCCGATCGTTGGACCTCAAACGATCTCCTCGGCGCGCGCGCCCCGCCGCGCCCCGCCGCCGGTCGCGAGCGCGGAGACTTGGCCCGAGCGCGTCGCCGCCGGCGCGTTTCGCGCGGTGATCGCCGAGGCCGAGGCGCGCGGCCTCGAGGCCGTGCTGAAGCAGGCGCCGCTCTCCGATCTGGTCGCGCTCGCCGACGCGGCCCGCTATGCCGGGCGCACCGACATCGCGCGTCGCGCTCTCCTCGCCCAGCGCGATCGCTTCGCCTCCACCGCCGAAGCGCACGCGGCCGCGTTCCTCCTCGGTCGCCTCGCCGACGACGCGGGCGGCTCGCCCGAGGCCGCGCTCCGCTGGTACGATCGCTACCTCGCCGAAGCGCCGCGCGGCGCCTTCGCCGCCGAAGCGCTCGGCCGCAAGATGATGGCCCTCCGCCGCGCCTCCGATCCCTCCGCCGTCACCGTGGCGACGGAGTATCTGCGGCTCCATCCGTCAGGCCCGCACGCCGCATCCGCGCGGGAGATCGTGGGCCCATGAGGCGCGCGCTGCTCGCGGCGACGTTCGCGGCGGCGATGGCGATCGCGCCCTTCGCCGCCGCCGATCCCGCGCGCATCGTCATCGTCGAGCCCGCGCACCCGGACGCGACCGTGCGTGAGGCCGTGACCCGTCTCGGCGCCGAGCTCACCGCCGCCGGCTTCGTCGTCACGCACGTCGAGGCAGAGTCCGGGGTCGATCCGCGCGCCTCGGTGGAGAGCGCCGCCACCGCATCGCGCCCAGCTGCGACCGTCGCCGTCCTTCACACCGATCGCGGCGCTGCCGTCGATGTGTGGGTCGCCGATCACGTCACCCACAAGACCATCGTTCGTCGTGTCGACACCGGCACAACCGGCGAGGCCGGTCTCCCCGCGACGCTCGCCATTCGCACCGTCGAGGTGCTCCGCATCAGCCTGCTCGAAGTGAGCGCCCGCCCCGCGCCCGAGCCTTCGGCTTCCTCGCGCGCCCCGGATCGTGCGAGCCCGACCTTCACGTTCGCCGCCCCGCCCAAGGCCCCTCCCTCGCGCGCGCTCTTCGAGCGTTTGAGCTTCGAGCTCGGCTTCGCCGCCGTCTCCGGGCTCGCCGAGAATGGCAGTCGCATCGCGCCCACGTTGCGTATCGCGTACGGCGCCGCGGCCGGCCTGGCCGGCCGTCTCACCGTCATCGGCCCCACGGCCAACGATCAACTCGGCATGATCGAGGCCGTCTATGGATTCAATCGCTCCTTCCGCACGCTCGCTCCCATCTTGAGCCTCGGGGCCGGCGCGGCCCACACGTTCATCGATGGATCCGGAGGGCCCGAGCGTCTGCGTACGCGCACGCAGGCCTGGTCCGCCGTGCTCGGCGGCAGCGCCGGCGTGGCCGCGCGGGCCAGCGATCGAGCGGCCATTGCGTTCGACACGCACCTCCTGTGCGCCATTCCCACGCCGAGCGCCCTCGTGGACACCGTCCCTGCCGCGGGAAAGCCGCAGATCCTCGTGATTGCCTCTTTGGGGGTCGTGGCCGGTTTTTGAGAAAAGAAACATGAGCCGTCGTCGCCTCGGGCGGCGACTACCGGGAACCATCGCCCGCACCCGAAGGAGCGTGATTCGATGTCCATTCCCGTCCGAACGGGCCTCCTGGCCCTCGTGGCCATTTCCATTCTCGCCGCCGTCCCCATGGCCTGTCAGAGCGGCGGTGTCGGCGATCCGTGCAGCCCCGAAGAGGAGTTCGATCCTCAGTTCGTCGGCTTCGACATCCGTCAGGAATACATCGAATCTCGATCGTTTCAGTGCTCGACGCGCGTCTGCGTCGTCAACCATTTTCAAGGTCGGGTGAGCTGCCCGCTCGGGCAGACGGCGGACTCCATCAAGGATTGCGGCGGGCCCGGGGGTGCGCACGAAGAGCTCTGCGACACGGCGGCCGGAGAGAAGTGCGTGGAGTCCGCCTCGCTCACCGTCGAATGCGACCCCAAAAAGCCGGAGATGTGCGCGAGCTTCGGCGGCGTCTGCGATCCGGATCGGCGCATCTGCGTCTGTGGCCCCGACAGCGCCCCGCCGGCGGGTTACCATTGCAGCGAAGCGAACGGCATCACCCTCCCGCGGACGTTCGTCTGCCACGTCCCCGGCTCGTGCCAGAGGCCGGAGCTCGACGACGCCGACAATCAGGGCAAAGCCTGCTGCGTGCCCGGCACCGACACCCCGGTGGGGACGCCCGTCTGCGGGCAATGCGAGCGGAAATCCAAACGCGACGCGGCCCAGGCCGTCTATTGCTCCTGCCGCTGCGGCGTGGCCGACGGGCAGCCGGAGGAGCCCAATTTCCCCTTCTGCACCTGCCCGAGCGGTTTCTCGTGCTCCGAGATCAGGCCCTATCTCAACATCTCCGACCCGCAGCTCGACGGCAGATACTGCATCAAGGAAGGCACGGAGTACGGGGGATCTCCCAACCAATGCGGTGCCGTCGCCGGCAACCACGAAGCGCCCTGCCATGGTCTCTGAGCCTCGGCAGAGGGCCGCGCGCTTTCTTCAATGGCTCTCCCGGTCGGCGTCGCGAGGCAGGCACACGCTTCCCGCGGTGCTCCTCGCGCTGACGCTCTCCGCCTGTGGAGCCAAGGTGGCGGTCGACGGCGCGGGCGGATCCGGCGGCGCCGGCGAATGCGGTGTCAATGGTTTGCCCGTACCCCGGATGTACCGGAGCTGCGCCGCCGACTACGAGTGCACGATCTCCTTCATTCATCTCGATTGCTGCGGGACCCCGGCCGCGGTCGGCCTCACCGCGAGCACGTCCGAGCTCTTCCTTCGCCACGAGCACGCGTGCCATTCCGTCGAGGCCTGGTGCGATTGCGATCCCGGTCCCGCGCAAACCGACGACGGCGACAGCACGGACGACGCCGCCGGCCTGCACGTCACCTGTGACGAAGGGCAGTGCACGACCCACGCGAGCTGAAGCGTAGCGTCCAGACAGCCTGCTGTTCCGAGCCGCCATGACGAGCAAGCGTAGGAGTCATTGGCGTGGATCGGCGTTCGCATGTGAGGTCGAGCGGAGGGGATGCCATGAAGACGCTCGCTGCGACGAACCGGGACAAGCTGATCGACCTACTCAACGAGAGGCTCGTTTTCGAGCGCTCGGGGGTCAAGCTCTACGACACGATCGTCGGCAACATGGAACGCTCGAAGAACCCCGAGGTCGCCGGCATGCTTCAGACGATGCGTGAGCATCGCGACGAGGAGAAGGAGCACGCGACGTGGCTCGAGGCGCAGATTCGCGCCCTCGGCGGGGACGCGCAGGCCAAGACGGAGATGGGGGAGCTCGTCGCCGCCGAATCGGCCGGCGTCGAGCGCGTGGTGACGACCGATCAAAACCTCATGCATCAACTCCACGCCCTGCTCACCGCCGAGCTCGTGGACAACGCCGGTTGGGAGCTCCTGCTCCAGCTCGCGGACGAAGCCGACGACGACGACGCGCGCCGCGAGATGCGCCGCCGCGCCCACCACGAAGCGGAGCACCTCATGTTCGTCCGCCGCGCCATCGTGGCCTTCGCGCGCCGCAGCGTGCTCGGGCGCGTGGCCGAGCTCCCGTCCTCACCGTGACCCGCGGTCGCGCCTCCGGCGCACCGCCGACTCCCACTCACGCATGAACGAAGCGCACGCGCCCGGAGCCACGACGGCCCCGGGCGCCTGCACTCACGTCCTCTCGTCCCTCATCGACCTTCAACGAGGCATATGAGGGCCTTCGTTCGGAGGTCGGGTATCGGGCTCGTTTTCACCGGGATAGGTTTCACCCTCGGGATATCCACCCGGCGGTTCGGGCGGATATCCACCCGGCGGCTGAGGATATCCACCGGGCGGCTCGGGGGGATATCCACCGGGCGGATTCCCGCCGCCGGGCGGATATCCACCTCCCGGCGGATACCCACCACCGGGCGGATTCCCGCCGCCGGGCGGATATCCACCTCCCGGCGGATACCCACCACCGGGCGGATTCCCGCCGCCGGGCGGATATCCACCTCCCGGCGGATACCCACCACCGGGCGGATTCCCGCCGCCGGGCGGATATCCACCTCCTGGCGGATACCCACCTCCCGGCGGTTCAGGCGGATATCCACCGGGCGGCTCGGGGGATATCCACCACCGGGCGGATACCCACCTCCCGGCGGATATCCACCTCCCGGTCCGCCCGGATAGCTGGCGCCGCAATAATAGGCACGTCGCGGCATCCAGCGGGAGCAGGCGCCGTATCCGAAGCGATAGACGCACCGGCGCCACGACCGGCAATAACGCCAGAGCGAGCCCCAAACCTGCTCGCTTTGCGCCTCACCGATGCTTTCCACGTCGCCCGAAGTCGTCGCTTCCGTCTCCGAGACGAGCGCCTCGGAGGCGCGGCTCGAGCGCTCCGCGCCGCTGAGATCCTCGCTCGTGGCGCGCCCGCCCGTGCACGCGGCGCCGAGGATCGCGGCCGCGGAGAGCATGGAGAGCCCCGCAATTCGTGGCAGCCTGCTCATGATGTCTGTCCCCCGGGTGCGATGCGCGTGACATCGATTCAGGTCGAGCCTGCACCGCGACAGCCCGACACGCGCCGGGGCACTTCGCCCGGCACGGATCACGTGCAGCTCGGCACGCCGGCCGTCGAGCGGTCTCGTATGGAGAGGCGAGGCTCGCGGAACCCATTCTCGCGTTGCACCGCGCGCGGGAAGGAGAGTGGATATCTCCGCGCGCCCCCCTTTTCGGCATGACCGGCATGCCCTGGTGTCGCGCGCCGGCCACGACCATTTTGCGAGCGCGTCGAGGGCTTCGCGGCCGTGCGACCGTGATGTCACGATCCGCGAGGGCCATTGGACGAGAGCGCCTCCGCGGTATTCACGCTCGCTCGGGAGACACAGGCTCGTCGGCTTTTCGACGCGGTCCGGAATACCCGTTGCTGAAGGTCGCTCGGCTTCGGCCCGGAGGAAACACCATGTTTCGAAGAGCTTGTCTTGCTTCTCTCTATAGCCTCTTTCTCCTGACGGCCGCGTGCACGAGCACCGCCATCACCACGGGCGCCACCGTGAGCAGCTGCGGCAGCGCCGGCGCCAACATGAACGAGCACGACGTCGGCGACGAGCCCGGCGGCGTCGCGCTCGATCTCGGTGACGTCGCCGTCGCGCCCACGGGCGCCTTCGTGATGTTCAAAGGCACGAGCGATCTGCTCGTCGGCTGGCCCTTCGACGCCCACGTCGACGAGCTCTCGGTCAAGTGGCCTACCCGTCTCGCCTTCTCCCGCAAACGCAACGTGGTTTACGTCGGCTCGGCGCTCGACGATCGCATCCACGCCGTCGACGTGGCCTTCGACGAAGAGCTTTGGTCCGCGCCCATCGGTGGACCCGACAAGCTGAGCATGCGTCTCACTGCCTCGAAAGACGACGCCCGCCTCGTCGTCGTGAGCGGCCCCCACCTCACCATCCTCGACACCGCGACGGGCAAGGCCGTGGCGGAGCACGATTTCGCGTCGGCGGTGGTCGACGTCCAAATCCTCCCCGACGACCAGCGCGCCCTCGTCGTGACCGAGCACGCTTGGCCGTCGGATGCCTCCACCCCGACGACGGAGATCGAGGTGGTGAGCATCGTCGAGGGAAAGGTCACCTCCTTCGACGTCCCCAATTGCTCTTCGACGCTCTCCCTCACGCCCGATGGAAACCGAGCTTTCCTCTCTCCGACGTACTGCAACAAGGACCCGATTTCGCTCCTCGATTTGACCCCCGGCAAAGAGGGTTGGGTGAAGAACCTGCCCGGCTTCGGCCCGCTCGCGCTCGGCCCCACGGGGGCGACGGCGGTCGCCTTCCTCGACACGCAGAACCTCGATGAGAGCTTGTTCGACGATCCGACCCAGATCCCCCCGCACGCGCCCACGGACCCTCGTTATCATCTCATGACCCTCGACACGCACACGCTGAAATACGAGTTCACCCTCTGGGGGGACTCCATTCCTCGCTACCAGCTCACGCCGGACGGCCTCTCCCTCCTCGTCGATCAACCCCTGAGCGCCTCGCCGGAGCTCGCGCCGGTGCACATCTTCGACACCGAGACTCACGTCCTCCGCCAGGTGACCGGCGCCAAGGTCACCCTCGACGACTTCGTGCTCACCGACGACTCCAAGCATGTCTATGCGTTGAAGGGCGGCCTGGTCGATCTCGACATCTCCGCCGGCGCCGCGACGACCATGGCGACCGGCGCGATGGTGCCGGAGAACATCAACACTTCTCCCGATGGGAGCACGCTCTATCTGCGGGAGAGCACCCGATCCATCTGCATCTACGACGTGGCCGAGGAGACGTGCACCGGGCACTTCGCCGGCCCCACGCCGCGGCGCGCGAGCAGCTTGTAGGAAAGGACGGCGGGACCCAATCCCGCCGACCGTTACCTCGGAGACTCAATATCTCCCGGTGCCCAAGACTGCCATTCTCACCTCTTCGAGCTTCGCCTCCCAGCTCTCGAAGCGCATCGACGCGCTCCGCTCCGCGCGCGGACCGGGGCGCGCGAGCTCCTCCTCGAGGAGGGCGATGAACGCCTCCGTCGTGTCGCCGATGCGGGCCTCCTTCACCACCTCGACCTCGGGGATCCGTGTCGAGACGACAGGCAGGCCGGCGGCCAGGTACTCACGCACCTTGAGCGGGTTCGCGTTGAGCGTCATCTCGTTCCGCGGGAACGGGTTGATGGCCACGTCGAAGCCTTTGCAATAGGCCGGCAGCTCCGAGAAGGGTTTGCGCCCCAACACGTGCACGTTGGGCAGCGCGGTGAGGCGGGAGATGTCGGTCGTCACCTTCCCGAGCAACACCAATGATCCACCGGAGAAGTGTCGGGCCACCGCCTCCATGAGCGGAATGTCGATCCACGCCTCCGCCATGAGGCCGAAATAGCCAATCACCGGCTTGGGAAGACGAGCGATGTCCGCGGGGACGACCGTCTCGGGATCGAGCGCCTTCTTGAAATGATCGTACTGCACGCCGTGCCGCACCAAGACCGTGCGCGGGTTGTATTGGGATTTGGTGCGGAAGAGCTTCTCCGAAGAGACGATGCAGAGATCGACCTTCTCGACCAGCGAGCGCTCGAGCGCCATCAGCTCGGAGGGGACGTCGTGGAAGGCGGTGAACTCGTCGACGCAATAATAGACGAGGAACGATTCGGAGAGCGTCCCCGCGACGACGGCGGCCGTGGGGGTGAAGACCCAATTGATCACGTCGCGGAAGCCGAGCCGCTTCATGGCTTGTCGCACTTGGAGCTTCAAGAGCTCGCGGTTGACCGCGTACATCGCTGGGTTGCCCCATGCGGGAATGGCGAGCGGATTGAGCACGTAGAGGTTCGGCTCGACCTCGCGCACCGGCTCGGCGAAGGCCTTGAGCTTGTCGACGATCCGCCGGAAATCACGCCCCGAAGCCTTGGGCGCGCGATATCCGATGGAGCTCACCCAGAGGACGCGGTTGTCCTTCGACAGCCCGCGCATGAGGTGTGTCTTCGAGAGCGGATCTCCCGTCCAATCGTGGGCGAAGCACAACATGTCGCGTCCGCGGAGGACGTGTCGCGTGTCGGAAACCGAGGAGAGAGGGATGCTCGCGGCTGCCATCCTCGCGGGGTACGAGGATCGGGGACGATCGTCAACCGCCCTGATTTCTCGGGTGAAACACGAGATATCGAATCACGTCCCGGGCATCGGGATCGCGGTGGGAGGGACGACGTTCTCGGTTTGGGACGGATGAAGAGAGGCGAGGTTCGCCGAGGACGATGGCTGTCGCGGAGGCGCGCCGGACCGCGGTTGGCGGCCCGGCGCAGCGAGGATCACGGGTAGAACTTCTTCCCGCTCTTCGCCATGTCCACGAGCACCGGCGCGGGCGTCCAGCGCTTGCCGTGCTGTTGCTCGTAGCCTTGAATGCGCTTCAAGATCTCGGCAGCGCCAATCGCGTCCACATAGCGGAACGGGCCACCGCGGAAAGGCGGGAATCCGAGGCCGAAGATGGCCCCGATATCCCCATCACGCGGGCTCCGGAGAATGCCTTCACCAAAGCAGTGGAGCGCCTCGTTCACGAACTGGAGCGAGCAGCGCATCTGGATCTCCTCGACTGCCACCTTGGGCTTCGCCTTGGGATCCGGCGTCGGCAGGCCGAGCACGCCATACACGCTCTCGTCGACGCGCTTGCCCTTGCCCTTCTTGGCGTCGCCGTAGAGGTAGAATCCGCGCTTGTTCTTGCGGCCTTTGCGGTCGTCGGCGACGAGCTTCGCCATGGTGGGAGGCGGGATCATGCGGTCGCCGAAGGCCGCCACCATGATCGGGCCCACGTGGGCGGCCACGTCGATGCCCACCTCGTCGAGCAGCGTCACCGGGCCGACGGGCCAACCCCAAGCCGTCATGGCCTTGTCGATCGTCTCCACCGAGAGGCCCTCGGTCAGGAGATAACTGGCTTCGTTCATCATCGGTCCGAGGATGCGGCTCGTGTAGAAGCCGGTCCCGTCGTTGACGACGATCACCGTCTTCCCCTGCTTCTTCCCGATCGAAACGGCCGTCGCCACCACCTCGGGCGCCGTCTCCTTCGTCTGGATGACTTCGAGGAGAGGCATCTTGTGGACGGGCGAGAAGTAATGCATCCCGATCACGTTCTCGGGGTGCTTGGAGCCGGCGGCGATCTTCGCGATCGGGATCGACGAGGTGTTGGAAGCGAAGATGACGCCCTCTTTGCCGGCGGCCTCGATCTCGCGAATCACCTTGTGCTTCACGTCGAGGTCCTCGAACACGGCCTCGATCACGAGATAGGCGCTCTTCATGCCCGCGTAGTCGGTCGTCCCCGAGAGCAGCGCCAGCTTTTGATCGCGCTCGAGCTTCGTGAGCTTCTTCTTCTTCACGTCCTCGTCGAGGATGTCGGCCACGTATTTGAGGCCGCGCCCGAGCGACGCATCATCCTTGTCCTTGAGGCGGACGGGGATGCCGGCGTTCATCGTCACATAGGCGATGCCGCCGCCCATCAGGCCGGCGCCGAGCATGGCCACCTTCTCCACGCGGCGCGGCTTCACGCTGGGATCGCTGACGCCGCTGTCCTTCTTCAACGCGGTTTGCGCGAAGAAGATCTCGATGAGACGGTGGGCCACGCTCGAGACCACGAGCTCGCCGAAGTGCTTGGCCTCGACCTCGCGCGCCGCCTCGAAACCATGCTCGGCGAAGGCCTGGAGCACATCGACGATGCGCTCCGGCGCGGGGTAATGGCCACCCGTCTTCTTGAGCAGCTCCTCACGAGCCTTCTTGAAGAGCAGGCGCCGCCCGACCGGGTTCTTCTCCAAGGCCAGGGTGGTGAGCTGCTCGGCCGCGCCTTTGCCCTTCTTCGGCGCGCGCCGGCCGAAGGGCGCGCCCTTCTCGGCGAGCTTCAAAGCATGTTGGGCGGCCACCTCGTGGAGGATGGAGACGTGCACCACCTCGTCCGCCACACCGAGGCTCTTGGCCTTGGCGGCGCGCATGTTCTTGCCGGTGAGGCCGTAATCGAGCGCCACCTGCAAACCCACGAGGGCGGCGAGCCGCTCCAAACCATTGAGGCCGGGGAGCAGGCCGAGCTGGACTTCGGGGAGGCCCAAAGCGGTCTTCTTGTCGTCGCTGAGCACGCGGCCGTGACACGCGAGCGCGACCTCGAATCCACCGCCGAGCGCCGCGCCGTGCACCGCGGCCACGACGGGCTTCGGCGAGCTCACGAGCTTCTCGATCGAGCGGTGTCCCGCGCGGCACATCTCCGTCGCTTCCGCGGCGGTGCCGAGGGCTTTGAGCATCTCGATGTCGGCGCCGGCGATGAAGCCATCAGGCTTGCCTGACACCAAAATGGCCGCCTTGATCGCCGGATCTCGGGCGATCTCGCCGAAGACCCGCTCGAACTCGGCCCCGAAGGTGGCCTTGAGCGTGTTCACCGGCTCGCCGGCGACATCGTAGGTGATGACGGCCACGCCGTCGGGACGCACCTTCACGCTGAGCGCCTGCCGCGCCGCGCTCTCTGCTTTGCCGTTGTTCATGCTCCCTCCAGGACCATGGCCGCGCCGATGCCGCCGGCCGCGCAGACCGTGAGCAATGCGTGCTGTTTGCCGCGCTTCGCGAGCTCGCGCAGCGTCGAGAGGACCATGCGCCCGCCGGTCGCGGCGAACGGATGACCGATGGCGATCGAGCCGCCGTTGACGTTGAGAATCGAAGGATCGATCTCGCCCACGGCCTCGCTCCGGCCGAGCTTCTCCGCGGCGAACGACTTCGACGCGAGGGCCTTGATGTTGGAGGCCACCTGGGCCGCGAAGGCCTCGTGCATGTCGACGAGATCCATGTCGGCGAGCGTGAGCCCCGCGCGATCGAGCGCCTTGGGCGCCGCGAAGACGGGCGCCATCAAGAGCTGCCAGCCCGGATCCACCGCGGCATACGACCACGACTTCACGTATCCGAGCGGCGTGTAGCCGAGCGCCTTCGCCTTCGACTCGCGCATCACGAGGAGCGCGCTGGCGCCGTCCGTCAGGGGCGACGCGTTGCCCGCGGTGATGGTGCCGTGCTTGCGATCGAAGACCGGCGAGAGCTTCGAATAAGCATCGATCGTCGAGCCCTCGCGCACGAGGTTGTCCTTGGCCACGGGCGCGTCGTACGGCGGCGGGATCACGTGCATGACCTCGGCGGCGTAGGTGCCGTCCTGCCAGGCGCGCGCGGCGTTGCTGTGCGAGGCGTGAGCAATGGCATCTTGCTCCGCGCGGGTGATGTTGTTGAGCTTGGCCATCTTCTCCGCGGCCTCGCCCATCTGCTCACCGGTGGTGGGCTCGCGCGAGAAGCCGGGGACGGGCGGCACGAGATCCTTCGGAGAGAGCTTGGTGAAGGGCTTGAGCTTGTCGCCGATCGACTTGCCCTTTTGCGCCTCCACGAGCGCGGCCGCGAGGCGCCGCGAGACACCGAGGGGCACATCGCTCATGCTGTCGGCGCCGCCGACGATGGCCACGTCGTGCTGCCCAGCCATGATGGCTTCGCTCGCCGAGGTGAGCGCTTGGATGGAGGTCGCGCACGCCCGCGACACGCTGAAGGCGTCGATGTCGCGCGGCAGGCCTGCGCGGAGGACCACCTCGCGCGCGATGTTGAGCCAGTCGAGCGTGGGCACGACTTGCCCATAGACACAGAGCCCCACCTCTTTCGGCGAGAGCTCGCTCCGGTGCATCAGCTCCTTGACCACCGTGGTCGCGAGGTCGACGGTGCGCATCGACTTGAGGGCCGTCCCCGCCTTGGTGAACGGCGTACGCAGGCCGGCGACGACCGCGACGCGATCCCGCCCGTTGTTTTCGGTGTTTGCCATAGCCTCTCCGCGCCGGTTCGATATCCCGGCCAGAGAACGTCTCTAGGGATGCTGACGCGACGTGTCAATGGCAGTCTGTCAGGCACCGAAATCGAGCTCCAGAGACGTGCACGCGTATCCACGGTTGCCACCGAGGCCCTCAATCGCAGCGGCTCGAGACACTTCATTCCGCGCTCGTCGAAGCGGCTCGAGCAGGCCGTGTCTTTGAGCGTGCGCGCTCGGCTACACGTGAGCTGCGCATCGCTGCACGCTTTCATGCGAGCGAAGGTGGCGTCGCCGAAGGATCGGCGAGCGGAGGTCGGCGCGCCGTTGGGGCAGGGCGCGCACGTCGTCACAGGAGGTCGGGCGGGGAGCCCCAGCTGGTCGTCGGTCGAGATTGCGCGGATGTCGTCCTGTCAACCTGGCAAGGCTGCCGAGCACGGCCACGACAATTTGTGCAGGAATAAAGACCGAACCCACTTTCTCTCGGGGAAAACGCAAGATCATGGGCTGGCGCACGCGTTGCTGTTTCCGTGAGGCATGAAGAACAAAACCCGTTTCCGCGTGGGCGACGAGGATGTCCGGACGAAGCAGACGGTGCTGGTGATCGGTGGCAGCGGCGGAATGTCCGATCGCTACCGCGACGTCGTGGCGAAGCATGGATGGGAGCTGCGCCACTACGAAAACCGCGTGCCCGCCGGCGCGCGCCACGGCGTGGGCCGCGTCGCCCTCATCGTGGTGATGGTGACGATGGTCTCGCATGCGCTCCGCGATCAGGTGCGGAGCATGGGCTGTGAGGACGCGCCGATTCTGTACCTGCGGAGCGCCTCGATATCGGCGCTGCGATCGGCCGTCGACAAGTGGGCCGAAGGCGAGAACCTCGCGGCCTGATTCTTCCTCATCGCGCGCGACGAGCGGCAGGAGCGCGGATCACCCTGCGCCGGCCGTGGGAGAGCGTGCGATCGATCGCGCACCGTCGCCTTCGCGAGCCATGCGTCGCGCCCCCGAGACGCGCCGCGAGCCGAGATCGTGCGCGCCATCGTGGCTGTTGCCGAGATGGCATATCGGAGATGGAGCCGGAGCGCGGGACGCCGCCTCTGCGGTCGTCCCGAACGTCATCCGGTGAGAGATGCTTCAGCCGAGGCGATGGAGCAGCGGCGCGAGACCGTCGCTGACGCCGCCGCGCTCGCCGAGCGCCCGAATGGCATCGAGCTCGTAATCGAAGGTCCGCTCGCGCCGCACGAGGTGGACGCTCGCGCCGAGCTCCGCGGGAAGGGCCAAGTCCATCTCGTAGATGTCCCCGCAGACCAGGGTCTTTTCCGGCGTTGCCCCGGTGTCCTGCCAAATCTTCGAGAGCGCGTCGTAATAGCGACCACGCTCCAGCAACACCGGCCTTTGCAGGCCCGGGAGCTCTTTCGTCTTGGGCACCGCCGCGAAGCGCGCGTCCATCTCGGTCGGCGGGACGATGGCGAATTTGCGCGCATCCCCCTGGATGCGCAGGCGCTCGATGCCCACGGGCGCGAGGCTCTGGAGCTTGCGCGTGGCCGCGTCGCTCGCCGCGTTCGTCACCACGTACACCGACGGCACCCGCGCGAGCAGCGTCTCCAAGACGTGCTTCGTCTCCGGTCGGAACGAGGCCCCCGTCTTCTGGTACGCGCGACGGAAGATGGCCGTGGTGACATCGCTCCGGAGCGCCGGATCGTGGGTCATGACGGCGAAGCGATCGAAGACGACCTGCGCCGCGGACGAAGCCAGGATGTACGGATCCGCATCGGCCGGGCCGGCCGCATGACCATCGACGATCCAGGCGAGCTCGGGGGATCGCTTCCGCACGACGCCCACCGCCTCCTCCCAGATGCCGTCGAGATCGCGGCCGAGGAGATCGGCGACCAAGGCAGGGAAGGTCGCATTGAAGGCGGGGGCTTCGTGCGGGAGGTCGGTGAGGGTGCCGTCCAGATCGAGGACGACGCAGTCGAATCGCATGCGAGCCGTATATCAGCCTTGCGGGCTCTCGACCCGGCCGAAAAAGAGGACCGTCCCGCTCTTGTCGCGGATGAAGAAGAGGTAGGGCCGATTGAAGTGGATTTCGGCCGGCTCCGGCACGCTGGTGACGCTGAGCACCACGCCGGTCGCCGCGGCCGCCTCGGTGCCCGCCTCGTTCACGTCGATGAAGGCCTTGTGCACGACGGCGCCGATGAACAGATCGTGCTTCCCGTCGATCCCGCTGAAGTCGGCCTTGGTCGTGAACGCGTCCGCCATGCCGAGCGTCGAGAGTTGGTCGGAAAGGCTCAGCGTCGACTCGATCTTGAAGCGCGGGAGCGTGAGCGTGACGAAGTGTCGGGTCAGCTTGTTGGTGATCTCCGCGAGCTTCGCGCCGCTCAGCGAGGCCTCGAACGTGTCGATGGCGCCCTCCGCCGGCAGGACCAGGATCATCGAGAGCTCCTGACCATCATAAGGCAGCTCCACCGCGGCCCAGTCGCTGCCGGCGCCGTAGCGCGCCTCCCGCCCACTCGACATCGTCTGCACCTGCACGGTGGTGCCGTCGCGCTTCTTGAAATCGGCGAGCACGGTGTCCGCGCTCTTGAAGGGCTCCGCCCAAGCCGCATTGAAATAGACGGCGTTGGTGAGCACGAGCCGGGTGGTCGGGTCGACCGAGCCTTGGGGGAGCAGATTCTTGATCCGATCCTCGGTCTCGTTCTCGACCCAAGCATTGATGATCTCACGCGACTTGTCCGGCGCCTCCGAGAAATTCACCACGTGCATGCCCGCGCCGTAGTGCTGGGCGAGCGTGTCGAGGAAGGGGCTCAGGAAGTCGTACCCCGTTTGCCCCCAAAGGGCGTTGGCGACGTTGAGGCGGAAGGCTCCGCCGTCCTTGCCTTCCGCGTTCTCCCCGCGGCTCGCGAGCGCGAGATCGAGGGCATTGAACGCGGGATGCAATTGATCCTGCGGGAGCGTGAAGTGCAGGGCACTCGCCATGTGCGAAGCGGTCGCTCCGCGCGCGCCGGCGAACGTCATCGCCAGCGCCGAGGAGATGCTGTACGGCGAAAAGAACAGGTTTCCGGGCTCGCGCCGAATCTGCTGATACAGATCCATGGCGAACGCGGTGTTGTCCTTCACGGCATCTGCGAGCGCGGCGTCGGTGACGTTCGGCGTCTGGATGCGCTGTTTGTCGGACCTGGCGACGCAGCCCGGCGTGCTCGAATCGATGCATGCAGTCGGCGACGATTGGCACCCTGCGGCAGAGAGAGAGAGGAAACCTGCGAGCGGAAGAGCGCGGCGAAGATTCATCGACGAAGCCTCCGCGCGCGGCCAAGCAGGAGACATGCCCGTAGGGTCGTGCGGAAACTGCAGGAGGATTCGCGCGCAGGCGTCGCCGACGGGCCTGGCGCAGAGTGGCAATTGCGTTGGGAGGGACGTGATCCGTCGAGCTGCGGTAGAGCCGCGAATCACGTCTCGATGGTGAGGACGGCCCCGGCGTTCGACGCCGGATGTGCGTGTTTCTCGGTAGCCATCACGGCTGCGCTTCGTCCTTCAGGCCCTCTTGCTTCACGCCCTCTTGCTTGGGCGTCCCCTGCTTCACGCCCTCTTGCTTGGGCGTCCCCTGCTTCACGCCGCCCTGTGGAGCGCGGGAGCGCGGCCCCTGCCCCCCGAGGCCCGCGCCGAAGGCGCGCATGGGGCACGCCGATCCGGCCTGCGCGAGCTGCGGCGCGCCGTAGGCACGACCGATGGCGGACACGGACCGGTCGGCCGCGGCGAGGTGACCGAGGGTGGCGCGAACGGCGGTGTCGAACGTCGGCCCGAGCACACCGGCATTGGCTGCGTCTGCGACCTGCGCGGCCTGCGCCTGCGCGGCCACGAGGTGACCGACGGCGCTGCGGATCTCGGGCACCGCGCTCGGATTCGTGGCCTCCGCGTTCTGCTGGAGCGCGATGAGGCTCGTGAGCGCGCGGTTGGTCGCGGTGGTGAGGAATTGCGCCTGGTTGCCGAGGATCTGCGGCGCGTGCGCGTGCAACCCCTGCTCCACGCCGAGCACGTGCGCCGTGTTGGCGGCGTTGCCGATGAAGAGCGCGGCGTCCGCGATCCACGCCTGCGGCGCCGAGGCCATCGCGCCCTGCATGCCGGACTGGCCCATGCCACTGCCGTATTGCTGAGCGCCGTATTGTTGACCACCGTATTGCTGGCCGCCCCAGCCCGGTGCGTTCTGCTGGGCGCCGCAGCCCGGGCATTGCGGATTGATGCCCGCGCCGAACTGGCCCTGCTGACCACCGAAGCCGGGTTGGTTCGATTGGTACTGCGAAGACCCGTATTGCTGCGTGCCCGGTTGATTCTGCGCGCCGGGCTGCTTCTGCTCCGCGCCCTGCTTGCTCTGCGATGCATCCTGCACGTCCTCGGCGAGCGCCGTCGCGGCGGTGAGGCCCATGCAGAGCGCGAGGGCGAACGCCCCCTTCTTGTATTGAGTCGCCATCTGCCAATCCTCCCAGTTCGTGGCGCGGAGTTGCTCTCCGCGCTCGTCCCGAGCGCACCTGGCGCCGGCATCGCCGCATTGCAACGCGGGCGCCACGGCTGCGAACGAGTCATCTCATGATTAGGGCTGGCTCACCCAACCCAAGGCCCGAGGCCGCTTGCGGCCTCCGATGAAAGAGCCGTCAGCGCACCGCCGGCCGGATGTGTGGATGCTGGAGATTGGCAATCTCCAGCGGCGGTATCTCATGGTCTCGTATGCCGCTCCGGCGCGGCCGTGCTCGGATGGGGGCTATCGCTTGCCGTTCAAGTGGCCATGGACGCCCGGACCGATGCCCAGGGAGGGCGTCCAAGGTTGGGCACGGTGGCCGAGGACCGGTCCGAGATCGATGTCACCGAGCGCGCCGACGCCGGCGCGAGGCTTCGCCGCACCCTCCGTGTGCGTAGGCCCGAGGCCGGCGCCGAACGAGATGCCATGTCCTTCCGAAGGAGCGCTCATCCCTTGTCCGGCGGGACAGGGGCACGTTTCGGAAGCTTGATTCCGTGCCTGAATCGGAGCCAACCGATCTCTCTCCGGCTGATTCGAAGGCACGTTCGTGAGGCTCGGATGCACCGTCTCGGGTTGCGGCCCGGCGCTCGGTTGCTGCACGGATCCGGGCTTCGTCGCGCCTCGCTGGGACGGCGGGAGCCCGGGCTGGGCCGAGGTGCCTTCTCGCGGGAGCCCGGCGCCGAACGACCCTCGAGGCGCGCTGGGCGCGACTCCGCCGGGAGCGCCGTACATCGGGCCTGCGCCGGAAATATCCGGCATCGGATTGCCGGCATGCGAGGTTTGGCCGGGGCCGGCCGACCCGGAAGGGTGATGGTGGGGAGCTGCACCGCCCGAGGTGCCTTGTGGAAACCTAGAATGGATTCCCGCACCGAACCCCCGCAGGAGATGCGGCGCCCAACCACCCGTGATCGCCGCCCCGGTGATGTAGGGCGACCAGACGGGCCCAGGCTGTCCCGTGAGCGGGCCGAGGATGTATGGGACCATCCTCCCGCCCTGGGGCGCGCCCTGCTCCCACGGCTGCTGCGTGCTCGGCGGCGCCTGCTCGCCCGGCGTCACTTGCTCTTGCCACCCTTGTTGCGACGATTGCCATTGTCGAGGCGATTGCCCTTGCTGGGGCTGCTGCCATTCTCGTGGCGATTGCCATTCTCGTGGTGGAGACGATTGCCATTCTCGCGGCGCCTGCTCGGGCTGCTCTTCTTGCGGCAGCACGCCTTCTTCCGTCGTCTCTTCCTGGTCCGGTGTGAGATCGCGCGGAGCGGCGGTGTCGTCCGCGTTCTCGTCGGCGCCGGCGTCGCTCGTGTCCTCTTCGTCCCAGGGGTCGATGGTGTCGTCGTCGGCGGAGCGCGGGCGGTTCGAGGTGGCGTCGTCTCGGGCGCTCGCTTCGCCGGCGAGGGTCATCAGGGCGAATCCGGCGGTGAGACCGACGCAGAGAGCGAGTCCTGCTTTTTGGGGGTGTCTCATGAATCCATCCTCCCCGTGGCGGCGCGCGGCCGCCGAGCCCACGCGGCAGCGCTCTTTGCGACGGTGTCCCGAGAGGCTTGCGAACGTCACGCCAAGGACGGCGGACGGCGCGCGCGTGTTTGGCGGCGTGCGATCGAGGTCCGCGCGGGGTGCAGGCGCATCACACGAGCATGGGCTCTGCTTTGCGGAGCCATGCAGGAACCGCGCAGAGCCATCGCGCGTGAAGGGCTTGCCTCGCTGCCCGCGCCGCCCTAACCCGCCCGCATGTCCGCGGGGCTTTCGTTCTTCACCGTCTGTTTCCCTTCGCTGTTCTCGATCGTGGATCCGATCGGCGTCGTGCCCATTTACCTCGCGCTCGTCGGTGCCGAGGCTCACAGCGAGCAGCGAAGGACGGCGATCCGGGCCTCGAGCATGGCGCTCGTCGTGCTTCTCGTGTTCGCCGCGACGGGGACCGCCATCTTCCATTTCTTCGGGATCACCATCCCCGCCTTCAAGGTGGCGGGCGGCATCCTCATGTTCTCGATGGCCCTCGAAATGCTGCGCGCCAAGACCTCTCCGGTGAAGAGCACGCCCGAAGAGACGAACGAGGCGCGTCAGAAGGACGACGTCGCCATCATCCCCATCGGCGTGCCGCTCGTGGCCGGCCCCGGCGCGATCGCGACCGTCATCATGTGGTCGTCGCGCGCGCACCGGGCGAGCGAGAAGGTCGCGCTCTTCATCTCGGTGGCGCTCGTCACCGGGATCACGTTCCTCACGCTCCTGTTCGCCGGGCGTGTGGTGCGGATCTTCGGGCGCACGGGCATCAACGTGGTGAGCCGCATCATGGGGCTCATCCTCGCGGCCACGGCCGCGCAGTTCGTCATCGATGGGTGGCGTGAAGCGATGCGGCCCTGATCGTCGCGGTGCGCGCGGGCCCGAGGATCGATGGGCCCGTCAGGCGGACTTCGAGGCGCTCGCCTTCTTGCTCGCAGCCTGACGCTTCGGCGGGGCCGCCGCGGCGTCTTCTTCCTCGTCGTCGCCGAAGAGCGAAGGGCCGCCCTCGGCGCCGTACTCGGCGAAGATCGTGTCGGCGGCGGTGACCAGATCGTTGAGCTTGTCGGCGTCGGCGGGACCGTAGAGCGTGAGCGCCAACATCTTCCCGTCGACGCGCAACCAGGCGTCCGGCAGCTCGAGCAGGGCCTGACGCACGGGCGGCGAGAGCCACTGGCGAATCTGCTTGTCGAGCGCGTCGTTCGCCGGCTGAGGCACGCTCTCGCTGCCTTCGAGGTAGCGATCGACGCTGAACGTCTCCATGAACTCGGTGTCCTTCTTGAACTGGACACCGACGTTCGCTTCGAGCTGGCCATCGAGGATTGGCAGCGGCCGCACCGTGAAGGTCGGCGCGCTCTCGTCGAGCTTGGCGACCACGGTGTGCTGATCGCTGCCCGCCACCGCGTCACCGCCGAGCAGGGCGAGGTACGCGATCTTCGGCACGAGCTCGTAGTAACCGACGCGCTGACCGGCGCCGGCCGCGAGGAGCATGCGCATGTACGGGCCGCCGAGCGAATTGACGCTCTTCGGTGAGCCCATGCGCGTCCGCCAGCGCTCGATCTCGGCGTCACGCCGCTTGTCGCGCCTGTCGGTGAGGACGAAGAGGAGTGCGACCACGACCGGGCCGATGATCCAAATCCACGACATCGCGCGCCACCCTAGCAGGTTCGGCCGTGGATGGGGATGAAGCGACACCTCGCGCTCCGCGAATCAACGGATCCGGGAGCGCGCGTCGCGATGGTGATTTGCACGACCCGTCACCGCGCGAATCGTCTCCGCGCAGGCTCGACGAGATGGGGCCGCTTGCGGCCCCATCCTGATCAACGGCCGTACGACCTCGAAGTTACGCGGAGAACGAGGAGCCGCAGCCGCAGGTGCTCTTCACGTTCGGGTTGCCGAACTTGAAGCCGGAGCCGTGGAGGCCTTCCACGTAATCGATCTCGGTGCCGTCCAGATATTGGTAGCTCAGCGGATCGATGTAGAGCTTGATTCCCCTGTCCTCGAACGTCTCGTCGAGGTCGGTCGGCTTGTCCTCGAAGTAGAGATCGTAGGAGAACCCCGCGCACCCGCCGCCGATGACGCGCAGGCGCAGACCCTGCCCCGCGAGATCCTCGGCAGCCGCGATCTCGTGGACCTTCTCTGCTGCCTTCTCCGTGATCGTGATCATCTACCCATCCTCCTGTGCTGCACGGCTCGGGTCCTGTGCCCAGTCAGCCGGAGCTAGAATACGCACGTAAGGTCACATTTGCCAGCCGCAGCGCGATGTTTCCGTCCAGCCGACGGGAGAACCTGGATGGGCGCGCAGGGCGGGAAAGCAAGCCCCAGCGTGCTCGCAAGCGGGGCGGAGCGAGATGGTGAGCCGCGCTGGCTCCGTGATCGCGCCGACCGCGCGCGCTCTCGTTCACGAGTCACGCGGGACGGCGATCTCGTCAGGGCGTGGCCGGGCTCATCGTGTTCTGCGGGTTCGGCGTGACCATCGTGTTCCAGTCCGCCGCGTTGTCGCCCGTGTTCTGCCCATTGCCTGCAGCGCCGCCGGGCTTGCGCTCGATGGTCACATCGGCGTTGCTGGCCGTGGCGGTCGTGTCGTTGTGGGGCAGGTTGCTGACGGTGCCCTGACACGGGAACCACATCGCCGGCGGCGTGGGGCAGGTCAGGTTGTTCTGCGTCGTCGTGCTGAAGTAGTAGCAGAGCGAGTCGACCAGGGTGCCGCTGCGAAGCAACACGATCTGCCCGCTGTCCGAGAAGCCCGTGGTGTACGTGCCGTCGCCCGCCACGGCGCCGTCGTAGCCCGTCGCGGAACCGTTGGTGAAGAGCAGGTGGCCGTGCGCAGGGATCGCCTGCCCGGCGCCGGTGATGCGCTTGTTGAGCGCCGCGCACGCGTTGGACGCCGCGCTGCGCGTCCAGATCTCCCAGCCCCCGTCGAAGCTCACCGCGTACGCGTTCGGGTTGTAGATCTCGATGAACTCGTCGGAGCCGCCGTTGCTCCCGCGCGTCTGCAGCTCGCTGATCAAGAGCACGTCGACGCACTTGCCGCCGGTGCAGTTGCCGCTCGTGCAATCGGTGTTGGTGCTGCAGGCCTTGTTGCTCCCGCACGTGGGGCAGGTGCCGCCGCCGCAGTCGACGTCGGTCTCGGCGCCGTCCTTCTCCGTGTCGTTGCAGCTCGCGGCGCAGTGGTTCGAGATGCACGACTGGCTCTTGCAGTCGGTGCCCGCGCCGCACTTCTTGTTGAAGCCACACCGCGCGCAGGTGCCGGTGCCGCCGCAGTCGACGTCGCTCTCGGTGCCGTTCTGCACCGTGTCGTTGCACTGCGCGCCGACGCAGACGTTGTTCTGGCAGACCATGCTGCCGCAATCGGTGGAGGTGACGCACTCGACGCACTTGCCCGCCGAGGAGCAGACCTTGCCGCCCACCGTGCACGGCGTGCCCGAGGTTTTGGGCAGGTGGGTGGCCGAGCCGGCCGAGCAGCCGTCGGTGGTGCACTCGTTCTGATCGTCGGCCACGTCGCCGTTGTCGTCGTCCTGCGAGACGCCGCCGTTGCCGTCGCAGACCGCCTTCTTGCAGTCGCCCGGCGTCTGCGCGGTGAGCACGGTGCCCTTCGCGGTGTTGGACACGCCGCACATCCCGGTCGCGCAGGTGCGCTTGCTGCACTCGGTGTCGTTCCCGGGGCAGTCCGACGGGGTCGTGCAGCTCGTGGAGCCGCCGCCGCCGGCGCTCGAGGTGGAGCCTCCGCCGCCCGTGCTCCCGCTCGAAGTGGTGGAGCCTCCGCCGCTCGAGCTTCCGCTCGAGGACGAGCCGCTGCTGGCGCTCGAGCTCGAGGTGGAGCTCGCGCTGGCGCCGCCGCTGCCCACGAGGTCCGGGCCGTAGATCGTGCACGAGGCCAGCGCGGAGGCTGCCCCGGCGATGAGCCAAGGAAATCGCTTCATCTGCTGATCAAACCCTATCCGAGCAGCCCGCCGGTGTCGATTCCACGGCGTCGCCTCGACGAAGGAAGGCCACTGGGTACACATCCATACATTCATCCGGATGAGCGGATGAACGCGCGCCCAGCCTCTCCGAAACCACCGATCGGCGCCGCATCCTCGGCGATCCCACGCTTCTGCGGCCCTCGCTGCGTGCCCATGACGAGTGGCCTCCCTCACGCAGCTCGCGCCCCTTCACGCACACCGGCAACCTGCACGAGGCCAACCTGATGCGCGATCGCGGAGCCTCTCGCTCCACGCGAGGCGCGAGCCCCTCCGATGCCGTGCGGGATGAGATTCAGTGTCCTCTTCGTCGTGACCGACGGCGAAGGTCCGAGGGGCGTTATCCGTGGAGCCACGTTGTGCAGAGCGCCGAGGCCCGCGGCTGCTCAATGGGGCTTCGACGCCGCGATGGTCGGCACGCTCCAGGCCCATTGTCGCGGAAAGCGCTGCAGCTTCGGATATCCCGCTTGCTCTGGGGATGCGAAATACGCTGTGCTCGCTCCTCCAGCCGGAGGACATCGGCGTGACGCAGCCCGAAGAATTCATGATGGATCCGCACGAGGAGGATCGCGGGTGAGCTATCGCGAAGCCGCCCTCTCGTGCCCCGGATGTGCCGCTGTGCTCACGCCGCAGCAGGTGGGCGAGGCCATCATCGATGTCTGCCCGGGTTGTGGGGGCATCTGGGTGGATTGGTTCGACGGCGAGCTCGGCGCAATGGTTCGCGGCGCGCCTTCCACGGCGCGGAGCGGCCCGCGGGGCAAAGGCGGGAGCGGTGCTTGCCCGCGCTGCCATTGCGCGCTCTCGGCGGATCGGTACCTCGATGCTCCGGAAGAAATCCGCCGCTGCGGCGATTGCGCAGGGGCCTTCGTGCCGCGTGAGGCCGCGCACGCCATTGCAGCGTTGAAAACGGATCCCGACGAAGCGCCGGCCGGCCGGTGGAGCCGGCTCGCCGCGGTGCTCCGGCGTTGGTTCGGTTGGGAAGAGAAGGAACGGCGCTGATGCCGTTGGCCGGAAGCGCCGCTGGGGCTTCCGGTCGCGGTGCGGAGATCTTCTCCTACGACACCGCTTTACTTCGGGCGGGCGGCTTCGGTTATCGTGACGTCGCGGGGGAGGTGACGGAGGAGCGATGCTGAAGGAAGGCGACAAGGCACCTGCGTTCGAGTTGGAGAGCGACGCGGGCAGCCGCATCAAGCTCGGGGATTTCGCGGGCAAGAAGCTCGTGATCTACTTCTATCCCAAGGACAACACGCCGGGCTGCACGCGCGAAGCGATCGGGTTCTCGGAGGCCGTCGCTCGGATCGCGGCGGCGGGCGCGACGGTGCTCGGCGTCTCGAAGGATTCGGTGAAGAGCCACTGCGGCTTCCGCGACAAGCATGGCCTGAAGATCCGGCTGCTCAGCGATCCGTCGCTGTCGCTGCACAAGGCGTTCGGCGCCTACGGCGAGAAGACGATGTACGGGCGCAAGGTGGAGGGGACGATCCGAAGCACCTTCGTCATCGGCCCGGACAGCCGCATTCACAAGGTGTTTACCAACGTGAAGGTGGACGGGCACGTCGACCAAGTGCTCGCGGCGCTCGGCGGCGACGCGCCCGCGCCCGCGAAGAAGGCAGCGCCTCCGGCAAAGGCAGCACCGGCGAAGAAGGCAGCGCCTCCGGCAAAGGCAGCACCGGCGAAGAAGGCAGCGCCTCCGGCAAAGGCCGCACCGGCGAAGAAGGCAGCGCCTCCGGCAAAGGCCGCTCCGGCAAAGGCTGCTTCTGCAAAGGCAGCACCGGCGAAGAAGGCAGCGGTGCCGGCAAAGGCAGCGCCTGCAAAGGCAGCACCGGCGAAGAAGGCAGCGGCTCCTGCAAAGGCTGCTCCTGCAAAGGCGGCTCCTGCAAAGGCAGCACCGGCGAAGAAGACGGCGGCCAAGAAGCCGGCGAAGAAGGGGTAGCACGGCGGGTGAGCTTCGATTCGTCTTGAGGTTGGGCGTGGCTCTCCTCGCAGCGTTGCGACGGCGAGCCGCGCCTTCCGGCCGAGTCGATTCTGCCACCGGCGCCCGCTTTCGAGAGGGCGTTGCGGTCATCGACGCACGACTCGTATGGGTCGATCGCGACGCGCTCCTGAAATCCCGTCCTCATCGTGAGAAGGTACTCCGCGCTGCGCGTAAAGCCCTTTTTGGTGAGCCGCCTGCGACGGGCTCGGGATTGTAAAGCAAAGCCCAACGGCACTGTTCGGATCATGCCGATTCACGAGACGGCACCGGTGCGTATCTTCTCTCTTGGAGGAGGTGCTTATCATGATGCGTGACGAGGTGCGTCGGCGGGCGTTGCACGCCGCTGCTGCGGTTTCGCTGACGTTCGGTGTCTTCGCGTGCGCCACCGAGGTGCAGGTCGGCGGGCGGCCGTTGCCGGACAAAGAGAACGAGGGAGGCGCCGGAGGCGTGGCCGGCACTGGCGGTACGATCGATCTCGGCGGCGCCGGCGGTGTGGGTGGCACGGGCGGCGCTGTCGCCGATGCGGGAGGCGTGGATTGCCATGCTGCGCCCGATTGGGCGACGTGCTGCGAGGAGAATGGTTGGTCGCTCGATGCCGGCTGCTCGGCTTGGGGACCGCCGATGCCGCCGCCGATGATGGAGGTGGCGTGATGAACGGCGCCGTCGTCGCCGAGGGCGCGCCGCGGATTCTCGATCTCGTCACCGAGGCGCGCCGCCTGCGGCCGGCGCTCGCCGACATCGATCCGGCGTTGCGCGTCGCCGCGCAGCGGACGTGGTTGCGGCGCATGGTGAACGAGCATGGATCGGCGCCGGTGTTCGAGGGCCTCGCCGCGCAGATGCGTCGCGTGGGCGCGGGCGTCGAGCGCATCGAAGCGTGCGTGCGCATGGCCGAGGAGGAGCGCACGCATGGAGTCCTCTGCGGCGCGGTGGTGGAGGCGCTCGGCGGTGAGGCGCGCGCGTCGGCGAAGGTGACGCATGCGTTTCCGGAGCACCTCGACGCCACGCCGCTCGAAGCGGTCACGCGCAACATCCTGAGCACGTGCTGCCTCGCCGAGACGGTGGCCGTCGCCATCATCAGCGCGGAGCGCGAGGAGATGCCAAGTGGGGATCTGCGCCGTCTGCTCTCGGAGATCCTCGCGGACGAGGTCGGGCACGCCCGCTTCGGCTGGCGTTTCCTCGCGGAGGCGGCGCCCGATTTCGATGGGGCGACGCGCGATCGGCTGGGGGCTTATCTGCGGCTCGCGTTCGCGTCGCTCGAAGAGCACGAGCTCGTGGGCTTGCCTGCGCATGCGCGTTTTCCGGCGGAGGCCGCGGCCTTCGGCCTCTGCAATGGACGCGAGGCGCGGGAGCTCTTTTATGCGACCGTGAGCGAGGTGGTCATTCCGCGGCTCGAGGCGCACGGCCTCCCGGCGGCGGCGGCTTGGCAGGCGCGCGCGGCGGCGTGACTCTGATATAGCAAGGCGAATGCTGCCTTCGATTGACAGCCTTCGCTGCTTCGTGGCCGCGGCGCGGCTCCTCAATTTCCGAGCGGCGGCGCGCTCCGTCGCGCTCAGCCCGGCCGCGCTCGGCCAGCGGATTCAGCAGCTCGAGGCCGAGCTGGGCGCGCCCCTGTTTCGGCGCACCACGAGAGCCGTGAGCCTCACGGAGGCCGGCCTCGCGCTGCTCCCCGCGGCGGAGCGTTGCCTCGACGCCGCCGCGGAGTGCGCGCGGGCCGCGCGCGGCGAGACGGCGCCACCGTCGATGGAGATCACGCTCGGCACCCGGCACGAGCTGGGGATGAGCTGGATCGTGCCCGAGCTCGAGCGCATCGGCGCGGCGCTGCCGTGGCTCGACATTCACCTCTATTTCGGGGCCGGCCAAGACCTCTTGTTGCGCGTGCGCACCATGGAGATCGATTGCGCCGTGACCTCCTCGCGCTTCACCGATCCCAAGCTCGAAGCGCTCCGCCTTCATCGCGAAGATTACGTGTTCGTGGGCGGGACGGCGCTCCTCAAGGAGCGGCCGCTCACGCGCGCCGAGCACGCCGCGGGGCACGCGTTGCTCGACGAGAGCGCCGGCTTGCCGCTCTTTCGTTATTGGCGGGACGCGCCCGGCGGCGGCGATCGCCTGCGTTTCCAGCGCATCGTGCGGCTCGGCGGCATCGCCGCCATGCGCCGGCGGGTGCTCGACGGCGCGGGCGTGGCGGTGCTGCCTCGTTATCTGGTCAACGCCGATCTCGCGGCGCGCAAGATGCGCGTCATCTTCCCCTCGATCGAGCCGCTCCACGACTGGTTCCGCCTGGTGTTCCGCGCCGACGATCCGCGGCGCGCGCTCTACGAGAAGCTCGCCGCGCACCTCGTCGAGGCGCCTTTGCGTTGAGGGGAATCGACGCAAAGGCGCTTCGAGCGAGGATGTCAGTTGGGGCAGGCGACGCCGTTGTCGACCGAGAAGCGGATGACGAAGGCCTGTTTGGAGGTCACCGTATTGGCGCCGCCGACGATGATGCCGCCGTCGCAGCCCGGGCGCCAGGCGACGTCGTTGAGGCTCGACTGCGAAGAAGCGTTGTAGGGCGGCAGGGAGAAGTTGGGGATCGAGACGTCGGTGATCGCCGTCTGGGAGAAGAGATCGTGACGGAACTCGTAGGCGCGCGCGACCGCGGGGTTGCCGCCGTAGCCGCCGAGGATGAGCGCGCGATTGCCGTCGGTGGAGAAGCCGACCTGGAAGATGCCGGGGAAGGTGGGGTTGCCGAAGGCGGTCGACCACCCACCTTGCTGATACCGATAGACACGCTGGCCAGACCAGCCGATGGCGAGCGCATAATCGCCCTGCGGGCGCGCGGAGATGCGCGACGTGTTGCCGGCGTTGTTCGTGTAGTCGACGAAGTTGCCGCTCGTGTCGAGGTAGAAGAGCGTGACCCCGTTGAGGCCGCAGGTGACGGGGACCGCGGGCATGTCGAAGCCGTCGGTGGCCCACGCCAGATCTTGGCAACCGGCGGAGGTGGCTTTGGCCTTCACGTCGGAGCGGCCGGTGTTGGGATCGAAGGCCCAGAGATAAGCGAGGTAGGTGCCGGAGTTGGGCTTTTGCGCGAGCAGGCGGGCCTTCGATCCATCGGGTGACCAAGCGATGGATTCGTAGCTGCCGCCGGCGAAGGTCTCGGTGGTCATCTGGGTGAGCGTGGCGTTTGCCCCGTCCCAAAGATAGATGCGTCCCTCGACGGGAGAGGCCACGTTGCCGAGGAGCACGGCTTTGTCGCCGTCGGGCGTGAAGGCGATGGCCCGCCAAATCACGCTCGCCCCCACCGACGCGACCTGGGTCAGCGATTTGGTCACCGGGTCATAACGATGGACCGTATCGCTGTAGTTGAGGACGAGCGCATGGCTGCCGTCCGGGTGCCATGCGGCCGAAGGCGGGTTGAGGAGGCCCGACGCGGGAACCGCGTTGTAGGTGTAGAGCCCAATGCCCACCGGGCCGCCCGAGCTCGAGCTGGCGCTGCTGCTGGAGCTTGCCGAGCTGCTCGAGCTCGCGGAGCTGCTGGAGCTGGCGCTGCTGCTCGCGCTGCTGGAGGCAGAGCTGCTGGAGCTGGCGCTGCTCGAGCTGCTGGAGCTGGCGCTGGACGAGCTCGAGCTGCTTGCGCTGCTGGAGGATGAGCTGCTCACACTGGTCGAGCTGGCGCTGCTGCTCGCGCTGCTCGCGCTCGATGAGCTCGTGGTGAGCGTGCCGCCGTTGCCGCCGGCGCTGCTCGTGGTGGCGCCGCCGCTGCCGCCGTACCCGCCGCTGCCGCTGGGCGCGGTGCCACCGGCGGCGCACGAGATCGTGATGAAGAGGAACGGGACGGGGAGGAAGCGGCGCATGTTCGGACGAACATACCATTGGTCGCAGCCGAGCTGGGACCCGTGCTCACGTCGTCGCGAACGTTGCGCTCGCGCGCATCAGCTCCGCGCCTGCTCGAACGTGAGGCAGTCCGGGTGATCTCCGTGCCGGCCCACGGCGATCGCCGCGGCGTTGCACATCAGCTCCCGGTTCCAACGGCACGCGGCGACGTGACAGGCACCCACCATGGCGACGGGTTGTCGACCGATGTGATTCCCTCCCGCGCGCGCGAACGTGTCGCAGCGTGGATGCGTCTCACCGACGTTGATCGCGGCTGCATGACAGGATTCGTCGCGGTTGTAGAAACACTCGCTTTCTTCGCATTTGGAGATGATCGGAAGTGCGTTCATGACATCACCACCATTCTCCGTGCGAACATGGATCGACTGTCCGGAGACCACGATGAGCAAGCCCTCCGATTCACCGTAGGGAGCTTCCGGGATGGTCGTGACCACGAGATGGGTTGCCCGCTGTCCAGCCTGCATCGGTGCGCTCGGACGCGTGTCGCGGGCGCTCGAATCGCGGGCGCCGCGCGGGCTCCATGCGGATGAGAGGTGGTGATGATCTCGATTCCGCTGAGGCCCTCCCGGGGGAGCGAGGTGGCTTGTTCCGATGGGGCCGTTTGGGCGATTGCGTGCGGACGACAGGCACGTTGCCGGGGACGGGCGGAAAAATCGCTCGCCGCCGGTGATGCGGTGTCGAACGTCGATGTGTCGTGCACCGCCGACGGATTGCGAGAAACGGGAAAGTCGATAGGATCGTTTGCCGGGCGATGGTCGATTGGCGAGGCGCGCCGGCAGAGAGGCGTTCATGTCCCGTCTTCTCAAGCTCGTGTCGAGCTGCAACATCAAGGCGCTCCCCTTGACGCCGGCGGATGCATTTTTGCTATCGCACGTCGACGCCGCCGCGAGCGAGCACGACCTTGCCCAAGTCACCGGCTTTGCCCCCGAGCAGGTGGCCGCGATGCTCGATCGTCTTGCTGATTTGGGCGCCGTCGAGCTCCAGCGTGCCATTGCGTTTCAGGCTCGGGCTGAGGCGCGCAGCAAGGCAGAGACGAGCGCCGCCGTGGGCGAGATCGAAGAAGAAGAGGACATCGAGATCGACACCGATCGCCGCCGCCGCATCGTCGACGTGTATCGCCGGCTCGACGAGCTTTCGCCGCACGAGCTGCTCGGGATCGAGGCACAGGCGAGCATGAAGCAGATCAAGAGCGCTTATGCGGCGACGGCGGCGGAGTTTCATCCGGACCGCTACTTTCGCAAGCGGCTCGGATCGTATCGGCCCAAGCTGGAGGTCATCTTCACGCGGCTCACGCGCGCCTACGACACGCTGATTGCGGAGCGGCGCGCGGCGACCGACGAGGAGCCGGCCGCCGAGACGCGGCGCGCAGGATCGATGACGACCATGCCGCCGCCACCTGCGTCCGAGCGACGGGTCATGAGCTCACCGGCGCGGATCCCGGCGCCGTCGGCGGAAGACATCCTGGCGCTCCGTCGGCGCACGCTGGCGCGCAAGCTCTCGGGGCCTCGTCCGGCAGCAAAACCGGAGCTCGAAATGGTTGTGCCCGAGCCGGGCACCGAGGCGCTCCATGCTTATCGCGCTCAGGCCGACGACGACGCGCGCCGGGCCCGCCTCTCCCAAAGCCTCGCGCAGGGGAAGCTTGCCATCGATCGTCGTGATTACGATTCTGCCATTCAGGCCTATCGTCGGGTGGCCGCGCTCGCGCCCGAAGACCCCGAGGTCCAAACCACGTGTCAGGATGCCATTCGCTTGGCCGCAGGCATGCTCGCCGATGGGCATTGGGAGCAGGCGGTGCAGGACGAGCGCGAGGGGCGTTGGGAAGCGGCGGCGCTGGCGTATGCCAAGGTCTGCGCCGGCCGGCCCAACGATGCTCGGGCCCACGAGCGGGTCGCCCACGCCACGCTCAAGCTGGGCAACATGCGGCGTGCGGTGGAGTTCGCGCGCAAGGCCGTGGAGATCGCGCCGGGGACGGCGCTGTTCCACGTGACGCTGGCGCGGGCGTATGCGGCGGCGGGGCTCGGGAAGAGCGCGCAGGCCGAGCTGGATCGCGCGCTCGCGCTTTCGCCGAACGACGAGCGGATTCGACAGCTCGTGGTGCGGGTGCGTCAGCTCTGGAGGGCGGGCAAGCTGGGTTGATCGCGAGCGCAGGTCGCGCCGCGAGGACGGAAATGACCGGCGATTCGAGGATAGTCGATCCCATCAAAACATCCGCGGGCCTCATCCGTCCAATGCCTCCCATGCCGCACCGTCTTCGTCCCGTGCTCGCGATCGTGGTCACGTTGGCAGCCTGCTCGCACACGCCTCCGGCGCGCGGGCCGGAGCCGCAGGCGCCGAAGGCAGCGGGGGCCGACGAGCCCATCGGCGGCGCGGGGAGCGGCGAAGACATCACCTCGATGGTGCGGCGCTGGTCCGAGGGAGCGGCGCCGCCGACCTCGTTTCGGCCCGGCCACGTGACGCCGCGCACGCTCGATGCACAAGCGATCGAGCGAACGGGCAGCGGCTTCCGCGTCACGTTCCCGAGCCATGCGCCCATCACCACGCCGGCCGTGCACGATGGGCGCGTGCTCGTCTCGGGTGGGTTTCACGGCAAGGAGGTTTATGCCTTCGATGCGCGGAGCGGCGCGCTGGCCTGGGCGCTCAACCTCGATGACGACGGCCCTTCGGCGCCGGCCTGTGAAGATCGGGTCTGCGTCTTCAACACCGAGTCTTGCACCATCTTCGCGGTCGACATTCGCAACGGCGAGCTCCTCTGGTCCGCGTGGCTCGGCGATCCGCTCATGAGCGCGCCCGCCATCGCCGGCGGGATCGTTTATGCGGCCTATCCGGCCTCGGGCGGGAGTGGTCCCGCGCAGATCTCGAATGCGCAGCAGATGAATCAGCTGCCTCTGCAACAAGCGAATCAGGCACCGGTCGCGCAATCGAACCAGGTGCAGCCGAATGCGGGGGCGCAGGGCGCGGCCCCCGCGGAGGCGACCCATGCGCTGGCGGCCTTCGATCTGCACACGGGCAAGGTCAAGTGGGCGCGCTGGATCGATGGCGACGTCATCTCCTCGCCGGTGGTGTCGGGGGGCAGCGTGGTCGCGGCCTCGCAGGGAGGTACGGTGTTCGTCTTCGATGCGCAGACGGGCGAGGTGCGATCGGCACGCCGCTCGCGGGCGACGTCGGCGCCCATCGTGGTGGGGCGCGATCTGTTCTACACGCGCCGCTCGGACAAGGATGGGAAGGCCGCCGAGTCCATCACACGTGAAGGATCGCGGACGTACGTGACCGCGGGGAAGCGGGCGCTCTACATCGACTCGACCGTACAGAGCGCCTCGAAGCTCGCGGGGCAGGCGCAATCGCTCGACGCGCAGAATGGTTTTGGCGCCGGGGCCCCGGCGTCGGCCAATGCGGGAAAGGCGTTTGCCAACATCGGGCAGCTCAGCGTCTCGTCGCTGCAGACGTTCCAGGGATCGAGGCTTTTGCGCGTGGGCTCCGCGCAGGTGAACGTGATGGGCGACGAGGTCGTGTGCACCAACGCGGAGGATGGCAAGGAGCAGTGGCGCCACAAGCTCACCGGCGATCTCTCGGCCTCGGGAGGCTCCCTGGGGGCGCCGCCCGCGGCCGCCGGCGGGAGCCTCTTCGTGGCCACGCTCGGCGGTGAGGTGCTGCGCTTCGACGCGAAGAGCGGCGCCGTCCAAGCGCGTCATGCGTTGGGCGCGCCGGTGCGGAGCCAGCCCGTGGTCGAGGGCGGGATGCTTTACGTAGGCACCGACGACGGCAAGCTCGTGGCCATCGATCTCGGCGACGCGCGCTTCACCGGATGGCCGCAATGGGGCGGGAACGCGGCGCGCACGGGCGTGCCGCGCTGAAGATGTGACCGAAGAGCTGCGGTGAGCCTCGTCTCGGCCGAGATCGTTGGACCTCAAACGATTGTCGCGCCCGCCTCCCTGTGTCGTGTGCGTGTCGCGAGGGCGGGGCGATCGCGCTGACGCGGGCGCTCGCTCGATCTCGTGGACGACGACCCGCGCATCGGGTCCCATGATGTCGCGCCATGCTCGACCTCTCCCTCCCGGCCCTCCGCGCGCTCGCGCGTCGCTACCCCAACTCGGCGGCGGTCCTCGCGGAGATTGGTTATCTCGAAGCCATCCTCACGCTGCCGAAGGGCACGGTGCACGTCGTCAGCGACGTGCACGGCGAGCACAAGAAGCTCAAGCACATCATCAACAACGCCTCGGGCAGCCTGCGGCCCTTGGTGGAGAAGCTCTTCGCGGGGCGGGCCTCGCCGGACGAGATTCGCGATCTCCTGGCCATCGTGTACTACCCGCGCGAAGCGTACGCGTGGCAGCGGGCGCGGCCCGGCGCCGATCGGCGCGCGCTGCTCGTGGGCACGCTCGCGCGCGAGGTCGAGATCATTCGCGAGCTGATGCATCGCTATACGTTGCGGCACGCGGAGAAGGTGTTCCCGCCCGCGCTCGCGGGCACCTTTCGCGAGCTGATCGCCGCGCGCGGGCTCTCGGCGCGCGAGAGCTTCCTGGCGGCGCTGGTGGAGCCTTTCGTGCGGGCCGATCGGGACGTGGAGATCCTGCGCGCGGCCGCGCACGTGATCCGCAATCTCTCGGTGGCGGAGCTCGTGGTCGCGGGCGATTTGGGCGATCGCGGGCCGCGCGTCGATCGCGTCATCGATTTCCTCATGCGGCAACCGCACGTGACCATCGTCTGGGGCAACCACGATGCGAGCTGGATGGGCGCGTGCCTCGGGCAGCCGGCGTCGATCGCCACGGCCGTGCGGCTCTCGCTGCGCTATGGCCGCATCGAGCAGCTCGAGGAGGGCTTCGGCATCGCCATGGAGCCCGTGGAGAAGCTGGCGCGCACCGTCTACGCCGACGATCCGGCCACGCGCTTCGACGTGAAGAGCGAGACGCTCCGCGATCGGCTCCTCGTGGCGCGGATGCAGAAGGCGATGGCCATCATCCAGTTCAAGCTGGAAGGCCAGACGAGCCGGCGGCACCCCGAATACGATCTCGAGCACCGGCAGCTCCTCCACCGGATCGATCCAGCTCAGGGCACGGTGACCATCGACGGCAAAGTGCATCCTTTGCTCGATACCCATTTCCCCACCATCGATTTCGGCGGCGACCCTTATGCTCTCTCCCCCGAGGAGGAGGCGTGCATGGCGCGGCTCACGCACTCCTTTTTGCAGAGCGCGCCGCTCTGGAATCAGATGACCTGGGTTGCCCGGCGGGGGAAGATGGTGATTCGTCGCGATCGGGCGCTCATCTTCCACGGATGCGTGCCGGTGGACGCGTCGGGCGAGCTCCAGAGCCTCGCGGTCGACGGCGCGCCGCGGGCCGGGCGCATGTTGTTCGAGACGTTGGAGCACAAGGTCCATCGGGCCTTCCGCACCCGCGCGGAGGACGACGTGGACATGCTCTGGTACATGTGGACCGGGCCCTTGTCGCCGCTCTTCGGCAAGGACCGAATGGCCACGTTCGAGACCCATTTCGTGGCCGATCCGGCCACGCACGTGGAGACCAAGAATCCTTATTTCAAGCTCATCAACGATGCTTCGTTCTGCGCGCGGATCTGCACCGAGCTCGGCGGCGACACGGCCCATGGGCTCATCGTGAATGGGCACGTGCCCGTGCGCATCGATGCAGGGGAGTCGCCGCTCAAGCGATCGGGGCGGGCGGTGACCATCGACGGGGCCTTCTCCGAGGCTTACGGCGACAAGGGATATACGTTGGTGCTCGAGGCGGGGCGCACCGTGCTGGCGCAGCACCATCATTTCGAGTCGGTCGAGGAGGCGGTGGCGATGGGCGCCGACATCATCCCCGCGGTCACGGAGATCGAGGTGCACGATCCGCCGCGGGTGGTCGCCGACACCGACAAGGGTGACGAGCTGCGGGACGAGATCGAGGTGCTGGAGAAGCTGCTCCGCGCGTACGAGGAGAACGTGATCGAAGAGCAGGGGGAGTGAGGGCGAGCGCAGTTTCCGGCCGCTCGGCGGCGGTGGCTGGAATCGATGAAGGTGCGTGAGGCGTGCCCGTGATGGTGGACGCGCCCGCATCCTCGGATCCGAGGCGAGCACGGGCCCGCGCGCGAAAGGTCTTGCTGCCGGCCCGGCGCGCGCGCAACAAAGCTCGCCTGCGCGCGATGGACGGCGCAGAGCCTCGGCGGAGAACGACGGTTTCATGGCGCGAAAGCTGGTGATCGGTGCGCTCTTGTGGATGGGCGCGGCCTCCGCGGTGGCGGCGCTCTCCGCGTGCAAGCGCACGCCGCCTCCGCCGCCCGATCCGAAGGTGGCCGCCGGCGCCGAGGCGTTCGCCAAATACTGCGCGCTCTGCCATGGCAAAGATGCCAAGGGCTATGCCGCCGATCATGCGCCCTCGCTGGTCACCGAGACGTTCCTGACGACGGCGACCGATGCGTTCCTCTCCCGCAGCATTCGTGAGGGGCGGCCGGGCACGGCCATGGCGCCCTATGGGCGCGAGCGGGGAGGGCCGCTGACGGACGACGAGGTCAAGGCCATCATCGCCTTCCTCCGCTCCAAGGGTCCGGGGAAGATGGTGCCTGCGCCCACCATCGTGGGCGGCGTGGCCACGCGCGGGCAAGCGGTGTACGACGCGAATTGCCAGCGCTGCCACGGCACACCGGCAGTGCGCGGCGAAGCGGTGCACCTCGCCAATTCGGTGTTCCTCGCGGCCGCGGGCGACAACTTCATTCGTTATGCGATCGCCCACGGGCGGCCGGGGACACCGATGGAGAGCTTCGAGAAGAAGCTCAAGCCCCAAGAGATCGACGACGTGGTGCTCCTCATCCGGAGCTGGTCGACGCCGCCGCCGCCCGTGCCGCGGCCGCCGCCGCCGCCGGAGCCGCCGCTCGAAGGCCCGATCGTGATCAACCCGAAGGGCAAGGCGCCGGCGTTCACCCTGCGCGAGAATCGTTATGTGCCGATCGATCAGGTGAAGCAGGCGTTCGACGCCAAGAACAAGATGATCATCATCGACGCGCGCCCGAGCTCGGAGTGGAGCCTGTCCCGCATCCCGGGGGCCATTTCGGTCGCGTATTACCAGTCGGCGCGCCTCGACTCGATTCCCAAGGACGACACTTGGATCATCGCTTATTGCGCCTGCCCGCACCACGCCTCGGGCATGGTGGTGGACGAGCTGCGCAAGCGAGGCTACGCGAACACAGCCATTTTGGACGAGGGCATCCTCGAATGGCAGAAGCGCAAGTACCCGACGGAGGGCACGCGCGCCAACGTGGCCGCGTCGGCCTCGGCCTCCGCCGGCCCCGCGCCCAAGGCTCCGCCACCGCCACATCGATGATCGAGAAGGGCGCTCGAGTGTAGAGCGCCCATCCCACTCGCCGGTGACGGGTCAGGCCGCTTTGACCCGTGAAGCCCACCGCATGAGCCAAGCCTCGGGCAGGAACGCGCCGAGCCACATCGAGATCATCAGCAGCGAGAACCAGCGCACGGGCCAGAACATGAGCCCGATCATCACGTGCATGCCCACCGCGAGGAGGAGGGCGATGGGGCGCGTGCGGCGGAGGGAGAACCACACGGGGGCGCCGAGCTCGAGCGCGTAGACGAGGTATTGAAAGAAGGTCCAGAGGAAGGCGGGGAGGGCGTTGGCGAGGACCCAGGAGAAGCCGGTCTGGTAGCTGTCGTGGACGTGGGTCCAGAGGACGAGCTTGTGCGTGAGCCAGTCACCGCGGGTCTTGGCGTAGGCGGAGCTGAAATAGAAGACGGGCAACAGGCATTGAAAGAAGCGCACCCCGCCGCCGGCGACGAGGGTCGGCAGAATGGTTTGGGGCGCGCGCCTCTTCGCGAGCCAAGCGTCGACGCTGAAGCGGGAGCCGATGGGCGAGGCCGCGAGGGCGAGCATCACCGTGGGGCTCAGCTTGCTCACGGTGAAGGCGGCGAGGCGATCGGCGAGCGCCACGTAGGCCAAGGTGAGCGCGAAAATCAGCGCGGAAATACGGGATTTGAAGCCGGCGGCCAAGGAGAGGCCGGAGGCCACGAGGAGGGCGGCGAGGGCCAACGCCATGCTCGTCGAGAGGGGGCTCAGATAGAGCGGTTGGCGCCAGTCGCCGCCGGGGATCTCGGGGACTTGAAAGCCCACCGCGGTCAACCATTCATCGGTGTGCGCGAGGCGCGAGGACATGAATCCCAGCGTGGCGAGCGGCGCCAGAATGCGAATCAGCTCGAGGCGCAGAACAGGCTGCGGCGCGTCGAGCCAGCGGGTGAACGCGCCTCCGATCGACGCGGGGCGCGTCTCGGGGAGCGGGGCGTCGGCGCGGGGCTTGATGCCTTTGTCCTCCACCTCTTCGGGCGTGGTCACCGCGCCGTCAGCCTCGCGGATCGGGCGCTTCTTCTTGGCCTTTTTCAGGGGCCGATCCGCTTGCATCGCTCCTCCCGCTTCGACTCCGGAGAATAGTAGAAGACCTTGCGCTCCCCTTCGGGGTACTCGGCGAGGGGGAGCTTCGCGTAGCGCGCCGAGCCTTCACCGGGGTTGCCGAAGGGCGTGGTCACCTTGGTGAAGCGGACGCCGCCGATGGGATCGGTCGCGCCGCGCCCCGCGGCGGCATTGCCGCGCACCGCGTCGTTGTAATGGGTGAAGATGAAGTCGTCGATGGCGCGCAGCGTCTGCCGGTGCGGGTGGGCGTCGCCATAGAAATGCATCGTGCGATAGAAGCGGTTTTCCTTGTTGTCCGCGTCGATCGGGAACCAGGGGTGGGGATCGATTTCGATCCACGCGCCGTCCTTGCAGCGGAAGGCCTCGACCCGGTAGTCGATCGCATGACGCGACGCGTGGGGGAAGAGCGCGGCAACCTGGGTGAAATAGGCGATTGGTGCGGGCAGGTACTTGGCGGCGGTGCCGCTCTTGGCCGCCTCGGCGAACACCGCGAGCAGATAAATGGCTGCGGCGAAGCCGAGGATCGCCTTCGGCACGGGGCTCTCGCCCCACGCGCGCGCCACCTCCGGTGTCGGGTCTCTCCGGTCCATGGTCGCGGGACTCTACCCAGACCCGGCGGGTGCGGGAAAGTGGCTCGCATGACTGTGGGCACAGTCGTGCTTCCCATGTGCGGGGAGCGCGACTAGGGTCGTGATTCGTCATGCTTCGCAGTCGCGCTGTGCTCGCGCTTCAGGTCGGCGGCGCTGCCGCGCTCCTCGTCACCGCGAGCGCCCTGCCGGCGCGTGCGGGCGACTTCACCTCCGACGGCACGTTCCTCTTCGATCCGACGGCGGTCGGCACGATCGATTTCGAGGACGCGTCCATGGAGACGGACGGCGGCCCGGCGTACGCCGAAGATCCCGGCGCGCTCTCGGGCAAGCGCGTGATCGCGCTCGAACCGCAGGACAACCTGGCCTTCTCGGTGAAGCTGCCGCCCGAGCGGCGGACATATCGGGTGAGCGCGTGGATGCGCGGCGGCGAGGTCGATGCGTCGGTGGAGCTCGCCTACGGCGATCGCGCGAGCGAGGTGGCCGGGCTGTTCCCCACGGGGCGCATCACCAGCGATGGTTGGGTCGAGGTCGCGAACGATCACATCCGCGTCGACGGCGCTCGCTTGAAGTGGTTCGCGGTCGCGCTCTTCGCGACCACGAGCGCGGCGGTCGACGCCATCGAGGTGGTGGCCGACGGCGGAGAAGAGCAGTTCCCCGCCACGCCCAACGCGGTTTGCAACGGCGTGACCGACGCGGGCGCGTGCGCGCCCGATCAACTCTGCATGTGGTCCGAGTGTCGCAACGTCGCGGGCTGGGTGCCGCCCATCCCGGCCGATCGCGACGACGTCACCGCCTATCTGGCGGCGCGCGCTCACCTGCTCTTCGGGCCTTATCTGGAGCGCACGGTCGACATGCCCGCGGTCGACGTGTTCCTCGATCAGATGCGCCACGCCAAGGATCGCGGCACCTACTGGAACGGCTTCTTGGCCGCGGTGCGGCGGCTCCACGACGGGCACACCTCGACGAGCGGCATCGGCGATTACGCGCTCCAGAACCCCAAGCCGATCTCGCTCTGCTTCCTCGAAGGCGACGCCGATCTCACCCACGACGCCGCCGCCAAGGATCCGGCGTACCTCGACGTGCTCGTCTCGCACGCCGGCGCCGATCACAACCTCGGCCTGCACGCGGGCGATCGCTTGGTCGCCATCGATGGACAACACCCCATCGCTTGGGCGCGCTCGCTCGTCAGCGTGCACGTGGGGCAACCGGGCATCAGCAATCACACCTCCTTCGCCGAGCTGGCCTCGGAGCTGCGGAGCACCATCCCGCGCTACGCCGGGACGATCTCGGTGATTCGCTGCAACGGCAGCGAGAGCACCTGCGGCGCCGTGGAGACCCTTTCGATTACCGATCTCCCCGCCGATCCGCCGGGCACCAAGGTCGATCGCGTCACCTGCGACAACCGCCCGCAACGCCATCTTCCCAACTCGCCCAAAGATCACCGCACCGGCAGCAACGTTTATGCGGGCCTCGTGAACGAGGCCGATCCGGCCGAGAAGATCTACGGGATGGAGTGGGAGTCGCTCTACACCACCACGGGGAGCGATGGTGTGGGCGCGGCGCTCAAGCAAGCCGTGAGCACGTGGAAGACCGATGCACGCGGGATCATCCTCGATCATCGCACCGGCTTCGGCGGGACGATCCTGGCGCCCGAGATCTTGTGGAGCTTCTGCATCCCGCGCCGCCCCAACGACCTTTACGTCGATCGCACCTTCGCCGAGGAGGAGCAGCCCACGCAGGCGGCGGCCAAAGCCCTCTTCGACGCGGCGCTGGGCACGGTGCAGATGCAGTACGTCGGATCGAACACGGCCAATACGACGGTGCCGGTGGCGCTGCTCCTCACGGAGGACGTGTCGGCCAGCGATTGGCTCGCCGAGGGCATGAAGGGCGGCCCGCGGACGAAGCTGTTCGCGCCCTTCCAGACCAACGGTGGTTTCTCGACACGTTATGCCTTCGGCTACTGGCTCAGCATGGGATACGTGATGGCCGTGGGCGACGACATCATGGCCGACGGCTCCACGCACAACGGCCGCGGCGTCGAGCCGGACGTGGTGGTGCTGCCCAAACAGTCGGATCTGCTGGTCGGGAAAGACACGGTGTTCGAAGCGGCCCTCGCGTGGGTGCGCGGGGAGGTGACGCCGTGAAGAGGAGCACCACAAGCGCCTCGGCGCTCATGATCGCGGCTCTGCTGCTCGGCTGCGGCGGCGGGGAGATGCTGAATCCCTCGCCGACGGGAGGAACGGACGCCGGACCGATCGAAGACGCCGGCAGCGGCGGGAGCGGCGGCGGCGCCGAGGACGCGGGGGCGCCGAAGCGGACCGTGATGCAGAGAAACCCGTTCGGGAACGTGGCCGAGCGGGAGAACCTGCTCTGGGACGGCGACTTCGAGTGGTACAGCGCCTTCTCCGATCAATATGGTTGGCTCGCGGGCGGGTCGACCGCGACGCTCGGATTCGGCTTCACCGACGTGACCCTCGGGGCCGAGTGTCGCTCGGGCATCCGCTGCGCGAAGCTCGCGAAGAAGCGGGTGATCGCCGGGCTCGCGGTGGCCTCGGAAGGGAACAAGCTGGAGGTCTCGTTCTGGGCCCACGTGACCCAAGGGCCTTGTAGCAAAGTGGGCGCGACGCTCATCGAATTCAGCACCGATCTCGATCCCAACGTCGCCCTCCACCCCGTCGCCGCCGATCCGGACGCGGAGGGATGGTGTCGCTTCGACTCCATCGTGGACGCGCGCAAAGGCAAGCCGGTGCTCATGATCCAGAACAACACGGCGGGCGACCTGATCATCGATGATGCGGTGATCAAGAAGGTACCGAGCGCGATGTCGGTGAAGGCTTATCATGGTCCTTTGACGGCGGAGGCCGACGCTGAGGTCGCCGCGGCCCGCGAGAGCCTGCGCAAGCTTCGCGGGCCGCACGATCCGCCGCCCAACGAGGTGCGCCGCGCCCTCGAGCGCCGGAGGCAGCCGTGATGCGCCGGGTGATCGCGCTCGGCAGTCTCGCGGCCATCCTCGGATTCGGGGCGCCTTCGCGGGCGGGATCGTTCGATGCGCAGGGGTCGTATCAGCTCGACGCGAAGGCCACCGCCAAGGTGGGATTCGATACGGAGCCCGCGCGCTACGTGCCGGACGACGCGGCCTCGAACTGTGTCGATCCGATGTTCGAAATCGTGCCGGCGGACGATGCGCTCGAAGGATCGAGCTACGCCGCGCTGCACGTGAACGACAATTGTGCCGAGCGCTTCGAGGTCTCGGTGCCGCCGCAGCAAGGGTCGTATCGCGCCACGGTGTGGATGCGGCACGGGGGGTTGGATGCGTCGCTCGTCGTCGTCTATCAGGACGGCTCGGGCCTCGACACCACCGGCGCGCAGATGACGCCGACGGGCCGCACCACCAGCGATGGTTGGGTCGAGCTCGGCAGCAACGATTTCCCCATCGATGGGGCCAAGGCCGCGCACGTCTACCTGCGCGTAGTCGGTTATGCGGCCTTGGATGCGGTCCAGATCGACGGCCTCGAGCTCGTGCCGAGCGGACAATTCCAAGCGCAGGCGGATTGCTCGGGCGTCGGTGATTCGGTGTGCGGCGCCGACGGCGTGTGCATTTACGGGCGCTGCGTCATCGGGCGCCTGGGCGTGCCGCTCCTCCCGGCGGACGAGCTTCGCAACGACGTGGTCGACGTACTGGCCTCGCAGCTCCGCGTCTTTTACGGCGGGCGCTTCTCGCGGCTCAATTACCTGCCGACGGCGCTCGCGCACATCGAGGCGATGCGCAAGGAGAAGACGGCCTTCGGTTTCTGGAACCGCTGGACGACGGCCATTCACGCGCTCCACGATTGGCACACGAGCGTGCACACGAGCCTCAATGGTTTCGTCGGGGCGCGGCACCGGCTCAATGCCTGTTTCATCGAGGGCAATGCGGACTTGTCGCACGGCGCGTTCCCCAAGGATCCGAAGCTCGCCGACATCCTCGTGTCGCACGTGGGGCCGGGGGCGGCCGGGCTCAAGCCGGGTGATCGGCTCGTGGCCGTGGACGGGCGGCACCCGCTCGCGTGGGCCGCGGCGCTCGCCGACGTGGATTGGGGCTACGGCGTGGCCACCGATCCGAACAACTACTCCGATTTCGCGGAGTCGTTGGGTGGGCCGACCTGGGACGGCGGGCTCATCGTGCGTTATGCCCACGAGATCACGGTGGTGCGCTGCGACGCGAACGGCTGCGAGAACGCGCCCGAGACCATCGCGGTGGCGAGCCTCGAGAGCGGGGGCGGCGGCGCCGACGTGGCCTGTGACAACCGGCCTCTTTACCATTTCGAGTCGGGGAACCCCGATCCCACGAACCATTACGTCTTCGGCAACATCTTCCGCGGCCGCATCGCCGACTCGGCGCCGGAGGAGGCCATCTATGGAATGGTCTGGGACACGCTCTGGGGCGGGGGGAACCCGAATGGCTCGGTGAACAGCGCCATCAGCGCGGCCATCGTGGATTGGAAGAAGGACGCGCGCGGGGTGATCCTCGATCACCGCGCGGGCAACGGCGGGACCATCGACGCGGCGACCAACGTGACCCGGCTGGTGCGCGCGCCGGACGTGGCGGCGGTGATGCTCCAACCGATCGAAATCGCCGCCGACGATGGGCCGAAGAGCGCGGCCGAGGGGCTCGCCATCTTCAATGCCAAGAAGAGCACGTCGATGGCCTACAAGGTCGGGGACAGCGATTATGCGCAGGATCTCCCGGTCGCATTGATCCTCCACCGGGATGGGTCGGCGAGTGATTATCTGCCCTTCGCCATGAAGGGATCGCCCAAGGTGCGGCTCTTCGGGCCGCATGGCACCGCGGGGGCGTTCTCGACCTTCATCGAGCTCTCGAGTTGGGGCGGGCTCTATTACCAATTTGCGTCCGGTGACACGATCTCCGCCGACGGGAGCCCGCTCATCGGGCACGGGGTGGTGCCGGACGAGGTGATCCTGCCGCGGCAATCGGATCTCGTCGCCGGCAAGGACACGCTCTTCGAGGCTGCGCTCGCGTGGGTGCGGAAGGAGCTCAAGCCGTGAAGAAGCTTCTGGCGATGGTGGTGCTCCCCGCGGCGCTCTCGGCGTGCTCGGGGCAGGCGGAGAAGCTCTCTCCGCTCGTCGAGGATACGGTGGATGCGGGCGGCGATGCGGCGCCGCCGGTGGTGCCCGGGCCGGTGAAGCGCACGGTGATGATGCGCAATCCATTCGGCGGGCGGGCGGGCAATCTCCTCGTCGACGGTGATTTCGAGCTCTCGACGGTGGCGAACCCGGGCGCGCAGCTCGGGTGGCGCGGGTTCTCCGCGGATGGCAGCGCCGATCGCGAGGTGGCCACGGAGACGGGCGGGCTTTGCCGCTCGGGGCTCCGCTGCGCGGTGATGGAGCCGAGCACGCTCTTCCTCATCCGCGGCGCTGCGGCGAAGGGCAAAGGCAACATCGCTTCGGGCTGGGCCAAGGTGCCGGAGGGATCGTTCTGCAGCGTGGTGCGGCCCATGTTGATTGGCTGCAACACGTTCATCGTGCTGAAGCAGATCAGCGCGACCAAGAATCCGGACGCGGACGGTTGGTGTCATTACACGGCGTCGGTCCCCGAGCAGGACAACGCCACATGCGTTTACGTCGAGACCACGTTGAAGGCGGGGACGAGCGCCATCCTCGACGCCTTCACGCTCGGGCCCGACGACGGGACGGTGCAGCCGCTCGCCGCCGAGTTCTGGGCGCCGGAGCCCGATCTGGCGGCGCGGCTCGAGAGCCTGCGCGCGCACGTGGCGGCGACGCTGCCGCTCGGGAAGAAGCCGGAGAAGGCCAAAGGCCCGTCGCGGTAGATGCGGTGAGGCCGGCGCGGTGGACTCGATGTCTGGGCCGCGCCGCGCCCGGCGGACGGGCGCGTTCCGCGATATCCACTCTCCTCGGCGGGCCGTGCCGCCTGCTCGGATCGGAGGCCGGATCATGGGCTCGTCTGCCGCGCCTGGCCTTCGAATCGCATGCGCGGGACAGCCACGCTCAAGGAGGCAGCATGAACGCATTCGATCTCCTCAAGCAGCAACACCGCGAGGCGGACGAGCTCTTCATCAGGCTGGAGAGCGCGCCGCTGGAACGGAGGGGAGAGCTCTTGAATCAGCTCGCGGACGCGCTCGCCGTGCACACGATGATCGAGGAGAAGCATTTCTACCCAGCATCGATGGTCGGCTCGGAGACCGAGGATCTGCTGCGCGCCGCGCTCGACGAGCACCTCGGCGTCAAGCAGCTCCTCACCGATCTGTTGGAGATCGACGTCACCGATCCGGCCTTCGAGGCGCGGCTCGAAACGCTCCGGCTGCAGGTCGAAAAGCACGTGCGAGAAGAAGAAATCGAGCTGTTTCCCCGCGTGGATCAGCTCCTCGACCCGTCGCGGATCGAGGCCTTGGGCGAGAGCATGGGGATGATGGCGCGGCGGCTCCGCGGGATGGCCCCACGCCGCGAAATTCCGCGGCAAGTGCTCGCGGCCGCCCGCGCGGAGGCCGAGGAGGACGGACGCCACGCAGCCTGAAGATGAGCCCGAAGACGCGTCGTGCGCGCCGCCCGGCGAGCGGGCCGGCGTGAGAGGGATGCACGGGCGGCGAGCCGGCGCGTGCTCCTCTCACGCTTCGCCTGGTAGGATGGCGTATGCGCGTCGCCGCCCCGAAGCCTCCGCCTGCCGTCGAAGCGGATCTCTTGGCGTTGCCCGAGCAGGGGCGAGGCCACGAGCTGATCGACGGCGAGATCTCCGAGAAACAGAGTGGATTTCGGCACGGGCGCGCCCAATTCAACCTGGCCGGCCTGCTCTCGCCTTATCGACGCGGTGGGGGCAGCGGCGAGCGGCCCGGTGGGTGGTGGTTCTTGACCGAGCAGCTCGTGGCCTTCTCGGCGAGCCGCATCCTCCGGCCGGACGTGGCCGGCTGGCTGCGCGAACGCTTGCCCGAGCCGCCCGAGGACGAAGAGGCCGTGGTGCGCGTGCGCCCTGATTGGGTCTGCGAGATCATCTCTCCTCGCAAGGCCGGTCACGATTTGATTCGCAAGAAGCGGATCTACCACCAGCACGAGGTGCCTTATTACTGGATCATCGATCCTCGGGACGAGAGCTTGACGGTGCTCCAGTGGCTGGCGAGGGGATATCTGGAGATCCTCGTGGCCCAACGAGGTGAGCGTGTTCGGGCGGAGCCGTTCGCTGCGGTGGAGCTGCCGGTCGGCGTCTTGTTCGGAGACGACGAGGACGAGCCGCCGCCCGAAGCAGGAGAATCGGCGTCGGGCTGACGGATCGAAGAGAGTCGTCGATTCGATATTTCGAACAGCGGTTTCGCCCACCAGGGTTGTGCGGATGGGTCATCGAGCGTGATGCGCGCGCGGCCGTGATTACATGACGCGGCTCAGGATCACGCCCAGCACGATGAGCGCGGCGATGACGATCAGCCAGGTGCGGGCGGAGCCGCTGCCATCGGAGGTTGCGGTGGGCGCAATGGGCGCGGGGGCGGGGCGGGGGGCTTCGGGGGCGCCGCCTTGGGATTTGATGACGGTGCCGACCATCCAGCGGTTGTGGGTGCGGCCGGGGAAGGTGTCGGTGCGGAGCAAGGCTTCGTTCGGGATGTCGACGAAGTTGCCGTCGCCGCCGGCGAGGGCGACGCCGAGACGATGGCCTTTGCCGAAGGCGACGCCGGCGGCCTGACGATCGAAATAACGGAGCTGCACCGCGGTTTCCCGAGAGGGATAAGCGAGCGCCATGACGAGCGTGGGAGAGAGGCGCACGGCGAACAAGCTGCCATCGGTCGAGGCGGAGGCGCAGTCGGGGGCCATGTCGCCGGCGCGGGTGATGTGCTCGGGCTCGCCGCCGTCGAAGGGGACGCGGAGGACGCGATCACCCGAGGTGGCAATCCAGAAGCCTTTGGCGGAAAAGCACAAGCTGGTGACGGCGCCGTCGAGCTTGCTCGTGCCCACGGCTTCGCCGCTCGCCGAGAGGATGTGCACGGTGCCGGCAGCGTCGCCGATGGCCACGCGGGCGCCGTCGTCGGTGAGGGCGGCGGCGGTGGCGTCGGTGAGAGGGAGAGCGCGAGAGGGGGTGTTGCGCTCGACGAGGGTGATGCCGTCTGAGCCGACCGCGGCGAAGAGCGGGCGATTGCGTGCGGAGACGAGCGCGCGCGGAGGGCCGGGGACGTCGATTGCGCCGAGCAGCTCTCCGCTCATCATGTTCCAGAAAGAGAGCTTGCCGGCGTCGTCGAGGGTGACGACGAGATCGCCGGCGGCGGCGAAGCCGACGGGATCGGCGGCGAGATCGCATTTCCAGAGCGGCGCTTCGTCGGCACCGCCGTGAACGAGGACTTGGCGGCCGTCGGCGATGACGAGGACGCGCCCGGCGGCGTCGTAGGCACAGAGGTTCGGAGAGGGCATCGCGGCGAGGATACGAGCCGACGATGGGGCCGTAAACGCGCCCGCGCGCGGAGCAAGCTTTCGACGAGCGATTGGGGGCAAGGAGATGGCTTTGCCGCGCGCCGCCGGCCAAGGAGAGTGGGAGTCGCGAAGGGGCTTTGGCGGCCAGGGCCGGCCGCGCGGGAGATCAGGATGCGGCGGGGGTGAAACGCAGCTTCAGGGATTTCGGCGCGCGGGTGAAGATGCCGAATTCCGGGGGCGAGCCGCCGTCCAAACGGACGTCGGGCATGGCGTCGAGCAGGAGGCCGGTGGCGATTTGCAGCTCGGTCTTGGCGAGGATGGCGCCCACGCAGAAATGACGGCCGAGCGCGAAGGCCGCGTGGTTCGCGCCGCCGGAGAAGGCGCGCTCGGTGTCGAGATCTTTGCGGAAGATGTCGAAGCGATCGGGGCTCGCGAAGCGGCGCTCGTCGCGGTTGGCGGCGCCGATGAGGCAGGTCACCGTCGAATTGGCGGGGATGACGCCGCCCGTCATGGTCACGTCTTGGAGGGGCGTGCGCATGATCATGTGCACCGGCGGCGAATAGCGGAGCGTCTCGGCAAAGGCCGCATCGATGAGGCTGCGATCGCGGCGCACCGCTTCGAGCTGATCGGGATTCTCCACCAAGTTCTTGAAGAGACTGGCAACGGCCTTGTCGGTCGTCTCGCCGCCGGCGGTGAGGAGGAGGCTGACGAAGGCGCGGATTTCGTCGTCGGTCATGCGCACGCCGTCGATTTCGGCGGAGCAGAGTGTGGAGAGGAGATCTGCGCCCGGGCTCCGGCGCCGCTCGGCGATGATCGGGAGCATATACGACGCCAGCGCTTCCCGCGTGGCGAGGCCGCGCTCCACCACCGCGGGATCGCCCGTGAGGTTGGAGAGGAAGGCCATGATGGAGGTGTACCAGGCGTGGAAGCGCGCATGATCTTCCCGAGGAAGGCCGAGCATCTCCACGATGACGTTGATGGGGAAGCGGGTGGCGAAGGCTTCGACGAGATCGACCTCGCCGCGCGCGCGGAAGGCGTCGATGAGCTCGCGGGCGTTGCGCTCGATGACGGGGACGAAGCGCTCCTGCAAATCACGCCCGCGGAAGGCCGGCGTGAGCAGGTTGCGGTGCGTGGCGTGCTCCCGCCCCTCCATCTGGAGAATGGTCCGGCCGTGGACGGGCTCGAGCTGCCATTCGTAGTTCTTGCTGGAGAAGGCAGGGTCTTTGAAGGCGCGCTCGACGTCTTCGTAGCGGCTCAGGACATAGCTCTTGGTGGGCTCGTGGAAGAAGAGCGGGTGGTCGTCCCGCATGACGCGATAGAGGGGATAAGGGTCGCGCGCGAACTCGGGAGAGAGGATGTCGGGGGCTGTCAAAAGGGCTCCTTTCGACGCCAGGGTTGGCGAATGTTGCGATGATAACAGCCCGAACGTCGTTGGGAACCGCCCGCGGAAGGCCCGAAAAACGAAGCGCGGGCACGGTGGGCCAGCCCACGCGGGATGGTGCACGATTGCAGTGCGTGTGTGGCAGGCCTGGTATCGACAGCGACCAGAACGGGGCGCTCAGGATGGATGGTGTCGTGATGTGTAGGGGCGTCGGCTCTCGTCGCGCGCGAGGCTCATGGATGCGCGAGGCTCATGGATGCGCGAGGCTCATGGAGGCGCGGGCGCGGATGTCGCGCGGCGCACGCCCCTGGAGAGGGCTCGTTGTTTTGGTGGCAGTATGGTGTGATGTGAATGAGAGGGTCAATCGAGGTCGGCTTCGCCGACCTGGCGCGGCGCGATTCCCGCCATCACGAGGAGAGCGGTCACGGCGATGCCGGCCACGCCGAGGAAGCGAAGGCTCGCGGCCGCGGAGGTCGAGCCGAGCGCGGCCACGGAGAGGGATCCGCCGAGCATGCGGGTCGCGTAGACGGAGCTCGTCATCATGCCTCGATGACGCCAGGCCACATGGCTTTGGGGCGCGACCAGCGAGGTGCTGGCGGCGGGGCCCAGGCCGAAGCCGAGCAGGCCGAGGGCCGCGAAGACGAAGGGCGCGGGTAACGCGGCCATCGCGGACCAAGCCAGCGCGACGGCGCCGAGGGTGGCAATGGCGAAGCCGCCGGCGACGCTGGTCTTCATCCCCCAACGCACGAGGACGGTGACACCGAAGCTCGATCCCAAGGCCCATCCGGCGAGCAAAGGCACGAGCGCCGCGCCGGCGGTGACCGCGCTCGTGGAGAGTCGCGCCATCATCCAGAGAGGCACGTAGGCCGAGCAGGTGTAGAGCACGCCGCCGGCGAACAGGCCGCCGAGGAGGCCGGCGCGGACCACCGGATCGGGGAACAGCGAAGGCGGCAAGATGGGGCTCGCCGTGCGTCGCTGGTGGCGCACGAGCGCGAAGGCGGCGACCAGCGAGAGCACCACGGCGCCGATGCGAATGCGCATTCCGAGGCCGCCGCCGGGCTCCAAGGCGAAGAGGAGGAGCGCCGCCACCATGCCTGCGAGGAGCGCGCCCAAGACACCCGCGGTGGGCGAGGTGGCTTGTTTGGACGACGGGGCGCGCGGTGGATCGCGGTACGTCATCATCAAGATGAGCACGGCGAGGAGGCCGAAAGGCACGTTGACGAGGAAGACCCAACGCCACGAGGTGTGCATCACGATCCATCCGCCGATGATGGGCCCGAGCACGTTGGCGCCGCCCCACGCGGTGGTGAGCACGCCCTGGATGCGGGCGCGCTCGCGCAGGTTGTAGAGGTCGGCGGTGATGGTCATCGCGATGGGTTGAATCGCGCCGGCGCCGAGGCCCTGCACGATGCGAAAGGCGATGAGCTGATGGATGGAGCGCGAGGCGCCGCAGAGCGCGGAGCCGAGGAGGAAGAGGCCGACGCCCGCGACGAAGACGGGGCGGCGCCCGAAGGCATCGGCGAGCTTGCCCGAGGTGAGCACGCCAACCGTGGAGGCGAGGAGAAACGCCGAAAAGACCCAGGCGTAAATGCCGAGGCCGCCCAGGGCGCCGACGATGGTCGGCATCGCGCTCGTCACGACCGTGCCTTCGAAGGCGGCGACGATGAGCGCGAGAAGGACGGCACCCGTCGCCAGCCGGCGCGACGCTCCGGATCGGGCGGCGACGCCGCTTTCTACAGGTGCTGGTGGAGTCACGAGCGCCACCATAGGGCGCATCGCGTCGTCGGGTAAGGGCGCGAGGTGACGAGGTGAGGAAACGCGCGATGGAGGGCTCCGTCGAGGTCGCTGCGGTGCGCGCCGGCAGCGTGTGAAAGAGGAGCGTGAATGGGGCCCTGACCGGGGAATTCGTGTTGTCCAGGCATCACGCGAGGGCGCGTGAATCGCGGGGGCAAATGGATCGATGTAGGGGCCGATGCGGCCCATTTCCAGCAGGCTGCTGGGGTGCGGGCGAGATCAGTTGTCGAGCGCGGCGCGGACGAGCGCCAGGTACTTCGGATCTTCGCCGTCGAAGACTTCGTCGCCGCCGCGCTCGTGGGCGCGGATCAGCTCCTCGACGCCGCGGCCTTTGTTGCCGAGCGCGATCTCGGCTTGGCCGAGCCGGAGGTGGAGGAAGGGATTGCCGATGGCGCCCTCGCAACGAAAGGCTTCCATGATCGACTCTTTGGTGCGCGCCCAGTCTTTCTGGAGATAGCGGGCTTCGGCGATGGCGCTGAAGATCCAGGTGGTCACCGCCCACGCGTAGAGCGGGCGGGGGATGAGGGTGAGCGCCTCTTCGTATTTCTCGACGGCGGCCTCGTAGAGGCCATTTTCCACGTCGTCGTCGCCGCGCTCGCACAGCGCGGTCACGGTGGCCACGATGTGCTCGTCGAGCTGCGAAGGGTCGGGGCGGCTCATGATGAAGAGAGGGTATCCGAGGCGCGCGGGCGCGTTCAACCGGCGGACCGCTCGGCCGCGATGGGGCCGAGCGTGGCCTTCACCGCGCGGATGTAGTCCGCCGGGGCCACGATGATTTGGGTGCCGCGCACGCCTGCGGAGACGGAGATGACGTCGCAGATCTCCATCGTCTCGTCGGCGAATACCGGATAGTCCTTCTTCGCGCCGAGCGCGGTGACGCCGCCGCGCACGTAGCCCGTGAGGGGCGTGACCTCTTTGAGAGGCACGGTGTCGACCTTGCGATCGCCGGAGAGCTTGGCCAGCGCTTTGAGATCGAGCGCGGTGTTGGCGGGGACGACGGCGAAGCAGACGCCTTTGCGATCGCCGCGCGCCACCAAGGTCTTGAACACCTGCTCCGGCGGGAGGCCCACCTTTTCGGCGACGACCTCGGCGGGGGCGTGCTCGTCGCCGACGTCGTAGCTGCGCAGCTCGTAGCGGATTCCCAGGCTGTCGAGGATGCGGGCCGCGTTGGTCTTCATCGCGCGCGCAACATGCCAGCGCGGGCGCCGATCGGGTAGACCGAAGCGCGGAGCGTGCGATACTGACCGAACCGTGGTGGAGCCGGGGCGCGTCCTCGACGAGCGGTTCGCGATCGAGCGCCTCGCCGGCGCCGGAGGGATGGGCCGCGTGTACCGAGCGCGCGACCTGCTCACGGGATCGCCGGCGGCAGTGAAGGTCCTGCGCGCCGAGGGCCACGTCGAGGAGGAGCGCTTCGCTCGGGAAATCGCGGCGCTCTCGGGCCTCACCCATCCGGGGATCGTGCGGCTCGTGGCGCACGGGCGGACGCGGGAGGGCGAGCCGTACCTCGTGACCGAGTGGCTCGAGGGCGAAGATCTCGGGGCCCGCCTGCGCCGCGCGGGGCTGACGATCGCGGAGAGCCTCGCGCTCGTGACCCGCGCCGCGGACGCGCTCGGCGAGGCGCATCGGCTCGGGGTGATCCATCGCGACGTGAAGCCGGGCAACCTCTGGCTCGTGGGCGGCCGCGCGGAGGAGGTGAAGATCCTCGATTTCGGGATCGTTCGTCTCCGCGATCGCGAGCGCACGCTCACGCAGGTCGGCGCGATGTTGGGGACGCCCGGTTACATGGCGCCCGAGCAGGCGCGGGGCGAGCGCCGCGTGGATGCGCGCGCCGACGTGTTCTCGCTCGGGTGCGTGCTCTTCAAATGCCTCACGGGGAGGCTGCCTTTTCACGCGGACGACATGATGGCCGCGTTGCTCAAGCTGGTCTTGGAGGAGGCGCCGCGGCTCGGCGATCTGTGCCCGGACGCGCCTCCCGCGCTCTCGGATCTGGTCGCGCGTATGTTGAGCAAGACGCCCGAAGAGCGGCCCGAGGACGGCGCGGCGGTGGCGCGCGCGATTGCGGCGATCGAGGTTCGCGAGGAGGAAAGCGCGGCGCCCGTGGGCCCCGCGGGTGGGCCGGCGCTGACGACGACGGAGCGGGTCGTGATGTGCGTGGTGCTCTCGCGCATGCCGGACATCGACGACGTGACGAGCGTCGAGGCCGAGGAGCGCGTGCGCGCGCTGGGCTCGGCGCTCGCCGGTCATGGTGGTGAGCTCTCGTTGCTGGCGGACGGCTCGTTGCTCGTGACGGTGCCGAGCGCAGGTGCGTTCACCGATCAAGCGGCACGCGCGGCCCGATCGGCGCTCGCGGTGCGGGAGCGTCATCCGGAGGCCGCCGTCGCGGTGGTGGCCGGTCGCGGCGAGCGGGCTGCGCGGTTGCCGATGGGCGACGTGATCGATCGCGGTGTGACGCTGCTCAGGCGCGCGGCGCCGGGCACGATTCGCGTGGACGAGGGCATCGCCGGCTTGGTGGCGGCGACCTTCGATTTGCGCGGTGATGACACGGGCCTTCTCCTGTGCGGCGAGCGCGCCGCCGAAGGCGAGCGCACGCTCCTCGGCAAGCCGACGCCGTTCGTGGGGCGCGAGCGGGAGCTGCGCACGCTCGCGGCCATCTTCGACGAGGTCGCCGAAGAGCGGGTGGCGCGCGCCGTGATGATCACCGCGCCTGCCGGCGTCGGCAAATCGAGGCTGCGCATGGAGCTCGTGCGCGCGCTGCGCCGGCAGAGGCCGGCCAGGGCAGCGACGCCCGGCGCCTCGGATCCACCGTCGAGCGGGCGCGAGGCCGGGTTCGAGCTGTGGATGGGGCGCGGCGATCCGCTGCGCACCGGATCGCCGTTCGGCCTGCTCGCGCCGATGATTCGTGGCCTCGCGGGCGTGCTCGACGGTGAGCCCATCGAGGTGCGGCGCCGCAAGCTCGCGGCGCGCATCGCACGGCACGCGGCACACGCGGAGGTCGCGCGCGTCACCGTGTTCTTGGGTGAGCTCGCGGGGGTGCCTTTCCCCGACGAAGAGCACGTGGAGCTCGCCGCCGCGCGGCGCGACCCGCTCTTGATGGGGGATCAACTGCGCCGGGCCTTCGAGGATTTCGTGGCAGCCGAGGGGGCCGCCGGGCCGGTGATGCTCGTCATCGACGATGCGCAATGGGGCGATCGCCCCTCGTTTTCGTTGATCGACACGGCGCTGCGCAACCTCGAAGGAGAGCCGTGGATGGTCGTCGCCTTGGCGCGACCCGACATCGATGATCTGTTTCCCAATCTCTGGGCGGGCCGCCCTGTCACCCGCATTTCGCTCGCCGCCCTCACCCGCAGATCCAGTGAGCGTCTGGTGCGCGAGGTGCTCGGCGAGGGCGCCGAGCGTGGGGTGATCGATCGCATCGTCGGATTGGCCGGCGGTGATGCCTTTTATCTGGAAGAGCTGATTCGCGCCGTTGCCGAAGGCACGGGCGAGCGTTTGCCGGAGACGGTGCTCGCCATGGTGCAACACCGGCTCGATGGGTTGAATGCGCAGCAACGGCGTGTCCTCCGGGCCGCGAGCGTCTTCGGCGGTGTGCTCTGGTCGGGGGGCGTGCGGGCTTTGCTCGGCGGGGACGAGCGCACCGACGTGGTCGCCGAGACGCTCGCGACCTTGGCCGACCGCGAGCTCCTCCATCGCCGGCCGCTCTCGCGCTTTGCTGGTGAAGAAGAGCTCGTGTTCCGGCAAACGCTGGTCCGCGAGGCGGCCTATGCGACGCTCACGGAGGACGATCGGCGGCTCGGTCATCGCCTGGCGGCCGAGTGGCTCGAGCGCCGCGGCGAGAGCGACGCCGCCGTGATTGCGGCCCATTTCGATCGGGCCGGCGAGCCGGCGCGCGCGCTGGGATCGTACTTCCGCGCGGCCGCGCACGCGCTCGAAGGCAACGATCTCGATCAATCGCTCCTCTGGTGCGAGCACGCTTTGGGGTCGATGGGGAAGATGCGGTGTCCCGTGGAGCGGATTCGTCTGCGGCGGCTCCGCTGTCCGAGCGCACCCGGGCCGAGCTCGGCGCGCTCTGGCTCGTGCAGACCGAGGCGCTACGTTGGCGTGATGATCTGATGCGCGCCGAGCCCAGTGCCAAGCGGGCGATGGCGCTCCTTCCGCGCGGCGGCGATCTCTGGTTCTCGGCCGCCTCCGAAGCAGCCATTCTCGCGGGGAGGCTCGGTCACGACGATCGGCTCTCCGCCGTCGCCGACGATTTGCTCGCGCTCTGGGGCCCTTCGCCGAGCGCGCTGCAAGTGATGGCGACCGCGCGCACGGCGGCGTTTCTGGTGCTGCGCGGCGGGTACGCGCGGGCCGATCGGCTCCTCGCGCTCGTCGCCGCCGAGGAGCCTTTGGTGCACGATCCGGCGGCGCGGGCGCGCATCGATCAAGCGATGGCGTCGCGTGCGAGCGTGCGCGGCGATCTCGGCGTCCACCTCGGCCGCACCGAGGCGGCCATTGGCCATTTCGCGGCCGCCGGCGATCAGCGCAACGTCTGCCTCTCGCGCATCACGGCGGGCTTCGCGCAGACGGCGGTGGGCCGCTACGAGGCGGCGGCGCGCGCGCTGCGCGAGGCGCTGGCCACGGCGACACGCATGGAGCTGCCCGTGCTCGCGGCCTATGCGAAGCACACGCTCGGCTTCGCGCTCTCCGAGGTGGGCGCGCTCGACGAAGCGGTCGCCCTGGAGACGGAGGCCATCGAGAGCTTCACGGCCCACGGCGACGCGCGCCTCGCCGGCGGATCGCGCGTGTATCTGGGCCTCATCCACACGCGCCGCGGCGCCCTCGCGGAGGCCGAGGCGGAGCTTCATCTCGCCGTCGCCCAGCTCGTCGACGTGTTGCCCGTGCGCACCTATGCGCTCGCGGCGCGCGCACGCGTGCGGCTCCTCGCGGGGCGCGCGGGCGAGGCGCTCGCCGATGCGGAGGAGGCGTTCACCGTGCTCTTCGATCTGGGCGGCATCGAAGAGGGCGAGGCCCTGGTGCGTTTGGCCTACGCCGAGGCGCTCGCGGCGACACACCGCGAGCGCGAGGCGCGCGCCGTCCTGCTCGAAGCCCGCGAGCGCCTCTTGGAGCGCGCCGATCGCATCTCCGACCCTTCTCTGCGCGAAGGCTTCCTCCGCGGCGTCCCCGAGAACGCGCGCACCTTGGAGCTCGCGGCGCAGGTGGCCGGATAACCATTCTGCGCCCCTTGCGAGAATGGCAATCCAACGTGGCCGTCAGGTGAAATCGCGCCGCAACCGCGCCACCAGCTCCGGCCGGAAGAAGCCGTCGACGCGCACCGAATAGCGGAAGAACGGGGCCGACTCGACGCCATGATAATCACCGTCGTTGAACCAATACACCTTGGGGGTGACCGTCACTTTCCGCTTCTCTTCCTCGTCCCAGAGGAAGAGCTCCTTGTCGCCCCGCGGGCAGAACGTGATGAAGTGATCCACGCTCACCTTGTCGTCGGAGCTGCGGTCGTGGTGCACGGTGCCATGATCGTTGGCCGCGAGGCCCATGATGTTGCACCGGCCGATCTCGGCGAAGGGCAGGCTCTTCACGAAGTCGATGAGCCGGGGGAAATGCGCCTCGGCCTCTTCGGTGAACGACTTCCCTCGGCCCGTGCTCTTGTCGTCCCAACCTCGGGTGGGAATCAGCTCGTAGAACACCTTCCAGGGGAAATAGACTCCATAGCGGTATTCGAGCCAGCGCATCTGTCGCTTGTTCAGGCCGTGGGGGCGCTCCTCGCCGAACTCGTAGGTGCTTTGCTCGCCGAGGTCGAACGACTCCGGATCGTCGGAGAGCGAGACGAAGCGGGCGAATTCTTCGGGGCTCATCCGCTCGATCACTTGCCCGTAATCGACGTAGGGCTCGCCTTCGAGCGACGGTGGCACGATGCCCATCCATTTGTGGCTGCCGCCGGTGTAGCTCGTCGGGAGCTCCGCGAGGGCGAGGCAGATCTCTTCGTCGATGGCGGCGAAGCGCGAGGTGTCCACGTAGCGCGTGAGATCGAGGTATGGCCGGCCCCAAATCCCGCGCAGGCTGCCGAGCGGCTCGGCGGGAGGTGCGGCCCGCGCGGCGCGACGGGAAGCATGGAGGCGGTGCATGGCGGCGAGCGTATCACTTCTCTCGCCGCGCCGACCTCCGGTGTTCGGGACACGGTGATCCTTCATACGTGAAGGATCGCGCCAGGCTACTTCGGGGCCTTCATGATGGCGTCGCCGTCGTAGTTGGCCCAGTAGACGTGGGAGGCGTCGAGGGCGATCTTGATGGGAGTGGCTTGGCCCGCGGCCACCACGGTGACGGAGCCGCCGGCGAGTGGAACCTTGTTGATGGTCCCGTCGTCGCGGTTCGCCCAGTACACGGAGGTGTCGTCGACGGCGATGCCTTGAGGGCTCGCCTGCTCCGTGGCGAGGGCCTTGGCGTCGGCGCCGTCGGCCTTCGATGCGGTCATGACCTTGCCGATCTTCGGCGCCGAGCCCTGCTCCGTCCAATAGATGCGCGACCCGTCCACCGCCACGCCCCAAGGCACGTCGCCGATGCCGAGCGTGGTCTCGTTGCTGAGATCGATGTCGCCGCGCTTCACGTAGCCGTCTTGCCGGTTCGCCCAAAAGATGTTGGTGCCGTCGAAGGCGAGGCCGTTGGCGAGGGGATTGCCGGTCAGCAGATCTTCGACACCGCCGTCGGGCAAACCATTGAAGGGGACGCGTTGGACGTCGTCGGGCTCGCGCGTCCACCACACGTAAGAATCGTTGGCCACGACCTCGAGGACGGCCGGGGCGAGGGGGAGCAAATCGACCGACGGGCCGCCCCCGATGGGGGCTTTGCGCAGCGCTCCGATGGCCGCATACAAGCCCCAGATGACCTGACCGCCCTGCACCGTGAGTGCGTGCGGCGCTTCCTGCCCCGAGGCAATCGTCACCTTGGCCGAGCCGTCTTTGTCGGCCTGCATGACCTCACCCGTGCCGGTGTTGGTCCAGTAAACGTGGGTCGCGTCGAGGGCGATGCCGTAAGGCCTGCTGCCCGCGGGGAGCGCCGCCACCACCACGCACGTCGCGCACGTGACCGGGGCCGAGCCGCCCACCCCACCCGTGCCCGAAGAGCTGCTCGCGGTGGTGCTGCTCGTCGTGCTCGTGGTGGAGGTCGAGCTCGCGCTCGACATGCCGCCTGCGCCGCCGGTGCCGGTGCTCCCGGACGAGCACGCCGTGATGACGGCGAACGAGGCAAAAACTGCTTGGAGCGCACAACGTTTCATCGGATCTCCTCGAAGCCCTCCGGGCCGTGCCTCTGCATTGTATGGAGCGTCCGTCGGCGATCGGTCGCGAATGAGGCCGAATGCATCGAGATCGATCGCGGGCTCGGGCCAGCGTGACCGCGCTCAATCACGAGGCGGAGTTGCGCATCTTAGCTTGAAAGCTCACCGACAATCAAGGAGCTTTCCCCGGTTCGGCCTTGATCGAGAGGGCCTCTTCGAGATAAAATAAACCGATCGCCGGGTGAATGTCCGGTGTTGAAACTCGAATCCTCGACGCCTCCTATCACAGCGCGCGAATGGGGAGCAGAAGAATGCTTACAGCCAGGTCGTTCAGGGTCGCATCGCTTCTCGGCATGTTGTCGGCGGGGCTCACCGCCTCGTGCTGGGAGAACTCGATGCCTCCGCTCGGGATGACGGGGGGCAGCGGTGGTGGCGGCGGCAGCACGACGACGTCCGGCGGATCCGGAGGCGGCGGCCCGGTGCTGCCCGTGGCCCTCAAGGCGACCACCACGAGCACGCGTTTCCAGACGGCGGACGTGATGTTCGCGTCCATCGAAATGCAGGTTTCGGGAGAGCCTTTTGCCGAGCTCCTCGGGCGCGACATCGGTCTTTACGATCGCTTCAGCGACAAGACCGACAATTACCTCGATCCCCAGACCGGGAATCCCACCACCGATCCACTCGGGTTCTCCCTGGCCGTCGAGTCGTACGAATACTCGAAGCAGACGATGAACACCCTGTCGTTCGAATCGGGTGCTGGGCTGTCGCTGCAATACGGTTCCATCTTGAACCCCACCGGCCAGACGGGGGACGCGGCCTATGCCCTCTTGGGCGATCGGCTCCAGTATCTCGCCAAGGCGAGCCGCGCCACCGGGGCCAAGCTGGGGAAGGATTTCGTGACGTCTCCGCTGCCCGTCGGCGATCCCACGAATTATTACGGGTGGCCGGGCTTCTGGCCGGTGTTCGCCGAGTTCCGCTCCTTCGACACGGCGGTGGCGCCGAAGGTGGGCGCCGATCTGCAATGCTCGCTGGCGGGCGCCATCGACGAGCCGCTCCCGCCGGGCACGGTGATTACGTACGTGGGCGATTACGAGTGCGACGCCAACTCGCTCGGTCTCTCGAACCGCGAGGCCCAGGTGGAAAAGGTGCTCGCGCCCGACGCGCTCGCGTTCGCGGCGTGGAAACAGACGCTCTGGGCGATCAACTATTGGGCGGCGATGCACGATGTCGATCAACGCGCCATCGTGGTGGTGCCCGAGGCGGCGCTCCCGCTCGTGGGCGTGCCCGACAACAAGGTGGTCGGACAGTGGGAGAGCCCCATCGATCCGGACAAGCTCCTCTTCGGCAAAGATGGTGTCTTCTTCGGCGGCGTCTCGCTCGAAGGGTGGCAAGGTCTCGTGATGATCGAGGAGATCGACAACAAGTCGGCGCTGCTCCTCCGCGGCCTCACCACGGCCGACGGCGCGGCGCTCGGCGGCGTGTCGTCGATCGCGGCGGCCGATGATTACGATTACACGTCTCCGCTCCGCTGGTGGCCGGCCGCCGTCGCGGTGACCGAGACGGCCACGGCGCCGACGTCCGACGAGACGCGGAAGTATTTCCCCAAGCCCACTGCGTTCACGGTGATGGATGGGCAGAGCCGTCTTCAGGATCTCAGCGCCCTCGTGGGCGCCTTCGGCACCGTCTTCGCGATGACGGACGAGAACAACCCCGAGGTCGGCGGGCTGCAGCAGTTCCGTGCGGCCTTCGACGGCACGCCGTGGGCGAGCGACAATGGGATGCCGGACGGTGAGGATTCGCTGCACGATCGGGCGCTCGGCATCGTGAAGATGGCGCTCGTGAACATGGATAGGATTCACTTCGACGCGACCAACAAGGTCATCGTCGACGCGGCCGCGCCCCAGGGCGGCACGGTGAAGCGCGGGACGGCGGTGACGACGGTGCATGCGTCGCACGCCATCGTCGGCATGCGCACGGCGCTGCGCGCGCTGGATGCGTCGCTGGCCCTTTATTCGAACGACACGCCCGATACGCACGGTCTGCCGAGCGCGCTCGATACGACGAAGCTCGGCGGGGCCACCTTCTCGGGCACGATCGCGGGGCGCGCGCGGGAGCTCATCGCGATGCAGGCCGATTTCATCGCCGACAAGCTCCTCGACGAGAAGGGTTTGGCGCACAACGGCTTCGACCTCGCGGCCGGCACGCCCGACGCTTCGCCCACCACGTTGGAGGCGCAGGCGGCGGCGATTCGCGGCCTCCTCGAGGCGTATCTCGCCACCAGTGACGAGCATTATCGCCAGCGCGCGACGGACGCCTTCCAAGCGCTGGAGCAGACCTTCTGGATGGTGGACGCGCGCATGTATCGCACCACGGCGGGCGAGAGCGCGAAGATGACGTACACGCCGAAGACCTTCGGCACGCTGCACGGCGCGCTCCGTCAATATTACAAGCTCGTGGCCAGCCGTCCGGGCAAGGAGGAAGAGGGCAAGCTCGTCCTCGACCGCGTGCTCCGGGGGATGAAGCTCATCGTCAATGGTTGGAACGACATGAATGGTGACGCCGTCGTGCAGCCGGAGGAGTGCCTCGAAGGCCGCCTGCAAATGGCGGAACGGGCGCTGACGGGCGAGTTCTCCATTGCTTCGGACAATGGGGATCGCGATCACGATTGCGTGCCCGACATCGCCACGGCGAAGCTGCCGGCGGGCCTCGCGGGCGAGGTCGTGTTCGAGCGGAAGTGACGGAGAGACGGTGATGCGCATCCATCGAAGCGTTGTTTTGTGGGCCGGTCTCGGCGGCGCCCTCGGGGCGTGCGGAGGCTCCGAGACCGAGAATCCGCCCGGGCCCGTGGTCGAGCACAGCGGCACCACGGTGGCGTCGACGATCGCCATCACCAAAGACGACAGCACCCTTTGGGTGGTGAACCAGGACGCGGACTCGGTCAGCGTCATCGACGTGAAGGGGCGGTCGCTCCTCGCCGAGATCCCGCTCGGCCCGGCGCCCGCCGTCGACCCGGCGACGAAGCGCTTCGACCCGGCGATCGCGCCGCGATCCCTGGCGATCGTGGACGAGAAGAAGGTGTATGTCGCCGGGCAGATGTCGAATCGTGTCTACGTGATCGACGCGGAGAAGCGCGCGGTCCTCAAATCGATCGAGGTGCCGGCCGCGCCCTCGTCGATCGCGGCCGCGCCCGATGGCAGCGCCGTTTACGTGGTCAGCCACGAGGCGGCGCAGGTCACGCGGATCGATCCCAAGTCCGACACGGTGGTGAAGAGCCTGGGTGTGACCGAGCATCCTTGGGCGGTGTCGGTGAGCGCGGATGGAGGGTCCCTGTTCGTCACCCACCTCTTGCTCGAGCCGGGGGTGAGCGTGATCGACACGAAGGGGCTGACGCTGCGCAACAAGGTGGCGATTGCCGATCAGCCGCCCGGCGACGACAAGCGCATTGCCAATGGAGTGGCGCGCGGGGTGTATGCGGCCGTCCCGGCCCCGGTGTCGGGGGAGATTTGGGTCCCGCACCTCTTGCTGGCGATTCAAACGCCGCAGCCGGATCTCAATTTCGAGTCCACGGTGTTCCCTACCATTTCGACGCTCGATCCGGACGGGTCGGTGGAGGCGCGGCGGCTCCTGTTCCGGCCGGCGGCGCTGCCGGCGGCGGAGGGCTCGTTCTTCGACGTGGTGTCGGGGCCGCGCGCGGTGGCGTTCACGCCCAGCGGGAAGCTCGCTTTGGTGGCCGACGCGCAGAGCGAAGACGTGATGATCTTCAACGCCGATACGGGCTTCGAGATCGGTTTGGTGCGGCCGTTGCCGTCGGCGCTGCTCGAGGGCATCGTCGTCGATCATGCGGGGAAGCACGCTTACGTGGAGGGGCGCAACACGCACGACGTGACGGTGCTTTCGCTCGACGAGACCAGCACGACCAAGCCCGCCGTCGTCGATGGGAAACCGATCGAGCGGCTCACCTTCGATCCCATGCCCGCCGATCTGCGCCTCGGGCAAAGGCTGTTCTACACGGCGAACTCATCGGCCTTCCCCATCACGCAGAACTTCTGGGTGGCCTGCTCGTCATGTCACATCGAGGGTGGCTCCGACGCGGTGACGTGGCTCTTCTCGGCCGGCCCGCGCGACACGCCGTCGAACGCGGGCGGTCCGATCAACACCGGCTTCCTGCTGCGGCAGGGCCTGCGCAACGATCTCACGCAATACGACGAGACCGATCGCATCGAGCAGGGCGGGAGCTACGACGCCAAGAACCCCGCGCATCTGGCCGATCTCGAGGCCCTCGCCGCGTTCGTGAACTACGCCATCCCCTTCCCGCCGAATCCCTATCTGGCCAAGGATGGAAAGCTCACCGAGGCACAGGCGGCCGGGAAGGTGACGTTCGACAAGGCCTGTGCGAACTGCCATTCAGGCCCATACCTGACCGACAGCGGGGATGGGAATCCGACGCTCGATTTCTCCCAAAAGGTGCTCTTGCACGACGTGGGGACGTGCGTGACGACCGGCGATCACCGGGATCAACCGCAGTACGACGTGCAAGGCAACATGCACACGGCCTGCGACTTCGATACGCCGACGCTGCGGGGAATCTTCGCGACGGCACCCTACTTCCACGACGGCAGCGCGCGAACGCTGCGCGACGTGGTGGACCGGCTGAGCTTCTCCAGCTCGCTCTCCGATGGAGAGAAAGACGATCTGGTCGCCTATCTGCAAACGCTGTGAGGCGGGACGCCAGACCAGATTTCAACGCAAAGTCGCAAAGACACAGAGGCGCAAAACGGCGAGGGAGAGTGAGCCCCTCTCGTCTTTTTGCGCCTTTGCGCCTTTGCGTTAAAATCCCGACGAGTAGGCGCGTTCCCGCGTCGCAACGGCGGTGTCAAAATGGTTGATGGCCCAGCATCAGAATCGTTGATGCTGGGCTCGAATCGACCGGGTCAGCCGACCTTGAGCTTGGCTTCGCCGCGCTGGCGGCCCTTGAGCTCGCGGATTTCGATTTTGTAGATGCCACGGGCCGAGACCACGAACTCCACGGGGGGCGGGCTCTGCGGCATGCCGGTGGGGAGATCGCGGAGGATGGTGTCCATGATCGTCGTCCCGGAGGGGGAGACGATCTTCAGCGCGAAGGGCGGATTCGCCTCGTCACCGGGGTTGAACACCAGCGATAGGCGATCACCCACCGAGATGGAGTCGAAGAAGGGCACGCTGGCGCGCGTGGCGGCCGAGCCGCTGGGATAGACGAAGACCTCGATGTCGCCGTGGCTCTCGATGATGGAAGACATGGGTTCTGAGCTGACTCCGCGCTGGACGCTGCTCGAACGTAGCAGCACCGCACCGGGAAGCTCAACACATAGGTCAACCGGATCTCGATCGCCGTACGGCATGGGCCCGCGCTTCGGCGACGGCGACCTCGAGATCGGGGCCGAGGAGCAGCGCGATCAAGCGGGCGCGGATGTCGTCGAGGCCGGCGCGTGCGGCGTCGCCGCCGGGATCGGCGGCGGCGGGTGGGAGGTATTCGCGGAGCGCCGGATCGCCGAGGGCGAGCTGGGTCACGATTTCGGCGACGTCGTGCCCGGTGAGCTGGCGGATACCGAAGGTGACGTGCAGCGAAAGGCCCGCGGGCGTCGAAGCATTGTGGAACTGGCCGCGTGGAATGTAGACGACGTCACCGGGCGCGACCGTGACGTGGAGAGCCGGTCGCGCTTCGGCCTCGGTTCGGCGCGCGGTCATGGCGGCGCGGAGCGAGGGCTCGAGGGCGCGGGTGTCGAGGGGGCGATCGATGCGGACCTCGGAGATGGTCCAGGTCTTTGCGCCCTCGCAGTGGACGGCGATCACTTCGTGCGCGTCGAAATGGGTCTCGAACGGCGTGCCCGCGGCGCCGGTGGCGTAGATGTTGGGCCACACGTGGGCGCCGAAGGCTTCGGCGAGCGCGGCGGTGAGCGCGTCGATGGCCGGGAAGACACCGCGCGCCCGATTCCACACGATGGGGTGTCCCGCGGCGACGTAGGCGTGGAGGAGAGCGGGATCGGCGAGGAGCGCGGCGATGTCGTGCGAGGCGCCTTCGAGGTGCTCGGGGAAGGCGAGGAGACCTTCGGGCGGCACGGGCGATGCGAGCAGCGCGGCGAGGAAGGCGTCGTGGGTGAGCAGCGGATCGCGGCGGCCTTCGGCGCGGAGATGGAGCGGGATGCGCTCCCAATGGCGCGCGAGGAACACGGCCGGATCGAGCGGGGCGAGGAGCGCGGCGAGGGCGTCGAGGGACAACGGACGAGCGAGCTCCGGCGAAAGGCAGCGAGGACGCTATCGACGCGACGCCGGGGCCGCAACCGGTTGCGGGGTGCGCCGGGGAGCACCATGCACTCGTCGTGACAGGCCGGGGAGGGCCGCGTTTCATGCAACGAGGCTGGCTCTGCGCGGCGGGCGTCGTGTCGTGCATCGGCTATGGCGGGAGCGCCGCCGCGGAGCGCGTGGTGAGCGATCACGCCGCGGTCGATCCCGATCCGCTCTGCATCGATCCAGGGCGCTACATGACGACGCCGGAGCTGGTCATCGACAAGCGCCATGATGGTCGCATCTGGCAGCGTCGCGCATCGGAGAGGCTGCCGCAGGCGGAGGCGGCGTCGTATTGCGCGGACCTCGTGATCGAAGGCATCGGTGGGTTCCATTTGCCGACGCCGCAGGAGCTTGGATCGTTGCGCTACAAGGCGGGTGGGCTCTTCGGCGGGCGCGGGCGGCACTACTGCATACCATCGATCGATCAGGCGGCCTTCCCCGAGACGCCGGCGGCGGAGTTCTGGACGTCGCGGGTGATGCCGGACGGCACGGCTTGGTACATGGGCTTCGACGATGGGCGGATGCATCGCAGCGTCGTGAACGACACGTTCTGGGTGCGGTGCGTGCGCGACGGTGGTTGATGCTCGAGATGGGATCGACGGAGCGTCGCGCGCGGGCGCGCAGCTTTGTCGACGACATCCTCAGCCGAGCGTCGGGAACGACGAGAGCTGCGGCCGGCCGCGCGGGGCGACGAGCGGGAACCACGCGTGACAGACGGCGCCGCCGTCGGGCATGCCTTCGATATCCACGGAGCCGCCGTGCAGCTCGATCACGCTGCGCGCCAAGCTCAAGCCGAGGGTCAGACCGCGGCCGCGGCCGGTGGCTTGGCGCGCGAAGAGGAGCTCGAGCTCGTCGCGGGTCACGTCGCGGCTGCCGAGCTCCACGTCGACGCAGACCTTGTCGCCGGGGCGCGCGGGGAGCGTGGCGCGCACGGTGGTGATGCGGGCGCTGGGATCGGCGGCCGCCGTGCGGATGGCCTGGGCCACGATGACGGCGAGCGCGCGCGTGGCGTAGGCGGGGTCGCCCGGGATCGTGGGCAGCTCGTCGCTGACCTCGACGATGACGGGCACGTCCGCGCCGCCCGCGAGCTCGCGGGCTTTGCGCACGGCCTCGGTGACGAGGCGATCGACCTTCATCGGTCGCGCCGAGAGGTTGAGCTGGCCCGCCTCCACGCGCGCGGCGTCGAGGATGGTCTCGATGAGGCCGAGCAGCTCGCGACCGCGCTTGCTGATGAGCGAGAGGCTCTCGCGCTGCGCGTTCGTGAGCTGGCCCTGACCGACCAGCTCGGCGAAGCCGAGGATGGCGTTGAGGGGGCTCTTGAGATCGTGGCTCACGCTCGCGAAGAGTAGGCCGCGCATGCGCTGCGCGGCGGCGCGCGCGTCGAGGGCGCGCTCCTGCGCGGCGGCGAAGACGCGGAAGCGCGCGGTCAGCTCCTCGATGGCGCGACCGAGCTCGCTGACCATGGCATAGCGCGCGGGCCGCGCGATTTGCGTGCTGCCGCGCAGCACCGTCTCCGTGCCCAGAATGCGCACGCGGCGCGTGGCGTGCGCGAGATCGTCGGCGAGCACGCGCCCGAAGAGCGCGCCCAGCACGCCCGCGAAGAGCACCGCCATCACGCCCACGGCGACGCCGCCGCTGACGGTCGCGGGATCGAGCTCGGCGGAGAAGCGAATGGTGGCCTGCCCCTCGTCGAGCGGCGTGGTGACGACGAGCTGGCCGTCGGGATCGCGCGAGAAGACGGGCTCGCGCTCGGGGATGGCCTGCGGGTCGAGGTGCACGATGAAGCCGAGATCGGCGGCGGCCGCGGCGGCTCGGGATCGGCCCGCGGCGCCGCTCGGGGTGGGCGAGGGCTCGAGCGCGCTGCGGGCGATGTAGATCGCGGTGGTGCGGCGGCTCTGCTCCACGAACGTGCGCAGGTGCGCGTGCGTGACCAGCACCGCGCCCGCGCCGAGCAATGCCACCGGCGCGACGCCCGCGAGCAGGAGGCGGCGCGAGATGCGACGCCACGGGAGCCTGCGAATCTCCATGGCCTCGAGCAGCGAGATGAGCGGCTCGAGCGGCGCGAGCTCGATCACCGCGATGGTGGCGAGGCGCGTGAGCACGTAGAGCGGGAGCGAGGCGCCGCCGAGGATGGTGAGGGCCAGCGTGAAGAGGCTGACCGCGCGGCCGTCGTCGAGCTTGTCGGGGCGCACGCCCGGGATGAAGACCAGCGCCGACACGAGCGAGCTGAACGTGAAGAACCAAATGCTGATTCGCGACGGCAGATCGGCGAGGCGCGCCAGCGCCGTTGGATCCACGCCGCCGCCGCCGCCCGCGATGGCGCGGAGGAGCCTTCTTTGCCGGTGGAGCGAGACCAGCGCGAAGGCCGCGTTGCCCGTGATGGCGAGCGCGGCCAGCGTGGCCCCGACCGAGAGCACACCGCTCGCCACGTCGCCTTCGAGCATGAGCAGGCGCGGCGCGAAGATACCGACGACCACGAACGCGCCCACGCCGACCAAGGCTTGGCGCGAGAGGACGCGGCGCCCGAAATGAAGGACCGGATCCCTCATCGCGCGGGATCCTTCGGCGGCGCCCACGATCCACGGGGCACCGTGTAATCGGGGCGGGAGACCATCTCGACCTCGGCCTCTTCCACGCGCGGCAAGCTCACGGTGAAGGTCGATCCGCGGCCGACCTTGCTGGAGAGCTCGATGGTGCCGCCGTGCATGCCCACGAGGCGCTGCGCGATCGAGAGACCGAGGCCCGTGCCGCCGCGTCGCGAGCGCGCGTTGCCCGCTTGGCGATAGGCCTGGAAGATGGCGGCCTGCTCTTCGGGCGGGATGCCGGCGCCGGTATCCTGGACGATCATCGCCACGTACGGCCCCCGCGCTTCGACGGTGACCGTGACCCAACCTTCGGCCGTGGCCTTGATGGCGTTGCTGATGAGGTTCGTGAGCACCTGCCGCACGCGGCGCGCGTCGGCGTGCGCGAAGAGCCCCGCCTGGCCCGTCACCGACATGCCCACGGGCTTGTCGCGCACCATGGCGCGGGCCTCGCGCACCACCTCTTCGCAGAGCTCGCGCACGTCCACGGCGCGCCGGTTGAGGCGGAGCTGGCCGGTCTCCAGCGCCGACAGATCGAGCACGTCGTCGATGAGCGTCTTCAAGTGCTCGCCGCTCGTCTTGATCACTTGGAGCGACTCGCGCGCGTCCTCCGTGAGCGGACCGTCCACCTCGCTCTCGAGCACGTGCGTGAAGCCGAGGATGGCGTTGAGCGGCGTGCGCAGCTCGTGGCTCAAGCCGGCGAGGAAGGCCGATCGCTCGCGTGCGCCCTCGGCGGCTTGCCGGAGATCGGCGCGGTAGCTGCGCTCCGCGGCGGCGAAGCGACCGACGAGCAGGTTGAAGGCCGCGGTCAGCGCGCCCACTTGATCGAGCGAGCGAATGGGGACGGGCTCGCCCGCCGGATCGACGTCCGGATGGGCCATGTCGACGATGCGCCGGCGAACGTAATCGACGTCGTCGCGCGCGGCCTTGGCATAAGCGAGTGACACCAAAACGGCGATGCCGAGCAGCAGCAGCGTGAGCGCCGCCACGCCGTTCACCATGGCAATTGACCCGGGCGGCGGGCTCGGCGCGGCCACGAACGTGATCACCGAGAGGTTCGCCCGCGGCGGTGAAAGCGTGTGGGCCGCGAAGCGCACGCGGCCGAGCGCGGTGCGTGTCTCGCCGCCCCTCTGGCCGAGCAGGCGGAGCACGTCGTCGCGCGTCGGTTTCTGGAAGCTCTCGTTGACCACGATCTGTCCGTCGCGATCCACGAGCAGGAGCTCCGCGGCCGAGCGGCGCGCGGCGCGGCCGAGGAGCTCGGGCTGCTCTTCCGCGGGCGCGGCGTCGAGGCGCGCGGCCAGCGTGGTGGAGAGCGCATCCGCGCGGAGGCGGGCCGCGTCGTCCGCGGTCGTCTGGAGCTGCGATATGCCCAGCACCGCGATCACGATCGCCGTGCTGATGCCCACGAGCACCACGATCGCCGGGGCGATGGGCAACAACGGAAGGCTACCGCGCAACGAAGAGAGCTGAGCCACGGTTCACCGTCCACCCTCGGCGGACGCCCCTTCGTGACCGCTCCGGATGAAGTAGCGCGCATTCTGACGTGCTCGACGCACGCGGCGCAAGCGGCGTGATCTTCATTCATGGGCGGCCGCGTTTTCACCGCGCCTTCGGTGCCGTTCACCCCACAGGGGCGCAGCCGACGCGAGCCGACGCGAAGCGGTGCCACACGGCGAAATGCGCGAGAATGGGAAGGCTGGATGATTGCGCCGGACCTGACGCGTCGGTACCATCTGCCTGCTGCGCGGGCCGCCGTCGGTGGTCGGCGAAGCCAGGGGATCATCGATCCCGGCGTGCTGGGTCTCGGACTTGGGCTCGGACTCGGGCCTGGACAGAGGGCGCGCGCGCGGGGCGATCGAGACGTGAAAGGTCGAGTATGGCGGCGGTGACGGCGGCGAGTTCGGGCGGTTCGGGCGGCAACAGCCTCGGCAAGTACCGACTCATCGCCGAGCTGGGTCACGGGGGCATGGCCGAGGTCTTCCTCGCCGTCGTGCGGGGGCCGGCGGGCTTCAACAAGCTCGTGGTCATCAAGCAGATTCGCCCGCAGCTCGCCGAGGATCCGGAGTTCCTCGGCATGTTCCTCGACGAGGCGCGTCTGGCCGCGCGCCTCAGCCACCCCAACGTCGTCCAGACCAACGAGGTCGGGCAGGAGGACGAGCGGTACTTCATCGCCATGGAGTACCTCGAGGGGCAGCCGCTCAACCGCGTGATTCACCGCCTGCAAAAGGGCGGCGGCTTCCCGCTGGCGATGCACCTCAAGGTCGTGTGCAACACGCTCGCGGGCCTGCACCACGCGCACGAGCTCACCGATTACGACGGCACCGCCCTCGGCGTCGTGCACCGCGACGTGACGCCGCACAACGTCTTCGTCACCTACGACGGCCTGGTGAAGGTCGTCGATTTCGGCATCGCCAAGGCCCTCAATTCATCGTCCGAAACACGCACCGGCGTCCTCAAGGGCAAAGTCGCGTACATGGCGCCGGAGCAGGCGCGCGGCGAGCGCGTCGATCGGCGGGCCGACATCTTCTCCGTAGGCGTGATGTTGTGGGAGGCCGCCACGGGCAAACGCCTTTGGAAGGGCGTGCCGGACATTACCATTCTGCAAAGGCTCCTCGCCGGCGACATCCCTACGCCGCGCTCGGTGAAGCCCGACATCCCCGAGAAGCTCGAAGCCATCATCCTCAAAGCGCTCTCGCAACAGCGCGACGATCGCCACGCCTCCGCCGCCGATCTCCAGCTCGCCCTCGAAGGCTATCTGGAAGAGAGCGGCGAGCGCATTCACGAGCGCGACATCGGCAAGCTCATCGCCCTGAATTTCGAGGCCGATCGCGCCAAGATCAAGACCATCATCGACGAGCAGCTCCGCGCGCGCCCCACGGTCGACGTGCAGCCGGCGGCGCTGCCGGTGATCGATCAACACACCCACTCGAGCTCGCGTAGCAGCATCTCCGACGCGGCCGGGTCGGCGCCCAGCAAGGTCGAAATCGTGGGCGCGGGCGGGAGCGGCAGCAGCCCGTCGTACACGGCGCCCAGCGCGCTCTTCACGAGCAGCGCGTCGACCCCGGGGGATCCCGTGGGCCGTTCGCGTCGCGGCCTCGTGGCCGGCCTCGCGCTCGGCGCAGGGGCCTTGTTGGCATTGGGCATCTGGCAGGTGACCAAGGCCCCAGCCCCGGTGGCTGCCGCCGCGAGCGCCACCGTCGCCGACAAGCCCACGAGCGCGCCGCAGCTCGCCGAGGTGGAGATAAGCATCACGGCGACGCCGGCCGAGGCCAAGCTCTATCTCGACGACAAGCCCCTTCCCGGGAACCCCTGGAAGGGCAAGCTCGCCAAGGACGGCGCCTCGCATCCGCTCCGCATCGAGGCGCCCGGCTTCACCACGCGCACCGACGTGCTCACGTTGGAGCGTGATCGCAGCATGGAAGTCGTGCTCGTGAAGGAGCCCGCCGTCGACAAGCCTGCTCGACACACCGGCCCGGCGGCGGCGCCGCCTCCTCCTCCGCCCGAGGATCTCGGTCGTCCCAATCCGAAGAAGCCGCAGCGCACCCTGGACACGTCGAACCCCTACCAATGAGAACGCTACCTCGCATCCTCGCCTTCGCCGCCGCGCTTGCGCTCGCCGCTCCCGCCGCCCCGGTGCTCGCCCAACAGTCCCCGAAGGGGCAGCAGCAGGAGGCCGCGACCCGCTTCAAGAAGGGCCTCGAGCTCTTCAAAGAGGGTGATTACCACGCTGCCCTCATCGAGTTCCGCCGCGCCAACGACCTCGCGCCGAACTTCAACGTGCTTTACAACATCGGTCAGGTCTACTTCCAACTCCAGGATTACCCGAACGCGCTCGGCGCGCTCCAACGGTATCTGGATGAAGGTGGCAGCGCCGTCCCGGCCACGCGGCGCACCGACGTGCAAAGGGACATCGACAAGCTCAAGGCGCGTGTCGCGAACCTCGAGATCACCTCCGCCGTGCCCGACGCCGAGGTGACGATCGACGACGTGCTCGTGGGCAAGACGCCGCTCGGCAAACCCACGTTGGTGAGCGCCGGCCGCCACAAGGTCACCGTCTCGAAATCGGGTTTCACGCCGACCACACGCATCATCGAAATCGCCAGCGGCGACAGGCAGACGGTCGCGCTCGATCCGGTGGAGCAACAGAAGGCCACGGGCCCCGTCGTCGCGCCGGCTCCGCCCGTGCCCACGGAGACGCCCGCGCCTCCTACGACCGCGCCCACCGCGCCCACGCCCGAGCCTCCGCCGTCGGCCAAGCCGGTGCCCGTGGCCGGCATCGTGGTGACCAGCGTGCTCGCCGCGGGCGCGGTGGTGACGGGCGTCCTGGCCCTCGGCGCCAAGAGCTCCCTGCAAGACGAGGTGAAGTCGCCGACAGCCACGCGCGACAGCCTCGACAGCGCCAAGAGCAAGGCCCTCGCGCTCGGCGTGACGACGGACGTGCTCATCGGCAGCGCGGTGATCTCGGCGGCCGTGACGCTCTATGTGGGCCTGAGCGGCAGCTCGCCGAAGAAGGACGCACCTCCGCCGGCCGCGAAGCTGCCGAAGGTCAACGTCGGTGTAGGCCCGGGGAGCGTGTCGCTGTACGGCTCGTTCTGATTCGATATCTCGGGTGACGAACGACGACGGGGCGGCGGCCCCGTTGGCATTCGTGTGCTCCGTCGGAGATGTCGATCACGGGCGCCTGAGGCGGAACCGCGACGGAATCGGCTGCGTCGCGCGGCCCGCCTTCAACGTGTGACCGAGCCACGCGAGATCTTCGAAGGCCACGCGCGCGCTCTTCTCGATCGCCGGCGACGGTTTGCCCTCGGCGTCGAAGGCGGAGTGGATCATCGGGAAGAGCACCTGCGTGCGGACGGGGATGGCTTCTGCTTCGAGCATGATCTGGTTCAGGTGCTCGACCGCGCGAACGCCCGCGGCGATGCCGGTGCTGTACCCGACGAACGCCACCGGCTTGTTGCGGAAGGCGAAGGAGTACACCACCGAGTCGATCGCGTTCTTGAGCACCGCGGGGACCGAATGGTTGTACTCGGGGGTGATCATCACGAACGCTTCGGCCTCGTGAATCTTCTGGTTCCACTTGGTGACCACCGGCTCGGTGTACGTGGGGTTCATGAGATCGCCGAGCGTGGCGAGCGTTTCCTGGAACATGGGGAGCTTCCAGTCGCGGAGATCGAGCACCTCGACCTCGAACGTCTCCCGCGCGATGGGGACGATCCACTCCACGATGTGATCGGCGTTCCTCCCGTCCCGCGTGCTCCCGATGACGATCTGCAGCTTGAGCTTGTTCATATCAACATTCTGATATAAACTTGTTTATATGTCAACGCAGCACGACGAGCTCGGCCAATTGATCAAGCGGGTACAGATCGGGCACCACCGCTCGTTCGACGCCGCGCTCGAATCGCGAGGCCTCTCGCTCGCACAGTGGAAGGCGCTGCGCGAAATCGATGCGAACCCGGGCATGCCGCAGCTGGCGTTGGCCGATCGTGCGCTCATCTCGGCACAGGCCTTCGGCACGCTGGTGACGCGGCTCATCGCGCGCGGTCTCGTGAAGCGGAGCCCAGGTGAAGGCCGCGCCACGGTGCACGCGCTCACGCCGAAAGGAAAGACCGCGCTCGCGGAAGGCCGCGAGGTCTGGGCGGCGGTGCTCGAGCAGTCGTTCGAGCCGCTCACCAAAGTGGAACGGGCCGAGCTGACGCGGCTGATGAAGAAGGTCCTCCGGGAAGGCTGACGACTTCCGCGATTCGGCAGAGCTTCTGCTTCACGACGGCGCCGGGAGTCTCGAGCGACGAGAGATCACCGTTCATTGAACGGATCGGGATTGAACGCCAACGCGCGGAGGGGCGAAGACGCAAAAAGGCGAAGAGGAAAGAGTGATTGGGGGCGCGGGAACGTGCTCGCGAGCCCTCTCGTGTGGCAAGCTGCTCTTCATGTCTCCTGTCGCGCTGCCGGCGTGTCTCGTGGTGCTCCGATCGGAGTTTGGATTTCCGCGGGGCACGCGGATCGACATCGACAGGAGCCCGGTGCTGGTGGGGCGGACGCCGCCGGCGGACATCGTGATTGGCATCGTCACCATGTCTCGGCGGCAGTGTCGGTTCGAGCTCCGCGACGGCACGTGGTGGCTCGCCGATGACGCGTCGACCGGCGGGACGTCGGTGAACGACGAATATCACAGTGAGCCGCAAGCGCTGGTGTCGGGCGATCGCATCGGGCTCGGAGGCCTCCGCGTGCGCTTTCTCACGGGACCAGATCTCGAGGCGCAATACGAGCGCGAGCGTCGAGCGCTGTCGGCGTCGGACGAGGCGAGCGGTGTTTGAGGCTCGAGAGGGGTGTCGGGGAGCGCGCTGCCGGCGGCCGGAGCTCGCTCCCGGCTCTCATTCACGCGGCCAAGGACTTTGTCCGCATCCCGATGCGACGAACGCGAGGCCCGAAGCGGCGAAACATGCTGAAAATCTCGGGTGGATCACGGGGTGGTGGGGCCCCATGAGCTTTGCCGGGGCGTGGGGCGTAGGGCGGCGAAGCCGACCCGAAGCCCCACATGAAGACTGGGGCGGCGGGGACGTGAGTCCCCGCCGTGTGAATCAGGGCAGGCCGCAATCGGCGCTGATGGTGCCCGTGGTCTTGTTGGCTTTGTAATCGTAGTAGCGGCCCGAATAGATGGACGGGTCGGCCACGGTGCCCGAGCCCTTCGGGACGCACCAGATCTGGATGTCCGACGGGGCCTCGCCGAACGTGTCGAAATCGAGCGGGCCGGAGGTGCCTTCGATGTCGATGGGCTGGCCGGCGGCGAGCTTGGGGAAGGTGTTGACGATGCTGCTCGGGCCGATGGTGACCTGAGGGACGTTCGTGCCCGGCACCATCTTGCGGAGGCCCGCCTTCACCAGGTTGGGCCCGGTGAGCGGATTGGCGCCTACGGCGACGGCGCTGTAGGCGAGCAGATAGGTGATGTCGTAAGCGCCGGAGGTCCCGATGGTGTCGGGGCTGCGGGTGCCGCCCTTCGCGTACGAAGAGGCGAACCATTGCGTGCGGAAGGTGTTGTACGGCCCGTAGCTGGTGTTGACGCCCGGCACGCTGCCCGTCACGCGGGTGCGCAGATCTTCGCTCTTGATGGCTTTCTCCCAGAGGACGGGGACCTGGCCGCCGTCGGAGAGGACCCACATGGGACGGTGCATGTCGGCCGGGACCGCCCATTGGCTCTCGATCGAGGTGAGGATGGTCTCGGGGCCCTCGTTGAAGCCGAAGAGGAAGATCACGTGCGGCGCGAAGGCCTTCACGTTGGCCACGATGTTGAGATCCGGAGAGCCGGAGTCACCGTAGTTGAAGCGCTTGTAATTGCCATTGAGCTGCTCGGCCGCCGTCTTGCCATTGAAGGAGAGCTTGCCCTGGAGCACGTCCGCGAGACCGGCGCCGTAAGCGTCGTTGTGGTGGATGATGGCCACCTTCATGTCGCCCGTGACCGTCGGATAGCGCTTCTTCACCGCGCCCTCGACGTCGTCGTAATACTGGGCGAGGGCCGCCGCCTGGTATTCGTCGCGCGGGGCGGTGCGCCACACGAGATCGTTGTCGTTCAACATGGTGATGTCGTTGCTCGTCGCGGCCGGCGAGAAGAGGAGCACGTCGCTCTTGATGGTCACGTCGGTGGCCACCGAAATGGTATTGCCGCTGAAGGCATAACCGATGATCGCGGGGACACCGAGATCGTCGACCAAGTGCTTGGCCGCGTCGTCGGTGCGATCTTCGTTCTCACCGTCGTTGCAGCCCACCAGCACGAGCGGCCTCGTGGTGTTGCCCGTCGTGGAGGGGATGCCATTGACCTTGGCGAAATCGTCGATGGCGAGCTTGATCGAGTCCTCCACCAGAGTGCCATAGTCGGCGTCGCCGCCCACGGTGGGGAGGATGGAGCCGAAGAAGAAGGCGTTGTCGTCGAGGTAGGCGTCGGCCGCGTTCTTCTTGGTGGTGTAGACGGTGGTGCAGAGATCGTTCACGAGGCTCACGCACTTCGTCTTGCGGCAGACGAAGAAGGGGCCGCGATCTTTGCATTGCTCGCTCTTCTCGCAATCGGTGCCGGCCGGCTTGCAGGCGCCGCCTTCGCACTTGGCGCCGTCGCCGCAATAGGCATCTCCGTCGCAGGTGCCGCCGCGCACGCAGGCGCCGTTGATGCAGGCCGCGTTCGCGTACGATTTGCAATCGGCCTCGGCCTGGCACGCAGGCGGCACGGCGACGGCTTCGCACACACCTTGGTTGCAGGCGCGGAGGCCCGGGAACGAGGCGCAATCGGCGACGGCTTGGCACTGATCCGAGCCGGTCTGGACGAGGAGCGAGCACGACGCCGCCGTCATCGAGAGCGCCGCGCACGCGCCCGCCGCGATCGCCAGACGGAAGAGGAGCCCACCGGTGCGCGCGCCGCGCTCGGTCCCCATAGCCTCTCCGCCGTGCACTGTGTCGCTCGCTCGCATTCGCATTTCCCTCGGATCCTTTTCCTGGGAGCCCCGCGCCGATGATATGCCGCGCGCGGCCCGATCGGCGACAAAAGTCCTTGTCGGGCGCGGCGTGAAGGTCGCGTCCGGACTCTCATCCTCTCGCCGCGCGGGCTCGCCCCGAGCAACCGTACCGCGCGACTCCGAGCCTCGATTGCATGTCCGCGCGAGCATCGAAGATTGTTCGGGATCCCCTGCATCCAAGGGCGCGATGCGAGAATCGATGGTTGCACGCCGAGCGCGGAGCGCCGGTGTGATGGGCGCGGAGAAGCGGTGGATGTCGAAGCGGACGTCGCGCTTCGATCAGCGGGGCGCGCGCGGCTTCTCGGGCGCGGGATCGGTGGCGAGGAGCGCGAAGGTCGCGTGATCGAGCCAGCGGCCGTCGCACCACTCGGCCTGTCGGGCGATGCCTTCGAAGCGGAAGCCGAGGCGCGCGATGACGGCGAGCGAAGCGTGGTTGTCGGTGGCCGCGGCGACGCGGAGGCGATGCGCGCCCATGTGACGGAAGGCGAACTCGATGGCGCCGCGCGAGGCCTCCGTCATGAGGCCGCGGTGGGTCGCGTCCTTGCGCAGCCAATACCCGAGCTCGCAGGAGCGGTGCAGGTGCACGCAGGCCTCGAGGCCGACCACGCCGACGAGCGTGCGGTGCGCGCGCTCGCGCACGACGAAGCGGAGCGCGCGACCTTGATCCCAATCGGAGGCGCAGGCCTCGGCGAAGCGCGTGCTCGAGGCCGGATCGGTGTGGAACTGGACCCACGGGAGCCAGCGCTGGAGGAAGGCGCGCGAGCCCGAGACCGCGAGCCAGAGCTCGGGGCCGTCGGACGGATCCATGGGCGTGAGGAAGAGGCGCTCGGTTTCGATCGGGTGCGCGCGGAGCTCGGCGCGGGATGGGATGACGAGCATCGCTACTTGCACTGTACGCGGGCCGCGTACGCTTCGAGATGGCCCGTCTCGTAGTCGAGCCAGGCCACGTACCACTCGCCGGGGCGGTTGCCCGCGACGACCGAGGGGATCGGCTGATCGCCGCTGATGCGCGCGATCTTGGTCGCGGGGCCCACGCCGTCGCGCGAGAGCGCGGCGATGAGGACCTTGCCGCCCTCGTACCAGACGACCTGGGCTTGCCCGTTCGCCGCCACGCCCACGCCGGGGCGCGTGCCGGTGCGGCTGAACTTGCGCCGCCACATGGGCTGCGCCTTCGCGGGCTCGACGAACGCGGCCGACGCGCCGCCGGTCGCGCCCTCGCCGTGCCACACGAGGAAGCAACCGCCGCTGCTGCACGCGAGCGCGGGGTTGTCCGACTTGGCCTTGTCGGTGTTGACCAAGACGACCTCGCCGATGGAGCGATCGACGCGGCGATCGCCCTTCTTGCTGGGCTCGAGGCCCTTCGCGGCGTCGGCGAGCGGGAGGCGCATCTGCTGGATCACGCGCTGCGGATCGCGCTCCATGCGGTACGCGAGGAAGAGCGCGTCGCCCGCGATCGCGAGCGACGGCGTGCGCACGCGCGGCCGGCTCGGGCCGGCGGGGACGAGATCGGTGGCGCGGACGACGTCGCCCGTGGGATCGAGCGAGGGGGCGAGGCGGCGGAAGAAGAGATCTTCCGAGTCGCTGTCGGCGCCCTCCGCCGTCCAACCGATGAAGAGCGATCCATCGGCGTTGGCCGCGATGCCCGGCCAATACACGCCGGCGCGCGGCGGCATCACGGCGATCGAGGCGCCTGCGATGCGGCCCTCGGCGTCGAGCAGGCGCGCATGCACGCCGGCCTCGGGGCCTTTGCTGTCGCCGTAGGCGAGCACGAGCTTCTCGCCCACGCGACGCAGCTCGGGGCGCGTCACCGCGAGGCCTTCGGGCGTGACGTCGACGGGCGCGCCGGCGTCGCGCAGCGCATCGTCGAGCGCGACGGAGTAGGCGTGCTCGGGGCCTTCGTGGGCGTCGGTCCACGTCACCACGGGGCCGCGCGCGGTCACCGCGATCGAGGGCCGGCCCGCGGGCAGCGGCTTCGCCGAGGGCGACGCGAGATCGTAGGCGCGCGGCCGCGCGAGGCCCGTGAGGCGGCACGGGCCGCGATCGCCCGCGGAGCTCGACGCCACGGCGAGGTGCTCGAGCATCGTGCGCGGGACGCCGTGGCCGGCGCTGCGATCGAAGGCTTCCTTGAGCAGCTTGTTGGCGTTCTTGTAGTCGCCCGTGGTGATGGCTTGCTGCGCCTCGCGGACCTGCGTCATCCACGCGGGGGCGGGCACCTCGGGCCGCGCGACGGGCGCGGCGGAGGTGCTCGGATTCGCGCTCGGCGTGGCGGAGGGGAGCGGCGGCGCCGCGCTGTTCGAGGCGGTGCCGCTCGTGCCGACGCGCACCTGCGGATCGGTGCCGAGCTGCGTCCACGCGATGAACGCGACGCCGCCCGTCACCGCCAAGCCGCCGACGATGAAGGCCGCGTTGCGCAGCGAGCGCGACTTCGGCTTGGGCGGGACCGCGGTGTCCGTGTTGTCGCGCGGGCTCGGGGACGCGACGAAGCCGAGCTTCGACGGGCTGCCCGAGGTCGGCGCGTCGGGTGAAGGCGCCGCGCTCGCGCGCTCGGTCGCCATGCCGTTCACCGACGGCGAGGGCGACGGCGGAGGCTCGGTGATGGCGTCGGGGATGACGTTCTGCGACGAGAGGCTCTGCGCCGGCGGGAACACGCGCACCGATGCCATCGACGGGTTCGACGGGATGCCGCCGAGGAGCTGCCCGATCGGGCGCGACGAGGATGCCGACTCGAGCGACGAGCGCTCGGGATAGAAGACGGCGACGAGCTCGTCGCAGAAGCCCTTCGCCGTTTGGAAGCGCTTCTGGATGTCGCGGTTCAACGCGCGATCGAACCAGGCGGTGAACGCCTCCGGCATGTCGGGCCGGTAGACCGCGGGTCGCGGCAGCGGCGCGTTGGCGATCTGCGCGAACGTCATCGCCACGCCCTGCTCCGTCGACCACACGGTGCGGCCGGTGAAGCACTCGTAGACGATGCAGCCGAGGGCCCAGAGATCGGCGCGATGATCGACGGCACCTTGGCCGCGCACTTGCTCCGGGCTCATGTACGCGGGCGTGCCGAAGACGGCGCCCTCGCGCGTCAGGCGGGCCTGCGGGCCGCCGCCCTCCATCGGCGAGTAGAACTTGGCGAGCCCGAAATCGAGGATCTTCGAGAGGAGGTTCCCCTCCTCGTCCTTGGTGAGGAAGATGTTCTCGGGCTTGAGATCACGATGAACGATCTGCGCCGCGTGCGCCTTCGTCAGGCCGCGGCACGTCTGCGTCATGATCGTCAGCGTGGTGTCGATGTCGAGCCAGCGGATCTTCGTCATCCGCTCGTAGAGCGATTCGCCCTCGAGGAGCTCGAGCACCAGGAACGGGCGGCCGTCGTCGAGCCGGCCCGAGTCGTAGATGTCGCAGATGTACGGGCTGCGGATGGCAGCGGCGGCGCGCGCTTCACGGAGGAAGCGCTCCACCACCACGGCCGAGGCCGTCAGCTCCTGCGCGAGCACCTTGATGGCGACGCGCTTGCCAATGTCCACGTTGGCCGCTTCGTAGACGGCGGCCATACCACCGCGCCCAATCTCGCGGGTGATGCGGTACTTGCCCGCCAGGACGGTTCCTACGGGGATCTTCGCCTTGTTCGGCAGGGCCATCAGTTGCCGCTCGGGGTCAGCCTATGCGAGGCCGCGGTTTCCGACAACTGCGCGGAGAGCAGCCGGGGCGTCCTTCGGCTCTTCGGAGCCCCTCGGCCGGCTGCTTTCGCGTCGTGCGGCTCACGCGAACGTTCGCGGATTCCGAGACCTTGCGGGCTCGGTCCTCGATTTGACCTCCCGGAAACGTTCCGGAAACCGAGGCCGCCGTACACAACGACGCCCGGCCCGCGGAGACGGGGGCATGGTGGCAGAGCCCGGACTGGGCGAGCCCCCATCGTGAACCCGGGTGTTCGAGGTGTTCGAGGTGAGCCCATGAAGAAGGTCGAGGCCATCATCAAGCCGTTCAAGCTCGACGAGGTCAAAGATGCCCTCGCCGAGGTCGGGATCCAGGGAATGACGGTCACCGAGGTCAAGGGCTTCGGGCGCACCGGCGGCAAGAAAGAGGTCTACCGGGGCTCGGCTTACGTCGTCGACTTCGTGCCGAAGGTCAAGGTCGACGTCGTGGTCCCGGACAATCTGGTCAACGACGTCATCGACGCCATCGAGAAGAGCGCCAAAACCGGGCGCATCGGTGACGGGAAGATCTTCGTCGTGCCGGTCGAAGAGGCCGTCCGCATCCGCACCGGCGAGCGGGGCGAGGACGCCATTTAGTTCATTGGGCTAGTTCGTTTGGCCAGTGTCGCCCGCACCGTTCGGTGCCCGTCGGCACGGCCGGCCGCCTCCGGGGAACCGAGCGGTCGTTCGGGATCGAAAGAGTCGCCGCCCGTCGTGGGCCGCGCCGCGAAGCGATGACGCCGGGCCGAGGCGAACGCTTCGGGGCTCCGCGGGACATCGACGGGCCGAAGAGCAATCGCAGTGCGTAACCGGCCGCGGACGCGGGCCAAGGCCGGACATCGTGGGAAAGGGATCAGCGCATGAAGGCGAAAGACGTCATTCAGTTCGCGAAAGAAAACGACATCAAGTTCGTCGACATCAAGTTCATCGATCTGCCCGGCATCTGGCAGCACACGACGATCCCCGTCTGGCGCCTCGACGAGGAGCTCTTCGAGCAGGGCATCGGCTTCGACGGCTCTTCGGTGCGCGGCTGGCAGCCGATCAACGCCAGCGACATGTCCGTGACCCCGGACCCGTCGACGGCGAAGATCGACCCGTTCTACGCGGAGAAGACGCTCTCCATCATCGGCAAGATCTCCGACCCGATCACCGGCCAGCCCTACGGCCGCGATCCCCGCTACATCGCGCAGAAGGCCGAGAACTACGTGAAGTCGACGGGCATCGCCGACACCGTGTTCTTCGGCCCCGAGGCGGAGTTCTTCGTCTTCGACTCGGTCCGCTACGACAACTCGCCGCGCGGCGCCTTCTACGAGATCGACAGCGACGAGGCCGTCTGGAACACGGGCAAGCCCGGCCAGAACCTCGGCCACAAGGTCCGCCACAAGGAAGGCTACTTCCCCGTTCCACCGAACGACGTGCTCGGCGATCTCCGCAACGCGATGATGACGACGCTCATGGAGACGGGCGTCGAGGTCGAGGTCGGCCACCACGAGGTCGCGTCGGCCGGTCAGTGTGAGATCGGCATCAAGTTCGGGACGCTGACGAAGTGTGCGGATCAGCTCCTCTGGTACAAGTACGTCGTCAAGAACGTCGCCAAGAAGTTCGGCAAGTCGGCGACGTTCATGCCGAAGCCGCTCTACGGCGACAACGGCAGCGGCATGCACTGTCACCAGTCGCTCTGGAAGGAGGGCAAGCCCCTCTTCGCCGGCGACGGGTACGCGGGCCTCTCGGACATCGGCCTCTGGTACATCGGCGGCATCCTCAAGCACGCGAAGTCGCTCGCGGCGCTGACGAACCCGACGACCAACAGCTACCGCCGTCTGGTGCCTGGTTACGAGGCGCCGGTGAACCTCGCGTACTCGAGCCGCAACCGCTCGGCGTCGATCCGCATCCCCGTGCAGGCCGGCAACTCGCCGAAGTCGCGCCGCATCGAGGTGCGCTTCCCCGACGCGACGTCGAACCCGTACCTCGCGTTCTCCGCGATGATGATGGCCGGCCTCGACGGCATCCAGAACCGCATCGATCCGGGCGATCCGCTCGACAAGGACATCTACTCGCTCTCGCCCGAGGAGCTCAAGGAAGTGCCGCACATGCCGGGCTCGCTCGACGAGGCGCTCTCCGCGCTCGAGCGCGATCACGAGTTCCTCCTCCGCGGCGACGTGTTCACGCGCGATCTGATCAGCACGTGGCTCGAGTACAAGCGCGAGCGCGAGGTGGACGCGGTGCGGCTCCGTCCGGTGCCCTACGAGTTCTTCCTCTACTACGACGTGTGATCGAGGCGAGGCCGGTCACCGGCCTCACCATGCTGTGACCGAAAAGGGCCCCCTCGGCGGATCGCGCCGTGGGGCCTCGGCGTTTGTGCCCGTTCCGGACGCGTTTCTCGCCGATCCCCACGAGGTTTCAGGAGGGGCCGCACGTTCCCTTGCGGGGCGGGCCCTGGTTCGCGTTATCCTCTCGGATGCCCCGTTGAATTCCGGCGACCTCATCCAGTCCCGCTATCGTTTGCAGCGTCTCCTCGGCTCGGGAGCGAGCGGCTCCGTGTGGGCCGCGCGCAACGAGCTGATCGAGCGCGACGTCGCGCTCAAGATCATGCGGCCCGACGTCGCCGAGGACGCGGTGGCGCTCCAGCGCTTCTTCAACGAGGCCAAGGCCAGCGGCCGCGTGCGCAGCCAGAGCATCGTGGAGATCCTCGATCTCGGCCAGGCCGAAGACGGATCGCCCTTCCTCGTCTTCGAGCTCCTCGAAGGCGAGGCCCTCGACGAGCGCCTCCGCCGCGAAGGCACCATCGTGCCCGAGACGTTGCTCGAGCTCATGTCGGGCGTGGCCCGCGCGCTCGAGCTGGCGCACGGGCAGGGCATCATCCACCGCGATCTCAAGCCCGCGAACATCCACATCACGAAGGGGATCAACGGGCAGCCCATCGCCAAGGTCCTCGACTTCGGGATCAGCAAGATCTTCGACACGGGCCACAACTTCACGCTCACGCGCACGGGCACCGTGGTCGGCTCGCCCGCGTACATGAGCCCGGAGCAGGCCGCGGGCCGCGAAGACATCGACGGTCGCGCCGACATCTGGTCGCTCGGCGTGGTGATGTACGAGGCCCTCACGGGCACGCTCCCGCACCAAGCGGCGAACTACAACCAGCTCATGGTCCGCATCCTCACGCAGGACTGCGACGCGGTGCAGACGCGCAAGACCGATCTGCCGCCCAGCGTGTGCGCCATCGTCGACGCGTGCTTGAAGCGCGAGCGCGACGAGCGCACCTCCAACGCGGGCGTGTTGGCGAACCAGATGGAGGCCGCCCTCCGCGAGATGCGCGCGCAGCGCTTCCGCGCGCTCGGCCGTCGCGCCACCGATCGCGGCCCCGGCGAGATGCAGCGCCGCGCGTCCGACTTCGCGCCCGAAGGCAACGCGCCGCTCGCGGGCCCGCAGAACAACAACCAGCAGCCGCTCTCCAGCATCTCGCAGCGCAACCTCGTCCTGCTCGCGGCGGGCGTCGGTGTCGCCATCGGCGTGCTTGCGCTGCTCCTCGTGCTCGCCGTCTTGAACCGGCGCTGACCTTCGCGCGCCCCATCGATCGGCCACGGCCCATCGATTCGTCGCCCGTGCGCGCGATGCATGCTGCGGTGCCGACCGAGCGGCCGGGAGCATGGATCCATGCGCGCGCATCGGGAGGCGGGGCGCGGACGGTGAGCGTCGATGCAGCGCTTCCACGGTGAAGCCTGCTTTGCCCCCGCGCGCAAAGTTGCTACGTGAGGCCGCGAGATCGGGCCGATCCTTATGAGCGACACGCAGCACACGAAAGCCGCGGACGACGAGGGCGATCACGGAGGCGACGAGCTCGAGAACGAGCCCGCGGCCTCCGCCGAGCCCGACCGGAACGAAGCTGCATCATCGGGCGACACCGCGAAGACGGACGCCGAGGACGAGTCCGCCGACGGAGACGAGGGCGAGGCGGGCGACGATCTCGAAGAAGGCCCGCTCCTGCCCCCGGGCAACCCGCTGCGTTACATCCGCGGGTCGATCGCCACGCTCACCGGGCTCTTCGTGGCCTTCTGCTTGATGGCGCTGAAGCAGCAGTTTCGCTTCGGCGTGCCCATCGCGGCCCTCGCCATCTTCGTCGCCACGTTCGGCATCCTCGATCTCATCGGCTCCTTCGACGATCCGGAGGATCGCGTCGCCGGCCGCGCCACGCTGCGATCCATCGCGCGTCCGCTCGGACTCGTCGCGGGCGGCACGGCTTCGCTGTGGGGCTTGATCTGCCTCGCCGTCGACGGTCGCCTCGCGTCCTCGAGCCCGATCCTCGCGGCGGGCGTGCTCATTCCCGCGAGCTTCCTCGTCACCGTCGTCGGCGTGTTCCAGCTCGGTGATGCGTTCGGCATGTGGGGCACCGATCCGGATGGATCACCGCGCCCACTCCTGCGCCGCCACGGCTTCTGGCTCGTCGTCACCACGACGCTGCTCTACCTGCCCACGCTCGGCAGCCACTCGCTGAGCGACCCTTGGGAGACGCACTACGGCGAGGTCGCGCGCGAGATCCTCTCCCGCAACGATTGGATCTCCACCTGGTGGGCGCAGGATGGTTGGTTCTGGTCCAAGCCCATCCTCGACTTCTGGATCCAGGCCTTGGCGATGGCCACGTTCGGCGTTCGCTACGGATCCAATCGCATGCTCTCGGCGGTGAGCGAAGGCCGCCTGCCTTGGCCCGAGTGGGCGGTGCGCCTGCCCGTCTTCCTGCTCACGCTGATCGCGGTCTACCTGCTCTACAAGGCCGTCTCGCGCGCCTTCGGTCGCCGCGCGGGCCTCCTCGGCGGCGTGGTGCTCTTGACCATGCCGCAGTGGTTCCTCCTCGCGCATCAGACGATGACGGACATGCCCTTCGTCGCCCCGCTCTCGGCGGCGATGGCGCTGTTCCTCATCGGCGCGCAGGAAGACCCGCACGACGAGGTGCGCGTCTACGAGCTCGATCTCGGCTTCACGCGCCTCCGCTTCTCCGGCTTCCACCTGGTGATGGGCGCCATCGTCGCCTGCGCGTTGCCGCAGATCCTCTACCTCGTGTCGCGCAACGTCCTGCTCGACATCCGCGGCTTCCACGGCATCCTCGATCAGTTCTCCACCGGATCGCCTGGCAACTGCGGCCTGCCTGGCAACGAGACCTGCCGCGCCGCGACCCCGGTGCTGCGCGGTCTCCATCCGGCGTTGCAGGCGCTGATCTGGGCGCAGGCGCTCGCGCTCGTGCTCTACATGAGCTGGGGCGAGCGGCGGCGGCAGCGGCTCTTCTTCCTGGCGGCGTGGCTCTTCGCGGCCATCGCCACCATGGGCAAGGGGCCCGCGGGCTTCGGTCTGCCGGTGCTGTGCGCGCTCGCGTACGTCGCGGTCACGCGGCGCTTCCGCGATCTCGCGCGCATGGAGATCACCGCGGGCGTGCTCATCCTCTGCTGCGTGGCGCTGCCGTGGTTCGTGGCCATGTACGCGCGGCACGGGCAGCCGTTCACCGATCGGCTGCTCTTCCACGACATGTTCAAGCGCGCCTTCACCCACGTGCACGACACCAACGAGGGCGACGACGTCAGCTTCCGCTTCTACGTGTGGCAGCTCGGCTACGCGATGTTCCCCTGGACGGGCCTCGTCCCCGCGGGCCTCGTGTGGTGGCTCCGTCGCGCCGAGTCCGCGAGCTTCTCCGCGTCCGAGCGCGATCGAAAGAGCGACGCCTCGACCTTCCTCGCGATGTGGTTCGTCTTCGCGTTCTCGCTCTTCTCGCTGATGCTGACGAAGTTCCACCACTACATCCTCCCGGCCGTGCCGCCGGCCGCGATGTTGGTGGGCGTGCTGCTCGACGCCCTCCTCGCGCGCTCGCTGCCGGCGCCGAGCGGCCCCGTGCGGACCCCGCGCGCCGTCGCGCTCTATGCGCTCGGCATCGGCATCGGCGTGCTCGTGGTGATCGCGGGCGGCGCGCGGGCCTTCGGCGGATCGATCGGCGGCATCGGCCTCGCGCTGGGCGGCATCGGCGTGCTCGCGGTGACGGTGATGCTCCTCGATCGCGCGGCGCCCGCCGGCGGCGCGGAGGTCGCCGCCGCGGCGGATCCGGAGGCCGATGCGACCGCTCTGTTTCGGCAACGGTTCGAGCGCGTGCTCCTCGGCGCGGCGGTGGCCGCGGGCGCGGCGCTGGTGCTCGCGGTGGGCCGCGATCTCTCGTCCAGCTACGAGGGCGTGCCCAGTCAGATCCGGCTGATGCACCTCATCACCTACAATTACCGGCGGCCCTGGCCCGCGTCGCTCGACTTCTCGCCGACCCTGTGGGCCTTCACGGCGGCGGCGGCGGCGGCGACGTTCATGATCGCGATCGTCCCCCTTCGCCGGCACGTGGTGAGCGCGCTGCTCGCGCTCGGCATCACCTTCGGCGCGTGGGGCCTCGGCGTGTACTTCATGAAGATCTCGCCGCACTGGGGGCAGCGCGAGACCACGGTCGCCTACTACGAGGCTGCGCGCGAGAACCCCGGCCCGTTCGTCGCGTACCAGATGAACTGGAAGGGCGAGAACTTCTACGCGGGCAACCACGTCCCGGCCTTCGTCTCGAGCGGCAAGCGCTTCCAGGACTACATCCTCGACGAGAAGAAGAAGGGCACGAAGACCTTCTACTTCGTCACGGAGCACGGCCGCACGGGCACGCTCCAGAACGAGCTCGGCGGCACCAAGTCGTTCGACAAGCTGACCACGCCGGAGCTCGACAACAAATTCGTGCTGGTGCGCGCGCGCTTCGAGTGACGCGCTTTCGGGCACCGCGCGGGCCGCTTGACGCCGCGGCCCGCGGTGCGTGTCATGGACATCGATGCCGTCGGTCACGGACATCAAAGGCACCATCGACGTCGCGATCCTCGCCGCCTCCGCGGACGATTTCGACGTCTTGAGCGAGCGCTTCCCCGACGCGGGCGGCCTCGTGCGCGGCACGCGCGAGCACGATCTGCGCTCCACCATCGACGGCCCGCGCATCGTGCTGACCCGCGGCTGGTCCGGTGATCGCCCGGACGCCGCGCGCGCCGCCGCGGCGGTGATCGAGGATCTCGCGCCCGCATGGATCGTGATGGTGGGCATCGCCAGCGCCGCGCCCGCCGACGAGCCGTCGCTCGGCGACGTGCTCTTGGCCACGAGCGTGCTCGATCACGGCGCCGCGGCCGTGCTCGAAGACGGCTCGCACGCCTTCCCCGCCGCGCCGATCCACGCCGAGGTCGAGACGCTGGCGACGCGCCTCGACGAGCTCGGATCGTGGAGCCACCCGGCCGCGATCGGGCGCGAAGCGCCGCCCATCGATCGCTCGCTGCGCAGCTTCTACGGGACCAAGAAGACGAAGGCCGAGGTGCTCGCCGTCCTGCGGCGCCGGGCCGAATCGGGAGCGCGCTCGCCGTGGCTCTTCACCGGCCCGGTGCTGTCGAGCGCAGGGCCGCTCGACGAAGCCGAGCTCCTGCGATGCATGCAGCGCGCGCCGCGCCGTTTTCGCGCCGTCGAGGCCGAAGCCGTCGCGACCTACGGCGTCGCGCACGCGCACGGCGTGCCGCTGATCTCGGTGCGCGGCATCGCCGACGTGATCGGCGCGCGCCGCGATCCGGCGTGGGCGGCCTATGCGCGCCGCGCCGCCGCCTCCTTCACCGCCGTGCTCGTTCGATCTGGCCTGCTCGGCGAACGCGTCGCGGTGCCCGCCGAGCCCGTGAAGACGCCGCGCCCCGGCGACACGCTCACGGAGGCAGCCCACCTCGCGCGGCTCGGCGATGCTGCGCTCGACCGCGGCGATCTCGACGACGCCGCGCGCCTCTACGCCGAAGCCCTGCCGCTGTTCCGCACCATCGGCGACGTGCGCGGCGAGGCCAACGGTGCCCTTCGTTTCGGCGAGATCGCGCTGCGCCGCGGCGACCTCGGGGAAGCGCGCCGCTGCTACACCGAAGCGTGGCCCTTGTTCCGCCGCGTGCAGGACACGCTCGGCGAGGCCAACTGCGTGGCGCGTCTCGGCGATCTCGCCCTCAAGCGCGGCGACGCCGACGAAGCGCGCGGCCGCTACCAAGACGCGCTGCCGCTCTACCGCCGCGCCGGCGACGCGCTCGGCGAAGCCAACTGCGAGCTTCGCCTCGGCGATCTCGCGATCAAGCGCGCCGACGCCGACGAGGCAGGCACGCGCTTCGAGGTCGCCCTCGGCCTCTACGCGCAGATCCCCGAGCCCTACTCGATGGGCCTCATCCACCGTCGCCTCGCGCGGCTCGCGCCCGACGATCGCCGGCGCCGCCGCCACCTCGAGGCCGCGCGCGAGCTCTGGATCCGCGCCGGCAAGCTCGATCTCGTGGCCAAGATCGACGCCGAGCTCGGCGCTTCCGAGCGACCCTAGTGCTGCACGCCCGAAGTCCGGCCACGTATGGCCGGACTTCGTCGCCGCTTTGCGGCGGCGCTTCGCGCTCGTGCATCACTATCGGTTTCGATGGGGCTTCGCCCCAAACCCCCGCCGCGCTTCGCGCGGCCTAGCGCCGAGGCCCGAATTCCTGGCGGAACTTCGGGCGCGCGACCCTAGCAACACCGCCGCATCGACCTCCTGCGGGGCGCGGCGCCGCCGTCGGAGGAAACCTGCGTGCAGCTTGGCGCGGCGCCGGTGCTGGGATATTTCTCATCCCTGGATGGCAGCGGTCACCTTCGAGCTGCGCCCCGGCTCTTCCCCGAGCCGTGAGCCTCCGGCCGGTTTCGTCGGTCGCATCGCGCGTGCGCTCGCCGCCATCCCTGCGCCGCCGCTCGCCGCCTTCGTCGCGCCGCTCGATCACCTGCGCGCGCGTCTCCTCCGCGTCGTCGCGCCGCACGCTCGATCCCTCGTGGTCGTGCGGGATCGCCGGGTCGCCGCCGTCGGCACCGCGCTCCTCTTCACGGTCCTCGTCCTCACGAGCCTCGTGCCGTTGTGGTTCGTCGCCGTCGCCCCGATCGTGTGGGGGGTCCCGCACATCGTCGCCGACCTCCGCTACCTCGTGGCGCGCCCCGGCTACCATCGTCGCCCCGGCGTCGCGCTCGCCGCGGGCGCAGGCATCGTCGCGGCGGGCCTCGGCTTCGGCCTGCGCGCGGGCCTCGCGGGCGCGGCGGGCGCGCTCCTCTTCGCGCGCACGTCGTGGCGGCGGCGGGCCCTCGGCCTCGCGGTCATCGGCGCCCTCTTCGCGGCGGCGGTGCGCTTCGGTTCCTTCGGCGATCTCGTCTTCGCCCATGCCCACAACGCCGTCGGCTTCGGCCTGTGGTGGGCTTGGCGCCGCCGCACGACGCGCCTCCATTGGCTCCCGCTCGCGCTCTTCGCCGGCGGCTCTGCGCTCATCCTCGCGGGCGCGCTCGATCCCTTGGTGCTCCGCGCCGGCGTCCACGCGCCGTGGACGGGCCTCTCGGCGCGGTCGCTCGGCCATCAACTGAGCCCCATTCATCATGGCCCTTGGCCGCTGCGCTTTCTGATGCTTTATGCATTCGCGCAGTCCGCCCATTACGTGGTGTGGATTCGCCTCCTCCCGGAGGACGATCGCCCGAGCGAGACGCCGCGCTCCTTCGGCCAGAGCCTGCGCGCGCTCCACGCCGACGTGGGTGGTCTCGTGCTCTGGGCCTCGCTGCTCACCATGCTGGCGCTCGCGATCTGGGCGTCCGTGAGCGTGGGCGCCGCCCGCAATGGCTATATCCAGATGGCCTTTTTTCATGGCTATCTGGAGCTCGCCGCGGCCGCGCTCCTTTGGGCGGAGGCGAAGCGCGACAAAGGGTGACGAGGGATGTTACCCGCGGCCCGAGAATGGCAATCTCGCGTGCCGGCACCGTTGCGGATGATGGCGAAAATACCGGCGGATTACGGTCGTTCGCCCATTTTTGCGATCCGAACGTCGGTTGCTGGTACCGCCGTCGAAAAGCGATGCGCCGATGGCAGCGGGCGCAAAGCATGTTGAAGATGTCGAGTTCGGCCGTCGCGAAACATCGAACGTCATTCGGGGGTAGCCCGCACCCCAATCCCCCATGACGCCCGATGGGCGAAGGTCTCGGTGCGCGCTAATCCCATCGTACCGGCCGGTGCCGAGGCGGGGTGTCCATGGAGGCAGCTCGCTGATCCGGTGAGCCCACCCGGCGAGGCCGCCCCGGCGGACTGCGCTGCGCAGAGACGATCGAAGCGCGGTCCGTCGAGGCGCCTCTTGTTGTCTGTTGCAGTCCTTGTCGAGAGTCGTGCGATCGTGCACGACGATCGGGCGCGTCGTGCACGACCGCACGATCGTCGTGCGCGCATCGCCGTCGCGCACCACGTCGGGGCTCGGGCGGCGTAGGATGCGCGCATGGTGCACGAGATCGTGAATCCTCCCGCGCTCGCGCCGGCGCTCGATGCGCCCGATGCCGAGTGGCCGACCCTCGACGTCCTGCGTCTTCGTTATCTTCACCGCGCGATCGAGCACATGGGCGGGAACAAGACCCGCGCGGCCGAGCTCCTCGGCATCGATCGCCGCACGCTCAATCGGATTCTGGCCCGCGAGCGGCGCCGGAATGCCGTCCCAAAGTGATTGGCGTCACGGGTTAGCAGGGACGGTGATAAACGGCTTCGCGCCCCGAATCGTCAGTCGCGCTCCCTCAAAATCGACGAGGATTCCTCGGTCGCGCTCCCTAGCTTCGAGGCGCTCGCGACGTTTCTCACCATTCTGCCAGGGCCGTTCTGGGCGCTCTTGATTCGAGCGATATCGAAAAGATGAATCAGTGAAGTCCCGACTTCGGGACGCCGGGGCGGCATGTAACAATCGTCCGACTGTGAGTACGCACCAGGCGAACGAGCGTGACTTGCCGACCGGGCCGGCCGCTGCCGGTCACGACGTGCAGCTCTACGCGTCGTCCGACGCCTTGGTTCCAATCGTCGGCTCTTATCTCGCGCAGGGGCTCCTGTACGGCGAGGGCGCCGTCGTCATCGCGACCCGCGACCATTGGACCGCAGTGCGACGCCACCTCGACGCCGCGGGGGCGCAGCTCGACGTCGCCACACGCGAGGGGCGCGTCGTCATCCTCGACGCCGAACAGACCCTGAGCTGGCTCCTGGTCAACGGGACACCCTCCCCGCGCGCGTTTCACAACATCGTCAGCGCCACCTTCAACATGATCGCCGATCGCTTCGATCGCGCGCCCGTGCGCGCTTACGGCGAAATGGTCGATCTGCTCTGGGCCGAAGGCCGCCTCGACGACGCCCTCGTGCTGGAGCGGCTTTGGAATGGGTTCCTCGCCGATCGCCCCGTCCCCCTCCTCTGCGCCTATCGCATGCAGAGCCGGCCGAGCGATGCGGCCTTGGCAGCCATCTGCGCGGCCCACGCGCACGTCTCGCCGCTGCCGGCCGAGCCGAGCGTCGCTCGATCCTTGTCCATTTGACGTCCTCCACGAGATTCCCTTTCTTCGTGACGTCCCGCCATCTCTTCATCGAGGGAGCGGCGCTCCGCGTCTTCCATTTCGCGGCGGCGGCTCACCCTTGCAGGCGTAGTGGGTTACGGCCGCGTCATCACGCCTCGTGATGGATCACGAGGTCACGGCCGCGCCGTCGTTCCCGGCGGCGCTGGATGTGGCTTTGGCGTTCTCGGCGCGTGTCGGGCATAGAGGTTATGGCCGCGTCGTCACGGCGAGTCGCGATCGAGCCTCGTAATCGAGGCTGCGAGCGTAGAGGGCAGATCCCCGAGCGCGGGTGAGACGTGGTGCGAAAGGCCAGCACACGGCGCCTCGAACGATGATCTCACGCTCGCTCGCTTCGGTCGTGCGCTGGACGGCGAGGGTCCGAGCTGGGCAGATGCGGCGCGGCCGCGGGCAAAGAGCGCCAACGGATCGAGGGTGAGAGAGGCCGAGATCATCCTGCCTTTCACGGACTCTCTAGGCGTCTGCCGAGCACACCGAGCGGCGGCGCAGAACATGAAAGGCACTCTCGTGATCTCGATGCGACGCACGGAGACGCGCGCGCCTCGTGGGGACTCTGCCAGGGAGAGAGCCGGGCCGAGTCTTTTACCGGAGAACCATTATGAGCCAGTGGAAGAAGATCGCATCGTTCGCCGCGCTGTTCGCCTCGACGGCGCTCGCCACCACCGGGTGCGTCGAGACGTCGGACGCCGATGATCAGACGTCGGACGATGTCGTGTCCGCGGAGATGGCCGGAAAGCCCGAGCAGAGCGACAAGAAGGCCGACAAGGGTGACGAGAAAACCGGTCAGGCCGATCAACGCTGCTGCGACGCCGACGAGGACTTCGCGATTCGCCTCTTCATTCATCCGTGGTTCGCCTGCTTCGGCGGAGTCTCGCCCTGCGGCTGCTGGGGCGGCTGGGGCGGCTGGGGCGCCTGGGGCGGTGGCAGCTGGGGCGGTGGCGGCTGGAGCGGTGGCGGTGACGGCTGAATCTAGCCCCTTCGGGAGACGCGACCGAGAGGCGTAAGCCGGCGAGCATCGCGCGCTCCCCGCGCGCAGGTGCCTTGGCTTCTCCCTCTCGTCGAACGCCGGTGATTCGGTGCTCGTCGATTCCGTAGCTCGGTCCTCCGGGGCGGCGCGATCCGCCTCCGGAGGGCAGAGGCCACCTGTCCCCGACTCCCATGCTCGAGCAGCGTCGGAGGAGGCCGCGACGACCCTTTGGGGGGCGCGGAACGTCGGTTTTCGGGAGACGGGGCAGGGGCCTTTGCGCGCGGGCGAGCGCCGTGCGGCGGCTCGCCTCGCGATCCTGCGATGTCGCGGCGCCCGCGCGACACATCGCATCGCGTGAGCTCGGAGGGCTGGTTGACGTGCTCTGCCGCGCAACGCATGCAGAAGCAGTCATGAAGAGCGCCGAACCCGTGCCAACCGGATTCTCGCTTGCAGCGTTCCTCCGCAAGCACAGGAGGGAGCTGATCCAGACTTGGGAGCAGCGGGTGCTCGAAGATCCGAGCGTGCCCGAGGCCGGCCGGCTGAGCGAGCCGGAGCTCTACGATCACATTCCCATCTTCATCGACGAGCTGGTCAGCGTGCTCGAGGCGGTCGGCGCCGGCGAGAGCACCGGCCGGAGCCTCGGCGGGAGCGTCGCGGCGAGGGAGCACGCGCGGCAGCGGCGCGAGAGTGGCTATTCGCTCCTCGCCGCGCTGCGCGAGCTCTCGCATTTCCGCAGCGCGCTCATCGAGGTCGCCACCGCGTCCGACGTTCCGCTCGACGGCGAGGCGGCCGCGCTGGTTCATGCGGCGATCGATCAAAGCATGATCACCGGCGCCGACGAGATGGAGCAGGCCATCCTCGCGGAGCACCGTGAGGATACGATCCTTCGCGAGCGCTTCATCGGCGTCTTGGGGCACGATTTGCGGACGCCGCTCACCACCATCATGGTCGCGGTGGCCACGATGCGGAAAGGCGATGGGCTGCTCCCCGAGGACAAAACACGGCTCCTCGATCGCGTCACCGCCAGCACCGAGCGAATGGCCCGTCTCATCGGTGATTTGCTGGACGTGACCCGCCTTCGCCTCGCCGGCCGAATCCCCATCACGCCGCAGCCGATCGATCTCGTCACCTTGGTGCGGAGCGTCGTCGAGGAGCAGCAGAGCGCGCGCGCCGATCGCGTCGTCACGTTGGAAGCGGACGAGAGCGTGCGGGGCACGTGGGATCCGGATCGGATGGTCCAAGTGCTCGCCAATCTGCTCAGCAATGCCCTCGATTACAGCCTCCCCGATACGCCCGTGCGGGTCACGCTCCATCGAAGCGGAGCGGAGGCTCGCCTCTCGGTGCACAACCAAGGCCCTCCGATCCCCGCCCACGCGCGCGAGCACCTCTTCGATCCGTACTATCAAGGGCCCCAGAGCGGGCGCTCGAGCAAGCGATCGAGCTTCGGTCTCGGGCTCTTCATCACCGAGCAGATCGTCACCGCCCACGGCGGCTCGATCGGTGTGACGAGCTCCGCGGAGGATGGGACCACGTTTCATGTTCGCTTGCCGGGCGCGACGTGACGGCGGGGCGCGCGGGCGCGGCGCCGCACGTAAGAGCCCATCCCGGTAGAGCTCCCGTCGCCCAGCGGCCGATCTCGGGCGCATCGCGTCGTTGCTCCTCGTCGCCCTACTTCGAGTAGGGCTCCTCGTCGCGCCTAGCGCTGCACCCGATCTCGCCCACCAGGCTCGGTCCGCTCTACCGGGATAGGCTCCAAAGTGCACTACGGTGCGGTCCCGAGCCGGATTACGACGCACGACGGTCCTGGACGGGCGCGGCGCGCATCGGTAGGACATGAGCAACATGGTTGCCTCCGCCTATGCCCTCGCGCCGCTCGGCAGGGTGTCGTTCGCGATCGCGCTCGGGATCGGGGCCATGGGCTGTGCCCCACGCACCGGCCCGTTTCAGGCCGTGCAGCCCTTGACGGCCGCGCCGGCCGCGCCCCCCGGGCCGAATGCGCCGCTCATCCGGCGCACCGTCCCGCTGCGCTTCGTGGAGCTCACCCACTGCGGCGGCCCGCGCGAGCGCGGGCGGAGCTGCAACCATCTTCCGCCCAATGACTATCTCCTCGACGCGGTGAGCGCGGCCAACGAGACGTTCGCGCAGGCGGGCATCACGTTTCAGGTCGGATCCATGGAGCGGGTCGAGTCCTCCGATTGGTGGCACCACGGCGTGGCCAAGGCGAAGCGGCCTTGGCGAGCCATTCGCGAGCAGGCGCTGCGCGTGTTTCCCTGGGCTCCGCCGACGGCGTGGCACGATGCGGACGAGACGAAGCAAGCCGACCAGTGGCTCGAAGTCCTCTCCGCCGTGTACACGCGCCCTCAGGAGATCTCGATCTTCGTGCAGAGCGGCAACACCCACGCCGGCACGCATTTCCCCAACGGCGGTCGCGGCATCTGGACCAGCGACGGCACCTTCGGCCAAGGCCCGGAGAGTGGGTTTCGCTACCTCTTCGCCCACGAGCTCGGGCACTATTTCGGCCTGCGCCACACGTTCGCGCACAACGGGACGAACCCGATCAACGGCAAGCCGTGGATGCTCGCCGATCGGTGGGACCTCGTGTATCACCCGGGATCGAGCCCGCAGGATCCGCATCGCTACTTCAACAGCCGAGAAGAGGCGGCGCGCTACTCCGATCGCGAGCTTCGTTTGATCGAGACGTACAGCAAAGAGGATGGGTCGAATTGCGCGGAGCTCCAGGGCGGCGCCATCGAGTGCGTGCTCCCCGGCAATGATGGTTACAGCGAGACCCTCCGGTCGGGGCACCCCGGCCTCAAAGGCCTCAGCATCCCGCTCGATCCGCGCGAGGGCGGCCGCTACCGCTGGGCGCGCAACGCGGTCGCTTATGGCAGCATGAACATCCCAAGAAGGCTCTCGACGTCGCAGATTCAGATGGTGCAGACCTTCCTGCGATATCCCATCATGGTCGGGGACGAGGCCTTGAGTCGGTGGGGGCGCTTGCCGGACGGCATCGACGCCATCCCCAGCTATCGCCACATGCTGGGTTTGCAGAATACGTATTGACGAGCGTCGATGTTAGCGGCCGATGCGCCCGTGCTCGTCGATGACGGCGACGACGCGGCCGTCCAGGTCTTGGAGCTCGCAGCGGAGCCCATTGCGGCGGCACGTGGCGGCGGCTTCGACGACGGAGATGGGGACGGCCGTGTGGGTGAGGGCGAGCGAGGTGGGATCGCGGCCCAAGAAGCGAGGGAGGTAATGCGTGCTGCCCAAGGAGAGGTGCGCGCAGGGGGGGCGGAGGGAGCGGCGCGCGCTTCCGGAGCTCATGGTCCAAGCGCCGAAGGCGGGATGGAGCGCTCTTCGTACGAAGCGGAGGCCGCGACCGAAGACGAGGGCGAAGGCGACTCCGATGGTCGCGAGAGCCCCGACGAGCGCGAGTGTGAGTTGCATGGTGGTTTGGTCCTCAGCCGCAGAGACCGGCGCAGGCGGCCATCCCAAAGGTCGCGCCGACGCATGCGATCGGGAGCGCGGCGGAGCACGGGATGGTGACGCCGCCGACGGTGATGACTTCGAGCACGGCGCACGCGCCGGCCACGCCCCAACAACCTGCCGTGACCAGGCCGGCACACGCCGCCTCGCCGGTGTTGAATCCGAGGAGATGCGCTTTAGCGCCGCCGATGAGCTCGTCTGCCGGCGCGTGATCGGTCCGCCCCTCATCGAAGCTCGTGAGCCGATCTCTCGCCACCGGCGCGTCCGCGGCGGAACAGGCAGCGATGGTGAGGACGAGGGTGGCGGCGACGGCACGCATGCACATCTCCCTTGGCGCGCGCCGGCGCGATCGGGCTTCGGCGCGGACCTGCGATGAGCGGCGCGCGGGCCGTCATCCCCCTCATCCGATGTTCAACGATGTGAGCCGTCGCACCACGATGGCAGGGTTCAGCCATCATGCGTTCAGACGCGGGCGGGACGCTCGAAAAAGGCCCGATGCGCCCGCCGCACCCACAGGGCGGGCGGACCGGGAGAGGCCTCTTGTTCGCGACAGGCGATCTTCGTCGTCATGGTCTCTCCGTTTTCCCCGCGCTCGCGCCGAATGCGGACGAGCGCGCCGAGGCCCATGACGAGGAAAGAGGAGAGGGCGTTTCAGCGGCCGGGATCGAAGCCGACGTCTTTCAAGATCACGACGCCCGCGGGCGAACGATCGAAGACGAAGCGGATCTCGGCGAGGTGCGCGACGTCGAGCTCGGGCTCGGCCTGCGTGAAGCGCGCGATGGGGATCGTGAAGGTGCCGAGCACCGGCTCCGGCTCGCGGGCGCGGGTGAAGATGCCTTTCCAGATGCGGCCGTCGAGCTGGGTTTGGAGCAATCCCACGCTGCCGAGGGCGACGCGCGCCGTGCGGCCATGAGCGTCCGCGAGCTCGATGTCCAAATCGATGGGCGGGCGAGGGGCCTTGTTCCATGACGGATGCGTAGGCCCGGTGAAGCCGGGCTTGCGCAGGCCGCGCGGGTTCGGCGGGAGGTTCGCGTCGGCGAGGGCGAGCACCAAGGCGCCTTCGGGATCGACGCCCGCAAAGCCGGGCGGCAGCTTCATGGTGTAGCGCGGCACGCCCGCGCGCGCGTCCACGTCCCAACCGAGCATGACGCCGCGCGCATCGATGCGGCCCGCGAGCGCGGCCGGACCGATGGGGACCTCGCGCCAGACGGTCAGGCTCTCGCCCTCGATCCTGCCGCCCGGGAGCGCGAGGGTGGTGACGTCGAGATCCTCGTCGAAGCGGGCCATCATGCGGGCCTCCGCGCCGACGTACCGATGAATGTAAATGGTTTGGGGCAGCCAGCGCGCGCCGGCGCGATGATCGCGAAACAAGGCTCGATACTCGCGCCGATCGCGCAACGTCGCTTCCAAGAACGCGGTGATGTACGTGCGGGCGATGCGCTCTTGGTCGGCCGCGGGCATGATGGGCTTCTTGTTCACGTAAGCCGTGAGCGGGAAATAGGCACCGTCGCCGCGGGCCCAGACGCGGTTGTATTGGCCATGATTGGCCCGGTGCACGTAGACGGCCGCCTTGAAACCGCCGTCCGGCCTGGTGTAGCGGATGCGCTCGAGCTGCTGGAGGCCCTCGAAATGCTCCACGTCGGCGTCGCTCGATCCGGCGAGGGCCAAGTAGCTCACGTCCTCCAGCGGGAGGGCCAGGCCGGCCGGCTGGTATTGCCGATCGGTGGTGCAAATGGCCACCAGCGCGCGGATGCCGAAATGGAAGTCGAAGGGGATGTTGGCGTCGTCGGGAGAGCGGCTCAAACGATTGAAGGCCGCAGCAATGGTGATGGCCTCCCCGCCGCGCGAGTGGCCCATGAGCGCGACGTGATCGAGATCGAGCAGGCCGGAGAGCGGGTTTCCTGGGGCCTCGGAGAAGCCGCGGAGCGCGCGGAGGTGCTGGAGCAGGAGAAAGCCGCGCGCCGCGTTCTCGCGCACCACCTGGCCGCCGACGATGCCGGAGTTGAGGAAGTTTTGATCGACGGAGACGAAGACGTAACCATGGCTGGCGAGGTGCTCGCCGAGGTAGTCGTAGCCGGGCTCGGAGGCTTCTTCCATGGGGTGGGCGCCGTGCGCGATGACGACCACCGGGTGCGGGCCGGGCGCGTCGGGATAATGGACACGTGCATTGAGCGGGAGCTGTCCGGGGCCGAAGCCCCAATATCGGGTGCGCGCCCAGCCCTCGAATCCGCCCTGCCAACCTTCGAAGAAAGGGCGGCCGTCGACAGGGCGCGTGCGGAGCGCGGCGCCCTTTCCGTATTCGGGTCTGCGGCGATCGGTGCCGCTTCCGTAGGTCAGGAAGCGAACGCCGTAGGGGCCGCGGGCCGAGGGATCGGGCAGATCGAGCTCGGCAATCGTGACACGGCTCATGGCGGCGGCGTCGATGACGGGGCGGTCGTCACGGCCGTCGCTGCGGAGAAAGGTGATGAAGCCGGCGAGCATGACGAGGCCGGTGACGGCGGCGAGGATCGAGATGGCTTTGCGGACACGGGTGGTGTCCGGGACACGCGGGCGCAGCAACGTGAGGAGCCCGCCGCCGGCGAGCGCGGTGGCGACCGTCATGACGAGGACGGAGACCACGCGCTCCGAGAGCGTGCCCGTGAAGACTTTGAAATAGAGGAGGCCGAGACTCCATGTGAGCACGCGCCGAAAACCGGGGGGGAGGGCGCCGAGCACGCGCACGACGAGGAGGAGCACGGCGCTCGCCAGCGCGGCGGTGATGACGCCGAGAGGGACCATGTAGAGCGCCGCATAAACGGTGCTGAAGCGATCGAAGGCCATGGTCGAGAGCTTCACGACGAAGCTCGCGCAGGCGCCGAGGCCGAGGCCCAAGGCCGCGCCGCGCCACGCTTCGGGACCCGGGGACCGTGCGCGGAGAAGGTGTCCGGGCTTCGTGACGCGCGCGTAGAGGTCAGTCGTCAGCGACATCAGCGCCTCTCTGGAGGAAGTCGATTCCGGGTGACGCGAGGAAGAAATCGGACGCCGGGCATTGCTCGCCCCGTACGCCGGGGGAAACCTTCATGGAACGGTTTCAACGCCTCTCCCATCCGGTGCTCCTCGTATTGCCGGGTACGGAGAGGGACGTCGGTGCGCGAAGGGCGGCGAGGCGTTCACGTCCGCGCGACGTAAGCAGAAGGCTGGATCGAAGGTCGGGGACTGCCGAAGATCGAGGCCGAGCCCCAGGATGCGAGGCGTGATGGAGCCGACCGGACGCAAGGGGACGACAACCAACCACGGCGAGCTGGCCCGGTTGTTTCCGCTGCTCATGGGCTCGCTCATAGCGATGTTGGTGGGGCTCGTCGGGCTGGTGTTGTTGCTCGCGCGCGGCTCGGGCACGCTGACGCAGGTGCACGAGGTCATCGTCGGCGACACGGCGCCCAGCGTCGTCGAGCTCGAGGCCGCCAGCGTGCGACTCAGCCGGCTGGAAGGGCTCCTCCGCGATCGCATGCGCGCGTCGCCCGATGCGCTCGGCGTGATCGACGTGGAAATCGACGCGACCCGCAGGGATTTGCGCGATTACATCCGTCGCTACGTTCTCCGTCCGGACGATCCCAGCGAAGCCGAGGTGCGCCTGCAGCTCGCCGAAACGCTGGATCGTTTCGAGGTCGTGGCCGATCGCATCCGCAACACCACGGAGTCGACGGTCGAGCGGAACGAGGAGCTGTCTCACACGCTCGATCATCAGGTGAGCCAGCTCAACAGCGTGCTCTTCGCGGCCGCGAGCTTGAACGCAGACATGTTGATGCGGGCGAGCGGACAGCTCTTGACGATGCGGAACGGGCTCTTGCCGGGCGTGCTGGCGCTCGAGACCCTGTGTGTGCTCGCGACGTCACTGTCGTTGCTCGCGGCCTATCGCGTGGTGCGCACCGCGGCCGCGAGCGGCGCGGAGAGCCGGCGGCAGCTCGAGCTGCGCATGGTGGAGCTGGAGGCGTTCGCGGGGCGCGTGGCCCACGATCTCTTGAGCCCGCTGATGAGCGTGAGCCTCGCGCTCGGCGCCGCCGAGCCTTACCTGGCCACGTCGGAGCACGGGCGCATCCACTCCATGGTGGCGCGCGCCGCGGCGAGCCTCTCCCGCGTGCGCCAGACGGTGAGCGATCTGCTCGATTTCGCGCGCGCCGGAGCGTCGCCGCCGCAGAACGCGCGGGCCGACGCGCCCGCGGTGCTGCGCGAGGTGGCCGACGATTTCGAGCCCATCGCGGAGTCGGCGCGCGTGGAGCTCAGGGTGGAGGTCGGCTCTTCGCGCGCCGTGCGCTGCAGCGCCGGCGTGTTGCGGAGCGTGCTCGCGAACCTGGTGCAGAACGCCATCAAATACATCGACGGCGGAGAGGAGCGCCGCGTGACGGTGCGCAGCGCCGAGCTGGGATCCGACGTGCGCTTCGAAGTGGAGGACACGGGACCGGGGATCCGGGCGGACGATCAAGTGACGATCTTCGAGCCCTACGTGCGCCGGAGCGATCACGGCGCGGGCCTCGGCCTCGGTCTCGCGACGGTCAGAAGGCTGGTGGAGGCCCACGGCGGGCAGGTCGGTGTCTGCTCGGAGCCCGGCCGCGGCTCGCGCTTTTGGGCCGTGCTGCCCGGCGTCTCGTGAGCCGCGCTGCCTTCACCACCACGCGCCCGGACCCAAGAGCCAACACACGTGAAGGAGCGACAGGCCATCTCGAGGCGCGCGGGTGAGCTCGGTGATGGCATAAGAAGACATGATGTCTTCGAGCGTCGGCTCGCCGTCTCGGGCGCGGCCCGAAACCTCGCTCGGCGTCACGCCGGGGAGGCTCGTCACACCCGTCTTGGCGAGCTCGATGACGCCGCGGATCGCCTTGGGATCCAGGGGAATCAGCGTGTGCGGGAGATCGACGCGATAGGCCGGGATGCCGCCGAAGGTCGCCGTGCGCGCGGCCACGGTGCCGTCGCCGGGCGCGGCCCCGGGGGCAGAGGCGATGCGGCCATCTGCATAGGTGTCGGCGGTGGCGAAGCGCAGCGAGAGGAGCTGGGCGCAGGGCACGGCGCCGAAGAGCGGTGAGGTCACGAGCTTCTCGCGGGTGCGGCGCGCGGCCTCGAGCAAGCGTGACGAGGGCTTCATGGCCGCGGGCCAATGGCTGTCCTCGAAGGCCGCGTCACCGCCTTTGAACCAAGCCGGATCCGGCAGCATGTCGTAGAGGGCCGGCCACGTGCGCATGCAAGCCGCGTAGTCGGCGGCGTCGTTGCGCAGCGAGAGGATGGCGAGGCGACGAATGATGGAGTGGACCCCGATGCCGGCGTCGACGACCTCGAAGGTGCCGGCCAGCGGGCCGCCGAGGAAAATCGAGCGCTCGATGCGGCTCTGCCAGGCGCTGTCGACATGGGGATAGACGGCGGCGACGAGCGCGCCCATCGAATGCGAGACGAAGACGAAGCGACGATTGGGCCCCAGCGCCTCGAGGGCCACGCGCAGCTCTTCGGCGATGGTGAGCACCGATTTGCGAAAATCGAAATTGAGCGCGTGCACGGCAAAGCCGGCGCGGCGCAAGTCCGTCACCATGTCGCGATAGACGATGTGATTGAGCCCATCGGGCCAGAGCGGCTCCGCCCCCGAATCGAAGCGGAGCGCACGCGCCACGTCGCCGAGCGCGAACTGACCGGGCGTGAGCCACACGCGCTCCCCGCTGGGCCGCGCAAGGTGCAAGCCGAGGAAGCCTGCGAGGAAGACGATCTCGGGGAGCGCCGGATCCGGCGGCGGCGCCAGGACGTCATCGAATCGATCCCAAACGCGGGGCTCGTCGCTCATGCGAAGAGCGAGCATCGACGATCGGGAGCCGCGCGGGAAGAGCCCGCGGACGCAGCCCATGCCGGTCGCGGTGCGATGGGAGCCGCCGACCAGGGCATTGCCGGCACCGGCGCGGAGAAGGGGAGAAGGCGACGCCGAGGGGCGAAGATCGCTTTGCCCCAATCGATGCTTCGAGGTGGGATGAGGAGAGGTGGGATAGGCATCATCCCGGGATCGAGGTCAGGGCTTTGCCGAGCGGGCGTGCCCAGCGCGCGCAAAGCATGGTCGAGAGAGGGGATCGACCCGGCGAGGCGTGCTGTGAAGAGTGGGCTGCTCGGCGCGCACCGGCGCGCGAGGGCATGAGTGTGGGATCAGCCGGCGTCGCCGGTGGTCGGGGCGCCGGCGTCGGTGGCAGCGGGAGCGCCCGCATCCGCTGCAGGCGGGGCAGGGGGCTCGCCGGGGCCGAGGATGCGGGGCAGGTATTTGCGCAGCGTGATGGGGACCATGGCGTCGTGGACGCCGGGGACGTTGGGTTGCTCGTAATCGAGCTCGCGCAGCACGCCGGGCGCAGGCGGTGACTTCTTCACCTCGCGCTTGAAGTGGTTGGAAAAGCCGGTGAACTCGCGCTCCGGCCAACTGATGCTCTGCCACGAGACGACGACGTGCGTGGTCGGGCGCGTGTGGGCCAGATCTTTGGCGAGATCGAGGAGCATGCAAGTGTCGATGGAGAAGCCCGCGAGCACCGGCGTGCCCGGCGCGCGCAGCGCCGAGGCCAGGCCACCGCGGATGTTGCAGCCGCCGCCCGAGTGACCCGCGACGAGGACGCGGCCGCGATCGAGCGTCGCGGCCGAGCCGAGGCGCTCGATGGTGCGGTCGAGGAAGAGATCGAGATCGAACGACGGCCACGCGGAGCCGGCGTTGGCGATGGTGTTGGGATCGATGGAGCTCGGGGCCGCGACGAGGATGGGCGGGATGCTGCCGGCCTCCATCATCTCGGAGGCGATGCGACGGATGTCGCCCTCCTGCCCGCCGCCCATCCATCGATGTTTGATCTTCTCGCCGTTGAGGCCGTGCAGGAACACGAGCACGGGCAACGCCTGCCCGGAGAGCGCGGCCGCCTTGCGATGCACGAAGACACGCGCGAGCCAGCGTCGCTCCGGATGGCCGTCGGCCTTGCCGTCGTAATCGTAGTCGTACGAGGTGCCGTCGAGCGGCGGTGGAGGCGGCGGCTTCTTCTTCTGCGCGACGGTCTTCTTCTTGTCGGCCTTGTGCTTGGCAGGCTTCTTCCCGTGCTTCGCGGCCTTGGGCGGCGCGCCGTGCGCGGGCAGCGAGGGCATCGCGACGAGCGCCGCGAGGACGCTCGCCGCGGCGGCGAAGGCGCGGATGCCGCTTACCGAAAGCGCCTGCATGACGGGCATCCTAGTACGCGCGATCGGCTCGCGGTACCAACTCTTGCACGCTGCAACGCCTCGGGCCGCGCGCCCTTCACGCACCGTGTTGCAGGATGCGGCACGCCTCGGACAGCGTGCCGCGCATGCCTACTTGCCCGCCTCGCGCGGGACCTCGAGCGGCGCATTGGCATCCATGGGAATGGATCGCACGCGGGCGAAGTCCTTGGTCGGATCGACCACCTTCACCTCGCCGAAGTGGCTGAGCATCGGGCCGATCACGGCCGCGTCGCCGGCCACCACGATCACCTCGTGACCGCTGCGCAGATGGTCGCTCGCGGCCTTGAGCGCGAGCGGCGCGGTGATCTCGGAGAGCTCCTTGCGATAGCCGTCGTCGTAGTCGTCGGGCAGGCCATGAATGCGGAGCTGCGCGAGCTCGGCGGCGACGGCGCCGATGGTCTCGAGCTTCACCGAGAACGAGTCGGCGAGGTAGCGCGTGGCGATCTCGACCTCGCCGCTCTCGGGCGCGGTCTGCGAGAGACGCTCGAGGTGCTCGAGGAGACCGCGCAGCGCGAGGCCGGTCTTCGCGGTCTGCGTGCCCGCGTACGCCGACATCACCGAAGGCCCGTGCGCGAGCTCGGTGATGCCCGAGCGCGTGCCGTAGGCGAGCGACTGCTTCTCCCGGATGTCGAGGAAGAGCCGGCCGGAGACGCCGCCGCCGAGGATCTGGTTGGCCACGGCGAACGCGGCCCAATTCTTCGATGCGCGCTCGGGGCCGAAGCTCGCCACGTAGACGTCGCTCTGCGACGACTTGGGTCGATCGACGAGCGTGATCTTGCGCGCCTCGGGCGGGTTGGGATCGGTGAACGAGATGACCGGCGCGTCGCCGCCCTTCCACCCGCCGAAGGCCTTGCTCACCGCGGCCTTCGCGGCCTCGGGCGTGGTGTCGCCGGCGACGACCACGAAGGCGTTCTTGGGCACGAAGAACTTGCGATGGAAGGCGCGGCAGTCGTTGACCGTGATCTGCTGCACGTTGCTCGTCGTCGGGCTGTACGTCGCGTACGGGTGCTGCTCGCTCGGGAGCGCGAAGAGATCGCGATGGAGCACCATGAGCGCGCCCCACGATCCATTGGTCCGCGCCGCGTCGGAGAGGCGCTCGATCTGGCGCTTCTTCAGCTTGTCGAGCTCGGCCTGCGCCATCTGCGGCTTGGTCATCACGGCGCCGAGCAGATCCATCGCCTCGCCGAGGTGATCGCGCGTGACCGCGAGATCGAGCACGCTCGCGTCGAAGCCGGTCCCGATCGAGAGATCGGATCCGAGCGACTCGATGCGCGTGACGAGATCGCGGCTCGACATGTTGCCCGCGCCGCCGTCCTTGAGCAGCGAGGCGGTGATCGCGGCGAGGCCGGGCTTCTCACCGTCGGCGGCGCGACCGCCGAGGACGACTGCGCGAATCTGCACGACGGGCAGCGCCGTGCTCGGGATGGTCGCGATCTTGAGGCCATTGGGCAGCTCGGACCAAACCACCTTGGGGAAGCGGAAGGGCTTCGCCTGCCCCGAGGCGGGCGGCTGCTCGCGCGGCGGCGGGCCTGCGTCCGGCGGCGGCTCGGGCGCGGCGACGGGCGGCTCGGGCGGCGGAGGCGGCGGCGCACCGGCGCACCCGGATCCGAGGACGAAGGCGACGGCGGCGCCGAGGAGGGAGATGGTTCTCGTTCGCATCACTTCTTCTTCTTGTGCTTGGCGACGTCGCCGGCCTTCTTCGCGCTTGCGGCTGCGGGCTTCGCGGCGGCGGGCTTGCCCGCGCCTTCCTTCGCGTCTCCGTGATCGAGCGGCACCGTCTCGACGAGCGTGCGGCGCGTGGGCCCGAGGTGTTTGTCGACCACGCGCTTGATGTCGTCCTTGCCGACCGCGAAGTAACGCGGCAGCTCGCCCGCGAGCAGGTTGGCGTCGCCCCAATACACCTCGTACTCCCCGAGCCGGCGCGCCCGCGAGAGGTTCGATTGCAGGCCGAGCACGAGGCCCGCTTCCACCTGCCGGCGCGCCTTCTCGACCTCCGCGTCGGTGGGCCCGCGCGTCGCGAGCGTCTTGATCTCGGTCTCGATCATCCGCTCCACGTCGGCGATCTTGGCGCCGTCGGCGAGCTCCGCGTCCACGTGGAAGACGTCGATCCCCCGCCGCCCGCGCGCGCCGGCGGACACGTGCTGCGCCACCGATTTGTCGCGCACGAGGAGCTGATGGAGGCGCGAGCTCTCGCCGTCGGCGAGGATGATGCCCGCCATCTGCAGCGCATAGTGATCGGCGTCGCGCGCCGGCGGGATGGCCCAACCATAGAGAACCGACGGGCTCCGCGCGTGGTCGTCCTTCACCACCGCGGTGCGCTGGCTCGTCTGCTCGGGCAGCGGCGCGTCCTGGAAGGCCGCGACCTCGATCTTCGGGATCGAATCGAAATACTTGTGCACGAGCGCGACGGCCTCGTTCGGCTCGATGTCGCCCGAGATGGCGAGCACCGCGTTGTTCGGCCCGTAGTGCGTCGCGTGGAAATCGCGCACCCACTCGAGCTTGGCGCCGTCGAGATCGGCCATCGATCCGATGGTCGAGTGCTCGTAAGGCCAGTGCCCTTGATAGACGAGCTCGTCGAGGCGCAGCCCGCTCATGGCATAGGCCGCGTTGGAGTAGCGCATGCGATACTCCTCCTGCACGACCTTGCGTTGGTTCTCGAAGTTCTCCTGGCTGATGTCGAGCGAGCGCATCCGATCGGCTTCGAGCCAGAGCCCGAGCGCAATCTCGTTGGCCGGGAGCACCTCGAAGTAGTTGGTGCGATCGGCGTTGGTGGTGCCGTTGAGCGTGCCGCCGTGCCCTTGCACCAAGCGGAAGTGATCGCCCTTCGGTACGTTGCGGCTCCCTTGGAACATCATGTGCTCGAAGAGATGAGCGAAGCCGCTGCGCCCGCGCTCCTCGTTGCGCGAGCCCACGTCGTAGGTGACCGCGACCGCCACCGTGGGCGAGGTGTGGTCGACGTTGATCACCACGCGCAGCCCGTTCTCCAGCGTGAGGCGCTGCACGGGGATCGTCAGCTCGAGGCGCTTGCCGCCTTGATCGGTCGCGCCCTTGGCGACCGGCGCCTTGGCAGAAGGCGCAGCTTTGGCAGCGCCCTTGCCGCCTTTCGCCTTGGCGCCTTTGTCCTGCTTCTGCGCCGCAGGCCTTTTCCCTTTGCTCTTCTTGGCGGGCTGCGCGGTCGCGGCGGAGGTGGCCGCGACGATGCCGAGCCCGAGGCCGAGGGCCGTGAGCACGCGGCGCGCGCGCCGGAGGTGCGAGAGGAGGTTCGTCACGGGCGCTGGGATAGCACGATGCGCCGCCGCGGAAAGCAGGGTGGTAACAATGCAGTGCAGGCCGCGATCTCCACGGACACTGAATCGCGATCGCGCACGCGGCTCTTGACCGCGAAATGAAAGGCTTGGACCCTGACGCTCGCATGACGTTCGGAGGTCGGTCGCGGCCCACGTTGCTCGGGCCGGCGCTCATCGCGTTCGCGGCGATTGCGAGCGGATGCTTCCTGGACGGCGATCGCACGCGCGTCCCGAGCCCCGTCGAGACGGCGCCCGTCGTCGCGCCGGCGCCTCCGCCGCTCCCGTCCGGCCGCTTGCCGGAGACGGCGCGGCCGGTGCGGTACTCGGTCGCGCTCGCCGTCGATCCCACCAACGATCGCTTCTCCGGGAGCGTCACCATCGCGCTCGACGTCCCCGAGCCCACGCGCGCCATCGTGCTTCACGCCCGCGACCTCGGGATCAAGAGCGTCGAGGTCGTGGCCTCCGGCAAGCGCATCACCGCGGACGCCACCACGCGCATGGCCGCGGGACGCGAGGCGCCGGACGAGCTCGTGGTCGCGCTGGCGGAGCCCGTCCCCGCCGGCAAAGCCGAGCTGCGGATCGCTTACGCCGCACCCTTCGGCGGCCGCATGAGCGGCCTGTTCCGCGTGAAGGAAGACGACTCGTACTACGCCTTCACGCAGTCGGAGCCGACCGATGCGCGGCGCGTGATCCCCTGCTTCGACGAGCCCGGCTTCAAAGTCCCCTTCGATCTCGAAGTGACGACGCCGAAGGGCAACGTCGTCATGGCCAACACGCCCGAGGTCGCGCGCGAGGACACCGATGAAGGCCGTCGCGTGAAGTTCCGCTTCGCGACCACGCCGCCTCTGCCGACGTATCTCTTTGCGCTCGCCGTGGGCCCGTTCGAGACGCGGCAGGCCACGAAGTCGAACGTGCCGCTCCGGCTCGTGGCGTCGAGCGGGCGGGCCGAGCTCGGCGGGCTCGCGCTCGAGGCCGCGGCCGCGCACATCGATCTGTTGGCCGCGTACTTCGATCGCCCGTTCCCTTTCCCCAAACTCGATCTCGTGGCCGTGCCCGAGCTCGGCTTCGGCGCCATGGAGAACGCGGGGCTCATCTCCTTCCGCGAGGATCTCGTCCTCCTCGATCCGCGCACGTCGAGCGCCGAAGCCCGGCGCGCCATGGCTTCCTCGGTGTCGCACGAGATCGCGCACCACTGGTTCGGCAACCTCGTGACCATGCGCTGGTGGGACGACCTCTGGCTCAACGAGGGCTTCGCCAACTGGATCGAAGCCAAGGTCCTCGACACGTGGCGTCCGGCCACGGGCGCGCGCATGGATGCGCTGCGCGCCAAGCTCGCGGTGATGGATCTCGACGGCCTCGACTCGGCCCGCGCCGTGCGCCAAGCGGTCGCGGGCAGCGCCGACGCCGAGGACGCCTTCGACGACGTCACCTACGACAAGAGCGCGGCCGTGCTCGGCATGTTGGAAGCGTGGCTCGGCCCCGACACCTTCCGCGACGGGCTGCGCGGCTACGTGAAGACGCACGCCTTCGGCAGCGCCACGGCCGCCGATCTCTGGACCGCGCTCGGCCACGCCGCGAACCGCGACGTGGCCAAGGTGGCCACCACGTTCCTCGATCAACCGGGTGTCCCGCTCGTGCGCGCCGAGCTCTCGTGCAAGGCCGGCGAGGCCCCGCGCGTGAGCGTGACGCAGGAGCCCTACCGCGCGCGCCGCGGCGCGGGCCCCGAGCGCACGTGGGCCATCCCGATCTGCATCGCCTACGAAGGCGGCTCACAGGCCGAGCCCGCGTGCGGCCTGTCCGAAGGCAAGCCCGCCGAGATCGAGCTCCCGCTCGCGCCGGGGCACTGTCCGAAGTGGATCTATCCCAACGCCGACGAGCACGGCTATTTCCACTTCGCGCTCCCGCCCGCGGGCCTGCGCGCGCTCACGCGGGCCGCGCGATCGCTGACGACGGCCGAGCGCATCGGCCTCCTCGCGGACACGTGGGCGCTCGTGCAGAGCGGCGACGTCCAGGCCGACGCGCTCCTCGACGTCCTCGAAGCGCTGCGCGGCGAGCGCGATCGGCGCGTCGTCGATCAGATGGCGGCCACGCTCGCGCACGTGAGCCGCGCGCTCGTGGACGACGAGAGCCGGCCGGCCTTCCGCGCGTTCGTCACCAAGACGCTGGGCCCGACCGCGCGCGAGCTGGGCTTCGATCCGAAGAAAGGCGAGCCCGACGAGCGCCGCCTCCTCCGCGTGAGCGCGTTCTCGGCGCTCGCCGATCTCGGCGACGACGCCTGGGTCCTCGGTGAGGGCGACAAGCGCGCGCTCGCGTGGCTGGTCGATCCGCGCAAGGTGCCGGCCGACATCGCGGGGGTCGCGCTCCGCGCCGGATCGCGCGCCGCCGGTGAGCGTCGCTTCGAGGCCTTGCTCGCGGCCGCGAAGCGCGCGAAGAACCCGGAAGATCGGCTCGCCGCCGTGAGCGCGCTCGGCGGCTTCGCCGATCCGACGTTGCTCCGGCGCGGGCTCGATCGAACGTTCGCCGAGTCGCTCAAGGTGCAGGACGGCTTCCACGTCTTCCAAGCGGCCTTGGCCCGCCCCGCCGCGCGGCCCATCGTCCTCGCGTGGGTGAAGGATCGCTTCGGCGAGCTGCGCGGAAAAATGCCTGATTTCGCGGTCAGCCGGCTCGTCAGCGCCGTCGAGACCATCTGCGAAGCGCGCACGCTCGAGGACGCGTCCGCCTTCTTCAACGAAGCCTTGAAGGGCACCGAAGGCGGCGAGCGCGCCATCGTGCACGCGCTCGAAAAGTCAGAGCTCTGCATCGACCTCCGCGCCCGCGAGTCCGCGCGCGTCGGCAAGCGCCTTACGCACGCGCGCTGACCGCGCGCCGTCATCGAGATCGTCGCTGCGTGTTTCCGCGGCTCAACGCCCGAGCGCGATGAGCATCTCGTCGAACGCGCTCCACGAAGGAACCACCTCGAACATCTCGTCCTGCACGTCGAGGCTCGGCGCCCCCGCGCCGCCGGCCCAAATCCGACAACGCCGCGGCGCCGCGCGCAGCAGGCGCCGGAGATGGCGCGAGGTCGCGCGCGGCTCGCTGCCGAGACTCACCGACAGCCCGATCACGTCCGCCGAGAGCGCGCGCGCGGCGTCGGCGATCTGCTCGGGCGGCAGATCGGGCCCGAGCAATCGCGGCGAGGCGCCGCCCGACGAGAGGTACACCGCCGCCATCTCCAGGCCGAGCGCGTGTTGCTCTCCAGGCAGCGTGACGAGCAGCACCACCGGCGGTCGCTCCACGTACTCGTAGGCCGTGAGCACGAGGCGGAGCTGCGATGTGAGCTGCTCGGTGAAGACGTGCTCTTGTCGCGTGGCCACCTCGCCGCGCGCCCACGCGTCGCCCACTGCGGTGCAGAGCGGGCCCGCCAGATCCACGACGAACCCGCGCGGCCCCAGCGCGAGCAACGCGCGGCGCAGCGATGCGCGGATCTCGGCCACGTCGTCGCGCGCGAGCGCCGCGACGATCGATGACACGTTGGGCACCTGACTGGCCGGCTCGGCTTGGAGGTGGCGTGAGGCGCCGAGCGTGCTCTCCAGCTCGGCGCGATCGCGCGCGATGACCTCACCCACGCGATATCCAGCCTTGAGCGCGCGTGCCACCAAGCGGAGCCGCTCCACGTCGTCGTCCGTGTAGAGACGCACTCCGCTGTCATCGCGGCCGGGGGCGGGGAACCCGTAACGGCGTTCCCACATGCGCAACGTCTCGGCGGGTATCGAGGTGAGCCGCGAGGCGACCCTGATCGAGTACCCTCGTGTCAGTCCGCTCCCAGCGGGCTGCGCAGTAGGTGGCGCAGGCCGAGGTTCCATAGGCGCGTCGAGCATCCGCCCATGCGTTGCGTCGGTCAAGATCGGCGCGATGGGGTGGGCGCGCTCGCTCGAAGCGCGCCCACCTCGATCGCGCGCTCGATGCCGCGCTACCGGCCCGAGCCAGGGATGGTAAGCCGCGAGGCCAGTTCCTGCGGCGTCGCGACCAATGTGAGGTGGTCCACCTTCTCGGCGATGTCCTTCCACGCCTCCAGCTCCTTGAGGCGCAGCAGCGTCGGGCTCTGCTCGAGGAGCTTCGCCGTGTTCATCAGCGAGCGCGTCGCTGCCGTCTCTTCGCGCCGGAGGATCACGTTGGCCGCTGCGCGCTTCTCGGCCTCGATCACCTGGTTCAGGATCGTCTTCATCTCGCCCGGCAGCACGATGTCCTTCAGATCCATCTCCACGACGTCCGCGCCCCATCCGGCAGCTCGCTCGCGCAGCTCGGCGCGCATCGCGGCCCGCGCGTCGCCGCGTCGCTCGAGGAGCTGATCGACCGTCGCGCCGGCGACCCACCGCCGCGCCACCATCTGCGCCTCGGTGTAGAGCGCCGCGTCGATCGAAGCCACCTCGCGCACGCTCTTCTCCGCGTCGGTGATGCGCATCTTCACCACCAGGTTGAGGCGCACCGTCACCTTGTCGGCGGTCATCACCTCCTGACCGACGATCTGGATCTCGCGCTCGCGCAGATCCACGCGCGTGATGGACACGCTTCGATCCGCGGTGAAGAAGGCCCACGCGCCCTCGCCGACCACGCGGTCGAGCGCGCCGTCCACGTAGATCAGCGCGCGCTCGTGCGCCCCCACGGTCGCGGTGATGAGCTGCGTGCCCGGCACCAGCGCGCGGAACGCGGCCGGCACGTGATCGTTCGCCAGCACCGGCGCCGTCGACACGATCTCCGCGTCCACCTCGGCGCGCAGCTGCCAGAGCAGCCACCGGCCGGGCAAGAGACAGGTCGCCGGGCGACCGTCGACGGTCACGAGCGCGATCTGGCGGTGCAAGACCTCGATCTCCTCGGCCGCGCCCGGCGGCACGACGGCGCGCAGCTCGGGTGTGAGGGGTATGGCCGCAGCGTCGAGATCGATCTTGCGAACCTCGGTGTGGCGGCTCCAGAGCCGGTGACGGCCCGGCTCGAGCCACGCCACCACGCGACCGCTGCGGATGAGGAGACCACGCTCGTGATCGTGAAGGATGATGGTGCGAGGCATCGGGAAGCTCCTGATGGCCGCTCGCCGTGCGAGCGGAGAAAAGTGCCATCGGGCGGGCGCCCCTGTGCGGAGCCGCGGGGATCCAAGCAAGACTTCTGCTTCGATCCGCAGAGCGGATTCGCGTCGCCCTCGGCTCGGCGCGACATGCGTCGCGCCGTCGACGAGGACTCGGGGCGCCGGCCCGACCGGCGATGTGCTGTCGAACGTGCCTGGGTATGAGCCAAGTGCTGCAACCACGCAGCCGCCTTTGAAGCGGTCCGGGAGTCGAACCCGGAAGCTGTCGGGCCGCCGATGTGCGGGACGCGCACCACCGATTGGGATGGGCCCGTGCGCGCCGCTGACGTGCTCGACGCCGACCCTTTCAGCAGCCCTCGTGCCAGTCGCTCTCCCGCGGATCTCGCCGGCGCACGGCACCGAGCCCGATACGTACCGATAATGAGCGCGCCCACTGGATAGGGGTGGAAGCAGCGTTTACCGGTCCCGTGCAGCGCGGGTCGGACGGGACCCCGATGTTCCTCACGTTTGGAACGTGCCTGTGCTTTGCGCCGACCCGGAAGAAGGAGTAGTCAACAAGCTGCCCGTCGGTGTCGAGCGTGAGCTGTTCAACGTGACCCGTCCTACCAGAGTCACTGCTTCCCCCTTGTCGGGTGCAACCCGGCTCCCCTACTCCCTCGAAGTCCACGACCAGCGCGTAAACTCCGCCGCACCATTTCGGGCACAAAGCCGCGTTCGAGGTCCTTGCGACCGCACGCGCGGAACCCTAGTTTCCCGCCCTTCCGGCGCGCCAAAACGCCGCGCTGCGTTCACGCGCAGACGGGACCCGCGCCGAGCAACCGCCGCGGAGCACCAAGCGTGAAGAGATCCCAGACATTGTCCACCCCCCACGGCAAGCTCGCCGTCCTCTTGCCCGGCATGGGCGCGGTCGCCACGACCACCATCGCCGGCGTCATGCTCGCGCGCCGCGGCCTGGCCAAGCCCATCGGCTCGCTCACCCAGCTCGGCACGCTCCGTCTCGACGGCGATCGCGTCGTCAAGATCAAGGACCACGTCCCGCTCGCCGGGCTCGAGGACCTGGAGTTCGGCGGCTGGGACATCTTCCCCGACGACGCGCTCGAGGCGGCGACGCACGCCGAGGTGCTGGAGCCCCGGCACCTCGAGCCCATCCGCGAAGAGCTGAGCCGCGTGCGCCCCATGCCGGGCGTCTTCTATCCCGAGTACGTGCGTCGCTTGCACGGCACGCACATCAAGTCGGCCCCTTCCAAGGCCGACATGGTGGAGCAGCTCCGCGCCGACATCCGCAACTTCATCAAGAGCCACGGCTGTGATCGCGCCGTCGCCGTGTGGTGCGGCTCGACCGAGGTTCACCTCCAGCCCGGCCCCGCGCACCAGTCGATCCGCGCCTTCGAAGAGGGCCTCGCCAACAACGCGCCCGAGATCTCCAACGCGCAGATGTACGCGTGGGCGTGCATCAAGGAGCGCGTGCCCTTCGCCAACGGCGCGCCGCACCTCGGCGTCGATTTCCCCGCCGCGTGGGACCTCGCGCGCGAGCACGCCGTCGCCCTCGCCGGGAAGGATTTCAAGACCGGTCAGACGATGATGAAGACCGTCATCGCCCCCATGCTGGCGGCGCGCGTGCTCGGTCTGCGCGGGTGGTTCTCCACGAACATCCTCGGCAACCGCGACGGCGAGGTGCTCGACGATCCCGCCTCCTTCCTCACCAAGGAGGTTTCCAAGCTGGGCGTGCTCGAGCACATCCTCGACGCCAAGAGCCACCCCGAGCTGTACGGGGAGATGTTCCACAAAGTCCGCATCGAGTACTACCCGCCGCGCGGCGACGCCAAAGAGGGTTGGGACAACATCGATTTCTTCGGGTGGCTCGGGTACCCGATGCAGATCAAGATCGACTTCCTCTGTCGCGATTCGATCCTCGCGGCGCCCATCGTCCTGGACTTGGCGCTCCTCCTCGATCTCGCGCAGCGCGCCGGCCTGCACGGAATGCAGGAGTGGTTGAGCTTCTATTTCAAGAGCCCCATGAGCCCGCCCGGCCGCCATCCCGAGCACGACCTGTTCGTCCAGCAAGCCACGCTCCACGAGACGCTTCGTGGCTTGGCGGGAGAAGGCCATGGCTAATGCGGGCGTGGCCCGGCGCGGAGCGGTGATTGGCTACGGCTTCATCGCAGCGCGGGGCCACCTCCCTGCATACGCCTCGTTTCCGTCCGAGAACGCACCCTTCCAAATCGTCGCCGTCGCCGACGTCTGCGCGGCCCGGCGCGAGCGCGCCCGCGCCGATCTGCCCGGCGTGCGCATCTACGAAAACCACACCGAGCTCCTCGCGCAGGAAGCGGGACGGATCGACTTCGTCGACGTCTGCACGCCGCCCTCGGCGCACGCGGAGATCGCGCACGCCGCGCTCGATCGCGGGCTCCACGTGCTCTGCGAGAAGCCCCTCACCACCACCCTCGGCGACGCGCGCGCGGTCCTCGATCACGCGCGCCGCGCGGAGCGGGTCGTCTTCCCCTGCCACAACTACAAGCACGCGCCCGTCGTCCGCGCGGTGCGCCGCATCCTCGACGCGGGCGTGGTGGGCCGCGTGTCGCTCGTCACGTTGCAGACCTTCCGCGACACGCACGCCAAAGGCGTCCCTGAATGGCGCACGGATTGGCGCCGCGAGAAGCGCTACTCCGGCGGCGGCATCGCCATGGATCACGGGAGCCACACGTTCTACCTGGCCTTCGATTGGCTGGGCGGCTTCCCCACGGCCATCACGGCGAAGATGTCGACGCTCGGCGCCTTCGACACGGAGGACAACCTCGCCTGCGCCATCACGTTCCCCGGCGGCACGGCGACGGCGCACCTCACGTGGACCGCGGGGATGCGCCGGGTCATCTACACGATCCACGGGGAGCACGGCGCCATCCGCGTCGAGGACGACGACGTGGAGACCATCGTGCGCGCCCCGCGCGACGGCGCCACCGCGTGGCAGACGCAGCGCGAGCGCATCGCCTCCGACTGGATGGATGCGAGCCACGCCGTGTGGTTCCGCTCGCTCTTCGAGCAGTTCGTGCGCGCCATCGACGACGGCGCCTGGGTCGGCCCCGAGGCCGAAGCCTCGCTTCGCTGCGTCGAGCTCATCACCACGGCGTACGTGTCGGCGGAGCGCGGCTCGCAGGAGCTGCCCCTCGGGGGCGCGTCGCCGTGATCGATCTCGGCTGCTCCATCGGCCTCCTCGTCGTCATCGCCGCCGTCGTGCTGGCCTATGCGGTCCGCGTCGCCCGCGGGGGCGCGCTCCATCACGCGCGCATCGACGAAGCGGGATCCTCGGCGCTCCTCGGCAAAGGCGCGATGGAGGCCGGCTACTTCGGCCTCATGCCGATGGCCCGCATCGTCGCGGCCATCGGCCTCACCGCCAACGGCGTCACGCTCCTCTCGCTCGGCTTCGGCCTCGTCGCCGCGGTCGCGCTCGCGCTCGGCCATTTCGGCGTGGGCGCGCTCTTCACCGCGCTCGCCACGCTCTGCGACGCGCTCGACGGCATCGTCGCGCGCTTGAACGAGACCGCCTCCGACGCGGGCGAGGTCTTCGACGCCGCGGTCGATCGTTACCAGGAGTTTGCCTTCCTCGCGGCGCTCGCGATCTACTTTCGCAAAGAGCCGCTCTGGCTCGTGGTCGCGCTCCTCGCGCTGCTCGCATCGTTCATGGTCAGCTACGGCACTGCCAAGGCCGAGGCGCTCGGCGTCGCGTCTCCGCGCGGGGCCATGCGCCGCGTGGAGCGCGCGGTGTACCTCGGCGGCGGCGTGGTCTTCGTCCCCATCGCCGCGGCCGTCGCCGCGCGCTTTTCGCTTCCTCTGTGGATCGGACGCGCGCCCATCTTCTTCGCGCTTGCGCTCGTGGCCATCGTGGGCAACGTCTCCGCGGCGCGCCGCCTCGCGGCGATCACGCGCGCCGTCGCCGCGCGCGACGCGCATCGCCCTCCTCCTCCCGCCCCAACGCCTCACGTCGTGCGCGAAGGATCGCGCTGAGCTTCTTCATGCCCCCGCTCGAAACCCGCGACGCGATCGCGGACACCTCGCAAACTGTCGCCGTCGTCGCCGTCGCGCCTGCTCGCCCCCGCCGCCTGCTCGCGCTGCTCGGCCGCCATCAACTCGGCTCCGTCGTCGCGACCGTCGTCGACTTCGGGGTCATGGTGCTTGCCGTCGAGCTTCTCCGGATCTCCGCCGTCCTCGGCACCCTCCTCGGCGCCGCGGCGGGCGGCATCGCCAACTTCCAGCTCGGGCGACATTGGATCTTCGAAGCGGAGCAGGGAAACATCGCGGGCCAGGCCCTGCGTTACGCGCTCGTGTCCGGGGCGAGTGCGGGCCTCAACGCTCTCGGTGAATACGTCGTGCACGTGCGGCTCGGCGTGGGCTACCTCCCGGCGCGCGCCATCGTGGCCGTGGTGGTCAGCTTGTGCTGGAACTTCCCCATGCAGCGACACTTCGTCTTCCGCGGCCCGGCCGCCGCTCGGGATCGTGCATGAGCCCGAGCGCGCCTCGGGATCAGAAGATCCATTTACGCACCATCATCCCCGGTCCGAAGAGCTGTGCCCTCCGCGCCCGTGAGGACGCGCACCTCGCGCCGGGCTTGCAAGGTTATGCCGTGATGGCCGGCATCGCCGTCGATCACGCCGAAGGCAGCGCCGTCACCGACGTCGACGGCAACACCTTCCTCGATTTCATCGGTGGTATCGGCGTCAATGCGCTCGGCCACGCGCACCCGCGGGTCACGCGCGCCATTTCGGATCAAGTGGCCCGCGCCTCCGTCGGATCGTTCACCTCCGTCGCGCGCGTCGATCTGTGTGAACGCCTCGCCGCCCACGCGCCCGCGCTCGATCTCCACCGCGTTCAGCTCTACTCGAGCGGCGCCGAGGCCGTGGAGAGCGCGCTCCGTCTGGCCAAGAGCCACACCGGCAAGCATGAATTCGTGAGCTTCTGGGGCGGCTTTCACGGCAAGACGATGGGCGCGCTCTCGCTCATGGGCTCGACCTTCAAAGAAGGCCTCGGCCCCATGGTGCCTGGATCGCACCTCATCCCTTATGCCGATTGCTACCGTTGTCCTTTGAAGCTCGATTACCCATCCTGCGGACTTTCCTGCGTAGAAATGGGGCGCAAGCAGCTCAAAATGGCTTCGGCGGGATCGATAGCGGCCTTCATCGCCGAGCCGATGCAAGGCACCGCCGGCAACGTCGTCCCGCCGGATGATTTCCTCCCCGCGATTCGCAACGTCGCCGACGAGCTCGGCGCCCTCTTCATCGCCGACGAGATGATCACCGGCTTCGGCCGCACCGGCCGATATTGGGGAATTTCGCACAGCGGCGTGACCCCGGACATCGTCACCATCGGCAAGGCTTTCGGCGGCGGATTCCCACTCTCGGGCGTGGTCACCCGCGACGACATCGCGCGCGCCAAACCATGGTCCAATCCCTCGGGATCGTCGTCGAGCTATGGTGGCAATCCGCTCGCCGCCGCCGCCGGGGCCGCGGCCCTCGAGGCCATCGACGAAGAGGCTTTGGTCGACAATGCCCGTGTCGTCGGCGCCGCCCTGCTCACGAAGCTCCGCGCCTTCGTCGATGATTATCCCTTCGTCGGCCACGTGAATGGCCGCGGCCTCTTCATCGGGGTCGAGCTGGTGCGCGACAAGAAGACCAAAGAGCCTCTCTCTCGCACGGTCACGCGCCGCATCTTCGATGCCTGCGTGCAGCGCGGGCTCCTCACCATGGCCTATGCGCCGAGCTTCCGCCTCCAACCGGCGCTCACCCTCGACGAGGCCACCGCCGAGAACGGCCTCGCCGTGCTGCGCGAGGTCTTCGACGCGCTGAAATCATCGGGCCAATGGGACACGCCTTGAGCCGAGTCTGGGCGCACATGCGGTCCTTGTGGCCGCGCTTCACGCTGCTGCCGCTCCTCCCTTTCGTCCCCTTCTGCCTCTTCGTCGCCATCCAAGGCGATCTGCGCTGGGAGCACGTCGTGATCGGCCTCGGCGGGCCTGCGCTCGCGTATGGCACCGTCAAGACGAAGCGGCTCTTCATGGCCTCGTATCCGATGATGCTCGTCGGCATCCTCTACGACGCCATGGGGTACGTGAAGAACGTGGGCGTGTCCCCCGAGCGCGTGCACGACTGCGATCTGCGCGCGCTCGAGCTGCGTCTCTTCGGCATCACCCTCGGCGGACAGCGCTTCACGCTGAACGACTACTTCTTCGTCCACCATTGGACGTGGGTCGACGTCTATTGCGCCATCCCTTATGGCACCTTCATCTTCGCCTGCCTCGCCGCGGCGGTGATCCTCTATTTCAAGGACTACCGCGCCACCCAGCGTTTCGCCTGGATCTTCTTCCTCATGAACGTGATGGCCTTCATCACGTATCACGTGCTCCCGGCCGCGCCGCCTTGGTATTACCATGAGCACGGCTGCGAGATCAGCATGACGGCCCTGCCCAGCGCGGGCCCGCGCCTCCTCCACGTGGACGAGGTCCTCGGCATCACCTACTTCCGCGGCATGTACGCGCGGTCGAGCGACCTTTACGGCGCGCTCCCGTCGCTGCACGTGGCCTATCCGCTCCTCATCGTGCTCGAAGGCTTTCGCTCGTTCGGGCGCGTGGGCCGGGCGCTCAGCATCTCGTTCGCGGTGTCGATGGCGTTCTCGGCGGTGTACCTCGATCACCACTGGGTCATCGACGTGCTCCTCGGCGTCACGTATTGCCTGATCTCCACGGCATTCGTGCGCTTCGCGCAGGCACGTTTGGAGGCGCGCCCGGCCGTGGCGGCGTCGCGCGGAGCATGATGGTCTGAGATGTCGAGGCACGAGATATCGAGTCTCGTGCGACATCGATGCTCGTCGATGGCAGTGGTCACTGCGGATCGTGTGGATCGCCGGGGCGGCGATCGGGCACCGGAGGGCGGCGCGCCAAGAGCTCGCTCGCGGCGGCGCGCACGAGGGCGGGGACGTCGGGCGCGGCCACCACCTGACCGAGCTCGGGGCGGATCAGGAGGCGCACGAGCGGCACGGCGATCTCGGGCGGCGTGCCTGGGTTCTGCACGATGGCCATGCGCACGCGTGGGCGCTGCGACCAGATGGGATGGCGCGCGATCTCGCCGATCACCTGCGGATAGGCGGGCCGCCGCGCGACCATGCGGACCACGTCGTCCTCGATGAGGCGCGGGTTCTCGAGCAGGTTCTTCACCACCATGGGGTGTGGATCGCGGAGCAGCTTGTCGAAGGCCGCGCGCGACGGGCGGCGGGCCAGCGCGCGGCGCTCGCCCAGGGTGAGCACGCGGCCGCTGCTCGAGGTGGCGAGGTGGCGATCGTCCACCGCGGGCTCGGCGGTGGGCACCGCGCGCGCGCGCCGGCGAAGGAGGCGCGCGAGCGGCAAGAGCGCTTCGTGCTCGGCGAGGGCGCGGAGCGCGTCGACGAGATCGGCCGACGCGGGATCGGCCAGCACGGTCACCGCGGTCGTGAGCACTTCACGAGCGATGGGATCGGCCTGCTCCGCGCGGCCCGCGAGCGCATCGAGCGCGGCCGCGACCTCGGCGAGCGGCTTCTGCGTCAGCTCCACCCGCAGGTACGCGACGCGCAGGCCGGCCTCCCGCAGCGCGGGCACCGATCGCGACCAGCGGGCGGAGAGATCCGACACGGAGGCGTTCACACGGTGGCGACGGGTCGATCGACGATGCCGTCGATCACCTCGAGCGCCATTTCGTAGCGGCCGAGCGGAGGCATGATGTACGCGCCCGCGACCTTGTCGCGCACGGCCATGAGCATCTCGCGGGCGATGCGCACGCCTTCCTTGCGCGCCTCGGGCCCGCTGCCGGCGGCCTTCATGCGCCGTCGCACGTCGTCGGGGATCTGCATGCCCGGCACCTCGTTGTGGAGGAACTCGGCGTTCTTGTGGCTCGCGAGCGGGAGGATGCCGACCAGGATCGGCAGCCCCAGCGGCGCGATGTCCGTGAGGAAGCGATCGAGCACCGCGGGATCGTACACCGGCTGCGTCATCACGAGCTCCGCGCCCGCGCGCTTCTTCAGCTCGAGACGCGCGATCTCGCGCGCGTAGTTGAGCGCGGCCGGCTCCGCGCCCGTGGCCGCGAAGAAGCCGGTGGCCGCGCCGAGCGGCTTGCCGCCCGGATCGATGCCGCGGTTGAGGCGCGTGACGAGGCGGAGGATGCCGATGGAGTCGAGATCGTAGACCGCGGTGGCGTCGGGGAAATCGCCCATTTTCGGCGGGTCGCCGGTGACCACCACCAAGTTGCGCACCCCGAGCGCGTGCGCGCCGAGGAGGTGCGCGACCTGCCCGAGCAGGTTGCGATCGCGCCCGCACACGTGGAGCAGCGTCTCGATCCCGAGCTCCTCCTGCATGCGCACGGCCATCGCCAAGTTCGACATGCGGGCCTGCGCGCGCGCGCCGTCGGCGATGTTGATGATGTCGACGCCGCCGCCGACCAAGAGGCGCGCGGCATCGATCGAAGGCTTGGGGTCGAGGCCGATGGGCGGGTTGACCTCCACCGAGACCACGAATTTGCGCCCGATCTTGGCGGCGAAACGGCTCTTCTGATCGCGCGGCACCACCGACACGCCGGTGGCCACGGGCGCCGCGACGCTGCCGGGATCGGCGTCGTCGTTCGACGTGCCGATCCACAATGGCCCGCTCACCTCTTGGCCCTCGCCGAGCGCCGACGCGGAGGCCGAGCTCTCCATGCGCGCGGCGGCCGCGATGCGGCGCACGTGCTCCGGCGTGGTGCCACAGCAGCCGCCGATGAGGCGGACGCCGAGCTTGCACATGCGGCGCGCGAAGACGCCGAAATACTCGGGCGTGGAGACGTAGATGAAGCGATCGTCCACGCGCCGCGGGAGGCCGGCGTTGGGGACGGCGGAGAGCGGGACGCCGAGCGGAAGGAGCTTCTCCACCGCGGCGAACACCACTTGCGGGCCGTCGCTGCAGTTGACGCCGATGACGTCGACGCCGAGCGCCTTGAGGCGCGCGCCCATGTCGGAGACGGGGGTGCCGTCCGCCATGCTCAAGTTCTCGTCCACGGAGACCTGCGCGATGATGGGCAGATCGCGGCCCGACGCTTGGCGCACGCCCTCGATGGCGAGCTCGATCTCCTCGGGCTGGCGCATCGTCTCGATCATCAACGCGTCGACGCCGCCCTCGAAGAGCGCGGCGGCCTGCTCGCGGAACGCGGCGCGCACGCGCTCGCGCTCGTCCTCGGAGAAGCCGGCGAACACGAGCCCCGTCGGCCCGATCGCGCCGGCCACCCAAGCCCGATCGGCCGCGGCGCCGCGGGCCAGGCGCGCGGCCGCGATGTTGATGTCGCGCCCTTTGTCTTCGAGCCCGTGCCGCGAGAGGCGCACGCGGTTGCTGCCGAAGGTGTTGGTCTCGATCACCTGTGCGCCGGCGCGCACGTAGTCTTCGTGGATGCGCTGCACGATCTCGGGGCGCGAGATGGAGAGCTCTTCGTAGTTCACGCTGAAGAGCACGCCGCGCTCGTAGAGCTGGGTGCCCATGCCGCCGTCGACGGTGAGCACACCGCGCTGGAGGGCTTCGAGCAGCGACCGGCCCGAGCGGGGCGGCGGAGCGGAGATGGGCGACATGCGCCGAACCCTAGGCCCTGCCTGCACGCGGCGCAACGGCGGGTCGCGTGGGGGTTGGCGTCCACGAAGCGCTTGGCTAAAGCCTCGCGCCGGAGGATCCACAATGGCGAACAGGGTCGAGTTCAAAGCCGAGAGCGGCAGAGCGGCAAGCGGTGAGCTCTCCGTCCCGGAGGGCACGGGCAAGGTGCCCGCAGTGGTTCTCGTGCAGGAGTGGTGGGGAGTGAACGATCACATCCGATCGCTCGCCGATCGCTTCGCGAAGGCCGGCTTCCTCGTGCTCGCGCCGGACCTCTACCACGGCACGGTGACCAAGGACGCGGGCAAGGCCGCAGAGCTGATGCAGTCGCTCGACGGCAAGCAGGCGATCGACGACATCGCCGGTGCGGTCGCCTACCTGCGCGCTCACCCGCGAAGCAATGGCAAGGTCGGAATCACCGGCTTCTGCATGGGCGGCGCTTACACCTTCGCGGCCACCTCCGCGATTCCCAATCTCGGAGCCGCCGTGCCCTTCTATGGGATCCCGCCCGCCGAGCGCCTCGACGTGAACAAGATGAAGACCCCGATCCTCACCCACGTCGCGACCCGCGATCAATGGGTGACCCCGGAGAAGGCCGAGGAGCTCGTGCGCCAGATCAACGCCCACGGCGGCAACGCCAAGGTCGAGATCTACGAAGCCGATCACGCCTTCATGAACGACACGCGCCCCGAGGTCTACGCGCCCGAGCAGGCCAAGCTGGCCTGGGATCGCGCCGTGGAGTTCCTCCACCGCCACCTCGATTGAGCTCTGACCGGGGCCGTGAAGCCGGCCCCGGTCGATGACCCATCACGACCCCTTGGACGGCAAGGTCCGCGGAGACTCCGTATCTGGAGGCTCCGCGGGCAATCCATTCGTCTCGGGCGACACTGCATCAGGGACCACGTATCCCACGGTCTCCATCCCCGCCCGGCTCAGGTTCATCTTCCCGTCTCCGCCTTCGATCGCGCTGGATCGCCCCCAGAACGTCCCCGTGACCACGATCTCGCCATCGATGATCATGGTGATGATCCGGCTGTCGACGATCCGCCGATCTTCCCCCCGCGCGCCCGACAGCACCGAAGGATGGATGTAGTCCTGCACCACGTGGCGCGCCGGCTCCTCCAACAAGCGCTTCCGGAGCTTGCGCCACTTCTTCTCGCTCATCCGCGGACCGATGTGGACGCCGTCGCCGCCGCGGCCGTCGACCACCTTGATCACGTAGCGCGCGCGATTCTCCATCACGTGATCGATGAAGTCCGTCCGCGCGACCAGGCCGCCGTCGTCGGTCGGCTCGAAGAGGCGGTGGCTCGGGACGTTCTGGAGAATGGGCTCCTCGTTCAAATAAAAGCGGATGAGGTCAGGCACGAATCCATAGAACAGCTTGTCGCCGAGGAACTCGAGGCCCGGTGTGGCGTTGGTCTGGACGTGCCCTTGGAGCACGAGATCCAAGAGCCCCGCGACCTTCGGCGTCTTCTTCAACACCGATCCCGAGACGGCGATGTTGGATCGGACGAGCGCCTTCCTCAGCTTTCGCAGATCGAGGCCGCGTGTCTCCGGATCGCGCCCCATGGCCCGGCGAATCCGTTTGCGCGAGCGGCGGTCGAGGCGGTCGTCGTGCAGGTGATCGCGGGCCTCGTCGAGCAGGGCCTTTTCGCGGATGGCTGGGTGCTCCCAATCCACCCACGAGTGCTCGGCGTTCAACCAGAGAAAACCGATCTTCTGCCGGTATTCGAGGCTCGTGTTTCCCACCTTGATGCGCCGCACGAGGTAGGCGCCGTCGTTCGCAACCTCGATGCGTTTGTTCTTCATCCCCGGCTCGACGATGACGGCGTGGCGCGCCCGGAGGAGCCGATAGAGGCGGTAATCCTCTTCATCGCCGTAAGGCGGTGTTCCATAGACCACGAAGGCGCCTTGATCGGCGCGCGGCCCGATGGGCGGATCGGCGACCGCGTGATAACGGCTCACCAGCTCGTCGAGGAAGGCGCGTGGATCGTTGGTGGCGCCGATGGCCTCCGCGAAGCCGGGGAGCAGCTTTTCGTGCGCCGCGCGGGCCGGCTCCAGATCTCCCGGCCCCCCGAGGAAATGAATGTTGTCCTCGATCGCGTAGAACTTCCCATCTCCGGCGCGCACCACGTCAGGCCCGAAGAACGCGCGGAATTGCTTCTGCACCCGCTCGCTCAGGGACTTGCGAAACGGCCCTTCTCCCGTGCGCTCCACGATGGCATCGATGATCCGCCCCGGGATCACCCGATCACGATAGCGCTGCTCTCCCAGGTAATCCGCGTAGAAGGCTTGGAGCGCGCGGGCCCTCTGCGCCGTGCCCCGTGCGAGGAGATCGTACTCCGATCGACCGAGGATCCGCGGCATCGCCGTGAGCGGTGTGTCCCCCGTCAAGGCCCGTGACGCGGCTGGGAAATTGGCCGAAAAGCGCCGGGGACGACGGCGAAGGAAACGGACCGCGGCCTCATAAGAAGGGCGCACGCGGCCCTCGTCGCCGAACACTTCATCATAGTATCGATCTCCAGTGAGCGCGCCCGTGGGCGCGGGGGCCTCGTGGGTGGGATCGATGGTTTTCTGCTCGGCGTCTTGCGGCGCAGTGGCCTCGGGAATCGGCGGCGAGGTGGTTTCCACCTGCCTCGATCTGGGGCCGAAGAGGTCCTCTGCAAACGTGTTGCGAGAGGGCTTTTGCGCGAGGAAGACCCGAGGATCGCGCGCCCGGGCAGGTCCGCGGATTCGATCGAGATTCGTGGGGGCGCCGGATCTCGCGGATCCTCGGTCGGGCGCGGCGGCGAAAGACTCGCCGATGGCAACGAAATCCACGCCCTACCGGGCCGGGCCGCCGGCGCTTAAGGTCGAGCCCGAGAGCGCCGGACAGGATCGTTTCCCCCTCGGCGACACGCATCGTTGCTCGTCGGGTGCTCTCGTCCACGGAGGAGATTCCATGACCTATGATGTCGTCATCGCCGGCGGTGGACCGGCCGGCCTCTCGGCGGCGCTCGTGCTCGGGAGGGCGCGCAAGCGTGTCTTGCTGTGCGACGCCGGCCCCCCGCGGAACGCCGCGGCCGAACAGATTCACGGCTTCGTCACGCGGGATGGCACGCCGCCCGCCGAGTTTCGCCGCATCGCCCGCGCCGAGCTCGCGCCCTACGATTCGGTGGAGATCCGCGATGTGCGCGTCGAGCGGTTCGACGGCGAGCGCGGGAGCTTTCGTGTCCACCTCGAAGGAGGCGTCGTCGAGGCCCGCCGCGTCCTCCTGACCGTCGGGATGATCGACGAGATCCCCGATCTCCCCGGATACCGCGAGCTCTGGGGCAAATCGATCGCCCAGTGTCCTTATTGCCACGCGTGGGAGGTGCGCGACCGCCGCTTCGGCAGCATCATCCCGGCGGCGGTCTGGGCCGAGTTTCCCCTGTTCCTCAAAGGGTGGACCAACGATGTCGTGGTCTTCACCGATGGTCGCTTCGAGGTGCCCGAGGACATGCGTGCTCGCCTCTCCAAGGCCGGTATCCCCATCGAAGAGCGCCCGATTCGCGCCATCCTCCCCACGCCCGACGGCCACCACCTCTCCGCCGTCGAGCTCGCCGATGGAGCGCAGGTGCCGTGTGACATGCTCTTCGCTCGGCCGCCGCAGCGCCAAACCGATCTCGTGATGCGCGCCGAGCTCGCGCTCGACGAGCAGGGCTTCGTCCGCGTCGACGATTTCAAGCAGACCTCCCGCCCGGGTGTCTATGCGGCCGGCGATCTCACCACCATGATGCAAGGCGCCCTCGTCGGCGCGGCCGCCGGGGCGCAGGCGGCTTATCGGATGAATCACGAGCTGACGCTCGAGCACGTTTGATTCATCGCGTCTCGCTCTGCGCGCCGCTCACCGCACGCGGTGCTTCTCGCGCCAAGCCGACGGCGTCAAACCATGCTCCCTGCGGAACATGCGAATGAAGTGGGTCGGATCTCGATAGCCGACGCGCTCGGCCACGACCTCGACGATTTCGTCGGTGTGCAAGAGGCGATGCCGGGCCTCCGCGAGGCGGTGCGCGACGATCCAGGCGCCCACGGAGCGTCCGGTCGTCTTGCGGAGGAGCGTGGTGAGATGGGCCGGAGAGCGACGCACCGCGCGCGCCACGTCGCCGAGCGAGAGCGGCGCGAGACACCGATCTTGGATGTAGCGGAGCGCCTCCGTCACGACGTCCGGCGCGCTCGCCTCTTCGGGCCAGGTGGCGGCCCGATCGACCTCGGCGAGGATGAGCGTGATCAAGCTCCGCTGCACCGCCAGGCTCCCGCCGTCGGCGCGCGCGGTCTCGCGTTGCAGCTCCACGAAGAGCGATTCGAGGAAGGCCCGCCGCCCTTCGGGGATGCGCACCACCGCGGAGGCGCCCGCGCGCACGCGATCGAAGGCGCGCAGCAGATGGCCCGTCTCCTCCCGCATGAAGCAGGTCGCGCACAGGCCGAGCCCCCATTGCTCGACCTGATTCGCCTCGAGGAACCGATGCGGCTCGCCGGCGGGCACGAGCATCACGTCGCCCGCTTCGAGCGTCCATTGCCCGCGCTGCTCGAACGTGGCCGTGCCCGCGGTGTAGAAGCCGAGCGCCACGTGCTCGTGCGTGACCGGATGGGGCGCCCTGCGTTTCATGGTGTGGGCGCGCTGGCTGACGACGATGGGCCGGTCGTGATCGACGGGGCGGCAATCCGGGTCTCGTTGGGCGGCCTCGATGTCTCGCATGGTGCCTCGGGACGGCGAGTATAGCGAAGGGAGCGGCGCGGGCTCGGCGGGAAGGGCTTCGCTTGCCCCTGCGATCGAGCCCACGATCGGGCAGCGGCTCGCCATCGGGGCGAGACGCGGTATCCTTCCGGGGTGAGCGACGTGCTTAGCGATCCCGAGGATTCGATCGATCCCGCTCATGCGCTCGACGAGGCGCGCGCCACGCTGGCGCAGCTTCAGGTCGAGAACGAGGCGCTGCGCCGCAAGGCGGGTGGCCCGGAGATGGCCGCGAGGCCGCTGCCCGCGGGGTACGAGCGCGCCGACGCGGCCGCGTACCGCGTGCCGGATCGGCACCTCCGCCTGGAGCGGGAGCTCCACGACACGAACGTGGAGATTGCCAATCTGAGCATCGAGAATGCCATTCTCCAAAGCCAGCTCGCGAGCCGGAGGCCCACGCGGCCGAGCCCGCTCGTCCCGGTGGTCGCCACCTTGTCGATCGCGGGCGCCGGCGTCGCCATTTGGTTCGGGACGGAGAACTTCGGCATGCTCCTCATGGCCGCTCTCCTCCTCGGCCTGGGCTACTGCCTCTATCGTTTGATTGGCACCATCCAGCCCGATGGACGCAACCCCCCGACGCCGCCGCAGCTCCCGAGCGGTTGGAACGTGTAGCCGCAGATCGCGCGCGGTTTTTCGTCAGTCGCCGTCGCCCGCGCTCGCGTCCTTGGCGCCGGCGTCGCTCGTGGCTTCCACGGGGCGCTGTTTGCAGCGCACGACCGCGAGGCGCATGGGCTTGCCCATCGGGCGGGCCCAGAGAATGGCGTCGCGCGTCGCGGCCACGGGCACGCCGATGCCCAGCGATTTCTCGGGTGCCAGATCGTCGAGCAGCTCGCCGCGCGGGGACAACGCCGCGATGCGCGTGGCGCCGTTCACGCTCGCCAGCGAGATCCACCCGGGCAACAGATCCGGCATGCCGGCGGCGGCCGTCTCTTCGGCCAGCACGCGCGCCTCGTTGCCTCCGCCGAGCCGCGCCAGCGTGGCGAGCAAGCGCCCGCCGTTCGAGCCCGTGGGCGTGTCGTCGTCGCGATACGCCAAGAGCGCGCCGCCGTCGTCACCGAGCTCGAGATCGTAGCCGAGCACGTGCCCGCTCTTCGGCGTCACGGCGCGGCTCTGTGCCGTCGGCGCGCCGCTCTCGTCGAGGGGCATGAGCGCGATCCAGCTCGTGGTGATGGTCTCACCGAGCTCGCGCTCGTCGTCGTCGTCGTGCTTCTTGTCTTTCTTCTTCGCGTCCGCAGCCCCGCGCACGGCGTACGCGAGCCAATAACCGCCCGGGCGAGCGACGAGGCGCGGTCGTTCCGCATCCTCGTTCGCGCCGGAGATGGCGCGCCCCGGCGACACGAGCTTCATCGTGGCCACGTCGATCGTGGCGAGCATCACCACCGATCGTTTGTCCGTCGTGCCCACGAGATCGTCCCACACCACGATCGCGCGCTGCGCCGAGGCCGCGACGTCGAGCGCCTGCGATTCGTCGCGCCCCTCGGGAAGCTCGGGGCCCCAGGTCACCTGATCCCCTTGGACCTTGGCCACCTTGAGCGCGCGCCCACCGCCGAACGCGGGGTGACCCGCGTTGGGCTCGACCATCACCGCGAGCACCGCGTCGCCCGCGCCCGCGACGACCGGCGGATCCAGATCTCCGCGCAGCCGCCCGAGCCGCACGCTCTTGCCGCCTTTGCCATCGAGCCCGAGCGTCGCGACCATCGCCACCGCGCCCGTCTTCTCGTCGCGACGCGCGCCCACCGCGAAGCCGCCGCCGAACACCGCGCCGCGGCCCACCTCGACCGCGAAAGGCACCGTCGGATCTTCGATGTCCTCGGCGGGATCGGCCGTCCCTCCATCCGCGGGCGCAGCAGGCTTTTCGGCGGGTGCGTCGCCGATCATGAACGGCTCGGCGGAGACCTCTTCGCAGCGCGGCGGCGCCGGAGGCGCGGGCGCGGGCTCCACGTTCGCCGACGCGATCGGCTGAGGCGGCGACGGCGGCATGTCGGAGCCGACGATCTTCCGCCACACCACCAACGCACCGACGACGATCACCACGGCGGCGGGGAGCTTCCACGGCGCACGCGGCGGCGGATCATCGGGGAGGGACGGGACCATGATGGGAGCCGTGTTAGCTCGATTCCGGTCGCGGTGCATCGCGCAAGGAACGGCGCGCGCACAGGGCCTGGGAAAGCGACACGAAAACCTAGGAGGGCCCGAGCGGGCGAGACTACTATCGGGCCATGCAGTCCCGCCTGGCTTCACGGCTTCTTCTTCTCTTGCTGCTCACGATTCTGACGGCCGCCTTCTTCCCCGCCTGCGGCGCCCGCCCCGACATCATCAACGTCGGCGGCGGTGGATCGGGCGCCTGCGCGCCCACCGGCCAAACCTGCGGTGACGGCGCACTGCCATGCTGCGGTGATCTGAGCTGCGTCTCCGACGGCGCCGGCTCCCTCTGCAAACCAACCTCGGTTTGCAGCCCCGAAGGCACGGCGTGCACGCTCACCACGGACTGTTGTGAGCTCGACTGCCTGAACGGCTTCTGCGGTGGTGTCGAGTGCACGCCTCAAGGCCTTGCCTGTCAGGATGCCAGTGAGTGCTGCGACTTCCTCGGATGCGTGAACGGCTTTTGCGGCGGCACCCAGTGCAAGCCCGAAGGCCTGTTGTGCAGCGCCGACGCCGATTGCTGCAACCTGCACTGCGCGCCGGGCGGCTTCTGCGGCAGCACCCAATGCAAGCCGCAGGGCGCGGGCTGCATCGTCGATACCAATTGCTGCAACGGTGATTGCAAGAACGGCGCGTGCGGCGGCACCTGCGAGCCCGACGGCTTCGTCTGCGCCGTCCCCGGTGATTGCTGCAGCGGCAAGTGCACGAATGGCATCTGCGGCACGGTCGCGTGCCAGCCCATCGGCGGCCTGTGTTTCCAGGGCGACGAGTGCTGCTCCACCATCTGCCAGAACGGCATCTGCCAATTCCAGGAGTGCCAGGTCGACGGCACCGCGTGCGGCAGCGGGAGCCAGTGCTGCAGCGGGGTTTGCAGCAACGGTGTTTGCGGCATCAATCAATGTCTCCTCGACGGCGCGACCTGCGTCTCCGCCCTTCAATGCTGCAGCGGCACGTGCTCCGGCGGCACCTGCGGCGGTGTCCCCTGCCTGCCCGACGGCTTCGGGTGCAGCAACCCCTCGCCCTGCTGCTCGAACAAATGCAGCTCGGCGCTCGGCGCCTGCGGCTGCACGCCCGACGGCTTCTTCTGCTCGACGAACGGTGACTGCTGCAACGGCACCTGCTCCAACGGCACCTGCGGCGGCGGCATGTGCGAGCCCTTCGGCGCGGGCTGCGGCTTCAATGGCCAGTGCTGCTCCAACGCCTGCGATTTGGCGAGCGGGACGTGCGCCAACTGCGTGTCCGACGGCTTCCCCTGCACCTTCGACATCCAGTGCTGCAACGGCACCTGCAACCAGGAGACGGGCACCTGCGGCTTCGCCATGTGCTCACCCGACGGTTTCACCTGCTTCGAGGATTTCGAGTGCTGCAACGGCATTTGCAACTTCGAAACCAACACCTGCGGCTTGTGCACGCCCGACGGCGGCTTCTGCACGACGGACACCGAGTGCTGCGCGGGCTTCTGCGACAGCAAGACCAACACCTGCGGCTTCGCCATGTGCTCGCCCGACGGCTTCGGTTGCGGCCTCCCCTCCGACTGCTGCAGCGGGAAGTGCGAAGGTGGCCTGTGCGGCTCGAGCCAGTGCAAGCTCGACGGCTTCCCCTGCAGCAAGGCCGAAGAGTGCTGCGACATGGTTTGCGAGAACAACATCTGCGGCTCCGGCACCTGCCTGCCGCCGGGCTCGAACTGCACGAGCTCCCCGCAGTGCTGCGTGGGTCTCGTGTGCACGGGTGATCACTGCGGCGTCGCGCCCCCCGACTCCGGCAACTGCCCGCTCGATCCAGGCGGCACCCCGTGCAGCCAATGCATCGTCGGCGCCTGCTGCGACCAGACGGCGACCTGCCTCGCCAACACCCAATGCGCCATGAGCATGGCCTGCTACCAGCGCTGCACCATCTCCGGCACCTCCCCCGCGCAGTGCAAGCAGAGCTGCTGCACCGGCACGAGCTGCAACACCTGGGCGACGTGCGTGGCCTCGAGCTGCGCCGCGCAGTGCTTTTAGGTCCCGGGAGAGGGCTCGCGCCCTCTCCCCCAAACGAGCAAAGCTCGTTCGGGGCCCCCACACCCCGAACCACCCGAGCCTGCTTGGAGGTCGCGCCGCTTCGGGCCCGGCGTCGACTTTCTTGGTGACGCTTCTGTCCCGGGAGGGGCTGCCCTCTTCCCCGAACGAGACTGATGTGGTGGTGCGGTCAGGGGCGTGACTGGTTGAGCTCAAACGATATCGGCACCTCTGAGGGGGCGAATCGTTTGAGCTCAAACGATATGAACGGCATCGCTTGGAGGGGGCGCGAATCGTTTGAGCTTCAAACGATGTTGGTAGCCTCTTTCCGTGCGGGTCAGCGGCTTTGGGGGGTGCCGTCGTGGCCGAGCTCGCGGAGGCGTTCGAGGTTGGCGATGACTTTGTGATCGTCGGGGCGGAGGGTGGCGGCGCGGGCGAAGGCGTCGTAGGCGGCGTCGTAGTCCTTCACGAGGAGGGCTTCGATGCCGGCGTCGAAGGCGGCTTCGAAGGCGGCGGTGGCGGGATCGGGGGGCGCGAGCTCCACTGCGGAGGGCAAGGTGGGGGCGGGGGCGCGGGGCCGGGGTGTTCCGACTTCGAGGTGCTCGAAATCGGCGGCGCTCGGGGCGCGCACGGAGGCCTCGTCGAGCTCGCGGGCGGCGTCGAGCAGCATCTGTTCCCAGCCGTCGTCGATGGTGCGTGGGCCGGGCGCGTCGCGCAGGGCGCGCGCGCGGACGGTGGCGCCGGACATGAACGCGAGCCGGCGAAAGGCGTCGCGCCCCGTGCCGCGGCCGTCGATCGCCGTCCACAAGGTCCCGTCGTGCACGACGATGCGGCCGTGATCGCTCGCCGTCTCGATCTCGATCACCACCGAGCGATGCCCGAGGCAGGCGAGCTGGAGATAATCGGCGGGAGCGAACGGCGCTTCGTCCTCCGCCGCGCCGGCGAGCCGGCGCTCGATGATGGCGCGCAGCTCGTCGAGGCGCACCGGCTTCTCGCGCACCTCGACCAACGCGTGCCTCGGGATCTGGGCCGCGTAGGCCTTGAGGTAGGCCGACACGAAGAGCACCGGCACCCGCAGCGCGCGCCGCTCCAGCTCACCGAGCAGCGTGATGCCGGGTCGATCGGGGAGATCGATGTCCGAGATGATCATCTGCGGCGGCTCGTGATCGATGCTGGCGAGCGCCGCGTGGAGCGTGGCCGCCTCGCTCACGGTGATCCCCGGCATCTTGGCGATGCCACGGGCCATCGCGGACCGCAGCACCGCCTCGTCCTCGATGATGAGCACGCGCGCCATGGCCGCTCACTCCATCTCGGGTGCGCGGAAGAGGTCGAGCATCAGATCGATCCCGCACTCGAGCCCCTCGCAGAAGTCGAGGAAGCGCGAGACCATCTCGCGCCCGCGGAACAAGGCGCCGTGTTGGGGCGCGATGATCTCGATGTCGAGCTGCCGCACCATCCGCACCCAAGCCGAGAGGACCTTGTTCGAGGCCATGTAACGGCGATGGAAGCCGAGCATGTACGGGATGTGCGCGTCGAAGTCGGTCACCTCGCGATAGCCCATCTCCAGCGAGGCGCCGAGGTCGCCGCTGTAGAGGATCTTGCTCGTCGGATCGTAGAGGTGGAAGTTGCCGCACGAGTGGAGGAAGTGCGCTGGCAGAGCGTAGAGCTTCGCGCCCCCGAGATCGAACGTCATGCCCGCGTCGGGGATGCCGTGCAGTCGATTGGCCACCAGCGCGTCGACCCCGAAGTGCGGGATGAAGCGAATCCACAGCTCGGACGACCACGCGGTCGCGTCGGTGGTCATGAGCCAGCCGTTGACGGCCGCGACGATGTCCGGATCCTGATGCGACAGGAAGATGTGCTCGAGCGTGCCGCCCGCGAGGACGCTCGTCGTCTCGCCGAGCACCTTGCTGTAGACCTTGTGTCCGCCGGGATCGAGGATCATCCCCGTCCGATTGTGGATGACGAGGTGCTGATTCGCCTGCACCGCGCCTCCGGTGCTGAAGTCGTCGAGGAGCACGTTCTTGTGCGTGCCGTCATCGAAGAGGACGATGGGTGCCATGCTCGCTCCTCAGAGGATCTCGCGGATCGAAGTGACCGCGTGCTCGAGGTCGTAGAAGACGAGCCCGAGCTTCGCGTTGTTGGTCGTGAGCGCGAGCAGCAGCGTGCCGGTGCTCGCGCGGGTCATGACGACGTAGCCTTCGTCGCCGCGGATCAGCACCTGTTGCAGCGCGCCGCGCGCGAGCTCGCCGGCGGCGCGCTCGCCGAGCGCGAGCAGCGTGGCCGCCATGCCGGCGACGCGCGTCTCTTGGATGTGCAAAGGCAGCGCGCTCGCGATCACCAAGCCGTCCTCGGAGATGAGCGCGCAGGCCTCGAGCTCGGGGGAGCCGGACTGGAGGGATCGGAGGACGCGATTCAACTGCTCGACGCGGGTCATGTCTTCTCCTGCTTCCGTCGTGGCGACGGCTTAGGGGCGGACGCCTGATTCAGCCGGTGTTTCGAGGGGAACGCGCAACGTGACGCGCGTGCCTCGCCCCGGCAGAGACGTGATATCCATGTCCCCCCCAGCCTCCGTGACGGCGCGCTCGCAGAACGAGAGGCCGATCCCCGTTCCGCGCGGCTTCGTCGTGAAGAACAGCGCGCGGCAACGGGCCAAGACCTCTCGGGTCATGCCCACGCCGGTGTCCGCGACCGTCAAGACGAACGCCCGCCCGTCCTCCGTGACGCGCGCGGTGAGCTCCACCGAGCCGCCGCTCGGACAAGCCTGAATGGCGTTGGTGAAGAGGTTGTAGACCAGCGCGCACGCGACCGACGTGGAGAGCGGGAGCAGCGGCATGTCGGGCACCGAGCAGCGCGCGGTGATGCCGAGCGACGCGGCTCGGGTCGAGAGCACCGCGCACGCTTCGCGGATGGCGTGATCCACCGCCTGGTGATGCCTGCTCCGGAGCTCGCGCCCGACGGCGCCGATCCCATCGAGCGTCAGCTTCATCCGCCGCGCCTCGTGCAGGATCGCGTAGGCGCTGGCGCGCACGTTCTCGTCGTCGGTCTCTTCCACGAGCAGCTCCGCGGTCGCGGCGATCGCGGAGAGCGGGTTCTTCACCTCGTGCAAGATCGAGGGCAGCACCTCGTGCACGGTCGCGATCTGGAGGAGACGATCGCGCTCCTCCCGCAGGCGCTCGACCTCGCTCGTGTCGGGCCCGGCGATCTCGTCGTCGGCGTCGCCGGAGACCGGGCCTTTCGGCATGATGCTGGGAGCGCGTTCCATTCGCGGTGCGCTCCAAGCAAGGACGATACCCGTGCGCCCCGAGCAGACTCGCGCGCGGCGCGCATCGACGTACGTGCAAGCCGTGCAGCGCGACGCAGATGTTGCGTATCGCGTGTCCGCGCCGTCTTCGTGCGCACGCCCGCGTCGTTCGTGCCGCGCACTCGCGCGCACCCTTCATCTTGCAGGCTGCGACGTCGCACCCGAAGACGGCATCCATCGGTCATGTCGCCGCTCGAGCTTTGTGCTGCCTGCGCGGGCGCGCTGGTGATGCCGATCGTTCTATCGCTCGTGATCCGTCGCTGCCGCTGCCCCGACGGCGTGCGGCCCCCGCGCGTCTTTTGATTCACACGACGGGGACACGCGTATGTGGTGTGCGAGCGCGCGCCGCCGTCACGTCTTCGATCGTTCGGTGCGCGCGCGCAGGCCGGTGAGGATGAGATCGAGGCCCATCTCGAACTCTTCTTCGACGTCGTGGTGATCGAGCTCGGCGAGGACCGCGGTGAGATGGGGAAAACCCTCCGCCGAGAGCGCGCCGTAGCGCGGCTCGGCCGGCTCGCCGGAGAGGACCGGCCCGACCTCGGCGAGCGCGTGCCCGACCACGAAGGTCACCACCACTTGAAACGCGCTCACGCTCTCCCGCGCCGACAGACCGGCGCCGCGGAGCACCGCGAGCGCCGTTTCCACGTGGCGCAGCGACGCTTCGGTGACGGCGGGGCGCGATCCGAAGATGGGCAGCGCCTGTGGATGCGCGAGCAGCACGCGGCGAAAGGCGCGCGCCATGCCGCGCAGGGTCTCGACGAAATCCCGCCCGCGTCGCGGCGGCGGCATCTCCCCGAGGATGGCCTCGTGCACCCCGTCGAGCAGCGCGGCCTTGCTGGGCACGTGGTTGTAGAGCGACATCGCCTCCACGCCGAGCTCCGCGCCGAGGCGCCGCATGGAGAGCGCGTCGAGCCCCTCGCGATCGACGAGCGCGAGCGCCGCCGCGAGCACGCGTTCCCGAGAGAGCGAAGCACGCTGAGATGCCGACCTTGACGCCATAAGGACTTACACCATAAGCTTACGGTGTAAGTCAAAGACGGGAGGTGAGCCATGATGATTGTGGAGGCCAAGGGGGAGCGGCCGGCTGCGCCCGCGCAGATCGACGAGCAGGAGCTGCGGGACACGGTGAGCCTTCTCTCGGTGCGCCGGCATCGCTTCGCGCAGGCGGCGGAGAATCGGCGCGTCGGCGAGCGGATTGCCATGCTCCTTGCGGACCTCGGTTATCGGGTCTCGTTCCAAGGGCAGCACCGCAACGTGGTGGCGACGCCGCCCGACGCGGCCGGTCGATCTCTCACCTTGGTGTGCGCGCATTACGACAGCGTCCCCGGCACGCCCGGCGCCGACGACAACGCGAGCGGCGTGGCGGGCCTCCTCGCCGCCGCGCGCGCCCTCGCCGGGCGCGGCGCTGCCGTGGGCTTCGTGGCCTTCAACGGCGAAGAGGACGGGATGATCGGCAGCGCCGATTTCGTCACCGCTCTCCGCGAGCAAGGGGCCCACACCGTGCGCGCCGCGCACGTGCTCGAGATGATCGGCTTCACCGCGCATCGTCGCGGATCGCAGCGCTCCCCCATCAACGTGCCCTTGTCGCTCCCCGACGTGGGCGACTTCATCGGCTTGCTCGGCAACGCCGCGAGCAACGCGCTCGTCGACACCGCGGTCCGCGTGGCGTCCCGCGCGGTGCCCGATCTCCGCGTCATCGGCCTCAAGACCTACTTCGGCATCGATCGCTTCCTGCCCGTGCTCCACCGCAGCGATCACGCGCCCTTCTGGCAAGCCGGTATTCCTGCAGTGCTGTGGACCGATACGGCCGAGTTTCGCAATCCGCACTATCACGCGTCCACGGATCTGCCCGCGACGCTCGATTACGCGTTCATGCGGCGCGTGACGGAGCTCGTGGTCGCCGCGGCTTCCGAGAAGACGACGTCGGTTTGAAACCATGTTGGGGAGGTGATCGACTCTCCCCGGTATCCATGGTTGTCCACGGCTGTCCGCGCGGCGCTGTCTTTCCGTCGGCCGAGGGGTAAAGTCCCAATCGATGGCGCTCCTCTCCGGTCCTCTCTCGCCAGCGTGGATGGTTGGTCGTCTGTACGAGCGGCTCCTCCGCGAGATCCCCGTCGACGATGCTTGGGTGCGCACCGTGGAGCAGGCGGCCAAGCGCGGCGCGGTGGTGCACCTCGTGCGCAACGTCTCGCTCCTCGATCTCTTGGCGCTCGATCACCTCACGCGGCGCTTCGGCCTGCCGCGCATCGGCTTCGCCAACGAGCTCGGCGCGTGGCTCGGGCCGGATCTCCTGCGCGGGGCTACGCCCGAGCGGCTGCGCGAGATCGTGAAGTCGGGCGGGTCGGCGCTGCTCTTCATGAAGCGTCCGCCGAGCGTGCTCTCGCGCGTGGGCGCCGCGCATCGCGGCCGCACCGAAGGGAGCGAGCTCGTGCGCGTGCTGGTCGAGCAGCAGCGGGCCATGGCCGGTGAGATCGTGCTCGTGCCGCAAACCCTGTTGTGGACGCAGCGGCCCGAGCGGCTCGGGTTCTCGCTGGTCGACACCATCTTCGGATCGGCGGATTTCCCGGGCGAAATGCGGGCCGCGGGGCAGCTCCTCTTCAATTACAAGAACTCGGTGGTGCGCGCCGGCGAGCCGGTGAGCGTGCGCGAGTTCCTCGCCACCGAAGGCTCGGACGACGACGCCGTGGCTTCACGGCGGCTCACCTATGCGCTCCTCCGCAAGGTGGAGCGCGAGCGGCGCGCGGTGCTCGGGCCGGTGCAGAAGCCGACCGATCGCGTCCGTGAAGAGGTGCTGCGCAGCCCCAAGCTCCAAGCGACGCTCCGCGATCTGGCGGGCCCCGACGAGAAGGCGCGCGCGCTCCTCGAAGACAAAGCGCGGCGCATGCTGCGCGAGCTGATGACGACGCCCGATCCCAACCTCCTCCGCGGTTTGGAGACCGTGGCCGAGACATTGGCCGAGCAGGTGTATGCGGGCGTCGACGTCGACAAGGCCGGCTTCGAGCGGGTGCGCGAGGCGGCGAAGCGCGGGACGGTGGTGCTCCTGCCCAGCCACAAGAGCCATGTCGACTATCTCCTGCTCTCGCTCGTGATGCGCAAGAACGGGCTCGCCGTGCCCATGATCGCGGCCGGCGACAACCTCGACTTCTTCCCCCTCGGGCCCATCTTCCGCCGCGCCGGCGCGTTCTTCATCCGGCGGAGCTTCCGCGGCGATCGGCTCTACACCGCGGTCGTCGACGCTTACATCCGCCGGCTCATGCGCGATGGATTCTTCATCGAGTTCTTCCTCGAAGGCGGCCGCTCGCGCACCGGCAAGCTGCTCCCGCCCAAGCTCGGTCTCCTCAACATGGTGGTGGAGGCGGGGCTCACGCTGGAGGGACGCACGGTCTCCTTCGTTCCGGTGAGCATCGGTTACGAGCGCATGATGGAGGAGGGGGCTTATGCGCGCGAGCTCTCCGGCGCGCAAAAGCGCAAGGAGGACGCGGCCGGCCTGCTCAAGGTGGGCGCGGTGCTGCGCGAGAAATATGGGCGCACCAACGTGCAGTTCGGCCAAGTGATCGAGCTCGCCGAGATGCGCAGGCTGGTGGCCGACGAGGCCGCGGGGCCGCTGCCGCCGCCCAAGCGGCGCGCGCTCGTGAACCGCCTCGGGCATCGGGTGATGAGCGAGATCAACCGGGTCACCGCGGTGACGCCGGGCTCGCTCGTGGCCATGGTGCTCCTCTGCCACGGCCGGCGCGGCCTGCCGCACGCGGAGCTCATCGATCATTGCCGGCGTTTGGTGAAGCTGGTTCATCGCTTCGGCGCGCGCACCACGCCTTCGCTCACGCGCGGCCACGCGGAGGGCGGCGTGGTCGACATGCGCGAGAGCGCCATCCGCGAGGCCGCCCAGCTCTACGTGCGCGGCGACCTCGTGGTGCAGCACGTGCCCGGCGACACGCTCACGCGCACCGCCAAGAAGCGCGCGCAGATCTACACCGGCGACGACGTCATCTACACCGTGCCCGACGAAGCGCGGCTGATGCTCGACATCTCCAAGAACATCATCGTCCACCTCTTCGTCGATCGCGCGCTCGTGAGCGTGGCGCTGCTCGCGCCGCCCGGCCCGCCCGCGTCGCGCGCGGCGGTGCGCGAGCGGGTCCAGTCGCTCTCTCGCCTGTTCAAGCTCGAGTTCATGTTCCGCGCCGACGCCTCGTTCGATCGCATCTTCGCCGACACCGTGGGCGACATGCTGGCGCAGGGCGAGCTCGCCGAAGGCAGCGGCGACACGCTCGCCTTCGGCCCCGGTCACGACGGCCTCGACGGTCGCGGTTGGGTGACGTTCTACGCCGCGGTCGTGCGCAGCTTCCTCGAGAGCTACCGCGTCGCCGCGCGGGCGCTCAAGGTCTTGGTCCGCGCGCCGCTCACCGAGAAGGAGCTCTCGCACAAGGCGCTCCGCACCGGCGAGCAGATGTTCTTGTCGGGCGAGATCGAGCGCAGCGAGGCCGTCTGCCAGCCGACGCTGGAGAACGCCTTCGCCGCCTTCGTCGATCAGGGCTACCTGAAGCGCGTCGAGGGCAAGCTCACCCTCTCCGAGTCCTTCGCTTCGGAGGACACCGTCGCGACCATCGAGGCCCGCGTCGCGAGCTACCTGCTCCGCCGCGCCGGCGAGGGGAGCTTCTGAGCGGGAGCGCGACGCGGAGCCGCAGAGACGAAAAAGCCCAGATTCCTCCGGGCTTTCTCGCGTCTTTGTGTCTCCGCACCGCGGCGTCGCAGACGCCGATCGACGATCAGGCCACGCGCAGCTTCGCGGGCGCGATCTCTTCTTCTTCCAGCGCGGGAGGCGGCGTGCTCTTCGGGCGCTCCACGTTGCCGATGGCCTTCACCATCCCGCGCACCTTGCGGTAGGCGGCCACGTCGACGGCTTGATCGTGGAGCCAGGCGCGGATGGCGGGGACGACGGTGGCGTCCCACGCCGTCGAGAGGCGCAGCGCCACGAACTTGGCATAGAGGGAGGCCAGCATGGCCTCGAGATCCTCGATCAAGTACATGCGCTCGTAGAACTGCTCGTCGCCCTCTTCGTTCATGACCTTCGGGATCTTCACGGCGGAGAGACCGAGCGTCTCGGCCGTGAAGAGGAACGCGAAATCGAGCTCGCCGCGCGACACGCGCACGCGCGCTTGGGCGGGGAGCTTGCCTTGGCGCAGGGCCTCGTGTGCCTCCGGCGTCATGCTGGGCGCGGCGCCCTTGAGGCGGCTCTGCTCCTTCTCCTGCGTCAGCGCGATCTGCCCTTCGAGCAAGATCTCGCAGGGCCCGAAGCCCTCCACGTCGAAGCGGCCTTCCATGATCTCGCTCTCGAACCAGAGCCAGACCAGAAACTCTCGGCCCACGTAGCGACGCTTCTCGATCAGATCGGCGAGGTTCATCAGTGGCTCCTCAGGGTTGAAGGGCGTGGAAGGCGGTGGGCTTCAGCGACTCGAAGGCCGCGACCTGCACGGGCGAGAGGCCGATGTCCGCGGCGGTGGTGTACGGGCTCTGCGGCACGAGCTGCATGCCGAAGGTGTCCTCGAACAGCTCGGAGAGGCCTTCGTGCACGCGGGCGGACTGGTTCCAGAAGCGGACCACGCCGGTGTCGAGGTTCCACGACAGATCGATGACCTTCATCACGGGCATGAGCTGCGCGCGCAGCCGGCGCGAGACCACCGCCTTGAGCTCCTCCTTCTCGCGCTTGCCGAGCTTCTCGCGGCCGCGCTTCTGGAGGTGCTCGCGCTCGGCCTCGGCGAAGTGGGCCTTGAAGAGCGGCGACGGGATCTGCCAGCGATCGACGCGGTACCCGAGGTTCAGGTACGAGTTGTAGAAGACCTTCGCGTGATCGATCTCGCAGTCGAGCGGGTTCTCGATCGAGCACCATCCGGCGCGTTGCTCGTCCTCCTCCTCGACGGTGAGCGGGCGGAACGCGCGCAGGCGCAGCCGCTCGATGAAGGTGTCGCGGAAGCCTTCGGGCAGCTCACCGCGGACGTAGAACTTCGCGAAGGAGATGGATCCTTTGAGTGCTCCCAATGTGTCTCCTCTCTCAGGGAGCGCGGAGGCTATCGGCCCTGGCGAAGGCGGCCAAAAAAGCGTCCGGATCCGGAGAGATAGCGCGTGAAATGGATGACAGGATCCCGGCGTGCCGCGGATCTCGCGTCCTTCGCGATCGGGTAGTATGCCGCCGTCATGCAGTGCCGGTTCTTCGTTCTTCTGCTCGCGGCGGCGGCGCTCTTCTGCGCGGGCTGCGCCGGCACACCGTCGCCGCTGACCCCGGCGATCCGCGGATCGATCGGCGTGCCCCACAACGGCATGATCACCAACGCCGTCACGCTCCCGAGGAAGGGCGAGGGCTACGCGCTCTATCGCAACAACGATCGCAATTGGGGCAACCCGCGGCTCGTCGCCGCGATTCAGAGCGCGGCGAAGACGGTGTCGCGCGCGCGACCCGGCGGCGCGCGGCTCGTCATCGGTGACATCTCCGCGCGTTGGGGCGGTGAAGCGAGCGGCCATCACTCGCATCGCAATGGGCGCGACGCCGATCTCTTGATCTACGCGCTCACGCCCGAGGGCAGGTCGATCGAGTCGCCCGGCTTCGTGCGCTTCGGGCCCGATGGGCTCGGCGAGATCGAGAAGGGCAAGTTCGTGCGCATCGATCTGGCGCGCGAGTGGCAGCTCGTGAAAGCGCTCGTGACCTCGCCCGAGGCCAACGTGCAATGGCTCTTCTTCGCGCGTTGGTTGGAGGCGATGGTCGTCGAATACGCGCGCGCCCGCGGCGAAGATCCGGAGCTCGTGTGGCACGCCGAGAGCGTGCTGCTCCAACCGGGCGACAGCGCTGCACACGACGATCACCTCCACCTGCGCGTCGCCTGCACGCCCGACGAGTCGATCGCGGGCTGCCTCGGAGGCGGGCCTTATTGGCCTTGGCTGCCGGCCCTGCCGCAGCTCCAAGCGCCCGCGGACGGCGAGCTCGCGCGCGCCATCATCGGTGATCTGCTGCCGGCGATGCCGGCCGCGCCCGAGGCCCGATCGGCGCCGTGAGCCACGCGCCGACGCAGAAGACTCTCCTCCCGCTCGGGCCCGGCGGCATCCTCGCGCACGCCGATGCGCTCGATGTCTGTCGCCTCCTGCCGGCGGAGGTGCGTTTCGATCTCGTGTACCTCGATCCCCCGTACAGCGTCGGCACCGTGATGGCCGCGCGCGTCGAGGCCGGGCAGACGCGCGGCCGGCGGCGCGCGGAGAGCGGACCCGTCGCCTACGACGATCGCGACGACCCCGACGAGCTCGTATCCATGCTCGTGCCTCGCCTCGCCGCGGTTCGCGAGCGCATGGCGGCGGCCGCGACGATGTACCTGCACCTCGATCACCGCGCCGTCCACGAGGCCAAGGTCGCCGCCGATCGCATCTTCGGGCGGGGCGCGTTCCTCGGCGAGATCGTCTGGTCACCGGGCAACGGCAGTCGGGGCGCGCGCGGGTTCGCGGTCACGCACCAAACGATCTTGGTCTACGTGCGCCGCGCCGAAGAGCGCCGCGACGTCGTCTACAACGCGAGCGATCCTTGTCTCCGCGAGCCCTTCGCCGAGACGAGCCTGACGATGCACTTTCGCAACGTGGACGCGGAGGGGCGTCGCTACCGAGAGCGCGTCATCAATGGCAAGGCTTATCGTTACTACGCCGACGAGGGGCGGCGGCTCGGGAGCGTGTGGACCGACATCTCGGCGATGGTGGCCAACACGCCGCTCCGCCGCGAGGGCACCGGCTACCCGACGCAGAAGCCCGAGCGCCTCCTCGAGCGCATCGTGCGGGCGTCGAGCCGGGAGGGGCAGACGGTGGCTGATCTGATGTGCGGCAGCGGCACGACCGCCGTCGTCGCCGCTCGGCTCGGCCGGCGCTTCGTCGCGGGCGATCGCAGCGATCTCGCGTTTCGGGTGACCGCCGAGCGGCTCGAAGCGAACGGCGCATCGTTCACGCTCCTCGGCACCCAGGAACCGGATAAAGTGATGAGGACCGACAGCGAGTGACGTTGACGAAGTAAGGACTACTCCCCAGAAAGCGCGAGATGACCTCGACCTCGTATGCGCGGGGCCTCCGCGATCTCGGCGGCGGTTGCTACGCGTACCTTCAACCCGATGGATCGTGGGGGCTCAGCAATGCGGGGCTCGTGGTCGATGGAGGCGAGTCGCTCCTCGTCGACACCCTCTTCGATCGCGCCCACACGGAGGCGATGCTCACCGCCATGCGAGCCGCCGAGCCGAGCGCGGCGCGCATCGGCACGGTGGTGAACACGCATCACAACGGCGATCACTGCTTTGGCAACGAGCTCTGCGAGGGCGCCGAGATCATCGCCTCGCAGGCGGCCGCGGCCGCCATGTTGAAGGAGCCGCCCGCCCTGCTGCACGGCTTCCTCGCCAACGCCGGGCAGCTCGGCCCGCTCGGCGAGTATCTGATTCATTGCTTCGGTCGCTTCGACTTCGCGGGCATCCGCCAAGTGCTCCCCACCGTGACGTTCACGGGCCGGCTCGAGCGCCGCGTGGGTGACAAGCTCGTCGAGCTCGTCGAGGTCGGCCCGGCGCACACGGGCGGTGACGTGATCGTCCACGTGCCCTCGAGCCACACGGTGTTCACGGGCGACATCCTCTTCATCGAGGTCCACCCGATCATGTGGGCCGGCCCGGTGAGCAATTGGCTTGAGGCCTGCGAGCAGATCCTCGCGATGGATGTCGACGCCGTCATCCCCGGTCACGGGCCCACCACCGACAAGAACGGTGTCCGCGAGATGATGCGATATCTCGCCTACGTGCGTGACGAAGCGAAGAAGCGTTACGACGCGGGCATGCCGGTGTTCGACGCCGCGGCCGACATCGCGCTCACCGATTGGTCGAGCTGGGGGGACGCGGAGCGCATCGTCGTCAACGTGGCTTCGATGTACCGCGAGCTCTCGGGCGATGCTTCTCCGGCCGAGCCCGCGGCCCTGTTCGCCATGATGGCGCGCATCAAGCAAATGCGTTGAGGGCCTACTCGATGACGTGCATGGGCGCGAGATCGTGCCAATCGCCCTCGGGGGCGACGCGCATCGCGGGCCAGGCGGCGGCGCCGAGATCGGGGATGAAGACCTCGACGTCGCCGTCCGGCAAGCGGCGCGCGAGCACGCCGTCGCGGCCCGGCTCGCGCAGGCGACCGATGATGCGATATCGCATCACGGCCCCGCTCGGGTGACGCTCTTCCCAGGTCCCGCGATCGACGCGGGCCCATTCGCGCCGCTCGGACACCTCACCCACGATGAGGAGCCAGAAGCGATGAGGCTCCGGCCCTTCGCGCGCCGTCGAGACTGCGCGACGTGGCTCCGGCTCCTGCTCCGGCGTGGCGGCGCTCGCGCGGGGGCGCGCTTGCTGCTCGATCCAAACCACGTTCGCCGCCTCGGGCCCCGCCGCCGGCGCCGCGCACGACGCCGTCGCGAGCAGCGCCGCGCTCCAAAGGCAGGACGGGCCGCGCTTCACGCGGGATCGACACCGGGATGACGCCGCGCTTGGGTGCGCGCGCTCCACAGCCGTCATTCGTTTGGGGCGCAGCGCTTCCCGCTCGGCACGTGATTCACCATCTCGGCGCCACCGTGATCGGGGCACGGGTCGGGTCACGCGGGTCGCGCCGCCGCGTGCTTCGCGGAAGGCTTCGAGGACACCGGACCGTGGCGCGAGTGTGTCAGCGAGGGGCGATCGTGCGTCTGCCGGAAGGGCCGTGATACGGGTGAGGGTGAACGCTTCCGTGCCCAGCACCGGCGCCGCCTCAAGGACTCCATGAAGAACACATCCTCCCTCGTGCTCGTCACCCTCTTCGCCGTCGCGGCGACGAGCGCCTCCGGTTGCGCCGGCTCCGAGGAGACGAGATCCGACGACGAGCCGGCCGCGCCTTCGGGGCGCGTGCACGTCGGCGAGTTCATCGCCCACGTCAGCCCGCGGCGGGGCACCATCTCCTTCGAGCGCGTCGCGCGCACGCCGCGCGGTCCGGGGGTGACACCGCAAAGCCTCGACGAGATCACGCTCACGCAGGACAACGTCCCGGGGAGCGGCCCCGCCAACACGGTCGAGCTGGTGACCAACAGCACGGGGATCGACGGCGAGTGTCCGGCCGGGTTCCAGACCAAGACGTTCTGCGGCAACGTCACGTTGCGGAGCTTCTACGCCGGTCGCGCGCTCAGCAACGTGTACGTGCAAGCGACGAAGATCACCGACAACGACGGCAACGATCTCAGCGGTCACAGCGGGAAGAACAGCGATGCTTCCTATGTCGTCGGCGCGAGCACGCTCCTCTCCAACACGCTCGGGCTGTGGAGGTACACGGGGAGCGGCGTGACCACGCCGGGCGTCATCGCCCAGAGCACGGCCACCAACGGGGGCGGCAACGCCGGCTCGCGTGATTGGGTGTTCGACAACCCCGATGGGGCGGACACCCATATTCATCTCCATGTCTTCGCGACGCTGACGTACAGCTCTTATACGTTCTCGTCGCTCTCGCCGACGCTCCCCACCATCAACAATGCCTGCGTGCAGGGAGGCACCAAGAACCTCTCGCAGAGCTCGGGAATCAGCATGTTCCAAATGAACGTGCCATTCCCGTTCACGCTCTATGGCACGACGTACCTGCCGGGGACGACGGCGGGCAAGCTGACGATGAGCCGTTATGGCGCCATCGGCTTCGGCGCGCTCAGCACGGCGACCGGATCGGCCTACAACACCGGCACCAACGTCGCGCTGCCGAGCACGGCCGCGGCGGCGCACCGGCCGGCCATCTACCCGTTCTGGGAGAACCTCAATTACACGACCAACAACTCCACCATCACCAACAGCCCTTCGGGCGTCTGCACGCTGGTGAGCGGGGCGGAGCCGAACCGTTTGCTCGTCGTCACTTGGCACGACATGAAGTTCACGGGCGACACGGGCGCGGTCTATCCGGGGTCGCCGAACATCACCTTCTCGGCGATCCTGCACGAGGGATCGGACGTCATCGATTTCGCCTATGGAGTCATGGCGAACTCCGTGGCTTCGCGGGCGAACGGCGGGGCCGCGACGATCGGTGTGCAGAACGAGGCGGGCACCGTGGCCACCGCCAAGAACTCGGTCGCGGGCAGCGTCACGACCAACACGGTCGTCGGCAACGGCTGCAAGTACACCCTGACGCCGAACCCGTAACGCCGCTTCGCGCGCAGGCGTCGTTGCGATGGAGCGACGCCTGAGCGCGGCTGCTACGGCGAGAGGAAGTAGAGCGCCGTACAGCAGCTCTCTTTCAGGCCGCAGATGGGCATCGAGCCGTCGGTGCAGGTGCCGACTTCCTCGCCGTCCACGAGGCACCTGCACTCGGCGCCGGTGCAGACCGATTTCACGTCGTGATCGGAGCAGGTGCCTGCGCAGGTGCAGGTGCCATCGGGGTGGTCGCACGACGTGGTCGTGCAGATGGCGTCCGCGCAGAAGAGGTAGTTGCCGAAGGCGACGACGCAGGCGTCCTGTGTGTAGCAGCCCGACAGATCGGCGCGGTGCTCGCCGTAGCAGGCGGTGTAGGCAGCGATCTCGCTGCTGCAGGCGCTCTCGGCGGCGAGGGTGCGCGCGCAGGTGTCGAGGCAGGCAGTTTCGGGGGCGCAGGAAAAGGCGTGCTCCGCGGCACATTTCGCGACGCAGGTCGGGTCGGCCTCGGCAGACGACGTGTCATGGACGCAGCCGAGGAGCGTGCCGAGGGCCAAGACCGGGCAAAGGAAGCGCATCATCGGCCACCCTACCGAGCCCTTCGGCGAAGGTGGAGGCAACTCCGTGTCATGCGCGCGGCGCGGCGGCGTCGGAGCGCTTTCCTGCGATTCAACCGGGATGGGCCTTGGCGTACTTCGCCAAGCCTTCGAGCGAGGCTTTGAACATCTTGCCGAAGATGGCGCGACCGATGGGATGCGCGAGCCGCATGGCCAGCGACGGGCGGTAATGGACCGTCCAGGTCACGCGACACGTACGATCACCGGTGCTCTCGATGACCATGTCTTCGAGCATGGCTTTCACGAAGGGGAGCGTGATGGCGTAGATGTGGAACGAGAGGCGCTTGCCCGGCTCCCAGGCGAGGAAGCGCTCCTTCACCGTGAGCAGCTTGAGCTCGATCTCGCGCTCCGAGCCGACACCATGCGGCTCGCGCGACGTCCAGCGACAGGCGACGAAGTCTTGGAACCACTCCGTCTGTCGCTCGCCGGTGGCGAGGATCTCGAAGACCCTTTGGGCCGACGCCTCGATGGAAGCGGTGTTCGCGACGCGGTGAGGGGACGACTCGGTGAAGCTCAGGGGGACTGCTTCGACGTCGAACCACATGCGTCTCAGCGTCGGACGGCCGGCCGCCGGCTGGCAAGGGAAAACGCTTTTGCGATCAGCCCTTCGCCGGTGCGGCCGCGGGCTTCTTGTCTTTTTCGAGCGACAGATCGGCCACGCCGTCTTGGAACTTGATGCGCGTCACCATGAGCTTCTCCTGCAGGGCCACGAGATCGATCGTGGCTTTGGAGAGCTTGTCGCTGATTTCGGCGAGCTTCTTCTCCAGATTGGACATGAGCGGGCCGGCCGTCTTCACGGCCTTGAGCGTCACCACCTGGGCGTGCAGCTCATCCATGCGCGCGCGGTATTCTTCCATCTGCTCGCGGGTCGTTTGGATCTGCTGCTCGGTGTTGGCCATGTCCTTGTGGAGCCGGAGCAGCTCGGTCACCGCCTGCTTGAGCGGGCCTTCGATGGCGGCCGAGGAGAGGTAGGCCGAGACCTGCTCCATCCCCACGTTCGAGCGGATGTCGGTGCTCTTGAAGAGCGGGGTCGACTCTTCGATCTCGAGCTCCGCCTTGCCTCCCGGCTCGACGTCGACGCGGAAGAGATAGGCCGCGCCCAACCGATCGCGCTTCTCGGGGCCCTTCGTCAGCTTGTAGCCCTCGCGCACGGTGTGCTTCACGTAGACGGTGGCGCGCTCGGCGAGGCGGTTGTTGAGGGTGAGCGTGCAGCGCTTGGTGTGCTGCACTTCGGTGGAGAAGACGCCGCGCTGCACGGTGAGGATGCGGGCGATGGAGTCGCGCTCGCCGTCCTTCTTTTCGACCACGATTTGCCGGTCGAGCGCGAAGGGGATGAACGCCACCGACTTCGCGGGGATGGGCTCGCTCATGCCCTCGCCGATGAACTTGCCCTCGCCGAAGACGGTGACGGGACCGCTCTCCAGCGCGGACTCGGTGGGGTTCTTGATGCGCACGGCGCGGAAGGGATAGGTGCCGTTGCCGCGCGGGCTCTCGGCGTCGAAGAAGTAGACGACCTCGCCGTCGGTGTCGGTGCTCAGGATCGAGACCATCGCGGACGAGCCGCGGGGCACCGTCATGCGCGCCTTGGATTCGAAGTGCGAGGCGCCGATGGGATCGGAGCCCACGGCCTGCGCGGGGAGTTGGATCTCGGTCCTCACGTCCGACGCGGGGGCCTCGGCGATGCTCACGCCGCCGTTCTTCCCCGCCTTCTCGCCGCTGCCCACGGCCACGATGCGGCTGGGATCGACGCCGTTGCGGATGAGCTGCTCGCGGGCGCGATTGGCACGCTCGAGCGATGCACCGTATTTGTCGCCGTCGTGTTGATCGGCGTAACCCTCCACGACGAAGGTGTGGTTCGAGGACTGGATGGTGCGCGCCATGGTCTCCATTTGGTTGAGCGGCCGCGGCTCGGCCGGCTTGGCGTCGGCCGGCTTTTCCAGAGGACGCTCCGCGCGCACGTTCCCAGCTGCGTGACCGCCGCCTCGTCCCGCGCCCGTGGGGACGGGCGCAGCCCGGGCGACGACCTCTTTGTCTTTCGCGATCCCGCTGGATTCCCGCTTCTTCGACGCACCGGCCGAGTCCCGCGGCGGCGCGATCGATCCGCTCGCGAGCACGTCGTCCGTGAGCTCGAACGCCATCCGCTGCTGCTGCTTCTGGGGCTGGCCTCCCATGGGCGCCTGCGCGGGCGTGCTCTGCCCGTACGTCGGGCCGCCCATCGGGGGCGCGTGGGCGAAGAGATCGTCTTGCCGCAGCGTCTCGCGCTGCACGAGGCGCACGGAGCGAAGATCGAAGCGGAACGAGAGCGCCGAGCTGGATCCGACGCCGAGCTGCACGTTCTGCCAGTCCTCGCCGGAGGTGTTGTCGACGATGGCCGAGGCTTGGAGGCTGACCTTGCCCTCCTTGCCGAGGACGATGCGGTAGCTCGGCTTCCACGAGGGCGCCTCGGTGACGTAGGAGAGGCGGAGATCGTGGGGCGTGGAGCCGTTGAGGGTGATCTTCATGTCGATGAGCCCCGTCGACGCGTCGTAGTTGTCGCCGTGACGCGCGCTGGTCGGATAGGCGACCGGCGCGGGCTCGCCCGTCTTCGCGTCCACCACGCTGAGCGACTTGAGGAAGTCATCGACCTTGTCGGCCGGCACCGCGAGGCTGAGCGAGCCCCCTTCGACGCGGGCCGTGCGCTCGAAATAGGCGATGCCGTTGCGATAAACGACGACGCGCCCGAGCGTGGTGTCGGAGTGGACGAAGCTCGATGTGGGCGCGCAGCCCGTCGCGAACGCGAGACAAGGCAATAGGCCACCGAGGATGAAGCGGTTTCTCATGGGGATCCCTCGACGAGGAAAGAGGCTCAGCCTGAGACGAACGGCCGTGCCATCGGATCCCTTACAGGGGAGAAGTCTTTGGCAGGACCGTGGCACCGGCCGGCCGGCGGCCTCCATCGCGGCGACGACGCGGTAGGGGGCCGAAGGGTCGCGTTACGTCGCCCGTGGATCCCGCCGGGCCCTGGGCGGCTCTCATCAATCCTTGCTGACGAAGTCCCGCGGCGCGTTCCAGCACGGGACCCACCGCCGAATCCTCGAGGGAGAAGGACGTTATGCCAGGACAACCGCCGTCCATTTTCGACGCCGGTTGTTCCCATCTCGGGACGAGGGGTGTGCAGCGCGTACGAAGGTTGTTCGAGGATCGATCCAAGTGAGGATGGCGGTGCGCAGCTCATGTCCCGTGTCGGACCTGGGGGCGGCAACGTGATCATGGCCTGTCCCGGCGCCGGAACGACCTGCGGTCACCGTGAGCGACCGTTGTTCCACGCCGGAACAGCCCTCGTCGCCGCGCCCTGAGCGGAGGATGTTCCCGTGCGCGCGTGACGTCCTGCCGTTGCTGCGGCTCGTCCTGGAGCCGGAGCAGGGACTGCAACGAATGACGACGTTGTTCTGCCGCCGGAACAGGGGACGCAAAGCGTGAGCAGAGGTTGTTCCGGCGCCGGAACAGGGTGCGCACAGCGTGAGCAGAGGTTGTTCCGGCGGGCCAACCTGCGTCGAGGCGTGGATGGACGTCGCATGGGCGGTGGAAAACGCTCGCTCGCCGGTCACGCGCGGACGTCGTGGAATCGGCCGGAGCCCGTCGGCGTTCACGGCCCTCGAACCCGCGACCCATGCTCGGAGCACCGAAAAGAACAGGCCCGCGAGGGCGCGAGGATGCGGCGGATGCCTTGCGCACGATCGCGCGCTTCGATGGGGAGACCGACGATCTTCGCAGCGAGAGGCTTCGCGCCGCGGGGGATACGGCCGCGAGAGAGGTTGGCGTCGTTGGTCATGCGCATGACGTCGACGGCGCGCGGCGACGGCGCGGCGCGATCGGTGCGGAGACGTGATGCGAGCGCGTGGTGCGGTGCAGGCAATCGCTTCATACGAAATTCCCCGTGCGAGAGCGCGCAAACCGCAGCGCTCCGCGCGCTCTTTCTCGACGGCGCGTGCCTGGATAGGATGCCCCGAGGTGAAGGCACGCATTCTTGGGCTCTCGATCCCGATCGCGCTCGTCCTCGCGGCGTGCTCGTCGCGCAGCAACGGCGGCGCGGATGCCGGCGCGCCCACGCCGGTGGACTCCGCGACCACCGCGCCGGCGACGCCGGCGGCGTCCGCGAATGCGCCGTCCGCGCCCGCCGCGCTCGTGCGTGAAGGCAACGTGGTCGCGCGCAAGCCTGCGGGGGATGGGCTCTACATCGTCGACGAGGATCACCGCGCCGTCCGCATCGTCGCGCTCCCGTTCGATCCGGCGGCCAAGGCGCGCGCCGTCGACATGCCGGGTGCGCCCGCGCAGATCGTGGCGCTCGCCGATCGCGTGCTCGTCACCGTCCGCGATCCCGGGCTCCTCCTCGTCTTCCGCCCCGATGCCGCGGCCGGCCTCGTCGAGGTTGGGCGCGTGGCGCTCCCGGCCGATGCGTGGGGGCTCGGCGTCAGCGCCGATGGCGCGACGGCGATCGTCACCTCCGCGTGGACGCATCAGGTCTCGGCGATCGATCTCGGGAAGCTCGAGAAACGATGGTCCGTCGACGTGGCGCGCGAGCCGCGCGGCGTCGTCCTGCGCGGCGGCGCGGCGTACGTCACGCACCTCGTCGGCGCGGCGCTGACACGCATCGACGGGCTCGCGGCGCCCGCGCCCACGGTGAAGCGCGTCGACCTTCCGGCGAGCTCCCTGCGCGCTCCCTCCGGGCGCGCGCTCCATGCGGCGCTCGGTTATGCGGCGACGCTCTCGGACGATGGATCGCGGCTCTTCGTCGCGCGGCACGCGCTCGGCGCGATGGGCAAGGAGGCGTGGTTCGGGGCGTCGACCGTCGACGTGCTCCTCACCGAGAACGACGCGCCGCTCGCGCCCAAGCACTTCGGCAAGCTCCCGTTCCTGCGCGCCGATCGCGGCAAGGAGGGGGCGGACGTCGCGCTCCCCGGCGGCCCGCTCGCGCCGTTCACGCAGCCGCGCGCGATCGTGTACCGCAAGCGCACGCAGACGATCCTCGTCGCGGGCGAGGGCGACGATCGCGTGGTCGAGCTCGACGCCGTCTCCCTCGATCCGACGCTCGCGGTGCTCCGCTCGTACGAGGTCGGCGGCGGGCACAACCCGGCGCTGCCCATCGCCTCGACGTGCGCGGCGCCCGCGGGGCTCGCGCTCTCCGACGACGAGTCGACCGCGTGGGTCTTCTGTCGCGCCACCTACGATCTCGCGGAAATCAAGCTCGCGCCCGATCCCACGGCGCCCGTCACCGCGCCCGCGGTCCCGCGCGTCGCCCACCTCGCGGACGATCCCATCGACGCCAACACCAACGTCGGCCGCCGCCTCTTCTACAGCGCCTCCGAGCCGGTCTCGAGCGGCGGGATGGCGTGCGCCGGTTGCCACCCCGAGGGGCGCGACGACGGCTTCACGTGGCACGAGGCGAAGTTCAACACGCAGAGCGGCACGAGCACGAACTTCGTCGGCAACCCCGAGCAGGTGCCCGACGAGGAGCGCGTGAAGGGCTACCCGCGCCGCACACCGATGCTCGCCGGGCGCGTCGAGTCCAATGGGCCTTACGGCTGGCACGCCGAGAGCCCCGATCTCGCCGATCGCCTCGCGCACGGCTTCTCCCTGCATCGCTGGGGAGGCATGCCGAAGCACGAGCCCGGCAACCTCACGGCGCGCAGCGGGCCCATCGCTTCGTTCCTGCGCCGCGGCCTCGTGCCTCCGCCGCGCGACGTCCATCCGCCCACGCCCGAGGAGGAGCGCGGTCGCGTCGTCTTCAACAGCGAAGAAGCACAGTGCGCGCGCTGCCACGTGCCCGCGAGCGAGTACACCGATCGCGTCGCCTATCGCCTCACGCCGCTGCCCAAGCGCGACGACTTCGACGACGAGGACGATCAGCGCTTCAAGACGCCTTCGCTCCGCTTCGTCGGTGGCCGCGGCCCGCTCTTCCACGACGGGAGCGCGGCCTCGCTCGAGGAGCTCGTGGAGAAGAACAACGATCGCATGGGCAAGACCCAGCACCTCCGCAAGGAAGACCGCGCCGCGCTCGTCGCCTTCTTGAGGACGCTATGAAACGCCTTCTCTTCGTGCTCCCGCTCGCCGTCGCGCTCGCCCCTTCGCCCGCCGCGAGCCAGCCCGCCTCCGGCGAGGAGCGCCCGCTCGCGTCGATGCCGATCCCCACCGAGAAATCGCCCACGCCCAAGCCGAGCGAATGGGCCAACGCGCCGCGCGTGAGCCCGACGCGTCGCGGCCCCGCGGCGGCCGACTGTCGCTCGTATCTGCTCCGCGAGTGGCTGCGGGTGCGTTGCTCGGGGGAGATCTTCGCGCTGTCGATGCTCGGCGGCGATCAGGATGGCCTGGCCTTCTGGATCGATCCCGCCACGAAGGACGGCGAGGTCCTCATGCCTCTTCGTCGCGGCGGCCGTCACGTGGTGCAGCTCTGGAAGGCCGGTAAAGACGCGGCCGGCGAGTTCACGCCGGAGCCGCTCCTCGTCGTGCAACAACATTGGATCGACGGCGCTCCCGCGCCCGCGGTCACGCTTTTCTAGCATCGAAGAAGGTCGAACAAGCCATGTCCCATCGCGCTCCCATTGCCATTCTCGTCACGACCCTCCTCGGTTGCTCCGCGCCGCCGCCGCCCGCGCCGCCTCCGCTGCCGACCGCCGCCCCGGAGGCGAGCGCGGCGAAGCCCGCGCCCACCGCGGAGGCCTCCGCAGCGCCTGCTCCCACGCCCACGGCCGCGCCCACCGCGGAGGCGAGCGCGCCGAAGAACCCTTGCCCGAGGGCATGGCCTTCATCCCCGGCGGCGAGTTCATCTACGGCCGCACGTCCAAAGAGAAGGTGAAGGTCGAAGTCAAACCCTACTGTCTCGACATCACCGAGGTCCCCACCGACGCGTACATGGCCTGTGTGAAGTCGGGCAAATGCGACAACACCCGTCTCACGGTCTGTGATCCTTCCACGGCGGGCAAGGACGATCGCGGGAAGCTGCCCATGGTCTGCGTCGATTTCCCGCAGGCCGAGCGATATTGCGCCGCGCAGGACAAGCGCCTTCCCTCCACCGAAGAATGGGAGTGGGCGGCCCGCGGCGCCAATGCCGAGTCCGAGCACCCGTGGGGCAAGGACGATATCGGCGATCAAGTCTGCTGGTCCGGCAAGAACAAGCGCGAGCTCCCCTGCGAGGTCGGCGCCTTCCCCAAGGGCCAGAGCCCGCAGGGCGTGCAGGATCTCATCGGCGGCGTCTTCGAGTGGACCACCTCCAAGGCCGATCCGAGCAGCGGTATCCGCTACGTGCGCGGCGGGAGCTGGAAGGATGGAGACAAGTCGCTGTTCACCGTGCAGCGACATGGCGTGTTCAAGCCCACGTACCGTTGCGGGTTCGTCGGTATCCGCTGCGCCAAGGCGCTGCCCTGATGACGTCACATGCTTCGTGTAGCCATTGAGCGCATGTGAGGGACGGCAGTATGTTCGAGCACGCTCGAACATACTGCGAGCGCGCTCCAGCGTGGCATTTCGGCCCGCTCTCCTCTCGCACACGGAACGAAGATGTGCGCTTTGACACGCGTCATGTGACAGAGCGGTGTCGCTTCTGTGGTTTGCCCAACGAGACGGCGTCGATATCAGATCGCCGAGCCTGGATATAAGGTCGACAAGCGACCAAAAGCTCTACAACGTCACCGTGCGGCCGCTCGAACGCGGTGGCATCGTCGCAAGGAGCTTAGTCATTGGAGACGTTCGCCAAGCGGGCATTCCTGCCCTTGTCGTTGATTGCATTCGCCGTGGGAGCCTTCGTCGCCTGCGGCGGCAATGACCCCATCAACCCGCAGCCGGACGGCGGGACGGAAGTCGATTCCGGCGTGCCTGACGCGGAGGCGCCGGACGCGAGCACGCCGGACGCGGAGACGCCCGACACCGGCGTTCCCGATGCGGACGTGCCCGATACCAGCGCTCCGGACGCGGACGTGCCCGACACCGGTGTTCCGGATCCGTGCCAGTCGCCGTTCGTGGTGACGCTCGATCCCAATGCGCAAGCAAAGGCCACCACGGCCCTCGCCGCGCTCTCGCCCAGCGCGACGCTCACGTGGTCGTCGGTTCGCGGCACCCTGTCCTCGATCTCCGATCTCGTCGTCGAGCTCCCCGGCTGCACGGGCAACGTGGATGTCTTCGAGCAGCTCTTCGACTACCTCGATCAGTCGCCGGACCTCTTCCAGATCGATCGCACCGAATGGCACGGGAACGGGCCGCTCGCGTGCTCGGAGGTCTTGGCGAGCGGGTTCCACACGGTGATCATCCGGCGCGACAAATTCGGGCCCTACGTGCTGCGCAACGACGTGTTCTCGGCGGTCGCCGACGTGAAGAACGGGACCGTCATCCTGCGCAACTTCAGCGGCACGTACATCCCGAAGGGGACGAAGGAGCTGATCGGCGAGCTGCAATCGTGCCCGGACAAGACGGACGCCGAGGCCACGCCGGTGCTCTTGGCCACGCCGTTCGGGTTCCAGAAGTTCGCGCCGTCGCCCGAGCCTCCCTGCACCTTCGCCGGCACGGGCCAATACACGACGATGACGCCCGACACGCTGACGTTCGATCCGAACATCGAGCTGATGTGGGAGGAGGACGTGAACCTCACGGTTCACCGGCAACGCTCGGCCACGTTGGTGGTCGCGCCCTCCAACTACACGGCCGCGCTCCAGAACAGCGACGCGAACTGCCAGGGTGATACGGGGCCGAACATCGGCTGGATTCGGACCTTCGATTCGGTGACGGGCAAGATCCTCTACGACCACGCCAATCCCGATCCGTACTGCCAGGTCTGCCTCCACTGACCATCTCGGCGCCGCCCGCGTGTCTTCACGACGTGGGCGGCGCCTTCATGTCGACGCCGATCGACGACGCGTCACGAAGCGATCAGCGACCCGCGATCGTCCACAAATCACTCACCTTCGGCGCGGCTGCGAACGACACCATCCGCTCCGCGATGCGCCGTGCCTCGGCGTTGTCCTGGAAGTGGACCGGCTTGCGCAGGCCATGGAGCGAGCCTTCGATGACGGCCTTGTCGATGCGCGCGAGCATGCGGGCGTTGTTGCGAAAGCCCGCGCCCGGCAGCGCGCTTCCCCACGGCGCCGCGGATCCCCAGCGAAGCAGGGCCGGCCACGCGTTGATCCCGACGGCGCCGTAGCGCAGGTCGATGAGGCAGCGCTCGATGGTGGCGGCGATCGCCGGATCGTCCTCGTGGATGGGATGCATCACGAGCTCTGCGGCCAGCGATCCGGAGAGCCGATCGTTGCAGAACGCGGTGGCCGCCGGGAGCATGGTCGCGGGATCGTCCGAGCCGAGCGACACCAGCGCGAGCACGGGGCCGGCGCCGGAGGTCGTGGAGAAGATGGGATCGTCGCTCGTGGGATCGATGTTCGGGAGGATGGTCCACGGCAGCGTGTCCGCGGTGCCCTCGCCGATGCGGATGGCATCGCGGCGATCGACGGTGAGCGCGGCGAAGCGCGCGGCCGCGTGCGGGAGATAGCGGCGTCGCGGTGGGATCGCGCTGAAGGCCTTTTGCAAAAGCTCGAGGAACAGCTCGCGCTGCGGCCATCCCTCGGGCAGGACGATCACGCGCGGGGCCGCGGGATCGAGGGACGCGTTGTGCGCGAGCTGCGAGGCGAGGCTCCGCGTCACGAACGAGAGCTCGTCCTTGGCGTAGAGGCAGGGGATGACGATCATCGGGTTCACGCTGCCCGGCGTGCTGCCGAGGCGCGCGGCGATGTCGGAGCGGGCGTCGAGGTGCGTGCGCGCGTCCTCGTCGAGGCGCGCGAGGTGGAGGAAGCCGCGTTCGAGGAGCGGAGCGAGCGCGCTCCGCAACATCGCTTCGACAGCCGTCGCATCGGGTGGGAGCGCGAGGAGGACGACGTGGCCTTCGACGAAGCACGCGAAGAGCGCGTCCTGCACGCCGCTCGTGGCGTCGCTCGGATCGGCGAGGACGAGGGCGATGCCGCCTTCGGGATCGGTCGTGCGGTAGAACGCGGCTTGGCCGGCGATCACGTCTTCGGGCTCGGTGCCGGAGGTGAAGAGGACCATCGTCTCGCGGTGGCGCTGCGCGATGCGCTCGGCCCACGCGCGCGGCGGGAGGCGAGCGACGACGCGACCGTCGGCGCGCTTCTGGAGGTCTCTGAGCGAGAGCGCGGGCCGGCCGGCGGAGGCGATGTCTTCGAGCGACTCGGCGAGCAGGCGCGCCAAAGCGATCATGGGCAACGCTCCGGCGAAGAAGCCTTCGGCGGCGGCGGGGCTCGCGGGATCGAGGCCGCGCGTCGCGGCGATCTGGGCGGCGAGCGCAGGCGCGATCTCCGACAAACGAGGCACCAGCGCGCGCAGGAGCGTGGCCTTCTCACGCGGCGAGGTCCGCGCGAACGTGCGGGCCTTGTCGGCGAGCGCGGCGACGATGCCATCGAGCGCCGAGGGCGACGTGCCGTCGGGGGCGGGCGCGGCGAGGTTCGAGGGCGGGGCGTCGAGATCGGCCGGGGCCGGTGCGGTCAGCTCGCCGGTGAGCGGGGCGAAATCCATCGCGGGCAGCGTATCCGATGCACGCGGGCGCACGGGCAGGGAACGGCGCCCCTCGCGAGGACGGTCGCAATGGCGGTAGATTGGCCGCGATGCTTCGACTTCGGCCGCTCGCTTGCGCGCTCCTCCTCCTCGCCGTGCCGCAATCCGCCGCCGCGGAGACGCCGGCCTCTCCCGCCGCGCCCCCGCAGCCGCAGCAGCCCGCACAGCAACCACCTGCGCCGCCCGCACAGCAGCCCGCACCGCCCGCACAGCAGCAGCCCGCTGCGCCGCCGCCGGCCGTGTATACGCAACCTCCCGCGCCGCCGCCGGCCGCACCGCCGCCGGCGGTGTACACGCCGCAGCAGGCTCCGCAGCAAGCCTATCCGCCCGGCTATGCGCCGCCCGGCGCGGAAGGTCAGCAGGGTTATCCGCAGCAAGGGTATCCGCAACCGGGTTATCCCCAGCAGGGTTATCCGCAACAGGGGTATCCGCAACAGGGTTATCCGCAGCAGGGTTATCCGCAACAGGGTTATCCGCAGCAGGGGTACCCGCCGGGCTACGGGCCGCAATACGGGTATGTCCCGCAGGGGCCGCCGCCTCCACCGCCGCCCAAACCCTCCTCGCTGCGCTGGTCGATTCGCTTCGATCCTTTCGAGCTCTTGATGCGGAGGCTCTCGTTCCAGGGTGAAATCGCGGTGGCTGGGCCCTTTGCCATCGAGATCGCGCCGGCGTGGATCTTCGGGACGCCGTATTCGGGGATCGACGAGAAGGGCATTCGCGTCGCGGCCAATGCGGTGTTCTATCTCTCGGGCCAGGCGTTCCGCGGCATGTGGATCAAGGCCCATTTCGCCTACGAGAACTTCAGCGCCACGCTCACCCACTCGGCCGATTCGACGCTGACGAGCGAGCCCAAGCGGTTCCGCTCCGCCATCCTCGGGGCCATGTTCGGTGACACCTTCGTGGTGCCGAAGAGCGGTGGATTCGCGCTCTCGGGCGGCATCGGCATCGGCGTGGCCACGGCGAAGAAGGCGGTGCTCGAGGTGGGGGATCCCATCCACGGGATCGAGCAGGCGACGCTCTACGACGGCTTCGATCGGATCCGGATCCTGGGTACGCTCGGGCTCGGGGTCGCGTTTTGACATGGATGTCGTCTCGGTCTCTCCGTTTCGCACCGGCTCGGTGGTCTGGCGATCGCGGCCCGATCGCTGGACGCTCACCGTCGTCTGCAAAGGCACCTACACCTTGGTGCCCGGAGAGGCCGCGCTCACCGCCGAGCAGGAGGCGGTGAGCGAGCGCGACAACCACTGGGCGGACGATCCGCGGCGCAGCGTCTACGCGCCGAGCGACCTCGCGCCGTTCAAGCCGCGCGCCGACGTGATGCTGGTCGGGCACGCGTTCGCGCCTCGCAGCGAGATGGTGCGATCGCTGGTGGCGCGGCTCGCCGTCGGTGAGATGGAGAAGGCCGTCGAGGTGGTGAGCCCGCGCCTCTGGGCGCGCGAAGGCGAGCTCCGCGAAGGCCCGCGCTGGAACAAGATGCCGGTGCGTTGGGAGTACGCGGCCGGCGGGCTCGATACGTGGAACCCGGTGGGCGTGAGCCCCAACGCGCCGCCCGACGCGTATGGACAGCGCCTCTTGCCGAACCTGCAACCGCCGGGGCTGCGCGTCGCGCAGTGGAGCGATCTCTTCGTCCCCGCGGGGCTCGGGCCCATCGCTTCGACATGGCGCCTCCGCCGCGAAAAGCTGGGCCGCCGCGCCGAGGGTTGGTCCGACGAGCGCTGGCCGCAAATCCCGCTCGACGACGATTTCGACGGTGAGTTCTTCCAAGCCGCGCCGCCCGATCAACAGATCGAGACGCTGCACGATGACGAGGCGCTGATCCTCGAATACCTCCACCCGGAGCACCCGCGTCTCGCGACCAAGCTGCCGGGCGTGCATCCGCATGCGTTCGTCGCCGTGCCCGGCGCGCCGCCGCACGATCTGGTGATGACCGCCGATACGCTTTGGATCGACACGGATCGCGCGATCTGTACGGTGACGTGGCGCGGGCAGGTGGCGGTCGATGGCCCGGCGCAGGCGGGGCGCGTGATCATCGCGTTGGAGGAGGCGGGGCAGCGTTTGACGTGGCCCGAGGTGGCCGCGCTCGCGGGCATGCCGGTGGACTCGCCGATGCCCAGCGAGCCCGAGCCGGCGCAACGACCGCAGAGGCCGACGCTTCCCTTTCGTCTGGCGGATTCGGCGCGCGGCGATTCGGCGGCGGTGCTCACCACCGCGGCGCCGACCATCGCCGGGCTCGCGCCGCCGGCGCCGCCGATCGTGGAGCCCGAGAGCGAGGAGGCCGCGCTGCAAACACCACGCGCCGACGGCGGCGCGCGGCAGCCGACGATGACGATGAGCAACGTCGCCGAGCAGGCCACGACCGCGCCCGGGTGGCGGCTCGGTCGCGTGCCGCCGGCCGAGACGGAGGCGCCTGCCGCGAGCGTGTCGCACGCGGAGGTGCGCGTGCCGAAGCCGGCGGACACGGCGCTCGAAATGGTGTGGGTCTCGGCCGCGCTCTCGGGACGGCTGCGCAAGAACAGCGTGTGGGCCCGCATTCTCTCGGGCGGCGCGCGCGCGTCGCGCAACACCATGACGATGGTGAGCATCGCCGCGCCCGACAGCCCTGAAGCGCTGGAGGCCGCGCTCGAGACGGACGCCGCCGCGATCCTCGCGCGCGCCAAGCCGAGCGAAGGCGATCTCGACGGCGCGCTCTTCGAGTCGACCGGCCACGGCGGCGCGCTCGTGCCGGAGCTCCACGTGCTCGCGGGCGATTGGGAGCTTCCCTTCGACGAGGTGGCTTTGATTTCGGCGCTCGTCACGGCGGCCACCCCGCTCGCGTCCGCCGACGCGCGCCTCGCCGACGTGCTCGCGCATGCGACAGCGATGGCGCGCACGCCGCTCCAAGCCGCGCCCGACGTGGCGCGCGCGCTCGCCGCCGATCTCCGCGAAGCCTTTGCCCAAGCGAATCGCGTGCTGCCGCCGGATCACCTCGACGTGCAGACCGCCCGCGCGCTCCTCGCGCAACGTGCCTATCAGCGCCGCGACGTGCTCGGCGAGATCTGGGTGCGCGCGCTCTTCACGCGCACGGGCACCGCCGAGCCCGTGCCCGCGTATCTGCCTGAATCCGCCGCGCGCCGGCTGCCGCTCTACACGCGCTTCTCCGCGCGGCTCCTCGCAGATCTCGTCCCCCAGCAAGACCAATACGAAGACAGCGCCGTGGCGCTCAAGGTCGGCGCCCTCGCGCGGATGGTGACGCGGGGGCGAAGGTCCGAGTAGGGGAGTCGCCGCCGGCGCGAGAAGGGTTGAACCGTGAGAATCGATGTCGAGCCGGCGGCCGACAACCATTCTCGTGGAGGGATGAAGGGAACGCGGCGCGCGCAGGTGGGGGCTCGAGCGCGCGCCGCTTCAGGGAGGGATTACAGCGACAGGGCGCCGGTGCGGATCAGATACGCGAGCTTGGCGCGCTGCTCCTTGCGGAGGATCGCGTGGATGCGACCGAGCGCCTTCACCAGCGCGTCGCGCAGCCGTTCGGCGCTCTTCACGCGCTCGGTGGCGACGGCGGTGACCTTCTCCGCGTCGAAGGCCTCGTCCGAGATCACGTCGGCGAAGCCGGCGGTCGTGCGGCGGTTGTCGACGGCGGACTGGGCGCGCTCCGTCTTGAGCTCGTTCAAGATCTGCGCGAGCTCCTCCACCTGCTTGTCGTCGAGATCCAAGCGATGCGCGAGGAAGCGCAGCGGCCGCCGCACGCCGAAGCTCCCGCCGCCGAAGTCCGAATCGAAGTGATCACCGGCCGCTTCCACGCCGCCGAAGCCACCATGACGGAAGCCACCGTGATGACCGAAGCCACCGTGCTCACCGTCCGGACCTGCGTGCGGGTCGCAATGCCCGTGTCGCGCAGCCTGCTTCCATTTCCACCATGCCATCATTCCAGGATGCATACCGATCTCCTCTACCGGGACGTCTCGCGCCCGGCGGGCTCGATCCGACGGGGCCGAGGCCCGCGCCGGAGCGCAGAGCGAAGGCCCTGCGCACGGTTGAGGGTGCGTCGGTCAGGAGAGAAGTCAACGCGGGGCGCAGGGCGGACGGAGGGCCTTAACGATTCTTCACGGCCACGGGGCGAGCGAGCTCCGCCGCCTTGACGGCCGCGCCGGTGACGAGCACCAAGGGCGCATGGCGCTCCCTCCCGGTCCTCCGCTCCCGGCCAGCGTGCAGACGGCGCTGTACCTCACGAAGCCCATCGAGTTCCTCGAAGGCTGTCACCGTCGTTATGGCGATCTCGTCACCATCGAGACGCTGCTCTTCGGACGCGAGGTCGCCGTCGTCGATCCCGAGCACGTGAAGCAGGTCTTCACGAGCGATCCGAGCGACGCGCGCGCCGGCGAGGCGAACGCGTTCCTGGAGCCGCTCGTGGGAGCGCGATCGGTCCTCCTCCTCGACGGGCAGGCGCACCTGCGCGAGCGCAGGCGGATGATGCCTCCCTTCCACGGCGAGCGCATGACGGCCTATGCCCGCGTGATGCGGGAGATCACCGAGCAGGTCGTCGACACGTTCCCCACCGACAGGCCCTTTGCGCTGCACCCGTACATGCAGCGCATCACGCTCGACATCATTCTCCGCACCGTCTTCGGCGTCGAGCAGGGCGCGGACCTCGACGCGCTGCGCGCTTCGCTCATTCGCCTCCTCGATCGCCAAGCCTCGACCATCGGGGCCCTCAGCACCATCCCGATGTTCCGCAGGAGCCTCTTCGGCCTCTCGCCGTGGGATGGCTTCCTGCGCGATCGCGATCGCGCCGATGCGCTGATTCACGCGCAGATCGCGCGCCGCCGCGCGGACCGTTCACCGCGGAGCGACGTGCTCTCCATGCTGCTCGAGGCGCGGGACGAAGAAGGCCGGCCCATGACCGACGCCGAGCTGCGCGACGAGCTCATGACGCTCCTCGCCGCCGGGCACGAGACCACCGCGGGCATGCTCTGCTGGGCCTTCGAGCTGATCCTCGGCGACGGGCGCGTGGCCGCGCGCCTCCGCAACGAGGCGCGCGACGTCGGCCCGGAGGCGGCCGCGCGCCTCGAATACACCGACGCCACCGTCAAGGAAGCGCTGCGCTTGCATCCGGTGATCCCCGCGGTCGGCCGCCGCCTGCACGCGCCGATGACGCTGGGAAAATACGTGATTCCCGCGGGGATGCTGGTCGTGCCTTCGGTCTATCTCACGCATCGCCTCGCGTCGCTCTACCCCGAGCCGACCGCGTTCCGGCCCGAGCGCTTCCTCGACAAGAAGCCCGATCCTTATGCATGGTATCCGTTCGGCGGCGGCGTGCGTCGCTGCCTCGGAATGGCGTTCGCGCTCTACGAGATGAAGATCGTCATCGCCACGATCCTCTCGCGCGTGCGCCTGCGGAAGGCGCATCCCGCGCCGGAGCGCACCGTCATCCGCGCCATCTCCTTCGTGCCCGAGCGCGGCGCCGAGGTGGTGTTGGAAGCGAAGCTCGGCGCGGGAGCGACCGCCGCAGCCGCCGCTTGAGATCACGCCGTCGTCGCGGCCGGCTTCTCTTCGATGAGCCGCCACATGTACCAGCTCATCACCGATCGATGCGGCTGGAAGGGGCGCGCGAGCTTCACCATGCGCTCGGGCGGCGGCAGCTTGCGCAGGCCGAAGAGCTTTTGAAATCCCTTCTGCACCCCGAGGTCGCCGACGGGCAGCACGTCGGGTCGGCCGAGCTGGAAGATGAGCACCATCTCCGCCGTCCAGCGACCGATGCCACGCACCTCGGTGAGCGCTCCGATGACGGCTTCGTCGGAGAGCGCGTGGAGGCCGTCGAGATCGAGGCTGCCCCGGCGCACGTGCTCGCAGAGATCGCGCACGCCGCGCGTCTTCGCGCCCGAGAGGCCCGCGCCGCGCAGCGTGTCCTCGGACAGCGCGAGCAGGGCTTCGGGCGTGAGCGCGCCGGGCACGAGCGCGCGCACGCGCCCGAAGATGGTGTCGGCGGCCTTCGACGAGAGCTGTTGACTGACGATGGCCTCGACGAGCGAGACCAAGAGATCCGGCCCGCTCCTCGCCATCCCCGCGTGCGCGCGGATGCGACAAGGGCCCGCGCGCGTGATGAGCGCGGCCATGCGCTCGTCGGCGGACGAGAGGTGCTTCATCGCGGCGGCGTGCGGGTGATCGAGATCGAAGGCGGTCATGCGCGGCGATCTCCGCTGACGGTGTGCGCGTGGTTGAGCGGCCCATGTCCGCGCCCGAAGCCCGGCGCCGTGCGAATGGCCTCGATCAAATAAGCCCGCGCCCGCTCGACGGCGGCGGGAAGATCCATGCCCTGCGCGAGCCCCGCGGCGATCGCGGAGGCGAGCGTGCAGCCGGTGCCGTGCGTCGATCGCGTGACGACGCGCGGCCCCTCGAAGAGCAGCTCGGCGCCGTCCGGCATGCGCAGCACGTCGGTCACGACCTCGCCTTCGAGATGACCTCCCTTCACCAGCACCGCAGACGGGCCCATCGCTTGAAGCGCGCGGGCCGCCTCGCGCATGGCCGCGACATCGGCGATGGGCTTACCGAGCAGCGCTTCGGCCTCGGGCAAGTTGGGCGTGATCAGCGTGGCGATCGGCAGGAGCCGCGTCACCAGCGCGTCCTTCGCCGATTGCAGGAGCAGCGCGGCGCCGCCTTTGGCGACCATCACCGGATCGACCACGAGCGGTACGCGCGGCGCTCGCGCGGCGAGCACGCGGGCCACGACGTCGATCACCTCGGCGTCGTGGAGCATGCCCGTCTTCACCGCGTCGGCGCCGAGATCGTCGAGCACGACCTCCATCTGCTGCGCCACGAACGCAGGCGGCACCGGATGGACGCCGAAGACACCGAGCGTGCTCTGCGCCGTGAGCGCGGTGATGGCCGTCATGGCGAAGCCCGAGAGCGCCGTCACGGCCTTGATGTCGGCTTGAATGCCGGCCCCTCCTCCTGAGTCGGAGCCGGCCACGATGAGGACACGTCCATGCACGAGGAGAGGCTCTACCGGGACGTCGCGCGCTGTCAAATGCGCTCGACCGGACCGGGCGCGCCGTGCGCCGATCGCGCGCCGCTCACGGACAGCAATAGAGGTTGGCGTTGTTCTCCGTCCCGCCGACCACGCACTCCGCAGGCCGGTTGCCGAGGCACGATTTCCCGTGCGGATGCGCGGTGTCTCCCTGGCAGAAGGTGTCGAACACCGCATTGTCCGTGCACGGGGTGTCCGGCGTCGCGTTCTTCTGGATGCAATACCCTTGGAAATGGTCCCAATGCTCGCGACAGGCGATCGCTGCCCAATGCGCGTCACTGTCGCTCGGGCAGGTCAGCGCCGCCGAGACGATGCATGATTTGTAGTCGGCCCAAGCCTGTTGGCAGTCGTCGGACCCCGACGCGACGTACTGTGTCTCCCACCCCGTGCAGGACATGCGGCAATCATCGTCGCCGTTGGTATAAAAGCAGTGTTGGGTCATGAGGCTGTTGCACACGCCGTCGCACGACGTGTCGCCGCTGCCGGCGCCGCCGGAGCCCCCCGTGCCGCCGCCGCCCGTCTCGCCGGAGCCGCTTTTGCAGGCCGCGAGAGCGATGAGCAAGAGTCCCATACCCGCATGGAAAGCCTTCATGTTGCCTCCTCCGCGACATGGAGCCTCGGCCCCGGGCGCGCGCATCGTGCGTTTGCCCCCGTCGCTCGAAAGGAGGTAACACGCGCCGCGGATCCGCTCATTCGCACGGTCATGCGAGGCGCCCCGCGCCAAGGTCGCATCATCATGCGAGGCATGGATACGAAGGCCCGACGGCGCATTGGCATGCTCGACGCTCGGCTTGCGAATGCGAGCCGGCGCGAAGCCATGGCCCGCGACGCGGCGGCGCGCGCGCCGATTTCGATGTGATTCCAACGATCTCGTGCGCACGCCGCGACGCCGCCCGCCGTCTCTTCGGGAACGGCGCTTTCCCCGCGCGCCCGCTCTCCGTACCATGCGCTCCATGCGTGCGCTTCGCTTCGCCACCCTCTCGCTCCTCGCCGCCGTGAGCCTCGCGGCTTGCGAGGTCTCCGTCATCGGCGGCGGCGAGACACCCGACGCCGGTGCGGGCGCTGCCGGCGGAGGTGGCCCGGCTCCGTGCAATGGTGAAGGCTGCAACCCACCGCCTGTCCCGCCGGCGTGCGCGCCCGGCACGAGCATCGCTTGTTATGACGGCCCCGCGGGGACGCTCGGCGTGGGCCGTTGTCGCGGCGGGCTCAGCACCTGCACGCCCGACGGCGCGGGATATGGCCCGTGCGTGGGGCAGGTGATGCCGCGCGCGGAGATCTGTGGGACCACGAGCGACGACGATTGCGACGGCGCTCCGCTCCCGTGCACCGAAGTGCCGGCGTGGATCAAATCGTTCCCGGAGAGCGCCCAGACGAGCCAGACGCTTCGGGTCCTCCTCGACCGCGACGGCGATTTGTGGGTGTTGGTCTACTTCCCTTGGCCCCTCAACGAGAACGCGGTCATCAAGGTCGATCCGTGGGGCCACGAGATCGCGCGCCTCTCCCTCGACGTCTTCGACGTCCGCGTCGCCGCCGCGCCCGACGGCGGGCTCGTCGTCCTCAGTGACGTGAACGACGGCTTCTCGGGCAAGATGCGCTTCCGTCGTTACGACGCCGCCTTTCAGATCGTCGCCGATCGCACCTTCTCCGCCGGCCACGCGTGGCCGATGGCCGTCGGTGTCGACGCCGCGGGCAACTCGGTCGTGGCGGGCGCCTTCAATGGCTTCGTCGATTTCGGCACCGGCTTCTGGCTCGGCCCGGCCGACGCCCAGTACGCGAGCACATTCTTGGTCTCCTTCGATCCCAGCGGCAACGTGCGTTGGGCGAAGCGCGTGATCGATGGTTCGGTGGGCGAGCCCCAAGGGATCAACACCGTGTCCGTCGACGCGGCGGGGAACATCCTCCTCGCGGGAACGGGCTCGCCGAACGCCGTCGTCGATTTCGGGGCAGGCCCCGTCGGCGTCGATCCAGGGGGCTTTGCAGACATCCTCCTGGCCAAGCTCGATTCGGCGGGAGCCCCGTTGTGGGTGAAGCGCTTCCCCGGCGACATCTTGACGGATCACACGTACGGAAGGTTCGATTCCGTGGGCAACGCGTTCGTCCTCGGCAACACCTCCTCTCCTCTCGACTTCGGCGGCGGGCCCATCGACGCTCCCACCGAGATCGTCGCGGTCTTCGACCCGGAAGGGGCGTATGTGCGGAGCTTCGACGTGAGCTCGAAGGGCGGATGGATCAACGATTTTGCCATCGACGCCGCGGGCAATGTCGTCATCGCGGCCAGCAATTACGGCGGCGCGGCGCCGTACGACGTCCAAGCCTACCTCGCCCGCTTCGACCCCACGGGCGCGCTGCTCTCGTCGGTGACGTTCGGCGACAGCGTCCAGCAGGAGGCGCAGGGGATCGTGCTCGACGGGAACGGAAAGCCCTATTTCGTCGGCTATTCCTGTGGGACGATCGATATCGGGACGGGGCCCGTGGCCAGCGAGGGCGGGCCCGATGACTGCAATGTCTATCTGGCGCGGCCCACGATGCCTTGAGGCGACATCGGTGCTTCGGATTCACACGGCGGGGACTCACGTCCCCGCCGCCCCAGTCTTCATGTGGGGCTTCGGGTCGGCTTCGCCGCCCTACGCCCCACGCCCCGGCAAAGCTCGAGGGGCCCTACCACCCCGTGATCCACCCGAGATTTTCAGCATGTTTCGCCGCTTCGGGCCTCACGTTCGTCGCATCGGGATGCGGACAAAGTCCTCGGCCGCGTGAATGAGCGGGTGTCCAATGGTTTGGACACGCGCGGGCGGGACCGGGTTGCGTCTCGCTTCCCCGTGACAGCGATACTGTCCACCTTTCATCCTTCACCGAGTCGTCCGGTGGGCCTTTCGGCGCCTCTCCCGGTTCGGTAGGCTCGCATGGTGGGCGACCTTCCATCCGACGTGGCGAGCCGTGAGCGCGACCTTTATCGAGCGCTCCTCGAGCTCGCGTGCTGTGACGAGATCGACCCGTTCTTGAACGAGGCGCTCGCGCTCGTCGTCACGCTGACCGGCGCCGAGCGCGGTTACATCGAGCTGGTCGAGGATCGGGACGAGGGCGGCCCGCCGCGATTCTCGATGGCGCATGGTTGTTACGACCCCGAGGTGGAGGCGATTCGAGACGCGTTCTCCCGTGGGATCATCGCCGACGCCATCGCCGATGGACGGACCATCGCGCTCGAATCCGCGCTCCGCGATCCGCGCGCCCAAAAATACGAGAGCGTGCAGCGCAATCTCACGGGCGCGGTGCTCTGCGCGCCGCTCGGCACGCCCCCGTTCGGCGTGATCTACTTGCAGGATCGCAAGGCGCCCGGCCCGTTCACCGAAGAGCATCGCAAGGTCGTCGAAGACGTCGCCCGCTATCTGACGAAGTTCGCCCATCGGCTCCTCGAAGGGCAGCGCCGCCTCGACGAGGTGGACCACACCGCGTCCCTGCGCGCGAAGATTCGCGCGGACGGGATCATCGGGCGGAGCAAGGCCATTGCGCGGGTGCTCCGCGAGGCCTCGTTCATGGCGCCCAACGACGGGAGCGTGCTCATCACCGGCCCCTCGGGCACGGGCAAGACGCAGCTCGCGCGGGTGATTCACGACAACAGCCTCCGCGCCAAGGCCAAATTCGTCGAGCAGAACTGCGCGGCGCTGACCGACAGCCTCTTCGAGAGCGAGATGTTCGGGCACGTGAAAGGGTCATTCACGGGCGCGACCGAGAACCGGAGAGGGCGAGTCGCCGAGGCCGAGGATGGCACGCTCTTCCTCGACGAAATCGCGGATCTGAGCGCGCCGCTGCAAGCGAAGCTGCTCCAGCTCCTGCAAGACAGGATCTATTTCCGCGTCGGCGACTCGGAGCCGCAGCGCGCCAACGTGCGCATCATCGCCGCCACCAACGTGGATCTCAAAAAGCGCGTCGCGGAGAGGCAGTTTCGCGACGATCTCTTTCATCGCCTCGACGTCCTCCGCATCCGCATGCCCTCGCTCGAAGAGCGCCCGGAGGACATCGCGGCGCTCGCCGAGCACTTCTGCGAGACCGTCGCCGCGAAGAGCGCGCCCCATCTCCGTCTCTCGCCGAGCGCGATGCGCGCGCTCGAGGCGAGCGAATGGTCAGGCAACGTCCGCGCGCTCTACAACTGCGTGTTCCGCGCCGTGGTGGCGGCTGCGGGCGAGCAAGCGCGCGTGATCGAGCGTCACCACGTCTTCCCCGACGACGAAGGGGCCGAGTCGCGACCCGCCACCTTGGAAGAGGAGCGACGTCGATCCGACCGGCAAATCGTGGAGCGCGCGCTCGACGCCGCCGATTGGAATCGCACCCAGGCGGCGGAGCGGCTCGGTATCTCGCGCTCGCACATCTACAATTTGATCGAGTCCCTCGGCATCAAACGGAAGCGGCGGTGAGGCGGGCGCGGAGCGGCGCGTCGGGGTGGACGCCACCGGAGGTGCTCGACGAGTACCGACTGGTGCGGCCGCTCGGCAAAGGATCGATGGGGCAGGTGTACCTCGCGGAGGACACGCTGCTCGAACGCGCGGTCGCGGTGAAGTTCATCGCGCAGCGCCATCCGGACGAGGCCGCGCGCCGCCGCTTCACCATCGAAGCGCGCGCCGTCGCGCGCCTCTCGCATCCCAACGTCGTCGTCGTTCATCGCAGCGGCGAGGTCGATGGTCGCCCTTACCTCGTCACCGAGCTGGTGCGCGGCGCTTCGCTCGCCGATTTGAAGAAGCCCGTGCCCTTCGAAAAGGCGCTCGCCATCGGCCTCGGCATGGCGCGCGGCCTCGCCGCCGCGCACCGGCGAGATGTCCTGCATCGCGACATCAAGCCTGCCAACATCATGCTCGCCGACGACGGCGAGGTGAAGCTCCTCGATTTCGGTCTCGCGAAGATCGCGAACATCGATGTCGCGTCCACCGATGAAAGCAGGGCTTCGGTCGCGTCGCGCGAATCGGGCGAGCGCAGCATCGATGGGCGCATCGCGGGCACGCCGCTCTACATGGCGCCCGAGGTGCTTTCGGGGGAGCCGGCGTCGCCGCGCAGCGATGTTTATGCAGCGGGCGCGGTGCTCTACGAATTGTGCGCGGGCGGCGCGCCGCGCGACACGCTCCCGCCCGACGTCGGGGAAGAGATCTGGATTGCCGGTGAGGCCGATTCGGCGCGTGTCAGCGCGCCGGGAATCGATGTGCGTTTTGCGGCGGTCATCGATCGCTGCCTCGCGCGGAGCCCCGCTCTCCGCTTCGCTTCGGCCGAGGCGCTCTGCGATGCGCTCGCCGCGATCGCGCCCGAGACTACGAGCGCCGCGATCCCCGAAGGAAACCCTTATCGTGGTTTGACGGCCTTCGGCGCCGAGCATCGCGCGCTCTTCTTCGGCCGCGCGTCCGAGGCGCGCGCCGTCCTCGATCGTTTGCGCGCGGGTGGGCTCGTGGTCGTCACCGGCGACTCCGGTGTTGGCAAATCATCGCTTTGCCGAGCCGGCGTGCTCCCGCTCGTGGCCGACGGCGCGCTCGACGATGGGCGCCGCGCGCTCGTGGTCTCGATCGTTCCGGGCCGCCGTCCCATCGAGACGCTCGCGCTCGCGCTCGGCAGCGATCTCGGCCTCGATGAGGCCGCGCTTTCGCGCGCGGTGCGCTCGGATCCGAGCGCGTTCGCGCGCGTGGTGCGGGCCGCGCTCGGCAAGGATCGAGGGCTCGTGCTCTTCGTCGATCAGCTCGAAGAGCTGCTCACGCTCGCCGGCGCCGAAGACGCCGCTGCATTCGCGCGCGCGCTCACCGATCTCGGCGCCGCCTCCGCGGGCGTGCGCATCCTGGTCGCGGTGCGCGGGGACTATTTCACGCGCCTCGCGGCCTTGCCCGGCCTCGGTGAGGAGCTCGGTCGTTCGCTCTATCTGCTCCGGCCGCTCTCTCATGATGGCATGCGCGCCGCGATCACCGGGCCCGCCGCGCAGAAGGGCGTGGGCTTCGAGCCGGAGTCGCTCGTCGACGTGCTCGCCAAGGCCGCGGGCACGGCCGGCGGCCTCCCGCTGCTCCAATTCGCGCTCGCGGAGCTGTGGGAGGCCAAAGGGAAGAGCGCGGCCATCACCGCCTCTGCGCTCGCATCCATCGGTGGTGTCGAAGGTGCTTTGACACGCCACGCGGACGAAGTGCTGTTCGCTTTGCCGGCGGAGTCGCGCGCGGCCGCGCGACCGGTGCTCCTGCGTCTCCTCACGGCCGAAGGGACGCGGGCCCGCCGCACCGGCACCGAGCTGGGCACGGAGAACGGCGCGGCGCGCACCGCCCTCGAAGCGCTGGTGCGCGGCCGCCTCGTGGTCGCGCGGGACAGCGAAGGAGAGACCGCCTACGAGGTCGCGCACGAAGCGCTGCTCGAGCGCTGGTCGACGTTGCGCGCCTGGATGGATGAGACGCGCGAGGAAGCCGCGTTGTTGCACGAGATCGAGAGAGCCGCCGATCTCTGGCTCCGTCGCGGCCGGCGCGACGAAGAGACATGGGCCGGAGACGCGCTCGGTCAGGCCGTCCATCGCGTCGAGAAAGCACGTTTGGATTTGCCGGCGAACGCGCGCGCCTTCCTCGACGCCGGCATTCGGCGGCAGCGCGCAGCGCAAAGCCGCCGCCGCCGTCTCCTCGTCGGCGGCGCGAGCGCATTGGCCATCATCGCAGTGGCCTCGACGGCGGCCGCAGTGGCCTTTGCCGAGAAAGAGCGACAAGCCGTCCGCCAACAAGAGCAGATCCGGTTGGCCGCGGCGGACATGGGATCGTTCGATCTCTCGATCGAGCCCTTCGATTGGGACGCCGAGCGGCAAAAGGCGATACCAGCCCCGGTCGCCTCGACGCTCGACGTTCGCCTGTGCGCCGTCTCTTCCGACGATGCCCACAGCCCCGGCCGTTGTTATGGGCCCGACGATCTCCGCCGCTCGAACCGTCGCGTCGAAGGCAACACGCTGCGCGAGCACGTGGAAGCGCGCTCCGGCCCAGCCTTTCTGGAGGTGACCGGCCGCGGTGAAGGGTGCCTGTCGAGCTGGGTTTATCTGCAACGATTGCCCGGCTACACCGACCGCGCCTCTCAGACGGTGTTCCGCGTCATGGTCCCGACCTGCCGCGCGTCGTCGGTGGACATGGTGGAAATTCCCGCCGGCGACTTCTATCGCGGCGTCCCCGTGAATGAGCGCAGTGAGGAGTGGCGGGACGAGCAAGCCTCTCTCCCCACCTTCCACATCGATCGCACCGAGGTCACCCGAGGTGCCTATGCCGTCTACGAAGCCATGGAGGCCATCACCGGCGAAACCCCGGCGCGCACGGCCTATTTGGACCTGGATCGCCCCGGCGGAGAGCGACTGCCCATCGTCGGCCTCAACGCCTTCATGGCCGCGAGCTATTGCCGCTTCATGGGCAAAGAGCTGCCCTCGTCCGAGCAATGGTTGAAGGCCATGCGCGGCGGCCTCACCCTCGATGGCCGGCCGAACCCGGATCCGAAGCGAAATCAGCCTTGGGTCACCACCACCGCCAAGCACCCTCGCAACATCATGGATCCGACCGACGGCGACGGCTTCCCCAACCTCGCGCCCGTCGATGCCTTTCCCGAGGACAAGAGCCCTTATGGCGTCTTGGGCCTCGGCGGCAACGTCCGCGAATGGACCCGGGCCGCCGTCCATCTTCCCGGCATGAAGGGCCTTCGTTTCGTGCTGGGATCGAGCTGGGATTCACCGCCGGAGCATGCTCATTGGGGGAACATGCGCCCCGATCGCTATCTGGACTTCGCCATCGGGGTTCGCTGCGCCAAACGATGATGCTTGGCTCATGCCTGCACCGCGCCCCGGCGAGAGGCGCGGTGCGGCGGTCGGATCAGCTCATGTGGGAATGCCGAGCGCGGCTCTCCAAGACCGGAGCTCTTCGGAGCGGGTACTATGGCTCGGGGCCACGCGCTGCATGGCTTCGGTCGAGGAGAACAGGAATCCATCCTCCCGTTCCTTCTTGAACCCCCTCTCGTCGAACTCGTGCACTTTGTCGACGTCGGCCTCGACCCGTTCGATGGTGCCATACACCACGATGGATCCGCCGAGCTCCTCGCGGAGGATTTGGAGAAGCTGCCGGCCGTCGGGCCCGACGGCGGTCTCGCAGCCGAGCAAGCGCACGCGCGCATCTACGGTGAGCAATGGACGCAGCGCCCGCGCGATCATCCGGCCCGTGCCCAAGTGGCTGAAGAGGACGTCTCCCGCCAGCGTCTGTTGGCCGGGGCCGGCGTGATCGAACACATCGAGGATATCGATGGGCTGGGCGCCCTCGAACGCGACCTTTCTCACCGTATTGACGAAATCACGCACCGCACGGCAGCGCCGCATTTGGAACGTGAGATTCTGGCTGCCCTGGGTCAGAAGAGCCGCCGGATCGATGTCCTCTCTGAGGTTGTTGGTCGGATCGTATTCGCCCACGATCATGAGGTGAATGGCCATGCGACGCTCCGTGGTGGGCTACAGCAGACCTGAGAAGAGGTGGTCCCAAAGCTGCTTCTGCGCGTGGTTGAACGAAGTGGTATGCGCGAAGTGCTTGAGAGCGTTCTTCAGCATCTCTTGCGTGGCTCGGCTCTCGGCCAGTTTCGCATTGAGGTCATCGATCTCTTTGATGAGGTCGCCGGCGCCGGCGGGCCACTTGGGCCCGCCGCGCGCGCGCTGCAGAAACTCTTGGATGTCGTTCGCCAGGACCCACGAGTCGGAGAGGAACAGGAGCAGGTAAGGGCGCGCCTCGCTCATCCCCACGAGCGAGGAAGGCTCCTCGCGGAAGACGTGCTTCACCTGGCCCAGATCGACCTGGAAGACATTGCTGGCATCGGCGGCGCCGCCGTTCGGACCGAAGTCGCTGTCGGGATTCGTTAGGTCGACGCCACGGAACGAGAGCGTATTCGTGCCCGACAGGCTCACGAACTTCACCAGATGGGCATGATAGCCCGGCGACTTGAGCTCCGTGTTGAAGATGAGCTGGGCGTTCACACTCGGCTTGGCGAAGGCCTTGGAGTTGACGGTCGTGGCACCGGGAAGGCCTTCATCGATTTGGATTGCCATGAGAATCCTCCTGCGAACGTTGTGGATTGGAGATGGAGTGTGTGCGGATGTCGACGCGCCCTTCGGCGATGCCCGGCGATTCGTCGATGATCCCCGGCGAGCGCTCGATGAAGCGAGATGTAGCTCGACGAAAAATAGGATGTGCAAGGCGCCCCCGGCGGCGCTGCCGTGAGCGTCATGCGCTTGGCAGCATGAGATACGAGGGCACCTCCACGCCGAAACGTGGGTAAGCTCAATGAGGTCAGATATGAACGGCAGCGCCGGTTGCGCCAACCAACATCGAATGCTGATGGCCCGAAGCACAGGCCATCGTCCCCGAAACAGATACCCCTTTGCTTGTTACCGAGACCCTCCGTATCTGTCAAGCCGCCATGCGCGCCATTGTTATGGTCATCGTCCAGGCGAGGCGTGGGACCTCGGGGACCGCGCTACCGAGCTCCCGGCTCGGTGCATCGCAATGGCTGTGCCGCGGCGAAAGCAAGCGGATGGCGGAGATACGATGGCCGTGTGTCGCGTATCGTGGAATGGGTGTCCACTGGAGTGGACAGCTCGTCGCGCTCCTTCATCCATGCTCTCGTCGGCGTTTCCACGCGAGCCCCCGCGGCGCTTCGAGCCTCACGGCGAGCCGACATGTCGGGCTGGGTCGCTCCGGAGCGCATGAACCATCGTGGCTCGCAATGAGCGGGCCGGCGGTCCATCTCGGTTCCCGTGGCTGAAGGCGGCCGCTCGCTCGGTGCGGGGCAGCTCTCTTTCGATGACCTTGTGATCACCGAAGATGAGCTTCACCTATCACGCTCGTCGTGAGCGCGTGTTCGGCCTCGATGGTGACGGTAGATTGCCTCGCGAGAAGGTCGGCGCGGCGAAGCCGGGAGACGAGCTTCGGCTATTGCGGGACCTTCTCCATGAGCGAGCGGTATTTGGGGCAGTGGTGGATCACCGAGGCGATCTCCTCGGTGCCGGTGAGCATCGGGAGGCTCTGGCTGCAGGCCGCCGGGTCTTCGAGGGCGGAGATGATCGAGCCCCAGTAACCGTATTGGAAGATGAGCTCGGGGATGCCCGGGGTGCCGGCGAGATCGAAGTGCATGAAGAGCGACGCGCCGAAGTGCTTTTTCCAGAGATCGAAGTACGCCTCGTAGGTCGCGTACATGCGCTGGTCGTGTTGCGCGAGGTGCTTGATGGATTGGTTCTCGGTCCCGGTCAGGCTCTGGCCTCCTTCGTAGGCGGCGATGGGGATGCCGTAGGCGGCGCCGAGATCGTGGAAGTCTCCGAAGGCGCCGTCCATCGATTGGATGTTGGCCGCGGCGCTCTGGAACAGGGCTTCGAGCGAGCTGGTCTGTGCGTCCTCGGCGCCGAAATAGGGCGCGAGGGCGATGTAAGAGACGTATTTCTTCGGATCGCCGAAGTTGTCTTGGATGAAGGTGAGGCCGAAGTCGCTGTAGGCGGCGCCGAGCGCCCAGCCCGAGAGGACCGGGGCCACGACGCTCTCCTTGCCCACCTTGGCGAAGGCGGCGCGGAGCTTTCCGGCGATGGTGACCAGTCGATCGGCTTGGTATTGGCCGACGCGGACGAGATCGGCGTTCTGCGCCATCCAATCGGGGCCGTAGGTGCCCGTGTATTTCCCCGTGTAGCGAGAGGGGTTTTGCTTGGCGGCGGCGTTGAAGGTGGCGAAGGCGGTGAAGCCGTTGTTCCACGTCTCGTTGCTGTTCTCGACGATGACTTGGAAGGGGAGCGTCTGCCCTCGTTGGGCACGCGCGGCGTCGATCTTGGCGAAGTCGAGGCCTTGGGCGAGGAAGTCGGCGAGCTTGTCGATGAAGTCGTCGGTGGCGTGCTCGGGGACGGTGACCCAGCAGTCTTTGCCGGTCTCGTTGACGAGCGCGGTGATGTGCTCGAAGGGCTCGCCGTAGTCGGAGGCGCCGAAATGCGCGGCCCGGGGCGCGTCGCTCCAAGCGGTGATGGTGTTGCCGTTGGTGTTTTGCCACTCCATGAAGCGGAGGGCGCGGAACGGCTCGAGCAGCTTCAGGAATCCGGGGAGGAAGATGGCTTGGGTGTCGTAATCGAAGCCGGGCGCGAGGATGCGAATCGACTCGACGGTCTGCCCAGGTCCGTTTTCGATCGCGAGAGTGAGGAAGTTGCCGAAGGCGCCGGGGGTGCCGGTGATTTGGAGATCGGCGCGGTGCTCGCCGCCTTGGTCGGTGAAGGTCCCGGCGAGCTTGCCGATGCCGGAGATGGTGAGCTTGCCCGTGCCTTTGTAAGCGATTTTGTAGGTGCCCCCGGGCAGGACGAAGCCGATGTCCGTGCTGCTCGTGCCCGATTGGCCGGCGGCGGGATAACCATTCTGATCCTTCTTGTCGGCCGGGGTGTCGAAGGGCTTCAGTTGGTAGGTGATGTCGACACGGGGCATGTCGGCGGCGACGTTCGTGCCCATCCACGAAGAGACCGTGGGTGTCACCGGGGTGCTGCCGCCCGTCCCGCCGGTGCCCGGCTGCGTGGTGCCCGAGCTGGTCGACGACGAGGCGCCGCCGGATCCGCTCGAGGTGGTGTCTTTGCCGGCGCTCGAACAAGCGGCGAGGACGACTCCGGCGAGGGGCGCGAGCCACCGGAGAACGGAGGAAGATCGCATGTTGACCTCTCTGACAGCGCTCGAGATTTCGGGGTTCTCGATTATCGAGGGAGGGGAGCGCAGAGGGGAAGAGGCGATGATGGGGAAGGATGCGAGCGGGCGCAAAGGGCCTGGAAAAATGCGAGGCTCGTGCCCTTCAGGCGAGCATCGTTTGCAGGATTAGACCTTTTTCGGGGCTTTTTTGTAGCTCGCGCCGAGGTCCCATCCGTCGCCGTTCGGGGAGCGGGCGAGCACCAAATCGGGCATGTGACCGCCGGCCACGCGGACGTCGCCGATGACGCCCACGCGCAGGAGGCCGGTGAGCGTGCGCGCGTGCGCCCCCGGTGCGAGGCGCGGTGGGGTGCGGGCGATGTCGCGGCCGCGGGTGGGATCTTCCGCGGTGGCGAGCGCCATCATGGTTTGGAGGGATGAAGGGCCGAGAGGTCGCACGACATCGATGGCCAATGCGGGCTTGCCCTTCAATCGTTTGCGGACGGCGTCGCGGGGAACGGGGGTGACGGTGACTTCGTGGCCTGGTGACGAGATGACGGGCGACACGGCGCGCGCGACCTCGACGAGATGGGGTGAGGTCTCATCGACGAAGAGCTCGGCCGGCGGGCCTTGCCACGCGGGATCGCCGCTCGCGGCGGGGAGCGGGCCGAGGCCGAGGTGCACGAGGCGCTCGGGAGGAATGGCATCGACGAGCCGCTGGGCCACGCCGGGCGCGCCGGCAGGGCCGCTGTCGGGGCCGGTGACGAGCACCACCCACGCGGCGCGGCCCGCGTCGAAACGCACGGCCCCTTTGCGCGCGTCGTGCAGGCCGAGGCCGAGCCAGCCGAGATCGTCGCGCTCGGCTTCGAAGGCGCGCAGGGAGCTCTTGAGATCTTCGGCGGGTGCGACCTCCACGGCGTCGAGGAACGAAGGGCCGCGCGCGGCATGGAGGTTCCGCGTGAGGATGAGGCCCGCGGGCGAGACGTCGCCGCGAAAGGCGCCCGTGCCATCGGGCGCGGTGGGCGAGAAGCGCCGCGGGAGGAGCGCGCAGAGCGGCGAAGCGAGGGCGCGCGCGAGGTGATGCGGATCGGCGTTGCCGAAGACGACGGCGAGCGGATCACCCTTGTGCAGCATGGCCCGCGGGATGTCGTCGAGGATCGCGGAGGCGCCGCGGGCGCGGGCGCGCTCGATCGAGAACACGAGATCTTTGGCGTCGAGGGGAAGGAGGCGCGCGCTGCGCATGCCTTCGCGGAGGCGCACCAACGTCTGCCCGCCTTCGCGTACCGGCATGCCGGCGGCGAGCGCGGGATAGGGCGCGCCGCTGGCGTCGAGCGCGTACACGGGATCGACGAGGGCCGCGCCGAAGAGGGCGGCGAGCGGGTCGCGTAAATCGTGGGGATCGAGCGAGCTCGTGGGCCAGGGGACGTGCAGGGAAATGCGGCCGCCGAGCGGCGTGCGGCCCATGGAGTGGGCGCGGCGATCGAGGGTGAGGGCGAGCGCGGAGGTACCGGCGAGGGTGAGGAAGCGACGGCGATCGAAGGTCATCGCACCACCCAGATCTCGTCGGCCGTCGCGACCACGAAGGGCACGTGACCCGGGCCGTCCGGCGGGCACACGGCGAGCGCGCGCACGCCCGCGGCCGCGGGGATGCGCAGGATTTCGTGGAGGCGCGCGGAGGGGCCTTGGCCCGCGGGGATGGGCTCGTGCCTCGCCCAGGTGCGCACCACCACAGCGTCCTCGCCGGCGACGGAGGTGTCGATGCTGGTGATGATCTCGGGCTCGCCGTCTTGATCGAGATCGCCGATGGCCATCTGCGCGCCCACGCTGTCGAGGGCGGCGCGGTGCCCGCCGTCGTCGCGCAGCTCGAGCGCGCCGCGCTCGCGGCCGGCCCATACGCCGTAAGCCTCGCCGCGCGCGGAGACGAGGCGCGCGGAGGCGAAGGCATCGTATTGCCCGCCCACGCTGCTCGTTTGCGGCGACGGATCGCCGGGCATGCACGGGACGAGCGGGCCGGTGATGACGAGGCCGGGGAGGCGCGTGCACGCGGAGGCGTTGGCATCGGGCACGGCGATGCCATTGAACGAAGCGACGACGCGGAGCTCGCCGTCGAGGCGCACGCTGCGCGCGCGATCGGTGAGGCCGACGTCGAGGAGCGGGCGGCCTGCGGCGGGTGAGATCAACGTGGCGAAGCCGATGGGCTCGCGCAGCGGCGCGGGCGCGACGGGCGCGAGATCTCCCCAATTGCGTGAGCTGAGCGGGAGGACGCGCCCGCCTTTGATGCGCTCGGCGGTCACGCGGCGGCGGCTCACGGCGAGGATCTCCGGGGCACCGTCTTCATCGAGATCGCCGCAGGCCAGCGCGACGACGTCGCCTTCGAAATTGCGCGCGCGATCGACGACCGACGTGACGATGGGAATGGGCGCGAGGAAGCTGCGCACCTCCGCGTCGAGCGGCGCTTCGGCGAATGCATGCGCGATGGGACCGGGCGCGGGGTTGCGAATGGTGGCCCAGACGCTGCGCGGGACGGGGTAGAGATCGGCGGTCACGCGCAGCTTGCCGCCGGCGATTTCGACGGTGAGGTAGATCAAAGCACCATCACCGCGCGCCGCTTCGCGTGCGGCCGGGAGCGCGAGCGGCTCCGCTTTGGCGCGCACGCCGGGCCCGCGCCGGCCGGCGAGCTGGGCCGCGATGGCGGCGCTGAGCTGCGCGCCCCGCGGCGCCGGCGTGTCCGTGACGAGCGGCGCGGCCACCACGAGGCCGCGCGCGGGGGTGCGCGCGAGACCTTGTGCGATGGCATCGACGAGGCGCGTGATGGAAGCGCGTCCAGCCGGCGCGGCCGGTGTCGGGGGCGGCACGGGCGTTTGGGCCAGGGCGGGCTTCGAGCAAGCGCACGCGGCGGCGAGGCCGGCGACGACGAGCGCGCGCGCGGTGCGAGCGAGCGAGGTGACCTGCGCGCAGTGTTGAGCGTGATGCGTCGCGAGACGCGATCGGCGCGCAGACGTTCGACCTCTCGTGGCCCGAAGCACGTCCGGAGGATAAGCGAGCCTCGGCGGCGGGCAATCCCGGACGAGGACGCTCGCCCTGCAGGGCTCCGGACGAACGCGGGCGGCGCGGCGATCTAACGCGGGCGGCGCGGCGATCTCAGGCTGTGGCGCGCTCGTCGCGGCCGAGAGAGTGACGCAGCTTGGTCATCTCGCGCTCGATGAGGTCGGCACGGCTCCGCGGGATCTCCAGGTACGTGATGGCGTCGCGCAGCCCGGTGGGCGGAAACGCGCGAATCTTTCGGTTGAACCAGGACAGCGCGGTGACCACGCCGCGAATGGCGGCGCTGCCGGACATGACCGCGACGGGGACCGAGCGGCCGGCGAGCAGCTCGTTGAGGTAGCGACGTTGCGTCGAGGTCGGGCCGCCGCCCTCGGTGGAGATGAGCTGCATGGTGCGATCGATGCCGTGGCGTTCAACGTCCTGGAGGTAGGTCACCCATTCGTCGTCGGTTGGATCCTCGGTGCCATAAGCCACGATGAACAACCGATCGATGACCTTGAACGCCATGTTCTTCATCGCAGAAACCCCCGAGTGCCTTTCATCATGTGTCCATCGCCGGCGATACCTGCCTGGCCGACCCGTTTGACCGGAGCGAAACGGGCGCGTGACATTGCTCAATCCCTCGAAAAATCGAGGCAGCAGTGCGCTTCGGTCCATTCGATGGCCCCGGTGGGGGAGCGATCATCGGGGGGCTTCGCACACGGGGCGCAGGGCCGGCCTCAAACCGCGGTGACAGGCGTCGAGCAGCCCGCAAATTCCTTTCCGAGACGCGGCGCCGTAGTACCATCCTCGCGAGCCCATGGCTTCTGGACAACCTGCCCGCCGCGCGGGCCTCGAGGGGGCGCGCCCGCGCATGCAACGCGTGCTGAAGCTCTCCTCTCTCTTCGAGCGGGCCTCACGCGCGACCCGCGACACCGTGACCGCCGCGGGCGAGCTGGCGGTCGCCCCCGGCGGTACGGTCTTGATCGAGCAGGGGAGCGTCCCCGACGCCCTCGTGCTGCTCGGGCGAGGACGCGTGCGGCTGGAACGGGTCGCGCCGGACGGCCGGGTGGTGCCGCTCGGTTATCGCGGCACGGGCGACGTGCTCGGCGAAGCCTGTCTCGGGCACGCGCCCGAGCATCACGAGAGCGCCACGGCCATGGAAGAGGTCGAGATGCTCCGTATCCCGCTGCCCGTCGTCGACGAGCTGCTGGCGGGTGATCCGGCGCTCTCGCTCGCGGGCCTCGCGCTGCTCCTCGCGCGCCAGCGGGAGACGGAAGATCGCATCGAATCGCTGCTCTTCCGCAACGTGGAAGGGCGCCTCGTGGAGTTCCTCCTCAAGGCCGCCGATCGCTGGGGCGTGCCCACACCCAAAGGCACGCTCATCTCCGCGCCCATCACGCACCTCGAAATCGCCCAATCGATCGGATCGACGCGCGAGACGGTGACGCTCACGCTCGGCGCCCTCCGCCGCGAGGGCCTGCTCGACGTGGCCGGGCGGCGCCTCATCGTGCGCGATCGCGACGCGCTCGCCGCGCGGTAGGCAGTCTCGAAGGAACGAGCTTTGAGCGTGATGCGGCGACAACCATTCTCGCGAACGGCACGAGAATGGTTGTCGTGCGGCGCGCGATCCTCGTGAATGGCTCGCGGCTGAGCCGCTGCGGGGAAGGTGTCCCCGTGCCTCGCCGGCCGGCCGCTCCGTGATCTTTCTCGCGGCGAGCGCGCGAGGATCTGGGAGAGCCGCGCCCGACGTGCTATCCGCGGCGCCATGCCGGCGACGCTCGACGCCTATCGCATTCGCATGGAAGGCATCCGCTTTCGCGCACGCCACGGCGTGTCGCGCGCCGAGCGCGATCTGCCGCAGGATTTCGTGGTCCACCTCGACGTGGACCTGCCGGTCGGCATCCTGCCGCGATCGGATAGCCGGGCGCGTGTGTTCGACTACGATCAGCTCGCCTCGCTGGTGGTCGACGAGGGCACCCGCGTTTCGTACAAGCTCCTGGAGACGCTGGCCGAGCGCTTGATTGCGCGCGTCTTGGCCGACACGCCGGCGATCGCGGTCACCGTGCAGGTGAAGAAGTTCGGACCGCCGACCTCGGCCTCGGTGGACGCCGTCGCGGTCGAGCTGACCGGCCGCCGCTGATCGCGCGACCTCGTGATAACGTGCGCCGCCATGGCGCTCTCCTCGTCTCTTCGCCCCGTCTACGTCGTCGACGCCGTTCGCACGCCGATCGGCAAATACGCCGGCGGCCTCGCGTCCGTGCGGCCCGACGATCTCGCGGCCCACGTCGTCTCCGCGCTCGTCTCGCGCGCGCCCGCGCTGGCGCGTGAGCTCGATCAGGTGGTGTTCGGCGCGACCAACCAGGCGGGCGAGGACAACCGCAACGTGGCGCGCATGGCGCTGCTGCTCGCGGGCTTGCCCTACGAGATCCCGGCCGTGACCGTGAACCGGCTCTGCGGATCGGGGCTCGAAGCGGTGGCCGACGCAGCGCGGATGATCGCCGTGGGCGAAGCGAGCTGCGCCATCGCCGGCGGCGTGGAGAGCATGACGCGCGCGCCCTTCACCATGCCGAAGCAAGCCGAGCGCTTCGATCGCACGCCGCCTCAGGTCTACGACACGACGCTCGGCTGGCGGTACCCGAACCCGAAGATGGCGGCGCGCTTCGAGCTGATCTCGATGGGCGAGACGGCCGAGAACGTCGCGACCAAATACGAAATCTCGCGGGCCGACCAGGACGCCTTCGCGTTCGCTTCGCATCAGCGCGCGGCGGCGGCGTGGGCCGCGGGTGATTTCGCGGCCGAGGTGGTGCCCGTCCCGATCCCGCAGAAGAAGGGCGAGCCCGTGCTGTTCACCCGCGACGAATGCATTCGTGAGGACGCGTCGATCGAGGCGCTCGCCAAGCTCAAGCCGGTGTTCCGTCAGGGCGGGAGCGTGACGGCGGGCAACTCGTCGCCGATCAACGACGGCGCCTCTGGGCTCTTGCTCGCGTCGGCCGAGGTCGTCGAGGCGGCCAAGCTGACGCCGCTCGCGCGCATCGTGGCCACGCAGACGGCCGGCGTCGATCCGAGCTACATGGGCGAGGGGCCGATCCCGGCGGTGCGCAAGCTGCTCGCGCGGACGGGCAGGAGCGTGGCCGATCTCGATCTCGTCGAGCTCAACGAGGCCTTCGCCGCACAGTCGCTCGCGTGCGTGCGCGCCCTCGAGCTCGACCCGGCCAAGGTGAACGTCCGCGGCGGCGCGATCGCGCTCGGCCACCCGATTGGCAGCTCGGGCGCACGCATCGCATGCACGCTCGTCCACGCCATGCGCGCGCGCGGGGCCCGGACGGGGCTCGCCTCGCTGTGCATCGGCGTCGGACAGGGGATTGCGACGCTCTTCGAACGGGCCTAGAACCACGCGCCAACGAACGAAGGAGATGCCGTCATGAACTTTCCGGAGATCAACGTTCCCGGCCAGGGCCAGCTCTATGCACGTCTCGCGACGACGCTGGGCGACATCGTGGTGCGGCTCGAGGAGCAGAAGGTGCCCAACACGGTGAAGAACTTCGTCGGCCTCGCGACGGGCTCCATCGATTGGAAGGATCCCAAGACGGGCGCTTCGATGAAGGGCACGCCGCTCTACGACGGCGTCCGCTTCCACCGCGTGATCCCGAACTTCATGATCCAGTGCGGCGATCCGATGTCGCGCCACAGCGACATGGCGTCGAGCTGGGGCCGCGGCAACCCGGGCTATCGCTTCGAGGACGAGTTCCACCCCGAGCTTCGCCACGACGGTCCGGGCGTGCTCTCGATGGCCAACTCGGGCCCGGGCTCCAACGGCGCGCAGTGGTTCATCACCGAAGGCCCGACGCCGCACCTCGATCGCAAGCACTCGGTCTTCGGCAAGGTCGTGAGCGGTCAGGACGTGGTGGCGAAGATCGCCCGCGTCGCCACCACCCGCGACCGCCCGAACCAGGATGTGGTGCTGGAGCGGGTCGAGCTCTTCCGCCAGTAATCGAGCGGCCCCAAACCCCGGCCGTGATCACGATGGGGCCGCGAGCGGCCCCAAACCCCGGCCGGCCTTGATCACCGAGCATGCGAGTGCGTGCTCGGTGATCACCAAGCTCCAACGACACATCGTCGCTTGCCCGTGGGTCGCGGTGGCCTGAGTCACCGTGCCGCGGGGCGAATTGCGCCGCTCGCTGAAACCGCGTAAGACGGTCTGCCATCTGCAGCATGGCGGGGATGCTTTACGACCTGCGCGCCGTACGGCGCGCTGACGGCAGGAGAAACCGGTGAAATTCGATCCGACCCAGGCGACGACGCGCATCGAGCGGTTCTGGAAGCTGGGCTCCGAGTTCGGTTCGGAGCGCAGCGCTTTCGGTATCTATCTCGACGAGATCGTCAGCGATCGGTACGTGCTGGTGAATGGTTTGCAGCTTCTCCGCGACGAGCTGCAATTCGCGGGCACCGACAAGGACAGCGACGTGCAAGCGTGCGGCGCCGACCTGTCGCTGCCGAGCGTCGTCTCCACGCTCGCGCACACGAACTGCGGCGACCGCATCCATCAGGGCGAGGCGACGACGTCGTACGAGCACGTGGTGGCGGCGCGCTTCGCGACGATGAGCGAGATCGGCGAGTACAAGCTCGAGGCCTTCTCGCCCACCGGCGGCGGCACCGACGACGGCGGCACGCTCGCGCACGTCACGGTCGCGCACCAGATCGACGAGCCCCTCCGCCGCGCCGTGTACGAGGGCAACGCGCAATCGTACGTGCTCGTGAACATCGATCTCAAGACGCACTGCGGCCGCATGGACAACGAGGACGGCACCGTCGTCATCGGTCGCACGCAGGAGTCGCGCTGGCGTGAGCCGCGCGCGGCCTGCGGCGCCATCGTGGGCACGCTCGGCGGCTACAACGCGGACAACGCCGTGCACCGCCGCATCCGCGCCGACCTGGGCGAGGGCAACTACGCCTTCCTCACGCAGAACAAGGTGCGCACCGACGACGGCGTCGACGTGACCGCCGCCATCGCCGCGGCCATCGTGGCCGTGCAGGGCATGCTCAACACGGCGCGCGCGCTGGCCAGCGAGCTCGACGAGCGCGGCATGGGCCACACCACGGCGTCGATCACCATCAACCGCCCGCACATGGACGACACCATCATCTACCTCGCGCGCGCCACCGTCTTCGGCGGCAAGATCCGCGTGCAGGGCCTCGGCACCGACGCGCGCAAGTACTCCGCGCGCTTCGCCCTGCAGCACGACGACAAGCGCCTCGTGCTGGCCTACGACGGACACGAGATCGACGGCTACCCGGTCCAAGAGACGAGCTACGAGATCGCCTACGGCAAGGGCGCGCACTGACGGATGCGCAGGTGCCCGATCGCGTCGCCGAGCGGCGCGATCGGGTGTCGAGATAACGAGTCTCCCGGCCGGCTGGAGATTGCCAATCTGGTCGTCGAGCCCGCCGCTCGAAGGCTTCCTTTCCTGATCCCAAGCGTGAGCTTCAGGCGGCACTCACCGCCGAGCGGCAAAGGCACCACGACGCCCGAGCGCTTTTCATGGCCTCTTGGGACGGTTGCCTCTCGGCGCCGAAGCATTCAGGTCATCACGCTTCGCACGAGAGGCGATGCGCTTGCGACAAGGCATCCGGCGACGGACGTCCAACGTGCCAATTTGACAGATGGATTCGACGTCTGCGCGCGGCCTCCGCTTGTGCAAGACCTGCTCGATTCGCGCAGGAGATGGGACGTGCTCGTCATCGGTGGTTGCCTGACGAAGCGAGGGTTCTGCACGCTTTGCCGCATACGGTGCGCGTCGCGAGCGTGAGCGGGGCCGGGATCGGGGGCGCGATCGCGGGCCTCGTGAGGCACGAGGACGGATCGGGAGGAGCGGGCATGGGGCTTGCGAACGCGAGGCCTCGAATGACGTCGGTGCCAAACCGATGGGACGAGGAGGCGACGATGGCCCTGTCGATGAAGAAGGTCGAAGAGATGGCGGTGAAGCAGGTCGCGAGCAACGATGAGCCGGAGGACTCCGGTGTGTTCGTGTCGCGATCGCAGATGGCCCTCGACGTCGCGATCGGCGAGCTCAGGGCCGGCGCGGCGGGTGAGCCGATGCCGATCTATGCGACGCCGTACGTGCGCCAGGGCAAGAACCGCACGCGCTACACGCAGGATTATTGCTTGGGCGTGCGCTTCGCGAACGGCGTGATCGAGGCCGCGTCGTGGGAAGAGGAGATGATTCGCGACGGCCTGCCGGCGTTCGTCATCGAGCGTTGCCGCGAGTTCCTGGCCGAGAACGCGATGTGATCGAAGGTGGCTTTGCCCAGATGTGCCACGGTGAGGTCGCGGTGTCAGGGGATCGATGATGAAGGGGTGAGATCGACGAGCCACGCGTTCGGGATACGGGTGCGCACGATCCAGGCGGCGAGGCTGACCCAGCTCACGGACGTGTCGATCACCATGGAGTCGCTGGAGACGACGCGCTCCTTGCCGGCGAGCGCGGGATCGGCGTCGGGCACGAGCGTCGCGGTGACGGCCGCGGGCCAGCGCGCCGCATGATCGAGGATGCGCCCGCGGAGACGCCCCGAGTTGGAGACGGGCGCATCCACGAGGAACGAGAGCGAGGCGACGCCGAGCGCGGTCACGGCGTCGCCGAGGAGCACGAGCGCGGCCTCCGTTTCGTCGATGAGGCGGTAGTTGCCGCGCAGGCCGGCGAGATCGCGGAGCGCGCCGTCCGTGCCGGCGAGGAGCACGCCGCCGGAGAGCGCGACCTCCAACGTGACGATGAGGTTGAACGCGTCGACGGCGAGATCGCGCCCGCAGAGGGCTTCTTCGGAGACGACACGTGCGTGGCGATCGGCGCGCTGCGCGGCCGAGCAAATCGAGCGCTGCAAGGCGAGCCGCTGGCGCGCGTGGAGCTGGTGGTGATCGCCGACGGTGCGGATCACCGTGGGCGTCGGATAGCCGCGGCCGAGCAGCCACGCGATCTCCTCCGCGGCGGCGTGGAGGCGAGGCATCGCCGCGGGGGTGAAGAGATCGATGTCCTCGGCGGCGGCGCCGCGGCCGGGCGTCGCGGTGCTCATGCGATCGGGCATATCACAGCCTCGGGGTGAGAGGCCCGCGGGCTACGCGGCGTGACGGCCCGCGAGGTTCGCCACCACGACGACCAGCTCGGTTTGGTCGACGGGCTTGGTGAGGTGGACCTGATATCCGGCGCGGAGCGCGTGCAGGCGATCTTCGTCGCGCGCGAAGGCGGTGAGCGCGACGGCCGGCGTGTCGCCGCCGCGGGCCGGCGCGAGCGCACGGACCGATCGCATGAGGTGGTAGCCGTCGAGATCGGGCATCCCGATGTCGCTCACGAGGACGTCGGGGCGGAAGCTCGGGAGCGTGTCGAGCGCTTCGGAGGCGGAGCCGACGCACACCACCTCCGCGTCGCAGTCCGCGAGGAAGCGGCACACGAGATCGCGGGCGTCGGGCTCGTCGTCGACCACCAAGACCTTCACGCCGTCGAGCGCGTCGCGCGCCGACATGGGGCTCGGCACGTCGCGCTCGCCCCGCACCTCGACGGCGATGGGGAGGCTCACGGTGAAGGTCGCGCCGCGGCCCTCGCCATCGCTCTCGGCGCGGATCTCGCCGCCGTGCTCGTCCACGAGGTGCTTCACCAGCGCGAGCCCGAGGCCGAGGCCGCCGTGCTTGCGCGTGATGGAAGCGTCGGCCTGGCGAAAGCGATCGAAGATGTACGGGAGGAACTCTGCCGCCACGCCCTTGCCGGTGTCGCTCACGACGATCTCGGCGCGGCAGCCCGCCCGCCGCAGGAACACCCGCACCGCGCCGCCCGCGGCGGTGAACTTGATGGCGTTGCAGATGAGGTTCGACACGATCTGCCCGAGCCGCCCCGCGTCCCCGTGCACCGCGCCGGCGCGCGGATCCACGGACCTCTCGAGGCGCACGCCCTTCGCCACCGCGGAGGGCAGGGCGGAGGCGACGTGGCTCTCCACGATCTCGGCGAGGTCCACCCGCCGCACGTCGAGCCGCAGCTTGCCGGTGACGACGCGGCTCACGTCGAGGAGATCGTCGACGAGCTGAGCCTGCGCGCGGGCGTTGCGCTCGATGACCTCGAGCGCCCGCGCGGCGGCCGCGGCGTCGAGCCTTCCCGTCTTCAGCATGCTGGCCCAACCGAGGATGGCGTTGAGCGGGGTGCGCAGCTCGTGCGACGCCGTGGCCACGAACTCGTCGCGGAGCCGCGCGGCGCGCTCGGCTTCGCTTCGTGCGGCGCGCTCGCTCTCGAGCAGCGCCTCGCGCTCGGCCTCGATGCGCTTGCGTTCGGTGAGATCGACGACGAAGGCGATGTGCTGCGCGCCCGCGTCGTCGAGCGGCGCGCATCCGATGAGGATGGGCACGCGCCGCCCGTCCTTGCCCAGGTAGATCTTCTCGTGCGGCAGGGCCGCGCCCGGCGCGATCGGATCGGCGCTCGTTCGCGAAGGTCGATCACGCGGCTCGGGCAGCGTCAGATCGGCCCAACGAAGGCGCCCCTCGGCGAGGTCGGCGCGCGTGTGACCGAGGAGGTGCAGGATGAAATCGTTCGCGTCACGGACGTTGCCCTGCGTGTCGCCGTACATCACGCCGATGATGTCGGACTCCCACAGCCTTCGCAGCCAAGCCTCGCTCTCGCGGCGCGCTCGGTCCGCGTGCTCGCGCTCGGTGATGTCGCGGTTCGCCTCGAGCACCAGCGCCTCGGAGGGGCACGGCCGCATGAGCCGTTGCCGGCTCTCCACCGAGAGCCTCCGCCCTTCCCGCGTGGTGTGGATGATCTTGCCTTCCCAGCGGCCCTCGCGCGCGAGCATCGCCTCGACGGCCGCTTCGCTCGTGGGGTGCTCGCTGCCGAGCAGATCGTGGATCCTCCGGCCCAGCGCCTCGTGCGCGGACCATCCGTAGAGCGCCTCGGCGCCGCGGCTCCAGTAGACGATCCCGGCGCCCATCTTCCACACCACGACCGCGTCGTGTGATTCGTCGAGGAGCTCGGCCTGGAAGCGGAGCTGCGCCTCCGAGCGACGCAGCGCCGAGGCGTGCCAGAAGAGGAGCGCCACGAACAAGGAGGTGAGCCCGAGCGCCGCCAGCACCGTGCCGCTCGCCTGGTTGTAGAGCGCCGTGCGCTCGCCGTAGAGATGGAGCCAGCCGAGCACGACGGGGAGGAAGATCGCGATCGGCAAGAGGCGCCGCAGCGTCGCCCCGGCCGCTGTTTCTTCGGTGTAGAGGCTCATGATCACGCCGTCCGGCCGCGCGCTCAACGTGCCGAGACCCAAGAGCAGCAGCGCGAGACCGCCGAGCCCGGCACGCAGCGTCGTCGCGGCGAGGGCGGGCACGTGGTAGGCGGCGGCGACCAGCACGACGAGCGGGATCACCGCCGCCGCGGTGGCGCAGGCGGCAAACACGATCATCGCCGTGCGGCGTCGCGCGGCCCGGAGCAGGAGCGCCGTGCCCAGCGCCGTGAAGACCGCCGACCGCGAAATCATCCATCCGCCCGAATCGCGGAACAGCGACGTGGCGCCGAGCACGAGGACCGAGGCGCTCACCACCTGCCCGGCGTAGTAGCCGATGCGGTTGCTCCCCGGCTGACCAGGCAGCACGAGCGCGACGCCGCCGAAGAAGATCCCGAGCGTCGTGTCGAGCCGAAGCCCTTGCCGCCGGATCTCGGCGAGCGCCGGCGGAGGCACGTCGAGCGCGAAGCCGATGAGCACGAGCGCCGCGGCGAGCGCGACCACGAGCCCCAGCACGCGTGAAGCGAAGCGGGCTCGCGCGCGCCGTCGTGCGACTTCGTGGCATGGGGAAGGCTCTTCGGGGGGCTCCCGAGCAACGTCGTCGTGTGCCTGCGCGCCGGTGTTCGTGACTCCACTCCTCGGCCGTCGCATGCGGTCGCTCTTCGCTGTCTCGCGCGTTGAGCCTAAGAAAGAGGAGCGGCCCGTCAAGCCGGTGCTCGGCGCGGAGAGCCGCTCCGCGAAGCGCATGTCGCCGACGTTTGCGTCGAGCGTGACGTGCTTGCTGTGCGCGCCTCCACCCGCGTGTGGTCGCTCGCCGCTCATTCGCGCGCGGGAGGGCTGAGGGAGCGGGGGAGCGAGATCGTATGACCTCAAACGAACGATGCCTCACCAGCTCGACCTCATCCTCACCCTCACCGGCGGGCTCACGGCCGCGCTCATCCTCGGCCTCTTCACGCAGATCCTGCGCCTCTCTCCGATCGTCGGTTACCTCATCGCCGGTGTCTTCGTCGGTCCGTTCACGCCGGGGTTCGTCGCGCACGGAGGGATCGCGGAGCAGCTCGCCGAGCTCGGCGTGATCCTCCTGATGTTCGGCGTCGGCCTGCACTTCCATGTAGGGGAGCTGAAGGCCGTTTATCGCGTCGCCGTCCCCGGCGCGCTCGTGCAGATCGCCGTCGCCACCGGCCTCGGCGTGCTCGTCACGCATGCCTTCGGATGGAGCCTCGGCGCGGGGCTCGTCTTCGGCCTCGCCATCTCGGTGGCGAGCACCGTCGTCCTACTGCGCATCCTCACCGACTACGGCGTGCTGCACACGCCCGCGGGGCACGTCGCCGTCGGCTGGCTGCTCGTCGAGGATCTCTTCACTGTGCTCGTGCTCGTCCTCTTGCCCGTCCTCACGGGCGCGGGCGGCGCGGGCCTCGGGGCCGTCGCGCTCTCGATCGGGGGCGCCATCCTCAAGGTCGGCGCGCTCATCGGCTTCACCTTCATCGTGGGGCGCCGCTTCATCCCGGCCTTGCTCTCCCACGTCGCGCGCACCCGATCGCGCGAGCTCTTCACGCTCGCGGTCTTGGCCATCGCGCTCGGCATCGCGGTCGGCGCCGCCATGCTCTTCGGCGCCTCGATGGCGCTCGGCGCCTTCCTCGCCGGCATGGTCGTGGGTCAATCCGAGTTCAGCGCCCGCGCGGCCTCCGAAGCGCTCCCCATGCGCGACGCCTTCGCCGTCCTCTTCTTCGTCGCCATGGGCATGCTCTTCGATCCCTCACAGCTCCTCCAAAACGCCGGCCTCATCGCCGCGACGCTGGCCGTCATCCTCGTGGGCAAGCCTTTGGCAGCGCTGGCCGTCGTCCTCGTCCTGCGTTACCCGGCGCGCACGGCGGTCACGGTCGCCTTCGCGCTCGCGCAGATCGGAGAGTTTTCCTTCATCCTCGCGGCGCTCGGCCACAACCTCCGCGTCCTCCCCGATCAGGCCACGCAGGCGCTCGTCGGGGCCTCGATCGTGTCCATCACGTTGAACCCGCTCCTCTTCCGCTTGGTCGAGCCGCTCACGCGCCGGCTCGCGGCCCTGCAACCGTCGCGCGCCGAAGATCGCCCGCCGCCCGATCAGCAACCGGGCCATCGCGCCATCGTCGTCGGCTATGGCCCCGTCGGCCGCTCGCTCACCCGCATCCTGCGCGATCGCGCCATCGCGCCGACCGTCGTCGAGCTCAACCACGAGACGGTCGGCAAGCTTCACGAAGAGGGCGTGCACGCGGTCTACGGTGACGCCTCGCAACCGCACATCTTGGAGACGGCCGGCGTTCAAGACGCAGGCGCGTTGGTCTTCACCGCCGCGGCCCCGCCGGAGCAGGTGATTCGCGAAGCGGAGAGCCTCAATCCCCGTCTGCTCATCCTCACCCGCGCGGCACACGTCTCCGATGTTCCCTCGCTGCGCGGCGCCGGCGCGCGCGTCATCGTCGTCTCCGAATGCGAGGTCGCCCTCGCCATGGCCGAGAGGCTCTTGCGGCAGCTCGGCGCCACCGACGAGCAGCTCGATCGCGAACGGGACCGCGTGCGATCGGAGCTGCTCTCGTGATCGGCCTGAAGAAGCTTCCCTTCAGCCGGTCTTCCCGCGCTCGTCGGCGGCCGCCTTCTCGGCCTCTGCCGTGGCTTTGGCGCGTCGGTTCGCCGCGCGGCGGCGGCGCTCGTAAGCGCTCGTCGCCTCGCGCACGATCTCGGGGTTCTTGCGGAACACGTGCGCCGCCGAGCGCCGTGTGAGGCTCACCCGGTTCATCAAGAGGTGGAGGAGCTGATTGCGGATCTTCGTCGCCTTGGCGACGGCCTCGGCGTTCGGGGCCGCCTGCGCCGGCTGCTCCATGAGCTGCTTGGAGAGCTTCTTGGCCTCGTCGATGATCTTCGGATCGAAGTCCTCGTCGGACTCGACCAAGCGCTGGCGGAGCGAGCCGGCGAGCGCCGCGAAATCGCGGAGCGCTTGAACGAGCGTGGCCGAGCGCTGGCCGTCGTCGGCGTGGAATTCCTTGATCTGGGCAAGCTGAGCGTCCGCTGCCTCCTCCTCATCGTCGTCGAGCAAGAACTCCAAAGCCGTCTCCAGCTCGTCCACGAGCTCCTTTGCGCGCTCGCGCTGGTCGGCGACCACAGGGTCGACCAGGAGCAGGAGCTTCGTTTGCGCCTCCTGGACGGCATGTACGAGAGAAACGAGCTCGTCCGCCGTGGACTTGGGTAGACGTGCTTTGACGCGGCGGAGGCCGGGCCGATCGTCCGCCGGCTCCCAATACCTCTTGATGAAGGCGGCGAGCTGCACGGCCTCCGTGATGGCCACGTCGTAGGGTATGTTGAGCGGGTTGTCCGCGCGCTCGACCTGGATGGCTTCCGCTAACCACTTACCGTAATCGACATTCTGTGTTTCACGCATCTCTCGACGCTAACAGGGGGCGCCGACGGCTGGGAAGGCCGTCCAGACGAGGTGCTGTCGTGTCCGGACGAGCGGAGGGCGTGTCCAGAGGAGCGGGAGGCTCGTCCAGATGAGCGATGGACGTATCCAGAGGGAGGGCCTTCGCGTCCAGAGGCTGGCCGTTGCTGTCCAGATCGGCAACGGCGCCGGGCAGGCCGCCAGGCGAGAATGGGCAGTGCTTGCCGTCAAGCCGCGCCTCGAGCTGCGTGGTGTTCCGGGTGAGCAGGACGCAAAGATCATCTTCGAAGGAACGGAGGAGCGATGACCTCGGAAGCGACATACATGGATGATGACGAAGTGAGGCTTCTTCGTCGAATGCTTGGGCGGCAAGTCGTCTGGATCTATGGGACTCCGTTCCTCACCGAAGGCGAGCTCACCGTCGCGACGAGGCTGGCCATGTACGTTGGGAGCTCGAGCACCGGTAGAAACACCGACGAGTGCTTGTCCTTCGGCTCCGAGCGATTCGAGGCCGCGAAAGACTATCTCGATTACGCGCAATTTCGAATTCGTCTCGCCGATTCGCTCGGAGGCGCGCTCGGGACGACCGGTGCGCTGTTCACGGATACGTCGGCTCTCGTCGACCTGGGGCAAGAGAAAGTTCAGCGCATCAGCATCATCGCGGCGCACGTTGCTGGGAGCGAGAACGAGATCCGGTACGATGCCGTCATACGATTCGAGCTCGACAACGATCGGGTCTTCAGCATCGGTCACGCCCCCGGCGTATACGAGGGCGTTTGCGTCAAACGAGGCGAGGGTGCGACACTGGGAAACCCAAAGAACCTGTGGGAGCGACTCGTGCTCGCTCGGTGAGCCGTTTCGAGCACGCGCGCGGCGCATGGGGTGACGTCAGGAGCATCTCGACGCCGTCTGCGCGTGATCAACCGTCCTCGACCCAGGTCACCGCTTCATCCCTGAGCCACGTGCGCTGCCGCCGCACGAACACCCGGGTCGCGCGCACGACGGCGCCATGGAGGTCGCCTTCCGCGATCTCCCCCGCGACGTGCTCCCGCACCTGCTTGTAGCCCACGGAGCCCATGGCTCGCGCCTCGCCGAAGCCCTTTTCCACGAGGCTTCGGACTTCATCCACCCAGCCCACGGACAACCATTTTGCGGTCCGCGCTTCGATTCTCCGATCGATGTCCTCGCGCTCCCGCGAGACACCGATGAGCTTGGCTTCGTGCCGCGAGGTACGAAAGCCATGCTCGGCGAACCACGCGCTCTGCGGTTTGCCCGTCAGCTCGAAGATTTCGAGGCTCCGGCTCACGCGCAGCAAATCGTTGGGCGCGAGCCGGGCGGCGCTCTCCGGATCCACCGCGGCGAGCTTGGCGTGCAGCGCGGCGCGCCCTTCGGCTTCGGCGTAGGCCGTGTGCCGCGCGCGAATCTCGGGATCGGCGGGCGGCGCCGGGGCCAAGCCGAGCACCAGCGCGCGCACCCACAGGAACGTGCCCCCACAGACGATGGGCACCTTCCCGCGTGCCTGCACGCCGGCGATCGCTTGGTCGGCCATCTCGGCGAAGCGTTGCGCATCGAAGGCTTCCATCGGATCGGCCACGTCGATCAAATGGTGCGGGGCCCGCGCGCGCTCCTCGGCCGTCGGCTTGCCCGATCCGATGTCGAACCCTCGATAGATCTGCACGCTGTCGGCGCCGATGACCTCGCCGTCGAGGCGCTCGGCGAGCTGGATCGCGAGCTCGGTTTTTCCGCTCGCCGTCGGGCCCACCACCACGAGCAGCGCGCCGCCTTCCGGGCGCGCGACGTCCGCGAGCTTCGTCACTTCCGGCCCACCCGATGCTCGAGCTCACCCCAGCCGATGCGCATCACCACCGGCCGGCCGTGCGGGCAGTGCCCGGCGAAATCGACGTCGTCGAGCGCGGCGAGCAGCGCGCGCGCTTCTTCGGCGGCCACCGGATCGCCGGCCCGCAGCGACCCATGGCACGCCATCGTGGCGATGGCGCGATCGATGGCGCCCGAGAAGGCCCGCTCGCCCGCGTGGCTCACCTCGTCCAAGAGATCGCGCAGGAGCCGCTCCGGCGACGCCTTCACGAGCAGCAGCGGCACCGCGTGCACGGCCACGCTCGTAGGGCCGGTCACCCGCACGTCGAGCCCGGTGCGCGCGATCGTCTCCTGCCGCTCCTCCACCAAGGCCGCTTCGCTGGCCGTCACGGTGACGATGGCGGGAAACAGCATCTTCTGACTGGCAATCTCCTTGGCGTCGAAACCCTTCTTCAATCGATGGAAGGTGACGCGCTCCGCCGCCGCGTGTTGATCGAGGAGATAGAGCCCATCCGCTCCTTCGCAGACGAAGAACGTGCTCCGCACCTGGGCCACGAAGCGGAGCGCGCCGAACACCACCCGCTTTTCCTGCGCCGCGGCCGCGGCCAGCTCCACCGCGGTGGGATAAGGCACCGGGCTCGGATCCGCCGCCGGCTCGATCGGACGAGCAGCCATCGGCGGGGGAAGGGGAGAGGGGTTGTCCTCGAGGCGCGCCGGCGCGACCCAATTCCCGCTCGGCGAAGGTGTTTTGATCTCGGCCCGCGGTGGTGTGAGCCAATGGGCATCCTGCGGAGATGCCTTGTCCTCCAGGCGCGCCGGAGCATGCCAATCGCTGCGCGCGGCCGGGCTCGGAGAGGGCTTGTTGCCCAATGTGCCAACATCGGGAGACGCGGCCGGCAAGGTGGTTTGCGCCGGAGGAGCGGCCGGCAAGGTGGTTTGCGCCGGCGGCGGCGCATCGAAGACACCAGGCCCCGTATCGAACACCCACGTGCTCGCGCCCGGGCCGGCCGGGTCTTCGAAGAGCTTTTGCTTCTTCCCCGGATAGGTGCCGGCGCCCGGCAGATTGAAGGCGGTGCGCACGCCGGTGCCCACGATCTTGAAGAGCGAATCGCTCACCGCGCGCGCGTCTGCGAACCGCACCTCGGCCTTTTGTGGGTGGACGTTCACGTCGACCAGATCGAAGGGCAGATCCAGATACGCGACGCCCACCGGATAACGCCCCGACTCGAGCACGCTGCCGTAGGCCAACGCCACGCTGCGTGCGAGGGTGCGATCGCGCACGGGGCGACCGTTGACGAAGAGGTGCAGCCACGTCGCGCCGGTGCGCGCGCGCTCCGGCCGAGAGAGGTAAGCCTCCACGCGGAGCGGGCCGCGCTCGCCCACGCAGGTGCAGAGCTCCTCGCCGGCGAACACGCTGCGGGCCCGCTCTTCACGGCTCCCGGCGCGCAGCCACTCGGCCACGACCTTGCCGTCGCGCGCGAGGATCACGGTCACCGCCGGCTCGCCGAGGGCGGCCGATTCGACGACCTCGGTCACCTTCGCTGATTCGGTGGCCGTCGATTTGAGGAATTTGCGCCGCGCCGGCACGTTGAAGAACAGATCGCGCACCTCGACCGACGTCCCGGCCGCGGAGGAGGCGGGCCCGATTTCGGCCGGGCCGCCGCCGTTGATGCGCACGAGCGTGCCTTCGGCGTCGCCGCTGCGGCGGGTGCGCAGCTCGAAGCGGCTCACGGAGGCGATGGTGGGGAGGGCCTCGCCGCGGAAGCCGAAGGAGCGGATGGCCGCGAGATCGTCCACCGTCGCGAGCTTGCTGGTCGCGTGGCGGAGCACGGCGAGCTCCGCGTCCTCGCGCGCCATGCCGGATCCGTCGTCGGCCACGCGCACGAGATCGACGCCGCCCGTCTGGATGTCCACCCGGATGCGGCGCGCTCCTGCGTCGAGCGCGTTTTCGAGCAGCTCCTTGACCACGCTGGCCGGCCGCTCGACGACCTCTCCAGCGGCGATCTGGTTGGCCAGATCCTCCGGGAGGACGTGGACGAGGCTCACGGCTCTCCAGCGCTCTCGGTCGCGTGGGCCACGGCGTCGAAGAACGATTTCGTCCGCGCGCGGGTCAGCGCCAGCGCCGCCAAGAGGAGCGGGCTCAGATCGAAGAAGAACAGCTTGATCCGCGTGATCCACCAGAGCTTCGACGGATCGCCGAACGCGAGCTTCTGCGGCGCGGTCGCGGGCATCGCGGCGACGGTGTTCATGACCACGTCGATCCAGTCCGCCCGGACACCGCGGGTGAGGACGTAGGCACCCACCGCCAAGAGCGCGTTCGCCAAGACGGCTTGGAGCGCCAGGGAGCGCGCGCCGCGGCGGCCGCTCATGGCGAGGCCGCTCGCGATCACCAGGAGACCACCCAACATGGCCTCGGCCACGGCGAACGGGAAGGTGAGCTTCACGTGGGAGAGCATCGCCGAGAGCTCCGCGGCCCGCACGAGGGCGGCGAAGTCCATCATGTCGAGGCTGCTTCGGGCCGCGTGGGCGGCGGCCGTGATGTCGGGGAGCCGCCCTTCCCGCAGGAACATGGCGTTGGCGCACCCGGTGCTCAGGCCGTGAACGCCGACGAACCAGGTCAGCACCATGGCGGCGACCAGGTACCAGGGCCGCAACCGATAGGCGGACCGAGAAGGCGGCGGGGGCGGGATGGAGGAGTCCACGGCGGGTCACGCCGTCTAGCACGACTTGGGGGCCCCGCAGAGGCCGGGGCGGATTTTCCAACGGGTTCGTGCGCCACGGCCCGAAGGGAGCGCCCGTCCTCCGGGCGCGCGGCGGAGGTGGCGTCCGGCGCGAAAGGTGTACTAGAACATCTCGGACACGAGGTTCGGGTGACCAAGCGCAAGAGCGAGCCGCAGCAGACCACCGAGGAGCCGGAAAACACGCCGGCGGGCGCCGCTCGCCGCGCGGACGGTGAGGTCGGTGCAACGACGGCGGGCGGCACGAAGCCGCGCGCCTCCGCAAAGCGGGCCAAGGCGGGCGAGCAAGCCGCGCCGGCCGCAAAAGCCCCCGCGAGCAAGCCGGCCCGCGGTCGTGGCCGTGGGAAGGATCAGGTCGCGGAGGCGCGATCGACGATCGACGACGACGACGGCGATGTCGACGAACGCGAGGACCGCGACGACGACGATCACGAGGGCGAAGATCGCGGCGACGGCGATGGTGACGTGGTCGAGGTCGTCGGCGAAATCGTCGACGAGCCCGAGGCCGAAGGCGAGCCGGAGGCCGACGGCGGCGACATCGACGCCTCCGAGCTGCCCAGCAAAATCACGTCGTCCTCCAACGAGGCCGCGCTCTCCCGCACCGATCCGCTGCAGGCCTACCTGCGCGAGGTACAGCGCCACCCGCTCCTCTCGCCCGACGACGAGAAGCGGCTCACCGAGCACTACGTGAAGACGCAGGACGTGCGCACCGCCGCGCGCCTCGTGACGTCGAACCTGCGCCTCGTGGTGAAGCTCGCGTACGAGTATCGCCGCGCTTACAAGAACATCATGGACCTCATTCAGGAGGGGAACATCGGCCTGATGCAGGCCGTGAAGCGCTACGACCCCTACCGCGGGGTCAAGCTCTCCTCCTACGCGGCGTGGTGGATCCGCGCGTACATCCTCCGCTTCATCCTCAACAACTCGCGCCTCGTGAAGCTCGGCACCACGCAGGCGCAGCGGAAGCTCTTCTTCAACCTCAACAAGGAGAAGGCCAAGCTCTCCGCCATGGGCATCGAGCCCACGGCCGCCGAGATCGCGAAGCGCCTCGACGTCGAAGAGAAGGAGGTGGTCGACATGGACCGCCGCCTCTCGAGCGGCGAAGCGTCGCTCGACGCGCCCGCCGGCGATGCCGAAGGCCGCGCCGTCTCGCGCGTGGAGATGATGCCCTCCGCGCTCAGCGGGCCCGACGTGATGATCGAGGCCAGCGAGATGGGCAACCTCGTGCGCGAGCGCCTCCAGCGCTTCCGCGAGACCTTGAAGGGCAAGGACGTCGTCATCTTCGACAAGCGCATGGCCGCCGAAGATCCGCTCACCTTGCAAGAGCTCGGCGACGAGTTCGGCATCTCGCGCGAGCGCGTGCGCCAGCTCGAAGCGCGCCTCACCTTGAAGCTCCGCAACTACCTCAAAGAGGAGCTCGGGGACGCCGTTGGCGCCGGTTGAGGGGCACGACGCTCCTCCTCACGAAGCGGCCGCGAGCGGCGTGCTGCTCGTGGTGGCCACGCCGATTGGCAACCTCGGCGACATCACGCTGCGCGCGATCGAGGCGCTGAAGGCCGTCGATCGCGTGGTCGCCGAGGACACGCGCCGCACGCGCGCGCTGCTCTCGCACCTCGGCATCGCCGGCAAGGCCGTCGATCGCCTCGATGCGCATGCCGGCGCTGCGGACATCGATCGCGTCGTCGCGCACCTTCGCGACGGCGAGCGCGTCGCCCTCGTCACCGATGCGGGCACGCCCGTCGTCAGCGATCCCGGCACGGCCCTCGTTGCCGCCGCCGTGGCCGCGGGCGTTCGTGTCGAGCCCATCCCGGGCGCGTGCGCGGCCGTCGCGGCGCTCAGCGTCTCGGGCTTGATCACCGGCGCCTTCCGTTTCCTCGGCTTCCTCCCGCGATCGGGCCCGGAGCGTCGCGAGGCCATCGCGATCATCGTGGCCACGCCCGAGCCCGTCGTGCTCTACGAGTCACCGCAGCGCATCGCCGAGACGCTCGCCGATCTCGCGCGCCCCATGCCGGCGCGCGCGGTCGTGGTGGCGCGCGAGATCACCAAGGTCCACGAAGAGATGGTGCGCGGCACGCTCGCCGATCTCGCGGCCCTCGATCGCACCTGGCTCGGCGAGATCACGCTCGTGCTCGGCCCCGCGCCTGCCGTCGCCGCGGAGGGCGTGAGCGACGAGGAGATCGATCGTCGCATCGACGAGGGGCTCGCGCGCGGCCGTCGCGCCAAGGACTTGGCCGAAGAGATCGCCCTCGAAACCAGCCGCCCGCGGCGCGACGTCTACGCGCGCATCGTGGCGCGACGCCGATAGCGATAGCCTCTCCGCGCTTCATGACCATCGCCTCGCCCGGCCCTGCCGAAGCCGCCGTCCTCGCCGAGCTCGCGCCCACCTTCCAGGTCCGTCACGTCGATGTCCTCGGTGGCACGCTGCGCGTCCTCGAAGGCGGCGATGGCCCGCCCATCGTCCTCGTGCACGGTCGCGGCGGCGCGGCCACCTCGTGGGGCCCGCTGCTCCCCGCGCTCGCGCGCCGAGGCCGTGTGCTCGCCGTCGATCTCCCTGGATTCGGCGCTTCCCGCGGCCATCGCTTCGACGGCGGCGGTGTCGAGGCGGCCCTCGATTTCTTCGTCGCTCCCCTCGAAGCGTGGCTCCTCTCGGAGCGCATCGTCGCGCCCGCCGTCGTCGGTCATTCGCTCGGCGGCCTCGTCGCCCTCGAAATCGCGCTCCGCCGTCGCGTCGCGCCGCGCGCGCTCGTCCCCATCGCGCCCATGGGCACGGGCCCCGAGGTCGCGCTCGCGGCCCGCCTCTTCTTCCGCGCCGGCCCCGAGCGTCTCTCGCGTGCGCTCGGCCCCTCGCTCTTCGCGCGCATCACCGGCGCCTCCGGCCCGCACGACGCCGCGCTCTCGTACGAGCTCCATGCCGTCCGCGGTGGCCGCCCCGACGCCACCCTCGCCTTCGACACCTTGCTCCCGCTCGTCGGCCCGGCGCCGCATCGCCGCGATCGCCTCGCCTCCATCGACGTCCCCGCGCTCGTCATCGGCGGCGACCACGATCCCGTCTTCCCCGCGCCCCTCGCCATCGCCGCCGCGGCCGCGTTGCCGCGTGGCGCGGTGCACATCGAGCCGAGCGGTCACTCTCCGCACGCCGACGCGCCCGCGCGCGTGCTGACCATCGTCGACGCGTTCCTCGCGGCACATTCCTGAGGCCTTGTCCATACGCAGTTCTGCGTATGGATCGTCTCTTTTCTCCCGCATACCGTCCTTGGTGGGGAAGGTCTCCTCCAGCCCCCGGGGTGCACGTCGGTCCTCTCGACGTCGCTGGCCGAGCGCCGGCGTGCACTCCGCGGGCACTTTCGCGGCACTTTCGCGGCACTTTCGCGGCACTTTCGCGGCACTTTCGCGGCACTTTCGCGGCGGGTGGTCACCGCGGAAACAGGGGGCACGGAGCCTTTGTGCACTTTGTCGGCTCCGTGCTCCCTGCTTCCGCGGCGGCTCACCGCGGCTCGTCCCGACGCCTCGATAAAATGGATCTCGAACGATCCACCTGCTGGCCACCTTGATTCGGCCCCCGCATCCCTCGAAGCTTTGCGACCCGACGAGGAGCTGCGGTGACGCGCGGACGAAAAGCGACACGGACCCCTCCGCCCGAAGAGGCCAATACCGCTCCTCCTCCGCGGCCCGATGGGCTCATGCGCTCGACGCTCGCGCGTGATCCCATCGTCGCTCGAGTCTTCACCGAGCAGTCGCTCGGTTATGCGTGTCTCTCTCCGAGTGGCCATCTCGTAGAGAGCAATCCCCGCGCGCACGAGCTCGCTGCGCGTTATCACACCTCCCCAACGTCTTCCGACGTGCTCGTCGATCTCGCGCGCCGCGCCGTCGCCCGCGGCCCCGATCGCGCCGGCTTCCGTCTCTCCGCGCCCGACGAGGACGCGACGCTCGTGATTCACGTGCACCGTCTCGATCGCGAGATTCACCATCTCCGCGACGACGTCCTGCTCGTGGTCCTGCGCGAGTGGGCCGCGGCGCAGCCGACCGCCGCGCCGAGCGCGCTCACCGCACGCCAGCTCCAGATCGCCAAGCTCCTCACCCGCCGCGGCCTCTCCTACAAGGAAATCGCCGCCGCCCTCGACGTCAGCGAAGGCACGGTGCGCAAGCACGCCGAGCACATCTATCGTGTCCTCGGCATCCATTCTCGGGCCGAGCTGGCCCGGCTCCTCGGCTGAATCCGCACACGCGCGCTTCGCCGGCGAAAGTGGAGGAGGGAGGGGGCCGAACGTGCCCATGCGCCGTCATTCGAATCGGGCGCACGAGCATCGATGAGCCCCCAAACGAGGATGGGAATCAGGGTTTTCGATCGACCTCGGCGGCGACCTCGCGATTACGCCACTTCTGAAACACGAACACGATGGGCATCACCGGCACTGGCAGCGCGGCCAGCAAGACGACGAGACAGAAGAACACGGCCCGCGCCACCGCGCGCGCCGCCCTTCGGAGCCAACGCATGATGTTCTCCTCGCGTGGAGAACGCCTCTCGACCTCTCCCAGCCCGGCCAAGGAAGCTCTGTCGAGGCCTTTCGTCGCGCGCGTGTCGCGACGAAACAGCCTCGCTTCCAAGGCGGATCGGTCCGAGGTCGGATGGCGTTCCGACAGCGTTTTCGTTGATTCGACCGGTCCGGTCAGCTCAACGAAGGAGAGCGCATTGCTCGATGTAGAGGCGCCGCGGCGGCCTCGGCCTCGAGGCCGTTTTCGGGGTGAAGCCCGCCGCCGGTGCGAGGACCGCGGGCGCCGTGGTCGCGCGCGGCGCCGCCGTCGTGCGCAAGGCGAGGCGCGGTTGCGGCGCGGCGCGGTTCGCCGGGGGCGGCGCGGCGCCGGCGACCAGGACGATGGTGTCCGTGATCGGCGCGGCGCTCGCAGGCGCGGTGCTCCACACGAGCGTGAGGCACACCAGCGCCAGCCGGAGATAGCGGAGCAGGCGGCGGGCGGTGGCAGTCACGACGAGGCAACAACGATAAGCGAGAATCGATTGGCGTCAAACGATCTCGCGCCCGCTCACGGCAAGGCGACCTGCTCGATGGCGTCGTACTCCGTCCGACCATGCGTGGGGCGCTCACGGGGCGTGATGCCGATACCGAGCAAGAGATGATCGGGCATCAACACCAGCTTTCGGCCCGAGGGGTGGAGCAGGCGCAGAACCACGTAGTCCGAGACCGACTCGAAGGGTTCGTGATGCTCCTGGAGCTTCTTCGGCGTGAGCCCCAACGCCGTGAGCTTGTCGAAGTTCCGCTCCAATGCGGCTTCGCCGGACGAGACGGCGAACGCGCGGCTCCGATCCCGCGCGACCTCGGCAAGGACCGGGTGAGGGGTGATGGGGGCTTTGCCGCGGCGCGCGCGCTCGGCGTCATACTGCGCGGTGATCCACGCCGGCCACGCCGTAGGATCGGTTGGGCTGGGAAGGGGGCTCGTCATCGCCGGATCGGGATCGGCCGGCTCGGGCGCACCCACGTAGATGGGAAGCCAAAGGACGGGGCGCTCCCAAGGCACCTCGGCCACTCCGGTGGCGGAGGGACGCGTGGCGCGGACCTCGATGAAGTAGCGGCCCGGTCGCGCCGGCACCGCGCGCGAGACGAAGAACGATCCATCGTCGCGCTGGGTCAGCTTCTCCTCCGCGACGTCGCCGGACTCGGTATCTGCGAGCAGCACGAAGCCCGGCGAAGCGTCGAGCGGCCGGATCTGAAGCGTGAAGGGCGCGCCGGGCGCGTAGGCCTTTGGCAACGTGGTCACGACGAGCGGCGCCGTGCCGATCACGATGGCCTGCGTCGTCTTGCGACCATACGTGATGCGCGCAACTCCATAGGTTCTCGGCTTGGTGACGGTGAGCTTTTGCGCGAACTCGAGGGCCTTCGCGTCGAGCCGTTCCACGGCGTTCGTGCGGGAGGCCCACGCCGTATGCGCATGCGAGAACTGCGAGGTCGCTCCGCTCTTCCAGAAGAGCCATTGCGTCACCGCGTGCGAAGGGCGCCCTTCGTGCTCGTCGTACGTCTCGGCCATGACGGACGCCACCATGTCGAGCGCCGGCTCGTGGCGCAGCACCGCGCTCATCTCTTTGCTCAAACCACTCTCGAAGGCCGCGCGCAGCCGCTCGCTCGGGGCGGTGCGCGGCGCATCCGGCGGCCCATACACGAGCGGCGCCCGCTGGAGCACCGCCCGCGCTTCCGCCGAGAGCGCGCGCACCGGGCCGGCGTGCCCGGCGCAGCTCGCGAGCAGCGCCGAAGCCACGAGGATGAACGATCGAGAAAAGAGACCGCGCACAACCGGAGAGATGAGCATCACACGCTTGATCCTTTGCGCGCCCGCCGACGCGCAAAGGCCATGATACCGAAGATCGCGATTCCGAGCGCCGGCCAACGAGCCCCTTCCGAGCGCGGGGCTGCCGCACAACCACCCTCGATGCACACCCCCCGCGCGCACTCGTATCCATCCGGACAGCAGCACGCCTCGCCGGTGTCATCGCTTTGCGCGGGCTCTTCTGCGGGGGCGCTCTGATCGGCGGCGCACTGGGTGGAGAAGCCGTGCCGCGGGGTGGCGTCGCAGGCGTCGGTGATGGCCCCGGGCGGATAGATGTTGCAGATCCCCTTGCGATCGTCGTCCGAGAGCGTGCGCAGCTCGGCCGGGTCCGCGGGATAGACGGCCATCATGGTCGCGCCCGGTGCGTCCGAGTGCGCGAGCCCGAGGAAGTGCCCGGTCTCGTGCGTGAGCACGGCGGCCAAGTCGATGCCGGGGTCGGTGTCGCTGGTGCCGAACGTGTAATCGGTGGCGTTCAGCTCCATGTCGGCGTCGTAGATCTCGCCGGTGTCCGGGTTGAACGACACCGTGGTGACCGCGATCTTCGCCGGCTCGAAGGGCCAGATCTGGTCGCGATACATGATGATGTTCGCGTTGCCCCGCTCCTTGTTGTACTCGTGCTTCGAGCAGACGGCGTCCTCGGCCTCGATGACCTCGATGCGCGGTGTCCGGCCTTCGCCGCAATCGGCGTTCATCCATGTCTCGAACGCGCCCTTGACCAGCGTCTTCGTCTCTTCGAGCGACACTTGGTCGGAGGCGTCGCGCTGGATCGAGTACGTCACGCGCGGCCGCGTGCGATAGAGCGTGAGCCCGCAATCGTCCGCTTCGGGTGGGAAGCAAACGTGCCAGCCATTGGGGTGCTCGGGACAGGCGCTCGTGCGGCAATAAGCCTGCGCCGTCGCCGCGGACGAGGTCGTGACCAGCAAGGTGAAGAGGGCTGCTCCCGCGCGCTCGGTGAGCGAGCGGCGTGGGACAAGGCAACGAGGAAGCATGTCCCGGAGCGTAGCGGGCCAGCCGGTCGCCGTCGCCGGGAAGTTCCGTGAAACGGTGCCGGGATCACTCCATCGCGGCGCCGCGTCGCATCGCGGGGACGTGCAGCCGGATGAAAGGTACGAGCTCGCGGGCGAAGCGCGCGCTGTAGATGCGCCGGCCCGCCTCGTTCAAGTGAATGTCGTCGTCGTAGCAATCGGGCGTGAGCTCGGGCATGCGGCGGAGGTCGAGGTAGCTCATGCCGGCGTCGGCGATCATCTGCCTCATCTCGACGGGGACGTCATAAGGCACCTCCGCCTTCGGATCCCGCGGCCGGCTGGGGAACGCCACGAACAACACCTCACTGCCGTTTGCCCGCGCCCGGCCGAGGAAGCGTGACAAGGCATCTCGCGCCGTGCCGTCCGCGACGTGGGGGCTCCGTGCCCGGAGCGTGGACTCGTTCTCACGCTGCGCATAGGCCGTGTATCCGGGGAGAAGCGTGAAGACACGCTCCTTGATGCGCTCGCGCGCCGCGAACGTCGCCCAGGCGGACGAGACCACGAGGTCGGCGCGCTGCTCCAGCGTCGTGAGGTCGTGACGAAAGAGCTCTCCCCAATCGCCCGCGTCGGTGAAGAACTGCGCGAGGCGGCCGATCTCGAGACGCTTGCCGTCCTCCAAACCGTCCTCGTAAAAGGTGATGATCAGGAGATCGGGTGTCAGGTTGGGTTTCCAGAGCTCCTCCTCGACCATCCACCGCCACGTGTTGATGTGCGAGCCGTCCGCCACGAACATGTCGGCGCTGGCGTCGCAGGCGAAATCGTCCTTCAACGATGCGCGCACGAGCGCGGGATCGACGCCGCGCTCGGTGAGCGAGTTGCCGATGAAGGCCAAGCGCACGCCGTTTGCCGCCGCGAGCGTGCGCGCCCGCGTCGGGTAGGTGGTGAAGCGGCGCAGATCTTTGGAGGCCGGGAAAAGCACCCAGCGTGTGACGGCCTCCATGCCTCCGGCGAGGAGGGCGAGGACGAGCAGAATCTTGAGCAAACGAGCCTCGCCGCGCACCACGCGGACGGTGGTCACCGGCGCCGCGGCGTCCGCGGCGAGCGCCTCCGCCGTGGCTTGTCGGGCATGAGCTTCAGAACTGGAAGTAGATGAACTCATAGGCATGCGCAGACTGGAAGAGGACGATCATCGCCGCGACGTAGGCGTAAAAGGCCCCTTGCACCGGCCAGGGAGCGCGGATGAGGCGGTGCAAGCGGCCCTCGCCGTCGAGGAAGCCTTCGACGATGGAGATGAGCCCGCCGTAGAAGGCGATGACGAAGAGAGGTACGAGCGCCGCGCGCGTCGGGTGGAAGCTCGTGAAGATCAGCGAGAGCGCCCGCGTCACCGTGGCGAAGCCCTCGGCCCGGAAGAGGAGCCAGCCGAGGCACGTGAGGTGGAACATCACCACCACGCGGAGCGTCCAGCGGAGCGGCGCCTCGGCGCGCGCGACGTCGCGAATGCCGAGCAGCCGGAACGCGCAGAGGATGACGCCGTGATAAAGCCCCCACGCCACGAAGGTCCAACTGGCACCGTGCCAGAGGCCGCCGAGCAGCATGGTGATCACCAGATTGCGATACTCCCGGCGCACCCCACCGCGGTTGCCGCCGAGGGGGATGTAGAGATAATCGCGCAGCCACGACGACAGGCTGATGTGCCAGCGCCGCCAGAAATCGCTCGGGCTGACCGCGAGATAGGGGAGGTGGAAGTTGACGGCCAGCTCGAACCCGAGCCACTTGGAGATGCCCCGGGCGATGCTCGAATAGCCCGAGAAATCACCATAGATCTGGAGCGCGAAGGCATAGACGCCGATGAGCACGTCGAGGCCCGAGAGCGAGGCGGTGTCGCCGCGGGCGAGGCGCGTGAACACCGCATCGGCGATGGGCGCCACGTTGTCCGAGAGGGTGATCTTCTTGAAGAGACCGATGACGACCAGGATGAGGCCCTCTTCCATCACGCTCGACGAGGGGCGTTGGCGGGGCCGGAGCACCTGCGGCAACAACGTATGAGCCCGCATGATGGGCCCGGCCACGAGGTGCGGGAAGAAGCAGACGAAGAGCGCGAAGTCGCCGAGATCGTCGGTCGGCTCCACCTCACCACGATAGATGTCGATGGTGTAGCTCATCGCCTGGAACGTGTAGAAGCTGATGCCCGCAGGGAGGATGATCCCGAGCACGGGCGACTTCGCGCCTGCGAACCCGAGCGCCGTGAGCAGGTTGTGGAAGCTGCCGAGGAAGAAGTCGCAGTACTTGAAGAACGCGAGGATCCCCAGGTTCGCCACCATGCTGATGACGAGGAAGGCTTTGCGCCGCTTCCCCGCTTCGAGCGCGTGAAGGCGCGGGAGCAGGAGGGCATAAGCGCCGATGCCCAAAAGGGTCAACAGCGGTACGCGGAAGTCGCGCAGATGATGAGGCAGGGCCTCCGCGGGGATGCCGTGGCCGTGCGCGAGGGCCTGCCCGATCGCGCCGTAACCGATGTTGGAGCAGAGGAGCAGCGCGCCGCCGCCGAGCACCAGCGCGAGCCGCGCGAGCCGCCGGGGCGGGAGCGCGATGCCCGCGACGCCGAGGCCACCGATGAAGTCGATGACCGTGGAAACCAGGATGAGGAAGAGAAAACGGTAATCCCAGAAGCCGTAAAAGACGTAGCTGGCGACGAGGAGCAGTGTGTTCTGTCGCCGGTGGTCGAGGCGCCAATAAAGGAGGTAGACCGAGGCGAAGAGCAACCAGAAGGTCAGTTGATTGTAGTTCACCCGGTCCCCCCGAATGGCCCGGACGTGCGCGAAGTGGCCGTGAAATACCGCTTGGCGCGAGCATCTTGGCTTTGCGGAAAGGGGTCGTCGAGCCGAATTCCCCACATCGGTCCCGCGCGTCCTCGACGTTCTCCGTCAGGATTCAGCCGGGGCAAAGGGAGAGGAGATTGCTCGTTCCGCCATCGGGCGCCCGCACCGCCGCCACCCCTACGAGGCACCCGAACGAAGTGCCTTTGACCTCCGCGTGACGCATGATGAAGGTTTGCGGACCTTCATTTCATGGCTGGTCTCGAACCGGAGATGGCCATTCTCGATCGCAAGAGCGCTTGGGTGAATGTGAAGGAGCCCATGGGCGGCTCCTTGCTTCTCCTCATCGCACGACGCGATGCGAGCCCGACGTGGAAGAGGCAGCCGCGGGAGCGTCGTCGACGCCGATCGAAGCACCGTGCTCTTCGCGCCCTCATCGTTCCGCGTGTTCGCGCCCTCGATTCTCGGGCGTGGTGGGGGAATCCGAATCTGCCGGGAATGGCGATTGAGGCTTTGCCTGCCTCGCGCGTCTCTACGCGTTTGTCGCGCGCTCCGGCAGCTCACGTGTCGCGTGGACCTTCATGGCTCCGACCGCTCGCCGAAGGCGGACGGGCGCGGCGTTGCTTCGACGTACGTTCGACGCCGGGCAAACACGGGCCCTCGACGAGCGGCGGCTCCGGCGCAAGGCGATCTCGGGGGCTACGCTCCGCGGGGGACCCTGCCGATGGAACCGATGACGGCGCTCGTTGCGCTGCGGGCTTGTGCCGCATGCGACGCGATGAAGGGGAGCTACCAGCCGGGCCTGGTCGTGCTCTCCGTTCTCATTGCGATTGTCGCCTCGTACACGGTGTTGGACAGCGCGGCGCGCGTATCGTCCTCGTCCGGGACCGCGCGCGCCATCTGGCTCGGGAGCGGCGCGGCCATGATGGGCGGCGGGATCTGGTCCATGCATTTCGTGGGCATGGAGGCGTTCCGCATGCCCATGCCCATGTCGTACGACCTCCCCACCACGATGGTCTCGATGCTCGTGGCCATCTTGGTTTCGCTCGCTGCGCTCAACCTGGTGAGCCAGCCGCACGTCCTCTTCCATCAGCTCGTCGCCGGAGGCTTGTTCATGGGCGCGGCCATCGCGACCATGCATTACGTCGGCATGGCGGCGATGCGCATGCCGGCGACGATTCGCTACGATCCGCCGCTCTTCGCGCTCTCCCTCCTCATCGCGGTGGTGGCCTCGTTCGCGGCGCTGTGGCTCGCGTTCCGCTTCCGCGGTGACGTCGCGCGCCCCTGGAGCTTTTACAAGCTGCTCAGCGCCACGGCGATGGGCGGGGCCATCGCCGGCATGCATTACGTGGGCATGGCCGCGGCCATCTTCGAGCCGGCGGATGTCTCTCCCAGCATCGTGGACAGCGGCATCGACGTCTCGGAGCTGGGCGCGGCCGCGATCGGCGTGGCCACGTTGGGCGGCCTCGGCCTCCTCCTGCTCGGATCGGTCGTCGACATCGAACGCCGCCGCACCGAGACCGCATTGCGGTTCCTCGCCGACGCCAGCGCGGCGCTCGGCGAGTCGCTCGACGCGGATCAGATCCTCGAGACGGCCGCGCGCCTCGCGGTCCCGACGCTCGGCGATCTGTGCTTCATCGAGCGCGTCGAAGGCGGCGATCTGCGCATCGTGGCCGCTCATCATCTCCAGCGGACGAAGGTCGTGACCGCGCGTGGCCTCGTGGGAAAGCGGCGGCGCATCGATCCCGAGAGCTCCGAGGCCGTGCAACGCGTGTTCCGGGATGGCCGCTCGGCGTGCTCCGCGGACGAGCTGTACGTCGATCCCTCGAGCCTCGAAAGCGAGCCTGGGCGCCGCGCGCGCGGTGCCTGTTCGAGCATCACCGTTCCGCTCCGGCAGCGCGCTCGGATCGTCGGATTGATGACCATCGTCTCCATCGATCCACAACGCTACCAAGACCGTTCGGAGACTGCGCTGGCGGACGACCTGGGGAGGCGCATCTCGGCCGCGCTCGACAATGCCTTGCTCTTCCGCGAGGCGCAGGACGCGATCGCGCTGCGCGACGACTTCCTCTGCATCTCCTCGCACGAGCTCAAGACTCCGCTGACCTCGCAGTCGCTCCAGATTGCGCGGCTCCGGCACAAGATGGAGGACGGGACGCTCTGGGAAATGCCGCGGGATCGCGCGGGGAGCATGATTGGGATGATCGTGCGCCAGAGCGACCGCCTGAACCGGCTCATCGACAACCTGCTCGACGTCTCGCGGATCACGGCCGGCCGGCTGGCGCTCGATCTGGAGGAGGTCGATCTCGCCGCCGTCGCGCGCGACGTCGTCGAGCGCTTCCGCGGCCAGTACGAGGCGCGCAACACGACCGTCACGCTCCGCACCGCGGAGCCCGTGCTGGGCCGTTGGGATCGAGGCCGGCTCGAGCAGGTGGTCACGAACCTCCTCACGAACGCCATCAAATACGGGGACGGGCGGCCGATCGAGCTCGAGGTGAGCCCGACGCCGCGAGGGGCATGTTGCGGATTCGCGATCACGGGATCGGGATCGATGCCTCGCAGCACGCGCGCATCTTCGAGCGCTTCGAGCGGGTCGGGAGCGAGGCGCGCGGCGGCCTCGGATTGGGTCTGTTCATCACCGCGCAGATCGTCGAAGCGCATCACGGGACGATCGAGGTGGAGAGTCGGCTCGGTGAAGGATCGGTGTTCACCGTCTCGCTGCCGCGCGATCCGGAGGCGCCCCTGATCGACGAGACGCTGCCCTCCATCGACGTCAACCGCCGTCCTCGGCCGGCCAGTGTCGGCGACCAAGGGCCCGCCCTCGCGCCGGGGGCAGACCTGCAATGAGTCACGAGCTCGCTGGACCGGTGCCCCTCTCCTGATTCGATGTCTGCGCTCCCCGCTCGCCCCGCGGCGCCGTGCTCATCGACATGCCCATTTCGAGGGACGGCGATCCGCGCCTCGATTGACCAGCGCGTCCGCCCCCTGCTACCCATCGTTCATGAGCGAAGGGAGAAGCCGTGCGGAGCCCCGCCCGGTCTCGCAGCAGCGAGCTCAGGCGACGCTCGAAGCGCTCGTGATCGCGGGTGAGTCGCTGCTCGACGGCCGCGACCCCGAGTCGCTCTCGCTGGAAGACATCCTCTCGCGGGCCGGCGCCTCGGCGAGCTCGTTCTACCAGCGCTTCCGCGCCAAAGATGCCTTCTTCGAGCACCTGCACGCGCGCTTCTGCGATCGCGTCACGGCCGAGATGGAAGCGTGGCTCGCCTCGCCTCGCGCGCCGGACGTGTTTCTCGAAGACGTCGCGCGCGAGGGCGCGGGCATTTACCTCGCCTTCCGCCGCCGGCACATGGGGGCGCTCGTGTCGTTCGAGATCCTCGAGGGCCGCCGCCCCCATCTCCTCGCGCGCCGCCGCCGCGTCGATCTCGCCATCCTCTCCCGCGCCCGCGGATACCTGAGCCCTTTGCGCATGCGCGACGGCCGCGCCATTCAGATGGACCGGCTCGATCTCGCGCTCGACGTCGTGGTCGCCACCGTGCGCGGCGCCGCCGATCGCGATCGCCGTGCCCACGTGCTCAACGACGTCTCCGACACCGACCTCGCCGATCGCCTCGTTGTCGCCGTCCTCGCCTATCTCGCGGGGTGATTTCGTTGGGGTGAAGGACGAGAGTCCTTTCCCGTGGCTCAGCAGCGATCTCGGACCCACCGGAGCGTCATCTTCATGCCACCGCTGATCGCGGGAAGCGCGTCCCACTCGAAGGGCAACCAGGTGTGCACGCCGAGCCCCTTCGCCTTCCCGAAACGCATCTTGCGCGACTTGTCCACGTTGGCGACGTCGATGCTCGCGAGCTGAAGCGGATTGTCGCCCTGCGTCTCCATGACCGTGTAGTTGTTCCCCGTCGGGATGGCCACGCCCTTCCACCAGGTCACGTTGGCGCCGAACCTGAGCACGAAGAGGACCTTGTCCGCGGGCACGACGCCGCTCTCGACCTTGAACTCGATCGTGTCGCAATCATCGTTGGTGCGAATGACGCCGACTTGATCGGTGGGCCGCGGATACCACATGGCGATCCACTTCTTGTCCTGCGCCGAAAGGACGTTGTTCTCCGTGGTCCCTTTGCCATCCAGCGTGATCGACGGATCGACGTGGTAATGCATGATGGACAGGGAATCGTACGGCGAATAGTTCGTCTCGCTCGCCTGGTATCGCTTGAACACGTCGCCGTCGACGTCGGCCGGCGACCAACCGTTCGTGGCCTTGTAGTACGCGTAGGCCTTCTCCTTGTCCCATTGAATGGGCGACGTGGACGACTGATGCTCGTGCACGAGCCCGAGCGCGTGGCCGAACTCATGCAAGACCACGCGTCGAACCTCCGTGTCGGGCGTGCTGTCGGTGAACCAGCCGAAGTTCATCGTGGAAAAATCGAAGGGGATCCCGAGCGCCTGCCGCCCAATCGCGGACCAACTCCCTCCTTTGTCGAAACCCACCCGGATCTCCGCAGGATCGCTGGGGCCCACGAAATCGAGCTGGAGATTGGCAAAGCTCGTCCACTCCATCGCGAACCCACGAATACGGGTCCGCAGCGCCGCCGAGCTGTCCTTGGTGGCGAGCCTGACGCGGATGGTCCGCCCGGTCTCCCAGAGCGAGTCGGGCAGCGACGTGAGCGCTTGTCCCTGCGGTTTCTCGAGCGATCCGTCCGCCGCGAGACGTGCCCGACGCTCCTCGGCCCTCGGGCGCACGCTCTTCATCGAGCGATGACGGTCGGTGCACATGTGGATGTTGCCGAGGTCGGTGGGCCGAACGGCGCCGGCAGAGCTCGCGGCGTTGTTGTTCTCGTCGCTCTCTCGCACCTGGTTCACCGGATCGATCCGGACGACGATGGTCGGTGACGCCGCGCACGACGTCTTCGCATCCTTGAAGAGCAGCACCGTATCCTTCGCGACCCCCTGAGGAGGCAGCGCGCCGCGATGCGGGATGCCCTGTCCCAGCACGGGCTCACCATCGAGGGTGAAGGACGTCGAGAGATATCCTTGGGGGCTTTGGGCCGGCGCGGCGCCGACGTTCTTCACCTCGTACACGAGCTCGCACACGTATTCTGGGTATTGCGAGGCCGGCGCCGTCGGCGGTCGCGCAAGCCGCTTCACGGATTCGATTCGCACGACGAGATCCGGGAGCGGCGCCTGCGCCGAGCCGACGCCGGGGACGATGGCCGCGAGCAGGAGCAACGACGGGAACAACCACGTCTTCGTTCTCATGAGCACTGCGTGGAATACGCTGCTCCCTTCGGGCGGTAACGCGCGCCGAAGGAATCGTCGTCGGCGAGCTCGGGCCGAACGATGGTGAAGCGGGCGCGTGACTAGACGGCGCGTCGGGCCAAGAGCTCGTTCGAGGGCAGGCTCGGATCGAGCACCTTGCGGGCCGAAGCGGCGCCGGCCACGGGCAGCTTGGCCGGATCGAGGAGGCCAATCTGCACCAGTACCGAGGCCTGATCCCAATAGATGTTCTCGTGCGCGATGTTGCCTTGTTCGAGCGCGACGATCACCACCATCGCAATCTCCACGCGCCGGCCTGTCGGGGCCACGCCCGGGAGCATCCAGTCCATGACGATGGAGTGGGTGAAGCGCGCGACGAACTCGTCCACCACCCGATCGTGACCGACCGTGCGCGAGACGGGGACCATCTCGAAATCGGGCGGAACCTGCGGGATGAAATGATGTGCATAGAAGTCGCGGAGCGGCTCGCGCCCCGCGCCTCCCGTCATCACGGGGACGTGGTTCACCCGCGGCGTGGCCGTCATCGTCGCGATGGTCGCATCGGCGTCCTTGCGTACGAACTCGTCGCGAAGATGCTCTTCCCAACGATGCACGAGCGCCTCGGCCGGCGCGCCCTTCGAGCCCGAATCGATCATGATGGTGATCTCCTCTCCGGGCTCAATCTACTCTGCGCCGGCCACGCCTCACCATGACGGGCGCCGCCGCCGCCGCGGACGTTTGCTCGGCGCTCGATCCCCGCCGCCGCGCTCACGCTGGCCGGAGCGCACGAGGAAGCCGCGCGCGAGAGTGCTTTGGCGTCGAGCCGCGGTGCCTCACCGTGAGCGGCGCGGGTGGTCGGCGTGCGGGGCGAGGAGCCGCAATCGGACGAAGGGGCTCTGCGTCCCGTTGTCGTGCGGTGTAAATTCCCCTAATCTCGAATATTTAGAATATGAGCCTCACCCGTCGTGCCCTCGTTTCTCTTCTCTTCCTCGCCGGTTGCTCGGAGAGCGCCACCACGCCCGACGGCGGCGGAGGCAGTCTTCCGGAGCGACAGCCCAATGCGCGCGCGCCGCTGACGGCGCCGTGCGACGACATGGATCCGACGCGCTGTCTCCTGCCGTGGCCGTCGAACACGTTCACCGTGGCCGACGCGAACACGAAGACGGGGCTTCGGGTCAAGGTCGAGAAGAGCTCGCTGATCGCGCCCGACGATCCGAGCACGCTCTCGCGCGCCGACGGCTTCTCCCGCGTCACACCCATCGTCGCGGGCTTCGCTGCGGCGATCGGGCCCATCGCGGACAGCAGCAAGGGCGACGGGCCGGTGCGTTTGATTGCGGCGCAAAAGGATCAAGCGAGCTTCGGCCAGGCAGTGCCGCTGCGCTTCGACGTGCGTCAAGGCACCACCGATCAAGGCACCACCGAGTCGATGGTCTTCGGTTATCCGCTCCGCCCGCTCGAGGCCAACACCGACTACGTGGGTGTCGTGCTCGACGATCTCCCGGCCGACGGCGCGAAGCTCGAGCCGTCGCGTCCCGCGCAGATCGCGCTCGGTTTGATCGATCCCACCTCGCTCGACGAGCAGAAGCTCGCCGCCTATCACGCGCCCACGCGGGCCTTGTTGGAGAAGGCGGGGATCGATGCGCACCACGTGCTCCGCGTCTGGGATTTCACCACGCGCTCCGCGGAAGATCCCACGCACCGCCTCGAAGCGATGCGCAAGCACGCGCAGGACGAGGTCTCTTCCGGCGCGGCCTCCGTGGTCATCGAGAAGGTGGATCTGCCGAGCGACTCGCCCATCGCGGCCATCGTCGAGGGGCACCTCGAAGGGCTGCCTTCGTACATCGGCACGGAGGAGACGACGGAGCTGACGCTCGACGCCCAAGACATGCCCATGATCGTGGGCACACGCTCGGCGCCCTTCCGCGTCGTCATCCCCGCCGGCACGGGCAGCTATCCCTTCGTGATGTTCGGCCACGGGACGGGCGGATCCTACGAAGACGACACCTTCGATTCCGAGCTCGCCACGGCCGGCGTCGCCAAGGTGAGCATTCAATTCTATGGGTGGAACGGCAATGACGTGCTCAAGACGTTCGTCGGCTTCACCCACGTGTTCCAGGGCGCGAGCCACGCAGCAGCGTTGTTGATGCAAGCGCTCACCGACGGCGCCGGCGTGCAAATCTCCCTCAGCGGTGCGCTCGGCCAGGCGCTCAGCGCGCCCACGCTCGGCGGCAAGCCCAACCCGGCGGCGGGTCGCATGGTGGATACCAGCACACCCATGTGGGTCGGCGGCTCGCTGGGCGGCATCATGGGCCTCGTGGCCGCCGGCGCGAGCCCCGAAGTGCATTATGGCATGCTCAACGTGCCCGGCGCCGCATGGACGCATTTCGTGCCCACCTCGCTGATGTTCGCGCCCATCAAGGGCCTGCTCAACAGCCCTTATCAAGGCGAGCTCAACGCTCTCCACGCGGTCACCATGGCGCAGCTCGATTTCGACGAGATCGACGGCGCTTCCTGGGTGGACGCGCTCGCCAAGAAGAATGCGGTGTTCCTGATTCAGGAGAGCGTCGGTGATCCCGTGGTGCCGAATCCCGGCAGCGCGATGGTCGCCGTCGTCACGGGCGCCGATCAGGTGGGCGCGGTCATCTCCCCGATGTTCGGCGTCACCCCCGTGTCCGAGGCCGACGGGAAGAGTGGAATCACCCAATACCTCGTCCCCGACACCGACGGCTACGACATCCACGGCTTCGCGGCCAGGAACACCCCCGCAGGGAACGCGGCGCGCGATCAGATCATCGCCTTCGGAGCATCGGTGTACGCCGGTGCGCCGAAGATCACGGCGCCCCCGTCCTGTACGGGTGGGAGCTGTGATTTCTCCAAGAAGCCTTGAGCGCGGGAGAGGCGAATCGAGCGCTCGCCCACAGCGCTCGATTCGTCATGCAGGCGCCTCACGGCGCGCGTGCGCGGATCTCTCTCGGGCGGCGCGCACTGCCGTTGGATCGGCGACGCGTCTCTCCAACGGGGAGCTCGATCGAGGCCGGGAAACGCTAGGAAGAGCGCTTCACGCCGCAGCCCTTCGCGACCCAGCCGCCGCCGAGCTGGCGCTCGCGAAACTCGTCACGAAGCTCGCTCCGGGCGGTGGGGAGGAGCAGCTCGCAGGGGTCGAACCAATGGTGCGTGACGGCGCGGGCCAGGACCGTAGGCGGCTCGCCGACGAACTCCGGGTTTTCGGGACAACGCTGCTTCCACAGACCACCACGCTCGGGGACGTCCGCGAGGCACAAGACCTCTTTCACGCCGCCGTTGCAATTCGTGGCCACGACCAGGACGGGACCGGGGAGCGCATCGCGCGGATCCACGCGCAACAGGATGTCGTGGTGGAACTCGCCCTGCTGCCAGTGATCGAGGAGATCGTACTCCCCGAGCGTCGCGCGAATTTCGGCGAGCGCAGCGCCAAGAACGAGCGTGTCGGCAAGCTTCTGCACCAGCATGGCATGAAGCATACGGGCCGCGCGCGGGGGACGCAAAGCGGCGGGGACTTGCTCAGTCGCCTCCGCCCTGCAGCACGAAGCTGATTCTGGGGACCGCGTCGGGATTGGGGGCACGGAACCCGTTCCATTCCACGAGCTCGATCCGTGGAGGTTGGCTCGCGCATGCGGCGAACAACAATGGCTCGTGAAACGTGAGGTCCTCGATGACCAGCTCGCTCATGGCGATCCTCACCTGCTCCTGGTCGTAGCTGCCGGCGCAGCCCTGACCGCGCTCTTCCTGCTCGATGAGGGCGAATCGTCGCGCGCCCTCGGGGCCTTTGATGGTGGCCTCGAGCGCGTCCATGTGGAGCACCAAGCTCACGTTGGGGAGCCAGGTACCCTGTTCCTCGCCGGGCGCCGTGCTGCCGCCCGCGATGTAGATACCTGACCTCAACTCCTCTTGAGAAATCGAGCAACCGCCGAGCAATAGGGAAGCGAGCGCGACAGCCGCGAAACTTGCGCGGTCGCGACCCATGCATCGAACGTTCGACATGCCATGAGGCTATCAGGCTCGAGTGAGCATGACAGCCGATCGAAGGTCGGCCGTACGGACTCGCTCTCGGCACGAGCGCATGCCGGAGACCCCAACCGTGTCAGCGCATGACGAATCAGACACGTTGGCCGAGCATGGGTGCATGAGGCACACCCATGCTCGGCGCGGCGACGAGCCTTTACTCCTTGGGCTCGTCCTTCTTCCCGAAGAGCGCGTGGCGGAAATAGCCGAGCTGGCTCTTGGCGAGCTCCTTGACGACTTCGACCTTGTCGACCTCGCGGGCGGAGGTGCGGTCGAGGAGGCCGCCGGTTTCGTAGAGCTCGCGGGTCTTGGCGCGTTGGAGCTTGCCGCTCGAGGTCTTCGGGAGGACGCCGACGGGGAGGGGGACCACGTCGTCGACGGTGAGGCCGAGGGCTTGTTGCACGACGCGGCGGACCTCGCCTTTGAGGGCGGTTTGCTGGGCGTCGCCGCTGACCGCGGTCTCGAAGCAGATGATGACGCGCTCGCGATCGTTGTGGGGCTTCATGGTGCCGAAGGCGATGACGTTGCCTTTGCGGACGCCTTCGACCTTGCTGGCTTCCCACTCCAGATCTTGAGGGTAGTAGTTGCGGCCGTTGACGATGATGACCTCTTTGGAGCGGCCGCAGATGTGGACTTTGCCGTCGGCGAGGTAGCCGAGGTCGCCCGTCTTGAGCCAGCCGCCGGCGAAGGCTTTGGCGGTCAGCTCGGGCTCGTTGAAATAGCCCGTCATCAGGCTGGGGCCGCGGAGGCGGAGCTCACCGACCTTGCGCTCGGGGAGGGGACGCTCGCTGTTCTCGTCGTCGAGGGCGAAGGCCTGAATGTCGTGCTCGGGGAAGTGACCGCCGCATTGCACGATGGGCGCGGCCTTCTCGCTGTCCGCCGCGATGGGCGTGGCCTCGCCGCGGGACCAGAGGGCCTCGCCGTCGACCACGTCGGTCTTCACGCCCGTGCCCACGTTGCTGAAGGAGATGGCGAGGGTGGACTCGGCCATTCCATAACAGCACACGAAGGCCTTGTCGCTGAAGCCGATGGACGAGAAGCGATCGGCGAAGGCCTTGAGGTTCTCGGCGCGGATGGGCTCGGCGCCGCAGCCGGCGACGCGCCAATTCGACAGATCGAGGCCGGCGATTTCGCTGTCCTTGATGCGTTTGACGCAGAGGGCATAAGCGAAGTTCGGCCCGAAGGAGATGGAGGCGCGGTGGCGCGACATCGTCTCGAGCCAGCGGGCCGGGCGCTTCAAGAAGAGGAGCGGGGGCAGGAACGTGATGGTGTTCACGTGGTAGAGCGGCGCGATCACGAAGCCGATGAGGCCCATGTCGTGATAGAGCGGCAGCCACGAAGCACCGGAGTCCACCGAGTCGCGCACGCCCAGGCCGAGCTGCATGATGGCGCGCACGTTGGCGGCCATGTTGGCGTGCGTGAGGACCACGCCCTTGGGGCGCGAGGTCGAGCCGCTGGTGAATTGGAAGAAGCAGGTGTCGTCGAGCCCGACCTTCACGGGCTTGAGCTCCTCCTTCATCGACCGCACGCCTTCGACCGCGACCACCTGCTTGAGCTCGGGGGCCTGCGCAGCGATGGTGCCGAGCATCTTCTTGATATCGGTGCTGGTGAGCAGGACCTTCGCCCCGCTCTTGGCCACGATGTGAAGGGTGTTGTCGAGGTAGCCGGCGAGCTTGCCGAGGCCCGTGGGCGGGTAGATCGGCACCGGGATGATGCCGGCGCGGAGCGCGCCCAGGAAGGAGAAGACGAAGTCGGCGTTGTCCGGGAGGATCAGCGCGACGCGATCTCCCTTCTTGAGGCCCATCGACTGGAGCGCACCGCCGTAGCGCGCGCTGGCCCGCTCGATCCCCGCGTGCGTGAAGAAGGGCTCGGCGTCGCTGTTCTCGTCGATGAAGCGGTAGCCCGTTTGGGTGCTGACCGCGGCGTCCTCGATGGCCTGGACGACCGTGCGTGCGACGTATCCGCTCATCCCTGAAGCCTTCCTTCTTTTTCGAGGCGCTGCTCGATGGCGACGGCGACGTCGGCGACCGTCTCCACCTCGCGCAGGGCTTCATCGGGGATGCTCAGCTTGAACTTGTCCTCGATGTCCGCGAGGATCTCCATCACGCCGAGCGAGTCGAGGCCGAGATCGCCCACGAGGTGACTCGCGTCAGTGATGGGCGCGCCCGACTGCGCATGCTGGGTGAGCAAGCCGCGCAGCTCGCTCCGCACCGTCTCTCGAGACCACGTCATGTCGGCTTTCCTAGTCCATCTCGGGCCCGGGGAGGAGAGGTCACCGCGCGGCGTCGACCAGGGCCCGTAGCCGGTCGAGGCCCTCGAAGCTGCGCGCGCCGTACCACATGAGGTCCTTCCCATCGCAGCGCACGATGCCGTCCTGTTTCTTCGCAGCGGGGATGTCGAGCGCACGAAACACGGCCGCATCCGCTTCGGTGAAGGCGTGGGGCTCGTCGGGCAAGAGGATCAAATCGGGGGCGCGCGCGATCACTTCGTCGAGCGTGACGCGCGGGTAACGCACATCACGGCCGGCCACGCGATCGGCGGGGAGGGGCGCGCCGGTGCCGAGATCGGCGGCCAGCGGGTAGCGCCGTTCGCGGTCGGCAAAGACGTTCTCGGCACCGGCGAGCGCGAGGACATCGGAGATGAACGTCGACGCGTGCACCGTCATGAGCGGGTCCATCCAGATCGGGACGAAGGTGCGGACCGGCCGGCGTCCATCGCGCGCGGCTTCGGCCGTGCGCTGCGCGTGATAGGCATTCGCCACGAGCGAGCGCGCGGGCTCGGCGCCGCGATCCAAACCGAGGGCACGCGCCAGGCGAGCGAGGTGGGAGAGGCCGGCGGTGACGCGCTGGGGGAAGGAGACGAGCACGCGCAGGCCGAGGCTCGTGAGCTTGTCGATGTCGTGCTTGCTGTTCTCTTCCTGATTGGCAATCACGAGATCGGGAGCGAGCGCGGCGATGCGATCGACGTCCGCGTCCTTGGTCCCGCCGACGATCTCGATGCCCTCGACCTCGCCCGCCGGCGCCACGCAATAACGTGTGCGCCCGATCAACCGATCGCCCGCGCCGAGGCGCAAGAGTGAATAGGTGTCGCTGGGAACGAGGGAGACGATGCGGGCCGGCGGAGCGTGCCAGTTGAGCGTTTTCCCGCGATCGTCGGTGACCTGGATGAACCGCATGGGGGACGCATAGCACGGCCGAGGCGCCTCTCCTCCGTCGCTCGGCTGCTTCTCGGAGCGGGCGCGCTCATGGCACCATGGCTGACGAGCGCGGCCATGAGATCCCCTGTCGAGCTTCTGGTCCTCGTCCTCGCGCTGGGCCTCGGATGCGGCTGCGCGACGGTGCGGCCCGACGTGCCGCGCCCGCTCGATGCCTTGGATGTGCGCGCGCTCGCGGGCACTTGGTACGTGCTCGAATCCACGTTCCCGATGTGGCTCGAAGGGACGAAGACCGATCCTGCATTTCACTACGGCCTCATCGAGGACGAGGGGAAGCTGCTGCTCGACGATCGGGTGAGTTATCGCGACGAGGATCGGGCGGAGTCCATCGAAGGCATCGACACGCCGGACCCGCGCGATCCAACCCATCTGACGTGGCGGGGCAAAGGCATCCTCAAGCTGTTCACGAGCGACTGGTACGTGGTGATGCGGGCGCCGGACGGAGCGTGGGCGGTGATCTACTTCTCGTCGACGCTCGCGACGCCCGAGGGCGTGGACATCATCGCGCGCACCGAGACGCTGCCGGAGACGACGTTGGCCGAGATTCATAAGGCCATCCAGGCCGAGCCGGGGCTCGCGCGGCGCGCGGCGGGGCTCCGGCCGGTGCGGCGACGAGAACGGTAGGTTTGGCTATGCTCGCGGCGTGAGGACGAGACGTTCGCGAGGCAAGGCGCTCGAGGCGGGGGTCGCCATCACGATGGTGCTCGGCGAAGCTTCGTGCTCGCGGGCACCGCAGCCGCCGGTCGAGGGAGCGACGAGCGCGGTGGAGGTCTCGGCGGCACCGACCGGATCGGAGGCCGCGCCGCCGGCGAGCGCGGCGCCCGATGCGGAGGCGGTAGTCGCGATCCTCGCGAAGCTCCGGCCCTACGTGGTGACGAACGAGCGCTTCGCGCGGCGGACGCTGTACACGTGGACGACGCGCGACCAGATCGAGGATCTGGAGAAGCATGGTGTACTTTTGACACGAACCGAGTCGCCGGTGCATGGGCCGGCGTACTCCGATCAAGTCATCTCGGCGCGCGCGGCGGCCGGCGATCGGTTGGCGAAGCTGCTCACGACGGCGCCGTTTCGGCGGGCGCGGCACGCGTGGCCGGCGCCGTATGCGACGCTGCTCGGCTGGCCCAGCGAGTCGTACGGGAGCGAGCTCATCCGCATCGATTTGAAGAGCGATGCTTGGATTGCGAAGCTCCAGGTCTCGACCAAGGAGTGGAGCGTGGTCGATCTCGACGAGCATCCGGTGGCCATCGAAGAGGTGCTCCGCGCGCCGCAGCGGCTCGCGGCTGTGTACTTCGTGCAGGACGACACGTCGCCTGCGCGCGTGGGCGGTACGTTCGGCCGGAAGCCGGAGCGGCCTGCGTACCGCGAGTACGTGGTGTGCAACGAGTCGATGATCGAGCGCTGGTCGGTGGGCACCGAGGAGATCGCGCGCGAGCTCGTGGCGGAGGTGGAGATGCTCTCTCTGCTGCGGCCGCGGATGTCCGACAAGCCCGGCGAGCCGATCGCGCTCGACGCGTGGAACGCGCAGGTGGCCCAGCGCGTGTGGCCCAAAGGCGCGGACCTCGAGGGATCGGTGCGCGCGACCTACGAGGCCACGCTGTCGTTCCCCAACGAGCTCTACCGATCGGAAGCGATCAAGATCGCGGCGCTCAGCGAGAAGATGCGGCTCGTGACGACGAAGGGACCGGTGCTCTCGCGCACGCCGTCGGTGCGCTTTGGGGCGGCGCCCGCGGTGACTCCGCCGCCGCCACCGCCGAAGCGACGGCGGTCGGTGGCCGGGACGTATTGATGATGAAGATCGGCGTGCGTCGGATCGACAAGCCGACGGCGATGGGGCTGCTCGCGGAAGAGCGGGAGAGGTTGCCGGCGCGCTTCGCGGGGTGCGCGATGTGCGGGATGGCGGGCGGGCACCCCGCGAGCATCGAGGTGCTGGCCGAGCGCGGGCATGCGGTGGCGGTGCTCGATCGCTATGCATCGAGGCCGGGGCACGTGTTGGTGGTGCTCCGGCGGCATGCGGAGGCCGTCGCCGAGCTCGCGTGGGAGGAGTATGCGGACGTGCAACGGCTCGCGTGGGAGGCGTCGCGCGCGCTCACGCGGGTGCTCGATCCGAAGCGGGTGTTCGTCGCGGCGCTCGGCGCGGCGACGCCGCTGTTGATGTCGTTTCCGCATCATCACGTGCATGTGATTCCGTTGTTCGAAGGGACGGCGGCAGATCGACCGGCAGCGGTGCTCACGTGGGAGCATGGCGTGTACGTCTACGAGCCCGGGGAGGAGCGCGCGCTGGGCGAGGCGTTGCGGCGGGCCTGGGAGCGGTGAGCGCGCCGCTTTGTTGGCCCAACCACGGGACGCCTGGCATGGACCGGGCGTGCACGACGCCCTCGCCACCCCCACGCCTGCGCCGGTGCGCGCGCGGCGATCGCAGCGCAGCCGCCCGCCGCAGAGCGACGAGCCGTTGCGCGTGCTCCCGCGCCGCTTAGGCCGATACACGCTGTTCGCGCACATCGGTCGCGGCGGCATGGCCGACATCTACTTGGCTCAAGCGGATACGGGGCTCGGTGGATCGCGGCTCGTGGTGATCAAAGAGGTGCTCCCGAAGCTCGCGCACAGCGACGGCTTCGCGGAGATGTTGGTGAGCGAGGCCAAGCTCGCGGCTCAGCTCAGCCACGCCAACGTGGCCAAGGTGGAGGACCTCGGGCGCGCCGGCGACTCGCTCTACATCGCGATGGAGTACGTCGAGGGCCTCGATCTGCGGGAGATGCTGCGCCGCTGCGCCAAGAGCAAGGTGGCGCTGCCGGTCGAGTTCTCGCTGCGGATCGTGATCGAGGCGCTGCGCGGCCTGTCGTTCGCGCATCGGGCGCGCGGCAACGACGGGCGGCCGCTCGGGATCGTGCACCGCGACGTGTCGCCCTCCAACGTGCTCTTGAGCTTCGAGGGTGAGGTGAAGGTCTGCGACTTCGGCATCGCCCGCGCGAACCCGCTCGCCGAGGAGATCCAGGAGGACACCATCCTCGGCAAGGCCGGGTACATGAGCCCGGAGCAGGCGCGGGGAGAGACGCTCGACGCGCGGGCGGACGTGTTCGCCATGGGGATCATCCTGTGGGAGCTGATCGCGGGCCGGAGGCTCTACAAGATCGGCGACGGCGAGCGGCCGCTCGAGGTGGCGCGGGCGGCGCGCATCCCGGAGCTGCCGTCGCGCGATCTGCCGCGTGAAGAAGAGCTCTATGCGATCGTGAGGCGCGCGCTGACCGTCGATCGCGAGGCCCGCTACAAGAGCGCGGCGGCGATGCTGCAAGACCTCGAGGACTATGCGGCCGCGACGCGGATGATCGCGAGCCCCATCCGCTTCGGCGAGTGGCTCATGGATCAGTTCGGCCACGAAGTGGTGCTCGATCGCCGCGCGCGGGAGCGCGTGGTGCGAGCGCTCGCGCGCGGGCCGGCCGCCGTCATTCAGCCGCTCGGTACGCAGCCCGAGGTGGAGAACACGCCGAGCGCGTTCCCCGTGGCGCTGCGTGCGGATGCCGATGACGTGGAGGAGCCCGCGCCGAGCTCGACGAGCGATGCGCGGGAGATCGCGGATGTCGCGCACGCTCGCGCGGTGGAGGCGCCGCCGCGGGTGATCGTGCCAGTGGCGCGCGAGGTTGCGCCGGTGGACGAGGGGATGGATGCGATCGAGAAGCCGGTGATGCCGGTGAAGGCGATCGCGGCGGCGAAGCCGGCCCTCGTGCGTGCGCCTTCGGCTCCGATTGCGGCGCCGAAGGCTGCCGGTTTTCAGGGGCGGTTCCTCGTGGCTGCGTTGGTGCTCGCGGCCGTCGCGTATTTGGCGATGCGCATGTTCGTGGTGTGAGCGGGCGCAGGTGGTGATCGAGGGCACGTTCGCACGGGCCGCGTGGGGCCGAGGGCGCGCGATCGCCGAGACGCGAGCCCTCGGCGCGAGCGGGCGCTATATGGTGTGACCGCGCGATCGCGCGCTGCTGCTACGTTCCCTCCGCCGATGCCGCTCCTCGCCGAAGTCGCCGCGCCCGTCCCGCTCGCGCATGCGTTCTCGTATGCGGTGCCGCCGCCGATGGCGCACGCGCTGCGGCCGGGCGCGCGGGTGGTGTGCGAGTTCGGGCGGCGGCGCGTGGTGGGCGTGGTGCTCGACGTCGCGGAGCGCGAGCCGCCGCCGGGGGTGAAGAGCCTCAAGCCGATCGCGGCGCTCATCGATCCCGAGCCCGTCCTGCCCGCGGAGCTGCTCGCGTTCCTGCGCGAGCTGGGCTCGTATTACTTCGCGCCCATCGGTGAGGTCCTGCGGCTCGCGCTGCCCGCGATGGAGCGCGAGCAGGTGCGGGCCATCGGCGATCTCGCGGCCGCGCGCCAAGTGGGCGCGCGCAAGGTGGCGTATGCGCGGCCCACCGATGCCATCGAGACGCCGGGGACGCTGCGCGGGCAGGCGAGCGCCATCCTGGCGTTGCTTCGCGCCGGCGGCGAGCAGCCGGTGGCGCGGATTCAAGAGAAGTTCGGCAACGCGCGGCCCGCGGTGAAGAAGCTGGAGGCGCTCGGTCTGTGCGAGATCGTGATGCGCGAGCCGCCGCGCGATCCATTCTTCGCGTCGGCGGAAGCGCGCGATCGCGCGCCGGAGCTGAAGCCCGCGCAGGCCGAGGCGGCGGCGCGCATCGCCGCCGCCATGGGGACCGGCGAGGCGCCGGCCGAGGGACCGAAGGCGTTCCTGCTCTTCGGCGTCACCGGATCGGGCAAGACCGAGGTGTACCTGCGCGCCATCGCGGCGTGCCTCGAGCGCGGCAAGGGCGCGCTCGTGATGGTGCCCGAGATCGCGCTCACGCCGCAGCTCGTGTCGCGTTTTCGCGCGCGCTTCGGCGACGAGCTCGCCGTCATCCACAGCGCGCTCGTCGAGGCCGATCGCCACGCGATGTGGACGCGCCTCCGCCGCGGCGAGGTGCGCGTGGCCATCGGGGCGCGCTCGGCGTTGTTCGCGCCGGTGCCGGATCTCGGGCTCGTGATCGTCGACGAGGAGCACGACTCGTCGTTCAAGCAGGAGGAGGGCGTGCGCTACCACGCGCGCGACATGGCCCTGTTGCGCGCGCATCGCGCCGGCGCAGTGGTGGTGCTCGGCTCGGCCACGCCTTCGCTGGAGTCGGTCGAGCTCACGCGCAAAGGCAAGCTCGTCGAGCTCGCGCTGCCCGATCGCGCGGTCTCCGAGGCCACGCTGCCTTCGGTAGAGACCGTCGATCTGCGTCGCGTCGGCGCCGGGCCCACGGGCAACAAGCTGCTCTCGCTGCCGCTCCACCGCGCCATCGAGAAGACGCTGGCCGCGGGCGAGCAGGCCATCCTCTTCCTCAATCGCCGCGGCTTCGCGCCCAGCGTGGTGTGCGACTCGTGCGGCACCGTGGAGACGTGCCAGGCGTGCTCCGTCGCGCTCACGTATCACCGCGGTCGCGCCGCGGGCGTGCGCTGCCACTACTGCGATTTTCACGGCCCGCTGCCCGACAAGTGCAACGCGTGCGGCGCGCCCGCGCTGGCGCTCGAAGGCCTCGGCACCGAGCGGCTCGAGGCCACCGTGGCCGAGGCGTTCCCCGGCGCGCGCGTGGCGCGGCTCGATCGCGACGTCGCCGACGGTGCCCGCGCGCAGGCCATCCTCGATCGCATGCGCGAGGGCGAGATCGACGTGCTCGTGGGCACGCAGATGGTGACCAAAGGCCACGATTTGCCGAAGGTCACGCTGGTGGGCGTGGTCAACGCGGACGCCGCGCTCTCGCTGCCCGACTTTCGGGCGGCGGAGCGGGGCTTTCAGTTGCTCGTGCAGGTCGCGGGGCGCGCGGGCCGACGCGAGCGACCGGGGAGGGTGGTGATTCAGACGCGCACCACCGATCACCCGGCCATCCAGCTCGCCGCGCGGCACGACGTGCGGCGCTTCTGGGAGCACGAGCTTCGGGATCGGCGCGAGGTTGGTTACCCGCCGTTCTCGCGGCTCGCGCTCCTGCGCATCGACGCGCTCGACGAAGAGGCGGCGCGCGCGATGGCCAACAAGCTCGCGGCGCTGGCGCGCAGCGCGCCCGATGCGTTGGGCCGGCGCGTCGAGGTGCTCGGCCCGAGCGCCGCGCCGCTCGCGCGGCTGCGCGGGCGCTTCCGCTTCCGGGTGATGTTGCGCGCGCGCGATCGCGGCCCGCTGCGCGCGGTGATCGCGGCGCTCCACCGCGAGCTCCCGCGTCTGGACCGCCGGGTGCGCGTGGTGATCGACGTGGATCCGGTGGCGATGCTGTGAGCGCTCAAGATGTGTCGATAATTGCTGCTACGCGCCTCGCCGCGTCGGTTGGCCTTCCTCAAAATCGCCGAGGATTCCTCGGTCGGCCGCCCTAACGGCGGGGCGCTCGCGACGCCATTATCGACACATCTTCAGCGCGCCGCGGCCTTCTTTTCCGCGGCCAGCGCCTCCTCGATGGCGGCCTCGTCTTCGGCGCCCTCGGCCGCGTGATTCATGGCGGCGCGCATGGCGTCGTGGGCGATGCCCGACGCGGCGATCCGCAGCCGTTGCTTGGCGGTCGCGTCGTCCGTGAGGCCGATGGCGAGGGCCGCGCCGATGCGTTGATCGGCGGGCGCGTCGGTGCGCTCCGCGGTGCGCAGGAGCGCATCGACGGACACGCTCTCGCCGCGGTAACCGCTGCTCGTGACCAGCTTGCGCATGGCCTCGCGCCATTCGGCGAGCGATCGGCTCCCGCGCGACAGGAGCGCCGCCGATGCATCCGCCTCGGCGCGCCGCGCGTTCGCCATGGCCTCCTGGATGCGATCACGAAGCGCTCGGGCGCGTTCCTCCGTGCCCAACATCAGCGATGTTTCGCCGGCTCCAGCGCCTCGGGGCATCGTGATGGTGATGCCATTCCGGCTCACGGCGATGTCGCCGATGTCGGCGAGCGGCAGGAATCGCCGGCCGAACGCGCGCTCGACGACGACGCCGTCGGTGCCGAGCACCACGTGCTTCGGGCGCAAGAGGCGCGCGAAGAGGAGGCTCGCCGCGACGAAGACGATGCCCACGAGGTAGTCGTCGACGATGTGGAAGACGTGTGTCGCGAGCGGGGACAGGATGGCGGTCATCGCCACGATGAAGATCGCGACGAGCGTCGCGCACACGCCGAAGACCACGCCCCAGCAACCGGCGGCGAGCGCGCCGTGATCGCCGTCGACCTGCACCACCGTGCGCTGCTCCGATGCACCGAACCCGAGCGCCGCGACCAGCGCGCGGGCCGCGGCGGCCGTCGCGAGCTCCACGTGCAGCATGTCACCGCCCGCGAGCGCGATCTCGACGTGCTGCCCAGCCCCGGCCACGTGGAGGGCGCCGACGATCTCGCGCCGTGGGATGGCGTCGATCGCGCTGTCGTGAAAGCGAACGGCCTCCGCGTCGACGTCGAGGCTTGCGGCACAAGGCCGCCGCGTACCGGCAACGGCCGCGACGAACGTGGCGATGGGCGTGCCGATGAGCCAGCTTCCGAGCAGCGCCGGGAGCATGTAGCTCCCGAGAATGTGGAGATGGAAGATCGAGAGCACCGCGCTCACGAGCATGAGCGCGACGGGCCCGACGGCCGTCGCCAGCGCGACGCGCGCGAAGAAGCGCGAGAGCCTCCGGCGCGACCGTTTCACGGTCACCACGTGCTCCGCGAACGGTTCGCCATCCATTCGCCCCGAGCGTCGCGCACCGGCGCGCGCTCGGCCACACCGATTTCACGGCGCGCCGGCCGCCGCGATCACAAGGCGCGCGGGCTCGCCGAGGCAAACAGCTCTTCGATCGGCTCGCCGCACGATCCGCACGCGCGCGCCGGGAGCCCGAGCAGCGCGCGCAGCGTGGGCGCGACGTCGCGCAGCTCGCGGTAGCGCGACGTCGCGATGCTCCCGCGCTTCGGGATGGTGGGCCCGCGCGCCAGGAGCCACACGCGCCCCGAGGCCGGGCCACCGTGATGGCGGAAGCCGGGATCGCGCCCGTGATCCGCGGTCACGAAGATCGCCGTACGCGCGCCCTCGGGGCCCATCTGCTGGAGCGTGGTCGCGAGGTCGCCGAGGAAGCGATCGGCCGCGCGCAGCGCGTCGAGGTAGTTGCCGTAGCTGCCCGCGTGCGCCCACTCGTCGGTGTCGCCGAGCGCCACCCAGAGGAAGCGCGGGTGGTGCTTGCGCAGGTGATCGAGCGCGGCTTCGGCGATCACGTGATCGTGCATGTACGTCTCGCCGCCGCCGAGCGGGCGCGCGTCGTGTCCGGGCGCGGTCCCCGTCTGCACGAAGAGCCGCTCCGGATGCGCCGCCGCCGCGCGCGCGATCTCCGACCACGAACCGAACACCGCCGCGCGCTCGCGATCGGCGGCGCCGGCGGTGACCGCGTCCGCGAACGTCTCGCCGAGGACCGGCTTGCATGCGTTGTCGACGCAGCTCGTGCCTGCGCCCGTGGCGATCTCGACGTAGCCCGGCATGCTCATGTGCCGCGCCGCCGAGCCCTCGATCCCACCGTGTCGCTCCGGATCGCCGATCGCCGATCCCTCCTCGAAGAAGAGGCGATGCGCGTTGGGCATGAGCGCGCGCGCCGAGCGGTCCGGCACGGGCGGCAGCGCGGCGTCCGCGGCGAGCGCGGGATCGATGCCCTCGAAGATCTCTTGCCACCGCACCCCGTCGATCGTGACGAGCACGATCGCGTTCGTGCTCGGCGAAGCCATCGCCTCCGTCACGGCCGGCGCTCGAACGGCCGGGCTGCAGTCACTGACGAGCGCACCAGTCAACGCGACCGCGGCCGTCGCCGCGCGCGCGAAAGCTCTCCCCATGTAGGAGTTCGATGCGCGCGCTCGACGCGTCGTCGCGCCTTTTCACCGTTTCCCGTCGCGCGTCGTCGCGGCCGCCTCGGGCATCGGGCCGTCGAATCGAGACGCCGCCGCGGACGCTTCGGATATCCTCGCGCGCTGGAGGTTTTGCATCATGGCGCGCTTCGATCGGGTGAAGCTCTCGAGCAGCGTCGCGCTCGCGCTCACGGCCGCGTGCAGCACATCGGGCGTGCGCCCCGGTGACGACGGCAGCGGCGGCGTCGCCGGCCACGCCGGTCACGGCGGCGCCACCACGAGCACCGTCGCGACGACCACGTCATCCAGCGCGATCGCGACGGGCACCGGCGGCCTCGGCGGCGCCGGCGGCGGCATGACGAGCACCTGCGATCCGCCCCCGGATCCGAGCACGCTCTGGGCACAGAAAGCGTCGAGCTACCCCGCCGCCGAAGAGATCACGCTCTGCCCGTACGTCGGTCAGGTGCTCCTCGTCGTGAACACAGCTGCCGTCTGAGGGTACACGCCTCAAATGGCGGGCCTCCAAGGTTTGGAGGACAAGCTCGGCGGTCAGGGTTTTCACGTGCTCGGCTTCGTCAGCAACGATTTCGGCAACCAGGGAGGCACGAACGGGCAGATCGACGCCTGCACGGGACAGTACGGCGTCACGTTCCCGCAGTTCTCCATCGATCACGTCATCGACACCGACGGCGCCGGTCCCATCGTTCCGCAGCCGGCGTTCGCGTGGATCTACGCGCAGGGAAACCCCGGCCCCGCGACCTCGATCGAGCCGACGTGGAACTTCCACAAATGGCTCGTCTCTCGTGACGGCCACGTCGTGGCCCACTGGGATTCGCCCACCTATCCCGGCGACGATCCCGACGATCCGAACGACAGCTTCGACGACAACCCCATCGTCGTCGCCATCAAGGCCGAGCTCGCAAAGCCATGACGCGGCCCGAGCGCGACGCCGCGCTCTTCCGGCCATGACCTTTTCGCGTCACGCGCTCTGCGACGGCGACGATGCAGAGACGCGCGACCGCGTGCGCATCGTCGTCGAGGCGCCAACTGACGCTCACCCGAGCAGCTTCGCCAGCCAATCGGGGTGCAGGTTCTTTCCGAGGAAGCCGGCCAAGCCCAGGATGAAGCCGAACCCCGCGAACGTGCCCGCCACGAGGAGCATCCAGCGCTTCTTCGTGAGCGCGGTGACGCCGAAGAGCGCGATGGCGATCGAGAACCCCGCCTCGGCCATGTCGAACTGATCGTCGTGCACGTTGAGCGTGTCGTATTGCTTTTGAAAGCCCTCGGCCTGCTGCTTGATATCGTTCTTCTCGGTCTCGTACTGCTTGGCCTTGGCTTTGTACTCCACGATCTTGCGGTCGTAGATCGTGCGCGCCTCGGGCGAGAGCGAAGCGGCGGTGTCGCGCTCGATGGTCAGTTGATCGGCCATCGACTCGGCGATGTTCTGCTTCGTGCTCTTCGATTGGTAATAGGTCCACGCGTCGACGGCGTTCGCCTGCGCCTGCGCCATCGCTTGGACGATGTTGCCGTCCTTGACGTTGCACAGCGCGGTGAAGGTCGCGGTGATGGATACGGCGATGGCGACCACGGTGTTGAGCCGGGACTCGTGGTCATGAGCTCTGTCCACGGCATCGTTCACGACCTCGGCGATCTCTCCCATGACGGGAGTTCAGCACGGATCCGTCCGACGAGCGATGGGTGTGGAGACCGACACGACCCCGAGGTGGTGGAGGCATGCGCCGCGGGGTACGGTACGGCCGCAGCATGATGGGGGCGCTTACGAAGGCTATTTCGCTGGCCGCGCTGCTCGCGTTGTCGGGCTGCGGGCCGAGCATCTACGCGACGTACGAGTACGGCAAGGAGTACGACCCGCGCCGTCACGAGTACATCATCGGCGTCTCCGACGTCGTCAACATCGCCGTCTATCGCATGGCCGACGTCTCCGCGAGCGGCACCGTGCGGCCCGACGGGGTGTTGACCATGCCGCTCATCGGCGACATCCAGGTCGCGGGCAAGACGCCGAGCCAAGTCCGCGACGACATGAAGGTGCGCCTCGCCGGCTACGTGAAAGCGGACACCGTGATCAACGTGACGGTGACCGGCTTCAACAGCTATCGCTTCGTCGTCACCGGCAACGTGATACACGCGGGCTCGCTCACGCAGAAGTACTACGTGACCGTCTCCGAGGCCCTCGCCATGGCCGGTGGGCCGAACAAGTTCGCCGGCGATCAAATCGTCATCTACCGGCTCGATCAGAACCGGAAGGTCCGCGAGATCCCCGTCAGCTACAAAGGCCTCATGTCGGGCAAGCACCCGGAGCAGGACATCTGCATCGTGACCGGCGACACCATCGTGGTGCCGTGATTCGCCGCGGCACGCGCGCCTCGTAGCGACGCGAAGCGCTCGAGGTCTCTCGATGCGGGCCGCGCCCGATCGAAGCGGTCCTTGTCGCGTGGCTCGCGTGGCTTGAGTGGATCGCAGGCTCGGGAGCGCAGGCGGGGCGGGGACGCGTGCTTCCGTTGCGCGGCGAAAGCGGCCGAGCGGATCTCGGCCGCATGCATGAATGCGGCGCGCCATCCGCGCACCCACGGTGGCAATGCTTGACAATCCGTCGCGTGTGAACGACGACCGAGGCGTGACCACGCCGCAATGGGACGGGCTTCGCGAAAAGATCCGCGCGCAGGAGGCGCGCGTGGGCATCATCGGGATGGGCTACGTCGGCCTGCCGCTGGCGCTGGCCTTCGCGGAGCGCGGCTTCCCGGTGCTCGGGTTCGACGTCGATCCGCGCAAGGTCGAGAAGCTCGCCCGCGGCGAGGGCTACATCAAGCACCTCGATCCCGCGCGCGTCGCGGCCCAGGTCGCGCGCGGCCAGCTCACGGCCACGACCGATTTCGCGCGGCTCGGTGAGCCCGACGCCGTCCTCGTGTGCGTGCCCACGCCGCTCACGCCGCAGCGCGAGCCGGACATGAGCTTCGTCGTCGACACGGCCCGCCGCATCCGCGCCGTGCTGCGCCCCGGCCAGCTCGTCGTGCTCGAGTCGACCACCTACCCCGGCACCACCGACGAGCTGCTCCGCGGCATCCTCGAGGAGTCGGGCCTCCGCGTCGGCGCCGATTTCCTCCTCGCCTTCTCGCCCGAGCGTGAAGACCCGGGCAACCGCGCGTACCACACCGCCACCATCCCCAAGGTCGTCGGCGGCGTGGACGCGCCCTCGTCCGAGCTCGCGCGTGCCCTCTACGATCAGGTCATTCAGAGCACGGTGGCCGTCTCCTCGGCGCGCACGGCCGAGGCCGTGAAGCTCACGGAGAACGTGTTTCGCGCGGTGAACATCGCGCTCGTGAACGAGCTCAAGGTCGTCTACGACAAGATGGGCATCGACGTGTGGGAGGTGCTCGACGCCGCGGCGACCAAGCCCTTCGGCTTCATGCGCTTCAACCCCGGCCCGGGCTGGGGCGGCCACTGCATCCCGCTCGATCCGTTCTACCTCGCGTGGAAGGCCCGCGAGTACGGCGTCTCCACGCGCTTCGTCGAGCTCGCCGGCGAGGTGAACGTGCGCATGCCCGAGTACGTCGTGGAGAAGCTCATGCTCGCGCTCAACGATCGCAGCCGGGCCATGAAGGGCAGCAAGGTCCTGGTGCTCGGCCTCGCCTACAAGAAGGACATCGACGACCCGCGCGAGAGCCCTGCTTTCGAGGTGATCGAGAAGCTCCTCCGCCTCGGCGCCGTCGTCTCGTACCACGATCCCCACGTCCCCCGCGCGCCGCGCATGCGGTCGTGGCCCGACCTCCCGCCCATGGCGTCGGAGCCGCTCACGCCCGAGCTGCTCGCGGCGCACGACGCGGTGATCGTCGTGACCGATCACGCCGCCGTCGACTACGCGCTGGTCGCCGCGCACGCGCGTCTCATCGTCGACACGCGCGGCGTCTATCGCGAGCCGCGCGAAAACGTAGTGAAGGCCTGAGCGCGATCGTTACGTCGCGGTCGCTGCGCTCCGTCGCCGTCGCGATCTCGGAAACAACGTCGCACGCTGCCTGAGCCTGGCCACGCTCGGAGGAGCGCCGCATACTTTCGGATCCGTGGGGGGCGCTCGCGCACGCGTGTCGACGTGTGCACGCGGGCCTTCGATCGCCGTCTCGCGGGCGCACCGAGGTCCGATCCATGTCGATCACGCGTTCCATCTTCGGAGGTCGTCTGCGCGCGGGGCGAGACGACGAGGACGTCTCGTTCGCTCCGTCCGGATCGCGTCGAGAAGCGGATGTCGACGGCAGAGATGCGCGCCTCCGCGGCGTGCTTTCAGCCCCAGAGCCGCAGATCCGCGGCTCGTCGTGGAAGGGCTACCTGGAGATTCGCTTCGACGGCAACGTCGTCTCGCAGCGCCTCCTCACCGAGCCGCACCTGCTCATCGGTCGGATCGCGGGCGTGCAGGTCTTCCTCGATCATCACACCGTCTCGCGCCGCCACGCCGAGATGTTCTGCGACCCCTTCGGTCGCTGGTGGATCCGCGATCTCGGCAGCACCAATGGCACGCTCGTCAACGACGTCGTCGTCAACGACGATCAGGTCCTCTCGCCCGGCGACCGCATCTCCGTCGGCGATTTCGCCATCAACTTCCACCTCGAAGCGCCCGATTCGGCCCACGCCTCCGCGCGCGCGGCGCCCGTCGAGTACGAGAAGCCGGCCGAGATCCACACGCTCCTCGATTTCGAGCCGCCGCGCATCTCCGCCGGGCACCTGCGTACGCTCCTCGAGCTGAGCCGCCGCCTCATCGCGGTGGAAGGCCGCGAGGCGCGCCTCGCCTCGCTCTGCGAGCTCGCGGTGCGCAGCGACTTCCACGCCATGACCGCGGTCGCGCTCCGCCTCGGCGAAGGCGGCGCCACGCGCATCTCCCGCACGTATCACCTCGGCGGTCTGGTGGGCGACGACGCGCCCTACGTCTCGCGCCGCGTCCTCCGCGCCGTGCGCGAGACCCGCGAGCCCGTGCTCGCCGGCAACAGCGCGCCCATCGGCGACAGCACGTCGCTCGAGCTCACGATGTCGCGCGAGGTGATGGAGCTCGGCGTCATCGCCTGTCCGCTCGCCGTCGACGGCGGCACGATCGATCTGCTCTACGTCACGCTCCCGCCGCATTTCAGCGGCCCCGAGTGGCTCAGCCTCTTCGCCCTCGCGGCCGAGGTCTACCAGCAGAGCGAGTCCGCCTGGGCCGCGCGCCAGCACGCGCAGGCGCACGCCGCCATCGAGCGCGAGCTCCAGACGGCGCGCCAGATCCAGCGCGCCCTCCTGCCGCGAAGGCTCGATTTCCCCGGCCTCGACGTGGCCGTCGGCTTCGAGCCCTGCAAGTGGGTCGGCGGCGACTACGTCGACGTCGCCGAGCTGTCCGATGGCCGCGTGCTGCTCGCGGTCGCCGACGTCTGCGGCAAAGGCCTCCAAGCCGCGCTCGTCACCTCCAGCCTGCAGACGATGGTGCGCGCATCCATGGACCACACGCCCACCATCGCGGAGCTGATGGAGCGCGTGAATCGCCACCTCTGCGAGTGGCTCCCCGCGCACTCCTTCGTCACCATGGTCGTCGCCGCCATCGATCCGGCGACCGGCGACGTCGAGTGCGTCAACGCCGGCCATCCGCCCGTGCTCATCGTCGATCGCCACGGCGATCTCCGCCTCCTCCAATCCGCCGAAAACCCGGCCCTGGGCGTCGCTCCCTCCCGCATGGAGCTGCAGCGCGCCCGCCTCGATCTCGGCGACGTCCTCGTCATGTACACCGACGGCCTCACCGAGCTGCGCAACGCCGGCCTGGAAATGCTCGGCCAAGAGCGCCTCGGCCGCGACTTCTCTCGCATCTGCGAAGACCGTCGCGGCGCCCCCTCCGCCGACATGGCCGACGCCCTCGGCAAGATGCTGGAGCGCTTCCGCGGCGACCGCCTCCCCGACGACGATCGCGCCTTCGTCGTCGCCCAACGCAGCCGCTGAGCCTACGCATCACGCACGGTGCTCATCATCGGTCCTGACGACCCGAGCATGGGTGTCGTCCGTGACATCGAATCTCCGCCAAACCATCCTCTGATTCGCGCCCCGCAAAGCTTTGCTCAAGGGCTCGGTTTGCCCGGCAGGGCGAGCATGTGCGCTGCGCCGAGGCCGCCGAGCCAAAGAACGCTCGCCGCCGCGGGCACCGTCGCACGCAGGTGGACCTCCGGCCGCTCCGGCGAAGCGCTGGTGCACGGGACGATCTCGGGCGCGCCACCGTCCGCAGGAACGACGAGCTCGATGCGCGCCGCGGTGAACGTGCCGTCGGGATCGATGCCCGCGAGCGACAAATGTGGTTTCTCCACCGCGCTCCCGCACAGATCGCGAATCATCGGTGCGCTCGCGACGACCGGCACCACGCAATCGCCTCCTTCACAAGACACCTCGCCGAATCGCACCTTCCCTCGGGGCGTGTCGAGCGCGTTCTCTCCTTTCCACCGGGCCGCCTTCTTCTGGAGGTCGGCCACGAGGTTGCGGCGCAGCAGCGGCTCCTCCTGGAGGACCGCGCGGCGCCTCGCGAGACGTTTCTGGATCTCCGGATGATCCCAGCCCAGAAAGCCCGCCGGATAGCGAAAGGTGGCGTTGGTGAGGATCTCGAAGTTGCTCGTGAGCGATTGAACGGCGGTGTTCCTGCCAAACCCCCATACGTCGGGATTGGGGCGCCACATCTCGGCTTGATGGAGCTGTTTTTCCAGACTGGAGAGCTTGGGCTTCGCCGCGGCGAGCGCTTGCTCCGGGCTCATGGCATTGCACTTCGCCGCGAAGAAGGGGCCATGCAGCCAGATTGGCAATCTTCCATCCCACGTCAGCTCGGCGGCCCCCATGAACTCGGCGTCGTGCACGTCCTCGGCGTCGCTGTAAACATCGTTGGAGTCGCGATCCCAGAGCTTGAGCGCGAGCTCGTCGCCGGCACGAAGCGACACGCGTGGAATCGAGACGAAGAAGCCCCAATGATCCTCGGGGCCGAAGAGCGAGATCGGGTATTCGTCGCGCAGGCGCAGGCGGATGAGCGCGTCGGGCGCGTTCAGCGTGTCCCAATCCCCACCGCACCTGGGGCGTGTCGCGGGCGGTGTCCCGAGCTTGTAACGGTAGAACGTCGGGCTGCGCCCGTGACGCGAGTAGATCTCCACCTCGCAGATCAACGTCGCATCGACGAGCGAGGCATGGGCCTCTGCGCCGAGCCGGTGCAGGTGGTTCCCGGCATCCGGCATCTTGGGCGCGCGGCGCTCCTGCTCGTAACCGAAGTCGGGCGCCGTTTGGGGATCCTCACCCCACATCCCTCGATCCTTCGGGCGCCAGGGCCAGGGCGCGGGATCGTGATCGCTGCAGGGGCCGGCCGTCGCACGCTGTGTCGGCTTGGGTGCCGAAGTCGCGGTTGGCGCGGGCTCGGGCGCCGAGACGGAGGGCGAGGCTCCTGCGTCGGTGCCGCTGCCAAGGCTTCGATCGCAGCCGGTGGCGACGAGGAGGGCGGCGAGCGCCGGTGCTCCGAACGATGACCGCATCGAACGGCATCGTATCGGAACCGTGCCCATGTCACGGCGGCGGACCATGCGGTGGGCCGCCCCAAGGGCCGTGGCGGCGATGGCCGCGGCGGGCGCCGAGCGCGTCGAGGCGCTTCTTCTGCTCGTCGTCGAGGAGCTCGCGGATGCGCGCGTCGGTGCGCTTGTGCAGCGCTTCGAGCCCGGGCTCGCACTGGCCCATCAGCTTGTCGCGCTCGGCGTCGGCCTCGTCGAGGATGGCGCGCAGCCGCGGCACCTGATCGTCGCGGAGATCCAAGTGCCGGCGCATCGCCTCCAGACGAGAGCGCGCGTGCGGGCCTTCCATCATGCGGTTCAGCTCTCGGAAGGCCGTCATGCGCCCCAGCGCGCCGCCCGCGAGGCCGCCCAAGAGGAAGACGGCGACGAGCACGGCCGCCGCCTTCGCGCGTGTGCCGTTGGGGCGCGGCCCGCGATGGCTCGCTTCCGCGCTCACCGCGTCTTCGTCCGTCACTCGAGCACCTCCACCGCGTCCACCGAAGAGGCCATGGTCGCATCGACGTCGCCCTGGCTCGCGAAGAAGAGCACGAAGCTGGCGGCGACGGCGAGCACGCCGAGGCCCAACGCGACGGGCCCCGTGCGCACCACGCCATCCATCCACGACGGCGCCGCCACATCGGCGCGCGGCACGCGGGCCATCACGGCATCGGTGAAATCGTTCGTCGCGTCGAGCGAGCGCGTGGCGTGGGCGAGGGCGCGCAGCGGATCTTCGGGATCGTTCACGGCGGCGGACACGATGGCCTCCGTGAGCGCCTCGTCCGGCGCCAGCGCCTCGGTCGCCGCCCGCAGGCGGGCGAGCGCATCGTCCCGCTCATCGCGATCCATGACCCCTTGCCTCCTCGCGTTCCTGCTTCACCCGGAGCGCTGCACGTGCGCGCACCAAGCGTTGTTCGATCGCGCCCTCGGAGCAACCGAGCGCTTCGGCCGCGGCCTTCGCCGAGAGCCCCTCCACCGCCACCAGCACCAGCGCGGCCCGATCTTGGGGCGCGAGATCGGCGAGCATCGCGTCGAGCTCGCGCAGCGCCACGCGCGCCTCGGCGGCGACGAGCCCGTCGAAGCGCGGCTCGCGCGGCTCGCGTCCCGTCGTCTCGCGCCGCCTTCGCAGCGCATCGATCCCCGCGTTGGTGACGATCCGATAGAGCCAGGTCTCGACCTTCGATCGACCGTCCCAGCGGCCCTCCCGCAACGCGCGGTAGGCGTCCACGTAAGCCTCTTGCAGCGCGTCCTCCGCCTCGCCGAGATCGCCGGAGAGGCGCGCGGCGAGGCGGTAGAGCGGCGCGCGCGTGTGGTCGACGATGACGCGGAAGGCGGCATCGTCTCCCTTGGACACGCGCGTTGCGAGGAGGCGAAGATCGACGGTCACATGGCCTCGAAGGGGTCATCTACCCCAATCGGCAGCCGACCACATGAGGCCGCGGCTACTTCTCGGAGCAATCTTCGTCCGCGGGACCGCGGTGCGCGCCGGCGGGCGGGCCTTGCTCGATGCGCTTGGCGAGCTCGGTGCGCTGCGTTTCATCGAGGAGCGGCACCACGGCGGCGAGCGCCTTCACCATCATGCCCGGACCCGCGTCGGGCCCGACCATCGGCGCGTCCTTCGGCGGCGCCGCGAACGCGCTCGCGTCGAACCGATCGGCCGCGAAGCTCGCGACCCGTTCGCGCATCGTCTTGCGGAACGCCTCGTGCTTGGCCTTCATCGCCTCGCGGTCCGACTCCTGCGGAGCGAGCTTGGAAAGCGCCGCCTGCACCTTCTCGCGCTGCGCATCGGACATCTCGATCCCGCGCAGCATGTGCCCGAGCGGCCCGCCCATCTCGCCCTTCGCGCCGCGCATCTCGCCCTTCGCGCCGAAGTGATCCGCGTGCTCATCCATCTTCGCGGTCACCGAGTCCACGAGCTGCTTGCGCTGCTCCGCCGTGAGCGTGTCGTGGAGCGTCTGCATCGCCTTGGTGAAGCGCATGTCGTCCTGCGGCGCCTTCATCGCCGGCAGCTCGAGCGCGGCCTCGTCGATCTTGCCGCTCCGGATCGCCGTGGCCAGCGTCGCGCGATGCGCCTCGAAATCGGCTCGATGCGCGGGCTCGTCCTTGGCTGCGTGGAGCGCGTCGAGCTCGCCTTGGATCGTCGTGCGCTGCGCGTCGGACAGGGAGAGCTCGTGGAGCGCGGCGACCAGCAGGTGGTCCGGGCCATGCCCGCGCCTCCCGTGGTGCCCCCGCGCCCGCTTCGTGCTTTTCGCCGGCGCTGTCGCCGCCTGCTCCAGCTTGGCCGTCGCGGCGCCGGTCTCCGTCGACTCGCTCCCGCCGCCCTGCCCATTGCAAGCCGCGAAGACGGCCATCGCACCGACGAGCGGCAGAACCCCGAGGACCTTGGACCATCGCTGCTTGCTCATGTGACTCTCGCTTCCTTGGTTGGCTGAGGGGCGAGTGCTCGGTCTCTCCGCGCCATCGCCTGGTTTCGGTCCTTGTGACGTGGCCCGGGTCGACCTCCCTACGAACGATTTCGATCGGTCGTCGGAAAGCCGCACCCGCGCTCGGACCACAGCGCACCCGCGCGCCGGAGAGCACGAAATCCGCGCGCGTCAGGGCTTGATCGTGTCGTTCGCCGGCACGTCGTAGGGCCGCAGCGACGGCGTCTCTCCGCCTCCCGGCACGTACGGTGTGGCGCCGAGCGTGGGCGGCATTGGCGGCGAAACCTGAGCCGCGTCCGCGCTCGGGTAGGCATACGAGAACGACAGTGAGGCCGAGAAGCGGGTGAATCCGTTGTCCACGTCCACCGTCGCCTGGCGTTGCACCTGCCCGCGCAGCGAGACGGTCAGCGATTGCGTCACCTCTGGGCGCCACGCGAGCGACGCGTCGCCGAGCACGGTGTTGATCACCGTCCCGCCCGTCCCAATCGGGGTCATGTGCGTGAACCCTCCCGAGCCCGAGGCGATGAGGCCTGTGACCCCGATGGGCACGCTGAAGCGCAGCGTCCCCGTGTCGGTGAAATTCAGCGTGCTCGTCACCAGGTTGGGCGCCGCCTGGTGCACGTAGGAGAGCGAGATCACCGCTGGATCGAGGTCATACGAGAGCATCGCATTGCCCGTCGGCTGCACCGAGAAGCGAAGAGGCTTGGGCCCATCCGGCGTCTCCTGCGCCGGGCTCACCACCTGGGTCAGGCCGAGCTGCGCCGAGCACGTCAGCGACGGTGTCAGCGGCCGGCTCCACGTCGCCGCCAGCGTGCCTGCCACCTGGGTTCGCGGCGGATTGCTCGGTCCATCGAGGCTCAGCGAATTGGTGAAATGGCTCGTCATCACCATCAGCGCCAAACCGACGGTATCCACGTCGAACATGCGATTGAGATTGAGCCCGTTCGTGACGGAGATGGTGCGCGAGCGGATGCCCCGGAGCTCGTCCTCGGCGTTCATGACGCTGACGCCGTTCGACTGCATCAGCGACAGCGACGACGAGAGTTGATGGTTGAAGCTCTCCTGCGCCCCCACGGTGACCAGATAAGCGGCGGCGCCCGGGACGGGATCGAGCTGCGTTTGGCTGGGGTCGACGGCGATGGACAGCGCGCGCAGCGGCGCTTGGCTCAGCATCAGCGAGAGCGACATGTTCGACAGCTCGCTGAATTCGTATCGGCCCGCATACGTGAGCCGATTGGCATACGTGAGCGGCCCACGCTCGCCGTCGGCCCCTTTGGCGAAAGGCACGTTCAGGGTGAATGCATACGTGAGCGTGTTCGTCGTGAGCGGCGTGTCGAACAACAATGTCGCCGAAGGGTTGAGCGACAGGGACGGCCCCGAATACGTCGTGAGATTTGGATAAGGCGCATCGGTGAGCGTCTTCGTGTACGTCCCGGCCGCGGTCAGCGACACTTGCCCGCTCACATATTGCGCCTCGGCGGGCGTAGCGAGGCCGAACGCTCCGAACAGAGCGGCAAAAGCCCCACCGCGCCGTAGACGCATGGGGCCGAACCTAGCACGTCAAAGTCGATGTCGCGTCGGGTGCGCGACGCATATGTGGTGTAGAGTCAGCGCTCCCATGAACGCCCTCTTGAGCTACCTCCGGGAGAAGCGATTCGATACTTGGATCCAGGGATATGCGCGGCACGTGATCGAGGGCCGCCGTGCCCCACGGGTCACCGGCCCAAGACATCTCCTCTTCGCCTTCTGCGATCATTGGGAGCCGCTTTGGAACGAGGTGAGCGAAGCGCAGGCCGACGCGCGCGTGCGCTTCTGGGCGGATCACCATCCCAAGCTCGCCTCCGAGTTTCGCGACGCGGACGGCCGCAGCCCGTGTCATTCGTTCTTCTTCCCCGGTGAGCAGTACAAGCCCGCCTGGCTCGATACCCTCGCCGACTTCTCTCGACACGGCATCGGCGAGGTCGAGGTGCACTTGCACCATCACGGCGACACGGCGGCCACCCTGCGCCACGCCCTCCTCGAGACGCTCTCTCATTTCGCATCGCACGGGCACCTCTCGCGCGATCCGGGAGGCCGCCTGCGCTACGCGTTCATCCACGGCAACTGGTGCCTCGCCAACGCCCGCGCCGACGGCGCGCGCTGCGGAGTGAACGACGAGATTCCGCTCCTCTTCGACACCGGCTGCTACGCCGACTTCACCTTCCCAGCAGCGCCCGACGAGAGCCAACCCAACATCGTGAACCAGATCTATTGGCCCGTCGGCGACATCGCCAAACGCCGCGCCTACGAGAGCGGCGAACGGGCCCGCGTGGGCGACGTGCGCCGCGATCGCATCCTCATGGTCGAAGGCCCGCTCGCGCTCGCCGCGCGCCCCGAGCGCATGGCCCTTCGCATCGAGAACGCTGCCATCACCGCGCGCGATCCCGGCACCGCCGCCCGCGTCGCCACCTGGGTGAAGCAAAACATCCACGTCGAAGGCCGCCCCGAGTGGGTCTTCGTCAAAGTGCACACCCACGGCGCGCCCGAGCTGCAAGCCGCCTCGGTCCTCGGCGACGGCGGCCGCACGCTCCACCGCGCGCTCACCGGCCTCTACAACGACGGTCGCTCGTGGATCCTCCACTACGTCAGCGCCCGCGAGATGTTCAACATCGCCATCGCCGCGATGGAGGGCCGCCACGGCAACCCCACCGACTACCGCGATCACGTCCTCCCGCCGCCGCCGATCAGGAAAGCATGATGCTCAGTTGCAACCGATGCGCTGGGCCGCGAGCGCCACGTCATCGAACCACAGCGTCATGTCCTGCCCGGCGTAGCTCTCCCAGCCGAGCCGATAATCCGTGAGGCTCGGCTGGTAGCCCGGTTTGGTCAACCATTGTTGATCGATATCCGGTGTCGGCGTGCCATCCTCGTGCAGGCCAGGGACGTCTTGCCCATCCACCCACGTTTGGATGTGGCCGAGCTCGCCGTCGACGAGGAACTCGACGCAATACCATTGTGACGGCGTCGGCTGCACGCTCTGCGCGAGACCGGCCGGGCTGATCGCCGGCAGCGTGGCGTCGTCCGACTCGCGATTCCACATCATCGCTTTGCCCTGACCGCCCATGCGCAGGCTCTTCCCGCCGTCGTTCGTGTCCTTCATCGCCAGGAAGGTGACGTGACCGTCGCCGAGCGCGTCCGAGAGACGCAGGAAGAAGCGCCCATACACCTTCTTGCCGAGGGCGCCGATGGCGCTCGTGTTGGCGAAGAACACATGGTTGCAATAACCACCTTTGCCGCTCACCTTCACCGAGCTCGCGCCGCTGTGCGCGACGGATGCATCGATGGTGAGCGTGCCCGTCCCGCTGCAATCCGGGCTCACCACCGACCATTTCGTCGGATCGGGCGGCCCGCCCGCCGTCGCGCCCTCGAAATCGTCGCAGAGCGGGAGGCTCTTGCAGTCCGTGCCGGCGCTCCCGCCCATCCCGCCGCCGGTGCTGCTGCTCGCGGACGACGCCGAGCTGCTGGCGCTCGCGCTGCTCGCCGAGCCCGTCGTGCCGCCGCCCGCGCTCGTCCCACCCCCCGTGCTCGTGCCACTGCCGCTCCCGTCTCCGCAGGCTGCGACGATCATCAGAGTGCCGAGGCTCGCGAACAGGGTGAAGGAGGGATGACGCATCGAAGTTCCTCGCATGGTCCTCGCATCGGCCGGCGCTGCGCCGCTCACGTGAGGATCTCGCTCAAAGGGCCCACGTTGTAGGCCGAGTTTCCAAACGTGGTGATGTTCGCGCCCATGGCCTTCGCCAGCGTCACGTGGAGATCGTTGTGCGCGCGCTTGGCGCCGTACTTCGCCTCCGCCTGCTGCGAATAGCCGTTGAAGACTTGATATTCGACCATCTGCCCCGTCTTCAGCCTTCCGCTCCCGCCGCCGAGGATGAGGAACGGAAGCTCCCAGTGATCGTGGTCCGAGCCGTTGTCGAGCTCGTTGCCCCAGACGATGATGCATTGATCGAGCAGCGTCTTGCCGTTGCCCACGGGGAACTGGCTCAGCCGATCGCACAAATACGCCACCTCGCCCGCATAGAATTGGTTGATGGTCGTGAGATCCTTGATCGCCGGGTGCGCGCTCGGCTCCACCTGCGAGGCGATGGGATTGTCGGCGTCCGATTGCGCGGGCGCGCTCGGGCCCACCTCGAAGCGATGGGGCGCCTGATGCGAGATGTTGTGATGATCCCCGGAGATACCGAGCCAGTCCGGCACCATCGGCGACAGCGCCTGAGAGAATTGGAGGCTCGCGACCCGCGTGAGATCGCACGCGAGCGACATCACGAGGAGCTCGATGTGATCGCGCGTGATCTTCGGAAAGGTGCTGCCCCCGGTGACCGCGTTCGGATAATCGCAGCCCGCGAGGGCGCCGGTCCCGGTGCCACCGAGCATGGTGCTGAGGCGGCTCCACCCGTCCCGCAGCGCCTCGAGCTGCTGCCCGTCCTCGGAGCACAGCTTCGGCTCGATGCGCGCGAGCTCCCCGTCGAGGCGCGTGAAGAGGCGTTTGCGAATCTCGAGCTTGGGATCGGGCTCCGTCATGTTCCCCGAGCCGATGCCGAGGAAGAGCGCATCTCGCGCCGCGACGGCGTCCTCGCGCGGATCCACTTGGGCGCCGTTCACGTCGTAGATCATCCGGTTGTAGATGCTCTTGCCCTCGTAATCCTGCGGTGACTTCGCCCGAAACTCGATCGAGGTGTGGGGCGTCGGAGGCTTGATGGCGGCCGCGATCGCTTGATCGATGCTGGGCGCCGCCGCGGGCATCTGGCCTGTCGCATCCATCCCCGTCCACAACGTGGCCATCCCCGGCCCGTGGGGATCGCCGACGCCTGCAGCCTTGTTACAGAGGCCGCGCAGGATGATCATCTTGTCCTGATACTTTTGGAGCGGCGCGAGCCACGGCCTGAGCGTGAAGTTGCTCGTCACCCCGGGAGCACCGAGCCACGACCCGCCCGCGGGATCGGCGCCCCAGAGGTGCCGCACCACGCCGCAGGACGAGAAGAGGAGGATGAGATATCGCTTCTCGCCGTCATCGGCGTAGCTCGGGAGCGAGCGCAGAAACGGGAGCGTGAGCGCAGTCGCGCCCACGGCGCCGAGGAAGCGGCGGCGACTGATCGAGACGCGGCTCATTGGCAGGACTCCCCAGGCTTCACGCGGGTGCGATAGCGGAACGTGTCGGAACCGGTGATGGCCACGATCACCTCCTTCAAGCGGAGGCCATGCGGTGCGGATTGCTCCCATGCGGCGGCCGCGGAGCACGCGTCCGCGCGCGCCTCGTTGCGTCCGAGCGCATAGCGGAGCGATTGAATCAGATAGCACTGCTGCGCGTGCTCGCTCTTCGCGAGCTTCGCCGAAAGCTCGATGGGCCCGTCGAACGCGCCGCTCACATCGTCCTTCGACGCGAGGTGAGGAGCCGCGATGGATCCCGAGATGTCCTCACCATTGTCCGGCGTGTAGCGGCCCACGGCGTCGAACGCGCCGAAGCCGTAGCCGATCGGATCCATCTGCTCGTGGCAGGGCCGGCAGGCCTCGAGGCTCGCGTGCTGCGCGGCGACGTCACGCTCGCTCGTGCCGCCGTCGAGCGAGGGGAGCGAGGTGTCCACCGAAGGCGGCGGAGGCGAGACCGGATCGCAGAGGAGCTGAAAGCGCACGAGCTTGCCGCGCAGCACGATCGACTCGCGGTTGAAGTGCGCGTGCGTCGCGAGCACGCTCGCGTGGGTGAGCATGCCGCGGCGCTCGGGCGGCAGACTCACCTTCTCGAAGCCGCTGCCCGCGGGGGCGCTGGCGCCGTAGATCTGTGCGATCTCCGCGTTCGCCATCGTGTAATCGGCGGTGAGCAGCTCCGCGAAGCTCCCCTCGTCGCTCTTCGCCACGGCCGTGAAGAGCTGCTCCGTCTCGGTGAGCAGGCTCGCGGCGAAGTCCGCCGTGAAGTCCGGCCACACCATGTTGTCGCGCGTGAGGCTCGGTGTCTGCTCCACGTCGAGCCATTGGCGCGCGAAGTCCGCGAGCATGCTCTCGGCGCGATCGTCGTCGAGCATGGCGCGCGCCGCCTGCATCACGCCCTCGGCGCTGTCGAGCTCTCCTTCGTCGGCAGCGGCCAGCAATGCATCATCGGGCACGCTGCGCCAGAGCGAGGCCGCGAGGCGTCCGGCGATCTCGGATCCGGAGAGCGCCACCACGTCCTCCGTGCCCGCGCCGAGCTCCACGGCGTAGAGGAAGCGCGGCGACAAGAGCACCGAAGCGATGCCGAAGCGCAGCGCCGACTCCGCGCCCAGCGCCGCCACCGCCGCATCGTAGTCGGCGAGGAGCGCGTCCTTCTCACTGTCCGGCAGCGTGCCGCGGAAGGCCCGGCGCGCGCGCCCCGTGAGGAAAGCCTTGATGCACGCCGCATCGCCCGCGCCCGTGCAACCGCTCACGGCCGCCACGTTCGCAGCCACGATGTCGGCGATGCTCTCGGCCGCCGCCAGATACTGCTCGACCGCGAGCGCGCTCACCGTCGAGCGGATGTTGGTATTGAAGCCGATGGTGACACCGGTCTTCTCCTCCGGCACGAACCCGGCCGCGGGATGGTTGGTGATGCCGAAGAGATCACGAACCGCGTTGTCGTACTCGATGCGTGAGATGCGCCGGATGGGCGGTGTGGCGGCGGTCGGCCCATCACACGCCCCCTCGCTCGCGAGCCGTTGCCCGAGCGCGATGAGCGGCGTGCCCTGCGCGGGGCCGTCTATGGGCGTTTCATGTTTGGGCTCTCCTCCCGCGATGCAGGACGCGATGGAAGACACGATACAGGACGCGACGATGGCGAACGCGCCTGCGCTGAACGAGCGGAGACGAAGCGTGCGAGTGCTCATGTGCAGAGCTCCTGCGACGACAGCCGGTGGAGAGAAGGTTACTCCTCCCATCTGTGATCGCACAACCCGATTGAGCATGGATGTGTCGATTCGTGATGTGGTGCAACCACACTTCATCATGATTCGTGTCATTCGATGATGATACGAATGCTGTTGAATCGTAGTCAGTCGGTTGCAGTGACAAGCTCCTTCATAAATTTGCGTCACTGGTGAATGACACCAAATGTGCGCGCTCGTCTCGCCGCCCATCCTCGTCCCATGACGTCGGTTCGAGCCTGCTTTGCGCGTGTCAACGCGTGAGCCGCAGCGTCATGCCTCGGTCGAGAGGACGCTCGTGGATCGGCTCGCGCGTGAGCGCGTGCTGCGACGGCGAACTCAGAAGCTGACCGAGAAAGCCAACGTCAGGCCCGAGCGGCTCGACCTTCAAGAAGGCGAGGGTGGTTCGAGGTATGGGGGGCCCCGACGGCTTCGCCGGCGGGGGGAAAGGACGCGAGTCCTTTCCTGTGACTCAGTCGTGGACGACGCGGAAGAACGTGTGCACTTGGCCGAGCGTCATCTTGACGACGTGGCCGTCGGCGAGGGCCACGCTCACGCCGTCGACGCGGCCGGCGCGCACCAAGACCTTGGTCACGTTCACGCGCGAGCCCTTGGCGATCTCGGCTTGATGCAGGGTCACGTCGCTCGTCGCCTGCAGCTCGGTGCCGATGGCGAGCTCGTCCTGATCGTCTGCCAGCGCTGCGGCTTCGCCCACCACGCTCACCATCGGAACCGCGCAGGCGGCGAGAGCAACGGTGAGGAGGATGCGCGCGAGCCGAGGCATGTGCAGGATCCTACGCGGCATGACGCGGATGTCATCCCCTCAAATCACGACGCCGATGTAGGCAAACAACCTACTCGTTCACTCGTTGCGGGGACGCCAACCACGGATCGCTTTCTCCACGAACATCAGACGATCCTGGCCCCAGAACAGCAGATCGCCGACGACGAAGCTCGGCGCGCCGCAGAGGCCGGCGCGTGCGGCCTCGAGCGTGAGCTGCTTGAGCTGCTCCTTCACGGGCTCGAGCTTGGTGCCCGCGACGAGCGCGGTGCCGTCGAGGCCGACGTCGTTGGCGATGCGCGTGAGCGCGGTGTCGTCGTACAGATCGCGATCGTCCACCCAGAGCGCGCGGAAGAGCGCGTGCACGAGCTTCGGCCTCTCGGCCTCGGGGAGCTGGAGCACGAGGCGCAGCGCCTTCACCGTGTTCATCGGGAAGCGCGAGGGGAAGCGGAACGGGACGCCGTAGCAGCGGGCCCAGCGATCGATGTCGAGGGCGACGTGGCGGCGTTTCGCCTCCGGCATCGTGAAGAGCGGAACGTCCGCGGTGCCGATCTCTTTGAAGAGCGCGCCGAGCAGGAATGGACGAAAGCGCACGCGCGCGCCGTTGCGGGCGGCGACCTCCTCGATCTGTGTGGACGCGAGGTAAGCGAACGGGCTGGAGAAGTCGAAGTAGAACGAGACCTCGGGGACGGCCGGCGGCACGCTCGGATCGCGCGGCGGCAGCAGATGCGACGCGCTCCCGCCGAGCGCGTTCTCCACGAAGACGAGGCGATCTTGGCCCCAGTAGAGATCGCCTTGCTCGCCGTCCGGCAGCACGATCGCGGGCGCGCCGAAGATGCCGCGGGCGACGGCTTCGTCGGTGCGGGCGCGGAGATCGTCTTTGATTGAAGGGTCGTCGGCGCGCGCCACGAGCGCGGCACCGTCGAGGCCGATCTCGTCGAGCGCGCCGCGCACGACCTCGGGCTGCGAGACGTCGCGGCCGAGCTCCCAGTACGCGCGGAAGAGCGCTTTGCTCGCGCGCGGGAGATCGGCGCCCGCTGCGATCGCCGCGCGCAGGGCGAGCACGGTGCGGTTCGGATGCGTCGCCGGCATCACCAACGGCACGCCGAGATGATCGGCCCAACGATGCATGTCGAGGAGGTTGAGGCGCGCTTTTGCCGCACCGAGGTGGGGCACATCAGGCCCTCCGATGGCGCGGAAGACACCGCCGAGCAGCATGGGGCGCCATGTCAGATCGGCGCCCGTGCGCGCAGCCAGCGCTTCGATTTGCGTGCTCGCGAGGTACGCATACGGGCACGAGAAGTCGTAGTGAAAGTCGATGCGCTTCACGTGGCCGAGCGTAGCGCGCTCGATCGCACCTCGGTTAACGTGAACTCCATGTCGTCTCGAATTGCTCGGGCAGCGCTGCTCGGAATGGCAGCAACATCGATCCTCGCGAGCATCCATGCGGGGTGCGGTGGCGAGGCCTCGGTCACGACCGGCACGAGCGGCGGGGCGGGCGGCGAAGGGACGACTGCATCGTCGAGCTCGTCGGGCAGCGGCAGCGGCGGCACGAGCACGTCGTCGAGCTCGTCGGGAAGCGGCGGCGCGAGCGCATCGTCATCATCGAGCTCGGTCAGCAGCAGCTCGTCGGGGACCGGCGGGCAGGGCGGCGCCGCCGCCGGGTGGCCCACCTGCGATGCGCCCGAGCCGGGCGCCGTGACGAAGACGCTCCATGAGGTTTGGCAGGACGATCCGGCGACACCGACGCAAGTCTGGGTGCCCGGTGTGTACGTCACCGCCGTCTCCAAGGGCGGCTGCCAGGCGGGCACGACGTGCCAGCTCTTCGTGCAGCAGAACGAGACGTTCGCCGATCTCGCCGGCGGCTCGCAGCAAGCGCTGAAGCTGCTCGTCTCGGCGAACGCGTCGTCGCACTTCGTCGGCATCAAGGTCGGCGACAAGGTGGACGTCGACGCGTATGCGTGGCGCTACAACCTCACCGGGCAGAACGAGCTGCTCTTGCAAGTGAACGTGCAACTGAAGGGTTGCGCGAAGGTCGTGGGCACCGGCAATCCCAAGCCCGTCACGGTGCCGCTCAGCGCGCTCACGCTCGATGCCTACGAGACCGCGGTCGGGCCTCTCTTGGTGAAGGTGACGACGGTGTCGGGCAAGCCGCAGCTGCCGGCCGAGACCTTCGGCTTGTGGACGACGGGCACGTTCTCGGACGCGGGGCCCGATACGATCGTGAGCCTCTCGCCTTACTTCCTCGCGTCGGGCGCGTTCTCCGCCCTGCAAGAGGGGAAGGTGCACGACTTCACGGAGGTGGTGGGCGTGTTCGGGCTGTTCAGCCCGACGTCGGATCCGACCGCGAAGTACAAGGAGATCTATCCGCGCTTCGACGCGGATTATCCGGTCCTCAAGGTGCACTGAAGGCGCGACGCGATTCGAGCCTTTGGCATCGAGCAAGATGCCAAAGGCACATCGCAGGACGGCGGGGCATCATTCGATGATGAAGCCGCCATCGTCGGAGGACGGCGCCGTCGTCCTTCCGCTTTGGTCCCAGCGAATCGCCCCTACCCGATCGATGCGACCACCTCGCTGAGCTGCAGCATGCTTTCGCGCATCCCGCTCTCCATGCCGGTGGAAATCACCATGTCGCGCACCTCCTTGGAGGGATAGCGCGACAGACTGGCCAGCTTCGTCGTTCCGGCGTGCTCGGTCAGCGTCACCGTCACCATCGCCGGGCTGTCGGGGAATGGGTCGAACACCTCGGTCTGCACCACGCGATGGGGCGCATCGATCTCCAGGTACTTGCCGGAGAAGCCCACCTCCATCCCATCGTTGGTGCGCATCACGTAGCGATAGCCGCCGCCCACGCGCAGATCGATGTCGCACACCAGCATGACGCCGCGCGAGCGGGGGGACCACCAGCGCTTCACGTGCTCGGGCCTGGTCATGGCCTCGAACACCAGATGCGTGGGCGCGGAGAACGATCGGGTGATGAGGATCTCCCGATCGGAGGGAAGCTCCAGCGTGGTCCCGTCGTTGGCCGACTCATTTCCTTTTGCGCTCATGTTTTTTCGACTCCTTCCGGTCTCTTCGCTTCAAGCCCTCGAGCACGTCATCCAGTTGATCGAAACGCTCGTCCCACAGCCGCCGGTAGCCCTCGAGCCACGCATGGAGCTCTCGGAGCGGCGCTGGGCGCAGCTCGTAGAGGCGCTGTTGCGCCTGCGGCTGCACGTCGACCAATCCCACGTCCCTGAGCACGCGCAGGTGCTTCGAGACTTGGGGTTGGCGCAGCTCGAGCTGGTCGCCGATGGCCCCTACCGGCAGGGGGCCGGCGCGGAGGAGCTCCACGATGCGGAACCGATTGGGCTCGGCCAAGGCGGCTAGCGTCTCGATCACAGGTTCGTATATTCCCTGTTAGGTATATTCTCGTCAAGGAATATTAAGGCGCAGATGACGCCGCGGGCATGTCCCCGGAAGGGCTGGTCGTCGGATCGGGGAGGTTGCGACGAAGAGCCAAGGCGAGCGCCGGGCGGCGTGTTCAACGTCCCGCAAGGAGGAGATGATGAAGAAGCGGATCCTGGCGGGTATGGCGGCTTTCGTGGCGTTCTCTGCGTTCGCGCCCATCGCGAGCGCCGACCCCCCGAAGGAGCAGAGCTACGAGTACAAGTTCACGGACGACAAGCTCCTCGGGGACACGATGGGCGCGCAGGGCGCGAAGATCACGGTGCTCAAGGTGGGCCGCCGCGATCGCCTCCTCCGGCCGCGCGTGCAGTTCGTCCAAGAGATGCTGAAGTCCGTCGAGAACATGTGATGAATGCATCGAGCGCCGCGCGAGACGGCGGCGCTCGATGCGAGCACCAGATGCGAGCGGTGAGCGAGAGGAGAGCGCGGCCGATGGGCCGCGGGCCTCGTCAGCCGGCAGCTCCGAGATGACGCGCGAGCCAGCCGAGCACCTCGCCGTACCAGTGCAGGGAGTTGCGTCGCTTGAGGATCCAGTGGTTCTCGTCCGGGTAATGGACGAGGCGCGCAGGGACACCCTTGGCCTTGAGCATGCCGTAGAGCTCGAGGCCGTGCTCCACGGTGCAGCGGAAGTCGCGCTCGCCGTGGGTGACCAGCGTGGGCGTGCGGTAGCTGCTGCTGTGGGCCGCGGGGCTATGGCGATCGAGCGCGTCGCGCGCGGCCGGTAGATCCCAAGCGGCGCCGCCGAGCTCCACGTCGACGCCTTGGGTGACGTCGCCGCCGCACATGGTGCGGGTGTCGAAGACGGGCGCGTGCACGATGGTGCAGCGGAAGCGATCGGTCTGCGTCGGGATCCAGCAAGCCATGTAGCCGCCGAACGAGCCGCCCGCGAGCGCGAGGCGGCTCGCGTCGGCGATGCCGCGCTCGACGAGCACGTCGGTGGCGCGGAGGATGTCTTCGGCCGCTTTGCCACCCCAATCGCCGAGCACGGCGTTGGCGAAGGACGCGCCGTACGACGACGATCCATGGAAGTTCACCAGCGCCACCGCGTAGCCCGCGGCCGCGAAGGTCTGCGCGTTCCAGCGGAAATGCCAGCCGTCGGCGTGGATGCCATAGGGGCCGCCGTGGATCATTTGCACGAGCGGGTAGGGACGGCCGTCGCGCGGACCGGGCGGGAGCACGAGGTAGAGGTGCACGGGATCGCCGCCCGCGCCTTGGATCTCCATCTCCTCGACGCGCGCGAGCGCGAAGCCCGCCATGCGCTCGGCGGTGAAGCGCGTGAGCCGCTCGACGGCGCCGCCCTGCGCGGGCACGCGCGCGACCTCGGGCGGGCGTGTCAGGTCATGGTGTTGAACGTACACGAAGCCGTCGCGCGCCGGACGCGGGCCGTGAAGCGAGCCGTCGCGCGCCACGAGCGTGGGGACGCCGCCGCCGCTGATCGAGAGGCGAAAGAGGCTCGTGGTGCCGCGGTCTTCGACCTCGAGCAGCAACGTGTCGGCGTCGAGGAACTCCCAAGTCGACGGTGATCGATCCCAACCCTCGGCGAGCTCTTCGTGCCGGCCCGTTTGTCGATCGAAGCGCACGAGGCGGATGCGATCGGCGAAGTTCAGGATGTCGAGCTTCTTGCCGTAGACGAGGTAGCGCCCGTCGGGGCTGTAGCGGGGACGGCGATCGTCGGCGGGGTTGTCCGGTGTCAGGCAACGTGGCTCGCCGCCGGCGATGGAGACGGTGAAGACGGCGTAGCGGAGGAGATCCGTGGGGCCGACGAGGAGGTGCGCCGCGTAGGCGATCTCGGTGCCGTCCGGTGACACGTCGTGCTCGCCGTCGGGATCCATGAGATCGAAGAAGCGCTCGGAGGTGGGGATGAGATCGCGCGCGGCGCCGGTCTCGACGTCGACGAGGAAGAAGTGCGGGACGTCGCCGTCGGTGAGCCAGCGATCCCAGAAGCGATAGAGCCGCTCTTCCGTGACGTGCGGGCGGGGGCCGGCCTTCTCGTGCTCTTCGTGCAGCTTGCGCGTCGCTTCGACGTCGAGCGCGCCTTTGTAGAGCGACGAGGTGACGAGCACGTGCTTGCCGTCGGGCAGGAAGCGCGGGTCGCTCACGCCGAGCGGGAGATCGGTGAGCTTCTGCGCTTCGCCGCCGTCGAGCGGCATGACGTGGAGCTGCGGCGCGCTGCCGCCCGCGGCTTTGCGGACGAACGCGAGCGACTTGCCGTCGGGGCTCACCGCGGGCTGCGAGCTGGAGACATCGGGCGCGGTGAGCGCGCGCGGCGTGCGATCGCCGGAGGTCGGCACGAGCCAGAGCCGCTCTCGGCTCTCGTCGCCGGTCTCTGCGTACGTCGTCACGCCCACGACGACGAACGAGCCGTCGGGCGCGGGAGCAGGCGTGCCGACGCGGGGCAGGTTCCAGAGATCGACAGGCGTGAGCCGCTTCGACGTATCGTTCACGCCGCGAGCAGAACGCGCCGTGCGCGTGCGGTCAAGACGGTCGTTTCCCGCGATGAACGAGGACGATCACGCTTCGCGCGTCGCGGACGGGAGGATGCTGTCGAGGTGCCTGCGCGCGCCGCATGGTGGTGATTTTCATGCGCAGCGCGCAGGCTCGTACGTCCCGGCGCTTCGTGGGAGTCGGGCGCAAATGCTGTCGCTCCCGACGGTGGCTCCCATGCCGTCCCGACCAGCGCGACACAGCGTGCGTGGTACATCGAGGCTCGCGCTTCCGTGGCTTGGGGAGGGGACATGGTCGCGATCCGAAACGGCGCTGTGGTCGCCGGCAAATACAAGCTGGAGTCCCTCCTGGCGCAGGGCGGGATGGGATCGGTGTGGGCGGCGCGACACCTCGCGCTCGACACCGGCGTCGCCATCAAGTTCATCGGCCCCGAGGTCGAGGCCCTCGAAGAGGCGCGCACGCGCTTCGAGCGGGAAGCGAAGGTCGCGGCGCTGCTCCAGAGCCCGCACGTGGTGCAGGTGATCGACTACGGCGTCGACGGCGTACCGTACCTCGTGATGGAGCTGCTCCAAGGCGAGGATCTCGGCGCGCGTTTGGCGCGGCGCGGGCGCCTCTCGCTGGGGGAGACGGTCGAGATCGTGACGCAGGTGGCGCGGGCGCTGCGGCGGGCGGCGGACGCGGGGATCGTGCACCGCGATCTCAAGCCGGGGAACGTGTTCATCGTGCGCGGGGACGAGGACGAGGAGGTCGTGAAGGTCCTCGATTTCGGGGTCGCGAAGGCACCTCGGCTGACGACCGACGACACGACCCGCGCGGGCGTGCTCGTGGGGTCGCCGCGGTACATGAGCCCCGAGCAGGTGCGCGGCGTGCGGTGCGTCGATCATCGCAGCGATCTGTGGTCGCTCGCCGTCATCGCGTACCGCGCGCTCACGGGACAGTTGCCGTTCCAAGGCGTCGACGTGGCCGATCTGATCGTGCGGATCTGCGCCGAGCGTCCGGAGCCGCCGTCGAAGATCGAGTCTTGGTTGAGCCCCGAGATCGACGAGTTCTTCGCGCGGGCGCTCTCGGTCGATCCGGAGGCGCGCTTCCAGACCGCGCGCGAGATGGCGCTCGCCTTCGCGGACGCGGCCGGCGAGATGGTGCCGCCGTCTCTCGCGGCGCCGCGCTTGCCGCGCATGGTGCCGCCGCGTCCCGCGACGCGATCGCGCCGCTCGCTGTCGCCGCGCGGCGTGCCTCGCGTTCCGCTCTCGTCGTTCCCCGGGCCGCCGTCGCGTCCCGAGATGTCGTCGCGTCCGCCGCTGTCGCCGCGCCCGATGCTGTCGTCGCGCCCCGAGATGTCGTCGCGCCCCGAGATTTCGCCTCGATCGCCGTTGTCGTCGCGTCCCCAGATGGCCTCGCGAGCGCCGCTGTCGTCGCGCCCCGATCCGCCGCGATCGGTGCACCCGGCGGCGCTCTCGTCGCCGCGGCCCGTGCTGTTGTCGCCGCCGATGTCTCGCGAAGCGGAGAGCAATGCCGACTCTTCCGTGACGATCGATCCGGCCAACGAGCGCACGCGGACGACGCTCGATGCCTCGCGGACCCGCGCGCGGGAGGCGCATCCCGAGAGCGAGGAGGTGTCGTCCATTCAGCGGAGCAGCGAGCCCGATGGAACCATCACGTCGGCTCCGCGGAGCATCGAGGTGCATCCGGCCACCGCGCGTCCGCCGCCGCTCCGCGCAAACTTCGGGCGCGTGGCGATCGCGGCGGGGATCGCGGCGGCGGTGCTCATCGGCATCTTCGTCGGACGTGCGGTCGGGCCGGGAAATACCGTGGTGATCGCGCCATCCTCGGCCGGCGCGCCGGTCCTCGTGTCGGCATGGCCCGCAGCGTTGCCGGTGTCTCCGACGGCCGACCCGGTCGTGGCTGCTACGGCGGTGCGTGATGCGATTGCGCCCGCTCCGAGCAGCAGCGCCGATCCCGAGGAGCACGCGAACGATCCTCGTGGCGCATCGCCGGCCCCCTCGGCCAAGGCGCGCGCGCGACGCAAGCAGGGGCCTTGATCCAAGCCCGACTTCGACGTCGAGGCGCGAGAACGAAAGAGAGATGACGCCTTGGGGCGCTCGGCGCTCTACGCGATGAGCTTGCGTGCTTCGTGCACGAGCGCTTGCACGCGGGTGTGGGCGAGGTCGCGCAGCGCATCGACGTCGTGGTGCGGGCCCGCGATGGGCTCGCCGACGGCGAGGCCGATGGGGGTGCGCTTCGTCGAGGTCACGCGGAGCAGGTGCTTCACGAAAGGCTCGTCGAGGTAGTCGGTGTTGCCGCCGCCGTAGGCGATGCCCACGGGGACGATCTCGGCGCCCGTGCGCTGTGCCGCGAGGAACGCGCCGGCGCGGAAGGGGCGCACTTCGTCGCCGGAGAAGGTCGTGCCTTCGGGGTACGTCATCACGGCGCGACCCGTCTCCACGCCGTGGCACATGGTGTTGATGACGGCGGCGCCGCTGCGCTTGCTCTGGCGATCGACGAAGAGCGTGCCGGTGCGCCGCGCGGCGAGGCCGATGACCGGCCAATCGGCGAGATCGGCGCGGCTCACGATGTTGGTCTCGAAGGCCGAGAGCGTGACGAAGACATCGAGCATGGAGCGATGGTTCATCACGAAGAGCCGGCCGCGCCCCGTCGCGTCGCGTGCCGGATAACGGCCGCCCGGCTCGGAGATGAACGGACCGCTCGTCCTCACCTCGAGGCCGTAGAGGTGGCACAGGCCGATGCCGTAGCGCTGCATCCACTTGTAGGTGACGTCCATGCGCGCACGGTCGCTGTCCGCGAGGGCGCGCTCGCTCTCGAAGCCGGCGAGGAAGCCGAAGGTCAGGCCGACGAAGCCGGCGGTGCGCAGGGGGACGCGGATCGGATGCGGAACCACGGTCGACGTTCTACTTCAGCCGGGTGCCGGGCGGCACGTCCGATGACACGGTGGCGAGCGAGAGGCTCTCGCTCGGGCCGGCGGCGAGGATCATCCCGTACGAGACGAGGCCCTTGCCGAAATCGCGCGGCGCGAGGTTGGCCGCGACGATCACGCGGCGGCCCGTGAGTGCCTCGGGCGTGAACGAGAGCGCGAGGCCGGCGACGATGCGCCGCGGGCCGCTGGGCTCGCCGAGGTCGACGCGCAGATCGAGCAGCTTGTCCTTGCGCGGCACGCGCTCGGCCGAGATGACGACGCCGACGCGCAGATCGACGCGCGCGAAATCGTCGTAGGCGATGGTCTCGTTCGGCGTCGGCGGCGGCAACGGGAGCTGCACCGCGGGGACACCCGATGCGCTCGTGAGCGTGGTGTGCTCGGGCGTGAGCGGCGCGGAGTCTGGCCCGGGCGCGACGCTCTGCGCGAGCGGGCTCGGCGCTCCGGTCTTGGGCGTGCTCCCCGGCGCGGCCTCGCTCATGGCCTGCGCGCGCGTTCCATCGGGTCGCGGCTGTGTCTCCGCGGCCTTGTCGAAGCTCGGCGCGTCGGGCGCAGCGCGTACACCGCTCGTGGTGGCAGAGGTCTGGATCGGACCGAGCGTCCCGCTCTCGGGCCCGGCGTTCGCGGGCCTGGCTTCCTCCGCGAGCACGCGCTTCAGCACCTTGTTGACGACCGCGGGATCGGCGCTCCCGCCGGTCTGCTTCATCATCTGCCCGACGAAGAAGCCGAGCAGGTTCGTCTTCCCCGCGCGATAGGCCGCGGCCTGCTTCTCGTTGGCCTGCGCGAGCTTGCGCGCGAGCGCCTCGAGCGAGCCTTCGTCGGAGATCACCGTCATCCCGCGATCGCGCACGATCGTGGCGGGCATGATGGGCGTGCCCTTCATGGCCGCGTAAACCTCCTTCGCCTGCTTGCCGCTGATGGTGCCTTCGTCCACGAGGCGCAGCAGATCGGCGACCTGCGCGGGCGTGATGGGGAACGTGGCTTCGAGCCCCGCCGTCGTGACGTCGCGCAGCACCTCGCTCTGGATGAAGTTCGACGCCTTCACCGCCTCGGGATAGAGCGCCGCCGTGCGCTGGAAGAAGGCTGCGATTTGCGGGTGCCCCGTGAGCACGGAGGCCGCGTACGGCGTGAGCCCGAGCGCGTCCACCATGCGCCGGCGCCGCTGCGCGGGCCCCTCCGGCAGCGTGGCCCGCACCTCGGCGACGAAGCCGGTGTCCACGTCGAGCGGCGGCAGATCCGGCTCGGGGAAGTAGCGATAACCGGACTCGTTCTCCTTGTCGCGGAGCAGGTACGTCTCGCGCTTCTCCGCGTTGTACCCGCGCGTTTGTTGCCGCACCCGATCGCCGCCCTCGATGAGCGTGATCTGCCTGCGGATCTCGATGTCGATGGCGTCGGCCACGAAGCGGAAGGAGTTGATGTTCTTGAGCTCCGTGCGCGTGCCCAGCTTCTCCACGCCCACCTTGCGCACCGAGACGTTGGCGTCGCAGCGGAAGCTGCCCTGCTCCAAGTTCCCGTCGTTCACGCCCGCGAACATGAGGATCTCGCGGAGCCGCTTCAGGTACTCGGCGGCCTCGGCGCCGGATCGCAAATCGGGGTCGCCGACGATCTCGATGAGCGGCGTGCCCGCGCGGTTCAAATCGACGATCGAGTCGTCGCCCAGGCCGTGCATGTTCTTCCCCGCGTCCTCCTCCATGTGCACGCGGAGGATGCCGGCGCGTCGCTTCACGCCTTCGACCTCGATCTCGAGGACGCCGCGCGACGCCAGCGGGAGCTCGTATTGGCTGATTTGGTAGCCCTTGGGTAGGTCCGGATAGAAGTAGTTCTTGCGCGCGAACACGCTGCGCGGCGCGACGCTGCAGCCGAGCGCGAGCGCTGCGCTCATGGCCATGCGCACGGCCTCGCGGTTCAGGACCGGGAGCGAGCCGGGCAAGCCCAGGCAAACTGGGCACGTATGCGTGTTCGGCGGATCGCCGAAGCTCGTGGCGCAGGCGCAGAACAACTTGGTGCGCGTGAGGAGCTGGGCGTGGACCTCGAGGCCGATGACGGCCTCGTACTCGCCGTAGGCGGTGGGCATGGCCAGGCCTTCATACCAAGGCTCGTGCGCCGCATCACGCCCCGCGTCGGGGCCTGGGCCCGAACCGGCTCGCCCGCTCGAGAGGTGACCGATGAAGCTGCTGCGTGCCCCGCCTCGTCGGCCTTCCTCCCTCGAAATCACCGAGGATTCCCCGGCGTGGCGCTCGCGACGCGCTTTCGGTTACCTCTTCAGTCCAGCGTGGCGGCGGCCGTCCGGATCATCCCGGCGGGGTCGTCCGTGACCATCGCGCCGTGGGAGACGATGGCTCGCCGGAGCGCCGGCGTCTCCGCGAGACGGAGCAGGTGGGCGCGGAGCGCGACCTTGTCCTTCACCACCGCCCAGCGCATGAGCCGCGACACGCGCGGCCCGCCTGTCGATGCGGTGACGTGCTTGAACACGAAGCCGTGAATCCCGCTCATGTGGGGCAGGTTGAAGATGGCGTCGTTGAACACGAGCGTCGTCCCGGACGACGACTTCACGATCATCACGCCCTCCTGTGCCGCCACGCCGTCGAGCGTGACGAAGGAGACGGCCTCGTCCGCGGGGAAGTCGTCGTACGTGCCATCGACCCGCACGACATCGGCCACCTTGCGGCGCCCGCCCGCCGGGCAAATCACGCGCGCCTCGGGATAGCGGGCCGCGAAGCGCGGCGCATCGAGGCGGTGATACGCGTTCGGCACCACGATCGTCGACACCTTCCCCCACGCGTCGAGCCGCTTCATCGAGGCGTCGTCGAGCGCGATGGCGTTGTGCACGACCAGGGTTCCGTCGCTGTGCTTCGCGACCGTCATCACCCGCTTCAAGGGCATGCCTTCGAGGTCGCCCTCGACGCGCCACAGGCTCTCGTCGAGCTCTTCGATGGGTCGATGGGGAAGGACCTTCCACGTCTCGTTCGCGCTCGCCATGGGCGAACGATAGCCGCTCGCGCGGCGCGCTTTCCAGCTCAGCGCGGGGCCGCGACCTTCGGGGCGGGAGCCGCGCTCGCCGGAGCTTGGGGCGCAGCCGGAGCCGCGCTCGCCGAGGTCGTCGGTGCGGCGCTCGCCGAGGGCGCCGGCGCGGCGGGCGGGGACGGCGGCGGCGGCAGCGGCTCGTGCGGCATGGCCGCGCCCATGCAAGCCGTCAGCGACAGCGGCGCAGCCACGGCGGCCGCCGCGGCGACGAAGCGCTTCATGCGCGCGAGCCGGCTCGGCGCGACGAGCTTCGCCTCCTCCGCGAACCAAACTGCGCCGCGCTCGTCGTAGAGGTAGTGCACGCACAGCCCCTCGGTCGTCGGGGACGAAAGCAACGCGCGCGCCTCGGTGCGGCTCATCTGCGAGAGATCGTGCACGTGCTTCTTGCACTCGCCGCAGAAGCGCTTCTTCGCATCGGCCAAGGTCATGGAGCTGAAGTCGACGCTGCAAGGAGAGGCAATCGGGATCTCGTCGCGGTGCATGCGGTGGAAACGGCGCCTCGTCCGGTCGCCTTACACCCCACTTGCGAATGTGCTCTCGCGCGGATCTCAGCGCGGCCGCGCGACGATGTCGCGCAGGCACGCGATGGCCTCACCGAGCTGCTTCTCCACGAGCTCTCGGGGCACGTCGGTGATCGGCATCGTCAGCTCCGCCGTGAGCCACTCGAGCGGGTGGGCTTGGAGCAGCGAGAGCGCGCGATCGCGCTGCATCTCGGCGCGCGCTTCGGCGATCTTCTCCGGGCCGTCCTTGCGAATGGCCTCGGCGCGCTGGCGCGGCTTCGGGATCTTTCCCGGGATGGTGCGCGCCACGGCTTCGAGCTCGGCGACGCGCGCCGTGTCGCCGCGTCGCTGCGCGAGCCACAAGCCGAGGACGGCGGCCTCGTAGGCAGGGGCCCACACGCCTGGGTATTGACCGTGGAACGTGTAGTCCACGTTGCGCGCGATGGCCTCGCAGACGGCGGCGGCCTCGTCCTCGCGATCGAGCGCGACCAGACACCAAGCCACGGTGACCTGATCCCAGACGTTGCGCTCGGCCGTGTAGCTCACGCGCGCGAGCTTCCTCTCCTTCATCTTCGCGATGAGCGGGTGTGGATCTCCCGGCCTCACCAGGATGGTCGGAATCGGCGCCCCACGTGGTGGAGGAGCGCTCCTCCGCGCGGGAGGAACGGACTTCTTGGCCGCCATGGATCCGAAGCGTATCGCCACGACGGCCCGCAAAGGAACACTCCGCCGCCTTCTCCTACTGCTTCGGGCCCGCTATACGTTCGCGCCGTTCGCGAGGTGCCGATGAACCGTGAAGAGCCCGATCCCATGCCTGCCTATGTGAAGCTCCTCGTGGCCGACACCGCCCGGTCGGCCGGCTTCTACGAGCTGCTCGGCTTCACCGTCGTGCACCGCGATCCCGTGTTCACCCATCTACGCTGGGCGCCGCAGGCCGACCTGTTCCTGGTTGCCACGCCGCCGGGGATGTCGTTGCCGGGGCCGCACGGGGTCGGGGTGATCGTGTGCTTCCACGCGACGGGGGACGTTGCGCTCGAGACGATCGCCGCCCGCGCCGTGTCCGCCGGCGCGATGGTGGACGGCCCGCGCGAGCAGCCTTGGCACACGCGCGAAGTGCTGGTCACCGATCTCGATGGATACCGTGTCTCCTTCGTGGAGCCGAGTGCCGCGCTCCTCGGTTGAACGGAGCTTCGCGCTCTGGCAACGAGCCCGGCGCCGTCGCCGCGACATGCGCGCCTCTCGGCCGGTGATGGATTGGGAACGCCATCATGCGTTGCTTGTCTTCGACTCTCGTCCTGCTTGCTTGTTTCGTCGCCGGCTGTGGAGCCCGCTCCACCCTCACGAGCGCATCTTCTTCCGATGGCGCGACCGGACAGCGCTCCGTTCTGCGTCTCGTTCGATCGGCTGGGCCGCATCCACGTGGTCGAGCTCGAGTCGTCGATGCTGCATCGCTTCTCGTCGATCTCGAGCGACGACGACGCCTCGTTCCCCGTGTCGGCCTGCCGGCCGCACAGCAGCTCGAGAATCCCTGCGGCGTCTTCGCTCGGTGAGCTTTCGTACGGCCGAGCGGCCCCCGGCGCCGGTGCCGTTGCTTTTCAAGAGGTCTCTCGCTACCCTGCGGCGCCCTTTCGGCGGGGCACGTTCCCTCACAGAAGAAGCCACGGAGAGACGCGAATGAGCGGCCATTCCAAATGGGCCACGATCAAGCGGAAGAAGGGCGCGCTGGACGCGAAGCGCGGCAAGCTCTTCACCAAGCTGATCAAGGAGATCACGGTCGCCTCCCGGATGGGCGGCGGTGACATCGACGGCAACGCGCGCCTGCGCAAGGCGGTCAGCGACGCCAAGGCGCAGAGCATGCCCGCCGACACGATCAAGCGGGCCATCCAGCGTGGCACCGGCGAGATCGAGGGCGTGGCGTACGAGGAGATCCTCTACGAAGGCACCGGCCCCGGCGGCACGCTCTTCCTCGTCGAAGGCATGACCGACAACCGGAACCGCACGGTCGCCGAGATTCGCAAGATCTTCGAGAAGCACAACGGCCAGCTCAGCGCGGCCGGCTCGGCCCAGTGGGCCTTCGAGCGCAAGGGCATCATCACGCTCGCCAAGGAGTCGGCGAACGAGGATCAGCTCATGGAGGTCGCCGTCGGCGCCGGCGCCGACGACTACACCGACATGGGCGAGGAGTGGCAGATCCTCACGCCCGTGAGCGCCCTCGACCCGGTGACCAAATCGCTCGAAGACGCGAAGATCCCGGTCAAGTCGAACAACCCCGGCTACATCCCGAAGAACAAGAAGGTCGTCACCGGCCGCGACGCCGAGCTCTGCCTCAACCTGGCGGACGCGCTCGACGATCACGACGACGCGCAGAACGTCTTCGCCGACTTCGACGTCTCCGAAGAAGAGCTGGCCAAGCTGGCCGAGTGATCCTGCTCGAATCGAAGCGGCGAGCGCGCATTTCGCGAGGCTCGCCGCTTCTTTTCTTCCATCCACGCACGACGGCGGGCGCTCGCGGCATCACGCGCTTCACGCGGTATGCTCGCGCCGCATGTCCCTCGATCTCGCTCCCCTCTTCGCCCGCGCCTTCCTCGATGCCGAGGCCGTCCGCGCCAACGTCGCGCTCGCTGAGGCGCGCGAGCGATCGGGCGGACGCAACTGGGAGATGGTCGTGCCCCCCGAGCCCGATCTCGCCTGGCTCGACGGCACGCTGCTGAAGAAGCTCGTCTACTTCTGCGACGCGACGCGAGCGCCGCTCCCTGCCTGTGCCGGCGTCTTCGTCTCCTTCTTCGCCGGCGATCGCCTCTTCTGCGTCGAAGCCTCCGACGTCATCGCCTTCGCCTGCGAGACCCTCGGCGTCACCGCCGACGAGCTGGTGCGCCGCCACGGCACCGGCGAGGTTCGGCACGCGCTCGCGCGCCCGCCGTCGTGATGCGTCACCCCGCGGAGCGAATCGTTTGAGCTCAAACCAATTTCCTCCGCCGTGAAGCGCCCGCGTCGTCAGCCCTGCCTGCCTCAAAATCCAGGCAACCGGAGCTGCTCGGCCTTCCTCGGCTTCGGCTTCTCGTTCTTCTCCACCAGGATCTGCCGGCAGATGCTGGCCTCGCGCGCGTAGAAGCCGCGCGTGTGCAGCGAGTCGCCGAGCGCGAAGTGGTGATAGTCGAGGTGGTGACAGAGCTCGTGGAGGATGGTGCGGAGGAAGCTCTTCCACGCGACCACGCGCGCGTTCACGGCGGTGCGCATCCACACTTGGATCTGCGCGTCCTCCGGCGGCGCCCACGTGTAGAGCCCATGCAGCTCGCTCACGGCGTCGCGCGGGCGCACGTCGAGGATGTCGAGCTTCACGGGCGGGACCTCGAGATCGAGCACGAGCGCGCGCAGCAGCTTGCGCGCCGTGGCCTGCACCGGCGCCCGCTCCCCTCCATCGAGCGCCTCGCGCAGCGTGCCCACCAGCGGCCGAATCTTCGCGGCATCGCGCAGCGGGACCGCGACGATCGCATCGCTCGCGCGGTAGATGCGCTTCTGCGCCGCGCTGAGGCGGTCGTACCAGGCGAAGCGCGGCAGCTTGGGATCCGGCATGAAGACGCCGCCGCATGATGACACGGCGCCGCGCGATCGCGAGCGCCGCCTCCTCCTCCACATGGCAGCCCCATCACGCTCCGCGTGACCTCGGGGCATGCCGGCCTGATTCGCGCCTGCAGCTCGCGCCTCGGCCGGAAGAGTGCCTTTCATTCCAAGCACATGACCCACATCGGCGGCCCGGTCGCCCCGCTCTGGGCCACGAATGCTGTTGATCGGCCCCGCCGGCGTCTGTTAGCCATCCATTGAACGAACGATCGTTCATTGGAATCATGAGCGCCATGCAACAGCCACGCATGCGGTCGGGAAAGGCCATCCTCCCTCCGTCAGCGGTGCCCGACGGCACGCGGCGGCGGATCTTGTCGGTGGCTTTGCAGCTCTTCGCGAACGAGGGCTTCCACGGCACGTCCATTCGCGACATCGTCAAGGTGTTGGAGCTGCAGCCGAGCGCGGTCTATGCGCACTTCCCCTCCAAGGAGCACATCCTCTCGGAGCTGGTTCGCCTCGGCCACGAAGTGCTGGAGCTGGCGTTGGAGGCGGCGCTTCGCGAAGCGGGCAGCGATCCCATCGAGCGGGTGCGCGCCCTCGTCCGCACCCACGCCGTCCTTCACGCGACGTATCCGCACCTCGCGGTGGTGGTCAACGAGGAGATCCGTTTCCTCACCCGTGAGCTCGCCGCGCCCGCGCTCGCGCTCCGCGCCCAATCGGCGAGCCTGCTCCGGCAGGTGGTGGAAGCGGGAATCGCGGCAGGCACGTTCTCGCCTCCCGACACCGCGGCGACCGCAGCGGCCATCTCCGCCATGGGGGTGCGCATCCCTTATTGGTACGACGCGACACCCGGCCTCGACATCGAAGCTTTGGCCGAAACCCACGTGGAGCTGGCCCTGCGCATGCTCGGCGCAGCGAAGCCGAAGAAGCCTCCCCGTCGCGCGTGACGCGCGGCCCATCTCCCCGCGATCTCCGGCGTGGCGCCGAGATCGAAAGCGAACGAAGACGATGCCTCACGTACTGGTCGACGGGTGCGAGATTCATTATGAGGTCGAGGGCAACGGGGAGCCCGTGCTGCTCCTCCACGGCCTTGGATCGAGCCTGCTCGATTGGGAGCCGCAGGTGGCCGCGCTTGCTCGTCGATACACGGTCATCACCCTCGATTTTCGCGGACACGGCCGCTCCGGCAAGCCGCCCGGCCCCTATCGAATCGACATGTTCGCCGCCGACGTGGTTCACGTGCTCTCGACGCTCGCGCTCGGTCCAGCGCATGTGGTCGGCTTCTCCATGGGTGGGATGGTCGGCTTCCAGCTCGCCGTCGACGCGCCTGCGCTCGTGCGCTCCTTGGTCGCCGTCAACTGCGCCCCTTCGTTCGTCCCGGAGACGTGGAAGGAGCGAATGGCCATTCTGGGGCGGCGCATCGCGCTCCGCCTCCTCGGCCTGCGCCGATTGGCCGGCCTCATCGCCGAAAAGAACCTCCCTCGCCCCGATCAAGAGGCCCTCCGCCGCAAGATCGCGGCGCGCATCGGGCAGAACGACGAGGTGGCTTATCGCGCCGCCACGATGGCCATCCTCGGGTGGTCCGTCGCCGATCGGCTCGGCGAGATTCGGTGTCCGGTGCTCGTGATGACCGGCGATCAGGACTACACGCCCGTCGCGAAGAAGCGTGCTTATGCCGCCCGGCTCGCGCGCGCCCGTGTGGCCGTGGTCGCGGGCTCTCGGCACCTCACGCCCATCGAAAAGCCCGAAGCGTTCAACGACATCTTGCTCGATTTCCTCGCCGAGCAGCGGGCGGCGCCGGACGCGCCCTCCGCGGTCTCGCCTCGTCACGCAGGAGAAGGCTCATGATGAATGGGATGATGCGTTTGGCGAAGACAGCATGTCTCTCTGCGGCCCTCGCAGGGAGCGCTTGCAAACTGCCGGAGGAGAGCCCGCCGGGCACGGGCGGCGGCAGCACGGCCACCACGAGCACCGTCGGCACGGGCGGCGCGACGACGAGCAGCGGTGTCGGCGGCGCGACGACGAGCAGCGGAACAGGCGGCACGAACGCGGTCGGCTCACGCTGCGCGGCCTCGCCCGAAGAGGTCTATTGCCCGTACGAGGTGCAGAGTCTCCCGGGCAAGCTCGGCATCATGCGTGATGTCATGTGGCAGGTGCCGCTCGGCACGCCGCCCGCGGCGGGGTGGCCCGTCGTGCTTCTTTTCCAGGGATCGTTCTACGGTCCACCGTTGATGTTCGACGGGCCCGCCGGCGGACCGCACGGGGTTTATCACCTCGCGCTCACCATCAAAAGCCTGCTCGACGCCGGCTACGCGGTGCTCGCGCCGGCGGCGCACGTGGAAGGTGGGTTGTTTTGGGACACCAACGTTCCGCCGTGGTCCATCGATTGGACGGATGCGCCGGACAACGTCTTCATGCAAGCCATCTTCGCGGCGATCCCCACGGGCAAAATGGGGCCGCTCGACGCTTCACGCCTGTATGCGACCGGCATCTCGAGCGGTGGTTACATGACGAGCCGGATGGCCGTGAGCTACCCCGGCAAGTTCCGTGCGCTCGCCGTTCACTCGGGCTCTTATGCCACGTGCAGCGGCCCGATTTGCCTCTTGCCCGACACGCTGCCGAGCGATCACCCGCCCACGCTCTTCCTCCATGGGGAGATCGATCTCGTCGTCCCCATCAACACGATGAAGGCGTACGCCACGCTGCTCCAAACCGAAGGCAAGGAGACGCGCGTCGTCACCAATCCGACGGCCGGCCACGAGTGGCTCTCCGTCGGTCCGAAGGAAGTCGTGGCCTGGTTCGACGCGCATCCCTGATGGCGTGAGGAGAGCTGCCGCGGGCCGTCATCCGAGCCCGCGGCGGCGCCGTCGCCGGAGCTTCACGAGGTGACGAGCGCGCCGCCGTCGACGACCAGCGACTGCCCCGTGACGTAGCCGCCGCGCATGAACCCGAGGTAGTGCTCGGCGATGTCCGCGGGCGTGCCGATGCGGCCGACGGGGAGCTTCGCCGCGGCGTCCGCGAACATCTGCGTGCGCGCCGCCTCCGGGATGTTCGACCAGAGGCCCGTGTCGACGAAGCCCGGGACGACGATGTTCACGCGGATGGGCGCGAGCTCCACGGCGAGCGCGCGCGTGGTCGCCTCCATGGCCGCGCAGATCGCGGCGCCCACGACGAAGCCGGGCGGGGAGCGGCGACCGGCGGTCCCGCCGGTGAGCACGATCGATCCATCCCGCGCGAGGTGCCCGTGCGCTGCTCGGACCGCAGCGAGCGCACCCCAATAGCGCAGCTCGAAGAACGCTCGGGCGCGCGGCAAATCGAGCTCCGCGAGCGGGCTCAAGAGCAGCTCTTCTCCGGCCGTGTAGACGAGGTGATCGATCGCGCCGAGCTCGTCGAAGAATGCGCGGATCGCATCCTCGGAGCGTAGATCGAGCACGCGCCCCTCCGCGCCCGAAAGCTTTGCGACCGCTTGATCCACGCGCGTGCGGTTGCTCGATGCGACGATGGCGCGTGCCCCTTCGGCGGCCGCGCGCTCCGCGACGGCGAAGCCGATCCCCGCCGTTCCACCGAGCACGACGATACGTTTTCCCTTCAGCATGGTGTGGCCTCCTGTGAGCGGCACCATGCGTTCCCATCGAGGTTGCGGCCAGCGCAGCCTCGGCATGCGAAGGATGCTAATTTCGCATGCATCATGAGCACCGATTCACGCCTCCTCGGCGGCCTCGACATCCTCGCGGCGGTGGTCGAGAGCGGCAGCTTCGTCCGCGCCGGCCGGCGGCTCGGCCTCTCGCAGTCCGGCGTGAGCCGCGCGGTGCTTCGCCTCGAAGAGCGGGTCGGCGTGCGCCTCTTCGATCGCAACGCGCGCGCCGTGCGCCTGACCGACGAGGGCAAGACGTTTCACGCGCAGGTCGCGCCGCTGCTCCGCGCGCTCGAGGACGCGGTCGACGGCGCGTCGGGCGCCGCCACGCGCGTGCGCGGAAAACTGCGCATCAACGCCGATCCGTTCTTCGCGAGCGCCGTCCTCGCCTCGCGCCTGCCCGAGCTCTTCGCGGCGCATCCCGAGCTCGACCTCGAGATCGTCACGCGCGACTCGGCCGGGAACCTGATCGCGGAGGGCTTCGATCTCGCGCTCCGCTTCGGCGATCCGGAGGCGACAGGGCTCATCGCCAAGCGCCTCCTCAAGACGCGCATCGTCACCTGCGCCTCACCCGCGTACCTCGAGCGGCACGGGCGCCCTCGCCATCCGCGCGATCTCGCGAACGGGCATGTGGGCATCCACTTCTACGATCCACGCACGAAGCGCCCCTTCGAGTGGGAGTTTCATCAAGGCAGGAAGCGGATTCGGAACGTCGAGCTGCAGAGCCGGCTCATGGTGAACGACGGCGCGACCGCGATCGCCGCGTGCGTCGCCGGCGTCGGCATCGCGCAGCCGATGGAGATCGGCGTGCGCCGGCTGCTCCGCGAAGGGGTGCTCGTCGAGCTCTTCCCGGCGTGGCACGACGAGATGTTTCCGCTGAACGTTCTTTATCCGTCGCGCTTTCTGCCTTCGGCGAAGGTGCGCGCGTTCGTCGACTTCGTCACGAGCATCGCGCGTGAGGGCGCGCCGTGAGAAGCCGGGGCCGGCGACGGTTGGGCATCGCGCCTCGTCGCCGGACGGAGCTTACAGCGCGTAGCCCTGCTCGCCGTGCTCGGTGCTGTCGAGACCTTCACGCTCGTCGCTCACGGGGACGCGGAGGCCGACGAGCTTGTCGATGATCTTGAGGAGCACGAACGTCACCACGACGGAGTAGAGACCGACCACGATCACGCCGACGAGCTGCGGCACCATCTGTCCGATGTTGCCGTGGATCACGCCGTCGCGGCCGCCGTCGTTGAGGGCTTTGCTGGCGAAGACGCCCGTGAGAATCGCGCCGAGCGCGCCGCCGACGCCGTGCACGCCCCAGGCATCGAGGGTGTCGTCGTAACCGAGGCGCTCCTTGGAGACGACGGCGAGGTAGCAGACCGCGCCGGCCGCGAAGCCGATGATCGCCGCGGCCCACGGCGCCACGAAGCCGGCCGCGGGCGTGATGCCGACGAGCCCGGCCACGAGGCCCGAAGCCACGCCGAGCGCGGTGGGCTTGCCGCGGTGCTTCCATTCCACGAAGAGCCACGAGAACGCGCCCGCGCCGGCCGCGACGTGCGTGTTCACGAGCGCGAGCGCCGCGAGCCCATTGGCCCCGAGCGCGCTGCCCGCGTTGAAGCCGAACCAGCCGAACCAGAGGATGCCCGCGCCCGTGAGCGTCATCGTGAGGTTGTGCGGCGCGTGTCGCTCGTGCGGATAGCCGGTGCGCTTGCCGAGCACGACGGCACAGACGAGCGCGGAGATGCCGGCCGCGAGGTGCACCACGGTGCCTCCCGCGAAATCGAGCGCGCCCATCTGCGCGAGCCAACCCCTCTCGGCCCACACCCAGTGGGCCACCGGGTCGTAGACGAACGTGGTCCACGTGAGGACGAAGATGACGTACGCCGAGAACTTCATGCGCTCGGCGAACGCGCCGGCGATGAGGGCCGGCGTGATGACCGCGAACATCATCTGATACGCGGAGAAGGCGAGGTGCGGCACGGTGCCCTTCGCCTGGAAGGCGAGGCCCGAGAGGCCCGCGAACTCGAGCCCGCCGATGAGCCCGCCGCGCGAGGCGCCGAAGCATAGCGAGTAGCCGATGATCATCCATTGCAGGGTGACGAGCGGCAGCGCGCTGAACGAATGCATGAGCGTGGCCAGCACGTTCTTCCGCCGCACCATGCCGCCGTAGAAGAAGGCGAGCCCCGGCGTCATGAACAGGACCAGCGCGGTGGAGACGAGGAGCCAAGCCGTGTCTCCGGTGTCGATCTTCATGGAGATCCCGGATAGCAAGCGGCCGGTTTCGGCTGTGTTTCGGGCGCTTGTCGCGAAGCGTCAGAGCTCGCTTCAGCCACCGCCGCCCGTGCCGGGCGCACGATAAGAGCCCTGAGGGGCGAGGTGCGCGGTGATGGCAGACTCGATGTCGCGCACGTTCACGGAGAAGCCGACGCGCGCGTCATGGAAGACGATGCACAAGGTGGCCCTGCAGATCGCTTTCGTCTCGTGACGCGAACGCTGCGGCGCTCAACCCCTCTTCGCCTCGCGTGCCACGATCTCTTCGCGATGCTCGCGGTACCACGCGATGGTCTGCGCGAGCCCTTCGTCGAGCGACGTCGTCGCCGTGAAGCCGAAGCGCTCCTTCGCACGGGACACGTCGAGCATGCGGCGCGGTTGGCCGTTCGGGCGGGAGGCGTCCCAGCGGATCTGGCCTTTGAAGCCGGTGGCGTGCGCGATCTTCTCGGCGAGATCGCGCATCGTGATCTCGAAGCCGGCGCCGAGGTTCACCGGATCGGGATCGTCGTAGCGCTCGGCTGCGTCGACGAGGCCACGGGCCGCGTCGGGCGCGTAGAGGAACTCGCGCGTGGGCGAGCCGTCGCCCCAGAGATCCACGGACTCCGCGCCGGAGGCGGCTGCGTCCACGAACTTGCGGATCATCGCCGGGATGACGTGGGAGTCTTCGAGATCGAAGTTGTCGCGCGGGCCGTAGAGGTTCACCGGGAAGACCATGACGAAGTTCGATCCGAACTCCTGCCGGTAGGCCTGCGCCATCACCAAGAGGGCTTTCTTGGCGACGCCGTAGGGGGCGTTGGTCTCTTCGGGGTAGCCGTTCCAGAGATCGTCTTCACGGAAGGGGACGGGCGCGAATTTGGGGTATGCGCAGATGGTGCCCGCGATCACGACCTTCGCGGTACCGGCGCGGCGCGCCTCTTCGAGGACGTTGAGGCCCATGGCCATGTTGTCGTGGAAGAAGGTGCCGGGCTTGCGCCGGTTGGCGCCGATGCCGCCGACGCGCGCGGCCAGGTGCAGCACCAGATCGGGCCGGGCGTCCGCGAAGAGCGCGCGTGTCGCGGTGGGGTCGGTGAGATCGTATCGGCTCGAGCGCGGGACGATGATGTCGCCGGCCCCGCGCCGCCGCAGCTCGTCGACGACCTCCGATCCGAGGAAGCCGGCTCCGCCCGTGACCACGATGCGCAACCCGGAAAGCGTTCGTCCCATGCGGTGCTCCGCGGCCTGGATACCACACGGCTCCGAGGGTCGCGACGGCGAGGCCCGTGGACCGGGCGTGGTTTCGATCACGGACCGGCGATCTGGACGACACCGCCGGACGTTCCCGCCGCGCCCGCGCCGCTCAGCGCCGTGCCGTTCGGGCCGGCGGCGCCGCCTGCGCCCGGGCTCGGCATCCCGCCCTTGAAGGCGAGGTTGGGCATGCCCTTGGGCGCGAGGCTCGTGTACGCGATGCCGATGGAGTGACCGCCCTGGCCTCCGCCGCCGGCGCCGCCCTTGCCACCGTTGCCACCATTGCCGCCGCTGCAGCCGCTCGCGGTGCCATTGGCGCCCGGACCGCCGTTGACCCCGAAGCCGCCGCTACCGCCGTTTTGCCCGGCGCCGCCGTTACCGCCACGGCCGCCGGCGCCGATGTTCAAAGCGACATCGGTGAGCATCACGTCGCGCGTGCTCAGGCTCACGACGGTGAGGCTCGATCCGCCGGCGCGACCGCCGCCGCCGCGCGCGCCGCCGCAGCCGCCGGTGCCGCCGCCGCCGCCCGTGGCGCCGGCGCGGTTGATGGTGGGCGCGCCGGTACATTGCACCAGCGTCTTGCCTTTGGCGGCGCCGCCGCCGCCGCCGCCTTGACCGGGCTTTCCGTCGTCGCCGGGAGCGCCGTCGCCGCCGCGATATCCATCCTTCGACAACGCGCCTAGACCAATGGCACCTTTGCCGGAGGCACCTTCGTCTCCATCGGCGCCCGAGCCGCCGACACCGCAGCTCAGCGACGATTGCCCCACACCGCCTTGTCCCGCGTTGGGGTTGCTCGACATCTGCGGTTGCCCATCACCGCCTTCACCGCCGTCGAGCACGGAGCCGGTGGGCAAGCCTCCATCACCGCCTTTGCCGCCGGTGGAGGTTTGCGCGCCGCAGGCTTTGGCGGCGGTTTCGGGGGCAGGGTTGGTGGCGCCGCCGGCGCAGATTCCATATCCCGGGTTGCCGGGCATGCCGTCGAGCACGGGATCGTCGTCGAGGTGCGAGCCTGCGTCACCGTCCTTCCCGTCGCCGGCGGTGAGCGTGGCGCGGGTGATCTCCGCGGCCGTGTCCTCCACGAGCAGCGCAATCGACGAGACGCCCGCGAGCACGCCGTCGGGCGCGGTGATGTCGATGTCGGAGAGGACCGTGTGTTTCGTACCGCCGCGGAGGCGCGCGGCAATCTCGCTTCCACCGGCGGCCGCGCCCGCGACCGGGCGCACCAGCGTGTGTTTGCCCGCGGTCCACTGCCATTCTGCGTCGCAATCGAGCCCGCCGTAAATGGTTACGCCGGAGGGCACGCTGATCGACTCGGCGAACTCCTTGGCGCACGCATACACGGGCCGATTCGCCTTCTCGGCGGCGTCGATGGCCGCTTGCAGGCTGGTGAAGGGCGCCGCCCGCGAGCCGTCGCCGCCGCTCACCGCCGCGGGCGCCGCGTACACGCCGCAACCCACTTTGGGCGCGCCGGAAGCGAGCATGGGTGGAATGTCGCACGCGGGATCCGGCGGCGCGTCGACCGGAACGACATCGGCATATTCTTGGCAGCTCGCGGTGAGCGTGCAGTCGTCGGCCACGGTGACGCAGCCCGAGGCGTGGACGCCGAAGGCACCCACCGAGAGGACCGAAGAGAACGCCAGCCAAACCGCTTTGCGCATGCTCGTACCGTCACCGGACGTGGAGGGCTCAGAAGGTGAGAGACACGATGACAGCGCCGCCGCGCGCGCCAAAGACCGGCGTTACCCGCAGATCGCGTCCGGTCTTGCCGGCCGGCTTGTTCGGCCAGAAGAAATAGGCCGCCGCGCCGGCCGCGGCGATGCCGCCCGCGATGAACGCGCCGACACCGGCGTTGTGCAACGTGGCATACGATCGGGCCTTGTCCTGAAGCCCGCCGCAGCGGCCTTGATCGTAATTCACGGCACCGGCGACGCAGCTCCGGCGGTCACCCAGAATGGATGTGCTCAGGATATCCGCGTCGGAGCGCCGCGACGACGACACGCTCATGAGCACGATACCGCTCGTGATGCCGACGACGGACGCCGCGCCCAGGGCGAGCCCCGGCACGAGGCTGCGCCGTTTGGGCACGTCGACGACGACCGGCGGTGGAAGGGGCGGCGCTTCCGGCGCGAGCACGAGCGAGACCTCGGCGGAGGCGCCTTTCTCGACCCGCACCCGCTGGCTCGCGGTCACGTGTCCATCGAGCTTGGCTTCGAGCGTGTGCTCGCCCGGCTCCACGAAGAGCTCGTCGGGCACCGCGGCGTCGCCATAAGGCACGCCGTCGATCCAGATCGAGGCGCCTTTGGGATCGGTGGTGACGTGCACCATGCCGATGCCTTGGCGGCATTGTTCGAAGGCTTTGTTCGTGCGATCGCGGAGCGCCGGATCGCCGGTGACGGGAAACAGGCTCCGCGTGAAGGCGAGGTGGCGCGCCGCCTCGACGAGCTTGCCTTGGGCCATCTCGGCGGCGCCCAGGTTGCCGGCGATGTCGTAACCCTTCTTGAGCGTCCAGGCCTCGCGATAAGCGCTCTCGGCCTCGGCAAAGCGGCCTTCCTTGAAAGCCTTGTTGCCTTTGGCCATCCACTCGGCCGCGCGATCTCCGGTGTCCGCGTCGGCGCCGCCGAGAGGCCGCGATTGCTGCGCGGGGCTGTCATCGGCCGCCGCGGTGGCCGACGAAAGCAGAATGGCAAGCGCGGGGAGGGCCGCGCGCGCCGCGCGGCCGAAGCGCGAAGAGGAGATGGGGAGTCGGAAGGTGCGGGGGAGCGCTCCTCCGTGATCGCGACTCCGCGATATCTGTCGCTCGCATGCAGGGCGCATGATCATCCGTCCTTGGCTTTCTCGCCCGGGAGTTCGAAGATCGGGGTGAGTGCGGGCTTTGCCGGAGGCGCGGGCGTATGCGGGACGCGCGGTCGTTGCGGCGCGCGGTCCACGGTCGCGGCCGCGGTGGAGATCGGTTTTGCCGATGCCGACGTGACGGGCGGCGGCGCCTTCGCTTCGATCGTCGCCGTCGCCGTCGCCGGAGGCGCAGCCGGCGGCGCGGGGCGGGGCTCTTCGCGCGCCACGGCCTTCGCTTCGGCGACGGCCCTCGCCTCGGCGAGCGTGCGCGCTCGCCAGATGCGCGCGCGCCGCACCACGCCGGCCGCGAGCACGAGGAGCGCGAGCACGAGGGCGATACGCATCCACAGCGGCGCGGGCGGGCGCGCGGCGGTGGGCTCGGCCCCGCGCGGCGCGACGGGGCGTGGTGACGAGACGATGGTCGGATCACCGCCCGGCGTGCCGCGCGCATCCGCGGCGCGCGCTTCGAGCAGGCGCCGATGCGTCGGCACCTTGCGTGGATTGGTCTCCACCGACACCACCACGCGCGGCTCGTCGAGCAAAGCCTCCGCCGGCGCGCCCGCACGCACTTTGATCCCGCTCGCGTGCGCGCGCGCCATGTCGACGCCGCCGGCCGTGATGATGCCTGGAGGTGGCTTTTGCTTTTTTGCGCGCGGCGGTGGACGTGGTCCGTCCGAATCAGCAAAAAACGGATTCGGCGCGGGCTTCGCCCCCCCGCGATCGTGATCGCCGCTCATCGTGCCCCCCGGCCGCCGCACGATAGCGTTTCCGCCGGTCATGTGCGACCGCTGGAGAATGATGAACGCGCGTGAAAATCACCGCGCGTCCCAGGCGAAATGGCAATGGCAGGGCGGAGACGCGCCGCGCGGGCGCGTCCTAGGCGAATGCGTCGCGCAGCGTGATGGTCTCGTCGCGGCGCGGGCCGACCGAGACGATGTCGATGGGAACGGCCACCTGTTCCTCGAGGAATCGCACGTAATCGCGCGCGGCGGCGGGGAGATCGGCAATGGCGCGGGCGCCGCCGAGATCTTCGGACCAGCCGGGGAACGATTCGTAAATGGGAGTCGCGCCGTCGAGGGCGTCGATGGGGAATTCGGGCGTGCGGCCATTCTTGGTCTCGTACGCCACGCAGGCGCGCACTTCCGAGAGGCCGGTGAGCACGTCCAGCTTGGTGAGCGCGAGGCCGTCCAAGCCATTGACGCGCGCGGCATAGCGCAGCGCCGGGAGATCGACCCAGCCCGTGCGCCGCGGGCGTCCGGTGACGGAGCCGAATTCGTGACCCGCTTTGCGGATGCGATCGCCGATCGCGTCCTTGAGCTCGGTGGGGAAGGGGCCTTCGCCCACGCGGGTGCAATAGGCCTTCGTCAAACCGACCACGCGACGAATGCGCGTGGGGCCGATGCCCGCGCCGGCGCACGCGCCGCCCGAGACCGCGGACGACGAAGTGACGAACGGGTAGGTGCCGTGATCGACGTCGAGCAGCGTGCCCTGCGCGCCTTCGAGCAGCACGCGCTGGCCGTCGCGACACGCGCCCTCGATGAGCGCGGAGCTGTCGGCGACGAGCGGGAGCAGCCGCTCCGCGAGCGGCGCGAGATCGGCCATGATGCGGCCCGCGTCGGGCACCTCGCCGCCGAGATCGCGGATGACGGGCGCCCACGCGCGGAGCGCGCGCGTCACGAGCTCCTCCACGCGACGCAGATCGGCGAGGTCGCCGACGCGCACGCCGCGGCGCGCGGCCTTGTCTTCGTAGCAGGGGCCGATGCCGCGCTTGGTGGTGCCGATCTTCGATCCATCGGCGGCCGCGCCCTCGCGCAGCCCGTCGATGAGCGGGTGATACGGGAGGATCAGGTGCGCCCGATCGGAGACGAAGAGCCGCCCCGCGATGGTGTGCCCGCGCGCCTCCAGGGCGTTGATCTCGCCGAGGAGGACCGCCGGATCCACGACCATGCCCTGCGCCATCACGCACCGGGTTTTGGGCCGGAGAATGCCGCTCGGGATGAGGCGGACCACGATTGATTGATCGCCGACCACGAGCGTGTGCCCGGCGTTCGGGCCGCCTGCGTAGCGCACGACCATGTCGGCCGCCTCGGCGTACAGGTCGACGACCTTACCCTTTCCTTCGTCTCCCCATTGCGCGCCGACGATCACCACTGCGGGCATGCGTGTCTCTCCCTATCTCCGCTCGTTGTGCGGCTCATCGCTGTGCGAGCGCCGCGGCCAGCCCATCCGGCGTTCGGTCCGCGGCCTCGATGGTTTGAGGTCCAACGATCTGCGCCCGGAAGTGCCGGGGCTCGCCGCTCGCCGTGACGACGTGGGTGTAGCGCCAGGCGGTCGCATACGCGAACGCAGAGTCGACCGGGCAAGCGACGGCCGGGACCCCACGCGATCGCAACGCCGCGAGCAGGGCAGCGGACTCGGCCGCGTCGTCGACGGCGACCACCGCGCTCCGGCGCATCACCTCGCTCGATCCCGCGGACTCCCGCGCCCACGCGACGGCATCGAGATAGAGCGCGAAGCCGACGGCCGGCATGGGCGCATCGAAGCGGGCGAGCAGATCGTCGTAACGACCGCCCGCACCGATGGGCTCGCCCGGCCCCGGCGCGAGCAGATGGAAGATCATCCCGGTGTAATAGGCGAAGCCGCGGACCTCTCCGAGATCCAATCGCAACACCGTGCCCAACGAGTCGCGCGCCGCCGTCCACAAAGCTTGAAGCTCACGCAGCGCCTTCGCCGCGGACTCGCTGCCTTCGAGGAGCGGCGCGGCCTGCGCGAACAAGGCTTCGGCGGAGATCTCGCCGGGGCCGCCGCCGTGGAGATCACCGAGGCGCGCGAGCGTGGATGCGTTCGGCCGGCCGGCGAGCAAACGCTCCACGCGCGCGCCGTCCTTCTGCCCGAGGGCGTCGCCCACTTCGGCGGCGAGCGAGCGCGGCACACTCTCGATGAGCGAGCGTGCGATCGATGCGTGACCGAGATCGATGGCCGCTTCCGCGAGGCCGAGGCGATCGGCGACGGAGGCCGCGAGCCTCAAGATCTCCAGATCCCCCGCGAGCGTCGCCGGCTCGCTCGGAGAGGCGCCGGGGACGGTGCCATACAGCTCGACACCGGCCTGCGGGACCTGACGATGCCTCCGGGCTCGGCCCTGACGCCGGCGCACGATGGTCCCCTCGTAACAAAGCCGGATCGGCTGCGGCTCCCGCCCGAGGCGCGTCGCCACCATGCGCGCGATCTGCGGGGTCATGTCCGGGCGGAGGGCTGCTACCTCGCCCGATTCGGGCTCGATGAAGCGCAGCACATCCGACGGATCGAGAGCGCCCAGGCCGCGCTCGAGGACCTCGGCGAGCTCGAACGCCGGCGGCGTGACGAGGCGATAGCCGTGCAGGTCGAAGTGATCGAGCACCTCGCGACCGAGCGCACGTCGGCGTCGTGTCTCCTCGGGGAGGAGATCGCGCAGGCCTGCAGGCAAAGGGTGAGAGAGGGCGCGGGGCGCGCTCTCGATCGGAGATGCCGAGGTGAGAGAGGGAGCCTCTCTCGCGCGCTCGCTCGCATGATGAACGGCCTCGGGCCCCAGCGTGGGGAAGGCACTCTGCGAGTCGGCCGGTTTCGTCACGGTCCCGCTTATAGCGCGGCTGGGCATTCGGTGCGCAGCGAAGCCGCGCCCCGGACGATGGATCCTGCGCCTCGCGCGGAAGGCGATGTCCTCCGCGCTCGCCGTCGTACCGGCGCCCCGGAAATGCCGCCGGGATGGGTCAGGGGAGCGCAGGTTCGGATGGCAAGGCGCTTGCTGACCCTGCACGGGTGCCGGCCTCGAGCGCATCGGGGCCCGTGACGGAGGTTTCCTTCATGGCACTGTCGCCTGCACTCCCGGGCTCGAACCGCTCGTCCGCCGCGCCGCGCTCCCTCAATGGGGACGCAGCGTTGCTCGGGCTGATCGAAAAGGTGAAGGCCGGCGATCGCCCCGCCCTCGACGCGCTGACGAGGCTCATCCGTCCGCACGTGGAGCGGCAGCTCGCGCGCTACCCCGTCTCCGACGATGATCGGCTCGACCTCGTGCAATCGACCCTGCTCCAGGTCGTCCGTCGGATCCGATCTTTCCGCGGCGATTCGAGCTTCACCACGTGGCTCTTCCGCGTGACCGCCAACGAAGCGCTCATGCTCATGCGCTCGCAACGCCGCCAGCGCGCGCGCCTCGTCGAAGGCCTCGATCTCGAGGACCTCTCCGCCCTGCCCACCGTGCGGAGCCTCCCGGCCGAGGACGACGCCGCCTCCCTCGCCGAGCGCGAAGCCCACGTGCGCCACGCCCTCGGCGAGCTGCCCGAGGACTACCGCGACGTCGTGCTCGCCCACTACCACGACGATCTCGGCCTCCACGAAATCGCCCAGAAGCTCGCCGTCAGCGAGAGCGCCGTCCGCTCCCGCCTGCACCGCGCCCGCGTGCGCCTCCGGGCCATCCTCAACGCCACGCCCCTCGGCCGCGAGCTCTCCGAAGCCGCAGCGTGAAAGCCGCTCCTCGCACCTCGCCGCCGATTCCCTCCCTATAGATTGGCGCTGCGGTCACGGATAGATCTTGGGCCGATGCTCAAAGATCCTCCCGACCCGAGCAAAACGGAGAAGCTCCCCGACGACGGCAATGGCCCGCCGCCGAGCCCACAACGCGTCACGCTCATCATTCATCATCCGGAGGGTGACAAGCACGCTCCATTGATCCCCGATGAGCCTCTCGTGGTCGGTCGGAGCGAACCAGCGGACCTCGTCGTTGCGAATCCCTCGCTGTCGCGCCGACACGCACGCTTCACGCTGCACAACGGTCGCGTCGTCGTGGAGGATCTCGGGTCCACGAATGGTCTCTATTTCGAAGGAAAGCGAGTCGCGCGCGCCGAGCTCGAGCTCGGTGGTGAAATCACGCTCGCTCACTTCCCCGCGCGCATCATCACCTTCGGGGGCGTGAGCCCTGCGCTCGACAGCGAAGCTACGTTTCGCCGGCGCCTGCACGAGGAGATGTCGCGCGCCCGCGCTTTTCACCGTTCGTTTGCCGTTGTCGCGGTGCGTGCGAGCCATACGCTCGCGACCCGCGCGCCCGGCGGCACGTGGGCCGTGCGGCTCCGCCAGCGGGTCCAAGATATCGATTGTGTGAGCCTCTACTCCCCTGACGTGGCCTTAGTCCTGTTGCCGGAGAGGGATGCAGGCTCGGCCTTGGAGGTCGCTCGGACCATTGTTGTGGCCGAGCGCGACGCACCGGTCTTCGCGGGCGTAGCCGTTCATCCGCAGACGTCGGGGACCGCAGGGGAGCTCGTGGACATGGCACGCGATGCAGCCGGGCGTGCCGGGCCGGAAGAGCCGGTCATTGCCGCGTCGACGTCCGAATGGAGAGAGAGCTCCGTCGTCGGCAAACAGAGCCCCTTTCGCGGCGTCGCAATGCAGGCGGCATACAGCATCGCCGACCGCGTTGCGGGCGTGAACATTCCAGTTCTCCTCCATGGCGAAACGGGTGTCGGCAAAGAGATACTGGCGAACCACATCCACGAGCACGGCAATCGCGCGGCACAACGGATGGGTCGCGTCAATTGCGGTGCGATCCCAGCCACGCTCGTGGAGAGCACTCTGTTCGGTCACGAGCGAGGTGCCTTTACCGGCGCGATGCAGCAGCGGCGTGGCGAGTTCGAAGCCGCTCATCAAGGGACGTTGTTTCTCGACGAGATCGGAGACATGCCGCTGGAGGCGCAGAAGGTGCTCCTCCGCGTGCTGGACACCAAACGCTTCTCCCGGGTCGGGTCGACGCAGGAGGTCGAAGTCGATGTGCGCGTCATCGCGGCCACGCATCGTGACCTCAAAGCCCTGATCGAAAGCGGCGATTTTCGCGAGGACCTCTACTATCGGCTCAGCACGGTGACGATCGAGATACCTCCCCTGCGGAAGCGACTCGATGAATTAGAACCCTTCATCGAGCATTTCATCGATCAATTCAACAAGCAGCACCGTCGGAGCGTGCGGGCGGTATCCGCGGAAGCCAAGGCACTGCTCCGAGCCCATGCTTGGCCGGGCAACGTCCGTGAGCTGCGCAACGTCATCGAGCGTGCCGTGGTGCTGAAGGTGGGAGACACGATCCTGCCCAGCGACCTGCCCGACTACATCCGCGAATCGAAGAGCGAAGAAGGGGACGGCGGCAGCGCCCAGGATCAGCTCGATCGGAAAGAGAGAGAGCTGATCCTGGACGCCCTCCACAAGGAGGACTGGAACCGGGAGAAGGCTGCGGCGCGGATTGGCTACAAGCTCCGCACGTTCAGTCGTCGAATGAGCGACCTCGGGATCAAGAAGCCGAAAAAATAGCCTCGGCCATTCTTGGCCACGCGCCGGCCATTCTTGGCCGGCGCATTGCGAGCCCGTCCGCGCTTCGCTCGTCGATTCTCGCCAATCACTGCTTTTCGGCCATGGCACGCGCCGTGCTCGATGTCCTGGCCGTGAGCGTCGCGACCGTCATTCTACCGCACCTGCGAGCGAGCGCCGATCGGCGCGCGGCGCATGACGGCGAACCGCGCGCGGAAGCTCAGGTAGCATCGCGCTCCACCATGGTCGAGCGGCGGCGGGAGGGTGGTAGTTCGCGCGGGTCGGTGGAGCAGCTCGGTCCTTATCGGATCACGGGCGAGATCGATCGCGGCGGCATGGGTGTCGTCTATCGCGGCGAGCACGTCGACACGGGCGACGTCGTGGCCATCAAGACGGTGCACGAGCTTGCGAGTGACAAGCTCGCGGCCCTCCGTCACGAGATCGCGGCGCTCCGCCGGGTGCGCCATCCGGGGATCGTTCCCGTCATCGCCGAGGGCACCACGGAGGGCGTGCCTTGGATGGCCATGCCGCTCCTCGAGGGGCGGACGCTGCGTCATCACCTCGACGATCTCTGGCAGCCGTCGCGCTTCTCGGACGTGTCGTTCGCCGAGACCCATCGCGTCACCGAGCCGCTCGCCACCTTCGGACAAGCCTTCCTCGCGCCGCGAACGGGCACCCATCCGGTCCCGCTGAAGCCCATTCTCACGCTCGTCGCCCGCTTGTGCGCGCCCATTGCGTTCCTCCACGGCGAGGGCTTGGTTCATCGCGATCTCAAGCCCGAGAACGTCTTCCTCCTGGAGGACGATCGGCCCGTGCTCGTCGACCTCGGCATCGCCGCGCATTTCGCCGGCGCCGGCCGCGAGGAGCTCGGCCTCGACGACCCCGCGGGGACGTTGCACTACATCGCGCCGGAGCAGAGCCGCCGCGAGCTCATCGATGGACGCGCGGACCTCTATGCCCTCGGTTGCATCCTTTACGAATGCATCACCGGACGTCCGCCGTTCCTCGGTGAGACGAGCGAGGCGGTGATTCAGCAGCACCAATACGTGCCTCCCATTCCCCCTTCGCGGCTCGTCCCGGGCATTTCCGAGGCGCTCGAGCGGCTCGTGCTCATTCTCTTGGAGAAGCGCCCCCGCGATCGCATGGGATATGCGGCCGACGTCGCCGCCGCGCTCGTCGTCCTCGGCGCGGAGCCTGGGCCTGATTCCGGTCCTCCGCCGCGCACGCACCTCTATCGCCCGGACATGACGGGGCGCGCCGAGGTCGTCGCTGCAGTGATGAGAGCCGCTCAGCGCGTGTCGTCCGAGCGGCGCGGTGGTCTCGTTTTGATTCGCGGAGAGAGTGGTGTCGGCAAGACCCGTTTGGCCAACGAGGTCGCGCAGCGCGCTGCGGGAGACAAGCTCAGGGTGGTCACGGGCACGTGCGTGGCGGCCGGTGCTGGAGAGGCAGGTGCGACCGCCGCGGTGGCGGGGCCTCTGGTGCCGCTCCGTCCTCTCCTGCTCGCCGCCGCCGATCTCGCGCGCACCTCGCCCGCCGATGCGGCGCGGCTCTTCGGCCCTCGCGCCCGAATCCTCGCTCCTTACGAGCCTTCGTTGCTCGATTTGCCGGGCCAGGCCGACGATCCGTTGCCGCCGCTCTCGCCCGAGCTCTCGAGGGAGCGGGTGATTACCTCGCTCCGCGAGATCGCTTGGAGCCTCTCCGACACGACACCGCTCCTCGTCTTGATTGACGATCTGCAGTGGGCCGACGATCTCACCTTGAGCGTGCTCGACGCCGTCGCGAGGGGTGGTGTCGAGAACCATCCCGTCCTCTTCGTGGTCACGTACCGCAGCGAAGAGTCCCGACCGGAGATTGCCTCTCTGGAAGGCGCCGCCGCGGCCACCTCGATCTCGCTCACGCGCCTCGACAGCCCCAGCATCGCGGCCATGGTGGCAGGCATGTTGGCGGGGAGCCCGCCGCCGCGGGCCGTGGTCGACGTGCTCCTCCGGCACTCGAACGGCAATCCATTCTTCGTCGCGGCCTATCTGCGCGCGGCCATCGACGAAGGCATCCTTCGTCGTGACGAGCGCGGGAGCTTCTGCTTCCAAGCCCGCACCGGCGCGGCGCTCTCCGAGCTGCCGCTCCCGCATACCCTCACGGAGCTGATCGAGCGGCGCCTCGGGCGCCTCGGCGCGGACGAGCTCGCCCTCGTGGAGTGGGCCGCGGTCCTCGGGCAGGAGATCGACGACGCGCTGCTCTGCGAGGGGCCCGCCCCCGAGGGCCCTTCGGTGGTGCGCGCGCTCGATGAGCTCCGGGCGCGACAAATCCTGGAGTCGGCGAGCGAGGGCGCGTCACGCTTCGTGCACGACAAGATTCGCGAGATTGCCTATCTCCGGATCCCCGCGCTCCAAAGGGCCGAGCTCCACCGGCTGGCCGGCGAAGCGCTGGAGTCTCGAAACCCCGGAGCCGTGAGCATGGCACCTTCCCTCGGGCACCATTTCGCGCGGGCCGGGCTTCACCAACGAGCGGGGAATTACTTCGTGATGGCGGCAGAGCATGCGCGGGAGGTCTATGCCAACGGCGACGCCATTCGCTTCTTCCACAACGCCATCGTCTCTCTGCGGCACGCCGGCGCCGGGCACGGCGACATCGCCTCTCTCTACGAGCGCATCGGTGACGTCCTCTCGCTCGTCGGCGTGCAGGATGAGGCCCGCGCCGCCTACGAATCCGCGCTCGCCGAAGGTGCCCGTACGCCCGGCGTCACGACCTCGCGTCTCCTCCGCAAGGCCGGCAAGACCCGCGAGATGCATCATCAGCACGACGAGGCGCTCGAGCTCTATGCACGCGCCGAAGCCGCGCTCGTCGAGGTGCCCACGGTGCTGCGCGACGAGGCCTGGTCGCACGAATGGCTCCAGATTCAGCACGACCGGATCTCGGTTTTCTATTGGATCGCCGACATCGATCGTCTCCGCGCGCACCTCGACGCCATCGGACCGGTGGTGGAGGCGCGTGGGACGGCGCTGGATCGGGGCCGCTATCTCCATGCCGCGAGTCAGCTCCGCCTCCAGTCCGAACGCTTTTGGGCTTCGGCGGAGACGGTCGCCTGCGCCCGCGCCTGCGCGGCGGCCTTCGCGGCCGCCGGCGAGCCGGAGGACGGCCATTTTCGGCTCGTGGGCCGCTCCAGCCTGGCCATCATCCTCCTGCTCCACGGCGCCTTCGACGAGGCCGAAGGAGAGCTCTTCGAAGCGCTCCACGCCGCCCGGCGGACAGGCGATCTCGAGGCCCAGATACGGTGTCTGACCTATCTCACCGTCCTCCACCGCCGTCAGCGTCGCGTCCGGGCCGCGGCCGACATGGCAGAGCGGAGCTTGTCTTTGGCGCGGGAGAAAGAGGTCCTCGAATACGTCGGCGCGGCCCACGGAAACCTGGCTTGGGTCGCGCTCGAAGAGGGGGATATCACCGAGGCCGAGACCGCGGGGAGCGAAGCCATCCATTGTTGGGAGGCCCAACCGGGGCACGCGTATCCCTTTCATTGGCTGGCGCGCCTGCCTCTCCTCGCGGCGGCGCTCGCGCAGGATCGGATTCATTACGCCGTCGCGCAGGCGCGCGCGCTGATCCATCCGCGCCAAGCGCGCTTGCCCGAGCGGCTCTCCCGCGCGCTCGGCACCGCGGTGGAGGCCTGCGCGGCGGGGCAGCGGGAGCGTACGCAAAGGGCGCTCTCGATCGCGGTCCGCGCCGCCCGCCGCGGCGGATTCCTCTGACGGTCTGACCGACCACAACCAATGTCCCTTGCGGCGCGCTCCGGCGCGACCGCGAGGCCCGCGCGCGCCCGCTCACGCCCACTCGGCAACGGGACGCCGCGAATCACCACGATCCGAACCGTTCGTAACCAAGGAGCACAGCCATGACCATTCCGTGGGTCAACGACCAAAGGGGCCTGATTTTCACCATCAACGGTGACACGAACACGGTTTACCAAGTCAAATCGGGCGAATGGGCCAAAGCGGCCAATCGTTGGAGCAGCACCGACATCCCCTCCGACATCCGGAGCAAGGTCGAAGAGCTGATGGCATCGGGCGCGCCCGGCGCGTTCGTCCGTTTCCTCGAGGGAGAAGACGGTGTTTACGTGATCTGCGAGAAGAACATCAAGACCGTCCCCCAGCTCGCCGGGACCGATCTCAGCTTCGTGCCGCCGTCGGGGTCGGGGCCGAGCCTCTCGACGTACGATATCGTCATCTACGCCAAGGGCGGCCCCGTCCGCACCGACACCGGCGCGAGCGTCTCCACCACCGAAGGTGACTACTACGTCGTCAGTGTCGGCGACTGGGTCCAGGTCGTGCTGGAGGAAGCCGATCAGCCGAGGTTCGTGAACACGACGAAGGAGATGCTCCATCTCCTCGACGCCCTCAACAAGAAGCATTTTCTCTCGATGAAGCCGGATCCGGACGAGCTTCGGCCCAGCGATTACGCGGCTCCGCGCGCGGCCACCGAAGGCATCAATTGTTACGTGCTCAACCTCGCTCGCTTCATGCGCTGAACACCCACCCGTCCGAGGCCCCATGGAACCCTCCCCCAATCCTCCCGGCACGGCTCCGCGTCCGAGCCCCCCGCCGCCGGCCTGCAAACGGTTCTTCGCCGGTACCCATCGTCTCGTCTCTCCCGACGAGACGGTGGGCCGGTTGACTCCCATCCTGCCCGCTCTGGGCATCACGCGCGTCGCCGATGTCACGGGCCTCGACACGCTCGGTGTGCCGGTGATGATGGTCGTGCGTCCCAACGCCCGATCGATCTCGGTCTCTCAAGGCAAAGGCCTCACGCCGAGCGCGGCGCGCGCCTCCGGCCTCATGGAGGCCATCGAGCACTGGCACGCCGAGCACATTCAACTCCCCCTCAAGCTCGGGAGCGTGGCCGAGCTGCGCCATCGCCACCGCCTCGCCGACGTGGTGAGTTTGCCGCGCCTGCGCATCCGGACGTTTCACGATCATCTCCGCTTCTTCTGGGTCGCGGGCATGGACCTCGTCGCGGGCGCGCCCACGTGGGTCCCCTTCGAGGTGGTGCACACCGATTACACCGTTCCACTCCTCTCGGCCACGGGCGCCTTCGTCATGAGCTCGAACGGCCTCGCCTCCGGCAATCACCCGCTCGAAGCCGTGTCGCATGGGCTCTGCGAGCTCGTCGAGCGTGACGCCGCCACGCTCTTTCATCTGTCGGACGCCGGGCGCCAAAAGCGTGCGCAAATCGACCCTTCCACCATCGACGACGCCGAGTGTCGTGTGCTCCTCGATCGCGTGGAGGAGGCCGGTGTCCGCGTGCTCGTCTGGGACATCACCTCCGACATCGGTGTTCCGACGTTCTCGTGCTCCTTCGTGGATCGGGCGCCGAACCCGCAAAGGCCTCTCGCGCCGATGGATGGTTTCGGCTGCCATCCCTCCCGCGCCGTGGCGCTCTCCCGCGCGCTCACCGAAGCTGCGCAGAGCCGGCTCACGGTGATCACCGGCGCCCGCGACGACGTTCGCTCCCGCGGCAATGGGCCCGAAGCGGATCTCGACATGGCCCGTCGCTTCCTCGCCGAGCACGACGGCGACGTCCCCGAGCACGACTACCACGACGTCCCCGATCACCGCGGAGAGACGATCGACGACGACGTCGCTTGGCTCATCGACCGCCTGCGCGCGGTGGATCTCCATCAAGTCGTCGCCGTCGATCTCACGAGGCCGGAGCTCGGGATCTCCGTGGCGCGCGTGGTCGTGCCCGGCCTCGAGCCCCTTTACGACATCCCCGGCTACATCCCCGGCAAGCGCGCCCAAAGGCGCATCGCGGAGCGCACGTCATGACCCTTTGCATCTTCACCGGACCGACGTTGTCGGTGGCGGGGGCGCGGCAGCTCATCGACGCCCGCATCCTCCCTCCCGCCGCGCAGGGTGACATCTACCTCGCGGCCCAACACAAGCCCACCGCGATTGGCATCATCGACGGTTACTTCGAGCGTGTCCCCGCGGTCTCTCACAAGGAGATCCTCTGGGCCATGTCCCAAGGCATTCACGTCCTCGGCGCGGCCAGCATGGGCGCTCTGCGCGCCGCCGAGCTGTCGCTCTTCGGCATGGAGGGGGTCGGCGCCGTCTACGAGGCTTACCAGAGCGGCGCGATCGATGCAGACGACGAAGTCGCCGTGGCCCACGCCACCGCCGCCGACGGCTATCGATGCCTGAGCGACGCGCTCGTGAACATTCGCGCCACCCTACGCGCCGCCGAAGAGGCCGGCGCGGTCTCCGCGGCCACGCGCGAGCGCTTGGAAGGGATCGCCAAAGGCCTCTTCTACCCCGATCGCTGCTATCCCATCCTGCTCCGGCACGCCGCCGGCGCAGGCGTATCACCGGTCGAGCTCGAACGCCTGAAAGCGTTCCTGCCCGAAGGTCGGATCGACCAGAAACGCCGCGACGCGCTTCATCTCTTGCGCGTCATGCAACAACGATTCGGCAGCGGCGCCGATCCCAAGCAGGTGCGTTTTCACTTCGAGCCCACCGACGCCTGGGAAGTCATTCGAGAGCGCGCCCACGCGCGCGCCCATGAGGAGGTCGTGCGATGAGCGCTGTGACGAAGAATGGGGCTTCCCCCCTCGAGATCATGATCCTGGCCAGGCTTCTGGTGAAGGGCGACGGCGAGACGCCGACGGAGATCGGCAAGGCCCTGAAGACCATCCTCCAGAATCGATGGACGGACGCTGAGCGCACGCGCGCCATCGATGAGCAGATCGAAGCGTTCTCGCAGGCACGCTACATCGAGCCGTGCAAGCGCAAGTCATACAAGCTCACGGATGGTGGGCGCAAGGCAGCCTTGAAGGCGCTGAAGGTGCCATCGTTTGAGGAAGGAACCAGGTGGGATGACGTCAAAAGGCATCATCTCTTCTGCCGTGCGCTGGATCTGGAGGCGTCCGACGAAGTGCTGGGCGCGGACGTGCGCCGTACCGAGGTTTTGGCGCGGCATTACGGCATCACCCGCAAGAACGTGACGCTCAACGACATCAAGCACGCGGTAGCCTGGCGATTGCTCGGATTTGAAACGGATCTGCCCCTTGGGGTAGAGGCCATCATGGCGGCCGTTTTCAATCGAGCGCTGGGCCACGACTGGTTCAAAGCGAAGGCAAAGGATCGTCTCGACTCGAAGAGAGCCTTCGCCCAACTCGCGACCAAGGCCATGAGCGCGCGTCGAGGGATGGGGGCGATCGACAACGCCATTCTGGGCCGCTGGGTTCAGGGGGTGGACGTCGTGCCCACTGTGACGCACGAGAAGGCAAGCGTTCCCTCGACACCGGACCGAGTCACGCCAGTGGTGGAGCTGCCGGTGGATGATGATGTCTTCGCAATGCGCGTGCTCGACGCAGCCCGGACATCGGAGACTGGGCGGTTCGGCGCAGACAAGGTGTTCATCTCCCATGTCGTCAAGCAGCTCACGAAACAGGGCGTCTCGGTGGGGGACATCAAATCGTTCAAGGACCGCCTCGTCTCCGTGCATCGCAAGCAACTCCTGTCACTTACCCGAGCCGACCTCGTCGAGGCGATGGATCCGAGGGATGTTGACGCCTCGGAGGCGCCCTACCTCAACGCGACATTTCATTTCGTGCGCATCTGAGGAGCCGAAGCTGCGGAAGAGGATGGGTGCCACATGAAAAAGCCGAATCCCCTGCTCGACGTGTTTCTCTCGGGCGCCAAGATGGAGGTGTTCCATTCGGTGGAGCATCGGCAGCAGATCTGGCGAGAAAATCCCTTCGACGTCGAATCGGTGCATGCCAATGCCCGGGCTCAGTTTCAGCGTGTGCTCGCTCAGGCGACGACCCCACCCGGGCTCGAGTCGGGAAGGATTCTTCTGCTGCTCGGAGAATCGGGGAGTGGCAAGACTCACCTGGTCCGATCGTTCCGCAATCATGTGCACGTGAACGGGCTCGGCTTCGTCGGGTACATGCAGATGACGACTGGGACGACAAGCTACAGTCGATACCTGATGAGCAATCTGATCGATTCCCTGGATCAGCCCTATTATGAGTCGCTGGGCACCGGTTCGGGGCTCCTTCGCCTCTCCACTGCCGTTGCCTCTCGGTGCGGCGACGCTGCTGCGATCGAGGCGCTGACCGAGAAAGAGCATCTCGAGCCGGACACCATCGTCGATCTCGTAGAGCGCGCGGCCAACCGGCTCATCGCTCAACCGCGCTTCGCTGAGCTCGATATCGACCTCGTACAGGCGCTCCTCTTCCTGCAGAGACAAGACGCCGCCCTGAAACAGAGGGTTGTGAAGTACCTGCGCGGCGATGACCTGAGCGAGCGTGATGCCAGATATCTCGGCGGAATGAAGCCGAAACGCAGCGATGACGACGCGCAGAGAGTAGTGGAGCAGCTTGGAAGAATGATGTGGTCATTCGGCTCGCGATCGCTGGTTCTCTGTGTTGACCAGTTTGAAAATGCAAACTGGGAAGAGGGGGATGATACGTCGTTCCGCAAGGTGATGACGTCCATCTGCGCCATTGCAGATCAAGTTCCATCGTCCATCGTCGTGATCGCATGCCTCAAAGACTACTATAACAATTTCAAGAATCGATTGACGCGCTCGACGATTGATCGCCTCGAGAACGATCCGCGTTACGTTGAGCTCGTCGGCGAGCGAACTGTCGTTGAGGTGGAGGAGGTCGTAAAGCAACGGCTTCGTCATCTCTATGAGACCTCTAGCCTGAGGGTAGAAGACTACGGGGTAGACCCCCTGTATCCATTCTCACGCGACTGGGTGCATGAGATGGCTGGTATGCGTGTTCGAGACATTCTTGATCGGTGCCGTGAGCATCGAGAGGCATGTGTTGCGGCAGGCAAACTCATCGATGACGCTTCTCCCGGCCGCCTGGTGACGGAGCGACCACCGGTTTCCGAGGACAGGGTTGCTCTGGCAGCAAAGGAGAAGATCGAACGGGAGTGGAACGACTATCTGTCGCAGTATGATGTCGCCCTTCCCGAGACGGACTCTGAGGTGGCAGAGCTTTTTGGCTGGGCCCTTCATGCCTGTGCTGAGGAGCTGGAGAGCGGGCACAGGTTTGACGTTCATGTGAAGGGTGAGCAGATCGAGATTCGCGTCCAGATTCCAACTGGTGCAGGGGCGTATCAGCTTGGTGAGGAGATCCTGTTCGCACTTTGCAATCGAGCGCCACAAGGCAACGGGCTGCGGTTGCAGATCGAGGAAGCGGCAAGGTGTGCCGGGAAGCGAAAGCTGGCGATCGGTCGGCGCTTCGAGTTCCCCGACAATCCAAAGACCAGGATTCGCCAGGTTATTGATGCCATTGTCAAGAGTGGTGGGCGCAAGGCGGTCATCGAGGAGAGCGATCTGCGCACGATGGTTGCCTTTCGCCGATTTCGTCACGAGCAGCAACGTCGTGCTCACTTCAAAAACTGGATCATGGAGGAGAATCACCTCTCGCGTCTTCTCCCGATCATTCACGTCCTCGACCTCGACCGCCTCGATCGATTCGAACACACTGTCGAGCCCCACCTGCACGTCCATGTGTCGGTGGCAAACGGTGCCTCCAAGCTCCAGGAGCCCACGACCCCCATCAACAACGGTGCCTCGACCTCATGGCCCGACAACGAGCTTTCCCGCGCGCCGGACAAGCCATCTCCCGCGCAGGCCGCCGCCATCTCCCTTGGGTCGACGGGGGAGCTCATCGCGCAGGAGCTGACCATCGAGCCCGAGGCCTTCACTGCGCATACGGCCTTTCTCGGCAGCACGGGGAGCGGGAAGACCACGCTCGCGTTGAATGTCATCGAGCAGCTCGCGCTCCAGGGGGTGCCGGCCATTCTCATCGATCGCAAAGGTGATCTGTGCGCCTATGCGCGGGATGCCGTGTGGACCCAGGCGCAGGCGGACACTCCGCTCGATGCGCGGCGGCGGGCGCTCGCGGAGCGGCTCGACATCGCCGTGTTCACACCGGGGCACCCGGGAGGACGACAGCTCGGGCTCTCGCTGCTTCCTCGGGGGCTGTCGAGCCTCAAGGAGTTCGATCGCGATCAGGCCGCAGGGTATGCGGCGCACGCGCTCGGGGACATGCTCGGGTACAAGCACACGAAGAAGGACAAGGCGCTTCGGGCCATCCTCGTGCAGGCGTTTCAGCTCTTCGCGGCGCATGGCAACGCGGATGGGCTCGACATCGAGTCTCTGTCGGCCTTCATTCACGATGAGGATCCGGCGCTGGTCGGCGCGGTGGGCCGGCTCGACACCAAGCTCTTCAGGGACCTCGTACAAGATTTGGAGGTGCTCAAGTTGAGCTCCTCCGATCTGCTCTCCTCCGGAGGTGAAGAGTTGGATGCCGAGCTGCTCCTCGGTCTCGGCCGCCATGCCCGGCCCGGCCGGACGCGGCTCGGCATCGTGAGCACGCGATTTCTCGGGGACAATGCGCGGATTCTCTTCTGGGTCTCGCAGCTCCTCTTGGCGCTCACCCGCTGGGTGACGCGGGCGCCCTCGCCACACTTGCAAGCGGTGGTGCTGTTCGACGAAGCGGACGTCTACCTTCCAGCCCAGTCGCAGCCCGCCACCAAAGCACCAATGGAGAACCTCCTCCGGCGCGCGCGCAGCGGCGGGCTCGGCCTCATGCTCGCGACCCAGAGCCCGGGAGATCTGGACTACAAGTGTCGTGACAACATCCGGAGTTGGTTCGTCGGTCGTGTGACCCAGACGGTGGCGCTCGACAAGATGAAACCATTGCTCAGCGAAGCGCGGGTCAACGTGTCCGCGCGGATTCCCGGGCAGGGAATGGGAGAGTTTCACCTGCTCCAGGACGGAGGCGCCACCGCCTTCAAGGCAGGTCGATCGCTCCTTCGCACGGAGCAGGTGCCGGAGGCCGAGATCCTCACGCTCGCCGCGCGTCACGCCCGGACGAGCCGAAGCCGGGGGTGATGCCGTGGACGACGAGATCATCGATTTCGGGGACGAGCGGTCCCGTCATGGTCAGCTCTTCGGGCGCGACGACGTGCTCGCCAAGCTGCGATCTTGGATGATCGGAGAGCGCGCGTTGGCGCGAGGATGGGTGTTGCTCCTCGGCGGGCCCGGGGTCGGCAAGAGCGCCATCGTCAATCGAGTCCTCGAAGACTTGAGCCCGGACCGGACACCGCACCATTTCATTCGGCGCGGCAACGAGGGCTGGGATCGCCCCGAGGTCATCGTGCAGAACCTCTGCGCCCAGGTCGAGCGGCAATTCCGCGTCCAGGCCGATGGAAACCTGTCCTTCGAGGCACGTTTGGGCGAGCTGCTCAGGCGCCTTTCCCGTCACGTGCTCGTTCCCCAAGAACAGCGGCTCGTCATGGTGCTCGACGGGCTCGACGAGCTGGCGAGCCCGGGCGAGGGCCGCAAGCCGACGATCGGCTTCCTGCCGCGCGTCCTGCCGTCGGGGGTCATCGTCCTCTGCGCCTCTCGGCCCACGTATCCCGATCTCGATTGGATGGACGATCGCGTGCGCCGGATCAACCTCGACGAGGTGTCGTTCCTGGCCTCCAACGAGGCTGCTTGTCGGGCGTATTGGGAGCATCAAGCACAGCACATTCATCCTCCCCTCGAACAGGCGTTCATCGAAGAGGCCATTCACCGCGCCGGCGGCAACATGCTTCATGCCACGCGCCTCCGCGATTGGCTCGACGAGCAGCCTTCCGAGCGGCGGGCGGCGATGCTCATCCCCATCGGGCTCGACGGCTTCCTCATTCGGATTTGGAACGAGCTCCACGATCTCGGGGGACGCTGCGCGCCTTGGTGACCCGTGGCCTCGGGCTCGCGTGCGCGGCCCGGGAGGCGCTTCCACCGTACCTCTATACGGAGCTTCTCGGCGGCTCGGGGCGCGAGGGTGAGGACTTCCTCCGCGTGACACGCCCGCTCCTCCTCGAAGAGCCGGCTCACTGGGCCGATCACCGGCGCGCCTATCGACCCTATCACGAGCACTTTCGCCAGTTCATTGCCGAGCAGATCGGGCCCAAGGAGATTCGGGGCCATCATCAGCGCATCGCGGAGGCTTTGGCGGCGTGGCCGCTCAGCGAGCACGACCCGGCCCGGCGCACGTATGCGCTTCGACATGCGGTCGCTCATCGGATCGAGGCCGGTGCTCTCGAGGATGCTTTGCGGCTCTGCACGGACATCGCGTATCTCGAGGCCAAGTGTCGCGCGCTCGGTGTGCCGGCCATCGAGCGTGATTTGGAGGCTGCCATTCGCGTGGCGGCCCCCGATGTCTCGCTCGATCTGACGGGCGTGCTCGCCGCGGTGAGCGCGGAGAGCGGGAAGCTCCGGGAGCATCCCGAGGCGCTGCCTTCATTGCTCTACAACCGCCTGCGCTGCGCCGGTTGGTCCGCGGATCGCATTCAAAGCACCCTGCGATTCGCCGGAGGGGCGCCGCCGCTCCGGCTCTTGCACGGAGTTCGTCTCGGGCCCACGTTGCTCCGCACCTTCGCCGGACACGCGAAACCAATCGTCGCCTGCGCGGCGACGCCGGACGGGAAATACGTGCTCTCGGCTTCGACGGATCGAACGCTGCGGCTCTGGGCCGCAGCGTCGGGTGAGTGCATTGCCGTTCTGGAAGGGCACGACGACGAGATCACGGCCTGCGCCATCAGCCCGGATGGGAGCATGGCGGTCTCGACCTCGGCGGACTCGACGGCCAAGCTCTGGGATCTTCGCGCGCCGTCGTGCGCCGGCACGCTGGTCAACGACGGTCGTTGGGCGACGACGTGCGCCCTCTCTCCCGACGGCCGACATCTCGTCATCGGCTCCGACAATGGAATCATCACCGTCTGGGGGCTCGCCGCGAAGCAGCGTGTTCGGGTGTTGAATGGACACACCGATTACATCACGGCCTGCCTCGTGACGCGGGACGGACGTGTCGTGTCGGCTTCGCGCGACGGATCGGTGCGTGTTTGGTCATCGACGTCGGAGACGTGCTTGCAAACGATGGCTCCGACCGGCGGCGCGGCGGTGCTGGGGCGTGGCCTCGCGGAAGAAGGCTGGGTGACGGCCCTCGCGCTCATGCCCGATGGAGATCACGTGCTCTCCGCGGCGGGAGATGGATCGCTGTCGCGCTGGAACCTCGCCTCGGGACGCTGCATCCAGCGTTTTGGAGCACGGAAGGGCGAAGAGGCCGGGCGGGTGGACAGTTGTGCCATCTTGCATGGAGGCCGCCTGGTGCTCTGCGGAATGGCCGATGGGGCGCTGGCGATTTGGGATCTCGAGACCGAGCAACGCGTGCTCGAGCGTCCTGCGCATCAAGGCGCGGTGTCGGCGTGTGCACCTGCTTCGGGCGGTCTTCGGATCTTCTCCGGTTCTGCGGATCGCCTGGTCAAGCTCTGGGAAATCGGCGGCTCCGACAGCATGGTGATGCAAGAGGGCCACGTCGCGCCCATCACTGCCTGTGCGATGACGCCCGATGGTCGCGTAGCCGTGTCGGCGTCGGAGGATTACACGTTGGAAGTCTGGGACGTGGCGAGCGGCGCGCGACGCACCACGCTTCGAGGTCATGCAGATCTCGTGACGGCCTGCGCCATCTCCGCGGACGGCCGGCGTGTCCTCTCCGGCGCGCGGGATGGGAGCGTGCATCTTTGGGCGCTCGATACGGGTGAAATGAAGGCCTGTGAGCGCCATTGGGCCCACGTGAGCGGGGCGGCGATTCGGCCCGATGGCTCGTTGATCACTTCCACGCTCGATGGAGGCGTGTGGGGCCGCGACGCCTCCGAGCTCGCTCTGGCGCGCGAGGTGGGCGTGCATCCCGGATCCATCGAGGCATTGGCCCTGACCCCCGACGGCGCTCATGCGATCTCGATTTCGCGCGATCGGACGGCCAAGGTGTGGAACATCGATGGTCGCCGTTGCGAAAGGAACCTCTCGGGGTTTGCCGGACAGGTGCTCTGCGTCGCGCTGTCCCCCGATGGGCGGCGTGTGGTGGTCGGTCTCGACGATGGGCGGCTCGAAGTGCGTGAGCTGAATGGAGCCAAGTCGGTGCGCTGGCTCGTCGGGCACGCTCAGCGTGTCTTTGGATGCGCCGTGTCCGCGGATGGAGAGCGGGCCATCTCGGCCTCCGAAGACGGCACCGTCCGGGTGTGGAGCCTTTCGACGGATCGTTGTTTGGGCGTGCTCCACGGCACCTCGTGGTTCCGCTGCGTGGCGGCGGCCGATGGGACGATCTGCGCGGGAGACCAAGAGGGGAATCTGTGGATGATCGTGGACGACACGAGCTCTCTGGGCGCCCTCGGTCCCGAGAGCCTCGAGAAGCGTGCTCCATCGCTCGATGTCCGCGATTGGGCTCGCCTGCGCCGTGTGCTCGCGACCATCTACGATCGACCGGAGGCGGCGCGCCTCGTGGCTCGCGATGCAGGGCTCGACCTCATGCGTATCGTCTTCACCGGAAGCGTGGATGAAGCGTGGGAATCGATCCTCACCGAAGCCATTCGGCGAAGGCGCCTCGTCGAGATCGTTCGCCATGCGCTCCGTGCCTATCCCGACGATCCCGAGCTCGGTGAGCTTGCTTTGCTGCTCGGGATCCGCTGACCACGACGGTCTTGCCACGCCTGATTGAACGGAGAATTCCCATCATGAAGACCGAGCTGTCTTGGAACCCGACGAGCGCGCGCACCTTGCGTGACGTCCTGGCGCGCAAATACTCGAGCGTCGACGAAGCGCGTCAGTTCGTGAAGTACGTGGGGCTCGATTCCATCAGGATCGCCTTTCACAACCGCGCCGACCTGACTTGGTTCAGCATCCTCGAAGAGGCTCAGAGGCAGGGGCCGCGGTGGGTGCACGCGGTGATCGAGCACGCGCTCGAGGAGTATCCGGACGACGATGTCCTCCAGCGGTTGCGGGACGGCGCTTCCGTCCGCTTCGCCGAGGGGCCTGACGCGGCGGCGTTCGGTTGGAAGGGCCGTGGTGGGCAGACGCCCGAGAAGATTTTCGGCAAGCAAAGCACGCTCGTTCCCGTGAGCTTCTTGGAGATTGGCATGCTCCGCGCACGGGCGGTGGCACGTATAGCCTGTGCCGATGGTGCCTTTGGAACGGGGTTTCTCGTCCCCGGCGATCTCGTGGTCACCAACCATCATGTCCTCTCCAGCCCGGAAATGGCTCGAGGCGGGACTGCGCACTTCAATTACCAGCGCACCGCGGATGGCCACGATGCCGAGATGGAATCGCTGCGTCTCGATCCAGATGCGTTCTTCGTCACCTCACGCCAGGACGACTGCACGATCGTGAAGGTCACTGGGCAGCCGACGGCGCGCTGGGGTGCCATTGAGCTCCAGCCGGCCACCGTCGCGGTGGACGATCGGGTCAACGTCATTCAGCACCCGGGAGGAGAGCAAAAGCAGCTCTCGTTCTTTCACAACCTCGTCGTCTATGCGGGGGAGGGCCGCGTGCAATACCTCACGGACACGCTGCCCGGATCTTCCGGTTCACCCGTCTTCGACAAGGATTGGAAGCTCGTGGCGCTCCATCATTCGGGCGGCTGGATTGCCGAGCCGGGGTCGCGTGATCGCTTCTTCCGCAATGAGGGGATCCACGTCGATCGGGTGCTGGCCTTGCTCCAACGAGGTTCGTGACCGAACGCTGCCCAGCACGTTCGCCGCCCGAGGTCGATACGCAATGTTGCGTATCGACGGCATCCGGATGCCCCAAGGACGATCGGGAACCACGCCCAACACGCACAAGGGACCATGCTCGACGAAGCCCTCTCCACCTTCCTCCCCTCGTGGCTCGTGCGTCTCGATGCGCCGACGGCGAGCCGCGATCCGCTAAGCCTTCAGGCGCACGCCATGGGACATGCCGATCGCCTGCTGCCCGGGCTCAACGTCTTCACGTCGCGGGCTCGCTATTACAGCTTCCTCTGTTGGGCCCTCGCGCGGGCGCAGGGCGTCGCGGCGTCGCGGGGGCACCTCGAGCGCGTGCATCGGATCGAGCGGCTCCTCGTGCTCTGCGAGGCGGTGCGCCACGCCGACAACCCGCTCGCGTGCAGCTACATCGGCCGACGGCGCGGGCGGCGTTTCGTGGCGGAGCACGACGGGAGCGGGCTTTGGGGTCTGCCGGTGCGCATCCTCAAGAATCAGGCGTCGAACGGTGCGTTTCGGCTTTATCGTTCCTCGCTCGCCGACTTGGGGCTCATCGAGGAAGACGACCTCGAAGAAGGCCTCGGGCTGCGTTTGACGGTGCGGGGATCCCGCCTCGCGGATCAATTCCACAAGACGGCGGATGAGGGATTGGTGGCTTGGGCGCTCGATCCGCAGACCGAGCAGCGCAAACGCCGCGACACGATCCGCGAGGCCGCCAAAGGCATGTGTCTCAGTGGTCGGATGGGCGCGCACGAGCGACGTCAGATCGTCGATGCGCTCGTGGGCCACGAGGGGCACGGCATCGAGCGCCGGGAGACGTCGGCCATTCTCTTCGAGCATGGATTGCTTCAGGGTGGGATGGTTGGTGAGGAGATCGCGAGCGCGGATCCCGATCTCGCCGTCGACGATGCCGGCAGGCCGGGCGAGGAAGCGGCCGAGAGCGAGACGCGCGGCAATTGGGCTGTGATTCGCCGGGCGTTGGAGCTCCCTCCTTCGAATCGGCTCGAGCTCATCCAGGTTGCCGGCGCTTATCAGTTGGCAGCGCTCGGGCTCAATGCGCTCCTGCGTTCGGCGCTCGATTCGGTGGCGCAGCATGGTCGTTTGTCGATGGCGGCGTTTCGCGCCAAGGTGGCCGAGCGTGCTGGAGGCGGGTTCGAGGAGAGACGTGCCATCGCGTGGGCTGGGCATCGGCCGGTGGTCGACGTCGCGCAGGACCTCTTGAATGGAGGGGATCGTCCATGGCCCGAGATCGCGAGCCTCGCCATGGAGCTGCTCCTGCGTTTGGGCCTCGACGAGCGGTATTCGCGCTGGCTCTCCGCGGACCCGGCGCCGCTCGTGGAGCGGATGCTGCTTTGGACGCGTGACGCCGAGACGACGCCGGCAGGCGCGATGATGGAGCGGTTGCTCTTCGATCTGGTGGAGCACCACGCGGAGGTGTCCGCGCGAAAGGGCAAGGGAGAATGGCTCTTGCGCGACGGCGCCGAGCTCGTGAAGAACGACCCTCGGTATCTGCGGCTGATGCTGCACTCTTTGCGTTTCGCCCAGCTCCAGCAGCTCGCGACGGATCTCGGCCTGCGCGCGGAGGACGTGACCGATGAAACGTGAAGTCCGCTTGTTCGACGAGCTCGACCGCTTCGCGCGCGGCGGCGAGATCTCTCATGCGTTGGCGCTTACCTATGGATACGACGGCGATACCGCGGCCGAGCGCATTTGGACTCCGCTGATCGAGAAATATGGAGTGCGGCATCCAGTGGTGATCGCGTCGGGCGCGATCGCCGAGGGGACGGCGCTCGGTGTGCACGTGCTGCGGATGCCTCGGACTTCAGGGGTGTTTCATCCCAAGCTCTTTTTGGCGATCCGCGAGGACGCGGTGCTCGTCGCCATGGGCAGCGCCAACCTGACGCGCGGTGGTCTCGGCGCCAACTTGGAGATGCTGACGCCGCTCGTCTTCTCCGAGGACACCGATGCTGCGCCGCCGCGTGCGGTGCTGGAAGGGGTCCTCGGTTTCCTGCGACGGATCGCCGCCGATCTCGAAGGGCGGATCGACGAGGGCTCGCGCGCGAAGGTGCTCGACGTGATCGAGCTCGCGCGCGTGGTGCTGGAGGGTTTGCCCGAGCCGCGGCGCGCTCCGGATCTGCGCTTTCTGCATTCGTACGAAGAGCCCTTGTGGGCTCAGATCGCGGCGGCGCACGGTGATGATGCGGTGACGCACCTCGCGGTCGTCAGCCCGTTTTTCGAGGTCGACGATCCGGCGCTCGACGAGAGTGACTCGCTCCTCCGGTACTCGCTCGGTGATGGCTTGTCGTGGGCGCCGCGGGCCAAGGCGCCGCGCTGCACATTGCACGTGGCTGCGCTCGGACAGGGCATGGGACTGCCGTGCGCGGCGCTCGCGCAGCTTGGCGCAGCCGTCGAGCTGCGCCCGCAGGCGCTCAGCATCGAGCCGCGCCGATTGCACGCGAAGCTCTTCGCGATCTTCGGGCGGCGGCGCACGACGCTGGTGTGGGGATCGCCGAACTTCACACCGGCCGCGCTGCTGCGCTCCGCCGGCGCTGGAGGCAACGTGGAGTGCGCGCTTCTGCTCACCACGAATGCCACGCTCGCCAGTGCCGAGGAGGTGCTCGAAGCCTTCGATCTGGGGGAGATCTTCCATGTGCACCGAGGGGCGCTGCCGGAAGAGAGAGAGCCTCTTCCCGAGGCGCGTCCGATCTTCGAGATTGGCGAGGCCATCTACGACGGCGCGACGCACCGATTGACCATCTGCGGTGAAGTTTGGAGCGGCGCGGCGGCGCGACTCCGTGTGTTTCTCGATCTCGGCTCGGGCCTCGAGATCCTGCTCGCGGACGAGCCGATTGAGCGCACAGGCACGCTTCGGATCGACGTGGAGGGCGCGCCCGTCGAGGAGATCGATCCAGAGACCGGCAAGCGCCGGCTGCGCGCGATGTCGTTGCGATTCGAGGCGCTCGATGCGAGCTCGTTGCGGATCGCCGAGAGCCGAGCGCGTCTCAACGTGTGTTTCGAGGATGCGCTCTCGTTGCGAGACAACCTGTTGCTCGGCGCCGAGGCGGCGACGGCCGACGCGCTGCTCGTGCCTTCTTCTGCGCCGCCCGAGGCGCGGGCGGCGGCGATCGATGGATTGATTGCGATGTGGAAGGCGGCGCGGCGAGGGGAGGGCGGCTCCGGCGCGCGCCATCAAGCATCGCTCGATGGGTTCTTTCGCAACGTGCGGCGCGGTCTCGATGCGCGTTGGGAAGGCATCGAGCGCCGGCGCGGATCGCGCTTCACGCTGCTGCGTTGGTCCCACGATTTGCGTCGCGCATTGGCGGCTGCTGGAGCCGAGGGGCTCGATTCCGTGCGTCGCGCATATCTGGTCGCCCGCGTCGCCGAGCACATCGAACGCGTGCTGGTGGCCGTCCCGCGCTGGCATGCCGATCCGATGTCGGCCTATGCGGTCGTCGGTGCGGAGGCGCTCATCGAGGCGCTCGGGACGGTGGTGCTGAGCGACGTCGCGCGCCCCGAAATCGGCCGCGAAGCGGAGGCCGCGCGCGCCCGGGCGCTCGCTGCGTTGCGCGTGGCTTCGGGCGACACGAAGCGCGGAGGGAACGATGCGTGACGAAACCATGGATCTCGATCAACTCACCTCCCGTATCGGGCTCGACCGAGAGCACCAGATGCGCGCGGTGCGCGCGGCGATGGCGGCGCTCTTGGGGCGTGGGCAGCGTGGGATCGTGCTCGCTGACGAGGTCGGTTGCGGCAAGACGTACGAGGCCCTCGCCATCGCGGCGCTGCTCTGGCGCTACTTCCGCGACACGACGACGCCGGTGCAGCGCATCCTCGTCGTGGCCGAGCCGGCGTTGATGCCCAAGTGGTTCGATGAGATCGAGGCGCCTCCCACGCGGGAAAAGAGCGCGCCGCGCGGCTTTCAACAGTACGTCGCCGGCGAGGAATGGTCCGGCTTCCGCGAGATGCTACGCAACGTGACGCAGCTCGGCCGGCGTTGGGACGGCGAGGGACCCGGTGTCCGTGAAGCGGGCAAGATGCAGGTGCCCGCGGGGCGCATCTATCTGGTCAAACCGCTGCTGCTCACCGGCGGGCGTGCGGGGGAGTCGTCACCGCTCGTGCGGTGGTTGCGGAAGACGGATTGGGACGTGGTCATCGTCGACGAGGCGCACCATTTCACCAACCTCAAGAACGAGCGCGGGCGCGTCTTCTTCCCCGATTACACGCCCGAGAGCCGCGAACGCGGGCTCCTCGGGCGCTATCTCCTGGCGTTGACGGCGACACCGTTTCAGCTCGCGACCAAGGAGATGGTCAATCTGCTCCGCATCGTGCTCGCGCCGGAGGACGATTTGGAGCGGGTCCGCGATGGTCTCGCGCGGTACGAAGCGGCGCTCGAGCACTTCTATGTGCGCCGTCGTCTCGCACCGAGCGACGAAGGCCGCCGCCGTTGCGTCGACCGGCTCCACGAGCTGCGCGCAATGGACGCGTCCGGCGGCCAGCGCACGGGCACACCGGGGCTCCAAGATCTGCTCCGGCGCCATCTGCTCCGGAACGTGAAAGACGCGAGCGAGCGTGATTATGCGCTGACGGAGCGGAGCAATGGTGTTCATGCCGAGCGTGCTTTTGCGAAGCTCGACGATCTCCGCCCCATCGTGCACCGGAGCCCGCTCATCCCGCTCGAAGGCACCGACGCCTGGGTGTATCTGCATCTCCGCGACGTGCTCGTCGATGCCGACCTCGCCGCGAGGGCCGGTGACGGCGAGGAGGAGCAGGAGAAGCCGTCGTTCATCGCCGGCGATCTGCGCCAGTGCTTGTCGAGCTACGAGCAGCTCGCGGCGAGCGCGATCCTCGCCAAGAAGCTGCCGCGGGCCGAGGCCACCATGGGCCTCGTCCAACGCTTGATCGACGAGCGCCACGAGCACCCGAAGATCGCCGCGCTGTGCGCGGTGGTCTCCGGCATCCTCGATCGCGAGATCGCCGTGCTGCGCGAGCGGCCGCAGGCGGGCTTTCCGAAGATCCTCGTCTTCAACACGCTCATCCACACGGCCGGCGCCCTGCGCGAGGCGCTGACGCGCACGGTGGCGGCGCGCATCGATCCGTTCATCGAAGAGCAGGTGAAGGCGGCGGGCTGGGCCGGTCTCGACGAAGCGCGCGAGATGGTCCGAAAGGCGCTGCGCGAGGAGCGCGAGGTGGCGCGCGAGCAGCTCGCCGCCCGCTTCGAGGCTCGCTTCCTCAGCGTCACGCGCGAGCTCCTCGAGGGCACGGGCCTCGAGATGAAGGCAGAGGCCCGCGAGCTCGTCGACGTCATGTTCGATCGCGCCGAGAACCACTGCACCCAACCGCTCTTCCTGCTGCGCATGGCGCTCTGGCTCCTCCGTTGCGGGGAGCAGGCCGACGCCTTCGGCGTGCAGACCTTCTTGATGCGTCACGTCGGCGATCGGTTGGGCAAATCGCTCGCGACCATCATCGACGATTACCTCGACGACACCCCCGCGCAGGGCGAAGCGTTCAGCGACGAGAACAAGGAGCGTGCGCGGCGCGAGATCGCGCGTCTCGGACGGGTGTTGGCCCATCCGGACTACGTGGCTCGTTTCGACGGCCGGCAGGGCGGCGAGGATCGGGAGATGCGCCGCGAGAATTTCAACCGGCCTTATGCGCCGCTCGTGCTGCTCGTGAGCAAGGTGGGTGAGGAGGGGATCGATCTTCAACAACACACTCGCTACATCCTCCACTACGACGTGGAGTGGAATCCGGCGAAGATGGAGCAGCGTGAGGGGCGCGTCGATCGCGAGGGACGGCGCACGCAGGGCGCGGTGAAGGTGCAGTTCTTTCTGCTCAAGGACACCTACGAAGAGCGGATCTTCCACACCGTCATGCAGCGGGACGCGTGGTTCCAGGTGCTCATCGGATCGAAGCGGCAGGAGCTCTCGCGAGGGATGGATGACGATCCCGAGGAGGCGAAGGACGGTCACGTCGAGGAAGAGGGGGGCCGCATCACCGCCGAGGAGCGGGCCAAGGTGATGATCGATCTGAGGCCATGAGCGCGACGCTCCCGTGTTAGCTTCGGGGGCCGTGCCGGTGGTCCTGCTCATCGACGACGATCCCACGCTCCTCGATGTCCTCTCGCTCTCTTTCGAGGACGCGGGGTATCGCGTGGAGACGGCGCGTGATGGGCTCGCGGGGCTCGCGACCATTCGCGGAGAGAAGCCGGACGTCGTCGTGTCCGACGTCAACATGCCTGGGCTCGATGGGTTTTCGTTGTGCCGCAAGCTGCGGGAGGATCGCAACTTCGTCCCGCTCCTCCTGCTCACCTCGCGGGACAACGAAATCGATGAAGCGCTCGGGCTCGAGCTGGGCGCGGATGATTTCATCGCCAAGCCATTCAGCACCCGCGTGCTCCTCGCGCGTGTGGCCGCGCTCCTCCGTCGAGATGCGCGGCGGGGTGAGGCGGCGGTGGAGCGGCCGCACGTGGTGGGTGCTTTGGAGATCTTCGCGGAGCGGCTCGAGGTGCGTTATCGCGGCGTCGCGGTTTCGGTCACCATGACCGAGTTCCGGCTCATCGAAGCGCTGACGCGGCGCCCGGGCGTGGTGCTCTCGCGCGAGCGGCTCTTGGAGATGGTGCGCGGGGATGGATCGATCGTGGTCGATCGCATCGTCGACACCTACGTGCGGCGTCTGCGGCGCAAGTTCGAGGCGGTGGAGCCGGGGTTCTCCGCCATCGAGACGGTGGTGGGCGCGGGGTATCGCTGGGCGGAGCCGCGCGGTGGCTGAAGGCCGAGCGCGGCGGCCTCCGCTCCTCCTGCCACCGCAGATCGCGCCGGTCCGATCCCTTCGGATCAAGGTCTTCCTCGTGGTCGCGGCGGTGGCCATGGCGCCGCAGCTCTTCGTGGCGATGTGGAGCTTGCTCGAGCAGAACCTCGCCGGCGAGATGGCGGCGCGCGTGGCCTACGCGGCGGGAGAAGCGTCCAAGCGGCTCGCTTCCCGCGACGTGAGCGATGCGGCGGCGGCACCGGAGATCGCGGCGATCGCGCGGCAATCGGGCGTGCGTCTCCGCGTCATCGCCGAAGGGCGCACGTGGATCGACGTCGACGAGGATCAAGGCACCGATCTCATCCATCGGATAGGCACGCTCTTCTTCGGATCGGACGGCGCGCCGAGCCTCGCCGATTTCGACGAGACGCTCGGACCGGTGGCGGCGCGGCCGGAGATCGCGGCGGCCGAAGCCTCGGGCGCATCGGCGGATTGCCGGCGATCGCCGGGCGGAAAGCTCCTCGTCTGTCATGGTGCGCGCGCGGTCCCGGGATCGAAGGGGGCGCGCGTGATCGTGTATGCGCAGGAGAGCTCGCGCCGCGCGGCGCGGACGCTCTACGATCTGCGTTATCAGCTCGCGCGCCTCAGCATCGTCACGCTGCCGCTCGCGCTCGGGCTCGCCTACTTTTTGGGCCGGCGCGTGGTGAAGCCGCTGGAGACGCTGCAAAGGCAGGCCTTGGCGCAGGCGGGCGGGGGGCCGAGCGGCGTGGGCACGTCGCCGCTCGCGGTGCGCGGGCAGGACGAGATCACCGATCTGGCGGCGGCCCTCAACACGCTCCTCGCCAAGCTCGCGCACCGGCAGGGCGAGAACGAGCGCTTCGTCGCCGATCTGGTCCACGAGCTGAAGAACCCCGTGGCCGCCGTGCGCGCGGCCGCAGAAGGGCTCGCCGGCGGGCCGGTGGACGAAGCGCGCGCCCGCAGGCTCGGCAAGGTGCTGCTCGATTCGAGCGCGCGGCTCGACGCGCTCGTGAGCCAATTCTTGGAGCTGGCACGCGCCGAGGCCGGGCTCGCCAGCGAAGAGCGCACCGAGGTCGATCTCGGCGCCCTGGCACGCGGCCTCGTCGACTCCATGCGAGCGCGCTTCGAAGCGGTGGATTTCGAGGTCGTGATCGAAGGCGACGTGCGCGTCTTCGGCGTGGCGCACGGGATCGACACGATGCTGCGCAACCTCGTCGAGAATGCGGCCTCCTTCGCCATTCCGCAGGGCGAAGCGCAGGCGCGCGTGCTCGTCGAGGCCATCGGCGGCGACGTGCAGGTGACTGCTCGCGTGACCGACTCCGGCCCAGGCATTCCGCCCGAAGACATCGATCGTGTCTTCACGCGATTCTTCACCACGCGCGGTCGCACGCGCGGCACCGGCCTCGGCCTCGCGTTGGTGCGCGCCACCGCCGAAGCGCACGGCGGCGCCGTCCGCGTCACTGCAGAGCCGGGCCAAGGCGCGACCTTCGAGGTGGCTTTGCCGCGGAAGCCCCGAACGAACGACGCGATTGCGCTCTCGGACTGAGCCCTTCCACACCGTTTTCACACGATGACGTCCGACGTTTCACGTCGTGGCGCCGCCTCGTTCAAACCCCGCATCCATCCTCCTCGTGTCTGCGGCGCTCGGGCCGCGTGGAGGATCTCATGCGCTATTTCTCGACTCTTCTCGATCTCACGTGTGGCAAGCCCCTCGGCGACGAGGACGCGGGGCGCGCGCGGCGCCTGCAGATCGCGGTGATGGCGCTGCTCACCTCCATCGTCTTCGCGGCCTTGTGGGGTGTGGCCGTGGGGAGCCGTGTGCCCGCGCTGGCGATTGCCAATCTCTACAAGGTGCCCATGGTGGTGCTCCTCTCGGCGGTCGGTGCGTTGCCGGCCGGCCTGCTCACGTGGAAGCTCATGGGCGCGCCGGGGCGCGCCAGCGATCTCCTGCTCGCGTTCGTCGGAGGCACCTTTGCGGCCACGCTGGTGCTGGCCGTGCTCTCGCCGCTGGTCGCGCTCTATTACCACTCGAGCCTGTGGGCCGGGCCGATGTTGGGGCAGGGGTCCGCGCTCTTCGCGCTGGCCGTGGGCGTGCTCATCTTCGCGCGAGCGAGCTTCGGCCGCCGGGGTGAAGGCGTGCGCCGCGCCGCGCTCGCCGTGCCCGTCTCGGTGCTGGCCTTGGTCCAGGTGGCCATGCTCATTCAGCTCGTGGCCGTGGCCGCGCCGATCTTGCCGGAGCGCACCGTCTTCAGCCACGGCGTCGACAACCTCGCCGAGGTGGCCCGCTGATCGAGGTCGCGAAGGAGGCGTGTCATGCGAGCTTCGATCCTGTGCGGCGCGGCGCTGTTCGCGCTCTCGATTTCCTCGGCGGCGGCCGCGGCCGAGGGCCCCATCGTGGCCGCGCAGCACCACGGTGTCGTGCGCGGTGAGGTGATTCGTTGGACCTCGAACTATGTCCTCCGGCGGGAGGCGCCGCCGAGCATCACGCTGGCGTATCCGCTGCCGGTCGGAGCGGTGCTCGAAGTTTCGCCGGATGTCTCGGCCGAAGCGCGCGCCGGTCGGGTGACGGCGATCCGGCTCGGGAGCGGCTCCGTAGAAGATGGTCGCGTGACGGTCGCGGTCACCGCGCCGCTCGAACGGCTCGGCCGCGACGTGCGTCTCGCGCCGCCGCTCGCCGCCGGCGATGCCGTGCAGATCGTGGAGGTGGAGGGCAGTGACGAGCTGCGTTTCGAGCCGGAGCCCCGCACCGAGCTCGCGCGCCACGTCGGCTTCTTCGCGCCGGTGGATCTGCCGTGGAGCGCGCGTGACGCCTGTGATCGCATCGTGGGCTACGTGCGCGTCCGGCTCAACGATGATCCGATGTATCTCAAGGCGAGCGCGCCCATCGTCGCGGCCGAGGGCATCCGCGGCAGGCTGGTGAGCCATGGAGATCGCATCCATGCCGGCGCGCTCGGCGCGGGTGGAGCGTTCATTGCGCTGGTGGTCGGCCTCGGGCTCCTCCTGCGGCGGCTCGCGCGGGCCGCCAAGATCGAGGAAGGCGAACGTGCCATGGCCGAGGAGTTCGCCAAGCTCGACCGCCGCCCGAGCACCATCCCTGAGCCGCGGTGACCCAGCGCGTCTCCGCGCATCGATTCGCGCCTGTGGATGGGCGGTGCAGAGACCAGGGCCGCTTTCCTGCGATCTTCACCGCTTCATCGAAGCGCGCGGCGGGCACAATCGTTGTCGGTAAATGGCTATCGTTGACCTCGATTGCGCGCCGCGCTGGGGCCCCATTCGCTAAGATGGCGAAGCCGAGGAGCGATTGCGCAAAGCGCCCACGCTTCGACGGACGGTCGTGAAAGCTCTTGTCTCGAAAGGAACAACGGGCCTACACATGAGAACCTTTTCCCTCGCTCTCCTCACGTCCACCCTCCTGATGCTCGGCTGCTCCACGAACCCCGAAACCACGACTGGAGCAGGAGGCGCGGGCGGTGCTGCGCAGAGCTCGACCAGCGCGAGCAATGGCTCGTCGGTGGGAGGCGGCGCCGCATCGACGAGCTCGTCCACAGGCACGGTCGGCGCGTCGACCAGCGCGTCCACGGGGACGGGCGGCACGACGCCGGGGGACATGCTCGATGGGCCCATCGAGCGAAACGGGCTCTTGGTGCTCGAGTTCGACGCGCTCTACTTCGAGGTCGACCCGGCCAAGGGTGCTCGGATCAGCGCGCTCCGCTTCGCGGGCAGCGACATCCTCACCAATGCTGCCAACAATGCGATGAACTGGGGCTCCACCTTTTGGACGAGCCCGCAGAGTGATTGGGGCTGGCCGCCGCCCACCGCCATCGACTCCGGCGGGTATGCCCACACGGTCGACCAAACCTCGTTTCACGTCACCGGCGAGCAAGCGAGCTTTGCCGGAAAGACGGTATCCATCGAGAAGAGCTTCGCCGCCGATTTCGCGAAGACTTCCGTCGTCATCACCTACACCATCCACAATACGGGCAGCGCGCCGTGCTCGGTCGCTCCATGGGAAGTGACGCGGGTGGCGCCGGGCGGGCTCACCTTCTTCCCCACGGGAGACAAGCAATTCACGCCCGGTGGATCGAGCCCGCTTCCGGTCGATTCGACCGCCGACGTGACTTGGTTCGACAGCGCCGCGCATCCGCCCGACGGCCAGCAAAAGAAGCTGAACGCCGATGGGAAGGAGGGTTGGGTCGCGCACGTGGTCGGTGATCTCGTGTTCATGAAGGCCTTCACCGACGTGCCTTCGGCGGCGCAGGCCTCCGGGGAGGGTGAGGTGGAGATCTTCGCGCAAACGGCCTCGGAAGGCGGTTACATCGAGGTGGAGAATCAGGGGCCTCACGTGCAAATCGCGCCCGGTGCCTCGTCGACGTACGAGGTCCGGTGGATCGTCCGCAAGCTGCCCGCCGGTGTGACGGCTCAAGTCGGCTCGACAGCCCTGCTCGATTTCGTGCGCTCGCTCCCCTGATGGAGGGAGGCACCTTGGAGCCTATCCCAGTAGACCTCCACGTCGCCGGTCGGCGGATACGCTTCGCCCACCTTCGTTGCTCGGGCTCCCTGCGTACGAGGAGTACGCTTCCGCCCTCGCGCCTCGGCGAGCTCGCGTCTCCTTGGCCGGCTCGGTCCGGTCTACTGGGATCGGCTCCTAGCGTGGATGGGTGTCAGCCCGTCGCGCTCATGGCCTCATCGAGCTTCCACGGCCCGAAGCGCGTCTCTTTCTGCAAGGCATCGCCGAGGACGGCGAGGAATTTCGCGCGGGGCCACTCTTCGGCGCCGAAGCGGGCCAGGTGGGCAGTGTGGACTTGGCAATCGATGAGATCGATTCCCCATCTCGCGAGCTGGCGCACCAGGGTGACGAAGGCGGCTTTGGAGGCGTCGGGCTGCGTCGCGAACATCGATTCTCCGAAGAAGGCGCCGCCGAGGCAGACACCATAGAGGCCGCCGGCGAGCGCGCCGTCGTGCCAGGCTTCGGCGGAGTGGGCGAGGCCGCGCTCGTGCAGATCGACATAGGCTTCCAGCATCTCGTCGGTGATCCAAGTGCCGTCTTGATCGGGGCGCGGGATGCGCTGGCAACCTTCGATGACCGCGCGAAAGGCCGTGTCGAGGCGGATCTCGTAGGTGCCGCGGCGCAGGGTCTTGGCGAGGCTCCGCGGGACGTCGAGCGTTTGGGAGAGGAGGACGGTGCGCGGATCGGGAGAGTGCCAGAGGATGGGGCTCTCGTCGTCGTACCAAGGGAAGATGCCGCTCGCATACGCGAGCACGAGGCGCTCGGGGCTCAGATCGCCGCCGACCGCGAGCAGGCCGTCCGGTTCGGCGAGATCGGGGCGCGGGAACAGGAGTCGGTGATCCAGACGAAAGATCACTCGCCGTACATCCACAAGCCGCCGTCGCGGCAGGCTACGAGCACGCGCTTTTCACCGGCGGGTACGAGCGCGATGGGGGATGCACAGATGCGCTCGGCCATCGGCACGATCTTGCCCTCGGGGCTCACCACGCCGGCGCGGCCGTTGGCGCGCACGAAGGCGATTCGGCCGCTCTCGTCGACGATCACGGGCGGGCTCGGCTTCACGTCGGCGGCGGCGATGAAGCTGCCCGAAGGCGTGGTGACGCCGATCGGAGAAGAGCTCTTGTCGAGCGAGAGGTGGATTCGCTCGTTGCCGGCGGCGTCGATGCCGAGCAGCAAACCGAGCTGTGTAGCGGCGATGAGGAGGCCGCCGGGCCCGAGCGCCGGCGGTGCATCGAAGACGACGCCGCTGCCGCGGACGTGGGTCGTGCCGGTGGGGAGATCGAGCGCGACGAGACGGCGGCCGTCGACGACGGCGACGAGGGTGCGATCGTCGGCGAGCATGGCGCCGCGCGTCGGGTAGCCGCCGAAGGTGCCCACGCGGCGCGGCAGAGCAGGCGGACGAAAGCGGAAGACCGCGCCGCTCGCGGTGGTGACGAGCGCGCCCGCGGGGCTGTCGACGACGGCGCCGGTGGCGCGCTCGGGAGCGGTGGATCCGCGATCGTCGAGCGTGCCGCGCGCGCGGACGATGCCGTCCGGATCGAGCTCGACGACGGTGCTGCCGGCGGCGACGAGGAAGCCGCCGTTTTCCAGGGCGATGGGCACGGTGTCGGCGTCGCGACGGGCGATGCCGAGCGACGTGGTGAAGCGCAGCGAGCCGCTCCGCGTGATCCCCATGGCCGTGCCCGCCGCCGTGACGACGGCGATGGTGCCGTCGGCGAGCAACGTGGGCGGCGTGACCGCGGAGGCGCCTCCGAGGCGGAAACGCCAGAGCTCGCGCGCGTCGGGGCCGAGCTTCACCAGCTCGGCGTTGCTGAGCGCGACGATGATGTTGCCGGCCTCGTCGACGATGGGCGAGACCTCGACGGTGCCGGCGACGTGACGGCGCCACACCTCGACCGGCGCGGCTGGCAGCCGCGTGCGCGCGCGGCCGCTGCGACGCGGATCGATGCGCTCGCTCGGCGCCGCGCCGCTCGGAGCGCCGACGACGACCGTGCGCGGGAGCGTGGGATCGACGGTGTCGGCGTGCGCGGGAAAGACGGCGGTGAGCGAGAGGCCGAGCACCGCCGCGGCGATGCGCCCGATCGAGGTCGTCGAGGGCAGGTGCATGATGCTCCTTGTCGGTATCACAGTCGGAGCCGCTCCGGCAGGAGGCGCGCATGTCGGGCACCCATGGATCTGGGCGCCCGCTGAGCGCGCGTGTACATCGTCGGGATGTCGATCGAGGTCCGCACCATCCCTCCCGATCACATCGAAGACCTGCTCTCGCCCATCGCGACGGCCTTCGGCATGAGCTTCACCGAAGCGCACCTCGACCGCGCGCGCGCGCTCTCCGAGCTCGACGTCCGCTTGGGCGCTTACGACGGTGACGCCCTCGTGGGCGCGGCTGGATCGTATTCGTTCGACGTGACCGTCCCCGGCGGCGCGGCCGTCCCGATGGCGGGCCTCACCTTGGTGGCCGTGGTGCCGACGCACCGGCGCCGCGGCATCCTCACGCGCTTGATGCGGACGCACCTCGACGGCGCCCGCGCGCGCGGGCAAGCGCTGGCGGGGCTCTTCGCGTCCGAGGCGCCGATCTACGGTCGCTTCGGTTACGGAATGGCGGCAGTCGGGGGTGACATCGATTTGCCGCGCGATCGCACGGCGTTCTTCGGCCCACCCACACCTCCTTCGCGCGTCCGCTTCGTGACCGAAGCGGAGGCGCTCACCCTCTTCCCGCCGATCTGGGATCGGGTTCGCCGCACCGTGCCCGGTATGCTCACGCGCTCCCCCGGCTGGTGGCACACACGCCGCATCGCCGATCCCGACGTCATGCGCGGCGGCCGCGGGCCGCTCCAAAGGGTGATCGTCGATGTCGGTGGCCGGCCGGCGGCCTATGCGCTTTATCGCTTCAGCGCGCCCATGGCGCATCGCGATCCATTCCCTTCGCTCGAGATCGCCGAGGCCATGGGCGACTCGCCGGAGGCCACGCGCGCCGTGTGGCGCTACCTGCTCGACATCGATCTCGCGTCGAGCTTCCGCGCCGCCCAGCTCCCCGTGGATCACCCCTTGATGCTCATGCTCGCGGACCCGCGCCGCCTCTACATGCGTTTGCGCGACACGCTCTGGATTCGCCTCGTCGACGTCGGCGCCGCGCTCTCGCAGCGTCGATATGGCGGCCCAGGCTCCCTCACCCTCGCGGTGGAGGACGCATTCTGCCCTTGGAACGAAGGTCGCTATCGCCTCGCCGGCGGCGCCGCCGAGCGCACCGACGCGGCGCCCGATCTGGCGATGAACGTCGCCGATCTCGGCGCCGCCTACCTGGGCGGCACGACCTTCACCCAGCTCGCGGCGGTGGGGCGCGTGATCGAGCACCGGCCGGGCGCGCTCCTCGAGGCCGATGCCATGTTCCGCAGCGAGCGGGTGCCCTGGTGCCCAGAGACGTTTTGATGATTCAGATTCGATATCTGAAAAAAAAAGATGATTCGATGTTCGGAGCATCGATGAGCCCGCTGGACGGCGATTACTCGCGCTCCACTTCCACGGTGTAAACCTCGTCGCTGCCGCTCGGCACCGCGGCGGCGGCGGCGCCGGACCAGGGGTCGTTGGTCAAGCGGAGGCGCAGGCAGCGGCCATCGCCGGTGTCGGCCATTTTCTCGCTGCGCCAAGGGTTTTGCGCGTCGGTGGCGCTGGGTTTGCCGATGCCGGTGTGGATGCGGACGGGGGCGCCTTCCAGCGCGCCGCGGAGCGGGGTCGCTTCGAGGACGGCGCCGGCGTCGCGCGTCTCGTCGTGCACTCGAAAGCGGAGCACGCCTGTCGTCCCTGCCGGAACACAGAAGACGTCCTCGTCACGGGTCCAAGCTAACGTGCCTTTCAGGGGCGTGCCCGGTACGATGGTGTTGGCCGAGGGGACGCGATCGTTCGGCTCCACTTCCGCGCCGGGGGCGGGCGCGGCGGCGGCGACCGTGAGCGTGTACGTGTCGGAGACGTTCTCGTGCGTGAAGACGGGGGGGCCGCCGTAAGGATCGAGGTCTTGGAGGACGGTGAAGAAATGGCGGCCCGCGTCGATGCGGAGCGCCGGGATGGAGAGCTCGCGGCCTTGCCGGCCCACGCAATATTGGCCGAGCGGCGAGCCGTATCCCTGCCGATGAAGCATCATGCAGATGCCGAAATTGGGCAGCGGCGTGAGCTTGAGGGCCACCGTCGCCTGCGCGCCGGGCGAAGGAGCAGGGATGTCGACGGCATAGAAATCACGGTCGCCGTGCGTCGTGTCGAGGCGCCTGCCGACATGACCGCTGATGGATGTGCCGAACGGCAGGAGCGTGGCTTCGGCAGCGGTGTTGTTGGGCTCGATCTCGCGACCGCGCGTCTGCTCGGCCTTCTCGGCGCGATAGAGCTTGAGGCCGAAATACGTGGCCCCCGCGGCGCCGCCGAGCACCACGGCCGCGAGCCCGAGGAGCAGGCTCCAACGCTTTTGGCGCAGCTTGCGCTCGTAGCGCTCGACCTCGTCGCGGGTGGCGATCTCGGCCTTCGTGGCCTCGATGGCGGCGGCCACGTGCGCGAGGCGGCGCACCTGCCCGGAGTCGAGCAGCGCCTCCACGCTGGAGGTGCCCGAGGCGCGCACCTCGGTGACGAGATCGGCTTGGAGGTCTTCGATCTTTTGGTACCGCTCGGCCGGATCCTTGGCGAGCGCCTTGAGCACGATGTTGCTCGCGCCGATCGGGATCCCGAGCTCGGGCGCACGCTGGGCCGGCGGCACCGGAGGCTCGGTGAGGTGCTTCGTGAACACCGACATCGGCGAAGGGCCGCTGAAGGGATAATGCCCCGTGAGCGCGCGGTACATGAGGGCGCCGAGCGCATAGATGTCGGTGCGATGATCCACGGGCTCGCCGCGGATCTGCTCGGGCGACATGAAGTAAGGCGTGCCGACGATGGCACCTTGGCTCGTGACGTCGTTGAGGTCGGCGCCCTCGCGCAGCTTGGCGAGGCCGAAATCGAGCACCTTGGCGACGTCGGCGTTGTCCTTGGCGCGGACGAGCATGACGTTCTCGGGCTTCACGTCACGGTGGATGATGCCCTTCTGGTGCGCTTCGGCGAGCGCGTTGCACACCTGGATCACCACCTTGCCGAGCCGCGAGAAAGGCATCGGGCCCGTGGCGCGCAGGACGCGCGCCAAGTCTTCGCCGGTGACGAGCTCCATGACGAGGTACGTGAGGCCCTCGGCCACGCCGAAGTCGAAGACCTGCACGGTGTTGGGGCTCGAGAGCTTGGAGACGGTGAGCGCCTCCTGCTTGAAGCGGCGCACCACCTCGGCGTTGCGCGAGAGCTCGCCGGTGAGGAGCTTCATCGCGAGGAGCTTGCCGATGCGGATGTGCTCGACCTTGTAGACGATGCCCATGCCGCCGCGGCCGAGCGGCTCGACGATGCGGTAGCGCTCCGCGACGACGACGCCGATGAGCGGATCGGCGATCGGCGGCGCCATCTCGTCTTCGGAGTCGGTGGACGCAAAGGCCTTTCGGCTCGGCGGTGGAGGATCGCTGTGAGGACGCGCGGGCGCGTCGGCCGGGGCGTGCGGGCCCTCGGTCCACGCGACGCGCGGCGCTGGTGCGGCGATTTCGGGAGGCGCGAAGTGCGCGGCGTGCGGGCCCGGCGCGACCGGAGGAGGCCGCTCCGTGGGCGCCTGCGCGTCGTCGAAGAGGCCTCCGCAAAACACGCAATGAGGGACGCCGGGGTGATTGGCTTTGTGGCACGAAGGGCAGTTGTGGCCGATGGCGGGCATCATCGCCGTCGGCCCGATCGATGCGCTCTCGTCGGGACCGATGACCGGCGCTCCGGGCCTCGTGGTCATTTCGTGCCCTTCAGCGTGAAGTCGACCTCGATTTCGGGGATGTCCGCGCGCCCCGGCACCGTGAACGCGCGGGCCACGTGGCCGAAGACGCGCAGCGCGTCGCCGCGTTTGGCCGGGTTGTCCGCGCCCTGCACGAGGCGCACGGTGCACGCGCCGCCGCCGGGGCAGCCCGAAGACGCGGCCACGTCGAGCAGCATCACCGTTTGATGACCCTGCTTCTTCGTCTCCACGATCTCGCCGGAGAGCGCCACCGGCTTGCCGACGGAGCCGCCGATGTTGCCCGCGAGATCGCGATAGCCGATGGCAGTCTCGCCTGACGCGAAATCACGCGCGGCCTTCTCCAAGCTGTCCACGCGGCGGACTTTGATCTGGGCGAGGCGCGGCGCCATGCCCGGCATGCGCGCGCGGATTTCGATCTGCGTCGCGCCCACGGAGGAGACGTTCATCACCTGCGCGAACGAGCCGTCCGGATGAACGGTGATCGGCCGGCCGGCGGCGAGGATCTCGGCGCCCTTCATGGTCCAGCCGGCGAGCACGAAGCTCGGGCCGTCGGTGATCACGTGCGGCTCCGGGCCCTTGCCGCTCGCCGGCACGATGGCCATGGGCGCGTCGAGGTGCAGCGGCACGATGCCGACGGAGACGTTGACGACGCCTTGCTCGGGCGGGCCGCCGTCGGGCGTGATCACATAAGGGATCTGCCGCGCCAGCGTCTTCACGTCGTTGGAGAGGCCGGTGCACACGTCGGTGACGTCGATGCTCTCCACGCCGCGGCCACCGGCGAGCGGGAGCTTGCGACCATCGATGGTGACGGTGGTGCCGGCCGCGGCTTCCGTGATGATCTGGAAGGCAGGCCGCTCGGCCTGGAGCGCGGCCAGATCGGGCCGGATGCGATACGCGACGTTGACGACGACACCGACGGTCTCGTCGCGCCCGTTGCCGGGTCGATCGATCTCCACGCGCAGCCGGTTCTCCCCGACGGAGAGCGCAGTGGGCAGCGGCACGAGCGCGACGCCGCCGGTCATCGTGGCCGAGGCGCCGGAGATGGTGACCTTGGTGCTGTCGGGGCAGCTCTTGCAGGTCAGCTCCACGCCTTCGCGGCCGCTGGCATCAGCGCGCGCGCGGGCCGTGAGCGGTGGAGGGCTCGGCCAGAAGATCGCCACGAGCACGGCGATGAGCGCGAGGCCGCCCGCCGCGAGCACGATCATCAAGGCGCGTCGCGAGACGGGCTCTTCGCGCGGCGGTGATGGTGCCTTGGGCACGGCGGCGCGCGGGAGATTCAGGGCGCGGCGCTGCTGTTGGCGCAGGCGCTCGACATCACGCAAGTCGGGCGGGCGCACGCCGCGGAGAGCGTCGGCGCCCATGGTGGCGCCGAGCTCGCGCGCGGGCTCGTATCCCGGCGGATCGTCTTCGGGCGGGCGCTCGACACCGGGCGAGAGCGGCGCGATGCCGGGGCGCGCAACCCCGAGCAACGTGCCGCTCGCGCGCCCTGCGCCGGCCGCGGGCCCACGCGCCACGGGCGAGCCCAATGGAGCCGTGACACCGCTCGCTGCGGGAGGAGCCGCGGCTGCTGCAGGCGCAACGGGATTGGCGTTTGCAGCGGCGGCGAGCGCGCTCGCGGGCATGCCGACGATGGTGCGCCCGCCGCGCAACGCGCCCGCGGGCGGAGGCGTGGCTGCCGAGGGGCCGGGGGTCTTCGCCGTCAGCTCGCGCACCGAGACGCCGACCATCGTGCGGGCGGCGGGGGCCGGCGCGCGCGTCGCGAGCATGACCCCGCAGAAGGGACACGCGCGCGCCCCTTCGGGTGTGGGCTCCCCGCACTGCGGGCAATGCGACATGGCAACGAATCTAGTGCCGTGCGCCGGAAGTTCCGCCAGGAATTTATGGTCGTGGTGCGAGGCGGCGGGGCCTGGGGCGAAGCCCACCGAAGACGATGGTGCCGTCCGCACGTAAACCCGCGGAGCGGCGCCGCCGTCACGCCGAACGTGACCGGCGTTCAGGCCGCGGTGCTCGATCGCGCCGCGATCCGAGCACGGCACCGCCGCTCGGAGCAAGCCTCCGCACACGTGGAGCCCACCTGTCGCGGGCGTACACGGATGACGCCCGCCGGGCTCCCCCATCGACGGGTGGTGCGCCCCATCGATTGGGCTCGAAATCCCGCTCGCGGCTCCATCGTGATCAAGGGCCGGCTTGCGGCCCCATCGTGACCAACGATCAACGCCGGCTCATCCGCCACAGGGAACGGGGCCACTCGCGGCCCCATCGTGCCATCAGCGCCGGCTCGTCCGGCGCGGGGTTTGGGGCCGCTTGCGGCCCCATCGTCACGCGCGACCGGGGCCGGCGCTCGAAGGCGGTGCTTCGAGATCCATCCACGAGTGCCGGCGAACCGGAACCGTCGTACGCCCGGAGGGGTTCTCATTCATGCCGAGGAAGAGCCCGCCCTGTTCTCGCCGGCGCGCCAGCGAGGCGTCGATGGCCGCGCCGAGGAGCAGCTCCAACATCGCTTCGGAGATGTCTTCTTCCACGCGGAGGAGCGACGAGCTCACGTCGCGCGCGAGCGCATCGAACTCGAGCGGATCGAAGTCGTAAACCTCCTGCGTCACCACGATCGCGAGAGGCCGCAGCTCGGCCACCAGGTTGGGCGTATCCGGGAGCACTCCATGCTTGAGGCTCGTGCCCAACGCAGCGAGCGCAGCGGCGCAGCGCGCCCGCAGATCAGGGGAGCAACCAATGGTGAGCACCGTAGGCGGTGTCATCGCGGTCAAGGTGGTTTGGTCGCCCCGATGCATGAAGGGTGGATAATACTCATCACCCTCAAAGCTCTCGTAGAAAACACGATCGCGCCCGTAAATCGTGCGGGCGTCATCCTACCTTCTCCGCGTCGACATGGAGAGTTCACATATCAGGTGCTCATCGGGTGGTGGCTCATTTCACTCGGCAAAATGAGGGCTATTTCATCGCCGGCACGATCGCCCTTCCGAGCTCGTTGCCCGACGGATGCGGAGCAGATACGACCGCAGATTATGTGGCGTAACGCACTTTCGCTGGTTTGGATCGCAGCGTCGTTCATTTGTGCATGCTCTTCGGACGGCGCTTCGTCCTCGGGGAGCGGCGGTGCGGGAGGTGGGAGCGGCGGTGGGTGGGTGAGCGTGCCCGTGGTGTGGAAGCCGCTGCCGTCCGAGGGAGCGCCTTCCGCGCGCTATCTGCACACCGCGGTTTGGGGCGGCGACGGCATGGTGGTTTGGGGCGGCGTCGCCGATGGATCGGTGAGCGCGACCGGTGGCGTGTATCGGCCGGCGACGCGCACGTGGTCGCCGACGGCTGCGGCCGGCGCGCCGGAAGCGCGGCACTCGCATACGGCGGTGTGGACGGGCAAGCAGATGCTGGTCTGGGGCGGCTTCGGGACGAGCGGGCTCGCGACCGCGGGCGGTCGCTACGATCCAGTCGCCGATGCGTGGACACCGATGTCGACGGCGGGCCAACCGGCGCCGCGCAAATCGCATACGGCGGTGTGGACGGGCTCGCGGATGATCGTGTGGGGCGGGCTCGTGGGGAATTCGCCCTCTGCTTCGGGAGGCATTTACGATCCGGCCACCGACACGTGGGAGTCTCTCGCGACCGCGGGCGCGCCCACCGCGCGCTATGGGCACACGGCGGTTTGGGCCGGCTCGCGCATGATCGTGTGGAGCGGCTACAACCTCTTCGATTGGCTGCGTGACGGCGCGAGCTTCGATCAGGCGGGGACGTGGCTCTCGCCGACCGCCTCCGCGGAGGCGCCCACCGCGCGCGAAGGCGCAGCGGCCGTGTGGACGTCGACACGGCTCCTCGTGTGGGGCGGCTGGACGGGCGGCCCTTACGAGGCCACCGGCGGCATCTTCGATCCCAGCGCCGGAGCGAGCGGCGCATGGCAAGCGATGGCCACCGCGGGCGCGCCCACCGCGCGCGGTGAGCACATCGGGCTGTGGACGGGCCACGAGCTCGTGGTCTGGGGCGGGTGCGGCGGCGATCTGTGCGGCGACGTTCGCGGCGACGGCGGACGCTTCCAGCCGAGCGCGGGCGGTGGCCACTGGGAGGCGATCGCGTCGCAGGACGCGCTCTCGCCGCGACGGGCGCACGCCGGTGTGTGGACGGGATCGTCGATCATCGTTTGGGGAGGCCGCAAAGACGGTTCCACGGCGCTCGGCGACGGCGCCGAATCGGAGCTTTGAGCCGCGGCCTTCTGCGCTCGTGAGCCGGCGGCGGCGATCGTTTGAGCTCCAATTGTTTGAGCTCAAACGATTGGGGGTCGTGACGTCATCTGCTCAAAAGAAGCCGATCGGCGCGGGGGAGAGCATGGCGGCGACGCGATCGGGACGGGCGATGCCGCGGTCGCGCATCCAGGCGTCGGCGCCGCGGCAGAGGGTGGCGCCGAGATCGCCGCCCATGATTTCGCCGCGCCGCCGCCGTGCTGCCGCCGCGCGGAGACCCATCTCCAGAGCACCGAAGGCGCGCTCCGCCTCCTCGAAGAGCGGGATGGCGCGCGACTCCTGCCCGCGGGCCAGCGCCAGCGCGCCGCGCAGCTCCAAGGCGAAGGGGCGGGCGAAGGCGCCCGGCTCGCGCTCGAGGGCCCGCATCGTGCGCTCGGCGACGCGGAACACCTGCTCGCCCTCGCTGCTGCCGGCCATGGCCGCGATCGCGCTGGCGCCGCGCAGGGCGATCGTCTCGATGCGCAGGAGCTCGACACGCGGAAGCGGGGAGCCGTCGATCTCGGCGAGGCCGGCCTCGAGCGTGGCGTAGGCGCCCACGCCGTCGCCTTCGTAGAGCGACGCGGAGACGCGCGTGAGCAAGGCGCCCCAATGAGGCACGTGCCATTGTCGCGGCGGCCAACGACGGACGGCGTCGAGCGCTTCGCGTCGCGCCTCGCCGGGGCGATCGCCGGCGAGCAGGACGCGCGGTGCCGTCAGCGTGCGCAGCGCGGTGAGGTGAAAGAGCGCGCCGCGCGCCTCCGCATCGGCGAGGTGGGCCGGCAAGCGCGCGGCGATCTCGTCGATGCGGCCGAGCTGGAAGAGCGCGGGGAGGAGCCAGCTCGCGGCGATCGATCCGAGATCCCACGCGGCCTCGGCGCACGTGGCGCGGATCCGATCGAGGGCGCGATCGGCCAGCATGACCGCTTCGGAGAAGCGGGGCGCGTGAAACGAGACGCCCGCGGCGGCTACTTCGGCCGAGGCGATGGCCTGCGCGTCCCCGCTCTGCGTGGCGACGGCGCGGGCTCGCTCGACGAGCTGGCGCGCGCGATCGAGTCCGCGGCGACCACCCTCCATGGCCGCGAGGAGCGCCTCCGACGCGAGCGCGCGCGCGACGTTCAAGGGATCGCCGGCGTCGAGCGCGCGCAGCGCGTGCACGGTGTGGAGGTCGGCGCCGCGGACGAGATCGATGGTGCGGATGCGGTCGGCGATGGACCAGATCGTGTCGAGGCGCGCGCGATCGTCGGGGCTCGCGGCGCGCGTGCGAGCCTCGACATCGAGGCCGCGCAGCGAGAGGCGCGCGCGGCGATAGAGCAGCGAAGCGAGGGCGCGCGCGGAGGATTGGGGGAGAGGGAGATCGACGGCGTCGAGCACGGCGCGTGCGGCGGCGAGGCCCTCGTCGGCGAGGCCCGCGCGGAGGAGCTGATCGGCGGCTCGGCGGCGCAGATCGTGGGCCTCTTCGGGGGGCGCACCGTCGCCGGCCTCGCGGAACGCACGCCCGGCTTCGGCCGCGCGGCCCGCGTCGGCGAGCGCGTGGCCGAGCTTGATCAAGATCGGCCTTCGCGCGGAGGCGCTCGCGAGTGCCTTTTCGTAGAGCGCGGCGGCCGTGTGGAACGCGAGCACGGAGGCCGCGCGATCGGCGGCCTGCTCGACGGATCCCTCGGGCTCCGCGCGCTCCGCGTCGCGCTCGGCCTCGGCGTGCGCGGCGGCGAAGCGCTCGACCTCTGCGCGGAGCGCCGCCGCATCGAGGGATGATGCGCCTTCCCGCGCGCGTCGTGAGAGCATGTCCACGAAGCGCGGGCAGCCGTCGCTCGCGCGGGCGATGGCACCGGCCGGATCGGGATCGTCGTTCACGAGACGCGCATCGTCCGGCTCCCGGTGATCCGGATCGATGGAGCGCAGCGCGAGCGCGCGCGCCTCCTGCGAGGACAACGGCCCGACCAAGATCTCGCGCACGTCGCCGGTCGGCTCGCCGCGCATCATGCGCTGGAGCAGCGCGGCCACGAGCGCGATGGCCGAGGGCACCACGCTTCGATAGCTGGTGACGAGTAAGACCGACGGCGCGTCCGGTGCGGTCACGAGATCGAGCAAAAGCGCGGTGCTGTCGGCGTCGGCCCATTGCAGATCGTCGACCCACAGCACGAGCGCCTTGCCGGCGATGCGACGGAGGAGCGCGCGCAGTGCGGCCGATGCGCGCCGGCGAACCTCGTGCGCGTCGAGCTCGCCCGCGAGGGCCGGCGCCGCGTCGATGGACGGCACACGCCGCAGCGCGGGAAAGATGCGGCGAAGGGCGGCCACGTCGGAGACCACGAGCGCATCGACCTCCGCGCGCGGTCGAGCGGCGAGGTGATCGGCGAGCCCATCGATCAGCGGTGCAAGCGCTCGGTAGGGCGTGGGATCCGTGAGATGGCAGCGACCCGAGAGCAGCACCGCGCCGGCAGGGAGGCTATCGAGGAAGCGCTGGCAGAGCATGCTCTTGCCCATGCCGGCGAGGCCGTGCACGAGCACCGTCACCGGCCCCGCGCGCGACGCGGCGAGCGCGTCGGCGAGGGCCGCGAGGTGGTGCTCACGCCCCAGCATGGGATCGCCGTCCGGCCGGCTCAGAGCTCGTTCACCCGCATGTTGATCGTCTTGCAGGCGGCGCTCGGCTGCGTCGGATCCACCTGCCAATCCAGCGCGCCATATTGGCCATCGACGCGCACCATGCGGAACTTGCTCGCCGCCTCGTCGACCTGGAAGAACGGTAGGCTCTTGATGGCGGAGGACACCGAGATCGGCGCGCCGGCGAGGCGGATGTCGGCGCCGACCACGTTGTAGAGCACCTCCGTGTCGACGGTGCCCGCGAGCTCGCACGAGCTCTTGGCCGTGGCGTGGAAGGTCGGGTTGACCTCGATGTCGATGAAGGCTTTTCCTTGGAGCGTCGCGCCCGGCGTGGACGGCATGTCGGCGTTGCACTTGACGCCGGCCTGCTGGTCGTCGGGCGTGAATCCACAGACGTTCACGGTCACGCCTGGGTACGTATCCATGTCGTCGTCACGCAGGGCGGTGCAGTCGTCGACGCAGCTCGCTTCGCACGAGGAGGCGCCGATGCCCGTGGCGTTGCACGGGGTCTGGGTCGTGTTCCATTGCGGCAGGCTCGCGCCGCTCTTGGTCGATCCGACCACCACGTCGAGCGGCCCGAGCGCGAGCGTCGCGCCTGCCTCCTTGCCCGAGAGCGTGCCGCTCGTGGGCATGGTGACGACCTTGGGGAGCGCCTCGAGGAAGCTTTGGGGCGCGACGATCTGCGTGGATACGAGCGCCTCGGAGCTCGGGTCGCACGTGCCCACGAGCGCGGTCACCTCGGGCAGCTCGATCGAGCAGAGCGTCGCTTGCACCTTGTCGAGCTTCGTGGCGTCGGTCGCGTTCTGCTCGACGGTGAGCATCACGAGCAGCGAGGCCGCGCCGACCTGATCCGTCGGACAGATGGTGATGGCGCCGCCGGGCTGCCCCTGCAGCTTGACGGCGAGCTGCCCGTACGCGACCCAAGTGCCGCTCAAGGCGAGGTGATCGGTGGGCTGTCCCGCGCAGGCTTCGCCCGCGGAGCCGCCCGTTCCGCTGCTCGCGCTCGACGAAGACGCGCCGCCCGATCCACCGCCGCCGGTGCCGCTCGATCCACCGCCGCAACCCAACGTCGTCGTCGTGGAGAATAAGGCCGCCGCGAGGGTAGCCCGCCCCAACCGAGCCCGCAGAGGAGATGTTCTCATGAGGGCCATTCAATCATATCGCTCGGTGTGCACGCGCTTTCGTTCGAAGCCTTGATCGTTCCGCAGGTGATCGCGCACGGAGGACACCATGCGATCGAGGCCGCACACGTACGCGCGGGGCTGCTCACCGGAGGTCGCGCGGAGCGCCGCGACGAGCTCGGGAAGGTGGGCTTGCACATAGCCGCTCCGCCCGGACCAACCATCGCCGGGCTTCGAGAGCGTGATCTCGTAACGCACGTTGGGGTGCTGCTTCGCCAGCGCTTCGAACTCGTCGCGATAAAGCACGTCCGCCTCGTGTCGCGCGCCGAAGAGCAGCCAGAGCGGCGCCTTGGTGCCGCCCGCGATCGCCGCGCGGATCATGCTGCGGAGCGGCGTGACGCCGGTGCCGGTGGCGACGAAGATCGAGGGAGCGGGCTCGTCGGGCCGCCGCGTGAAGAGGCCGAACGGTCCGATGGCGCGCAGCGTCCCGCCCTCGGGGAGATCGTGGAGCAAGTGCGATCCCGCACCGCCGAGCACGCGCGTGACGGCGAGCTCGAAGCGGCGCGCGCCCGGCTCCGGCGCCGAGGCGATCGAGTAAGCCCGCTTCACCTCTCCGCCGGGCAACGGCAGGACCAGGTTCACCCACTGCCCGGGCTCGAAATCGAAGGGTTTGTCGTCCCCGCGCTCGAAGATCAGCTCGCGTACGGAGGGGGCGATGGATCGCGCCGTGACGAGGCGCACTTCGAAAGGCTCGGCGTGAATCATGCTCGCGGGCGCAGCCTACCACGTGCACGCGCGCGCACCGGCCGAGCGCCGGCCTCGAAGGCCCGACCCGCTCCGTCCGCGTCGTCGTCTGATCATTGATCGTAGGTTCTCTCCTGATTACGCCTGGTTGCGTCCTCGGCGAGGCGTGAGGGCCGCAGGCTGATCCGCTCTACGTGCGGCGGAGAGTGCAGCGGACCAGCCCGCGGCGAAGATGTTCAACTGCTCGAGTCCGCGGGCGAGCGTCTGCCAGCCGGGTTCGCCGTTGTGCTTGATGTGGCCGCCCAGCGCGGCGATGGCGAAGAGCGCGTCGCGTACGCTCGGCCGCGGGGGTAGCTTGGATTTCGCGCACGCGGTGAGCGCTTCGATCTGCACATCGGAGAGGACTGCTTGCGCGGGAGCTTCAGGGGCAGTGCGAGCAAGGTGTCGCAGCACGAGCATTTGCCACGCGATGGGAACGAAGATGGCGAGGGCATTGGTGAGGGCGGCGAACGATTCGAGCTGTCGCTCCTCGATGCGGCAGCCCGTTTTCAGGGCCCTGAAGAACTCCTCGATCAGCCATCGCGTGCGATAGTGCTCGATGATGGCGGTCACGTCGGCGGCGGTGCGGATCGGCTCGGTCGTGACGAGGACCCAGGCCACGGGCTCTTCACCGTCCGGCGGTTCGATCTCGCGCACGTGGATGAAGTGCACGGGAAGCGTCTCGGGTTCGTTCGTCAGGTACTGCGGTCGCTTCAGCTCCATCGCGACGGCGCTGAATGCGAGGCGCGCCGTTCGCGCACGGCGCGGTGGATGAGTGCCTCGCTTGCCTGGCATCGGGCTCGCCGCGCGTCGCGAAAGTGGAACCTCGACCTCGACCAGATCGTCGAGCCCGCAGAGCGTCTCGCTCAACTTCAACGGCTCGTCATCTTCGTCGATGACACAGCGGTCACGCGCGACGCGGATGACGAAGCGGTGCCCCTGCTCGACGAGCGCTGAGAGCAAACGGTAGCTGTCTCCCTCGCGGTCCATGACGTGGATCAGTGACGTGCCTGGCCCCACGAGCTCGCTGACGCTCTCGACGGTCTTCGCCCAGCGCGCGGACTCGCTGTCCAACTGCTTCGCGCACTCGCTGCCTGACCGCTTCGCCTTTCGAGAACGAATCGGACCCGTTCGCGCCCAGCACATCAAATCCAGCAGGCCCAACGGACACCTCGATCCGTCGGCGCTCACGGCGAGCGCGCAGTGGGCAAGGAAGCCCTGATCGTTACCGCGCAGCCGACCGAGCCCAGAGCGCTGGGCGTCGCCTCGGAAGCTCATTTCTGTGGTGTCTTGAAGGACGAGAACGGTGCCTGCCTGTCTCGCGCGCTCCGCTGTCGCTTCACGATGCCCTTGCATGACCCCACGGTAGGTCACGCGCCGATTGCTGAGCAGCCGGTACGTCGACTCAAGCTCCGCGGCCGACCGAGCCATCTGCGGGATGCCCTTCGATGGTGCCGCGGCCCACCCGTCGCCAAGTGACATCACACGCCTGTGCAGCCGTGGGTCCGGCACCCGCGACCGCTCGAACTCCCTCGCCACCGACGGAACCATGTCCGCGAACTCGTCCAAATCCATGAACTTCTCGACGCACAACCGTCGGGAAGCGGATCGAAGCGCGTCGCGGAGATGTGACGAATCTTCAGGCGTCGTCGTCGATGAGCTCGATCGCCGGCTTCCACGCGGAGCCGTCCGCGGCCGCACGGCGATCGTTCGAGGCGATTGCCGCGCCCCGCGTGCGCCTCACGGACACGCATCCCACTTCTCGTAGAGCGATTGGCACGATGCCGGCACGCCCATGCCCGGACCGCATTGCACAGGATCGCTCGCGGTCACGATGCAGCTCATCAGCGCATCGTTCAGGTCCTGACAGCCGTTCGCCTCACTCTGCGCGACGTTCTGCTCGCAGGCGGCCACGCAGGATGCTTGGTCCTCTTGGCCGCACGTTGCGACGAGCCGCGCGCAGGCCGCATCGCACGACGTGGCCATTGCGGGGCTGCCGCCGGTGCCGTCGACGACCACCTTGCCGCCGCACCCGATCATGGCTGCGGCCATCAAAGCCCATGTCCCGATCCATCGCATCATCGGGCGCACCCTACCAAAACCGCGTCCGTCGCTGCGCCATTCACGGGCCCATGCGTCGCAAAGCGGCTCGATGGGTGCGCATGCGCGGCTGCCTGTGATACGGCTCGAATCGGATTCGAGCCGCTCTCCAGGGAGGATCTCGTGGGTGACGTGACCGCGGTGATGATGGATGTAATCACCGAGAAGTCGAATCATCAGGTCGTCCCCATGGCCGTCAGCGTGTGCACCACGCCCGCGGCGCCGAGCCCGCTGCCCATTCCCTATCCGGTCCTTGGCAACTCGTCCGAAGGCATTGTCGACCCGCCGATGCGCACCAAGATCAACGGGGCGCCGATCGCGACCGTCGGATCGTGCATCAAGAGCTGCCATGGCAACGAGCCCGGCACGCTGAAGGAGGTCGTCAGCCTCAACACGACGGGCCCCTGCCTCGTGGTGATGGGCGCACCCATCGTGCTGATCGAGCTGGGCATGGCGGGGATCACGGGCAGCCCGTGCATCTCCAACAAGGCCATCACCGTCGGCGCGCCCGCCAACGGCAGCGCTGCGGGCGGCACGGGCGGCGCGGGTGGCGGCGGCGGTGGTGGTGGCGGCGGCGGCGGCAGCGCTTCGGGATCACAGGGCCCGAGCGGCGGCGGCGGCGCGGGTGGAGGTGGATCCAACACGGGCGCGAGCGGCCCGGGAGGCTCATCGGGAGCGGCCGGCGAGCATCAATGTCAAGGCGGCCATCCAGTCGATCTGGTGACGGGCTACGTCGTCGATGCGGCCACGGATCTGAGCTTGCCCGGCGTGATTCCCTTCACGTGGAAGCGCACCTATTCGTCCTCCCGCCGCACCGATCGACACGCCACGCTCGGCCCGGGCTGGGCGCATGGATTCGAGCAGCGCATCACCGCGGATGAGCACCTCATCACCCTGCGCGAGGCCGAAGGACGTCTCGTGTGGTTCGCCAAGATCGCGCCCGGCGAGAGCACCTTTCATCGTCGTGAGCGCATGACGCTCCACCGCGACGGGGAGGATGCTTATCGCGTCGTCCGCCTCGCCGATCGCCTCACGTACACGTTCAGCGCCACGCGCAGCGGTGGGCCTTCGCTCCTGCGATCGATCCGGGACGCGTGGGACAACACCATCAGCCTTGAATACGAGGGCGAGCGGCTCGTGCGCCTCCTCGACACGGCTGGGCGCGAGATTCGGGTGAAATGGAAAGAGGCCCGCATCGTGCGGCTCGAGGTGCACGCCGAAGGGCGGCTCGAGCAATGGTACGACTACGCCTATTCGTCGGCGGGTTGCTTGGTGTCGGCGGTGGACACGCAGGGGCACGCGGACGAATACGAATACGACCGCTTTCATCGGATGATCGCGGCCACGATCAAGACGGGCCTCCGATTCCAATACGAATACGAAGCGGATACCGGCAGGTGCCAGAAGACCTGGGGCCCGAAGGGCATTTACGGCATCGAGATCCGCATCGATCCCGCGACGAAGACGACCTACGTCGACGGCGAGGAGCCGCGGGTCATCTCCTGGAACGATCTGGGCTTGGCGACGCGCATCGCGACGCCGGACGGCCTCGTGCTCGAGGAGACGGCGTACGATGACGACGGCCTCGTCCTCGCCAAGGTCAACGGCGCGGGCGAGGGCGAGCAGCATTGGTACGACGAGCGCGGGAGCTTGATTCGGACCGTGGACGCCGATGGCAACGTGACGGTCGTCGACGTGGACGAGCGCGGTTTGCCCCGGCAGCGCGTGACGGCCGACAACCTCGTCAACGCGTTCGTGCACGACGATCGCGGCGCGCTCACCGGCATCACCTATCCCGGGCCGGTGACGTATGCGCTCTCCTACGATGCGCGCGGGCGCCTCTCGGGGATCTACGAGTCCGGTGTGCTCGTGCGCGCGTTCGAGCGCGATGGACAGCACAACATCGTGGCCGAGGTCGACGCCGCCGGCGCGCGCACGACCTACGCCTACGATGCCTTGGGCCGCCCCGTCGCGCGCGTCGACGCGCTGGGGCGCAAGACACGCGTGGCCTACGATCGGCTCGGCCGCATCGTCAGCCAGCAATTCGCGGACGGCACCACCCTGCAATGGGCCCACGATGCGTTGGGCCGGGTCGTCCGCGAGACGAACGCGCTCGGGCAGGTCACCACGCTCGAGTGGGCCGGCATGGGTGTGCTCTCGCGGCTCGTGCAGCCGGATGGACACGTTTGGACCATCTCGCACACGACGAACGAGCGGCCCAAAGAGATCAAGAATCCACGCGGTGAGTCGTACACGTTCGTGTATGACGACGCGGGGCGGCTCGCGGAGGAGAAGGCCTTCGACGGGCGCCGCTTCCGCTATCGATACGACATCTCCGGGCGGCTCGCGCAGCTCGAATATCCCGAGGGTGGCACGCGCGCGCTCTCCTATGATCGAGCGGGCCGCCTCCTCGGCGACGAGGCCAGCGACGGGAGCCGCGCGACGTACAAGCGCGATCGCATGGGCCGGCTCCTCGGCGCCGTGCTCGAAGAGGGCGAGTCGCGCATCACCACTTCGTTCGAGCGTGACGAGCTCGGGCGCGTGGTTGTCGAGCGGCAAGGCGATCGGGTGATTCGTTACGCCTACGATGCGCGCCTCCGCCGCACCCAACGCGTGATGCCCGACGGCGCGACCACGCGTTACGCGTACGACGCCGCCGACCGGCCCACGCGCGTGGAGCACGAGGGCCACGCGCTCACCTTCGAGCGGGACGCGGCGGGGCGCGAGGTGCAGCGCGGCGACGCAGCGGGGCGCATCGCGATCCGCAGCGTCTACGACACGATGGATCGCATCATCGAGCAGCGGGTCAGCGCGCCCACGCCCGGTGACGGCGTCCCGTCGGTGCTGGCCCAGCGGCAATGGCAATACGATCGCGCCGGGCGCGTCACCCGCATCGACGATGGCCGTTGGGGCGCGACCCTCTATCGCTACGACCGCGCCGATCAGCTCGTGGAGGCGCAGGGCGTTCATCGCGAGGTGTTCGCGTACGACCCCGCGGGCACGCTGGTGCGCGCCGTGGCCGGGCTCGATCCCACGCCGGCCGAGACCTGGAAGATCGCGCCCGGCAACCTGCTCGAGCGGACGCCGCGCGCGAAGTACACGTACGACGCCCGCGGCCGGCGCACCGCCAAGGCCGAGCTCGGCGGCCCCGAGGCGAGCGTCACCCATTATGCATGGGACGCGCGCGATCGCCTCCGTCGCGTCGAGCGGCCGGACGGCACGCACGTCGTCATGACCTACGACGCGTTCGGTCGCCGCATTCGCAAGGAGACGCGCGCGCGTGGATCCGACCAAAGCCGCGTCGTCGACTTCGTTTGGGATGGATTCGTCATCGCCGCGACGGTCGACTCGGAGCGCGGCGCGCGCACGTTCGTCCATGGTCCCGGGACGTTCGTCCCGTTGCTCCAGCAAGAGCGGCGGGAGGTGCTCACCTACGTCAACGATCACCTGGGCACGCCGAAGGAGCTCATCGACGCGTCGGGCGCGCTCGTCTGGTCGGCGGCCCATTCGGCCTTCGGTCGTGTGATCGAGAGCAGCGGCCCGGGCGCAGCGCAGAGCCGCGCCGCGCACGAGGGCTCACCATTCCGTCTGCTCGGCCAGTATGCCGACGAGGACACGGGGCTTTGCTCGACGCTGTTCCGTCACTTCGATCCAGAGGTCGGCCGCTGGCTCAGCCCCGATCCTCTCGGCATCTTCGGCGGCCCCGATCTCTCCGGCTTCGGCGGCAGCCCCACGCGCGTCATCGATCCGCTCGGCTTGGTCCCGGACGTCTTCCGCGGCGGCGACAGCCTCGAGGTGAAACCGGGCGAGTTCAAGCCGCGCCGGGCCGAGGGCGACGACACCGGACGCGGCATCTCGACCTGGAACACTCCGGGGAAGGTCGAGAAATTCGGCGGCGCTTACAAGGTCGTCTCGGTCCCCGACACGCTCGAGGTCGCGCAGCGTGGTAACAAGAAGGACCATTACGAGATCATCGCCAAGAAGCCCGGAATGACGGAGGCCGAGTACAAAGAGGAGGTCAAGAAGGTGAAGCTCGAACGGGTTCACCCGCATTGAGGCCATGCGTTACGACATCCACCTCCCCGACGCCTACCACGAGCTCAACACGCCGGCGCGCGGCTACCTCGAAGGGATCGAGGTGCGTTTCGACGATGGATCGAAATGCGTTCTCACCTTCCTCGATGACTACAATCGAGAGCACTACGGGTATTACTTCGAAGGGCAGAATGTGGTGATCGTCGAGGACGTCACCCAGGAAAACATCGAGTCTGCGATCGCGCGCATGGCCGCCTCCGGCGAGCTCGACAAGCTGAAGACGTCACCTTGAGCGGGCGCGTGCGTCCGCGCCGTGCCGTTCGACGGAGTCGAGGCGAAGGGCCTTTGAGGGGCGCCGCTCGACATGGACGCTCGCGGCAGGTCGGCGAGCGCGAGGCCGGTGTGACAGACGCCGGCGAAATCGCGGGTCTTCGGTGTCGAATCACCCGCAAACCACCTTCCGGTTCGGCTTGATAACCGTGTCCGGCGCACACGCACGTCGTCCGACCGCACGCGCGAGCCTGCCGGCCTGGACGCCCGGGCGGCCCGGCGGGGCGGGAGATCCGCGAGGAAGGTGAGCGATGCAATCGTCCAGATTGGCACTCTCCGCGAGCGGTGACGCGCACGTCGCTCCGTGTGCGTGAGTGAGGCGCGCCACCTCCGATCATCCAATCCACGACTGCAACGACACGAAACAAGCATCCGCGCGATGTCCGCTGCGGAGATCCATCCGCGACTCACCGAGGTACCGACCCGGAACCGCTGCCGTGCTCGTTCGAAGGGAGGCGTGCATGAAGCTGAGCGTTTTCTTGATGGGAACGAGAGGCGGCTCGTATTTCGACATCGTCGATCAGGTCGTGGAGGCGGACGCCCTGGGCTTTTCGGGGGTTTGGCTCGCGGAGCGCCACTTCGCGAGCGGCGATTTGCTCTTTCCGTCTCCCATGGTGACCGCGGCTTACATGGCCGCGTACACACGGCGTATCCGTATCGGCTTGGCCGCGCGGGTGCTCCCCTTCCATCACCCGCTGCACGTCGCCGCGGACGCCGCCACGCTCGACATCTTGAGCGAAGGCCGGCTCGATCTCGGCATCTCGCGCGGCAGCATGGATGAGGCACCGCACCGGCTCTTCGGCGCCCCGCGCGAAGAAGCGCGGCAGCGCTTCGACGAAGAGCTGGACGTGCTCCGCCTCTATTTCAAAGGGCGGCCGTTTTCGTACCAAGGTCGGTATTATAAGCTCGACGACGTGGTGCCTTCGCCCCGCGTGGTGCAGCGTCCGCACCCGCCGATTTACGTGGTCGCCAACAACCCGCTGTCGCTCGACGCGGCCGCCGATCAGGGCATGCCCGTGTTCCTCAACGGCGCCATGCGCGCGGTCGACGTCGACACCGCCATGCAGCGTTATCGCAGCCGCGCCGAGGCCGCCGGGTTCGACCCCGACACCGTCGACATGCCGGTGAATCGGTTCGTCTTCGTCGGCGAGACGCGCACGCACGCGCACCGCGTGATGCGCGAGCCGTTCCTCCAGTTCCTCGCGCAGCGCGCCACCGATCTCAAGGCCGGCCTCGAGAGCCGCTTCGGCGAGCGGGCCAAGAGCTTCGAGTTCTTGGCGCGGGAGATCTGCATCTTCGACGACGCCGAGGGCGTCGCGGCGCGGCTCCTCGATCTGGCCGAGCGCGCGGGCGTGCGTCACGCGCTGTGCACGTTCAACCTGATCACGCTCGACCACCGCCTCGCCGTGGAGTCCATGCGGCGCTTCGCCCGCGAGGTGGTCCCGCGCCTCGAAGGCCGCGCGCCCGCGTCGCTGCGCTCGGCGCCGCCGGAGTCGATGGTGCGCGCGGTGGGCGAAGCCCCGCGCGTCGTCGAAGGGCAGCTCGCGCTCCGGGCCGGGTGATCGCCATGCGAGAAAACCGCACGCTATCGCTCCTCCGCGCCGGCAAGCCCGCGATCGGCACCTGGCTCCAGCTCCACAATCCACCGGCGGCGCGGTTGCTCGCGGCGCAGGGGCTGCTCGACTGGATGCTCGTCGACTTCGAGCACACGCCGGTCGATCTCGGCACCGCCGCCACCATCCTCGGCAGCATCGCCGACGTCAGCGGCGGGCGCGTCACGCCGCTCGCGCGCGTGGCCACGGGCTCGGCGGCCGCCATCAAGCACGCGCTCGACGCGGGCGCGCAGGGCGTGATCGTGCCCATGGTGCGGACCGTTCAGGAAGTCCGCGAGGCCGCGGCCTACGCGCGCTTCCCGCCCCTCGGCGAGCGCGGCGCCGGCGGTCTCCTGCCGCACCTCGGCTTCGGCATCTCGCGGCCCGAGTACGTGCGCCGCGCCAACGAGCAGACGCTGTTCGGCGTGCAGATCGAGACCCGCGAAGCCGTCGACGACGTCGAGCGCATCCTCGACGTGCCCGGCGTCGATCTCTGCTTCATCGGCCCCAACGATCTCCACCTCGCCCTCGGCTGTCCCGCCAAATTCTGGAGCGACGAGCCGGCCTTCGTGCGCGCGGTCGCCCGCGTCCGCGAGGCGTGCAAGGTCCGGCGCATTCCGCTCGGAACCCTGTGCAAGGACGCGGCCTCGGCGAAGGCGCGCATCGAAGACGGCTTCACCTTCGTCGGCCTCGGCAGCGACGCCCACTTCATGCTCACCTACTGCGGCATGCAGGCGGGCGAGCTGCGCGGCCTGCCCGATCCCGGTTCCTGGTGCGATCGCGTCGACTTCGAGCGGTGAGGGCGTGATCGAACGAGCTGCGCACAGCAGCTTCGTCGATCATCTCTCGAGCCGCGGGCGAGCCGATCAGTACGCCTCGAGCACGACCACGCCGAAGATGGGCGCGGGATCGAGCTGCTCGACGGCCTTTCGCATCTCGCGGCGCTTCGACTTCATCGTCAGCGAGGTGAGGACCATGCCGTCGATCGAGTCCGTGATGACGTTGCAGTCCACGCTCCCGAGCACCGGCGGGCAGTCGATGACGATGTGATCGTAGCCTGCGTCCTTGAGCAGGCGCATGCCGGCGGCGAACGCGACCGGATCGATCAAAGGCTCGTGCCGCACGCGCGGATCGATCGCCATCACGTGCAGCTTCGCCATCGGCTCGATCGCGAGCCAAGGCGCCTGGACGTCGTCGACGTGCGCGGCGCACTGTTCGAGGAAGCACTTGGGCGGCGTGAGCCCGAGCATCTTGTGGAAGCTCGGTGCCCGGTGGTTCGCCTCGATGACGAGCACGCGGGAGACGGCGCTCTCGCGCAGCGCGAGGCCGATGTTCAGCGCGAACGTCGTCTTGCCCTCGCCGGGATGCGCGCTCGTGACGCCGATGATCCGCGGATTGCCGGCCGCGGCGAGCTTGCGGCGCAGCGCGCGGTACGCGTCGGCGCGCGGCGAGTAGGGATCCGTCGCGAAGAGCAGCGCCGGATGCAATGGCTCGGCGAGCGGCACGGGCTCGGCCGTCACGGTGATCCGCGCCGCGCCGAGCGCGCCGATCTCCTCGACCTTCACCGCCTCGCGCGGCGCTGGGCTCATGACTTGCGACGCGGGCGTCGTCGTGGTGCGCCTCGTGATGGCAGGCGACTCGGTCGTCCCCTCGACGTCGACCGGCGAGCTCGATCGGGATCGCTCCCGCAGCGTCGGCGTCTCGCGCAGGATCGGCGCGGCGCTGCGCGATCCCGTGGGCTCGCTCGGCGCCGGGCGGATCGCGCGCGGCGGCGTGTCCGTTTCGTCGAGCGCCGTCGCACCGCGCGGTGCCATCAGCGCGGCCTGCGGCGCCGCCGCCGCGAAGCGCGCGGCCTGCGGCTCGAAGTCGAGCGGCCCCGAACGCGCGCCGCCCGAGAGCGGACGCACGCTCCGCGCTGTGGGAGACACCGAGCGCGGCGCGGCCGTGGTGCTCTCGAACGAATAGAGACGCGGCTCGAAATCGAGGGAAGCCGTGATGTCCGAGAGCGGCCCGCTCGCCACGTGCACCGAGATCGCCGGGCCCTCTGCTTGTTGTCTGGCGATGGCGTCCACCGTCATCGAGAGCTGCGATACGCGCTCCAGCATCTCCTCGCGCACCTCGGGCGAGGGCGGGATCGAGCACCAATTGGCCACCACGCTGCGCAGCCTGCGCGCCTCGATGAGGAGCGCGCGCGCCTCCCGCCCTTCGGCTCGGGTGAGCAGGCCAATCGATCGATCGAGCGTGCCTTCCAGCGCGGCGTAGGGCGACGTCGTCTCTGCCTCTCTTGCGCTATCCACGGCCCGAACCTCTCATGCTGTCGGTCGCGACCCGCGCGGTCCCGAGGCCTTTGCTCTTGTCGTGCTTGCCCTTCTTCTTGTTCGCCTTCTTCTCGTCGCGCGGCACCGAGCCGAGCACGGGCACCATCACGATGGTCTCGATCTCCAGCGGAGAGAACACCCGATCGTCGAGGAACAGGCCCCAAGCCGCCGACAGCACGAGCCCGAGCGCGATCGATGCGCCGAGCCCGATCAGCACGATCGTCCGGTTGGGCGCGTTCGACGGCGTGCTCGGCCGATAGGCAGGATCGAGCACCGCGATGGTCGACCCATAGCCACCTTCGTTGGTGCTCGCGTTCAGCTCGGCCTTGTAGAGCTTGTGATCGAGATCCGCCTGACGCGTGCGCACCACGGCCAAGCTCCGCTGGAGGCGCGCCCACTCCACCTCGAGGCTCACGGCCTTGTCACCGTGATCGGTGGTCGCCTTGGGCTTGTCATCGGCGCCCTCGGGGTTGTCCGTCGTGCGTGCGGCCCCCGCGTCCTCGCCGTAAGGATCGTCGATGTTCGCGACTTTGCGCGGCGGAGGCGGCGCCTCTTCCTTCGGCATCGCCGCGTCGATCGCCTCCTCGGCGCCGCGCAGCGACTGCTCGGCGACCGTGACGCGCGCTTGGGCCGCCTTCACGTCGGGGTGTTGATCGGTGTACTTGAGCGTCTTCTCCGCGAGGTCGCGCCGCGCGTTCATCAGCTCCGTCATTGCTTGGCTGCGCGCGCCGAGGAGCACGGGATCGACCACCGCCGCCGCTCCCCGCGGCAACGGCAGGCCCATCGGCGGCGCGTCGCCGCGCCCGCGCCTCGGGCGACCCGCGAGCGGGCTCGCGGGCTTGCGGCGCCGGCGCTCGTCCTCGGCCTTCTGCCTAAAGAGCACCTCGGCGCCGAGGCCTTCACGGGCGTTGAGGAACTCGGGGTGGGCCGCGAGGAACGCCGAGATCTCGCGCTCCGTGCGATCGAGCTCCTCGTCGGCGCGCCGCTTCTCCACCACGAGGAAGTCGGAGGCGCTGCGGTTGTCGTCCGCCGTGCGTGTAGCGACGGCGCGGATGAGGATCTCGGCCATGCGCGCGCACACCTTCTGCGCCTGATCCCGGTCCGTCCCTTCGAACGAGATCGCGAACGTGTCCTGCGAGCGCGATTTGAAGTCCGACTTCTTGCGCATCTGATCGACGGCGTCCGCGTACCCGCTCTGTGACACCGTGTCGGGGTAGAGGTGAAACTCGTCGATCAACTGCCGGAGCGTCTGCTGTGCGAGCAGCGTCTCCTTCAGCTTGGTGCCGAGCTGGCGCAGGTCGACGGTGTCGCCGCGCTCGCCTGGGGCGGTGAAGACGCGGGTGAGGCCTTCTCGATAGAAGATGACCGTCTCGGACTTGTACGAAGGCATGCGCGCGCGCACGACCTGGCTCGTGATCACGCCGCCGAGCACCAGCGTGACGATCACCACCTGCCAGTGCGCGAGGACGCGGCGGATCATGGCGCCGACGTCGACCTCCGGTTGGGCCGGTTGCGCGGCTGGCATCGCCCCGGCGGGTGCGGGCGTCGTCGGGAGCTTGACCCGCGCGAGGCGGGTATTCGTCGTGGGGTTGTCGATCGGTGCGTTCATGTTCGCATCGGGAACGTCGCCGGGGGCTTTGCGCCTCTCCTCCCGCCGGTGCTCTTCGGGTCGAGCGGTGGCGGGGAAGCAGGCCAATCGTATTACCCCACATGAGATCGCGCCACCCTGTGGGAATTGCCAATCACGGCCGGGACATCACGAGCCTCGTACGCGAAACGACGCTTGGCAAGAGCCCCGACACCGCATTCTTGGGCTGCTATACGGGGAAGACGCGATCGAGCCGTAGCAGCCTGAAGATGGCGCGCGGTTGATCGCGGAGGCCGACGATGCGCACTTGACCGCCGCCCTGCCGGATGCGCTTGAAGAGCGAGACGATCAAGCCGACACCCGAGCTGTCGATGAGCCGCAGCGACGAGAGCTCCAGCGTCACGGAGCGGCGCGCTTCGCTCACGATCTGATCGACGACGCCGCGCAGATCGGGCGCGGTCACCGCGTCGAGCGTGCCTTCGATCTCGAGGACCGTCTCCTCGCCATTGTCCGTTCGCGTGTATTTCATCTTGCCCCCGGGATCTCCCCCTCGCGATGTCCGTGCAAACCACCCTCGTTCCCGCCCGCGGGGAGGGCCGCTTCGCGCGCTGGCAGGATGGTGAAAAACTGCTCCGCGTCCCGAATCGTCGGTCGCGCTCCCTCGAAATCCCCGAGGATTCCTCGGTCGCGCTCCCTAGCTTCGGGGCGCTCGCGACGTTTTTCACCATCCTGCTAGGCACCTTAGGCCCCCTCGGGCGGAATCTGCTCCTCGCCGCGCTGCCTCCGCTTCACCAAAGCGAGGACGTTGGGCGGGCCGGGCCGATAATCGACCACGTCCATACAGCTCTTCATGATGAAGAGCCCCATCCCGTTCTCGGGCAGCTCATCGAGGTTCGGGGGCGCGACGCTCCCCGGGTCGAAGGTGTGTCCCGTGTCGGTCATCGTGATCACGAGACGCTCTCTGTCCCAGTCGATCTCGATGTCCACGGGCTCCGGCGCGCGGCCGCGAAAACCATGCACGGCAACGTTGTTGAAGGCCTCTCCGAACGCCGATACCACCTCTGGCTCGAAATCGTCTCGGTCGCCCTCTTCCGCGCTGTCCAGCGCGATTTTGCAAGCCGTGGAGACGAAGCGGATGGCGAGATGGCGATAGGCGAGCGCCGCCGGCACGCGCAAACGAAGTACGCCTCTCCGCCCGTCCGCTGCGGTCAAGATGGCCTCCCCGCGCGAGAACTTACCACGCTTCTCCGATTCTGAGCTAGAAGCTTACCGTGACTCCGAGCGTTCTTGTGGTGAAGCGCGCGGTCGACATCGTCTCGTCCGTCTTGGGCCTCACCGTCACTCTACCTCTCTATCCAATCATCGCCGCGGCCATCAAGCTGGAGGACCCAGGGCCGGTGTTCTATCACCAGCGCCGCGCCGGGATGCTGAGGGGCATGCGCCGCACCGACGGTGTGCCCGTGCCCGAGTTCGTCGAGTTCACGATGCGCAAATTCCGATCGATGCGCGTCGACGCCGAAAAGCACACGGGCGCGGTGCTCGCGCAGGAGAACGATCCCCGTGTCACCCGCGTGGGCCGTTTCCTGCGCAAAACCCGCCTCGACGAGCTGCCGCAGCTCTGGAACGTGCTCGTCGGCGAGATGAGCCTCGTAGGCCCGCGCCCCGAGCGGCCCGAGCTGCTCATCAACCTGGCGATGGCCATTCCGTACTTCGAGGAGCGCATGCGCGACATCAAGCCGGGCATCACCGGCCTCGCGCAGGTCTCCCTCGGTTATTCGGGCCGCGCGCCCAAAGGCAGCGAGGTGGCCGCCTTCGAGCCCACGCTGACGAACCCCTTCGGCTTCGCCGAGGCCGAGGGCGCGGAGGCCGACGACATGCGCATGAAGCTGCTCTTCGACATGGCCTACTCGGCCTCGCTCGAAGACCTGTGGGCGTACCTCGAAACCGAGCTCGGCGTGATCGTCAAGACGCCTTGGGTGATGGTCCTCGGCCTCGGCCGATAGCCCTTCGCGACAGGCGATTCGAGGCCACGTGTCCGGCCTCGAATCGCCCGTCCGTCGCCGTCAATCCCAGGCACCCTTCGACTTGATGTAGTGCGTCCACACGAGGAGAAAGGCGATGTATCCAGCCATGACGGCCCGCGCCTCTTTCCACGTGAGCTTCACCTCGAAGGTCGGGTAAAGGCGCTTCATCACCGTGTAGAGCGAGGCCACGAGCCCGAAGTGGATCCAGAGGACGTAATGATACGTCCACGAGAGGAAGAAGATCCCGATCACCGCGCCCACGAAGATGGCGAGGATGGCCATGGCGATCGCCCGGAGCGTCCGGGCATCCTGGTTGTCGACCATCGGGAACCGCATGATGGAGAGCGGGATTTTGATGGCCAGGAAGAGCACGAAGGCGAAGAAGAACATGCCCGGCGCGCCGAGCTCCCCCGCCGCCAAGATATAAGCGTTGTGGGCGGTGAGGTGATGATGCTCGGTGAAGTTCGAATAACCGACGCCGGTGAAGGGATAGAAGGTCAGCATCTTGATGCCGGCGCACGAGCAGCCGAGCCGCTCCAGCGTGGAGGCATCGGCCTCGTCGCTGCTCCGGCCTCCGAGCATGATCACGGGCACCACCAGCACGGCGCCCACGATCGCGCCCCGCATGATTCCGTACTTCTTCACGAAATATGCGCCGAGCACGGCTCCGAGGGTCACTTGCCCGCCGCGTGATCCGGTGAAGACGACCTCGAGGCCGACCACGGCCAGCGTGACGAGCAGGAGGGCGAGCCGGAAGATGGTTGTTCGTATCTCCAAGAAGGCGAAGGCGAACGGCACCACGAAGGCGGTGGCCAACGCGAGCTCGTTCGGGTCTTGGAGCACGCCCAGATAACGAACGCGGCCGCCGCCGACGGAGGTGGTCCCGAAGAGCCCGGCGCGCTCGCATTGATACGTGTTGCCCGGCTTGCCCGTGGCGATGCAATCGACCGTGCCGTCGTGGGGAGAGCCGTCGGGCTCCTTCATCTCGCATTCGCGGCCGTCGGGATAGGCTTTCCCATTCCTCGTCCCCGGCGCGTACATGACGCACTGGAACGGGGAGAGCCCTTGATCGGCGCCCACGTAAGCCACGAAGACACCGAGGAAGAAGATGGTGCCGAGGATCTTCATCAGGCCCGAGATGCGCTGGGCGCCCATCGCGATGACCAGGAAGAGGACGAGCGAGACCACGATGCCGACGGCCCGAGTCGTCACCAGATCGGGCCGGCGAATGGCGAGGCTCACGACGCACCACCCCGCCAGGGCGAAGACCCATTTGTGCATCGGTGTCATCATGAGCCGCGTGCGCTTCTCACTGATGTCGTGCGCGATGCCGACGAGCGACAGGAAGAGGAAGATGTAGAGGAAGTTGTAGTCCTGCAGCTCTTTGAAGAACTCGTGCGGCCTCGCGTAGATGAACACGAGGAGTCCGATCATCCCGGGTAGGGCCGACATGCTTGTTCCCCCGCGCGCCGAGCGTGCCCGGACCCCGGCGCAGCAGGAGACTTTGGCATTCCAACCCGGGTCGGGCGAGCGCCCGTGCAGATATCGATACTGGATATCGACCCGCGAGGAGCGTTTAGGACATGCGCTTCGTCGTCAGCGACGGTGACGGCGGGCCCTTCGCCAGCGCATCGCGGCCACGACGGCGATCGCGAGGCTCGGCGCCCCGCTGCGCTCGCTCGCGCCCGCGCTCCGGCAGCCGCACCCGCCGCGCGCCTCGCCGCGGGACTTCGAAGGCGGTGGCGCGCTGGGCCGCGGCGGCGCGCCGTCGACCTTCGGGGGCGTCGGATCACCGTAGGAAAAGGCGCCGATGTCGATGGTGCCGCGGAGGCGCGAGCGCGCGGTGCCCACGCGCTCCAACGTGCGCAGCGGCGGGAGCGCGCGCGGCGCCGAGAGCGGCGCGGGGAACTCGAAGCGCGGCGGCTGCTCCGGCGCGGCGGTGCCGGCGCCGATGAGCGGGCTGCCCGCGGCGGGGCGCAGATCGACATCGGAGACGAAGCCGGGATCGCGCCCCGCGAGGGTGCGCGCCCACGTCGGCGGCACGCCCGACGATCCCATCGGGATCCAGTTGTTCGACCCGGTGATCACCGGCCGCCCCGCGGCCCAATGCACCTGCTCTTCGATGACCACGTGCACCGGGCCGCCGCCCTCGTGCGCGATGGCGTTGTTGTGCATCTGGATGCACTCGAGCCCATCGAAGAGGCGGAAGACGGCGCGCGCCCCGCGGGCGAGCACGATGGTGTTGTTGACGAAGCGATAACGTCCGTTGGTCTCGCCCGTCCCGTCGCCGCCCACGCGGATGGCGTAGCCGCGACCGGCCTTGCGAATGACGTTGCCCACCACGTCCGAGTCTTCCCGCGCGCGCTTGCGCTCGGCGCCGTCGGGGCCGATGAGCTCGAGCTCGTGATAGAGCGCGCCCTCGATCCAATTGCTGTAGATCTCGTTGCGCTCCGCCCTCGATTTGACGCTGTTTCCTCCCGTCGAATCGTGGATGAAACAATGCTCCATGCGGAAGACGGAGCGCGGATACTCCTCTTCGTCGGTGGCCATGTAGATGGAGTGGGATTGGTCGCCGCGACCGCAGCGGTAGACTTCGACATAGGAGAGCGTGAGCGATCCAGCGTCCGAGTCCGCGCCGAGGATGCCGTGGCTCGGGCAGTCGTGGATCACGCTGTCGCGCAGGGTGACGTCGTCGGCATGGTGGAAGAAGCAGCGCGCCGAGCCGCCTTTGATCTCGAGGCCCTCGAGCACGTAGTGATTGGCGCGCACCTCCACGGTGGTGACGCCGCCCGCGAGGATGGGGCGGAGCCCGTTGATGCGCTTGCCGACGATGGTGATCTTCGCGTCTTTGGTGCCGGCGGCGTCGAGGATCAAATCACCGCGGTAGGTGGCCGCGCCGTCGAGCTCCACGCGATCACCGGGCTTGAGCAGCGGCGCCACCGACTGCAGATCGGGGTGAGGCCGTCCCGGCCCGACGGCGTACGTGGCGGCCGCTGCCGCACGCGGCGCGAACGCGAGCGCGAGCAGCAGCGGAATGACCCCCTTCCGCATGTCGCGAGCTTGGCGCCCGCGCCCTGCGTCATCAACCCGATCCGAGATCCAGGGGCGCCGCACGACCCACGGAGGGATCGATGGAGGCGAGCTTTTCGTAGGCCAAACTATCGCTCTTCTTCAGCGTCTCGAGGAGCTGGGAGATCCCGCGGCGCGATCCGTAGTAGTTGTCCGCGTCGTGGTCCTGCTCGGTGATGGAACCGCGGACGAGGCTGCGTGAGATTTCGGGCAACCGAAGTGCCTTGAGCGCCATCGCCCAGAGGCCGTCGATGAAGTTCTGATCGGCGGGGAAATCCAGGAGGCCCGCGAGCGTGAGCAACAACATCGCTCGCTGCCCGATCGGTTCGGCGATTCCGCCCTCGGCGGGAAGGTAACCGAGATCCACGGCACGCCAGAGCGCGTCCGCCGCCACGAGGAGCCGCTTCAGCTCCTTGCCGGCGTGACCGAGGAACGCATGCATCATCACCTCGACACGGAAGCGCTGGCCACCTTCATTGACCTTGCGATATCGGCACACCGCCGGCAAAAGCCCTGGATCTTCGGTGAGCTTGCCGGGAGGGATGTCCTCCGGCGGCTCGCGATGGCTGTAAAAGCCGGCCGACTCGAAGGCATAAAGCAGCTCCGAAGCGCCGGGGAGCCCGGCCCAGAGATCGGAATATTGGGTCACGCGGTTCATGCTCCCCGCGGCCCAACCGAGGCCCGTCGCGGCCTCGCCGCCGATCTGCGAGGCGGCCACGCCCGGATCGCGCGGCGTCATCGAGCTCGCCAGATCCTCGGCGATCGCTTGCATGTCGAAGTCGAGGAAGCCGTCGTAGGCGTCGGCGCGCCCGTCCTGTTGCACGTCGCTGAAGCGCGCGATCACGAGCGGGTGCGCGGGCCCCACGAATTGGATGAAGTCGCGCACGGCGGTGGCTTGTTGATGCGACCACTGCGCGCGGCGAATGCGCGCGTCGATGGTGGAGAAGGTCTCTCGCTTGCTCATCCCTTGGAGCACGGCGACGAAGCAGTCGAGCCCCTCGGAGGCGTTGACCTTGCCACCCGCGCCGGTGCGGAAGAACGTCGAGTCCCACGACGAGTAGATGTCCGCCTCGGGGAAGAGCCGCGAGATCGCGAAGCGCGTGGTCAGACCCGCGCACTGCGAGTTCATCATCAGCTTGTAACCGCGTTGCGCGACTTGCACCGTCGCGGCCCGTAAGTCGAACGATCCGAGCTGCGCATGCCGGTTGATGAGCACGCCCGTGAAGAAGGCCTCACCCATCTCGCGGTTCTCGTCGTCGGGGCTCGCGCTCCGCGCCAGGATCTGGATCGGATCACCCCACGGCGTCTTGAAGGGCGCCTCGAAGGCCTTGTAGGGCCGCGGGCTCCCCCAACGTGACTCTACCGTGGGCGCGCCCTCGGGCACCTCGATGGCCCGGAAATGATGGGCGCGCACGAGGACCTCGCACTCGCCCTCGTGGAACTCGCCGTCCGAGCACATGGCGAAGCGCCACGGGCCGCGGAGATCGGCATACGGCGGGGCCGCGCGCACATGGCCATTGAGGAGCGCGACGGCGCGCGCGCGATCGGCCGCGACGAGCGCCGCGCCGCGGAGCTGGAGCAGCATGATGGCGTGTCCGCGGAGCGCGCTTTGCGCCGTCTCGCCTTGCTCCGCGTCGACGATCTCGAAGATGGTTTGGGCCGCCGCGTTCGCCAGCGTGCGGAAGCCGCGATCGTCGCGCACCGTCGCCGTGAGATGCGAGAGCACCGTGAGCGCGGCCGAGCGGATCTGCGCGGCGCCGATGGGATCGCGCTGCGCTTCCTCGCCGCCCGTGGCCGCGGCCGCGAGCGCGCCGCGCACCTGCTCGAGGAGCCCCGCGGCTTGATCGAGCGAGAGGCGCTCGGTGCGTCGCGGCCTCTCGGGGTGGAACGCGCTCGGCGGAAACAGCGTGGTGAACGTGCTGGTGCGTCGCCCCGAGATCCAGCGGGCGGCGGTGATCAAGGCCTCGCGTGCGGCGAGGCCCGTGGGCGCGTGATGCGCCGAAGTGCTCAGCGATCCATCGGGGAGCAGCCAAAGCGGTGCCGCTCCGGCCCGCCCATCGGTCAGGTCGAGACTGGGCATGCGATCCTCCTTCCCAAAGGACACGGTCGCCCGGCCTCGACCGGGCAGCAATGAAAAGCACATGATCCGCGGTCCTTGTTCGACCGTCCCTGGTTGCGCCCGGGCCCGAATTCGGGGCCTGCCCCGCCGGTCTTGCTCCCGCCGCGGAGCCGGTGCACCTTCACCGCATGGGCATCTTCGACCGGATGGGCAAAGTCATCTCGAGCAACGTCAATGCGCTCCTCGACAAGGCGGAAGATCCGAAGAAGTCCCTGGACCTCGTCGTCGAGGAGATGAAGGACCAACTCAAGGCCGCCAAGAAGGAGCTGGTCGAAGGCGTCGCCGCCGAGAAGGTGCTCCGCAAGAAGGTGGACGACCTCGACGCGGACGTACAGAAATGGGAGCGCCGCGCCGAGCTCGCCCTCAAGGCCGGCGACGAGAAGCTCGCCCGCGAGGCCCTCGTCCAGAAGAAGCGCGTCGTCGGTGAGCGCGATCGCGCCGAGGCCCTGCGCGCCGAGCAGCGCTCCGCCGTGCTCAACATGAAGGCCGAGATGGAGCGCATGGAGCAGAAGCAGCAGGAGCTCGCGGCCCGGAAGGGCACGCTCGCCGCCCAGCTCAAGCAGGCGCGCGCGGGCGGCGGCGCCGAAGCGCTCGGCGCCAAATCGGGCGGCAGCGCGTTCAACGAGTTCCGCCGCATGGAAGATCAGATCGAGAGCCACGTCGCCGAGGTCGCGGCGCACAAAGAGGTCGAAGACGCCATGCAGGACGGCGGCCTCTCCCGCGAAGAGCTGGAGGCGAAGTTCGCCCGGCTCGAGCACGGCGGCAGCTCGTCCTCGGGCGAGAAATCGGGCTCGCCCGAGATCGACGACGAGCTCGCGGCCCTCAAGAAGAAGGTCCGCATCGGTTAGCATGCCCAAGCGGATCGTCATCAGCTTCCGCGGCGCCGAGCCCAAGACAGCGGCCGACGGCGCCCGTTACATCGCGCAGGCCCTCGCGATGAAGAAGCGCGCCGAGGCCCACGGCGCGAACCTGTGCGGGTGGAGCGCGCTCAGCTTCTCGTTCAGCTTCGAGCCCGACGAGCTGGAGGAGGCCATTCGCCTCTCCGCCATGATCTTCGAAGGCGGCGCCCTCGGCGCCGGCATCACCGCCGGCGATCTCGCGCCCATCGGCGAGCGCGGCTCTCTTTATGGCCTCGCGTGGGGCATGCCTTTGGTGCGCGCCTCCCAGCTCTCCCGCGGCGCCCGCCCCGGTGAAGTGGTCATCGACGACGCCTTGCTCGCCGATCGCGGCGCCGAGATCGAAGCCCTCGGTTTCCGCGCCGAAGGCGAGCCCACGAAGCGCCTCGTCCCCGCGCCGGAGCGCGCTCAGAAGAGCGCCGCGCCTCCGCCCGAGAGAGCCCCCGAGAGCCCGCGTCAGAGCGCTCCGGATCTCGAGCCCGTCTCCCGATCGTCGTCCCCATCGATTCTGCGCAGCGCCGATCCCCACGTCGAGACGGCCAAGCGCGCGCTCCTCCAAGGCGACATCGCCGCCCTCGAGCGCCTCATCGCCGAGCTGCGCGAGTCCGGCGAGCGCGCCGATCTGGTGGAGCGCATGAGCGGCTTCGTGGCCCTGCGCCGCGGCGCCACCGCCGACGCCCTCCGCCGCCTGCGCGCCGCCGCCGAGTCCGCCAAAGATCCCCGCCAGCGCGCCCGCGCCCGCCTAGCCTACGGCGTCGCCCTCGCCGGCGCCGGCCGCGCCGAAAGCGCCCTCCTCGAAGCGCTCGAAGCGTTGGCCCGCGCCCGCGAAGCCGGGGATCGCCACGGCGAGCATGCTTGTGCCTTGTTCCTCGCCCGCCTGTCGGCGGCCTCGGGCCATCAAGATGCAGCGTCGGTGTGGGCGGTGATTGCGGCGAAGGCCGAAGCAGCGCAGGGGGGGTGAGAGACGGCGCAGCGACTCCATGCTGCGTATCGGTCGATGGGAAATACCGCGTGGTTCGCGTCGGCTCATGTCGGCTGCGAACCCCGGGCCCCGCTGAAGCCTTCAATCGCGCAGATTCGGTATCTTCTTGCTCGCGCGGCCCTGGCTTGCGAAGCACGGCATTCCTCGAAGCGATCGAATGCGCCACAAGGGCATTTGAAGCTCTGCCATTGCACGTGTCGCGCGGGCTCATTTCGGAGGCGGGCAGGCAGGACATGGCGGACATGCCGGCGCCGGTGCGGCGCTGGGTGCTTGTTGCATTGGTTGCATCGGATGCTGGGAGAGCCAGGCAATCGTGGCGAGCATCCCGAACGAGCCCCCCATCATGATTGCCATGACGATCGTGAATGCCGCCTTCTTCTCGTCGGGGGTGATGATGGGCATCATGGGTTGCTCGGGAGCGGGAGCGCCGGACACGCCGGACGCGGCGGGCACGACGGACATGGTGGGCATGACGGACAGACGGTCTGTGGCAGGTGCTGGCGCTGCCAGTAGGCCGTTCCAAACCCCGCTGCTCCTCCGATGGCAGCGCCCGCCAGCGCAGCCAGGATCGCGACGAAGAAGCCGACGTCTTGGCGCGCCTCGCCGATCTGTTCCGTCTCGGTGCTCCCGTCCGGCATGTCCGCGATGTCGGCGGCGCAGCTGACGTTGGTGAGAATCACGGTGCAGAGAGCGCTACACCGACAACCATTCTCTTCATCAGCTCGCGTAACGCGATGGTCTTCATCCGCCAGCAGCGCCATGCCAGCGTCGTGCCACCGTCGGACGCGCGCAGGGCTCACAGACTCTTTGCATCGACGACGCCGGGCGCCCTGCGATCAGCGGCCGAGCACCGCGAGCGCCCGCGTCGAGACGAGATGGAACCGAGAGGCGCCGAGCGTCGCGCGTTGATCGCGACGCTCCGCGGCCTCACTTCACTGCGGCACCTGCCCGCACGCCACGCCCTTGTAGAGCGCCGTATTGTTCTTCTCCCAGCACTCCTCGCTGAGGCCCTGGGGATCGACCTTCACGAACACGTCGATCTTCTTGGTCCCGAGATCGGCCTGGCAGCTCACCACCATGCACTCCGAGACTTGCAGTGCCTTGGGGATGGGCGCCGTGCAGAGCAGCGGGCCGGACTCGGACCCTTCCAGGAACGAGACCTCCGTGCCGCTCACCATCGGCAGCGTCCCGCGGTTGCACACGCGCGCTTCGATCGTGGCCATGCCGCCTTGGCATTGGACCACGCCCACGTCGCCGCCGGCCGTCAAATCGGGCACGCCGAGGGCTTCGAGATCGCCTTGCACGTTTTGGCGGAAGTTGTTGAGCGCCGGATCCTTCCAGTTGATCTTCACCTGGCTGGAAGACGGGATCTCCCCGTGATCGCCGACGTGGGTGACCGCATAAGCATGTTGGTTCCACACCGGGCGCGAGGCGGCCCAGCGGTCCTGCTCGTCGCGCAGGACCACGATTCCGTGGCTCGGCGTGAAGGTGCTGGTGGGGAGGAGCGGATCGGTCGCGGAGCAGCCGTTGGTGCCGGCGTAATCGTTGACGGCGGAGACGATCTCGGTGCGATAGTCGCCGTCCACGTCGACGATGACGGGGTTCTCGTACGTGGTGCCGCTGGAGCGCGCGGCGCTGTAAAGCACCTTGCCCGTGGCCCCTTCGTAGACGCGGAGGAAGCACTCGTCCGCATACACGGCCTCGGCCGACCCGTTGGCGTCGAAATCGAAGACGCTCGACCCGGTGACGTTGGAGCTTTGATCCTTGGAGGGCTGCGACCAGAGCACGCCCGTCGTCTTGGCCTCGCCGCCGCATTTGGCCGGATCGCCGCCGGTCACGCAATCGAGGTCGAAGACCACGTATTGGCTGCCGCCGGCGCTGGCGAACTCGCGCCGCCCATCGCCGTCGAAATCGGCGATGGTGGGCGGCCCGCCCGTGCCGCCGCCGGGGATGGCGACCGGCCCGAACACGATGGTGCCCTCCAGCGTCTGCACGCGCGCCGTGCCCGAGGAGATGACCACGATCTCGGCGCGATCCTGCCCGCCGAAGCTCGCCAGCGGGAAATTGCCCATGTCGGCGACCGCCACTTGCCCCTTGGGCGTCGACCCCGAAGCCTTGAAATAGGCCTCCGGAACCCACGTGCCCGTGGCCGCGTCCCACTCGTGGATGGCGTCGCCCTGGATGAGCTCCATCTTCCCATCTTCGTCGATGTCGGCGATGACGGGCACGTAACCCTTGCTGTACGCCGGGAACCCGAGGGTGTTCGACTTCACGCAGCCATTGGCGCCGTAGACGGTCGCGCCATAGATGATCTCGGGCACACCGTCGTTGTCGAGATCATGAATGCTCGGCCCGCTCCACTTGTCGCTCCCGCCGGTCACGTCCGGCGTCTGCGGAGGCATGTTGTTGGTGCACGTGCCCGAGCGCCAAAGGCGCTTGAAGGTGCCCGAGGCGACATCGTATTTGAAGGCGAGGAGCCCGCCGCCGTGGGCCGGCGCGACGATCTCGGCGCGCCCGTCACCATCGATGTCGCCGACCGCCACCGAGGAGGGCGACATGGTGGCGTCGGCCGCGTCGTCGAAGCTGAATTGCTGGCTGCAATCCTTGCCGCTGATGACGCGCAGGACGCCGGGGTTCTGATACGAGTTGACGGTGGGGAAGGTCGTGAAGATGATGGAGGGAGAGAGCGTCGTGGGGTCGTTGTCGAAATCGAAGTCGACGACGACGGGCGTGCTCATGACCTGATAGTGGTTCGGGTGCAGGTCGCCCGCGGGCGGGCCGGTCCACGAGCACTGGACCGAGGGGACGATGGCCTCGATGTTGATCTTGAGCTTGCAGCTCGGATCGTGATCGAGCCCGCCGGGGATGCCATAAGGGATGCAGGCCCCGTTCTCGCAATAGCTGTCGAAGCCGCAATCATCGTTGGATGCGCAGGTGCCTTGATCGACCGCGCAGGTGGTGCCGAGCGCGCACACCTGGCCCGTGTCGCAACAGAGGGTCCCGCACTGCTGCGCGGCCGGGCACGAGGGCCCACCATCGATGTTGATGCTCCCCCGCCGGTGCCCGATCCCGTCGCCCCGCCCGAGCCGGCGGTGCCACCCGAGCCCGCGTCCGCGGCCGTGACGCACATGCCGTCGCGACAGACCTGGCTCGGATCGCAGCCATCGGGGCAGCCCGTGGTGGCGGTGCCGCCGCCGCACGCGAAGGGCGTCGCCGCCGAAAGAAGGGTCAGGACCGAAAGCCAGTAAAGTCGTCTGCGCGCCATCTCGGCAAGATATCACCGAGCGTCCTCGCGTCGTCCAGCAACCCGCACTCGCTCGGCGCGGGATTCGGGGTCGGGTGGCCCGTCACGGAGCGACTTCGCTCGTCCAGCGGCCGCGTTCGCGGATGGGTCATCGCCTCTCTCTACGCCGTCGAGCAGAGAGCTTGCTGCCAACGCCGATGGCAAGGAGCACGAGGAAGAGCGCGCCAAGGACGGTCGATGCTCGTCCTGTGGCCCACGAGGGGGCCGGCGTATCGCCGGCGGAGCGCCACACCCATGAGACGACGATCGCGACGATGGTGACCGCGATGGCGTACTGCGCCCACTGCGGCAAGACGCTCAGATCCACCTTGTTGCGCGGCGGCTCGTGCTCGCTCATCCCAAAGCCCAAAGGCGGTTTGCTGCGACCACCAAAACCTCGCCGCTCGGGCCCAGTGCGAGCGCAGATACTGGCCCTGGAGCCTGCCACTCGAAAAGCAGCCGGCCGCTCGCGTCGTAGGCCCGAACGCCGCATTGCTTCGAGAGATCGTCGACATCGTGGTACTTGTCCCAATAGTCGGCCGACGTGGTGTACGCGACGAGGATCGTCCCTTCGGCATCCACGAGGATGGCGATGGCAGGCCGAGGAAGCCCCCTTCGAAATACATGATTGCCAGCGTGATCGACGAGCATCACGTACGCGTGAAGGGCGAGCACCAAGGCGGGCTCTTGGCCCGGAAGCCGCATCACCGCGATGGGAAGGTCGGACGGGAGCGCGACGTCCCCGCGATTCGGCCAAGGCACCACAGTCCGTGACGTCGGATCGAAGATCAGCAGATCTGCGGAGGAAGGGATCGTCGCCCCGGCGAGGATGCGGCCATCTCCGAGAGCGATCGGGGTGCAGAGCCGATCCTCCGTTCCCTCGGCGGGAACGTCTTCTGTGGCGTGGATGAAGCCGCCGCGCCCGGCGAGCCATGCGGTGTTCCCCTCGGCGTCGAAGGCGCGGAGGAGCCCACCATCGATGACGACGAGTCTCCCGTCGTCGGCCACGGTGATGTAGGGCGCGCCGCGCACCACGCGGGACCAGCGGGGCGTTCCATCGGGATCGAGCAGCGTGACGTGGCTCTCTTCGTCACGCACCGTGATGACCTGGATATGCCCGTCGGGCAGCAGCGTGGGACGGGAGAGCCCAGCGGGGAAATCCGCACGGTGGAAGAGCTCGGCGCCGGTCATCTGATCGAGGGCCACGAGGCCATCGCGTCTCGGGAGCCCAACCAGGACGCTGCCGTCTTTGCGCGCGACCGGCTGCCCGACCCGACCGGGGCGCGTCCACACGATCCGGCCCTCGGCGATTGCGGTGAGCGCGACCTCGGAGGCTACGAGGCAATGGCCAGCGGCGGTCACCACGAGAGCGTGGGCCTCGCGTGCGGGGAGCGGAGTAGACCAGAGCACGCGCCCCGAGCACGCCGCGCGGACGGGTGAGACGCTGTCGTTCCGCGGGCTCCCGAGAAACATGGGCCAGGAGAGCATCGGTCAGAGCCCCATCGCTCGCTTGAAGATGTCGAGTTGATCCATGAGCGCCTTGCCAGTCATGGCTCCCTTGGATCCCTTGAGCGCGTCGAGGAACGCTCCCAGCGCGATGCGGCCACGGAAGAATGCCTCCGCTTCCATGCTCATTCCTGCACCTCCGGTCGCACTGTATCCTCGCCGGAACGCCGCCTGCAAACTGGAGATTTCGTCGCTCCGGAGGCCATAGGTTTGGCCGAAGGTGGCGACCTTGTGATCAAATGCGGCGAAGTCACGTGCTGGCGAGCCGATGGGCATCCCCTCCGCGTTGAGCGAGCCGTGCAAGCGCGACGTGTCGATGAACGTGATGCGCCCTTCCGCGTCGTAAAAGACGTTCCCAGGGTGGAAGTCGCCGTGCACGAGGGTCGCGTTGCCCGGGTTGCGCTGCATCCCCAGAACCAGCTCGTCAACGCGCTGCCGGAGCCGAGCGGCGTCGAGCGCACCGGGCGGGAGGAGGTGCTCGTCGATCTTCTGGACGACCCGATTCGCGATGTCATCGGCGATGCTCGCCGCCGAGCGCATCTGTTGTTCGATGACCGCCCCTCCGGCCGCACTTTGCCCCGAGCCGCTGGGGAGCGTATGTAGTTCGGCGATGGCTCGACCGTTGGCCTCGCACGCGGCGCGGGCACGGACGAGGAGCGCTGCGCGGGCCTCTCCGCTCGCCCTCCCGGCGGCGACCATGATGGAGTCGATGGTTTGGCCGGGCGCGACCGAGCTCACCAAGAGGCCTTGCTCGCCCGCCCGCGCGGCACCCAGCGCACGCGCCGAGCGGGCGCCGGGGAGCAGCTCCTGGTTGAGCCGGGCCAGGGAGGAGAGCTCTTCGCCGAACTCGGTTGTCATCCTGAACGCCTTCACCACCGCAACGACCTGTCCTCCTTCTCGGATCAGGTAGACCGGGGAGCCTGAAGCACCGACTTGGCCAACCTCGCCTTCGGCGAGGCCGACACGTTGGAGCGAGAGGGACTCCGGCGGCACTCCGAGGGTGCGCGCAGCGAGGTTCTGGATTTCGGCCTCGCTTGCCCCTTCGACCGCGGGGACTCTCGCCATCAACTGTTGGAGCGCATCACGGTTCACCTCACCGGTGGACGTCCGAAGTGCGTTGATGACGGGCTCGAGCTGCGCCGCCTGCTTGCCTTGCGCAGCGGCGGCACGAAGGCCCGACCAGCCGGGCGCGACGTCTTCTCCGATGAGGAAGCCCCGGCGGAGACCTTCGCGTCCAATCGGCAAACCTGCATTCGTTTCGCCCCGCATCCCTCGCCACATACCGCGTGCGAGGCGGCCCGCGCCGCGAGCCACCGCACCCGTGCCCCGAGCCACGGTGACTCCGACTCCGGGCAGTCCTCTCGCGCCGTACGCCGTGCGGAGCGCTCCGCTCGTCGCTCTAAATGTGCCGCGAGCGCCGTCGCCCGCAGCGCGCGCGGCGGTGCCGAAGCGCGGAACCATGCCACCTGCCCAGCGCACGCCGCCGCCCGCCCTCACGACCTGTGCCTGCATCGAACGGCCGCCTACCTGGCCGAGCTTGGCCATGCCCATCTGGAGCACCACATTGCCGGCGTTCGAGACATCTTCGGTCATCTTGTCCGACTGGGTCTGCAGCGCCGCCGCGGTCGTGGCGCACGCGGCTTCGATGAGATTCTTGATCAGCACCAGGCCTTGGAGCACCAGGGCCACCGCGCCAACCGAGAGCGTCCAACCCCCCACGGTCACGAGCACGGTCGAGCAGAATGCGATGATCGGACCAGTGACCGGCGCGGCTGCGCCGACCGTGACAATCGTAAGCGCCGTCATGAGCGCGATGATGATCCCTGCCAATGCGGTGATGGAGCCGAGAATGACCGTGAGCCCGGTCGCGATGTCCGCCGCCGACTTCAGCAGGTTCCCCAGCGGATCGCGGCGCCACTGGGTGGCGCTCAAGAGGTTCGCGCCTCCCGAGAGGATCATGCTGAGGCCGCCGACGACGCCTCGCAGAGGACCGAGCGGGTTGATCAGGCCGAGTGCCAGATTCCCCCAGCCCGGCCATTTGATCCCGCTCGCCGCTGAGAATAGGTGTCGCCCCGTCATTCGTAGTGCGATGGCCACCTTCTGACCCGCGCTGGCGCTCTGGAAATGGCCACCGGCCAGCGCCTCGATCTCGCCGACCTCGCGCTCGCGCCGGTCGCGCTCGCGCTGCTCGGCCTCGAATCGATCGTGCTCGGAGAGCGGGTCGACGCCGGAGAGCCACGCAGGCAGCGCCCCGGCCACGTCCACGCGGGCGCGATCCTCGTACCGGTTGTCGGGGCTCATCTGCGCGACGGGTGCCCCGAGCAGTGGCCTCAACGGCGGTATTCTCGCCGCCCGCTGCTCGTGGTTTCGCTGTGCGTCGTTGACGCGCTTCTCGATCTCGAATGACGCCTTGATCAACGACTCGCCGTGCTGATCGAGGCTCGCGGCTCGGTGTGCGAGCGCGCCGGGTTGCTCGGCGAGCGCTGCCACTGCGGCGTTGGCTGCAGCGTTATGCTCGCTCATCTGGCCCAGGCGCTCCTCGGTCTGGGTGAGCTTCGCGTCGACGCCTTCGAGCTTGCCCTGCGTCCGGGCGTTCATCGCAGTGGCCTGCGCGGCCTCCTCGCCGAGCGAAGCTGCTCGAGCCCTCGTCTCGTCGATCGCCTGGTCGGTCTTGCCGATTTCTGCGCTCGTCTCTCCGAGCTTCCCGCTCTGCTCGCGAGCCTTTTCCGCCGCTTCGGGATCGTCCGGTACGCGGGCTGCGCTCTTCGCGGCCAAACTGGCGGACTCCTGCGCCATCGGGCCAGACTTCTGCTTGCCACCTGCCGCCTTCGCTGCGAATTCAGGCGCCCCTGCGGCGACCGCGGCCGCCTTCTGCTTCGAGACCGCGAGGGCCGCCCGCGCGTCGGTGGCCATCTGTCGGCGAACAGTGACATGCTCCTTCGACGTCTGAATACCGGTCTCCGCTTGGCTGATACCCTGGCGGACAAGTGCGAGATTTCCGCGCAGAATTGCTGCATTGACGTGCTCCTCGCGGGCGTGCTCGCGCAGGTTGTGACCCTGCAGGCGCAACTCCCCTGCCTGTTGCGCCAATTCCATCACGCGAGCATCGACGCCGGGATCGGTTGCGATGGGCGTGCCTTTCGCGTCGCTGGCGGCGATAGGTCGCGGCGGGACCACCTGAATCGGAGACGACAGCGCCGACGGCGCAGCGATCGCAGACGCTCGGTCCGCCTGCTCTGCTGCTCGGACGGCGCTGGCCTTGGCGCCCTTTGCCGGGCCTTCCACTCTCACGGGCTTCGCGCTCGCCACGGGGTGCGGCGAACTATCCGCCTCCTTCTTCGTCGCCGCGCCCAACCGACCCACGGTGCGTGTTGCCTCGTTCGCTCCTGGCAGCGCCTCTGACAGGAGCTGCGCCTTCTTCATGGCAACCTCTCCCCTGTCCACCTGGCCGAGCGCCGCTTTGGCTCGAGCATGCTCTTCCGGCGAGGGGCCGACTCCAGACTTGGCGTCACCCGCCGGCGGGTCGTGGGCTTTGGTGGGCAGTGGCGTTGCCAATGTCGAGGGAGCGCGCTGCACCGAGTGGCCCGACACCGGTGTCAGGCTCGGTACCGCCCCGCCCGAGAGCGCGATATCCGCTGCCTGGTCGGCCTCGCGCTCGAAACCCTCGCTACCGAGCCCGGCTCCTTGCGCCGCGGTGGTCCCGCCCGCCTGCTGCACCACATGCGCCAGCTCGTGCCCAATCAGCCTATCGCCCGCCGGCGTCCCGGGCTTGTACTCGCCTGGCGCAAACGCCACATCGCGCCCTACCGTCACCGCCCGCGCCCCGATCGCCGTCGCTGCGGGGCTGTCGCGATGCAAACGCACGTCACTCAGATCGTGCCCGTACGCGTGCGAGAAGCGCGCAGTGATGTCGGGCGCCATCGACTCGCCTTCACCCAATCGCTGCTGCACGCTTGCGGGCGAGACCATCGGCGCCGATTCGCCGGCTTGCGGTTTGGCCTGCACTTCCGGCGCCGTCGCGTGCCCGACCCAAGGCTCGTATCTGGCCAAGCTGGGCTCGGCGCGCATCCGGGCCGCTTGGACGGCCCGCTCCATCGCGTTGCCTGGCCTCAAATGCTCGCGTCCGGCAAACGGGTTTTCGGCACGCATCCGGTGGGTGTGGAGGGCGCGCTCCACCGCGCTGACCGGCCAATGCGGAGGCGTTGACTCCAACGCAGGTACGATGGGCGATGGCGCAATAGGGGAGTGCGCTGGCGATGAGAGCGTGGGGGGCAACGTCTCGTTCGCGAACTTTCGCATCATCGCAAGACCTCGATTGTGGTGTACTATCAACCATCCTGTCGTCGGGCAACGACGAACTGCCATCCTGGCCTGATGGGTAGATGAGATATCAATAGTCCGACATGTCGATGGTCGAACACTGCTATCCCATCACCCAATCTCCCCATCCGCCACCATGCCCTCGCACTGGGCTCTAACGCTGCTCCACAATCGGTCGAAGTCGTGGCTCGCCGGTGGCGTCGAGCGACCTCGCACTTCCGCGCGTCGTGCGCTGCGCCGAGCAACTCGTGCTCTTCGAGGGCGCGCGCCGTCTCGAACGGCGCCCTCGTCACGAGTGGCGCTGTGCAGGTTACGCTCCACCGAGCGAGTCCGGCTCCGCGAGCTGGAGCAATGGCATACCAGGCGACGCGCTCTGCGCTCGCGTCATCCCGGGTTGCTCGTGCGACGAGCTACAATGCGGCGCGGGCGACCATCGAGCTCATCTTGGCCGGGTGCGATGGTATTGGGCTCCAGGCGATACCTTGGCTCGGAGGAGCATCCAGAGCTCATCGGCACGCCGTACAATTGGTGTCTCGCGACGGTCTCGACGGACAACTGCTGTCGCGAGTCGACATAGGCGCCGGCGGCATGAGTGACGACGTCGTCGACTGCTCGACGTCTGCAACGGTGGTGGAGGCACCCGACCGGCGCGCACAGCTACGCTGCGTCGTCTCTTCTTCAGCCCACCGGCTCGACCAACTCCACCAGCACCCCGCCCGTCGCCTTCGGGTGCACGAAGGCCACCTTGTGGCCGTGCGCGCCGATGCGTGACGCCTGATCGATGAGCGGGATGTTCATCGCCTTGAGGAAGGCGAGCGCCTCGTCGATGCCCTCCACCTCGACGGCCACGTGGTGCAGGCCCGGGCCGCGCTTCTCGAGGAACTTGGCGAGGCCCTCGTTGCCTTTCGGCTCGATGAGCTCGATGGCGGACTCGCCGATGGGAAGGAGCGCGGCCTCCGTCTTCTGCGAGGACACGAGCTCGCGGTGCTCGGCCGTGAGACCGAGCACGGAGCGCCACTTTTCCAGCGCGTGATCGACGTTCTCGACCGCGACGGCCACGTGCGAAATCTTCTTGAGCTTGAACATCACGAGCCTCCTCGGGCCGCGTCACGGCGGCGCACCAACAGCGTGCGAGTGATCTCCACGACCTTCTCGTTCACCTTGCCCGAAGTCTTGCCGAGCTCGGGGGAGAAAAGATCGAGCCCGCGATCGAGCAGCGGGCGCGCAGGCGTGTTCTTGAGGCCCACGATCCGCAGCGTCACCGCGCCGGCGTGCGGGCCGCGCGGCTCCTTGGCGATTACCTTGCTGGCCGCGAAGAGCGTGTCGCCCGCGAGCACGCCGCTCGGATGCGCGCCGTCGTCGAGGCCGAGATCCCAAATCGCGTTGCCCGCCGTGTCGCGGCTCGTCAGCGAGAGCACCCACGAGAGCACGAGCCCTCCATAGACCACGCGCGTCTTCGCGAACGAGTGCTGCCGACAGTAGTGCTCGTCGGTGTGGAGCGGATGCGAGTTGCGGTAGAGCGTGGTGAGCTGCACGTGCTCGGCCTCCGTCACCGTGCGGCCCGTGGGGTGCGCGATCACGTCACCGACTTCGAGGTCGTCCCAGAAGAACGCGAAGCCGCCGCGCCGCACCGGCGCCGGCAGCTCGCCGCGGAGCTCGGGCGGCAGGCGCGCGGGCTCGGCGTCGTCTTGGGTGAGATCGTGCGGCGGATCGGCGGGCCGATCGTTGACCTTTCCGGCGCGCACCAGCGCTTTGCGCTCGAAAGAGCAGACCAGCGCTCCCGCGTCCGTGACGAGATGCGTGCGCACGTGCACCACGCCCTTGTCGCCGGAGGAGACGGGCTTCACCGCGATCACGCGCGAGCTCGCCCGCACCGTGTCGCCCGCGTAGCACGCGTTCGGGAAGCGCGCGTCGATGTACGCGAGGTGCGCGATGGCGCGCTCGCTCACGTCGTGCACGCTGAACGAGAGCCCGAGGTTGAGCAGGAGGAGCGGGTGCGCCGGCCGATCGCGCAGGCCGAGCGCGCGCGCCGCGGCTCGGCTGTTGTACGTGGGCAGCGCGCATTGGAACGAGGCCGCGTGATGCGAGAGCATGCCCTCGTCGACGGTCACCTCCCAAGGGTGGTCGTACACGTCGCCGGGGACGAAGTCATCGAGCAGGCGGCCGTAGCGAGGTTCGAGAATCATGCGGTGTCAGGGCCCCGAGCATGGCACAGATTCACGGCGGCGTGCTTGCCGCGCGGAGCCCTCGCCGCCAAGCTCGGCCCGTGGCGGCCAAGCGCACGACCCGAGGCAACGTGGAGCCGACGCGAACGGAGCAGCTGCGCGATCTCGGCGCCGCCCTCGACGACGTGCGCGCGCGATGTGATCTGGAAGCGCGGCGCCGCAGCGATCCGGTCGAGTTCGTTCATCGCTACCACGCGCTGCACGATCAGGAGCTCGTCGCGCTCGTCGCCTCCGCGATGGCCTTCGGCAACGTGAAGGCCCTGCGCGCCAAGATCGACGACGCCCTCACGCGCATCGGCCCCGACGTCGCGCACGCGGCCGACGATCCGGAGAAGCTCGCCGCGAGCCTCCGCGGGTGGAAGCATCGGGTCTACCGCGATCGCGATCTCGCGCGCCTCCTCGTGGGCGCGCGCCTCGTGCAGCGCGAGCATGGATCGCTCGGCGTCGCGCTCTCCCGCGAGCTCGAGCGGGTAGGGGAGCTCCGCGTCGCGCTCTCCAACTGGGCCGACTCCATTCGCCGCGCCGGCGGCCTCGATCAAGAGGAGGACGGTGGCCGCGGCGGCGCGCACATCCTCGCGGATCCGCGGAAGGGCAGCGCCGTGAAGCGGCTCATGCTCCTCCTTCGATGGATGGTGCGCCCCGCCGATGGAGTCGATCTCGGCCTGTGGCCCATCTCCACGGCGACGCTCCTCATCCCGGTCGACACGCACATCCACAAGCTCGGCAACAACCTCGGCCTCACCCGAAGGAAGGATGTCTCGTGGCGCACGGCCGAGGAGATCACGGCCTCGCTGCGCCGCTTCGATCCGGCCGACCCGGTGAAGTACGACTTCTCCCTCTGTCACCTCGGCATGCTCCAGCACTGCCCCTCGCGCCGCGATCCGGTCCGCTGCGAGGGCTGCGGCATCCAGCGTGTCTGCCGTCACTGGTCCCGCGGGTGACGTCCGACATCGGCAGGCCACGGCATCGCAGACCTGCCGAGGTTGCACGCCGCACCTTGCAAGCTTGCAAGCTCCTCGCGCGACAGGTGCTGCATTCGCCGCGGAAACCGTGAGCGACGAGCTGGCATGGCTGCTGCTTGAAGAAACGCGAGCGCTGTTCGGAGACCTCGTTCCCCCCCGAGGCCCGGGCGGCGCTTTTTTTTGCGCGTTTTGCGGGCCGTGACCGGCTCGGGCGCCGCAGCCTCGGGCGACTTTCATTTACGGAAGCGCGCAGGAGCCTCACCGATTGGGTGACATCGTTCGCGCATCGTGCGACGCTGCACCGCTGACGGATATGGCCAGGGAACGCGTCTTCTCGCTCGACGCGGTGCGCACCGACGGATGGTTCGAGCGCATCGGTGATGGGATCGGGAGCTTCCAGGCCCTCTGCGACATCGTCGGGGAGGCGTTCTTCGCCTTCTCGATGATCACCGGCGCGCGCATCACCGCGCTCACGGTCGATCGGCGCAACCCGGACAACACCCTCGTCGACTTCGTGATCGCCGCTCCCGGCGACGACGAAGGCGACGCGGACGTCCAGCGCCTCACGCTCGCCGACTTCCGGCATCGCCTCGTGGGCGCGCTGCTCACCGACGACGCGATGCCGGCTGCGCCCGAGCGTGATACCGACGTCGAGGCCCTCCAGCTCCACATCGGCGTGCGCTATTTGCTGCTCGCGCCGCTCTACGGATACAGCCTGCGTCGCTTGGCGGTGGAGGGGCGCGTCTCGCGCATCCAACTCCTCCACGACGGCGTGGAGGAGACGTACGAGCTCAACGAGTTCCGTGCCCGCATCCGCGCGCACATACGCGAAGAGCTCGATCGTGCGCAGGCGGGCTCGCGATCGGCGATCGATTTGACGAAGGTGGCGGAGGCCGAGGTCGCCGCCAACAAGGGCGATCAAACCCGCGTCATCCAGCTCCTCGGCGCGTGGCCCGCGCCGCTCGCCATCTTCCTGCGCACGCCCGAAGGTCAGATGCTCACGCCCGATGCGCGGGCGCTCATCGCCAAGGGCCTCGGTCTCCTCGGCACCGCGTGCGTGAAGCTCGGCGAGCAGCAGCAGGGTGAAGAGGTGATGCGCCTCGCCGTGCAATACGCGCAGGATGGCGCGGCTGCCTCCGACATCTTCCGCCGCCTCGGCGAGGCCATGCTCGAAGATGGTCGCTCGGCCGAGGCCGTCGGCCCGCTTCGCCGAGCGGCCAATCTCGGCGCGCCGCCCAAGCTCATCTGGCCCTTGCTCGCGCGCGCCTTCGTGCGCCGCCAGCGCTTCGTGGCCGCGCTCGCCTGCGTGCGTGAAGCTCGCCTCGTCGGTGTGCCCGACGCCGACATGGTGGAGGAGATCCGCGAGATCGAGCAGAGCCTCGGCACCGCGCTCACCGCCTGGCGCGGCCTCGTGATCGCAGCCAGTAGGTAACGATGGGGCCGCTGCGCGGCCGTGGTGACGATGGGGCTGCAAGCGGCCCCATACCCCCGGCCGCTGCGCGGCCGTGGTGACGATGGGCCGCAAGCGGCCCCATACCCCCGGCCGCTGCGCGGCCGTTGGTGGCCGATGGTGAAGCGTGAGATGGGCTGCGGGCGGGGCCACCTAGAAGCGTTCGGTTCGATCGCTGCTGGTTCGCGGCGGAGCCGTGAGCGAGGTTGCGAGCTTTGTTTCGAGGCTGCGGGCTCGTGTCGAGGCGAGCGGGCTGGTGGGGGCGTGAACTGGTGGTCAGCGGTTGGGGCTCATGGCTGGGCTCCCTCGTGGAGGGTCCGCTGCCTGACGGTGACGGCTCCCATTCCGTTCCGTCGTGCTGCCTTGCTCGGGCATCGGGCGGTCCATTGACACCCCCCGGGCCCGCGACTACAGACCCCGCGGAAATCCGCACGTTTTTATCGGCGGATCACGCCCGCAAGCAACCACTTCACCTCGGTCGCGCGCGGTCCTTCCTCGTCGCTCTTCGCCGTCGCGGAGAGCCACGGGGATCCGGAGTCAATCGATGGCCAGCTACGTCCCGCTGCTGCTGCTCTTCGTCGTCGGTGCTGCCCTCACGCTCATCATCTGGGGGCTCTCGACGTACATCGGTCCGAAGAATCCGACGCCCGAGAAGATGATCCCGTACGAAAGCGGGAGCGAATCGACCGGCGCGCGCTTCGTGAAGCCGAGCGTGAAGTTCTACCTGACCGCGATCCTCTTCACGGTCTTCGATATCGAGGCGGTGCTCATCTACCCGTGGACGACGCAGTTTCGCGCGCTCGGCTGGGCCGGCCTCGCGACGATGGGGTCGTTCCTCGTGCTGATCGTCGTCGCCCTGCTCTACGTGTGGAAGAAGGGAGCCCTCGAATGGGAGAAATGACCAAGCGCGTCCTCGAAGGTTCCGAGCAGGGCTTCGCGACCACGCGCGTCGACGCGCTGCTCAACTGGGCGCGCAAGTACTCGCTGTTCCAGTACCCGTTCGTGACGGCGTGCTGCGGCATGGAGTTCATGGCCTTCGCCAGCCCGCGCTTCGACATGTCGCGCTTCGGCGCCGAGGCCCCGCGCTTCTCGCCGCGCCAGGCCGATCTGCTCTGGGTCGTCGGCACCATCAGCCAGCGCCAGGCGCCCGCGCTCAAGCGCATCTACGAGCAGATGGCCGATCCCAAGTGGGTCTTCGCCTTCGGCACGTGCGCGTCGTCGGGCGGCTTCTACGACAACTACACGACCGTCGCGGGCATCGACAAAATCATCCCCTGCGACATCTACGTGCCCGGTTGCCCGCCGCGTCCCGAGGCCGTGATCGACGGGCTCCTCCTCCTCCAGGACAAGATCCAGCGCGGTGATCGCACGCCGGCGATCGTCAAGCCGCGCACCGATCCCGCGGCCGATCGCGAGGCCCTGGTGCAGATCGGGCGCAAGCCGGTGACTCCATGAGCAAGAAGGTTCTAGAGTTCCTCCAGGCCAAGTTCGGCCCTGCGATCCTCGAGACGCACTCGCAGTTCGGCGACGACACCGCCGTCGTCGATCCGGCCAAGTGGCGCGAGGTCGCGTTCTTCCTGCGCGACGATCCTCGCCTGCAAATGAACCTCTTCGTCGACCTCTGCGGCGTCGACTACCTCACGATCGGCGCCGATCCGCGCTTCGAGGTCGTCCTCCACCTGCGCTCGATCCAGCACGCGCACCGCATCCGCATCAAGGCGCGCGTCGGTGACGAGGCGGGCGAGGGCGCGGAGATCGACTCCGTCGTCCCCGTGTGGCGCGGCGCCGATTGGTTCGAGCGCGAGACGTTCGATCTCATGGGCATCGTGTTCCGCGGTCACCCGGATCTGCGGCGCATCCTGCTCTACCCGGAGTTCGTCGGACACCCGCTCCGCAAGGACTATCCCGCCGACAAGATCCAGCCGCTCGTGCCCTTCCGCGAAGACGCGGTCGGCAAGCTGCCGCCCTTCGATGCGGACGAGGGCATGAGCTTCGGCCGTCAGACCCACGACTACCGTCGCGAAGACATGCGCCGTGAGACGCAGGACGCGACGGGTCACCTCCTCCCGAAGGCGAACGGGGAGGCCTAGAAGAACCGATGGAACCTCTCGATCGCGACATCGATCAACAAGAGCTCGAGCTTCCGAGCGAGCCCATGCACCTCAACATGGGCCCGTCGCACCCCGCCATGCACGGCACGGTGCGCATCGTCCTCGAGCTCTCGGGCGAGAACATCCAGAAGGCCGACGTGCAGATCGGATATCTGCACCGCGGCTTCGAGAAGATGTGCGAGCGCGGGAACTGGAACCAGATCTTCCCGTACGTCGATCGCCTCAACTACGTCTCGCCGATGCTCAACAACGTCGGCTTCGCGCTGGCGGTGGAGAAGATGCTCGGCGTCACCGTGCCCGAGCGCTGCCAGTACTACCGCGTCGTCCTCGGCGAGCTGGCCCGCATCAGCGACCACCTCACGTGCTCCGGCGCGATGATGATGGAGCTCGGCGCCTTCACGCCGTTCCTCTACTGGATCCGCGCGCGCGACGCCGTTTGGGAGATCTTCGAAGAAGAGACGGGTGCGCGCCTCACGCACAGCTTCGGCCGCGTCGGCGGCATGGCCAAGCCTCCCACGCCGTTCTTCAAGGACATGGTTCGCGCCTGCGTGGCCCGCGTTCTTCGCGTGGTCGCCGAGGGCGAGAAGCTCGTCCTCAAGAACCGCATCTTCCTCGATCGCCTCGAAGGCATCGGCCGCATCAGCGCCGAGGACGCGCTCGCGCTCGGTTGGACGGGCCCCTGCCTCCGCGCCACCGGCGTGCCTTACGACGTGCGTCGCTCGCACCCGTACCTCGTGTACGACCGCTTCGAGTTCGACGTCCCCGTCGGCACCACGGGCGACAACTACGATCGGTTCATGTGCCGCTCGGCCGAGATCCAGCAGAGCGCTCGCATCATCGAGCAGGCGCTCCAGCAGATGCCCGACGAAGGCCCGATCAACATCGACGATCCGCGCGTCGTCCTGCCGGAGAAGTCCGACGTCTACACGACGATCGAGGCCACCATCCAGCACTTCAAGATCGTGATGGAGGGCATCAAGGTGCCCGCGGGCGAGTGCTACTCGTACACCGAGGGTGGCAACGGCGAGCTCGGGTTCTACCTGGTCTCCGACGGCAGCGGCACGCCCTACCGCGTGCGCATCCGGCCGCCGTGCTTCGCGATCACGGCGGGGCTCGAGCAGCTCATCACGGGGATCATGATCCCCGACGTCGTGCCCACCTTCGGCTCGCTCAACATGATCGGCGGGGAGTGCGACCATTAGTCTCGATGGGGCCGCAAGCGGCCCCAAACCCCGGGCCGGACGAGCCGGCCCTTGGTCACGATGGGGCCGCAAGCGGCCCCAAACCCCGGGCCGGACGAGCCGGCCCTGGTTTCGATGGAGCCGATGGCGGCTCCAACCCCGGGCCGGATGAATCGGCCCTTGTCTCGATGAGGCCCTCGGTGGCCTCAAACCCTGGGCCGGATGAATCGGCCCTTGTTTCGATGGGGCCGCTGGCAGCTCCAAACCCCGGGCCGGACGGCGCGGGTTCCGGATGAGAGAGACAATGCCGACCATCAAGATCGACGGACGGGAGATCCCCTTCGAACAAGGGGACACGATCATCCGCGCTGCGCACCGCGCGGGCATCGACATCCCCCATTACTGCTGGCACCCGGGCCTCTCGGTCGCGGCCAACTGCCGCATGTGTCTCGTGGAGGTGCTGCCGCCGCCGGGTCGCCCGGCCATGCAGCTCGACATCCTCCGCTGGGATCCGACGAAGAACGACTACGTTCCCGACAAGAAGCCCAAGCTCCTCCCCGCCTGCCAGCAGTCGTGCGCGCCCGGCATGGAGATCCTCTCCGAGTCGAGCTCGCACGTGGACGAGGCCCGCGGCGCCGTGCAGGAGCTCCTCCTCCTGAACCACCCGGTCGACTGCCCGATCTGCGATCAGGCCGGTGAGTGCCGCCTCCAGGACTACTGGCTCGAGCATCAGCGCAAGGGCAAGCGCATGAAGCAGGAGGTGGTGCACAAGCCGAAGGGCGTCGTCTTCGGGCCTACCATCGTCTACGACGCCGAGCGCTGCATCATCTGCACGCGCTGCGTCCGCGTCTCGGAAGAGGTCGCGAAGGATCCGGTGCTCAGCGTCCGCGAGCGCGGCAACCTCAACGAGATCGTCGTCTCGCCGGGCCGCGAGCTCGATCACGACTACACGCTCATGACCGAGCACGTGTGCCCGGTCGGCGCGCTCACCTCGACGGACTTCCGCTTCAAGGCGCGCGTCTGGTTCCTCCGCAACGCGCGCACGGTTTGCCAGGGCTGCTCCACGGGTTGCAACGCGTTCCTCGATTACGACCCGCGCAACAACACGCCCTACCGCCACCGCCCGCGCGAGAACATGGAGGTCAACAAGTTCTGGATGTGCGACGAGGGCATGCTCTCGTACAAGCGCGCCGTCGAGAACCGCCTCCTCTCGGCCCTCGTCGGCGGCGAGGACGCGACGATCGACGAGGCGCTCGCGGCCGCGAAGGAGCAGCTCAAGGGCCACTCCAGCGATCCGTCGAAGGTCGCGGTGGTGCTCTCGGCGCAGCACTCGAACGAGGACAACTTCGCCCTCGTCACGCTGGCCAAGACCTTCATCGGCGCGGGTGACTTCTTCGTCTCGGGCCGCCCGCTCGGCCGCGGCGACGACATCCTCATGAGCGAGGACAAGAACCCGAACACCCGCGGCGTGATGCAGATCGCGTCGACCACGCCGCCGCGCCCGATCCACGCGCTCCTCGATGCCATCGAGGGCGGCGAGTACCAGTACGTGATCGCGCTCGGCTCCGAGCTCGAGGTCGAGGCGGCCGCGGCGCAGAAGGCGCTCTCCCGTCTCAAGGGCGTGGTCACCATCGCCGCGCACGACGGCCCGCTCGCCAAGGCTGCGCACATCGCGCTGCCCGCCTGCTCGTGGGCCGAGGTCGACGGCACGTACGTCAACAAGACCGGCCTCGCGCAGCGCAGCGAGCGCGCGCTCCGCCCGCGGGGGATTCGCGGCCCGGTTGGGAGCTCGTCTCCCGCCTGGCGAAGACCCTCGGCTACGCGCTCGATTACAAGAAGCTCTCCGACGTGCACCGCGCCATGGCCCCCGAGGCCTACGCGCATGCCTTCAGCGATCCGCAGACGGCGGCCGACAAGCTCGCCGCCCAGACCGAGCAGGTGAGCCCGTGACGCTCGTCGAAATCGTCTTCGCCGTCGTGAAGATCCTCATCATGGTGGGGTTCTTCGTGAACATGGCCGCGCTCGGCATCTGGGCCGACCGTCGCCAGAGCGCCATGGTGCAGGACCGCGTCGGTCCGAACCGCGCGGTCGTGACCCTGCCGAGCACCATCGTGCGGGCCATCGTCCTCCTGCCGCCGTGCCTCCTCGGCGCGTTCGCGTGGGCTCCGGCGATCCCGTTCCTCGGGGCCTACTACTCGATGCGCCCCATCGCGGGTGAGGTGCTCACCATCAGCGCGCAGCTCGCGGTGCTGGTGACGTGGTTCAGCCTCCTCGTCCTCACGGCCACGGTCCGCAGCGGCGGCCCGATCAACCGCTTCGAGCAGCTCTTCGCCGATCTCGATCCGCGCACCTTCTTCTACGCCGGCGTCGCCGGTCACGCGGTCGTCTTCGCGCTCACGAGCCTCGTCCCGGCGGACGCGGTCATCATCGCGGCCCGCGTCACGAGCGGCCTCCTCGGCAGCATCTTCTTCGTCACGGGGCTCTACGCCGCCTCGCGCGTGCCCGAAGGCCCGATCGATCTGCGCCTCGCCGGTCTCCTCCACTCGGCCGCCGACGCGGTGAAGCTGATCCTGAAGGAGGACTTCGTCCCCAAGAACGCGGATCGTCTCCTCCACGCGCTCGCGCCGATGATCGCGCTCTTCCCGGCCCTCGTGACCATGGCCGTGCTGCCGTTCGGCCGCACGCTCTGCCTCCAGAACAACCCGGCGAAGCCGATGGACTGGAGCAACATCGGCCACATCGCGCCGGCCGTGGGCCGCGAGATGATCTGCAAGGGCCACGAGGTGAAGCTGCAGATCGCCGACCTCAACGTCGGCATCCTCTACATCTTCGCGCTCGCCTCCACCGGCGTCATCGGCGCCGCCATCGCCGGCTGGGCCAGCGACAACAAGTACTCGCTCCTCGGCGGTCTCCGCGCCGCGAGCCAGATGGTCAGCTACGAGGTCGCGATGGGCCTGTCCCTCGTCGGCCTCTTCCTCGTCTACGGCAGCCTCCGCCTCAACAACATGGTCGAGTGGCAGGGCGAGAACGCGTGGGGGATCTTCGTGCAGCCCTTCGCCTTCTTCCTCTTCCTCGCGGCCCTCGCCGCCGAGACGAAGCGCGTGCCCTTCGATCAGCCCGAAGGCGAGTCCGAGATCGTCGCCGGTTACTTCGTCGAATACTCCGGCATGAAGTTCGGCATGTTCTTCATGGGTGAGTACATCGATCTCTTCGTCTCCAGCGCCATCCTCGTGACGCTCTTCTTCGGCGGCTACCAGCTCCCGTTCCTCCACGCGGACGGCATCTCGGTGGCCTTCGGCGATCTGAAGCTCTTCGAGTACAAGATGACGCACATCGCGGTCGTCGTGATCAGCATGCTCGTCTTCTTCGGCAAGACGATGCTGATGACCTGGGTGCAGGTCTTCTTCCGCTGGACGCTGCCCCGCTTCCGCTACGACCAGGTGATGAAGCTCGGCTGGACCAAGCTCCTGCCGCTCTCCCTCGCCAACATGATGATCACGGGCATCATCGTCCTCGCCCTCGAGAACGGCGGCCCCGGCGTGCAGAGCGTGATGCGCGTCCTCGGCGACATCACCCAGGGCATCGTCGCCCTCGGCGCGGTCGCGGCCTTCGTCGCCCTCGTGGTCGGTCTGCTCGAGCCGGTCGAGCGCAAGAAGTTCCTGCAGTCGACGGCAGCCCGCTTCGCGGCGGCCGCCGGTGGCACCAAGGCCGAGCCGCAACAGGCCTGAGAGGGTTATTCGACATGAAGGCACCCCCGACCCAGACGTGGACCAAGCCGGCGAAGAAGGCAGTCGCCGGCGCGCCCATCGCCCGCCCGAACCGCACCGCGGACGTGCAAGCGTACGTGCCCGAGTTCCTCAAGGGCCTCTCTCTGACCATGCGTCACTTCTTCAAGAACACGAAGGAGATGATGCTCGGCCAGAAGCCCGATCCGGTGCTCGAGGCCCTCGAGGACGGCATCACGACCCTCTTCTACCCGGAGGAGAAGCGCCCTTATCCGGAGCGTTTCCGCGGTCTGCACCGCCTCACCATCCGCGACGACGGCTCGCCCCGTTGCGTCGCCTGCCTGTGCTGCTCCACCGCGTGCCCGGCGCAGTGCATCTCCATCACGCCCGGCGAGTACCCGGCGGGTGATGCGCGGCGCGGCTACGAGCGCTTCCCCGAGACGTTCGTCATCGACGAGCTGCGCTGCATCTTCTGCGGCTTCTGCGTCGAGGCCTGCCCCTGCGACGCCATCCGCATGGACACCGGCATGCACGCCGTGCCTTACGACTCGCGCGAGCAGTTCATCTACGACAAGGATCTGCTCATCAACTTCACCGACCGTGAAGGCAGCCGCCTCACGGCCAACCCGCGTCACGAGCCGGGCGATCCCACCCACCCCGGTCTCACCCGCGATCACGAATCGCATTGAGGCGAGGGCCTCTCGGGCCCTCTCCCACGCTCGAAGCGCGCGCCGGATTCACCTCCGGCGCGCGTTTTCGTTTCGGGCCACAACCATTCTCGGTGCGCTCCACACACAATGGCTGTCGCTTGAAGCGCTCGACGAGCCTTGGCCTGGTGGCTCGTCGGATTTCAACGCCAAGGCGCGAGGACGCAAAGGCGCAAAAAGACGAGAGAGGATGGTCGGCCCGAGCCGTGCTCGGTCTTGAGCCATCTATCCCGCTCTTCGCGGCTTGGTACTGAAGTCCATCGTTCTCTCCGCCTTTGGGCGCCTTCGCGTCTTGGCGTTGAAAGCCGATCACGAGCAACACGCCCGCCGTTCCTATTTAGCGTGGTATCGTGGCGATATGCCTCGCATTTCTGTCTTCCTCTCCTTCTTCTCTCTCTCCCTCGTGGCCTGCGGCAGCTCCACGGGTGGCACGGGCGGCGCCGGCGGAACGGGCTCGTCGTCGAGCGGCTCGTCCACGACGTCGAGCAGCAGCGGCACGGGAGGCTCGGCCACGACGTCGAGCTCCACGGGCACCGGCGGATCCACGCCGGTGGCGAGCTGCTCCGAGATCGATGCCACCGATTGTTTCTCCAACCTCGACTGCATGTCGGCCGATCGCTGCGAGAACAAAGGCCCCTCCGACACACCCGTTCCCTGCTGCGTCCCGGGCGCGCGCGGCACGGGGAAGCTCGGAGCGTCGTGCACGGTCGACAACGATTGCGCGACGTCGCTCTGCATCGAGACGAGCGCGGGATTCCAATGCTCCGGTGAGTGCCAGAGCGACACCGATTGCACCACCGCGCTGCCGAGCTGCACGGAGGTCCCCGCGATCCTCGGCCAAGGCAGCTTCTGTTTTCCGGAAGGATGAAGAGCGCTCGCTTCGGCGCGCGTAAATGGGCGCCGGAGCCGCGAATGGCGGCCTCCGGCCCCCGCGTCTCAGGGACGCCAGAGCGGGAATTCCACGACGCTCCAACTGAAGAGCGCGTGTGCCAGCACGGCGGGCGTCAATCGATTGGTGCGCAGCACGATGGCGCCCCAAACCGCCGAGCACCCGAGCGCCGCCAAAACCACGAGCGGGTTGAGCCCCACCATCGGATCTCGGAGCAGCCACATCGTGGGCAGGTGCGCGACGCCGAACAACAGCGTCGCATAGGTCAGCGCGCGCCGCGGGCCGAGCGCGTCATCGAGCGATCGCATCACGAGGCCGCGCCACACGATCTCCTCGAGCGCCGCCACCGCGAACACCGCGGCGCCCACCGTCCCGCGCCCGGCCGCGGCGGTGTCGCCGATCTGCAAATACAACCGCACGATCCACGCCTCCCGCGGCGACCCGTGCGTGGCGAGCACCATTTGCGCGATGCGACCCAGGCCATAAAGCACACCGGCCGAGACGGCGGCCAGCGTCATGTCGCCGCTCATCGGACGGAAGCGCGCATAAAGCTCTCCCCGTCGCTTGAGACGCACGAGCGCCACCGCCGCGAGCACCGCATAGAGCCCGCCGATCGCCCCGAGCATCGACGCCTGCCCCGCCCGCGCCGGATCGAACGCGTACGTGATCACCGCCCCCGTCGCGAGGGTCACCACGAGCGCGAGCGACAGCGCATCTCGCGAGCGCACGGGCGGCGGCGGCACGCTCTCCGGCGCTTGCTCTTCGACCTCGGGCGTCGTGGGCTCTTCATCGTCGCTCATCGCCCGCACCGCGCCGCGATCCGGTCGAGGATGCGATCGGCCACGCCCAGCTTCGACATCGTCCCGAGCTCCTCCGTGCCCTGGTCATCCACGAGGGTCACCCGGTTGTCGTCCCGGCCAAACGACTCTCGCGCGTTGTTGGCCACGATCATGTCGACGCGCTTGGAAGCGAGCTTCCCCTTCGCATAGGCCACCACTTCCGCGTCAGGGCCCGTCTCCACCGCGAACCCCACCAGCACCGGCCGCGCCTGCCGGCGCGCCGCGCCGATCTCGGCGAGCAGATCCGGATTGGGCACGAGCTCCACCGCCATCGTGTCCTTGGTGCGCTTGAGCTTCATGGCGTGCTCTTCCGCAGGCCGGTAATCGGCGACCGCGGCCGTCATCACCAGCGCGTCCGCGAGCTTGAGATCCAGGCCAATCGTCTGCCAGAGCGCGCTCTGCATGGCGAGGGTGCCGCGCACGTCGATGCGCTGCACGCCGAGCGGCGTCGGCAGGCTCACCGGCCCGGCGATCAGCGTCACCAGCGCGCCTCGGGAAGCGGCCCGCTCGGCCACGGCGAAGCCCATTTTCCCGGTCGATCGGTTGCCGAGGAAGCGCACCGGATCGATGTCCTCGACCGTCGGCCCCGCGGTCACCACCACGTGCAGCCCTTCGAGATCGCGCTTGCCCACGTGCGAGAGCGCGACGGCCGCGATCTGCGCCGGCTCGGCCATGCGCCCGATCCCACTGTCGCCCGAGGCCACCTCGCCGTCGACCGGGCCCACGAGCTCGACGCGTCCCTGCGACATCAGCGTGGCCACGTTGGCTTGCACGGCGGGGTGCGACCACATCCGCGGGTGCATCGAAGGCGCCGCGATCACGGGCTTTTCGGTGCAGAGCGCGAGCGCCGTCACCAGATCGTCGGCGCGCCCGGAGGCCAGGCGAGCCAAGAGATCGGCCGTCGCGGGCACGATGACGACCACGTCCGCTTCGTTCGCGATCTGCACGTGAGCCTCGCCGGGGAAGCTCGGATCGAACATCTCGGTCCGCACTGGGGCCCCGCAGATCCCGCTCAACGTCATGGCGCCGATGAACTGCTCGGCGCTCTTGGTCATCAAGGGGATCACACGCGCGCCGGCCTTGATCAGGAGGCGGGCCACCTCGACTGCCTTGTACGCCGCGATGCTGCCGGAGATGGCGAGCGCGACGGTGGGCCGCGTGCTCGAAGATTCGCTCGAACGGGGATTCATATGCGGCCGCGAGTATAGGGGAACACGTCGCTCCCGTCGCCTCGCCGTCCGCCCCGATCCGCACGGCACGGACCCGGACGTCGAGCACGTCCGCCGCGACGCGCCCCGGGCCTCGCTCTCCCGCTTTGCGAGCGTGAAAGAGGACCTCAGCGGTACCAAAGCGCTCTTCGACATCACCGTGCGCGCCGACGCGAGCCCCTGAATCAACCGCCATGAGCTCTAATCGAGGAAGGTGAGCAAACGACGAGGCTCACCTTCTTGGTCTTTGGCCAACATGGTTGATTCGAGATCTCGAGTCCGAGATTCGCATTCTCGAATCCATCGTTGCCTTCGCTCTGCCGCTCGACCCCTTCGATACGATATCTCCACCGGCCTCACGGTACGTCGACCAGGGCGCTCGCCGAGGCACGAGGGCCCGCATTTCCCGCAGGAAACGCACGTGCTCTCACCCTCGCGCGCGTTGCGGTCGGACCGGGCCTCTTTTCAGGCCACTCCCTGGAGCGAAGCACCCCACCTCGGGGAAGCGTCGACCGCAGCCCTGGACAGACACGAAGCGAGTCGCCTCCTCTCCGGATCTCGAAGGCAGCTGCGGCCTCGGCGAGAATCGTTGTCACCGGCCTCGGGCCCGATTTCGGGCCGATCCGCCATTGAGAAGAGGCACCTCCCGGCGACGTGTCGCTCTCGGTGGTGGCCTCGGTCCTCGGCTCGCACGGGCGCGCACACGAGGTCACGGAGGCGGTGCCCACGCGCATCCGGCGGGCACCGACGGGGCGGAGTCCGAGGTCGCTGAGACCGATATCCTCATGGAACCGGCTCGATCCCCGACGCGGAAAAGGTGCCCTCGCTGCGCGTTTCGCGCGCGAAATCGGGCGGCGACGATATCGATGTGTCGCCCGCGAGAAACGCGGCGGGCGCGACGGAAGCCGAGCGCGATTGGCACCCTGGTCGCGCCTCGATGTCCGGAATCGAACCCGGATCCGCGAAAGCGCATGGAGAATGGCCGGGGTTCTCTCCCGGCTTGTCGCGTTTCTGCGCCTCCGCGGGGCCGAATCGGGAAATCATCGGGAAATCGCGGCGGAAAATCGGGGCTTTTCTCCACCCGGCGCGCGCGGCGACTCTACCGTTTCTCCCGCGGAGACAACCAATCTCACATGCTGTTTGTGATTGGGAGTCGGCACGCGGAGGCCGAGGTGCGAGCCATGCGCGTCCGCACAAGAGATTAGGGGGTCGTCGCAAAAGTGCTTGCGGGGCCTCGGCGATCGCACATAACACCGTTGCTTCGAGTCGCGAGACGCGAAGCGGCGGCCCCCGCGGGGGGCCGTTGGGACATGACATTCGGGGTGACGTCCCAAAGAGCGCTCTTCGGCCCAACGCCGAATCGCGTCCTCGCAAGGATAGCATTCTTGATCATGATCCTGCTGACGGCAGCAAACCTGGTTGGAGGTGACTCATGAAGAAGCTCGTTCTTTCTCTTCTGTGCGCCGGTGCCATGTCGATCCCCGCGAGCGCGCTCGCCCTGCCGACCCAGGCCGTCTTCAACGTGTTCATCCCCAACGGCCCGGCCGTGGAGCTCCCCGTTGGCCAGATGCTGTTCGATCTCGACGCGGATCTCCCCGGCTACGCGTACCGCGCCTGCCGCTACTACGTGGAATGGGACAACGGCGCCTACCTCCCGATCTCGGCGGACGGCTACGTCCTCGAGGCCAAGACGCACGGTTCGGCGAGCTGCTTGTACAACGCGTATCAGCCCGTCACGTCGCTCGTGCAGAACGACACCGGCTATCCGTTCTTCGGCTTCGATCGGTTCCAGCAGTTCCGCGCCGTCAACCTCTTCATGCTCGGCCAGAGCGGCTACGACGGTGAGCTGAACGGCATCATCCAGTTCAAGGCGTCGCTCGGCAGCCCGCCCAGCTTCATGACCAACTCGATCGAGCTCCAGGTCGCTTATTGATCTCGGACGGTCGAGCCGCAAAGATTCGCTGACGTCCGGAGGGGCCGCAGCCCCGTTCCCGGCCCCTCCGGACGACCTTGTCTTGCCTTACCGCGGTAGCAAAAGCCTCTCATCGCCGCCCACGAGGCCGCGTCGAGGGCACCGCTCACCGCGGCAGACACCATGAGAGCGCGGCGCCGGGGCCGAGAGGGCTCCGGTCGCCGCCTCGTCTGCTCTCCTCCTCTCCGGCGCTCCGCCGGACTCGGTACAAGGGGGTTCTGACCACATGAAGGCTTCGACTTCGCACAAGCTTCCAGAGAAGCGCAGCACGGGGCGCGTGTGGATCGCCGTCGTGGCGGTGACGATCCTCGCGAGCGCATTGGCTTTGTTCCTCACCCGCAGCAAGGGGCCGAGCGCGCTCCGGCACCGCGGGGCCTCCGCCGCCACCAAGAGCTCTTACAAGAACCGCTCGATCGTGACTTCGTCCGCGGCGCCCGCAGCGGCCGCCGACGAGCGCCCCTCGATCCGCGGCACCGTCTACGACCCGGACGGCAACCTCATCGCGGGCGCCAAGATCGCGGCCCTGACGTACGACGTCGCCGGCAACATGGCCTCTTCGATCGGCTCGGCCCAGAGCGGTGAAGACGGCACCTTCGAGGTCTCGCTCGCCGAGGGCACGTATCAGCTCAACGTCTCTGGAGAGGGCTTTGGCCCCACGTCGGTGGTGGCCCACACCGGCCAATCGGTGGCCGTGGTGCTGCCGACGAGCGGCAAGATCAATGGCCGTGTCGTCGACGAGAAGGGACGTCCCGTGAAGAAGTTCACGGTCGATGTCATCTCCGCCGTGCCCGGTGATGCCCCGGCGCCTCCCGCGCTCTGGTCGAAGAGCTTCGATTCCAAGGAGGGCGCCTTCCTGGTCGATCAGCTCCCCGCCTGGCCCGTGGTCGTGCGCGCCTCGTCGCCCGATTTCGCGCCTGGTTTCTCGGCGCCCATCCAGCTCCGTCCGATCGATACGCACGATCTCACCATCACCCTCACCGAGGGTTGCACGCTGGAAGGCACGGTCGTCGACAAGCAGGGTAAGCCGCTCCCCAAGGTGCTCGTGAACGCCGAGGAGCGTTTGACCTCCGGCTCGATCACCGACCCCGTTCTCCAGGCCTCGACGCAGTCCGTGAGCGACGATGATGGCACCTTCCGCCTCGAGCACGTGCCGAAGGGCGCTGTCCTCCTCCGTGGCTACGATGGTGACAACGCCGCCACCTCGATGACCGTGGACGCCAAGGATTGCAGCAAGATCGCGCCCATCAAGCTCGTCATGTCGCCCGGCGGCAGCGTGGAAGGCATCGCGCGCCGCGCCGACGGCAAGCCCATCCCGGGCGCTCGCTTGAACATCACCGAGCGCGCCGTGGGCATCGTGAACGCGGTGAGCGACGCCGAGGGCCACTATCGCTTCGACGATCTCCCGGCCGGCACCTTCCGCATCCAGCTCGATCACGAGGGGCAGAGCGCGCTCAAGTTCGTGCAGATTCGCGAGAACGCGACGACGAAGCTCGATATCTCGCTCTTCGGTCAAGGCAACGGCGAGCTCAAGGGCAAAGTCTCCGCGGGCACGAAGCCCATCGGCGGCGCCCGTCTCCTCGTCGCCTCGAACCATGGTCGCAACGCCGGTGTCGCCATGTACTTCCCCGTGACCGCCGCCGACGGCTCTTTCAAGGTGCCTTCGATCCCGCCCGGCGCTTACCTGGTGAGCGTGATGTCGACGCCGGCCGGCACCGGCGTCGAGGTGAAGTCGGGTGAGACCGCCAACGTGGCCCTCGATCTCACCTCGGCCTACGCCGTCCAGACGCCCGACCCCAACGCGCCCCCGCCGCGCGAGCACCCGCGCCGCCTGCGCGAGATGCGCGAGAAGCAGCAGCAACAGCAGCAGGGCGAACCCGCCGAGGGCTCCGCGCTCCCCGCCCCGTGAGCGGTTGAAGGAGAGACCGAAGCCATGACGGTGGCTGCGCCGGGGCGAGAGCTCCGGCGCAGCCGTTTTGTGGTCTCGAGATGTCGAGTGACCGATGGCTGGAGAGAGATTTTAACGCAAAGGCGCAAAGGCGCAGAGACGCAAAAAGGCGGGAGAGGAAAGATGGGTTGATGTCTCGCTCGGGACGAGCCCGAGCATCAACTCTCGTCTTTTTGCGTCTTTGCGCCTTTGCGCCTTTGCGTTGATTCCGACGGACGATCACGCTCGGTGATTGGCAATCGCTCAGAATGCGAAGCTACCGAACACCACGCCTCCGCCGGGCACCGGTGCGGCCGACAGCGTTGCTGTGGTCGAGGCCCGAGGGCCGACGGAGACGCGGGGCATGGCGATGAATGCCGTGACGAGGCCCACCACCATGGTGCTTCCCGAGGCGATGGCGGCGGCCACGTAGGGAGTCCAGCTCGTCGCGCTGTTCTTGACCACGATGGCGATCGTGGTGCCGAGCGCGGACAAGGCACCTACGCCCGCCAGGGCCAAGCCCGCGATGGCCGTGGGCTCGTGCCCTTGCCACAGCTTCAAGGTGGCGCCCTCGGCGCCGATCGCGAGCGGGCCCGAGTACGAGCCCATCACCGAGGGCCAGGAGAGCGCATAATGACCTGGGTGCACGTAAAGCGTGCAGCTCCCCTGGCAGGTGAAGCGGGTGTCGGGGGCGTCGAGGCAGCGGGTGCCCCATTTCACCTTGCGATTTTGGCTGCCCGGTGGGTCGAAGAAGACGTGTGGCAGCGTCTCGAGATGCACCGGCTCGGCGCCCACGGCGACGACCACGGGGACGCGGCCCGGGCCGGGCTTCGTGCAATCGACCGGAGGCTCGGTGTTGCTGGGCGGCGGTTCGGCGCGCGCCGGCAGCACCGAGAGAGCGGCTGTCACGAAGGCCGCCGCGGCAACGCCAAGCCGCACCGGAGACGAGCGTGTCGGGCGAGCCGCGGAGATCGAGCCGATCATCCTCGTCACGCTATCATCGAACCGCGCCACGCCGGTGATGAACGAAAGTGGCAGCAGGCACTGTCACGAAATCCGTGTCGCTACGTCGCCTCGCGCAGCTCGTCGAGGAGGAGCTGCACGGCCGATTGCACGGCCGCGTCGTATTCGCGCACGATCTCGTCACTCGGCTCCTCGTCGGGGGCGAGCTTCACGCGCGGCCACACGGGCGCGCCGATGCGGTAGCGGAGCCGCGCCGGCGTGGGGATGTGCGGCCACGGTCCGATCGCGAGGCCCCAGGGCAGCGAGAGGTGCACGGGCCAGATGCTGGCGCGCGCGATCGCGGGTAAGCCGAGCGCGCGGGCGAAGCGGCGGCCGTCGGAGATCACGATCAACGTCTCGTGCGCGCCCGCGTGCGCCACCGGCACGATCGGCACGCCCGCCTTGAGCGCCGTGCGCGCGTAGCCGGTGCGGCCGCTGAAGCGCACGTTGTAGCGCTCGCGGTAGGGACGCCAGGTGTCGAGATCGCCGCCGGGCATCACCATCAGATCGCGCCGCCAATCGCGCAGCACGGACATGGCGACCTCGCGGTTGCCGCGGAGCACGCCGCGGCGCGCGAAGTATTCTCCGGTCAGGCGCGTCGACAAAATGATCTCGTGCGCCATCGGGTGCAGCGGTCGGTGCACGCCGTAATTCTGGTACCACGCGGACAGGAAACCCCAGACATCGGGGATGGTGGTGCCACCGGAGTGATTGGAGACGACCATCACCGGCGCATCCGGCACGTTCTCCCAGCCTTTGACGTCGACCCCGAAGTACCGGCCCGGGCCGAAGAGCTTCTTCACCGTCGGGAGAGTCCGCTTCACCTCGTCGGGATCGTACTCACCAGGATCGGTGCCCCAGGTCACATGCTGACGCTTGTGCAACCACTTGAGGAGGTTGCCCTGTTCCCACTTCGGTTTGTGCACGTTTTCGACTCCGGCCATTTGGAGTTGCCGGGAGGGGGCATGGTATACGATCGATGTCGCGTGGGCGCCTGCACCTCCACTGGATCGGCTCGAAAAGGGAGGAAGAGACCTTGCTTGCCCTGACCAACCAGCTCGCTCGGACCTCGCTTCGCCTCAATGGTTTTCGTAGTCGGCATGTGGTGACCTCGGCCGGCCGCGTCCACGTGCTCGAAGGTCGCGGCCGGGGTGCGCTGCCGCCGGTCGTCCTTCTGCACGGCATCAGCTCGGCGGGCGTTCACTTCCTCCCGTTGCTTCATCGCCTTCGCGGTCGGGTGCGTCATCTGGTCGCGCCCGACATGCCGGCCCACGGGTTCAGCGACCCGCCGCCCGTGATGCGCCCCGAGGCGATGAAGGAGGCGCTCGTCGAGGCCATGGACGCCGTGGTCCACGAGCCTTCGATCGTCTTCGGCAACTCCATGGGTGGCATCGCCGCCGTGCATTACGCGCTCGCGCGGCCCGAGCGCGTCCGCGGCCTCATCCTCTGTTCGCCGAGCGGCGCCTCGATGGATGAGGACGAGCTCCGTCGCTTCGTGCGCGGCTTCGATCTCGGCACCCACGGCGCCGCGCTCGACTTCGTCGATCGCCTCTTCGCCCGGCCGAACCCGATGCGTCACCTCTTCGCGTGGGGCGTGCGCCGTCAGTTCAGCGACCCGCGCGTGCGCGGCCTCCTCTCCGCCATTGCGCCGCAAGATCTCCTCCGGCCCGAGCAGCTCTCCGCGCTGCGCATGCCGGTGATGCTCCTCTGGGGCCGCGACGAGCGCATCCTCCCGCGCGAGCACTACGAGTTCTTCCGCCGCCACCTGCCCGCGCACACCTTCGTCTCGGAGCCCGAAGGCCTCGGCCACGCGCCTTATCTCGACGACGTCGGCGCCGTTGCCCGGCAGATCCTCACCTTCGCCGCCGACCTGCACTACGGCCGCGTCGCCTGCGCCGCTTGAATGTGACCGATGACGCTGCTGTGCGTCGTGCGTCACGGCGCGCGCGACGCTTCCTCGGTCACATTCATCGTTCCATCGGCCGGACGCGCATCACTCTTTCGGCCGCTGATCGATATCCGCCACGATCCGCCCATCGCGCAGCACCACTTGACGTGACGTCCGCTGCGCGAAGCTCCGCTCGTGCGTGACCATCACGATGGTGAGGCCCTCTTCGCGCACGAGCTGCTCGAAGACCTCCATCACCACCACGCCGTTCTTCGAGTCCAGGTTGCCTGTCGGCTCGTCGGCCAGGATGATGCGGGGATCGTTGGCCACCGCGCGCGCGATGCTCACCCGTTGTTGCTGCCCGCCCGAGAGCTGATTGGGCCGTCGCTCCAAGAGCGTGCCGAGGCCCATGCGCTCGAGCACGCGCACGGCCTTGTCCTCGGCGTCGTCGCGCGTGCGGCGCCCGCGGCGGAGCATGGGGATCATCACGTTCTCCAGCACCGAGAACTCGGGCAGGAGGAAGTGGAATTGAAAGACGAAGCCGAGCTTGTCGCTCCGCACTTCGGCGCGATCGTCGTCGTCGAGCGCGCCGATGTCCTCGCCGTCGAGGAGCACGGCGCCCACGGTCGGTCGATCGAGCGCGCCGAGCAGATAGAGCAACGTGCTTTTGCCCGAGCCGGAGAAGCCGGTCAGGCTCACGAACTCGCCCTCACGAATCGAGAGATCGATGTCGGTGAGCACGGGTGTCTTCATGGTCGTGCCGAGCTCGCGCCCGAGGCCGCGCGCCTCCAGCACCACGCGGCCGGGCGGAGGCCACGGTCGCACCGGCATCGTGAAGGCCGGCCCCGATCCCGGCACCTCGTCGATCGGCGCGCTCATCCGAGCTGACCTCGCAGCACGTCGACCGGCTCCACGCGCGAGCCGCGCAGCGCCGGGATGATGCTGGCCACGATACCCACGCAGAGCGCGAAGCCCGCCCCGTACCAATAGAAGCGCGGATCGTCGTGCACGAGGAACGTCTCGCTTTTCACGAGGCCTTCTTGATGCGTCTTCAAATGCGAGAGCGCGACCAGCACGTAATGCCCGACGACGTCGCCGACCACCGCGCCGATGAGCGCGATGATGGCGCCTTGAAGCAGGAAGGCCATGAGGATGTCGTTGCGCCGGAAACCCACGCTCCGGAGGATGGCGATGTCGCGCGTCTTCTGGAGGACGATCATGATCTGAATCGCCAAGATGCCGAACCCGCCCACGGAGAGGATGGCGCCGACCACGAAGCCGATGATGCTGTTTTGCATGGCGAAGAGGCCGAGGAAGTTGGCGTTCGTCTCCTGCCAGCTCTCGGCGTCGTAGCCGAACATGCGCTCGGTCGCCGCGGCGAACGCGGGCGCCGTGGTCTCGTCGGCGAGCTTGATGTCGATGCGCCCCACGATGTCGTGCTTGGCGAGCAGCGTTTGCGCGTTGTGCAGGGTCACGTAGACCCGCATGTTGTCGACGGGCGGAATCCCCGCGTCGAAGATGCCCACCACCTTGAGGTTCAGCTTGGGCCCGAGCGCCGAGCTCACCACCAAGATGTCGTCCAAGTGCGCGCCCATCTTCTTGGCCACGCCGGAGCCGAGGAGGATGCCGTCGGGCGAGGCCGCGAGCGCGCGATAATTGCCCTTCACGATGTATTGGCTGATCGGCGTCACCCGATCTTGGCGCGGCGGATCGATGCCCCGCAGATCCACCGGATACTCCTTGGATCCGATGGCGAGCACCGCCGAGCCCACGAGGCCGCCGGCCGCGCCCACGACTCCATCCATCCGCTCCAGCGCGCGCACGATCTCGGCGGGCCGGTTGATGCGGAGCTGCCGATCGCTCGGCGTCTCGTGCGCCACGCGCGCGGTCACGAAATCGTCCTCGTAGCGGGCCAGCATCGGCGGCGCCGGCCGGAGCTGCTTGTCGAAGATGGTGACGTGAGGGCTGATCTTGATGATGTTGCTGATGAACTTGACCTGGAAGCCCTGCATGATGCCGTTGATGCCGATGAGCGTGAGCACGCCCAGCGTCACGCCCAGCACGGCAATGCCGTTGAGGAGCTTCCGATCCCAGAGCTGGCGGAGCGCGATGAAGAGGACGACGCGGTTCACGCGGGCTCCTAGCGATTCGGGGTCTGCGCCGGTTGGTTCTGATCGGGAAGGGGCTTGAGCTTGTCCGCGGGCTTCACCGTGGCGGCGACGCGCGCGCCCTCGCTGAGCTTGTCCTGCCCTTCGACCACCACCGCATCACCTTCGTCGAGGCCGCTCAGGATCTGCACGCGGAGCAGATCGCGAATCCCCACGTTCACGCTCTGTTTACGGGCGCGTCCGCCCTTCACCACCCACACGACCCCGTCGGTCTCGGATTCGCTGGGCGCGAGCAGCACGCCGGATTCCTCGCGCGCGATGATGTTCACTTCGGCGCTCATCCCGCTGCGGAGGCCGGGAGGGGGCTTGTCGAGCCGCACCTTGGCGAGGAACGCTTTCCGATCGCGGTTGGCGTCGGGCAGCACGTCGAACACCTTGCCGCGGAAGACCTCTTTGGGAAACGCATAAAGGCTCACCGCAGCGGGTGATGGCGAGACACCGCCCGTCCCGTCGTGCACGCGGGCCACGTCGGCCTCGTCGACGGAGACCTCCAGAATCAGGTTTCTCGTGTCGCCGATCTTGAAGAGCGTTTGATTGATGGCGACGACCTCGCCGATCTCCACCGACTTGGCCAGCACCACACCGTCGAGCGGCGCGCGCACCTCGGTGTCGCTCACCCGCGAAGCGAGCGATTGCACGGCCGCCTGCTGCCTTTGCGCGTTGGCCTCGAGATCGATGCGCAGCGCGCGCTGCTGCGCCTCGTTGGCGGCGAGCTGCCCTTCGAGCTGGGTGACGCGGGCCCGCGCCCGATCGAGATCGGCCTCGGCCACCGAGCCGCTCTTCACCAGCGTGTCGATGCGCCCGAGATCGGCTCGGGCCGTTTGAAGGTCGGCCTTGATGGCGTCGCCCTGCGCGCGCAGCGCGGCGAGCTGCGGCGCGCTCGGGCCGGCCTGCGCCGTGGCGGCCGAGAGATCGGCTTGCCCGCGCTTGAGATCGAAGGTCACCACCGGGTTGTCGATGCGGGCCAAGAGGTCGCCTTTCTTCACGGCTTGGCCCTCTTTCACCAGCACTTCCGCGATGCTGCCGCTCGTCTTGGCCTTCACGTTCACGCGATCGTCGGCCTCGACCGTGCCGGTGGCGTACACCGCGTCGACCGCCTTGCCGCGCACCACCTCCGTGACCGCGGCGGGCAAGGGCTGGAGTCGCTTCACCACCATGCTCCCGGCGATCCCCGCGAGGACGAGGCCACCGAGGATGATGCGCAGGTTGGCGCGGACGAAGCTCTGCCGCCGGCGCGCGGGCGCGGTGCTCATGGCGCCGGTTTATGGTGAAGGGGGTGCAGGCGTAAAGGGGTGTTTGCGCGCCTCGCCCGAAGAGGCGTTATGGCGACAATCGGTTGCGCGAATCAATCGCAGCCGGGGCCTGGACATCCGCAGCCCATCCCCGCGGGCGCCGGCGGCGTGCAGGCAGAGAGCCAATCGCTGAGCGTCTTGCGATCGGCGTCGCTCATCATCACGTCACCCAGCGGCATCTGCGGCGCGGCGCCGGGCTGAATCTGATCGTACATCTGCTGGAATACGAGCTTCCCCGCGTGGAACTCGGCCTGTGTATCCGCATACGTGAGGATGGGGAAGGGCGCCCCGCCCGCGAGCGGATCGGTGTGACACGGGTTGCAGCTCGCGTGGATGATCGCGAACACGTCACATGGGATCTCACCCGTCTTCGGCGTGGACGAGCACGCCGCGGCGGCGCCCGCGCCCGCGGTTCCACCGGAGCCGCCGGTGCACGGCCCGGCGAGGCACGTCTCGGTGGTGTCGGCGTCGCACGCGGAGACGGCCGCGACGGTCCAAGCTGCGATGAGGCAGAGAGACGCAACGAAGAGTCTACGCATGAATCGATGGTAGGAGACAAATGCGCGCGCCCGGAAGCGCCGTTTCGCCGACGTGACGATATCGATCGTCCATGGAACCAAGCTCGTTCGGCGCGCGTAACGCGGGCGCGTTCCCTCGTGTCAGCGATGCGCGGAGCCGTCGTCTCGCGCCACGTTGCCCCGCCGTTTCGTGGGGGCGATGGCCGTACGCAGCCAGCGGTGCGGCGCGCTGTCGTGCGTGCGATCGTGCCAGAGAAAACAGAATTCGAATCCGGAGAGCGAGACGGGCGGCGTGATCAGCTCGAGCGCGAGCTCTCCGGCGAGCAGACGCGCGGCCCGCTCGGGCAACGTGGCTACGAGATCCGTCTGCGAGACGACCAGCGGCGCCACGAGGAAATGAGAGACGGTGAGGGCGACGTGACGTGAGAGGCCTTGGGCCGCGAGCGCATTGTCCACCGCGCCGGGCCCCGTGCGCCTTGGCGCCACGAGCACGTGCGGGAGCGCGGCGTAGGTCGCGAGATCGAGGGACTTCTTCCGCTTGAGCGCGGGGTGGCCGCGGCGCAGCACGCACGTGAAGCGCTCGTGCCCGAGCGCCTTCTTGCGAAAGCCCGAGGGCAGATCGAAGAACACGCCGAGCGCTCCATCCATCTCGCCCGACGCGATCGCGGGGAGCGGCGAGCTCTCCCCGATGGGCCGCACGTCGAGCGACACGCGCGGCGCCTCCGCGCTCACGCGCGCCACGATCGCGGGCAGCAGCACCATCTCGAAGTAGTCGGTCGCCGCCAGCGTGAAGCGATCGGTCGCCGATCTCGGCGCGAACGCGGCCGGGAGCGCGACGGCCCGCTCCACGGCCGCGAGCGCTTCGCGAAGGAGCGGGGCCATCTCGAGGGCGCGCGGCGTGGGCACCATGCGCGATCCATTGCGCACGAGGAGCGGATCGCCGAGCACCTCGCGGAGGCGCGCGAGCGCGTTGCTCACCGCCGGCTGGCTGAGGCCGAGGCGCTGCCCCGCGCGGGTCACGCTGCGCTCTTCGAGCAGCGCCGCGAGCGTGACGAGGAGGTTCAAGTCGAGCTGCGCGAGATTCACGGTGGTGATGGAGGCTATCATGGCAATCCATTCGCGGAATGAAGGCACGGCCCTTATCGTCGGCCTCATGAGCACCGCGAACGAGCTTCACGTCGTCTTCGGCGCAGGCGCGCTGGGCCGCGCCATCGCCCGCGAGCTGGTGAAGAAGGGCCGCCGCACGCGCATCGTGAGCCGCCGCGGCGAAGGCGCCCTGCCCGGCGTCGAGGCGTTCAAAGCCGACGCCGCCGATCCAGCGCAGACGCGCGCTGCGTGCGCAGGCGCGGCCGTCGTCTATCACACGGCCACGCCCGACTACACCAAGTGGGCCGATCTCTATCCACCCATCCAGCGCGGCGTCATCGAGGGCGCGGCCTCCGCGTCGGCGAAGCTCGTGAGCGCCGAGAGCGTGTACATGTACGGGCCCGTCGACGGCCCGATGACCGAAGATCGGCCCCACGTCGCCGACACGCGCAAAGGGAAGATCCGCGCCGCGCTCGCGCGCATGGCGATGGAGGCGCACGAGAAGGGAAGGGTCCGTGTGGCCTTGGGCCGCGCGCCCGACTTCTATGGTCCGGAGGCGGCGCTCACGACGATCTACGGAGATCGGGTGTTCTATCCAGCGCTCGCCGGCAAGAAGGTGAGCGTGATGGGCAAGCTCGATCATCCGCACACGTTCATCTGCGTGAAGGACTTCGCGCGCGGGCTCGTGACGTTGGGTGAGCGCGACGAGGCCATGGGGCAGGCGTGGCATCTGCCCTGCGCGCCGACGATCACGCAACGTGAGCTGTGCACGATGATCTTCGAAGAGGCCGGGCAGAAGCCCAACGTGGGCGAGGCACCGAGCCTCGTGTTCTCGGCGCTCGGCCTCTTCGTGCCCATCATGCGCGAGCTCGCCGAGATGCTCTATCAGTGGGAGAGGCCGTATCTGTTCGACCACGGCAAGTTCGACAAAGCGTTCGGCGCCGGCCAGTTCACGCCGCACCGCGAGGCCGTGCGCGAGACGGTGCAGTGGTTCCGCGACAACCCGCCGAAGAAGTGACGGCGATCGCATTGGTCGCGCGTTTGGCCCGCCTCGGAGGCCGCTGGTAGCTTGCGCGCGTGCGGCGTCCCCTCGTCCTCGCGCTCACCGTCTTCGCGACGGCGGCCCCTCTGCAAGCGGCCGCTGCGCCGCCGAGCGAGCCTGTGCTCGTCGCGGAGCCTCCCGTCGGCGTGGCCCTGGCGGCGGGCGCGGCCACCGCGCTGATCCCGCTCGGGCTCGGCGCGCTCCGCACCGCCGACGGCGCCACGCGGCCCGCGCGCAACGCCGGCTTCCTCGTGGCCGGCGCAGGGCTCGCGCTCTCTCCCATCATCAGTCACATCGTCGTCGGCGAGTATGCGCGCGCCGCGGTCTTCGGGGCCGCGCCGGTGGCCGCGGAGATCGCGATGATCGCGCTGACGTCGGTCAACCCCGACGCCGTCTTCGCCGGCACCACGGTCACGCGCACGACGTTCGGTGTTCTCTTCAGCGTCGGTGTCTTCGGCGCCGCGCTCGGCCTCGTCGACGTGGCGCTCGCGGGGGGACGCGCGCGCGAGCGCGCCGCGAAGCCTCGCACCGGGCTTCATGTCGCGCCGCTCTTCGGCGGCGGTGTGACGGGCCTCTCCGTCGGTGGAATCCTATGAAGCACGTTCTCTTCGTCTTGCTCGCCGTGAGCGTGACCGGCTGTGTCGTGGTGCCGCAGAACCGGCGCGCGAAGCTCGCCGATCCGATGATGGCGTTCTCCCAGGACTCGCTGGAGACGCACCGCAAACAGAAGCTCTACAGCACGCGGGAGGGGGCGGCCGGCGGAGATGGGCTCACCGCAGGCGGCGGATGCGCCTGTCAGTGAGGTTTGCGGGACCGCTCGCGGCGCTCGCGGTGAGCGCGATGGCGGCCCTCGCCGGCGCGGACGAGGCCAAGCCCTCGTTCTCCGACGCCGACATCCTGGGCAAGCCGCCGCCGTACATTCGCCTCGAGTCGCTCAGCCTGCGCTACACGCATTTCGAGCAGAGCGGCACCGGCTACCAAGCGCGCGGCGGGCCGCCGGGCGGGCCCGGTGATCAAGCGCTGCGCGTAGAGCAGCCGCAGCTCGAGGCGGTCATCAAGCAGGGTGACAAGCTCACGCATCGGGTCTGGATCCCGATCGACATCGTCACCGCCGCGTCCCCCGACGCCATCGACGTGGTGAGCACCGCGTCGCGCACCAACGAGGCTGGATCCTTCGATTGGACCACCACCTACAAGTGGAGCCCGGAGGTGAACCTCATCGCGCGCAGCGGCATGCACAACGAGGAGAACTGGCGCTCCTGGAACTTGGGCTTCGGCTTCACCCGATCGTTCGCGGAGGACAACACCGTCCTCGAAGCGAGCGTGAACCAGATCGCCGATTGGTTCGACAAATACACGCTCGCCGGCAAGCACGACGGTCACACCGCGCGCAGCTCGCTGAGCGGCAGCGTGGGCCTCACCCAAGTCCTCTCGCCGACCACCATCGGTCACATCGATTACGGCATCACCCTCCAGCGCGGCCAGCTCTCCAATGGATGGAACACGGTGCCGCTCACGACGGGTGACGTGGCCCTCGAGATCTTGCCCAAAGGCCGCGTTCGCCACGCCCTCGTGGGCCGCATCGCCCAATGGCTCCCGTGGAACGGATCCGCGCACGGCTTCTATCGCTTCTACGTCGACGACTGGGGTATCCGCGCCCACACCATGGAGCTCGAGCTCTATCAGCGCATCGCTTCATGGGTGTACGCGCGCGCCAATTATCGCTTTCACAAGCAGACGGCGCCGACGTTCTTCACCACGCGCGCGACCCCGAATTTCACGCTCGCCACGGCCGACAGCGATCTCGCCGATCTCGACGCGCACACCGCCGGCTTCAAGATCGTAGCCGAGATGCCGGTCCGTTTCGCGAAGACCTTGCGCGTCGATGTCGCGGCGGAGCGCTACTTTCGATCGAACGATCTGCGTGCTAGCGTCCTCTCGTGCGGACTTGGATTGCTTTTCTGACGTTCGTCATCGGTTGTTCGGCGGTCGAGGGAGCGGGAGATCACGCGGCGGGCACCGTCGCTCAGGCATCGTCGAAGGCGCCTCCGGGCGAGGCGCACGCGCTGCCGCAGGTGTCGCTCGTGGGCTTCGACAACAGCGCCGTTCGGTTGGAGCAGGCCGCCGCCGGCAAGCCTGCGCTCGTGAGCTTCTGGGCCACGTGGTGTGAAGCGTGTGCCACCGAGTTCGGCGCGTTGAACCGCCTGGAGGAGCGCGCGCACGCGACCGGCGGCGTGGTCATCGGCGTCGACGTCGGCGAGCCGCGCGAGAAGGCAGCGGCCTTTGCGCGGGCCCACGGCCTCAAATACATGCAGCTCGTGGACGAGAAGCTCGAGCTCGCCGACGCGCTCGGGCAAAAGCGGTTGCCCGCGACCCTCGTGCTCGATCGGCACGGACAGGTGGTGTTCGTGGGCGGCGCGCTGGACGAGAAGGCGCTGGCCGCATTTCGCGGCGCCATCGAGCGATGAGCGATAGCGAGCGCTCGCTCGCCGGCGCGGCGGCCTCTCGATTGCACGCCTCGCTTTCGGCCATCGGAGCACCGTAGCTTTCCGGTCCGGCTCCCTCGATGGTCGAAAAGGGGATTGTCATGAGACACGTTCGTCCGACCCCGCTCGGCGCGGTCGTCCGCGGCCTCGCCGCCGGGGCCGTCGGCAGCGCCGCGCAAGATCTGTTTTTCCGGGCGACCGCCGCGATCACGCCGGAGACGCCCCAAAGCGCCTTCTCGCCGCCGGAGGCCGAGCAGCGTGAAGAGACCGCGACACAGACGGTCGCGCGCCGCACCGTGGAGTGCATGATGCAAAGGCACCTCGCGCCCGAGTCCCGGGAGGCGAGCGGCGTCGTCGTTCATTACGCCTTCGGTGCCGCGCTCGGCGCAGCGTACGGGCTCCTCCGCGAGAGCGCGCCGGTCCTGCGCGGCCCCCTCGGCGCCGCGGCGTATGGGCTCGGCGCATGGGTGGTTGGAGACGACATCGTGCTGCCCGCGTTTCGACTGAGCGCCGGGCCGACGGCCTATCCATTGAAGACGCACGCCTACGCGATCGCGGCGCACCTCGTGTTCGGTGCCGCAGTGGCCGCTGCGTACGAAGCGATGAGGCCGCGTTCGCTCGCCACGGCCGCGGCGATGCTGTGGGCGGTGCGTGCCAAGGTCGCCCTCGAGCCGAAGCTGCCGGCGAAGGCGCGGCCGTTCGCGGGCGCGCTCGTCGAGTCGTTGGCCAAGATGCGTGCAGCCCGGCCGCTCGCGACGATCGCCGACGCTGCCCGGGCGGCGTGACGCTCGGGCACACGAGCAGACGCGCTCTCGGGCTATCGCTTCATGCGGATGTGGCGCCAGGGAGACATGGAATCAAATCCATCGTTGGGCTCGGGCGGTGGACATCCATGCTCCCGGAGAAGCCATGATGGGGGCAGGAGAGTCGATGAGCCGCTCTTGCGCTCACGGGTGATCGCAGGCGTCGACCGCGAATTGGCCGGGGAGGCGCTGGCCCGACCAGTTGAAGAAGTCCGCGCCTCCGACGTTGGCGGAGAAGTTGTCGGTGAAGCACGTGTTGTTGGAGGCTTGGAACCACATGCTCTGGGCGCAGCACCCCGTGTCGCCGGCATCGACACAGCCGAGCTTGGCGCTCACGTCGGCGAGGATCGCCGGCGTCCACGTGAGCCCCGTAACGAAGCCGTTGCTGCCGGTCAGCCCCACGCGCGCACACGTCGCGGTCGCGCTGGACTCACCCATGTTGACGACCCAACAGAAGCCGCTCGAATCGACGCTGCCCGCCGGACAGGTGCAGGGCGCGCAGGGGCCGCCGCAATCGATGCCCGTCTCGCCTTGGTTCTTGATCCCGTCCGAGCACGTCGCCTCGCAACACCCGTAGTAGCTCGTCCAGACGTGGTTGCCGTCGGGCAAATCGGAGCAATCGTAACCGAAGTATTTCACGTCGGCCACGCAAGCGCTGACCGCGTCGGTGAAGGTGAACGCATCGGGCACTGGGCAAGCCCCGGCCTCGTGCAACGGCGCGCCCGGATTGCGAGACGTGTGATCGCCCGTGTTGGTGCACGTGGGCCGGTAGTGCGGAGTCCCCGGCGGAGGTGTGGTGAGCGCCTGCGCGGTGCTCTCCACGTCCTCGCCGTCGGCGCTCTCCGAGCCGACCTGCGCACTGCAGCCTCCCATCCCGGAGGCGACGAGCGTCACGACGGCGAAGCAAGCAAAGATGGGTCTGACGAGCATACCGCGAACGATCATGTGAGATCTCTCCTGTTGGCTGTGGTTCCGGAGACAAATGGCTTGGAGACGGAAGAGCGGCGCTCTCCCATCCGGCGAGCACGCGGATCACCGCCGGTGAGCCGTCGCGCGGCTCGGCAGCGAGGCCCGTCTCGCTATCTGTCTCTTTCCGGATTTCCGGTTCGCCCCGGCGCGCATACGTACCCGGCCCCTCGGGGATGGACCAGTCGATTGGCGCCGGATTCGGCCATCAGGACAGAGGCCGGAATGTTGCGAACGCCGGTGAGCCGCTCTTCCGGCCATTGCGAATCGCCGGCACCCGCGTCGATTGGATCGAGAGACCTTGGGGCAATGGTGTGAAATGGCGCTGCGCGCGACGTCGCCAGACGAAACGTCGGGGCGCACCTGCTCGTCGATTTCGACAGGAGGTGTCGGAAATCGACGAGCCCCGGCGGGCCGTCCCCGTCAACGCTTCTCGTTCTCGGCCTCGGCCAAGAGCGGCGCGAGATCCTGCCCTTTCATCACCCGCTCGATGACGCCGGGGAGGAGCTTCGGTGTGCACCCGAAGCAGGGGATTCCCATTTTGCCGAGGCGGGCGGCGATCTGGTGGTCGTAAGACGGTTTGCCAGCATCGGTGAGCGCCAGCAGACAAACCACCTTCACCCGGCTGTCCACGAGCTGCTGCATGCGCGCCACGAGCGCGGCGCGGTCGCCGCCTTCTTCCAAATCGCTGATGAGCAGCATCAAGGTCTTCTCGGGCTGCTCGATGAATCGCTCCTGCGCATAGGCCACCGCGCGGTTGATGTCCGTGCCGCCGCCGAGCTGCGCGGCGAAGAGCACGTCGACCGGATCGGTGAGCATCGGCGTGACGTCGACCACCTCGGTGTCGAAGAACAGAAGGCGCGTCCGCAGGACGTCGATGGAGGCGAAGATGGCCGCCATGATGGAGCTGTAAACCACGCTCTCGCCCATCGAGCCCGACTGATCGACGAGGATGGCGACGTCCCACTCGTGGCGCCGCCTTTGGTTGGCCCAGAAGTAGAATCGCTCCGGCAGGAGGCGGCGGCGCGCCGCGTCCCAGCCGCGGAGGTTCTTTTGAATGGTGCGCTTCCAATCGATGTTGCGCGCCACCTTGAGCGGGCTCGTGCGGTCGCGGCGAATGGCGCCGATGACCGCGGTGCGCATCTCGGTCTCGAGCTTCTTGCGCACCTCCTCGACCACCTCGCGCACGATCTGTCGGGCCGCCTCGCGCGCCGTGTCGGGCACGAGGCCCTTGGCCGCGATCAACGTGGCCACGAGCTCCACGTTCTTCTCCAGGAGCGGCAGCGTCTCCGGCTCGAAGAGCAGCTCCGTCAGGCCTTTCTTCTCGATCGCATCCTGCTGCACCAGCGCCACCACGTCGTTGCGGAAGAACTCGCGCAACGCCGTGAGCCACTTGGGGATGTAGGGACGCGAAGGCCCTTGGCCGGCCTTCTCCTCGTCGTAAACGAAGGAGAGCGCCCGATCGAGATCGCCGACGCGCGAAGGGTCGATGTCGTAGCTCGCGGCCAGCGACTGCAAGGCGTCGAGCGAGAACTGCGGAGAGACCCGCTCCGCGCCCGGCCCGAGCGCGAGCCGCCAGCGGAGGAGCGCGTCGCGATCGGCTTGGTCGAGCTCGTTGGGATCGCTCATAGGAGATCGTCCAAGTCGTCCATGGCCTTGGCGAGGTCGGCGTTCATCGCTTTGAGCGTCTCCTTGTCCTTCTCTTGAATCACGGCGATCGCCTCTTTGGCTTTGTCGCCGATCTTGCGCACGCCGATCACGTTCTCCAAAAGCAGCCGCCGCTCGTTGGCGCCGAGGCTGCCGAAGGCGCGGCGCAGGACGGGGAGCGCGTCGCGAAAGCGATCGGTCGGGATGGTGGTGAGGAAGGTGTCGAGCGCCGCGACGATGGCCCGATCCTTGAGCAAGGAGTAGGCATTCACCTCGAAGAACCCACCCAGGAACGAGGCCGCGCGCACGGGATCGAGCGTGTCGGAGACGCGCAGGGCGACGATGCGGGCCACGTCTTCGTCACTCACGATCTGCGCCAGGCTCAAGAGCCCAGCGGTGTATCCGGCCGCCGAAGGGTTGATGGCGAAGCTCTCCACGAGGGCGCGTGCGGCCGTGATCCAAGCATTTCGATCCACGATGGGCTGCGCCAGCGCGACCTCGTTGAGCCTGCTCAGCGCAGGTTTGACGTCCTGCACGGCCTCGTCGTCGCACTGGCATCCATCCATGGCCCGCAGCACCGCGCGATCGAAGAGGACCCGGCACAGGACGGGAATCGCCTCTTCGCCGTGGGCCACGTGCTTGCGCGAAGTGCCCATGGACACCAGCGTGGAGAGCACACCGCAGGCTCTGGCGAGCGAGGGCAGATCGTCGTCGGTGGCGGCGAAGCGCTCGCACGCGTCGAGCGCCGCGCTCACCGCCACGGGGCTCGCGGTGACGACGGCCTCGATGAGCACGCCGGCCGCTTCTCCCGCAGACTTCGCGGCATCGAGCCGCTCGCGCAGCACGCGCGCGGCCACCTCGGCAACGGTCTCGCCGAGCACGATTTGCTGCACCAACGCCACGTCGGTCGAAGGCGTCCACTGCGCCTCCCAAACCTCGTTGGTGCGCTTCAAGGCCTCTTCGGGGGTCGCCTCTTCCGGCCTCGCCGCGCTCGCCTTCTGCCCGCGCAGCGCTTGGGTCCGCTTGAACGACGCGTAGGGAATGCCGGCCACGAGGAGCCGGTGGAGGAACACGCTCGTGCCCACCTCGATCGGGTTGTGCAGCTTGAGCGTGAACTGCTCCACCGAGTCGGTCGCGGGGAGGCGCCGCTCGCGCACCTCGCGCCAGAACTCTTCTTGCAGGGAGTTCTTCGCGATCTTGCCCGCGACCTTGCCCACGTTGCGCCCGATCACGCTGGGCCAGAGGAACCCGTCGACGTGCGTCGCGTCGCCGCGGCAGAGGGTGGCGATGGTCGCCTCGCGCACCTCGTCGAGGCCGGGCTCGGCCTTGCCGCGCAGGCCCGCGAGCGTCACCGCCAAGCGATAGGCCTCGATGGTGTCGGCGAGCGAGGCGGTGAAACCGCGCAGGCGCAGGTGCTCGGTGAACTCGACCAGCACCTCGAGCGTGGCGCGCGTGAACGAGCAGCCCGCCTCGTGCGCGCGCTGGTAATACTGCGGCGCGCGGTTGCCCGCGCCATACCCGAGCTGCTCCGCGAGCCGCGGAAAGCTGAAGGGGATGAGCGTGGCCTCGGTCTGCACTGGATCGGGCAGCACGGCGAGCAGGCGATCGTCGATCTCGCCCGCCGCCAGCGCCGCCGCATGCGCGGCCCCGACCACGACCACGATGCGCTCGGGCGCGACGCCCGCGCCGAGGAGGGCGCGAATCTTCCCCGCCATGTACGCATCGCGCGCGCGGTGCACCACGCTGCGATCGACGGCGCGCACCAGCTCGGCATACCCGATGAGCGCCTCGCGGAACGATTTGGCGTCATACTTGGGTGCCTCGAAAGACGCCTCCCAAAACTCCTCGAAGGAGCGGAATCCACGTGCCTCGGCGCAGGCCTCGTGGATGTTGAACGGCGGCGCGAAGGGCTCCTGCTCGGCCGGCATTTCAGGGACGAATTCTTCTTCTTCGATGTCCCGGTCGGGCTCGTCTTCCGCCGGGGGCGCGCGGTGGTTGCCCAAGGTGCGCGCGATGGGGATGTCGATGAAGCCGACCTTGGCCCCGTGCTCGACACCCCACTTGGCCGCCACGTACTCGGGCGAATACGCCGCGAAGGGCCACAGCGACGAAGAAGGCATACCGTCGGTGCGATATCCGAGGATCGCCACCGGCGGCCGCGTCTCCGGATCGACGAGCGCGGGCAGGAGCTTCTCGGCGTCCTCCGGCGCCTCGATGAGCACCGCCTCCGGCCGCACCGTCGCGAGGAAATCCGCGAGAACGGCGCTCGACCGCGGCGAGTGGTGACGCACCGGGAAGAGGTGCACGCCGGTGAGCGAGGCCGCGTTCGCCGGAGCGCTCGCGGTCTCGTCGGAGCGACGGGGCTTGGGGCCGGGCTCAGCGTTGCTGGGCCGAGCCCCGGATGTCGACCGAGGCTTCTTCACCGGATCTTCTTCTTGGACGCGTCATAGAGCTGCTTCCACGCGCCGCTCCGTCCTTTGGCCACGGTCTCGCAGTACTCCTTGAAGACCTTGAGATCGTCGCCGCTCTCCTTGCCGATCGCGCCCACGAGCGAGCGCGTCAGCTCGTCCGGCGTCACCTCGCCCGACCCGAAGTGCTGCGCGAGGATTCCGCTGTTGAAGAGCACGCTGATGGCCTCCGCCGTCGAGAGCACCGAGCCCGGCGGCTTCACCTTCGTCTTCTTGTCCTTCGTCACCCCCGCGCGCAGCTCCTGGAACATCGTGACGAGCAAGCTCGCGAGCTCCGCAGGCGGCTCCACGCCGACCTGATAATCGCTGCGCAGCTCGGCCTCGCGCTTCGTGACGATCCGAATCTCCTGCTCCAAATCCTCGACCACGGGCACCGTGACGAAGTTGAAGCGACGCTTGAGCGCGGCGCTCATCTCGTTGACGCCGCGGTCGCGCGTGTTGGCGGTGCCGATGATGTTGAAGCCGCGCTCGGCGCTCACCACCTCGCCCAGCTCGGGCACGGCGATCTGCTTCTCGGAGAGGATGGAGATGAGCGAGTCCTGAATCTCCGCCGCGGTGCGCGTGATCTCCTCGAACCGGGCGAACTTGCCCTCGCGCATGGACCGCAGGATCGGCGAAGGCACGAGCGCCCGATGCGACGGGCCCTCCGCGAGGAGGAGCGCATAGTTCCACCCGTATTTCAGGTGCTCCTCGCTCGTGCCCGCGGTGCCCTGCACGATGAGCGTCGACGTGCCGCTGATGGCCGCCGTGAGGTGCTCCGAGAGCCAGCTCTTCGCCGTGCCCGGCTCGCCCACCAGCATGAGCGCGCGATCAGAGGCGAGCGTGGCGATGGCGACCTCGACGATGGCTCGATCGCCGATGTACTTCGGCGTGATCGTCACGCCGCCGACGGGCGTGTCACTGCCGAGGATGTACGTCGCCACCGCGCGCGGCGACAGGCGCCACCCCGGCGGTTTGGGCGCCTTGTCCGCGAGCGCCAGCGCGGCGAGCTCGGCTTGGTATTTGACCTCGGCGGGCATCCGAATCTCGGGCATGGAGCGGGCGTATCGCAGGTCGGCCCAAAGGTCCACGGTCGGGCACGGGCAGGTCGGACGAGGTTTGGCCGGGCGTGGTCGCGCGAACCAATGGTGCGTGCGAGGCGGAGGCGGGGCGAATCGAGGGCGGAGGGCGACGACGCGCGGAGACTTTCAGCACGGCGAGAGATGACGTCGCTCGTGTCGGCCCTCTCCACGACCTCACCGCGGCGCGCTGTGTGATCGACCCCGCGACCGGGCAGCGCAAAGAATGGCGCGTACCGCCGTATCCCATCACTCCCATCAACAGACTCGATTCAACAGACTCGATACGACCCATCCTTCGCGTTTTGACGTGAAGGCCCAGGTGGGGATTCGCGCCGTTCACGTTCATCCGTGGTATCCCGCCGACGTCCATCGATCGTTTCTGGACGAAGACTGCCTACCCGACGTCGCCTCATGGTCGTCGAGCGCGAGATCGATGGAATCCCCATCGTTGAACCCATCCCTAAGCCCGGGGATGGCCTCGAGCCGTTCGGCCTGCACCTTTTGCGACGCCGCCGCACCCGGCCGCGGCGCCACGCCTTTGTCACGGTGCGAGACCTGCGAAATCAGCTCGCGAACAGCGAGCCCACGCTCCTCCAACGTGGCGCGGACCCGTTTGGCATGGGGGTGCTCTTCGCGAGAGCGTCAAAGCGGCTGAGGGGCGCGGTGGTTGGACAGACCGGCCATACGGGGAGAGGCGAAGCTGGGGCTTGCGAATGGGTGGAAAGTTGGCGAGCATCGTGGTGTGCGGGGGGATTCGGCTGATCCGGAGTGGTGAGATCGATCGGGCAGTGGCTGGCTCGAACCGCCAGCATCATCACTTCAAGTCTCCCCCGCATCGACGAGAAGCTAAGCAATGGCAAAGCAACCGTATCGATATCCCTTCCCTCCTTTTCCGGTCGGCTGGTTCGCCGTCGCCTACAGCGACGAGCTGACCGAGGGCGGCGTCAAACCGATCGACGCCTTCGGCCGGCAGCTCGTGCTCTTCCGCGGCGAGGACGGCGTGGCTCGCGTCTTCGACGCCCTGTGCCCGCACCTCGGCGCCCACCTGGGCCACGCCGGCGCGGTCGCGGGAAATGGGATCGTGTGTCCATTTCACCATTGGGCCTTCGACGGCGCGGGGCGCTGCGTGGACATCCCCTATTCCACGCGCCCCATCCCCCAGCAGGCCCGAGTGCGGAGCTGGCCCGTTCGCGAGGTCAACCAGGCGATCTTCGTCTGGTACGATCCCCAGCAAAGACCCCCATTCTGGGAGCTACCGGTCGTCCCTCAGGCCGGTGCGGCGGACTGGACACGGCCCCACTCGATCGATCGCGTGGCGCGCTTCCATTGCCAGGAGATCCGTGAAAATGGTGTAGATCCCGCGCATTTCGGCACGGTGCACGGCTTTCCGGTTCAGGCTTTCGAGGTCGAGGCGAGGGGGCACGTCCTCCGCCAGACGTCGCGCCTCACCGCGCAGCTCGGGCCGGAGGCGTCCGACACCGCGCGCCTCACGGTCGACTATCATGGCCTCGGTTACGCCGTGGCACACCAGACGATCGGAGAGATGGAGTTCCTCGTCCTCTCCCACGTGACCCCCATCGACGAAGACACGACCCTCCTGCGCTTCACCGTCTCGCTGCGACGAATCCCGTCGTTGCGCTCCCTCGCCGCGCTCTTCTCGCACCTCCGCGAGGCCGGCGGAAAGCAGGGGTTGTGGGGTATGGCTCGCCGATTCACCGAGGGTGCCCACGCGCGGGAGATCCCTGGGTACCTCGCGCGCGCTGCGGCGGGCACGAGCCGGGGGATCGCCGCGACCCGCGGGCGCAGCCTGCTCGGAGAGCTCATGACGCAGCTCATCGCCATTCCATCGACGGTCGACTTCGGGCGGCAGCTCGATCAAGATATCTACATCACCGAGAACAAGGCGTATCTCGAGCAGCCGCTCTATCGTGATGGCGAGCACACCATCCACGCGATGAGGCAATGGGCACGGCAGTTCTACCCCGCCGCGGAGCCGGCCCGGCCGCCCGCGCAGGCGACGTAGCGCCCGCCGTCAAGGTCGGCGCGATGCTCGAGCCGACGGCAGCAGCGAGAACATTGTCGATGGTGAGGAGCGGCCGCTGCGGATCGCTGTCGTGCCGTAGATCTCGGCGCGCTCCTCGCCTCAATGGCAGTCGCGGCTCACTCGTCCTCTTCTTCCTCATCCCCCTCGCCGTCTTCCTCCTCCTCGTCGCTCTCTTCTTCCTCCTCGTCGCCCTCTTCCTCTTCTTCGTCAGCCTCTTCCTCTTCGTCGCCCTCTTCCTCGCTCTCTTCGTCCTCTTCCTCCTCGTCGCCCTCCTCCTCTTCGCCTTCCTCTTCCTCGCCCGCGAGCAGCGCCGCAATCGTCGCCAGCGTGTTGGGCCCTGCGACGCCATCCGTCGTCAGGCCATTGTTCGCCTGAACGTCGCGCACCGCGGCGTCCGTGCCGGAGCCGAAGTCGCCGTCGATCGCGAGGCCGTAGCCGAGCGAGACGAGATCCGATTGAAGCGCGCGAACCGCGGCGCCCTTCGACCCGCGCCGCAGGCTGCCCGAGCTGCTACCGCCACCACCGCCCTTCGGCGGGACCCAGTCGGCCGGTGGAATCGCGAGCTCCCACCCGACCTGGATCACGTCGGGGTTCTTGATCACGTCGGTGTTGGCCGCGTGGATGAGGCGCCATTGGTTGCCGTCGCCGTAGTACTCCTCTGCGATCTTGAACAGCGTGTCACCGGGTTGAACCGTATAGGATTCGAATTGCATGGATCATCCACCTGATGGGCAGCAGGGCGAAGGCGCCCAACGTACCAATAACCGACTCGCTCGCTCCAAAGCACGCATCATGCGGGCGCCGGCGTGGATTTGTCGGAGCTTTGCCCACCCATTCTCTCGGGTCGAATGCTGATGTGAGATGGTGAGTTGCCCCAGGCCTGTAATGGGCCTTGGTCCTTGCTCAAACCATTGACTCGCGGCGGCGGCGGCCGGCGCGCGCGGGGTCGGTGGCCGGTAGCTCCCCGAGGAGGTGGTCGACGCAGGTCCGGACGGCGGCCGTCAGGGATCGGTGGGCGCGATAGAGGAGGCTGACGCCGCCGGCTTCGGCTTCGTAGCCGTCGAGGACGCGGACGAGACGCTTCGCGGCCACGTCCTCGGCGCAGAAGACCTCCGGAAGCAGCGCGATGCCGACGCCTGCGAGCGTGGCGCGGTAGGCGGCGGAAGACTCGCTCACGTAGAAGCGGGGCTCGAAGCTGATGCGTCGTTTGCGGCGCCCTTGCCCCAGCGTCCACGTGGCCATTCCCTCGGTCGCGTGCACGGCGATGCAATCGTGACGCGAGAGGTCTTCGACGCGGCGGGGAACGCCCCGCGCTTCGAGATAGCGTGGGCTCGCGAACAAGAGCTTCCGCGTCGCGCGCCAGAGCTCCCGCGCCACGAAATCGGTGGTGTCGTCCACCTTCCCCGGCACGATCACGATATCGAAGCTCTCGGCGAGGAGGTCGACCCGGCGCGAATCGATCTCGAGGTCGACCGACACGCGGGGATGCTTCGCGAGATAGGTGCAAACGACGTTCGACACCGCGGCGCCGAGAGCGATGGGCGCCACGATGCGCACGCGGCCGCGCGGCTCGCTCTGGAGCTCGCGGACGTGATGCGTGCCTTGCGTGAGGTCGTCGATGGCCCGCTCGGCATGGCCGAAGTACGCGCGCCCCGCGTCGGTGAGCTGCAAACGCCGCGTCGTTCGTTCGAGCAGCCGCACGCCGAGCGCCGACTCGAGCCGCGCGATGCGCCGGCTCACCGTGGAGACCGGCACGCCGCGCTCGCGGGCCGCAGCCGAAAAGCTGCGCGTTCGGACGACGCGCACGAGGAGCGCGGCGTCGTTCAGGTCCAAATCGATTCGTGCATCCACGGCAACAGTCGTTTCCCGAGAAGCCTACTAATGCGCTTCGGCCGCCGGCGCTAGCTTCGCCGACGAAACCCATCGTCACCGGGTCACACGGAGGTCGTCATGATCATCATCACGGGAGCCAATGGCCAGCTTGGCCGAGACATCACGGAGCGGCTCCTCGCGCGCGTGCCTGCGGCGGAGCTCGGCGTCAGCGTGCGCAATCCGGAGCAGGCCGGCGCGTTCGCCGAGCGTGGTGTCCGCGTGCGTCGGGGCACCTTCGAGGATGCCGCGAGCTTGCGCCATGCATTCGAGGGCGCGTCGCAGGTCTTGATCGTCTCCATCGACAGCACGGGCGAGGCCGCGGTGCGCCAGCATGAAGCCGCGATCGATGCGGCGCGCGCGGCCGGCGCTCGCCGTGTCTTTTATACGAGCCACATGGGCTCGAATCCGGCGTCCGCCTTCGAGCCCATGCGCGATCACGCAGCCACCGAAGCTTTCCTGCAAAAGGCGGGAGTCTCTTTCACCTCGCTGCGCAATGGCTTCTATGCGGCCTCTGCGCTCATGCTCCTCGGGCGGGCGCTCGAGACTGGCAAGCTCGTCGCGCCGGAAGACGGCCCGGTGTCGTGGACCGAGCATGGCGACTTGGCCGAAGCCGCGGCGATTGCGCTGACCGACGAGGGGCGCCTCGAAGGGGTGACTCCGCCGCTCACCGCCTCTCTGGCGCTCGATCTCGCGGACATCGCGGCCATCGCCTCGGAGCTCACCGGGCGCGCGATCACGCGGGTGACCATCAGCGATGAGGCGTTCAAAGCAGACATGGTGTCTCACGGCGTCCCCGAGCAACGGGCGGAGATGCTCTTGGGCATGTTCGCGGCGAGCCGCCGGCGCGAATTCGCCGCCGTGGATTCGACGCTGGAGCACCTGCTCGGCCGAGCTCCGATGTCCATGCATCGATATCTGGCAGCGCGCCTGTCTCGCTGAGACACGCGGCTGTACGCCTGTGTGTCCGTGACCCTCCTTTGCGGGTAAAGCCGACATCCGTCGTCGAGGCGTCGCCGGATGTCGGGCCGCCGAAGCGGCAACATCGATGCTTCGCGTCTCGATGTCTCCGCGCGCGCCATGGACAGCGCCCGCCATCTTCGGAAGATTTTACGAGCCGCGCTGAATGCTCGGAGCCTCGCGCGCCACCGAGGGCAAACACCCTATCCTGGAGAGGCTAGCGTCGCATGATGCCGACACGAGGATCCGTCATTCCATGGGCTGCCTTGATCGCCACCCTGGCCGGCTGTTCCTCCGGCCCTGCGCAAGAGACGTCGGGCACGTCGACTTCTTCGAGCGGGTCCGCCTCCACGAGCAGCAGTGGGAGCGCCGGTGGAGGAGGCCATGGCGGAGGCTCGGTTTCCACCACGACGAGCTCGGGGACGGGCGGCGCTCAGAGCGACGCCGACTGCGCCGCCAAGAACGGCTTCGCGTGCAACACGTGCTGTGAAGAGGTCCACGCCAAAGGCAATGATGCCTATTATGATGCGATACGCGCGTGTCTTTGCGAATCGCCCGGCACGTGCGCCGACGACTGCGCGGCCACGTTCTGCGTGGGAGGCATGGATTTTTCGGGAGCGTGCGGCGCGTGCGCTGCCTCGGCAGGTCCTGGGTGCGCCGCGTCGATCACGCAGCAGTGTCAGCAGCAGCCGGACTGCACCGCGATGTTCACGTGCCAGAAGGGCTGTCCGCCGAATGACCTGTCCGCCGCAGATGGGCAATGCGTCAAACAGGGACACGACGCGTGCCTCGCCTGCTGCAAAGCGAACCACCCGACCGCAATGGCTGCGTTCGAGGGCGCGAAGGCGTGTCTGTGCCAACAGGACACGTGCTTGAACGATTGCGGCACCTCGCTCTGCGGGACGGGCCAACCCGACGGCTTCTGCGTGAGCTGCTTGGGCGCGAAGCTCGACCCACAGATCGGCGCGTGCGGCGACATCGGCCCGGGCTGTTCCGCCGGCGGCAGCAATGACTGCGAGCCGTTCTGGCAATGCCAAGGCGCGTGTCCGAATTGAATGAAGCCTCGATGCGTGGTGTCGACGACAGGGACGAGCGCGCTCACGCCCTCCTCTGAACCTACGAGTCGCTCTGCCTCATCGTGAGTTGGAGATGGCGGGGCGGAGAGGCTAGTGAGCATGGCAGGGATGTCACCCTCCGCCGATCGGCCCGCGGCACAGATTCCTCGTTTCCCAGATCCTTTTGCGGCACCGAGCGCGGGCACGCAGGCTGCTAAGGCGCCCGGCATGAGCACTCATCCCCTTCGCTTTTGGTTCTCTTGCTCGACCGGGCTGGCCCTGCTTCCGAGCGCCGGCTGCTCGTCAGGGATCTGCACCGCGGATTCGCGTCCGTCGGTCACCGTCTACGTCGTCGATGGCACCAAGACGGCGATCAGCGACGCGACCGTCACATACTCGGTCGACGGCGGTCCGCAGAAGGACTGCTGGCCCTTCGATGAAGGCAGCAAAGCCTATCTCTGCGGAGAGGAGGAGGCAGGGCACATCGTCGTCACGGCCACGCGCGGCGCGTCGACGCAGACGGCAGAGGTGGACGTGGTCGCCGACGAGTGCCACGTCACCACGGTCAGCGCGACCATCACGCTTCCCTGAGCCAGCGCGCAGGCACCTCCACGGTGTGGCTCCGCTGCCTGCGCCGTGATTTCGCAAAACACTCTACCGCATCGGAAACGGCTCGCCCTCTTTGCGCGAGGCGAGCCGTTTCCAGAGTGGCCGTCGCCGTAGCGCCTTGCCTCGGCGATGCGTTACCATCGCGCCTCGACAATGGTTGATCTGCGAGCGAAGTCGGCGCGGCGAGGCGCTGCACATGGGCGCTTCCTGCGACGTGGGATCGCGAGCGTGGTCGTCTGTTCCAGCCTGGGCGCGGTGGTCTCGACGGCGCGCGCGGAGTCGCCGGCGGAGGCTCCCATCGACTGCTCCCAGCCTGGACCGGATCGGGTCCCGCTGTTCCTCGACGTCGGTGGGAGGAGCGTCCAATTGCAGGCGGACTCCTTTCCTCTTCCAGAGGCGCCCGGGCGGGAGCCCAAGTCGAGGCGGTGGCTCGGTACGCGATGCCTCGACACGCCCGGCAAGCCTGGCATCAACTGCGAGGGGAGCTGCACGCTCTATGTTCGCCCGGGCAAATATCACGTCGCTTGGGGCACGAACGAAGCGCATGCGCTCCTCGTCGACCCGGGAGGGATCAGGGCGAAGCTGCGAGAGGGCAACACGGCTGCCGCCGTCACCGGCCTCGCCTTTCTGGGGCTCGGGTTGGGAGGAATGTTGATCTCGACCATGGCGCTTCTGCTCAAGGAGCAGCCGCCCTCCTTCACTCCCTACGTTGCAGCGTTCGGTGCATCGGTCGGGGCGGCGGGGCTCGGTTTCGCCCTCATGTCCGTCTTCGTTCCCGGCTTCAAGAGGCAGCCGTATCGAGCCGCGGGCGCGACGAGCGCCATCACCTTCTCCGCCGCGCCTCTCCCCGGCGGCGGGTGGCTCGGAGGGACAGTCCACTTCTGAAGATTGGATGGAAGGCGTCGAGTCGCTCCCATCCCCTCACGACTCGTGCTCCGAGCCGAGGATGGCTATCCAGCGGCTCGAGCCTCGCGACGCTTTTGGGGCGCGGGCATTCGCGACTCGTGCTCGAGCTTCGAGCGAGGGGTTCGAGCGCGACGTGCGCCGCGCTCTTCGTGCGTCGTCTGGAGGCGATCGGGCTTTACGGCGCCGCCGGATAGGCCGGTGCAAAGGTGGCGCCGGCAGCGTTGTCGATGGTGAAGAAGGGCGTCTTCTGCACGGGATCGGAGTAGATCGGCTGCACCTTGCAGAACGACTTGCCGCACTTGTCGTCGGTGAAGGCGACATCGGCCACGGCCCAGAACAGGTTGCCGCCGAGGGTCGCGCCGTCGGAGGGCTCGAAGGTCACCGGCGTCTCCGGATCGTAATAGCCGGCGTTGCCGAGGTGCGCGGCCAGCGCGCCGTTGCAGAAGATCTTGATCTCGGGGTGAACATCGTAGTTGAGCCCGTGGTTGTGATAGTAGTGCACGCCGATTCGCGTCCACTTGTCCTTGGGCGGGTAATCGATGTTGATGTTCTCCGGCGTGCAGAAGCTCTTGCCGTTGGGATCGGTGACCGAGTAATCGCAGGTCCGATTGTCGACGTCGAGCCGCGGATTGTGGCAGCCGAGGCCGAGCGACGCCCACTTGAGGCCGACGCCCGTGGGGTCGTTGTAACAAGTGTTGTTGGCCATGACCGGATCGAGGTACCAGTTCACCGGCGTGGGCGGCTTCGCGGGCGGGTCGGCGAACCAACTGGGCGACGAGAAGGGCTGCGGCGGCTTGAACGCGTCGACGATGCAATTGGCCCACATGCAATCCTGCGCCACAGGGGGGGTGATGCCCCAAGGCTGGGTGTTGCCGGGCTCATGGACGTGGAGATCGAGATCGACGCCGGTGTCGGCCGTGGAGTGCTCCCAAGAGAGCTCGATCCGGAGGCCCGGCGCGCCCACGAGCAGCGGATACGTGCAGCTCTTCGGGTTGGGATCGCCGGCGACCGTCTTGGTGTACGTCACCGTGTATTCGCCCGACTGCAACGGCTTGAAGACGTCGGGCGTCATCACCGTCGGACATTGGCTGACGCCCGCCGGGCACTGGACCGTGTACTTCTCGCTGCCGGCAACGGCGTTGTTGCTGAAGGTGCCAGTGCCCGTCTTGAGCGACACGTCCGAGTACGGCGGAGCCGCGATGGCGTGGCAGCTCGCGGTGTCGTTTTGATAGCAGTTGTCCGGCGCCACGGCGTGGACGCCGCCGATGCACGTGCTGAACAGGCCCAGCTCGCCGCAGATCTCGGTGCCGTCGAAGCAACCGGGCACGCCGCGATACGCAGGATCGCCCTTGAAGCAGAAGTGGGCCTCGCCCGCCTTGCAGGGACAACCTTCGTCCACCTGGCCATCGCAGTTGTCGTCGAGGCCGAGGTGCTCCGGATCGCAGAGCTCGACGTCGCCGCACCCGGTGCCGCACGGATTGACGACCGTGCCCCCGGTGCCGGAGGAGCCGCCGCTGCTGCCGGTCGTGAACGTCGGGCCCCCGCCCAGACTGCCGGTCGATCCGGTCGCGGTCGCGCCGCCCCCGCCGAGCCCTCCTCCCGTGGAGCTCGACGTCGGCTGGTTCACGGGTGTGGCAGCGCAGCCGTTGGCGAGGCCGATGCCGGCGGTGGTGAGAATGGTGAGGCTGAGAAGAAAGTTGATACGGCGGCGCACGAATCCTCCGGATCTGCGAGCAGCGGTCAGCCAGCATAGCGCGGCCGGGGCCGAGCTGGAGCGCTATTTTACTCTCGGCTCTCCGAAGAGCACCTCGCGAGCGCAGGGACGCGCAGCCGGAGCACGCCGCTCCAGCGTTGCGCCATTTCGATGAAACCACGAGCCCAGTCGAGGATTGGACCGCGATCGCGAGGGGATGTGCTGACAACCACCACAGCACCGGACAGCCACCTGCCGCATCCGTCGAACGCGCCGGCCTCGGGAGCGGCTGCGCGGAGCGAAGGCATGGCGGCGAAGCCCTCTTCACCCGAGTCCTGGACGCGAGCTGCTTTTGACGCGCGAGAGCTGTCGATGGAGATCGCGCCATCCCAACCTTGCACCATGGATACAACGCAGTTTCAGGGGCCGTGTTGGAGGAGGTGATTTCGTCCGGCGACTGCGATTCGGGGCTCGTGGTATGAAGAGGGATCCATGCCTGTCGTGTCTTGTCCTCGTTGCGGTAAGCCGAGCGCCGTCAGCCTGGCCACGCCGGAGGCGATGCGGTGCACCGCGTGCGGCTATCATGGAGCACCGGCGCCCGATGTCGTGCGATCGCTGCTCGAGGCGGCCGCCGTCGTCGCGCGGTCGCCGATCCAATCGCGCCAGCTCTCCGACTCGGTGAGGCGGGCGCTCAGCTCGGCCAACGCCTATCGACTGCGCTTCACCGGGATCTCCATGGGCTGCTCGACGCCCGTGATCTTGGGGGCGCTCTGCTTCGGGCTCGGTCAGGCCGCTTCCAACGACGACACGAACTGGATGCTCGTCGCGTTTGGGGTGGCCATGGTCTTGGAGACGTTCGCGCTCGCCGCGCTCGGCGGCGCGCTCATCGCGCGGCGACAACGCGCGATGGAAGAGGCTTGTGCCGCGCGGCCCCCGTCGGCGCCCGGCGAGCCGAGCACATGCCATCTCTGCGGTGCGCCGCTCGTGGGGCATACGGAGGCGTTCGTGCGCTGCGGCTTCTGCGCGGCCGACAACCTCGTTGCGCCCGCCGTGCTCGCGCGGGCTCGCGGTGTCCTTTCGCCTTGGTACGGCTCGCAGGTCGAAGCGGTCGAGAGCGCGCTCGAGAGGGTGCGCACCGTCAACAACGGCGCCACGTTGTTCATGATCCTGGGCGCCGTGGCGATCCCTCCCTTCGTGTTGATTCAGTTCATCCTCATCGTCGCCATCGGCGTGGGCATCGGCGTCGACATCGACAAGTCGGTGCGGTACACCGTGGTGCACACGGCTGCCGGTGAGTGCATCGGCCGCATCAAACCACAAGGGAACAAGACGCTCGTCCTCTTCGGGCTGTGGAGGCCCAACGATTTGCCCACCGAGATGACCATTCCAGCCTCACAGGTCCACGCGTTCGCGCTCTCGAAGCTCCAGGGCAAGCGCGTCCGAGCCTATACCGGCGAGATGGGAAGGGTGGAGCGCGTCCTCGGTTCCCCGCTTCACGGCAACTCCGTCGGTCTCGATGTCGGCACTGGCAAGATGCAGCTTCACGCTCCCACGGGCCTCTGCTTAGCCCCGGGAGAGAAGGTGCCTTGAGCGCTCGTCCGGAGATGCGCGTTCGAGGCGACGCCGGGCAACGAACATTCATGGGTGGAGTCGATCGATGCTGAAAACCTATTCAGGAAGCTGTCATTGCGGTGCCGTTCGGTTCGAAGCGGACATCGATCTCAGTTTGGGCACCAACAAGTGCAACTGCTCGATTTGCACGAAGACGAGGAATTGGAACGCCATCATCCGTCCGGATGCGTTTCGCCTGCTGTCCGGTGAGCAGGACCTCGGTGATTATCAATTCAACCACAAGGTTGGTCATCACCATTTCTGCAAGCGCTGCGGCGTGCGTTCGTTCGGCCGCGGTCACGTTGCCGAGATCGGGGGTGACTATGTTGCGGTCCAGCTCGCGGCGCTGGATGACGTGAGCCCGCAAGAGCTCATCGAGGCTCCGGTTCGGTTCGCGGATGGCCGGAACAACGATTGGGGCACTGTGCCGGCCGAGACCAGGCATCTTTAGCGACAACCGAGATCGGGTACGGTTGCGGGCCTCGTTGCTGCGACGAGGCTGCTACCCGTACCCGTGAGCGGCCAACGGCCTTTCGCGAGCGCTTTTGCTCACCGCGTCGACAACCGATCTCCCGGCCGGATTTGCCCTCTCGCGAGCGCCATCACATAAGGGGGCTCGCGGCCTTGGCGGAGCGCGAACACGTCGAAGCGCATCGTCGCTGCGTCGGGATATCGCTCGGCCTTGTTGAAGGCGAGCGCGCGGTCCACGACGGCCGCGATCACCGGCGGCACGAAGGGCGCGACGTGCGCGAGCGGGGCGACGGCTTCCGTGGCGGCGGCGATGAGCAAGGGAGCGTCGACGAGGTTGCCGTGCAGCGGGTGGCCGGAGAGGAGGCGATACATGGCGGCGCCGAGGCTGAAGAGATCGCTGCGGCCGTCGATCTCGCGGATCTGACCGCGGGCTTGCTCGGGAGGCATGTACTCGGCGCTGCCGATGCGCGTGCCGGTGCGGGTCATCGTCTTCTCGGGGAGCGGGCTCGTGCCGTGGGGCATCTCCTCGAGCACGCGGGCGATGCCGAAATCGAGCACTTTGAGGCGGCCGTCGCGGGTGAGGAAGACGTTCTCGGGCTTGATGTCGCGGTGCACGACGCCGTACGCGTGGGCCACGACGAGGACGTCGAGAACTTTGTGCGCCATCCAGAGGACGTCGTCGGCGGGGAGCGCGCCGACGCGGGCCATGCGCTCGAAGTAGCTCTCGCCTTCGAGGAGCTCCATCGCGAGGTAGGCGCTGCCATCCTCGGCGATGCCCGACTCGAAGACCTGCGGTAGGCCCTCGCACATGGGACCGACGGCGGCGAGCGTGCTGCCGATGGGGCCCTCGCGGACGAAGCGCTTGCGCAGCTCGTCGATGGAGACGAGGTAGGGGTGCAGGATCTTCAGGGCCGCGACGGCGCCGTCGGTGCGGCGCGCGAAGAAGACGCTGGCCATGCCCCCGATGCCGAGGAGGCGCTCCAGGGTCCAGTAGCCGAGCCGTGTGCCGATGCGCTGAGCGGCCAAGAGCTCGTCCTGATCGAGATCCATGTCGGCAAGCTATCATGGGCGCGACGTTTCGCGGCCAGACGGCGGTACGCGCGGTCACCGGCATGCCCGGCGCGGGCGGTGGCCGAGGGGCGCCGGGCAAGATTCGACGCGATGCGGGCCGTGTCGGGTGACGCCCGCTTGACCTCCGTGGGTAGGACCGTTCAGATTCACTCCTCCCCGGATGGACCCGGAGCTCGAAGCACAGCGGCGCGTCGGCACGACGCTCTGCAACAAGTGGACGCTGGAGCGGCTCATCGGCACCGGCGGGATGGCTGCCGTTTACATCGGCGCTCACAAGATCGGCCGGCGCGAGGCCATCAAGATCCTCCACACCGACGTCGCGCGCGACGCGGAGCTGCGCGCGCGCTTCGAGCAGGAAGCGCACGCGGTCAACCGCTTCAAGCACCCGGGGACGGTGGAGATCCGAGACATCGACGTGACCGAGGACGGCGCGCCGTTCCTCGTCATGGAGCTGCTCGAAGGGGAGCCGCTCAGCGCGGTGGCGAAGCGGCCCACGGGCGTCGCGCTGCCCGATCTGCTGCGCTGGATCGACGAGCTGCTCGACGTGCTCGCGGCGGCGCACGCGCAGGGGATCATCCATCGCGACGTCAAGCCGGACAACCTGTTCGTCATGAAGGACGGGCACCTCAAGGTGCTCGACTTCGGCATCGCCCGCGTGCGCGCCGGCGCGCCCAAGCTGCTCACGCGCCTCGGCGCCACGCTGGGGACGGCGCCCTACATGCCGCCGGAGCAGATCCGCGGGCAGGAGATCGACGCGCGCGCCGACATCTTCGCGGTGGGCGCGACGATGTTCCGCATCCTCGCGCGGCGCCGCATCCACGAGGCGGCGAACGAGCAGGAGATGATCGTGCGCATGGCGAGCGAGCCCGCGCCGCCCTTCGCGTCGGTCGCGCCCGACGTACCGCGCGACATCGCGATGGTCATCGATCGCGCGCTCAAGTTCGATCGCACGCAGCGCTATCCGGACGCGATCACCATGCAGCGCGACGTGCGCGCGCTGCGCGACGGCGTGCCTCCGCCGCACGCGCACGCGCGCCTCCTGGAAGCGACGCCCGCGCCGTCGGCGCTGCGCGCCGCGCACATCGTGGTGCCGACGCAGGCGCCCATGACCGGCGAAGAGCCGACCGCGTTCGCCGATGGCTCGCCGCCCACGCGCATCGTGCAGCCGACGCAAACTGGGCCCACCGCGCCCACCGCGACGTTGAACGAGCCGACCGCGGCCGCGTCGCCCGTGGCCATCTTCCACTCCGCGGTGATCCCGCCTCAAGCGGCGGCGCAGACGCCGATCGCCGGGGCGCCCGATTCGCTGCCCGATCCCACCACGCGCCCGCGCGATCCCGGGCCCACGGCCACCAACGGCGGGCCTCCGTCGATGGCGCTCGATGCCGCGCTCCTGCAGATGAACGCGACGCCGCCCGCGTCCGAGGTCATGCGGCCGCCGGGCGCGAACACCACGCTGCGCTCGGCCAACGGGCCGAACGACGCGGTTGCGCGCGCGAACGGCTACGCAGTCTCGGCGACCGCGCAGATGGCGGCCGCGGCGCCGGCCTCGATCGCGACAGGCGCTCCGAGCACGACGCCCGCGGGCACCGAGCCGCTCGCGCCCGGCGCGAGCATTCCGGTCGTGCAGCCGTCGCGCCGCCGCACCATCGCCGGCGCCGAGCCGAACGTGGCTTTGCTCATCCTCGTGGGCATCGCCTTCGCGGCACTTGGTGTCGGTTTGACACTATGGCTCATGCTGCGCGGGACGGGGACCAACGCGAACGCCGACGCGGGCGCTGCTCCCGCCGCGGAGTCGCCCGATCCCGTCGACCCGTGGCCGCGCGCGGTGCCGCGCTCGCCGTCGCGCACCGCGCAGCCGAGCAAGCCCGCATCGTCGCCGCCGCAGCAACAGCAGCCGCAGCAACAACAACCGCAGCAGCCGCAGGTGCCGTTGTTCCCGCCGCTGCAGCAGCCGCAGCAGCCGCAGCAACAGCCCCAACAACCACAAGGGCAGGGCCCGAGCCCGGGGAATCCCCCCGGCCCGCCGGGACCGCCGAGCAAAGGCGGCCACCCGCGCGGCAAGGGCAGGCGCGACTGACGCGGTGATCGAAGGCGCGTGGCCGCGAAGAGCGCGAGCTTCGCCGGTCACATCTCGATGGTCGCGTGACGAAGCGTGGCGCTCGAACGCCGGGCGCGTCGTCGAGGCATGTCCCCCGAACGATGCTCCGTCGACGTGTGCGCATCGCGTTCCCGCTCACCTGTCGAGGCGCATCGGCGCGGTTGCCCCAGCGGCGGTCGCATGGGCTCTCGTCATCGCGATCCGAGCGTGATTTCGGGCCCATTTCGTTGCATTGCGCCGCTTCGCGAGGCATGCACGAACGTCGTTCGCGGGCCGCGGCAGAAGACATGAATCGACGGCTCGCGCTACGCTCCGCGCTCACGCCGCATGTCACTCCCGATCTCCGAGCGCCGCATCGTCTTCCTCGTCGGCGCCATCCAGTTCGTCAACATCCTCGACTTCATGATGGTGATGCCGCTCGGGCCCGACTTCGCGCGGAGCCTCGGGATCGCGGCCTCGCATCTCGGGTACATCGGCGGCGCATACACGGCGGCGGCGGGCCTCGCGGGGCTCGTGGGTGCGCTCTTCCTCGATCGCTTCGATCGCCGTCGCGCGCTGGCGCTCGCGATGCTCGGGCTCGTGGTGGGCACGGCCGCGGGTGGCTTCGCGCGGGATCTACCTTCGTTGCTCGCGGCGCGCGTCGTCGCGGGCGCGTTCGGTGGGCCGGCCACTTCGCTCGCGCTGGCGATCATCGCGGACGTGATCCCCGCCGAGCGTCGCGGCAAGGCGCTCGGATCCGTCATGGGCGCGTTCTCGATCGCGTCGGTGCTCGGCGTCCCCGCCGGCCTCGAGCTCGCGCAGCACGGCGGTTGGCGCACGCCGTTCTTCGCCGTGGGCGCGCTCGGCCTCGTGATCACGGGGCTCACGTTCGCGCTCCTTCCGCCGCTCACGATTCATCTCGAGGCGGCGAAGGGGCAGCCGCCGCCGCGCTTCGCCTCGTTGTTCCGGCCCGTGGTGCTGCTCTCGTGGGCGATGACGGCGCTCTTCATGATGGCGAGCTTCACGCTCGTCCCGAACCTCTCGGCCTACTTCCAGTACAACCGCGCGTACCCGCGCGGGTCGCTCGGGACGCTGTATCTCGTGGGCGGATCGATCAGCTTCGTGGCCATGCGCGTGGTCGGCCGGCTCGTCGATCGGTACGGAGCCTTCCGCGTTTCGCTGGCAGGCACGATCTGGTTTCTCGGGGTGCTCTACGCGAACTTCGTCGCGCCCGTCGCCGGTGTGCCCGTCATGGTCATCTTCGTGGCGTTCATGTTGAGCGGCTCGCTGCGCGGGGTACCTCACAACACGCTCACGTCCAAGGTGCCTTCGCCGCGCGAGCGCGCGCGCTTCATGTCGATTCAATCGGCGCTCCAACACTTCGCGTCGGCGCTCGGCGCCTTCATTTCGGCACATGTTCTGCGCGAGCTGCCGGGCGGCGCGCTCGAAGGCATCCCCACGGTGGCGACGCTCTCGATGATCTTGGGCGCGACGTTCCCACCGCTCGCGTGGGCCGTCGAGGCGCGCCTCGCGCGATCGCGCCCTGCGCCGATCACCGCGGAGACGGCCTCCGAGGCGTGAGCGCCCGATGGCGCAATCGCCCCTGATCCGATAGGTTTTCGCGGCTCGCTCGACGCGCGACGGGGGTGCGCGTCGGGGGAACCGTGCGTCACGGATTTCGATCCGCGACGCCCATCGACGGACCGACCCATGCGAGGTCGCAGTTGAAAGAAGCGCCGGTCAAGAGGGGCGATGTCCTCGCCGGGAAGTACCGTGTCGAGTCCGTGCTCGGCGTGGGTGGCATGGGCGTCGTCATCGCGGTCACGCACCTCGAGCTGCTCGAGACGCGCGCGATCAAGCTCATGCTGCCCGAAGCGATGGAGAGCGCCGAGTCCGTCGAGCGCTTCCTCCGCGAAGGGCGCGCGGCCTCGCGCCTGCAAAGCGAGCACGTCGCGCGCGTCCACGATGTCGGCCGCCTCGACGGCGGCGCTCCCTACATGGTCATGGAGTACCTCGCGGGGATGGACCTGCGCGCGGTCCTCAGGCAGCGCGGTCGCATCCCCGCCTCCGAGGCTGCCCTCTACGCGCTCCAAGCCTGCGAGGCCCTCGCGGAGGCGCATGCCCGCGGGATCGTCCACCGCGATCTCAAGCCCGCGAACCTCTTCCTCACGAGCCGTCGCGACGGATCACCGTGCATCAAGGTCCTCGATTTCGGCATCTCCAAGGTGCGCAGCGAGAGCGATCCGGAGATGACCACCACCCAAGCGGTGCTCGGATCGCCGACGTACATGTCACCCGAGCAAATGCGATCCGCGCGCAGCGTCGACGGGCGCACGGACGTGTGGTCGCTCGGGGTGATCTTGTATCGGCTCGTGACCGCGCAGCCGCCGTTCCTCGCGGAGAACATCACCGAGCTCGTCGCGCTCGTCCTCTCCAGCACGCCCGAGCCGCCTTCGGAGCTCGCGGCCGACGTGCCGGACGGCTTCGATGACGTGGTGCTTCGTTGCTTGGAGCGCGATCGCGAGAAGCGCTGGCAGAGCGTCGGTGATCTCGCCGCCGCGCTCGCGCCCTTCGTGCCCGAGGAGTCGCGCCGCTCGGTCGATCGCATCTCGCGCTTGCTCTCGGGTGCAGGCGCGATCCGCAGCGTGCCTCCACCGCGCGGACCCAAGAGCGGCCCGCCGCGCGCTTCGACGGGATCGCATCCCGCATGGGCGAGCACACCGCTCGGCGGCGAGAGCATCTCGATGCGTCGCTGGACGTTCGTGGCGCTGGCCGCGATCGCCGCGGGCCTCGCCGTCGCGGGGATGGTGGCGCTGGTGATCTCCGTGCGCCTCGGGCGACACCACACCGCGGCGCATGAAGCGCCGCGCGCGAGCGGGCCCGTCCCTGTTGCGGCGAGCCCCGTGGAAGCTCGAGCTCCCATCGTGGAGCCTTTCCGCACTCCGCTGTTACCACCCTCGGTGCCCGAGACGGCGCCCGTCGGCAGCGAGACACCCACTGCGCCCGCGCGCGAGCAAGAACGACGCTCGCCTCCGCCGCAGCCACGCGCACCCCCGATTCGCGGCCGATCTCCGGCGCGCGCGCCGAGCGCGGATCCGCCCTCTCCACCGGTTCCGCCGCCTTCTTCCACCGCGCCTCATCGCATGTTCGGCATCGACTTCTGAGCTGCGTCCTTGCTTCGCATCACGCCTCGCTCACCCATTCCGTTCCGGCGCTGCCACGCTGCGCGCGTCTTCGTCGGACGCGTGTCATCGTCGTGAGCCGCGCGCGACCCTTCGTGCCGCGCATGAGGCCGGCGTAGAATCGAAGCGATGAGCGGCGGTTCCGAGGCGGTGCATCCCGGAGACATCCTGGCCGGGAAATACCGTGTCGAGCGCATCCTCGGCCGCGGTGGGATGGGCATGGTCGTGCAGGCCGTGGCCCTCGTCGGCGGCGAGCTCTGCGCGGTCAAGCTCCTCACGCCGGCGGCGCTCCGTCATCCCACGGCGCGCGAGCGCTTCCTTCGCGAGGCGCGCGCCACCGCGAACCTGCGCAGCGAGCATGTCGTGCGCGTGCTCGACGTCGGCTCGCTCGACACCGGCGCGCCCTACATGGCCATGGAGCTGCTCCGTGGTGACGATCTCTCCTCCATCCTCAAGCAGCGCGGCGCGCTGCCCGCGCACGAGGCCACGCGCTACGTGAGCGACGCGTGCCGCGCTCTGCGAGAGGCGCACGACAGCGGCGTCATCCACCGCGATCTCAAGCCGAAGAACCTCTTCCTCGCGCAGCGTGACGACGGCAGCCGCGTCCTCAAGGTCATCGACTTCGGCCTCGCCAAAGCTCTCGCGCCGCAGTCGACCGACGCCGAGCTCACCGTCACGCGCGCGGTGCTCGGCTCGCCTTCGTACATGTCTCCCGAGCAGATCCGATCCGCGCGCCACGTCGACGCGCGCAGTGATGTGTGGTCCCTAGGTGTCGTCCTCTATTGTCTCGTGACGGGGCGGCTTCCGTTTCACAGCCCGAATCCAGGCGAGATCGTGGCCCTCGTGGTGCGCGCTGCGCCCGCGCCGCCTTCGCAGCTTCGCCCCGGTCTCCCGCTCGCGCTCGACGGCGTGATCCTCCGGTGTCTCGAGAAGGATCCGACGCGTCGATATCAGAGCATGGCCGAGCTCGCCGCGGCGCTCGCGCCCTTCGCGCCACCGTTGCCGCACGCCGCGCGGCCTGTCGTCGATGTCGCGCAGGTGACCGCACCACGACGACATCGGGTGGGGCTCGTCATCCTTGGTATTACATGCATCATCTTCGCGATCGTGACTGCGCTCGTCGCGATTCTCCGATGAGCGATACGTCACACAGCGTGGGATACGGGGGCGAAATCATCATCGATTGCCGCGGGGCGTAGCCAGCGCCGCGTCGCTACGCTATTTTTTCGATCGTGTCCGGAACTGGTCGCGTCGCTGCGTGTCCCGCCCTCGGGGCTCGGCGCATCGCGACGGGCGCGTCCGGGCTGGTCGACAAGGAAAGCGATCCGACCTGATGAAAGACACCTCCGACTCGAACAAGCGCAACGACGACTCCAGCCTCTTCTCTCTCGCAGCGCTCAAGCACAAGGAGGCAGAGGCCGCGAAGCCGAAGAAGACGGAGGACTCCGGGCTCATCGATCTCAAGGCTCTCGCCGCGATGGAACGCAGCGCGGAAAGGCCGCCGTCGAATGGCCTCGAGGTCGCGTCCGTGGTGGCGCCCTCCGACATCTTCGGGGGCACGCCGGGCCTGCCCATCATTGCTCCTCCGCCTGCAGCCGCAGTGGCCGCGCCTCCTCCGGACGTCCCGATGGCGACGCCGAAGAAGGCCGGCTCGAGCACGCCTCTCATCATCGGTGGTGGTGTCGTCGCCGTCGCCGTCGCCGTCGGTGTCTTCATGCTCACGCGCGGCGGTCCTTCCGCAGCGGGGACGACGCCCGAGTCCGCAGCAGCGACGGCCGTCGCGACGGCGACGGCGAAGGCGCCCGATCCCGCCGCACCGGAAGAGCCGAAGGTCGCTGCCGTCACGCCCGGCCAGCGCCCCGCGCCCGGCGCCACCGCGACGCCCACCGCTGCTGCGCCCGAGAAGCCGGCGCCCGCGCCCGAGAAGCCGGCGCCCGTCGCCAAGGTCTCCGGCCCGCTGCCCAAGGCCGCGCCCAAGCCTGCTGCCGAAAAGCCCGCGGCCGCGCCCGCGCCGCCGAAGGATGCTTGTGATCTCGCGTGCCAGATGGCGCGCGCCGTCAACAAGAAGAAGTGACCCGACTGCGAAGCTCGCGGCCGAGCATCATCGATGCTCGGTCACGAGCCGGCCAAGCGCGTCGAGGAGCGCAGGCTGCAAAGCCAGCACTTCACTCATCTCCTCGGCGACGAGCTTTCGCACGGCCGTCATCACTGCATCTCCTTCCAACACCTCATTGCGCTGGCCACCGATCGAGAGCGACGGTCCGCGCACATCCACGATCGCCACGAGCCCCTCTCCCAAGCGCGCAGGGATCGCGTCGCCCAGCGCCTCCGTGAGGCCGGTCTTCTTGCGGGCGCGCGCGATCGCCCGCGAAAGCCCGCGATAGAGGCCTTCGACATGAGATCCGGTATGGATCTCCCGCTGGTTGGCGAAGGTCCGGAGACGGGCACCACGCGTTCGCGACCATTGCAGTGCAATATCGATCGTCATGCTGCCGCGGATGCCGTGCAACCTGATCGGTGACGGCGCGAGCCCCGCCTGACCTTCGGTGAGGCGCTCGATCCACTCGCCGATGCCGCCCCTGGGAAGCGTTTCGCGCGTGCCGCGCTGCTCGTCGACGAATTCGATCCGCAGGCCCGGATTCAGGAAGGCGACCGTGCGAAGCATCTCTCCAATGCGGCGCCGCTCGAAGACGGCGCTGCCGAAGATCGTGGGATCCGGGTGCAGCGTGACGCGTGTGCCCGTGCCCGTGGCCGGCCCGAGGCACGCGACAGGCGCGGTGGGCCACCCGCGGCGATAGCTCTGCTGATGGCGCTGCCCCGCGCGGCGCACCTCCACGACCACGGTCTCGCAGAGCGCGCTCACGGCCGCGAGCCCGACGCCATGAAAGCCATCGATGAAAAGGCACGAGCGCCGCAGGCGGCGTGCCCCCCACCCGCTCACGATCTGCTCCAAGAGCGGTATTCGCTGACCCTCGACCTCCACCGACTCCACCGAAATGCCGCGGCCATCGTCTTCCACCGTGAGCGCGCCATGCCGGTGAAGGGTGACCGCCGTCCACGCGGCATGTCCAGCAACGTGCTCCGCGAGCGCATTCTCGATGATCACCCAGACCATGCGGTGCAGCCCATCCGCGTCCGTGTCCCCGAAGTACATCCTTGGTCGCAGGCGCACCGCTTCTCGCATGCCGAGCACGCGAATGCTCTCGCACGTATACACCGCCGGCTCTGCCGGCCGAGCGTCGTCCGTCGTCATGTCGTTTTCCTCCCGGAGCCCATGGCGGACAAGGCCCTTTCACGGGCGCCCTCCGCGTCGTCGACTCCGAAGCTCAACCTACCATGATTCGATATTTGGATCACCTTTGTCGACGTGATTCGTCCTGTTTTCGAGGCCGAACGACGCAACGGAAGGCCCCCCGAGAGGAGCCGCCGGCCACGTCGGGCGAGCATGCTTTACGTGCTCGTGGTGGGCTGCTACCCGAGGTCGATTCCAGCCGAATTGTCCCGGGGCCGCGTGACGTTCATCGCAAACCTCTCGCGTCATGTCGCGTGCCAGCAGCGCGAGGGGGAAGCTGGGCCTCCCTGTCCTCGCGCGGCGCGCTTCGCCAAGCCGCCGGCCGGATGGGCTGTTAGCATCGGCGTCATGCGGCGCACCTCGACGACGATCCTCGCAGCGGCCATGACGACGCTCCTCGCCGGGGCCTGCGGCTCGGCCTCCGGCACGGGCGGGCCGGGCCCGACCTGCGAGACGACCCCCACTTCGCACACCGGCGACGGCACCTTCTACGACGCCGACGGCTCCGGCAATTGCAGCTTCGATCCGACCGGCGATCTCATGGTCGCGGCCATGAACCACACCGATTATGCGGACTCCGCGGTGTGCGGCGCCTGCGCCCACATCAAAGGCCCGAGCGGCGAGGTGACGGTGCGCATCGTCGACCAATGCCCCGAGTGCCAACCGGGCGACATCGATCTCAGCCCCCAGGCTTTCGAGAAGCTCGCCGACAAGTCGCTCGGCCGCATCAAGATCGATTGGACCTACGTGCCCTGCGGGGTGGACGGGAACATCGTCTATCACTTCAAGGAAGGGTCGAATCAGTGGTGGACGGCGGTGCAGATCCGCAATGCCACCAATGCCATCGCCACGCTGGAGGTGCAGAAGGACGGGCAGTGGGTGAAGGTGAATCGCGTCGACTACAATTACTTCGTCGACGAGGCGGGGATGGGCACGGGGCCGTATTCGTTCCGCGTGACGGACGTGAACGGTGCGGTGCTCACCGACATGGGCGTTCCGTTCGTGGAAGCGGGTGACTCGGAGGGCGCGGGGCAGTTCCCGGCCTGCGGGCCGTAAACACGCCGACGCTAGGGTGCCTGGTAGAGGCAGCAATGGTTGGGCGCGTACCCGACGGCGGCATCCCCGACATCGAGGAGCTCCACCACGGCCTCGACCGAAGGGGCGTGAGGGTCGTTCGTGGCGAAGCCGAAGTCGCCATAACCGATGGTGAGGCACGAGCGAGGGCCGTACTCCTGGTAACCTTCGAGGCAAGGCCAGGCGCATGACTCTCCACATCCACCGGAGACGATGCTCCAGGGCGGAGGGACGGAGATGGCGAGCAGGCGCCCGGTGTCGCTGCCAATCAAGTATTGACCATCTTTCGAGCGCGTCCCGATGGCGACACCGAAGGTGGTGCGCATGCCGGAGCCATTGTCGGGGCAGGCCTCGAGACAAGCCTCGTCGGGGGCCGTGAGCGCTGGCAGGACGATCTTCATGGGATAGTCCGCCGGATCGTGGGAGAGGAGGATTGCCGTCGGGGGATCTTGTTGGAACAGGTCGAATCCGTTGCAGGTCCCGATGGGGATGTTGTCCGGATTCGATAGATCCAGCACCGAGGCGGCAACCTTCGGGGGCGGGCGCAGCTTGTCTTCCGAGCAGCACGTCGCAGAGATGCCGGCGTCGGGTGACGCGATGCACGTTTGTGGCTCCGACCATCCCGGGGCCCCGCCCGTCGAGGCGGAGGTGGTCGTGCCCGCGGATGCGGTGCTCGACGACGAGGATGCGCCGCCGGTCGATGCGTGAGTATCGATGGGAGCGTCGCGATGACACGCACTCAGACTGGATGCGAGGAGAGCCGTCGCCGCTGCGAACAGGCCATGAAAGGATCGGATTCGTCGAGATAAGTTAGGCATGCTCCCCTTTACGCATGTCTGCGTTTGTGGAGCAATACGAACGGGCCGGCGCTCTACGCCCTTCGCCGGCAGGCGGTGAACACCACTTCGATGGCGGCGTCCAAAACGCGGGCGTCCGTCTCCATGCCTTGCCAGCAGAGGACGAAGCGTTTGCCGTGCGCGCACAGCTCCACGAAGCTCCGCGGGAAGCACAAGACCACTTGCGCGAGGCGGCGGTCGAGCAGGGAGCGGGCCAGATCGGGCTCGTTGGAGAGGAGGGTGAAGGCGGCGTCGAAGGCCTTGTTGCCCGTGCGGGCTTCGCATAAACCTCGCTCGCTCGAGAAGCGGCGACCGTCGCGACGTTGAATCACCATCACGAACTCGGGGGCGACGCCGGGTAAGGTGGCTTCGACGCGCGTGCGCGGGCGGGTGGCGGTGCGCTCGACGGTGACGTCGATCTCCACGCCTTGCACGTCACCATGCACGAGGGATGGGCCGGGCTCGGAGCCGCGACTGGCACGCTCGGCCAGGGAGATGATCTCCATTCTTCGCTCCCGGGCATAACGCGTCCACGCCGCCCCGAGCAGATGAAGGCGGCGTCGTGAGCTGGCTTCCCAGAGGGCGAATCCGAGCCACACCACCGCCACGGCCACCACGGCGACGAGCGCGGGGACGAGGTGTTGGGACATGACAGGGTCCCTGATTGTGAGGTTGGGATTGGCGCGGCCCGAGCCCGGGTGAACGGGCCGGGGCCGCGCCTCTCTTGGATCAGGCGCGCTCGAACAAGCCGGCGGCGCCCATGCCGCCTCCGATGCACATGGTCACGATGGCGTAACGTCCACCACGGCGCTTGAGCTCGTACAGCGCGGTCGCCGAGAGCTTCGCGCCCGTGCAGCCGAGCGGGTGGCCGAGGGCGATGGCGCCGCCGTTGACGTTGAGCTTCTCCTCCGGGATCTCGAGCTGGCGCTGCACGTACACCGCCTGGCTCGCGAAGGCCTCGTTGACCTCGAAGATGTCGATGTCGCTCATCTTGAGGCCGGTCTTCTGGAGGAGCTTCTTCACCGCGGGGATCGGGCCGATGCCCATGATGGCGGGATCGACGCCGGCGGTGGCGAAGGCGCGGAAGTAGCCGAGCGGCTTGATGCCGAGGCTCTTGGCCTTCTCACCGCTCATGAGGAGCGCGGCCGCCGCGCCGTCGGAGAGCGGCGAGCTGTTGCCGGCCGTGACGCTGCCCTTCGCGGAGAACGCGGGCTTGAGGCCCGAGAGGCCCTCGATCGTGGTGTCCGCGCGGAGCAGCTCGTCGTTGCGGAACTCCACCTCGACGCGCGTGTTGCCCTTGTAGCGGGTGGCCTTGACCGGGACGATCTCCTCGTCGAACTTGTTCGCCGCCTTGGCCGCGGCCGCCTTCTGGTGGCTCTTGAGCGCGAAGGCGTCCTGATCGGCGCGCGCGATCGAGAACCGATTGGCCACGTTCTCCGCGGTGATGCCCATGGGCGTGTAGACCGAGGCCACGCGACGCATCACCTCGGGCGAGGCGCTGATCTTGTTGCCGGTCATGGGGATCATCGTCATCGACTCGACGCCGCCGGCGATGACGACGTCCGTCGAGCCCATGAGGATGCTGCCCGCGCCGATGGCGATGGCTTGCAAGCCGCTGGAGCAGAAGCGATTGATGATCATCGCCGAGCTCTCCTGCGGGAGCCCGCCGAGGAGCCCCGCGGGGCGCGCCATGTTGAGGCCCTGCTCGGCCTCGGGCATCGCACAGCCGAGGATCAGATCCTCGACCAGCTCCGGCTTGACCTGCGGCACGCGGGCGAGGAGACCCGCGATGACCTGACCTGCGAGCTCGTCGGGCCGCGTCTCGGCGAGAGAGCCCTTGAGTGCCCGACCCACGGCCGAGCGAACCGCATCCACGATCACGACATCCATGGTCACACCTAGTTCCGCAGGGGCTTGTTGTTCATGAGCATGTACTGCATGCGCTCGAGGCTCTTCGGCTCGCAGGCGAGGCTCACGAAGACCTCGCGCTCGAGGGCGAGCATCTCGGTCTCCGTCACCTCGCGCGAAGAGCCGCCCACGCCGCCGCAGAGGACGGTGGCGAGCTTCGCGGCGATGAGCGCGTCGTGCTCGGAGGCCTGGCCGCCGGCGACGAGCGTGTCGATCATCATCTGCAGCGTGGCGATGCCGCTCTCGCCCGGGAGGCGATACGCGCGCGCCACCGGCGCGTGGTAGCCCGACTCCGCGAGGCCGATGGCCCGCGCCTTCGCGTCCGCGAGCTGGCGCGCGCGATCGAAGGAGACGCCGTCCGTCTTGCGGAAGTAGCCGAGCGCCTTGGCCTCGTCGGCGCTGGTCGCGACCTTGGCGAGCGCGATGTTCTTGAACACCTGCGTCACGTAATCGAAGACGTTGTGGTGCACGCCCTCGGGGAGGCTCTCGAGCGCGCGCCACAGCATGTTCACCGTGCCGCCGCCGCCCGGGATGAGGCCCACGCCGACCTCGACGAGGCCCGAGTACGTCTCGGCCGCGGCCTGCACCGCGGTGCACGAGAAGCACACCTCGAGACCACCGCCGAGCGTCATGCCGTAGGGCGCCGCCACGGTGGGGACCGACGCGTACTTCACGCGCTGCGTGGTCTCCTGGAGCGTCTTCACCACGTTGGTGAGCGACGCCGTGTCCTTCTGCGAGCCGGCCATGGCCACGAGGAAGAGGTTCGCGCCCACGCAGAAGTGCTCGCCTTGGTTGGCGATCACCATCGCGCGGAAGTCCTGCTCGGCCTTCTCGATGGCCTTGCCGAGCATGGTGATGACGTCGGCGTCGAGGCTGTTGGCCTTCGTCTTGAAGGTCAGGCCGAGCACGCCGTCGCCGAGATCCCACGCCTCCGCGCCGTCGTTGGCGAGCACGGGCTTGCCACCCTTGCGCAGGATGGTGAGCGTCGCGGTGCGCGGATCGCTCTTCTTCTCGGTGTACTTGCCCTGGATCAGATCGTAGACCGAGCCGTCCTTGTAGAAGCCGGTGGCGCCGTCCGCGCGCATCTTCTTCACCGAGGCGGGCAGGGCGATGCCGTCCTTCTCCATGCGGTCCACGGTCTCGGCGAAGCCGAGCGCGTCCCACGTCTCGAAGGGTCCGAGCTCCCAGTTGTAGCCCCAGCGCATGGCCTCATCGATCGACACGATGTCGTCGGAGATCTCGCCCACGCGACGCGCGGCATACGCCAGCGAGCGCGAGATGATCTTCCACGCGAACTGCCCCGCCTTGCCCTGATCGGCGACGAGCTTCTTCACGCGCGCGGCCGGATCTTCGACCTTCTCGACGCTCTTGATGGTCTTCTTGATCGTCTCGTCGCCGCCGCGCGGGCGGTACTCGAGCTTGTACGGATCGAAGGTCTCGAGCGACCCGTCCTTGTTCTTGCGGGAGAAGCCGGCCTTGGTCTTGTCGCCGAGGAGCTTCTTCTCGACCATCGTCCGGATGTACGCGGGGACCTCGAAGACCTGGCGCTCTTCGTCGCTCGTGAGCGAGGTGAAACAGTTGTCGGCCACGTGCACGAGCGTGTCGATGCCGACGATGTCGCCGGTGCGGAAGCTCGCGCTCTTCGGGTGACCCATGGCAGGGCCGGTGATGGCGTCGATGTCCTCGGGGGCGAGGTTGTCGACGAGCATCTCGCGGATGGCCAGCATCATGGCGTGCGTGCCGATGCGGTTGCCGATGAAGTTCGGCGTGTCCTTGCCGATGACCACGCCCTTGCCGAGCATGTCCTCGCCGAAGCGGCGCACGCGCGCGAGCACGTTCGGATCCGTGTCCACCCCGACCACGAGCTCGAGGAGCTTCATGTAGCGGACCGGGTTGAAGAAGTGCATCACGAGGAAGTTCTTGCGGAACGTCTCGGAGCGGCCCTCGAGCATCTCGGCGATGCGGAGACCGGAGGTGTTGGACGCCACGATGGCGTTCGGCGCGATGGCTTCGAGCTTCTCGAAGAGGGCGCGCTTCGGGCCGACCTTCTCGATGATGGCTTCGACGATGAGGTCGCAGTCGGCGAGCTTCCCGAGATCGTCCTCCGTGTTGCCGACCTCGACGAGGCGCGCGAACGACGGGTGGAAGAACGCAGCAGGGCGGGCCTTGATGGCCTTCTCCAGGCCACCGGCGGCGAAGCGGTTCCGCGCGGCGCGGTTGTTCTTGTCGGCTTCGGCGAGATCGGGGGGAACGATGTCGAGCAGGATCGCGGGCACGCCAGCGTTGGCGAGGTGGGCAGCGATGCCGCTTCCCATGACGCCGGCGCCGATGACGCCGACGCGGCGGATTGGCTTGAACATTCAGGACCTCTCGGGTTTCGGGGGGCGCTACTTTTTTCCTCATTGCGCACCGCGCGCAAGCCCGATTCCGAATCTCTCGCAGAGACGTGGCCTGTCTTTCCGACGAGGATCGGGCCCGCGGGCCAGATTCGCGCCAATCCCCGCAGAAAATGCGCTCTCCCGACCCTCGATTCGGCGACGCCCTCACCGCCGTGGGCGGCGAGGGCGTCCGCCTGCGTCGATCACCAGCTCACTTCACGCCGCTCCGGGCATAGCTGACCGACGTCTTCGCGGGCACGGCGTTCTTGAGGTTGCAGGTCGAGGCGGCGCCGAGATCGTAATGGCTCCACGATTTGCACGCGGAGTCCTGCGCGCACGCGAGCGCGCAGCGCCGAAAGTCGTCGGTGAGGATCGCGGCGTACGTGCTCCCGGGCCGATCGGACCCAGCGTCGATCGTCATCCCGCCCGTGTAGCTCATCTTCTGGAGCAGCCAGCTCAGGTGGTGCTCGATGCTCGTGTACTTCGCGTGCGCGCCCCACTCCACGATGATCCCATACAAATCACCGTGGACCCGCATGCGGCCCGTCGTCGCGTTGTAGGTGAAGAAGGGCCCGCCCGAGTCGCCGTGGTTGACGTTGGGATCGTCGACGAGGAAATGGCCATCCTCGTTGTCGGACGAATACGTGTGGCTCACGAAATAGCGCAGATCCTCGTCCGGATTGGGCTGCCCATCGATGCAGGACCACGCGGGGTTGCAGCTGTCGTGGTTGCCGCGGCCCACGATGTAACCATTGACGTCGTTACCCGGATACGAGAGCGGCAGCTCCGCCGCCACCGAGGTGCTGGGAATGGCCGTATCGAGCGTGAGCAGCGCGATGTCCGCGAAATCACCGCTGGCATCGTCGAGATGGTCGTCGTCCGGATCCACGCCGGGGCGGAGGTCGACCATGTTCACGGTGCGCGTCGTGCCGGTGGGAAGATTGCCCGTGTAGAACTTCACCGTCCCGCCCACCTTCGGCTTGCAGTGCGCGGCCGTGACCACGTGTCGTGATCCCACGATGACACCGGTGCAGTTGTTGTAAACCCACTTGCCCGTCCACGGATCGAGGTGGTCTTTGAACCACACACCCACCGTCGATTTGGCGAGGAGGCTGCCGCTGGTCACGGACGTTCCATCCACGATGGGCGCGCTGGCATTCGCGACATCCTCGGGCTCGGCGCCGCTCTCGCCGGCCCCCACGGCGCAGCCGGCGACGAGCAGAGAGGCCGTCACGGGGACGACGTGAGCGAGCTTGACGAAGGTGCGATGAAGGGTAGCAAACATGATATCGATGCTCCTGTGTCGAGACGGAGAAGGGTTGTGTTCGACGATGGCTGCCCGGACGCATGACAGGCCCGGTCCGACGGCCCCGATGACGACACCACCGCTGCCGCGCTCACGGCGAGGCGCGCTCGGCGTCGGCGGCGGAGAACCTAGCCTCGGGGGCGCGTCGTTCCATGAACGGTTCGTGAGCAGATCGTGAGCGCTCGCGGAGGCCGCCGCGCCGTCCGCGCTCATGGTCGGCGCGACGGCTCACGCGGACGCGGAGCGCGGTCGGCTCAACGGGTGCCGCGCGGTCGCGAGCGCGCGCCGAGCTGTTTCCACACGTCGGCTTCCGCGGCGGGGTGTGCCTCGGCACGAGGGACCGCGGCCAAGGAAGGCTCGGGACGCATTCGTTCCACGCGCGCCACGAGGGCTGCGCGTGCCGCGAGATCCGCTGCGGCGAGGTGCTGTGTCCATGTGCTGACCTCCGCGGTCGCGCCGGGGAGCGCCTGCTCCAAGGCCACGCACATCTCGCGTGCGGTCGCGAAGCGCGCCTCGGGGATGGTCGCGGTCGCGCGCCGCACCACGGCGTCGAGGGCGGGAGGCAGCCCCGGCACGAAGCGGCTCGGCGGCGCGATCTCGTCGGCGAGCTTGTGCCCGACCAGCTCGATCTCCGTCGCGCCCGTGAAGGGCCTTTGTCCGGTGAGCGCTTCCCAAAGCACGATGGCCGTCGAATAGATGTCGCTCGCTGGGCTCGTGAGGTTGGCGGCGAGCTGCTCGGGCGCCATGTATTGAATCTTCCCTTTGAGCGCTCCATCGGTCGACGCCTGCACGCGCCCCGCCGCCCGCGCGACCCCGAAATCGAGCACGCGCGCCACGCCGTCCGCGCCCACGAGGATGTTTTGCGGGGAGACGTCGCGGTGCACGAGGCCGAGCGGATTCCCCTCTTCCCCGGTGGCCCGATGGGCCGCATGGAGGCCCTCGAGCGCGTCGCAAACGATGCTCGTGGCCACGCGCGGCGGCAGCGTCTGCCCTTGCTCCCGCGCCTTGCGCAAGAGCTCGGCCAGGGTGACGCCATGTACGTAATCCATCACCAAGAAGACCTCTTCATCTTCGATGACGAGATCGAAGACGGGCACCACGTTGGGGTGCCGCACCCGCGCGGCGATACGGGCCTCGTCGAGGAACATCTCGACGAAGCGACGCACGCCGGCGTGCTCCGGCAAGAGGCGTTTGATGGCCACCGTGACCGCGAATCCGGCCGCGCCATGCATGCGTCCGAGGTGCACCGTGGCCATGCCGCCGGCGGCGATCGGCTCGTGCATGACATAGCGGCCGATGGATCTCGGGACGTACGGCGGATCGGCGCTCATGGGGCTCCATCCAGGAGCGTCCCTGTGACGACCAACCCGAGCTGCGCTGCTGCGCTCTTCGCTTCCTTCGCCAGGCTGCGGGCCCGGGCCTCGTCGCCTTGGGCGCCGCGCCGTGCATACATCTCGGCGAGCGCCAGCTTGGCCTTCACCTCGAAGGGCGCAGTGCCCAGCGCGCGGCTCGTCGACAAGGCCTCTTCGAGATGCCTTTCGGCATCTTCGTATCGAGCGAGCGCCGTCGCCGCGACTCCGAGCCAATGAGACACCGGACCGAGGCAGGTGACTCCATATCCGGCCAAGACGAGGCGCCCTGCGTAAGGCAGGAGGGCGTCATACAGCAGCGCGGTGCGGTCCCGATCGTCGAGCGCGGCCGCGATCTCCGCGAGACAGGCCACCGTCCCGAGCCACTCCAGATCGACGCGAATGCGCGTGAGACGATCGGCGGTGAGCGCTTCGAGCTCGCGTGCGGCGAAGGCGCGATCGCCGCGCGCGAGCGACACCAGGGCGAGCAAGCTGCGGCGCAAAGCTCGCTCGGGGGCGCGGGCCACGCCGGCCGCGAGATCGGGGGCGATCTCTTCCAAACGACCTTCGGCGCGGCGGAGCTGGAACAACGAGATCAAGAGCCCTCCGCCTTCGGGGCCTGCGGAGAAGCCTCGACCAGCGCCGCCGGTGGCCAAGGCCTCGTCGATCAGGGCGCGGGCGCGATCCAATGGAGCGCTCATCAAGGCGCGGCCAGCGCGACAAAGGAGCGCGGACCATTGATGGGCGGGCTGTCCGAGCTCGGCGGCGATGCGCCCGTACGTTGCGATGTCGGTGTCGACCTCGTGCAGGCGGCCGAGCTCCAAACGATCGACGATGCGACAAGCCAGCGCGCGCAGCTCGCCTTCGCGATCGTCGAGCCCCGCGGCGATGGAGACGAGCTCGCCGGAGAGGTCGCCGCGCTCTTCGGTGGTGTCGGGCGCGAGCAGCACGAAATGCAAACAACGCAGCGCGAAGGCGAGGGCGGGGAGATCGCCTGAGCGCCGTGCCGCCGCCACCGCCTCACGGGCCAGCGACTCGCGTGCTTCGCGGCCGGCCGCGAAATACTGAGCCACCGCCAGACGGCCCGTGAGCAGGGCGCGCCGCGCGTCGCTGCCGCCGGTAATGGCGGACAGGCCCTCTTGCAAGAAAGCAATTCGCCGCTTGTCGGCCGTCGAGCGCTCGTCCTCCAAGGCATATCCGAGCGCGGCCTCCGCGAGCTTGTCGCCCGCGCCGAGCGAGCGGGCGATGCGGCCGGACTGCTCGAAGATCTGTTTGGAGCGCGAGAGATCGCCCGCGCGAAAACGAGCGTTCCCCAACGCGAGCAGGACCTCGACGCGGCGCATGGGATCGGGTGGCCCGAGATCGATGGCTTCCAGCGCGCGCTCGTAAAGGCGGGCGGCGTCTTCGTGGGCACCTTTGGCGGCGGCCTCTTCGGCGGCGCGCACCGCGAAAGTGGCGGCCTCCGCAGCATGACCGGCCGGCGCGGCCTGGAGGAGATGATAGGCAATCCCCGCGAGGCTCGTGGGCGCGCCGCTTTGCTCCTGCGCGGCGAGCGCGCGACCGATGCGACCATGAAGCTTCACCCGTTGTGGCAAGGCGATGGATGCATGGAGCGCCTCGCGGACCAGCGTGTGCGCGAAACGATGGCGTCCTGCACGTCGCTCGTCGGCGTGGACGATGCCGCCTGCCATCGCTTCTCCCAAGAGCTCGATGATCTCGGCGGTGGGCTGCTCGGTGGCGGCGGCGAGCGGCGCGAGATCGAAGGAAACGCCGCACACCGCGGCGGCCGCGAGCATCTCTCGGCAAGCGGGGGAGAGGATCTCGAGGTGCGCGCGGATGGCTTCACCCGCCGAGGATCGCAGCACCAGCGCGGGCAATGCGGTCTCCTCGGGCGCGCCGCCGCGCGCGGCGATCACGTGCACGATCTGGGTGATGAAGAAGGGATTGCCGCCCGTCTGCGCGTGCACCGCGTGCACGAGCGCAGGCGCGGGCGCGGCGCCGAGGCCAGTCGCGAGCACCTCGCCCACGCTGGTCTCGTCGAGCCCCTCGAGCACCATCGATCGACAAGCACCCTCGCGGGAGAGCTTGCCGAGCAGATCGGCGAGCGGCCCCCGCGCGCCCGTGACCAGGCTCCGATGCGCACCCACCACCAGAATGCGAGCATCGCGGATCAAACCCACCAAGAGCTTGAGCAGAAGGAGCGAGGGCTCGTCGGCGCGCTGGAGATCGTCGATGACGATGGTCATCGCTTCGGCTTCCGCTGCGCGGCGGAGGAAGCTTGCGATGGCGTCGAAGAGTTGGAATCGCGCGCGCACCGGATCCGGCGACGGCGCGATTCCCGTCGTGCCGCGCTCGGGTGCGAGATCGGGAATCGCCTCGGCATGATGGTGGCCGAGCGCCGCCACGCCCTCGGCATCGAAGGTCGCCGCGAGCCGGAGGATTTGCACCCATGGCCAGAGCACCGGCGCGCCCTCGTCACCGAGGTAGCAGCGCGCGAAGAGCACCCGCGCGCCTTTCTGCTTGGCGATGGCCGCGATCTCGTCGAGCACCCGCGTCTTGCCGATCCCCGGCTCGCCCGAGATCAGCACCATGCCCCCGTGGCCGGCCCGTGCATCGTGCAAACCACGCTCGAGGACGTTCATGATCGCGCCGCGTCCGGCGAGCGTCGCGCGCTGCGGCGCGGGAGATTCCGCGGATGGCGTGGTGCTCGCGGGGCGCGCGTCGTCGCGCGTGACCGGAATCGCGAAGCGGTAGCCGCGACCGCGCACCGTGATGATGAAGGAAGGATTGTCGGCGTCGTCCCCGAGGGCGCGCCGCGCGTGCTTCACCGCCTGAGCGAGTGAGGCTTCGCTCACGGCTACTCCGCCCCACACGCGCTCGAAGAGCTCTTCTTTGGTGATCAGGCGATCCGCGTGCGAAACCAGGTACGCGATCAAATCGAACACCCGCCGCTGCAATGCCACGGCCTCGGCGCCGCGGCGCAGCGCGAAGGACTCGGTGTCGAGGGTAAGCTCGCCGAAGCGGTAAATCATGTGGATCGCGTGGCCAGCCCGAGCTCGCGCACGCTGCCTGATGGTAAGCGATGACGGCCTCGTTCGCGAGGGCAACCAGACCCTTGCCACGCGGACGAAGGCGCGTGAGATCGAGAGGTCATGAAGCCGTTGACCGGCGGCGCGCCGCACCCCCTCCGCGCTGGGAGCCACATCCTCGAAGAGGAGCTCGCGCGTGGTGGCTTCGGTGTCGTGTATCGCGCGCGTCACGCGCACACGGCGGCGCCCGCCGCGGTGAAGGTGCTGCACGCGTCCGACCGAATCGCCGTGGCCCGCTTCGCGCGGGAGATCGAGATCGTCCTCGCGCTCGCGCATCCCCACGTCTGTGCCATCATCGAGCACGGTCTCCTCGACGACGGCCGGCCTCATTACGCGATGGAGCTGCTCTCCGGAGCGACGCTCGCCGAGCACCTCGCGGCGCGCGGCCGGCTGCCGGTCGAGGAAGCGATTGCCATTCTCACGCCCATCGCGTCCGCGCTCGATGCCGCGCACGAGCGAGGAATCGTGCATCGCGATCTCAAACCCTCGAATGTCTTCCTCGCCGACGAGCGCGCGATGGGCCGCGTCGTCCTGCTCGATTTCGGCGTGGCCAAGCTGCGGGACGCGAGCACGGCGCTCACCGGATCGCGCGACACCGTGGGCACGATCCTCTACATGGCGCCCGAGCAGCTCGCGGGCCGGCGCGTCGATGCGCGCGCGGACGTCTACGCGCTCGGCGCCCTCGCCTATGCGCTCCTCACCGGCCGTCCACCCTTCGGCGGCAGCGCCGGCCCCGTGCTCCGCCAGATTCATGGAAGCGCGCGCCCCACCGCGCCGAGTACCGCCGCGCCCCTCGATCCCAACCTCGATGGGCCCATCCTGCGTGCGCTCGATCGCGATCCCCAAGCGCGCTTCGCCTCCGCCGGCGCCTTCGTCTCCGCGCTCCGCGAAGCCGCCGCGGGCCTCGCGGAGCCCGTCTTGCCGGAAGGCTCGATCGCGCGCGCGGCCATCGCCGTCTATGCAGAGGTGCGCGCGAATCACGCCGGCGGCGAGCTCGACGAGCCCACGCTCGCCGCGCTGGAGTCGGCGCTCCCCATCGTGTCGTCGGCCTTGTCGGACGAGGGCCTCGACGTGGTGCTGGAGAGCGCGTCGAGGCTGCTCCTCCTTGGTTTGAGCTCAAACGATTCTGCTTCGGTCCGCCGCATCCTCGACGCGGCGGTCCGCGCACATCATCGCTTCGTGACGGAGAGCTCGGGCGCGGTGACGCTGGGCATCGTGGTGCATGCGGGCGTGATTCCGGTGAGCCCGGAGGGGACGCTCCTCGACGGCGGTTTGCTCCATCTCGCTTCGTGGGCACCGCCGTCGCCGTCCGGCGTCATCGTCTCCGACGCGGTGCGCGCCGGGCTCGGCATGACCTTCGATCCCGTGCCCGGCGCACCGGCGTATTCGTTCCTCGTGCGTTGAAGTGCGGTGAGCGCGCTTCAATCGTCCTTCGCGGAGACGCGATGGCGCCGGATCAGATCCCGCAGGTGATTCCGATCCATGTGCGCAGTGCGCGCGGCCAAGGACACGTTGCCGCCGGTGTGCCGCACCAGCGCTTCCAGATAACCACGCTCCCAACGACCCATGGCCCGCTCCTTGGCCGCGCGGAACGAGCCGAGCGCGATGTCGTCCGCGTGCTCTTCGCTCTTCACATCGGCGGTGGGCTCACGGGCGGGCGCGCCGAGCGTGGCCTCCAACCACAGCTCGGGATCTTCCATCAACAAGGCTCGCTCCACCGCGGCGCGCAGCTCGCGCACGTTGCCGGGAAAGTCTTGGCCGAGGAGGGCCGTCACGAGCGCGGCCGGCGGGACCTTGTCGGCGCCGCGCGCGAACTGCTCGTAGAAATGGGCCACGAGGACGGGGATGTCCTCGCGCCGCTCGCGCAGCGGCGGCAGGCGAATGCGGACGATGTTGAGGCGATAATAGAGATCCGCGCGGAAGGTGCCGCGGTTGATCTCCTGGCGCAGATCGCGATTCGTGGCCGCGATGACCCGCACGTCGAGGCGCACGGGATCGAGGCTCCCGACCCGGCGCACCACGCGCTCCTCCAAGGCACGCAGCAGCTTGGGCTGCATGTCGAGCGGCAGCTCGCCGAGCTCGTCGAGGAACACCGTGCCTCCCGCCGCGGCCTCGAACGCGCCCGGACGCGCGGCGTGCGCGCCGGTGAACGCGCCCTTGGCGTGCCCGAACAGCTCGGCCTCGATCAAGCTCGGAGGGATGGCGCTGCAATCGATGACGATGAGCGGACCACCCGCGCGCGGGCTGTTTCGATGAATCATCTCCGCGAGCAGGCCTTTCCCCGTGCCCGTCTCGCCTTCGAGCAACACCGTCGAGTCGGATCCGGCGATGCGCGGCAGCGCCGCGAAGAGCCGGCGCATGGCCGTGCTCTGCCCGAGGATGCGCTCGAAGCCTTCACCGCCCGCGAGCGGCTCGACGATCTCGTCCGGCAGCGGCGAGAAGCAGAGCACGCTCTCGCCCATACCGATCACCGCGTTCGGCCCGAGGTACGCGCCGAGCACGCGGAAGCCCGCGAGCGAGGTGCCGTTGCGGCTCCCCAGATCGCGGAGCAGGAAGCCCTCGTCCGTCGTGGTGATGACGCAATGATGGCGCGACACCGTGCGATCGGTGAGCACCAAGCTGTTGGCCGCGGCCGTGCCGATGGTCAGCTCGGGGCTCGTGGAGATCGCTTCGCGACCGCGATCCGGGCCGGCCGTGACCACCACACGGAACCTGCGAATGGCGCACTCGTTCGGCCGAACGACCAGCGCCACCGTGTCGACGCCGGAGGGCCCGCGCGGATCAAGGCCGGCTCGTCCAGCCGGGGATTGGGGGGCGTTCGCGGCCCCATCGTGATCCGTCGACATGTCCCACGCTACCACTTCCGACCGAGTGACGCGCGCGCCATGCTACGCTCGCGTGTCTTGCGGAGGTCGTCCTCAAACATGGCGAGGGCGGATCGCGATTCCATCATCGAGCCCACGACGACACGCGCCGAGACCGATCCCGGCCTCGCCGCGACCGTGGCCGTGCATGCCTTGGATACCGCACCGCCGCGCCGCGCTCTGCCGCCCTCGCTCCTCGCGCGTTACGAAGACATCGAGCTCGTCGGCGAAGGCGGCATGGGCATCGTGTACCGAGGACACGATCCTCGCCTCGGCCGCACCGTCGCGCTCAAGCTGATCAAGGGTGACGATCCCGATCTCTGGCGCCGCTTCATCCAAGAGGCGCGCGCCCAAGCCCGCGTGCAACACGAGCACGTCTGTCGCGTGTACGAGGCGGGGCAGGCCGACGGCGAGCCCTACATCGTCATGCAGCACATCGACGGTGAGCCGCTCTCGCGCGCTCGATCCTGGCTCACGCTGGAGCAAGGCGTGAAGCTGATGCGCGAGGTCGCGTCGGCCGTGCACGAGGCCCATCGGCTCGGGCTCATTCATCGCGACATCAAGCCGCAAAACATCCTCGTCGCGCGACCGGAAGACGGCGCGCCCCGACCTTACGTCATGGACTTCGGCCTGGCCCGCGAGGTCGCGGAGCGCGGTCAGACGATGACGGGCGCCGTGGTGGGGACGCCGGCCTACATGCCTCCGGAGCAAGCTTTGGGCGATGTGCGCGCCTTGGATCGTCGCTCGGACGTCTATGCGCTCGGCGCGACGCTCTACGACGTTCTCGCCGGCCGCCCGCCGTTCGTCTCGGAGCATCCATGGAAGCTCTTGATGAGCGTGGCCTACGACGACCCACCGTCGCTCGCGCAGGTGAAGCGCGGCCTGCCCGCCGATCTCGAGACCATCGTGATGAAGTGCTTGGAGCGCGATCCGCGCCGCCGCTACGACTCGGCGCGCGCGCTCGCCGAAGATCTCCAGCGCTTCCTCGACGGCGAGCCGATCCACGGCAAACGCGCCTCGATGGGCTACGTGCTTTGGAAGAAGGCCAAGAAGCACCGGCTCGTGACCGCGCTCGCGCTCACCGCCGTGGCCGCGGCGCTCTCCCTCGGCGGCGTTTGGATCAAGGGCCGTCGCGACGCGGCCACGCAAGCACGTTTGGCGCAGGCCCTCGGCGAGGACGTGAAAGGCATGGAGCTCTTCCTCCGCAATGCCTATGGCCTGCCGCTCCACGACGTGGAGCGCGAGCGTGATCTCGTGCGCCGGCGGCTCGCCCACATCGAGGCCAACATGAAGGCCATGGGCCGCGCCGGCGAAGGCCCCGGCCATTATGCGATGGGCCGCGGGCACCTGGCGCTCGGCGATCCGATCGCGGCCCGTGCACACCTCGACCTGGCGCGCGCCGCCGGCGATTCGTCTCCCGCGCTCGATTACGCCCTCGGCCAAGCGCTCGGCGAGCTGTTCCGCCGCGCCGTCGAAGAGACGAAGCGCATCACCAACGAAGAGGAGCGCAAGAAGCGCGTCGCCGCGCTCGAAAAGGATCTGCGCGATCCCGCGCTCGCCCACCTCCGCGCCGCGACCTCCGCAGAGGTGGAGTCACCCGCCTACGTCGAAGGCCTCATCGCCCTTTACGAGGGCAGGCACGAAGAGGCCTTGTCGCGCGCCAAAGCCGCCTTCGAGGCGACGCCTTGGCTCTACGAGGCCAAGAAGCTGGAAGGCGACGCCCATTACGCCTTGGGGAGCCCCTTCCGCCACGACGCGGCGTTCGATTGGGACAAGATGATGGCCCATTTCAAGCCCGCGGCAGACGCCTATCGCGCCGCGGCCGACGTGGCGCGCAGCGATCCGGAGGTGCACCGGGCGGAGTGCGAGCTGTGGGAGAAGATTGGGTGGGCGGAGGCGGCGAAGGATCGCAAGGCAGGAGCGGGATTCGATGCAGCTGAAGCCGCGTGCGCAAGGGCGGTTGCGGCGAGCCACGCCAACATCAGGGCTCGGGAGCAACGGGCGCTCGTGATGTCCGCGCGGGTCAGCCAGCTCCACGAGGACGATGGCGAAGCTGCGCTCGTCGCTGCCGACGCGGCCGTGCGCGCGGCCGACGAAGCTTTGCAGATCGGGCCTGGAGAGGTGATGGCGCGCTATGCCAAGGCTCGCGCGCTCTATCAGCAGAGTCGGCTCCGCCATGCGTTTGGGCGAGAGGCTTCCATGCAGCCCGTCATCGCCGCATACAGCCATGTCCTTTCCCTGGACGCGGGCTTCACGTGGGCGATAAGCGAGCTCGGCGACAGCTACATCATGGCTTCCGACATCGAGCGCAGCCGCGGTCGCGACGGCCGCAGTGAGCTCGAAGAGGCCGCTCGGGCCTTCGATCGTGCCTCGAGCCTCGATCCGACCTTCACCCTCCCCATGCAGAAGAAGGTGAAGGCGTACGACTATCTCGTGGAGGGCGAGATCGAGCGTGGGAAGAGCTCCGACGCGACGATGGAGGCGCTCTTCGTCGCGCTGTCCACGATGGAGAGTCGGCTCGGGCCGAAGGACTGGACAGTGAATTTCATGAAGGCGCGAGCGCATCGGCTGCGCGGTGCTCACGAGCTGTCCTTGGGGCATGATCCGAGCGCCTCACTCCACGCTTCGTTGGGCACGATTGAGGCGTTTGCCGGTGCTGCGCAGGGCGACTATTGGCTTCTCCTCGAAGTAGCCGAGTGTCATGTGCTGAAAGCCTCTCACGCCCTGCAAACGGGCCTGTCGCTCGGGGCGCACGTCGAGGCGGCGCAGCGCGCGTTACGCGAGGCGGAGGCCGGCTCGGAGATGACGGATCGACTGCGCTGTCTGGGAGCGCGCGCCGAGCTGCTCGCCCTTCGCGATGCCATGAAGCGAAGCGAGGCGACGCCGGCCCATTTCGAAGCGCCGCTGTCGCGCCTACGACCGTTGATGTCGCGGGGAACGACGGACCCTCAGCCCTACCAACTCATGGCCGAGATCCATGCTCGTCGCGCACTCTGGTCGGTCAAGCGCGCACAGGACGCACGGGAGGACATCGCGATCGCGCGCGCACGGGCCGGCGAGGCGTCGACGAAGGATCCGCATTTGGCCTCGGCGATGGCCGTGAAGGCGCTCTGTGCGCTCGCGGAGGCGCTCGGTGCGCCGTCTGGCAGCGCCCGCGAGAACGCGCGGAGGCGTGCCGAGGACGCATTCGCGGAAACCTTCCGAGAGAATCCTCGGCTTTCGCGAGAGCTCGGCGAAGAAGCGAAAGCCCTCGACGGCGTCCATCCTTGATGGACGCATGCGGTCCCGAGCCTGGGGGCTGCCCCCCGCAGCGCCGGGGGGCAGGACCCCGCAGCGGAGGCACTCATGGCAGCATCCCGCGCGAATCGCTTCTGGCTCGCCGGCGGCATGAGCGTTGCAGCTTGAAATGGAAACACGCCGTTCGGCGTTGACCCAACTCTCCATGGACCAGGGAGGCTGATCGAGCCTCGTTGCCATGTTCGGGTATCGACATCGTGATGATGCGATGCCGGCTTGCTGTGGATGGTTGGTCGCGCGTGAAGGATGTCATCAATGCCGAGGAGCTCGGCTGTCGAAGCTCGGAGGAACCATGAAGTCGTCTGTCGTTGCCGCTTTCGTCGTCGTGCTCGCGAACGTCGTGGGATGCGCTGTGCCCGTATCCAATGGGGAGTCCGATGACGAGCCCGTCGGGACGGCCATGCAAGCGAACAAAGACATCCCTCCGTCGGGCCAGAACGGCAAACATGGCCACTGCACTTGGCACATCGGCTCTCGCCAAGCTTATAAGACGCTGGGCAACCAAGCGTTGAATCATGGCGGGGGAGAGCTGCCCAGCGTCGCGATCCTGCCCGAGTGTCGTGACGAGGTCATCGCCAACGCCGTCGAGTGCGCGCTCCTCCCGAACCAGTCCGTGCGCGACCCGATCACGGGGCATGTCTTCCACGGCTGGTGGGGGCTTGCACCGAGCTGGTATTCCACGGCGCTGAACGCGAGCGGGCGCAGCTACGTGACGGCGTGCATGGTTCAACGGCTCAATGCCTTTGGTGCCACCGTGCCGATCCTCCTCGAGGGCGCCTGGGGCACGATTCAAGCGAACACGAGCTTCCAAGCGGAGTTCCCGTTCGAGGAGTCGATCGCGTACGGCGATCTCTTCACCCCGCCGGTCACCAGCACGGCCGTGAACGTATGCTACAACGACGATCTCGACAGCGCCTGTCACGCCGTGGGCACGACCGCGGAGGACTGGCTCCGCCTGCGCATCTGCGACAGCACCCCGAGCTGCGGCCTCACCGTCATCGGCAAATGCTCCCAGGTGTGCATCGCCAACGCGAGCGGCGGCTATCCCATGTGCAAGCGCGCGGATGGCACGTATGACGACAAGACGGTCGAAGTGCGGCTCGAGCTGGCGCATGCCTGTGGCCAGTGATACATCAAAGAGGGAAGCAACGAATCTTCTGTCTCCCGTAGCCATACTGTCGTGCAATATCTGATCAAAGACAGCATCATTCCAAAGTGTCGGAGGCGACGTTCCATCCGAGCACGGATCAAGGCCGGCTCGACGCTGAGCCAGTGCCGAGCCCTTACGTGGTGATGCTCGAAATGAAAGGAGACACGAGGTGAAGGTCAAGACAACGATCAAGGCTGGGATCGGCGACGTTCCGCCGTCAGGCAAGAACCACGGTTTGCGTGTGCGGACCAGCGTCGGCGCAACGCGCTGATGCTCAAGGGAAAAGGAGATGCGTGATGAAGGTCAAAACCACGATTAAGGCGGGCTTGGGTGACATCCCGCCGACCGGCAAGAACCACGGCTCGCGCGTGCGAACGAGCGTCGGCGCAACGCCGCGCTGAGGATGTGACCGAAAGGCGTCGCGCCGCAGAGACCGACCGACGGTGCCGCGCCGTCGCTTCATCGGTCACAACTTGAGCCCTCGCGCGTAGGCTCTTCGGTGCGTAACGGTGCCGGAGAGCCTACAGCGATGCGGGCAGGTGCACTTGCCCTATTCGGGATAATGAATGGATACCGTCGATCCCTCGTTCAACGATGACGTGTGGGAAGCCGCGATGACCGAGCTTGGGGGCGCGGAGGCAGCGATCCCCGAGGGACGTTTCTCTGAGGCCGAGCGGCTTGCACACAAAGCAGCCGGTGAGCTTCTCCGGGGGCTGGGGGGTAGGCATCCCGACTATGCCACGGCCCTTCACACCCTCGGGCTCGTCGCCAGCGCGGAGGGGCGACACATTGAGGCGATTGAGCTCTATCGGGCCGCACTCGCCATTCTCGATGGTTACCTCGATGACGAGGATGCTGCTCCAGTGGTGCGGCCGCTTCGATTGGCGCCTCTTTCTCGGCTCGGTTATGAGCTCAGCATCGCCGGCGCGTACGTCGAGGCAGAGGCGTTGCTGCGGGAAGCGCTCGTCGAAGCCGAGCGTGCGTTCGGACCGGACGATATTCGGCTCACGGAGCATCACAACATGCTCGCCGTCTGTCTTCGTTTCGCGGGACAGTATGCCGAGGCGAGGACGGCGTATCAGCGGGCGGGCGAGATCTTCGAAGCAATGAAAGTGGAGCCGACGGCGACTCACTTCCACAACCTCTCCGGGCTGGCCTCCGCCACAGGCGACTATGTCAGCGGCGAGACCGATGCCCGCAAGGCCATCGAGATTCGGAGGAGCGCCGGCGCCGCTGGGTTCGTGATAGGCTCCGATTTATGCGGTCTTGCCGATGCGCTCGCGGGGCAGCGGCGTTTCGCAGAGGCGGAGGCCGCTTATCGCGAGGCGCTGGGGCTGTACTCCCGTGATGGGTGGGGAATGCATCCCGAGTACGCATATGCGCTGCATGGCCTCGGTGATACGCTGGCCGATGGGGGCCGATGGGAAGCAGCGGAGGCTGTTTACCGCGAATCGATCGCGATCAAGGTGGCGGCGCTCGGCGAGCACCACCATGAGGTCGCGGCGACGTACAACAACTTGGCCGCGGTCCTCGTCGACCTTGGACGAGACAAGGATGCTGTCGAGGCGTCTGCTCGAGCCTTGAAGATCGTTCGTGAAGTGTTGCCCCCGTCGCATCCAATCCGCGAGGGCTGCGAGGCCTTGGCTCGCTCGATCACCGAGATGCAGAACAATTCAGCGGGTCGACACGTTGGACGATGAGCGGCCCCCAACGCCCCTCATCACCACCACCGTTTGACCCTCGCCCACAAGCTCTTCTCATCCTCCAAGCGCTCCGTCGCCGCCTCCGGGCTCACCCCTTCAGGCGGCGCGGGCCTCTTCTCCGCCGCCACCAACATCTCTTCTCGCAAAGCCACCTCGTCCGGCGCAATCGCGCAGAGCGCCGTCAGCAAGGCGGCGGCGTCTTCGTAGCGATTGGCTGGATCGTGGGCCATGGCGCGGTCGACCACGTTGGCAATCTCGGCGGGCAGCCAGGGTGCCGTTTGGGCCAGTGGGGGAGGGGGGATGTTGACGATGGTGTAGAGGAGCTGCACGAAAGAGCGGATGTGCGCGTGGGGGGCGCGGCCGGTGAGCATGGCGTGGAGGACGGCGCCGAGGGAGTAGACGTCGGTGCGGGCGTCGACGCGGCGGGAGGCTTCGACTTGCTCGGGGCCATGTAGAGAGGGGAGCCGAGCATTTCACCGGTCTTCGTCATCGATAGCGGAGGAACGGTGAGGGCCTTTTCGGTGGTCGCGGGGCTCGGGTGGATGCGGCGGATCTTGGCGATGCCGAAGTCGAGGACTTTGACCACGAGGGTGTCCTCGGCGCGGCTCAAGAACAGGTTCGAGGGTTTCACGTCGCGATGGACCACGGAGGCGGCGTGGGCGGCGGCGAGGCCGGCACAGGCTTGTTTGGCGATGTGGAGGGCGGGCGTGGGGTGGAGAGCGCCGAGCCGATCGAGGAGGGATTGGAGATCTTCGCCGGCGAGGAGATCCATCACCAGGAAGGGGACGGAGGTCGCGGGATCGCGGCCGACGTCGTGCACGCGGGCGATGTGCGGTGAGGAGAGCGCGCTCGCGATGCGGGCCTCTTGCTCGAAGCGGGCGAGCTCACGATCGCCGGGCACGGAGCCCGGCTCTCCCAACCATTTGAGGGCGACGGCGGCGCCGGTGTGGAGATCGCGGGCGGCGAGGACGGTCCCCATGCCGCCTTTGCCGAGCGGGCGCTCGATTTCGTAGCGATCGTGGAGGCGCGCTCGCATCGGCCGTGCGCGACGAGGCGAGACGCTCGTTAGCGGAGGAGCTGCTCGAAGAGCGCGAGGTTTTCCCACTCGTCGGGGGCGACCTCACCGTCGGACGTGATCACGTCGCGGATGGTGTCGAGGAACATCTGGCGGTGCTCCTTCGGGATCTGGGTGGGATCGACCTCCTCCGGACGGGGCGGGACCTGGAGCCAGGCCTGGACCTGCGCCTTCTCGTCGTCGGTGAGGTGGAGCTTCTTCATCATCTGGCCGACGAACTTGCGCTCGGACGACTTCACCTCGAGGTCCGCCCACACGAACGAGCAGACGAACTTCATCAGGCGGAGCCGGTCCTTCGGGGGAGCTTCTGCATGGCACGTGACTCTATCAGACCTTCCCGCGGTTGTGGCCTCTGGGCCGGAGACGTTACGTTCCCCACCGCGGAGCCTCTGCGCCCGCTGGAGGACGCTGCGATGCGACGCACATGGGTGTTCCCGATCGCGATGGGCGCGGCGATCGGTGCGGCGTTCGCGGGCTGCGGCGATCAGGTCGAGATGCCCACCGGCCCGACCTCCACCGTGGGCACGGGCACGTCGAGCAGCACGAGCAGCACGACGGCGAGCGCAGGCGGATCGGGCGGAAGCGGCACGGGTGGCAATTCGGGAGGGGCGCCGGGCACGGGCGGTTCGTCGAGCATGGGCGGCGCGATGGGGACGGGCGGTTCGTCGAGCATGGGCGGCGCGATGGGGACGGGCGGCATGGCGCCGTCGTGCGCCGACACGATGAAGAACGGCACCGAGACCGACATCGATTGCGGCGGTGGCATTTGCGAGCCGTGCACGAGCGGGGACGCGTGCCTCGTCGGCGTGGACTGCGCGAGCGGCGTTTGCGACGCGGCGACGAGCACTTGTCAGTAGCGGGTGACGAGCGGAGCGAAATCGTTTGAGCTCAAACGATTTCGGGAGCGCCGAGATCGGTCGCTCGCACGTGCGTGCCTTCGCGGCGTCGGCCGCGAAGGCATGGCTCGAATGGGATGAGGATCAGGCCGCGCTCACGGCGAGGCCGGCGGTGAAGGAGGGCAGGGAGGCGAAGCGGGCCACGTGGTATTCCTCGTCGCCGAAGAGCGCGCCGAGGACCTGCATGCGCTTGAAATAGAGGCCCACGTCGTGCTCGTCGGTGACGCCGATGCCGCCGTGGAGCTGGGTCGCTTGCTGCGTGACCAGACGGCCGCCCACGGAGAGCTGCACCTTGGCTGCGGAGATGGCGGCGCGGCGCTCGTCTTCGTCGGCATCGGAGAGCTTCACGGCCGCGAGGATCGCGGTGGACTTGCAGAGCTCCGTCTCGACGAACATGTCGACCGCGCGGTGCTGGAGGGCCTGGAAAGAGCCGATCTTGACCCCGAACTGCTCGCGCGTGCGCAGGTAGTCCGTGGTCATGAGGAGCACGGTGCGCGTGATGCCGGCGGCCTCGGCGCAGGCGCCCGCGGCGCCGAGATCCATCGCGTATTCGAGGGCCGCGCGCGCCGAGCCTTCGGCCCCGAGCAGGCGGTCCTGCGAGACCTCGACGCCGTCGAGCGTGATCATCGCGGCGCGGTGGCCATCCATGGTCTTGATGGGTTGGATGGAGACACCGGGCGTGTCGCGATCGAGCACGAAGGCCGAGACGCCCTCGCGATCGCGCGCGTCACCGGAGGTGCGGGCGCTGACGACGAGGATGTCCGCGGCGTGGCCGTCGAGCACGAAGCGCTTTTGGCCGGAGAGGCGATATCCGCCGGCCGACTTCTCTGCGCGCGTGACGACGTCGGCGACGTCGTGACGGCTCTGCGCCTCGGCCCACGCGAGCGCGAGCGTGGCCTCACCGGAGGCGAGCGGCGCGAGCCAGCGGCCCTGTTGCTCGGCGGTGCCGAGCGCGACGACAGGCGCGGCGGCGACGAGCGAGGTGAGCAGCGGCTCGGGCACCAGCGTGGTGCCGAGCTGCTCGAGGATGAGGGCGACGTCGACGAAGCTGCCCCCGAGGCCGCCCACCGACTCGGGGAGCGAGACGGCGAGCCAACCGTACTCGGCCATTTGACGGAAGACGTCACGCGACCACCCCGTCGCTTCCTCGCGCATCGTGCGCAGGCGGGTGATGGGCGATTGCTTCTTGGTGAACGCCGTCACCGTGTCGACGAGGAGCTTTTGCTCGTCCGAAAGATCGAAGTTCATGAGGCCTGACCCTTCACCCGAGCCCGAGGATGAGCTTGGCGATGATGTTCTTCTGAATCTCGTTGGAGCCGCCGTAGATGGTGGCCGCGCGCGTGTAGTTGAAGAGCGACGGGACCCACTCCTCGATGGACGGGACGACGCCTTCGTCGTTGAACCAGGTGAGCGAGTTCTGCCCCATCAGCTCCATCGCCAGCTCGAGGCTCTGTTGGAGGACCTCGGAGCCGCGGATCTTGAGGATCGACGACTCCGGCCCGGGCGCGTGGCCGAGCTGAGCGCCGGCGATGGCGCGGTAATTCGCCACCTGCAAACCACGGTGCTTGATCTCGAGGCGCGCGATGCGGGCGCGGAAGCCGGGATCGTCGAGGAGCGGTTTGCCATTTTGCAGGGTGCTCGCGGCGATGCGCTTGATGCGGCGGATGGCGCGGCCGCTCTGGCCGACGGCGGCGATGAGCGTGCGCTCGTGGCCGAGGAGCGCCTTGGCGATGGTCCAACCACCGTTGAGCGGGCCGACGAGGTTCTCCTTCGGCACCACGGCGCCTTCGAAGAACGTCTCGCAGAACGCGGGCGTGCCGCCGGTGGTGAGGAAGGGCTTCACCGTGATCCCCGGCGTCTTCATGTCGCAGAGGAGGAAGCTGATGCCGCTCTGCTTCTTGGCGGTCGGATCGGTGCGCACGAGCATGAAGATCCAGTCCGCGTACTGGGCGTACGTGGTCCACGTCTTCTGTCCGGTGACGACGAAGTTGCCTTTGCCGTCGTCCTCGGCGCGCGTCTTCAGCGATGCCAAATCGCTGCCGGAGTTGGGCTCGGAGTAGCCCTGGCACCAGACCTCTTCACCCGCGAGGATCTTCGGCAAAAAGCGCTGCTTCTGCGCCTCGGTGGCGAATTGCAGGATGAGCGGGCCGACCATCGAGAGGCCGAAGGGCGAGAGCGTCGGCGCGCCCGCGAGCTCGAGCTCCTCGGTGAGGATGAAGCGGCTCGTGACGTCGAGACCCGGGCCGCCGTGCTCGACGGGCCAATGGGGAGCGACCCAACCCTTGCGGTAGAGGATCTTGTGCCACTCCATGATCTCGTGATGCGTGAAGTTGCCATCGACGGCAGCCTTCTCGGCGAGATGCGGGGGCAGCGCGCTGCGGATGAACTCCCGAACCTCGTCACGGAATCGGAGGTGCTCGGGACTGAACGAAAGGTCCATGGCCGCGCAGGGTAATACACGAGCGCGCTCAGGTGGAGACGGAGACGTGGGAGCCCGAGCGACGTTCCGCGTGCGCGGCGCGGGCCGCAATGGTTGCGCGACCGCTATGGGGCGCGCGGCGCGGTGCGGTCGGCGCGGTCGGCGCGCTCGCGGGCATCCGCGGCTTCGGCGTGCTTGCCCAAGGCCTCGTAGCTTTGCTCGAGCAGGTGCCAAGTGAGGCCGCTTTGCGGATCGACCTCGGCGGCCGCGAGGAGCAGGCGAATGGCCTTGTCGTGCTCGCCGCGCTCGGCGGCCTGAGCGGCCGTGTAGCGGCTGGCATCGAGGTAGGTTGCTCGGTGCCGGGCGCCGTGGGGATCGAGATCGTACGCGTGGCGAAACGCGTCCACGCCCTCTTCACGGCGGTTGGTGCGATCGTAGGCGACGCCGAGGTTGTACCAGGAGGAGGCGCTCCGCGGATCGGTGGAGACGGCGATGCGATAATGGCGAATGGCATCCTCCGGATGGCCCGATTGGAGGGCTTGATATCCATCTTGGAAGCTGCCCTGTGCGTCGTGCGCCATGTTCAACCGCGGCCTCAGCGTGGTCGCGCCCACCCAGGAGGAGGCGAGCACCGCGGGGATCGCCACGCCCGCGACGAGCCTGAGGCCCCTGGTCCGCGCCGCGACCGCCGCGCCCACGAGCCCGCCGAGCAGCGCGCCCACGCCATGCGCGACGTTGGCCACCGCCCAAACCTTGCTGAACGTGCAAACGATGCAGAAGAAGAACCACCCGACCATGAGCCGGGTGGTGCGCGCATCGACGGTATCGGTGAAACGCCGGTCCCGCGGGGTCAAGAACCAGAGCATGCCGAAGAGGCCATACGTCACCCCGGAGAGGCCGATTCCCCCATGGAAGAGGGCATATTCGGCCGCCGCCGAGCCGGCCGCCAGCATGAGAAAAAGGAGGAGCGTTTTGACGTGCCCGAAGACGTCCTCGATCTTCGTCCCGAAGAGCCAGAGCCAATAAAGATTGAAGGGGAGATGAAAGACATCGAGCTTCCCCACGTCGAGCACGTGGGGGAGCGCGGACACGACGAGCCGCCAAGGCTCCTTGCCGAAGGCGGCTGGGCTCATGACGAAGCGGTTCATCTCCCAACGGCCGGCCGCCACGAGGATGGTGACGACCGTGGCGATGATGCCGATGCCGCCGGTGACCGGATAAGCGGGTAGACGAGAGAGGTGGGGAGGAGAGCGCACGGAGGGGGGATGTTACAATGGAAGAAGGAGAGATGACAGCGGCGTCGCGGAAGGGTGCCCTTGCGGCGGCGGAGGGTGCCGTGAGAACATCACGGTTGGAGGTTTGGATGGCTTCGGTGCGAGGGTTTGGTGGTTTGGCGGCTTTGTTGGTTCTCGTGGGGTCGGGGTCAGTCGCTTGCGAGCAGATCCTCGGGCTCGACAAATTCCACAACGCTCAATGTGTCCCAGGTGACAAGCGGGCATGTTACGGCGGTCCGAAGGGCACCGAAGGCGTGGGGAACTGCAAAAGTGGTAAGCAGACCTGCGCCGAAGACGGCCAGTCGTGGGGTGAATGCGTAGGCGAGGTGCAGCCCGAGCCGGCGGAGGATTGCGCGAAGCCCGGTGACGAGAACTGCGACGGCAGGGCGTGCAGCGACCTGATCTGGAGCGCTCTCTACGGCGACACGGGTGACGCGACGCTCAACGGCCTGACCGTGGATGGAAAGGGGAACATCTTCGTAGCAGGCATTTTCAAAGGAACGCTGACATTCGGGAGCACGAAGCTCGTCGCGCAGTCGTCGACGGAGGACGGGTTCCTCGCCAAGCTGGGGCCGGACGGCAAGCCGCTGTGGGCGAAGAGCTTCGGCACGGTGGAGCAGGGGGGACGCGTCGCCAAGATCGCCGCGGACCACGCTGGTCGGGTCACCATCGCAGGGGACTTCGCCAAGACCATCGACTTCGGTTGTGGGCCGTTGACCGCAGTCATGAACGACTCCTTCGTGGTGCAATACGATGAGTCGGGGGGCTGTCTCTGGCATCATGACTATGGAAGCCCGAACGCACAGGAGTCACATGTCGATGCTGTAGCGATGGATCCTGGCTCAGGGGACGTCGTCGTGGCTGGGAGCTTTCGGGGGCAATCGATCTCGGCTCGGGCGACATGGACGCGAGCGGGGCCGCCGCAATGGACATGTTTGTCGTCCGGCTCAAGAGCGGTCCCGCAGCGGCACAAGGAGGAACGACGATTTGGGTACGGCAACTTGGTGGTGAGCCTGGCAATCCTGCCGCGAACACCGTTCGTGCGCGCTCCATTGCTGTTTCGGGGGAAGATGTTTATTCGGCAGGTCAGCTGGGCGGCGCGTTGGTGACGGATTGGGGGACGCTCATGTCCACGGCTGGCACCTCAGGATACGATCTCCTCTATCTAAAGTTCGAGTCGAACGGCAAGGTCGCGCTGGCGAAGAATTTCGGGAATGGGAACGATCAGGACCCTCTCGCGATGGCCATCGATGGATCCGGAAGAATTCTATTTGCCGGCAACGTCGTCGGCACGCTCGACCTCGATGGAACGACGCTGATGACGGCGGGTGATGGTGATCGAAATACCTTCTTGGCGAAGTACGCCGGCTCGATGTCGATCTATGCTCGCCAATGGGGTGATGCGGCGATCGACTCGGCTTCTGCGGTCGCCGCCGATCAAGAGTCGAACGTGATTCTCGCAGGTGGCGTGCTCGGTACCATCAATTTCGGTGGGGCCGACATCTCCAACCTTGGCACTGGCACGCCCTATCTCGTGAAGCTCGACTCTGGAGCCAAGCACATCTGGAGCAAAGGCTTCGGTGACGCGACCACCACGCTGCAGGCGGATTCGCTGGCGGCGGTCGACTCCTCGAGTGGGGAGATCGTGTTCGGGTCGACGTTCAAGGGGACGCTCGATCTCGGAAGAGACAAGCTCACGGCGAACACACGAGGGTTCGCCGTGGCGAAGTTCAACCCCTGAAGTCGACCCGCAGCAGTAGCACGAGCGCTTCTCAGGTCAGAGGTGACCGTCGACCACGTAGGTCACGTTCTCGACGACGTTGGTGCCGCAGGTCTTCTGGAGCTGGATCTTGATCGGCTCGCCGCCTGAATACTCACTGGTCGAATGAGAAATGTCGCACGACCCAGTCGTGCTGGTTTGGCAGCTGTAGGTGTTCTTGTCCGTGATCACCGTCATCTTGTAGCAGCTGGGTGAGGACGACCCCTGCACGGTGAAGTTGAGCACGACGTCATTGACGCATCCGAAGCCGCCGGTAGCGAGGATGGAGTACCAGTCAGGGGCAGAGCCGGTCGCAGTGTCGAATCCAACGATGGCCGAGTTCTCGTGGGCTCGGGTGTCGCTCAGCAGCTTCCCGGTGAAGTGAACGGTGTGGCCGTTGCCGTCGGAGCACGAAACGCTGCCGAGCCCTGCGGCCGCGCTCTGCGTGTGATTCCCCACCGGCGCATCCGCCGCCTCGCACCCGGTGGCGGGGTTCTTGTCGACATCGTAGTTCTCTCCTTGACAGGAGAAGGTGCACGTCATCCCGCTCTGGCAGGTGACGTTGTCGTTCGGCGCCATGTAGCCCGGGCAGATGGTGCCGCACATACCGCAGTTGGAAGGCGTGTTGGTGGCGCCGGGGCAATAGCTCTCCATGCAGCCGGCGGGGTCCTGTTGGGAGCAGTCGGTCTTGCATTGCGGGGCTTGGGCGCCGCACTTGTCGAAGCGCTTCGAGCTGGCGAGGCAGGTGCGATCACCGATGCACGTGCCCGCGGCGTTCTGGCGGACGCAGGGCTGAGGGAGGGTGAGGCGATCGCAGAAGCCGCCGATGGAGTCGAGGCAGGTAGGGATCACCTTGGGACGACAGAGCTTGCGGGCCATGCCGTTGACCGTTTGATCGGTGCACGCGTAGTCCGAGGGACAGGCGGCGGCGCCGGCGATCGAACAGTCGATGTGACAGGCCTTGTTGATGTCGCCGGGGGCTTGGAAACAGGTCTCGGAGAGAGAGCCGCAGTCCGCGTCTTGGCCACAGGAGAGACAGTGAGACGGGCTGTGGGGGATGCAATAACCGTCGGTGGAGCCGGCGGTGATGGGCTCGCAGAAGTAATTGGCGCTCGCGCCGCAGTCGGATTGCTGGGTGCAGGGCGTGACACAGACCGACGGGGTGTTGATCACCACCGGCTTGCAGAGCTTGGACTCGCAAACTGCGTCGCTGTTGCAATCTGCACCGAGGGGGAGACCAGGTTGCGTCATCCCACCCGTGCCACCCGTGCCGCCGCCGGTGCCCGCGCCGCCGGTGTTGCCGCTGCTGCTGCTCGACGACGAAGAGGAAGAGCTGCTGCTCGCGGTTTCGCCGCTGCTCGACGAGGAGGACGCGTCGGTGGTGCTCGAATCACCGCCGCCGGCTGCGCCGGTGCCCGTGGGTTGCGTGACGCCGCCGCTTGCACAGCCCAGAGGCCAACCGAGGAAAGCCATGCTCGCGATGCCGGAAAGCAGAAGGAGGGGACGCATGCCCTGACCCTAGCATCTCGCACGTGAGACACGCGACTCCGCGCACGTGTCTCACATACCATTCTCGCGTGATACACGCGGAGGTCACGAAGAGGGCCGGCTCACCGCGCGCGGCGGGTCACTTCGGACCACCTGCAATGGGACCGGAGGACCGGATGAACCGGATGAAATGGATGAGCGCGTCGAGGTCTTCGACCGTGGGAATCCGGTGACGGGCACAGATGATGTCGACGTTGCCTTTCCGCCAGTAGCCTTCGGGACAACACACGACAGCTCGTTTGCGGCCGGCGGCGAGGCCGAGCTCGAGGAGCGTCACGGGAGCACGGGTTTCGGGGGCGAAGTAGAAGGCGATGAGATCGGCCCGCTCCTGGGCTTCGAGCTCCCACTCGACCTGCGCGCGGAAGGGATCGAAATCGATGCGTTGTGGCCAGCTCGCGTCCCAGGCGTCGCGGCGAGGGTTCATGATCACGATGTCGAGCTCGGCGAGCGCCTCGGCCACTTGGGCCTGCCACGGCGGGGCCGTGCCCATTTCGATGGAGCCGGCCAGAAAGACGGACGGGGCGTCGCCGGTGAAGTCGAGGGCGTCGAGCGGCTTCAGCTCTCTCATGATGAGGTGTTGCTCGGGAGGGCGCCGGGGCGGAAGAGATAGGCCGCGAGCTGTGCGCCCATCCCGCTGGCGACCATGGTGAGGCGGCGATTCGAGGTCAGTTTGCCGAGCCAATCGAAGGCTCCGCCGTCGATGAGCGGAATCTGGATGCCGGTCGCGGTGCGGGTGCTGATCATGAAACGGAGGCCATCGTAATAGGCATGCTCGAGCACGTCGCGGACGACGGAGACCTGTTTTGCGGACACGGCCGCCGCGATGCGATCGCCGAGAGACGCGCGTGTGGATGTGGCGAGGATCTTCACGCTGCGGTCGGGAAAGGCATATCCATGTTGCTCCAGCCGATCGAGGGCGGCGAGCTGCGTGTCGATGTGCTCGACGAGCGTGTCGACGAGGAAGGCATGGTCCTTCTTTTCTCGGCCCGCGGTCACCAAACAGAAGATGCGAAAGTGCGGGGCATAGCCGGGGAGCTTCGGTATCTCCTGGGCGCGGACGCAACGATGGCAGGTGGCCAGGCGGACTTCACGGCTCGGGTCGCGGCGCAGGCGCTTGGCGCATTCGAGGGCGAGGACGTTGGTGGGATCGGAGACGACCTCGGTGCCGCGCAGGGCCGAGACGATCTTGTTTTGACTGGCCAGCCCGACCACCGAGCACGCGCCGAGCGGCGCGAGCGGTGACAGCTCCACGGCCTCGAAGGCCGCCGCCGCCGCGAGGAGGTGACCGTCGAGCGCGACCAGCGTGCGCTGATCGATGTAGGCAGGTTGGGTGAAGCCGTCACGCTCCCACTGGCGGAGGAGATCGGCCGGCGTGCGCTGGAGGGCCCTCTGCGCGAGGACGTCGAGGAGGAGCGACCAGACGTCGGTGGCGGGGAGACCTCGCGCCAGCGCCGCGTGCGCTTCAGGAGGGATGTCCGCCGTCACCCAGGAGCGATCCGCGCTCTTCATGGATGATCGGATTAGCATGCGACCGCGTCACGGTCAGCCGCGGCGTGGGGCGATGAGCGCGCGCTGGAGCTTGTCGCGCTCGGCGGGGATGGATGGAAGGAAGTCCACGATTCCGTCGATGGCTTGTTCGATCGCGCGGGCGTCGGCGCCTTCGCTGAGCATGTATTCCTCGGCGACGATGGCCCGCGGGATGCCCAGCGCGAGCAGGGCGGCGGCGACGACGACACCCGTCCGGTCGCGCCCGGAGGTGCAATGGATGTAGACCGGAAAGCGGGTGTCGGGCCGCGCGAGGACGGAGATGGCTTTGCCGAGCCAGACCCGGACTCGGCGCTGCCGCGTATCGTAGTTCTCCACGTCGTCGGCCGCGGGGACGTGGACGATGTCGACGCCCGGCAGATGCGTGGGATCGGGGCCGCGACGCAGGTTGAGAATGGTGGCCGGGGAGCCGAGATCGGCGGCCGCGATCATGGTGTCGAATCGGCCGCCGCGAAAGAGACGGCCGCGAGGGAGAGGCGGCGCGTCGAGCCAGAGCTCGAGGGCCTCTCCTACGTCTCTGAAGTTCACGGCGCTCACAACGATGCTCGATTGTTTACCCGTCCATCGTTCAATCGTCGATGGTTTGGTAAACGCAGGACCAGAAATCGAGGCAAACGGGAGGTGGGGTGGGGGCGGTCCAGGCGACTTGGGTCATGAGGATGCCGATCAAGTCTTCGGCGGGATCGCTGTACCAGGAGGTGCCGAGCCCGCCGTCCCAACCGAAGCGGCCGGGCGAGGCGGCCACGCTGTCGGGGCCCGTGATGATGGAGAGGCCGAGGCCCCAGCCGCGGCTCTCCCAGAAGGTGCCGAAGAAGGGAGAGGCGGCTTTTTGCTCAGGGGTGATTTGGTCCGTCGTCATGGCCTCGACGGTGGGGCGCGCGAGGATGCGCTCGCGACCGTGCTTGCCGCTCTTCAACATCATGGCGCCGAAGGCGAGGAAATCATCGATGGTGGAGACGAGCCCGCTGCCGCCGGAAGGGAGCGCAGGGGGCTTGGCCCACTGACCACCTCGGGCCTCGTCGTAGACGCGGAGCGCGCCCGTCTCGACGTCGGGCGCATAGCTCGTGGCCAATCGCTCGATGGCGCTCGGGGCCACGCTGAAGCCGGTGTCCTTCATGCCGAGCGGATCGAAGATGCGCTCGCGGAGAAAGGTCGAGAGGGGTTGTCCGGCGGCGCGGGCGACGAGGACGCCGAGCACGTCGAGGCCCAAGTCGTACATCCATCGTTCGCCGGGGTGGTGAATCAAAGGCAAGGTGCCGACGCGACGAATCCACTCGTCGGGCGCGGGCGGGGTTTGCGGCTGTGGCGGGCCTTGGGCGATGTCGAGCTCGCGCATGGCGGCTTGAATGGGCCAGCCGCGCGGAGGTGCCATGATGACGCCGAGGCCGAGGCGGAGCGACAGCAGATCGCGCACCGTGATGGGTCGCTTGGCCGGCACGGTGTCGCCCAAAGGGCCGTCGATGCGCTGCAAGACCCGGCGATCGGCGAGCTCGGGGAGGAAGCGTTGCACCGGCTCGTCGAGGCGGAGCTTGCACTCTTCCACCAAGATCATGGCGGCGACGGCCGTGACGGGTTTGGTCAGCGAGGCGACGCGAAACAGGGTGTCGCGGCGCATGGGCTCATGGGTCGTGATCGTCTTTTCGCCGATGACGTCGACATGAACCTCGCCCCGCCGGCTGATGAGCGTGACGAGGCCGGGTATGCTGCCGCGCTCGACATGACGGCTCATGACGTCGTGCATGCGGGCGAGCCGCGTCGTGGACAATCCTCCGTGGCTCATCGTCGATTCCCTCCCGTGGATGGATGATGTGGTGTTGTCATCGGAGCAGCTCGAGGTGACCGAGATGTTTGCTCATCTCGGCCTTTTCCTGTGGGGCCAAGCCGAGCGCGGTGGCCTTGCCGCCGAGCCGGCTCTCCTCGATCAGCTTGTGCGTCACCGCGGCGGCGGCGAGCGCGGCCGCGAGCTCGCGCAGGGCCGCCTCCGTTTCGACGGCGAGCACGATCTTGGTGAACGTGCCTTGCGCCCAGGCACGCGCCGGCGCCGTCTCGGCGGAGAGGAGGTAAGCGGCCATCGAGGCATGCGCGGCCTGCGTCGCCAAGGTGCCAGGGCCGAGCGCGACGATCTCTCGATTGATCACCAAGTACTGCACGACGGCCATGCGCGCGAGTCTCGCACGATGCGCGTCGGCCGGCACCGGAAGAAGCGTCCGGGCGGCGTGGACACAAGAGGCGGCGCGCGGCGGAACGAGGGTGAGAGACGGCGCGAGGTCAGCGGATCAACGAGGCGTCGAGTATGGCGTTGCTCTCGGTGCGCCAATGGCGCTTCTCGATGCAGCGCATGTTGGGCTCGACGGACAGCTTGTCGATGTAGGCGAGGAGCCGCGGGAGCTCGTCATCCGTCATGTCCCCTTCGAAGGGGAGGACGTGAATCAGATTGCCATAATTGAGCACGTGCTTTTCGGGCGAGTCGTCGACGACGAGGACCCTTTCGAGATCGTATCCGCGGCGGCGTACTTTGCTGAGGGGCTTGATGGTGGTTCGGTGCCTGGTCTCGTGATCGAAGCGTTCGGTGCAGCGCTCGGAGCACCAGAGGAATTCGAGCTGCGCTGGGTCGGGGAGCAGTTGGGAGACGACCGCGGTGGCATAGATGTCTCCCGATGCGGTCCAGATGGCGACGCGATAAGAGGCGAAGAGGCGCGCGAGGAAGGCGTCGACATGAGGGCGCTTGTGGACGCCGTAACCGCACGCGAGGAAATCGGGATCGCGCGCGAGCGGCCGATCCGGGACGTGGACCAGGGTTTCATCGAGGTCGAGGATGATGAGGAGTCGCTCCATGGCACACGCGCAAAGCATCTTGCCAGTGGCCGGGGCGCTCGCAAGGTGCGGTGCGGAATCGGACCGAGAAAGCGGCGCGTGGCGGCTTCAGCGCGAGAGGAGGGCCGCGAGGATGCCGGCGAGGGTGACGATCACCGCGATCGCCAGCGGCGGGATGCGCGCGGGCAGGCCGGTGGGCGCGAGGGGGGCGGGTGGATCGAGGCGGCGGACGGTGGGGGAGGGCTCTGCGGCGGCGTGCAGCTCGACGATGAGCTGGCCAATCGCGTGCTCGGGGCCGAAGGGCTCGGGGATGCGGAGCGCGACGGCGTCACCGCCTTCGGGCTGCGGAGGGACGCGGACGGTGAAGAGGCGAGAGGCAGCCTCTTCGGGGGCGCGGAGGACGCCGCTGCGGTTACAAGCGTCGCAGCCGCCGCCGTCGCAGCGCGCGCAGGGGAGGCGGATGGGAGAGGTGATTTCGAGATCGGCGCCCTCGGTGAGCCACGCGGCCTCGACGTCGAGGCGGAGGCGCGCGCGGGGCCGGGGATCGGCGTCGAGCACGGCGGGATCGGCGACTTGACCGAGCGGCTCCGCCATCAGAACCGCGAGGTGATCTCGAGCCGCGCGCCCTCGAACGGCGGGAACTGTCGGCACACGCCGGAGACGCAGCGGAGCGCGGCGCGGCGCTGGCCGACGAAGAGACCGACCGAGTTGAAGACTTGGCTGAGCGCCCGCGTGGCCCGCGTGCTCCCGCCGCTCCCCGAGCGCCATTGGACACCACCGTTGACGAAGTGACAGACGTCCTTCTCGGCGCGCGCAGCCTGCGTGAGCGTGGCCGAGTGGCCGGGGCGGCACTGGTCCTTCACCAGGTATTCGTATCCGAAGATGAGCGACAGATACGGTGACCATTGGAGCGCCGTGTAATTCTCACCTTCGAACCAAGCATTCTCGTTGGGCTGGAGCGGTTCGTAGCGCTTGCGGTGAAAGCCCTGGAGTTGGAGCGAGAAGGGACCGGCGATGTGCTTGACGATGTCGTAGCGAATGTAGCCCTCGGTGTAGAACCACGTCGAAGGGCCATCGAGGTTCGGTGAGGGCGGGGCCACGGCGAAGTCGGTGATGCGCGCGCCGATGTACGCGTTCACGTGGGACTTGCCCTTGTCGAAGAAGAGGTCGGCGCCGGCGGCGGTGTCCCAGGTGTTGGTCTGGTTCTCCGGCTTCATCTCGCAGCCGTTGTCGAGCGCGGTGGGGACCTCGGACCAACTCGTATATCGGCCGGCCCACGCATAGACGGAGGTGCTGCGGTTGAAGCGATAATCGACGCGGGCGCGGCCGCCGGTGATGCACACGTTGGGGGAGCCGCCGCGGACGATCTGCGTGTAAATCGGCTCGGCCGTGGGCGGCTGGCTGTACGTGACGAGCGCGTATTCGGGCGCGCCGAAGCCGGCCGACTGCGTGTCGATGTTGGCCGCGAGCGTGAAGAAGTTGCGGTAGTGCTTGCCTTCGAGCGAGACGCTCACCGGCCCGGCGTTGATGCTGGCGTTGGCGTAGACGGCGTAGCCGCCGAGATCGGGCGCGCCCTGCTTGCCGGCGCCCATCTGCTGGCCGGCGACCTCGACGTAGAGATCGCCGTGCTTGGCGATCGAAGGGACGTTGATCGAGCCGCTGACGTTGAGGATGCGGTCGTGCTCGCGCGTGGGATCGGCGGTGGCGAAGTCGGGGAACTTCGCGGCGCATTGGCCGCGGATGCGCTCGCCGCCCATCTCCACGACGTCGGTGCCGCCGTTCTGCGCGATGCAGCGCGCGAGATCGTCGGCGTAGGAGCGACGGAGGAGCATGGCCCCGTTGGCGGCGATGGAGAACCACTTGGTGCCGACCTCGAAGCGGGCGCCGACGGCGGTGTCCTCGAGGTAGTTGGGGCGCGCGCGATCGATGACGCTCGTGACCGTGCCAGGGACGCTGATGTCGTAGCTCTGGAGATCGCCGGCCTTGGGGAAGCCGAAGAAGAGCGGCGAGCCCATGCCTTGGAGGCGGCGGCCGCTGGTCTCGTCGACGCGGAGCGGGTTCATCTGCCCGGCGAAGAGGGTGCCGCTGAGGCGGACGCCGGCGCCGACTTCCTTGTCGGCCACGACCTTGACGCCGCGGACCGTGGTGTCGACGGCGAGCTCGTCGACCTTGCGGACGCTGAAGACCAAGCCGCGGCCGAGCTGGACGTAGAAGTCGCCGACGGTGACGTCGAGGCCGGGCTGGTTGTAGCCGAGGAAGAGCTTCGATGGATAGATGGCGCGGCGAAAGCGGGAGTGGAGCTCCGCGTTCATGCCGTTCACGTAGTCGTTGGCGATGCTGGCCGGATCGCGCCCCGTGTTCTTGGCGACCTCGTCGAAGATGGGCTTCTTGTCCGCGGCGCGCTTGTTGATGTCGTCGCGCGAGAGCGTGTTGAAGAACGTGGCCGCGTCGAGACGCACGCCGAGACGGAACCGCCACCAACTCGCTTGTACGTTGAAGCGGTCGAGCCACTCACCGTAGAAGTCGTCGACCTCGCGGTTGTAATCGATGTTGGCGTCGTTGCGATTGTTGAAGCGGTAATCGAGGACGACGGTGTTGGTGACGTCGATGAGGAGCGGTTTGCCGCCGACGTTCGGCACCTCGACGGCCGCGGCGCGCGCCGGCACGAACAGCGAAATCACCGAGAGCGCGGCGGCGAGTCGAGTGAAGCGCACCCGGCGCATGTAACACGAACCGGGCCGCGCGATCGCGCCCGCGGGTGTTGCCTGCGATCGCACCCGCCCCGTGGGCGGTACGTTCACGGCTTCGCGAGGCAACCTGGAACGAGGCGCGACTCGTACACTGCCCAGAACGCGTCATCCGGCACACCTTGGATGACCTCGATCATGCGCATCGTACGCGTGTCGATGACGGCCGCGTCCGGGAAGCTCGCGGTGGGGTAGAGCGCGCTGAGCTGGCGGCCCGGATCGATGGAGATGGGGTAATCGACCTTGTAGACCTTGGTCCAGGTCTTCAGGTTCTGCTGTGTCGCTTCGATGCCGGGAGAAGCGCCTTCGACGAGCTGATAGAGGATCTCCCCGCCGCAGGGCTTGTACTTGGCGTAGAGCGTGGGGAGCAGGTTCTTCGCTTCCTCGTTGCAGGGGCCGCACCACACCGAGCCGATCGCGATCACGAGCACGAGCGGCTTCTTGTTGCCGGCGCCGTACGGCGAGCCTTCGGGGAAGAGCCGATCGTCCTTCTCCGGGCTCGCGGGCTCGTACGAAGGATCGTCGCCGTGCGGGTTGTAGAAGTCCCCGAGCGCGATGGTCTGCATCGTCGCGCTGTCGACCTTCGCGTTGACGAAACCAGGGAAATTGTAGTTCGGGACGACGGCGCCCTTGGAGACGTCGAAGGGGCCGTCGGGGTACGTGGCCGCGGCGGTCGGGATGGGGAGTGGATCGGGACGGTGGAGGCCGTCCTCGTCGAGATCGTTTGCAGGATCGTTGCAGCCGACGGCGAGGACGCCGAGGAGGACGGAGGTGCAGAGGTAAATACGGCGCATGGCGATTCCTGCTCGGCCTTCCATGAAGGCTCGGGCACGGAGGATAGCATCGCGCGCGCCGTCGCCTCAGCGCCTTCGCGATGTCCGCGTCGATGGCGTGCGCCATCGCCCGGCGCGGAATGCGTCGGCCGCGAGGATGATGATGCGAGGGTGATGGGAGAGGGAGGGCGAAGCTGCGAGGCAGCTCACGAGGACGGAGCGCTTACTTGAGGGCCTTCTCGACCTCGGCGTCGATGACCTTCTCGTCGCCCGGCGTGTAGCCCGCACGCTTGTAGATGATGTTCCCGGTGCGATCGATGAGCACCGAGAAGGGCAGCTCGCGCTTCGGGTTGTAGCGGGCGGTGACGGTCGTCTCTTGGTCGAGGAGGACGGGGAAGATCATCTCCTTGTCGTGGACGACGCGGTTCACGTCGCCGAGCGACTCGGGGCCGTCGAGCGAGACGGCGAGGACGACGAAGCCCTTGTCCTTGCGCGACTTGTAGAGGTCGACGAGGTGCGGCATCTCGGCCATGCAGGGCGCGCAGGTCGTCGACCAGAAGTCGATGAAGACCACGCTCTTGCCGAGGTAATCCGAGAGCCGAACCGTCTTGCCGTCGGTGGATTGGAGCGTGAAATCCGGCGCCGCGGCGGACTTGGCGCCGGGGCCTTCCGCGATCTCCGGACCGCAGGCACCGAGGAACGGCACGGCCGCGCCGAAGAGCAGCGCGGCCGCGAAACGAAGGGTCGAGAACTTCTGCATCACTGATTGCAACCGGAACGCTGGCAGGTGTTGGGGATGCACAGGATCGGGTCCGCCGGGCAGCTCGTGGCGCAGGTGGTACCGGGGATCGCCGCGCAATCCGCGTTGGTGGTGCACTCCTTCGTCTTGCCCGGGCAGGTCGGGTCGGCGAGGAGCGTCTCGTACGTCTTCCAGTACTTGTCGTCCGGGATGCCGGCGACCGTCTCGACGATCTTCATCGTCGTCGTGTCGATGATGATGTTGACCGGGAAGGCCTCCTGCGCGGCGACGGTGCTGAGGAGACGCGCCGCGGGATCGATCGCGGTGGGGAAGTCTTCCTTGTAGGTCTTCACGGCCCAGGTGTTGAGCTCCTTCGGGGTGGCCGCGACGCCGTAGTCGTTGCCGTCCTGGAGCTGGAGGAAGAGGCCGCCGCCGCACGCGCCGTAGATGCGCTGGTGCACGGGGAGGAGGCAGCGCGACTCGAGGTTGCAGGGGTTGCACCACACCGAGGAGACGCTGATCGCGAGCACCGTCGGCTTCTTCTGGCCCTCGCCGTACTGCGAGCCCGCGGGGTGGAGGCGGTCATCCGGCTCGCCGGCGGCGGGCACGTAGGCGGTGTCGCGCCCGTGCGGGTTGAAGAAGTCGCCGAGCGCGATCATCTGCATCGTGTCGCTCTTCGCGACCGCGTTGGCGTAGCCGATGAACGTGAGGTTCGGGATCGTGGAACCCTTGCCGACGCCGTACGGGCCGGCGGGGTACGCGGCCAGCTCCGACTTCGTCTGCACGGTGCCCGGCTCGAAGGCGGGCGTCGGCTCCGGCGAGGAGCAGCCGACGAAGGAGTAGACCGTCACGGAGGCAGCGACGCAGGCGAGAAGGGCTTGAGCTTTCATGAACCCGTCCTTGAGGCGAAGAGGCGCGAGAGGGGGCAATTGTTGGAGGGTCGAGAAGCGCCGTCAAGAGCCGTGATCCCAGCCTTCCCCTCGACCACGGTGTGTGCACGAGCGCCTCGGTGCTCCCGCGCCCCGCCCACGTGCTGTGCGCGGGAGGGCCAGACTGCGCGATTATTCAGCGCGCGTTGCGTCGGGGCGCCCACGACGTGAGGGCGGCGTGCGTCGATAGGCGCCCGGCCGCCCCTCACCCAGGGTATACAGGCGGCGCGCCGACGGGGGCGGACGCTTTGCGTCCCGAGCCGGCGGCGAGCGCCTTGGTTCGAATGGAAAGCGCGCCCCCCGCGGGCGCTCCACGAGGGATCCCGCGCCCACCGACGCGGGCTCGAGGTCGATGACTATGCAGCAAGCGACGCACATCACGCTCCGCGACGCGGCCCTCCGCGATCCTCGCGAGAACCCGCTCCGTCCCGGCGCTGCGCCGACGGGCGCCCCCCTGCCGGAGCCGCCGCACCGCGGGATCTTCCGCGCGGTGCAGACCGCGGCGGCGCTCGCGATCGTGGCGGTCGCCGGGCTCGTCGGGACCACCAGCAGCGTCGGCTGCGGCAGCGACGAGTTCTGCGTCGGCGGCTTCGTGCGCGAGGCGCCGAACGGCGACAACCCCGGCGTGTGCGAGGGCAAGTGCTCCGCGTCGGCGTGCGGCGCCTCCAACGTCTGCGTCGACAACCACTGCGCGCTCACCTGCACGTCGCACCTCGACTGCAACCCGCTGACGCAGGACTGCGCGCCCGCGAAGGAAGACGACAGCAAGAAGGACGTCGCCACCTGCCAGAGCACGGGCAAGGGCACGATCGGCATCAAGTGCCCGTTCGGCATCGAGTGCAAGCGCACCTATATCTGCCCCGACGGTCAGGCCTGCGATCCCAAGGCGGCCACGAACCCGTGCGCGGCGGCCGATTGCAAGGTGGCGGCCCCCGGCGCGTACGCCTGCCCCGACGGCAAGGCGTGCGATCCCGACTGCACCGGATCGGATTGCGCGTGCGCCGCCGATCAGTGCAAGGAGCTCACCTGCCGCACCAGCGGCGTCGGTGACACGGATGCCTTCTGCACGATGAAGGACTGCCACGACGACGGCGAATGCCCGGGCGGCTTCTACTGCGCGAAGATCCGCGATCCGCACGAGATCTGCGGGACGGACAAGGGCAACAGCGACTTCTGCGGGACGACCACCGAGCCGTGCGTCGACCCCGCGCAGAACGCGACGACCGGCGCCACGTACACGGAGGGCACGTTCTGCGCGGTCCGCAACGAGTGCCGCCCGCGCAAGCAGTGCGCGCCGTGCGAGACCGATCTCGACTGCTCGCTCAACGCCGGCCAGCACTGCACGACGATGCCGAAGGACGGCACCAAGTCGTGCACCCGCGACTGCACCACCGACGCGGACTGCGAGGGCAGCTTCACCTGCACGAACGGCGCGTGCATCCCGCGCTTCGGTACGTGCGTGGGCGGCGGCAACTACTGCGAGCCGTGCCGCAACGATCTCGACTGCACCGGCAACAACGCGTGCGTCTCGTACGGCGGCTCGGAGCGCATGTGCATCGACGTGTCGGCGTCGCAGGCGTGCACCTCCGACAACGACTGCCCCACCGGTCCCGATGGCCGGCACATGCTCTGCGGCGACGAGGACCTCGGCCTCGCGACCAACGATCCGCGCTACCACAAGTGCGTCATCCCGCCGCTCAACGAGGGCGCGGGCCGCGTGAGCTGCTGGTGCTCGAACCCGGGCACCGCTTGCTACAAGAAGGAAGACTGCTGCAGCGGGAAGTGCATCGGCGCCGTCGTGTCGGCGATGATCCCCGGCGAGTGCAAGCCGTGATTCCCTCCGCGGGCGCGGGCTTCTCGCTCGCGCCCGCCTTCACCGCTCACCATCCACCAGCACGTGAGCCCGTGCGCTCGTCGTCACCCTGCAGAGGGCGTTTGTGTTGACGGGCCCTGCCGTCGGCTCTAACTGAGCCCGCGCCGTCATGTCCATCACCGTCGAATCCATTCACGCCGCGCTCGCCAAAGTCGTCGATCCCGAGCTCGGCCGGTCGCTCACCGACGTCGGGGTCGTCGCGGACGTCGCGGTGGAAGCGGGCGATGCCGCGCGCGTCTCGCTCATGCTCCCCATTCCGGGCAAGGGCTACCGCGCGCGCATCGAGGCCGCCGTGACCGAGGCCGCGCGCGCCGCCGGCGCGAAGTCGGTGAGCTTCACGGCGGAGATGGCGATCCCGACGCGCAACATCCTGTCGGACGATCCCTGCCCCGGCGTGAAGAACATCGTCCTCGTGATGAGCGGCAAGGGCGGCGTGGGGAAGAGCACGGTCGCCACGAACCTCACGCTCGCGACCGCTCGCCTGGGCGCGCGCGTGGGCCTGCTCGACGCGGACATGTACGGGCCGAGCATCCCCACCATGCTGGGCGTGAGCGGGCGGCCGACGTCGGCCGACGGGCAGAAGTTCATGCCGCTCGAGCGCTTCGGCGTGGCGCTCATGTCGATCGGCTTCCTCCTCGAGGACGCGCGCTCGGCGGTCGTGTGGCGCGGGCCGATGCTGCAGAACGCGCTGCTCCAGTTCCTCCGCGACGTGGAGTGGGGCGAGCTCGATTACCTGTTCCTCGATCTGCCGCCGGGCACGGGCGACATCACGCTCACCATCTCGCAGAAGCTGCGGACGACGGGCGCGATCATCGTGACCACGCCGCAGGAGGTCGCCCTGCAGGACGTCTACAAGTCCGTGTCGATGGCGCAGAAGGTCGGGATCCCGCTCCTCGGTGTGGTGGAGAACGAGAGCTACTTCATCTGCGACGGCTGCGAGAAGAAGCACCACCTCTTCGGATCCGGCGGCGGGCAGAAGATCGCGGAGTTCGCGGACGCGCCGCTCCTCGGGCAGATCCCGATCGATCCGGCCATCCGCGAGTGGGGCGACGCGGGCACGCCGATCGTGCAGGCCGCGCCGGAGAGCGGCGTGGGGCAGGCGTTCTCGGCGGTGGCCGAGCGGCTCCTCGGCCGGGTGTCGGCGCACGATCTGGGGCGGAGCGGGAGCCTCAAGATCGATCGGTCGGGCGGGACCCAGCGGCACCTGCCCATCTTCCGTTGACGGCGTCACCCGCCTCGCAGACCCCGGTCGAGCGGGGAATTCGCGGCGATTTTGCGGGAAAACGTCCGGGCCTCGGCGACCTTCGCGGGCGCGTGTCGCTCGATTGTCACGCACCGATCCGAGAGAGCGGGCGCGGGCATGGCGAGGGAATGCGCTCTGGGCGTGCTTTAGGGCCTCGCAGGTTCGGGCGACCTGGGATAAGGTTTGCGGCCCCGACAGGCCGGACGATCATGCGGTCGACGATCGAAGACGAGCCCGCGCACATGCGGTGCACGCTTCGAGAGGAGATCGCGGAGACGTGCGCGGCGGCGCACGAGACGCGATGAACACGGACGAGACCACCACGAATCAGTCGGAGGCGACGCCTCCGGAGCGCTCTGAGTCACAAGGCTCGCAACCCGAGCAGGGCTCGCACTCGCAGCCCGAGCAGGGGAACGACGCTTCCACCACGCCCGCGGTCGAGGCTCAGCCCGATCCCGCGCCGCCTCAGCGCGCGCGGGAGGAGTCGGAAGAGCCCGGCGACGACATCGGCAACCGCGTGGCCGGCGGAGGGGTGCCCGACGACATCGGGAACCGTCTCCCCGGCGCCGGCAGGCCGCATGGCGCGCAGGCCACCGGCGACGCGCCCGCGAAGAAGCGCCGCCGTCGCCGCCGCAAGAAGGGCCCGCCCGGTGCCGAAGGCGCCGTCGCTCAGGCGGAGGGCGCCGAGGGCGCCGAAGGCGAGGAGCACGAGGGCGAAGAGGGCGAGGAGCACGCCGAGGGCGAGGCTCACGCCGAGGGCGAGGAAGGCGCGGAGGGCGAAGGCGGCGAGAAGAAGAAGCGCCGCGGCAAGCCCGGTCCGGCGGCCGATCGCGATCGGCCCGCCTTCAGCATCGGCGAGGAGGTCTTCGGCAAGGTCAGCAAGGTGACCGAGACCGCCGTGTGGATCGACATCGCCGGCAAGGCGACGGGCCTCTTCGATCGGCGCGAGCTGGTCGACGAGGAGCCGCCGGTCGAGGGTGATCAGTTCATCGCCACCGTCGCCAGCACCGGCGTCCGCGGCGGGATGCTGATGCTCTCGCGCCTCCCGATCATCCTCGAGGAGACGAAGAAGGCGCTCGAGGCGGCATCGCAGAGCGGCGAGGCCGTGATGGGCTTCGTCACCGGCGCGGTGAAGGGCGGCCTCGAGGTCGACCTCGGCGGCCTGCGCGCCTTCGCGCCGGCGTCGCACGTCGATCTGCGCCACGGCGCGGACCTCAACTACCTCGTCGGCCAGCACCTCGACTTCGTCGTCACGCAGTACGCGAAGAAGGGTCGTGACATCGTCGTCTCGCGGAAGAAGTTCCTCGAGGAGGAGTCGAAGAAGCTTCGTGCCGAGGCGCTCGCCAAGGTCGAGGCGGGCAGCGTGCACAAGGGCATCGTGCGCAAGGTCGTGCAGTGGGGCGCGTTCATCGCGCTGCCCGACGCCGGCGGCGTCGAGGGCCTCGTGCACATGACCGAGGCGAGCCACGATCGCGGCGCGCGCCTCTCCGACATCTTCAAGCAGGGCGCCGAGATCGAGGTCAAGGTCCTCAAGATCGACGACAAGGGCAAGCTCTGGCTCTCGCGCAAGGCGCTCGTCGCCGACCCGTGGGACACGGTGAAGGACAAGTACCCGGTCGGCTCCCGCCACAAGGGCAAGGTCGCGCGCCTCCAGCCGTTCGGCGCGTTCATCGAGCTCGAGAGCGGGATCGACGGCCTCGTCCACACCGCGGATCTCTCGCTCAAGCCCATCAACCACCCGGAGGAGGTGGTGAAGGTCGGCGAGGAGATCGAGGTCATCGTCGCGAGCTGCGATCCGGGCGCGCACAAGATCGGCCTCCACCCCGCGCCGCCCCCCGGCGAGGAGGCGGAGCCCCGCCAGCGCGTCGCGCCGCACAAGATCGTCAAGGTCGCGGTCGCCCAGATCACCGAGGGCGGCTTGGTGGTGCGCATCCTCGGCGCCACCGGTCGTTCGTCGCGCGGCTTCATCCCCGCCGGCCACACCGGCACGCCGCGTGGCACGGACCTCCGCAAGGAGTTCCCCGTGGGCACGCAGCTCGAAGCCAAGGTCATCGAGATCGATCCCCGCCGCGGCGAGGCGAAGCTCTCCATCCGCGCCGTCAAGGAGGACGCGGAGAAGCACGCCTACCAGCAGTACCGCGCCGGCGTCGCCCGCGAAGCCAAGTTCGGCACCTTCGCCGACCTCATGAAGAAGAGCAGCTAGCCAAAAGGCTGGCCGTCGCAAAACCGCGATCGTCGAGCAAGCCTCGGCGGTCGCGGTTCTGCTTTGTGGTCCGCGATCGTCGAGCTCGACGGTCGCGGTTGTGCTTTGTCTGCTCGCGATCGTCGAGAAGGTCGATCACGTCGTGATCCGGTCCCGCTCGCCCTTCGACTGGCCCATTCACGTCGCGATCCAGCTCGCTCCGTCCTTCGGGCGCCCAAACACGACGTGATCTGGTCCCGCTCGCCCTTCGACCGGCCCAAACACGACGTGATCCGGCTCGCTCGGTCCTTCGAGCGGCCCAATCACGTCGTGATCCGCTCCCGCCCATCCTTCGACCGACCCATTCACGCCGTGTTTCGCCGGCGCTCGCGCCTCGAGGACCCGTTTCACGTCGTGCCGCGGTTGCCGAAGCAACGGCAGCCGCGACCGCCGGGGAGCGGGTCACCGCCACGCACGTCGAGCCTTCCGTGGTGCGCGGCGTGTTGCCGGTGGCGCGCGGGGCGCGACCACGTCGCCGCGCGCTGCGTGACGTTCAGGTGACGACGCGCGGCGAAGGTTGACCACAACGTCGCGAAACGGCAGGCAAATAGGATGCGTTCCTTCTCGCTCTCCGCGGGCCTCGCGGCCCTCTGTCTCGCATCCACCGCGCATGCCGCGGGTTTCCAGATCGTGACGCCGCCCGATGACGGCGCCACGTACGCGCTCGGCGTGAGCGGCGACGGGCAGGTCCTCGTCGGACAGCTCAGCTCGGGGGGTAACGTCACCGCGCTTCGCTACACCGTCACCGAGGGCATGACCGATCTCGGCGACATCCCCGGCGGCAGCGTCTTCGCCTCCGCGACGGCGGCGAGCTTCGATGGCTCCGTGATCGTCGGCGTCTCCGATGCTGCGAGCACGGTCAATGTCAGTGGCACGGCGCAGGTCGCCTTCCGTTGGACGAAGGAGACAGGCTTCGTCGAGCTCGGCGATCTGCCCGGCGGTACGGCCATGGCCTTCGCGCAGGGCGTGTCGGCGGATGGATTGATCGTCGCCGGCGCGAGCTACCCCGCGACCGACGACTTCGAGGCGTGCCGCTGGGAGCTGGGGCAGTCGGTGAAGTCGCTCGGCTCGTTCCCTTCGCTCACGCCGCGCGGCGCGGCGTACGGCGTGAGCAAGGACGGCGACGTGATCGTCGGCCAGAGCCTGCACAAGCTCGACGACGGCGAGAACAACCGCGCCTTCCGCTGGACGCCGGCGCTCGGCCTGGTCGACATCGGCGACCTACCCGGCGGCACGACCTACGCGACGGCCACCGGCGTCTCGGCCGACGGGCTCGTCGTCGTGGGCTCGTCGTCGTCGGTGAGCTCCGGCGACGATTACCTCGAAGCCTTCCGCTACGTGGAAGGCGTCGGCATGAAGGGCCTCGGCGATCTCCCGGGCGGCCCGTTCGGCAGCGAAGCGCTCGCCGTGAACGGCGACGGCAGCGTGGTCGTCGGCCGCAGCATCATCGATCTCGACGAGAACGAGGCCGCCTTCTACTGGACCGAGAACGGCGGCATGCAGCGCCTCTCGGACGTCGCGGCCGCCGCCGGGATCGATCTCGGCGGCGCCGAGCTCCGCCAAGCCACCGGCGTCAGCGCCGACGGCCTCGTCGTCGTGGGCATCGCCCTCATCCCCAAGGGCATCGCCGCCTTCCGTCTCGATCTCACCGGCACCACGAGCTCGAGCTCGAGCTCCAGCAGCGGCACGGGCGGCACGGGTGGCAGCACGAGCTCGAGCACCGGCACCGGCGGCACGGGCGGGAGCGGCGGCAGCGCGAGCTCGAGCACGGGCGGCACCGGCGGCGCCACGAGCAGCACGACCAGCAGCGGCACCACCAGCAGCACGAGCACCGGCGTCGGCGGCGCAGGCGGCGGCGGTGGCGCGGGCGGCGAAAGCCCCGCGTCGAGCGGCGACTGCGGTTGCCGCACGGGCTCCACGGCGCCGAGCGACGTGAGCATGGGCATGGCAGCGTTCGCAGCGCTCGCGATCGCACGCCGCCGCAAGCGCACGGCCCGCTGAAAGAGCGCGCGGGCGATCGGCGCGCGCCTTCGCTCCCTGAACGATCACCTTTCCGCGGCGCATCGCCGAGCTCGAACACGAAGCCACGAAGCCGTAGGGCACGAGAGAATCATTCTCTCCCGCCTTTTTGCGCCTTTGCGCCTTTGCGACTTTGCGTTCCTTCTCCCTCTCCCTTCCCGTTCCCTCTCCCTCCGGCAAGCGCTCGCACCGCAATCTGCCAACCGGACCCCGCGACGGCGTATCTTGGGCCCGGAAGGGTGGGACGCATGAAGATCCTCGTCATCGGTGCTTCGCAGGGCACGGGCGCGCTCGCGGTGGAGGCGGCGCTCGCGCGTGGTCACGCGGTCACCGCGTTCGCACGGAGCCCGCAGAAGCTCACGATCGAGCACCCCAAGCTGAGCAAGGTGCGCGGCGACTTCCACGATCGCGAGAGCGTCGAGGCCGCCGTGCGCGGGCACGACGCCGTCATCATCACCGCGTCGGCCACCTCGCTCGCGGGCTTCAAGGAGAACCCGCACTACTTCTCGGCGGGCACGGCCCACGTGATCGAAGCGATGAAGGCCAACGACGTGCAGAGGCTCGTGGTGCTGAGCGCGCTCGGCACCGGCGAGAGCCGCAAGCTCGCGGGCTTCGTCATGCGCAAGCTGCTCATCGGCTTCATCCTCGCGCTCCCTTTCGCCGATCACGAGCGCCAAGAGCAGATGACGCGCGAGAGCGGCCTCGACTGGGTGATCGCGCGCCCCGGCCGCCTCACCGGCGGCCCCGCCAAGAAGCGCTACGTGAAGAAGACCGCCATCGAGCCCGTGCCCTCGTCCATCTCGCGCGCCGACGTCGCCGACTTCTTGGTCGAAGCCGCCGAGAGCGACACCTGGGTGCGGCAGGCCGTGCAGATCGGGGGCTGAGGATCGCAGCAGCGCGCGCCGTCTATCGATGCGGCGACCCGCGCGGTAGCATGGGCGGATGTCGGTCTACCGAGGATCGGTGTGCCCCGACTGCGGGGGCGAAGGGCGGATCGCGAAGTGCACCGAGTGCGCCGGCGTCGGGACGCTGCCGTGCGACGTGTGCGGCGGGCGCGGGCTGCGCATGGTCGGGCAGGCGAAGATGGTGCCGTGCGTGTGCAACAACGGCTACTTCGCGTGCGCGATGTGCAGCGGGGGCACGGGCGCGTGCGGTCGCTGCGCGGGCAGCGGGATGCTGGAGGGCGTGTAGCTACTCGCGCTGCAGCGCCTGCACCGGATCCATCTTGGCGGCGCGACGCGCGGGGAAGAAGCCGAACACGATCCCGATGGTCGAGCTCACCGTCAGGGCGAGGACCAAGGACGCGGGGTCGACCTTCATCGACCACTTGAGCGCCAGCGAGAGCGCGGCGATGAGCCCGTAGCCGAGCGCCGCGCCCACGAGGCCGCCGGCGAGCGCGAGCACGATGGCCTCCATGAGGAACTGCACCATGATGTCGGCCTCGCGCGCGCCGATGGCCATGCGGATGCCGATCTCGCGCGTCCGCTCGGTGACGCTGACGAGCATGATGTTCATCACGCCGATGCCGCCGACCACCAGCGACACCGCGGCGATGGCCACGAGGAGCGCGGAGAGCATGCCGAAGATGCCCTCCTGAAACGACTGGAGCTCGGCCTGGGTGCGCACGCCGAAGTCGTCCTCGTCGCCCTCGCCGATGTGGTGCCGCTGCCGGAGGATGTCGGTCACCTGCTTCTGCGCGCGGGCCACCGTCTCGGCGCTGGTGGCGCTGAGCATGAGGCCGTGGACGTCGATGTTGCGCGCGGCCACCACGTGCGTGCGCAGCGTGGTGATGGGCATGAGGACGATCTGATCCTGATCCTCGCCGAACGGCGAGTTGCCCTTGGCCTCGAGGAGGCCGAGGATGCGGTAGCTGTACTTGCCGATGCGGATCTGCCGGCCGATGGGGTCGCTCGATCCGAAGAGATCGCGCGCCGTGGTCTCGCCGATGAGGCAGACCTTCTCGTTCACGGCCTCGGACTCGACGCTCCACTTCTCGCCGCGCGACACGTTGAGGTTGCGCACCTCGAAGTAGGCGAGGCGCGAGCCGATGATGCTCGTCTTGGTGTTCTGCCCCTCGTAGACGGCCTGCGCGCTGGCGCGCATGAAGGGCGCGCACAGGTTGATGCTCGAGGCCTGCTGGGGGATGGCGTTGCAGTCGAGCTCGGAGAGGCGCGAGCCGGCGTTGTTGCTGCGCGCGCCCGAGGGGCGGGACGACTGCGGGAAGATGAAGAGCGCGTTCGACCCGAGGCTCGACACGCTGTTCGAGACGCTGGCGCGCGCGCTCTGGCCGAGCGCGATCATGGTGACCACCGCGGCGATGCCGATGGTGATGCCGATGACCGTGAGGCCGGCGCGCAGCTTGTTCCGCCGCACCATGCGGAAGGCGATGAGGACGGAGGCGAGGAGGCGGCCGATCATCGCGGGGTCACTCGTTCCGGAGGGCGACGATGGGATCGAGCAGCGCCGCCCGCCGCGCGGGGAGGAAGCCGAAGATGACCCCGATGACGACGCTCGTGGTGATGGCCGCGATCACGGCGGGGATGGGCAGCGTCATGTTGAGCTCGAGCCCCTTGGCGAGGCCGGCGATGACCAGCGCGCCGAGGCTGATCCCCACGAGCCCGCCGAGCACGCAGAGCGCCACCGCCTCGACGAGGAACTGCACCATGATGTCCGTGGCCTGCGCGCCGATGGCCATGCGGATGCCGATCTCGCGCGTCCGCTCGGTGACGCTGACGAGCATGATGTTCATCACGCCCACGCCGCCGACGAGGAGCGCGATGCCCGCGATGCCGGAGAGGAGCACGGTGAGCGTGTCGAAGACCCGCTCCAGCGTGCGCCGGATCTCGAGCGGATTGCGCACCACGAAATCGGGCTCGGCCTCGGGCAGGATGCGGTGGCGCTGGCGGAGGATGCTCGTGATCTGCTCGACGGCGCGGTCGGCGGTGAGCTCGCTCGTGGCCGAGGCCATGAGCGTCATCACGCGGCCGGGCGGCATGGGGAAGACGCGCGCGCGGTGGCTGCCGATGGGCATGAGCACGCGGTCGTCCTGATCTTCGCCGAACGGCGAGTTGCCCTTCTTCGCGAGCACGCCGATGACGCGGTAGGCGTGCCGGCCGATGCGCACGTACTGCCCGACGGCGTCCTGGTTGCCGAAGAGGGCCTCGCGCGTGGTCTCGCCGAGGACGACGACCTTGGTCTTGAGCTGCTCGTCGGTCTCGGTCCACATCTCGCCGCGCGCGATGCTGAAGCCGCGCACCTCGAGGTACGCGCGCACCGTGCCCATGGCCTGCGTGGGCCAGTTGCGATCGCCGACCACGACCTGCGCGCCGGTGACGTTCCACGGCACCACGGCGGCGATGCTCTGCGCTTCCTTGACGAGCGCCTCGGCGTCGGCCTCCGTCATGCGGCCCTGCGTGCTCTGCTTGGCGCCCGAGGACTGCGTGGCCTGCGGCCAGATGTAGATGATGTTGGATCCGAGCGTGGAGAAGCGCTTCGTGATGCTGTCGCGCATCCCCGTGCCCAGCGAGACGACGATCACCACCGCCGCCACGCCGATGAGGATGCCGAGGATGGTGAGCGCCGCGCGGAGCTTCGACCGAGCGATGGCTCGGAGAGCGATCCGGACCGCGACGAGCACACCCCACATGGCTACGGGCCCTCGTCCACCGGAGGCAGCTCGGCGAGGGCCGCGTGCGCGTCGTGCTGGCGCTCGTTGACGATGTCGCTGCGCACCCGCCCGTCACGCATGGTGACCACGCGCTTGGCGCAGGCCGCGATGTCGGGCTCGTGCGTGACCAGGCAGATGGTGATGCCGTTCTTGTTGTTGAGCGCCTGGAGGAGCGAGAGCACCTCGAGGCTCGTGCGCGTGTCGAGGTTGCCCGTCGGCTCGTCGGCGAGGAGGAGCGGCGGCTCCGTCACCAGCGCCCGCGCGATGGCCACGCGCTGCTGCTGGCCGCCGGAGAGCTGGTTCGGCGTGTGGTGGAGGCGCGCGCCCAGGCCGACCTGCTCGAGCGAAGCGAGCGCGCGCTTCCGCCGCTCGGCCGCGCCCACGCCGCGGTAGACGAGCGGGAGCTCGACGTTCTCCAGCGCGGTCGTGCGGGGCAGCAGGTTGAAGCCTTGGAACACGAAGCCGATGAGCCGGTTGCGCACCACGGCGCGCGCGTCGTTGCTGCGCTCGGTGACGTCGATCCCGTCGAGCAGGTAGCGCCCGCGCGTGGGTCGATCGAGGCAGCCGATGATGTTCATCATCGTGCTCTTGCCCGAGCCGCTCTGCCCGACGATGGCGATGAACTCGCCCCGGTGGATCGTGAGGTCCACGCTGCGGAGCGCGTGCACGGTGACGGCCTCCGTCACGTAGTCCTTGCCGATGCCCTCGAGGGACATGAGGACCTCGGAGGCGGGCTCGGTGTTCGGACGATACGGGCTCGCGGTCGCCATGGATGCCTCCCTCAAGCGCGCGCAGCGGTCCTTCGGGTCGACGGCGTCGAAGCGGATCCGATCCGGAATGCCATGATCGCCTCGGCTCTCGCGGGCCTCAGAACGGCCCCTTCTTCTTGCTCGGATCGTCGGTCTCGTCCACGACGATCTTGGCGGTGCCCACGTTGGTCTTGAGCACGGTGTTGATGCCGTCCGTGATCCCGATGTCGACCTCGCGCATCTCGGTCTTCTCGGCGCCGGGCGTCTCGTTCACGAGCACGTAGATGCGGCCCTTGTGGGCGGCGAGCGCGGGCAGCGGCTCCTGCGGGATCTTCTTGCCGTCCTTGTCCATGGGCGGCGAAGGCTTGAAGCGCAGGGCCGCGTTGGGGATGCGCGTCGCGCCCTTGTCCTCGGCCGTCTTGATGGTGACCGTCGCCGTCATGCCGGGGCGCAGCTTGACCTCGGGGTTGTCGACGTCGATGACCGCGGGATAGGTGACGACGCCCGACGTGCTGTTGGGGCTGAAGCGCACCTGGCTGACGGTTCCCTTGAACTTCTCGCCGGGGAACGCGTCGACGCGCACGTCGGCGGTCATGCCCTCCTTCAGCTTGCCCACGTCCGCTTCGTCGACGTCGGCGAGGATGCGCATCTTCCGCAAATCCTGGGCGATCACGAAGAGCACCGGAGCCTGGAAGCTGGCGGCCACCGTCTGCCCGGGATCGATCGACCGGGTGACCACGACGCCGTCGATGGGCGAGAAGATCCGCGTGTACTCGAGGTTGGTGCGCGACGATTTCAGGGCCGCGCCGATCTGCGCGACGCTGGCGCGCGAGGCGGAGAGGTCGGCGGAGGCCACGTCGTAGGCGCCTTGCGCGCTCTCCAGATCGGCCTGCGAGCCGATGCCCTCGGCCACCAGCTTCTTGGCGCGATCGAGGCGCTGCTTCGCGGTCGCGAGCGACGCCTCGGCGCGCGTCACCGAGGCCTGCGCGGACTCCATCTGCGCGCGGTTCTGATCGATGGCCGCGCCGAAGAGCGTGGGATCGATCTCGGCCAGCACGTCGCCCGACTTCACCTGGCTGTTGAAGTCGACGAACACCTTGGTGATGCGCCCCGACACCTGCGCGCCGACCTGAACCTGTGTCAGGGGCTGAACCTGCCCGGTGGATTGGATGGTCTCGACGACGTCGCCCGTGGTGCTCTGGCCAATGACGTATTTCGGCGGCGGCTTGGGCGCCGTCTTGGCGCGCCAAAACGCGCTTAAGCCGACCAGCGCGACGACGCTGAGGACGATTCCGAGCCGGCGCAGCCACTTGCGCCCGTCCACGCGGCTGAGCTCGCGCTCCAGCTCGCTTCTGCCGTCCGGGCGGGCGGGGGCGGGCCCTTTCGGGGATTGAACGGAGCGCGGGGCAGGCCCGTCCAGGGGTGGTATCGGCTCGGCCATGCGGGACGGCTCATAGCACGAGGCGCACGCTGCGGGCGGCTTGAAGCCCGGGGGGTCCCGTGGCAAAGCGGGGGCAGAAAATGAGCGCCCTCGCCATCGCACCCGACACCGTCGTCACGCTCTCCTATGTGCTCCTCGATCAGCGCGGGGAGACGATCGACCGCGTCACCCGGGAAGAGCCGCTGACCTACGTGCACGGCTACGCCCAAATCGTCCCGGGTCTGGAGCGCCAGATCGCGGGCCTCCACGCCGGCGAGAAGGGCACCTTCGACGTCGACGCGGAAGAGGCCTTCGGCGAGCGCGACGACGACGCAGTGTTCGCCGTCGATCGCACCGACTTCCCCGATGCGGACGACGTCGTCGTCGGCGACGAGTTCATGGCCGAAGGGCCCGACGGCGAGCCCATCGCCATGCGCGTCGTCGAGATCCGCGAGGACGCGCTCGTGGTCGACACGAACCACCCGCTCGCCGGCCAGCGCATCCGCTTCGAGGTCGAGGTCGCCTCCGTGCGCGAGGCCAGCGAGGAAGAGATCGCCGCCGCCCAGGCCGAGCTCGAGCAGATCCTCGCCGACGAGGAGAACGGCTGCGGCTGCGGGCACGACCACGGCGACGGCGAAGGCCACGATCACGAGCACGGCGATGGACACGATCACGGCCACGACCACGGCCCCTCGCTGGTGCAGCTCACGAAGAAGGGGCAGGCCTGAGCCTCTGCCTCCGCAGCGACGAGGACGCGCGCGATTTGCGCGTCCTCACGCGATGGTGGTAGGCCCGAAGCGGCGAAGTGGTTTGAAGATTCAGGGCGGATCGCGGGGTGGTGGGGCCCGGCGGCTCCGCCGACGGGGCGGTGGGGACGCGAGTCCTCGCCGTGGATTGAAGGAGAGAAAGCGGAAGATGAAACTCGTCACGGACAAGAACAGGCAGGCGGTGTGGGCTTACGATCTCCGGGTGCGTGACCGCCTCGTCGGGGGCGGCCTCTTGGATCCGAAGACGGTGGAGCGTTACCTCGCCGAGCTCCCCGATCTCGAGGCGCACGCCGAGAACCTCTCGATCGACCAGCCCGCCGTCGGCCGTCCCGACGGAAGCCTGCCGTGAAGCCGCACCACGCCGAGCCTGCGCCCGGTCAGCCGCCGGCGCAGGAGCTGCCGACGCTGGATTTCACGACCTTCTTGCTGGGGCTCATCGGCACGGCGTACGTGCACCTCGGCGACGCGCCCAACCCGGATGGTCAATCCGAGCGGGATCTGATGCTGGCGCGGCAGGACATCGACTTGCTTGGGCTGCTCTCGGAGAAGACCAAGGGCAACCTCACGGGTGATGAAGAGCGCCTCCTCGAGCAGGCGCTCTGTGATCTGCGCATGCGCTTCGTCGAGGTCTCGAGGGGAGGCTGACGCGGTGCGATCGAGGATCGTCGGCGCTGTCGCGCTCGCGGCAGCCGTGATCGGCTGCGGCAAGGGCAACGGCGCCGCCGGCTCGTCCGCTTCGTCGAGCGGCGTGCCGGCCGGGGCGATCCCGGTCTCTCCGCCCACCGGCGCGCCCGCTTCGTCGAGCGGCGTGCCTGCGCCGGCGATCGTCACCGGCGAGGGCATGCCCATCTCCTTCGCGCCCCTCGCGCGTCGCGCCGATCCCGCGGTCGCCACGGTGAAAGCCCGTGTCGAGCGGGAGTCCCCGAGCGGCCGCCGGCGCGTGATCGCCGAAGGCCTCGGCACCGCCTTCGTCTACGATCCCGACGGCCTCCTCCTCACCAACAACCACGTCATCGAGAAGGCCAGCGAAGTGCAGGTCGGCTTCTTCGATGGACGCGAGCTCCCCGCGACGGTCGTCGGTCGCGACAAGCACACCGACGTCGCCGTGCTCCGCATCAACGAGCGCGGCCTGCACTCGCTCCCGCTCGGCGACTCCGACGTCACCGAGGTCGGCGATTGGGTGGTCGCGATCGGCAACCCCTTCGGCCTCTCGCATACGGTCTCGGCCGGCATCCTCTCGGCCAAGGGCCGCACCCGCGAGGACGTGAAAGGCCTCGACGAGAGCGGTTATTTCAACTTCCTCCAGACCGACGCCAGCATCAACCCGGGCAACTCCGGCGGCCCACTGTTGAACCTCAAGGGCGAGGTCGTCGGCATCAACGCCGCCGTTCGTGCGAACGCCAACAACATCGGATTCGCCATCCCGATCAACATGGTCAAGCAGCTCCTGCCCATGCTGATCCGCGACGGGAAGATCCGGCGGAGCGCCATCGGCGTCACCGTCGATGCGCTCAACGCCATCGAGGCCGGCCGCCTGCATCGGCCCGATCGCAAGGGCGCGTGGGTGAAGGGCGTGCTCCCCGGCGGCCCCGCGGATCGCGCGGGCGTCTCCCCCGACGACGTGATCGTCGGATTCGAGGGCAAGACGATCTCGGATCCCAACGAGCTACGCTGGCTCGCGAGCATCGCCGGTGTCAACAAGGTCGCCACCGTGCGCATCGCGCGGCACGAGCGCGTCTTCGATCTCCGCGTCACGCTCGGAGAGCTGGCCCAGACGGACGACGATCAGGACGATCACTGACGTCCTCCGCTGGCCGAGAATCCCTCCCGAAACCCCCGCTGAAGTAAGCTACCCATCGTGACCACCCCTCGATCCCAGCCCGACGCGCCGCGCGCTGCGCCGCCGGACGACCTCGGTGAAGCCGAGGGCGAGGATCTCGACGGGGCGAACGGGCTCGACGAGGGTGGTGATGGAGACGTCGAAGTCCCGGAGATCAGGGGCTTCGTGAATAGGTCCCCGCGGAGGCGTCCAACCGCGAGGCGCGCCGCCGCGAGGCCGAAGAGGACCGTGAGCTCATCAGCTTGGCACAGAAGGGGGATCGGGCTGCGTTCCGCAAGCTCGTGGAGCGCCACCAGCGCCGCGCCTTCGCCATCGCCATGGGCCTCGTCCGCGACGAGAACGACGCCCGCGAGCTCGTGCAGGAGGCCTTCCTCCGCGTTTATCGCGGCCTCAACGCCTTCCAGGGCGGCTCGTCGTTCTTCACCTGGCTCTACCGGATCGTCACGAACCTCGCGATCGATCTCATGCGCAAGCCCGGCCGTCGCGACGCCGAGCTGCTCGACAACCAAGCCGTGGAAGAGGAGCCGTCCGACTTCCCTCTCGTCTCGCGCATCGACGGCGCCGATCCCATCGACGTCATGCGCCGCCGCGAGATCGCGGGCCGCATCCAAGCCGCCCTGGACGCGCTCCCGCCCTACCACCGAGGCGTCATCTTGATGCGCGAGGTCGAGGGCATGTCGTACGAAGAGATGGCGCAGGCCATGAACGTGTCCAAGGGCACCATCATGAGCCGCCTCTTCCACGCCCGGCAAAAGCTCCAGCGCGCGCTCGCCGACTGCTACGCCGAGCAGGGCCCGGGCCGTCGCGCCAACGACAACGACGACGACGACAAGCCCGACGACGACTCGGCCGCGGAGGAGGCGTCATGAGCACGAACGCGAACAAGCCCGAACGAGCCGTCACGGACATCGATCTCATGCTCTACGCCGACGGCGAGCTCGAAGGCGAAGAGCGCGCGGCCGTGGAGGCGTACCTCGCGCGGGATCGCAAGGCGCGGCGCAAGCTCTTGGCGATGGGCATCGTCTCCGATGTCGTGCGTGATCGCGCGCTCGACGCAGCCGCGCCGCTCGCGGGCGACATCGCCGATCGTGTGATGGGCGCCATCGACGCCGAGGCCAAGGTCGAGCCGCCGAAGGAGGTCGTGCTCGTCACCGAGGCCTCCGAGAAGAAGGTCGAGCGCGCGCCGCGCCGCCGCCGGCCGGCCAACGACAACATGCGTGGCCTGTGGATGGCCGCGGCCGTCGCGGCGGCTGCCGCTGCGGGGCTCCTGCTCTGGGGTCGCAGCGCGACGCAGGGCACGGGCACGGTGGCGTCGAGCCACGCGCCGGTGCCGGCGATCACGGCGCCGACGGCGTCCGACGACAAGCACGACGGGCCCAAGGTCGACGCCGACGACGATCACGGCGTCGAGGTCGCCGCCGTCGACTTCGGTGCGCAGACCGGCACCGTCTTCTACGTTCCCAGCGGCACTTCGGCGTCGATGACGACGGTGGTGTGGCTGTCCGACGCGTCTGGAGGAGACGAATGACTCGCTTGCTTTGGGCCCTCTCCGCCGCCTCCGCGGTCACCGTCGCAGGTGTGCCCGCCGTCTCGGCGAACGCCGGCCCCGTTCAACCCGCGCCTCGTCCCGAGCAGCAGCCGCAACCATCGGCGCCCAGCCCGTCGGCGATCTCGGCCGAGATCATGATCCTGCACGGGACCAACAACAACTCCGGCATCGACCCGAAGATCGGGCAGATCCCGGCGCTGAGCAAACCCCCGTTCTCCGCGTACAACAGCTACAAGCAGCTCGATCGCACGACCCTGTCCATCGCCAAGGGCAAGGCGGGCACGCACAAGCTGCCCACGGGCCGCGAGCTCCAAGTCTTCTTCAAAGACGTGGACACGGCGAAGAAGGGTGACCCGCGCTTCCTTCTCAGCACGAGCATCCAGACGGCGGGCGGCAAAGCGTACCTGCCCAACGTCGAGGTCAGCGCGAAGGCCGGCGAGTGGTTCTTCGTCGCCGGCCAGGATTACAAGGGCGGGAGCCTGGTCATCGGGATCAAGATCAGCCCCTGAGCTATCGAGCCGCCGAAGAGCTCGCTCGCCACGAGCGCAGACATCGAAGAGCTCCTGAAATGAACGGCGATCGACGCGCACGCGGGTGAAAGCCGGCGGCGCCGTCGCGGCTCGCGATGCGAGCTTTCCTCTCTCTCCGCGATCACGAGGGCGTTCGACATCGAGGCCTCGCGCGCGACGGATCCTCGTTCCTCGTCGCGATCACGATCACGTTTCGAGATCGAAGCTCGCGTTCTTCATCGCGAGCGCATGAGCGTTCGATACACGCGATGAAGCGTGTCCGCGATCGCGCTCTCGCGCCGTCGGCGCGAGCTCACCTTCGTGGTGAAGGCGCGCGAAGCATGGATAAAAAAAGAGCCGCGATCCACGCCGATGGGGGGGACTCGGCGTGTGCGCGGCTCGGGAGTAAACATGTCACCGCGCGGCCCACTGTCGAGGAGAATCGTGCGCGCGCTGCGCACAATCTCGAGGGGGGCGTGCGCTCTCTGCGCATTCCAGATACACCCTCCGTCGAGGTCAGAACGTCATTCGCTTCGCGACCCACGCGGACGCAATCGATGCCGTGAGCGCGAGCAACGCGGAGGCCGTCCAGGCCACTCGAGCACCGCGGCGCAGCTCGCGCGCGAGGTCGTCGCTTCCTGGTCTCGACTCCACCCGTTGCGTCACGGCCGTGAGCGCCGCGCCTGCCACCGCGAGCAACACGGCGCCGAAGGCCAAGTGCTGCTTGCGCTCGAAGAGCCACCCGAGCGACGCGGATGCGAGGAACAAGCGCTGGCGAATGCGCGCGCGATAGCCGTCGTGCAGCGCCATCCCGAGGCCGCCGGCGAGGAGCGAGAGCGTCGCCGCCGCCGCCGCGAGCCACGCGGAAAGCCGGCGCGACTTGTCGTGCACGTGCACGACGGCCGCGGCGATCAAGGCCGCCGTCGCGATCCACGCGGCGAGCGCGTGCAGGCGCGCGAGCGATCGCAGGACCTCGAGGCTCACGGCGCGATCACCGAGAGGAGCACGATGGACACCGTCGCGATCACGATCGCCGCCGTGACCCAGCGCGCGGCGGCGCGCGCGTCGCGGGCGGCCAGCGCGTGGCCGCCGAAGACGGAGGCGCCGCCGACGTACACGGCGGCCGCCATCCGCCACACGAGTGGGCTTCGATCCGACCAGATGAGGATCGCGGGGTTCGGCTCCGGGAAGAAGGCCCGCTCCACGCCGCGCACGATCGCATAGGCGATGAGCGCGCTCGCGGCGCCCAGCGCGAAGCCTACGAGCAGGCGCTCACCGCGCCGAAAGGAAGCTCGGCGCGTCACAGGCCGATCCCGTCCAGGTAGTCCGCGCTGGTGCGTTCCATGGCCAGGAACGCAGCCGCCATCACGCCGGCCACGCACGCGACCGCCCACAGCGAGCGCACCACGCCGCGACGGCCCGCGGCCAGCTTGAAGGCGCGCGCGATCACGTCGAGCGCGAGCACGCCGAGGCCCATCCACACGAAGGGACGCGCGTCCGCGTCGCCGTGCAAGCGGACCAGCACGGCGCCCGCGCCGCCGAGGTAGAGCGCGAAGGCGATGCCGGCGGGCTTCACGAGGCGCGCCGGGAGATCGCGCACGTCGCGCGCTTTCGCCGCGAGCCACGCGATGGAAGCGAGCCCGACGGCGCCGAGCGCCGCGAGCCACCACGTGGCCGTCGCGCGCAGGGTCTCGCGGCGCGAGAGCTTGCGGACCTGCGTCGTCAGCGCGGGGGAGAGCTCGGGATCGCGATCCACGGCGGCGCGCGCCTCGCGCAGCTCGTTGCGCTCGCGTCGCAGCGAGACGAGCTCCGAGAGCGCGAGGGATCGCGTCAGCCGATCGCCGGTGCGATCCGCGATCGCCGCCTCGAAGAGCGCGATGGCCCGCGCCGGCTCGCCGAGCTTGCGCCACCAAGCCTCGGCCAGGAAGACCCTCGTCTCCACGCGCACGCGACCGGGCGGGAACGCTTCCACGTCATGCGCGAGGGCCTCGATGGAGGTGCGATCGCCGGCCTTCCGCGGATCCTTCCGCACCTCTTCGAGCCGAGCGAGCGGGGCGAAGCCGCCTTCGGCATGCGCCTCCAGATCGTCGAGGCGCGCGCGCGCCGGCGCGGCCACCGGCGCGCTCGGATCGATGGTGAGCACGTCGCGGTATGCGGCTGCCGCGTCGGCGAAGCGCCGATCGCGCGTGGCCTGCTCGGCGCGCGCGAAGCTCGCCTCCGCCCTCTCTCTCGCGCTCGGCTCGCCGGCCCGCGCGCTGCCGCTGCACGCGAGGACGGTCATCAGCACCGCGGCGGCCGCGCGCGCGGGAAGCCGGGAGGTCAACGCCATCAACCGTCGCCGAGCGGACGCTTCAGGGTGATCGGCATGCCCGAGATCTCGATCCGGGCGCCGAGGCCGCCGTCGCGGCCATAGGGACAGTGCCGGCACTTGGAGTTGCAGCAGTAGCCGCGCTTCAAGTGATAGGCTGCCGTGAACACGAATTTCCCGCCCTCGAGGTAGTAATCGACGCCTTCGACGAGGCGGGCGGGCTTGGTTCGGTTCATGGTGCGCCGCGCGACAACGCCCGGTGCCGAGGCACGAGGCTCACGTTACGGTAACATCTGGATGGGCCGAGCTCACGTTTCTTCAATAGCGATCGCATCGCTTCTCACGGCTCTCCCAGCGTGTGACGGCTGTCACAATGGAAAGCCGTATACCCCCTACACGCTCAACGACACGCCGAGCACGTCCTCCGCGGGCTCCGCCGTCCCGCCCGCACCGCCGGCCGACGGCGGACCGGCCTTCGCCGTGATCGCAGCCACCCCCGCGCCGGGCGATGGCAGCCGCTGGCCGCTCGAAGGCGGCGCGGTCGAGGCTCCACCGGGCCATGTCTTCGCGCAGGGGCTCGTGGTGGATGCCGACGGCGATGGGAAGCCGGATCTGCTCGCCTGGGCTCGCGCGCCCGATGGGCTTCGCGGGGAGCTTTGGTTCGCGTCCGGCAAGAGCCCCGCGGAAGGACGCTTGGTGGCGGCGCTTCCCGCCGATCTCACCGCGCCGGGTTGCTCCGCGCACGCGACGCTCAGCCTGATCGGACCGCGCACGGCGGCCTTCGATTTCGAGCCGCGCTGCCCGGCGCGCATTCGCGAGCGGGCCACGCGTTGGATCGCGCTTTCCCGCTTCGTCGCGGGGCCGCCGGAGATCGCGCTCGAGATTCGGGCCGGCGCGCCCGCCGACGGGGAGACGCTCGCGATTGCGCTCGACGCCCGCGATCGCGACGGTGACGGCCGCGCCGACATCGGCGTCACCTTCACGCTCACGGGCGCGCCTCATCCGCTCCCCGGCGGCGGCAGCGCCGCGGCGTCGCTCGCGTTCTTCGATCGGCCCGCCGGCCTCTCGCGCGATCCCACCGAGCCCGAGGCTTCGATCAAGGCCATCGGCGCGGCGCTCCTCGCCGACGGTCGCAAGAAGACGACGTCGCCGCGCGTCCCCGCGGCGGCGGGCGCCGCGCGACGCTTGCACGCGCTCTTGTGCGAGGACGGCGGCGGCAAGCCGATCATCAGCACCACCGCGGGCCCGATTCGCTGCGCCACCGAGCGCATCGCCGAAGAGTCCGCCATCGCCGAGGTCGAGGCCGGGTTGAACCTCGGCGATCCGGTGACCGCGTTCGCCGCGCTCGGGCGGCTCGATGCCAGCGGCCAGCGGCGCAAAGACGTCGACGCGCTCGTCGCCAAGTCGGTTTCCACGATCGCCGGCACCCTCGTCCGCACCACTGCTGCCATCCCCGATCCGCCGCGCGCCTCCGGCTTCTCTCCTCTGGCCTTCGATGCTGACGGGAGCCTGTTGGTGCGCACGGCCGACCGGGTCGTCCGCGTCGACAAGACCTCGTTCGCCGAGTCCGCCGCCGACGCGGCCCTGATGTGGCCGAAGGAGCTTCAGTGGCCGGTCGACGCGCCGACCTGGTCGCTCGGGCGCGTCGACGACGACTGCGAGACGTCCACCGCGGTCGCGCGCTTCGGTTACGCGGGCGCGGTCACCACGGTGCCGTTGCCCATCCCGACGCCGCCTCGCTGCGCGCTCGGCGGCGCGAGCCCGCCGGTCGATCTGCTCGGCGCTTCCACCCAGGGCCTTCTCTTCGCGTATCGCGGCGAGATCGTGGCCATCCCGGCGACGGCGCCGCCGCGCGTGGTCCCCGCCGAATCGTTCGCGCCGGCGCCGGGCGTGCCGGTCGATCGCGGCACCGCGCGCTCCCCCAACGGCGGCACCATCGCCGTCACGACATCGCGCGGGGTGCTGGTCTCGGTGCTCAAGGGATCGGCGCGCGGCGGGAGCGCGAAGCTGTGGACGTCACCGCTCATCGACGGCGGCAAGGCGTGCGTGCCGAGCGATGGAGGCGAGCGGCTCGCGTGCGTGGTGTCGAAGGGAGCGGCGATCTACGACGTGAAGTGACGTCGCGCGCGTCGAAGCCTCACGGCCAACCGGCGGCGACGAGCTTGCCGATGGTGCTGCCGCTCTCGATCTTGGCGTGCACCGTGCGCAGCGTGGCCGCCGTGATCGGGCCGAGCGTCTCGCGTCGGGTCGTGCGCACGCGCCCCTCGTCGATCCAGGCGGCGATGCGTTGCAGGATGGCGCCCTGCTCGCCGAGGTCCGGCGTCGCATAGGTCGAGCGCGTGAACATGAACTCCCAACCGAACGTCGCGCTCTTGCTCTTGAGCAGGTCGAGATCGAGCGGCTGGCTGGTCTCGACGATGCCCACGATGCGCCCGAGCGGGGCCACGAGATCGGCGATGGTGCTCCAGGTCGGCTCGAGCTTCTGCGTGTGGAAGATCCGCGGGACGTAGGGCAGCCCGAGCGCTTCGAGCTGCGGGCGCAGCGGCCGGCCGTGATCGATCACCGCGTCCGCGCCGAGCGACGTCACCCACGCCTGCGTCTCCGGGCGGGACGCCGTGCCGATGACCCACAGCCCGGCTGCCTTCGCGAGCTGAACCACCATCGATCCGACGCCTCCGGCCGCGCCGATCACGAGCAGGCTCGTGCCCGCGTCGCCGCCTCGCGGGTCGAGGCCGAGCCGCTCGAAGAGCCCCTCCCACGCGGTCAGGCCCGTGAGCGGCAAGGCGGCCGCGTCGGCGAAGTCGAGCGTGCGCGGCATGGGCGCGACGAGGCGCGCGTCGACGAGGTGCAGCTCCGCGTTGGCGCCGCTTCGTCGCAGGCTGCCGGCGTAGTACACGCGATCGCCCGGTCGGAAGCCGTCGACCTCGGCGCCTACCGCATCGACCACGCCGGCGGCGTCCCATCCGAGGATCCGCGGCTGCTCCTCGACCTTGGCTTTGGGCGCGCGCACCTTGACGTCGACCGGGTTCACCGAGACGGCTTCGACGCGCACGCGCAGATCGTGTGGGCCGGGCTCCGGCGTGGGCAGCTCGACGTCGATCAGGCTCCGTTCATCGTGGCTGGGGAGGTATTGGTGAAGACCGACGGCGCGCATGATCGTGTTCTCCTGATGAGAGGTCCGTCCCCTCGTTCGACGTTCGCCAAGGTGCCATCGCCGCGCCGGATCACCATCGCTTCCCGATGACCAGGCTTCGTGACTTCGATTCATCAATGGACCTCCGCGAGACGGTGCACACCATCCGGGTGCTCCTCGCCGTCACGGAGCTCGGCTCGTTCTCGGCGGCCGCGTCCAAGCTGAACCTCACGCCCTCCGCCGTCAGCAAGACGGTCTCGCGCGCGGAGGCGCGGCTCGGCGCGCGCCTCGTGCAGCGCACCACGCGTCGTGTCCGGCTGACGGATCTCGGCGAGGGCTACCTCGCGCGCGGGCGGCAGCTCGTCGGCGATCTCTGGGAGCTGGAGGCGGAGATCGGCGATCGCGACGCAGCGATGCGCGGGCCCGTGCGCGTCGCCGCGCCGTCGACGTACGGCGCGGTGCGCGTCGCGCCCGTGGTCGCTGCGTTCCAGCGCGAGCACCCCGACGTCCGCGTCAGCCTGCGCTGCGACGACCGCATGCACGACCTCGTGGCCGAGGGCATCGACGTGGCCATCCGCATGCTCGTGGAGCCGCCGGCGGAGGTGGTCGCGCGCGTGCTCGCCGACGATCGGCGCGGCCTCTACGCGAGCCCCGCGTACCTCAAGACCCACCGCGCCCCGAAGGCCGTGGACGCGCTCGTCGATCACGCTCTCCTGCGCTACGGCGCGGGCGAGGGGGCCGTCGACTTGGCGCTCCGCGCTGGCGGCGCAGAGATGCGGGTCAAGGCGCCGGCCGTGTTCTCGAGCGACAACGTGCTCGCGGTGCGCGAGGCCGCGTGCGCGGGCCTCGGGATCGCCGAGCTCCCCGAGTACCTGGTCGAAGGCGAGCTCGCCCGCGGGCGCCTCGTCGAAGTGCTGCCCGGCGTCGTCCCCACGCGCCGCCGCGTCTACGCGGTCTATCTCCCCTCGCGCTACCAGCCGGCGCGCGTGCGTGCCCTGCTCGATCGGCTCGTGCGCAGCCTCCGCGGGTGAGCGCGACGCCTTTCGATTCGAGACCGCGGTTCACGAATCCTGGTCACCGACCGCGGGCCGCCGCGACGATGTCGCTCGCCGACATGGATGCGGCCTCGTTCGGATGCAAGCAAACGAGCCCTCGCCAATCGGCCGGTGGTTGATCGTCGATGAGCAGATTCGGTTTCGAGAGGAAGCCCGCGAAGCAGTCGGCCACGCCGAGCTCGATCGCGGAACGGTGGGCGTATCGATCTCCCCCGGTGCTCCAGCAATACAGGACGACACCCGCAGCGTGCAGAGCGCGAACCTGCTCGATGACATGGCTCATCGGGATGCGCTTCGAGCCGGCGGAGCGAACGAGGGTGTCGTCGACGTCGACGAAGATCACGGGAGCCGTGCTCGGCGGCGCCTCTGCGCCTGCGCTCTCCCGGAGACGAGCACGAGCGGCCTCCACCAGCGCGCCGTAGCTCGGGAGAGAGGGCTCCGACAGCGTCCGCTCCAGGGCTGCCTCGAGCTCCCAGAGCGCGGCCTGCTCCGCTGAATCCGCAGGGCGAAGCGATCCATCGGCGCCGGCGCGCGCGAGCATGTCGAACAGGACGAGCGCGGCGTCACGGCCGAGCGGTAGGCGCTGATCGGAATCATCCATGGTCGTGCTCGGCGGAGATCGCGTCGATCGATCTCGTGCTTCTCGGTGGGGCTCTCGTTCGCGAACGGTTCGTGGAGCGCTCGAAGCGGAGGCTCAGTTCCTCTGCCCTTGCATCTTCGCCAGCCGCTCCGCGAAGTCGTTCGCTTCGTGCCGGCGGCCCATGTCGCGGAGCAGGATCACGAGGTTGTGCAAGAGCGGCCAGAGCTCGCGTGCCTCTTCGCCGTAGCGCTTCGTGGCGGTGGCGAGGGCGCGCTTCAAGAGCTTCTCGGCCTTCGTGTGCTTGCCCTCGTGGTAGTAGACCTCGGAGACGCTGTTCCACAGCGCCGTGAGGATTTGCGGCGGCACGCGCGGATCTTGATCCCAGCGCTCCAGGAGGGGCTCGGCGAAGGCGAGGATCTCGCGATCCTTGCCCTGCGCGCGCAGCGTCACCGTCAGGTTGTTCAAGCTCAGGAGCAGCAGCTCGGCGCGCGTCTCGGGCACGGGCGCGAGCAGCTCCACCGCGCGCCGCCAGAGCGGCTCCGCCTGTGCGGGCCGATCCTCGGCGGCGTGGATGCTGGCGACGGTCACCAGCGTCGCGCCGAGGTGCGGGTGCGTGGGGCCGAAGAAGCGCTCTTCCAGCGCCATCGCCCGCTCGAAGAGCGGGAGCGCGCGGGCGGACTGCTCCATCATCACCTCGATCGTCCCCAGCGCGAGCAGCTCGGTGGACACGTTCGGGTGATCGGGGCCGACCGCGCGCTCCAGCACTTCGAGCGCACGCACGATGAAGGCGCGCCCCGCTTCCAGGTCTCCGCGGCTCATCGCCAGCGCGCCGAGGTGGTGCGTGGTGTACGCGACGTACTCGTGATCCTCGCCGAGGATGCGCGTGCGGATCTCGTGGGCGCGCTCGAAGAGCCGCGCCGCGTTGGCCTCGTGCTTCGCCGATTGCTCCGCCATCCCCAGCGCGATGCAGGTGCCGGCGATCTCCAGCTCGTCACCGCTGGGCTCCTGCGTCAGCAGCTCGAGCGCGCGCCGGAACAGCGGGAGCGCCTCCTCGCTGCCGCGGCTGCGCCGCTCGATCACGCCCAGCGTGCGGAGGATGTCGGCCACCACGCTGCGCTCGTCGTCGCGCGGCGTCTCGGGGAGCGCCGCGAGCGCGCGCCGGTGCAAGGCGAGCGCTTCGGGCGCGCGATCGAGCGTCCAGGCCAGCGACGCGAGCCAGGCGGCGGACTGCGTGGCCAGGAGATCGCGCGGGCCCGCGAGCGCGCTGCGGGCCGCGAGCGCTTCGGCGAAGCACGCGTGCGCGGGCTCGTACTGGAACAGCTCGAAGAGCGCCTGACCGCGGCGATGGGTGGCCTCGGCCGCCAGCGCGGCGTCACCTCGCTCCGTGGCGGCGGCGTGCACCTCCTCGGCGAAGTGGAGTAGCTCGCTCACCTTCCCGTGCAGGAGGAGCTGCTTCATCGACGAACGGACGTCCTCGGCGATCATCGCTCGGGCGTTCATGGCGGTCTCCGGCGGGCAGCGTACGCGCGGCGGACGCCGGTGGCGACCGCATGGACGTGAGGGTTGCACCGACTGGTCCCCGCGCAACAAGATGCCGGGGATGCGCGCCCTCTCGCCGGCGGATCTCGACGCGATTCCCCGCCTCGGCTGGGTGGGCGAGCCCACCCCCATCACCCCGCTCCCCCGCGCCGCGGAGGCGCTCGGCCTCGAATGGCTCGGTGTCAAGCGCGACGATCTCCTCGACCTGCCCTACGGCGGGGCCAAGCCGCGCAAGCTCGACTACGTATTGGCCGCGCCGCCCTTCGCCGACGCGCCCGTGTGGTCCTCGTCGGGCGGCATCGGCTCCGGATCCCTCGTCGCGCTCACAGTGGCCGCCGAGCGGCTCGATCGCCGTCTCCGGGCCCACATGTTCTGGACCCCGCTCTCCGAAGGCGTCACCGACAACCTCGCCTTCACCGCCTCCGGGCCGAGCGCGATCTTCTTTTATGGGTCCCGCGTCTCCATGGCCGTCTGCCGCCCCGCGGTGCTCCTCTGCGCGCGCGAGTCCGGCGCGCCCGTCCTCCCGCCCGGCGCCACCTCGCCGCGCGGGATGATCGGCACCGTCCGCGCCGGCCTCGAGCTCGCGCAGCAGATCCGCGAGGGCGCCGTGCCCACGCCCGATCGCGTCTACGTCGCGCTCGGATCCGGCGGCACCGCGGTGGGCCTCGCCGTGGGGCTCGCGCTCGGCGGCGTGCGCACCGAGGTCCGCGCCGTCGCGGTCGTGGAGCGCCTGCTCGCGCTCGGCCCGCGCATCCGCGGCCTCGAGCACGCCGCCCTCGCGGAGCTCGCGCGCTTTGGCCTCCCCGCGCCCGAGCTGCCCATCGCGCTCACCGTCGATCATGCGCACGCCGGCGCCGCGTACGCGCATCCGTCGGTCGAATCGATCGCGGCCGTCGACACCATCGCGCCCGAAGGCATCCACCTCGAGCCCGTTTACACCGGCAAGGCCATGGCCGCGCTCTGCGCCGACGCGCGCGCGGGCGGCCTGCGCAACGTCATCTTCTGGTCCACCGTGCGCCGCGCCTTGCCCGCGCCGGATCCCGCGTGGCGCGATCGCCTCCCGCCCGCGCTCCGCCGCCGCCTCGAAGCGCCGGTCGCCGCGCTCGTCACCCGTCGCCGCGTCTTCCTCGGCCTCGCCGCCGCGGCCTCCGTTGCGCTCGTCGTGCGCACCACGGGCTACGCGCCGCTGCCCGATCTCCACCTCGAGGTCTTCTCCACCTGGCAAGCGCGTGTCCTTCTCGCGGCCGCCGAAGCCATCCTCCCGCCCGACACCGACGGCGCTCTCCTCGCCGCCATCCCGGGCCGCATCGATCGCTACTTCGTCGGCATGCCGCCGAAGATGAAGCGCGAGGCCAAGGCGATGCTCGCGTTGATCGAGCACGGCACCCCGATCGGCTGCCGCCTCCCGCGCTTCACGCGCCTCGCGCCCGCCGATCGCGCGGCCCACCTCGCCACCCTCGACGCGCGCGGAGGCCGCCTCTCGCAGGCCGCGCGCGGGCTCCGCGATCTCGTCATGCTCGGCTTCTACCAGCAGCCCGAGACCTGGCCGGCCATTGGCTACGACGGCCCGCGCCTCCCGCGCGACTACGATCCGCTCGGCCCCGCGCGCACGTCGTGGCCCGCCTACGACGCGCTGGTCGCGCGCGGACATTTCCCGCAGGCGCCCGACGCCGAGAACGTCGCGCTCCCGAAAGGCGTGCTCCGATGATCTTCGACGCCTCGCGCCTCCCGCATCCGCTGCGCCTCCGCGCCGATCTCTGCGTCGTCGGATCCGGCGCCGGCGGCGCCATGGCCGCGATGGCCGCCGCCGAGGCGGGCCTCTCTGTCGTCGTGCTCGAAGCCGGCGAATACCTCACGCCCGCCGACATGACCCAGCGCGAAGAGGACATGCTCCCGCGCCTCTACTGGGAGGCCGGCGGCCGCACCACCGCCGATCGCGCCGTGAAGATCCATCAGGGCCGCGGCGTCGGCGGATCGACCCTGCACAACCTCAACCTGTGCAAGCGCATCCCGCGCTCCATCCGCGATCGCTGGGCCAAAGATCGCCGCCTCGAAAAGCTCGGCCCCGAAGTTTGGGACGCGCTCTACACCGAGGTCGAGCGGCTCCTCTCGGTCTCCGCCGTCCCGCGCGATCGCTGGAACCGCCACAACCTCCTCCTCGAAGCCGGCACGAAGGCCCTCGGCTGGGCCGGCGCCGGCCTCTCGCACAACCGCACGGGCTGCACGGGCAGCGGCTTCTGCGAGATCGGCTGCGCCTACGACGCCAAGAACAACGCCGCGAAAGTCCTCGTCCCGCGCGCGGTGAAGGCGGGCGCGCAGATCCTCACGCGCTGCCAAGCCGTGCGCATCATCCACGATGGCCTCCGTGTGCGCGCCGTCGAAGCGCGCGCGCTCGAGCCGCGCACCAACCGCCCGCTCGGCACGGTCGTCATCGAGGCGCCGCGCGTGTGCCTCTCCGGATCGGCCACCGCCACGCCCGCCATCCTCCTGCGCTCGCGCGTCCCCGATCCCGGCGGCGAGACCGGCAACCACCTCCGCATCCACCCGGCTGTCGTCGTCGCCGGTGATTTCGACGAGCCCGTGCGCGCTTGGGACGGCATCCCGCAGACCTACGAGTGCACCGAGCACCTCCACCTCGATCGCGACGACGGTCACCGCGTCTGGATCGTCCCTGCCTTCGCGCACCCGGTGGGCACCGCCGTGCTGCTCCCCGGCCAGGGCCTCGCGCATCGCGACGTCATGCGTCGCTATCGCAACCTCGCCGTGCTCACGGCCATGGTCCACGATCACACGCGCGGCCGCGTCCGCCCCGACGGCGAGCTCGGGCTCTCCATCGACTACTGGCCCGACGAAGGCGATCGCCGCGAGCTCGCCCACGGCCTCCACGCCTGCGCCGAGCTGCTCTTCGCAGCCGGCGCGCGCCGGGTCTTCGTCCCTTCGAGCCCGCTGCGCGTCTACGAGCGCGGCGCCTCGATCGCCGATCTCGCGACCCTCGATCTCACGCCCGGCCTCACCGACCTCACCGCGGTTCACCCCATGGCGTCGGTCCCCATGGGCGACGACCCGCGGGCCGCCGCCGTCGACAGCGAAGGCCGACACCATCACCTCCGCGGGCTCTGGATCGCCGACGGCTCGCTCTTTCCCACCTCCATCGGCGTCCCGCCCCAGCTCTCGATCTATGCCCTCGGCCTCCATGTGGGCCGGGCCATCGCCCGCACCGCGTGATTCGGTCTAGGATGCGCGCGTGTCGTCCCGCGAAGCATCCTCCCCGAAATCGCGTGCATCCAAGAGCGCCGCCGACGAGAGCGACGCCGCCGAGAAGCGCCCGAGAAAGCGCGCCGCCGAAGACGACGTCGAGCCGAGCGATCGCCCGAAGAAGCGCACCGCCGAAGACGACGCCTCCACGAAGAAGCGCGCCGCCGAGGACGACACCGCGAAGGCCTCCACGAAGAAGCGCGCCGATGCTCCCAAGAAGAGCGCCGAAGAGAGCGACGCGCCCGCCGAGGAGAACGACGCGCGTGCCGCTCGCCCGCGCCACAAGCCCCCCTGGGCCTCACCCGATCTCTCGGCCCTGACCCGCCACGCGTGGAAGGCCGGCCTCGCCGGCACCGCGTCGCTGCTCACCATGGGCTACCTCGCGTGGAAGAAGGGCGCCCTGCAGAACGGCTGGGGCCTCCTCTCGTCCGAGGGGGCCGTCGATCAGAACCTCTCGATGGCCTTCGTCCTGCTCGTCACGGCGGCCGTCATGTTCGCCGTCGAGCTCGGCGTGCGCCTCGACGTCGAACGCGGGCGCGTCATCAAGCTCGCCCCCGCCGTGCGTGACGGCAACTTCGCCGCCTTCCTCGGCGAGTGCATCCTCGTCTACGCCGTCGAGCTCGGCCTCCTCTCGCTCGCCTTCACGATCTATCGCAGCGCCAACGAGTACGGATGGACCGCGCAGGGCGGCGCCTACTACAAGCCGTGGTTCACGGTGATGCCGTACATCTGGAAGATGTACCTGTGGGGCGGCCTCCCGTACGTCCTCCTCACGCGCGCCTTGCAGCACGATGAGCTGAGCGATCGCAAGCAGGCCGCCTTCGTCGTGATGAAGCTCGCGCGCTGGGTCGCCGCGCACCTCGGCAGCAAGTCACGCGAAGCGCCGCGCTTCGATCGCTACGATCGCTCGTCGATCCTCGGCCTCTTCGTGAAGCTCTTCTTCGTCCCGCTGATGACGGTCTTCTTCGTCGATCAGTTCTCCCACCTGGTGAAGAACTTCGGCTTCCTCTTGGGCGACACGCGGAGCGGCTTCAGCGTCAAAGACTTCCACAACGTCTCGTACACGATCGTCTTCTCCGTCGACGTCGGCCTGGCCTGGTGCGGGTACGTCGTCTCCTCGCGTTGGATCAAGAACGGCATCTTCTCCGCCGAGCCCACCGCCCTCGGGTGGATGGTCGCGCTCGCGAGCTACCCGCCCTTCAACCGCTTCTTCGGCTTCTACTTCTCGACCCCGGGCGAGAACGAGTTCTTCAAGATGACCTCGGCCAACGCCGTCGCGGTCATGGCCGTCCTCTCGGCCGTGAGCTTCACCGTCTACACCTCCGCGACGGTGATGTTCGGCCTCCGCTTCTCGAACCTCACCCACCGCGGCATCATCACCACCGGCCCCTACGCCCTCGTCCGCCACCCGGCCTACGCCGCCAAGAACTTCTCCTGGTGGTGCGTGATGTTCCCCGTCTGCCTCTACCAACTCGGCCAGCAGAAGACCGCCGCCCCGCTCGCCGGTGTCGTCGGCCTCGTGGCCCTGAGCTTCATCTATTACATGCGCGCTCGCACCGAAGAGCGTCACCTCCGCAAGGACCCCGAGTACCGCAAGTACATGAAGAAGGTGCCGTATCGGTTCATCCCCGGCGTGATCTGATCCTTGCTTCGGCAAAGCTCGTGGTGACTCCCTCACCTCGAGCCAGGCCGGATTCAAAGCAAAGTCGCAAAGACGCAAAGACGCAAAAAAGCAAAGAGGCTCAATCTCCCGCGCCACTTTGCGTATTTGTGCTCCTTCTCCCTCCGAGATCGCGCAGGCAGCATCGCAGGGGCCAACGCAACGTCGCAAAGAAGCAAAGAGGCCCAACCTCCCCCGCCTTTTTGCGTCTCTGCGCCTTTGCGCCTTTGCGTTCCTTCTCTCTCCCGAGATCGACGGTCGCGTCGAGGCAAGCGCAGAGACGACGCTCGGCACATCGTCTCTGCGTCGTCGCGCACGCTGGGAGCGCGGGTGATTTCGGGGTGGGGAGGTGAGGCGGGGAAGGGCTCGCGAGCGAGCCCTCGCGTCAGCGCGCGTCGGTCGTCGTCTCTTCGGCGCCGAGGCTCGCGAGGCTCGCGAGGCCCGCGCGCTCGCGCTTGGCGTGGCGCAGCGCTTCGCGGAGGCCGTGCCGGAGGTTGCGCAGGGTGGTGACGCTGCCGAGGTCCACGCCGATGTCGACCAACGTCTCCGCCACGGCGGGGCGGATGCCGGTGAGCACGGCGCGGGCGCCGACGATCTCCACCTTGCGCATCAGCTTCATCAGGTGATCGGCCGTCTTGGTGTCGACGATCTCCACGCCCGTGAGATCGACGATGACGAAGCTCGCCTGCGTGCGCGCGACCTCGGCGAGGAGGCGCTGCACCATGTCGGCGGTGCGCCGCGAGTCCACCACGCCGATGATCGGCATCGCCAGCACGCCCTCCCACACCTCGAGGATGGGGTTCGAGAGCTCGTCGACCGCATAGCGCAGCCGCTGGACGAGCCCGGTCTTGGCCTCCTCGCTCTGGGCGAGCTGCTCGTTGCGCATGCGGAGCTCCTTCTCCAGCTTGCGCTGCTCGGTGACGTCCTGGAACGCGACCATCCCGGCGATGACGTGGCCGGCTTCGTCACGCACAGGGGCTCCAGTCACCTGGATCCAGGTGTCGCTCACCAGATCGCCGTTGCGCAGGATCATCTCCGCTTGGGGCGCCTCCTCGCCGCCGAGCGCGCGGACGAGGGGCAGCCTCTCGTTGGGGAACGGCGTGATCCCGTCGGTCTCGAAGACGCCGAACGCGTGCGAGAGATCGCCGCCGTGCTCCTCGCGCGCGCGCCCCGCATAGCGGCGCGCGGCGGGGTTGTAGATGGGGAACGCCCCGCTCGGCTCCATCACCATCAGGCCCACCGGGAGGGTATCGAGCACCCTGCGGTGCAGCGCCTCCGCCTTCTTCCCGGCGCTCTCGGACGCGGCCAGCGCCGCCTCGACGCGCTTCTGCTCGGTCACGTCGACCTGATGGCCGACGGTCTCGACGGTGCCGTCAGCCCCGCGCTCGAAGAGCGCCACCGTCTCGATCCAGCGGAGCTCGCCGGACGTGTGGTGGATCCGGCCCGACCAGCGGAGCGGCTTCAGCGTCTGGTAACACTCCGCGAGCAGCTGCTCGAGCACGACGCGGTCTTCCTCGACCATCCGCCCGAGCAGCACCATGGGATCGTCGCGAACATCGGCTTCGGACAAGCCGTACGCCTCACCCATCTTGGCGTTGAAGTAGAGCCACTCCGTCTTCCCCGTCGTCAGGTCGACGCGGGTGGAAAACACCGCTCCCGGCACCCGATCCAGCATCCACAACAGCTTCTCCGCGCTCAGATTCTCCGCCACGCTTTCACCTCTTCGATTCAGTTGACCGCCAGGGGACCGCGCCGGAGCTCACGCCGGGCGCAGAGACATCGTCGAGGAGCCCGGCCCAAGAGCCGCGCCCGGAGCGATACGAGATCCTCATCGCTCACGAGCACGATCCGATCGCTCGTAACGAGCGACCCTCTCCATGCCGAAGCCCCATCGACGTCGAAGTCATTCCAGCCACAAGGGTAGAGATACCGATGATATGCGGCTCGACGCTATCGAAGTCCCCCGTGTCGAGCAAGGCTCGCCGGCTCTTCGCTCATCGCGCTTCGCAGCCATGGTGCCGCGCATCTCTTTGCACCAAGCGCGCATCGGGTGAGCACCCGTGTCGCAAATCACGCCGGCCGCACACGCCAGCAACCACGCCGCCAGCATCCGCAATCGCCAGCATCCGCAATCGCCAGCATCCGCAATCGCCAGCATCCGCAATCGCCAGCAGCCGCGAGCGCCAGCGAGCGGACCCCAGCAATCACCTCCCATCAATCACCCACCCCGCTCCGCACACCTCACCCATCGCCGACCTCACGCCTCTCCTTCCAGCGGCCCCCCTTGCCCCTCCACCACGTACCGGCACGCCGCCCGAACCTCGTCACCATCGCGCAGCGGAACCGTGCTCCCGTGTCGTGCCCACACCCTCCTGTCGCGATCGATCCGCGCCGCCTCACGCAGACGGCGCGTCGCCCACGCTTTCAGCTGGCGCATGATCCGCTCCGGCGGGGCCGCGCCTGTCACGACGACGTGCACGTGGTTCGTGCGCACGTGAACGGCATGCAGCTGCCATCCCGCGTGGATGCATTGGTCACGGATGGCGTCGTCGACCACCGCACGCGCCGGTGCATCCAAAAGGAAAGGTGGTTGTCGCAGCGCTCGTTCGGTCCACGCGCAGAGCCATCCGTTTGGAGGTGCCTTGTGACTGGCGCTGCCCGGTGCGCGCGTGACGTAGCCGCGGCGATCGCCGGGGAGCCAGTTGGCGTAGCAGGAGAAGGTCAACAGCCAGGTGGCGAGCGTCATGATCGTTCATCGACGCGGGCCGGTGGGGAGTTGCGTGGAGGCCGTCGGTTTGTGTGCTGCGGCGGTGCTGGTGGTGTGAGCGCGGCGCGGAGGATGGTGGCGCGGTTGCTGGGGTCCGCTCGCTGGCGCTCGCGGCTGCCGGCGATAGCGGCTGCGGCTGATTCAGCTGTCGGCCGACTTCTTCCTCGGCCGCCCCGCTTTCACCGGCGGTGGCTCCGCTGGTTTCAGCAACGCTTCCACGTCCACGCCGAGCGCGTCGGCCAGGTTCACCAGAACCTTCACCGTGACGTTCGTCGTCGCGTGCTCGACCCTGTGCACGTAAACGGCCTCGATCCCGGCTGCCTCCGCGAGCTGCTCTTGCGTGAGGCCACGCTCGCGCCGGAGTCGGTACACGTTGCCGCCGATGTACCCGAGCACTTGCGCGACATGGGGACTGTGCACCCGTCGGCGCTAACGCCCGCTCTCGCGCATAAACATAAACTATAGTACAAATTAAGTTGTCGGAGACCGGCTCCGGGCGGTACTTTGGACGCTCCAAAGTGCCGCCCGGAGCGCTGACACACTCCGGGCGGCTCGCCGAAACCCCTGCAAATGAGAGGTTCCGACATGCCCACCGTACCGGACGCCCCTTTAGGGCGGCAACCCGGCCAGCCGGCCACGTCCATCAATCTCTGTGACCACACGCAGGCCGCTTCCTGGCTCATCGCCCTTCGCGACAAGCTCCTGGACTGCACCGCCGCCGGCGAAGACGCGACCCGCCGCCCGAAGAAGCGCATGTTCTCCCGCTTCGAGGCGCGCCGTCGCATCCGGGAGGCCGAGGGCGACGTGCTCCACATGATTGAAGCCGCCCAGCGCGGGCTGCCGCAGCCGATCGAAGGCTGAGCACGCCGGCCGGAGCCCCCGGATCGGGCCCCCTATCCGCGAGATCCCGATCTGGACACACCAGGGGCGGAATTGCGTCCGCGAGATCCCGATCCGGACACTGCAGCACTGGAATTGCACCCGCAGGATCGCGTTCCGGACACTCCAGAACGCGATCTGCAGCTGCACGATCGCGTTCTGAGTAGAAGGTGCGAGATGTGGGAGGAAAAAGGGGAGGGATGTGCCGCTCAGGAGAGGCAGTGCTCGGCGATGCCGCGTGGCTTCAGCCGTTGCCGTCCTTCTTCTCGGGCTCGGTGGGCGTCGGCTCGGTGAGCGCCTGCGTCCCTCTCCGCGTCGGCGGCCGCAGGCGGTCGGCCAGCGCGTCCTGACCGCCCAAGCGGAGCACGCCTTCGAGCAGGCCGACGCTGCGGCGGAAGCGATCGTCGAGCGTGTCGAGGGCAGTGACGCGTGTGCTCCAGGTGACCTGCGCCTCGCGCGCCTCGCGCGTCACGTCGGCGATGTGCTGCGAGAGCGCGTCGCGCTGCGCGATCAGCGTCGTCACCGTGTCGCTCGCGTCCCAGGTCGCGCCCGGGCGGCGCAGCTTGGGCAGCGGCTTCTGGAGCGCGTCGATCACCTGGCCGGCGAAGCGCTCGAGCACGACCGGATCCTCCGGCGTGTCGCCGTAAAAGCCGAGCCCGCGGAGCGCGCCTTCGCCGAACAAGCCGCGCAGCCAGTCACGGAGATCGGTGAGCGTGGCGTAGAGCGCTTCTCGTGCGGCGTCGCGGGCGAGGCGGGGCGCCGCGTCGTCGCTGAGCTCTGCCTCGTGGGCGTCGTCGGCGCGCACGAGATCGTCGCCGGCGCGGGCGACCAGGCGCTTGGTGAGCGCGACCAGCAAGGCGACATCGGGCAAGGTCTCGCCGGGCGCGAGGTGCGGTGTGAGCAGCTTGTCGATCTCCGCGACCGCCGGCACGACGTGCGTGTCGGCCGCGGCGAGGATGGATGCAACGTTCTTCTGGCGGTCGGTGACCTGCTTCGACGACATGGGTTGGCTCCTTCGGTGCGGGTCCGCATCGAACACACGGGACACACCGATCCTTTGTACGAACGCCGCGCCGATTCCTTCCCTCGCGTCGATACGATTGGTGCGCGAGACGCATACAGGGGTGCATGCGGCGGGCACCTGAGGGCGTGTCGCGGATTCGTCGTCGCGGCCGAATGGGGTTCTCAGCCGCGGTCACCCGGTAGGAGAGCGCGACCGCAGAGCATCCTGTGGCGTTGCAGGAGGTGAGAATGAACGTGAAGGATCTCGAGGGATACGAGGAGGTTCTGCAAAAGCTTCTGGACGGCACCCCAGTGAAGCAACGCCTCGCCGGCATCCCGCCCGAAGAGCGGCTCGCCGGCATCCCGCCCGAGCAAGTGCTCGCCCACATGGATCGCGATCACCAAGCGCTCGCGCTGCCTCTCGAAGTGCTGAGGCTCTTGCCGGAGGAGTACTTCCGCTCGCTGTCGGCCGAGGTGCAGGCCGAGCTCAGGCGACGGCTGGGCCGCAGCGACGCGTAAGCGCCCGGTCGGGGCGCGTTCCGATGCTGTCTTGCGGAATGCCGGCTGCTGGTGGAGGGAGCGTCGGTGGGGATGCTCCCGCAGATGGTTGAAAGGGGAGCGTCGATGGGGACGCTCCCCTTCGGGGCTTCAGCGGTTGACGCGCTCGATGTACTTGCCTTCGGCGGTGTCGACCTTGATCCACTCGCCCTCTTTCACGAAGAGGGGGACGTTGACGGTCGCGCCGGTCGAGAGCGTGGCGGGCTTGGTGGCGCCGCTCGCGGTGTCGCCCTTCACGCCGGGCTCACAGACGGTGATCTGGAGGACGACGTGGGAGGGGAGGCTGACGCCGATCGCCACGCCCTTGAAGAGGGTCACGTCGATCTTCATGCCGTCGCTCATCCACTGAGCGTCGTCGCCGATCTTGTCGCCGGAGACGTGGATCTGCTCGCCGGAGGCCTCGTCCATGAAGACGAAGTCGCTGCCGTCCGGGTAGATGTACTGGAGCTGGCGCTCCTCCACGTCGGCGGGCTCGAGCTTTTCACCCGACTTGAAGGTGCGCTCGATGACGGAGCCGGACGCCATGTTCCGAACCTTCAACCGCGTGAAGGCCTGGCCCTTGCCGGGCTTCACGAACTGAAAGTCGACGACGACCCACGGATCGGGGCTGCCATCGAGCATCATTTTGAGGCCTTTGCGGATGTCGCTCGTATCCATGCGGCGGGTTCCTATCGTTTGGGGGCGGCGGCGTCTAGCACGATCGGGTGCCCGGCAGCCAGGGGGAATGGTCAGAAAGGCGCCTCGGTCGGGCAGAGGGCGCTCGCCCCCCTCGACCCGCCGTCCTGGTCGTGGGAGATCGCTCCCTCGCCCATGACGCCCTCTCCGCACAGGCCCATCCCCGGCCGACCCGTCGCTCCGGAGGAGTACGGCGACGAGCTGCGCGACATCAAGCGCGAGATCGTCGAGTCGCGCGGGCTCATCATCAAGACGAACAACCTCACGAACGCGCTGGCGGCCGATCTCAAGAGCATCTCCAAGCGCCAAATCGGCTTCGAACGCCGGGCGTTCTGGAACAGCGCGGGCGCGAACCTCCTGTTCGTCGTGGTGGTCATCGGCGTGGTGAAGCTCGCCTGGGACGCGCGCATCGACGCCGTCGCGGCCGAGAACAGCGGGACGAAGCAGAAGATCGGCAAGCTCGAGAAGGAGCTGGAAGAGCTGCGCCGCCGCGGCGACGAGAAGGCCCGCGCCGAGAGCGAGGCGGCCGCGTTCTACGAGCTCGTGCGCGCCGATCGGCGGCAAGAGGTGATCGACGGCTTCGAGGGCATCCGGCAGAGGCCGCTCTCGCGCGCGGAGATGGCGTTCTTCTCCGACGCCGTGGAGCGCGCGCGCGCCGAGATGTCGATCAAGAGCTACCAGCTCGGCCTCGATCACATGCGCACCGGCCGTTGGCACGAGGCCGCCGTCGCCTTCGAGGAGGCGATCAAGCAGAAGGAGACCGCGGCGCACACGCCGAGCGCGCGCCTCCACCTCGCGCGCGCCTATCGCAAGCTCAACCGCCAGCGCGACGCGATCCCGATGCTGGCGCAGCTCTCGGAAGCTTCACCGGACAAGGAGGTCATGGATGACGCGACCTTCCTCCTCGCCGAGTGCCTCATCGACATCCAAGCGTGGAACGACGCGAAGAGCACGCTCCGGTCGTTCATCCATCGCTTCCCGGACAGCCCGTACATCAACGACGCACGCATGGCGCTGGCCGATATCTCCTTGAAACATTGAGCATCGGGAAAGGGCGGTGCGATCGGCTTTCGGCTTCTCCGCCGAGGTCCGGTTCGCGTGCTCGATCGATGCGGCGGGCGGCGCGGGATTGCACGAGGCGCGCCGAGGCTGGTTGACCCGGGGCTTTGGCATGCCCACGTTGCGACCTGCTCATGATCTGCCCGAACTGCCGCCAGGATGTCGTCCCCATCGTCCGCGGCGTGCGCTCGTACTGCACGTCGTGTGGAGCGCCGATGCCGTTCGTCGCGGCGTCCGAAGCGGTGAACGTGGCCGGACAGCCGGCGAAGGTGGGCGGGGGCATCGCCAAGGTGCTCGGTTGGGGCGCGCTCACCGCCGGCATGTTGGCGCTCTTGTTCTTCATGCTGATCGGGTGGGTGCTGGGGACGACCGCGACGCTCTACGTGGGCGGCTTCTTCGCGGTGCTCGCGCTCATCGTGGCGCTGCCGCTCCTCTTCGCGGGCCGGAAGCTGCACCAGGCCGGGGAGACGAAGGAGCTGGCGGCGCGCGAGCGCGCCATCTTCGCGCTGGCGGCGCAGCGACGCGGCGTGCTCACGGTCGCGAGCGTGGCGCGCGCGCTGGAGATCCAAGAGGATGAAGCGGACGCGACGCTCACCGCGATGGCGAAGCGGCCCGACGGTCAGGTGTCGCTGGAGATCGACGAGAGCGGGACGATCACCTACGTGTTCCGCGATCTGGTGGCCGCCACATCGCCGCACGCATCGCGCGTGCGCGTCGGCGGCGATGGCTGGCGCGTCCCGAGCGAAGCGACCGCGAAGCCCGCGCCCCGCGTGATCGACGCGGAGCTGATCGAAGAAGAGGCCGCCGAGGCCGAAGCGAACGTGCCGAGCCGCCGCATGACGCGCTGACCGCTCGGCGATCGGGCCGCGCGGGCACGCATGACGAGCTGCACGGCGCACGGAGCATGAGCTATCGACCGGCGCGAAAGCGCACGGCGTCGCCGGGTTTCTTGCGCGCGAGGGCGGCGAGCGCCGAGCGGCGCAGGACGGCGAGGACGGGGTAGCCGCCGGTCGTGGGGTGATCGGGGCCGAGGATGATCGGCGTGCCGTCGGTGGTGACCTCGACGGCGCCGCGGATCATGGGGACGGGGAGCGCGAGATCGGGGCGATCGCGGGGGATGCGCGCGCCGTCGAGGCGGACGCCGGTGCGATCGCCGAGGCGAGACACGCGCCACGCCGTGGAGAGCAGCGTGGCGTAGGCGTCGCCGGGGAAGCGATCGAGGTGCGGGCCGGGGTCGATGTCGAGCGCGTCGGGATCGGCGATCGGTTCGGATGGCGAGGGCGCGCCGGCGATGGCGTCGCCGAGGGCGAGCACGTCGCGCCGGCGCAGCGGACGTCCGGCGAGGCCACCGATGCCGACGGTGGGGATGGTGGCGCGCGCACCGAGGATCACCGGCACATCGATGCCACCGCGCACCGCGAGGTAACGCACGGCGCGCTCCGCGGCGGGCACGCGCAGGCGCTCGCCGTCGCGGAGCGTGACGGCGGGCTCGCCGTCGATCGAGACGAGCGCATCCACACCGCGGGCCTCGACCTCGAGCGATCCGAGCGGCACCTCGATGGCCGCCGCGCCCGCGACGTTGCCGACGGCAGCATTCGCCGCATCGAAGGTGATCGGATCGAGTGGCCCCGCCGGTGGCAGCCCGCGCCCGAGCTGTCCGAGTCGCCCGCGATCCTGCACCGTCGCCAGCGCCGGCGCGCTCACCACCACGAGCCCCACCGAGGCGGATCCAGGCGTGCTCGCGTCATCGCGGCCGCTCGCTGCTCGGTGCGTGTCCGCGATCGAAGCGGCATCCACCTCCGTGAACCTGACCCGATCGCCGGGGGCGAACAGCATCGCCGGCTCGCGCGTCACGTCGAAGGGCACCGCGTCGACGGCGCGCCCGATCAGGTTCCATCCGCCGGGCGATGCCGACGGGTACACGCCCGTGAACGATGCGGCCACCGCGATGCTGCCGGCGGGCACCTTGGGTCGCGGCGTCGAGCGACGCGGCACCACGAGCGGTGCGCCGCTCGGCGCCGACAGGTACGCGAAGCCCGGCAGAAAGCCGACCAGCTCCACGACGTACGGCGTGCCGGTGTGGCGCGCGACGGCTTCGCTCGGCGTGATGCCGAGCGTCTCGGCGACGGCGGCGAGATCGGGCCCATCGTAGACGGCGCGGATCTCGTGGCTCTGCGGCTCGGTGCGGGTCGCCGGCGGTTGCGGCGAGGTTGCGATGCGTCGCGCTTCCGCGGGCGAGATGCCGACGGCCACCACCGTGCCGGCGCCCACGATGACGTCGGCGCTGGGGCACGCCGCGCGCAGCGCCGTGGCGAGCGCGTGGGTGCGGCCCGCGCGATCGGGGGCGTGCTCGATGTCGAGATCGATGAACGTCGCGTCCTCGCCGTAGGCCTCGATCCGCATGATCAGCCTCCCGACGAAAGGAGCCCCGCCTCCGTGAGCGCGGCGCGCACGCGTGTGGCGATGGAGACGGCGTCCTCCGTGTCGCCGTGCACGCACAGCGTCTCGATCGTGCCCGAGCGCGCGAGCGTCAGGGCTTGTTGCGCGGCGGCTTCGGGATCGGTGAGCAGGGCGCCCGGCTCGCTCCGCGGCACGAGCGAGCCGTCGGCGCGGTAGCCGCGATCGGCGAAGCCCTCGCGCGCATAGGCGGCGCCGCGGCGCTCGGCCTCCGTGTGGAGGAAGCTCGTTGGAGCTCCAACGATCGTCGCCTCGGCGGCCGCGATGCCGAGGCCGCGGAGCGCGCCGTCGATCACCGCCGCCGCGATGGCCGCGTCCTTTCCGGCGTCGTGGTAGAGCGCGCCGTGGGGTTTCACCCGCGTCACCGTCGCGCCGAGGCGCCGCGCGACGTCGGCGAGCGCTCGGCATTGGGCTTCGACGGCGTGCTCGATGGCGGCGGGCGCGAGGCTCATGGTCTTGCGTCCGAAGCCTGCGCGATCGGGATAGGACGGATGCGCGGCGATGCGCGTGCCCTGCGCGATCGCGCGGGAGATGGACCGCTCCATCGAAGCTTCGTCGCCCGCGTGACCGCCGCAGGCGATGTTGGCCGTGGTCGCGAGGGAGAACAGCTCGGCCGGCTCGGCGGGCAGCTCACCGAGGTCGACGTTCAGATCGATCGACGCCATGGCGGAACCGTACCGGCGCCGAGGCGCGTCGACTACCCACCTGCCATCGCATCGAGGCCGCGAAGCGAGCGCGCAGCCGCAGGAATGGCCGCTCGGTGAACGCGTGCGACGAGGCCGAGCGCGGCGGTTCGATCTGGATCAGGGGTCGGCGGCCACGAGCGTCCACGTCAGCTCGTGCCACCACTTGTCGGTCGGCAAGCCGGGGCCGGCGCCGACGGCGACCAGCACGAAGCGCGCGCCGTTCACCACGGCCGCGGCGCCGGGCCCGCCGTTGGCGAACACCTTGGAGAGCGGCACCGTCGACGACAGGTTCATCGACCCCGGCGTGTAGGTCTGGATCTGCACGGTATCGAGGGGGCCCATCTCGGTCACGGTGAGCGCAGCGAAGGGAGGCTTCGGCAGGATCGCGCCTTGCGAGAGCGCGTGCGCGATGATCCTCGGCGTCGCGTCCGTGAGGCTCGGGAGCAGCGCGACGTCGACCTCGGGCAAGGCCGGCGAGGCGCTCACCGCTTGCAGCGAGACGTGCCCGCCGTCCTCGATGCGCGACATCGACACCAGCGTGAGGCCCGCCGTCGGCGAGCTGCCGGTGTAGCCCATGCCGCAGGCGACGGTGGCGCTCGGATCTTCGTGCGCGAACCCGCCCACGCAGCCGCTCGGCACGAGGAGGAGGCTGCGGTTCGTGGCCCAAACGACCTTGGGGATCACCCCGAGCGGCCGCGCGACGATCGCGGACGTGCCCGCGTCGGCCGCGGCCAGCGCGAGGATCTCCGTGCAGGTCTTGCCATCGGTCTGCGAGAGATCACCGGCGATGACCCACGGCGTGACGTCGCCGTCGATGGGGACGGTGCTCGCGCCCGGCGTGATGACGGCGCTCCGCCCGAAGGGCAGGCCGTTCGCCGATGAAGGCCAAGGCGTGTCGTTGGGGAGGAAACACAGGCGCACCGCGTAGTAGTCGTTGATCCCGTTCACGACGGTGAGCTTGAGCGTGCCGGCCGGCTCCGGATCGCCGCCGACACCGCCCGTGCCCGAGCTGCTCGACGACGCGCTGCTCGACACGGAAGAGCTCGACGAGGCGACGGTGCTCGAGGACGACGAGCCGCCGGTGACGCCGAGATCGTACGGGCTCCCACCACAGGCGAAGGCCGCGATCACGACGAGCGCCGCGGCGCCGCCTCGAAGGAGAGGGGAAAGACGAAGCACGCGCCGAGCTTATCGCGTCGGCGCGTGTCGTTGGGAGTTGGTCTCCGCTCGCGCGGCGCTGGAGATCAGTCGCAGATGGAGGTGTCGGAGACGATCGAGAGCCCCGCCATGTTGGCCTGGCACTCGTTGGGGTACGTGTTGCCGTCGCAGGCGCAGACGGGATCGTAGAGGGTGTCGCACGCCTCGGGGATGGGCGTGCACGTGCCCTGGTCGTCGGCGTTGCCGCACTGGGTCTCGGGCGGGAAGTTGCAGAACTCACCAGCGTCGCAGAGGATCCCGGCGAGGCCGCCGCAGGCCTTCCCGGTCGGGGGCGCCGCGCAGAAGGAGTCGATGGTGGTGGACATGCCCGCCTGGTGCGCCTCGCATGCGTTGCCGTACGTGATGCCGTCGCAGCCGCAGACCGGGTCGTAGATCTCGGGGCAGCCGTTGTCCGGGAGGGGCTCGCAGGTGCCGGCCTCGTCGGCCTGGCCGCACGCGGAGATGTTGCAGAAGTAGCCATCGGGGCAGGTGTCCTTCCCGACGTTGCCGCACTGCGGCCCGGGCGGCGGGAGATCGATGCAGCCGCAGCCGCACTCCGCCGAGTCGAACGGGATCTGGTCGTCGGTGCACTGCCAGTCCGCGGCGCGGCATGTCGATGGATCGCCGACGTAGTGGACGCGCGCGTCGGCGGGGTTCGGGCACCCGGGCGACACGGGGCAGTCGGAGGTGTCGTGCGCTGGGCAGAACTCGTCGCACACGCTGTCGCCGTACCAGCCTTCGGAGGCGCAGATGTCGTTGCCCTCTTCGTCGAGGCCGCCGCGCTCTCGGGCGGCGTCCTTGGTGTAGCCGACGCTGCTGCTGCCACAGGCGGCGAGGGTGGGGATGGCGACGAGGATGGCGGCAAGGATGCGGTTCATGATCGGGGGTCTCCTTCTTTGCAAAACGCGGGTCGCGCGGGCGCGACGCGCAAGACTGCGGCGGCGCTCGGTGAGCGCCCGAAATCCTTTGAGCTCAAACGATCGCGATCAGGGATCGGGGACGGTCAGCGTGATCGCGCGGCGTGAAGCGGTGGGGCCGGTGACGTCGAGGAAGAGGACGTCCTCGCGCTCGGCGCCGTTCTCCGCGTGGAGCGTGAGGGTCGTGGTGTCGCCGGCGGCGAGCGCGATCGGCGACGCGGGCGAGAACGAGAAGCCGGCGAGCCCGCGGCGCAGTCGAGGCGCGGCGATGCTCACGGTGCCGTTGCACGCGTTGCGGATCACGAGATCGCGCTCTTCGCCGGGGCCTTCAAGGGCGGCCCAGCGCGCCGGATCGAGGACGAGGCACGGGGGCTCGTCCAGGACCTCGGTGAGCGCGTTGCCCATCGCATTGACGGCCAGGTCGAAGGGCTGCGAGCGCGCGAGCCCGCTCTTGACCTGAAAGCGGAAGGCGTCGCCGGGGTTCCCGGGGACGGCGATGTCGAAGCTGCCGTCGGCGCTCACGGACGCGAAGCTCGGGCCCTCGTTCGACTCGAGGTTGGTGATGACGACGATGCCCGACGGCGGATCGACCGAGCCCGGACCGGCATGGAAGAAGATCATGCCCTCGTCACCGACGGCCGTGTCGGGCTGCACCGTGATGAGGTTGCCCTCGAGGATCGAATCGGGCGGGCTCGGTTGCGGGCTCACGCCGCAGCCGGCGACGAGCGCCCCCACGGAGAGGACGCCGAAGCCGATCGACAGGACCTTGCGCCAAGCCATCACGCTCGCCCTATCAGCAACGGTCGGGCCAGGCCTCGTCGGCGAAAAACCTCGGGAATCTCGGCTGGGGGTGTGTCTCAAGAGTGTCTCACTGTATCATCGGTGGCGCCATGAGACAGAACGATGGCCTGCCCGCGGTGCTCGCCCATCGCTATCGCGTCCTCCGGGTGCTCGGGCGCGGGGGCTTGGCGTCGGCGATCCTCGTGCGGGACGAGGCGCTCGGGATCGAGCGGTGTCTCAAGCTGCTCGACGACGCGGGCGCGGACGGCGCGCGGCGTGCGGCGCTGCGGCGCGAGTTCCAGCTCTTGGCGGGGCTGTCGCATCCCAACTTGGCGGCGGTCCACGACTTCGGGGTCGCGGCGATCGCGGGCGGGAGCGCGTTCTTCTTCACGGCCGACTTCGTGCGCGGGCTACCGCTGCCGACGTTCGCGGTGGGCAAGACGTTCGCCGAGGTCCGCGGCGCGCTGCTCGGTCCGCTCGCGGCGCTCGCCTTCCTCCATCGCGCGGGGATTCGGCATGGAGACGTGAAGCCGGAGAACATCCTCGTCGACGAAGGCCGCGGCGTGCTCCTCGACTTGTCGTGCGCCGCGCGGCTCGCGCAGCCCGCACGCGAGGCGACGGTGAGCGGAACGGCTGGGTTCATCGCGCCCGAGGTGATGCGCGGCGAGCACCACGACGCGCGCGCGGATCTGTATGCGTTCGGGAAGGTGCTCTACGCGGTGGCCGACGTCATCGCGGATCGGTTGCCCGATGCGGTGGCCGCGCTCGCGCGACGGTTGACCGAAGCGCGCGCGGAGCTCCGGCCGAGCGAGGCGAGCGAGGCGCTGGAAGCGCTCGGCGCTTCGGCGAACGAGCTCCACGTTCCTCTGCGCGAGGCCTCGGTGACCGTGGGGCGCGCGGCGGAGATCGCGCGCGGCGAGGCGGCCCTCGCGGCGACGTTGCACGGCGCGCCGGGAGCGCGCGTGGTGGTGATCCGCGGCGCGCGCGGGAGCGGGAGGAGCCGGGTCCTGCGCGAGCTGAAGTGGCGCGCGGAGCTCGCCTGCACGACGATCGAAGGCTTTCCCCGCGCGACCGAGGGCGCGGTCGCGGCGATGTTGGCGCGCGCGCTCGGACATACGGAGCAACACGCGCATGGCGCAGGGCTCGTGCTCACGGCGCTCGCGGAGATCGAGCGTCGCGGCGAGCCGGTGGTGCTCGCGGTGGACGATGCGGATCGGCTCGCGCCGGGAGATCGCGAGGCCTTCGAGCTGCTCGCGCGGAGCTTGCGCAGCGATGGCCCGGTGCTGCTCTTGGCGAGCGAGAGTGCGGCGTCGTCGTCGCTCGGATCGACGGCGACGGTCGAAGCGATCGCGCTGGAGCCGTTGAGCGAAGAGGCCGTGCGCGCGTGGGCGTTGGATCTCGGGATCGGCGAGGCGGCATCCGCGATCTTGCGCGCGAGCGGCGGGCATGCGGCGGACGTCGCGGAGATCGCGGGGCGCGTGCTGGCCGGAGAGGCGGCGTGCAGCGCGGGCATGGCGGCGCGAAGGACGCGCCTCGCGGCGGCGGAAGCTTCGGCCGAAGCCGCGCGCACACCGGCCGAGGTGCTGGCTGCCGCGGAGGCGCTGGAGCTGTCGGGCGCTTCGGCACGCGCGCTCGAGGTGCTGGCGCGGCTCGATGCCGGCGCGATCGCGATCGACGACGCGGTGAGCCTGTGGTTGCGCAAGGCGTCCTGTCTCTTGGTGCGCGGCGAGCCGCGGGAGGCGCTGGCCACGGTGGAGCGCGCCCTCGCCGAAGCGCGCACACCCGAAGCGACGGCGCGGGCGCACGATCTCGCGGCGCGGGCGCAGAGCCGCTTGGGCGCGCACGGCGAAGCGCGGGCCCGCGCCGAGGCTGCGCTCGCGATCGCGGAGGCCCCGTCGCAGCGGGCCGATCTGCACGAGGCGGCGGGGATCGCGGCGAGCTACGCCGGTGATCACGGGGCCGCGCGGGCCCACCTCGCGACGGCGGTCGCGCTGCACCGCGATCTCGCGTCGCCGCGCCGGCTCGTACGGGTGCTCTCGTGTCAGGCCATCGATGCGTACCGCGCCGGTGAGCTCGACGCGGCCGTTGCCGGCTATCGGCGCGCGCTCGACGTGGCGGAGCGCGGCGGGTTGATCGAACAGATCGCGCGGTCGAGCTTGAACCTGGCGACCGCGTGTCATCAACGCGGGGACTATGCCGAAGCGCTCCGCGCCTACGAGCGCGGGGAGCGCGTCGCGGCGGCGCTCTCGCAGGAGGATCTGCTCGCCATCTTCGAGTTCGATCTGGCCAAGCTCTGGGCGGACGTGGGCGCGTGGGACCGGGCCGAGCACCGCGCGCTCCGCGCGGAGCGGGCCTCGATGCGGGTGGGCGCGCGCTTCTTCACGGCCGCGGCGCGATCGGTGCTCGGCGATTGCGCGCTCGCGCGCGGCGACGTGGGCGAAGCCATCGCCCGGTTCGAAGCGGCGCGCGAAGGGTTCGCAACCGAGGGCGCGACGCGCGAGGTGGCGGAGGAGGACTTGGAGCTCGCGCGGGCCCGCCTCGCGGCGGGCGACATCGCGGAGGCGCGCGCGGCCATCGAGCGCGCGCGCGGATCGTCGATCGTCGAGCAGGCCAGCGATCTGGCGGCGCGCGCGTCCATCCTCGAAGGACGCGCGGCGCTGGTCACGGGCGATGCCGCGACGGCGACGGCGTCCTTCGATGCGGCGCAGGAGACCGCGGGGCGCGCGGGGAGCTTGGATCTCCTCGCGGAAGCGCTCGCGCTCGCCGGCGAGGCGGAGCGCGCGCGTGCCATCTGGGCGCCGATCGAAGCGCTCTTGCCCGAGCCTCTCCGCGCGGGCTTTCGCGCGCACCCGCGCCGTCGCGCCGTGCTCGATCGCCCGCCGCCTGCGCCCGCGCCCGCGGCTCCGATCGCGGCGCCGCCCAGCGGCGAGGCGTCGCGGATCGCCAAGCTCGAGCGCCTGATCGCGCTCTTTCGCAAGCTCAACAGCACGCTCGAGACGGCGGAGGTCCTCGGCATGGCGCTCGACGCGGCCATCGACCTCACCGAAGCGGAGCGCGGCTTCATCATCCTCGACGAGCCCGAGAAGGGCGAGCTCCACGTGCCCGTGGCGCGCAACGTCGATCGCGAGAAGGTGGGCAAGAGCCACCTCAAGTACAGCCGCAGCATCGCGGAGCAGGCCATCTCCACCGCGGAGCCGGTGATCACGGTGGACGCGAGCGCCGACGATCGCTTCCGCGAGCAGCGCTCCGTCCACGCCATGCGGTTGCGCTCGGTGATCGCGGTGCCCATCCGATCGCCCGACCGCGTGCTCGGGGCGCTCTACCTCGACAATCGCTTCTCGCAGGCGCGCTTCGGGCGAGAGGACGCCGACCTTCTCCTCGCCTTCTCCGATCAGGTCGCGCTCGCGCTCCGCAATGCGCGCACGCTCGAGGATCTGCGGCGCCGCACGATCGAGCTGGAGGAGGAGCGCGGCCGCGTCGAGGCGCTCGCCCGCGGACAGGCCGAGCGCATCGAGGAGCTCGCGGAGGAGATCCGCGTGCGCCAAGAGGCGCTCGAGCACCGCCACGATTACCGCTCGATCATCGGGCGCGGGGCCGCGATGACGAAGCTGTTCCGCACGCTCGATCGCGTCATCGACTCGCCGCTCCCCGTGCTCGTGCTGGGCGAGAGCGGGACGGGCAAGGAGCTGGTCGCGCGCGCCGTGCACTACCAGAGCGGGCGCCGCGCCGGCCCGTTCGTGGGGGTGAACTGCGCCGCGCTCCCGGCGACGCTCCTCGAGTCGGAGCTCTTCGGCCACGTGAAGGGCGCCTTCACGGGCGCCGATCGCGATCGCGTGGGCCTCGTGGCGCTGGCGCGCGGCGGCACCCTCTTCCTCGACGAGCTCGGCGAGATGCCGCTCGAAGTGCAGGCGAAGCTCCTCCGCGTGGTGCAGGAGCGCGAGGTGCGCCCCGTCGGCGCGGCCTCGAGCACGCCCGTCGACTTCCGCCTCGTGTGCGCGACCAACCGCGATCTCCGCGCCGAGGTCGCCCGCGGACGCTTTCGCGAAGATCTCTACTACCGCGTCGGCGTGGTGGAGGTCCCGCTCCCGCCGCTCCGGGATCGCACGGAGGATCTACCGCACCTCGCCATCCACTTCGTGGGTCGCGCCGCCGAGAACCTGGGCCGCCCCGCGCCGCGCCTCAGCGGCGCCGCCATGCGCAAGCTCACGCAACACCGCTGGCCCGGCAACGTACGCGAGCTGGAGAACGTGATCACCAAGGCCGTCGTCTTCGCCTCGGGCCAGCAGCTCGGCCCGGACGACATCGATCTCCCGCGGCTCGCGCCCCCCGCGCGCCGCGCCGCCCCGCGCGAGGATCGCAGCCAAGAGGCCGACGAGCGCTCCCTCATCCTCGCGGCCCTCGCGCGCACCGACTGGAACGCCGCGCTCGCAGCCCGCGATCTCGGGATGCCGCGCGCCACGTTCTACCGCCGTCTCACGCACTACGGCATCCGTCGCGAGCGTTAGGTGGTCGCAATCGTTGGAGGTCAAACGATTCGGTTTGAGCTCAAACGATTGATTCGCCGGCCTCAGCGCTGCCGCGCGATGGCTGCCGCCACCGCCGCCAAGAGAGGCTCGTCTTCGTCCGGCATGACCGTGCGCGCGTCGAGCAGGAGCCGGCCTTCGTGGATGCGGCCCACCGCCGCGGGATCGCCGCTCCGCAGCGCGGCGGCGACCGCTTCCGCATCGACCCCGTCGAGGGCCACGCCCGCCGAGCGCACCGCCACTTCTGCCAGCGCGCCGCCGCCGACGGCGCCCTCCAGATCGACGACGGTCGCCGCGATCCCGCGGGCGACGAGCGCGTCGCGCCAGCGCGCGGCGCGCGCTTCCACGTCGGCGAGCGGCCGGCGCAGCGCGAAGAGCGCGGGCACGTCGTCGAGGCGGCCTTCGAGGTAGAGGGCCACGGTCGCCTCCAGGGCCACGAGCGGCAGCCGGCCGAGCCGCAGCGCGCGCGCCAGCGGATCCCGCCGCGCCTTCTCGACGATCTCGGCCCGCCCCACGATCGCGCCGCCCTGCGGGCCGCCGAGGACTTTGTCGGTGCTGAAGCAGACCACGTCCGCGCCGCTCGTGATGCTCTCCTTGGCGGTGGGCTCGCCTTCGAGGCCCGCGGGCGCGAGATCGATCATGGCGCCGCCGCCGAGATCTTCGATGAGCACGACGCCGCGCGCGTGCGCGAGGTCGGCGAGCGCGCGCAGCGAGGGCCGCTCGACGAAGCCGACCTGCCGGAAATTGCCCTGGTGCACGCGGAGGATCGCGGCGACGTCGTTGCCGGAGAGGGCGCGCTCGTAGTCGGCGAGGCGCGTGCGGTTGGTGGTGCCGACCTCGATGAGCTTCGCGCCCGAGCGCGCGCACACGTCGGGCACGCGGAAGCCGCCGCCGATCTCGATGAGCTCGCCGCGCGAGACGATGACGCCGCGGCCCATGGCCAGCGCCGAGAGCACGAGCAGGGTGGCGGCCGCGTTGTTGTTGACCACGAGCGCCGCCTCCGCGCCCGTGAGCTGCGCGAGCCCGCTCTCCGCGAAGGCCGCGCGCGCGCCGCGACGGCCCGTCCCGAGGTCGATCTCGATCGACGTGTAGCGCCCCGCCGACGCGGCCACCGCGCGCACGGCCGCCTCCGCGAGCGGAGCCCGGCCGAGGTTCGTGTGCAGCACGACGCCGGTCGCGTTGATCACGGGGCGCGCGCGGGTGGACAGCGTCTCCTGCGCCAGCGCGAGGACACGCGCGGAGACCTCGTCGAGCGAGGGGCACGTCGATCCGCCACGCACGCTTTGACGCGCCTCGTCGACGGCGCGGCGCGCCAGGCGGGTGATGGCCTCGACGCCGAGCCGAAGGCGCGCTCCATCGAGCGCCGGGTGCGCGACCACGCGGTCGACGCGCGGCAGATTCGCGAGCGGAGAGCCCATGGCGATGCTGGTTCCGTTTACTCGTGGGCCCCGGGCAATGATAGCTTCTTTGCGCCCCGTCCTTTGGCCCGCTGGTCCGCTCGGCCGCTGGGCCTCGATGCGATCGCGCGTGGGTCGACCCTCGCGCTTCGCCTCACGTTGGAGGTCGGCTCGGTCCGCCGGCTCGTCCTCCAAGCCCCGGAGAAGCCTTCATGCGAAGCATCCCGTTGCTCAAGCGCCTCACCGTCCTGCTCGTGCTCGGCGCCGCCGCGAGCCCGCTGGTCCCCAGCCATGCCTCGGCCGGCTGGCCGCCGCCGCCCAACGCCACGTCGGCCGACATGGCCGATCCGGCCAACTGGCCCAACGATCCCGGCTACGGCTTCTCCACCACCGCGAACGGGCAGTGGAACCTGTACTCGTTCATGCCCGACGTCTCGAAGAACGTGCGCAAGGCGGAGACCGCCTCCGGCATGTCCGTCGATCTCGCGTGGCGCTTGACGATCGGTGACCCGTCCATCGTCATCGCCATCACCGACTCCGGCATCAAATGGGACGAGGACGATCTCCTCGACAAGGTCTACCTGAACCACCGCGAGCTCGTGAACCACAAGCCGCTGCACGCGGACAGCTCGCCGTGCGGCGGCACGGGTGAGCTCGCGGGCTTCGACTGCAACGGCGACGGCATCCTCACGGTCTCCGATTACAAGGACTCGCCCAACCTCACGCCGGCCGCGAGCCAAGGCCATCCGCTCGGCGATCGCAACGGCAACGGCAAGCTCGACGCGGGCGACTTGATCCTGAACTTCTCCGACAAGACCGACGACGACGGCAACGGGTACGTCGACGACATCGCCGGTTGGGACTTCATGAAGGACGACAACAACCCGTACGACGACACGCGGTACGGGCACGGCACCGGCGAGGCCAACGACTCGACCGGCGCCGCGAACAACGGCATCGGCGACGCCGGCGTGTGCCCGAACTGTCGCTTCATGCCGATGCGCGTGGGCGACAGCTTCATCACCGACGTCGCGAGCTTCGGCAAGGCGGTCGTCTTCGCCACCGACAACGGCGCGCGCATCGTGCAGTGCGCGCTCGGCACCATCAACATGAACCACTTCGCGCAGTCGGCGCTCGACTACGCGTACTCGAAGGACACGCTCGTCATCACCAGCATGGCCGACGAGAACTCGCGGCACCACAACGTGCCCGCGGCGGCCAACCACACGCTGCCGGTGCACGCGATCACGTACGACGCCAACTCGATCAAGAACGCGACGACGTTCCTCGGCTTCCACCCCTGCTCCAACTTCGGCGGGCAGAACCTCCTCAGCGCCTCGGGCTCGGGCTGCTCCAGCGAAGCCACGGGCAAGCTCTCCGGCATCGCCGGCCTCGTGTACTCCGCGGCCCTCAAGTACAACGTCACGCCGCAGCTCACGCCCGGCGAAGCGCACTCGCTCTTCTTCACGACGGCGGACGACATCGACGTGCCCGAGTCCCAAGAGCCGGGCTCGCCGTACAAGTGGTCGCAGCCGGGCTTCGATCAGCGCTTCGGCTATGGCCGCGTCAACGCCACCAAGGCCGTCGAAGCCATCCGCGACGGCAAGATCCCGCCCGCCGTCGACATCGTGTCGCCCACCTGGTTCACGGTCCTCTACAAGGATCAGGCGACGGCTCCGATCGAGATCAAGGGCACCGTCTCGGCCAAGCGCGCCAAGTCGTTCGACTACGTGGTCGAGTGGGCGCCGGGCGTGCAGCCGCTCGACAACGCGTTCAAGGCCGTCGCGCCCGAGCAGAAGAACCTCCCGCCCACGATGGTCATCGGCTCCGACGGCCCGCTCGCGAGCATCGATCTCAAGAACATCGATCCCACGCACGAGCGCGACATCGACAGCCAGTTCGGCGAGAACGACACGGCCATCACCGTGCGCGTGCGCTCCGTGGCGCACTACGGCGATCCCATCGGCGACGTGCGCGGCGAGCTGCGCCGCACGTACTACGTGCACTCGGATCCCACGCTGGCCAAGGGCTTCCCCATCTACGTGGGCGAGAGCGGCGAGACGAGCCCGAAGATGGTGGATCTCGACGGCGACGGCGTCCGCGAGCTGATCTACCCGACGGCGGGCGGCGTCTTGCACGTCTACAAGCTCGGCGCGAACGGCCCTTCGGAGCTCGCGGGCTTCCCCTACCGTGCCCTCCCGGAGGACGGCCTGATCACGCCGGCCCCCACGCCGAACACGCCCGTCTACCTCGACGCGCCCGCGTACAAGACGAAGGCCGTCGATCCCGCCATCGGGGGCGAGCCCTTCATGCTCTCTCCGGCGGTCGCGGATCTCGACGGTGACGGCAAGCCGGAGATCGTGCTGGCCACGTTCTCGGGCAGCATCTACGTCGTCGGCGCCGACGGCAAGGACAAGGCCGGTTGGCCGAAGCGCCTGCCGCTCGTGCCCTCGTGCTCCACCGACGTGAACGACACCAAGGTCGAGCCGTGCATGGACACGGAGACCCGCATCGCCCGCGGCTCCTTCGCGGCCCCGGTGCTCGCCGACCTCGACAAGGACGGCAAGCTCGACATCATCCAGGCTGCCTTCGACGGGAAGGTCTATGCCTTCCACGGCGACGGCACGGCGGTCGACGGCTGGCCGGTCGAGATCCACTACACCGGCAAGTTCAGCGAGGAGCCGAAGAAGAACCGCATCCTCACCACGCCGGCGATCGCCGACTTCAACGGCGACGGCATCCCCGATCTCCTCGTCGGATCGAACGAGCGCCTCGGCAGCGGCGGGCAGGCGGGCGCCATCTACATCATCGACGGCCGCGGGACGAAGGCACCGAGCCTGGTGCTGCCCAACTGGCCCGTCACGATGACCTCGTTCGAGCTCTTCCCGCTCGTCGCCGAGGGCGTGCCCAACGCGGGCGTGATCGCGTCCTTCAATGGGAAGCCGCACGCCATCATGCACGGCAACGCTTCGCTGCCGCTCATCCTCCCGGTCGACCCGGGCGCACAGACCTCGCTCTCGGCGACCCCGCCGAATGCCGCTCCGCAGCGTCCTGATCCCAACGATCCGAGCAAGACGCTGAAGGGCGTCGATCCGGCCGCCATCTTCGGGCCGCTCAGCAAGGCCGAGACGCCGAACACGATGCTCCCGCTCTTCGCGCAGCCGTCGGTGGGCGACATCGATCAGGACGGCGTGCCCGACGTCATCGCCTCCGGTGGCTCGCTCAACCTGGCCATCAACCTCCAGTCGTCCGCGGGCAACAGCGGTCTCCGCGGCGACAACCTCCTCGCGATCTGGAGCGGCAAGACGGGCGCGATGATGCCGGCCTCGCCCATGGTTCTCGAGGACTTCACCTTCTTCAACAGCCAGGTCATCGCCGACCTCGACGGCGACGACTACCCCGAGGTCATCACCGGCTCCGGCGGTTACTTCGTGCATGCCTTCGACGGCTGCGGCCGCGAGCCCAAGGGCTTCCCCAAGTTCACCGGCCAATGGATCATCTCCACCGCGGCGGTCGGCGATCTCGACGGCGATCACAAGCTCGAGCTCGCGCTCGGCACGCGTGATGGCTGGCTCTACGTCTGGCACACCGAGGGCAAGGACGACGGCGTCATCGAGTGGGACAGCTTCCACCACGACAACCAGAACACCGGCAACCTCGACACGCCGCTCACGCAGGGCACGAAGGGCCGCAAGGCGGCGAAGCCCCTCACCATCGACAGCTGCATGACTGGCGAGGGCGGCTCTTCCTCGTCGGCCTCGAGCTCCAGCTCGAGCGGCAAGCCGGACCAGGTCGATCCCGAAGGCGGCTGCTCCTGCCGCGCCGGCGAGGACGACGCCGGTGCCTACGGCGCCACGTTCGCGCTCGTCGGCCTCGGCCTCGCCGCGGCCCGCCGTCGCCGCCGCGCGTGATCCCAACACCGATGGGCGGGTGACGCTTCACCCGCCCTCGTCCCACCACGCGATCGAAGCCTCGATCGCCGCTCCCCCAATCGATCGCAACCACGTTCGCCGCCGGTGACCATCCGATGGTCATCGCGTGCGCCACCTCTCACGAGCAACGAGCCTCGTCGACACGTCGCATCTCGCACGCGAGCGCGACGATGTTGCAGGACAAGATGCGCATCTCGCACGCGAGCGCGACGACCATCAGTCCGAAGCAACGATGTTGCAGGGCACGTCAGCACGTGCAGCGCGAGGCGTGCGGCGCGCGACGAAATCTCGAAAAGAGGGTGGGGCAGGGGAGGCGCTGGAAACAGCGCCGGAGCGGCAGCGTCAGAGCGGGAGCGGGATCGCGCTGCGGGCCGAGTCGACCACCATCTGGCGCGGGATCGAGCCGCCCTCGTCGACCGGGTAGTTGTCGCGCTCGATGCCGAAGGCGCGGGTCGCGGTGACGTCGGCGACGCCCTTCACGTGGTACGGGATGGCGTACGAGCCGGTCGTCTCGGCGACGAGCGCGGGGAGCGCCTGCCAAGGGATGGTGACCGGCACCTGGACGAACGTCGTCTGGTGCGACGGCAGCCATTGATTCGGTGAGTACTGGATCGGCCCGAGGTTCATCCCCCGGCCGAAGACGACGTTGCAGTTCACGTTGCGAACCTGCACGTCGTAGCTGTTGTCGTTGCGCACCTGGAGCAGGATCATCACCTGCAAGCCCCAGGTCGAAAGCCCGCGCAGCTCGGCGTGGTGCACCGTCACCTTGGGGTTGTTGACGCAGCCGGGTGCAGCCGAAAGCGCGAGAAGGACGGTTCCCAGGCCTGCCCACCGGCGCATGTTCCAGGTCATGAGCGCATCATACATCGACCCTTCGGGCACCGCCGGTGTCGGGCACGATCCCGTCAGCGGGCTGACCTACCGGCCGGGCGGCGCGCCGGTCAGGCCATGATCCACGCTCGTCGAGCGCAGGCACGCAGCCGCTCGCGGCCGCAATCGTGCTCGGCGCTGGCTCACCCAGCGCGCCCCCGTCGTCATCAGCGCCGGCTCGTCCAGCGCAGGCACGGAGCCGCTCGCGGCCCCGTCGTCGTCAGCGCCGGCTCGTCCAGCGCGAGGTCCATCGTGCTCGGCGCCGGCTCGTCCAGCGCGCGCATGGAGCCGCCCTCGGCCCATCGCAATCAGCGCTGGCTGGTCCAGCGCGGGGTTTGGGGCCGCTCGCGGCCCCATCGTGATCAACGGCCTGCGGCCGCGACGCGATGACCGCTCGGTGCGGGGCGCTCGTCGTCGTCGCCGAGGTGGCCCTCGTCCTCGAACAGCATCGACGCGAGCTGATCCGTGACACCGAGCGCGGCCACGATCTCTTCGAGCCCGGAGATCATCTCCTGCCGTCGGCTGGACTCCATCTGCGTGAGGGCCTCCAGCATGCGCGCCTGAACGGGCTGCGGCGCTCGCTGCAGGAGCTCGATGCCCGCGGGGGTGATGGTCACCTCGGCGCGCCGGCCGTCCGACTTCGAGGCCTTGCGGGCGCAGAGCCCGCGCGCGGCGAGCCGGCTCACGACGACCGACACCGAGCTGGGATCGGTGGCCGTCAGGGTGGCGAGCTGCGCGATCGACGGCGCCGCATCCTCGCGGGCTGCGCCCTCGGCGAGCTGCTGGAGCACGAAGAGCTGGGCTGCGCTCACCCCCAGCGATTTCTCGGAGGCTCGTGAGCTGAGCCGAAGGGAGCGGACGATGCGCCGGATGGCGTTCATCGCCGCGGCGATCTCGGTATCGGGCACAGGAGCTTCGCTCACGGTGCTCCGTGAGGATCGAGGCTCTGGCCCGCTGTTGCTGTTCTGAGCGCCCATGGTGAAGGCTGCTTGCGGTTGAGCGGAGCTCTGTTCAAGTGTCATAACCCACTGCCACGAAATAAAATGCCACAACAGGCTCTCACGACCCAAGAACAATTTCCTTCAATAGGGCTCGGGCACAACGGTTTTCTCACAGCGGCGGTAAAGAAAGATCGGTTTCAGAACGACGTTAACCGCGGAAACAGATGGGATGAGCCGCGCGTCATGACAGTGTGCGCGTCATATTTGGTTTCAGCTCCGTTTCCGAGCGACATTGGCGCTGACTTTCCCGCGAGAGCGCCGGGCGGGGCGCGTGAACGGGCGGTTTTGCAGGACGTGAATTGGCCGGCGCGGCGCGGGCCGGCGATCACCAGTGTTTGATTTTGGTTTCAGCTTGGTTTCAGAACCATGTTGGAGAGTCGCACTCCGAAGAGCGTGTAACGTCACCGTAGGGCGGGATTGCAGGCGGCGCGCGCGACCCGCGCGCATGTCGGCACGGTGTCGATGCGCTTCGCCTTGTTGATGCCGACGCGAGCGCGGAGGCATCGGTCGCCGGGCTCCGGCAACCGATGCGTCGCGGATTCGTGTTGGGAGGGGGCGGGAGATCAGCGCCGGCTCGTCCGGCGCGGGGTATGGGGCCGCTTGCGGCCCCATCGTGATGAAGCGCCGGCTCGTCCGACGCGGGGTATGGGGCCGCTCGCGGCCCCATCTTCACTCACGATCAGCCGCCGAGGAGCTGCTTGGCGATGACGATGCGCTGGATCTGGCTCGTGCCTTCGTAGATCTGGAGGACCTTGGCGTCGCGCATCAGCTTCTCGACGGGGTACTCCTTCACGTAGCCGTTGCCGCCGAAGACCTGCACGGCGTCGACCGCCGACTGCATGGCGGCGTCCGCGCCGAAGCCCTTGGCGAAGCTCGACACGATGGGATCACGCACGCCGTGATCGAGGTTCCACGCGGCCTTGAGGTAGAGGAGGCGGGTGGCCTCGGCGCGGATGGCCATCTCGGCGATCATCCACTGCACGAGCTGGTGGCTCGCGATGGGCTGACCGAAGGTCTTCCGCTCCTTGGCGTAGGCCACCGACTCGTCGAGCGCGCGGCGCATGAGGCCGGTGGCGCCCGCGGCGATGTCGGGGCGCGTCTGGTTGAAGGTCTCCATCGCGAGCTTGAAGCCGAAGCCCTCGGGCGCGAGGAGGTTCTCCTTCGGGACCTTCACGTCCTCGAGGAAGATCTGCGCCGTGTCGCTGGCGCGCTGGCCGAGCTTGTCTTCCTTCTTGCCGATCTTGAGGCCCGGCGTGTCGCGATCGACGATGAACGCGGCGATGCCCTTGTGGCGCTTGGCCGTGTCGCTGGTCGCGAAGATCACGTAGAAGCTCGCGTAGCTCGCGTTCGTGATCCAACACTTCTGCCCGTTGAGCACGTAGTCGTCGCCGTGCTTCGTGAAGCGGGTCTTGAGGCCGGCGACGTCGCTGCCCGCGTCGGGCTCGCTGGTGGCGTAGCTCGCCATGATGGGCTCGGACGTGAGCCTGCCGAGGTACTTCTTCTTCTGGTCCTCGTTGCCGCCGAGCCGGATGGGCGTGAGCGCGAGGACGTTGGCCGTGATGCTCGTCTGGATGCCGGTGCACCCGTAGGCGAGCTCCTCGGTGATCATCGCGTTCTCGACCTCGCCCATGCCGGCGCCGCCGTACTCGGCGGGGCAGCAGGTGTTGACGAGGCCGATCTCCCACGCGTCCTTGAAGACCTGCATGGGGAAGCGGGACTCGCGATCGGCCTCGGCCGCGACCGGGATGATGCGCTCTTTGGTGAAGCGCCGCGCCGTCTCGACGAGGGCCTTTTGCTCTTCGCTCAGGGAGAAGTCTACCACCGATCCTACTCCTTCATTCTCTTGCGCTGCTTCTCGAGCTCGGCGCGCACCGCGCGCGCGCCCAACATGTAGCCACACACGAGCCCGACCATCAGCACGAATGGAATGTAGATGAAGTGCCCCGTCGTCATCAGCGCGACGTTCGGCATCAGGTGCCACCCTTTCGGGCGTCGGCTTCGCGGGCCTTCACGAGGGCGCCGTCGAGCTCCGTGATGCGCGTCTCGATCTTGCGCTGCCGGCGCCACGAGAGGAGCACCAGCCCGAAGAGGATGAGCCAGATGGCCGCGTAGGCCTCGACGAGGAGGCGCTCCCCGCTCTGCATTTCGGGGGCAGCGGAGACGGGCTTGAAGGCGGCCGAGCGATCGTCGGCGGCGGTCGTCGTGGTCGGCGCGGCGGGGCGGGGGACCGGGGGCGCGTTGGTGGACGGAGGAGGGCCGGGGGGAAGATCGAAGCGCATGGGTCAGTCCTCGCCGATGCCGAGCTCGAGCGCCTCCTGCTCCAGCTCGGCGAGCCGCGAGGAGGCGAGGTCGATGCGCGTGCGCCACCAGAGGAGCACGATCGCGATGAGGGTGAACGAGAGGAAGCCGCACAGGAGCGCGAGCTTCATGTCCGGGTGCTGGAGGCCGCCGCCGCCCGAGGTGATGACCTTCGGGTGATTGCCGCCCCACTTCTGCACGGAGAAATGAATGATGGGCAGGTTCGCCGCCGCGAGCACGCCCAGCGCGGCCGCGAACTTCCGCTCGGCGTCGCCGTCGCCGGCGAAGATGCGCAGCACCACGTAGGCGACGTAGACGAGCACGCTCAACATCGACGTGGTGAGGCGCGGATCCCAAGTCCAATAGGCGCCCCACGCCTTCGCCGCCCACAGCGGGCCGCTGATGAGCACCATGAGGCCCATGGCCACCGCGACCTCGGCCCCGGCGCGGGCGAACGCATCCCAACCACGTTTGCCGTTGTAGAGATAACCGGCCGAGCCGACGAAACAGGCCGTGGCGCCGACGTACATCGCGTAGGCCGCGGGCACGTGGAAATAAAAGATCTTCTGCACGATGCCCATCGACGCTTCCACCGGCGCGCGGAACGCGATCATCTGGAGCGTCCCCACGGTGGCGATCGCCGTGAGCGCGAGGAGCGCGTGGAAGAGCCAGTCCGAGCGGGCATGTGCCTTGTTCGAAGGGCCGGGCATGATCGAGCGGCACGGTAGTGCCAAGGCCACCAGCGTTCAACTACGACCGCTTGACGAGCGGGCCCTTGCGGCGCGGCCGACGTCGCGAGAAAGACGTCTCATGTACGGCACCCCCGAGGCGCGCGCCGTCCACGCCGCCTATCCCGCCATCGATTTTCACGCGGACAGCCTGATGTGGTCGCGCTGGGTCGGTTACGACCTGCACGAGCGTCACGAGCCGCCGCTGCCCATGGCCGCCATCGGCGGTCACGTGGATGTGCCGCGGCTCGTCGAGGGCGGTTTCGGCGCGCAGTTCTTCGGCCTGGTGTCGCTGCCGATCGGGCAGCGCAACGGCCTCGCGCAGGTGATCGACGAGCAGATCGACGCCCTCGAGCGCGCCTGCTCGGTCGGCCACGGCAAGCTCGAAAAGGTGCGCACCGCGGCCGACATCCGCGCGGCCCGCTCACGCGGCGCCATCGGCGCGCTCCTCGGCATCGAAGGCGCGCACGCGCTCGAAGGCGATCTCCACAAGGTCGATCACTTCGCCAAGCGCGGCGTCCGCTACCTCGGCATTTCCCACTTCAGCGCCAACGAGTGTGCTTATCCCGCCTACGGCCGCGGCCGGCGCGACGACGAGGGATTGACCCCCTTCGGGCGCGACGTGGTGCGCCGTTGCGAAGCGCTCGACGTGATCGTCGACCTCGCCCACATCAACAGGAAAGGCTTCATGGAAGTCTGCGGCATGGCCACGAAGCCGCCCATCGTGAGCCACACCGGCGTCGTCGGCGTCTATCAACATTGGCGCAACATCGATGACGAGCAGCTCCGCGCGGTGGCGGATCGCGGCGGCGTGGTGGGCGTGATCTTCTGCCCGAAGTTCCTCGGCGGTGACGGCCTCGGCCCCGTGGTCGAGCACTTGAAACACATCATCTCGGTGTGCGGCGAGGACACGCCCGCGTTGGGATCGGACTGGGATGGTTTCATCGTACCCACGCGCGATCTGTGCGACGCCGCGCGCCTCCCGCTGCTCACCGACGCGCTGCTCCAGGCCGGCGTGCGGGAAGAGGTGATTGGCAAGATCCTGCACGGCAACGCCATGCGCGTGCTGGAAGGGTAGGGCGCTCGTCGAGCGCGGAGCGCGCGGCTACCCTACGTCGATGGCGTACGATCCGTCGGCGCAGTTCTGGTGCGATGCCTGCCAGCTCCTCGTCACCGGCGATCGGATCGAGGCGGTGCGCGCCGGATCCGGATCCCTGGCAACCTGCGCGACCTGCAAGCGCGCGCTGATCCCGCAGAACGAAGCCGCCAAACCCACCTTCGGGCGGCTCACGCGCGAGCGCGCGCCGGAGGGCATGTCGTTCCCGCGCATCCTCGCGGGGGCGCTGCTCTATCCCTTTCGCACGGACTCTCTCATCATCGTCGGCGGCATCGCGTTCTTCGTCTGGTTCGTCGGATTGGCCGCGGGGCTCGGGGATCTCCTCGGCCTCGCGGTGCAGCTCGGCCTGCTCTTCCAGCTCGTGCGCGCCACCGCCGAAGGCCACGAGGAGTGGAACGTCATCCCCGAAGGGAGCCGCTTCAGCGAGTGGATGGCCCCGCTCATCAAATACAGCCTCGTCATGTTCATCGCGGCCTTACCGGCCATCATCGTCGGCTTTGCAACGCACCTCGCGCCGCTCGCCGCCCTCGCGGGCCTCTTCGGTTTGGTCTACTTGCCCGCGGGCTTCATCGCCGCGTCTTTCCCGGGCGGGTGGCTCGGGCCGCTCAACCCGCTCCCGGCGATCTCGCTCATCGCCCGCATCCCCGTGCAATACGCGGTGACGCTCGGCTTCCTCGTGCTCGCCCTCGTGATCGGCGGCACCCTCGCGTTCTTGGGGCAAGCGCTCGTGGCCACCGTCGCCATGCCCATGATCCCCGGCGTCATCGCCGCATTCCTGCGCTTCCTCGGCCCCGTGGTGATGGCGCGCATGCTCGGCCTCTTGGTGCGCGAGCACGCCGATGAGCTCTTCGGCGCTTGAAAGAGCGCTGTCGCCAACACTCTTTCCGACTCACAAAAGCCTCGCGCCCGCGGCGTCTCCACCGCGGGCGCAAGCGCTTTGCTTCAGCGTTGACTCAGGGCCGGCTTGCCCGGCCCGGGGTATGGGGCCGCTTGCGGCCCCATCGTGATGAGGGCCGGCTTGCCCGGCCCGGGGTATGGGGCCGCTTGCGGCCCCATCGTGAATCACGCCGCGGCGGAGGCGCCCTTCTGCTTGGCGTCGCCTTCGTAGAGGGCTTCGATGGCGCTCTTGTAGCGCGCCCACACCACGCGGCGCTTCACCTTGAGGCTCGGCGTGAGCATGTCGTTCTGCGCCGTGAAATCCTCGTGGGTGAGCGTGATGCGCTTGATGCGCTCGAAGCCCTTGAAGGTCGAAGAGGCCTTGTCGACCTCGGCCTGCATCATGTCCTTCACGCGAGCGTTCTCGAGGAGCTTCTCGTCACTGCCCTCGCTGATGCCCTGCTCGCCGGCCCACTTCTTCACCGCGTCCATGTCGGCCACGATGAGCGCCACGTTGTAGAGGCGGTTGTCACCGTAGACCATGGCGTTGAGGATGAAGGGCGAGAGCTTGAGCTGCTCCTCGAGCGGCGCCGGCGCCACGTATTTGCCGTTCTCGAGCTTGTACTGCTCCTTGATGCGGCCCGTGATGTAGAGGAAGCCGTCGTCGTCGACGTAGCCGAGGTCCCCCGTGCGGAAGCCCTTGTCGTCGGTGAAGACCTCTTTGTTCTCTTGATCGCGGTTGTAATAGCCCATCATCACGTTGGGCCCATAGACCATGATCTCGCCCTGCTTGCCGTCCTCGGCCTTGCTCTTGTCGATGACGATCTTCACGCCGGGGATGGCCTGGCCGACGCTGCCGATGCGGTGACCGCCGGGGCGGTTGGCCGTCGCGATCGGGCTCGTCTCCGTGAGGCCGTAGCCCTCGTAGACGGTGATGCCGAGGGCGTCGATGAACTCGGCCACGTCCTTCGAGAGGGCCGAGCCGCCGCTGAACGCGTACTTCAAGCGGCCGCCGAACTTGGCGCGGATCTTCGAGAAGACCACCTTGTCGGCGATGGCGAGCGTGGCCTTCTCCATGAAGCCGAGATCGCCGCTCTTCTTCTGCTTGGTCGCGGCGCGGATGCCGGCCTGGAAGAGCGAGCGGATCACCGCGGGCTTCTCGCTCATCTGCTTGTTCACGCCGTCGTAGATCTTGTTGAAGATGCGCGGCACGCTCATGAGCAGCGTCGGTTGCACCTCGGCGAGGTTCGCGATGATCTTGTCGACGCCCTCGCAGAGCGCCATCGAGGCGCCGCGCGAGAGGAGCACGTGCAGCTCACAGGTGTGGCCGAAGGAGTGCGCCCACGGGAGGAACGAGAGGCTGCGATCGTCGCCGCCGATGGGGAGCATGTCCTGCACCGCGTTGACGTTCGACACGATGTTGCTGTGCGCGAGGATCACGCCCTTCGGGTTGCCCGTCGTCCCCGAGGTGTAGATGAAACATGCGGTGTCACCCGGCTCCGGCTGGATGGGCGCGACCGGGTTCTTCTTCCCGGCCTCGAGCAGCCCCTCGTACGAGTGCTCGTCCTCCTTCGGCAGCGCGAAGCTGATGACGTGCTGGACCGAAGGCGCCTTGTCCTTGATCTCCAGCACCTTGTCGTAGATCTCCTTGGTCGCCGTCACCATCGCGACCGCGGAACAGTCGTTGGCGATGAAGGCCCACTCCTTGGAGAGCTGCGCCTCGTACATCGGGACGACGGCCGCCCCGAGGCCATAACAGGCGTAGGCGACCACGGCCCACTCGACGCGGTTGTTGGAGATCAAACAAACGCGGTCGCCGCGCTTCACCCCGAGCGCAGCCAGGCCGCCGCGGAAATCATCCACGAGCTTGCCGATCTCGGCATACGTCGTCCAACCCCACGACCCGTTCTTCTTCGTGCCGAAGAGCTCGCGCGGGCCGTACGCCTTCACCGAGCGCTCGAACATATCGACCAGGTTCTCGAACTTGATGGACGACATCGTGATCTCCTTCGCTCCTCGCCTTTCCCGAGGGCGCGTCGAGCGGGCGTTGCGGGTCTCGATCGCGCGGCTGACGAGGTCGAGGCCAGCGGGCTTGGCGTGCAGACGGGGACGACCGAGGCTAGGATCCTGCCTCCTCTTCGTCAATCACGGTGGCCGCGTACGCCGCGGTTTGTTACTACCCCCGCCCCCGCCATGCCCTCCTACGCGATCACGACGTTCGGCTGTCAGATGAACGTCCACGACTCCGAGCGGATGCACGAGGTCCTCCGCCGTGCCGGCTACGCCGAGACGGAGCCGGGCGACGCCGACGTGATCGTGCTGAACACCTGCAGCGTTCGGGAAAAGGCCGAACAGAAGCTCCGCAGCGAAGTCGGCCGGCTCGCCAAGCAGAAGCGCGAGCGCCGCGATCTCGTGCTGGTGGTGGCCGGCTGCGTGGCCCAGCAGGAAGGCGAGCGCCTCATCAAGCAGATGCGGGCCATCGACCTCGTCGTGGGGCCGGACAACATCCCCGAGCTCCCCCGCCTGCTCGATGATTTGGCCCTCGGCGCGCCGCCCCTCGCGCGCACCGTCTTCGACACCGACGCGCCGCGTTTTCTCACGGCGCCCTCCGTCGCGGGCGCTTCGCCGACCGCCTTCGTGACCATCATGAAGGGCTGCGACGAGCGCTGCTCCTTTTGCATCGTGCCCTACACGCGCGGCCCCGAGCGCTACCGCCCGAGCCATGAAATCGTGGCCGAAATCGCGGCCATGGTCGCCGCCGGCGTGCGCGAGGTGACGCTGCTCGGGCAGACGGTGAACAGCTACAAAGATCCGGCCGCCGCCCTCGCGCCCGCGCCCGGCGCGAACGCGGCCGATCCCGACGAGAGTGAGTTCGCCGCCCTCCTCCGCCGCATCGCCGCCGAGGTCCCGGGCCTTTCGCGTCTCCGCTACACGAGCCCGCACCCGCGGCATCTCACGCCTTCGTTGATCGAAGCGCACGCCGCCGTCCCGGCCCTCGCGCGCCACGTGCACATGCCCGTGCAGTCGGGCAGCGATCGCATGCTGAAGCGCATGATCCGGCGCTACAACCGCGCCGAGTACGTGGCCCGCACCGGCGCGCTCGCGCGGGCCGTCCCCGGCCTCACGCTCTCGACCGACATCATCGTCGGCTTCCCCGGCGAGACGGAGGACGACTTCGCGCTGACGCTCTCCCTCGTCGAAGAGGTCGGCTTCAAAGGCCTCTTCGGCTTCAAGTACTCCGAGCGCCCCTACACGCCCGCGCGCAAGCTCGAAGACGACGTCCCCGAAGCGGTGAAGAGCGAGCGGCTCGCGCGCCTCTTCGCGCTCAGCGAGTCGCTCCTCGGCGCGCACCTCGGCACGCTCGTGGGCACCACGCAGCGCGTCCTCGTCGAAGGCCCCGACAAGGACTCGGGCTCGCTGTGGACGGGCCGCACCGAGCGCAACGAGATCGTGCACGTCGCGGGCGCGTCCGATCGCGATCTCCAAGGCGAGCTGGTGGAGGTCGAGATCGTGCGGCAAAACAAGCACTCTCTTCAGGGAGAGCTGGCTCCCGCGTCCCGCGGCGCCGGGCGCCCGCGCGTCGCGGTGAAGCCCGAGCGGCGGTCTCTGCCCCTCGTGGCTTCGGGGGCCTAGCCATGGCCATCATCCTCCCCTTCGGCGACAAGCGCCCGCGCATCGGTCAGGGCGTGTTCCTCGCGCCCAATGCGACCATCATCGGCGACGTCGAGATCGCCGACGAGGCCAGCATCTGGTTCGGCGCGGTGCTGCGCGGCGACGTCGGCCCCATCCGCATCGGCCCGCGCTCCAACGTGCAAGATCTCGCCTGCATCCACATGACGGGCGGCTCCTCCGTCACGCGCGTCGGCGCCGACGTCACCATCGGTCACGGCGCCATCCTCCACGGGTGCGGCGTGGGCGACCGCTGTCTCATTGGAATGGGTTCCATTCTTTTGGACAACGCTCGCATCGGCGAGGGATCGGTGGTCGCCGCGGGCTCGCTCGTGTCCGCGCGCAGCGAGTTCCCCGCGCGCTCTTTGATTCGCGGCCGGCCGGCCCGCCTCGTTCGTGAGGTCACCGAGATCGAAGGCGCGCTCGGCATCGACGGCGCGGTCCACTACCTCGAGGCCGCGCGCCAATACCGCTCCATGTCGGGCACGCTGCACAACGCGCTGCCCATGGCGGAGCCGCCCTCGATTCGCCCCGCGCCGCCCCTGCGCGAAGCGCGGGGCGAGCACGCCGGCGAGCGCGAGCGCTCCATGTCTCCGGGCCGCGAGCGCGAGCGCGCCTTGGATTTCGGCAACGACCGCGGCGGCGGCGAGGATTGACGATGCATCTCACGGTGAACGGTGAAGGGCACGACGTGCCCGAGCGGACGACGGTGCGCGAGCTGATCGAGCGGCTCGGTCTCGGCAGCGGCCCCGTCGCAGTCGAGCGCAACGGCGACGTGGTGCCGCGCGCGGAGCACGCGGCCACGGCCCTCGGCGAGGGTGACGTGCTCGAGATCGTGCACTTCGTCGGCGGCGGCTGATTCGCAGCGGCTCCGAGGAGCGCATCCGCGCCGAGCTCTTCGGCAAGGAATCGCGCCGCTCAGAACCCGCCTTCGAGCCCGATGCTGGGGATCGTGACCGGGCCGATGCGCACCGGCTGACAATCGGTGCCGCCGAATCCACACTGTTGTTGCAACGTCTCTTTGGCGAGCATCGAATTCTGCATCTCGAGCACGAGCGATATCCACCCTCGGCTCACCCGCCATCGTTTCTCGGCGCGCCAATCGAAGCGGAAGAACGGTTGAAGCCGCCCGGTCTGGCGCAGATCGAAGGAGGGCGGCGCCGCCAGCGTGATGGGATATCCGCTGTAGAACACGATGCGTGTCCCGACCCTGTAGCCTTTGCCGAAATCGCCCGAGATCGCGGCATTGAGCACGTGTGTCCGATCGAACGAGGAGGCGATTCGGGAGCGATCGAGATAACGCTCCGAGCGTGAGAGCGTATAGGAGACGAAGCCGCCGAGGGTCTTCGTCAGCCGTCGTCGCACCGTGACCTCGAGGCCGATGCTGGAGCCGAGCGAGCGGCGATCGAAGCGATCGGGGAAGTTGTCGCCGCTGCCGGGCACCGGGCTCGTGCCGAGCGCGTCGGTCATGGAGAAGAACGCGTTGCGGAAGAAGGTCGCCGAGGCGGTCACGTCGAGCGGCAGATCGGCCTCCAAGCCGGCGCTCATCTGGAAGCTGTGTTGCAGGCCGCCCGCGAGGCTGGGCTGAAAACCGGGCCCGGGCAGGATGAAGCTCGGCGTCTGGGAAGCGAAGCCGTGCGCCTGCACGAGGCGCAGCGCCTTCGTGATGGCGAGCCGCGCCGCGAGCCGCGGGTTCAGCGCGATCGCGGTGTCCCCGCGCGACGAGAAGAAGTCGAGGCGCAGGCCCGGCGTCACCTCGAAGCGCGAGGTCACGTTGATCACCGCGTCGGCGCGCGCGCCCATCGCGAGATCGGTGCGGCCCGAGAACAGCGACGTGAAGCCGCCCGCATCGGGAAAGCTCGCCGCCAGATCGGCGCTGTACGAATCGGCCTGCGCATCGAGCCCGGCGCGCACCAGCACGGCGGGGCTCGCGCGCTTCGTGATCTCGGTGCGCGCCGCGATCATCCGATCGCTCACGCCCGACCCTTTGTCGAAGCCGGTGTGATCGATCCCCAGCGTGATGGCCTGTCGGACCCGATCCTCGGGGCCGCCGAAGCGGTGGTCGTAGCGCAGATCGATCCGGTGAAACGTGGTGTTGAAGAGCGTCCGCGTCTCTTTGGTCTCGTCGTCCCTGTCGCCCAGGTAGTCGCGGGCGCCGAAGGCGAAGATGGTGAGATCGTCGCGCGGGGTGAGGTGCACGGTGGCGCGCGCGCTGTAGTCCCAGTAGCCGAGATCGATCGACGACGAGATCGCCGAGAGCAGGAGGCCCGTGTACGAGACGCGCCCCGACACGAAGAAGCTCCCGCGATCGCCGAGCGGACCTTCGAGCATCGCGCCCGAGTCGACGAGCCGGATGCTCGCTTCGCCGTGCCACTCGGGCAGCGGATCGCGCGTCTCGCCGGAGACGATGCCGCCCGCATAACGACCGAAGCGCGCCGGATATCCGCCGGGATGGAGATCGACATGATCGACGATCGCCGGATGCACGACCGAAGGCCCGAGCCCGATGTGATAAAGCAGCGGGACGCGGATCCCGTCGAGGTAGTAGCCGACGTTGCCGGGCGGCGCGCCGCGCACGTAGAAGAACGGCACTCCGGACGCGAGCGGCGTGACGCCGGGGAGCATCTCGACGGCGCGGAAAGGATCGCCGAACGCGCCGGGCAAGAGCCTCACTTCGGCGCGCGTGAGCGACGTCACGCCGGGCGCGGGCACCTCGCCGTGCACCGTGACCTCGAGCGGCGGAGGAGGAGGAGGAGCGCTCCCGATGGGCTTCGCTGGAGCGTCGGGCGCGGGCGCCGGCGTAGGCTCGGGCGGCGGCGCGGTGAATTGGATCTCGGCCCGAATCTTCGCGGCGATCGGCTTCCCATTTCGCGTCGCGGGCTCGAAGCGCCAGCCGGACGAGGCCGCCATGGCCGCCGATGCGAACGGCTCGGGCGCGCCGTCCGCTGGTCGTGCCGAGCGAACGGACCCATCGGCGTTGACGGTGATGACCAGGACGACCGTCGCATCACCGGTGCCTTCGGCCGGGTAATCCGCGTGCAACGGCGTCACCGGCCGTGGCGGCGTGATCACCTCGGGCGCCTGCGTGGACGGCGGCGCAGGCTGCGCGGCTGCATGGCCCGTCGCGAGCGCGAGCGCGATGGCCGCGACGCGCGCGCCTCGGATCGCATCTCTCCGGCGGCTCGCCATGGGCTCGCGCATACCTATCAGCCGTGAGGGCGCGGTTGGAAGCCCGAGGACGCGCGCTTCGGCGTCCCACTGCACGAGGGCCCGAGGAAGCCGCTTTCCCGCGGGGGATGGGGCTTTCCCGACATGCGGCTCGTGCTAGGCTCCGCGCCCCTTTCGGCCGAATGGCCCCATCGTACGGAGAAGACATGCAATCTACCCGCATCGCCACCCTGCTCGAGACTCGTCCCGTCGGTGAGCGCGTGCTGGTGAACGGCTGGGTCCGCACCCGCCGCGACAGCAAGGGAGGCTTCTCGTTCGTCGAGCTGAACGACGGGAGCTGTCTCGCGAACCTCCAGGTGCTCGCCGAGGCAGCGCTGCCCAACTACAAAGACGAGATCGCGAAGCTCACGATCGGATCGAGCATCCGCGTGGAAGGCACCATCGTCGCGAGCCCCGCCAAGGGCCAGGCGATCGAGCTCAAGGCCGAGAGCATCCACGTCTACGGCTTCTCCGATCCGAGCTACCCGCTGCAGAAGAAGGGCGCCACCTTCGAGTTCCTCCGCAGCATCGCGCACCTCCGCCCGCGGACGAACAGCTACGGCGCCGTCTTCCGCGTGCGCAGCGTGCTCGCGCAGGCGGTGCACGAGTATTTCCGGAGCAAGGGCTTCCACTACATCCACGCGCCCATCATCACCGGCAGCGACGCCGAGGGCGCCGGGCAGATGTTCCAGGTCACCACGCTCGACATGGCCAAGGCCCCGCGCACGCCCGAGGGTGCCGTCGACTACGCCGAGGATTTCTTCGGGCAGAAGACGCACCTCACGGTGAGCGGCCAGCTCCAGGGCGAGATCTTCGCGCTCGCGCTCGGCAAGGTCTACACGTTCGGCCCCACGTTCCGCGCCGAGAACTCGAACACGCCGCGCCACCTCGCCGAGTTCTGGATGATCGAGCCGGAGATGGCCTTCGTCGAGATCCACGAGAACGCCGACATCGCCGAGGACTTCTTGAAGAGCGTGGTGCGCATGGCGCTCGATCGCTCGGGCGAGGACATCGCCTTCCTCGACGAGCGCGTCTCCAAGGGCCTGCGGCAGAACCTCGAGAACATCGTCTCCGGCCCCTTCGCGCGGATGACGTACACCGAGGCCGTCGAGGTCTTGAAGAAGTCGGGCCAGACGTTCGAGTACCCGGTCGACTGGGGCCTCCCGCTGCAGACCGAGCACGAGCGCTTCATCACCGAGGTGGCCCTGAAGAAGCCGGTGATCCTCACCGACTACCCGAAGGACATCGCCGCCTTCTACATGCGCCTCAACGACGACGGGAAGACGGTGCGCGCGATGGACGTGCTGGTCCCGCAGATCGGCGAGATCATCGGCGGCAGCCAGCGCGAGGAGCGCCTCGACGTGCTCGTGCAGAAGCTCGAAGCCCGCGGGATGAAGCCCGAGGACTACTGGTGGTACCTCGAGCTCCGCAAGTTCGGCACCGCGCCGCACAGCGGCTTCGGCCTCGGCTTCGAGCGCCTCGTGCAGCTCGTCACCGGCATGGCCAACATCCGCGACGTCATCCCCTGCCCGCGCACGCCGAAGCACGCCGAGTTCTGAGCCGCGCTCATGCCGACCGATCGTTGGTGCTCCAACGATCGGCCGGCCATCGCGCGCCACGGCTCACAAATCGTTGGTGCTCCAACGATGATCGTTTGAGCACCAACGATTGATCCAATCATTGGTGCTCCGACGATTCGTGATCTCGACGCCTCGTCACGCGGCGTGATCGGTCCATCCAACCGGCAAAGGCCATCGCGGCTGCGCCGATCCCGAGCATCCACGGCGCGCCGCGGATCAGCGCGTCGGCATCGGCGACGTTCGCCGGTGAGCACGCGAAGGCGAGCGTCACCACTCCGAGCAGCAGCGCTGCGATCCCGAACGCCCGAAGCACCCAGACGACGACGCCTCCGATGCGGCCCATGTGCGGAGCCATCATCGCATGACGCGCGTCGGTGCGCGCGGGCCTCAAAATACGCGGGGAAATACGCGCGGGGCGCGCTTGGTCCGGAGGCAACGCGTGTCCGCGCTCAGGTAGCAGACCGTGAAGGCGCGCCGTGGGGCCGAGGTGCGGTTCACGCCCGAGCGGTGCCAGACCATGTTGTGGATGAGCAGCGCCTCACCGGCCTTGGCCGGCACCGGCACCGTGCGCGTGTCGGCGCCCTGCGCTTCGACCTGCGCTGCGGGAACGATGCCGCCGAGCGGCGTGGCCAGGCCGCCGAGGTGGCTCTTGGGGAAGAACTCCACGCAGCCCGCGTCGATGGGCGCGTCGTCGAGGGCCACCCAGATCTGGAGCACGGGATCGCGATCCAAGCCCCAGAATCGGCCTCCATCCTGATGAAAAGGCAGCACGGTGCCGCCGCTCGCCGCCTTGTTGAAGAGCACCGCGCGATACACGCTCACCGCTTCCCCGATCACCGCGCGCGCCACCCGCCGGAAGATCGAAGCCTGGATGAGCGCGAGGAAGAGCGGATCCTTCTCGAGCTTCTCCAGCTTGCGATAGTTGAGCGACGGGCCCTGCCAGCCCTTGCCGAACTCCAGATCGTCGTAGCGGCCCGTCGCCGTGTCGTGCTGGAAGAACAGGCCCGGATAGGTGACACGCCCGAGCATGAGATCGTCGGCGCGCGCGCGGAGCAGAACCAGCGCAGGCTCGTCGATCACCGGGCCGAGGCGGGCGAACCCTTCCGCCGCATAGGCGGCGAGGGGCCCTTCGAGATCCATGTCGGCGACGCCGGGAAGGAGCACGCCTATCTCACGTAGCTCGCGTCGGTGCCTTGGTAGGCGCGGTGGATCTCGTCGATGCGCTTCCGCGTCTCGACCGAGAGCGCCTTCTGGCAACCGTCGAGGGCCGCGTCGAGGTGCTCGATGGAGGAGGGGCCGACGAGGATCGAGCTCACGTGCGGCTGCCCCGCGAGCCACGCATACGAGAGCTCGACGAGGCTCATGCCGCCATCGCTCGCGACGGCGCGGTAGGCGTCGACCAGATCGAAGAACCGATCGGACCAATACCGCCCTTGATACATGCGGTTCTTGTCGAAGCGCGATCCCTTCTCGGTCTCGCCCGTCCGCACGTGCCGCCCGCTGAGCAGGCCGCCGGCGAGCGGGTTGTAGATGGTGTTGTGGATCGGGTGCTCCTTCGTGAAGGCGACGTACTCGATCTCGATCTGCCGGATGAGGAGGTTGTACATGACCTGCGAGATGACGGGCCGCGGGCCGCTGCCGCGCTCGGCCACCGCCATCATCTCGAGGATCTGCCAGGCCGCGTAGTTGGAGACGCCCATCGCGCCGATCTTGCCGGCCGCGCGGATCTCCTCCATCGCCGCGAGCGACTCGACGATCGGCGTCACGTGATCGGGCACGTGCAGGTAGTAGACGTCGACGTGATCGATGCCGAGGCGCGCGAGGCTCTCGTCGATGGCGGTGAGGATGCGCGCGCGGGAGAGCCCCTCCGGCTTGCCTTGCACGCGCGCGGCGCCGACCTTGGTGGCGATGGTCACGCGATCGCGCGCGCTCCGCAGCGCGCGGCCCACGATCTTCTCCGACTCGCCGTCGCTGTAGATGTTGGCGGTGTCGAAGAACGTGATGCCCCGCTCCAGCGCCCGCGCGATGATGCGCTCGCTCTCGGCGGCCGGCGTGCGCTTGCCGAAATTCATGCAGCCGAGCGCGACGGCGACGGGCTCCCCTGGCTTTCTGGGCTCGATCATCATCTGTGGCGCGGGAGGGTAGCACCCGCGCTTCGGGAGAGCGCGCCGCCGTTTTCCGCTCGACACGCGCCGGTCGCTCGGTGAACCCTTGCCATCGTGCAGACCTCTCTCGCCGACCTCGGAGCCGCGCTCGCGGAGCGCCTCGCCGCGGAGACCGGCCGCCCCGTCGCGGTGCGCGCGATCGAGCCGCTCGGCGGCGGCGCGTGTCAGGACAACTATCGCGTCGACATCGATCTCGCGGACGGCCGCGGCGCGCGCCTCATGGCGCTCCGCAGCGATGCTCGCAAATCGCTGGCCGGCAGCATCGATCGCCGCGAAGAGTTCGCCGTCATCTCCGCCGCGGTCGCCGCCGGCGTGCAAACGCCGGCCGCGCAGGCGCTCACGCAGAACCTGGTGCGCCCCGGCGCCTGGGCCTATCTGCTCGATTGGGCCGAAGGCACCGCCATCGGCCGGCGCGTGCTGCGCGACGAGGCCCTCGCCGGCGCGCGCCGCGGCCTCGCCGCCGAGCTCGCGGTGAACCTCGCGCGCATCCACTCCGTCACGCCCGCGCGCTACCCGAGCCTGCTCCCGCCCACGCCGGCGCGCGATCTCCTGCGCTCCCCGCGGCGCATGGTGGAGTCGCTGCGCGAGCCTCGCCCGGCGCTCGAAATCGCGCTCCGCTGGCTGGAGACGCACCCGCCCTCGAGCGACGAGACGGTGCTCGTGCACGGCGATTTCCGCACCGGCAACTTCATGGTCACGCCCGAGGGCCTCGCCGGCGTGCTCGACTGGGAGTTCGCGCACTGGGGCTCTCCGGCCGAAGATCTCGCGTGGATCCAGATGCGCCAGTGGCGCTTCAACGCGAACAAGCTCCCCATCGGCGGCTTCGGCCGGCGGGAAGATTTCTATGCGGCCTACGAAGCGGCGAGCGGCCGCAAGATCAACCGCGACGACGTGCACTACTACGAAGTCCTCGGCAACGTGCGCTGGGCCGCGGGCTGCGTGCAGCAAGGCGAGCGTTACCTCTCGGGCGAGGAGCAGGATCTCGAGCTCGTCGCCATCCCGCGCCGCGCCGTCGAAATGGAGTTCGAGGCCCTGCGCCTCATCGAGAAGGGGCCTAGTCGATGACCAGGTCCGAAGTCCCCGCTGGGTGAGCACGATGCAGAACCGTCCCGACAAATCCGCATTGCTCGAGGCCGTCGCCCGCTTCCTGGAGCGGGAAATCAAGCCGACGGTGAAAGATCCCGCGCTCTCCTTCCGCGTGCTCATCGCGGCGAACCTCTGCCAGCTCGTCTCCGCCGAGCTGCAAATGGAGGACATGGCCACCGACGCCGAGCTCGATCGCTTGGCGGCCCTCCTCCCCGATCTCGAGGTCGACCTCGCGCACGCCCGCCTGAGCCGCGAGAATCGGCGCCTCGCCCTCGAGCGCTACAACCGCGAGCTCTGCGCCCGCATTCAAGGCGGATCCATCCCCGTCGAGCCGGGCAGCGCCGCTTGGAGTCACGTGACGACCACGCTGCGCGGCGAGCTGCTCACCTCGAGCCCACGCTTCGACACGGGCCTCGACATCGAGTGATCGCGGGAACGATGGCGGCCACCTCGCCACGGTGGGGCCATCGACATCGCGCTTTGGGTGGCCTGCGTACGCGCGGGGTCGCGTCGCGGGCATGGTCTGGGCTATGGTCGCGCCGTGGACAAGAAGCCTTGGTGGCCGGTGGCCGTGGGTTTGGGTGCCCTCGCCGTGATGGGTGGGACGGGCGGTTATTTCTGGTGGAAGCGAGCCCCGGGCAACACCCCGAAGCCGACGACGTCGGGCCATCTCGGCGCCTTGCCCGCGGCCGTCAGCGCCAAGCTCGCGGCCAATCGCGGCTCGTGCCCCGAAGGCATGGTCTTCGTACCAGGCGGCACGTTCACGATGGGCTCGCCCGACGGTGAGGGCAACGCGGACGAGCACCCCGCGCACTCGGTGACGCTTCCGGCCTTCTGCATCGGTGGAACGGAGGTGACCGTCTCCGCGTACCGCGAGTGTGTGAACTCGAAGCGCGGCGATCTGCAATGCACGGCGCCGCGCAATGCGCCTTCGTGCAACTGGAACAGCGCCGTTGCGCGCGCACGGCACCCCGTCAATTGCGTTGGTTGGGCGCAGGCCGATACCTACTGCAAATGGGCCGGCGGCACGCTCCCGACCGAGGCGCAGTGGGAATACGCCGCGCGCGGCACCGACGGTCGCAAATACCCTTGGGGCAACGACGCGCCTCAACCCGATCTCCTCAACGCATGTGGCGGCGAGTGCCGTGGCCGCGCGCGCAAAACCATGTTCGAAAAGAACGATGGTTTCTCCGAGACGGCCCCCGTCGGCTCCTTCCTCAAGGGCGCGAGCCCGTTCGGCGCGCTGGACATGGGTGGAAACGTCTCCGAATGGATCGGCGATCCGCGCGCGCCGTACCCCGGTGGCCAGCCGTTCCCGAAGGACCCCGACGCCGAGAAGGAAGGCGGACAGGCCACCTACTCCGTTCGCGGAGGCAGCTACCTCAGCGGCGATCCCAACCAAGCACGCGCCGCCGCGCGCCTCGGCGTCTTCGCTTCAGGCATGGTCTCTACGGGCTTCCGCTGCGTGCACCAGCCCTGAGCGCCGCCGCCACCGCGCGGGCGAGCCCTTCGCCGCGCAGATCGTCGCCCGCGGCGACGACCTTGCCTGCGCGATCGATCAAGATCGGTGACGGGTAACTCTTGATCTCGAATCGATCCAACGTGTCGTCCTGATTCGCGTCGTCGAGGACCACGTGTCGCCACGGCATCGGAAAGCGGGATACGCGGAACTGGCGAATGGCGGGCACCTTCGTCCGGACGGCGACGCTGACGATGGTGAATCCTGCGTCTTTGTAGCGATCGTAGACGTCGTGCAGACTCCCTATCTCCGCAATGCACGGCGCGCACCAGAAGCCCCAGAAGTCGATGAGCGTGACCTTGTCGCGCAGGCTCGCGCGCGAGATGCGCGTGCCCGCGGGCGTGCGCGCGCCGTCGGGCAACGCGGGCAGATCGAAGTCGGGTACCTCGTGATCGGGGCGGAGGTGGCGCGCCGGATCGTAGAACGCGACCGCATGCGTCGCGTTCGTCCCCGCGAAGCGCGCACGCATGATCCCGAAGAGCCGCGCAACCTCGGCCTCTCGACCTGCACGCGAAGCGCTGCGCAGGCGCGCGCCGGCGAAGCTCGCGGCCGTGTCGCGATCGCGTAGACCGTCGGTGACGCGATCGAGGTACGTCTCGCGCTCCGCCGTGCTGCCGGCGAGCTCGACGGCGGTGATCGCGGCCGTGGGCGCGAGCGCCCAGATCGGCGCCTCCGCAGGCAACCGATCGAGGAGATCCCGCGCGATCGTCACGGCCTCCTCTCCACGCGCACCGAGCCCGCTCCGCGGCACGAGGTACGCGATGCCCAGCGCCGCCGCGACCTCTGCATCGCGCTCCCCTGCGAGGGCATGCGCGATCTCCGCGCGCCAGGTCGCATCGCCGGGCGCGCGCATGCCGTCGTCCTCCGCGCGCAGATCCGCGTCGAAGCCGAGCCTCGTGATCCGTGCGCCGCGAGCATTCGCGTCCGCGAAGCGGAGGCGCGGTCGCACGCCGGCAGGCGGCATCTTCGCGGCGTCGAGCATGATGCGGAACCCGCCGTCGCGGCGATGAAGCTGCCCGAGGTAGCTCTGCCCGTTCCACAGGAAGCTCTCGGCCTCGCCGTTCACGCGGTGGCCGCGGGCGACATCGTCGAGCGCATAGAAAATCTCGTCGCTCTTCTCGAGCAGCACGACGCCGCACATGCCGTTCGCGAGCTTCTTCACGGGCTCCGGGAAGCGTCGCGCCACCGGCGCACCACCGCTCTCGGCGCGGAGGTACACCGCCACGCTGGCCCCCGCGAACGGCGCCGGACGCCGCTCGTAGGTGCCCAGCGTGATCTCGATCTCCGCGGGCCGACCATCGAAATGGAGCCTCGCATCGAGCTCCGCGTGATCGACGCCGGTGAAGCGAACCGCTAGGAAACCAGGACCGGGCGCGTCGATGCGAAAGCCGCCGCCCTCGTCGACTTGCATCGATCGCTCGCCGACGTGCACGTGCGCGAGCTTCATCGGCTTGCCGTCGTGGCCGAGGAGCTTGCCGCGCATCACGTACGACGGCGCCTCGGCAGGCGCTTCGGGCACCGCGCGTGGCGCCGCGGTGACGATCGGAGGCGCCGCCGCCGGTGCCACCGGCGCTGGTGCAGGGCTCCCGCAAGCAGCCAACAGAAGCGCGATGAAGCCGATGCGGAGGCGAGGCATCGCGTGGATGTATCACGCGCCGAGCGCGCGGACGCGCTCGGCCACGAGGCACGCCGAGGTCGCTCGCGGAGCGCTCATGGCTTCATGGAACGACGACGGCCGCTCCTGCGAACAGGAGCGGCCGTTGCCAAGCGATACCCGCGTGATGGGTTAGCCCGTCACGCAGGGGGTGCGATCAGAAGCACTCCGAGGGAGCCGCGCCGCAGCTATCCTGGATGCACGCCGCGCACTGCGAGAGCGCGCTCACGCCGTTGCAGAAGTTCGGCGTGTTCGGGTTGCCGTTCGCATCCTTGTCGCACTTATCCTTGCAGCCACCCTCGGACAGCAGGAAGTCGCACGCGCACTCCTGGCAGGTCGGGCCCGTGCCACCGGTGCCACCGCCGCCGGGGTTACCGCCGGATCCGCCGCCGCCGGGGATACCACCGGTGCCACCGCCGCCGATGGAGCCACCCGCGCCACCCGTAGACTCACTCTTGCACGCCGCCATCGCAAGAAGAGCGGCCATGGCGATCCCAGCAGTCATAAACTTCATGGTCATGTAAAGCCTCCTGGACTTGCGGCAGCCTACCACAGCAGATGCGAGCATTTGCAACTCAGCACGAAGCCCACGCGATCATTTCTGTTGCAAAAAAAACACACATCGCCGAGATCCCGCTGGGCGATAGCGTGACCAGCGCGACAGTGCCGCGCACCAACGGCGATACGAGCCGGAAACATCGCGATGCTTCGTTCGCTGCGTGCGCCGGATCACGGCGTGGATCGTGTGTGAATCGCCTGCGTGCTCTGCTGCACACGCGTGCGGATCCATGATCGCGATGTCGCGATCGCGCGTCGTCGTCGACGCATCTCGGGACTGCACCTACCGATCGTTCACCCATCGATCGCTATCCCATCCATCGTCGACGCGAGGTGATGCTCCCTCGCGTTTCGTCACGTCGAGCGAGCCTTCCTCATCATCATCGCGTCGAGCTCGGCGCGATCGCTCGGGCACGCACGCTCGCAGGTGATGCGCGTGCGCATCACTGTGCCATGGCTGGCGGCTCGAAGCCATCCTCTCTATGACGCGCGCATGAGCGAAGTCCCCGCGAGTCGCATTCGCGCGTGCAACGATCGACCCGTCGATCCCGCCGGATCGTTCGTCCTCTACTGGATGATCGCGGCTCGCCGCACGCACCACAGCTTCGGCCTCCAGCGCGCCGTCGAGCGGGCCGTCGCGCTCGGCAAACCGCTCGTCGTGCTCGAGGCGCTGCGCGTCGGGTATCGCTGGGCGAGCGATCGAATCCATCGCTTCATCCTCGATGGCATGGCCGACAACGCGCACCGCTTCTCGGGCACGGAGGTAGGGTATTACCCCTATGTCGAGCGCTCCGCCGATGAGGGCAAAGGCCTCTTCGAGGCGCTCGCCGCGCGCGCGGCCGTGGTGGTCACCGATGATTTTCCGGCGTTCTTCCTGCCACGCATGGTCGCGGCGGCGGCCGCGCAATCACCCGTGCTCGTCGAGAAGATCGACGGCAACGGCCTCTATCCCATGCGCGATGCGGAGCGTGTCTTCACCACGGCCGCGTCGTTTCGGAGGCACTTGCAGAAGCACCTTCGTGAGCACCTCGGCGCGCGCCCGAAGCGCGATCCGCTGGCCGGTGTGAAGCTCCGACAGGCCTCGTTGCCCACCGAAATCACGCGTCGCTGGCCGCGTGCGGACGCGGCGGTGCTCCGCGGTGATGCCGCTGCGTTGGCGGCGCTGCCCATCGATCACTCGGTCCCCGTGGCGCCGCGGCGAGGCGGGGCGGAGGCCGCGGAGAAGGTGCTCCGGAGCTTCCTCGATCACAAGCTCGCTCGCTATGCGGAGGAGCGCAACGATCCCGACGCCGACGCGGCCAGCGGTCTCTCACCGTATCTGCACTTCGGTCACGTCTCCGTGCACGAGGTCTTCGATCGCTTGATGAAACGCGCCGGCTGGACCGAGCAGAAGCTCGCGCCGAAAGCGCATGGCAGCCGCGAGAAATGGTGGAACGCGAGCCCCGAGGCCGACGCGTTCCTCGACGAGATCGTGACTTGGCGCGAGCTCGGTTACAACATGTGCGCGCTTCGCGACGACTACGATCATTTCGAGACGCTGCCCGCCTTCGCGCTGCAGACGTTGAACGCGCACGCCCGCGATCCGCGCCCCATCCTCTATTCGCCCGCGGAGCTCGAGGCGGCGGACACCCACGACCAGATCTGGAACGCCGCGCAGCGCGAGCTCGTGCGCGAGGGCCGGATGCACAATTACCTGCGCATGCTCTGGGGAAAGAAGGTGCTCGAGTGGTCGCGCACGCCCGAGCAAGCGCTCTCGATCCTCATCGAGCTCAACAACAAATATGCGCTCGACGGCCGGGACCCCAACTCCTACTCGGGCATCTTCTGGGTCTTCGGCCGCTACGATCGCGCTTGGGGCCCCGAGCGGCCCATCTTCGGCAAGATCCGATACATGAGCTCCGAAAGCACCCTGAAGAAGCTCTCTCTACGCTCCTATCTGGAGCGATATGGCCGCTGACGCACGAAGTGTCTTTCGTCCGGAGTCATCGACTCTGGAACGGTGAGCCCCAGGAAAATACGGCGCGCACGTGAGCGCGACGGGCGCTGGGCGCCGCCGCCGGCGCCGTCGGAGGCGTTCCGCGGCAGCGGGAACGCGGCATCGCCGAGGTGCGGGATGTTCGACACCCGGCCCGAGCTGAGCTAGGCAGGCGCCTTCCCCTCACCGCCCGGCTCGCCCGCGAGAACGACCGATGGACCTGAAGCACTTCATCGACATCTTCCTTCATCTGGACAAGCACCTCAACGAGTGGGCGACCGCCCTCGGCAGCGGCCTTTACGGCATCCTCTTCCTCATCGTCTTCTGCGAGACGGGCTTGGTGGTCACGCCCTTCCTCCCCGGCGATTCGCTGCTCTTCGCGGTCGGCGCGCTCTGCGCCATCGATGGATCGCCCATCTCCCTGCCGCTCGTCATGGTCCTGCTCTTCATCGCCGCCGTCATCGGCGATGCGGTGAACTACGCCATCGGCCGTCGCCTCGGCCCGGCCGCGTTCAAGAGCGAGTCCTCCCGCCTCCTCAACAAGAAGCACCTGCTCCGCACGCAGGCCTTCTACGAGAAGCACGGCGGCAAGACGATCATCATCGCCCGCTTCATGCCCATCGTCCGCACCTTCGCCCCCTTCGTCGCCGGCGTGGGTCAGATGCAATATCGCCGCTTCTTCATCTTCAACGTCGCCGGCGCCGCCCTCTGGGTGGTGATGTTCTCTCTCCTCGGTTACCTCTTTGGCAACCTGCCTTTCGTGAAGCGGTATTTCCAGGTGGTGGTCCTCGCCATCATCTTCCTCAGCATCCTCCCCGCCATCATCGAATGGTTCCGCTCCCGCCGCGGCCAAGCCGAGGCCGTCGAGCCGGCGGCGAAGTAGGCCCGACTGAAGCGGGCGGCCGATCCTTGGACCGCCCGCGGATCCGCATCCGTCCTTGTCGACGAGATCTTCGTGGACGGCCACAAATCACGAGCTCCGTGGCGAGTGTGTCTTCTCGATCGACATATAGTCTTGCTTGCCGAGTGCCGTCGGCAAAGGTTCTAGTACTACAGCAGCACCTGGACAACAGCGTTCCCGGCTCAAGGGATCCAGCCCATGAGCACCTCCTCACCAGCAGAGCGCCCTCTGCCGAAGCTCGATGCCTTCGGAGAGGATTTCACCGCCTTCCACGCACGTTTTGCCTCGCTGTTCGCGCGGAGCGAGCCCCGCAGGAAGGCGGTTCAGTACGTGCGCACGCTGATGGGGCCGGTTGAACGGCGTAACGGCTGGCAGATGGCCGAAGCCATGGGCGACCGGAGGCCGGATGCCGTGCAGCGCTTGCTCTGCCACGCGACGTGGAGTGCGCGCGACGCGCGTGATCGCTTGATGGATTTCTCGGTCGAGCAGTTCGGTGATCCGGAAGGCATCGGCATCCTCGACGACACCGGCTTCATCAAGAAGGGGAGCGCGTCTGTCGGCGTGCAACGGCAATACAGCGGCACGGCCGGCAAGATCGAGAATTGTCAGATCGGCGTCTTCCTCGGCTACGACAGCGAGCGCGGGCAGGTGTTGCTCGACCGCGCGCTCTATCTGCCCACGTCGTGGTGCGAGGATGCCGCGCGTCGCAAGGCCGCGCATGTGCCCAAGGGCGTGCGATTTCACACCAAGCCCGAGCTCGGCTTGCGCATGCTGCGCCGAGCCTGGCGTCGAGGCGTCCCGATGGCCTGGATCACCGCCGATGAAGCGTATGGCGATGATGGTGCCTTCCGCGCGGCGCTCGACAAGGCCGAGCGGCGCTACGTGCTCTGCGTCTCCTCGAGCACGAAGGCGTGGGCCACGGTGCTGAACGCCGTCGCCGCAGCCGAAGCCGACCGACCACGCATGGGTCGGCCGCGCACGCGCTTCTGGCTCCTGCCCGGCGTCGCACGTCCCCAGAGCGTCAAGACCATTGTGGCCTCTTGGCCAGCGACGCAGTGGCACCGCTTAGCTCTTCAGCAAGGCGAGAAGGGACCCATCGAATACGACTGGGCCTGCGCACGGGTGACCGAACGACGCAAGCGCCGCCCTGCACGTGAGAGTTGGCTCTTGGCGCGCCGCTCGATCAAAAATACCGCCGAAGTGGCCTACTACCTGTCCAACGCGGGGGCCGCGACGACACTGGAGACTCTCGCCCGCGTGGCCTCACGTCGATACACGATCGAGCAGTGTTTCGAAGAGGCCAAGGATGACGTCGGCCTCGATCAGTACGAAGTACGCACGTGGCCGAGCTGGCATCGACATGTGACGCTGACGATGATGGCACTCGCGTGGCTGGCATCCATCCGCGCGAAGCTGCGCGATCCATCCTCGACGCTTTCCTGCGCGTTGGAGGAGCAACCCGCGCAGCTCGTGCCGGGGAAAAAAGCCGCATAACCAGGCCACCGACCCGAGCCATGCGGAGGGCACCCTGGTCGCTCTCCGAGGCGCGTCGGCTGATGGGCTTGGCCTCACCGCTGCCGGCCTACTCGCGCGAGCTGGCGTGGGTCTGGATGCTCTGGCGGCGCGACCGGCGCGCCGCTGCGCGACGAAGTCACTACCGACGCCGCCGCCATCGTCCTTCCGCGCGAGCCCCCTGAGCAAGGCTACCGATGTGCTGCTGTAGTACTAGTACGGCCTCCCCAAAGTTCGTACCGGGTCCGGTGGGTGAATTTGTGATTCCCTGACCCGTCCCACGGCGCGTGCCGAGACCGGAGGCCGCGCCGATCAAGCTGCGAGCGTCGCAAAGAGGGCGACTCGTGCGGCGTGCTCGATCGGCGAAGGCGTCGCAGCGCGACGTGCTCCGTGCGCGAATCATTCTGCTCGCAGCAGCGGGCAGGAGCGTCGCGGCGACGGCGCGCGAGCTGGGGTGCACCGACAAGACGGTGCGAAAGTGGCGCGCGAGATGGTTGGCGTGGTCGGAGATCGAGGCGCTCGACGACGCGCCGCGCACGGGCAGGCCAGCGCGCATCCCGATCACTGCGCACCACGAGCTCATCAAGCTCGCCTGCCGGCGGGTCGACGAGCACAAGGCGCCGTTCCGGCAGGTCTGGACGCTGCGCGTGCTCGCGGACGCGCTCAAGCTCGAGACCGGCATTCAGATAAGCAAGAGCGAGGTCGCTCGGATTCTCGAAGGCGCAGCGCTCCAGCCGCATCGCGTGCGCATGTGGCTCCATAGCCCAGACCCCGAGTTTCGGCCGAAGGTCGAAACGATCTGCGGGCTCTACGTGTCGCCGCCTGATGGGGCCACGATCGTGTGCGTCGACGAGAAGCCGGGGATGCAGGCGCTCGAGCATCGATACCCGATGCGCGCCGCGATGCCTTCGAGCCCGGGCCGCAAAGAGTTCGAGTATCGGCGCCACGGCACGGTGACCCTGATCGCGGCGTTCGACACGCGCTCGGGGCGGGTGTTCGGTCAGTGCCGGCGCCGCACCGCCAAGGGGCTGCTCGCGTTCATGGAGGCGCTCGCGAAGCGCTACCCGACGGGGCGGGTCTACGTCGTATGGGACAACCTCAACATCCACCACGGCGAGCGCTGGAGCGCTTTCAACAAGCGCCACGGCGGCCGCTTTCACTTCGTGCACACGCCGCTGCACGCTTCGTGGGTCAATCAAATCGAGATCTGGTTCAGCATCCTCGCGCGACGTGTCCTCAAGCATGGATCGTTCGTCTCCGCGGCCAAGCTGCGCCGGCGCGTGCTCGCCTTCATCACGCACTGGAACCGCTCCGAAGCGCACCCGTTCCGGTGGACTTTCCGCAGCAAGTGGAAGAGGGTCGGCGTGCCGCGGGCCGCGTGAGCTGCGGTCCGCTCGATGCCCAAGCTCTCTGCCGACGAAAACCACGTAGCCTCCGTCGAGCTCTTCCTCGCCCGCGCCGGTATCAACCATCTGCGCGTGCGCAAGCGCGGCGATCTCGTCGTCCTCGAGTCGGGGCCCGCCGACGACCCCATGCCCCGCGCGCGCTTCCGCCGCGACACCGTCCACCTCTGGACGCTCTGATCTTCCCCCGCTTCCGTCTCGTCATTGATCGGATCTCAGCCATCGACGGGAATTTGTAGGGCGAGGGAGCGGTTCCGCTCTCATGACAAACCTCGGTCAGGACGAGGCCCGCCGGTGGGCGCATGAGGAGTTCGGGCACGCGGAGCTGGGAGATGCTCGTCGGACGCGGCGGCTGGTGCATATGGCAGCTGCGGCGGCGCGTTGTCCTGGCGGCAAGGTCCCCGAGGTGTTCCGCAGCAGCGCGGAGCGGCAGGTGGCGTACGACTTTCTCGCCAACCCGGAGGTCCAGCCTGAAAAGCTTCTGATCGCCACATCTACGGCCACCGCGATGCGGTGCGACGGGGCCGACTTCGTGTTCGTCGCGGTCGACGGCACGAGCCTCAGGCTGACGGATCGAGCGCGAAAGAAGGACTTCGGCGCCATCGGTTCGACGAGCAACGGGGCGAGCGGCCTAAAGGTCATCCACGCCTATGCGATCTCGTCGGCAGGGATTCCCTTGGGAATCCTGGACCAACAATGGTGGAGCCGCGCGCGTCAGAAGAAGCGGCACGACTGCCATCGTCGGCGCGTTCAAGACAAGGAGACGCGTTACTGGTTGAGCACCATTGCCGCGAGCACGGAGCGGCTGACAGAGCAGGGCTCCATGGCGTGGCTTCAGATCGACCGAGAGGGAGATCGTTATGCAACCCTGAAGGCGCTTCAAGAGTGCGGGCAGTGGTTCACCGTTCGATCAACGTACAGCCACCGCTTCGTTCGCCGTGGCGCGCAGATATCGACTCTCCCAAGCCGTGCGCAACGCCGACCCGCGCGGCTACCGTTCGATTCAGGTGCGAGCTCGCAACGGTGGTGACGAGCGAGTCGCGAAGCTGCGCGTTCGGACGACGAGCGTGGTCCTGGACATGCTCGAGCGCCCGACCGGCGAGCGCGCAACAATCGCCGTGAACGTGGTTGACGTGCAGGAAGTCGGCACGACCCCTCGCGGCGAAGAGCCGATCCACTGGCGGCTGCTGACCAATCACCCCCTCGACACCGATGCCGACGTCGAGCGCGTCTTGTTCGGGTATGCCCAGCGCTGGCGCATCGAGGACCTGCATCGGACGTGGAAGTCTGGTGCGTGCCGTGTTGAGGACACGCAGCTGCGCTCAACCGATCGAGTTGTACGATGGGCCATTCTGATGATCGCGACCGCTGCCCGCATCGAGCGCATCAAGCATCTCGCGCGCACCAAGCCAGACCAACCTGCCTCCATCGAGTTCGAGGCACACGAGATCGAGGCCACGATGCTGATGAAGCGCGAGTCCAAGAAGCGGAATGAGCAGCTGCCGACGGGGATGCCCACCATCGCGCAGGTCACGCTCTGGTTGGCCGAGCTCGGTGGCTATACGGGAAAGTCCGCGGGAGGCCCGCCGGGCTCGATCACCATCAAGCGCGGTCTGGACTTCGTGCTTCCCGTCGCCATGGCGCTCGCGCGCCTTCGGGAAGAGGGCAAATTGCGATGAATGCCGAGACCGGATCGGGGGAGGATCAGTCTCGAGCTACACCCCGAGAAGACACGTCACGAGCCGGTAGCCACGCAGTTCGAATGGCTCACGGCCGTGATGCGCGGGCACGTCAACTACCACGGATCGTGCACCCCTGGCCAAGCGAGCGTTTCGTTGAGCCGTAGACCTGGCCAGAGTTTCTGGAATGAACCAGGCAGAGTTTCCGGAACCCACACGTGCGTGGAAGGCGGCGAAATCTTCGCCGAAAGCATCGAGCTTCGGCACAGGGCGCTCGGTTCGTGAGGAGGTGCTCATGGGCTGGCTCCCTTGAGCCGGGAGCGCTGCTGTCTAGAGCGGTTTCCACTCGGGTTCGGTACAAGCAGAGAACGCCCGGCAGGGTGATGGCATGCGGGCTGCGCGGGCTCCGCGCATGGGACCGTACAGTGTCGACTTGCGACAGCGGATTGTTGACGCCTACCGCAACGGCGAGGGAAGCATGCGAGAGATCGCGGAGCGTTTCGCCGTCGTTCTCAGCACTGTGCAGGACTATCTCAGTCTCGAGCGGACAACCGGGAGCGTTGCGCCTCGTCCGCACGGTGGCGGAAGGGTCTCGAAGATCGACGAGGCCGGAGCACAGCAACTACAGGCGCTCGTGGATGAGAAGAACGATCGAACCCTGGATGAGCTGATCGAGCTGCTGGAGCGCCGCACAGGTGCGCGCGTGAGCCGCCCGACGATGTGCCGGACGCTGAAGCGGCTTGGTTTGCCGCGAAAAAAAAGACGCTCTGTCCAAGCGAACAAGACAGGCCCGATGTCCAAGTCGCGCGCCGCAGGTTCCGCCGTCGAGCGTTGGCGGCGGGGGCGCGACGGCTGATCTTCGTCGACGAATTTGGCGCTCATCTCGGCATGACGCGTCGCTATGGGCGCGCGCCTCGCGGCAGGCGTGCCTATGGCAAGGTCCCCACCAACCCGGACCCGAACATCACGCTGGTGATGGGGCTTGGCCTGCGAGGTGTCGTCGCACCGTGGGCCTTTAAGGGGGCGATGAACGGTGAGCACTTCGATGTCTACGTGCGCCAAGTGCTCATGCCCGAGCTGAAGCGCGGAGACGTGGTCATTGCCGACGGCCTTGGCGCGCATCGCCTGCGCGGCGTGCGCCAAGCGCTCCGTGCTCGAGGCGTTCGCTATTGGATTCTGCCCGCGTATTCGCCAGACCTGTCGCCGGTGGAGAACTGCGGCTCCAAGGTCAAGGAGGCCCTTCGCGCCGCAGCTCCGCGCACCGTGCCGGCGGTTTACGACGCGATGGTCCGTGGGGTCGACAAGGTCTTTCGGCAGGACGCGCAGGGCTGGTTCGCGCTGAAAGGCTACATCCGACGACCTCGTCGTCGCGCTCGTCCGCGCCCGGTCCAATCGCGCGCGCCCACGCCACTTGGTCGAGCTCGCGCCTCGCCGAAGACCGGCTGTACCGCACTCGAGCGAAAACCGCTCTAAATCACCGAGCGCGATCCGTGAACAACATCAAGCTGCCAGCCTGAGCATCGGCGCAACGCCCGTCTTACGTCGCCAAACGTACCCGATGAGGTAGTCGCGGGCATTGTTCAGCAGGGCTTTCATGGTTCGGCAGCGGTGATTGCGCGTGACGTTGGCATGCAGGTCTTGCCATACCCGCTCGATCCGATTCGCATCTGGGCAGTAGGGAGGCAGGAAGTGCAGGACGATGCGACCGCCCCGGGGCTTCGAGGAAGCGGCGGGTCGCGTGAGCGGAGTGGATACCGTAGTTGTCGACGATGAGGTGAATACGCGTTGCATGGGCGTAGCTCTCCGCCAAGACGCGGAGAAGCTCGCAGAACAGCGCGGCACGCTTGTGCGCGAGGCCTGTCGTGTGCAGCGCTCCGGTGCGCACGTCGAGCGCGCCGGCCAGGTAGAACTTCTTGTTCTTGCCCGGCGTGACGACACGCCGCTGTTGCCCCGGGAGCATCCAGTCGCGCCCGAGCCGCGGGTTGAGGTGAATGTCCACCTCGTCGCCGTAGAGCACGGGCTCCTTGGCGCTGGAGCGCGCTTCGAGCGCACGGATCTCGGCCAGCCGGCGCTTACGTGCGTCGCGCTTCCACGGACACACGACGATAGGCTTGGGCATGCCAAGTCGCGCGCCGAGGCGCGCGAGCGCACGCCCCATGGTGCACACCGCCACCGAAGGGCCTCCTTCCTTCTTCATCTGCAAACAGAGCAGCTCGCGGGTCCATGTCGGTCGGCGCCAGCCGAAGTCCTCCGGTGTACGGCGGACCAGAGCCCTGACGCGCGAGAGGAACCCTCGATCCACCTTGGGCCGGCCATTGAACCGCCGCTTGTCGCAAAGCCCTGCGAGGCCTTCCTTCGCAAAGCGGTGCGCCACCTTCACCACCAAGGATCGTGCGACATCCAAGGCCTCAGCCACCTCGGGGCTGCTCTTGCCCAACCCGAGCTTGGCGACGATCTGAAAGCGCAGCGCCGTGGCGGGGTCGCCGAGCTTGCGACCGATGCGGATCATTTGGCGGCGCTCGCCCCGCCCCATCCGGCGGTACACTGTTCACGCGGGTTTCCTCTCTCGCTGGGTGTTTGGCGATTCCCAAACGAGCGAGGATGCCCGCGTATTTTCATCTACTTCACGAGTTGATCTCGGTTCCCGCGCGGTGATTTAGGTGCTGTTGTAGTACTAGGGCACCTGCCCGATTCCGTGGTCACCGGTGTTGCAGCGCAGCACCGTCTCCGCCTTGAGCTCCGCGCTGAACGCTCGTAGCTGTCGTTTCATATTGGGCCTGTCCAAACGTAGCCCGGACTCTCTGTTGACCGCGAACTGGAGAAGATTCAAACCCTCTCGGTGAGGCGGAGTGGGGGTATGTGAACAATAAGGGCTGGTGGGAATTAGTGCGATGCTGGAACTCGACCATTTCCGTGCATACACGTCTGCATGAGGCCGATGTCAGGTTAGGTAGAAAGCGAATGACCTTGACGGAATGCATGATCTCAGTGTAATGGAAACCCCGACGGGTATTGGTGCCATCAATGGATAAAGCCCGTCGTAGGACGACGCATGCGCGTCGATCGGAAAGGAACACATGAAACGTGCTGTCTCGGCCGCGTTGACGGCAGTGATGTCTGCTTCACTCTCTTTCGTAGCAAGCAATGCGGATGCTGCCTATTCCGGGTATCCTAATCGTGGCATCTGTCCGAGTGCCGTAGCGTCGATTTATCATAATGTTGGGACGGGGTGGGGCAACAGCAACAATACCTGGTGGGTCGTTGACGACGACCATCCCTGTCGGATTGCGCCTTTTTCGTCGGTTCAGGCGCAAGCCTGGGTGTCGATTCCCTACGACGCGAACCTCTCGGCAGCGTCCGGTCTTCAGGCGCCCAGCGTGCAGATCGCCGTACACGGGGACGGTTCAGCAAACGCAGCCTGCATCCAGTTGAAGACGTTCGACAGCGCGGGGAATTTCAGCGCGCAAAGCACGGCTGACTGCACCGCGGGAACCACGGTCACCCAGCAGATGCTCTATGGGGCGCTGGTGACGGTTCCGGCTGAGGGGACCATCTCTGTCCTCATTGCCGCGAAGGGCAGTGCGACCGTGGACATGATCAATTGGCAACAGTACGTCGTCGGAACGTGAGTGCCACTCTGATTACCTGCTGCGTATGGAAGGGATCTGGTATGAATAAGTGGACTGTTTTTGCTGCGCTGGCTTCGGCAGTTGCTGTGGGGCTGCCGGTAACTGACGCTCATGCGACGGGTTATAGTGGCATCACTCGCCGGACGGCCTGTCCGGGGACTATCTACGTGCAAACCAACCAAGGCGCCTCTTTTGGCTGGCGTGATCTCGTGAACGGCTGCGGTCTGAAAGCAAGTGGAATCACGGGAAGCGCCTACACGTACGCGACGTTGTCGGTGCCGTACGAAGCTACCGCTTCTCAGACCGCTTCATTCTACCTCGGTGTGCATGGTACTGATAGTACGCACGGCTCGAACGTGGGTATCCAGGCATACTCGTACGACGCCAACGGGAATTTTATCGCTATCTCGGCGCTTCAGCCGTCCACCGGAACCACCCTTACGCAGCAGACTCTGGGCGTGGGCGTTACTGTGCCCGCCAACGGTGCTGTTGTGCTCAGCGTGCGGGGGCAGAACGGATCGAGCTTGGACTGGTTTGAGATGCGTTGGACGGCCAATGGCGTCTGAAGCGCGGTATGCTGTTTCTGCGTAAGGAGTATGGCTCATGAAGAACTTGCTGGTGTCCGCATCTCTGGTCGTGGGAGCTTCTCTCTGCATGGCTCTCGTCGCTTCTGACGCGAACGCAGCGTACTCGGGGACGATTACGCGGAGTTTGTGTCCGACGCACGCCAGGTTGCTTCGTTGGAATCAAATGTCTACTAGCGGCGTTGGTGCGATCGCTCCTGGTGGCCTCTGCGGTCTCATCAATAACTATGGGGTATCAGACTCTGAGTGGTTCTCGATGCCTTACGACAACTCCATCGAGCAGGATGTGAAGCTCACGTTGGCTGCTGAGGCAGGGATGGGGGATGTGACCCAAACGCCGTACTACGTCTGTGCCACGGCTTTTGCGTACGATGAGGAAGGAAATCTTGTGACGACCAGTCTGCCGAAATGTGGTGAGACGTCCACGGCTGGCAGCGGCGGGGACACCGTGCCTCAGACGATTACAGTGTGGCTCCTCAATGTCCCTGCTTTCGGCAGTGTGCTGACGAAGGTCGACATGGGGCAATACTACACCAAGCTCAACATGTTCAGCATGGAGATCGATGCTGACGGTTAACAGCCTGTCGATTTCGTCGCGAGCGCTCCGAACCTCGGGAGCCGACCCAGGAATCCTCCGCGATTCCGAGGGAGGCGACCAACGCCTCGGAGCGCACCGCAGAGAATCAACAGGCTGTTAACCTAGTGCGCATGTAGGATGGACTCTTGCTCGTGGGGAGCTTGTATGCCTGCCTGGAAAATCATGCTCGGGCTCGTGGCGGTGGTAGGTGTGGGCGCGGTTATGAATCAGCTCTGGAGTCGAAGGCGCGACGACGCGCAAATCTCTGCGCGACTGAGCGCGCTCGAGTCGAATGCGCGCCCCCCTACGAGCAAGAAGGCCCATACGGCGGAGGAGTTGGGCGAAATTTACAAAGAGCGATTCTCCAAGGAAGCTCGGGACCCAACGTGGGCTGCCGATGCGGAGCGCGATTATCGTCCTATCATCGATGCGCAGATGCCTCCGACAAGCCGCTTCGTGTCTCTAGAGTGTCGCTCGGAGTTCTGTCGCCTACAGGTGGTTCACGAGAGCATTACGACCAGTAACGACTTTCTGATGCGTCTTTTCTCAATGCCGTCGTCACCGGATGCCAGCCCTTCGCTCACCTCTTCGACCAGCGGCTTTCGCGCAGTGCCTCCCGTCCATACATCGGATGGCAAGCTTGATTATGTCGTGTTCATCGCTCGGCCAGGAGTCTCTTTGACATTGGAGCCGGCAGATGCCGGTGCCGGATTCGCTAGATAGTCTCGCCGTCGCGAGACCTCGAGCGTCGAACGTGGGGGCTCATCCGACTCCGCCACGGTCTCATGCCGTGTGCCGGGGTTGAGAGAGCAGCGGGAATTCTACCCCGGGCGCTCAACCCATGGTCCCTCACGGGCTCCTTCGTCCGCACGCCATCATTTCGCCCTGCCCGTTGCCCGTTCAGCGCCGCCGCACTTTTGCCAAATCCATCTACCATTCTGACTACATCTGCTGATGAGCGGCACCGCCGTATGAGAGGGTGATTCGCCCGCACGTCCATCGGCTGTTGTTGACGACCCAGCCGCCCTCCGATGTCATCGGAGCATGCCTCGCGCCTGCTCCTCGGTTCTCGCCACGCTGACCGCCGCCGCTGGCCTCTTGGTCGCCTCCTCCGCGTCGGCGACCAACTACACCCTTTGGATCCACGGCCGGAACACGTCGCAGAGCACCAAGCCGGGCAACTACGCCGACTTCAGCTATTGGGGCTCGGCCTCGACGGCGGCGGGCGTCAACAAGAAGGCTGTCAATTGGGATGGAGTGAGCCGCATCTCGGACTCCAACGGGAAGATCCGCAATGCGCTCGATTGCTTCTGCACCGGATCCAACTGGTGTTACGTCGCCGCGCACAGCGCCGGTGACGCGCAGATCGGGTATGCGCTGGCCATGTATGGCGGCAGCTCGCGATCGGTGAAGAGCCCTTCTCCGGCAGCCGATGGGACGTGCAGCAACGCGGGCGGTACGCAGACGGGGTGGAACATCAAGTGGGTCGACGTCGGCGGCGGCGCGGGCGGCGGGAGCGAGCTCGCCAATCTCGGGTATTGGGCGGTCGGTGACGCGCTCACGTCCGACCTGCGGACGGGCACCATGCGCGCGCTCTACAACCACAACACCACGCGGGGGAGCTGGTTTTACATGTTCGCCGGGGCCAAGGGCACGGCGTACTCGGGCGTGTTGCCGGGGCAGGACGACGAGGCGATCGCATATCACTCCTCCGGTGGGCTCTCCGGCACGGGTGGTTTCTGCAACCCGGGTGACCTGCTCTGTGATGGCACGCTCAACCTCGGGACGTCGGCCACGGGGTCGGTCTCCAAGTGGTCTTATCACTCGACGTCGTTTCGCGACGACGGCGAGAGCTACAACCATTACACGAACGGCAGTTGGGGCGGCATCATGGGCAAGGTGCGCCAGGATGCGGTGAGTTACGCCTACTGACGGGCCGCGCCGGCGCGCCGCGTGGGGAGCGGCCATCGTCGCCGGGGCTGCCATCCTCGCGTACGTGCTTCGCCCGAGCGCGCGGGCGCCGTCGGAAGAGGCATTGCTCGCTCGGGATACGCAGGCGAGCGACACGCGTGCTCCGGGCAAGGCACGTATGCCGATGTCGCGCTCTTCGTCGGCCGCGGCGGAGGCAACCACGGCGACGGCGGACGACGCGCGCGAGCTCTGGCAGAAGCGTCTTTCGCGCGCGCAGCACACGCTCACTTCCTACCGCGAAGCGACGCGGTATCCGCCCGGATCGCGGCCGATGGCGGAGCAGCCCGATCAGATGACACCCCATCACGTCGCCGCGGTCACGCTGCCGCTCGCGCGCAAGGATGGGAAGCTCACGGACGCCAAGGTCACCTTGGAGCAAGATCGCTTGTTCCTCGTCGGCGACGAGCGCGTCACGTTCTCCCTCACGTGCGTGACCAGCGAAGGCCCCGCGACCTGCGAAGTGCAGCGCGCCATGGCTGGGCCGTCACCCGACGTGAGCGACGCCGGGGCACGCGCGCCGGTGCCGATCACCTTCGCTCCCGCCGAAAGCCATCAAGCCATGCGCGCCCTGTTCCAGCCCAGCGCCCAAGGCTTTCAGGGCTACCACGGTGCCATTCATGTCGCGCTCGATCTCGTGGTCGCCGGCGAGTCGGGCGGCGCCTCCTTCGAGGTCGTGTATACGCCCGCGGCTCCAGCCACCTTCACGGGCCAAGTGCGCGAGACGCTGGAGCAGGGCTCGCTCGGGCTCCATGTCGAGATGAACGTCATCGAGCCCGGCCGCTACGTGCTCGCGGCGCGCGTGGACGATGCCGAGGGGCGATCGTTCGCCTATCTATCCTTCAACGAAGAGCTCGCGGCCGGCCGGCAGGAGGCGAATCTCACCCTGTTCGGCAAGCTCATCCGCGATCAAGGCGCCCGTGCGCCCTTTCGCCTCCGCGATTTGGAGGGCTTTCGCCTCCTCCCCGACACCCACCCCGATCGCGAGCTCATACCCGCCCTCGAAGGCACGGTGTACACCACCAAGACCTATGTGCTCCGCGATTTCTCCGACGCCGAATGGGAGAGCGAGGAGAAGGATCGTCACGTGAAAGAGCTCACGAAAGACGTCGAGGAAGCCAAGCGTCGCGCCGAAAGCGCTGCCCGCTGAGCCGTCCCCCTCTTCAACCAAATACCGTATCTCGAACACCGGAGATACGAAGTCGCGAGGCGCAAGAGACGAGAAGGCTCAAACCCTCTTTGCGTCTTTTTGCGCCTCTGCGTCTTTGCGCCTTTGCGTTAATTCCGGCTCACGCCTCGACCTTCGCATCCGCGATCGACAACGCCGCATCCAGCGCCGCCACGCCCTCGTCGATCTGCTCCTCCGTCACGATGAGCGGCGGCGCAATCACCAGGTGGCTCACCCACGAGAGGACGGTCACGCCGCGCTTGGTCATCTCGCCGGCGACCGCGTCGATGACGAGCGGCTTGCGAGCGGCCTTGTCCTGCGGCGTGTTGAACGGCTCCTTGGTGGCGCGGTTCTTCACGAGCTCCACGCACCAGAACAGGCCGAGGCCGCGCACGTCGCCGATCGAAGGGTGCTTGGCCATGAGGGCCTTGAGCTTTTGGCCGAGCAGCTCGCCCATCTGGGTGGAGCGGTTCATCAGATCGAGGCGGCGATACTCGTCGATGGCCGCGATGGCGGGCGCGAGCGTGAGGGGATGCGCTTCGTAGGTGTGGCCGTGGGCGAAGAAGTTGTCCTCGAAGAAGTCGGCGATGGCGCGGCTCGTCGCGGTGATGCCGAGCGGAACGGCGGCGTTGGTGACGCCCTTGGCCGTGGTGAGGATGTCCGGCGTCACGCCCCAGTGCTCGCAGGCGAACCACTTGCCCGTGCGGCCCCAGCCCGTCATCACCTCGTCGCAGATGAGCAGCACGCCGCGCTTCTTCGCGGCGGCGGCGAGCTTGGGCAGGTAGTCGGGCGGCGGCACGAGGACACCGTTGGTGCCGACGATGGGCTCGATGAGGATCGCGGCGACGTTCTCGTCGTGATCGATCATGTACGCGAGGTAATCGACACAAGCCGTGTTGCAGCTCGGATGGGTCTGCCCGAGCGGACAGCGATAACAGTTGGACTCGGGCCCGAAGATGACGCCGGGGATCTTGCCTGTCGGCTCGACGAACCAGCGGCGCAGATCGCCCGTGGCCGCGACCGCGCCGGCGGTGGAGCCGTGGTACGACGTATAGCGGGCCAGGATCTTGTGCTTGCCCGTATACATGCGGGCGATCTTGATGGCCGCCTCGTTCGCCTCCGTGCCCGAGGTCGCATAGAAGAATTTGTCGAGGCCCTTGGGCATGACCTCGAGCAGCTTGAGCGCGAGGTTGGCGCGCACGTCGCACGTGTGCGCCGGGCTGATGAAGGCAAGCTCCTTCGCCTGCTTGCAGATGGCGTCGATGACCGCCTGGTTCTGATGCCCCAGGTTCGAGCAGACGAGCTGTGACGAGAAGTCGAGATAGCGCTTCCCCGACGCGTCCCAGAAATACGACCCTTCCGCCTTGGTGACGTGGAGCGGCTTCCACCCGCGCTGCGCGCGCCAGGTTCCGTACGTGTATCGCGCCGTGAGCTCGCTGATGTCTTCGGTCATGACGGCGCATCCTAGGATCACCGTGCGAGGGAAACCAGCCGATCCCGCGGGGCGCACGCTCCCCACGATCACGAGGCCGATCGAGCTCGGGCGGCGCCATGCGTCACGACACGGCGGGTGGGGGTGACGGCGCTCGCGCGCGCCTCACATCTTCTCGAGGTGGACAAGCATCGTGGTCACGCGAGAGGCCGGGCGATCGGGCGCGTCTGGGTCGGAATCAGCGGGTATGCCTATCCGGAATGGCGTGGTGGATTCTATCCCACCGATCTGCCGCAGAGTCGGTTCCTCGCCCACGCCGTGAGCCGATTCGACAGCATCGAGCTCAACGGCACCTTCTACAGCTTGAAGTCGCCCGCTTCGTTTCATGCGTGGGCGCGCGCGGTGCCGGTGCCCGGCTTCGTCTACGCGGTGAAAGGCCCCCGCTTCGTCACACACGACAAGAAGCTTCGTGACATCGAAGCTCCGCTCGCCAACTTCTTCGCGAGCGGCGTGCTCGCCTTGGGCGCGGCCACGGGGCCATTCCTCTGGCAGCTCCCGCCGGGGCTCGGCTTCCACGAAGATCGCCTGGCCACGTTCCTCGAACGCTTGCCCCGCACGGCCCACGAAGCCGAGGCGCTCGCTCGCAAGCACGATGACCACCTCACCCACGGCGCCCTCGTGCGCGCCGCCGCGCGTGTGCCTTATCGACATGCCTTCGAGGTGCGTCACCCGACCTTCGATGTCCCGGCCTTTCGACGCCTGATGGCGCGGCACGGGGCCGCCATCGTCGTGGCGGATACCGCAGGTCGATATCCCATGCTCGATGATCCACTGTCCGACTTCGTCTACGTTCGACTCCACGGCGACACGGAGCTGTACAGAAGCCGTTATGAGACCAAGGTCCTCGCCGCGTGGGCCGATCGGGTGAGGGCTTGGGCGAAGGCCGGGCGCGACGTGTACGTCTACTTCGACAACACGGCGCTCGGCCAAGCGCCGCACGATGCGGCGAGGCTCTCGGCGATGCTGGAGGCGCGCGGAATCGAGCGCCCCCGTCGGCTTCTCCGCGCGGGGTGAGCCCTCATCGCCCCTTCGTGCCCGTGCCTTCTTTCTTCTCTGCGCCTTGGGCGCGCCCGATCTTCAAGAGCGCTTCGTTCTTCTTGGCCGAATCGACGGGGGCGAAGAAGGAGACGCCGCGCACGTTCTCGTCGATGCGGAGAGGGTGTTGCAGGGCGGGGAAGGCGCGTTGCTCGCAGTCGAGATGGGAGCACATGCGGCAGGTGACGCCGACGGGCGTGGCGGCGTTGGGGTTGTCGACGTCGATGCCGTCGGAATAGACGAGCTCCCGGGCATGACGAATGTCGCAACCGAGGCCGATGGCTTGCACGGTGTGAGGTGCGTTGTAGCCGCCCCGGTCGCTGCGCACGGTGCGGGCGATGCAGAAGTACACGCTGCCATCTTCCATGCGGGAGAGCTGCGTGCGGATCATGCCCGGGGTCATGAAGGCGGCGTGGACGTTCCACCGCGGGCAGGCGCCGGCGAAGCGCGCGAAGCGGATGCCGGAGCCGCTGAAGCGCTTGGAGATGTTGCCGGCGATGTCGATGCGGAGAAAGTGGAGGGGCACGCCTTCGTCGCCGGCGCGGCGCAGCGCGGTGAGGCGATGACAGACCTGCTCGAAGCTCGCGCCGAAGCGGTGCGCGAGGAGCTCGATGTCGTAACGCTCGGCGCGCGCGGCCTCGACGAAGGGTTGATAAGGCATGAGCAGCGCGGCCGCGAAGTAGTTGGCGAGCGCGACGCGGGCGAGGGCGCGGGACTCGGGCGTGGTGAGCTGCTCGTCGCGGGTGAGCCGATCGAGGAGCGTGGACTGCGTGATGAGAGCGACCTGATGCGCGAGCTGGAAGCGACGGCTGCGCGGCGGGAGCACTTCGGAGATGGTGATGACGCCGCGATCCGGATCGAAGCGGCGCATGGCCTTGCGCTCGTCGGCCACGCGCATGACCTTCACTTGAATGCGGTGCACGGCCGCGAGCCAGCGGACGAGGCCGCGATAGACGTCGTCCGCGTCGAGCTCGGCTTGCTTCCAGAGCTGCTCGGCCGCCTCTTCCAGCTCGGGGAAGTGGTTCATGTGCCGCTGGATGAGATCGCTGACCTCCTCCGAAGGGAGGCGGCCCGGGTCGACACCCGAGAGGCCTTCACCCGTGGAGAGGCGCTCGCCGAGGGTCGACACCGACTCCTTCGCGGCGGCGTACGATCGATAGAGCGTGAGCACCGCGCGCGCGACGTTGGGCGAGGTGACCGCGAGATCGCGCAGGTCCGCGTTGGTCAGGCCGTGGGCCTCGAAGATGGGATCGCCGAAGGCTTCGAGCAGATCGGCGACGAGGCGCGCGTCGTCCGAGGACGCGAAGGCGTGCAGATCGAGCTGGAAGATCTGCGCGAGCCGAATGAGCAACGGCGCCGTCAGCGGCCGGCGGTTGTTCTCGATGAGGTTGAGGTAGCTCGCCGAGATGGCGAGCCGATCCGCGAGCTCGGTTTGGGTGAGGTTCTCGCGCCGGCGCAGGGCGCGGAGCTTGGCCCCGAGGGGCGCGTTCTCGGCCACCGATCGACCTCCAAGTCCAGACGTGCCGCTGCGGAATCTTTACAAGGTTGACTGATTGACAGCAAGTAAATGTTTCGGGCTCACACGATTAACAACCGGAATTCATGATGTTTGTTGATCTATTGCAAGGAATGGCTGAGAACTTGCTCTGTAACGACGCGAAGCGTTGTGAACGCCGTCGAGCCCGGGAGCCTGTATATGACCGTTGCACCTACTGGCCCGTTGCTTCCCCCCGGTGTGCGCGTGCTCGGGCCGCCGGTGCCCGGGGCGGAGGGAGTGATTTCCACCGAAGCGGCGCGCTTCGTGGCGGAGCTCGTGCGGACGTTCGCGCCGCGGGTCGGGGTGCTGCTCCTGCGGAGACGCGAGGTGCAAGCGCGGCTCGACGCGGGTGAGCGCTTCGACTTCCTCGCCGAGACCAAGAGCGTGCGCGAGGGAGATTGGAAAGGTCCGACGATCCCGAAGGACCTCCTCGATCGCCGCGTGGAGATCACGGGGCCCGTCGATCGGAAGATGATCATCAACGCCCTCAACTCGGGCGCGAACGTCTTCATGGCCGACTTCGAGGACGCGACGGCGCCGACTTGGCAGAACGTGCTCGAGGGGCAACAGAACCTCTCCGACGCCATCCGCGGGACGATTCAATACACGGATCCCGCGAGCCGCAAATCGTATGAGCTCAAACCAAATCGGGCGACGCTCATGGTGCGGCCGCGTGGATGGCACCTCGTGGAGAAGCACTTCGAGGTCGACGGGCGCCCGGTGCCGGCGTCGCTCTTCGACTTCGGGCTCTACTTCTTCCGCAACGCGAAGGCGCTGATCGAGAACGGCAGCGGGCCCTACTTCTACCTGCCGAAGATGGAGAGCCACCTCGAGGCGCGGCTCTGGAACGACGTCTTCGTGAAGGCGCAGGAGAAGCTCGGCGTCCCGCGCGGGAGCATCCGGGCGACGGTGCTCATCGAGACGCTGCCGGCCGCGTTCGAGATGGACGAGATCATCCACGAGCTGCGCGAGCACTCGGCGGGGCTCAACTGCGGGCGGTGGGATTACATCTTCAGCTTCATCAAGAAGCTGCGGAGCGACGCCAAGGCGGTCATGCCCGATCGCAGCCAGGTGACGATGGAGCAGCCCAACATGCGGGCGTACACGCAGCTCCTCGTGAAGACCTGTCACCGCCGCGGCGTGCACGCGATGGGCGGGATGGCGGCGCAGATCCCGATCAAGAACGATCAAGCCGCCAACGACGCGGCGCTCGCCAAGGTGCGGGCCGACAAGCTCCGTGAAGTGAAGGACGGGCACGATGGGACTTGGGTGGCGCACCCGGGGCTCGTGCCCATCGCCAAAGGCATCTTCGACGAGTTCGTGAAGGGGCCGAATCAGCTCGACGTGCGGCGTGACGACGTGCACGTGACGGCCGCGGATCTCGTGATCGTGCCGCAGGGCACGCGCACGGAGGCGGGGCTCCGCCACAACATCCGCGTGGGCGTGCAGTACCTCGAGGCGTGGCTGCGCGGGCTCGGGTGCGTGCCGCTCTATCACTTGATGGAGGACGCGGCGACGGCCGAGATTTCGCGCGCGCAGGTGTGGCAGTGGATTCATCACCGCGCCACGCTCGAAGGGGGCGCGGTCGTCACGGCCGAGCTGTTCCGCACGGTGCTCGCCGAGGAGATGGCGGCGCTGCGCGCGGAGCTCGGTGAAGAGCGCTTCACCCAAGGACGCTTCGACGAAGCGGTGGCGCTCTTCGAGCGGCTGTCGACGGCGGATGCGTTCGAAGACTTCCTCACGTTGCCTGCGTACGAGGCGCTCACCGACCGTCCCGTCGCATCCTGAAATCGAGAGGCCGGAGAGCCGGCCGTCGTCCGAACCGAACACGACCAAGAAGGAGATCGTCCATGTCCGCAGCATCGCCCGTGAGCTCGTTCGATCCGGTCGCCGACCTCGCGCCCATCAGCAAAGAGACCCTTCCGGGACGTTGGGAAGGTGTCGTGCGTCCGTACAGCCAGGAGGACGTCCGCAAGCTGCGCGGCTCGTACCGCATCGAGTATTCGCTCGCCGACATGGGCGCGCGGAAGCTCTGGAAGCTCCTGCACACGGAGCCGTACGTCGCGGCGCTGGGCGCGGTCACCGGCAACCAGGCGATGCAGCAGGCGCGCGCGGGCCTCAAGGCGATCTACCTCTCGGGCTGGCAGGTCGCGGCCGACAACAACGAGGCTTCGTCGATGTACCCGGATCAGAGCCTCTATCCGGCCAACAGCGTGCCTTCCGTGGTGCGCCGGATCAACAACGCGCTCCTCCGCGCCGATCAGATCGAGCACGCCGAGGGCAAGACGCAGCATGATTGGCTGCTCCCGATCATGGCCGACGCCGAGGCCGGCTTCGGCGGTCCGCTCAACGCCTTCGAGCTGATGAAGGGCATGATCGAGGCGGGCGCCTCCGGCGTGCACTTCGAGGATCAGCTCGCCTCGGAGAAGAAGTGTGGCCACATGGGCGGCAAGGTCCTCGTGCCCACGAGCCACTTCATTCGCACGCTCGTGGCCGCGCGCCTCGCGGCCGACGTGCTCGGCGTGCCCACCATCCTCGTGGCCCGCACCGACGCGGACAGCGCCAAGCTGCTCACCTCGGACATCGATCCTCGCGACAAGGCCTTCATCACGGGCAAGCGCACGAGCGAGGGTTTCTTCGAGATCAAGAGCGGTGTGGAGACGGCGATCGCGCGCGGTCTCGCGTACGCGCCCTACGCGGATCTCGTGTGGTGCGAGACCTCGACGCCCGACCTCGCCCAGGCGAAGCAGTTCGCCGAAGGCATCCACGCCAAGTTCCCGGGCAAGCTGCTCGCGTACAACTGCTCGCCTTCGTTCAACTGGAAGAAGCACCTCGACGACGCGACCATCGCCAAGTTCCAGCGCGAGCTCGGCGCCATGGGCTACAAGTTCCAGTTCGTCACCCTCGCGGGCTTCCACTCGATCAACTACGGGATGTTCGAGCTCGCGCGCGAGTACGGCAAGCGCGGCATGAGCGCGTATTCGGAGCTCCAGCAGAAGGAGTTCAAGGCCGAGGAGAACGGGTATACGGCGACTCGGCACCAGCGCGAGGTCGGCACCGGCTACTTCGATCAGGTGGCCCAGGTGGTGTCGGGCGGCCTCGCTTCGACGCTGGCGCTCGCCGAGTCGACCGAGGCGGCGCAGTTCTGATGGATGGGGAGCGCGGGTGAGCGCATCCGGCGCTCACCGCGCTCCACGATCGGCGCGAGCGGCGCGAAGGCTCGGAGCAGATGCTCCGGTCTTCGCGCCGCCGGCGTTTGTAGATTCGATATCTCGACGGGCTTTAGAACGAGCCCGTACAAGCACCCAAGCAGTCGTCGCAGCCGGGGCAGGAAGAGGTTGCGCAGGTGTTGCAGACCTGATCGGGATTCGGGCACTGCGGCGACGCCTCGGAGCAGGCAGGGGCGCATTCGCCGCTGCCGTAGATGCAGACTTGGCCGTCAGGGCAGTCGTTTTGATCGTCGCACTTGCCGGGTTGTGCCGGGAGGCAGGCGGCGATGCAGTCGTCGCAGATGTCGCACGAGCTGGTCGCGCAGAAATCGCAGACGAGGCCTTTGTCACAGGGGGTCGAGCCTTCGAATTGGCAGGAAGGCACGCACTCGTTCGAGCCGAGGAGGCAGACGGTGCCTTTGGGGCAGCCGGCGCTGCAGTTGAGGTTGCTGCCAGTGGACGACGAGGTCGCGTTGCCGCCGTTGCCACCGTTGCCGCCGCTGCCGGGAGGGACGACGACGCTGCCGCCGCACGCGGCCAGCGCGAGCACGGCGGACACCAACCAAGGAATGCGAGTCTCAAGCAGGTTCATGCGGCGCATGTTATCGCGGGGCGTTATGGATTGCGCCACGAGAAGTCGTTCGTGAGGAGGCCGCGCAAGATTCCGACGGCCTGGGCGCGCTCCTGGCAAACCTCCACGGGATGAACCCGCGTGCCGGCGAGGCAGTAAGCGTGCTTGTCGAGCACGTCGGCGGGGTCGCCGAAGATCTCGAGATGGCCGTCGGCGGTGATGACGTAGGCCGTGCGGCGACGATTGAGGACACGGAGCGCGGCGAGGGGCTTTCCATCGTCGAGCGACCAGAAGCCGAAGAGCGCTTCGGGGCGCGAGCTGGCGGCGAAGACATGGCCGCCGGCGGTAGGCACGATATTGCCCGCTTCCCACAGCTCGCTGCGGATGGTGAGCGTCGAGGTGCCTTTGTCGGCGTCGAGGATTTGCGTCGCATCCACGCCGTTGGGAGCCGGCGCGTGGATGTGCACGAGGAGGCCGCGATCGCCGACGGTGCCGAGGACGTCGATCGATTCGAGGGCGCGATCGAGCTTGCGTGGAGGGCCGCCGGCGAGCGGGAGCGTGTAGAGGACGGCGCGCGTGGGGCTCACCTGATCGACGAGAAGCGCGCGCGTGCCGTCGCGCGTTTCGGCCACTTGGCTCCACGTGCCTTCGGCGGGCTCGGCGAGGATGCGCGTCTTGCCGGTGCGCGTGTCGAGGAGGGCGAGGCGGCGGTCGTGCTGCGCGAAGTAGATCCCGTGGCCGTCCGCGGTGGCGCCGAGGTAAGCGGCGACCTGCTCTTCGCGGGTGCGCTGATGGGTGGCGAGATCGATGACGGAGATGGCGTCGCGCGCGCCTTTGAGCACGGCGCGCTGCGCGTCGTCGGTGACGTGGAGGACGCCGGCATGAAGAGTGTCGGCGTGCAGGATCGTGTCAGCTTTGCCTGACGCCAAATCCCAGGTGGTCACGTCGTTGTAGTGAAAGCTCATGAGCTTGCCGCTCGGGAGGAAGCGCATGGTGTTGGAGGGGCGCGCGTCCTCGAGGTCGCGCAGCGTGCGCTTCTGCAGATCGAGGAGCGCGAGGCGAGAGGGCCAATCGTCGCCCTCCTCCCGATGGAGCATGACGGCGACCGCGCTGCCGCCTTCGGCGAAGGCGATGGAGTCGGGGGTGAGCGCGTCGTCGCCGCCGAGGCCGTCGATCGGGCGCGAGGCGCTCTCCTTGGGCTGCTTGCGTACGAGCTGACCGCTGCGAAGATCGAAGACGTGGAGCGCGCCTTCGCGCGGCAACACGATCTTGCCGTCGGCGGTGACGTCGGCGACGACGACGCCGTAGCCCGCGTCGCCGGCGATCGGGAGCGTGCCGAGGAGACGGCCCGAGGCGACGTCGAAGGCCTTGATGCGGCGGATGGGGCCGTAGTCTTCATCCTCTTCGCCGGCGGCGATGCGCTTGCCGTCGCGCGTGATCCACACGCGTTGCACGCTGCCCTTGTTGGTGATCGAGCGGACGCGTTTGCCGCCGGGGTGGCGCCGGATTTCCAGGTGATCGGCGAACGCGGCGACGCTCACGGTGTCGTCGGATGTGAAGGCGGTGGCGCGCGGGACGGGGGCGTCGAGGCGCGCGGCGGTGAAGAGATCGAAGCGCTCGCGGGGGACGTTGTTCTCCGTCATGGTGACGATGCCGTCAGGATCGATCTCCGAGGCGCTCGTCGCGGTGCCCGCCGCGCGGCCGAGGAGCCGGCCGGTGGCCACGTCCCAGGCGCTCGCGTCCTCGTGGACGCAGGCGAGCACCGTGTCCTGCTTGAGGAAGCGCACGCTGCGGACGACGTCGGCGGGCTTGACCACGAGCAGCGCTTTGCCGGTGGTTGCGTCCCATATGCGCGCGGTGCCGTCGTAGGAGGAGGTGGCGAGGAGACGATCGTTTGAGCTCCAAGCAATCGAAGTGATGTTGGCCTCGTGGCCTTCGAGGCGGAGGCGGAGCCTGCCTTTGCGGAGATCGGTGACGAGCAGGAGCTTGCCGTCGGCGATGGCCTCGCGCTTCTCGTCGTGCGAGACGGCGACGTCGGGCACGATGACGCCGAGGGAGCGCGGGAAGATGCCGCCGTTGCTCTTCCACGGGAGGCCGGATCCGGCTTCGAGGCCGTTGCGGATTTCGAGCGTGAGGCGCGCGCCGCCGTCGTGCTCGATGCGGTAGGCGGCGCGATCGAAGAGGCGCTGCGCTTCGGCGGCTTTACCGTGCGCTTGGGCGGCGAAGGCCGCGTCGAGGATCGCGTCGAGGGTCTCGGTGCTCGGCTTCGCGTCGCGGGCGCGGGCCGCGGCTTCGCGGGCCTCGGGAGATGCCGCGGGATCGCGATCGATCGCAGCGGCGGCCGCGCGCGCTTCGTCGATGCGGCCGAGGTCGACGAGCGCGGTGAGGCGGAGTGCGTGCGACTCGGGCGCGGTGCGCGCGCAGAGCGCGTCGGCGTGGGCGATCACGCGGAGCGCGCGATCGAGGCGACCTTCGTCGACGAGGCCTTTGACGCGGGCGCGCTGCGCGGCGGCGACGGTGCAGGGATCGGGCGGCGGCGCGGGGGCAGCGGCGGCGGGCTGCGAAGGTGCGGCCGGCGGAGGTGGAGATGGGCTCGCGCAGGCGGCGAGGGCGAGCGCGGCGACGAGGTGCGAGACGAAGGGCGAGCGCGCGCGCATGAGGCGATCGCGACGCTACACCGCGAGACGCCACGACGCGATGGGATCGGGTACCATGGCGTACGCATGGATCTCCACCCGGGTGCCGTGATCGCCGGTCGTTACCGGCTTGATCGGAAGATCGGATCCGGGGGCATGGGCGAGGTCTGGGCCGGTGAGCACGTGGCCATCGGTGTGCGCGTGGCGCTGAAGACGTTGCTGCCGGCGGCGGCGCTCGATCAACAGCTCGTCGCGCGCTTTCGGCGCGAGGCGTACCTGCTCGGTCGGGTGCGCAGCGATCGCGTGGCGCGCGTCGTGGACTTCGTGGAGGACCGGCGCTTCGGCCTCGTGCTGGTGATGGACTTCGTCGAGGGCGAGCCGCTGGCCAACGTCCTCGAAGCGCGTTGTTTGAGCGTCGAGGAGACGATCGAGCTCGGCGCCGACATCATGATGGCCGTGGCCGATCTCCATCGCGTGAAGGTGGTGCACCGCGATCTCAAGCCCGACAACATCATCTTGGAGCCGCTCCCGGGCGGGCGGCGGCGCGCGGTGATCGTGGACTTCGGCGTGAGCCGGATGGAATCCGGCAGCGGCGAGGATGAGGGCGACATCACCAGCATCACGCAGGCGGACGTGGCCGTCGGCACGATTCCCTATATGGCGCCCGAGCAATTCTTGAGCTCGCGCGACGTGACGGGGGCGGCCGACATCTATGCGGTGGGCGCCATTCTCTTTCGCGCGGTGTCGGGGCGGCACGTGTACGGCGACACCGAGGACATGGACTACGCCAAGCTGAAGCTCACGGAGCCCGCGCCCGCGCTCTCGATTCCACGCTTCGATCGCGTCGCCCGCGGCCTTGGTGTGGTTGTGGCCCGCGCGCTCGAGCGCATGCCCGAAGCGCGCTTCGCCGACGCCGACGCGATGTTGGAAGAGCTGTCGGCGCTCCAGAGCGTGGCGCGCGCCACCGCGCTCGATCTCGACGCCGCCACCGAGCAGGCGCCGCCCTCGCTGGCCGGAGTATCCGACGAGGAGACCGAGGAGTCGTCGGAGATGACCCGCCTGATGCAACGGCCCTCGACCGCTCCCGCCGACATCATCGACGAGCAAACCACGGAGTCGGGCCCACCCATCGAGCTCTTGGACGCGGCCATGGGTGTGGCGACACCGCTCATTCCCCCTCCCATCGCGTCGTTACCTGGGCCGGTATCGGTTGCTGTGCCGGAGCCAGATTCGATATCTCGATTGGAAGCGAAATCCACGTTGGCGTCGACGCCCGCGACGTCGACGCCGTTGTCATCCACCGCGCCGGTCGTGGCCGCCGGTGAGCGTCGGTTTTCGCTGGGAGCGATGGTGATTGGAATGGTCGCCGCGTTGATTGCGGGTCTCGTGTTGGGCCTCGGAGGACACCGACTCTTCGGGGGGTGAGCTGAAGTCGAGTCTCGGAAAGGGTTCAACGCAAAGTCGCGAAGACGCAGAGACGCAAAAAGGCGGGAGAGATGAATCCTTCCCACGTCTTTTTGCGTCTTTGCGCCTCTTGCGCCTTTGCGTTCAAATCTGATCTCGGAAGGCGCTCGACTCAGGGCTGCGCCACCACTTGTGAGGGCGCGCTCGGGCGATCGACGGCGACGGGGGCGGGGAGGAGGCGGAGCGTGCGGCGGCCCTTGCCCTCGTGCGGGCCCATGGCGTCGGCGTAGGCGAGCATCTGGTTGGTTTGCAGCGTGACGCTCTTCGCCAGGCGCCTGGCGGCTTCCGCGGCGGCCTTCGCTTGCAGGTCGCGGTGGGCGCGGCCGGCGCCGATCATGAACTCCTTCGACTTCACGTGGAGCGGCTCGACCACGGAGAAGAGGATCGTGCCGGTGCGCACGTCGAGCAGATCGGCCTGCGCCAAGCCGCGGCTCTCGACGGTCACGCCGGGGCTCACGAACATGCCGAGGATCGTCGGGTAGAGCCAGGCGAGGCCGTTGAGGTGCGTGTCGTCCTCGAAGCGCTCGGTGTAGAGCAGCAGGTAACGCAGGCGGTAGCGCGCGGCGAGGACACGGAGACCTTCGATGCCACCGCTGTTGGGCAGCTCGGTGGAGACGTCGCTCACGTGCGAGAAGTTTTCGTTGCTTGCTACGGCCGCCGCGAAGTCGCGCGAGGCCACGCTGCGCACGGTGACGGTCGCGTTGCTGCGCCCGTTGAAGGGCTGATCCAGCGGGACCACGCCGATGCGCGCGGGGAACTGGAGATCGATGGGCGACTCGAGGACGTGCTGGAGATCGCCTTCGGAGAGCGAGCCGTTCGCGTCCTTGCTGTAGAACGAGCGCGCGAGCGGCGCGGGCGCCTGTGCAGCAGCGGGGGCCGGCGCCTCGGCCGCGTGCGGAGGCGCGGCTGCGCAGCCGGAGAGCAGGGCGACGACCGGGACGGTGGTGAAGAGATGGGCAAGCCAACGGTTCATGGTTCGTTCTCCGCCGTGAGGTGAGCGAAGAACGAAGCCGCTCGGCCGGGCTTACACGCGTGCGCTCGCGCTCGGGAGCCGACCGAGAAAGAGGACGTCGAGCCCGAAGCCGTGAGACGTTCGAGCTGGCTCGACGGTCTGAGGGATGGCACTCAGCCGAGCGGCGGGAGGAAGACGCGCGAGCGGTACCACTTGAGCTCTTCGATCGACTCGCGGATGTCGTCGAGGGCGCGGTGGATCTCTTTCTTCTTGGGGGCGTGGTAGCTCGACGGGTACCAGCGGCGCACGAGCTCCTTGATCGTCGAGACGTCGATCATTCGGTAGTGAAGGAACTTCACCACGTCGGGCATCTCGCGCTCGAGGAAGGCGCGGTCCTTCCACACGGAGTTGCCGCAGAGCGGGGAGGTGCCTTTGGCGGAGTGCTGCTCGAGGAAGGCGAGCGTCGCGGCCTGCGCTTCTTCCACCGTGGTGGTGCTGGCCTGGATGCGCGCCCACAGGCCCGATTTCTCGTGCAGCTCGCGCACGAACGCGGAGGTGCGCGCGAGCGCGTCGTCCGAGGGACGGATGACGAAGCTCGGGCCCTCGGCGATGATTTCGAGCTGCGAGTCGGTGACGATGGTGGCGATCTCGACGATGTTGCAGGTCTCCGGCTCGAGGCCGGTCATCTCGAGATCCACCCAGACAAGTCGGTGCGATGCTTCACCCATCGACGGCAGCATATCCCAAACCTCCCGGGGGTTACGGGACAACCCTTCGCGTGCTAAAGGGTGCCCGCCGGAGGAATTCATCATGCGTGACGCCTTCATCGTCGATGCGGTTCGGACCCCCCGTGGTCGTGGCAAGGCCGGAAAGGGCGGCCTTTCCAACATGCACCCCCAGGAGCTCCTCGCGCAGGTGCTCAACCAACTCGCGAGCCGCAGCGGGCTCCGCAAGGAGGACGTGGAGGACGTGGTCGTCGGCTGCGTCAGCCAGGTCAACGAGCAGGGCGCGAACATCGCGCGCAACTCCGTGCTCACGGCCGGCTGGCCGGACACGGCGACGGGCGTCTCGCTGAACCGCTTCTGTGGCTCGGGCGCGCAGGCCTTCAACTTCGCGGCCATGGGCGTCATGTCCGGCCAGCAGGACCTCGTGGTCGCCGGCGGCGTCGAGAGCATGTCGCGCGTGCCGATGGGCTCCGACGGCGCCGGGATGGATGGGAACAACCTCCACCTCCGCGAGAAGCTGACGCAGGTGCCGCAGGGCATCTCGGCCGATCTCATCGCGACGATCGAGGGCTTCTCCCGCGCGGACGTCGATCAGTTCGCCCTCCAGAGCCAGCTCAAGGCCGAGCAGGCGATCAAGGAGGGCCGCTTCGCCAAGAGCCTCTTCACCGTCCTCGATCTCGCGGGCAAGCCGCTCCTCGACAAGGACGAGCACCCGCGCGCGGGCTCGACGATCGAGAGCATCGCCAAGCTCGAGCCCGCCTTCGTCGGCATGGGCGCGGCGCCGGTCGGCCCCAATGGGGAGACGCTCGATCAGCTCGCGTTGAAGCGCTACCCGCAGGTGAGCGCGATCAACCACGTGCACACGGCCGGCAACTCCAGCGGCATCGTCGACGGCGCCGCCGCCATCGCGCTCGCCTCCGGTGAGTACGCCAAGGCGAACGGCCTCAAGACCCGCGCCAAGGTGCGCGCGGTCGCGACGGCGGGCGCCGAGCCCGTGATCATGCTGACCGCGCCGGCCCCCGCGTCCGCGAAGGCGCTGAAGAAGGCGGGGATGAGCGTGAGCGACATCGATCTCTGGGAGATCAACGAGGCCTTCGCGACGGTGCCGCTCGAGACCGCGCGCCGGCTCGACATCGATCCGGCCCGCATCAACGTGAACGGCGGCGCCATCGCGCTCGGTCACCCGCTCGGCGCGACGGGCGCGATCCTCATCGGCACGGCCCTCGACGAGCTGGAGCGCACCGGCAAGGCGACCGCGCTGATCACGCTGTGCATCGGCGGCGGCATGGGCATCGCGACCATCATCGAGCGCGTGTAGTCACAAGCGATTCGTGAGCGAGCCGCCGAGGCACGCGAGGCCACAGCCTCGAAGCCTCGGCGGTTTGCTTTTGTGGTCGTCGATGATGGGGACGCGGCTCGAGATGCTCGACGTGGCGGCATCGATGCGAAGGCCGATGGCGCGATAGGCAAGACGCGTGGAGGTCTGGATCGGGGCGGACCCATCTCGCTTCTCGATCCATCGGGCATTGGATGCACGCGGCCCGTCGTGCACGTCCGGCCCCATCGCGGCGTCCGCTCGACTGCACCTAGAAAACGCAGGGAAACCAGAAACCTCACTGCGTCGAACGGGAACGTTTCTCCGGCGCGCCTCGCTGCACTACCCTTCTCCTCATGGCGGACCGGTCTGCGTCGCATCACGACCCCGACCCCAGCGGCCATTCCCACGCCGGCCCCGCGCGCTCCGCTCACGATCACGCGGACCACGATCACGATCACGCCGGCCACGATCACGCGGGGCATGATCACGATCATGCCGGCCACGACCACGCCGGCTACGAGCACACGGGCCCCGCCGATCGCGCACGAGATCGCGAGCACGCGGGCCACGATCACGATCACGAAGGGCACGGGCACGCCGGGCACAGCCACAATCACGCGCACCACCATCGAACCACGCCGATGCGTCGCCTGGTGGCGGCGTTCGCGATGACGGCGTCGTTCATGTTCGTGGAGGCGTTCGTGGGGTGGTGGTCGAACAGCCTCACGTTGCTCGCCGATGCCGGGCACATGCTCGCGGATGCAGCGGCGCTCGGGCTCGCCATCTTCGCGCAGCGGATCGCGGGGCAAGCGCGGACGCGCGCGCGCACGTACGGCTTCCGGCGCGCCGAGGTGCTCGCGGCCTTCGCCAATGGGATCGCGCTCGCGCTCACGGCCGTGTGGATCTTCATCGAGGCCGCGCAGCGTTGGCGGAGCCCGCCCGACATCAAGGGCGGCGCGCTCACGGTGACCGCGATCGTCGGCCTCGCCATCAACCTCGTCTCGGCCGCGCTGCTCGGCGCGGGCTCGCATGGTCACAACGTCAACACGCGCGGCGCGCTGGCGCACGTGCTCACGGATGCGCTGGGATCGGTGGGCGCGATCCTCGCGGGCGTGTGCGTGCTGGTGCTCGGCTGGCAGCGCGCGGATCCGGTGATCAGCGTGGCCATCGGCTGCCTCGTGCTCTGGAGCGGATGGCGTCTCGTGCAAGAGACGTCGCACGTGCTGATGGAGGGCAGCCCCATCGAGATCGATCTCGCCCACGTCGAGGACACGCTGCGCAGCGTGCCCGGCGTGGCCGATTTCCACGACCTGCACGTGTGGTCGATCTCGGACGGCTTCGACGTGCTCACCGTTCACGTCGTCCTCACGCCCGGCCATCACGGCACCGACGTGGTCGCCGCCGCGAGCCGCACCCTGCGCGCGCGCCACCGGCTCGAGCACATCACCATCCAGCCCGAGCCCATGCAGGGCGAGCAGCTCATCACGCTCGGTCGACGACCGACGCAGTGACGCTCGCCTCAGCCGCGACGAGCCGTCTTCTTTGCAGCGGTCGTCTTCTTTGCGGCAGCCGTCTTCTTCGCAGGAGTGCTCTGTTTCGCAGCGCTCGTCTTCTTTGCAGCGCTCGTCTTCTTGGCGACGCTCGTCTTCTTGGCGACGCTCGTCTTCTTCTCTGCGCTCGTCTTCTCAGCCTTGGATGCGGCCTTCGCCGGTGCTTGCGCGCCGTTGGCGTCGAGCATGGCCACGAGCTTCTTCGGGGCTTGGGCGCGATAGCTCTCGTCGATCCAATCCTTGAGGATCTCGGCCGGCAGCGCCTCACCGTCGGGGAAGCGCGCCGAGACCCAGCCTGATTTGCCGAGGCCGTAGCCCGTCGGCTCGGTGTGCGGGAGCGAGAGGGCCATCGCGCCGGAGAGCGGCAGCTTGCACGAGATCGAGAAGGGCTCTCCCTCGATGCTGAGATAGGCGAACGTCTTGTCTTTGACGGCGAGGTCGAGGTGACCGGGCCAAGGGCTCTTCGTGTGCGCGCCCGGGTAGGCGAGACCGAATGCGCGCAGCTCTTTCAAGAGCGTGTCCGTGGGGCGTCCCTTGGCAGCCATCGCGGACGAGCATACGGGCTCGCGCGGCGAGAGACCAAGCGCCGTCGTGGTGGATCGAAGCGCGGCGATCGCAGGGGCCGCGCGCCGCGGATCAGGTGCTGCCCTGCGCGTGCGCTCGCCGGCGATGCAGCATGCCGATGACGATGACGGACACCGTGATCGCCGAGAAGAGCACGCCGAGCGTGGAGGTGAGCTCGCCCGCGATCCATTCGACGATGGCGTTTTCCGAGAAGAATCGAGTCGGGATCGTGCTGCGCCGTGACGCTGCGCCGACGCACTTGCACGCTACGGCGCGATCGCTTTTGCGCGCTTGTGCGACGCCCTCGTAGTCCATCTTCAAGACGTGACAGACGGGCTCGCAGGTCGGGCGATGGAGGAGCTCCTCGCGCAGGCGCGCGGCGCCGAACGCGAGGAGATAGAGCAGCAGGATGGCGGGGATGAAAGCCCAACGCCAGCGAGCCGAAGGGAGCCCATTCGGTGCCGGCGTCGGGGGCACGTGGCTACGAGCGGGGAGGGAAGCTCACGGCTTGACGTTGACCTTGCCCTTGTCCGCGGGCGCGAACTTGGACAGGTCTTCGGCGAGGACGGCCTTCGGGTTCATCAGATCGTGGAAGGCCTTCTTGGCGAGATCACCGGTCTCACCCTTCTCGTGACGGAGCGCCATGAGGACGCCCTTCTCCTTCATGAACTGGAGCGTCTGGGTGGCGCCCTTCTTGGTCGCGGTGTCGCCCGTCTTGGCCGCGGTGTAGAGGCGATAACGAAGCACGACGCGCGTCTCGGAGTGCGGGCCGTTGTCGTACTTGAGGTTGTCGAACTGCGCCTGCAAGCGCTGGCGGGCCCAGTCCTGCGGAGACTCGGCGACCTTCACGCGGCTGATGTTGTTGGCGTTGTCGACCCAGCGGTAGAGGTTGCCCTTGGCGAAGTCCTGGTCGGACCAGTATCCGAAGGCGCGGAAGTAGTGGTCCTTGAGGTCGTCGAGCGCGTCCTTGCCGAAGTCGCTGTACATCGCGACCGTGCGGGCTGCGGTGTCGGTCGAGCCGCCGAGGATGAGCGCCAGCGCCGCCGCGTTGCGGATCTCGACGTTGGTGAGCTTCTCGAAGAGCTTCGCCTCGGTGGCGGCGTCGAAGCCGGACACGCCGATGGCGCGCGAGATGGCCATGCGCACGCCGAGATCGAGATCCGGCGTGAGGAGGTCGACGAGCGCGGGCACCGCGGTGGGGACCGGACGGAGCGCCAGGGTTGCCGCGTAGCACGCGCCGATGAGCTGCTTCGGCTTCTCCTTCTTGGCGGCGTACTCCTTCGCCTTCTTCGCCACCTCGGTCATCGTCTTGTCGTCGGCGCACCAAGCGAGCGACTCACAGGCGGCCTGGCGCGCTTCCTCGTGCCAGGTCTCGTCCTCGATGAGCTCCATCATCGGCTTGACCGCGCGGCCGTCGCCCCACTGCGCGAGGCCCTGCGACGCGCCGTACGCCACCGCGCGGAGCGCCATGCCGTACATCGCGATGCCCGCGCCTTCGAGGCCTTCCTGCGTGATGTAGAGCTTCTTGTCCTTCTTGCGCTTGTACTGCTCGGTCAGCTTGGTGAAGGAGGCGTCGTCCTTCATCCAACCGATGTAGCGGAGCGCGCTCTGCGCCGTCTCGTACTCGCTCGGGAAGGGCGGCTGCGCGCCCTCCTTCGGCAGATCCTTCTTGGGGAAGGCCCAGTCGCGCATGTCGTTCAGCGCCTTCTCCGAGCCGATGGCGGCGAGGAAGCGGAGCGCGTTGGCGTGCGGCTGCGGCTTGTCCTTGGCCCAAGCGAGCACGCTCGCTTCGGCGTAGACCTTGAGCTCGTTCTTCGCCTCGGGGTGCATCACCGCGAGGTCGGCGAGCATGCGCGAGGCCACGACGCGCGGCAGATCCGTGCGCGAGAGGTGACCGCCCTCGTCCGCCTCCCAGAACTTCGAGAGCTGGTAGAGCTTGAGCGGATCGTGCTTCATGCGCTCGCCGAGGTACTTGGCGGCGCGCACGTCGCCGACCTCGGCGAGACGCGTCCCGACCTCGCCGATCCAGTGCATCGGCGGGTTCGTCGTCTCGGCCCACTTCACGAGCGCGTCGGCGGCGCGCGGATCGGCGAGCTCGCGGAGCATCTCGAAGATCTGCTTGGTCTGGAACCAGCGCGTCTCCTCCGGCTCCTGCTTCACGCTGGCGAGCGCGAGCACGAGGCCCTCGCCGCCGATGCCGTCACGCAGCGCTTCGAGGAATTTCTGCCGGCTGTCCTTGTCGGCGCCCTTGAGCGCCTCGAGCAGCGGCTGGCGCGCGGACTCGTCGGCGATGCGGCCGAGGCCGTTGGCGGCCTCGCGGCCGACCTCGGGATCTTGATCCTTCACGAGCTTGACCAGCGTGCTCGTCCACTTCGCCTCCGCGTTGCGCGAGAGCACGGTGGCCACGAGCTGGCGCACGCTCGAGCTGGGATCGGCGACGAGCTTGGCGAGCTCGTCCAGCGAGACGAGGCCCGCGAGCATCTCGGTGTCGAAGGCCGAGCCGCCGCCGAGGCGCTGCACCTTCGTGAGGTGGCCGGCGCGGTACAGATCCATCGCGGTCGGGAAGACGCTCGCTTCCTTCAGCGTCACGAGGGCCCACACGATCTGGGGCTTGTCGCTGTCGTCGGCCTCCTTGAGCGCCGCGACCAGCGCGGGCTTGCCGCCGTCCGCCTTGGGCGACCCGTAGTAGGCGAGCACCTGCGCGGCCACGCCCTTCACGCGGTGATCGGGCTGCGAGAGCGCCTTGATGGCGAGGTTCACGCACTCGGGATCCTCGGCCCACGCGAGCTGGATCAGCGCTTCCTGCTGGAGATCGAACTCCGCGGTGGAAGCCGCCCACTTCCGCCAAAGCGGGATCTGGTCCTTCTTCGGAAGGACGAAGATGTTCTTCTTCTCCTTCTGGATCTGCTCGACGGTGAGCTTTTCCTCGTTGGTCCGCACGGCCATGTAGCCGACGCCCGCGGCGCCCAACAGGAGGAGCAAGCCCACGATGATGGTGATGGGGCTCACCCGCCCGCGCTTGAAGTTGCCGTCGCCGGCATCGAAGTCGCCGCCGCCGGCGGGCGCGGGCGGCCCCGCGGGGATGTCACCGTCGTCCGGCGGCCATTTCGCGAACAGGACCGACGGAGGCGGCGTGCGACGCCGATCGAGGTCGGCTCGTCCGGCCCCGGTTTTGGGGCTTCTTGTGGCCCCATCGGGGCTCGTGGGTTTCTGGCTGCGGTCGAGCATGATCCCTCGTGGTTCGAGAACCTTTTTCGAGCGGCGGGCAGGCGCTCGGCGGCCGCAAGATACCAGGACCCGGCCGAGAATTGGCACCATCGCGCGCACTCCTCGCACGATGGGGACGGCCTCGGTGAGCCCAGACCCGAAAGCCGTGGGCCCCGAATTTTGCTAAGACACCACACCACGATGGCGGCTACCGCGACTTCTTCCCGCCGATTCCTCCGCATCGCGTTCGCCGTCGTGCTCGGCGCCGGCGCGCTCATCTCCCTGGCCGTGCTTCCGCGCCTCGTGCCGGAAACCCACGGAATGGTGGGCAAGCCCGCACCGGACGTGGTGCTCTCGGTCGCCGCCAACGGACAGGTGGGGAAGGAGCTGCGCCTCGCCGATCTCAAAGGCCAGGCCGTGCTCCTCGACTTCTGGGCGAGCTGGTGCGGCCCCTGCGCCATGGAAGCGCCCGTGGTGGATCGGGTGGCGCGTCGCTTCGAGAAGAAGGGCCTCGTGGTGATGGGCGTGAACGTCGACGACACGCCCGAGGTCATCCGGGCCTACACCGCGAAGAAGAAGCTCGGTTACCAAATGGTCATCGGGCGGGACGCGTCGCGAAAGTACGGCGTGGAAAAGCTCCCGAGCCTCGTCGTCATCGATCGACAAGGCAACGTGCAAGCCTTCCTGACGGGGATGGTGGACGAAGAGTCGTTGAGCGAGATCGTCGGCGCGGCCATGTGAAGCCGGCGATGCGCGCCGTCTTCAGGGGCGGCGCGCGCGGGCGAGCAGCGCCTTGGCCGTCACCATGGCCATCGGCACCCACGGCCTATCCCAATCCATGAGCTGCCGGGTGCGCACGTCGATCCGGAGGCGCGCCTCGATCGGATAATAGCGGTTGTGATCGCCGATCAGCGCGTTGAGCTGGTCGATCTTGAGCTGGATGATCGTGGGCAGCCTGGCCGCGTCGAGCGGCGCGCCTTGCTTGGCCTCGTGGGCGGCGATGGTGGCGAGGATGGCGGCCTCCAGATCTTCGATGCGCCGCAGACGCAGCGCGTAAGGCGGCGGCCCGGCGAGGGCGCGCATCTGCTCTGCCGTGGTGATCGTGAAGTTGCGTGGGAGGAGGGCCGTTTCCTGGAGCTTCGGCGCAGACAGCTCCGGCTTGGGCTTGGTCATAGGGTGGATTGTGGGTGCTCGAAGCGCAGAGACAAGCGCTCGCCCGATCCCTGGCACTCACCTTGCCAATCGTCAGCCGCCTTCCGCGGTGTTTCGGCTGCGGCAGGCGCTTTCTTCCACGCGGGGGTATGGCGATCGCGTCGCGCCTCCGGGAGGTTACCTCATGAGGAAGCTGGGCGACCGCCTCGGCTTTGCCGCCCTGTTCGCGTCTCTCCTCGCCCCGGCGGACGCGCGCGCCTGCGGTGGTTGTTTCCACCCCGAAAACCAGGCTCCCGAGCAGGGCAGCGTCGTGCTCGCGCACCGCATGGCCCTCTCGATTTCGCCGGACGCTTCGGTCCTCTGGGACCAGGTCCGATATGCCGGCTCTCCCGCGGAGTTCGCCTGGGTGCTGCCCGTGAGACCGGGCGCGCGGCTCGAGGTCGCGAGCGATGCCTGGTTCGAGGCGCTCGACGCCGCCACCGGCGTCCGCATCCGCCCGCCTGCCCTCCAGTGCGTCACCCAAACCACGCAGCAAATCTCGAGCATTGGGTATCGATATCGAGGCTGCTCCGGAACGTCGATGTCCGCCGGCTGCGCCGCAGATGCGGAGTCCTTCCTCTCCACCGAGACCGAGGTCGTCACCGACGTCACCGAGCTCGCACCGCCCGAGGAGCCCATCACCATCGTTCATCAAGGCTCGGCCGGCCCTTATGAGACGGTCACCCTCCACGCCGACGTCCCCGGCGCTCTCCCCACGTGGCTCGCGAGCCATGGATATGCCATCGACGACGACATCCATCCCATCCTCGATGCTTATGCCAAAGAGGGCTTCGACTTCATCGCGCTTCGCCTCCTCCCCGACAAGGGTGTGCAGCAAATGAAGCCGGTGCGCGTGATCCAGCCGGGCGCCGTCACCACGCTGCCGCTCCGCATGGTGGCCGCCGGCACGGGGGCGAACGTCTCGCTCACGCTCTTCGTCATCGGCGAGGGTCGATATCGACCGTCGAGCTTCCCCGAAGTGCCTTTGCCCGCCCACCTGACGTGGGATTTTTTCGATCAGAAATCGAATTGGTCCCTCGACCGACAAGCCCTCTTCTCGAGCAACCCCACCGGCTGGCTCACCACGTTTGCGCAGCAGGGCGCGCTCTTTTCGCCGACCTTCGATCCCATGACCGGCAGCACCGTCCAATACGTCACCGGCCTCGGCGCGGCCTTCACGCTGGCGGATGCCTTCATGGATCAAGCGCTCGCCAATGGTGAAGCGGCCCTCTCGTGCGCCGGGATCTTCGATACGCTCGCGCAGAGCGCCGACAAGGTGGTGGACACCTGCCCGCCGGATGGGACCGCCTGCGCCGACACCGAGGTCGGTCAAATCGATGCTCGTTATCTGGAGTGTGGCCCGATTCGCGATCTGGCGCGGGCCTTCGTGGGCTTGCACCCGCGGGACGTCTGGGTGACGCGGCTCGAAGCCGAGCTCCCGCGCGAAGCGCTGGTCGACGATCTCGTGCTCGACCCCGCCCAGCAGACCGCGGTCTCGAACGTCATCACCGCCTCCGATTTCAAGAACCCGCCCTGTCAGGTGGCCGCCACGACGGCCCTTTCGGAGCGCCCGCGCGCCGCGATGCCCCCGCTGCTGACGGCGGCGGCGCTCGTGCTCGCCGTGTCCGTGGCGCGACGGCGCCGGCGGCCTTTGCCGGCGAAGATGCGGAGTTGAGATATCCCTCCATCGGCGACCGCGATATCCTCGTCATCGATGTACGCCGGTCACCTCGATCTCACGCAGCCGCTCGTCTGGACCGTCGACGACGCCCTCCCTCCCGATCTCTGCGCCGCCTACGCCCGCCGCATCCGCGAAGGCCGAACCGAGGTCGCGCCCATCGTCGGGCACGACGGCGGGCCCGAGGTCGATCTCGCGGTCCGCAACAACACGCGGATCATGTGGGACGACGCGGAGGAGGCCAATTCCCTGCTCGCGCGCGTGTCGTCGAGCGTGCCCGAGCGGCTCTCCGGGATGGTGCTCGCCGGCGCGAATCCGCGGCTCCGGCTCTATCGTTATGGGCCGGGCGAGCGCCACGGCGCGCATTGGGACACCGTCGTCGAATTGGACGACGGCGTGCGCAGCCTGCTCACGCTGGTGTTCTATCTCAACGACGGCTTCGAGGGCGGCGAGACCGATTTTTCCGAGCTCTCCCGCAAGATCGCGCCGCTCCGCGGGCGCGCCCTCCTCTTCCAACACCGCATCTTGCACGAAGCCACCGCCGTGCATTCCGGCGAGAAGCTCGTCCTCCGCACCGACGTGCTCTATCGGCCCGCGGGGTGATTCCGAATCGAACGCCGAGTGCAAAGGTAGAAGGCAATCGCTTTCATCTGCCCATTGGGGCCTTGGCGCGAGGTCCGGAAGAAACGCCAAGGCGCAAAGAAGCAAAGACGCAAAAAGGCAAAAGAGATTGATGCTTCTTTGATCGGGCCAGCGCCGCGGGGAGCACGACGAGCTTCGTCTCCCCGCCTCTGCGCCTCAGCGCTTTGGGCTGAGTCAGCGCCGCGGATGAGCGCAGATGCCCTCATCTCCCTGTCAGTTGCGCCTTCGCGTTCCTTCTCTCTCCGCGCCACAAAAGCAAACCGCCGGAGCTCCTTGCGGGGCCCCGGCGGCTCGTCATGGCGGGTGAGCGATCAGGCCGTCGCTTCTTCCTCGTCGCCGGAGCCGTGGCACTGGCTGAAGGGCTTGCCGCTGCCGCACGGGCATTCCATCTCGCCGGTGACGAGCGGCGCGGGCGGAGCGACGGGCGGCGGGATGGCGCTCTCCTCGTCGTGCTGGGCGATCGCGCCGGCCATCATCTGCTGGTGGCGGGCGAGATCTTCCATCTCGATCTTCTCTTCTTCCTCGGGCTTGCTCACCGCCATGCTGAAGAGCTTGGTGGTGACGTTCGACGACACGCGCGCCACCATGTTGATGAAGAGGTTGAAGCCCTCCTTCTTGTACTCCTGCTTCGGATCCTTCTGACCGTAGCCGCGGAGGCCGATGCCGTCGCGGAGGTGATCCATGTCGGTCAGGTGATCGACCCAGGCCTTGTCGAGCTCCTCCAGGTACACGTGGCGGAAGATGCGGAGGACCAGCTCGACGCCGACCTCCTTCTCGCGCTCGTGGTAGTGCTCCTCGGCGCGGCGGAAGAGCTCCTGCGCGAGCTGCTCGGCGTCGTGGATCTCGGTGATCTCGTCGGGGAGATCGACGCCGAAGTGCTCCTTGAAGCCCTGGAAGATGCCGCCCCAATCCCAATCCTCCGGCGGCTTCTTGGGCGGGCAGGACTCCTCGACCATGGCGCTGATGATGCGGTCGAGTAGATCGAGCAGGCGCTCGCGCTGCTCCGTGAGGGCCTGCGGCACGAGCTCGTGGAGCTCGTCGTAGACCGCGAGCACCTCGTCCTCGCGGTCCTCGAGATCCACCTTCACGCCCCAGCGGCCGTAGATCTCGCGCTGGAGGTTATCGAGCTCGACGAGCGTCGCGTCCTTCTGGGCCTCGAAGTCCTTGCGCACGAGCGCGCGCGGATTGCCGTCCTTGTCGCGCGGCATGATCGGATCCGAGAGGAACATGCCGAGCAGGTAGCCGACGTCGGGACCAGCCTGCTCCACGATTTCCGGGAGCGGCTTGATCTTGCGCTTCTCGCCCGTCGACTTGCCCTCTTCGTCGAGGATCTCGGGCATGTAACGGCCCACGAGCATGTCTTGGCGCATGTCGTAGATCGTCTTGCGCTGGGCGCTCATGACGTCGTCGTACTCGAGCAGGTTCTTGCGCATGTCGAAGTTGCGCTCTTCGACCTTCTTCTGCGCGTTCTCGACGCTCTTGCTCACCCAGGGGTGCTCGATGGGCTCGTCGTCGGGCATGCCCATGCGCTCCATCAGGTTCTTCACCCGATCGCCGGCGAAGATGCGCATGAGCTCGTCCTCCAAGGAGAGGTAGAACTTGCTCATGCCCGGATCGCCCTGGCGACCGGCGCGGCCGCGGAGCTGGTTGTCGATGCGGCGCGACTCGTGGCGCTCCGTGCCGAGGATGTAGAGGCCGCCGAGCTCGCGGATCTCGTCGCCCTCCTTCTTGCTCTCGATGGCGAGCTCCTCGACGAGCTTGTCGAAGGCCTCGGGCTCGGCTTCGGGGATGCGGTTCTGCTCCTTGAACTTGAGCTTCGCGAGCATCTCCGCGTTGCCGCCGAGGATGATGTCCGTGCCGCGACCGGCCATGTTGGTGGACACCGTGATGGCGCCCTTCCGGCCCGCCTGCGCCACGACGTACGCCTCGTTCTCGTGGTGCTTGGCGTTGAGGACGTTGTGCGTGATCTTCTTCTTCGAGAGGATGCGGCTGATGGCCGTGCTCTTCTCGACGCTCGTCGTGCCGACGAGGATGGGCTGCCCGGCCGCGTGGTGCTCCTCGATCTCGGCGATGACCGCGGTGAACTTCTCGCGCTCCGTCTTGTAGACGAGGTCCTCGTGGTCGACGCGGAGGATGGGCTTGTTCGTCGGGATGACGATGGTGTCGAGCTTGTACGTGCTGTGGAACTCGGCCGCCTCGGTGTCGGCGGTGCCGGTCATGCCCGAGATCTTCTTGTAGAGCCGGAAGAGGTTCTGGAACGTGATCGTGGCCAGGGTCCGGTTCTCCTCCTGGATGCGCACGTTCTCCTTGGCCTCGACGGCCTGGTGCAGGCCGTCCGACCAGCGGCGGCCGGCGAGCACGCGGCCGGTGAACTCGTCGATGATGAGGACCTTGCCCTCGCGAACCATGTAGTTGACGTCGCGCTTGTAGAGCGTGTGCGCGCGCAGGCACTGGTTCAGGATGTGGAGGGTCTCGAGGTTCTGCGGATCGTAGAGGTTCTTCCCCTTGATCGCGCCGAGGCCGGAGAGGAGGCGCTCGGCGACCTCGGTGCCCTCGTCGGTGAGCGTGACCGAGTGGGCCTTCTCGTCGACGGTGTAGTGCTCCTCGTTGCGGAAGCGCGGGATGACCTCGTTGATGACGCGGTACTTGTCGCTCGAGCGCTCGCCCTGGCCGCTGATGATGAGCGGGGTGCGCGCCTCGTCGATGAGGATGGAGTCGACCTCGTCGACGATGGCGTAATGAAGCGGGCGCTGCGCGTACTCCAGCGCGGAGAACTTCATGTTGTCGCGCAGGTAGTCGAAGCCGAACTCGTTGTTCTGGCCGTAGGTGATGTCGCAGCGGTACGCGCGCTTCTTGTCCTCGTCGTTCTGCTGGTTGACGACGACGCCCGTCTCCATGCCGAGGAAGCCGTAGAGCTTGCCCATCCACTCGGCGTCGCGCGTGGCGAGGTAGTCGTTGACGGTGACGACGTGCACGCCCTTGCCTTCGAGGGCGTTGAGGTAACAGGGCAGGGTGGCGACGAGCGTCTTGCCCTCGCCGGTGCGCATCTCGGCGATGCAGCCCTCGTGGAGCACCATGCCGCCGATGAGCTGGACGTCGTAGTGGCGCATCTTGAGGACGCGCCGGCCGGCCTCGCGACACGTGGCGAACGCCGGCACGAGGATGTCGTCCAGGGTCGCGCCCTTGTCGAGCTGCTCCCGGAACTCCGCGGTCTTGGCGCGGAGCTCGGCGTCGGAGAGCTTCTTCATCGCGTCTTCGAGCCGGTTGATCGCTTCGACCTTCGGCTTCATCCGGCGGACCGCCCGCTCGTGGGAGGTGCCGAAGATCTTCTTCATCGCCCAGGTGATCATGCTTTCGTGCCTTGGCTCGCGTGCCGGGGGTTTGGGGCCCTCGTGGACGTGGGACTTCTGCGGGGTGCCCGCCTGCCGGGTGGATCCGCGGAGGCTTCGGAACCTAGTCGTCCCGCGGACCCGGTGCAATTCCGAGCCCCACGAGACTGCGGAAGAACCCCGACCCCCAAGCGGCCGGGCGGCCGGTTTGTTCCCGCGCGCCATGGATTCGGCGGCGACGGGCCGAGATCGGTGCGGCCGCTCCCGGCCGACGCGCTGGGCGGTCCCCCAACCCACCGTCATGGTCGGGCAACCCGGGCGCCGCGTTTTGCAACACGGGCAGAGGCTGCTGAATCCCCCAGCGCGGTAGCAAAAGGCGCGGAGAAATCAGTCTTTTTGCGATCGAACGAGGTGCTCGTGGTCTCGAGGAGCCGCGAGGTCCGCGGAGGCTAGCGCTTCCAGCGGAAGACGACCTTCTTCCCCAGCTCCAGCGTGGTGCCTGCGTCGCTCATGCGGTGGCGGCGGATCTTCTGGCCGGCGACCCGGGTCCCGTTGGTCGAGCACAGGTCGTAGGCGAAGACGTCGCCGTGATCGCGCAGGAGGAGCACGTGCGCGCGGGAGATGGCCTCGCAGAAGATGCGGCGCAGGCCGCCGTCGAAGCAGTTGAGGGCGCGGCCGAGGAGGATGCCCGCGTCGAGCGCGTCGGCGGGCAGCTCGACCGAGGCGCCCATGCCCCCGCGCTCGAGCGTCACGCGGATGTGCGTCGGTGACGAGACGCCGCTCGCGAGATCTTGGATCTGCGCGACCGGCAGGGACGGGAGGAAGGCCGTGATCTCGTTCGGGGCGCGCACCGACACGACGTTGCCCTCGGACGGCATGCGGATGAGGCCCGTCTCGATGATGCCCGTCGCCGCCGGATCTTGATCGCGCCGCTCGAACTGGCGTTGCTGCGGCGGAGGCTCGTCGCCCGTGAGCGGGCCGATGGGGAAACCGCAGACCACGTGCCGTCCGATCCGCATGGCGAAGGGACCGGACGCGACCACGGACCAGCGCGGCGTGTCGTCTTCGAGGAAGAAGGGGAGATCGGTCTTGAGATCGATCATGCGCAGGCCGACGGTGTCGTCGTCGAGCCGCACGCAGATGGCGGCCATGTGGCGCAGCCACACGCCGCTGTCGTTGGAGAGCACGAGATCGCAGCGATCGTGCGAACCGATCACCGCATAACCCTCGCCGCCGATGCGCACGTCGACCCAGGAGATGTTGCGATCGAGCACGCGGACGAGGCGGTAGCCCTGCACGCGCTCGCGGGCCGGCGGCTCCTCCGGCATGAGATCGCGCGCGCGGCCGTAGACGGCGCGCATCGTCTCGAGATCCACGCGCGGCCGCTCGAGCGGGCCGCTGTCCTGCGAGAGCTGGGGCGCGCCGAGCGGACGGCTTCCCGCAGCGGCGGCCACCGGGCCCGACGGAGGCCGAGGCTCACCGACGCGACGCTCGCCCGAGCCCAACGCCGTCGCGTCGCCGCGCCGCTCGAGCCCGGATTGATCACGCCGGTCGTTCACCGCATGCACGCCCGTGCCCGCGCCCGCGCCGACTGGTGGAGCGCCGAGCCCGAGGTGCGCGAGCGCGCCGTCCACCAAGAGCGCGGCACCCATGACGTCGTGGGCTTTGCCAGGGCCGCCGGAGAAGGCCCAAGACTCGCCGGTGGTGCCTGGGATGCGATCGAGCGAGCGTAGGGGCGCGGCCCAGAGATCGGCGAGCAAGGCATCGAGATCGAGCGCGGGCTCGGCTGTGCTTTCGCCTTTGGCGGCGGGGTCGAAGAGATCGGCGAGCAAGTCCTCCACGTCTTCGGCGAGGGCGCCTTCGGTGGGGTACGCCTCGATCCAATAGCCGCCGCCTCGTGGGAGGATGGCCACCGCGTTCGCGCGCGGCGGCGGGCGAACCCCAGCCTTGCGGGCCTCGGCGATGAACGGTTGTTTCACCCAACGCAGATAGGCTTCGTACGAGCGCGTCCGGCTCGCCACCGGCGATCGTGACAGCTCCTCGTCGACCTGTTGCCAAATGGCAGACTGCTCTGCCACGAAACGACCGGTGAAGCGAAGCTGCTCCACCATGCTGCGTGTGGCGGACCAACGCGTGCGCACGTCGGTGCGATCGGCGACCTCGAAGGTGCCGGCGGTGCGCTCGTCGCGGGGGCCCAGCGGCCGGCTTCCACGCATTTGACGGGGATGCGCGCCGTCACGCCCGCGGGCACGACGACCGATCGCTCGATCGCGCGCGTCTGCCAGCCGCCGGCGAGCACGAGGTGCGCAGGGAGGAGCAAAGGATCTCCACCGCGGTTCTCGATTTCGATCTCGGGGACCTGACCCGTTTCGCCGATGCGCAGCGCACGTGGGCTCGTCGCCTGCTCGTTCGAGAGCGCTCGGCCTAAGACAAGGAGACCGGTCGCGGTGGGCGTGATCCGGAGCCACACGGCCTTTCCGAAGCCCACTTCGGCTGAGCCGAGGTGCTCCCAGGCGAGCCCAAGATCACGAAGGTTGCGTCCGGCCGCAGGTGGGCTGCCGGGGAGCTGTGCGGCTTGGGCTTGGCTCATGGGATCCTACTCGGCCTCTCCTCGGTCGGGTGTAGGGGCGGGTCGTCCTGGGATGAAGGGTAGGATGCCTGGGTCGGCGGCACACTGCGAGCCGGATCTCACGCCCCCCGGCGCATCGGTCGCACAACGGCGCCTCATGAGGGATTCTTCGCGCAGCGCACGCCCACGTTGTCGGGCCGCGCGCCGACCGGCTCCTTGGCGCGGTCCGCTGCGCGGACGTAGGCCGGATCGAGGTTGTTCCACGCGCCGCCGCGGATCACGCGCTTGTCGCTCTGGCACTCGTGGCTCGGGTATGGACAGTAGGGGCTCGCGGTCCACTCCCAGACGTTGCCCAGCATGTCGAGGGCCCCGACCGGGGAGGCGCCGGCCGGATAGCTGGCCACGGGGCAAGTGCCTTGACGTTGGCCCCGACCTTGGTCGTTGCCCTCGCCGTTCCAGCACACTTGAGCTGCGATCGGGCCTTCTTTCCAAGGGTATTTGCGACCTTCGGGCCCGCGCGCGGCCAGCTCCCACTCGGGCTCGGTGGGGAGCCGCTTGCCCGCGAAGGTGCAATAAGCGTTGGCCTGTGCCCAATCGAGGCAGTTGATCGGGTGCGCCTCGCGGCCGGCCTTCTTCCAATTGCAATACATCCCGGTGTCGGGCGGCGTGCACTTGCCGGCGGCCACGCACTTCGCATAGGCGGCCACCGTCACTTCGGTGGTGTCGAGCTCGAAGGGGGCCACCGTGATCGAGCTCACCGGCTTTTCGTCGGGATCGCCTTCCTCCGAGCCCATGGCGAAGGAGCCGCCGGGCACGCGCACGCTGGTGCCCTCGGGCACGTCGAGCGGCTTCGGCGCTTGGCGTAGAGAGGCGGTGGGCTCGACCTTCGGCGGGGCTTCGGATCGCGTAGCGTGAATGACGACGAAGACCCCGATCAGCGTCACGATGGCGCCGATCGTGAGGACCTTGCCGCGGCCACCGCCTCCGTCGCCGCTGTCGCCGCGAAAGAGCGGCGCGTCGTCCTCGGCCTTGCGCGGATGCTCGGTCGCCATTGCCCGCCGGGCACTGTCGCATCGCCGCGCCCCGCGGGCCAAGAGGTTTCACCGCGGCGACCACGCGCATGGACTGCACGGCCGGGCTCGATGCGCGCTCGCGTACGCTGAGCACGTAACGCGCGGCTCGATCGTCTCATCACGCGCGAGATCGCCGCGGCGAACGGCGTGCACGCTCACTTCTTCACGCGCGACTCGATCTCCTTGGCCCGCGTGAGGTGATCCTGGAGCGTCGGCAGCGCGCCGCTGGCGAATTGCTTGAGCTCGGGATCCTTGGCGTCCTTGGCGATCTTCTCGAACGCCTTCACGTCCTTCTCGTGCTCGTCGACCATGCGGCTCATGTAGTCGCGGTCGAGCTTGTCCCCGGTCTCCTTGGCCAGCTTGTCGACCTCGTCTTGATGCTTCTTGTCGAGCGCAGTGGGCAGCGCGACGCCCTTCCTCTGCTGCATGAGGGTCGCGAGCTGGGTGTTGAGCTTGGTGTGATCGTCCACCATGCGCTGCGCGTACTTGCGGACCTCGTCGTTCGTGGCGTTGCGCGCCACGATCTCGCCGAGCCGGATCTCGGTCAGATTGCCCTGCGCGACGTCGGTCACGAAGCCCATGTCCTGCTTGTCGAGCGTGGGCAGCGGAGCTTGCTGAGGCTGAGCCTGCGGCTCTGCGGCGGCCACGGAAAGCCCGCCGAGGGAGGCGGCGCAGAGCGCGCCGGCCAGCACGATTGCCTTCTTCATCATCGTATCCTTCCTCTCCGTGCGTCGCGACACGGCCGCCGCGGCGCGGACGGATCCTTCGATCACGATCCACGAAGCGGCAGCGGGAAGAGCTGTAGGGCGAATCCCCCACGGAGACGCGCTCGCCCGCGCGATCCGAGGCGTGGATCGCTAGGTCGGATCGAGCGCGAGCGCGCGGCGATGCTCGGGGATGCGCTCCAGATACGCGCGGCGCAACGTCGGGCTCGCGAGCTTCGATCCGAACGCGAGCACGGCCCGCTTCGCCTGCGCGATCGCGTTCGCTGCGGCTGCCTCGTCGCCGATCGCGGCGTGCGCATCGGCGCGCGCGATCCACACCGGCGCCGCTCCGCCGGCGAGCCAACCGAGCGAAATCGACGCGGCGCCGGCGGCCTGCACGGCCTCGGCGGGCCGGCCCGCGGCGACGAGCGCATGCGCCGTCGCGGCCTCGGCGAGCGCCTGCTCCGGCGTCTCCGCGAGCAACGCGAGCGCCCGCTTCGCTTCGCTCACGGCGTCGTCACCGCGTGCGAGCCGCGCGCGTGCCGTCGCGACGACGGCGCGCGCCGTGCCCTCCAAGCGACGGTCATCGCTCGTGGCGGCGGCCTCCGCCGCGAGCGACGCGCGCGTGAGCGCCGCTTCGGCCGCGCCGCGCCGCAGATCGAGGCGCGCGCGATCGAGCCTCGCCGCGGCCGTGGCGATCACGAGCCCCGCCGCTTCGGCCGCAGCCACGGCTGCATCGAGCGCGCCCTCGGCGAGCTCGTCGGCGCCCAGCGCGAGCAATCCGCCGCCGAGCGCGGCCCGCTCGATGCTCGCGGCCGCGGCGTCGCCGCCGCGATCGAGCGCATCGGCCGCGCGGCCCGCGCGATCGAGGAAGGCCTCGGCGTCGCCCTCGAGCAAGGCCTGCGAGGCGATGGCCGCGAGCACGCGGCCCGCGCTCACCGCGTCGCGCTCGAGGAGCCCGGGGAGCATGGGCTCGAGCACGCGGAGGAGCGGCCACACGCGCTCGCCGCGCGCTTCGCGTTGATGCGCGGCGATGACGCGGGTCGCGTCCTGGATCCATGAAGGTCCAGGCGGTTCGGGCCGCGTTTGCCGCGTTTGCTGCGTTTCCAGGAGGGATCGCTCGGCGGCGGCGGCGTCGGTGATGGGGGATGCGCCGCGATCGATCTCGCGGCGAGCGGACAGGAGCGTGACGAGGTTCATCGAGAGGCGCGGAGCCTACCCCTTCACGCCGCCGGCCGTGAGCCCGGCGACGAGGTGCCGCTGCGCAATGTAGAAGAGCGCCATCACGGGCACGGAGACCACGAGCGCGCCCGCGGCGAAGCGCTCCCATTGCTGATCGTATTCGCCGATGTAGCGCTGGAGCACGACCGGCAGCGTGTACATCTCTTCGCGACCGAGGAGCGTCGCCGCCAGGATGTACTCGTTGTACGCGCTCATGAACGCGAACAGCGACGTCACCGCGATGGCCGGCCGCGCGGCCGGGAGCACCACGCGCAGGAAGGCGCCGAAGCGCGTGGCGCCGTCGACCATCGCGGCCTCTTCGAGATCGACGGGGATCGCCTCGAACGAAGCGCGAAGCTGAAAGATGGCAAACGGAACCGACGTCGACGCGTAGCAGACGACGAGCCCCGTCCGCGAGTTCAAGAGGTGGAGCGCGTCGAGCATGATGTAGAGCGGCACCGCGCTCGCCACCGTGGGGAACATCTGCGTGGCGAGCAGCGCCGCAATCCCGCGCTCCTTGCCCACGAAGCGGAAGCGCGCCAGCGCATACGCGGTTGGCACCGCGATGATCACGCCCACCGCCGCCGTCGCCAGGGCCACGATCACCGAGTTCGCGAGCTGCCTCCCGAAGAGCCACGCGGTGCCGCCGCCGGGCACCTTCTGCGTGGTGGAGACGACGGCTTGCAGATGGGAGAGCGTCGGCTCGTGCGGCACCGGCCACACCTCCGGCGCGACGGGGCGGCTGCCCGAGAAGGCCAGCGCCACCACCCACACGACCGGGTAGAGCGCAAAGCACGCGGCCACCGCCAAGAGCGCATGCGACGCGAAGGACTCGAGCGGAGAGACGCGCTCTTCCTTGTCTTGAAAAGAGCTCATGCCGCCTCCGTCTTCGGGGTGATCACGGCCGCTTCGCGCCGCTTGTCACGCCATTCGCCGAGGCGCGTCGCGCCGAAGAGCATGAAGAAGATGAGCACCGCATAGGCGGCGGCATATCCATATTGGTTCTGCCGCGTGAAGGCCCAGCGATACGCCTCGGAGATGAGGATGTCGGTGGTGCCGTCCGGATCGCCGCCGGAGACGAGGAACACCACGTTGAACATGTTGAAGGTCCAAATCGCGCCCAGCGTGACCGAGGGCATGAGCGTGGGCCGGATGATGGGGAGCGTGACCAGGCGGAGGCGCTGCCAGCGGGTGGCGCCGTCGACCTTGGCGGCTTCGAGCACGTCGGCGGGGACGGCGGTGAGCGCGCCCAACGTGACCACCATCATGAAGGGGAACCCGAGCCACACGTTGGTGGCCAGGTTGGCGGCGAAGGCGGTGGAGAAGCGCGAGAACCAAGCGATGGGCTCGAGGTGCGTGCCGAAGAGGCGATTGACCGCGAGCACCAAGGCCGTGAGCGCGCCGAATTGCCGGTGGAACATGCCCTTCCAGGCGAGCGCGGTGACGTAGCTCGGCACGGCCCAAGGCACGATGAGGAGCACGCGATAAACGGCCTTGAGCCGGAGCGAGGGCCGCGAGAGCAGCAGCCCGAGCGCGACGCCGATGCCCACGTGGAAGAACACGTTGCTGACCGTCCAGAGGATGGTCACGAGGAGCACGAGATAAAACGATCCGCTGGCGAGGAGCGGCCCGCCGCGCGCGGTGAGGATGTTGATGAAATTGGCGAGGCCCACATAACGACGCTCCTCGTCGCTGCCCGCGAAGAGCGAAGTGGCCGCGCCGATCACGAGCGGCAGCACCACCAGGACGCCGACCGCGATCACCGCGTGCAGCACGTAACCGTACACCGGGAGCGAGCGCCGGATCTCACCCCGGAAACCAGGCTCGCGCGCGAGCTTGAGCCAGCGAAAGGCGCCGTAGAGGCCAATCGCGCCCAGCACCAGATAAGCACCCACCGGCGAGGCCGGGGAGGGCAGCGGGCGGCGCACGTTGTCGAATCGGCTCTTCGCCTCGGTGAGCGCCGTTTCGGCGTCGGCGTCACGTCGAAGCACCTTGAGGATGGCGCGATTGGCCGGATCCCACACGCTCGCCATGGCCCGCGAGGAGGGCATGGGAATCGCGATCTTCGCCTGCTCGGCGAACGTGCGCACGTCGCCTTCGGGCATGATCACGTCGAGCCGAGCCGTCGGCGTCGGGCTCAATCGGGCCCGAATCCGCGCCGCCTCCGCGCTCGCCAAAAGCCGCGCCAGCGCCCGCACCTCGGGCCGCTTCGCGCCGTTCGGCGTGAGCATCACCGACTCGACGCCGAGCAGCGGTCGCATCGGCTGTCCCGTCGCGCGCACCCGCGGCAGCGTGGCCACGCGATAGTGGATGCCTTTGCCATTCAAGCTCGCGGCGAGCCAAGGGCCGCTGATGGCAAAGGCCGCTTGGCCCGCGCCGAACAGCTTGGTCACCAGATCGCCGTCCGCGTCCTCGGGCACCGCGCGCCGCTCGGTGAGCCAGCGATCGAGCTCGACGGCGCGCACCGCCTCGGGCCCGAAGAGGCCGAATTGATCCTTCTTGTCGAGCAGCTCCCCGCCGAAGGCCGAGAGCAGCGCCGCCACGTAATAAGGATTCTTCGTCTCGAACGCGAGCGGGAAGACCCCTTTGGGCAGCTTCCCCACGAGATCGGCGAACGACTCCAAGTCCGGGGGAACGTCCTTCACCAAGTCGGTGTTGACGTACAGCGCCACGCACTTCTGCGAGAGCGGCACCGCCCAAGCCACCTCGCCGTCACGCACCGCCGCGAGCGCCGGCTCGGAGAACACCCCGGGCTCGAGCGCATCGCCCACCGGCGCCACCACCTTGAGGTGCCGATAATCCCCGAGCACCTTGTGCTCGTTGATGAAGAGATCCGGCCCCTCTCCGAGCGGCACGGCATTCGAGACCTTGGACTGATACGCATCGTAAGGAATCGAGACCGCGTCGACCGGCTCGCCCTTCCACTGCGCCAAAATCTCTTCGAGCGCCTTGAGCTCGTCATCCCGATACGCGTGCCAAAGCCGAATCGGCATAGCCCACGCCGGCACCGCCACGAGCAGCACGAACACCGCCACGAGCCCCGCCCAAAAGGCCCGCGCTCCCCGATCGAGCCGCTTGCTCCGAAGAGATTTCAACGCAAAGACGCAAAGACGCAAAGACGCAAAAAAGCCCGGATTGTCTTTTGGCGTCTCTGCGCCCTTGCGCCTTTGCGTTTTCTTCTCCTCCCCCCGCTCACCCCGAAGAGAATGAAACGCCGAGGCACGAAGATGCAGAACCGCAAAAAAGCTCTGATCGTCTTTTTGCGTCTCTGCGCCTTTGCGCCTTTGCGTTTCCTTCTCCTCTTCCCGCTCGGTCCGCCGCAAGCCACGAACGGAAGCCATCGTCCCCCCAGCGAAGCTCGTCATGCGTTTCATGCGGTCCGCAGCGACTTGCCGCTTCCGGCGTCGAAGAGGTGCACGGTGGTGAAGGCGACGTGGATGCGATCGCCCTTTTTCACGCCGGCGTTGGCCTCGATGCGGGCCACGAAGGGCGCGCCGCCGAGCTCGCCGTGGGCGAACGATTCCGTGCCGAGGGCCTCGACGATGGCGACGTCGATCGGCGTGCCGGAGCCTTGGGCCACGATCTCCACATCGTGAGGGCGCACGCCGACCGTCACGGCGCGGCCGGGCGTGAGCGCGTCGCCGAAGCGTGCTTCGTCGAGCGCGGCGCGCACGCCGTCGGCGGTCACCATCCAGCGGTCGTCGATGCGCTCGACAATGCCGGAGAAGAAGTTCATGGCCGGCATGCCCATGAAGCCGGCGACGAAGCGCGTCGCGGGCTTGGCGTAGATGTCGAGTGGGGCGCCGGCTTGCTCGACGATGCCTTTGTTGAGCACGAACATGACGTCGGCGAGGGTCATGGCCTCGACTTGATCGTGGGTGACGTAGATGCTGGTCGCGCCCAGCCGATCGTGGAGCTTGCGGATGTCGACGCGCACCTGTGAGCGCAGCGCGGCGTCGAGGTTCGAGAGCGGCTCGTCGAAGAGGAAGAGCTGCGGCCTCCGCACGATGGCGCGCCCCATGGCCACGCGCTGCCGCTGGCCGCCGGAGAGCTGGCGGGGGAGGCGATCGAGCAGCGGATCGAGGCCGAGCATGGCCGACGCCTCGGCTACGCGGCGCCCGATCTCGGCGGGATCGGCTTTGCGCAGCGTGAGGCCGAACGCGAGGTTCTCACGCACGGTGAGGTGCGGATAGAGCGCGTAGCTCTGGAACACCATGGCGATGTCCCGCTCGCGCGGCTCGAGCTTGGTGACGTCGCGCGTGCCGAAGCGAATCGTCCCCGAGTCCGCCGTCTCGAGCCCCGCGAGCAAACGGAGCAACGTGGATTTGCCGCACCCCGAGGGCCCGACCAGCACCGCGAAGGCGCCGTCGGGGATGTCGACGTTCACCCCCTTGAGGACGTGCGTCTGCCCAAACTGCTTGTTCAGCGAGGAGACGTTGACGGAGGCCATCGCGCGCGTCAGTTTCCGCCGACCTGGCTTTGCGGCACGAGCAGCGCCGCGCCCAGCGCGGGCACTTGAAGGGTGAGCGTCTGATCCGCTCCCACCGGGTAGCTCAATTGCATGTCCGAGAGCACGTCGACCAGCATCGTGCCACCGGGCACGTTGACCTTCATCGTCGATCCGTTGTCGCTCGGGGAGCTCGCGTGATCTCGATTGGTGTTGATCACCACCAGCGCATACGCGTCGCCCGCGTCGCCGCCGGTGCGCTCGAAGGCGAAGATGCCGGCGTCGCCCTCCGCGCCCGTGTGCTCGGTGGACCACACCACGCTCTGATCACCGTGGGTGAGCGCGCGATACTTCTTCCGGAGGCCCGTGAGCTTCTGAATCCACTCGAAGAAGCGGCCGTACGTCTTGCCGCGCTCCTTGTCGGCCGTGGGCTTCTGCACGTACCCCGAGTCCCAGAGGTCTTCGCGGTTCGCCGGATCGTTGCCGCCCTCGAAGCCCTGCTCGTCACCGTAATAGATGCAGGGAATGCCCTGCTCGGCGAAGAGGAAGACGAGCGCGTTCCGGAGCTTCTGATCGCGCAGCTCGGCGAACTGCTGATTCGTGAGCTGCCCGGCGGAGACCGCGGCCAAGTCGTTGTGGAAGAATTGATAGAAGAGGAAGCGCCCCACGTCGTGGTTGTCGAGGAAGTTCACCGGGAACTTCGCGGGCACGATGCCGATACCGCTCTTCGTCGGGGTCAGGCCCCAGTTCTGCTCGCGCTGGCCCCAGAGGTCCTGAATCTTCTTGGTGCCGCCGCCGTCGCGGAACACGTCGGCGATGACCGAGTAGTATTGAGGGAAGTAGAACGAGCTATCGAGCATGTCGGCGTTGAGCGGCACGTCGTCGTCGACGCAGGTGCCTTCGCGCGCGAGATCGGGCGCGCCCAGCACGGCCTGCGGGCCCACCGGCACCTCGGGCACGTCGCCGCCTTTGGTGAAAGAGCCGACCAGCGCGTCGTTGCCGTCGAACGTCTCGCCGAAGATGAAGAAGTTCTTCTTGCCCTGCTTGTCGAGGCGCTGGCGGATCTTCTGCGTGAAATAGCGCCAGAACTCGGGCTCCACGTGCTTCACCGTGTCGATGCGGAAGCCGTCGAAATCGGCGATCTCCACCCAACGCGCATAGGACTCCACCATCGCCTTCTTCACGTCGCAGCGCGTGGTGTTGACGTCCTTGAGGCCACCCGGGAAATCACCGTGGAGGAGCTGGTCGCCGATGTCGTAATTGACCGTGCGCCCGCGGCGGTTGAAGACAGCCGGGTTCTGCAGCACGCTGGGCATCGGCGGCATGTGATTCGTCACCGGATCGGTGTTGAACACGATCGGCGCCGGCCCCGAATAACCGAGCGACGTATAGGCCTGGATGAGCCCGCTCGGGCTGAACTCGGGATCGTATTCGGTGACGTGCTTGACGCCCGACTGACCATCTTTGACGTTGCAGGTCGGATCGGGGTTCCCGTAGTCGGGATAGAGGTTGTCGGGGTCGCTCGGGTCACTCCACTTGTCACAGCCGCCGCCGAACACTTGATCGTCCGGCTGGCCGTTCATGTTGATGTCGTAATAGAAGACCTGACCCATGTGGTTGGTCACGATGTCGAGGATGACCTTCAGCTTCTTCTCGTGCGCGGCCGCGACCATGTGCCGGAGGGCGGGGATGTCGCCGAAATGCGGGTTCGGCGCGTCCAGGTCCTGCGCCCAGTAGCCGTGGTAGCCATCGAACCCAGCATCGGTGTCGACGTTCTTCACCACCGGCGAGATCCAGATGGTGGTCACGCCCAGGGTCTGGATGTAATCGAGCTTGTCCTCGAGGCCCTTCCAGTCGCCGCCGTGGTAGTGGCCGAGCGAGGAGAAGTCGACCCGATAGTCGTTGCCGGCGTCGCCGTTGGCGAAGCGATCGACGAGGACTTGATAGATGATCTCGTCGCGCCAGTCGTCGACGTGGGTGCCGAGCTCGATGGGCTCGGCGTCCTCGAACTTCATGCACCCGGAGCCGAGCGCGCCGGTGCAGGCGGCCGCCACGAGCGGCAGGCGGAGGTGCGCGCGGAGCTTGTGCAGGGCCTTTTCGAACATGCGCTTTCCCACGGGTGCCTCAGGTTCCGTAGCTCGACGAGTTGAACCACCACTCGGCGCCGAAGCCGAAGAAATGCTCGATGCTGCGAATCGAGAAGACGTCGTCCTGCGGATAAAGGGCCTTCGCGCCCTGGTTGCGCGAGGTGACGACGTAGATGAGCCGAATCTGCGGGCGTGAATAGTTGCCGCGGCCCGCGGGCGAGAGGAAGGGAATCACCCCGAAGCGGAAGACGCGCGCCCCGAGCGGGCCCGAGCCGGTGCTCGGCGTCACGCCCATGGCATCGGCCGTCGCGGGCGCGAGCACGCCGCGCTGGAGCGCCTGCACCTGACCTTCGAGCGCGAGGCCCGCGAGCTCACCGAAGAAGAGGTGCGGCCTCAGCGTGACGGTGCCTTCGTCGACGTCACCGAAATCGAGGCCGGGGCTCGCGTTGCGGAACGAGCGCAGGTAAGCGCCGAGCATCAGGCCGAAGGGCCCCGTCTCCCAGTTGCCACCGAGCGCGACCTGCAGCTCACGCGCGCCGGAAGCGGTCTTGTCGGGGTTGAGCTGCGTCGGGGTGGCGAGATCGCCGTAGGCCGCGAGACCGCCGGCATAACGGAAGAACAGATTGACGTGCGTGTCGCGCTTGCCGGTGAAGGCGCCGATTTGCGCGCCCGCGACGAACCCGACATCGCTCGGGAGCGTCTCGAAGACACCCGCCTGCGCCGTCTCCCGCTGGCCCTTGGGGAGCTGGTGCACCTCGCTGTAGAGCACGCCTTTGACGCCGCCCGTCTCGCCGATGCGGATGATGTGGCTGGCCTTGAGGCTGCCAATCAGCTTCTGGCGATCGAGGATGTTGACCGTGGCGGTGCCGAATTGGTTGAGCGGCGAGGCCCGAGCGACGGATTGGACGAAGAAGCTGCTCGTCGGCTGGGCCATGCCGAAATGCACGGCGGCGAAGGTGTTGGGCGTGAAATCGTAACGGAGCCCGCCGCCCATGGTGTTGAGGTTGTCGAGCGGCCACCAGTTGAGGAGATAGATGTCGTCTCCACGGTACATCCGCGAGCCGGCCCAGACCGAGAGGTTCGATCCGCCGAGGTTGCGCGCCTCGATGTAGAGGTTGCGCACTGCCATTTTGATGTTGAAGTCGCCGTTGTAATGAAACACCGGCGATTGGGCGGCGAGCGTGGCCACCAAACGCGTCGCCGTCTTGGTGACGGCGAAGTAATCGTCGCGGCGCAGCTCGAGCTCCACGTAATTGCCTTCGTCGAGGCGGGAGCCGTGGGCGATGATGTTGGCGTCGCGCCCGGGCCGACCTTTGAAGTCGGTGGCGGCGACCATGCGGCCATACGATCCGAACGAGAAGCCGCTCACCGGCCGCGGCGGTGTGCTCGGCGGCGGCGGTTCGACCTTGGGAGGCTCCGGTGGGGGCGCCTCCGCTTTGGGAGGCCCTTCGGCCTTGGGCGTGTCCGGCGCGGGGACCGTGGGCTCGGGCGGCGCCGCCTGCGCAGAGGCGGTGGCCGGCGCAGCGAGCGCCGCGGCGAGGAGCGTCACGCTCCCGACGAGCCGTGACAATGCGGGAACGAGCGAGGTTCTCGACGGAATCGACCGACGCACGATGGCCACGCTACACCAAACGAGGGTGCTCGTTCCATCGGGCGCAAACATCGCAACCGCGATTGCCGTGTGTGCGACGCGCTTGTCGCACCCGAGCGCGCGCCGCCTGCGACACCGCTGTCGCACGCGGATCCCAAAGCCACCTCACCATGCCCATTCGATGGCTGGGCATCCACTGACCACATCGAGCGTCGCGGCCTGATGTAAGATGCCGTGCCGCTCTGCGTTGAGAGGCCCATGCGACGCGCCCTCGTCTTTGCTTCGACGCTCGTGACCCTCGTCGCGGTGTCCTCCGCGGCCCGCGCCGAGTTCGCCACGCCGCCGGGGGTGGGCGATCCGTCGAAGCCGCCGCTGCAAGTCGCCGCCGACCCGCCCCGCCTGGCACTCTGGGTCACCCCGCACTTCGAGGGCGGCGTCGCGCTCCTCCCGAGCCTCGTTCCCGGCCTGACGAAGCCGATGGGAGGCTTCGGGCGCTTCTCCGTGGAGCTGCTCGCGCCCCTCGATACCAAGAAAGGCACCGGGCCCGTCTTCGGGGTTTGGTATGGCTTCGAAGGGTGGGGCGCCCCCAAGATCGGCGGCGGCAGCGTCCCCGTCCTCCTCGATTTCGGGATCAAGACCGACCATTTCCTCGGGACGCTGGGCGTCGGCGTCAATGCCTTCACCATCGACAAGCTGGGTGAGAAATACGGCGGCGGCCTGCTCTCGCCGCGGGCCAGCGCGCGGCTCGGCGTGATCTTCGATCCGGTCATCCTCATGGCCAACGCCGACATCCAACGACGCTGGCAGTGGGGCCTCGACGACCTCACCGTCTTTCAGGCCGGCATCTCCATCGGCTTCATCATGCCGGACTACGTGTCCCCGGCGCCGCGCCGAGCCCGGTAGGCTCCGATCGACGACTGCCCATCGGAGTTTTGGAGCGGACAGCCCACTACGGCTGCGTGGGCGCGCACTTCGACAGATAGGCCGGCGCTCCCCAGGTCCACGAGGGAATGGTGATCTTCGGGTAATAGAGCTCGAAGGTGAAGCACATCTCGTCTTCGGTGTTCTCCCCGAAGTGAACCACGGTGTTGCCCGGGTTCTGCCAGGCGCAGCGGGTGCTCACCTTGTCGCCGGCGCTCACCACTTCATCGAGCGGCGTCCAATACTGCGTATCGAAGTTCCACGGGTTGCGCGAGCCGAGGTCCACGGGCGCGCCGGTGCCGCCGGGGTGATTCTTGGTCTCGATGATGGTGCCGTGCTTGTGCATGTGGGGCATGGCGCCGATCACGTGGTAGCTGCCCGACCCGGCGGGGAGCTCGAAATCACAGGTCACGTCGAGCGAGCCCTGCGCCGGCACGTCGAAGCTGGCCGTGCCGAAGGCGAGGACGTCGGCGTCGTTGGGGCGGAGATCGTCGGTGGTGCAGAGATCGAAGCCGCTCGCGTCCATCTCGCCTTCGAGGTGCTGAACGTTGTTGTAATGGACCTGGAGCACGTAATGGGTGGTGCCCTCGATCGGCAAACCGGCCTCCTTCGGCAGGCTGAAGCCCTGATTGCCCGGCGCCCACACGGCGACCATGCGCGACATGCTCCCGCCGAAGGCGCACGGCGTCGGCTCCGCGGGCGCCGCCGTGTCCGTCTCGAAGAGCACGATGTGGTGCACGATCTTGCTGTTTTGGATGTACGGCACGAACGAGGTGATGTGCCGTTTGGCCGAGACCGTGACGTCGACTCCATAACAGATGTACATGTCGTTCGCGGTCGCCGGCATCGTGTAGCCGTTGAGCGGACGGAGCTTGGTATCCGGTGTACACGAAGGCGCTCCGCCGCCCGTGCCTGGGCCGGTGGTGCAGGTGTCGGTCGACGCGGGCGCGCCGGCGGCGATCCAATCGTCGAGGGTCTTCTGCTGGGCGGCGTCGAGCGGTGGATTGGGCGGCTGCGGCATGGGCGCGGCGCTGTCGTGAATGCGCGTGCCCACGAGCTCGTAGACCTTCTTGCCGGCGTCGCTCTTCGCCTGGGCCACGAGATCGGCGTGCGTGACGAGCGGCATGGGCGCGCCGAACTTCGTGGGCGCGCCGTGGCATTGCTGGCAATGATTGACGAGGATCTCGTTCACGTCGCAGGGCAGCCCCGTGGCCGCGGTGCCGCCGTTGCCGCCGGTTCCGGCGCCGCCGCCGCCGCAGGCCGCGAGCGCGAGCGACAGCGAGGACGAGACCGAGAGGAGGAGGCCCGCGCGCGATCGAAGCATCATGATCTCGATGCTACGCGCGCCCCGCGACGGCCGTCGACGGGGAGCAATGATTCGACGTTCGTCAGCGGGGCGAGAGTGTCATGGAATGGATGATGGTGGCGATTCCCGCGTCCGGCGGCGGGAACGAAAGGCCGTGGAGCGCGCGCACGATGCACTGCACCACGCCTGCGTCGGGCAGGCTCGTGCCGGCATTGCCCACGTTCGAGACCGCGCCATCACGACCAATCACGAAGCGTACGGCGACTTGGCCCATGAGGTTCGGGTTTTGCCACAGGCCGGCGTTATAACAGGCACGCATGCGCCCGTGACTGCGGCGGAGGATGCTTTTCACCACGTCGGGCGAAACCCGTCCATGAATGGTGATCGCCCCGGCGCTCACCCGTCCGCGCGGTGGGCTCGGCGCCATGAATTCGCGGACGTCGATGGGCCTCGTGACGAAGGGCAGGGGGAGGACGCCCGCTTCCCCGAGCGGCTCCGAGGGCACGAAATCGCGGCTGGAGGCGAAGAACGGCGGGTCGGGCGGTTCGACGGGGGAAGCGAACCAACGCGTGATGAAGAAGCCGAGGGCCGCGATCACGATGCATCCGACGAGGAAACCCCACGCGGCCCGATCGCGCGGCGCGGGAGCGAGCGCATCGAGGGAGGGGCGAGCTTCGTCGTCGGTCGGGGTGCGGCTCTCTGCACCGGTGGAGTCGATCGGCTTGGCGATCGAAGGTGTGATGGTCGCCTCCATGGAGCCTGTCGACAACAGGCTTGTGGGATTGTTCCACGGCGGCTCGAATTCGGGGCTCACCTGAGACCTGGAAGAGGATGCGAACCTACAAATACCGCGGACATCGGCGATTGACCCGATTCGCGGCGAGGTGAGAGCATCGATGCATGAACCCTCGCCAAGCAGCTCCTTTCGCGCTCGCTCTCGCTCTCGGCGCCATGATCGCCGGCGCCTGCGGCGGAAATGGTGGGACCACGTCACAGTCGTCCGGGGTGACCGGCGGCGGCAGTGGACACAGCACGGGGACCCATTCTGTCGGAGGTGATGGACAGGGAGGTGGCTTGTTCACCCCCGATTCGGGCACTGGGTGCAAAGGCCTGCAATGCCAGCAGGTCAATTGCCCCGGAGGCGCCAAAACCACGGTGAGCGGCACCGTCTTCGATCCGAAGGGCGATGTGCCGCTCTACAACGTGGTCGTCTACGTGCCCAATGCGCCGCTCGATACGCTCGCCGAAGGCGCGAGCTGCGATCAATGCGGCGCCAACCTGAGCGGTGAGCCCATCGTCTCGACGATCACCGACACCAAAGGCCATTTCGTGCTTCAGAACGTGCCCGTGGGCGACTCCATCCCGCTCGTGATGCAGGTCGGCAAGTGGCGGCGCCAAGTGACATTGCCCACCGTGACGTCGTGCGTGGACAACCCCGTCACCGATGCGGACCTGACGCGCTTGCCGCGCAACAAGTCCGAAGGGCACCTCCCGCGCATCGCCCTCACCACGGGTGGCGCCGATCCGCTCGAATGTCTGCTCCGCAAGATCGGTATCGACGGAACCGAATTCACCCCCGAGAGCGGCGACGGGCGGGTGAACCTCTTTGCCGGCCACGGCGGCACTTCGAACTACGTGATTGGCCTCAATGGAGGTAGCTCGTTCAGCGACGCCACCAAGCTCTGGGGCGACAAGGCTTCGCTGATGGCGTACGACGTGGTGCTCCTCGCCTGCGAGGGCGACCAGTACACGAACACGAAGCCCGCGGCCGCGCTCCAAGCCATGTCCGATTATGCGAGCGAGGGCGGCCGGATCTTCGCCTCGCACTGGCACAACGTGTGGCTCGAAAAGGGGCCGGATCCGTGGCCGAAGACGGCCCATTTCAACCACCAACCGGACCTCGCGGACCCGTTCACCGCCGACATCGACACCACGTTCCCGAAGGGACAGGCCTTCTCCGATTGGCTCGTGAACGTGGGCGGCTCGAACACGCCGGGGAAGATCGTGATCCACGCGGGGCAGCACACGGTCGACAGCGTCGAGCCGACGTTGTCGCGACAATGGATCTACTCGACGTCACCCAAGTCGGTTCAATACTACACCTTCAACACGCCTGTCGGCGTTCCCGACGACAAGCAATGTGGACGGGTGGTGTTCAGCGACATCCACGTGTCGTCGTCCGACAAGATCAACACGCCCTTCCCGAGCGGGTGCACCTCGACGGAGATGTCACCGCAGGAGAAGGCGCTGCTCTTCATGCTCTTCGACCTCTCGGCCTGCATCATGGACGACGAGGACCCGCCGACGCCGCCGGTGCAGTGACCTCCTGAGCGCCTGCCGGGAGGGGCGGCGCCCACATCTCGCACCTTCTACTCAGAACGCGATCTTGCAGCCGCAGATCGCGTTCTGGAGTGTCCGGAAGGGGATCCCGCAGATGAAATTCCAGTGCTGCAGTGTCCGGAAGGGGATCCCGCGGGTGAAATTCCAGTGCTGGAGTGTCCGGAAGGCGATCCCACACCGGAGGCGCCCGTTCCGGAGCGTCCGGAAGGCGATCCGCCGATGAAATTCCAGTGCTGGAGTGTCCGGAAGGCGATCTCACACCGGCGACGCGCGTTCCGGAGCGTCCGGAAGGCGATCTTGCCGCTACGGCGCGCGCTCCGGAGCCTGGATCACTGCTCCAGGATCGTGATGGTGCGGCTGTAGTAGGAGGCGACGGCGGCGCGGGCGCCGTCCTTGGAGACGGCGACCATGCAGGCGCCTTTGCCGGTCGGGAGGGAGCCCACGACCTTCGGCGGATCGCCGGCGATGACGTCGACGCCGCTGCCCTTGGGAGGCTTCTCGGAGCCGCCCAGCGAGACGAAGAGGGTGCGGCCGTCGGGCGAGGTTTCGCCGGAGCAGGGGGCGCCGCTCAACATGAGCGAGGCGCGCACTTCCATGCCCGGGGGCTTGCCCTTGCCCGCGGTGCCCGCGCGCGGCGGGAGCGCGATGACGGTGGCGGTGCGGCCGGCGCTGTTGATGGTGACGCCGTAGCGATCGCCATCCATCAGGAAGCCGGCCTCGGGCGTGCTGTCGACGGGGACCTCGCGCAGCTCGGTGGTGCCGGCGACGTTGAGGAGGACGGCGGTGTTGGAGACGCGATCGGGGAAGAAGAGGGCGCTGCCGTCGGCGGTGACCGCGCCGAAGCGAGGCTCGCGGCCCGCGGAGATGCTGCGGCGGGTGGCGCCGAAGGGGGCTTCGTTGGGGTCGAAGAGATCGATCCACGCGCCGGCCGGATGACCCGAATGACGGAGCGAGCCGAGGGCGGCGACGTGGGCGCGTTTCTCGGCGCGGACGAGGAAGAGCTGGCCGGTGGCGTGCGGCAAGGTGATGTCCGCGAGGCGCGTGCCGGTGACGAGATCGAAGCGGGAGACGCGCTTGCCTTCGATGGAGGCGGCGACGACGGTGCGGCCGTCGGGCATCTCGATGATGTCACCGGGGCTCTGGCCGACGTCGAGGAGGAGCGGATCGCGATCCCACGTCGTCGTGTCCATGATGGGGATGCGGGCCGCGTCCTGGCGGCGGAGCACCGCGATCCAACGGCCGAAGAGGAGGCGGATCTGGTCGCCCTGCGCCGGCACCGAGGCTTGGTGCACGAGGTCGCCGTTCTTGATGCGGTACTCGCGGAGGGTGGCGTCGTCGGCGCTGACGTAGATGGATTGGCCGCTCGGGTTCCACGCGATGTCGAGCGGGTGGACGTCGCCGATCTTGAACTCGCGGGCGCGCCAGGGCTTGTTGGGATCGGGCGGGGCCGGGTCGGGCTCGGGCTCGATTTCGGGGCCGATGGCGCCCGGTGAAGGCGCGCGCGGGGCGCCCGAGGCGACGGGCTCGGTGCCGAGGGTGGTGAGGGGCGGAGCCTCGCCGACCGGCGATTCACGGCTCGAGACGAGCACGGCCATGACGGTGGAGACCGCCGTGGTGACGATGAGCGCGGCCCGCGGGAGGCCGGGCGAAGGCTTGGCATCGAGCCAGGCCTTGCACGAGCGACACTTGCGCGCGCCTTCGATGATCTGCGCCTTGCACTTGGGACAGGCGATGCGGCGCTCGATGAAGGCCGGAGGAGCGGCCCCGGGGCTGATCGGGGGCTTGCCCGCATCCTGGCCGGGCGCGGCCTGCGTCACCGGATCACCCACGCGACCTTGGCTCGGTCGGAGAGGACGAGCGCCATGGATCCATCGGGCGCGAGGCGGACCCGCGAGGGCTCGGCGGTGACGGGGATGAGCTTGACGGCAAACGATTCCAGATCGACGAGGCCGACGAAGCCGGCGCCGTCGGCGGGCAGCGCGACCACGGCCTGCTTGCCGTCGGGCGCGACGGCCATGTCGGCGACGCGCGCGTTGAAGGGGACGTGGCGGACGAGCTCGCGCTTCTCGAGATCGAAGATCTCGACGGCGTGGCCCTCGTTGCAACGGACGACGCCGAGGCGGCCGCGGCGGACGAGCTCGATCTGCTCGGGCTCGCGGCAGGTGGGGATGCGCGCGTCCTGCCGGACGGCGCCGGACGCCTGCCACGCGAGCGGGACGATGGCGTCCTCGGCGCGGAGGAGGACGTAGCTGCTCTGGCCGTCGGGCGTCATGAGGACGCTCACCGGGTTGCCGACCATCGAGGCGCGCACGCGATCCTGCGCGGAGGCGAGGCGGCTCGGATCGAAGGCGTAGACGGCGCCGCCCTGCGGATCGCGCAGGCCGGGGACCGGGACTTGGCCGGTGGTGGTGAGGGCGCGCTTGCCGGAGTCGTCGGCGCCCATCGGGCCGACGGGATCGTCGCCGAACTGAATGCGATCGATCTCGGCGTGATACTCGGTCGCCAGCACGGCGACGGCGTGCGCGGAGGGGAGCGACGCGAACGCGCGGTGGCCCGAGGCGCCGACGGTGACTTGACCGACGGCGGCGCCCATCTCGATGGTCTTGAGGAGGCGCGTGGTCTGCGGGTCGACGACGTAGATGCGCTGCGGCGCGGTCGCGTACACGACCGAGCCGACGCGGTAGAGGCGGCGCGATTGCGGCGCGTCGGTGACGAGGCTGAGCACGCCGCCGGTGCGCGCGTTGTGGACCTCGAGGCCGGTGAGGAGCGAGACGGCGAAGCGCTCGCCGTCGAGCGGGAGCGCGTCGGAGACGTCCTTCGGCAAGGCGAAGGGGCCGGCGACGATAGGCTCGGAAGGAGCTTTGGCGGCGCTCGCGTCCTTGGCGGCGCTCGCGTCCTTCGCGTCTTTCGCGTCTTTCGCGGGCTCGCGGTGCGGCGCGACGTGGCCGACGTCGTTCGGCGGCTGCCACACGCAATGGCCTTCTTTGCAGGCCTCGCCGTTCCAACACGGGCTGCTGCACGCCGCGGGCGAGGACGCGCTGGGAGCGGCCTTGCCGCCCGCGCGGGCCGGCAAGAAGCGGCCGGGCGCGAGGTGGCGGAGGGCGATGCCGCTGCACACGAGCGTGGTGATGGCGCCCATCATCAGGATCGGGCGCCAGTGCATCGCGAGCCAGCTCGCGTCGGGAGCGTCGTCGGGGATCGAGGGCGGGCCCGCGGATCCGGGCGGCATCGCCGTCGCGGGCTCACCGCATTCGGTGCAGACGGCGACGTTGGGCGCGATGCGCTCGAGGCAGATGGGACAGCGCAGGGAGCCCGCGCGCAACGACGCGGCGGCCTCGGTTTGCGCGGCGGCGCCGAGGTAGATGGTGCGGGGCGCGGTGCGCGCGGAGGCGCCGCTCTGGCCGCTCGGAATGGAGGCTTCGCGCGCCGGCTGCGAGGCCGGGACGGCGGAAGGATCGCGGCGCGGCGCGATCAGCGTGGCCGAGACCCACGCGTCGCTGTCGACGAGCGCGGCCGAGGCGCGCTGGAGCTGCCCGCCTTCGACGGTGCGACGAAGCTCGGCGCCCGTGATCGGGCCGAGCATGCGGGCGCCGTCGTGCACCCAGAAGAGCAGCAGATCGCGGAGGGCCTGCGGCACGGCGGCGAGATCGGCCGGGAGCTCGCGAAGGAGCGCGGTGGGCGCGGAAGGCAGCGGTGGCCGCGTGGCGCCTGGGCTGCGGGCGAGCGTGGCGAAGGCCCGCGGCGAAGCCCACAGATCCGAGCCTGCGAGGCGAACGCGGGCGTCGGCCGGGAGCTCGCCGCTCCGAATGGCGTCGCGGACGTCGTCGTCCGAGACCGGTCCGGTGATCTTGCCGGCGCGGTCGATGTAGAAGCGGAGCTCTTCTTCCACCAAGTCGGAGCGGGCGTAGCGCGATCGGCGGGGCGCGTCGAGAGGGCTCGGGCCCCGGGGCGGGCTGTCCATGACCTTTTTGTCGGTGCGCGATCGCGCGCGGTGATGCCGAGGTGCTAGCCCGTTCACATGCACGGGCGTGGTCGCTCGTGTGATCGGGTTACGCCCCGACGAACGCGCCGCCGCAAACCCGCAGCGTTCGCCCCGTGATTCCATGCGCGCCCGGGCTCGCGAGGAACGTGATGGCCTGGGCCACGTCCTCCGGTTGCCCGCCCTGCGCGAGCGCGGAGAGGCGGCGCGCGGCCTCGCGGATCGCGATGGGCATCGCCGCGGTCATGCGCGTCTCGATGAAGCCCGGGGCCACCGCGTTCACCGTGATCCCGCGCGCCGAAAGGCCCTTCGCGGTGGCGCGCGCCCAGGCCGCGATGCCGGCTTTGGAGGCCGCGTACGCGGTCTGCCCCATGTTGCCCGCGAGCCCCGCGACCGAGGACAGGCACACCACGCGGCCGTCGTCGCGGATGCGATCCGCGATGGCCGCGTGGATGCGCGCGGCGGCCGCGAGGTTCACGTCGAGGACGGCATCCCATTGCTCCGTCGACATGCGCGCGAGCGTCTTGTCGCGCGTGATGCCCGCGTTGTGCACCACGATGTCGACGCCCTTCTCGCGCACCGCCTCGGCGATGCGCGCGGGCGCTCCGGCGTCGCCGAGATCGACGGCGAGCGCCGTCCCCGAGACGGCATCCGCCACGGCGCGGAGCGCATCGTCGCCCGGACGATCGAGGGCGATCACGTGCGCGCCCTCCTGCGCGAGCAGGCGCGTCGTGGCCTCACCGATGCCGCGGGCGGCGCCCGTCACCAACGCGATCTTGCCCGCGAGCGGGCGAACGAAGGGCGTGGCCGCAGCGGCGCGCGCCTCCGTCGTGATGGTGATCGGCTGCGCCGTGATGAAGGCCGCACGCGCAGAGAGCAGAAATCGAAGCACGGGGCCGAGCCGATCCTCGGCGCCGCGCGCCACCCGCACGAGGTTCGCCGTCGCGCCCAGGCGACCGATCTCCTTGGCCAGGCTGCGCACGAAGCCCTCGAGCGCCGCGCCCACCGCGGCTGCCTCGGGGCTCGCGCCGTCCTCGGCCCGCGCGATCACGACCACGCGTCCGCCGCGATCGAGGCGCTTCACGAGCGGATGGAAGAAATCGTAGAGCGCTCGCAGCGAGGCCGGATCCGCGAGCCCGGTGGCGTCGAAGACGAGCGCAGCGGGCCGTGCGTCGCCGAGCGCATCGAGGCTCGGGATGGCGCGCTCGCTCTGCGGATCGCGGAACGCCGTGCGGAGCGCGTCCGGCATCGCGAGGTACGGGGCCGCGCCGGCGGGGAGGATCCCCGCCGCGATCGCGCCCAAACCTTCGGCGGATCCAGCGGCGCCGAGGATCGTGATTTTTTCGGCGAGCGGGCGCTCCGTCCACGGGCTCGCGTCGCGGCGCAGCGGTTGGGGCAGGGGAATGGGGAGCGGAAGCGCGCCGAGGATGCGGCGCGCCGCGGGATGGAGGAGCAGATCGGTCATGACGTGAGCCCTGTGTCGTGGGTTTCGAAGCGCCCTTCGAGGTGCGCGTCACCGCCCGGCGCGCCGCCCACCCAAACGCCGCCGGCCGGCGAGGCATGGACGGAGACGCGCGCCGGCAGCACCAGCGGTTTCACGAAGCGCGCCTCGAACATCGACAAGCGCGTCGGATCGCCGCCGAGCCGCGATCGCACCACCGCCTCGAACGCTCGCGCCATCGTGGCGAACCCGTGGAGGATGATCGATCGGAACCCGGCCGCCCGCGCCCAGAGAGGCACCCAATGGATCGGGTTGAAATCCCCCGTGAGCAGCGCGAAGTCGAGCCCCGCGCGCGCGTCGAGATCGAGCGATGCAATCGCCGTCGCGTCCGCGGGCACCACCTTGCGCGTGCGCTCGCCGCGCCCGCTGCCTTTCCCGATCGGCACGTACGCGTGCATCTCCGCGACCAGCGCTTCCTCGACGCGGCGCGTCCCCGTCACCACCCGCTGCGTGATCCGCGCGCGCCGTCCGTCGTCGTCGATCGCTTCGAGCCGCGCGCGCACCACGAGCGGCTCGTCGGCCGGCAGCGGGGCGCGCGTCTCGATCCGACAGCCCGCGTTGATCACGCGCGTCATCGGGTAGGGCAGGCCGGCGAGCGTCTTCGCAGCCAGCGGGAACGCCCACTGCGGGAACAGGTGCGGCGGGAGCCGGCCCGCATATGCCGTTAGATCGCCGCCTACGTGTTGCACGTAGTCGCGCACGAGCGCCGGCGATCGTGGCGGAAGCACCGCCTCGATCCACGGCCCGGGCACGCTCGGTGAAGGCGCGCGCCCGCGCCTGCCCGGCAGCGACGAGAGCGCCACGCCGCCCAGCGCGCGCAGCACCGGTCCTTGCGAGAGCAGGTGACGGATCGGGACCGTCATCGCCGTCACTCCGCCGCGACCGCTTGGGCGGGCGCCGCGAGCCGCGCGAGCAGCCGCTCGCCGGTGGTGGTGATCTCGTCGTAGAGCGCCCGATCGCGCACCTCGCAGCGGTCGAGCCAGCGCTCGCACAGCTCGCGTCGCTCGGGGTGCGCCTTGGCCTGCTCGAGCAGGATCTCCGCGATCGCCTCGTCCGCGAGCAGTCGGATGAGCCGCTCCGCGTGGAGCATGGCGAGCGCGAAATCGCGCTTCGGATCCCATTGCTTGGTGAGCGCGTCGCGCCATTCCTGGACGGGCACGCCCGCGAGCGTCTTCAGCTTGTCCGACGCCGTGCGCGTCATCAGGTGCTGCTGCGCCGAGAGCGACAAGAGCGACACGCGGGCCACGCGCCGCTCCAGCGGATCGCGCGCCGACACGCTCCGCCAGCGCGCCTGCCCGAGCTTGGTCACGAACGCCTTGGGCCGCTTGATGACGCCGCCGAGCGTGTCCTTCATCGCCATCAGCGCTTGGATCTGGCTCGTGCCCTCGTAGATGGGCATCACCATCGCGTCGCGCAGCAGCTTCTCCGCGCCGTACTCCTGCGTGTACCCGACGCCGCCGTGGATCTGCACGTTGCGCCGCGTGATCTCCACGACCTTCTCGGCCGCGAGGTACTTGAGGAGCGGCGTGTAGCGCCGCGCCAGCGCGCGGTGGCGCGGCAGCTCGCGCTTGATCCGCGCCTCTTCTGCGGGCGTCGCCGCCACCGCGAAGCGCTCGTGGAGCTGGAGCTTCTGGCTCATCTCCTCGTGGAAGCAGGCCGTCACCGCCAGCGCGCGCAGGCCCTTGATGTCGGTCTCCATCTCGTCGAGGTAGTCGGCGATCATCTCGTGCCGCGCGATGGCCTTGCCCATCGAGCGCCGCTCTTCGGCGTAGGCGCGCGCCATCCGGAGCGCCGATTCCGCGAGCCCGATGCTCTCGAAGCCCACGCCCACGCGGGCGTTGTTCATGAGCACCAGCATGTATTTGAAGCCCTCGCCGCGCTTTCCGATGAGCTCGGCGGGCGCGCGCTCGAACGAGAGCGCCGCCGTCACCGAGCCGTGGTGGCCGAGCTTCTCCTCCACGCGCTCCAGCGTCACGATGCGCTCGCGCGTGCCGTCGGGCTTGTCCTCGTACGCCTTGACCAGGAACATCGAGAGGCCGGCGAGGCCCGCGAACGGATCGTTCGGATCCTTGACCTGCTCGGTGCGCGCGATGACGAAGTGGTACTTGGCGTGCCCGGAGGTGATGAAGATCTTCTGCCCGGTCACGTACCACTTGCCGTCCGCGTCCTGCTCGGCGCGGGCGCGGAGCCGCGCCATGTCGCTGCCGGCGTCGGGCTCGGTGATGTCCATGCACCCCCAGGCCCCGCCGCTCACGATGTCCTCGATTTCAGCGGCGAACCGAGTCTTTTCGATGCGCGCCGTCTTCGCGTCGACGGTGGTGCTGCCCTCGTGCACGGAGAACGCGAGCATCGCCATGGCCATGCCGCCGTGGAACGAGCTGTGCGCCATGACCGACACGTCGCCGCGCGCGATCATCTCCCCCGTGAGGAAGTAGAGGAGCAGCGGCGCGTTGAGCCCGCCGAGCTCGCGCGGGAGGCAGAGCTTCTGCAGCTCGGCTTCGCGCACGCGATCGAAGGCCGCCGTCATGGCCGGCCCGTTCTCCGCCTCACCGTTCGCGAGGTGCGTGCCCTCACGATCGATCTGCGCCGCGCGCGGCGCGATCTCCTCGGCCACGAGCGAGCCCACGTGCTCGGCGATTTCGCGGTAGAACGCGCGCGCCTCCGCCCCGTTCTTGAAGCCGTCCTCCGTCCGGAAGCCGTGCTCCGTCACCTCGGCGAGCTGGTCCCAGTCGGCGCCGGTGTCGAAATAAAAGCGGAGATCGTCGTTGTCTTCGAAGAAGCTCGCCATGGCATCACGCTCCCGTCGTGACCGTGCGGTCGGCAACTGTTTACCAAATGGTAAGCTGGCCGGCAAGACGCGCCGGCGGAGCTTCCGCTACGCTCTCTTCCATGAGGCTTTTCCTGAAGTCGGATCGATCCTTCTTCGCCCTCGCCGTGGGGCTCGCGGCGATGTGGGCTGCATGTGGCGACGAGACGGGCAGCACCGCCATGACGAGCGCGAGCGGCAGCGGCGGGTCGTCGTCATCGTCGAGCGCGTCGTCGTCCTCGAGCGGTGGCAGCGGCGGCACGTCGTCGTCGAGCACCGGCAGCGGCGGCTGCGCCGCGCCCAAGGTCGACTGCGGCGGCACGTGCGTCGATCTCGCGACCGACGCCGCCCACTGCGGCGCCTGCGGGCACGGCTGTCAGGGACAAGCGTGCGCCGCCGGCCTCTGCGCCGCGATCACCATCGCCCCCGATCTCCAAGGCCCGCGCGGCCTCGCCCTCGACGCGACCCATGTGTACTGGACCGATCCCACCGACGGCACCGTGATGCGCACGCCCAAGGCCGGAGGCACCGCCGAGACGATCGCGGCCGCACAAGGCTCACCGTCCGCCATCGCCGTGGACGCCGCGAACGCGTACTGGGTCGATCCCAGCGGCGGCACGGTGACCTCCGCGCCGATCACGGGCGGCGCCGAGACGGTGATCGCGAGCGGACAAGATCAGCCCTCCAGCGTCGCCGTGGATGCCGCGCGCGTGTACTGGGTGAATCGATCGACGCCTGCCCCGAGCAGCACCGATCCCAGCACCGGCGCCGTGCTCTCCGCGCCGATCGGCGGCGGTGAGATCACCGAGATCGTTACCGGCCAAGAGCTCCCCAACGCCATCGCGGTGAGCGCCACCGACGTGTACTGGGTGGCTGGTGGGCCGGTGCTCTCCGTCATGGGCGCCGTGCGCAAAGCTCCGCTCGCGGGCGGCGCGCCGATCGATCTCGCGACGGGGCAGGATCAACCGCTCAACTTGGCCCTCGGTGAGGGCGTGATCTTCTTCAGCAACGTGCTCGGGGGCACCATCGCGAGCGTGCCCATGGCCGGTGGAACGCCGCTCACGGTGGCCCACGATCAACTGTCCCCGAACGGCGTGGCCACCGATGGTACGTACGTGTACTGGGCCAACGCGGGCAACGGTCGCATCCTGCGCGCGCCCACGGGCGGTGCGGATGCGCCGCTCGTGCTCGCCGAGGGACAGGGCCTGCCCGTCAACGTGCGCGTGGACGAGGCCTTCGTGTACTGGACCGACGCCGGGGCGACCGCGGGGACGGGCGCGATCCGCAAAGTGGCCAAGTAGCCAGCGGACCGAATCGAGCTACCATCGGCCCGTGCGCGTCGCGACGCTCTGCCTTTCCGCCCTCGTTCTGGCCGCGTGCAGCGGCGCCACCCCGCCGCCGCCGGCCGATCCGGCGGCCCACGCAGCCACGTCTCCCGCGCTGCCCGGGCCCGGCACCGCGTTGCCTCCGCCGAGCTCGTCGCCGCGATCGCTCCCCGGCCTCGACGGCATCGACCTCGACACGCGCGAGTCGAACCTCTTCTGGGGCCTCGTCTCGCAGCTCTACGCGCCGTGCCCGTCGGAGGCCGTCTCCATCGCGCAATGCGTGGAAGAGAAGCGCCCCTGCGCCGCCTGCCGCCCCGCCGCGCGCCTCCTCGCGGAGAAGGTGCACGCCGGCGCCACGGGCGATCAAGCGCGCGAGCTCTACGGCGTTCGCTTCGGGCCCAACGTGAAGCAGGTCGATCCGGCCGACTCGCCGTCGCGCGGGCCCGAAGGCGCGCCCATCACCATCGTCGTCTTCTCCGATTTCGAGTGCCCGCATTGCCGCCACGCCATGCCGCTCCTCGATCGGGCTTTGGAGAAGTTCTCTCCGCGCGTGCGCCTCGTGCACAAGTTCTATCCGCTGCGCCAGCACTCCAACGCCGAGGGCGCGGCCCGCGCCGCCATCGCCGCCCAGAACCAAGGCAAATACTGGGAGATGGAGCGCCTGCTCTTCGGCCACCAGAGCGAGCTCGCCGAGAGCGATCTCGATCGCTACGCCCAGCAGCTCGGCCTCGACATGCAGCGCTTCCACGCCGATCTCAAGGCCCCGCGGACCACGAAGATCCTCGAGCGCGATCACGCCGACGGCGAGCGCGCCGGCCTCTCGGGCACGCCCTTCATCCTCGTGAACGGTCGCGAGTTCGACAGCGCCTACTTCCACGTCGATCCCGATCTCGACGCCTGGATCCGCCTCGAGCTGGAGCTCGCCGGTGTGACGGGCAAAGCCGTCGCGCGTTAGGTCCCGGGAAAGTGGCGCTGCCCCTTTCCCTCCACGGGCAAAGCCCGTGGAGCCTCTCATACCCCGAACTACCCGAGCCAGTTTGAACGTCGCGCCGCTTCAGGCCTGACGTTGGTTCTTCTGGTCAGCTTCCGACCTGCGGCGTTGTGAGATGGTTGGAGCTCTCTCGCGGCAGGGGCCCTCGGGCGTTGCGAGATGGTTGGAGGTCAAACTTTCTTGCGTGGCAGGGGCCTCGGGCGTTGCGAGATGGTTGGAGCTCAAACTTTCTCGTGCAGGGCACGTCGCAGGCTCGTGCGTGTCGCGACCGCGAGGCGCGTCAGCGCTTCGGGGCGGTCTTCGTGGCCGGCGGTGGCAGCGGTGGGGCGGCCTTCTTGTGGGGAGCTGCGGCCATCGCGAACACGAGCGCGGCGATGATGGTGATGACCCAGAGGAGGCCTGCGAAGATCACGCAGAGCTGGATCATCTTGTCTTCGCGCCACCGCGTGCGCAGCGGCACGAGATCGCGCTCGGGGAGGATGACGTTGGTCATGAGCGCGTAGAGCGGCAGGCCACCGGGCCGGCCGGTGATCGACGCCGCCGGTGCTTGCGCGAGCCCCATGTTGAAGAAGCGGCTCACGCCGGCGCGCATGCGATCGCCGCTCGTGCCGGGCAGCGCGCTGCCGATGGCGACCGCGCGGATCCACGGCGCCCGCTCGAACGAGTTGGCCATGCCGATGGTCTCGAACACCGTGCGGAGACGCTCCATGAGCGCGCGCACCTCCGCGAGGTGCTGGAACGATCGGACGCGCAGCTCCACCGGATCCTCCGAGCAGAGGCGCGAGAGACAGAAATTCTCGATGCGGGCGTTGAGCCCGTCGAGCTGCTCCTTGATGCGCGGGAGCGAGTCCTGGCTCGGCGTGTCGAGGGGCAGGTTGAAGCCCCAAGGGTCTTCCTTCTTCCGCTCCGGCGTCCATTGGAACACCTCGGCGAAGCCCCAGAGCGCGTCGTAGCGCGTGAGGATCACGTACGCGGGGACGTCGACCCCGATGGCCAAGCCCACCTCGACCAGATAACGACGGATGCCATTGGCCCAGTTGGTCAGGCCGTTCTCGTCGAGGTCGATGAAGTCGGCGATGTTGACGAGCACGATGATGCCGTCGATCGGCTCGCGCGGTCGCACCACGCAGAGCTCCTTGCAGAGCTCGGTGAGGTGGCCGGGCTGCCGCGCGGGCCCGAGGACGGTCGCCTCCGGCTCGATGAACACGGCCTCTTTCGGCATCCAATACGTGCACAGCGGCGCGGGCGCGCCCGTCTGGAAAGGACCGTCGTTGCCCTCCCACGTCAGGCTCATCGCGTGCAGCGCGGTCGAGCGACCCGAGCCCGGGTTCCCCACGACGAGGTACCAAGGCAGCGCGTAGCTGCCCTCCTCGTGGCCGGGGTGACGCTTCTCGACCGCCGCGATGACGCTGGCGATCTCGTACGTGAAGGCGCTCATCCGAGGTTCCTCGCGAGGACGATGGTGAGCGTCACGATGGCCCCGAAGAGGACGACGATCGCGAGCCCGCGCCCCATCCAAATCGATCGCCACCACGGCTCTTTGGGCGCGTGCTCCGCCGCGAGATCCGCGCGCGTGGCCTTGAGCACGCCCGCGGCCCAATCGCGATCGGTGTCGATGCCGGCCGCGATCTGCAGCTCCCGGCGGAGCTGCGCGAGCCCGTAACGATCGGCGCCGGGGAGCGCGTACTTCCCCTGAAATCCCAGCCCCAGCACGGTGATGTACGTGGCGAAGACCGTCTTCGGCCCCTGCCGCACGCGCTCGAGCCGTTGGAAGAGCTCGACGCCGGCGTTGTTCGTCATCCAGCGCGTGGCCTGGATCGGATGCGTGGCCCAGAGCTGGCGCAGATCCGGGAGCGCCATCGCGTACTCGTCGAGGAGCGCCGCGATGGCGAACATCCCGTCGTCGACGGTCTGGACGGGAAGCAACTGCGCTTCCTTCGATCCCTTGAGCTCGTCGAGCAAGAGGTTCGCTTGCCGATGAACATGCTCGGGCGGCGGTCGTTGCGGCGACTGCCGCAGGAGGCACACCCAGAGGAGCAGTTGCTCGCCGAAGACGCCGATCGTCTGTTCCACGCCGCACGGAGATTACGCGACGCGAGCGGCGCAGGTGAAGCACCCTTTGAGCGGGTTCCCATCCTTCGAACGAGAGGGGGAACGCGACCAGTGCCAGGGTCGACTCCCCGAGCGACACCGCCTATGCTCCGCCGCCACTTCCCCAAAAGGAGCGTTCATCATGTCGGAGATCCAGAGCGTCATCGCGCGGGAGATCCTCGATTCGCGTGGCAATCCCACGGTCGAGGTCGAGGTGACCACCCTGAGCGGCACTGGCCGAGCAGCCGTGCCGAGCGGTGCCTCCACGGGTGAGCACGAAGCCGTCGAGCTGCGTGATGGGGACAAGTCCCGTTACGTCGGCAAGGGCGTGCAGAAGGCCGTGCGCAACGTGGAGAACGTTCTCGGGCCTGCCATCGTGGGCATGGATGCGCTCGATCAAGCCAGCATCGATCAAGTGCTCATCGACGCCGACGGCTCGCCCAACAAGGGTAAGCTCGGCGCGAACGCCATCCTCGCCGTGTCGATGGCCGTGGCCCGCGCCGCGGCCGAGACGGTCGAGCTCCCGCTCTGGCGCTACCTCGGCGGCGCGCAGGCGCGCGTGCTCCCCACGCCGATGATGAACATCCTGAACGGCGGCGTGCACGCCGACAACGGCCTCGAAATCCAGGAGTTCATGATCATCCCCTGGGCCGCGGAGTCGTACGCCGAAGCGCTCCGCGCCGGCGTCGAGGTCTTCCACGCGCTCAAGGCCGAGCTCAAGAAGAACAAGCTCACCACCGCCGTCGGCGACGAAGGTGGCTTCGCGCCGCGCCTCGCCAACAACGAGAGCGCCATCCTCCACATCCTCGGCGCCATCGAGGCTGCGGGCTACAAGCCCGGCGAGGAGATCGGCCTCGCCCTCGACTGTGCCATGAGCGAGTTCTACGACCCGAAGAAGGAGCGCTACACCTTCGACGGCCACGAGCGCACCCGCGAAGAGCTCATCGCGACCTACGAGGCGTGGGCCGGCAAATACCCGATCCTCTCGATCGAAGACGGCTGCTCCGAGCACGACGCCCGCGGCTGGAAGATGCTCACCGAGCGCCTAGGCAAGAAGGTTCAGCTCGTCGGCGACGATCTCTTCGTCACGAACCCCGAGCGCCTCGAGCGCGGCATGGCCGAAGGCCTCGCCAACGCCATCCTGATCAAGCTCAACCAAATCGGCACCGTCACCGAGACGCTCGACTGCATCCGCATGGCGACCGAGGGCGGCTATCGCTCCGTCATCTCGCATCGCTCCGGCGAGACGGAGGACACCTTCATCGCCGACCTCGCCGTCGCCACCAACGCGGGTCAAATCAAGACGGGCTCGCTCTCCCGCTCCGATCGCGTCGCCAAGTACAACCAGCTCCTCCGCATCGGCTGGTCGCTCGGCGAAGGCGCCATCTACGCCGGCAAGAAGCCCTATCGCCGCGGCTGATCCCTCGCCGACACGCTCGCATCGCCCACCGCCGAGATGGACAAGCCATCTCGGCGAGCCCTCCCATCTCATTCATCCTCGCGCTCCGAGCGCCGCCGCCGGTCGCGGTGAGCCTCGCTTCGCCCGCTCGCAAAGGCACTCACCAAGCGGCATGAGACATCATGTCTCGCGCGCGTCGAACATCGTCCTTCGAGGCGCCGTCGCTCCCGCCATCATCGCAGCACCGGGACCGGACAAGCCATCACGGCAGCACACGAGATTCATGGTCTCGGTGCGTGCTCTCATCGTCACCCCATTGGGCGTCACTTCGAGCCTCGAGCGAGGTCCTTTATGCTGCGACATCATCGAAGCAGCCGAAAGAGCTCGTCGCGCATCTCGATGATGCCCTGCGATAAAGGCATCTCGGACAGCATTCGAATGCTCCCGGCTCATCGTGTCTCGCGCGATCGGGAAAACCATTGCTTCACCGCACGAAGGCGCTTTGCCGCCTTGGCGAGCGATGGGCGCCATCACGGAAGACAAAACGAAACCGCCGAGGGGATTGACCACCTCGGCGGTTTGCGTTGCGGCGCGCGCTTCAACAGCGCTGCGTGCGGGGTGAGCTCACCAGCTGTCGCCGCCGCGATCGCGCCCGCCGCGACCACCGCCACGGCCGCGATCGCCGCCGCGGCCACCACCGCCGCCGCCGCGACCACCACCACCGCCGCCGCCGCGACCACCGCCGCCGCCGCCACCGCTACGGAAGCCGCCGCCGCCACCGCCGCCGCCACCACCGCCGCGGAAGCCGCCGCCGCCACCGCCGCCACCGCCGGGCGTGCGCTCACGCGCTTCGTTGACGGTCAGGGCGCGGCCGTCGAGCTCCTTGCCGTGCAGGGCTTCGATGGCGGCCTGAGCCTCTTGATCGCCCCCCACGTCGACGAAGCAGAAGCCTCGCGACTGACCGGTCATCCGGTCGGTCATGACTTGGACACTGAGGGGCTCGACCCCTGCGCGCTGGAACGCTCCGCGCACGCTGTCCTCGGTGGAATGGAATGCCAGGTTCCCCACGTACAGTCGCTTGCTCATCTCACCGACTCACCCGTGCACGACCTCGACCAGCGCAGCCGCGAGGACGCCCCGGGTCATGCAGCGGGCCGCGCTCGCGGAGGCCAGAAAGAGCGGCGCCCCCTCCGACCACCTCGACCGAAGATCCCCTGAGGGCCCCCCGGCCGAAAACCAACTCAGACGAGCGACCGTCAGCCAAGTCTGGCGTGGCATCCGCGATGAACTGCGGGCCGGTCAGAGTTCGATGACGAACGAGGCCTAGAGCGTATCGCGAGGCTAGCCGCGAACTTTGCGATATGCAAGGGGGCGCACGATAGCGCGATCAGGCGGACGAAGCCTTTGGAGGTGGGACACTGCGCGCTTCGCACCTCACGTCGTCGCACGCAGTTTCGTCGAAAAATCCAGCGCAACTCGACTGCCTGTCGTGCACTGGACGGAAGCGTGATGTGCAGCTCGGATCATCTCATCCGAGCTGCAGCGATCACTGCCCGCTGCTCGACGAGCTGCTCGTCGTGGAAGCGCTGTCGTCGGGGCACGCGTACGAGATCGGCGTCGTGGCCTTGAGGACGCAATCATCGCCGCACGTCATGCGGCACTCCTCGCAGTTCGCGTAGACCTTGTCGTCGAAGCCGAGCGCAGACTTGTCTTGGTCGCAGCGGACATCGGCGTCCTCCTTCGAGAGGCCGGCGCCGCAGCCCGCTGCCGTCACCGAGAGGATCGCCACCGCGGACACCGCAACCAAAGCTCGAAACAGAACCATCTCCATGCCTCCGTATATCGGCCGGCGAGCCTACTCGAAGTCGCTTCAGCGCGCCTCGTCCTTCGGACGCAGGCCTGACACGAGACCGTACGTGCCCGCCCCCGTGACCTGAATCCACGCGCGGAGGACCGCGATCTTCCGCCCCGTGGCCAAGACGGCCTCGGTGGCTCGGTACAGATCTTCGGCGCACGCGTCGTGCACGTCATCGGTCGTGTGCTGCGGCTCGGCCGAGCGTCGGATCCACAGCGCATTGGCCGGCATCTTCTGCCCATCGTGTCGGTCCTGCCAACGCCGCCCCACCATTTCGGCGCGGAGCAGCTTGGCAGCCTCGGGCTCCGTACCCGGATGCAGCTCGTAGCAGAGGGTCGCGATGAAGCTCATGCGCCCGAGGTTGGCGAAAACATCCCTTCACGTCCAGCAACCCGCACATCACAAAGAGACCGAGCGATCACGAGACCACCCTGCTTGTGATCAAGCTTTGGGACGACTCGCGGCCCCATCGTGTGCCCAGGGTCGGTTGCGGCCCCATCGTCATCAAGTTGTGGGACTGCTCGCAGCCCCATCGTGCGATCAGGGCCAGTTTGGGGTCCGTTGCGGCCTCATCGTCATCAAGGCTTGGGACTGCTCGCGGCCCCATCGCTCGATCAGGGCCGGCTTGGGGTCCGTTGCGGCCCCATCGTCATCAAGGCTTGGGACTGTTCGCGGCTTGGGGTCCGTTGCGGCCCCATCGTCATCAAGGCTTGGGACTGCTCGCGGCCCCATCGCGCGATCAGGGCCGGCTCGTCCGGCCCGGGGTATGGGGCCGCTCGCGGCCCCATCGTAACTAGGCGCGCGCGCGCGCTCGCGCACGCAGCAGCGCATTGAGCGCCGTGAGATCGAAGGGCTTGTCCAGTGTGGGGTTCTTCACCGTCGCCAAGAACTCCCGCGTGCGCGGCGTGAAGGTGCCTCCCGTCATGAAGACGATGCGCCCCGCGAGCAGCGGCTTGGTGCGCCTGATCTCTTCGTACAGATCCATCCCCGTCACGACCGGCATGATCAGATCGCAGAGGATGACGTCGAAGCGATCGTCTCGGCGCAGGAGCTCGAGCGCCTCGCGGCCGCCGGGGAGCACGACCACGTCGTGATCGGCTTCGATCGATCGGCCGAGCGCGCTCGCGAGGACGACCTCGTCGTCGACGACAAGCACGCGCGCCCGCTTCGTCGCGGTCGCGTGGCTCGGGGGCGCGCGCGGCGGCGCCACCGGCTCCGCCGGAACGGGGGACTGGCGCCCGCTCGAGGGCGTGACCGACGCGGCGATCGCCTGCGCCGAGGCCGCCGGCAGGATCACCTGGAACGTGCTGCCCTTGCCGGCCTCGCTCTCGACCCGAATGTCGCCGCCCAACGACGTGATGATGCTCTTGCAGATGGCGAGCCCGAGCCCGGTGCCGACGCCGGCCGGCTTGGTGGTGAAGAACGGCTCGAAGATCCGGCTCACGAGCCCGCGCGGGATGCCGGCGCCGGTATCGGCGATCGTCACCACGACGCTGCCCGCGGCGTTCAACTTCGTGCCCACGCGGATCTCGTTGCGCCCGATGCTCGCCTCATCCATCGCCTGCACGGCGTTGACGAGCAGGTTGAGGAACACCTGCCCGAGGCGCGACGGATCGGCCTCCACCGGCGGCACCTCGCGATAGTCGCGCACGAGGCGCGCGCGATGGCGAATCTCGTTGGCGGCGATGTCGATGCTCGAATCGAGCACGCGGCGCACGTCGACGGGCGTGCGCCGCTCGGTGTCGACGCGGGAGAAGGCCTTGAGATCTTGCGCGATGAGGCGCACGCGATCGACACCGGCCCGCGCTTCGCGGAGGCGCGCCGCGAGATCGGAGAGCGATCGGCTCGGATCCGCAGGGCGCAGCGCCGGCGTCACGTGACTGGAGTGACCGGCCGACGGGCGCGCTTCGAGCTCGCGGATCACGAGATCGATGTTGAGCAGCACGTAGGCGAGTGGGTTGTTGATCTCGTGCGCCACGCCCGCGGCGAGCGCGCCCAGCGACGCGAGCCGATCGGCCTCGAGGAGCTGCGCCTCCGATCGCCGCAGCGCGCGCTCCGCGTTGGCGCGCTCGGTGATGTCGGTCGCCACGGCGATCACTTCGGCCACGCGCCCCTGCGCATCGAAGATGGGCGTGTAGCGCGTCTCGTAGATGCGGAGCACGCCGCCCACGGTGCTGCGATCGATCTCGAGCGTCGCGGTGAAGCTCTCGCCCGCGAGCGCGCGCCGCGCCTGCTCGATGACGACGGGGAAATCGCGATAGACCTCGTGAATGGATCGGCCGGTGATCTGATCGATCCGGAGGCCCGCTGCGGCGAGGCCCTGCCCTTCACCGATGGTGAAACGGCCCTCGCGATCGAAGCCGAACAGGATGATGGGCGCATTGCCGACGACGGTGCGGAGGCGCTCCTGCGCGCGGGCGAGCGCTTGCTCTGCGGCCGTGCGCCGCACGAACTCCGCGAGCTGGCCGGCGACGGAGGCCAGCACCTCGCCGAGCAGCGGATCGGGCTCGCGCGGCGCGGTGCCGAAGAGCTCGAGCACGCCCATCACTTCGAGCCCGGCGGAGACTGGCACGGCCGCGACGGCGCGGAAGCTCTCGCGCTCCACGCGCGGATCGCGCCGCACGTCCTCGTCGCGCGTGACGTCGGTGACCACCACCGATCGGCCCGACACCCATACGCGCCCTGCGAGGCCTGCGCCGCGCGTCACCGTGCTCTCGCGGCAAGCGCGCTCGAAGTCGGGCGCGGGCCGCTCCGGCGGGCACCAGACCTCTGCACAGCGGAGCTTGTCCGTGCCTTCGGCGCTGAGCCAGACGACACCGGCGCACCAACCTTCGGCCTCGCCGATCATCGCGAGCAGCCGGCGCGCGGCTTCCGCAACGTCACCCGCGCCGGCGAGCACGCGCGCTGCAGCGAGCAGGTAGATCGCCAACCTTCGGCGCGAGGTGGGCAGGTCTTTCGCAGATTCGTGCGTCACTCGACCGCTCGCGGGTTCCATGCTGCCGACCCTCCCCTCTCCGCCCCCGGACCGCGTTTCCACGCTATCACGGAACGCCGCGACGGGAATGCCATGTTTGGCGTCGCAAATGGCTACGCTGCGCGACGTTTCGACGTCGGTCGGTGAGCGCGATCCGATGAATCGGGATTGGCAGAATCGTCAGAATGCCAGCATCGCGCCGCTCGACGCGCTCTTCCCGCGGTTCCAGCTCGGCTGTGGGTTCTGCCACCATTTCAAGTGCGACTCGCGGTAGACGGTGAGGCGCAGCAGATCGATGCCCGCCACCGCGCCGACGGCGATCGACTGATTCGAGCCCACCTGCGTCTGGACGGAGAGGGTGAAGCCGAGCGGGATGCCGAGGCTCACGCCGCCTGCGAAGCCCGCGCTGACCGCCGGCCCCCACGTGCGCAGATAGCCGCCTGCATCGATGGCCACGCCCCAATCTCCCGCTTGGAAACCATGCGTGCACCCGCGCGCGAGGAGCGCGAGATCCGTCCCATGCTTGAAGATGGGTTGCAGTCGAAACAGCCCACCGACGATGAAGCGCGCTTCGGGCGTCGTGCCCGCGCCTGCCTCGATGATCATCGAGCCGTTGGGGAGGAAGCTCCCGTTGCTCCCGGTGGACGCGTTGCCATCGGCCTGCTTCCAGAGCATCGTCCCGCCGCCGATGAAGGCCCACGCCGACGCGTCCGCACGCGCAGGTGCCGCGGCCGCGAACAACGCGAGAGAAGAGCCGACCGCGAGCAGGGCAGGAAGCTTGGAAGGCACGGCGCGGGGGTAGCACAACGCGCGGCGAGGAGACAGCCCTCCACCTCACCACCACGCTCCTGCGAGCCCGTGCATCGGGCCACCCCGAGGATTCATGCCTCGATCCGAGGTCGCACGGCGCGATCGTCGACCGCATCGCCTCGGGCGTCCGCCGTCACGAGAGCGGCGCCCGATTACGCAGGCGTGCGTAGCGCTCCAGGCTACTCCGCGTCCACGCGTTCGCGTCGGGCCAGGATTCGCCGCTCCACGGCGCGCGCGACTTCATCATCGAAGAGCAGCGAATTGTGCCCGCGCCCTTCCATCACCAGCACGTCGCCGTCGGGCAATGCGTGGGCGACGGGAGCATCGACCAGCGTGTCGCCACCGGCGATGATCGACAGATGCGGGATCGCGGACGCCGCCGGATGCAGCGCGATCCGGCGCAGAATCGGGCTCTCGGTGTCGAGATCGCGCGCGCTGTGCAGGCCGAGCCACGCGGCGCGCGGGACGCCGGCGAAGGGCGTGGCCAGCGAGATCGTCTGCACGATGCGCGGATCACGCGACTCGAGCGCGAAGAACCGCGACACGATCCCACCCAAGCTATGACCCACGAGGTGCAGGTGCGCGTGCGCCGGGATGGCGGCGACGACCTCGCGGAGCTTCTCCGCGATGACCTCGACACCCGGCCCGGGGAAGTAGGTGAGCGCGCCCGTATGCAGCGATGAGTGCCGCGCGACGGCTGCGCGCAATGGGCGCAGCACACCGGCGGTCGCGAAGAGGCCATGAAGAAAGATGACGACGTCGTCGCCCGGCGCGACGCCCCTCGGGATGATGGGCTCGGCGGTGTCGTGCCGCAAAAGCAGCCCTTGACGAGCAAACGCCATGGCTTCACGCGCCGCCGTGCCCAGCGTGCCGAAGCTGCTCGCACCACCGTTCCCGAAGAGCCCAGCCGATCGGAACCGCATCGCCTCGTTGCTCCCTCGCATACGGATCACCTGCCGGTGCACACGCCGCGCCGAGGGAGCTTCGTTATCATGACGAGAGCGTCGCGGCCGAAAAACCAGGCGCGAAATGCCATTCGCGGACGGATGCAGAGCGTCACCGAGCTGGGCGTGCGTACAGCGCGCATCCGTAGAATCGGCGATGCAAGGAAGACATGCTCGTCCCCGGGGCACGGGACGGTCCCATGTCGCGCTCGTCCGCTGGGACATGCGCGCGACCATCATCATGCTTTGCGTTCGCTGACCGCGCTCTCCGTTTCATCTTCATCGAGCGCGCGCACGCGCTCGTGAGCCTCGCCATCCATCATCAACTTCACCGCCTCGTGAGGACGCGCGTCGCGTGGTCGATCGCCGCTGCTCTCGATATCGATCTCGCTCGAGGAGCGCGCCGTATCGTTGCGCCGTGGAGGCGCTCTCGTCACCGCATCTGTTACACGCGAGCGTTACGCTTTCTGTCGGGCGCGCGCGTTTTGCCCTGAAAATGAGGGGTTTTCTCGAACGCCTCTCGCTGGCCCGACCGTTGCTGAATGCCTCCTCGAACGGCAACGACAACGAAAGACGGACGGTCATGAAGCTCAACGGCAAGGCTCTGGTGGCGGTGGTGATGATGCTCGGTTCGATGGCGGCGATCGGCTGCAAGAAGGCCGACGACTCGATCGCACAGCAGCCGGATGTCGCTCCGGTCGAGCAGGGCGCCGCGACGACGACCGATGGGGCGGCGGCGGGCGAGTCGACCAAGGCGACCGAGGAGCGCACGGCGGTGACGGTGGCCGTCAACGCGCGGCCTGCTCCGCCGGCGCTGCGAGAGGAGCAGCCCGGTCGCGCGCCCAGCGCTCGCCACCTCTGGCAGCGCGGTTACTGGCGCTACGAGGAGCCGCGCGCCGTCTACGTCTGGGTGCCCGGCTATTGGGAGGACACGGCGATCTACGCGCCGATGGCGCCCCCCGCGGTGATTCACGAGGAGATCGGCTATGCGCCGAGCGCCGACTACTTCTACGTGCCTGGCTACTGGCGCTACAGCGGTCGTGAGTACGTGTGGATGTCGGGCCATTGGAGCCTGCGTCGCGAGGCCGGCCTGTACTACCGCCCGCGTTGGGTGAGCGTGAATGGTCGGTGGGAGTCGCGTGTGGAGCGCTGGGACGATCGTCGGATTTCGGTTTGGGAGCGCCGGCACCGGGAGCACGCGGAGCGCAATCAAGCGGATCGCAGCCGTCAGGATCGCGATCACGGCGACCGCCCAAAGCGCGAGCAGAGCGATCGCAACCGCGCCGATCACGACCGCGCCGATCGCGATCACGCGAACCGCGATCACGCCGATCGCGACCACGCGAACCGCGATCATGCCGATCGCGATCGCGATCAAAAGCCGGCTCGTCCTCGGGCGGACGCTTCACCGGCTCGTCCCGCGGCTGAGCGCCCGACCGCGGCCGAGCGCCCGAGCGCTCCCCGGCAGGAGGCGAAGCCTGCTCCCGACGCTCGGCCCCGGCCGGCGCAGGTGGAGGTCGATCGACGGACGGCCGTCAACCAGGTGAAGCCGCAGCCGCAGCGCGTGCAGTCGACGAGCAGCAAGCCGATTCCCACCCGCGCGACGGCCACGCGGCCCACCCGCGGCTGATCGATCAGCGCGACCGCGAGAGCGGCACCTTCGGATCGAGCGCGTCGCGCAAACGCACACCCTTCGCGCCGAGCGCCGGCGCCAGCCGGCGCAGGCGGCCGATCACCACACCCCAAGCCACCCCATCCACGACCCGACGCCGCACCCGGCGCAGCCGGCGCGCGGCGTTGGCTAACGTATCGATCGCAGCGGGATCGAGCGTCTCGGGCTCATCGGCGTCGCGCAGCGGACCGAGCACCGATGTGATCGCGGTGCTCGCGCTCGACAGCACTTGATCGGGGCTGCCATCCATCGCGGGCTCGTTCGGATCTTCGGCCCACCCATCCGCATCCAAGCCCTGTCTCTCCGCTTCGGCGAGCTGATCCGCGAGCACGCGATCGGCACGCTGCGCGCCCTCGGCCCACGAGCGTGGGGCCGAAGCTCCGCGCGTGCGGAGCTCGGATAAATCCCAAGGGCGAGCGGTGAGCTGCAGCGCGCGCACCGAGCCGGGCCAGAAGGTCTTGGCGAGATCGGAGAGACGGCGCGCGATCACGCCGATGCGGCGATGCACGTCACGCTCGTGCGGCAGCGCGTCCTCGAAGCTTCGCGCTCGACAGATCCAGACCAGGAGAGAGGTACGCTGCCGTTGCGGCGCGAGGCGGGCGAAGCTCGAGAGCTGCGCTTCCACGCCGTCGAGGATCGCGTCGAGCGCAGCGAGCGCCTCCGCGGTCGAAGGGCGCTCGCGCTCCGCGCTTGCTTCGTCGGGACGGGCTTCGCTCGCTTGCTCTACAGGAGCAGGCGGCGGCGGGCTCGGCGCGGGCATCACCGATGGCATCGTCTCCGTCGTCGCATCGACGGGAGCCTCGAACGCCATGCTCTGCTCGGGCGGTGTGAGCGCGGGCTGTGTGATCGGGGACGTCGTGATCGCAGGAGGGGCGATCGCGGGCTGCGTGATCGTGGGGGATGCGATCGCGGGCTGCGTGATCGTGGGGGGCGTGATCGCGGCCGGCGTCATCGCGGGTTGCGTGATCGCCGGGACCGCGAGCAGCGCCGGCATCGCGACGGAGGGCGCCTCAACACCCGAGCGCAGGAGGGTAGGGGGCTGGTCGCGTTCGGCTTCTGCGGCGACGGCGTTCGCCAGCAGCAGTCGCGCGACGTGAGAGGGAAGCATCGCGGCGGCTGCATCCGCGAGCGCTTCGTCTTCGTTGTCCCCACGGCCCAACCAACGTTCGCGTTCGCGGATGACGAGGCACTCGACCCATCCTTCCGTGCGGAAGAGGATTTCGTACCCAGCCGCCGACAGGAGCGCGCGCAGCGCTATTTGTGAGGGCGGCGACATCGGATGTCTCGCCCATATCACGCCTGTTTCCTTCGTGCGGTATTCTTGCTTACCGCACGGCCGTCAGACTCGTGCTCTCCGTGTCCCTCGTGCCGGACGCCTGCACGACCGTAGCCGCGGGGCCGTTGGTGTTCGCTGCGTTGACGCACGAATTGGTCTTTCGTCAGTAGGGGATACACGTGAGCGCGCGAGGGCTGCATTTCCCGCGGATTGGGCGCGTTTTGGGGGCGGCCTGCGCGTTGCTGTGGAGGGCCTCCGCGGTTCGCGACGGCGCATCGTCGCGGACGAGAAAGGACGGGCTCGCATCATGAAGCGCAACACGGAGTGGCTTTTGGCGGCGATGGTGGTCGGGATGCTGGGGGCGACGGGCTGCAAAGGTCCGACCGATGAGGCGGTGCGTGATGACGGCACCGCCAGCGCCGCGTCCGCTCCGGAGCCGCCGGCAGAAGAGCCGAGGAGCGCGGCAGCTCCCGGGAGCGTCGCGGATCCCGGGCGCGCCGCCTCCGAAGCACCGGCGGGGAGCCCGACGATTTCAGCGGACGATCTCGGGCCGCTGCTCGGGGTCGGCGCCGACTTCATCGGTCGCACGGCGTCCCGCATGCGCGCCGCCTATGATCGTGCCGAACGCCGACGCGAACGGATGCACGAACGACGCGAGCAACGTCGCGAGCGTCAGGGCGCGACGTTCAACCGTCGTGGCCCGCGCCGCGATCAGGGCGCTCCATGCGAGAGCGGATCGCCGGAACGAGGTTGAGCGTGGCCGACGAGGCCCCGTTCGAAACCTCACGACGGGACCGGTAGCGCGCTGACGGTCTCGAAGATTTGCCCCAGTTTCCGCGGCAAAAGAGCGTGGCATGTGGACTGCATTACGAAACTGGCGGCGAGCTTGCGTTGTGCTCGCCGCTTGTTCGCGTTGCCGTCTGGCGCGTGCGCGCCGTCTTGCGCGCGAGCGCCGAGGTTTGTCGTCTTCTCAAGGAGCCCTCATGCGCACGACCATGTTCATCTCCACGCTGTTCGCGGTCACTCTCTTCGGCGGTGCGGCGCTCGCCGAAAGGCCTCAAGGTTCGGGGTTCGATCGGGTGCGCCCGCGCGGTGACGTGGTGGACAAGAGCTACCGTCACATCGATCGCGCCGGTCGTGTGAGCGCGCCGCGCGAGATCCAGCGCGTGGGGGCTCCGGCGTCGCGTGTCCTCCCCGATCGGGCCGGCTCCCGCGTGAGCTGCTCCGACACGGGCGCCGATTGCCCGACGAACCAGCGCGGCGCGCGCGCGAACGCCGGTGAGGCGGGCGCGGCGCGGGCCGATCGCGCCACGCGCGCGCCGGCGTTCCTCGACAAGATCCTCGGCAGCGAGCGCACCAGCTTCAACGAGGCCGGTGAAGCGCAGGGCATGTCGAGCCGCGCCGTGAAGCGCGTCTGGGCCGCCGCCGCCGCGGACCGATCGAGCGGAGGCACGGTCGCTCTGGCGCAGCAGACGCAGCGACCGCGCACCGAGCTGCAGGCCTCGCAGAACCGCGCGGTCTGCAACGAGGGCGGTGAGTGCTCGGTGTCGAGCAAAGCGTCGAAGAAGGAGTGGTCGTACACCGCCATCAAGGCCGGCACGTGGCGCGGCCCCGAGGCGAAGCAGCCGTCGGCCGCGGAGCGCAAGCTCTCCGAGATGCGATCCGTCAAGGCGAGCGACGCCAAGTCGAAGCCCTGACGATCGGAAAGCCCCGCTCGATCGATCAAGCGCCCATCGAGGCTGCCGCTTCGATGGGCGCTGCTCGATCGAGCGAACGTGCCTGGCACCCGCTCCGCGATCGATCTACGTCGCGGCCATGGCCCTGCTCACCCCGATTTCGCTCGATGATGCGCGCCGCCTGGGCGCGGGCTACGGCCTCGACGTCGCGGCCGTCCGCCCGATCCTCGCTGGCAGCGTCAACACCAACATCGAGCTGACCCTCGCCGGCGGCGGCCGGGCGTTCCTGCGCGTGTACGAGGAGCAGACGCTCTCGACCGCTGCGAATGAGGCGCGGGTGCTCGCGCACCTCGCCGCGCACGGTGTCGCGACACCGCGACCGATGCCCCTCACGTCGCAGCCCGAGACCTTCATCTCCGCGCACGCGGGCAAGCCGGTCGCCGTGTTTCCCTGGGTGAAGGGCGAGATGCTCTGTCAGGCGAGCGTGACGCCCGACGCCGCGATGCAGGTCGGGGAAGCGCTCGCGCGTGTGCACGTCGCGGGCGCGTCGCTCGCGAATGCACCGCCGAGCCGGTTCGATGTCGCGCGCCTCCAAGGACGCATCCGCTCGCTTCGATCCATGGAGGTGCCGGCCGAGATCGCGGCCGTGGTCGAGCGCCTCGCAGCGCGGCTCGAACGCTACGCGACGCGAGCGCCCGGGTCGGATGGAGCGGGGCTCGTCCACGGTGATCTCTTCCGTGACAACGTGCTCTGGAAGGATGGTCGCATCGCGGCGCTCCTCGACTTCGAGAGCGCCTCGCACGAAAGCTACCCCTTCGACCTCATGGTCACGATCCTCGCGTGGTGCTTCAACGAGCGGCTGGACCCGGCGCTCGCGCGCGCCATGGCACAGGGATACGCGCGCGTTCGTCCACTGCCGGAGGCCGAGGTCGAGCGCTTGTACGACGAGGGCAGCTTCGCCGCGCTGCGCTTCGCGATCACGCGCCTCACGGACTTCGAGCTGCGTCCGCGCGGCACCGGCATCTTCAAAGATTACCGTCGGTTTCTGGCGCGTGCGGAGGCGCTCGACGCGCTCGGACCGACGGGCCTCGGAACATTCCTGGGCCTATAAACTTCCCCGGAATTTTCACTTCTTTTAACCGTCCCGACGTTGCGCCACCTACCCCAGGCCGTTACCTTCGCGGTCATGGCACAGGTCGGGCAGCTCGATTTCAAGCGCTTCATCGAGACCAGGAAGGGGCCGCTGCCGGGGCCCCAAGACGAGCCGCAGGAGGAGGCCGATCGCGGGCACGCTTACGCGTACGTCTCCGACCGCACCACCCGCAGCGCCTTCACCAAGATGAAGCCCGTCGAGCTGGCCGTGACGGCCGCGGTGCGCATCTTCAAGGCCGCGGGCAAGAGTCAGCTGCTCGGCAACGCCGTCCGCGTCGGTCCGAAGCAGTTCCCCCGCGTGCACAACCTCGTGCAGCAGTGCGCGGACACGCTCGGGATCACGCCGCCGACGCTCTACATCACCAACAGCCCGGTGATGAACGCGATGACGTTCGGCACCAACGACGACTCGTTCATCATCGTCCACTCCGCGCTCATCGATTACTTCTCCGACGAAGAGCTCCTCAGCGTCATCGGCCACGAGGCCGGCCACATCCACAACAACCACGTCGTGTACCTGACGGCGCTCTACTACCTCAGGAACATGGCCTCGATCTTCCTGAAGTGGATCGTCTATCCGGCGGAGATCGCGCTCTCCGGTTGGATGCGGCGCGCGGAGATCACGTGTGATCGCGCGGGGCTCCTCTGCTGCAAGGACGTCGACGTCTCGCGGCGCGCGCTGGCCAAGCTCGCGCTCGGATCGAGCAAGCTCCACAACGAGCTGAACATCGAAGCGTTCGCCGATCAGTACGAAGAGGGGAAGGAGAGCGTGGGGCGCTACGCGGAGATGACCGCGAGCCATCCGTGGATCGCGAAGCGCCTCAAAGCCCTGTCGGTCTTCTCCGAGACCGAGCTTTATCGGCGGCACGCCGACTTCGGCGCCGGCGGTCTGACCGTCGAGCAGGCGGACGAGAAGGTCCACGAGATCATCAAGGTCATCGGATAGGATAGGTGCCCACCATGCTCGAGAGCTTCCATCAACGGCGTGACGACGTGCTCGGCGCGCTGCGCGATCTGATGAACCTGGCCGAGCGCGTCGGCGCCAAATCCCTGGGCGCGCACCTCGGCGAAGACCTCGTGAAGAAGCTCGAGGCGGACCGCTTCCACCTCGTGGTCGTCGGCGAGTTCAACCATGGCAAGTCGACGTTCGTGAACGCGCTGCTCGGCGCGAACGTGCTACCGACGGGCGTCACGCCCACGACGGCGGTGATTCACCACCTCGAGTATTCTGCCGAGCCGCGGGCCGAGGTGGTCTTCGCCTCCGACAAGCGCGTGCCGCTGCCCTTCGATCAGGTGCGATCGTTCTCCGTGGGCGGCGAGAAGGCGCCGCATCACTCGGTGGGCGAGGTGCAGCAGGCGCCGGCTTCCTCGGACGAGGTGAAGCACATCGAGGTCGGTTATCCCGCCGAGATGCTGCGCGAGCGCATCGTCCTCGTGGACACGCCAGGCGTGAACGATCTCTCGCTCCAGCGCGCCGACATCACCTACAGCTACATCCCGCGATCGGATGCGGTGTTGTTCCTGCTCGACGCGGGGCAGCCGCTCAAGGAGAGCGAGCGCGTCTTCTTGCAGGACAAGCTGCTCGGGCAGTCGCGCGACAAGATCGTGTTCGTCGTCACGAAGCGCGACATCTGGGACGAGGCCGAGCAGAAGGAGGCGCTCGCGTACGTGCGCACCGAGCTCGCCAAGCTGGTGAAGAACCCGGTGCTCTTCGCGGTGTCGGCGGAGCAGGCGCTCGACGGCAACGTGACCGCGAGCGGGATGCCGGAGATGCTCGGGCACCTGACCAAGTTCCTGGCCGACGAGCGCGGGCGCATCTTGCTCGACAACGCGCTCGGCGAAGGGCTCGCGTCGGCGGGCATGTTGAAGAAGGGCGTGGATGCGCGGCGCCGCGCGGCGGCGATGTCGGCCGAAGAGCTGGAGCGCCGGATCACGCTTCTGGAGAAGGACCTCGCGGGCCAGTCGCGCACCATCGAGGAGCGGCGCGCGGGCATTCGCGAGGAGGTGTCGGCGATCCGCGCGTGGGTGCGGCGCGATCTCGAGCACTTCGTCGACGACGTGATCAAGCAGCTCCCGGAGATGATCGACGGCGCGTCCGGCGACGAGCTGAAGCGACACCTCGGATCCTATCTGCAGAAGACGTTCACCGACTGGGCGCAGGCGGAGACGAAGGAGATCGGCACGGCGCTCGAGGCGCTCGCCGAGAAGACGATCGCGCTCGTGCGCGAGGACGCGCAGGACGTGGCGAAGCGAGTGGGCGAGGCGCTCGGCGGCGACATGAAGGCGCCGGACGCATCGGTCGACACGTTCGGATACGACATGGGCGTGGTGGCGCTCGGCATCCTCGGTCTCGGGGTGATGCTCTCGAACCCGCTGCTCGGCGGTGCGTTGGCGCTCGCGGCGCCGGTGCTCGCCGTCTACGTGCGCGGCAAGGTCGAGACCGAGATGAAGAAGAAGGCCAAGGAGATGGCGCCGCAGGCCATCCGCGAGGCGGCCGCGCGCGTCGGCCCGAAGCTCGAGGAGATGATCAACGAGTTCGCTTCGCGGCTCGATGCGTGGGTGGTGACGGCCGGGGAGGAGCTGCACCGCGAGGTGATCGAGGTGCTCTCGTCCGCCCGCGCGGAGAAGGCGTCGCAGAAGCCGGGTGTGGATTCGTCGATGAAGACCTGCGACGAGCAGGCTCAGGCGCTCACCGGCATCACGTCGCGGCTCGAAGGGCTGCGCAGCGCGCTCTGGACGCCCGCGAATGGGGAGTCGAAGGATCTGCCCCCGCCGCTGCCGACGACGCCCAACGCGCCCGGAGGCAGCGCCTGATCCGCGCGGCTGGACATCTGCTCGCGAGGGCAGATGTCCGGCGCGTGGGCGCGTCACGGCATGGCCCTTGGGACGCTCGGTGAAGGCGTGATGGAGGCGTGAAAGCGTGAGGGCAAATCGTGCCTCTCTGCACGACCCGCGCTAACGTAGTCGGCCATGACGGAGGTGGTTTCGGGCCTCACGTTCCTCGTGACGGCCTTGCTCTACGCGAGCGCCAGCGGGCTCTTTTATCTCGACGTCGCGCGGGCGCGCGGCCCGAGGGAGCTGCCGACAGCGCCGCTCGGCAGGCCCGGCCTGGCGCCTGGGCTCCTGACGGGCGCCGCCATCGGTCACGCGGCGTACGTCGGCCTCGCCAGCTTCGTCGCCCACGTCTGCCCGATTTACTCGGTCCATTTCATTCTCTCGGTGGCCTCGCTGTTCGCCAGCGCCGCCTACCTCACGCTGCGGCGGCGCTTCCGCATCGATGCGCTCGGGCTGCTCGTCGCGCCGCTCGGGCTCGCGTTCCTCCTCGGCACGTTCTTCCTCGGGAAGCCGACGCCGGCAGCGCGGCTCAGCCCTGTTTTCATCACGCTCCACGTGTTCGCGAACCTGCTCGGCGTGGCGCTCTTCCTCCTCGCCGGTGGCGCGGCGGCGCTCTATCTCGTGCAGGAGCGGCGCCTCAAAGAGAAGCGCAAGCCCGGTCGCATGGGGAATCTGCCGCCGCTCGACACGCTCGACGCCGCGGTGCATCGCTTCCTCGTCGCGGGCTTTCCGTTGCTCACGTTGGGCATCGTCACGGGCACGTATTGGGCGCACAAGCTGGAGCTCGGCAGCCCGGATGAAGTGATGCGCACCGTGTTCGGGTATGCGACGTGGCTGCTCATCGGTGGGGTGTTGCTCTTGCGCGCGGCGGCAGGTTGGCGCGGGAGGCGATCGGCGTACGGCACGATCGCGGGGCTCCTCTGCGCCACGGCGGTGCTCGTGATCTACCTCGTGCGGCCGGCCACCGAGCACCGCGCGACGGTGACGACGACGGAGCTCGCACACCCGTGATCATCGTCGTTGGGCTCTCTCACAAGACGGCACCGATCGAGGTGCGCGAGCGGCTCGCGCTCTCGAAGAGCAACGTCCCCGAGGTCCTCGGGCGGCTCCTCGAGCATCCGTCGATCGGCGAAGCCATGGTGCTCTCGACCTGCAACCGCGTCGAAGTGTATGCCGCCGCGCGGAGCCGCAGCGCGGGCGACCTCGAGCTCGCGGAGGCGGCCCACGCGGCGTCTTCCGTGCTCACGGCGTTGGGCGGCGATGGCGTGCGCCGGCATCTCTTGCAGCAGATTGGCAAGGCGGCGGTGCGTCACCTGTTCCGCGTCGCGGCGTCGTTGGACTCGTTGGTGGTGGGCGAGCCGCAGATCTTGGGGCAGCTCAAGGACTCGATCGAGGTGGCGCGCGGCGCGCGATCGCTCGGCGCGACGCTCGGCAACGCGCTTCATCGAGCCGTGCGCGTGGGGAAGCGCGTGCGCACGGAGACGGCGATCGGCGCTGGGCAAGTCTCGGTGTCGAGCGTCGCGGTGGAGCTCGCGCGGCAGCAGGTCTTCGGCGATCTGGAGGGTCGCACCACCGTGCTCATCGGCGCGGGCGAGATGGCCGAGGCTGCGGCCAAGCTGCTGGTGAAGGCCGGCGGTCGGCTCGTGATCGTGAATCGCAGCTTGGATCGCGCGGAGGCGCTGGCGCAGGAGGTCGGCGGCGTACCGCGGCCGTGGAGCGAGCTCGAGCGATCGATCATCGAGGCGGACATCGTGGTCTCGTCGACGTCGAGCCCCGGTTACGTGATCACCGAGGCGATGCTCAAGAACGTGCGCAAGGCCCGCAAGGGGCGGAGCCTGTTCTTGATCGACATCGCGGTTCCGCGCGACATCGATCCGGCCGTCAATCAGCTCGACAACGTGTACCTCTACGACGTCGACGATCTCTCGCAGATCGTCGCCGAGTCGCTGGAAGGGCGCGCGTCCGAAGCGGAGCGGGCCGCAGCGATCGCCGAGGAAGAGGCGCAGAGCTTCGAGGCGTGGACGCAGGAGCAAGCGCTCACGCCGGCGATCGTGGCCCTGCGGGCGCGGACGCGCAGCGTGCTGGGCGCGGAGCTCGATCGCAGCCTGCACGGCAAGCTGCGGCACCTCGGCGCGGCGGAGCGGGAGGCGCTCGAAATCATGCTCGACGCGGCCACCAACAAGCTCCTCCATGGCCCCGTCGCGCGGCTTCGCGAGCTGGCCACGGATCCGATGGGCCAAGATTACTTGGAGGCCATTCGGGATCTCTTTGCGCTCGATGCCGTCGACGTCGGCGCCGCCAAAGGCGTGATCGTTCATGCCAATGGTGTGGCGAAGGCCAATGGATCGTTGACCGAGGCGCGTGGGCCGGCAGCGGAGATCGATACGGCAGAGCTCAGCGAGAGCGTGTGAAGACGTGACCGAGAGAGCTGCCCTGCGCCGCGCGTCATAGGGAGCCCTTCCTCGAAATCGCAGAGGATTCTTCGGCCTCTCTTCCTATCCGCGCGCTCACATCTCGTATCGAGCGCCGGGGCGATTCGTCATCTGCCTGCATCGTGGGTGAGCTGACACCCGTGCTCGTGCGGGAGGGCCGGCGTCACGCCGCGGCCTGACCGTGGTATGGCCGCGCCGTGCGCACCGACCTTTTGCCTTCGCTCGCCGTCGCGTCCCTCGCTGCTGCATCCGGCCTCGTCGCCGCGTGCGCGGGGGCTTGCCCGATGCGGTGGTCGCGCCGCCGCCGGCTGCCGCGCAACCCAGCTTGCCGGTGAAGTCGATGTCGTTGAAGGAAGCCGGCATCAACCCGGCCAATCTGGATCGCACGGCGGATGCCTGTGTCGACTTTTATCAGCTCTCGTGTGGTGGCTTGATCAAGAACGTCGAGATCCCCGCGGACAAGCCGGCGTGGGGGCCGGCGTACGAGCTCCAGGAGAGCACCGAAGGCCTCCTCCGCGAGACGCTGGACAAGGCAGCCAAAGGCTCAAGCGGAGATGCGGTGACGAAGAAGCTCGGCGCCTTCCACGCGGCGTGCATGGATGAGGCGGCGATCGAGAAACAGGGGACGAAGCCGCTCAAGCCGCTGCTCGACGTGGTGGCGAAGGTGAAGGACGTCAAATCGCTTCATGCGGCCGTGGCGGTGCTTCACAAACAACGAATCTTCGCCCTCTTCGACATCACGTCGCAGCAGGATTTCAAGGACGCGACGCTGGTGATTGCCGGGCTCGATCAGAATGGCCTCGGCCTGCCCGAGCGCGATTACTACTTGGAGGAGGACGCCAAGGCGAAGGAGACGCGGGCGTTCTATCTCGGGCACATCGAGCGCATCCTCGTGCTCGCGGGCGACAAGCCCGCCGCGGCGAAGAGCGCGGCGAGCGAGATTCTGCGGCTCGAGACGGCGATTGCCAAGCTCACGCAGGACAAGGTGACGCGGCGCGATCCCTACAAGATCTACAACAAGATCGATCGCAAAGGGCTCGTCGACGCGGCCAAGCGGTTTCCGTGGGATGACTATTTCAAGGCGCTCGATCTCCCGGACATCAAGGACGTGAGCGTGAACAGCGTCCCGTATTTCACGGGGATCGATGCGCTCATGACGACCGAGAAGCCGGAGACGTTCCGGCATTACCTGCGTTGGCTCGTGCTCTCGACGCAGGCTTCGCGGCTCGGGCAGGCGTTCGTGAAGGAGCGCTTCGCCATGCGGAGCAAGCTGACGGGGCAGAAGGAGATCGAGCCGCGCTGGCGGCGCTGCGTGCACGCGGCCGACGACGCGCTCGGCGAGCTGCTCGCGCAGGAGTACGTGAAGGCGAAGTTCGACGCGGAGAGCAAGCGCGCGGCGGATGGGCTCATCAAGTCGATTCGTGCGGCCATGAAGGTCGAGCTCGGCGCGCTCCCGTGGATGGATCCGGCGACCCGCGCGGCGGCGGAGGAGAAGCTCACCCGGATGAACGACAAGATCGGATATCCGAGCACGTGGCGGAGCTACGATTTCGAGATCGGGAAAGACTACGCGGGCAACATGCTCGCCTCCGATGCCTTCGAGCTCGCGCGGACCTTGAAGAAAGTGGGAAAACCCGTCGATCGACAAGAGTGGCAGATGACGCCGCCGACGGTGAATGCCTATTACGATGCTTCGCTCAACGAGATGGTGTTTCCGGCGGGGATCCTCCAACCGCCGTTCTTCGCCAAGACCTATGTGGCGGCGGTGAATTTCGGGGCCACCGGCGCGGTGATGGGGCACGAGCTGACGCACGGCTTCGACGACGAAGGCAGCCAATTCGACGGCGCGGGCAACCTGCGCAATTGGTGGAGCGAGGCGACGGCGAAGCGGTTCGGGGAGCAGACGGGGTGCGTCGTCGATCAGTATTCGGCGTACGACGCGGTGCCGGGGGTGAAGCTGAATGGCAAGCTCACGGCGGGGGAGAACATCGCCGACATCGGTGGTGTGAAGCTGGCCTGGACGGCGTTCCGGGACGCGCGGAAGGGCGCGACGGAGACCATCAACGCCGATGGGCTCACCGAGGATCAGCTCTTCTTCGTGGCCTTCGCGCAGTCGTGGTGCCAGAAGGAGCGGCCCGAGCTCTTGGAGCTGATGGCGCGCACCAACCCGCATTCGCCGCCGCGGTGGCGCGTCAATGGCGTGCTCGCGGACGTGCCTGCGTTCGCCGAGGCGTTCGCCTGCAAAGAGGGCACGCCCATGCGGCCGGCCAAGGTGTGCACGGTCTGGTGAGAGCTCGTTGCGCGGGGCTCCGTCCGACGGCTCTGGTCAGCGGATGGAGCTTGGCTATGCGGCCTTTGCGCGGGCCGCGGCGCGCAGCGCGGCGGTGAGCGTCTCCGGATCCCACGGCTCGTCGAAGCGGACACCATCGATGAAGAACGTCGGTGTGCCGTTGACGCCGCTGCGGATGCCGGACTGCAGATCTCGTTTGATCTTGTCGAGGTGGGTGTCGTTCGCGAGATCCTCGCTGAGCTCGGCGACGTCGAGGGAGAGGGATTCGGCATATCGAATCAGGTCTTCACTCTCGAGCGCGTCTTGGTTCTCGAACAGCAGATCGTGCATGGGCCAGAATTTCCCCTGCACCGAGGCGGCTTCCGCCGCTTCGGCGGCCTCGAGCGCGTGCGGGTGCGCCTCGGCCAGCGGGAAATGGCGGAAGACGAAGCGCATCTCGCGGCCCAAACGCTTCTCGACCTCGCGAATGACGAGGTGGGCCCGCCCGCAGAAGGGACATTCGAAATCACCGTATTCGACCAGCGTGACCAGCGCGTCCGAGGCGCCGCGGATGTGATCGCCTGGCCCCACGGGAGGGATCAGCTTGCTCATGGGGACGCTCCCAGTTTCTCCAGCGCTTCGAGGATGCCGTCCGCGCCGGGGTTGACTCCAACGGGAGAGACGTAGCTCCAGGCGACGCGCCCTCCGGCGTCGAGGACGAAGAGCGCGCGCTCGGTGGTGCCTTCTCCCTCGCGATAAACACCATAGCGATGGGCGACTGCGCCCTTCGGCTCGAAGTCGGCGAGCAGGGGAAAATGCAGCTTGCGATCGCGGGCGAAGGCCAGGTGACACCAAGGCCCGTCGACGGAGATGCCGAGGAGCTGGGCGCCGTGATGCTCGAACTCGGGGAGGATCTCGTTGTAGATCACCATCTGATCTCCGCAAACGGGGCTCCAGTCGGCGGGGTAGAAGGCGAGGATGACGGGACGACCGCGCAAGTCGCTCAGGGAGACCTTTTGATCGGGTGAGCTCGGCAGGCTGAAATCGGGCGCGATGACGCCCGCGTTGAGCGGTTTGGCCATGTCGTCCCTCGCTGGAGCCGCGATCATGAGGCGCGGGCTCGGGACGGCAAGCTCAATAGGTGCGCACGTGGCTGGGCTCGCCGGCGGTGAGCCCGAGGAGGAGCATCGATGAGCCGCCGAAGACGAGGTTGATGCCGACCAACAAACCGAGCGCCCAGACTGCGGTGCTCGGCCAACCGGCGAGGATGAGGATCCCGAGAACGAGAGAGAGAATCCCATCGAACAGGAGCCAACCCCAAGCAGGCATGGAGCGGTGCTGGACTGCGCGGACGATCCGGAGGACACCCTCGGCGGCCAAGAAGGCCGCGAGGATCAGCGTGAGCGAGAGCGTGCCCGACAGCGGAAAGGCCACCACGAGGAGACCCGCGATCACTTGAATCACGGCGCTGGCGATGGCCCAACCACGGTTCGCCCAACGAGGGCTGCGAAAGGCGTGGATTCCCTGGGTGACACCAGCGATCACGAGCAACCAGCCGATGACGAGCGCCGTCACCAGGGAGCCGGCGAACGGCAAGACGATCGCGAGGGCGCCGAGCACCATGAAGACGAGACCGAGGCCGATGAACCAACCACGGTTCTCTCGTACGGAGTCGACATCGACGAGGGGAATGCCCGACGTCACTTGGGTATCTGAAATGGGATTCGCCATGAACGTAACCTCGTGTTGGGGAGCTCGCCCATCCCATGTTCGAGAGGACGGGCCGGCGGGGCTGCTCGGAGCCGCGTGCCTCGGGCTCCAGCGCGGGTTTGCATCGCGCGCGCCAGGGTGGGCCCGCGCGTCGGGTCGACGCCGTCGAAGGCGCCGTTCGTCGCGCGAGCACGCGATCACGAGAAGAAGGGGACAGCGTCGAGCGCGCCTCCGCGGCAGCGTGGTGTGCAGGGCGCGCACGACGATGCGTCGGGTACGCGGATCGCTTCATGGAGATTCATGATCGATCGAGTCGTCAATTACCTCAGGGGCCACGGGATCTCGTTCCGCCTCTCCAGCCAACCGGCGCCCGAGGCGATTCCAGCGGTCGCGTTCGCCGTGCCGCCGGGAGGGATCGCGGTGGAGACACAGGTCCTCCTCGTCGGCGGGCGGCCCGCGATTGCCTGCTTCCCTCGAGGGGAGCAGGTGAGCATGCCCGCGCTGGTGAACGAGCTCGGCGCGGAGGTGATCGCCGGCAATCCCTCGGATTTGCCGGCACCCTTCGCGGCGGCGAGCGGACCGATCCCGCCCGTCGGCGGCGCGCTGGGGGCGCTCACCATCGTGGACGAGCGCGTGGCCCAGAAAGGGGCCATCGTGTTTTACGCCTTCAGCTCGTGCGATTGGTTCGAGATCCCGTTCGACGATTTCGCTCGTGTCGAGCAGCCGAAATTCGCCGCGTTCGCCGTCGGCGGCGAGCTGCCGACGGGTCGAGAGGTGAAGAAGCGGGCGAACAAGGCTGCTTGAGGCTCGATATCACACGACGCGACAGGCTCGTTTCGAGGCGCCGAGGGATCGAGCTCGTGCGATGAGCTCGCTTCGGGCGGGCGAGCGTGGGCCGGCGTCGAATGGCTGTGCAGAGCGCGCACGGCGCCGGCACGGGTATGCAGATCGCTTCACGCGATCGCGGGCGCGACGGCGGCCTTCGTCACCGATGGTGGACGAGCCGACGCTGCCGCAGGCGAGGGATTCAGAGGAAGGTGGCGTAGGTCGTCATGGCAAAGATCATCGGAATCGACCTTGGTACCACGAACAGCGTCGTCGCCGTGATGGAGGGCCGAGAGCCGAAGGTGATTCCGAATCAGGAAGGATCACGCCTGACCCCGTCCGTCGTGGCCTGGGACGAGCGCGGTGAGGTGCTCGTCGGCCAGATCGCCAAACGCCAAGCGGTGGTGAACACGAGCGGGACCGTCTATTCGGCGAAGCGCTTCATCGGGCGGCGCTACGACGAGGTGAGCGACGAGATCAAGCGCGTCCCGTTCCAGGTGGTGAAGGCGTCGAACGGAGATGCGGTGTTCGAGGTGCGCGGCAAGACCCTCACGCCGCCGGAGGTCTCGGCGCAGGTGCTGCTCAAGCTCAAGAGGGCCGCCGAGGAGCACCTCGGAGAGACCGTGCGAGATGCGGTGATCACCGTCCCCGCCTACTTCAACGACGCTCAGCGCCAGGCGACCAAGGACGCCGGGCGCATCGCCGGGCTCGAGGTGAAGCGCATCGTCAACGAGCCGACCGCGGCCGCGCTGGCGTATGGGCTCGACAAGAAGGCTCAGGAGGTGATCGCGGTCTACGACTTCGGCGGAGGGACATTCGATATCTCGATCCTCGAGGTCGGCGACAACGTGGTGCAGGTGATTGCCACGAACGGCGACACGCACCTCGGCGGCGACGACATCGATCATCTGGTGATGGATTGGCTGGTCGCCGAGTTCCGCAAGGAGACCGGCATCGACGTGTCGAAGGACAAGATGGTCCTGCAACGCCTCAAGGACGCGGCGGAGCAGGCCAAGATCGAGCTCTCCAACGTGCAGGAGACGACGATCAACCTGCCGTTTTTGACGGCGGACGCGTCCGGGCCCAAGCACCTCTCCAAGGTGCTCACGCGCGCGCGCCTCGAGCAGATGATGAAGCCGCTCGTGGAGCGATCGATGGAGCCCGTGAAGAAGGCGCTCGAGGACGCGAAGCGGTCGGCCCAGCAGATCGACGAGGTGGTTTTGGTCGGTGGATCGACGCGGATTCCCCTGGTGCAGGAGACGGTGAAGACGTTCTTCGGAAAAGAGCCGCACAAGGGGGTGAATCCGGACGAGGTGGTGGCCATCGGCGCGGCGGTGCAGGCAGGCGTGTTGTCGGGCGAGGTGAAGGACCTTTTGCTCCTCGACGTGACGCCGCTCTCGCTGGGCGTGGAGACGCTGGGCGGCGTGATGACGCCGATGATCCCGCGCAACACGACCATCCCGGCGCAAAAGAAGGAGGTGTTCTCCACCGCGAGCGACAATCAGCCTTCGGTCGAGGTGCACGTGCTGCAAGGGGAGAGGCCCGAGGCGCGCTACAATCGGACGCTGGGGCGTTTCCACCTCGATGGGATTCTGCCGGCGCCGCGCGGGGTACCGAAGGTCGAGGTGGCGTTCGACATCGATGCGAACGGGATCCTTTCGGTGCACGCCAAGGACATGGCCACGGGGAAGGATCAACGGATCACCATCACGGCCTCCGGCGGACTGAAGGAGGATGAGATTCAACGCATGGTCAAGGAGGCCTCCGAGCACGAGGCCGACGACAAGAAGCGTCGAGAGGAGATCGAGCGGCGCAATCGGCTGGACAACCTGGCTTATTCGCTGGAGAAGTCCGTCGTCGAGAACAAGGACAAGCTCTCGGAGGCGGATGCGGCGGCGCTGGGCGAGGCAATCGGCGAGGCGCGGAAGGCCATCGAGAAGCAAGATGATGCGCTGGTGGCCACGGCGCTGGAGAGGATCGAGCGGGAGTCGCATCGGGTGGCCGAGATGCTTTATGCGAAGACGGGGGCAGCAGGGGAGAAGGAGGGAGAGGGTGGGCCGCCTTCGGGGACGAGGGAGGCTGGGGGGAAGGAAGGGGTGATTGATGCGGAGTTCGAGGATACGGGGACGTAGGGGCTCACCGGAGCTCACCCACGTTGGCGGTCAGGGTTGGCGGAGGCTGGCGAACTGGCGGGAAAGTGAGGGCTGAAGCTCACCCACGTTGGCGTCTCGGTGGTGGCGGAGATTGGCGGGCTGGCGGCCGTTGAGCGCCGATGGCTCGTGTAACTGCCCGATATGATTCAGACGACCACCTGGCATAGAGCATGACTATGCCCGCTCGTCATGAGCCAGCCCCGCGAGATCCTCCCCGGTGCCACGTACTTGGTCACTCGGCGCGTCGTGCGTCGACACTTCCTATTTCGACCCGATGCGGCGATGACCCAGCTCATCGTTTATGCGCTGGCGGTGTCAGCTCGTCGCTTTGGCTTGCAGGTGCACGCATTCTGCGCGATGTCGACGCATCTGCACCTCGTGGTGACGGACGTCGAAGGTGTCTTGCCGCGCTTCCTACAGTTTTTTCATCGGCTGGTGGCGTTGGGGACCAAGGTGCTGCGTCATTGGGAAGGCGCGGTGTGGGACCACGAGGCCACGAGCGTGGTGCGGTTGTTGACGCGTACGGCAGTGGTCGAGAAGATTGCCTACGTTCTCGCGAATCCCGTGTCGGCTGGCCTCGTGCGACGTGCGCGGGATTGGCCCGGCGCGAAAACGCATGTGGGGGAGATGGGGCAGGGGACGATTCGGGCGACGCGACCTTCTGCTTATCTGGATCAAGCCAATCCCAGTTGGCCCAAGGAGGCGTCACTTGCGCTGACGTTGCCACCCACCATCAAGCCCGGCGAGGCGGAGGCGTTTCGTCGCGACGTCGCCGCGGAGCTCGAACGGCAAGAGGTTCAATCCCACGAGGAGATGCGGCGCCGAGGCATGTCGTTCTTGGGGGCCGAGCGTGCGCGCAAGGTTTCGCCGCACGATCGCGCAACGAGCGTCGAGCCGTCGCGGGATCGAAATCCGACGTTCGCGGTCGGGGCTGGACAGGGCGACACCTGGCGCGCCGCAGCTCGTGCCGTGCGAGCATTTCGTGCGTCGTATCGTGTTGCGGTCGAACGCTGGCGTGCGGGAATGCGTGCCGTCGTTTTCCCGGTAGGGACCTGGTGGATGCAAGTCTTCCACGGAGCAAGCATTGCTGATCCCTTGTCCACGGAACCGTGCGCTGCGAGAGCTTGAGTCGAAATGTGCATGCAAGTTGGCTTGGGCTCGATTCGAGCGCTTCGTTTCGTGCGCTTTTGCCAGTGTGGTCGCGTTTGTCGGCGAGGAGCTGTCATGGCTCGGGGAGCGAGACGCAGCGGAATCCGACGTCTTCCAGCCGCTTTTCTTCGTGGCGTTTTTCGCGGTTTGCGGCTCGAGGGGTCTTGGGATTGGTATTGAGCCAATGACCTCCGCGGACGACACGCAGGGGGCCGGCGTCGTGGCTAGGATTGTCGGCATCTGATGCACTGTACGGAGCATAGCCGTCGGCCACCCACTCCCAGACGTTGCCTGCCATGTCGAGCAAGCCGAAGGGGCTCCGTCCCTCTGGATAGCGCCCGACCGGGGCCGTTGCCGCCGCGCCGTCGTTGCCGGTGAACATGGAACTCTTGTCCGTGCGACCTGATGCGGGGTTGGCAGCGCACTCTGCTCCACATGCGTTGAGCTTCGTGGCGTCGGGGGCGCCGTTTCCCCAAGGGTAGTTGTGACCGTCGGCCCCGCGCGCGGCGTATTCCCACTCGGCTTCCGTGGGGAGTCGACCGCCGGCCCAGGCGCAATAGGCGCGGGCTTGTTTCCAATCGATGCAATTGATGGGGTGATCGGTTCGGTCCTTGTGTGAGGCGTTGCAGAACGTGCTCCAAAACTCGATGTCGCCCGGGCCGAGACCGTTCGAGACCACCACTGTCGATGCAGGAGTGCATCCTTCGCCGCCATGGGGCTCGGCGACGCAGCGTGCGTAGGCGCCGACGGTGACCTCGGTGCGGTCCATGCAGAATGGGCGCAGACTGACGTTGTGGGCGGGGCGCTCATCGGGGTCGGCATCGGCTTGGGCGGGGAGGGAGCCCATGCGGAACGTTCCGGCGGGGATGAGGAGTCTTCCTTCTGGGCAGCGTGCGCGGGTAGGCGAGGCGTCGGGCGAGGAGGTTCCTCGGGGGGCAGTGTGTTGGGGGGAGGGGCCGACTGAGGTTGAAGCGGCGACCGACGTTGACGCAGAAGCGACTGAGGTTGAGGTCGAACCACCGCTCGTCCCTGCCGAGCTCGTCCCCTTGCAGCCGGCAAGCGCCGCCACGCCCAGCCAAATCCACCCCTCGCGCACCCACAGGCGCCTCACCGCGCTTCGTTTCCCAGGCCACGTGCTCTCTCTCATCCGACGCGAGAATACCCGTCCCACGTTGGGTTTGCCGTGCCATCTGGTCTCGAGGCAGCGCTCCATCGCCGCCACCGCCCCTCGCGCGCCCAGCTCAGCCCGGACCAAGCTTCCGATCTCTCGAGCCCGGCCCTGCATCTGTGCTTCGCCCATCCGATCGAGCGCGTTTGCCAGCCGATCCGCGGAGAACCGCGCGATGGGCACCGGCGCCGGCGCCACCCCGCACCTGGCCAGGTGATGCCCCCAAAATGGTTGATCCAACAAGAAAGGCACGATGATCTGAGGCACGCCCGCATGAAGGCCTTCCGCGGTCGTGCTCGCTCCCCCGTGATGCACCACACCCGCCATTCGTGGGAAGAGCCATGCATGCGGGACATCGCCGACGAAGAGCACATCATCGCTGACATCCATCTTCGCGAGCCCGCCCCGTCCGGTCGAGAGCACGGCGCGTCGTCTCGCGCGTCGGGCGGCTCACGCGGTTCGGTGTGCGCCTTTTCGGGCAGCTCCCGCGTGGAGCGCTCGATGTCTTGGCGATGGCCTTCGAGGTCGTCGGCATCATGGCTTTTCGGGCCATGCGCAACGAGGCGCGGATCCTGTTTGCCGATCAAGCCGCCCCATTGGCCCGTATCGATGCTCTCTTCGCGCAGCTCCTCGTCGATGAGGTGGGGCACGTGCAGTTCCTTCGCAGCCGTCTCGGCCCGTCGCGGCTCGCGATGGCGCATGCCGCGCTGCCCTTCGCGCAACGAGCGTTGCTCAACGACAATCACGAGATTCGTACGCTCCTCGAACGCCGCGGCGAGATGGACGCCATCGAGCGCTTGAACCTCGACGAAGTCGTCGTCGACGATCCCGAGCGCCTGCCGGCGCTGGCCGCGTGAGCAGCCTTCCTTCTCGCAACGTCGAAGCGCGATGACGCATGAGCAGACGCCGTCGAATCCGGTTGCGGCTTCGGTCGAGCGGCCGGTTCGACTAGGCTCGGGCCATGATCGTCGCCATCATCGCTGGCATCCTCGGCGCGCTGTTGCTCCTCGCGATTCGCGATCGCCTGCAGCGCAAGCACTCGATCGTCTCCAACTTCCCCATCGTCGGGCACTTCCGCTACGTCATCGAGCGCTTCGGGCCGCCGATCCGACAGTACTTCGTCGCGCGGAACGACGAGGAGCTGCCCTTCTCGCGCGACCAGCGTCGATGGGTCTATGCCTCGGCCAAGAAGGAGAACAACTATTTCGGCTTCGGCACCGACAACGATCTCGAGCGTTCACCGGGCTACCTGATCATTCGCCACGCGGCCTTCCCCGCAGCGGCGCCTCCTCACGACGATGGATATTCGTGCCCTCCGGCAAAAGTGTTGGGCGGATTTCGCGGCCGCAAGAAGACTTTTCGGCCCACGTCGATCGTGAACACCTCGGCCATGAGCTACGGCTCGTTGAGCGCGGCGGCCGTCGAGGCCATCAATCGTGGTGTCGCGCTCGCGGGAGCAATGCAAAACACCGGCGAAGGCGGGATCTCCGAGCACCATCGCAAGGGAGGTGATCTGATTTGGCAAATCGGCACGGGTTACTTCGGCTGCCGCGATACCAATGGCCGATTCTCGATGGAGCGGCTCCTCGACACGCTCGCCTCCGCGCCGGTCCGAGCCCTCGAAATCAAGCTCAGCCAAGGCGCCAAACCGGGCCTCGGCGGCGTGCTGCCGGCGGCGAAGATCACGCCCGAGATCGCGAAGATTCGCCTCATCCAGATGGGCCAAGACTGCATCAGCCCTGCAGCGCACGCCGCCTTTCACGACGTCGACTCGATGCTGGACTTCATCGAGCGGCTCGCGGATGCGACCGGCCTTCCCGTCGGTATCAAGTCGGCTGTCGGCGAGATGGCCTTCTGGGAGGAGCTCGCGCGTCTCATCGATACGACGGGTCGGGCGCCCGATTTCATCACCGTCGATGGAGGTGAAGGCGGCACCGGCGCGGCGCCTCTCGTCTTCGCCGACCACGTCGCGCTTCCCTTCAAGCTCGGTTTCACCTCGGTTTACCGGGCCTTCGCCGAGCGCGGGATGCACGAGCGTGTCGTCTTCATCGGCTCGGGAAAGCTCGGTTTCCCCGAGCAGGGGATGCTCGCGCTCGCGCTGGGCTGCGACATGATCAACGTGGCTCGCGAGGCGATGCTCGCCATCGGATGCATTCAAGCGCAGGAGTGCCATACGGGGAACTGCCCGACGGGCGTGGCCACGCAGAGCCCGTGGCTGATGGGGGGCTTGGATCCCACGCTCAAGTCTGCACGTCTCGCCAACTACCTCACGACGCTTCGCAAAGAGCTGCTCTCGCTCGCGCACGCGTGCGGCGAGGTTCACCCCGCGCTCGTGTCGCTCGATCGCTTCGATTTGCTGGAGGGGATGTCGACGCGAAGCGCGCGCGAGGTGTTTGGGTATCAAGGTGGTTGGGGGCTGCCGACGGAGGAGGAGCGCGAGGCGATCAGGTCGATCATGCGGGGCAATCCGGCAACCACGGTAGGCCACAAGCAAGCGGCGGCCTGAGAGCGGGGCAAATTAGGGCGACCAAACCTCAACCCTGCGCATTGGTCTCATTTTCGCCGCAGCTTCTCGGAGTGTTCGAACGCCTCGGTCCAGATCATCAGCCGCTTCAACCCACGTCCGATCGTGGTGGAGCCCGGCGGCCCGCCGGAGGACTTGCCAGTGTAGCCGCCGAGCTCGGCGATCCAGAGGACGGCCTGGGCGATGGTCGGCACGCCCTCCGGGATGGTCTCCGTGCGCGCCTTGTACTTGGTTTTCGCGGCGCGAAGCGCCTCGATCTCCATCGGGGACAGCGCGACGCTCGCCGCAGCGTCGGGCTGGGTGCGGGCGAGGTGCTTGAGGCGTTCGGCGCGAGCTGCCACCGCGGCGAGCATCGTAGCCCAGCGGATGACGCGATCTTTGGTGTGCAGCTGCGTGTCCTCGACATTGCAATGACCGCGCTTCCAGGCCCGGTGAAAGTCTTCCCCCCGCCACCGGAAGCAGTACCCATGGATGATGCCCTTGGCGTCCTCGAAGCCGTTCACCTCGGCGTTGGTCAGGAGCATCCAGTCGAGGCGCTCTTCGCCGCGCGGCGTGCGACGCTCGTGAGCCCAGACCACGCGCACGTTCATCGTCGTGCGGTGGTGCGTTGCACGCTCGGGTAGATCGAGCACGACATCCGCGTAGCGTACGTCGAGCCGGGCGCGCCGGGCGGCTCGTGTCGGCCCGGCGGGGATGTCGACGTCGTAGCTGCCCACGATGCGTTGCTTGCGCATGTGCCGGCGCAGCAGGCGCCGTCGGCCATCCACGAGCACCACGAGGCGGTCCTGGTTCGCGCGGATAGTGAACCGCCCTTGTTTCGCAACGGCGCGCAGAATCTCGGCGTTGTCGCCCTCGCGGTCGATCAGGAACCACGGCATGCACGAGGGCGCCTTCTGGTGCACCAGCTTGCCCGTACGCGCCACGACGTCGACCCACTGCGCCGTCTCGGTCTCAAGGTCGCGTCGACGCGCGTACCGCCCCTTCTTGCTCTTCGGCCCGCGCGCCCAGAACTCGAGGTCGAGCAGCCCCACGGGAGCTCCGTCGGCAGTCACCGCGAGAGCGTCGATGACCTTCAACCCTCGCGTCGGAAGCGAGCGCATGCCGAGCGAGCCGAAGTCCTTCGTCTTCGAGACGTCCGTGAGCGAGAGGCTGGTCCCATCGACGACCACATAGACGAACGAAGCGTCGCTCACCGCGCGGAGCGACGCCTCTGCGAACGCCGTCGTGAGCGCCCTCGGCGCCATTTCGGTCTCAAGGAAGTCGTACGCCGCTTGCAGCTCCGCGCGCGTGCAGAAGACCTCCGTCAGTCGACCTGCCGGCTGGTCGGCGGCTTGTCGCAACATCGACGCGGCCCGCCGAACGCGACGCGCGTCGCCGAGCTTCGCCGACGCCACCTGCTCCTCCGCCCACCGCTGAACCTCACTGCTGTCGCCCATCCCGCGGCGCGCCCATCAGCGCGACCGTTGTCAAGTACGACAACATGGCCACCAGTGCGCCCGCTCTTAGGGGGACTGCGCTTGCCGTCATTTTCACCGTCGACGGCGCCCCGCTTGTTCGCCCGGAGATGAGACCAATGCGCAGACCTCAACCTGGGTGACCTCAACCTCAACCTCGGTCAGTCCGGCGGACCCTTTCTCCAGCCTCTCCACCAAGTCAGCCCCCAGCCCCCCACCGCCTTGGCCCACCTGAGTCATCCCCCCAGCTCAACCTCAGTCAGCCGGGCACACGTTCACCGCAAGGCCGGCGCCGACGAAGCCATCGCGCGCGCACGCCACGGCGGCTCACGCGCGCAATCCTCCCGCCATCATGAGCCGCCCTGGAGCAGATTGCCTGTCGCCGCCTTCGGCCCAACGCTCGACGAAACGCGAGGAGCAACCATGACCGCGGTGGATCATTTGCAGCAAGCCATCGAGCTCGCCCTGGAGAACGTGCGAGTCCGAGGTGGCCGCCCGTTCGGCGCGGTCTTGGTCAAGGACGGCAGCGTCGTGGCCACCGGGGTCAACGAGATCCTCGCGACCGGCGACCCGACCGCGCACGCGGAGCTGCAAGCCATCCGCGCCGCCGCCGCGAAGCTCGGTATCTCAGGCCTTGCCGGCGCGGTGATGTATGCCAGCGGAGAGCCTTGTCCGATGTGCCTCTCGGCCATGTACTTGAATGGGATCAATGAGGCTCACTACGCCTATTCGAACGAAGACGGCGCGCCTTATGGCCTCTCCACGGCGCCCATCTATGCCGAGCTCGCCAAACCCCCCACGCAACGAACGCTCGTGGCCACGTATCTGCCCGTGCGCCTTGCCGGAGAAGACCTCTACGAAGCTTGGCGAGCGGTGAGCCAACGTGTCAGGGCGTCACCGCATTGAGCATCGGCAGGATCTCGTAGCGAAACCCACGCTCCGCGCGGATGACCGGATCGCCCGCTTGGAACGCGTGGACCGCGGCCTCGTCGGAGAAGCGCACCACCCCGAGACCCCAAGGTCCTTTGGGATCTCCCACCGGCCCGAACACGATGACGTGACCCGCTCGCATCTGCGTCATCCAATAAGCCACGTGCTCACCCATGAGCGCTCTCTCTTCCGCGTTCATATCCATGGCGAACGTCGGTCGAGGCGCGATCAGCCGGCAAAAGAAGGTCCGTTCGGGAGCCGCCGGGGCCGCGCCGGCGTGCTTTTCGAGCCAACCCAGCACCTGCTCCCAACCCATGCCGTGCGAGCGGCAGGACTCGGGACGACCGGCGAACCCCTCGTGTCGCACGGTGACGCGCGTGCCCTCCGCGGTCGGCTCCAGGTAGTACGTCAGCGTGGTGACGTTGCCGCCGTCCCACGCCGGCTTCCACGTCTGCGAGAGCTTGCGCGGCGGATCGATCTCGAGGAACTCGCCTTCGACCGCGAAGGGCTCACCGTCCGACCCTTGCCCGTTCGCGCGCCACTTTCCGCCGACGCGGAGATCCGTCGTCCAACCGGTGGTGCGGTACGTCTCGTCCGAGCCCCACCAGCGCACGACTTCCTCCGGCGAGGTCAGGGCCTGAAACACGCGCTCGGGGGACGCGGCGATCTCGACGGTCGCGAGGATGGTCCCTCCGGTGACGTCGGCGATGGATCGGGCAGAGCTCTTCTTCGCGGTCGTCGTCATGTTTCCTCCAGGTAACGCTTCAGACTGTCGAGATTCCGTTGCCAGAACGATCGGTACCCCTCGACCCACCCGGCCACGCGCTGGAGCGGGACGGGCTCGAGCCGATAGAGCCGCTCGCGCCCCGCGCGCTGCTCCGTGACCAGACGCGCTTCGCGGAGCACCCGCAGGTGCTTGGAAACGGCTGGCCGGCTGAGCTCGAAGTCCGCCGCCAGCGCGTTCACCGGCGCCGGCCCGGCGCGCAGCCGATCGAGGATGGCCCGCCGGGTCGGGTCGGCGATGGCACGAAAGACGTCGGCGTCGGCGCGGGAGCGATGCATGATGGGTAACCGATAGGTGACGGATAACAGTCGAAGGGACCGGTGTCAACGCGCGCACAGAGCGTGCGCCGCTCGATGCGACGCGCGGCTGCTCACTGGAAGGTGCCGATGAAGACGTCGTTCTGCGGCGCGTGATGGATCGAGCCGCCGGCGGAGTAGAAGTGGCCCTGGTAGAGCGGCGCTTGATGCGAGTGCGCGCGCGCTTTGGGGAGCTTGGCGAGCGACGTGAACGGCCCGAGCTTCCCGCTCCCATCGAACGCGCCGGCGTGCACCGTGTCCACCTCGCCGTCGGTCAGGCTCGTCATGCCGCTGATGACGTAGAGCCGTTCGAGGAACACCGTGGCCGCGGGGGAGGCGCGACCTTCCGGGAGCTGTCCGACCGTTTCCCAAGGGCCGAGCTCGCCTCCATCGGAGACGGTCGCGCGGAGGATGTCGGTGCGTGCCGCGACGTCGCTGCCTCCACCGATGATGTAGATGGCGCCGTCGTGCACGATGGTGGCGTGGTGCGTGAGCTTCACGGGGAGCTTCGTGATCGTCTCCCACGGCGAGAGCGTGGTGCCGTCGAAGGCGGCGCGCTCCACCACGTCGAGCACCTCCTGCGTGGGCGTGCCGCCGCTCACGTCCTGGAAGAGGCCGCCCAGCGCAAATACGTAACCTTTCGCGTACGCGATGCTGACGTGATAGCGCGAGCTCGCGAGATCCGGCCCGGGGGTGAGGGTGACGCTGCCGTCGTCACCGATCTTGCCCACGTAGGTCGCGCCCGTGGAGTTGCTGTCGCCGCCGAGCCCGCCGCCGAGCACGAAGGAGCGATCGAGCTGCGCGAAGCCCGGACCGATGATGCCTTTCGGGACCTTGGCGACATCCTCGAACGCGCCGAGCGTGCCGTCGGCGGCAATGGGCGCACGCTCGATGGGGAGCGGCGGCACCGCGGCACCCATCCCGGCGATCACGTAGAGAAACGGGCCTGCCGGCGTTTCGGCGACGAAGGTGACGTGATGATCGCGTGCGTGCGCGAGCTTGGGCCCGCTGGCCCAACCCGTGAGCTCCGCTTCGCACGCGCCGCTCTCTCCCCTGTGAGATCCGGCAGGGCAGGGGATACCCGCATCGCCTCCGCCGTCGCCGCCTGAGGATGTGGAAGTCGTGGAGGAGGTCGAGGCGGTGCCGTCTCCGCTGCACGCTGCGAGACCGAATGAAAAGGTCGCCGCCACGACGGCACCCGCCAAGATCGATATGGATGAAAAGGACGCTCGAGGACGCATGATGCGCGGGCGCCAGGCAGGCGTCGTGCCACGAGAATCGACCGAGGAAAGAAGGTGATCGCGCGGGCTCGTCAGCGCACTGACGGCCCTCGCGTCACCTCGCGCTCACCCGCACTTGGACGGGAAGCCCGCGCAGACACCGCTGTTGCATTGCGTGCCCACGGAGCAGTAAGAGCCGCTCTTCAGGAGACAGACTCCATTGCTGCACGTCATGCCCCCGCACTGCGTGCTGGTGGTGCAGGCCGCGCACAACGATCCTGCGCCGCAGTAGCCGCTCGTGCACTGCGAGCTCGCCGTGCACGAGCCCCCGTTGGGCGAGCCGCAAATGCCATTGGTGCAGATGCCTGCCACGCAGTCGGTGGAATTCAGGCACGGGTCACCATAGGTGCTCTTGCAGACGTCGGCGACACAGGACTTGCTGTGACACTCGGGACCGTCGTAGCAGTCGAAGCAGACGTCGAAATCCGAGTCGCAGAGGCCGGACGCGCACTGCAGGTTGTCGCTGCAGCTCTCGCCCATGTCGAGGCGGCAGGCGCCGAGGCTGCAAGCGACGTTGCTGCCTTGGCAATCCGAGGTCGTCGTGCACGGGCCGCCCTTCTGCGATTTGCACGCGCCCGTGCTGGAGCAGCTCTGGAGAGGCGCCGGGCAGCCCGTCGTGCTGGTGTTGGCCGGCACGTTGGAGCAAGTGCCCATCTTGCCGGAGAGGTTGCACGCTTGGCAGCTTCCCGTGCAGGCGCCGTCGCAGCAGACCCCGTTGGCGCAATGGCCCGTCTTGCATTCGCCGTCGCTGCCGCACGCGGTGCCCGTGCATTTCAAGGGGCAGCTACCGCCGCAGTCGATGCCTGTTTCGTTGCCGTTCTTGACGCCGTCCCCGCATTGGGTGGCGCAGGTGTTGGTCGTCAGGTTGCAACTCCCCGACGAGCCGGCGCAATCGGCGTTGGAGGCGCACTCGACGCACTGGCCTTGGCCGGAGCAGACCTTGCCGCCGCCTTCGTTGCACGGCGTGCCCGCGGCGGTGGCCGGATAAGGACCATCGGGGCCGCAGATGTCGTTCACGCATTGCAGGCCTTTGGGCGTGGGCGCGTCGGTGATGTCGGGCCCCGCTTCCGGCACGCCGGCCGCCGAGCAGAAGACACCCATGCAATCGCCCGCCTTCTGATCGGCGAGCTTCTTGCCGGCCTGCACCATGTCCACGCAGGTGTGCGTCCCGTCGCACGTTGGGGTGTTGCATCCGTTGGGATCGCCCGTGCCGCAATCGGCGTTCTGCGCGCAAGGTGGGCAGTTGCCGTCACCATCGCAGGTCAGCGTGCTCCCCGGGCTGCACGCGGTGCCCGCGGCGACAGGCTTGTGGAGCTCTTGGCCGGCGCTGCAGAGATCCTGCGTGCACGGGCGACCATCGTTGGGGCCGGGGCCGTCGAGATCGACGTGCGCGCAGGCGCCGGCTTTGCACGTGTCGGTGGTGCACGCGTTGTGATCGTCGCAATCGGCCGCGGTCTGACAGCCCTGCGTGCCCGCGTCTCCCGTGCACGTGAGGAGATGCTCGCAGTCGTCGTACGAAATGACGCACCCCGGAGCGAAGAGCGCGGCGCCCGCGAGCGAGAGCGTCGCGGCGATCACCAGAGAAGAAAGACGCTTCATCGTGCTGAACCGAGCGGTCAAAAGGTGCCAGAGACGAGGACGCCGGAGGTGCCGGCGCCGACGGTCGGGACGACGCGGACCGAGAGGCCCGTCGCCGGCTGCGCCTTGGGTGCGGGCCAGAGGACGTAGACGAGCGTGCCCGCCGTCGCGAGGCCCGCGCCGACGAAGCTCCACAGCCCGAGGTTCTGGAAGGTCTGCGCGGAGCCCCAGGCGCTCTCGAGAGCGGCGCAGGCCGCGGGCGGGCTCGCGCCGGCGCACGCCGAGCTCCCACCGCCCAACGAGGTCTGCAGATCGCCCGCCGTCCCGCGCTTGCCGGCGGCGATCACCATGCCCGCGACGCCGAGGCCGATGCCCACGGCCGCGACGCTGCCCATCACGATCGCGGGCGCGGCGCTGCGGTGCGCGGCCGGTGGCGAAGGTGGCGGCGCGGCGCTCGCACGCTCGTCCTCGAGCGCCGGGATCACCACGTCGAGGCTCGTGCCCGGCGCGATTGCGGCCGTGCGCGTCTCCCACGGCTTCCTGCCCGGCGCGGTGGCGCGGAGGGTGTGCTCACCGGGATCCACGTGCGTGGAGGCGCCCCAGCTCGCGCGCGTCACGGGCTCGCCGTCGCGTGTGACGGTGAGGCCCGGCGTGTCGGCGATCGCCGAGGACACGACGACGGTCATGCGCCCGAGCTTCGGCTCGAGGGCCTCGACGCGCTTCTTCGCATAGGTCTCGCGCTGGCGGTTGTTCTTGGCCTTGGCCTCGGTGGCGACGGCGCGATACAGGTCCCACGCCCTCGCGAGGCGGCCGAGGCCCTCGTAGCACTCGGCGAGGCGGAAGGCGGTGCCCATCCCGGGATCGAGGCGCTGCGACTCTTCGAGCTTGGGACAAGCTTCGGCGAGCTTGTGGCGCTTCATCAGCTCCATGCCCTCGTCGAAGGCGGCCTGCGCCGCTTTCTCCTGCGAGACTTGAGCATGAGCGCGGGGCGCGACACCGAGCGCGAGGACGAGACCCGCGATGGCGGGCAGACGAACGAGCTTCACTTCCGGCTTCTCCCGAACGGATCCGATTCCCCCGCGCCTGCCGGAGGCGCAGGCGACGGGCGGCGTGCCTTCGCCGGCGCTGCCGTGGCGGTCGCCGATGCCGTTGCCGGCGGCGCTGCCGTCGCCGTCGCTGCGACGGAGGCAGGCACGACGATGGGCGCGGTCGCCGACGCGCTGGCCACGATCGGCGGCGGTGCGGCTGCCGTCGTGCTGTTGGCCGCGGCAGCGCTGGCGGGCGGCACGTCCGCCGTCGATGCACACCGTCGCGCGCCGAGGAGCGCCCCGCCGACGAGCACGATGCCGCCGGCGATCGCGAGCCGCCGGCCCCACCGGCTCGGCGTCGCGCGCCATGACGTGTTCCCCCACGATGCGCCCGTGCGATCGGCCGAGGGATCCGTCGCTCCGCCCAGCGCGACGGATTGCGCTTCGGCCCCGATTTCCCGCGGAAGCAGGAGGTGCGACGGCGAGCTCGCGCCGCTGATGGACGCGAGCGAAGACATCCCGACCCCCGTCACGCGCAGCGCCCCCGTGTCGTCGGTCGTCACGAGCGGCCGGAGCGCGGCGGCCAGATCCATCGCGCTCTGGAAGCGCTGATCGCGCTCGCGCCGCAGACACCGCAGCACGATCTCGTCGAACGCCGCGGGCACCTCCGCGCGGAGCTGCGAGGGCGGCTCCGGCGCGACGGTGAGGACCGACGAGATGATGGCCGTGAGGCTGTCGCCGCGGAACGGCGTGCGCCCGGTGGCGAGGATGTAGAGCACGACGCCGAGCGACCACAGATCGGAGCGCGCGTCCGCCGCCCGGATCGATTGGAGCTGCTCGGGCGACATGAACAGCGGGGAGCCGAGCACCTCGTGCGTCTTCGTGAGCTCGAGATCGGACTCGCCGGCGGTGACCTTCGAGATCCCGAAGTCGAGCACCTTCACGCACGGCGTCCCGTCGTGGCGTTGGGTGACGAAGAGGTTCGCCGGCTTGAGATCGCGGTGGATGATGCCGAGCGCATGCGCTTCGGCGAGCGCCTCGCAGACCTGCATCCCGTACAGCGCGAGGAGCGGGACGGGCAGCGGGCCCTTGCGCCGCAGGATGGCGCGTAGATCGGCGCCCTCCAGGTACTCCATGACCATGTACGGCGCGCCGTTCTCCAAGCGGCCGATGTCGTGGACCTTGGCGATGTGCTCGGTGCGCAGGCGTGCCGCCGCGCGGGCTTCGCGGAGGAAGCGCTCCACCGCGGTCGCGTTGTCGACCACGCTGGGCAGCATGAATTTCAGCGCCCGGATCTCGTGCAGCTCGACGTGCGTCGCGGCGACGACCACGCCCATCCCGCCGACGCCGAGCACGCGCTCGACCCGGTATTTACCGGCGAGCACGTCTCCTGGCTTGACGGGGGCCTCATCCATTGCGGTCTCGGAGCACGGCGCACCGGTACACCCGGTGCGGGGCCTCCCACCTGCGTCGCAGGGTACAGAAAAACGATTTCAGGGCCAACGACACACGGCCGCGCGCAGCCGAATGCCCGGCGCGCACGCCACCGGCGCGACATGCGACGCACGCCATCACCTGCGAGCCCACGAAGGTCTCGCGTGCGCCGCGTCCGTCCAACGGCAGCTCGTGATGGTGGTGGTCACCGTCGCGACCGGGATGGGTAGCTACCGCGCTGCAGCACGGCTCGCGCCCAACGCACGCAGCGCGCGGCACGCCGTCGCGTCGGTGCACGGGCCCACGCGTCCGCCGTGGTTGGGCCACGGGACGTCGCGCACCCGACCGGGATCGCGCACGTCGGGCCCACGCCAAGGCCCGAGCGCGCGGGTGAGCGCAGCCTCGCGCTCCGTGGTCGCGGGAAGGGAAAGCTGCACGTTGGGCACGATCCCGGTCTTCTGCACCGGTGACCCATCCGGCAGCGAGAACAACAGCGTCGTCAGCCGGAGCACGCCCGTGTGCGCGTCGTCGTCGAGGTACTCCTGCGCGCAGCCCTTGCCATACGTGCGATCGCCGATCACCACCGCGCGGTGATAGGCGAGCAGGCCGCCCGCGATCATCTCCGCCGCGCTCGCCGAGTCGCCGTCGACGAGCACCGCCAGCGGCCCCGTGTAGCGCTTGTCGGCCGGCACGTCGGGCGCGCGCTCGACCTCGAGCCCGCCGTCGCGACGCCGCATCGGAAACAGCGTGGCCCCCGGAAGGAAGATCCCGATCGCCGCCATTGCGCCGTCGGTCGAGCCGCCGCCGTTGGCCCGCAGATCGAGCACGACGCCGCGGAGATCACGGCCTCGGCGCGCGCGATCGAGGGCCGCGCCGAGCCGCGTGCCCAAATCGTCGGGCACGTCGGAGATGGCCACCAGCGCCGCGCGCCCCTCGCCGTAGCGAACGAAGTGGACCGGCAGCTCCGCCGCCGGTGCCGCCGGCGCCTCCCCGTCGGAGCGCGGCGCCGACACCGCGAGCTCGAGCGGCGCGGCCTCGTTTCGCCGCAGCACCGTGATGTGCGTGGACGAGCCCGCATCGGAGAGCACGGAGAGCTGCTCCACCTGCTCCACGCTCATGCCGGCCAGCGCGATGTCCCCGATCTTGAGCACCACGTCGCCGTCGGCGAGCGGCGCCATCGCCCCGTGCTCGATGCGCACCCCGAGGGCGGTGCGCACGCGCTCGGTCCACAAACGCGCCGGCGGATCGGCCTCGAGCCCGAGATCGTAGATGGAGATCTCCTCGTCGAGCGGCGCCCACGCGCCGTGCGCATCGAGCTGCGGCACGTACGCGCGGAGCGCTGCCGCCGTCACCACCTTGGCCCAGGCGTCGGCGTCGAACTTCGGGGCGGCACGTGCCCGCGCGGCGTCGGCGAAGGGCGCGATCGCCTCCCCGTAGGCCGCGTGCAGCTCGCCGATCTCGCGTCCCAGCTCACGCACCAGCTCGCGCGCGCTGCGCGACACGGCGCCGTCTTCGAACGGGGTCGCCGTGGCGAGCTTCCAAGCTTCGCGTCGATCCGGGACCGGGCGGCTCCGTGCTTCGCGCTCGGCTTGATCGAAGAGGGCGCGCAGCTCGTCGGACCACGCGACCAGCTCCTGCCCGAGGGAGCGCGCCGCCGTGCACGGGCCTGCGCCGACCGGCGCCTCCAGGTCGGCGAGCAAACGATCCCCGTTGCGTCTCAGGAGCTGACCGACCGGGGCGTCCGGCGCGACGGACCAGAGCCCGTGGGGGTCGAGCCAATCGTTGGTCGCTGCGGCAAACTTTGCGGCGTCGATCGGGGCCACGGGCGCGGCGAGCGACGTGCGCGCCTGATGCACCACGGTGCGCGCGTCGTCGCAGGACACGCTCGTGGGATCGCCTTTGGGCATCACCAAGCCGCGATCGAGCGAGCTCTGATCGCAGGCCGTGCCGTCCGTTTCGTCGTCGTCGGCATGCCGGACCCGATCGGCCCAAGCCGCGAGGCCGCGGCGAGCCAGGGGAGGGGCCTCCTCCGGCGGCCGCCGGACGAGCGCCAGGGCGGCCAAGGTCGTCAAGAGGCCGGCTGCCAGGGCGGCAGAGCGCGTTCGCACGACAGAAGAAATATCACGGGACCCCCAGACCGGGCGAAAGCCTGCCGAATCGAGACCCGGAAACCCGAGAATCCCCGGTATGTCGAGGTGGGACGGCGGCGTGGCTTCCGACCTTGGTGCGCCCGCGCTGGTGAAACACGCAACCCTTGCGCTTCCGCAGCGTCACTTTACCAAGGTTGCGCGATCGCTCTTGCCAACCTCTCGAAACGCCCCGGATTTACGTACGGCATTACCCCTGCATTGCGCATCCCCGCCGCAGTCTGGCGGCCCGCACGCACATCGCGGTGGGACCAGGCCAGGCGTGGAGGGAAAGAGCGATGAGCACGACGTGGGAACGAGCTGCGTTCTCGGCGTATCGCACGAAGCTCGCCAACCGGGCCACCCTGACGCCCGAGGTCGAACGGGACCTCGCCGTCCGCTGGAAAGCGGGCGACCAGCTTGCGGGTCACAAACTCATCGAGGCGTGCCTCCCGTTCGTGATGACCATCGCGCTGGAGTATCGGCGCTGGGGCCTCCCGCTCGAGGACGTCGTGCAGGAGGGCAACATCGGCCTGCTCAAGGCGGCCGAGCGCTTCGATCCCGATCGCGGCTGCCGCCTGGCGACCTACGCCGCCTACTGGATTCGCGCGGAAATCCGCGAGTACGTGGCCCGCGGCTACCGCATCGTGCGGCTCGGCTCGTCGAAGAGCGAGCGCCGCGCCCTGCGCATCTACCGGAAGACGCACGAGCGCGATCCCGAAGCCCTCGCGGAGATGAGCGGCCTGTCGGCTCAGCGGGCCACCGAGCTGCTCCCTCTCCTGATGGCGCGTGACGTGAGCCTCGAGCGCTCGCCCACCGATGACGGCCGCGCCCCCATGGATCGCCTCGCCGACGACGCCCGCTCGCCCGAGGAAGAAGCCTGCCTCTCCGACGAGCGCCACCAACTCCAGGAGGCCTTGAAGCAGGTGGTGAGCGAGCTATCGCCGCGCGAGCGCAGCATCGTTGCGCAACGTTGGCTCACCGACGATCCGCAGACCCTGGAAGAGCTCGGCGCCGAGTTCGGCGTCAGCAAAGAGCGCGTCCGCCAGCTCGAAGAGCGCGCCAAGAAGCGGATGCGCGAGCGCCTCGAGCAAATCGTGGGAGAGCCCATCGCCCTCACGGCGTGAGCCATCTCCCATTCGTGATCCTCGGCCCACCATCGCCTTCGGCGGTGCGTGGGCCAAGTCGTTTCCATGGCCTGAGCTCACGGCGTCGACGGTGACGCGCACGCAGGCGCGATCAACGGAGCGGAAATCCTCGCTTCGGGCGTCTGCGGCCGACGTTCGGTGGAACGCTGCGCGTGGTGACAGCGGTGATGTGCCGGGACGCGTGACGGTGAGATCGCTCGCCTGCGATCGAGCTTCCTCGGGATGAGGCGCGGCGTCGCAGGGACGTCGTGCGGCTACAGCTCGATGACGTGGCCTTCGCGGGCGGCGATGGTGTTGGGGAAGAGCTCGCGGGCGCGGCGCTCCTTCTCGCGGACCATCGCGTCGGTCTGGGCGGGATCGTGGTGGTGGAGGACGAGCTGCTTCACGCCGGCGGCCTTCGCCAGCTCGCAGCCGGCGACGAAGGTCGCGTGGCCCCAGCCCGTCTTCGGGCCGCCGCCCACTTCGCCGGCGTACTCCTCCGGCGTGTACATGGCGTCGAAGATGAGCACGTCGGCGCCCGTCGCGAGGCGGCGGAGCTTCGGATCGACGATGGCGTAGTGCTCGGAGTCGGTGATGTAGACGACGGACTTGCCGGCGTGCTCGATCCGGTAGGCGTAGACGCCGTTGGGGTGGTTGCCGCGGGCGTTGGTGACGATGACGTCGTTGTTCGCGCCGATGCGGATGACCTCGCCTTCGTACAGATCGCGGAAGGTCATCGTCGCGCCCATCTCGGAGAGGTGGACGGGGAAGCTCGGGTAGTCCATCTGGCCGGCGAGCGTCTCTTCGAGCGTGCGCGAGACGTTGAGGCCGCCGTGCAGGTGGATCTTGTTGCCGCGCACGAAGGCAGGCGTGAAGAACGGGAAGCCCTGGATGTGATCCCAGTGGACGTGGCTGAAGAACATCCACGCCTCGAAGGGCATCTGCTTCAGCAAATCCTGCCCGAGCAGGCGGAGGCCCGTGCCGCCGTCGAGGATCACCAGCGTGTCGCCGGCGCGCACCTCGTAGCAGCTCGTGTTGCCGCCGAACTCCACGGTGCCCGGGCCGGGCGTGGGGATGCTGCCGCGTACTCCCCACATCTTGATCCGCATCATCGCCCTCGCCTTCCCCGCCCTGCCGCGTGGCCCTGCCCGGGGTTCGGGGCGTAGCCCGGCGGTGCCGAGCGCAGCCACGAAGATTGACCGGGGGTATTAGATTCCGCCAGCGAACCGCGTCAAGTCTGCCCTCTTTCGCGGCCCTCTGGGAAGCATCTTTACAAACCTCCCGCGCGTTCGCCTGAATGGCTGCTCAGCGATGGGGCGGTCTCCCGACGGCGCGCGGCTTTGCGCTATCGTCGGCGCGATGCTCCGCGCCGATGCCATCGTGGTTTTGGGCTGCCGGATCGCCCCATCCGGGCGGCCCGGGCCTGCTGCGGCCCGCCGCGCTGCCATGGCGGCGAGCGCTTATCTCGGAGGGGTCGCGCCGCGCGTGATCGTGAGCGGCGGACGGCGTTGGGGATCACAGATCGAAGCGCGCGTGATGAGCGCCGTGCTGCAGGACGCGGGCGTGCCGGCGGGCGCGATCGTCGAGGAGCTGTGCTCGCTGTCGACGCTCGAGAACGCGGTGCTCTCGGCCGCGGTGCTGCGGCGGATGGATGCGCGCCGCGCGGCGGTGGTCACCTGCCCGTGGCACATGGCGCGGGCGCTCGAGAACTTCCGCGGCGCGGGCGTCGATGCCATCCCGATCCCGGCGGCGCGGGTCGAGGCGCCGCTCTCGCGCCGGCTGTATCTGCATGCGCACGAGGTGGTGTGCAGCTTCCTCGACGCGCGGGCGATGCGCCGCGCGGACCTGCTCTCGCGCGCGGCCGGGCGCGAGGAGATGGTCGCGTCGTGAGGCGCGCGACGCTGGGTCTCGCGCTCGCGGCGTCGCTCGCGGGCGGCGCGTGCGGCAAGGGCGAAGCGCCGCCGGCCGCCGCGGCGGCGTCGGCCTCGGCGAGCGCGTCCGCGGTGCCCGCGGCGGCGTCCGAGGTTGGGCGCGTCGACGAGCTGCTCGCAGTGGAGCACCGGCGCGAGGCGTCCGGGGTCACGGAGGCCGATCAGCAGAGCCGCGACGTCACCGTGCGGCGCGCGGCGGCGCGGGCGCTGGCGCGCATCGGCGGGCCGGCGGCGCGGGCCGGGCTCCTGCGCGCGCTCGCCGACGAAGACGACGAGGTGATCACGTGGGCCGCGTACGGGCTCGGGTTCGTCTGCAAGGGGCAGGAGAAGGCGACCGTCTCGGCGCTGGTGGCGCGCTTCCTCGCGCGGGCGCCGGGGGCGCCGGCCGAAGGCGGCAAGCTCGATCCGCTCGCCGCCATCGCGCGGGCCGTCGGGCGTTGCGGCGCGGAGGAGTCGGAGCCGACGCTCGTCGCTTGGCTCGCGGGCTCGCGGGCGCAGGCCATCGCGGCGGCGCTCGCGCTCGGTGATCTCGCCGGCAAGCACAAGCTGCGCGAGGAGTCGCTGGCGGCGCTCCTCAACCTCGCGGCGGGCAGCGCGGCCGCGCCGCCGTTGCCCGAGGCGCTCTTCGCCATCGGTAGGCTCGATCGCGTGCCGCCCTCGGTGGTCGATCGCGTCGTCGAGGTGGCCGCGGCGCGCCTCGCCACGCCGGGCGACGCGCGCTTCTTCGCGGTGCGCGCCCTGCCGCGCGGTGGTCCGACCGCAGTCCCGGAGCTCTCGCGCGTGCTCACCACCGCGGGCTCCTTCACCGCGGCGGAGCGCGCCGAAGCGGCGCGCGGCCTCGCCAAGCTGGGCAAGCCCGGGCAACGCGCGCTCGCGGCCGCCATCCCGGCGCTCGCGCCGCCGTCGGATCCGGTCGCGCTCACCGCGCTCGTCGGTGACGACTTCGGCGTGATCCTCTCGGCCATCGAGTCGCTCGCGGAGATCGGGACCGCGAAGAAGACGCTCGCCGAGATCGCGGCGCTGCCGGCTCCGCCGGGCGCGCCCGCGGCCATCCTGCGACGGGTGTCCATGCTCCGCTGCGCGGCCGCGAAGCTGCTCGCAGGCACCGATCCGCAGGACCCGCGGCTCGTCGCTTGCGACGTCTCCGGGCCGCCCGCCGGCATCGGTGCGCGGGCGCAGGTGGCGGTGCTCGGCAAGGCCGAGATCACCGGGGTGCGGCTCGCGGTGTACCGCGAGATCGTGGACAAGGGCGAGCTCCGCGCGCGGGAGGCCGCCGTCGAGCTGCTCGAGGAGCACGAGGAGATCGACGGCTCGGCGGCCATCCTCACCGCGGCGCTGACCGCGAAGGAGAGCGGCCTCGCCGGCACCGCGGCCGAGGTCATCGCCAAGCAACCGCAGCGCGCCATCCCCGAGCCGACGACGCTCGCGAAGAAGGTGGCGCGCCGCCGCAAGAAAAAGGACGTCGCCGCCGGTCCCGTGGACATCTCCACGCCGGCCCCGGCGCTCGTGAAGGCGCTCCTCGATGCGCTCGTGCGGCCCGCCACGCTGCAAGATCCGGAGGCCGCCGATGCCATCGTGGACGCGGTCGGCGCCCTCGCGATCAAGGAGGCGAAGGCGCAGCTCCTGACGCTGTGCAAATCGCCGTACCCGACCACGCGCGAGCATGTGGAGAAGGCGCTCGGCCTCGTCACCGCCGAGAAGAAGACGTGCGAGCCGCCCACGGGCAACCCCGTGCCGGACGAGCTCGGGCACCTCGTGCGATCCGTGACGACGCTCGCGCTCGACACCGACGCGGGCGCGCTCACGCTCGCGCTCGATCCCGCGCTCGCGCCCGTTTCGGTCACGCGCTTCGTCGATCTCGCGCGCGCCGGGTACTACGACGGCATGGTCGTGCACCGCGTGGTGCCGGGCTTTGTGGCGCAGTTCGGGGCGCCCTTCGGCGACGGCTTCGGCGGCCCCGAGAACAAGCCGGCGCTGCGCTGCGAGACCTCGCCGCTCCCGTTCAACCCGCTCACCGTCGGCGTCGCGCTGGCCGGCCGCGACACCGGATCGAGCCAGCTCTTCGTCATGCACGGGCGTCACCCGCACCTCGACGGCGGCTATGCGCTCGTCGGCACCGCCGAGGGCCCGTGGGCCTCGCTCGCCGAGGGCGACATCATCCGCAAGGTGAAGGTCGGCCCGTAGGCTGTCCGACGCGCGCGCATCGCAGCCACGCTGCGCGCAATTGTTTCCGGCGCAGGGCGCGCGTGGGGCGAGCGCATGTTTGACCTCATTTGAGGTGACGTGATGGCCGCTCGCGACGATGCTCCGGCGTTCGATGCCTACGCACACCGTCCTCGCCGCCGTCGATGAAGTCCCCGTTCTTCGCTCCGTGGTGGAGCTCCTCGTCCCGCTCCCCGATGAAGCGCGCCGCTTCGTCTTCGTCGTCTGCGCCAGCGATCTGAGTGATCGTGTGGACGCCGCGCTCGCGGGCCTGCCCCTCATCGTGGCGTTCGACGACGAGGCGACCACGGCCAAGCTCGACGAGCGCACCCTCGGTGATCTGCGCGCGCTGCTCACGGCGATCGGGGTGATGCTCGAGGCGCCGCCGGCGGGGCCCTACATCACCGAGAGCCCGTACCCGTCCTTCTCCGCGCGCGTGGTCGCGTCGGAGGATCGCGCCGCCATCCGCGCGCACCTGGAGAAGGCCGGCCTCACGGCGGCCGACGTCACCTCGATCACCGGCGGCGTCGCGCCCATCAGCGACGAGGCCGCCATCGCGCATGCGCTCGCGCCGTTCGAGGAGCACCACACGCCCGAGGTGGTGAGCGCGGTGCGCGCGTACCTCGAAGGGCCGGAGGGGCCCGTTCCTCCCGCCGTCCTCGAAGCGAAGAGCGAGTACTACGGCGATCGGCCCGCGGGGATCGTCGGCGATGCGTTGACCGGCGCCGTCGAGCGCTGGAATCCGCGCATCAGCGGCAAGCTGCTCGACCTCTGGATCGCCCTGCGTCGCCCGCTGGAGACGGACCTCAATCCGGGGCTCGGCGAGGAGGGGCTGCCTCCGGAGCTCGGGTTCGATCGCGTGCGTCGCCTCGCCGCGGCGTTCGAGGCGCGCGGCCTCCATCCGGCGCTCGCGGCGCTCACGGCCACGAACGCCGACGGCTCCTCGAAGTGGTTCCTCGCGCCAACGCTGCTCGCGCGCCCCGAGATCTTCGCGCAGGCGGTCGCGCTGGATCGCGGCGTCGCCCGCGCGCTCGCCGCCCTCGCGGCCCCCATCATGGGGCTCGAGCGTTCGCCGAGCGTCCTGGAGCGATGGCGGAGCTTCCTCGCGACCCACTCGGAGGCGCTCGGCACGGAGGCGCTCCTCAAGCTCGCCGGGATGATCCCGGACGCCATCGACGAGAAGCACCTCGAGCACGCGGCGATCGGCGAGGCGCCGCTCGAGGTCTGCAAGCTCGCGGCGAAGATGGAGGAGGTCGCCGCGAAGCGCTTCGCCGGCGCGCTCCGCCGGGCCAACGAGCAGTGGATCGCCGCGGCCGATCCCGTCTCGTTCATCGCCACGCTCCAGCGCATCCTCGAGCGCGAGGCAAAGCTCGTCGACGGCAACGTGGCGTGGACGCGCCTCGTCGATCTCGTCGAGCAGAACCCCGCCGATCCCTTCGGCGATGCGCCCGTCGGCTCGGCGACCATGTTCGGCGGCCTGGTCGCGCACCAGCTCCCCAAGCCCACGGGGGCGGTGAAGGAGCGGATCATCGCCCTCTGCAAGGAGAAGGGACGCGCGCTCGGCAAATGGCAGCTGTCCCTCGAGAAGAAGGTGGGCATCAAGCCGCCGCCTCCGCCCTACGCGGCCTCCGATCTCGAGGGGCTGCCGGACGCGTTCGCCAAGGCTTGGAAGACGGCGCGCCAGCGGAGCTGGGACGCGGGCATCCGGCTCCCGGCGGGCGCGAGCGTCGAGGCCCTCGCCGCCGCCGAGGAGACGCTCGGGACGCCGCTGCCGGCCGATCTCCGATCCTTCCTCGCGCTCCACGACGGCGCCGGCGAGGACGAGTGCTTCCGCGGCGGCCGCCTCTACGGCATCGCGGAGGCGGTCGAGAAGCGCGCCTTCCTGCTCGGTGTCGCGGGCGCGCCTTTCGACGCGACCTGGCTGCCGGTGACCGACGACGGCGCCGGCAACCACGCGTGCGTCGTCCTGAAAGGCAAGGAGGCGGGGAGCGTGATGGATTTCGATCACGAGACCGGCCGCGGCCGCCGGCTCGCCAAGAGCTTCGCTGCCTTCCTGCAGGGCGCGAGCTGGGAGTGACGCGCGCTTCGACGTGAAGTGATGAAGCGGCGCGCGTGAGCACGAGCGCCGGCCGATCGGGTGGCCGGCGCTCGTCGATCAGAACCGCCAGCGGAGCCCGTTGCCGTGCGGCTCGGGCAGGAACGCGGAGGTCGCCGCTTTCACGGGGACGCGCTGCGACCCGATGATGGTGAGCGGGAGGCCGGCCACGACGGCCGCGGCGCCGATGACGAGCACCGCGATCCCCCCTTTCTTGAGCGCCTTGTCGTCGATCAACGCCGGGATGTCGGAGCAAGAGCCGTCGTCGGTGCAGGGGTAGTAGTCGAAGTTCTCCTGGTTTCCCGCGGCGAACATCGAGCTTCCGATGATGATGCCCGTGCCGCCGACGACCATGAGGGTGATGCCGAGGCCCATCATCGTGGAGCTCCGGCGGGCCGTCTCGAACGCGGGCGTCCACGTCATCGACGACGGGGCGTACGGCGCATAGGCGCCCGGCGGATAGCCGGGCGGGGCATAGCCGGGAGGCGCGTAGCCCGGCGGCGCGACACCCGGCGGAGCACCCAAAGGCGCGTAACCCGGCGCAGGCTGCAGGCCGCTCGGGACTTGGGCTTCCGCGCTCGCCGACGCGAGCAGAACCCCGAGCGCAACGACGGGAACCAAAGAGGACGAGAAGAAAGTCGCCATGACGCTGCTCCGGCGAAGAAGGTCCTTCATTGGGCCGTGGGGCGGGGAACCCCGTCAAGCGCCGCGCGCGGCGGGTGCGGTCATCGTTCGGTTCGAGCGCGAAGGTGCGCGCATTCACGCGGCCGAGGACTTTATCCGCATCCCGATGCGACGAACGTGAGGCCCGAAGCGGCGAAACCTGCTGGAAATCTCGGGTGGATCACGGGGTGGTGGGGCCCCATGAGCTTTGCCGGGGCGTGGGGCGTAGGGCGGCGAAGCCGACCCGAAGCCCCACATGAAGACTGGGGCGGCGGGGACGTGAGCTCCCGCCGTGTGAATCAGAACCGCCAGCGGAGCCCGTGGCCATGGGCTTCGGGCACGAAGGCCGACGTCTTCACGGGGACCTGCTGGGCGCCGACGATGGTGAGCGGGAGGCCCGCGACGACCGCGGCCGCGCCGACGATGAGCACCGCGAGGCCGGCGTTCCTGAAGGCCAGGTCCTTGGTCGGGGCCGGCAGCGCGCACGGGCCCTCGTCGTCGCAGCGCTCGATGACGTCCGGGTATCGAGGCGCGTTTCCCGCGGCGAACATCGAGCTTCCGATGATGACGCCGGTGCCGCCGGCGGCCAGGAGCGCGATGCCGAGGCCCATCATCCTCGAGCTGCGCCGGGTCGTCTCGACGGCCGGCGCGCCCGGGCCCCACGGCATCGGCATGGCGTACGGCGCATGGGCGCCGGGCGGATGGCCTTGGGGAAGCGCGTACCCCGGCGGTGCCTGCGGCGCGGGGCTCGCGGGGACTTGCGCGTGCGCGGTCGCCGGCGCGAGCACGATGCCGAGCGCGACGACACGAGCGAAGCGGCCTGACGAGAAGAAAGCGACCATGGATCCCCTCCGTGGCTCCATTGGGTCGTGGGTCGTGGGGCCCCGTCAAGCATCGCGCGAGCTGCTCTTGTCGAGGGCCGGGCCGGCGTCATTCACACGGCTGATGACTTTGTCCGTGATCGCGTATCTCGATGCGACGAGCGCCAGGCCCGAAGCGGCGAAACGTCCTGGAAATTGCGGGTGGATCGCGGGGTGGTGGGGCCCCATGAGCTTTGCTCATGGGGCGGCGGGGACGCGAGTCCCCGCCGTGTGAATCAGAACCGCCAGCGGAGCCCATGGCCATGGGCTTCGGGCACGAGCGCGGAGGCCTTCGTCTGCGCGGGGACGCGCCGGGCTCCGAGGATCGTGAGCGGCAGCCCGGCCACGAGGGCGGCGGCGCCGATGGCCAGCACCGCGATGCCGCCGTTCTTGAGCGCCGTGTCCGGGGCCGGCGGCGTGAAGTCGCACGGGCTCTCGGGCGCGCAGGGCGGGATCGTGTAGCTCTCCTGTTGGTTTCCTCGAGCGAACATCGAGCTCCCGATGATGATGCCCGTGCCGCCGAGGGCCATGAGCGCGATGCCGATGCCCATCATCGTGGTGCTCCGGCGGGGCACCTCCTCGACCACGGTCCACGTCATCGGCGGCGCGGCGTACGGCGCATAGGCGCCGGGCGGATATCCATAGCCGGGCGGTGGCGCGTACCCGGGCGGATATCCCGGCGCAGCACCGGGCGGCGGATAACCGGGAGGCGCGTACCCAGGCGGGGCCGGCGCAGCGGCAGGAGGAGCGCTCGTCGAGGCTACGGGGACCTGGGCATTCGCGGTCGCCGAGGCGACGAGGACAGCGAGCGCGACGGCGATGCGTGAAGAAGCGAGAGCGGCCATGGGTCTGCTCCTGCGAGGGGCGATCATTGAGGCTCGCTCCGAGGCGAGCCGTCAAGCGTTGCGCGTGCGCGCGAGCAGAGACGCGCGGTGACCGATCCGTCGCGCGCGTGCGCTCACCCGCGTTCGTCGGCCGTCGAGCACGTTCCGACGAAAGGGAAGCGCGGTGGTCGCTCGGCGCGCCGGCGCGAGACCACCGTTGGATCAGAACCGCCAGCGGAGCCCGTTGCCGTGCGGCTCGGGCAGGAACGCGGCGGCGTCCGACTTCAAGGGGATGCGCTGGGCGCCGACGATGGTGAGCGGGAGGCCGGCCACGATGGCCGCGGCGCCGATGGCGAGCACCGCGATGCCACCGTTCTTGAGCGTCTTGTCGTTGATCCCCGTGCTCGTGTCGCACCCACCGAAGCAATCGACGTAGTACTCCGTCTGGTGTCCGGCCGCGAACATGGAGCTGCCGATGATCACGCCGGTGCCGCCGAGGGCCATGAGCGCGATGCCGATGCCCATCATCGTCGAGCTGCGCCGGGTCGTCTCGACGACCGGCGTGCCCTGGCCCCACGGCATCGGCGCTCCCGCGTACGGCGCATAGGCGCCGGGCGGGTACGGATAGCTCGGCACCTGACCGGGCGGGTAACCGGGAGCGAACGGCATGGGGCCCGCCGTGGGAGCGGCCGGCGCGGCGGGCTGAGGCCCGGCGGGGGTCTGCGCGCGCGCCGTGGTCGAGGCGACGAGGACGCCGAGCGCGGCAACGGAGGCGAGGCAGCGTGACGAGAGGAGAGCGTTCATGGATCGGCTCCTAAGCAAGGATCGTGATCATCGCGGCCCCGGGCGAGCCGTCAAGCGCCCGGCGCACGATCGAGGAAGCCCGGCGCGGCCGATTCTGCAAGCGACGAGCCCGCGACGTCGCGGGCGTGCGCCCGAGCGCCGCGACGATGGCCGTCGCCCTTTCCCGCGGCCGCGCATGGCCCGGCGGCTTGGAACGCTGCGGCGACGGCTCCACCGGCCGCGTCGCTCGATGACAGCGGGCCCGCGCTGCCGGGACAGCCATGGGAAGGCGTGGACGCGACCGGTTCCGGCGCCGGATCTGGGCCGGGACAGCCTTCACCGAGGTTGTCCCGGCGCGGGACAGGGCCCGTCACGCTTGTGCCGGGTTGGTCCGCGCCAGGACAGGGGTGGCGCGGCGTTGCGGCTCGCTGTCCTGGGCTGGGACAACCTCGGTCATCGCCCGTGCACCCACCTCGTCCGGCGGCGGAACAAGGTCGGTGCAGGCTGAGCAGGGGTTGTTCCGGCGGCGGAACAGGGGCCGACAACGTGAGCGGACCCTGTCCCGGACTGGAACGAGGTCTGCTCACGGTGCGCGGTGGTGGTTCTGCCGCCGGACAGGCGGCGTGCTTCGTGGGCTTGGGCGGGGGCGTCGCCGGGACAGGGGCCGTCGAGGCTCGACGGTGGTTGTCCCGGCGCAGGCGGGGAGCGGCGCGGGAAGGATCAGCCTTGCCCGAGCTTCTGCTTGAGGGCCGCGCGCTTTTTCGCGAGCGCGTCGGCCTCCTTCTCGAGCTCGGCGAGCGCTTGCTCGTCGGCGGCCTTGGCGGCGGCGGCCTTGGCGGCCTCCGCGCCGGCCTGATCCAGCGCGGCGAGCTGCGCCTTCGCCGCGGCGAGCTCCGCTTCGAGCGCGGCGATCTCCTGCTGCGTGCTCTCGATGGTCGGCTCGGCGGGGCCCTCTTCGTCGTCGCTCCCGTCGACCAGGAAGAAGTGATCCGCGAAGTCGCTGGGGAGCCCGGGCGTCTCGATGGCGAGCTGGGCGAGCGCGCCGTGGGTGCCCTTGCGAAGCGCGTTCAGCTTGTCGACGAGCTGCCGCCGCTCGCCGATGTCCCGGAACTTGCGGCGCTGCTGCTGGGCCTCGTCCCGCAGCGCCACGGCCTTGTCCGCCTGCGCCACGATGTCTTTCAGCTCGGGCGCCATGGCGGCGAGCAACGTGTGGGGGCTCGTGCTCAGCGTGTCGACCCAAGCCCGCATCGCTTCGAGCTGCCCGCTGAGCACCGGCCGGCGGAACACGCTCAGCGCCTTGCCGCCGAAGAGGTGGACGTAGAGCGGGTGCGCGCGATCGTCCTTGGTGATGGTGAGCACGGCCTTGGAGACGCGCGCCGCAAAGTCGTCGCAACGCTCGTCCGCCTCGTCGACGAGCGCCCGCGCGTCGGACTCGGCCTCGGACAAGGCGATCTCCTTGGCCTGCACCGCTGTCCACTCGTCGCGGAGCTTTCGGAACGGGACCGCGAGCGCCGCTGTCAGCGGGGTCGCCTGAAGCCTGCTCTGGGTATACCGATGCTCGCCGAGCAACGTGAGCAGCGACGTGCGCGGCTTGAGAATGCGTGCAGCCATGCGTGACTCCTTTGCGAAGGGCCGCGGGACTTCCGGGCCCTTAAGGGGGAATCGACGCTGGGATTGATGGAGTTGCTTGGGGAGCAGGATTTCGGCGCCGGAAGGTGGCGAGGGGAGACCGATGGGATGATGCGGTGAGGAGGTGCGGTGCTCGAGAGCGGTTCGAGAGGACCGTCGTGCCCCGTCGAGCACCCCTCATCGTTGCGGACCGCGGTGCTCGATCCATGTGCAACGGCCACGTGCAGGAACACGCGACGACGGCGCGCGATCCGCGCGCTCTTGCGGCGTTTCGTCTTGACGAGGGAGGAGGGGTCGGGTGCCTTGGCGTGAGGAGGACTTCGTGAGCTTGCTCTCCTCTCCTCTTCTTCGCGCGCTCGGGATCGCGGCCACGCTGGGGGCGCCCGCGGTGATCTTCGGCGCTTGCAGCCACGACACGGACGATCCCGGTGACGGCTCGTGCGCTTCGGCGCCGACGCTCGTCGCGGTCGAGACGCTCTTCGCCTCGCGGTGCGCCGGGTCGAGCTGTCACGGCGGCGGGTCGGGCAGCGTGTTCCCGCCGCTCGCGGGCGGCGCGCCGAGCGCATGGCTCGGGCTCGCGAGCCACGAGGATCCGAGCAAGCAGCTCGTCGTGCCGGGCCACCCCGAGCAGAGCTTCCTCTACATGAAGGTGAGCGGCACGCAGGGGCCGAAGGGCGGCGCGCTCATGCCGCTCGGCGCCGCCGCGCCGATCCCCGAGGCCGCCGCGATCCACGATTGGATCGCCGCCGGCGCGCCGGGGAGCTGCACGGACGGGGACGCGGGCCCGCCCAAGCCGGTCGCGACCGATCCCAACACGCTCGATCAAGGCCAGCTCTTCACCTGTCCGGCGGATGCGCCGCCCGCGAGCTCGCCGTCGCGCATCCGTCGGATCGACTCGCCCGAGCTGACCTCCGCGCTGCCACAGGCGTTGAACGGCTGGTTCGGCGGGAGCAAGGCCTCCGGTTACCTGAACCCGTTCAATGCGCCCGCGACCGCGTCGTACTCCACCTACGCGAACGGGGTGACGATCGACACGGCGACGCTCGACCTCTACTTCCAGATCCTCCCCGAAGCCCCCGGGAGCTGGACCACGCACGACCCTTGGGTCGCAGGCACCGGCCCGCGCATCGAAGGGATCAACGACGACGGCGCCCTGAGCTGCATGTTCGGCTCGAGCGGCCAGGTCGAGCCGAGCCCGACCGACGCGTGCATCGACACGTTCGTCGATCGCTTCCTCACGCTGGGCGTGCTGGCGCGCGCGCCGACCTCCGCCGAGCACGCGAACCTGCGCGCGCTGCTCAAGACGACGCTCGCGACCGAAGGCGGCGACGTGAGCAAGCGGCCCGCGACGCTCGCCCTCGTGGGCCAGGCGGCGTGGCTCACCTCGGGCGCGCTGTTCCGAAGCGAGATGGGCGCGCCCGTGAGCGGCGACGCGGCGCACCGGAACCGGCTGAGCAACGAGGAGCTCGCGCTCACGGTCGGCGGCATGCTGAGCTTCCACCGCCCCGGCGCGCCGATGCTCGGCGGGCCCTTCAACGCCTTCGTCGGCCCGCCCGATCCGGACGACGTGTGCCACCCGTGGCTGCACCTCGTGAGCGAGGCCGCCGCCGACGGCAGCATTCAAGAGCCGGCGACGATCAAGAAGCTCATCACTGCGTACGGCGGCGGCGTCGATCCGGGCGGCCAGCCGCTCGTGTGTCAGAGCGGCCAGACCGTGCGCCGCCGCGATCTCTCGATGGAGCTCGACGAGCGCCGCCTCGGGCCGCGCGGCGAATACTGGCTCGCGCCGCGCATCGCGGGGTTCTTCCGGGAGTGGCTCGGCTACGGCAACGCCGAGAACATCTTCAAGGACACGCCCGGTCTCACGAGCAAGTACATGACGACCGCCGACATGTTCGACACGACCACGCTCGGCTTCGAAAACCTGCAGAGCGGGTACTACGGCTACGAGGCGACGCTCGTCGCCCAGATGGACGACACGGTGGCGCGCACCGTGCTCGACGCCGCGTCGAGCCACGAGGACGTCTTCGAGGCGCTCATGACCACGCGTCTGTTCCGGCTGCCTTCGGACCGCGTCGACACGGACGGCACGAGCTGCGCCGAGGACAGCGACTGCACGTCGCCGGACTTCGACAGCTGCTCGGCCGAGGTCGGCCTCTGCGTCGACAGCATCGCGAAGTCCACGGTCACGGCGGCGCGCGTCTTCGACGTCGACGGCGTGCCCGCGACCGACGAGGGGCGGTGGGTGACGATGCCCGCCAAGGAGCGGAGCGGCGTGCTCACGCACCCCGCGTGGCTCGTCGCGCACGGCAACAACTTCCAGGACGATCCGAGCCTCGTGCACCGCGGCAAGTGGGTGCGCCAGAACCTGTTCTGCGAGACGGTGCCCGGCCTCGAGCTCGTGATGGTGCAGGCCAAGCTCGGCGCGCGCGACGCCACGCTCTCCGCGCGCGATCGGGTGCAGGCCGCCACCGACGAGAACGCGACCTGCGTGGGCTGCCACCGCCTGATGAACACGCTCGGCTACCCGTTCGAGATGTACAACCACGCGGGCTTCCTGCGCGCGCTCGACAAGTACGAGGCCGACGGCACCACCCCGCACCCGCCCGACGCGACGAGCACGATCGACAACCTGCCGGACCAGGCGCTCAACGTCGCCGTCGAGGACGCGGTCGACTTCGCGGAGCGGATCGGGTCGTCGGCGTATGCGCGGCGGTGCTTCATCCGCCAGGCGTTCCGCTACTTCATGGGGCGCGACGAGACCATGGCCGACCAGTGCACGCTCGCGGCCATGGAGCACGCCCTCGACCAGGGCTCTTTCTTCGACATGGTCGCCGTGCTCGCGTCGAGCGACACGGTCCTCTACCGAACGACGGGAGGTCAGCCGTGAGCCATCTCCGCCGCAGAGCCCTCCTCCGCGCCATCGCCGCCGGCGCGGGCGGCGCGATGCTCCTGCCCATCCTCTCGCGGCTCACGAGCGCCGGCCCGCCCAAGGTCGCGCGCTTCCTCTTCATCGTGGAGGGGAACTGCTACGAGCCCGTCTCCGTGCTCGATCCGAGCACGCTCGCGGCCATCAACGCGACCACGGGCCAGCCCATCACGGGCGAGCGCTGGTGGTACAACCTCTACAAGCACGACCAGCCGATCGTCGTGCCCGCGACGCAGTTCGACAAGACCACGGCGCTGCCCGCCATCGCGTCGCTCGGGCTCGCGGATCAGACCGCCGTGTTGTTCGGGCTCTCGTCCCGCATCACGGGCGGCGGCCACTCGGCGTTTCACGGGGTCTTGAGCTCGGCGCGCACGGTGGGCGGCGCGCCGGGTGGGCAGACGATCGACAGCTATCTCGGCGCGCTGCCGGCCGTCCGGCTCGAGACGCCCTACGACGTCGTGCGCGTGGGCATGGTGGCCGACGTCGGCGCCTCGCGCCTGCGCTACGGGACGTGCGCGATGGGGCCGGGCGTGGCCGCGCCCGTGATCGTCGACCCGCTCGTGGCCTACGCGACGCTCTTCGGCCTGGTCGCGTCGCCCGAGCAAATGGCGGCGTTCGCGCAGCGCAAGACGTTGCTCGACTTCGCGCGGCAGGACCTACAGACGTCCCTCGGCGCCTTCGGCGGCAGCAGCGCCGAGCGCCAAAAGCTCGAGACCTACCTCGCCTCGATCGAGGAGCTCGGCAAGCGGCAGCAGCGCCTGACGATGATGGCCGAAAAGCTCGCGACGGTGAAGCCGCCGAGCCCCGACACGCTGCCGGGCTACGCCACCGACTGCATGGCGCGCTTCGGCGCGCAGCTCTCGCTCGCCGTGGCCTCGCTCAAGGGGCAGCTCACCAACGTCGCCGTCGTCACGTCGGGCACGGGCGACGACTTCGGCAGCCTGACCTACCCGAGCGAGCCGAACCCGAGCTACCGCGACCTGAGCCGCCACGATCTCCACCACGCCTCCGCCGACGACGCCGGCGCGCTCACGACCATCCACGACATGACCCGGCAGCAGCTCGACGCCATCGCAGCCGCCGCGCAGGACCTCAAGAACACGCCCGACCCCGCCGGCTCGGGCTCCATGCTCGACAACACCGTCATCGTCTTCATCGGCGACAACGGCGAGCAGCACCACTCCACCGCCTCCGAGTTCCCCGTCGTCCTCATCGGCGGCAAGAACCTCGGCCTCAACACCGGCGGCCGCACCATCGTCTACCCCGGCGTCGACACTGGCGGCGCGGGCCACCGCCAAGTGTCGAACCTGTGGAACACGCTCGGCCACCTCGCGGGCGATGCGCTGGACACGTTCGGCAAAGAGGGGCCTTACCGCGTCGCACCGGGCCCGCTCGCCGAGCTGCTGTGAGCAAGAGCAGGAGCAGCCGCGAGCGCGAGCGAGCGGACCCAGGCAAGTTGGTGGGGTCCGCTCCCTAGAGACCCGATCAACTAAGAACCAAGGAAGATCGATCCCTTACCCACCGCGGGATCGACACCGGCGCGGCCCTCTGATCAAACCGGAACTGGAGGTGCCGCATGGCCACGCTCTGGAAGCCGCCGGTCGAGCTGTCGTCGTTGGAAAAGAAGATCGTCGAACGTTGTGGGAAGCGACGCGTCTTCGTGTTTCTGCGGGAGCTCCGGCACCTCATCTTCGATGAGGAGATGCAGCGGAAGTTGCACGCGGCCTACGAGCGTGCAGACCGCGTACCGCCGGTGCAGTTGGCGCTGGCGTCGCTGCTGCAAGCTGCGCTTGGCGTGCCGGATCACGAAGTCGTCGAGCTGACGGTGATGGATCGGCGTTGGCAGATGGTGCTCGGTTGTTTGAGCGCCGAGGAGCCGCTCTTTTCGCAAGGGACGCTGTTCTACTTCCGCCAGCGCATGATCGAGCACGACCTCGACCGCGAGCTGTTCGACAGGACCGTGCGGCTGGCGCGGGAGACCGGCGGGTTCAGCGCGACGCACCTGCGCGCGGCGTTCGATGCGAGCCCGCTGTGGGGCGCGGGGCGCGTCGAGGACACGTTCAATCTCATCGGTCGTGCGGCCAAACACGTGGTGCGTACGGCGGCCGAGCTGACGGGCAGATCGTTCGAGGAGGTCGCGAAGGACGCGGGCATCCCGGTCGTCACGGCGACGAGCATCAAGACGGGGCTCGACATCGACTGGGACGATGCCGGCGCGAAGAAGCGGGCGCTGGAGAAGCTGCTCGCACAAGTGTCCGCGCTCGGCGCGTGGATGAACAAGCAGCTCGCAGAGCACCTCGGCGCACCTCCGCTCAAAGAGCAGTGGGAGCTGGTCGAGAAGCTCGTCGCGCAGGATACCGAGCCCGATCCCGACGATGGCGGCGGTCGGCGCATCAAGCACGGCGTCGCCAAGGATCGACGTATCAGCGTCAGCGATGCGGACATGCGCCACGGCCGCAAGAGCAAGAAGAAGCGCATCGATGGCTACAAGCGGCACATCGCCGTCGATCTCGACACGCCCGGGCTCGTGTGCGCCGTCGCGCTCACGCCGGCCAACCAGCCGGAGCGCGTCGCAGCAGCGGAGCTGTTCGCGGATATCGAGCGTCAGGGCGCCGACGTGCACGAGCTGTTCATCGATCGCGGCTATCTCGGCGACGAGAGCATCGAGTCGCATCGACGCCGTGGAATGGCGGTGCGCTGCAAGCCGTTCCCGCTGCGCAACGGCGCGCTCTTCTCCAAAGCGGACTTCACCATCGATCTCGACGCTGGCACCGTGCGCTGCCCGAACGACGTGGTGGTGCCCTTTGCGCTCGGCCAAACCCTCCACTTCCCCGCCACGCGCTGCGCGGCTTGTCCGCTCCGTGTGCGATGTACGCAGGCCGCAGGCAAGCGAGGGCGCAGCCTCTCGGTTCACCCGAACGAGCCTTTCCTCGTCGAGCTCCGCGCGCACGCCAAGACGCCTGAAGGCAGAGCAACGCTGCGCCAGCGCGTCGGGGTCGAGCACGCCCTGGCCACGATCCACAACCGCCAAGGCGACCGCGCCCGCTACCGAGGGCTGCGCAGGAACCTGTTCGATCTGCGGCGCCAGGCGGCGCTCTCGAACCTCTGCGTGGCCGACCAGCTTGCCAGGGTTGCGGCCTAATTGGTCAGGTCTCTAGCGGTCGCGGCTGCTGCGCTTGCGGCTGCTGCTGGATCAGGCCCAGGCAAGTTGGTGGGGTCCGCTCCCTCGCGGTCGCGGCTGCTGGAGCGAATCCGACGTCAGCTATCCATCACGGCGTGATCGTGTTCCCGCTCTGGGTGAAGCCCGTCCCGTTGATCACGAGCTGAGGTGACTTGTTGTTCGTGAGCACGTTGTTGCTCACGTCGCCGGTGTCGACGCTGTTGCGAATCTCCACGCCGAACCCGTTGCCGATGCCGGGCGACGTGTTGGCGAAGGTGTTCCCTTGGATGGTCAAGCGCTCGACCCGGTGCGGGATCATTCCGAACGTGGTGGAGGGGTCGATCGTCGCGGGGCTGTTGGAGAAGGCGAGGAGCCCGTCGTGGCTCAGGTTGAGGTTGGCCTGGTCGATGACGTTGCCGGTGACGCGGATGTCGAACGTGCCGAAGGAGTGGTAGCTGTCCTCCTGCGCGAGGTAGATGCCGGCGGCCTGCGTCCTCGAGATGTCGTTGTTCTGAAACGAGATGAAGCCGGCGCCGACGGCGGCGAGGCCGCGCGCGTGCCCGTCGCGTCCCCAGTTGGCGATGCACGAGCAGTGGTGCACGGGATCGCCGTTGCCCGCGTACCCGACGAACGCGTACAGGTCGTCGCCGCGGTCGTCCTGCGTGCGGGCGCGGTTGGCGACGACCTGGCAGTAGCTCGATCGACCGGTGTGGTGGAACGTGTCCGCGTAGCCGTCGTGCGCGTGGTTGAAGGCCCAGAGCCCGCCTTTCTCGGCGAGCCCGAAGATGTGCGCCGACGAGGGCGTGGAGACGTCGTTCCCCACCACCAGCGTGTCCTCCACGCTCATCACGACGTTGTCCCCGCCGCCGACCCAGATGCTCCCGGACCACGGCGTCGACGTCCGCTTCGTCGCGGGCGAGATCATGACGAGGAAGAGCGCGCCGCTGCGATCGCCCGTGAGGTGGACCGCGGAGAGGTCCGGATCCGTCGCCTGGAGCGTGCCGCCCGTGTCCTCCGGCCACCGGCGCAGGCGGACGTCGTGCGGGACGACGAGCACCTTGGAGAACGCGAACGTGCCGGCAGGGACGAGCACGTCGACCGGCGCGCCCTGCGCCGCCATGAGCCCCGCGTCGTGGAGCGCTTGGTTGATGGCGGTCGTCGCGTCCGCCGGAGCGACCTGTGCGTTGTACGGCGGTGCGGTGATGTCGATCGTCTTGGCGGCCACGGCGACGATGGGGAGCAGCGCGATGATCTGCGCCGGGGTCAGGACGTCACCGGGCTTGAAGCTCTGGAAGCGCAGGCCCGTGCGCGTCGTCTGCTGCTCCCATTGCGCCATCATCGGCCAGCCGTCGGCCTCCGGCGTCCAGATGCCGCTCGACGGGACGTCGACGTAATCGAGGTACGTGCGCAGCGGCGTGTCGACGGCGACGAGCGACCATCCGGGCGCCACACCTCCTTGCCCGCCCGCGCCGCCGGAGCCCGTTGCGGCGCCGCCGGTGCCCGTCGCGCTGGAGCTCGCGCCGCCACCCGAGCTCGCGCTCGTGGCGCTCGACCCCGAGGCGGTCGCCCCGCCATGTCCGGTCGATCCACCGGAGCCCGGCTGCACACCGTTGCTCGAGCACGCGGCCAAGGGAGCGAGGAGGGCGAGGGCCCCGAGGATTCTCTGGTTCGACACGCGCGTTCCCTATCACCGGCGTCGCGACGCTCGTGCTGCAATCGGCGGTGATGCGCGGGGTGGATCGCCGCGCTCGCCTCCGTGTCGAGATGCTCGCGGAGGCGCAGAGACGTTCACCCTCGGCTGGCGTCTCGTGCCTAAGACTTGTGCGGCGCGCGCTACGCTTCACCAACCGGCGAAGCGCAGTTTGCACGGACGGTCGGAGGGAGGAGGCCCGCCGTCGCCGAGCCATATGCCCTCTAAGTAGAGTGTGCGGGAACGCGGGTAGGGATCGACGTCCTGCAGCTCCACGGTCGCTGTCCCGTCGCCCGAGAACCCTGCTGGCGCTTTCGAAGGGGAAAGCTCGCGCATCGAGATTCGGCCGCTGGCGCGATCGTACGCGTAGGTCCCGTTGATCTCGCGCACCGTCTGTTCTTGTTCGATGCGCGCGCGCCACATGTCGTCGGATCCGAAGACGAGGCGACGGACGCGGTCCGTCGTGCGAATGAGACCTGAACACGGTTCTTCGGCAACCTGTTGCCACGAGCCGATCAAGGGACGCTCGTCCTGTCGGTAGATCGTCACCCGACCGCGGAAGGGCCAGCGTTCGGGACCAACCTCGGCGGTGACGTCGAGCACCGTGCGATCGGGCGCGTTCGGTGACAGCGTGAGCACACCCGTGTCGTTCTCAATCATCGCGAGCGAGCTCGCCGCGACGGACCAATGCACGTTCGTGGAGTAGGTGCGTAGGGGCCAATCGATGCGTCGATTCGCCATCGCGAGGACGAGCCGCGTACCGGCGGCCGCATGTGCTTCACGGGGAGCTTGGAGGCTAAGCCGTTGCGGGCCCAGTGCGATCATCTCGAGATCGTCGCGGGGCGCGAGGGCGACGGCCGAAGCGCGCGGCGGGATACGCGGGATGTACCATGCGGCCGCCGCGAGGATCCCAAGCGTGAGGATCGCGAGAGCGTACTTCGCAAGGATGCTGCGATGAGGGCGGGCGTGGAGAGCGTGACGGATCGACCCGACGAGGATCACGAGGCCGATGGCGATCGCGAGGGCGATGCGCGACCCGTGGCGCACGGGCGGACCGAGCGTGACGGTGATGGAGGTCGCCGTGCTCTGGTGGAAGAACGCTTCGACCTTCCACCGGGCCGCATCATATTGTGCATGCGGGGCGCGTGCTCGGCCGAGCGTCACCCAGCCTTCTTCGCTGTCTCGGGTCTCGGTATGGAGGCGGACGCTCACGTCTTCGTTGTCGACGTCATGTCGCTCGACATCGATGGAGGGACCGTACGTGTTGATGGTCTCGGCCACTCGGTACCGCGGGGAGAGCAGGCTATCCGTCTCGGCGCTGCACGGGAGCGTGGGCCCAACGCGGGCGCAGGTGAGGGTGAGTGTCGTGGCTCGCAGGTCGAGATAGATGAAGACCGACACGAGAAGGATGAGGAGGGCGGCGATCGCGTGTGGCTGCTGGGGCCTTGAACCGCGTGTCCACCCTAGGCCACCGTCTCGCTGTGAGGGCATCATGGATGGGTGGGGCGGGGCGGTGAATAGCTATGGCTCTGCACGGAGTACGGCGGTCGGCGTGATGACCCATTCCTGGATTTCTGTTGCCTTGCGCAACGCTTCCAAGAATACGACGCCGTGCTCCGGCAGGACTTTGTACGGGCCGCCGTCACGAGGGACCATCACCATGATGCTTTCTGGCGGACATTGCCCCCGGATCACCGGGTGATTGAATTCGCGCTCGACGAGATGGCTATGGGTAGCCAGAGGGGGTTTCCCCTCTTCACGGTACTCGTCACCCAGGCCGAGCATGTGACCTGCTTCGTGACGTGCCGCCCAATCGGCGACGTCCTTAATCTGCAGCGTGACTTTGTGGGTCAGGCCGTCTTTGACGGAGCTTCTCTGCTCTTCATCGGTGTCGATTTCGCCTTTCCAGACGTGGACGGAATAGTGCACGGATTCCCGTTCCTGAGCTTCGACGAAGCGTACGACGGGCCATGCAACGACCGAGGACCAACCCTGCTTTTTGCAGAGGAACGAGTGCTGGAGCGACCAATATTCTGACGTTTGAGCAAGGAACTGCGCCTTGAAGGCGTCCATTTCGTCATCGGTCCACACCGCAGTTCCCCGGACGTTCTCACCCGCCTTTGTCTTTGGATGGGTAGGGTGCGGCAAGAAGACCCAGCACTTGCCGTTAAGGAACTTGAAAAAGACTCTTACGGTGATTTTTACCGTGCCTGTGTGGCGCGAGTAGCGGAGGTCGAAATGCCCACCACCGGTGGACGAGACGTAATCGTCGACCCAGTAGAGCCCGGCATCGTGTGCGATGACCGTGGTGTCACCCTTGGTGCCAGGCTTGGCTTTGATCGGATTACCCACGAGAAGTCTCCTCGCACGCTTCAGTGTGCGTCTGCGGCACGAAATACATCGCCGTCTGTGTAGCAGGCATCATGAACCATGTGCTTTCTGGAGCGCGCTGCGTGTTTCATCGTCGACGATGCCAGTCGGCTTGATGCCCTGCGTGTACTGAAAGATGGCGATGGCTTGTGCCAATTGCTCGTTCTGGGAAGCTGAGCCCGATGGGCTGACATCGGCGGCACCCAACCGCGGCAAATAGCCGAGATGCTCGAGGCGCGCTGCAACCCCGGAGGGTTCGTCGATCGGATCGAGGTGTCCGATCATCACCTGATGCGTCATCCCTTGATCCGGAAACTCGAGCGCGACCTCGGCGACATGGGCGGGGACGCTCAGCGTGAGCCGCCCCTCATCGTCGGTTGTACCTTCGGTCGGGGTGGCGCCGCCTCCAGCGATGAAACGAGCGGCTGCCAAAGGACCGTCGATACCCATAAAGCGCAGGCTGACAGGAACCCTCGGGATACGAGCGATGTACCGATTCACCGCCCCTTTGACAATGGGCAGAGCCTCACGCGCGGGCTTCGGAATGTACAGGATATCGCCCGGCGCGAGAACGTTGTTGTCCGTGCGTAGGTTTCGCAGGGCCTCGTTCTTCGCATCGTTCCAGACCTCATCCGCGTCGAATCCGTGGAGCGCTGCCAGTTTGAGTAGATAGTCACCCTGACGAACGACATAGGGGATCAGCTCTCTGGGCATTCGTTGCTCCTCGGGGGACCGCCATTCTACATTCAGGTGGGGGGCCGGACGGAACCCACTGCAGCCCATCTTCGCCAGCGAACCAGTGTTGCTGGTTGCCATCGACGAGCCACCCTCGTCCTCCTAACCCCTTCTCCACCGCACCGGCAGCGCCCTCGTCTCCGTGCGCTCCACGCGCTCGCCCGCATGGATGTCGTGGTACGTGACCTCGCCGCGCACGAGGTCGACGATCGCGAAGCAAGGCCGGTGGTAGCGGAACAAGGTGCCGGCGTTGACGACGGTGAGGCGGCCGTCGGTCCAGAGCGCGCGATGGTGGGTGTGGCCGTTGAGCACGAGGAGAGGGCAGTCCTCTTCGAGGAGCGCGGCCATCGAGGGATCGCGAAAGAGGGCGAGCGTGTCGGCGTCGGGGTCGATGGAGGCCATGTCGTCGTCGAGCAGGCCGTGGCAGACGAGGATGTCGCCGGCGGCGCCCGCGGCCATGCGGATCGTGGGCGGCAGCGAGGCGATGAAGCGGTGCGCGTCTTGGCCGAGCGCGGTGTGCGCGTGCGGGAGATCGCGCATCGTGCCGGCGAGGTACCAGCGCTCGTGGTTGCCGCGGACGGCGAGCGCAGAGGCTTCGGCGAGCAGGGCGCAGCAGCGATCGATGTCGCCCTGACCGTCGACGATGTCGCCCACGGAGACGATGCCGTCGACGCCTGCGTCGCCGAAGACGCGAAGCGCGAGGGCGAGGGACGCATCCTCGGCGTGGATGTCACCGAGCAGGCCGATGCGCGTGAGCGTCGTCATGATCGAGGCCTCGCGAGGATGGGCGCTTGATGAAGGTGAAGGCCGCGTGGCGTGCGGCGCGCGGCGGACGAGCGATGCGCGAGGATCAGCGGCCGGTGAATTTGGCGGCGCGGCGCTCGAGGAAGGAGGCGAGGCCTTCCTTGGCGTCCTCGCTCACGAGCAGCGGCGCGAGGTCTGCGAGCAGGCGTTTCTCGGCGGCGGCTTCGCCTTCTTCGCGGGCGCGGCGGGCGGAGAGGATGGTGGCGCGCACGCCGAGCGGGGCCTGCGCGGCGATGGTCTCGGCGATGGCGACGGCGCGGTCGAGCTCTTGGCCGCGGTCCGCGAGCTCTTGGACGAAGCCGATGCGGTGGGCTTCCTCGGCGCTGAATTCGTCGCCGGTGAGGAGCCAGCGCATGGCGTTGGCCCAGCCGACCTCGCGCGGGAGGCGGGTGGTGGCGCCGCCGACGGGGTAGATGCCGCGCTTGATCTCGATCTGCCCGAAGCGCGTGCCGCGGGCGGCGACGCGGATGTCGGTGGCGAGCATCAGCTCGATGCCGATGGTGAAGCAGATGCCCTGCACGGCGGAGACGACGGGCTTGTCGAGGCGGTCGCCGGCGAGGCCGAGGGGATCGATGCCGCCCTCGGGGACGCTCCACGCGCCGCTCGCGAAGACGGGCGTGAAGGCGGCGAGATCGAGCCCGGCGGTGAAGTGATCGCCGTGCGCGAAGAGGACGCCGGCGCGCAGCTCGTCGTCGTGCGCGAGGGTGGCGTAGGCGCGGGCCAACGCGTGGTACATGGCCACGTCGAACGCGTTGCGCTTCGCTGCACGATCGAGGCCGATGAGGAGCACGTGCCCACGCTTCTCGACGGTGACTTTGCCTTCGCTCATGGCCGGTGAGGATAGCGGTGTCCGCGCCGCGCGCCCATGGGCTCGAGCTCGCACTCGAAGCAGCGGCAGCAGCCGCGCACGCAGTAAGCGGGCGTGGCAAGCGGATGGGGCCACGCTCCACGAGGAGCGGGAGCGTCGATGACGCCGGTGCTTGGGGAGGCGTGAGAGCGGCGAGGGCCAGTGCCCGCTCCCTGCGGTCACGGCTGCTGCCGATGCCATCACCCCGGCCGCAGTCGAAGCAACGGCAGCAGCCGCGCACGAAGTAAGCGGGCCCTGGCAAGCGGATGGGGCCACGCTCCATGAGGAGCGGGAGCGTCGATGACGCCGGTGCTCGGGGAGGCGTGGGAGCGGCGAGGGCCAGTGCCCGCTCCCTGCGGTCGCGGCTGCTGCCGTTGCCAGGCGCATGGCCGCGTTCGCGGCAGCGGTGGCAAGGGAATCAGTGGCAGTGGAGGGCTACGTCCACGCGCGTGAATTGGTCGCCCTCGGGCTCGACGTCATTCACCGGGTCGCAGTTGTCGGCGCTCACCTTCACGACGTAAGGACCGGCTGTGCAACTGAAGGTGCCGGTGTAGCGGAGCTCGGCCGCGAAGAGCACGCTGCCCGCCGCGACGTCGGGCGCCGAGATGCTGCAGACCTGGAGCGCGTTGGGATCGTCGCAGGGCGGGAGGTCCGTGCAGGATGTCGCGTTGGTCTCTTCGGTCTGATCGCAGACCTGGACGCGCAGGTTGACCGCGGTCACGTCGGGCGTGACCACGATGTGAGCGACGCCGGGGCCGAACGTGAACTCGCACGACTCGCAGCCCGCGGCGCCGAGGCCGAGGAGCGAGGTCACGAGCGTCGCGACGAGGAAGAAAAGAGAAGAAGCACGGCGCATGAACCGCAGGATCGCGGCACGCACGCCGTCGCGCAAGGTGCCGGCAGGGACCGCGCGACGGTGGCCGGATCGCTCTGTCCTCGCTCGAACCAGACCGGATTCAACGCAAAGTCGCAAAGACGCCTCTAATACAATCGACAAATTCCACTGGCGGGAAGAGATCCCCCGCTCGGTCTTCACGCACCGCTGGGCACCTCAGGCGCGGGTGAGCTCGGACGTCGGGGCTCGCTCGGTGGCTTCCGAGCTCCACGAGGGGCGGCAGCATGTTGGTAGCGCCGAGCCTCATGCGACGCAGACGATGCGTGCACGGGGTGTTCGAGCCGACGAGGCTCTCGCCGGAGCACCTGCACCACGCTTACGAGCAGGTCGTTCCATCGGCTCGGCGCGAGGTCCGGCAAGGAGATGAGCGAGGCGAGCGGCAGGCGCAGCGCGTGGGCGCGAGACCGGGTCGTCGTTGTCGACAGAGGGAGGCGTCATGATGCGAGTGGCGTTGTACGCACGCGTTTCGTCGGAGCGACAAGCGCAACAAGAGACCATCGACAGCCAGCTCGTGGCGCTTCGACAGCGCGCAACCGCGCAAGGCTGTGCCCTGCTGCCGGACGACGAGTATGTCGATGATGGCTACAGCGGAGCGACGCTGGCGCGGCCTGCGTTGGAGAGGCTTCGCGATCGGATCGCGGAGGGAGTCGTGGATCGACTCTACATCGACTGTCCCGATCGGCTGTCGCGGCGCTACGCCTACCAGGTACTCCTGCTCGAGGAGTTCAAGGCGCGCGGTGTCGAGGTCGTCTTCCTGCAGCGCGCCTCGGGACAGAGTGCCGAAGACACGCTCCTGATCCAGGTCCAAGGCATGCTGGCCGAGTACGAGCGGGCACGGCTCGCCGAGCGATGTCGTCGCGGCAAGCTGCATCAAGCGCGCAGTGGCAAGGTCAATCCGCTGTCGTCGGCGCCGTACGGCTACCGCTATGTGCGCCGCTCGGATGCGGCCCCGGCAAGCTTCGACGTGGAGTTGTCGGAAGCGAAGGTGGTACGCGAGATCTTCGATGCCTTCGTGCATCAGCAGAGGTCGCTGTACGCGATCGCGCACGCTCTCGAGGAGCGAGGCATCCCGACGCGCAAAGGGGCGCACTGGGCAGCGTCCACGCTCTACGCCATGCTCAAGAACCCGGCGTACGCAGGCAAGGCCGCCTACGGAAAGACCGAGGTTACCGAGGCGGAGCCGCGCCCGGCTGCGCGTTCGCGGCGTGCCTCGTCCCGCCCCTTTCGCGCGCACCGGCGCACGTCGCCCAAGCGGTGGATCTCGATCGAGGTGCCCGCGCTCGTCTCCACAGAGCTCTTTTCTGCTGCGCAGGAGCAGCTCGCCCGCAATCAACAACAGTCTCTGCGTCGCGCGCCGCCGCAGACCTTTCTGCTGCAGGGGCTCGTGCGGTGTGCGCTCTGTGGCCACGCGTTCTGCGGCAGGACGAGCAAGGACCCCAAGCGTGGGGCGACGCATCGCTACTATGCCTGTCGACATCCGGCCGCGTTGCGACAAGGCATCGCGCGCGCGTGCACCAACCCGACGGTACGCGCCGAGGAGCTGGACGCGCAGGTCTGGTCGTCCGTCTGTCAGGTGCTGCAAGAGCCGGAACGGCTCGAACACGAGTGGCGTTGCCGCATGGAAGCCGACGGCACCATGGTGGATGCACGCGCTGAGCAAGCTCGTGCGCAACGCTGGCTCGCGGCGCAGGAACGCATCCACCAGCGTCTGCTCGACGCCTATGAAGCCGGCGCCCTGTCGCTCGAAGAGCTCACGGCGCGCGTGCCGCGGATCCGCGAGCGGCTCCAGCGCGCACAAGAGATGGTCCAAGCGGCCGACGCAGCCGTCGCCGAAACCACGGTGCTGCACGCCGTCGTGGGGCGCCTGCAAGACTTCTCGCAGCACGTGCGCGAGGGGCTGGAACGACTCGACTGGAGCGCGCGCCAGCACCTGATCCGCACCCTCGTCAGCAGGGTGGAGCTCGACGAGGAGAAGGTGACCGTCATCTATCGGCTGCCGCCGCCCGGCCGCGGACCGGCACCAGCAGAACAGGAAGGCTCAGCAGTAGGGGCGATTTGTCGATTGAGTTTGAGGCGCCAAGATGCAAAGACGCAAAAAGTAAAGAGGCTCAATCTCCCCCCCGCCTTTTTGCATCTTTGCGCCCCCGCGCCTTGCGTTCCCTCGCTCGCTCCCATCGAGCCGGCGCTGCGAGCGAGCGCAACGAGCCTCGTCTCTCCCGCGCCTTTTTGCGTCTTTGCGACTTTGCGACTTTGCGTTCCTTCTCTCTCCGATCTTGCTTCGTCGGGCCGAGCGACGCTGCGCGGGCGATCGATCACCAGGGATCGAACGCGTCGCGGATGCGGTCGCCGGTGAGATCGGCGAGGAAGCGATCGCGATCGCACACGGCGTGCACCCAGGCGAGGTCTTCGACCTTCGGGGAATCGGTGGTGGCGATGGCGGCGAGGCGGTTCGCGCGATGCACGTGGGCGCGGACGCGGGCCTCGGCGTAGGGGGTCATCTCTCCGCGGCGCATCATGAAGGCCCAGTCGGAGGCTTGGAGCAGCAAGAGCTCGCGGATGGCTTGATCGAGCGCGCGGCCGCCGAGGCCGCTCGCGTGCCGGCGCTGGGCGACGGCGGCGCGGACGGTGCGCTCGGCGTGGTGGACGTGACGCCACAAGAGGGCCGCCTCGGGGCCGGCCCAGACCTTTCCGAAGCCGCCTTCTCCCCAGGTCGAGGCGGCGGGCTCCGCCACGGTGATGTCGGGGAACTGCTCGAGGTGATCGCCGAGCGTGGTCGCGGAGAGACCACCCGCGCGGGCGGTCTCGTCGAGCGCACGGAGGACGTGCTCCAAGAACTCGGGGCCCTCGAACCACCAGTGGCCGAAGAGCTCGGCGTCGAAGGGCGCGACCAAGATGGGATCGGGGAGGCCGGAGGCGCGCGCCATCTCTGCGCGCGCTTCGACGAAGTGGCGCGCGTGGACGCGGGCACGCTCGTGCGCGGCCGCAGGATCGTAGGGCTCCTTCACGTCGCCGGGGCCGGTGATGCGATGGAGCTTGAGGCCCGTCATCAGGCGCGTGCCGTTCGGGCCGATCTCGCCGAGGAGCGCGTCCTCCGGGAGATCGAAGCCGACGTCGCGGTAGAACTCGCGGTATGCCGCGTCGCCAGGATAGCCCGTCTGGCGCGACCAGACGGCGCGGGCGGCGTCGGGATCGCGCGCGAAGAAGGCCACGCCGCTCGGCGAGAGGACGGGCGCGAGCACACCATGGGGCGGGCGCGGTGACGCGAGCGCGAGGCCGTGCGCATCGAGGATCGTGTAGCGAACCGAGGCCGCCGCGAGATCGTTACCGAGCCGCGGATCGTAGGCGCACTCGGGCAACCAGAGGCCGCGCGGGCGCACGCCGGTGAGGGCCTCGAAGCCGCGCAGGCCGAGCCTCAGCTGCGCGCGGATCGAGGCCGGCGCGGTGAGCAGGCCGGGGAGGTAGGCGTGCGTCGCGGTGCTGGTCCAGAGCTCGATGCGCCCCGCCCGCGCGTGTCCGCGAAGGGCGGCGAGCACGTCGCCGCCGATGCGCGTCCACACGGCGGCGACGGCGTCGAGGCGGCGTCGATAAAAGGCGAGCGCGGGCCGCAGCGAAGCGTCGACGAGGCCGGCTTCGTCGAGATGCTTCGCGAGGGCGGCGAGGCGGCCGAGGTGATCGGTGAAGCGGGCGCGCAGCAGATCGTCCGCGAGCATCGCGGCGAGCGGCGGCGAGACGGAGATGGTGAGCGCGACGCGGATGCCCTCGCCCGCGAGGCGATCGAGCATGTCGAGGAGCGGGAGATACGACTCCCACAATGCTTCGTGGAGCCAGCGCTCCTCCAGCGGCTGCGCGTGCTCCGGGTGCCGCACCCACGGCAGGTGCGCGTGCAGGACGAGCGCGACGTGCCCCGCCACGCGCCCGTCACGTCGCGGGGACGCGCATCCCCGCCGCTCCCGTGTGGAGGATGGATGATCGCGCGCTCGCGACGGCGCGCACGGACCCTCGATCGTGATCGCGGCGCGCGCCGGCCATCGCACGCGCGGCGGCGGCGAAGCGCGCGCGATGGGTGCCGAGGACAGGCATGATCAAGCCTTGGTGCCGGCCTTGCGCAGCGCTTCGCCGAGATCGCGGCCGAGGCGCGCGGCTTCTCCCTCGTCGGTCGGGAAGGACGCGCGGCGCTCGCCGCGGCGGAGGTTCGTGCCGTCGGGATCGGCGAGGAGGCCGCGCAGGTGGATGGCGTCGCCGTCGCGCACCGCGAAGGCGGCGACGGGGAGGCGGCAGCTCCCTTCGACGGCGGCCATCACCGCGCGCTCGGCGGCGACGCAGATGGAGGTCTCGGGATCGGTCATGCGGGCGAGGACCGCGCGCGTCTCGGCGTCGTCGTCGCGGCACTCGATGCCGAGCGCGCCTTGACCGATGGCCGGCAGCGACACCTCGGGCGAGAGGATCTCCGTGGCCCGATCCTGCCAGCCGAGCCGCTTGAGGCCGGCGAGCGCGAGCACGACCGCGTCGTACTGACCTTCGTCGACCTTGCGCAGGCGCGTGTCGACGTTGCCGCGCACGGGCTCGGCCTTGAGATCGGGGCGCGCCCCGAGGATGGCCACGGCGCGCCGGAGGCTCGACGTCCCCACGCGGGCGCCGGGCGGGAGATCGGCGAGCGTCTTGCCGTCGCGGGCCACGAGGACGTCGCGCGGATCTTCGCGCCTCGGCACGCACACGAGCGCGAGGCCGGGCGCGAGCTCCGCGGGCACGTCCTTGATCGAGTGGACGGCGAAGTGCGCGCGCCCATCGAGGAGCGCTTCCTCGAGCTCCTTGATGAAGAGCCCCTTGCCGCCGATGTCCTGGAGCGGTTTATCCTGCGTCTTGTCACCGGACGTGACGACCAGGAGCTCGTCGATCGCGAGCCCGGGCGTGACCGCCTCGAGCGCGCGGGCAAAGGCGCGCGATTGCGCGAGGGCCAGCGCCGATCTACGGGTGCCGAGGGTAAGGCGCATACGCCGCCGTTATGTACCGCGGGCGGGGCCTTCGCGGTGGTGGAATCGGGGTCGCTGTTGCAAGGAGGCAACCCAGTGGTGCGTGGTCGCTCTCTAGACAGCGCCTGCCTGGCGCTCTAGTCACAGCGGCTGGGACACGCGTCCCGCACCTCCCACCACCCGTGCTCCTGGCGTTCGTCGCATCGGGAGGCGTGATGGTGGGCAATCAGGATAAGGAGCCATCACGATGATCACGCACCGCCTCGCTCGCTTTGCCGTTCCCGCAGCGCTCGTCTTCTCGCTGGCCGCCTGCGAGGATCCGGCGAAGGACAAGACGAAGGCGACCGTGTCGTCCGCCGCCCCGGTGACGACCACCGCCGCCGCCGCGCCCTCGGGCCCCGCCGAGACCGCGGCGCTCGACGCGGCCGGCTCGACGGTCGGCTTCACCGGCTCGAAGGTGACGGGCAGCCACAGCGGTAAGTTCGAGAAGGTCGCGGGTGAGGTCACGCTCGTCGGCGGCAAGATCGAGGGCGGCAAGGTCACCATCTCGGCCGACGTCGACTCGGTGAAGACCGACGCGGAGAAGCTCGACGGCCACCTGAAGTCGCCCGACTTCTTCGACGCCGCCAAATTCCCCAAGGCGACCTTCACCTCGGCGCAGATCAAGGCCGCCGCCGGCCCCAAGGGCGAGAGCCACTCCATCACGGGCGAGCTCGACCTCCACGGCGTGAAGAAGACCATCTCCTTCCCCGCCACCATCACCGTCTCCGGCGACGCCGTCTCCGGCACCGCGGAGTTCACGATCAACCGGAAGGACTTCGGCATCGTCTACGCGGGCAAGGCGGACGACCTGATCCGCGACGACGTCGTACTGAAGCTGACCCTCAAGGCGAACCGCAAGAAGGGCTGAGCCCGCCGGGCGCGCGCCTCATGGCGCGCATTCCCATCATTGGAGGTCCAATCGTTGGACCTCCAACGATCTGGTCGCTGCTCTTCGGCGACACCTACTCCACCACAAACGCCCGCGGCGCTCGCCGACACACGAGGACGAATCGTTGGACCTCCAATGATTCTGTGCCCGGCGCTCGTGCGTCGCTCAGCCGATCCGCGGCCAGCCCTGCGGCCCCGGGGAGGCGCCGCATCGCATGCAGCGCGCGGACTGCCAATGAATGGGCGCGCGGCAGTGCCAGCAGCCGTACACCGGCTGCGCTTGCGGCGGCCCATATCCACCGTGCCCACCGTGCATCGGCGGGCCATGTCCACCGTGCATCGGCGGCGGCCCGTATCCGCCCTGCTGCATGGGCGGTGGCCCATATCCCTGCCCGTGCATCGACGGGGGCGGGCCGTATCCACCCGGCGCGTGCCCCTGCATCGAAGGCGGGCCGTACGCGCCGTGCGGTGGTGGCGTCACGGGTTGCGGCGCGGGCGTGGCGGCGCGCGGTGAGGCCGTCGTGGCCTTGCGTGCGGAGCGCGCGAGGATGGGGAAGACCTCCTCGAGCACATCCATGAAGTCGCTGCCGTCGGGCAGGTACGTCTCGATGGTCGCGGCGCGGATGTGGATCTTGTTGCCGTCGACGCGGATGCGATCGGGATCGATCTGGTGCCAGAGCAGCACCTGCGGCGCTTCGGTGAAGTTCTTCCAGCAGAGCCGCCAGGCGTTGAGCACGAAGCCGTCGTCGGCCGAACCGAAGACGGTGCCGTCGTACAGCGCCAGGATGGGCTCGTTGGGCGGGAGGTGCGCCGCGTGGAGGGCGCGCACGGTGCGCTCCTTCCGCGCGGGGATCGACGGCGCCAGATAGAACGAGCCCTCTCCCGCGCAGCGCTCGCGCAGGAGCTCGAGCACGGCGGCGTCGGTCATGGGGATGACGTCTTCGTCCTCGAAGTCGTCATCGTCGTCGTCCTCGTCCTCGAAGTCGTCGTCGAGATCGGCCGCGTCCCGCGGCGGCGGCGCGAGGAAGTGCGCCATGCCGCAGAAGCGGCAGACCGCAGTGTTCCCCGACGGCGGAGGCAGCGGCGCGCAGCAGTGGGAACAGGTCAGGGCTTCCACGGGCGACGGGGCATTGTCCGATGAAATGGCCGTGTTGCGAAGCCTGCCGCGCCCCGTGCGACGCCGCACCTCGATGCGGCGCCGTCGGGCACGGAGCTTCGGCGTCAGCGCTTGAAGAACTTCCCGAACAACCCGGGATCTTGCTGCTGGCCCTTCTGCGTGCCGCCGCCGCCACCCCCGCCGCCGCGCTTGCGCATCTCGTAGAGACGCACCTCGCGGACGGCATCGAGGTTCTTCGGGTTGAGCTGCGCGGCCAGGCGGAAGTCACGGATGGCCTTGTCCGCGCGGCCGGATCGCTTGAGCAGGACGCCGCGGTAATACAGGGCGCGCTCGAACTCCTTCTCCTTGGCGAGCACGCCGTCGAGCGTCTTGATGAGATCGTCGAAGTGCGTGGTCGTCTGCCCCTCGCGCAGCTCGGGCGGGTCGCCGCGGCGCATGGCGCGGACCCACACGAGGAGCGTGAGGTACTCGGGCTGATCGGGATCGGCCGCGACCGCGCGGGCGACGAGGGCTTCGGCGCCGGCGAGATCGTTCTTCTTCATGAGGATCTCGGCCTTCTGGAACTCGAGCGCCGCGTCCACGACGCGCGCGACCTTCTCCTGATCCTCCGGCGAGCCGCCGCCCTGCTTGACCGTGTTGAGGTAGTCCTTGCTCTTCACCGGATCGAAGAGCGTCTGGTACGCCTCGCTGAAGCGCGCGAAGACGCGCGCGACCAACGGCTTCACGTCGAGCAGCTCGCTCGGGAGCCGATCGGGATGCCACGACTTGGCGAGCCCGAAGTACGCCGTCTTCACCTGATCGGGCGTCGCATCGCGGGAGACGCCCAGCATGGTGAAGTAATCCTCGCTGTCGATGACCTTGGCGCGCGCCTCGATCTCCGCGCGCCTTGCGGCGATCTCGGGCCGCTCGGGCGGGGGCGGCGGTGCAGCCGGCGGGGGCGGTGTGGCTCGCTGCGGCGCGGGCGGCGGCACGCTCCGATGCGGTGACGGCGCGCCATATTGCGGCTGCGCGTCGTAGGGCGAGGGCTGCTGCGCATACGGATGCTGCGAGGCCGGCGGCCGCGACGAGGGCGGCCCGCCGAACTGCCCTTGGGGCGCGCCGTATTGCGGCTGGGGCGCACCATATTGCGGCTGCTGCTGAGGCGCGCCGTATTGTGGCTGGGGCGCACCATATTGCGGTTGCTGCTGAGGCGCGCCGTATTGCGGCTGGGGCGCGCCATATTGCGGCTGCTGTTGTTGCGGCGCGCCGTATTGCGGCTGAGGGGCGCCATACTGCGGCTGCTGAGGCGCACCATATTGAGGTTGGGGCGCGCCATATTGAGGCTGCTGCTGAGGCGCGCCGTATTGCGGCTGCTGTTGCGGCGGCGGGAACGACGGCTGCTGAGGCGCGCCGTATTGCGGCTGCTGCTGTTGGGGCGCCCCATACTGCGGCTGCTGCTGAGGCGCGCCATATTGCGGCTGCTGCGGTTGAGGCGCGCCGTACTGCGGCTGGGGCGCGCCATATTGCGGCTGCTGCTGAGGCGCGCCGTATTGCGGCGGTTGCGGGGCCGGCGGCAGCACGCCTTGCGGCGGCATGGCTTGAGGCGGCGCGGGACGCGTGGCCTGCGGCGGCGGTGTGGCGGGGCCTTCGCCGCCGAGCGTGGTCGATCGCGTCGGGCGCGGCTTGGGCGCATCCGCGGGCGGGGCCGCGGACGGTGCCCGCGTGGGTGCGGCGGTACGCGTGGCTTGCGGCGGCGGCGTGGCGGGGCCTTCGCCGCCGAGCGTGGTCGATCGCGTCGGGCGCGGCTTGGCCGCGGCGGGCGCCGCCGGTGCAGCGGGGGCCGGCGCGGCGGGCGCGGGCGCGGATTGCGGGACGACGATCACCTCGTTGCCGACCAGCGGGCGGCCCAGGCCGACCGGCGCCTTGCCCTGCACGCCCAAGTCGAGGTGGCGCGTCACCACCAGCGCATAGACCGTGAGGCGCACGACCTGCTCGGGCGCGACGTTGGCGAGGTTCAGCTCTTTGATCGTCATGCGCCGCGTGCGCATGAGATCGACGACCGCCGCCTCCTCGCGCGTCATCGCGAAGCGCTTCATCTCCGCGTCGATGTGGAGCGCGAGCGGGCGGCCGACGATCTTGTTGAGGGTGGCGTCGACCAGCGCGTCGCCCGCCATCAGCCGGATGCCGCCCATGATGGTGGCGAGCGGCTCGGTCGGCGTCAGCTCGGGGCCGCCGTAATCGACGAGGAGGTTCTCGTCCTTGTAGTAGGCGTAGCGCGTCTCGCCGGGCAGCTCGAAGAGGTGCGTCACCTTCTTCAGCACCTGCGTGCGCAGCGCCTCGATCACCTTCTCGCGGCTCAAGAGGGCCTTCATCACGAGCAGGCGCCCGTGGAGGACCTTCTTCTTCACCACCTCCATCAACGTGCCGCGCAGCGTGCTCTCGTCGAGGAGGCCTTGATCGACGAGCACGCGATCGAGCGGCTCGATCATCGTGCCGGTGCGCACCTTCGCGGGCGTGCCGTCGTGGAAGTAGACCGCGTGCGTGGTGCCGTCGGGCAGCGTGAACTCGGTGGTGCCCGAGAGACGCTGATCGAGCATGTAGATCAAGAGATGGACGAAGGGCGTCTTCTGCAGGACGCCTTCGGCCGTGGGCGCGCTCCGCGGCTTGACCTCGGATTGCGGCGGCGGCGCCGGCGGCTCCTCGGGAGGCGGTTCTTCCTCCCACGCTTCTTCGGCGAGCGGCGCGGTCTCGATCGGCTCGATTTCCTGTGCGGCCCAGCCGGCCTGCGCTGCTTGCCCGGTTTCGTACGCGGGCACCTCGAAGCGATCGTCGTAGAAGCCGCCCGGCCCCTGCGGCTCCGGCGCGGGCTGCGAGATCTCGAATCGATCTTCGTAGAAGGCCGCCCCCCGCGCCCGCGCGGCGCCGCGGGCTGCTGCGGCGCCATCTCGTGCACGGGCGAAGCGAGCGTGGATTGCCGCCCCTTCGGCGCCGGAGCCTGCCCATACGGGCTCTGCGGCGGCGGCGTCGGCTGCCCATATCCCTGCTGCGGATACCCTTGCTGCGGATACTGCTGCTGCTGGGGATACCCCTGCTGCGGATACTGCTGCTGTTGCTGCGGATACCCTTGCTGCGCGTACGGCGACTGCTGCTGGAAGCTCGGCGGCGTGACTTGGTAGCTCGGCGGACCGACCTGCTGCGATTGCGAGCTCGGCGGGTTGGTCTGGTAGCTCTGCGGGTTGCTTTGGTAGCTCGGCGAGCTGTGCTGATGGCTCGGCGGGTTGGTCTGGTAGCTCGGCGGGTTGTGCGGGTAGCTCTGCGGATCGCTCGGCTGCGGGGCGTAGCCGGGGGCCTGGCCGTAGGCGTTGGGCGGCGGCGTCTGCCCCGGGGCGACGCCGGTCTGCATGCGCACGCCGCTCATCTGCTGCACGGGGCCCGCGGCGAAGGTGCGGAGCTGCGCGCCCGCCGGATCGTCGGAGGTGGCGACGACCTCTTTGATGTGACGCGGAGCTTCGCCCCCGCCCTTGCGCTGGTGCGCGAGATCGATCTCGACGGGCGGGTTGATCCAACCGTGGTTGCCGTCGAGGACGAGGCGCACGCGCGGCTGGGAGTAGAGCGCGGGGTGGGCCGGCGTTTGCGCCACGATGCCGGTCTCGCCGGTGTTGAGCTTGACGATGGTGCCGGTCGTGAAGATGCCGAGCGCGCCGACGAGGAGGCGCAGCACGGTGCGATCGGCCGGATCCGTCGCCTCCTGCTCGAGCTTGGCGATGGCTTCGTCGGCGGACGGCGGCGTCTGCCCCATGGCCGGCGTGAGCAGGTCGTTGAAGGAGCGCGCGATGTGGATGATGCGCGCCTGCAGGCTCGGCGCGCGCAGGCCGCGGTACGCCGGGCCGAGGCGGCTCGCGCGGCGCTGCCAGTGCGCCTCGTACGAGATGACCGTGCGCATCACGCTCGGCTCGTTGATGCGACCGAGCGCCGTGAGGACGACGGCCGTGCCCGCGGGGGCCTCGAGCTCCTGCTGCTCGCTGAAGCTCGGGATGATGGCGGGGCCGCCCATGCCGACGACGCCGGCGATGCGGGCGCGCGCGCAGTCGTAGAGCAGCGCAGCCATGGCCACGCGCGCGAGCTGCACGGTGTCGGGCGCGAGCTGGCGCGTCATCGCCAGCGCGAGGATCGCGGTGTTGACCGCGCGGCCGGCCTCGTCGTGGTTCTGGTTGCGGGCCGCGGTGACGCCGAGGAAGGCCGGCGTCTCGCCCATCGACAGATCCACGAGCCGCTGCGCCACGCGCTTCACGCGCTGCGGGAGATCGTACTTGCCGCGCCGGAGATCCTCGAAGAACCGCCGCATGATGACGACGGCCGACGCGTACATGCGCGACACCTGGACGCTGGGATCGACCCGCTCCGAGGCGACGTTCTCGCGGAGGAGCGCCGAGGCCGCGAGCCCGCGGAGGCGGATGTTCGGCGACGGCCGCTCGATCTTGGGCGGCTTCGGCTTGCGCAGCGCGTCCGCGAGCACGGAGGCGAACGCGTAGAAGTCGTTGGGCTGCACCTCGCGGCGGATGCCGATCTCGGCGGCGCCGACCTTGTTCAAGATCTCGCCGAGCTCGAGCGCGCCCTCGTACACGCCGCGGTTCGCGCGGAGGAGCTGCCCGCCGACGAACACCGAGCCGTGCGCGAAGAGGATGGAGACGTTGTGATCGGTGCGCTGGCCGTACTCGGCGACGAGGCGGACCGTGTCCTCGACCTGGCGGATCATCGCCTGGTTGTCGAGCGAGTGCAGCGTGGAGAGCTTGACCAGGCGGAAGAGGCCGACGACGACGTTGGCCGCGAGCTCGCGAGCATGAACCTTGCGGACGTTCTCGCCCTGGTTCTTGCTCATCACGTCGATGCCGGCGCCGGCTACCGCCGCGCCCGGCCGAGGCGGCGCGACCGACGAGGTCGACGTCCGGCCCGGCGCGCCGCCTTCGCCCATGCCGGCAGAGGGACCGGGATAGTTCGGGTTGCGCTGCGTCACTGGACGTCTCCGCTCTCCGTCAGGCGCTTGCCCATGCGGGCTGCGATCGCTTCCGCCGATGCCGTGGCCTTGTCACGGAGGCCCTGGCTGTTCCACGGCCGTCGCTTGCCGGCCGCGATCACCGCCTGGAGCGCCTCCATCGAGCGCGTCTCCCGGCCGAGGAACTCGGCGGCGAGGACGCGCGTCTGCTCGATCGACTCCTCCGTCGAGAACACGCCGTGCTTGCCGAGCATCTCGATGCAGATGGCCTCGGCGCGCACGGGGTGGAGCTGGTAGAGCGCGTGCAGCATCTCCCGCCGCTCGTCGAGGCCGAGCTTGTGGAAGCCCGCCTCCTGCATGCGCCGCACGAGCAGCGGGCCCGCCGGCTTGCACTGGTGGTAGGCGAGGGCGCGGAGCGCGGCCACGCGCAGCTCGGGCTGCGGGCTCTCCGCGAGCTGGCCGAGCTCGTCCTTGAGGTGCTCGGGCGACGCCGAGAGCAGCGCGATGGCCTCGCAGCGCAGGTTCGGGTTGGCGCAGCCGGTGAGCTTGCGCAGCGCCTCGATCGCGCTCGGCTTCCGCACCGATTGGAGGATGCGCATGATGGGCCGCGCGTTCTCCAGATCGAGCGTCATGATGCGATCGACCACCTCGGCCTCGCGCCCGGGGAGCGATCGCTCGAGGTACGCGAAGAACGTCCTCTTCAGCCCCTCGTGCGGGATGCTGGGCACGAGGTCGAAGATCGTCTCCAGGTACGTCGGCCCGAAGGCGTTGACCACGGGGATGATCTCGTGCGCGAGCTGATCGAGATCGATCGGCGCGAACGGCTCCGCCTGCACGCCGGGGGGCGGCGTGCGCAGCGCCTCGCGCACCAGCATGCGCAGCGTCTCCGGCGAGAACATGCCGCGCGCCAGCTCGGCCTTGAGCACGGGCGCGTCGGCCTTCGACGCGTAGGCCTCGATCGAGCGGGCGATGGCGTCGAACGTGGAGAAGGCCAGATCGAAGCGCCGCTGGAGGATGAAGTCGCGTGTGGAGCTGTCGAGCGGATCGGTGACGAGCGTGAGATCGCGGTAGCGCTTGGCGTTCTGGAAGGCGTCGGTGATGACGTCGATGAAGCGCTCGCTCCACCGCTCGGCCGACATGCCGAGCTGGTTGCTGAGGGCCTTCTTCGTCACCGGATCGAGCGCCAGCACGCTCGCCGCCTGCCGCGCCGCGCGGAGCGCCGCTTGATCGGTCTCGATGACCATGGCCGCGGCCTCGGCGCGGTTCGCCTTCTCCTCGGTGGCGGCGCGCTGCGCCATCTCCTCCATGTCGTCGGCCTCGGCCCAGAAGGCCTCGCGATCGGCCGCGTCGCCTTCGGCGAACACGTTGATCGCGTCGTAGCGCACGTGCTCGAGCCGCTTCTCCCAGAGGGCTGCGGCCAGGTCGTCCTCGGGCGCGAGATCGACGGCGGGGTCGAGGATCAGAACCTCGCAGAGCGAGCGCAGCTCGTCCTCGCTGAAGCCGGTCGAGATGTGGAGCTTGCGGATGCCGGCGGCGAAGAGGTTGTACGGGACGATGTCGAGCGGCGCGGCCGGCTCCCAGATCGTCTGCCCGCGATAGACGAAGGCGTACGGCGAGAGACTCCACCACACGGCGTTGGGATCGGCGCGGAGCGCTTCGATGATCTTGCCGAAGGTCGCGCGGAGCTTGCCGTCCGTCTCCGGATGGGCCCAGCCGTAATGGCGGATCGTCGGGAGGAGGCGCTCCCAGGTGCGGAAGACGTCGACGAGGTTCTTGACGCCTTGATCGTCGGCGTCGACGTCTTCGAGCGTTTCTTCCTTTTGCTCCTCGACGATGGGCTTCGCGGCCGCGGTCGCGCTCTGCTCGGCCTTGCGCGCCTTCTCCTCGAGGATCTTGCGCGCCGCGGATTGCCCCTGATCGCCGGGCTTTCGCGCCGGCCCGTTGCCGAGCTTCTCCATCAAGCGGAGACACTCGTCGCGCATGGCCTCGGCGTTTTCGAAGCGGTTGCGCTTGTCCCACGCGAGGGCCTTGTCGATGAGGGAGATCACCTCGACCGGCAGATCGGGCGCCACGCGCGCGACGGAGGGCGCGGGCGTCGTGGCCGCGAGGATGAAGGCCTCGTTGTCGGAGCGGCCTTGATGGAGGCGCTGCCCGCTCAACATCGCGTAGAGCGTGGCTCCGATCGAGAAGATGTCGGCCCGCCCGTCGACGCCGCCGGGGAGGCCTTGGGCCTGCTCGGGCGCCATGAACGACGGCGTGCCGAGCGCGGTGCCGGCGCGCGTCGCCTCGGCGCCGGCCTCGCGCATGCGGGCCACGCCGAAGTCGAGCAGCTTGACGACGTTCTCCTTGGTGATGAAGACGTTCGCCGGCTTCAGATCACGATGGACGATGCCCTGCGCGTGGAAGCCCGCGAGCACGTCGAGCAGCTCGGCCGCGATCCACAAGCCCTCGTCGATGGGGACCTTGCGGTTCTTGCGCTTCCAGAGCTGCTGCGCGGTCTCGCCTTCGAGCAGCTCCATGACGAGGAACGGCTCGCCTGCCTCGGTGATCCCGTCGTCCTCGATCGCCACGCGGCCGCGGTGATCGACCTTGTTCGCCACGTAGCCTTCGCGCAGGAAGCGCTCCGTGATGGCCTGATCGCGGGCGAACTCGGTGTGCAGGATCTTGAGGGCTTTGCGCGCGCCGTTCCGGTGGGTGCACGCGTAGACCGACGCCATGCCGCCGACGCCGAGCAGCGCGTCGAGGCGGAACTTGTTGTTGACGGTGAGGCCGACCCGGGCGCGGGCTCGCGCTTTCTCGTCGCCACCGCCCAGGACCTCGGATTCTGCAGCTTCAGCCATGGCTCGGGAGGGGTGTGGAGCGGAAACCGTAGCACCGTCGAAGGTTTCTTGGTGGGCTTTCGCGCTCTCCGCCGGGCCTGTGACGCGCCGGTGACGCCCAGTGACCCAGACGGGTCGCTCGTGGTAGCACCGTCGCCCGTGCGGCGAGGAAAAGGGCGATCCACGAGCATGTGCTTCCGTCCCGCGGCGGGGCTCGATACTATGAGGAGCGGGTCCACGTGAGGATCGCGCGCGTCCTCCGCGAAGACCCGGAAGAAGCCTCCGCGCATCCGCTCCTCGCGCTCGAGCGCGACGGGGCGCTCTACGACGTGGGTGAGTTGGATCGCGTCTTCGGCACCCCGTACGATCCCGATCTCTTCCCCGGCGCCACCGATTTCCACACGCGCGTCATCGCGCTCGGCGGCGCCGGTCTCGCGGTCCTCGACGAGCGTCTCCGCGCGGGCGAGCGCCCCACCGAAGCGCGCCTCCTCCCCGGCACCTTCGTGTGGCTCCCGCCGTGCGACACCGAGCGCGCGCTCCACGTGCAGCTCGCCTCGGATCCGCGCCCGACCTACCGCATCGGCAACGCGCGCGGCCTGCTCGGCAACGAGGCGCCCGTCGTCTTCCCCGAGGACGAAGCGCACCCCGGCTACGAGCTCTGCGTGGCCGCCGTGCTGCGCGAAGATCTGCGCGCCGCCTCCCTCGCGGAGGCCGAGCAAGCCATCCTCGGCTACGCGATCCTCAACGCCTGGTGCGGCCTCGACGACGCCGCGCGCGCGCCCGCGGCCTCGCGCCGCGTCGCGTCGCAGCTCGGCCCGGTGCTCGTGAGCGCCGACGAGATCGGCGATCTCTCCCGCCTGCGCGCGCAGGTCCGCGTGGACGGCCAGGTGCGGGCCAGCACCGGCGTCGGCGGATCCATCACGCCGGCCCAGGCCATCGCTTGGCTGAGCCGCTGGATCGATCTGCGCAGCGGCGACGTCGTGGGCCTCGGCTGCATCGAAGGCGGCGACGGCGCGGCGCCCGCCGGCGCGTCGATCGAGCTGCTCGTCGAGCGCCTCGGCAAGCTCACGGGGCGCCCCGTGTGCCCTGCGTGATCGAGGCCGGATCGTCCGGCCCCATCGTGATCGCAGGCCTCGATCACGGGCGCATCACAACCCGCGCATGCTCAAGCCGTGGACCTCGTCGTGGTACTTCTTCGTGTAGAACGCGAGCACGTCGAGCGCGTCGCGCACCTCGCTCGGATCGAGATCCGAGATCGGGTACTCGACGCTGAGCACCACGTCGCCGTCCTCGTCGACCGAGAACTTCGCCAGGTTCATCTCGCGGTTCATCGAGAGCAGCCGGTCCGCCATCACGTCGCCGGACTCGTCGTCGGGCAGCTTGGCGAAGGGGATCACCGCGAAGGTCACGTAGCCCGGCTCCTCGTGCACGAAGAGCGGGAAGATCCGATCCCCGCTGCGAAAGCGGCTCCGCATCGTCGCGGACGAGAGCTCGTCCACCGGCCATCCGTCGTCACGCAGGCAGGTCCGCACCTCGTCGAAGGTCATCGTCGGGCAGCTTATCTCACGCGGGCGCGCGCCGCTCCTTTGGCGCAGTGCGTGAAACGCAGCAGGTGAATAGGCCCCGCGTCGGTGCCGTCCACCCCGGCGTCATCCTTCGGCCGACGCTGTAGCGGTGGCTCAGCCTCTACCCGCGCCGTGCTGACTTCGGTATACCGGCATCCGGCCCGGAGCCTCGAAGCTCTCGTCCGCGAGGGCCAGATCCAATGCGTGGCCGCCGCGGCGGCGGCCCTAATCGTGCGAGCAAAACGGAGGCATTCGATGATGTTGCGCAGAACGGCGATGAAGCTCCTCGGGGCGGCCGCGTTTACGGTTGCGACGGGCGTCGGGATGGGCGCCGCGAGCGAGGCCCGCGCGGCCGAGGTCATCAAGATCGGTACGCTCGCCCCCGGGTCGAGCCCGTGGGGCCAGGTTTTCAAGGTCTGGGCCGACGCCGTCAGCAAGAAGAGCGAGGGCAAGCTCGAGCTCCAGTTCTTCTACAACGGCCAGCAGGGCGACGAAGGCGCCATGGTCGGCAAGATGAAGGCCGGTCAGCTCGACGGCGCCGCGGTCACCGCGGTCGGCCTCGGCAAGATCTACAAGCCCATCCTCGCGCTGCAGATGCCGGGCCTCTTCACGAGCTGGGCGAAGCTCGACGCCGCGCGCGACGCGATGAAGGGCGAGTTCGAGAAGGGCGCGAAGGACGCGGGCTTCTCCATCCTCGGCTGGGGCGACGTCGGCGCCGTGCACCTCATGTCGAAGGGCTTCCAGGTGAAGAGCCCGGACGACATCAAGGGCAAGAAGCCGTACATGTGGCGCGACGACGACGTGCAGCCCGTCCTCTTCCAAGTGATCGGCGGCGTCACGCCCGTGCCGCTCGGTGTCCCCGAGGTGCTCCCGAACCTCAACACCGGCGCCATCAACCTCATCAACTCGCCCTCGCTCGCCGCCGAGCAGCTCCAGTGGGCGTCCAAGCTCGACACCATCAACGAGGACGTCTCGGCGCTCGCCGTCGGCGCGCTCGTGATGTCGAGCAAGAAGGTCGACTCGCTCCCGGAGGATCTCCGCAACATCCTCATGGAGACTGGCAAGATCGCGTCGAACGCGCTCACGAAGCGCATCCGCGCCGAGGACGACGCCGCCTTCAACCGCATGAAGGGCAAGATGACGGTGGTCACGCTCTCCGCCGACGAGAAGACTCGCTGGGAGGGCATCTTCAAGCAGGTCCGCCAGCGTCTCGCGCAGGGGACCTTCCCGGCGGACGTGGTGAGCCGTCTCGAAGCGCTCGCGAAGTAGCGCTTTTTGCGACAGCGACCGAGCGAGCGCGCTCGGCTCCATGAACGAGGCACCGGGGTGGAAGCCTGGGTGCCTCGTCTCATTTCGCGCCCCGGACGGTGCTTCCGCGCGTTGACGGTCGCCCAGGCACGGCGTATGGCTACCGCCTTCCGTCCGAAGGAGCGTCATGCGCCGCTATCAGTTCACGTCCGAGTCCGTCACCGAAGGCCACCCCGACAAGATCTGCGATCAGATCTCCGACGCCATCCTCGATGGCATCCTCGCCAAGGATCCGAAGGCGCGCGTCGCTTGCGAGACGATGGTGAAGACGGGCATGGCCGTCGTCGCCGGCGAGATCACCACGGACGCGTGGGTCGACATGCCGGTCGTGGTGCGCCAGACCATCAAGGACATCGGTTACACCGACTCGGCGATGGGCTTCGACTGGGAGACCTGCGCGGTCCTCACGGCCATCGAGAAGCAGTCGCCGGACATCTCGCAGGGCGTGACCGAAGGCCAGGGCCTGCACAAGGAGCAGGGCGCCGGCGATCAGGGCCTCATGTTCGGCTACGCGACGGACGAGACGCCCGACCTCATGCCCGCGCCCATCGCCTACGCGCACAAGATGGCGAAGAAGCTCGCCGAGGTGCGCAAGTCGAAGAAGGTCGACTGGCTCCGCCCCGACGGCAAGACCCAGGTCACCATGGAGTACGAGAACGACGTGCCGGTGCGCGCGTCCGCGATCGTCCTCTCCACGCAGCACGGGCCGGACGTGAAGCACAAGCAGATCGTCGAGGCCATCCGCAGCCTGGTGATCGAGAAGGTCATCCCGGCCAAGCTCATCGACAAGGCCACCAAGATCTACGTGAACCCCACCGGCCGCTTCGTCATCGGCGGCCCGTACGGCGACGCCGGCCTCACCGGCCGCAAGATCATCGTCGACACCTACGGCGGCATGGGCCGCCACGGCGGCGGCGCCTTCAGCGGCAAGGATCCGTCGAAGGTCGATCGCTCGGCCTGCTACTACGCCCGCTACGTCGCGAAGAACGTGGTCGCGTCCGGCGTGGCCAAGCGCTGCGAGGTGCAGATCGCCTACGCCATCGGCGTCGCGCAGCCCGTCGGCGTGCACGTGAACACCTTCGGCACGGGCAAGGTCGACGAGGAGAAGCTCGAGAAATACATCATGTCGAACTTCGACATGCGCCCCAAGGCGATCATCGAGCAGCTCGATCTGCTCAAGCCGGTCTACAAGAAGACCGCCGCCTACGGTCACTTCGGCCGCGACGAGTTCACCTGGGAGAAGACGGAGCGCGCGGCGAAGATCGCGGACGATCTCCTCGGCAAGCCCTCCGCCGTCTCCGCGACCAACGGTGCTGCCAAGGCGTCCAAGAAGGGCCGTGGCAAGAAGGACGCGGGCGCCGAGGCGTGATCACGAACCCCGGGCGGGGCGACCGGCCCGGGGCGATCCGTTCGACGTCTCGCGGTCGCGTTGGTCATCACGAGCGCGACCGCACAGGCCCACGCCGCATCATGCGTCGTGGGCCGCGCTGCAAAGATTCCACACGCATAAAACAGCGTGATTTACTGTGCGTCCGGCGTGACTTCGGTCGTCCCGGCCGTTAGGCTGCGGCGCCTTCTTGAAAGAGCGAGGGGTCGTATGCGTTACCTTTCTGGCCTCCGTGGCGTCGTGATTCCGGCTTGTTTCCTGGTCGGTGCGACCGCGTCGATGTTCGCGTGCAGCGCGACCGGCAAGAACGAGTTCAACTCGGGGACGAACGGCACGGGCGGCCACAACGGCACCGGCGGTGGTGATTTCAACTTCACCACCGGCTCGGGGAGCACGGGCAGCGGCGACGGCATCCTCACGAGCACGCCGCCCTGCAACTTCAACGATCCGAACGCCGATCACGATGGTGACGGCTTCACCCCGGCGCAGGGCGACTGCAACGACTGCACCGCGCAGATGAACCCGGGCGCCTTCGACTTCCCCGGCAACAACGTCGACGAAGACTGCAACGGCAAGGCCGACGACACGCCCACCAACTGCGACGGCAACCTCGCCGTCGACAGCAGCAACGCCGTCGACGGGGCCAAGGCCATCGGTCTCTGCAAGATGGCCGAGGGCGCCTCGTGGGGCCTCGTCAGCGCGCGCTACGCCACCGCCGACAACCAGCCGCTCGCGAACTTCGATCCGCAGGGCCTCGGTCACGGCATCCTGAGCGGCTTCGGCCCCAACGTGCACCCGCAGGAAGGCGTGAAGGTGCTCGCGCTCTCGTCGGGCACGGCGCGCCAGCCCACCGACGTCGGTTACCAATCGGTTTCCGGTTACGACAAGGGCTACGGTCCGGAGCAGGGCGCGTTCGCGCCGCCCGGGTTCCCCAAGGAGTCTCCCTCGTGTCCCGGTGTCGTGACCGGTGAGCCGCACGACTCCGCGGCGCTCGAGGTGACGGTCAAGGTCCCGAGCAACGCCAAGTCGCTGGCGTTCAACCTCGACTTCTACACGTACGAGTATCCCGACTACATCTGCGATCAGTACAACGACTTCTTCGTCGCGCTGCTCAACCCGCCCCCGGCGGACCTGGCCGACGGCAACATCTCGTTCGACTCGCAGGGCAACCTCGTCAGCGTCAACGCAGGCTTCCTCCAGGTCTGCCATCCGACCCAGGCCGGCGGGAAGAACTTCACCTGCCCGCTCGGCGCCGGGCAGCTCCAGGGCACGGGCTTCGATCAGGACCTGTTCGGCGACACGACCGACAACAGCGCGGCCACGGGCTGGCTGCAGACGACGGCCCCCGTCGAGCCGGGCAGCACCATCAAGCTCCGCTTCGCCACCTGGGATTCGGGCGACGGTGTCCTCGACTCCACCGTCCTCCTCGACAACTTCACCTGGGACGCGAAGGGCGGCGACACTGTCACCGCGCCGGTCGGCGTCCCCAAGTGAGACGCCGCGCCGCATCGTCTCTGCGTGAGACGCGGCGCCGCATGGCCTCCACGTGAGGCGCTGCGCCGCGTTGCAGCAAATTAGGTAACAGATCCTTTACAAGTTGGTGACGATCGCGGACCCTCGTGATCGTGGCTAGGGCCAGCCACTGACTGGTGGCGGCCCACATTGGAGCCAGCCGGGTGCGGCGCGCACTCGTCCCCGCCTTTCGTGTCGCTCGGCGGCCTCGTCATTCACGTCACGGTGAGAGGCAGCGAGCGGCTCGTGGATCCGCGGTCCTTACGGAGTCGTGATGTACCCTAGGCTCTCGTTCGTCGTCGGTCTCGCGGGCGCTGCCGCTGCTGCGGTGGCGGCCTGCAGCGGCACGGACCCGGGCGGGGAGAGCACGACGAGCGGCGGCGCGCACCCGACGAGCGGCTCCGGCACGGGTGCGAGCAGCGTGTCCGGCAGCGGCAGCGTGGTCGCGAGCTCCTCGAGCAGCGGCACCGTGGGCCCCTGCAACATGGATCCCGACGTCGACGGCGATCTCGATGGTTGGACGCCGAACGAAGGTGATTGCGACGACTGCGATCCCACCGTGAACCCGGGCGCGATCGACGTGGCGCTGTCGATGGATGGCGGCCCACCCATGCCGGTCGATCGCGATTGTGATGGCAAGGCCGCGCTCCCCGCGCCCTGCGACGACGGTCTCCTGCTCGACGACACCGATCCGTGGAGCGCCGCGCGCGCGATCGAGCTCTGTCAGGTGGCCACGGCCGAGCCCGCGACGCCCGCGGAGCGCCATTGGGGCGTGCTCGACGCGCGCTGGACGAGCGCCAGCGGTGAGATGGCGCGCATGCCCGGCTTGCAGGTCGGCCTTCAAGGTGGCTTCGGCCCCAATGTCCACCCGCAGTCGGGCGCGCGCCTCCTCGCGCTCTCGACGGGCCACGCGCGGCTCCCCGATCAGCCGGACGCGTGCAAAGGCGTGACCTGCGAGAAGGTCTCCAACATCACGCCGCCCGCTTACTTCCCTCAGGAAGTGCCCGGCTGCGAGGGCGGCGACATCATCAACGACGACGTCGCGCTCGAGGTCTCCCTGCGCACGCCCACGAACGCGGCCGGCTTCGCGTTCGCGTTCAAGTTCCATTCGTTCGAGTTTCCGGCCTGGATCTGCACGCCTTACAACGATCAGTTCGTCGCGCTGGTGAGCCCGCCGCCCGCCGGATCGATCAACGGCAACGTCGCCTTCGACGCCGGCAAGCGCCCCGTCAGCGTCAACCTCGCCTTCTTCGACACCTGTGATCCGGCGACGCAGCCCGAGTTCGCCACCAATTGCGGCGCGCCCGTCAACACTGCTTGTCCCATGCCGCCGAGCCCGTACTGCGCCGACGGCGTCGGCGCGCTCGCGGGCACGGGCTTCGATGTGTGGGGCGACGCCGGCGCGACGCGCTGGCTCGTGACGCAGGCGCCGATCAAAGGCGGCTCCGACATCACCGTTCGTTTCGCCCTCTGGGACACCACCGATCAATCGCTCGACTCGACGGTGCTCCTCGACGGCTTCTCGTGGATTCCCGTGGGCGCGCCCGTCGGTGTCAGCACCGATCCCGTCGCGAGCCCCAAGTAGCCCATCTGCATCATCAGGCAGGCCTGCGCCGCCACACCCCCCACGCAGGAGACGAGCAACATGTTTCGTAGCACGCATCGAAACCTGATTCTGACCGCAGGTGTCGTGGCCCTCGCCGCGGCGTGCTCCGCGGGCAACAGCAACAACGTGTTCACCGGCTCCACCGGCGATGGCGCGGGGGGCGCGGGGCACGGTGGGAGCGGTTCGACGGGTACCAAGTCGACGGGCACGGGCACCGGCGACGTGGGCGGGGGCAACATCAGCTTCACCACCTCGGGGACGGGCACGGGCACGGGCAACACGTGCAACCACGCGCCCGACGCCGACGGCGACGGCGACGGTTGGACGGCGAACGAAGGCGATTGCAACGACTGCGATCCCAACGTGAACCCGGGCGCGGTCGAAGTGGTGGCCACCGATCCGAACGCGCCGCCCGCCGACGAGAACTGCGACGGCATGATCGACAACGTCGATCCGACCTGCGACGACGGCCTCGCGCTCGCGGACGTGGACGCGAACAACGGCGCGCGCGCGCTCGATCTCTGCAAGTTCACGGAGGAGACGCCGGCGAGCAAGAAGGACAAGACGTGGGGCGTCATCAGCTCGAAGTACGTGCGCGCGAACGGCACGCAGTTCTCGCCCGGCTTGCAGGTCGGCCTCGAGGACGGCTGGGGCCCGAACGTGCACGTGCAGGGCGGCAAGCGGATGCTGGTGCTCTCGTCCGGTCACTCGCGTCTGCCGGGCCAGAACGGCTCCTGCGATTCGCTCAGCTGCACGAGCAACTCGAGCGCCACGGCGCCGCCCAACTTCCCGCAGGACAACCCGAGCTGCCCGCCGTCGGCCTCGATCAAGGACGACGTCGGCATCGAGCTCCGCATCCGCACGCCCACCAATGCGACGGGCTACTCGTTCAACTTCAAGTTCTATTCGTTCGAGTACGCGGAGTGGGTCTGCAACGATTACAACGATCAGTTCATCGCGCTGGTCAACCCGCCTCCGGCCGGCTCGATCAACGGCAACATCTCCTTCGACAGCATGCACAACCCGGTGAGCGTCAACCTCGGGTTCTTCGACGTCTGCGATCCGGCGCTCAAGGATGACTTCGCCTTCTGGTGCGAGTCGGCGAGCTGCCCGTATCCGCCCAACCCGTACTGCCCGAGCGGCACCGCGGAGCTCGCGGGGACGGGCTTCGACACGTGGGACGACGCGGGCGCGACGTCGTGGCTCAAGTCGCAGGCGCCGGTGAAGGGCGGCGACATCATCACGGTGCGCTTCGCGATGTGGGACACCGGCGATCAGAACTACGACTCGACGACGCTGATCGACAATTGGCAGTGGATCGCCAACGGCGGCACCGTCGTCATCGGGACCGATCCCATCGGAATGCCGAAATAGCCTGCGTATCCGATTACGGAGAGGAACGACCCGATGGACATCAGCATTCGTGCAATCTGCGGCGGCCTTGGGGTCGCGGCGCTCGTGGCTGCCTGCTCTGCCAATGGCGGCGGCAACGTCTTCACGTCGTCCGACGGCGACACCGGCGGCGCCGGCCACGGCGGGAGCGCGACCGGCACCAAGTCGACGGGCACGGGCGCCGGCGACGTGGGCGGGGGCGACATCAGCTTCACCACCTCGGGGACGGGCACGGGCACGGGCAACACGTGCAACCACGCGCCCGACGCCGACGGTGACGGCGACGGTTGGACGGCGAACGAAGGCGATTGCAACGACTGCGATCCCAACGTGAACCCGGGCGCGATCGAAGTGGTGGCCACCGATCCGAACGCGCCGCCCGCGGACGAGAACTGCGACGGCATGATCGACAACGTCGAGCCGACCTGCGACGACGGCCTCGCCCTCGACGACGTCAATCCGCTGAACGGCGCACGCGCCGTCGATCTCTGCAAAATCGCGGAGGAGACGCCCGCGAGCAAGAAGGACAAGACCTGGGGCGTCATCGGCGCCCAGTACGTGCGCGCCAACGGCACCGCGTACGCCGCGCCCGGGTATCAGGTCGGCCTGCAGGCCGGCTGGGGCCCGAACGTGCACCCGCAGGGCGGCACGAAGATGCTCGCGATCTCCTCGGGCCGCGCCCGCCTCCCCGGTCAGACCGGTGAGTGCGGCGACAACAGCTGCCCGAACAACTCGCCCGGACAGGCGCCGCCCGGCTTTCCGCAGGACGTGGCGGGCTGCGACGGCTCCACGGTGATCAAGGACGACGTCGCGCTCCAGGTGAAGATTCGGACGCCGACGAATGCAACGGGGTATTCGTTCGCGTTCAACTTCTATTCGTTCGAATACCCCGAGTTCGTGTGCACGCTCTTCAACGACCAGTTCATCTCGCTGGTCGATCCGGCGCCCAACGGCTCGGTGAGCGGCAACATCTCGTTCGACTCCAACCACAATCCGGTCAGCGTCAACGTCGCCTTCTTCAACGTGTGCGACCCTTGTCCTCTCGGCACGGCGCAGCTGGCCGGCACGGGCTTCGACGGCGCGTGGTACGACGACGGCGGCGCGACGGGGTGGTTGAAGTCGCAGGCGCCGGTGAAGGGTGGTGACGTGATCACCATCCGTTGGACCATCTGGGACACCGGCGATCAATCGTGGGATTCGACCGCGCTGGTGGACAACTTCCAGTGGATCGCGAACGGCGGCACGGTCTCCGTCGGCACCGATCCCATCAACATGCCGAAATAGCCTTCACGGGCGGGAGCAACGACGATGCACATCAGCCTTCGCGCAACCTTCGGCGGTCTCGGTGTCGCCGCTCTGCTGGCTGCCTGCTCCGCAGGCACCGGCGGCAGCAGCATGTTCAGCGGCGGCGGTGACGGTGGAGACGGCCACGGCGGCAACGGCGCCACCACGGGCAGCGGCACCGGCACCAACACCGGCGCCGGCGACACGGGCAGCGGGATCAGCCTGACCACGAGCGGCTCCGGCCAGAGCACCGGCTCGGGCAGCACCTGCGATCACGCGCCCGACGTCGACGGCGACGGCGACGGTTGGACCACCAACGAAGGCGATTGCAACGACTGCGATCCCAACGTCAACCCCGGCGCCATCGACGTCCTCACGACGGAGGACGGCGGCACCACGATGGTGGACGTCGATTGCAATGGCACCTTCGATCCGCCCGAGCCCTGCGACACGGGCTTGGCGGTCGATTCGGCGAACGCGATCGACGCCGCCAAGGCCGTCGATCTCTGCCGCGTCGCCAGCCAGAACCCGGCCAACAAGAAGGACAAGACGTGGGGCGTCGTTCACGCCGCGTGGGTCCTCGCGGACGGCAGCGACCCGGCGTCGGCGGGCATCAACCTGACCAATTACCACCTCGGTCACGGCATGCTGAACGGGTTTGGCCCCAACGTGCACGTGCAGGGCGGCCAAAGCATGCTCGGGCTCTCCAGCGGCACGGCGCGGCAACCGACGGACTCGGGTTATTCGTCCGTCGGCGGCTTCGACAAGCTCTACACGTCGGGCAGCCCGGCCGGCTTCCCCAAGGAGTCGCCGGCTTGTCCGAACGTGACGACCGGCACGCCGCACGACTCCGCCGCGGTGGAGCTGACGATTCGCACGCCGACCAACGCCACCGGCTTCACCTTCGACTTCAACTTCTTCACGTACGAGTGGCCCGCGTACGTGTGCAGCCAATACAACGACTTCTTCGTCGCGCTGCTGTCGCCGATTCCGCAGGGGCAGGTGGACGGCAACATCTCGTTCGATTCGCAGGGCAACCCGGTGAGCGTGAACAACGCGCTCGTCGACGTCTGCGACTGCGCCACCACGGGCTACAACACCACCTCGTGCTCGGGCGTGCCGGCGGGCGGTTGCTGCGCGAAGGGGAAGCCGTTCGCCTGCGCGCTCGGCACGTCGGGCCTCCAGGGCACCGGCTTCGACGGGCACGCGTCCACCGGCTGGCTCGTCACCAAGGCGCCCGTGAAGGGCGGCGAGACGATCACGCTCCGCTGGACCGTCTACGACTCCGGCGACGGCGTGCTCGATTCGACCACGCTCATCGACAACTGGAAGTGGATCGCCAACGGCGGCACCGTCGTCGTCGGAACGGATCCCATCAAGACGCCGCAGTAGCCCGCGCCTCCCGCAAATCCTCCAGCGAGGCCCCCTCCAAAGGGGCCTCGCCGATCTCCGCCTCTCCCGCGGCGACATCGTCCAACAGCCATCGCGGCGCCAGCACATCGCCCCCGATCCACGCGCGCCCCGTCGCGCGATCCACGGCGGTATCGATCCAGCCGATAGGCACGCTTCGCATCGGGCCTGGCGTGAATCCCGCCGGCAAAGGATCCTCGACGTGCGTGACCTCGACGGCGGGCTCGGCCGAGATCGCGTTGCCTTCTTCCATGGCCATTCCCGCCTTGTGCGCCACGGCCTTCATCACGCCTTCGGCCAGCGCCATGGGCTCTTCGTCCACGAGCTCTCCAAGCGCCGCCGGCACCTTGCCGCGCCAGCGGTCGAGCCTCCGTTCGTCGTCCGTCGCGAGCGCCTCCGGCAACATCGGTGAGGCATCGATTCCAGCCATCACCTCGATCAACACGGCTCCGGATCGGGTGGTCTCGAAGCCGATCACCGCTGCTGGTCGGTGGCGCACGCTCAACCATTCTCGACCGAAGTAATGGGCCAGGGCGCCTCCGCGCTGGAGCCCTTTGAGGAAGCCGCGCACGTTGCGGTTCAGCAGCGTGCGCATCGTCGCATCGGGCGCCAAGGCGGCGACGCGAGGAAGCGAAAGCGTCCACAGGAGCGCGCGACCATCGATGTACACGGCGGTGCCCGCGGTCGCGCGGCGCAGAACCGTCGTGCCGGCCGCCGCGCAAGCGTCGAGGCGCACCACGCGACCGGCTCTCTGGGAGGCGCCGAGGACGACGGCGGGACCATGAACGAGGCTCGCGGTCAGCCATGCTCGACCGCTCGTTTCAGCCTGCGCGAGCAACGGCCTTCCGAGGCCGAGCGCTTCGGCGAGCGGGCGCTCTCGGGCAGGAAGGATGTTGAGAGCGTGGTTGTCGTTCCGCTCAATCATCGGGCCACCGGATCTCGGGGAAGGACCTTTCGCTCAACGCGACCACCGAGACGATCTCCACCGGCGTGCCGCCCGCGTCGAGCCCCCAATATGTCGGCACCACTTGATCGCCGCCGAGCGAAAAGGCCACGAGGTTCCCCTGCGAGCCCTGCCATTCGGCGTGACCGAGGCTCCCCCTCGGCGCCCGGCGGGCGGCCTGGAGCGCGCGCAACAGATCACCGCTGTTCTGCTCGGCGCGTCGGTCATGACCATGATCTTCGTAGACGATGCCATTGCGCACGGAGCGACGCGGCGTCACGACGGGCGCATATTCGGCGAGCACGCCCACATCGACGAAGCTGCCTGTCGCGGCGTCGGAGGGATAACCCATTCGTGCTCCCGGCCGCTTCGGCGCCGGGCTCGGCTCGGCGAGCGCGGCCGTCTCCCATCGTGTCGGGCGGCCCGCGGAGAAGACGACGCGTGCGAGCAACACGGCATCGGGGCGGCCGGACGCGTCGTCCCAGAGGAGCAGCTCGACGGGATATCGCCCCGGCGCGACGCTGCGCGCGAGCACCTCGTTCGCGGCGAGATGCGAAAGCGGATCTCCCACCACGAGACGCCCCGTGGGAACGACGAGCGTGGCAATGGTGTGGCGGCGCGCGTGAATGTCGACGAGCTGCCCTGTCTCCTCGTCGCGCACACGCACTGGTGCACCGCTGAAGGCCTCGTGAAAATCGAGGTGCGGTCGAGAGGTCATGTTGGCGGGCGGAGGCGCCGAGGCCGTCGCCGATGCAGAGGATGCGGTGTTGGTCGCTGCGGGCACGTGCTGCGCCGTGCTGGCCGGCGCGGGCGTGTTGCTCGAGCGGCTGCATCCGCCCACGAGGAGCAATGGCAACATGGCGCGAGCCATCGAAATGGAGCGGCGAGGTCGGAGCACGGCGCGCGAAGGTAGCCGATGCGCCCTGCCGTGCCCGACCCATTCGGCCCATGCGCGCGCCGAGTTCGTGCTTCGCTCAAGGCACGGGCGTGAACGTGTAGCTCGTGCCGGTGCCGTAATTGGCCGCTTGCCATTCGGCCGTGGCCGCCGTGCCCGCCGCGTTCTGCACACCGATGGTGGCGGATCCGCCGGCCGCGTTGGGCAGCGCGCCGAACATCGGCCCATAAAGCAAATCGATGACATCGGTGCCCTCGTGGAGGACGACGGTGAACGTGTAGTCGGAGTCGATGTCCGCCAGCGAGCCGGCGCGCCCGAGATGACTCCACGTCACGGCGAACGTGCGGCTCGGCGCAGCGCCGCTCGTGAGCGTGCACACGCCACCTTCACCCAAGTACGTGAGGATGTCCCAGAACGGGAAAATGGCCGGCCGCGGGACGGCGCATTGGTTGAAGAGAGAGCAGCTCGGCACGTTCCCGCTCGCGGGCAAAGCCACGCTCTTGGAAGGAGCGATGAGGCCATTCACACCCATGAGGAGCACACCGCGCCGATTGATCGTGGCCTTGCTGGTGGTCGTGTCGTAGAGCGTGAACGGGAAGGGGAGATCGATGACGCTGGTCATCGGCGTCCCCAGGCTGGTACCGCTGTCACAGGCGTTCACGAAGGGGAGGTTTTGCGCCGTGCGGTCGTAGCTCGTGTACGTCAGGCTCGAGACGACGCGGAACGCCATGACGGTGTCGGCGTCATCGGGGTTCTGAAATACCCAATCTCGCGAGCCGCCGTTGTCGGGAGAGACGCCGAGCACACCGGGCGCGGCCCCGGGCGCGCCGTACGACCAGAGCCCGAGCCCGTTGCCGAGGCCCATGGCAGCAGGATCGCTGATCCAGGCTTCGTGCGCGTCGAGCGGTTGGAGATTGCCATCGAGGATCGAGGTGACTTGAACGAAGACGTTGCTCAACGGGCGCGGGTAAAAGTGGTTGAGCGTGACGTTGGCGCAAAAGGCCTTCGACCCCGGCGCGACGCCCGGGCAGGAGTCACCCATGAAGGTGTCACCGACGGTGTTGGTGACCAATTCGACGCTGCTGTCCGGTCCCGAGCCGGGGTTGCCGTCCTGCACGATGGGCAGATCGTCGAGGCTCTGCGCGCCGAGGGCCGGTGCGGCCGATGACGCATGCGCGCCGGCTTTGGAGAATGTCATCGAGCGCAGCCGCGGGCGCGCGTGGGCCACCATCTCTGCGACGACGGTGCCGCGCGCGGGCGGCGCGGGCGGCGGCGGATCGGCCGAGCATCCGAGCGCGCACGAGATGGACAACAACGAACCAGCGCCGGCGCAGCCGGCCCGGGCGAAGCGACGCATAGGGCCCCCAACGAGCGACGCCCGGCGGTCCACGAGAGGACCGTGGGGGCGCGCTCGGCGCCATCATGGATGCACGGGAGAGCCGCCTCGTCGCGCGCCCGACGCCGGGTCAGGCCGGATCCTCGTCGTAGCGAAGATCGATGTCGCCGATACGGATCACGTCGCCCGGGACGAGCGGGCGCGGCCTCTCCACGGGCTCGCCGTTCACCTGCGTCGGGTTGGTGCTGCGCATGTCCACGAGGAGGAAGCGCCCGCTGTGGCCCGCGATCATCGCGTGTTGTCGAGAGACGTTGGGATCGGCCACTTGGATGTCGGCGGTCACGGTCCGTCCAATCATCGCCTTCGGGCTCGCGAGGCGGTGCTCGGCCCCGCGGCGCTCGCCGTTCAGCACGACGAGCCGCGCCTTGGGCAGCGGGCCGGCGATGCTCGACATGACGTGCTCGCTCATCGGCATGGCCACGGAGCGCGGCGCCTCCGAGGCCATGGGCTTGTTGAGCTGCGACTTGCGGAAGGCTCGATATTGCTCGGCGTCGGGCCGCCGCTCCAGGGCCACGGCCTCGTCGATGATTTGCTCCAATGCTTCGGCGAGCGGTGATCCATCACCGGCGTGGAACCACGGCTCGGCCTGGACCTGGGTGATGAGCCTGCGCAACGTCGCCGCTGCGCCGTCGTAGTGCGCGCGATCGGCGAGCGCCCGCGCCTCTGCGCGCACCTCCTCCGTACGCACGAGCAGCACGGCGGCGCGCGCCGTGGGATCGACGCTGCGATCGACCATGCCGATCACGGTCGAGAGCGATATCTCGAGGGTGTGCGCGGCGCGCTCTCCCGCGCGCCGATACGACAAGGAGGCACGCAGGAGAGGCCACGATCCCAGCTCGCGCGGCGTCTCGAGCGCGAGCTCCGCCACCACGAGGTGGCGCGCGCCCGCGAGCAGATCGGGGACCTCCACGCAGAGACCCGCGGCGCCGAAGCGCGTGCTGGGCTTGCCGAGGAAGCGCGCGATCGCCACGCCCACCTCGGGCACCAGCGTGAGCTCGATGGCCTCGGCGACCACGTCGCCCTGCGTGCCGATGGCCTGCGCGAACTCGAGGGCGCAGATGCTGGGATCGGCGATGAAATGGTAGCGGCCCGCGCCGGCGTCGCTGATCGCGGTGAGCAGATCTTCGTGATGCGCCGCCCCGTAGCCCAGTGTGGAGACGCTCACGTCGGGACGCAGCGAGCGCGCGAGGCCCGCGAGATCGGAGGCCGTCGCGAGCCCGCGGTTGGGCGCGCCGTCGCTGAGGAGCAGGATCACCTGCCGCTCGTGCGGCCCGCGCTTCGGCATCATCTCCGCCGCGCGACGGAGGCCGGCCTCCACGTTGGTGCCGCCCTCGGCCACGAGGCGGTGCGTGCGCGACGAGATCGTCCGCCGATGCTCGGGCGTCGCCGGCGCCACGCGCGCGACCTCGGCGGCGCTGTCGGAGAAGGCCACGAGGCCCACCCGATCGCTCGGCTCGAGGAGCGCGAGCAGCCGATCGATCGACTGGATCACCTGCTCGATCGGCGGCCCCATCATCGATCCCGAGATGTCGACCGCGAGCACGATCGTGAGCGGCGGCCGCGCTCGCTCGACGCCGCCCACGAGCGCCGTGATCTCCGCGACGAGATGGACACGCGTCACGATCCCGGGAGCGAGCCCGCGCTCATCGAGGGAGAGCGACGGAGCGAGCACGTGATCCTGCATGTTTTTCCAGGGTAGCCCGCGATCCCGAGCGGCGCTCCTGGGTGGAAGTGCGTGGTATTCCCGCGTACCGGGTTGACAGAACGACGGCACCCTCCTAAAAAGGTGACCCTAGGTAACCCTCACGCATACGTGAGGGTTAGAGTTGAGCATGGGCAAGCTCCGACACCTCCCCGTTGCACCGGCACAAGCGGCTCCGTCGCCTCGCGACTCGGCCGCCGGTCGGGTGCCTCGTGTCTCCGGCGGCGCCGTCCCCGAGCTCATGCTCGCCGCGCACGTGCCGCCCGAGATCGACGAGCAAGCCGCGGGGGACGACGGCGAGCGCCTGCTTCAAGTGGGCGACATCGCCAAGGCGAGCGGGAAGACGGTCCGCGCCATTCACCATTACGAAGAGGTGGGCCTGCTCCGCCCGCACGCGCGATCGAAGGGTCGTTATCGTCTCTACGATCAAGCCGCGCTCGCCCGCGTGCGTTGGATTGGCAAGCTCCACGATCTCGGGCTCTCGCTCGCGCAGATCCAAGAGCTCGTGCACCTCTTCGAGACGTCGCCCTCCGCGCCCGGCGCCATGGGGAGCATCCGCGCCATCTACGCGCAGAAGCTCGATGAGACGCGGGCGCAGATTCGGCATCTCACCGCGCTCGAGCGCGAGCTCGAAGCGAGCCTCTCGTACCTCGACACCTGCGACACCTGCGATCCGGCGGAGCTCGTGCGCGCGTGCTCGTGCTGTAACCACCACGACAAGACCCAGCCCGAGCCGCACCTCGTGGCGGGCATTCACGCTGGAAATGGCCGCGGACCGGGGACGACCTCGCCCGGCTGAATCGGAGCTTCGAAATGGCGATCACCATCCCGATCTACATGGACTACCACGCCACGACGCCGGTCGATCCGCGCGTCCTCGACGTGATGTTGCCCTACTTCAACGACAAGTTCGGCAACGCGGCGAGCCGCAGTCACCAGTTCGGCTGGACGGCGGAAGAGGCGGTGGGCGTCTCGCGGGAGAAAATCGCGGCCCTCATCGGCGCGCAGAACCCGAAGGAGATCGTCTTCACCTCGGGCGCGACCGAGAGCGACAACATGGCGATCAAGGGTGTGGCCCAGTTCTACAAGGAGAAGGGCAACCACATCATCACGACCGTGATCGAGCACAAGGCCGTGCTCGACACCTGCAAGCGCCTCGAAAAAGAGGGCTATCAGGTCACCTACCTGCCCGTGAGCAAGGAAGGTTTGGTCGATCCGGACGACGTCGCGAAGGCCCTCACCGACAAGACCATCCTCGTGAGCGTGATGCTCGCCAACAACGAGGTCGGCACGGTGCAGCCCATCGCCGAGATCGGCAAGCTCACGCGGAGCCGCGGCGTCCTCTTCCACACCGACGCGGTCCAGGGCATCGGCAAGACGCCGTTCGACGTGGAGAAGATGAACGTCGATCTGGCCTCCATCACGGCCCACAAGATGTACGGGCCGAAGGGCGTGGGCGCGCTCTACGTGCGGCGCAGCAAGCCGCGCGTGCGCATCGTCGCGTCGATGGATGGCGGCGGCCACGAGTTCGGCATGCGCTCGGGCACGCTCAACGTGCCGGGCATCGTCGGCTTCGGCAAGGCGGCCGAGATCATGAAGGAGGAGGGCGTCGAGGAGGCCAAGCGCATCTTCGCCCTGCGCGAGCGCCTCCGCGGTCGTCTGCAGGCTTCGCTCGACGCGCTCCAGATCAACGGCTCGCTCGAGCGCCGCCTCCCGGGCAACCTCAACATCTCGTTCTCGTTCGTCGAGGGCGAGGCGCTGATGATGGCCATCAAGGAGGTCGCCGTCTCCAGCGGATCGGCCTGCACCAGCGCGAGCCTCGAGCCCTCCTACGTGCTCCACGCCATGGGCGTCGGCGACGACCTGGCGCACTCGTCGATCCGCTTCGGCATCGGCCGCTTCAACACGGAGGAAGAGGTCGATTACGTGGCAGACCTGGTGATCCGCAAGGTGAGCAAGCTCCGGGAAATGTCGCCGCTCTACGAGATGCACAAGGAGGGGATCGACCTCGCCTCCGTGCAGTGGGCGGCCCATTAGTCAAACGAGCGGACGAGGGATGATCCTCCCGCGCGCCGATGGATTAGAGAGAACGCGAGAACGTCATGGCATACAGCGACAAGGTCATCGAGCACTACGAGAACCCGCGCAACGTCGGCACGCTGGACAAGAACGACGAGAACGTCGGCACCGGCCTCGTCGGCGCGCCCGCCTGCGGCGACGTGATGCGCTTGCAGATCAAGGTCGGCGACGACGGCAAGATCGAGGACGCCAAGTTCAAGACCTTCGGCTGCGGCTCGGCCATCGCGTCTTCGTCGCTCGCCACCGAGTGGCTCAAGGGCAAGACGGTCGACGAGGCGGAGACGATCAAGAACAGCATGATCGCCGAGGAGCTCCACCTCCCGCCGGTGAAGATCCACTGCTCGGTGCTGGCCGAGGACGCCATCAAGAGCGCCATCGCCGATTTCCGCGCCAAGCAGGCGGCGAAGAAGGCCCTCTCCGATCAGCCGCAGGCCGAGGCGGCCACGGCCTCGCAGCAGCAGTAACGGAGGGTAGCGTCATGACGAGCACCGATCACGCACCGTCGGAGGCCCCCGGCTTCAAGCCGGTGGACAAAGTCGACACCGGCGTGTCGAAGCGGACGATCGCCGTGAGCCCCTCCGCGGTGGAGGCGATCCGCGCGCAGCTCCAGAAGCGCGGGACGCCCGACTCGGCCATCCGCATCGGCATCAAGGGCGGCGGGTGCTCGGGCTTCAGCTACTCGATCGAGTTCGAGGACAACGCGCCGCGCTCCGGCGATCTCGTGCTCGAGTTCAGCGAGGAAGGGAAGGCGACGGTCCGCGTCTTCTGCGACAAGAAGAGCATCATCTACCTGGGCGGCTCCGTGCTCGACTGGGAGAAGACGCTCATGTTCCAGGGCTTCAAGTTCAAGAACCCGCAAGAAGCCACCCGCTGCGGCTGCGGTCACAGCTTCACCGTCGCTTGATGGGTTGGGCCGCGAGCGGCCCCGAGCTTCGAGCCACCGACGCCCCGAACGATCGACGCGAGCCCCGTGAGAGAAGCCGAGCTGCCGCGACCGTCAGGGAGCGGGCCTCATCGAGGTGCTCATGAATGATCCGTTCGACATGCTCGGCATCGCGCCGCGCTTCGCCCTCGATCTCGCGGCCGTCGAGCTCCGCCACCGCGAGCTGTCGAAGGCGCTCCATCCCGATCGCTACGCCGGCGCGCCCGCGGCCGAGCGCCGCATGGCCTTGAGCCGGGCTATCGACGTGAACGAGGCCTTCCGCGTGGTGAAGGATCCGATCCGGCGCGCCGAGGCCCTCCTCCGGCGCGCGGGCGCGGCCGTCGGCGAGACGAGCGAGCCCAAGCCTTCGCCTGCGCTCTTGATGGACATGATGGAAGCTCGCGAAGAGCTTGCCGAGGCGGGCCGGGCCAAGGACGTGGCGCGCGTGGCCAAGCTCGGCGAGGCCATGGGCCAGCGGCAGGCGGACATTCTGCGGCGGCTCGGGGGCGCGTTTGACGCGGCCGGCACCGATCCCCAGAAGAACGCCGAAATCCTCCCTGTGCTGGGCGAGCTGCGGTACATCCGGCGCTTCCTCGACGAGGTGAGCGCGATCGAAGAAGAGCTCGCTCTCTAACCCGAAGGATCGTCGCGGAGATCCCGAGGCCCGAGAGGAGAGGGAAATCTCCCCGTGCCCTGCTCCGCGCGGAAGTGACGTCGCCATGTCTCTGCTCGAAATCTTCGATCCCAAAGCCCGCCCTCGCCCCATCGGCATCGATCTCGGCACGACCAATTCGCTCGTCGCCCGCGTGCGCGACGGCCGGCCGTACGTGATCGCCGACTGCGATGGAGAGCGGCTCCTGCCCTCGGCCGTCCATTACGACGATCGCGGCGGCGTGATCGTCGGCCGGCAGGCGCTGCGGATGGCGATCGATCATCCGCGCGACACGCTCGTCAGCATCAAGCGCTTCATGGGGCGCGGCGCCGACGATCCCGAGACCAAGCGGCTCGGCACCTTCGAGCTCCTTCCGCCGAGCTCCGAGAACGAGGCCAAGAGCGTGCGCTTCCGCGTGCGCGGCGAGGTGGTGACGCCGGTCGAGGTGTCCGCCGAGATTTTGAAGGCCCTCCGCCGCCTCGCGGAAGACGAGCTGCGCACCGTGGGCGGCGCGGTGATCACGGTGCCCGCTTACTTCGACGACGCCCAGCGTCAGGCGACGAAGGACGCCGGGCGCCTCGCGGGCCTCGACGTGCTGCGCCTGCTCAACGAGCCGACGGCCGCGGCGTTGGCGTACGGGCTCGAGAAGCAGAAGAACGGGCTCTTCGCCGTCTACGATCTCGGCGGCGGCACCTTCGACGTCACCATCCTCCTGCTCGACAACGGCGTCTTCCAGGTGAAGTCGACGGGCGGCGACAGCGCCCTCGGCGGCGACGACATGGATCGTGCGCTGGCCGAGCGGCTCCTCCAAGAGATGGGAGCCGCTGCCAACAATCGAGAGTTGGTCCGGCTCGCCCTCGACACGGCCCGGCGCGTGAAGCACGCGCTCACCGACACCGACGCGGTGGACGTGGAGATCCCCGTGGCCGGCGGCGGCGAGAAGAAGGTCACCGTCACCCGCGCCGAGCTCGACGCGCTGGTCGCGCCCATCGTGGAGCGGACCGGCGTGGCTTGTCGGCGCGCGCTCCGCGACGCGGGGATCAAGGCTCAAGACCTCGACGGCGTGATCTTGGTCGGCGGCTCCACGCGCGTGCCGTACGTGCGCTCGTACGTGCAGAAGCTCTTCGGGAAGGCGCCGCTCGGCGACATCGATCCGGACGAGGTGGTGGCGCTCGGGGCCGCGATCCAAGCGGACATCCTCGCGGGCGAGCAGGAGCGCGAGGGCGAGGTGCTGCTCCTCGACGTGCTCCCGCTCTCGCTCGGCATCGAGACGATGGGCGGCGTCGCCGAGAAGGTGCTCCCGCGCAACACCACGATCCCCGCGGGCGCGCGGCAGGTCTTCACGACCTACGCCGACAACCAGACGGGCTTCGATCTGCACATCGTGCAGGGCGAGCGCGAGCTCGCGGCCGACTGCCGGTCGCTCGCGCGCTTCGTGCTCAAGGGGATCCCGCCCATGCCGGCGGGCCTCGCGCGGCTCGAGGTCACGTTCCGCGTCGACGCGGACGGGCTCCTCAACGTGACGGCGCGCGAGACCACGACGGGCGTGGAGGCCAAGGTCGAGGTGAAGCCGAGCTACGGCCTGACCGACGAAGAGGTCGAGGAGATGCTCCTCGCCGCGCTCGATCACGGCGAGGAAGATCTCGAGAAACGCCGCCTCATCGAGGCCCGCGTCGAGGCCGAGCAGGTGCTCGTGGCCACGCGGAAGGCGCTCGCGGCCGACGCCGATCTGCTGGCTGCGGACGAGCGCGCCCGCATCGATCAAGCGCTCGCCGAGCTCGAGGGCGCGATCCTCGGCGAGCGGCTCGCGGCGATCACGATGCGCACCGAGGCGCTCGACGCGGCCACGCATGCGTGGGCCGGGCGCCGCATGGATCGCGCGGTGGCGCGCGCCATCGCCGGCAAGAAGGTCGACGAGGTGGAGCACGACGTGGCCAGCGCCGAAGGCGTGGACGCGCACGTCGAGGCCCACGCGCGGATGGTGCGGCCGGGCGAATAGCGCCCCGGTCGAGAGCGAGGAGCATCGCTGAGATGGCGAAGGTTCGGTTTCTGGCCCACGGCCGTGATTGGCAGGTCGAGGTCCCCGTCGGGACGACGCTCTTGCAGGCGTCCAAGAAGATCCAAGCGCCCGAGGGCGACGCGTGCGGCGGCGTGTGCGCCTGCTCGACGTGCCACGTCTACGTGACGAAGGGCCGCGAGCTGCTCAGCGAGGCCGAGGAGGACGAGGAGGACATCCTCGACAAAGCCTTCGACGTGCGCTCGAGCTCACGGCTCGGCTGTCAGTCCACGATCACGCGCGACGGCGACATCGAGTGCGAGATCTCGCGCGAGAGCCTGGATGCTTATTACAACGAACATCCACAGGTGAAGGACCCGCGGAAGGGCTGACGGCACGCACCTGCCCGTCGCAGGCCGGTCGGCGAAGGCTCGGCAGCGAGGACGGCCGACGGGCCGGCATTGGCAGCGGCCTCACCGCGCGACTCGGACGGGGATCGGCGGAAGGGGTGAACCCTCGGCCACGGTTGCGCTACGAAGCTCCCTGCACGTGGCGCGTCAATCGGCAGGCTCGAGCTCGGGCGGAGGGGGCGGCGGCGGGGCCGGAGGCTTCGGCGCTTGCCGCAGCTCGTGGACGCTCGTCACGATCTTGCGGCCCGTCCCGGCTGCGGCATCGGCGGCCTCGCGCGCGGGCGCGGTGCGGAAGATCGCGACCATGTGCTGCGCCGGGGTTTTCCCACCCAGCGGCACGAGGAAGAACGTGACCGCGGCGAGACACAGCACCGCGGTGTTGACGATGCGCTTTGCGACGTCGCCGACCATCGGCGCGAGGCTACGAGAAACGGGCGCCGTGACCAACTTTTCGGGGCGCGGATGAACGCGACGCGCGCGCTCCTCAAGGGCGGCCTCGGGAGCTTGGCCATCATCGTGGCCATCCTCTTCGCGCAGCGGATCGTGCTGCCCATCGCGGTGCTGCGCCTCGACGAGCGCGAGCCCGCCGTGGCCGCGGGGGCGCTGCTCGGGGCCGCGGCGCTCGGGTTCGTGCGCGCGCGCTTCGCCGATCGGCTCGCGCGCGTGATCCGCTTGAACGTCCTCGAGCTGTACCTCGCGCCCTTCGCGCGCGGGCCGGTGCCGAGCCTGCCCTCCGCCGAGGCCGTCACCGCGCGCCTCGCCAACGCGCTGCCATTGCTCGTGAGCTCCGCCGCCGATGGCCTCGCCGTGTTCGTGGCGGCGGCGCTGGCGGTGCCGGTGGTCACGCTGCTGCTCGCGCACGCGCTGGGCGCGCCGGTGCTCGTGCCGCTCGCGCTCGCGGGCCTCGCCGGTGCGGCGGTGACCGTGGTCGCCTCGCCCCGCGTGGAGGCCGCGTGGACGGCGGCGTGGGAACGCTCACGCACGTTCTACACGGCGATCTCCGCTGGATTCGAGGGCGCCGTCGATCTCCGCGCGCACGGCCGCGCCGAAGCCTTCGCCGAGCGCCTGCGCGAGGACGTGCGCGTGTGGTCACGCTCGGAGGGGCGCGCGCGCGTCCACAGCACCTTCTCCACGTGGGGCGCGCTCGGCGCCACCGTCGCGGCCGGCGCCGCGGTGTTGGTGCTCTCCGGCGGGGCCCTCGCGCCGCGCGGCGATCTCCACCGCACCTCGCTGCTCGTGCTCACCGCGATCCCCACGCTGCAGAGCCTCGTGGCCGGCTTCGCCAACATGGTCGCGGCGCGCGACGAGCTCGCCAACGTGGCCCGCCAGCGCGCGATCGCCGCCGCCGTGCCGGAGGCGGAGGTCGACGAGCTGATTGACGCGACCGCGGAGATCCGGCTGGAGAACGTAGGATACGTCTATCCGAGCTGCGACGGCGAGGCGGCGGTGCGCGCGCTCTCGTCGCTGTCGCTCGTGATCGCGAAGGGCGAGAGCCTCGCCGTCGTCGGCCCCAACGGCGCGGGCAAGACGACGTTGCTCCACGTGTTGCTCGGCGTGGTGCGCCCCGATCGCGGGCGCATCCTCGTCGGCGGACGCGAGGCTCGCCTCGACAATCGCAGGCTCCACGAGCGCGTCGCGTACCTCTCGCAGCGGCCCTACGAGATCGCCGACGGCACGCTCCGCGACAACCTCTGCGCCCTCGATCCCGGTGTCACGGATGCGCGCCTCCTCGCCGCGCTCGCCGAAGTCGGCCTCGTCGCGGCGCTCTTGCCGCGCGTCGAGACGGAGGCTGCGATCCTCGATCTGCCTTACGGCGCGCTCTCGCGCGGACAGGCGCGCCGGGCGATGCTGGCCCGCGCGCTGCTGCGCGACGCGGATCTCCTCCTGCTCGACGAGCCCGAGGCACACCTCGACGAGGCCTCGGTCGGCGAGCTCCGAACCATCCTGCGCAAGGCCGCGCGGGGCCGCCGCGTGATCGCGGCCGTGCACGATCGCGAGCTCTCCCGCTTCGCCGATCGCGTCGTCGAGCTCGCGCCGCCCGAGACCGCGAGCGCGCCGCCCGAGAGCGCGAGCCGCGCGGTCCCCCGCGCTCCCGCTTTGCCTGCGTCCGCCCCCCTTCCATCGGAGGCTTCGTGATCGCCCCCGCGCTCCGCCGCGTCCTTACCGATCGGTCAGTCAAGCTCCCCGACCCCGGCGCCGAGGCCCGCGCGGCCGCCATGCTGCGCGCGCACGTGCTCGCGAACGTGGGGAGCATCCTCGCGGCCGCGGGAATCGAGGCGCTCTTGGTGAAGGGCGCCGCCCTGGCGCTGACGGTGTATCCCGATCCCGCGGTGCGCGGGATGCACGACGTCGATCTGCTCGTGCGGCGCGCGGATCACGATCGCGCCGTCGCGGCGCTGGTTCGGGGCGGTCTCGAGCACCAGCGCGTGGCTGACCGACCGGTAAGCGCGTCCTTTCTGGGAGAGACGTTGCTCCTGGCGCGGGCGGGCGCGCTCTCGACGCTGGTCGAGGTGCACCAGACGCTCGACAAGATCGTGCCGCGCCCGATCGACGAGGACGCGCTCTTCGCCGGTGCGCGCCCAGCGCCGGGCCTGCCTGGGCTCTCGATCCCGTCGCCCGAAGATCACGCGCTCCTCGTGGCCCTCCACGCCGCGGGCCACGATTTCCGGCACCCGGCGGCCTTCCTCGATCTCGAGCTGCTCCTCCGGCGCGGCCTCGACCTCGACGTGCTCACCGCGCGCGCCCGCGCGTGGCGCCTCGAGACGGTGATGTTCGCGGCGCTCTCCCTGCTCCGTGATCTCGGCAGCCCCTCGGTCGACGGCGATCTCGTGGCGCGCTTCGAGCCCGGGCCGCTGCGCCGCGCGCTCCTCCGGCGCGCCGCTGCCTCGGGCGAGGCGCTGGGTGCCGCGTGGATCCTGCGCCAAACGCCGCTCCGCGACGATCTCGCCGAGTGGACGATCGGGCTCGGCCGCTACGCGGCGGCGCGTGCCGTCGATCACGTCGCGGCGCTGGCGCGCCCTCGGGACCGCGTGCAAGATGCGGCCGTGTCTTATCGCGTGCCGATTTGGGTTCGCGCGTTGCTGGCGATCGATCACGCCGTCCTCCGCGTCGAGAACCTCCGCGAGGGCCTGCGTGACGAGCTCCTGCTCGCGTGGATCCCGCCTGCCGAACGCGCGGCCCTCACCGCCGCGCTCTACTCGGATCAAGCGACGTACCTCCCCGGCGGTCATCGCTTCCAGTCGGGCCTCTTTCCATGGGAGCGACGCGCGCTCGACGGCGGCCTCTTTCCGCGCGGCGGGCGCGCGCTCGTCGGCGCCGCGGGCGCGGGCCGCGAGGTGATGGCCCTCGTCGAGCGCGGCTTCGAGGTGGTCGCGTTCGATCCCTGCGCCCCCTTCGTCGAGGCCGCGCGTACCGTCGCGCCGCCCGATCGCGCCACCGTGGTGCACGCCTCGTATGCCGATCTCGTCGACGCCGCCGCGGGGCGCGGCGGGCCGCTCGCGGCCGCCGTCGCGGGGCCGCCGTTCGATGTGGTGGTGCTCGGTTGGGGCAGCCTTTCGCACGTCATGCCGGCGGTGGCGCGCGAGGCCTTGCTCGGCGCCGTTCACGAGCTCGCCCCGCGCGCGCCCGTGCTCGCGAGCTTCGCCCTCGAGCCGGAGAAGGCCGTGCCCACCGCGGGCAAGGGGCGCGTGCGCGACGGGCTCCGCCGCGCCTTTCATGCGCTGCGCGCGCCCGGCGTGTCGGAGATCGGTGACCATTTCTTCCCGCACACCGGGTTCTTCTCCTATCTCGGCGCCGACGAGGTGGTGCGCCTCGCTTGGCAGGCCGGCTACGAGGTCCCGCTCTTCGAGGAGACACCCTATGCGCACGCCGTCTTCGTCCCCTTTGGCGGCGCGGGTAATCCGGTCGTGACCTGATCCGTGATCGCGGTGAATGTTCGCGCCCAGCCGCGCACCGAAGCTTCGAAATCCGCGCATTCTTGTGGTGCCGCCGCCCGTTGATCGGCACTGTTTCAGCGTGATACGCTCACTCCGGCTCAATGCGCCCGGGGGGCGAGGAGAATTAGATGTCGAAGCCTTTCAGTCGTCTTATCTCGCGCTCCTCTGTTCTCGCTCCTCTCGGCGTCGCAGTGGCAATGGCAGCCGGCTGCTCCGGCACCGAGAGCCAGCCGACCGATGAAGGCACGCTCCAGCCGGGGCAGCAGGCGTTCGGCGAATACATCCTCCACGTGCAGCCCAAGACGCGGAAGATGACGCTGACGCGCTTGTCGCACGCGGCATTGGCGCTCGAGTCGTCCCGCGCCAATGCACAGGGGCCGCGCCTCTCGCCGCAGGCGATGTTCGACGCGAACCTCCAGTCCGACGACACGAGCGGCAGCGGGCCGGCCGACTCGGTGGAGCTCGTCACGGACGACGCCTCGTGGGAGGACACCTTCGGCACCGCCGCCTCCTCGACGTGTCCGGCGAACGCGATCTGCGCCGACGTCACGCTCAACTCGTTCTGGAGCAAGACGCTCAATTTCACGTACGCCCAGATCACGAGCATCGTCGACAGCAATGGCGATCCGGTCGGCGCCCACGCCGCGCTCAACTCCGACGCGCCGAGCAACACCGGCCTGGACGCGAGCCTCGGTCTCTGGCTCTACCAATCCGCGGCCATCGACGCGACCCACGGCAGCATCAACAGCACGGCCAGCGCTCCCGGCGCCCAAGGCGTGATGCTCCCCGGCGCGGCCAACGGCGCGAAGAAGAAGTGGAAGCTCGCGAATCCGGATGACGCCGACGTCTACTACCGGCTCCGCGTCGTCGCCGCGACGTCGTACACCAATTACAACATCGCCAAGCTCACGTACCGGACCACGCCGACCTATATCGACGGCTGCTCGCTGGGCACTGGCGAGACGGGCCTGCCGATCAAGCAGAGCTCCAACAACACGACCCTGGCCACGTCCCCCACGCTCGCGAGCTCGGTCGCGCAGCTCTACGTCGCGCTCCCGTTCCAATTCACCTTCTACGGCACCACGTACAGCAGCAGCAATGGGCGGGTGAATTTCTCGAAGTTCGGCAACGTCACCCTCAGCAATGGCGTCGCCAGCGGCGGCGAGATCCCGTCGCTCGCCAACAACGTCGCGCTCCCGAGCACGAGCGCGCCCCGCGCGAGCTTCTCTCCGTGGTGGGACAACACCGTGATTGCCGCCAACGGGGGCATGTGCGCCAAGCTCGTGGGCAGCTCGCCGAACCGCCAGCTCGTGCTCTCGTGGAAGCGCATGGCGCTGAGCGGCAATGGCAACGGCGGTCCTTTCGTGACCTTCAGCGCAGTGCTCAACGAGAGCACCGACGAGATCTGGTTCAACTACGGCACGCTGAACGGGAGCGCCGGCGGCTGGTCCGCCACCTACGGCGCGCAGAACGCGGCCGGCAACTTGGCCGCGATCGGCTCCGTGGGCTCCGCTTCCACTTTCCCCAACGGGACTCCCGGCCGGCTCGTTCTCCAGCCGATCCCCTGACGCTGCGGCACGAGCGCCCGCAACCGAGGCAACCATGGCAGACATCGACGATCGCCCGAACATCACCGAGGAACACGATCTCGCCGCGTCCGCGGTCGACGATCCGCGGAAGCCCTACGAGGCCCCGCGCCTGCTCAAGAAGCGCAGCGTCGCGCGCGCCACGCTCTTCACCGCCGTGGGGGCTTCGATGATGACCCTCACCGCCATGGGCTGATCTCGATCGCGGCGACGCCGAGGAACGCATGGCCGTCGCCACCATCGGCTTCCACCTCACCGACCGCTGCCAGCTCGACTGTCAGCACTGCCTCCGCGATCCGGCGCAGACCCCGAAGGATCTGCCGCTGCCCTTGATCCGCAAGGTGCTCACGGAGGTGCAGCGCATCCACGGCAGCGTGCAGGTCGCGCTCACCGGGGGGAGCCGACGCTCCATCCCGAGTTCGAAGGCGTCATCGACACCATCGCGGAGCTCGGCCTCACGTGGCACATGGTGACGAACGCCCGCCGCATCGAGCGGTTCATGGCCCTGCTCAAGGAGAAGCCGGCCCGGCGCGCGGCGCTCACCGGGCTCAACTTCAGCCTCGACGGTGCCGACGAGCACGTGCACGACACCATCCGCGGCGCGGGCAGCTATCGGGAGGTCATGCTCGCGGCCACGCTGTGCACGGCTTACGGGATCCCGTTCGTCTTGCAGATGGTGGTCAATCGCAAGAACGCCCACCAGATCGACGCGTTCGGCATGCTCGCGGCCTCGCTGTCGGCGAAGGCCGTGTCCTTCAGCTTCCTTCAGGCCACGGGCACGCACCTCGATCGCGAGCTCTACCTCACCGCGCGCGAATGGCGCGGCGTGCAGGATCGCATCGAGCGGCTCCGCGACATGCTCAAGATCCCGGTGGTCATGCCCGAGGGCTTCTACCAGGCGCGCGCGTTCCACGTGTGCGATCCGTGGTCGAGCCAGCAGCTCCACGTCGACGTCGAAGGCCGGCTCAACATCTGCTGCCAGCACGCGGGCGTGCCGAGCCAGCACGCGCCCGGCGAGGCGCCGTCCGACGTCGCCGGCAGCTTGCACGAGATGTCGCTCGGCGAGGCGCACCTGAAGCTCCTCGAGATCATCCACGGCGCGCAGAAGGCACGGCTCGCGCGCGTCGCGGCGGGCGGCCTCACCGAGTGGGATCATTTCCCCTGCAACGACTGCATGAAGCATTTCGGCAAACCGCATTGGGATGACGAGGGGGCCGCGGGGCCCGCCGCGCAGCGCGAGCGGTGGCGGGGCGCGTGGTCCAAGGTCAAGCTGCCGCTCGTGGGCTAGTGCCCGCGCCGGACGACCATGATGGACCGCTTCTTCGTCGATCGCGTCAGGCTCGGGGCCCGCGCGGTCGCGGCCCGTTTCCTGGCCGTCGCGCTGATCGATCGACGCTCGCTGCCCGACGTCCTCTCGGGCCTCACGCCGCAGAGCGCTCTTCGCTCACCCTCGTCGCGGGCCGAGGAGGTGGTGCCGCGCGAGATCGTGGAGGCCGTGATCGCCGCGTCCGAGCAGCTCGTCGAGCGGATGCGCGTCGTGCCCGACACGTGCCTTTATCGCGCGCTCGCCCGCTATGCGGTCCTGCGTCGCGCCGGGTTTCCCGCGCGCTTCGTCATGGGCCTCGATCCCAAGGCCAGCGACATCTCCGGCCACGCCTGGGTCGAGCTCGACGGCGAGCCCGTCGGCGAGACGCTTTCGCCCGGGCTCACCGTCACGTTCCAGTACCCCGCGAGCATCTCATGAGCGACGTCCTCCCCGTGCCCAACCCGCAGGTCCTCTTCACCGAGATCGACGACGGCAGCGGCGTGCTGCTCCACCTCGAAACCAAGTTCTATTACACGCTCAACCCGACGGGCGTGATCGTGTGGAAGGCCCTCCGCGACAAGAGCGCCGCCACCATCGCCGCCATGGGCGAGCGCATCGCCGCCGAGTTCCGCGTCGAGGCCGACGAAGCGACGCGCGACGTCACGGGCCTCGTGGAAGAGCTGATCGCCGATGGTCTGCTCATGAGCAAGTAGGCCCGCGCATGCGTTTCCGGGGGCGCCTCTCGATCGCAAAAGAGGCTCGAAATGATGGATGGAACGCGCGGGTCTCGATCCGCGACGAAGCCGTCCTCGACGTGGGGACGCGAGTCCCTTCGCGGTGATCGATGCCCGCCGTACGGCTCCATGGAGTGGACCTCGCGTGGTCGGGTGAGGCGCCGTTCGATCCGATCGCGAGCGTCCTCGCGATGGTCGATCCGATCGCGCCGGAGCCGATCGCCGAGCCGGCCGTGCGCTTCGTGCTGCGCTCCGCGGGCCCGGAGATCGCCGCCGATCCGCGCGCCGAGGGATGGGAGCCGTCGTTCTTCCACGGCATCGTGCAGGCCTATCGTCGCGGGGGCGGCTTCCTCCTTTGGGATCGCGCTTCGCGCGTGCATCTGCCCGAAGGGGATGCGCCCATCGAGGTCGCGGTCGCGGCGCGCGAGGTCGAGCCGGGATCGGCCGCCGCGATGATCGAGGTCGCGATCCCGCTCGCGCTCCGGCGCTTCGGCCTCTTTCACATCCATGCGGCCGCGCTGCGACATCCGTCCGGAGAGAGCATCCTCGTCGCCGGCGGATCGGGCGCGGGGAAGACCTCGACGACGATCGCCTTGATCGAAGCGGGATCGCAGTACCTCGGGGACGACGCCCACTTCCTCTCGAGCAACGCGGGCGGGCTTTGCATCTCCGTCTTTCCGCGCGCGTTTCATCTCGCGCCCGCGACGATCGCCGCGTTCCCGCGCCTCGAGGCCTTCGCCGGCCCGCCGTCGGGGCGACGTGACAAGCGCGCGCTCGATGCGCGCCGCGCCTTTCCCGATCGCCATCTCGCGACGATGCCGCTCTCGCCGGGGCGCGTGTTGGCCTTGTTTCCCAGCGTCGTCGATGCGCCCGTGACCGAGCTCCTCCCGATCCCGCGCGCCGACGCGTTCGGGCTCCTCCTTGCGTCGAGCGCGGCGCTCGTCATCGATGGGCTCGCGGGCCGTGACGAAAACCTGCGCGTGATTCAGGCCGTCCTCACCGCTTCGCGCTGCTTCGAGCTACGCCTCGGCCGGGACGCGCTGGTCGACCCTCGCGCGGAGGTGGCCGCGCGGATCGCACGCTGCACGACGAGCACGTGATGTGAGCGTCGGCCCCGCGCCCGCTCCCGGATCTGTTGTGAAATCGCGCCGCGCCCCTTCGCGCGAGGCCGTTCGACCAGGGCCCTGCTTGAATCTTCCCGGCTCCCAGAGCAACGTACCCCCCGGAAGCCCGCAGGACGCCAGAGTGAGCGCTGAATCTTCTTCGAACCGTGCACCGCGCCAGACCGGTCGGGATTGGGTGGAGCGACCCGATGCCGGCGGCGGTCAGGCCGTCATCTGGCACACCGTCCGGAAGAACTGGGCAACGGCGCTGTTGACCGCTCTCGCGGTCACGCTGACGGTCACGTTCTACACGCTCGGCCAAACCAAGATTTACGCGGCCGCCGCGACCATTCAGTTCGATCCGAACCCGCCGCGTCCCCTCGGCGCCAAGGTCGAAGCGGTCGTCGACATGGGCGCGGGCAGCTATTGGGACAACCACGAGTACTACGAGACCCAATACAAGATCATCACGTCGCTGAAGACGTCCCTCGCCGTCGTCAATCAGCTCGGGTTGAACCACGACGCCGCCTTCCTCGCGAACGCGCCGCCCAACACCGCCGTTCCGCAGGTGACGGTCTCGGAAGAGGCGGCTGCGCAAGCCCTCCGCGCGCGTGTCCGCGTCGAGCCCGTGAAGGACAGCCGCCTCGCCGTCGTGAAGCTCGAGGACGCCGATCCCGATCGCGCCCAGCGTCTCCTCACGGTCCTCGTCGACACGTACATCTCGATGAACCTCGAAGGCGCGCTGGCCTCGACGACGCAGGCGGTCGATTGGCTGCAAGGCCAGCTCGATCACCTGAAGACGGATCTCGAGACGAGCGAGATGGCGCTCCACGAGTACAAGGAGAAGAAGAACATCCTCTCCGTGGCCATGGACGATCAGTCCAACATGCTGCGCGAGGAGATGAAGCAGCTCAACGAGGCGCTCACCCACGTGCGCACGCGGCGCGAAGAGATCGCGGGGCGCCGCACCGAGCTCGCCAAGGTGAACGTCACCGATCCGGCGGTCATCCCCGCCGGCGAGCTCCTGGCGAACGGCCTGCTCCAGAGCCTCCGCCACACGTACATCGACGCGGTCCGCGACCGCGACGCGCTCATGCGCGCCGGCAAGGGCGCGCATCACCCTGAAGTCGAGGCCACGAACGCGAAGATCGAGATCGCGCGGAGCGCCGTGCTCGCCGAGGTGAAGAACGTGCAGGGCTCGCTCGATCGCGACCTCGCCGCCATCAGCCACCAGGAGGGCGGGCTCGCCGGTCTCTTCGAGTCGGCGCGCAAGCGCGCGTTCGAGCTGAACCTCCTCGAGATCGAATACAACCGCCTCCGCCGCGCCAAGGACAACAACGAGAAGCTCTACGCCCTCGTCCTCGAGCGCACGAAGGAGAGCGATCTCTCCCGCATGCTGCGGGTCAACAACATCCGCGTCATCGATCACGCGCTTCGGCCCGGCGGCCCGGTGCGCCCGCAGGTCCCGTTCAACATCGGCGTGGGCGCGTTCTTCGGCCTCCTGCTCGGCCTCGCCGCCGCGCTCGGTCGCGCGGTCATCGATCGCACGGTGAAGACGCCGGACGACGTGGAGAAGGAGGTCGGCATCACCTTCATCGGCCTGCTCCCCGCCATCGACGACGAGCGCAAGCTCGGCCCGAACTACGGGAAGAAGAAGCCGCGGGTGCGCCTCTCCGACATCAAGAAGCCCGAGCTCATCGTCCACGAGCACCGCATGAGCGGCATCGCCGAGGCCGCCCGCACCATCCGGACGAACTTGCTCTTCATGGCGCCGGATCACCCGTTCCGCACGCTGCTCATCACGAGCGCCGGCCCCTCCGAAGGCAAGACCACGGTCGCCTGCTGCGTCGCCATCGCCATGGCGCAGGCGGGCCAGCGCGTCGTCATCATCGACTGCGATCTGCGCAAGCCGCGCCTTCACCGCATCTTCGGCAAGGACTCCAAGGTCGGCGTCACCACCGCGCTCCTCGAGGAGTCGATCGACAACGCCATCCTCCCCACCGAGGTGCCGAACCTCAGCGTCATCTCGGCCGGGCCCATCCCGCCGAACCCGGCGGAGATCCTGCACAGCGAGCGCTTCCGGGCCTTCCTGGAGCAGGTCCAGGGCCGCTTCGATCGCGTCATCCTCGACAGCCCGCCCATCGTCCCGGTGACCGATGGTGTCGTGCTCTCCACGCTCGTCGACGGCACCATCCTCGTCGTGCGCGCCTTCAAGACCAGCAAAGATCTGGCGCGCCATGCGCTCCGCGCGCTGCTCGACGTGGGCGCCAACATCGCGGGCACGGTGCTGAACGCCGTGAACCTCGACAAGGGCGAGTACAAGTACTCGCAGTACTACTACTACCGTCGCGACGGTTATTACGCCGAGGAGGCGCCGACGAGCGCGGGCCGCGCCTCGACCGCACCGTCCACGCCGCAGGATCAGCCGCCGGCGGCGTAGTCTCCCGTTTCGTCGCGAGCGGTGACGTCGAGCTCACGACGACCCGCGCGATCGCATGAGGGAAACGAGCCGACGGCGTTCCCGTGAACGCCTGAATCGCCGTGCACGTGCGGCTTCACGAGGCGCCTTTGCTAGACCGCGCCTGTGTAGAGGGCTACCCTAGGGCCTCGTTATGAGCAACAAGCTGGACCAAGAGCTGGCCGAGGCGATCGCGGGCAAAGGCGGCGAGAACGATGCGCCCGCCGTGGCCAAGCCGGTGTTGCCGGAGCGCCGCCCGGCGCCCGCGCAGAAGAAGAGCCTCGGGCTCCTCGTCACGTTGCTCGCGCTCGTGGGCGCGGTCGTGGCGCTCTTCATGGTCGGCTTCAAGGAGGCCGCCGTCTACGCGACGCCGGTCGACAAGCTCGTGCATCAGCAAGCGAGCCTCGTGGGTCGCAAGGTGCGCGTCGAAGGCGAGCTCGTGCCCGGCACGTTGGTGAAGCGCGATCAGCCCTGCGAGTATCGCTTCACCATCCACAAGGATCAGGATCAGCTTCCCGTCCGCTACAAGCAGTGCGTGATCCCCGACACCTTCCGCGACGTGCCCGGCGGCGGCGTCAACGTCACCATCGAAGGCGCGCTCAACACGCAGGGCGAGTTCGAAGCCTCGCTGGTGATGGCCAAGTGCGCCTCGAAGTACGATCCCAGCACCCACGAGATGAAGAAGGACGCGCCCGGCACCGTGTCTGCGAACTGACGCAAGTCGTCAGACGAAGGGCCGAGCATCGGCCTGGAAGCGAAGCGTCAGAGAAGCCGTCGCGAGCGATCGCGGCGGCTTCGTCGTTTCATGGGGGACCGCGAGCGGTGTGGGCGTCATTGCCCGCTTGTTCTCGTCCTTACCATCTGGTAAGCATCGACCAACCACATGGCAGCGACCCGCTCCGCGGAGACAGACATCCGCGTCGCCATCGTGCGAGCCGCCACGCGTCTGTTCGCGGCCAAGGGCTTCGACGGCACCGCGTTGCAGGAGATCGCGGACGCCGTCGGGGTCACGAAGCCGGCGGTCTTGCATCACTTCCCCTCGAAGGAGCACATCCGCCAGGCGGTGCTCGGCGAGGTCCTCGAGCATTGGCAGGCGACGCTGCCGCGGTTGTTGCTCGCGGCCAGCGCGGGCAAGGGCCGCTTCGAGGCGGTGTTCGGCGAGCTCTATCGCTTCTTCGCGTCCGACGCCGATCGCGCGCGCGTCATCCTCCGCGAGTGCCTCGATCGCCCGGCCGAAGCGCGCAAGCTCCTCGTCGGGCCGGTGCGCCCGTGGCTCGATGCGGTGGCGGGCTACATCCGTGCTGGGCAAGCCGGCGGGCGGCACCACGCCGATCTCGATCCCGACGCCTACGTCATCAACATCCTCTGCACCGTCATTTCGCTCACGGCCACCGCGTCGGTGAACGTCGCCGGCCTCGGGGAAGACGGCCGCGCTCGCTACGATCGGGAGATGGCGCGCATCGCGCGATCGAGCCTGTTCATTCCCGAGTCGACGCAGCCGCTGGAGCACCCGCAGCCGCCGCTCGCCGCCCCCGAGCCTTCGCGCCTCCGCCCGGCGACCACGGCCAAGCGGCGCAAGGGCACACGCAAGTCGGTGTGAGGCGAGCGCCGCCGGCCAGAAGCGCTGACAGCGTTTCTGGGCAGCGGCGTCGCCCCATCGAAACCGATGGTGATGCCCGCGCGCGAAGCGCCGCCGCAAAGCAGCGCTGAAGTGCGACCATATGTCGCCCGCGCTTCGGGCGGACGGCACCAGGGCTTTCGGCGTCCGCGCAGATATCGATTCTCCGGCTCCGCGTGTAATTCGATATCTGCGAGACGCTGAATCGACTTTACGAAGGGCCGTGTCGGCCCGGGGCGGAGAGGGTCACTCGCAGATCACGTTCGAGACGTGGAAATCAGCGGTGCACTCGGCGGTCGTCTTGCAACCGAGCCATTCGCACTTGCCGGCGTTGCAGGCGAAGTGGCTGGCGTCGTTGAGCTTGCTCCCCGGCACGGCGCAGTCGGCGGGCTTGGTGCACGTGGGCATGCAGGTGGCGATGGCCGAGCCTGCGGGCTTGTCGCAGACGACGCGGGTCGTCTGGAGGGCTCCGGTGCAGTCCGCCGTCGATTTACAGCCGAGCCACTCGCATTTACCGGCGTTGCAGGCGAAGTGGCTCGAGTCTCCGAGCGCGTTGCCCTGGACGCCGCAATCCGCCGCGGTCTGACAGGTGGGGATGCAGGAGGAGACGTCCTCGCCCGGGGCGGCCGAGCACGTGACCTTGGTGGTCATGAGCGCGCTCGTGCAGTCGGCGGACGACTGACAGCCGAGCCATTCGCAGCGGTGGTTCGTGCACGCGAAGTGGCTCGCGTCTTGGAGAGGTTGATTGGGGGTCGCACAATCAGCGGGCGTGTTGCAGGTGGGGCGACAGGTCTTGTGCGGGCCACCGTTGTTGGCAGTCGTCTCATCTCCCGACGGGGGAGATTGGATATCGCTCGTGCCACAATTGGCGAGCGCGAACAGGGTCACAGGCACCAGGGCGAGCAGCGCTTTCATCGCGTCCTCCTTGGGTGGACTACCACCCTAGCGCGCGCCGGCGCGGAGGCACGAAGTGGGAGATTGGCGATCTTCGCTACATGGCGCGGCGACGGAAGGACATCATTCCTTCACCGTTTCCGGCGTGAGGGGACCGTCACCACCGTACTTGTGGCGTTGATCCTCCAGGACCTTCCGGCGCTGTGCGATCTCTCCGAAGACCGTCGCTCCCTCGGTCGGCGTGCGGTTGTAAGTCGCGAAATCGACGGTGTAGAGGCCGAAACGAGGGGTGAAGCCGAGGGCCCACTCGAAGTTGTCGTAGATGCTCCAATGGTAATAACCGCGCACGTCGACGCCGGCGTCTTTGGCCTTCTGAATCTGCTCCAGGGCGCGCACGATCACCTCCGCGCGGCGGGCGCCCACCTCCGTGGCGATGCCGGACTCGGTGACGGTGAGCGGGAGATCGGGCCAGCGCTCTCCGAAATCCTTGAGCGCCACGAAGAGGCCGGCCGGATCGTGCTCGTAGTTCATCGTGGGGACGAAGAACGTCGGATCGAGCGGGGGCAGGCAGGCGCCGAGATCGAAGCCGCCGTAACAAGGGGTGATGTTGAGGATGGGGATGACGCCGGGAGAGCCGGTGACGCCGGAGCGGGAGTAGTATTGGACCCCGAGCCAATCGAGGGTGCCTTTCCACTCGGGGTGCGGCTCGTCGATCTCGCCGTCGAGATCGCTGTCGAAGCCGCCCTGCACCAGGGCCTCGACGAAGAGATATTGATAGAGCCAAAGCACCTTGTCCCGCGCCTTGACGTCGACGGGCGCGTCGCTCGGCATGTTGCCGCTCGCCGCCACCCACTCGCCGACCTCCTTGGTCAAACCCACGTTGGCGGCGATGCCGTCGCCGTCGGCGTCGACGGTGTCGGCGGCCTTGAGGGCTTGGTACATCGCGGCGTGGGCCGCGATGTAGTTGCGGAACGTGGGCACGAACTTGCCGGGGATGTCGAAGAGGCCCTGTTTCCCGGGCGGGAACGAGCCCACCCCGTAGGCGGCCAAGAGGTAATTGACCGGCTCGTTGACCGTGGCCCAATCATCCACGAGGTCCCCGAAGCGCTCGCCGAGGAGCTTCGCGTGCTTCTGCATGGCTTCGATGACGAGCGGGCCGCCTTCGGGGTGATTGAGGCCACAGAGGTTCTCGTCCGAGGGGCCGTTCGTGCAGGCGGCGGCGCGCGGGTCGTCCACCCAGATGGGGTTCGAGAAATGATGCACGGTGACGTTGGGGCGGATGCCGCGTTCCTTGAGGGCGAGGAGGAAGTCGCGATAATGCTGGATGGCCTCCTCGTCGATCTGCCCGCGCTTCGGCTCGATTCGAGCCCACTCCATGCTGAATCGATAGGAGTCGAGGTGGAGGCTCGCGATCAAATCGACGTCCTCGAGGGCCTTCGTGTATCCCATCGAGGCGTCGCCCACGAAGGTGTTGTTGCCGAGCCCGTCGGGAGCGGGCTTGCTCCACACGTACCAATCGACGTTGGGGTTCTGATCTTCGATTTGGGTGGCGGCGCTGGCGGCGCCGAAGCGGAAGCCCGTTTTGCCGGAGGGGGCCGCGATGGATCCGTAAGGGCCGAACACGAGATCGTTGGGCGGGGGATCGTCGGTGAAGCAACCCGTCGTCACGAGGGGGAGCAGGGCCACGGATGCAAGGCCGATTACCGAGCGGCGCCGAATCGCGGGGGAGGAGGGCATGGTTCCTTTTACACCCGCGTTCGGCGGCGTGTAAGGTCACCGTGGGGGCGGCGTTTCCCTGCCGCGCATGAACATGTTGCTTTCCCTTCGTGCTCATCGATCTCCGGCGCCGATCCGGCGCCTCCTCTCCACCGGCGTGGCGCTCGGTGCCTTGGCGTTCGCGTCGGGGTGCGGCGCAGCGCCGCCCAGTGCCATGCACGCCGAGTCGGCGCCGTCGCCCGCGCCGACTCCGGCGCCGCTTCCCGATGCACCGCCGCCGCCCAACGTTTCGTCGGCGGATGCGTCGCGTGGTTATGCGCCGCCGGCCGCGCCGGCCGGACCGCAAATCGAAGAGGCGACGGTTCCGGCGGCTTATCAGCAACCGAGCCCGCCGCCGAGCCCGGCGTCGGCACCGCCGAGCGGCGCGCCGCGCTCCGCTTCCAAAGCCGCGACGGTGCCGGCATCGGCGCAGCCGGCAAAGGCACCTCCGCCGCCTCCGCCGGCAAAGGCACCTCCGCCGGCAAAGGCACCTCCGCCGCCGGCAAAGACGGCTGAGAAGCCGGTGAAGGGCGCGCCGGAGGCGCCCGCGCCGGGCGCGCCGGCGGCGCCGATGCTCATCTACGTGGGCGATCTCCAAATGGCCGTGGACGAGGGCGAGACCGCCCCCACGCTGGACAAGGTGATCGACATCGCCGAAGCGCTGGGTGGATATCTCGCCGGGCGCAAAGACACGAGCGTGCAAGTGCGCATTCCCTCCGCGCGCTTCCGCGAGGGGCTTTTGCTCATCGAAAAGCTCGGTGACATTCAGCATCGATCGGTGACGGCCGACGACGTCTCGGAGCAATACAGTGATCTCGAAGGCCGCCTCATGAACCTCAGGGCCACGCGCCACCGGTTGCAGGAGCTCTTGGCGCGATCGGGGACGATGGCGGACATGCTCCAGGTCGGGCGCGAGCTGGAGCGGGTGGCCGCGGAGATCGAGCAGATCGAAGGCAAGATGCGGTATCTGCGCTCGCGCGCGGCCTTCTCGCTGGTGACGGTGGCCGTGTCGCCGAAGCCCAAGAAGATCGTGAAGATCGCCGACACGCCGCCTCCTCCTCCGCCGCCGCGCGAGGTGCCGTTGCCCATCGGCTGGCTCGGGCGCGTGGGGCTCGATCGGCTGCTCAACCTGGGATCTCGCTGACGCGACGAGGAACAACCATGAACCGATTCATTCTCTGGGCCGCTCTCCCCGTCTTGTCGGCGCTCGCCATCGGCTGCGGGCCGAGCGTGAGAATGCAGACGCCTCCCGGGTTCGCCGTGCTGGAAGGGCAACAGGAGTACGTTTATCGGGCCACGAGCGCCGACGGTGTCGTCATCGCGGTGCGGGCCGAGAAGAACGAGCCGCGCGGCAACCTCGATTTCTGGGCGGAGGCCGTCGACGACAAGCTCCGTCGCAATGGTTACGTGCCCGACGGTGCCTCGGCTGAGGTGCGCACCTCGACGGGGCTCAGCGGGCGCGAGATGAAGTACAAGCGCGAGCAAGGCGGCCGCTCGTATCGATTCTGGAGCGTGGTGTTCGTGATCGATCAACGGGTGTGGGTCGTCGAGGCCGGGGGCGATGCCGAGCGTTTCAAGGAGAAGGCGCAGGTGGGGATTCAGAAGGCGATCGAGTCGCTCGGCGTCGGCTGACCAAATCGGCACGGCAGGCGCGCGGCCGTGTGAGCGGGATCGCGATCGTTCGAAGGACGCGCGATCGACCACGATTTCCCGTACCATCCGGCCGCCTTGGCGCCCGCGATCATCGTCTCTGCAACGGCTTCTCTGCGTATCGAGCGCGCCCTCGCGTGGCTCGCGGAGAGGCGGCGCGACGAGGAGGTCCTGATCCTGGGCGCGAGCACGGAGGCGGCCGCCGAGACGGCGCGGCTCGCGGCCGTGCGTCGCGGGGCGTGCTTCGGGTGGCAACGCAGCACGCTCGGGCGCACCGCGGCTGCGCTCGCGGGGCCTGCGCTCGCGGCGCGCGGGCTCGCGCCGGTGGGCGCGCTGCCGCTCGAGGCCTTGGTGGCGCGCGTCGTCGACGGATTGCGGCGCACGCGCTCGCTCGGGCGCTTTCAGGTGGTGGCGGAGCTGCCCGGCTTGCCGCGCGCGCTCGCGCGGACGCTCGCGGAGCTCAGGCTCGCGGGCGTCGAGCCCGAGCGCGTGGGCGAGGCCGGCGTGGAGCTCGGGCGCGTGCATCGCGCCTACGAAGAAGAGCTTTCGCGCGCGGGCCTCGCCGATCGCGCGCTCGTGTTTCGCTTCGCGGCGGAGGCGGCGCGCGCCGGCAAGATCCCGTCGGGCGCGGCGATCATCGGGCGGCCGCTGCTCCTCGTCGACGTGCCCGTGAACGCGTTGCTCGAGCGCGAGCTCGTGGCCGCGCTGGCCGCGCGCGCGCCGGGGACGTTGGCCACGATCCCCGAGGGCGACGCGCGATCGCTCACCGCCCTCCGCCACGCGTTGCGTGTCGATCCCGAGCGGCTCCATGCGAGCGGCGGCGCGGCCTTGTGTCGCTTGCAAACGCATCTGTTCTCCGGCACCACCGCGCCTCCGGGCGAGCTCGGCGACGACGTGGTGGTCTTGTCGGCGCCGGGGGAGAGCCGCGAGTGCGTGGAGATCGCGCGGCTCGTGCAGCGCGAGGCCGCGCGCGGCGTGCCGTTCGATCGCATGGCTGTGCTCCTGCGCGCGCCCGCGCAGTACCGCGCGCACTTGGAAGAGGCGCTGCGCCGCGCTTCGATTCCCGCCCATTTCGCGCGCGGCACGGTGCAGCCCGATCCCGCGGGCCGCGCCTTCGTCGCGCTGCTCGCGTGCTCTGCGGAGGAGCTCTCCGCACGCCGCTTCGCCGAATATCTCTCGCTCGGTCAGGTGCCCGCCGCCACCGAGGAAGGCGAGCCGCCCGAGCCTCCGCCCGCGGCCGATCGCTGGGTGCCACCGGACGAAGAGCTGGCGCCGCGCTTTCCGCCCGAGGCTGCGCGCGCCGACGAAGACGAGGTGCCGAACGATCCGGGCGCGCCTTCGGTCAATGGCACGCTGCGCGCGCCGCGGCGCTGGGAGCGATTGCTCGTCGAGTCGGCCGTCATCGGCGGCCTCGATCGCTGGGAGGTGCGCCTCGCCGCGCTGGAGCGCAAGCTCGAGCTCGATCTCTCGTCGCTCGACGACAGCGCCGAAGCGTTCGCCGTGCGCGTGCGGCGCAGCCTCGCCGATCTCCACGCCCTCCGTCGCTTCGCGCTGCCGCTCCTCCGCGCGCTCTCGGCGTTGCCCGAGCGGGCCACGTGGGGCGAATGGATCGAGCACCTCGGCGCGCTCGCGACGCGCGCGCTGCGCAGGCCCGATCGCGTGCTCTCGGTGCTCGCCGAGCTGTCGCCGATGGCCGCGGTCGGGCCCGTCGACTTCGCCGAGGTGCGTTTGGTGCTCGGCCGCCGTCTCACCGAGCTCGTGGTGATGCCGGAGGAGCGCGCCGCCGGGCACGTCTTCGTGGCGCCGGTGGAGGCGGCGCGCGGGCTCGCATTCGATGTCGTCTTCGTGCCCGGCGTGGCCGAGCGTCTCTTCCCGCAGAAGGTCGGCGAGGAGCCGATCCTGCGCGATCGCGAGCGCGCGCGCCTCGATCTGCCGACGAACGACGATCGCATCGCTGGCGAGCGCCTCGCCCTGCGCATCGCCGTGGGCGCGGCGCGGTCGCGTCTCTTCCTCTCGTATCCGCGCGTCGACATGGATCAATCGCGCCCGCGCGTGCCCTCGTTCTATGGGCTCGAGGTGATGCGCGCGGCCGAAGGCGCGCTTCCCGGCTTCGACGAATTGGCCCGCCGCGCGGAGGAGGCCTCGGGCGCGCGCATCGGCTGGCCGGCCCCGCGCGATCCCAAAGATGCCATCGACGAGGCCGAATACGATCTCGCCCTCCTCGAGCAGCTCTTTCGGCGCTCCGAGCAAGACACGGTGGGCACCGCGCGCTACCTGCTCTCCGCCAATGGCCACTTGGCGCGCGCGCTGCGATCGCGCGCCCGGCGCTGGACCGTGAAGAAATGGATGCCGGTCGACGGCCTCGTCGATCCCGGCGGCCGCGCCCGCGCCGCGCTCGATCGACAGAAGCTCGGCGCGCGCAGCTATTCGCCGACCGCGCTCCAGAACTTCGCCTCGTGCCCGTACAAGTTTCTCCTTCAAGCCATTCATCGACTCTCGCCGCGCGAGACGCCCGAGGCCATCGAGGAGATGGACCCTTTGCAGCGCGGCTCGTTGGTGCACGAGACCCTCTTCGAGCTCTTGGAGACGCTGCGCGAGGAAGCGCTCCTCCCCGTGCGCGAGCGTGATTTGGAGCGGGCCCGCGACGTGCTCGACGAGTCGTTGAACCGCGTGGCCGCGCGCTTCCGCGAGGAGCTCTCACCCGCCATCGAGCGCGTCTGGGAAGACGGGATCGCTTCGGTGCGCGCCGATCTGCGGGAATGGCTGCGTCGCGCCGCGCAGGACGGCGATTGGACTCCATGGCGCTTCGAGCTCTCCTTCGGCCTGCGCGAGCGCGAGAAGCGCGACCCGCACAGCCGCGAAGAGCCGGTGTTGCTCGACTGCGGCATTCAATTGCGCGGCAGCATCGATTTGGTGGAGCAGGGGGCTTATGGCTCGCTGCGCGCCACCGACTACAAGACGGGCAAGGTGCGCGCGCGGCCCGGCGCCACCGTCATCGGCGGCGGCGAGGTGCTCCAGCCCGTGCTCTACGCGCTGGCGTTGGAGAAGCTCTTTCCCGCGTCACGCGTGGAGCTCGGTCGACTCTATTACTGCACCTCCGCCGGCGGCTTCGAGGAGGTGCAAATTCCCCTCGACGGCGAGGCCCGCGAGGCCGCCCAAGAGCTCGCCACGGTGGTGGGCGGCGCGCTCGACGAAGGCTTCTTCCCCGCGGCCCCTGCGCCGGGCGCGTGCACCTATTGCGAATATCGCCCGGTGTGTGGGCCCTACGAGGAGATTCGTGCGGGGAAGAAGAGCCGAGAACGGCTCTTGCCGCTCAGCCGTCTGCGCGCGAGGCCTTGAGAGGAAGAGGAGATTTCAACGCAAAGGCGCAAAGGCGCAGAGGCGCAAAAAGGCATGAAGAGGATTGCCAATTTGGGTCTCTTGACTTCGACGGCCGCGGGGGGACTCCCATTTTGAGTCTCCGCCGATCGCAGAATGGTCATCGCGCGGGGGCGTCGCCGGGGCCGGTGGGGCCTTCGTGGCCGGGAGGGAGGCCGTGGGAGGCGCCGTAGCCGAGGTCGTGGGCCTCCGCGGGATCGAGGGAACGGCGGCCGCTGCGTGGGCAGGTGATGGCGGCGTCCTCGGGGACGGCGGAGGCCAGCTCGTAGACGCCGCGGGCGAGCGACGAGGGCTGGAGCCGGGCGCCGCAGACACAGATGATTTCGGTGGCCTTGACGTCACCCGCCGCGACGAAGCAGCGCGTGCAGCTGAAGCAGCAGAAGAAGCCCATCGGGCCCTTCCTCGGCGGATCGTGGTGCTCGCGGATCATGGGATGTCTCCTTTCGTGGCCGGTCAGTCGTTGGCGCAGATGTCGTGCTCGACGCCGCAGAGCTGGTCGAGGCAATCGCCGCAGGCCGAGGTCTCGCCCAGATCGTCGCAGAGGTTGTCGAAACATACGTCGGCGCAGCCGCCGCCGCAGGCACAGGCGAAGACGTCGCCGTACCGGCTGTCGGAGACGCTGTCGCAGATGGGCTGTCCAGCCGCCGAGAGCCCGCCGAACAAGGCATCTCCACACGACACGGCATCGCAGCTTCCGTCATCGAGAATGACGCCGTCGGACGGTGCCACGGAGACCGTGCACGCCGCTGGGATGAGGAGGAAGGCGAAGAGGGCAGTCCACTTTTTCATGCGACATGTCTCCTGCGAGGCTCGCGGAAGAGGGGGTATCTCGGCCATTGCAGTGTGCGTGCCGAGGGCATTGGGCCGCGTGGGGAGGGGGGAATCGAGGCCACGCGAGCCGGGGCGCCACAGGTGTGGCGATCCTGCGTGTCATCGCCTGGCAGCGGTCTTGATCGAAGGTGCCTTTGGCGACGTGGCCCCGGCGCGTGGACGATCGAAGCCTTCGCCCAGATCGCGCTCGCCCTCGCGCCGGATGCCGGCGAGGAGCGCCGGGAAATCCGCCGTCGTCAGTGTCGTGCCTTTGGCGACGGAGATGGGGAATCCGGCCGGAATCCAGTCCGTGACCTCGAGCTCGATGGTGACGAGATCTTCGATTTTGCGATCACCGAGGCGCTGGGGCACGTCGAGGGACACGGGGGGCGGCGCGCCGGCGCACATGTGACGCTGCTCGGCATTCTGCGATTCGACGGGGATGGCGTCGGAGAGGAGCCAAGGGCGCAACGTCGCGCCGGTCTCCAGGTTGCGGCGGAGCACGAGCTTCCAATCGGGGAGGGCGCGGGTGGAGTCCCACCACAAGCCGTCCACGGACTTCATGGCGCGCCGCGAAGCCTCTTTGGTGACCACGCCGAGGCGGCGCAGCGCTTCGGTGATCCAAGCGTCCATGGCATGGTTGTATTCGTCGCGGGAGCGCAGCTCGCGATTGACGATGATACCGGCGGCGATGCGCTGGCCGAGGACGTTGGAATAGAGGTCTTCGGGAGAAAAGGCACTGACCTTCTCGGAGAAGCCTTTGGTGCTCTCGAAGCCATACCAGGTCACGATCTCGTGCCACACCGAGAGCTGGAAATTGGCCCACTCCGCGAGGGCGCTCGCCACGGCCCAGCGCCCGGGAGATCGCATGAGCGACTCGGGGAGCGGGCGCACCACCACGCGGCGCCGCACGCCCTCGTCGGGCAGCTCCACCACGGCGCCGGCCGGTAGGGTTCGCACCATCTGCGTGGTCAAGAAGACCATGCGATCGGCGTTGTCGCGGATGTGGGCGACATCGATGAAGCCGCCCCGGCAGGTGTAGACGATGCCGTTGCCTTCCTTGTTGAGGCCGTCGCCATAACCATGGTGGCCGAGCTCGTCGTTGCCGACGATGTTGTCGTTGCGATAGCCGGGGACGGTCATTTCGCCGAGCTTCGCCTTCATATCCATGCCGAAGGCGCAGCAGGGCCGGACTTGTTGGGGCGCGCGGAAGGTCGGTACGGCCAAGGGATCGAAAGAGCGGGCGGGCATCTCCACGGGGTCGTTGAGCGCCAGCGCGACTTGGCGGCTGTTCGCCTCCAACGTGGAGCTCCACGAGGGGCCGACACATCCCGTGAAGAGGACGGTGAGCGCCAACGCGACGAAGGAACGGTGCATGCGCCGAGAGCCTTTCGGGTCGAAAACCATCGACGGCGCGGCGATACATCAACCGCGCCATGCGTCATCGATGGGTTGGGGACGTAATGGTCGCCGCCCACCGGCCCGTGGGAGGTGAGCGAGATTTCGTATCAGAGGAATGGGAGAGAACGAGTCGCTCGCGGCGGGCAGGGGAGGGGTGTTTGCAACCCGCCGCGAGCGGCTCGTAGGGGGAGTGTGAGACTCGATGTTGGAGGGAGGAGCTTTGCCCTCGATCCATCATGTTCGCGGCTCAATTCTCGCCGGCGGTGCAGTCTGCGAATTGGAGGCCGCAATCGGCGGTGCAACTGATGAGGGCGCCGGCGAAGTCGAGCGGAGCGGCGCCGGCCTCGGCCGTGCACGCGAGGTTGCAGGAGACCCGCGTTTCGAGGCAGGCGAGGAGGTCGACGTCGCCGCTGACGTCGACGATGATGTCGGCGCCCGAGGTCGTGCCGGCGTCGCAGAAGACGCACGCTTCGCCGTTCACGGAGGCGGAGAGATCGATGTCGACCGCGACCGTGGCGCCGTCGGCGTTCTGCACCACGAGGTGAATCGTGGTCTCGCCGTCGATGCCGAGGACCGCTGCGGGGATGGCCGGGATGGTCAACGAGGCCGAGCCCTGCACGGTCGCTTCGAGGCCGAAGCCCGACCAGAAGTAGGTGAGCTCGCCGCCGCCCGCGGTGGCGGCGGAGACGTCGATGGTGATGCTCCCCGTGCTGTGATGAACGACGACATCGTCGATCGTCGGCACATCGTGGACGCTGACGCTCACGCCCGTCTGGGCGCTGGCGTCACCATCGGTGTCGGCCGCGAGGAAGATCTCGGTGGCCAGGTTGGCCTGGAGATCGAGGTGCGCGTCGCCGCTGGCGAGGACATCGGTGTGGCTCTCGTCGGCGAAGGCATCGAGATGGAGGGTGTAGGAGGCCGCGTCGAGTGTTTGCTCGAGAACCACCGAGTCACCGGCGTCCACGTTGATGACTTGATCGATCACGACCTCGGCGGTGGCGTCGTTGACGGCGGTAAGATGCATGTTGGCGGACGACGAGCCTTGCGCCACGAGGACGATGCGCGCCTCGCTCGATCCCACGGGCTCGCCGGTGTCTCCACCGCCGTTGCAACCGACGACGAGGGCGGCGCCGAAGAGACCGAGACCCGAGAGCACACGTTGAACGTTACGCATGACATGACTCCTTGAAGCAGGGCCAGCGTGAGCGCTGTCGAGCCCTGTCGATACAACCGATGTGCCAGGTGCGTTTGGAGCGCGGGTGTCGTGGCAAAGCACGTTGGAATCAGAGGGATTCCGCGGAGGATGGCTGTCGGAGGGCGAGCGCGCCTCGGGCCATGACGCGTGTCATCCGCCGCGGATGCACGTGCAGGGACGCCACACCGTGGCGCGATGGCGGGTGCGGGCGGTCGTGAGGATTGCAAAAGGAGCGGGAATTCAGCGCGTCCACGGCGGCGCGGGACTTGCTCGACGGCAGGCATGCTCGACCTGAACAGCCTCATGGGCCGGACGTTCGGCGGCGACTACACCATCGTCGAGAAGCTCGGCGAAGGCGGCATGGGCGCGGTGTTCCGCGCGATCGCGGGCCGGGATGGGCCGAGCGTGGCCATCAAGATCCTACATCCGAGCCTCGCGGAGGAGACCCTCGTGCGCGCGCGCTTCGAGCGGGAGGCGGTGATGGCCGCGCAGATCGATCATCCCAACGTGGTGCGGGTGATCGCGCACGGCGAGGAACAGGGGCTCCCGTACATCGTCATGGAGATGGTGAGCGGGCGCGATCTGTTCGAGGTGCTCACCGAAGAAGGGCAGCTCACGCCGGCGCGGGCGGCGTCGATTGCGCTCCAGATCTGCGACGCCGTGGCGACCGCGCACGAGGGCGGGATCATCCATCGCGATCTGAAGCCCGAGAACGTGATGCTCCTGGGCGATGCGTCGAGCGCCGGCTGCGAGCGGGTGAAGCTGCTCGATTTCGGGGTGGCCAAGCAGCTCCACGATTTCGAGGGCGGGGATGGGAAGATCATCACGGTGGCCGGATCCATCGTGGGGACGCCCGCGTACATGTCGCCCGAGCAATGCTTGGGCGAGCCGGTCGATGCGCGATCGGACGTGTATGCGTGCGGCGCGGTGCTCTATCACCTGGTCACCGGGTGCGCGCCGTTCGAGGACGAGAGCCCGCTGCAAACGCTGGTGCGTCACGTGCGCGAGGAGCCGCGGCCGCCGTCGCTGATCGTTCCCGATCTCGATCCCGAGCTGGAGGCGACGATCCTGAAGGCGCTGCAGAAGCGGCCGGAGGATCGGCATCAAGGCGCGCACGAGCTCTGGGAGGAGCTGCTCGCGGCGCTGCCGCGGCTCGTGCAGCAAGAGCGTCCGGCGCGAGCGGCGGCGCGCCCGCGCAAGACGACGTCTTCGCAGGGGGCCACGTGGGTGCTGTCGCAGATGGCGGTGAAGCGTCGGGCCGCGCCCACGCCGAACGAGCGGCGACCGCGCAAGCGCGCGCGCAAAGATGGTGGACGCGGTTGGGCGCCGGTGCTGGTGGGCGCGGTGGCCGGCGCGTGCATCGGGCTCGGCGTGGTCGGCGTCACGGGCGATCCGCTGGCGTGGATCTCCGCGCTGGTGCCGAGCGAGGGAGCGAGCCCGACCACGACGTACGTGACCACCGATCCGGGGCCGTGAGCGCGGAAATATGCGCTGAAATCAGGCGAAATCGGCGGAGGCTTCGCCGCGCGGGATGCGAAACCAAAAGGTTGCTCCTCGTCCGAGCTCGCTGTCGACGCCGATGGTGCCGCCGTGGAGCTCGACGAGCTGCTTGCAGACGAAGAGGCCGAGGCCGAGGCCGGAGGCCTTCTGCTCGCCGTCCGCGGTGCGGAAGAAGCGATCGAAGACGCGGGGCAGGCTCTCCTCGACGATGCCGATGCCCTCGTCCTTGACGCTGACCTCCACGCAGGTGTCGCGGACCTCGACGCGGATCTCGATGCGGGAGCGCGGCGCCGAGTACTTGGCGGCGTTGGTGACGAGGTTCGTCACGACCTGCTCGATGCGGCTCGGATCGATGTGGCAGGAGACGGGCCCGGGGAGGTGCGCGACGATGACGTGGGAGGGCGTGGTGGGCCGGATGCGCTCGATCAAATCGCGCACGACCTCCACGATGTCGGCGGGGCGCGGCTCGATGCGCATCGTGCCGGCTTCGATGCGGGCGATGTCCTGGAGATCGTCGATGATGCCGATGAGGCGATCGACTTGGCGCTCGACGGCTTGGGCGAGCGCGGTGAGGGCCTCGGCTGGCCTCGGCGCGTGGAGCGAGTTCTCGGCGCGGAGCAGGAGCGAGGCGAGGGGAGAGCGGAGCTCGTGCGCGACGATGCCCATGAGCGCTTCCCGCTGCTGGCCGGCGCGCGCGAGGGCGGCGCGGCTCGCCTCCAGCTCGGCGTTGCGTTGGGCCGCGTCTTCGAGGCTCGCGACGAGGAGCTCCACCACGCGTGACCGCGGGGCCTCGATGCGGAGCGGCTCGCCCGCGATGTCGATGGTGGCGTCGTCCGGCGTCTCGGCGCGCGTGATCATGCGGCGGAGGCGCGTGGCGAGGGCCTCGTCGCGGTAAGGCTTCGTCACGAAGTTGTCGGCGCCGGCGGCGAGCGCGCGCACGACGTCGTGCGGGTCGGCGAGCGAGGTGAGCAGCATGACGGGGATGCCGCGCGTTCGGGGCTGCGCTTTGAGCCGGCGGCAGACTTCGTAACCGTCGATGCCCGGCATGACGATGTCGCTCACCACGGCGTCGGGGAGCGGCTCGACGAGGCACGCGGCGAGGCCCGCTTCGCCGCTCGTGGCCACCCGCACGGCGAAGCCCTCGCGCTCGAGGAAGGCGCGGAGACGGTGCGCCTGCGTGCGGCTGTCATCGATGACCACGATCAACATGCGATTCCACACTTTTGGCAGAGCCACGCGCCGATGTCACCGAGCGGGAGCACGTCGTCGACACCACCTCGCTCGAACGCCGCGCGCGGCATCCCGTAGATCACCGACGTCGCCTCGTCTTGGGCAACCATCCTTCCGCCGCAGTTTCGAAGCGCGACGGCGCCGTCGGCGCCATCGTCCGCCATGCCGGTGAGTACCACGCCGAGCGCGCGCGTTCCGAAAGATCGGCTCAGCGATGTCAGGAGATACGTGGCCGAAGGACGGAAAACCCCTACGGGCGGTGTGTCGCTGAGCGCGATGCGGAGGTCGGGCGTGACGCCGAGGTGCTGCTCGTCGGGCGCGATCCACACCGTGCCGCGATCGATCGGCGCGCCGTGGACGGCGACGCGCACGTCGTGGCTCGTGCGCTCGCCGAGCCATTGCGCGAAGCTCGGCGCGAAGCCTTTGGCGAGGTGTTGCACGACGAGGATGGGCGGCATGGTCCGCAACGGGAGCGCGCTCAGCACGTCGCACATCGCGCTGGGGCCGCCGGTGGAGGCGACGATGCCGATGGCGCCGACGGGGCTCGGGCGCACCGCGGGGATGCCCACGGGGGTGAGGCGCGTGGCGGGGCGACCATCGGAGCGCGCGACGCGCACGTCGGCCATCGAGCGGAGGAGCTGGGCGAGCGCGGCGCAGCGCAGGCGATAGCTGGGATCCGTGGGGGGAGGTGGGGCCTCGGCGATGCTGAGCGCGCCCGCGCCGAGCGCGGAGAGGATGACGTTGGTGTCGCGCGGATCGACGACCGACGAGATCATCACGATGGGCGTGGGCGTGGTGGCCATGATCTTGCGCGTGGCCGCGTAGCCGTCGCAGCCGGGCATGATCACGTCCATCAGGACCACGGAGGGGCGCGTGTCGCGGACGACGGTGACGGCGGCGTTGCCGTCGCCGATCTCGGCGATCACCTCGATGTCGGGGAAGCCGCGGAGGCTGGCCGCGAGGGCCGCACGCATCGTGGCCGAGTCGTTGACGATGACGACGCGGAGGCGCTTCACAAGATCCTCTCGATGGTGTCGAGGAGGCTCGCCTGATCGAAGCCGCCCTTGAGGACGTAGGCGTTCGCGCCGAGCTCGAGCGCGCGGCGGCGCTCGACGTCGCTCTCCAGCGCGGTCACGAGGACGAAGGGGAGGCGCGAAGGGCGCGGCAAGGCGCGGATGCGGGTGAGCAGCGCGAGGCCGTCCATGCGCGGCATCTCGATGTCGGAGACGACGAGATCGAAGGAGGCGCCCGCGGTGATTCGATCCCACGCTTCCTGCCCGTCGGCGGCGACGGTCACCTCGTAGCCCGCGGTCTCCAGGATCGATCGCATGAGCTGGCGCGTGGTGATGGAGTCGTCGACCACGAGGATGCGGCGGCGCGGCGGCTCTGCTTCGGCGGCGGCGGCGCTCCGCCCGGGCCGCGCGAGGTGCACGAGATCGGCGACGTCGAGCACGAGCGCGACGTCGTTGTTGCCGAGGAGCGCCGCGCCCGAGACGAAGGCCGCGCGCCGCACGCGCGATCCGAGCTTGCGCACCACGATCTCGCGCTCGTCCAGCAAGGTGTCGACGCGGAAGGCGGCGCGCCGCTCGCCCGCGACGATGACGACGCATGGGCGCGCTTCGGGGCCGCGGAGGGAGCTGCCGCGCCGCGCGAAGCCGAGGACCTCGTCGAGATCCGCGAGCGGCGTGAGGCCGGTCTCCTCGCGGATGTAGAGGCGGCCCTCCACCGCGACGACGTCATCCGCGTGGACGCGCACGAGGCGCGCCACCGCCGTGGTGAGCACCACGAAGCGCGCGTCGCGCACGCCGAGGACGAGGCCGCGGATGAGGCTGAGATCGAGGGGCAGCGTGAGCGTGAAGGTGGTGCCGCGCCCGGGCTCGCTCTCGACGTCGATGCGGCCGTGGAGCGCGGCGATGCGCTTGCGCACGACGTCGAGGCCGATGCCGCGGCCCGAGATGGAGGTGACCGCCTCGCGCGTGGTGAAGCCCGGCTCGAAGAGGAGCGCGAAGGTCTCGCGCCGATCGAGCGATTGGGGATCGAGGCCCATCGCGCGGGCGCGGGCGCGGACGGCGTCGAGATCGATCCCTCGTCCGTCGTCGTGGAGCACGATGCGCAGATCTCGCCCCGAGAGCGTGGCGCGGAGCGACACCGTGCCGACCTCCGGCTTGTCGGCTGCGAGGCGAGCCGGTGCCTCTTCGATGCCGTGGTCGACGGCGTTGCGCACGAGGTGCAGGAGCGGCTCGCGCAGGCCGTCGCGCACGCGCCGATCGAGCTCCGCGGCGCCGCCTTCGAAGCGCACGACGATGTCCTTGCCGAGCGCGCGGGCGGCCTCGACCGCCGCGCGATCGAGCGCGGGAAAGAGGCTGTCGAGGGGCACGAGCCGGAGGGCACGCGCGCGCTCCGCGACGCCCGAAGCGCCGCTGGCCACGGCCTTCCAGGCCGCCGTGTCGCGGCGCGCGCGCTCGATCGACCAGCCCATGAGGTTCTGGATCACGCTCAAGCTCTGGTCGATGAGGCGACCTGCTTCACCCGCGCCGGGCGAAGCGGCGCCGGAGCCGTCGCGCAGCGCTTGGCGCGCGCGCCTGAGGTGGCTGCGGAGCGCGAGGATGCTCTCATCGAGCGCGGCCAAGCCGGACGCGAGATCCACGTCCTGCGCCGAGAGCGAGAGCAGATCTTCGCTGGCCGTGAGCAGCTCGCCGAGCCGCTCCACGGAGATGCGCACCGTCTCCGCGGGCCGCGAGGCCGCGGGGCCGAGCATCGGATCGAGCGCGTCGCCGTCGGACACGCGCGACGGCGACGTGATGGAGGCGGCGCGCTCGCGCGGCTTCGCCGGTGCCGTTGCGATCGGCGCGGTCGACCCAGCATCGATCTGCGCGAGCGCCTCCGCGCAGATGCGATCGCGCGCGACGTGGTCGTCGTCCGGCACTTCGGCCCAGCGCCGCAGCGCGCGCGCCGTCAGCTCGGCGAGCGCGGCGACACGCGCCGCGGGGACGGCGCTCGTCGCATGCCTGATCGGCGCGAGGTGCGCTTCGAGCGCGTGGCAGAGCCGCCCGACCTCCGGGTGCAAGACGGCGTGCGCGGCGCCCTTGAGGCTGTGCGCAGCGCGGTAAATCTCGGCGATCGCGGCGCGCACGGCGATCTCGTCCGCCGCGCCGGGCGCGAGGACGCGAGCCTCGCGCTCCATGGTGGTGGCGTGATCGTCGAGCTCCTCGCGAAAGACGCGCCGGAGCTCCAAGAGCTCGCTCTGGGCGTCGCGGGCCAACGGCGCCTCAGGTCCGGTACTGCGCGACGGCGTCGCGGAGCCGCACGCTGAGCTGGTTGAGGTCCCGCGCCGCGCGCTCGGTGAGGCGCGTGCCTTCGACGGTCTGCGTCGTCGCTTGGTTGATGGCGTGCGTGGCCCGCGCGATTTGGGTCACGCCGCTCACCTGCTGCTCGGCCGTCGCGTGGATCTGGTGCGCCGACTCGGCCGCCACCGAGATCGTCGCCGCGAGCTGCTCGATCCGCGTGCCCGCCTCGCGCACGCGCTCGACCGCGGCGCTCACCGCTTTGTTGCCTTCCTCCGTGGCCAGCACGGCGGAGGTCGTCGAGCGCTGGATGTCACCGAGGATCGCCCGCACCTGCGCGGTGGAGCGCTTCGACTGCTCGGCGAGCGAGCGGATCTCCTGCGCCACCACCGCGAAGCCGCGGCCATGCTCGCCGGCGCGCGCCGCTTCGATGGCCGCGTTGAGCGCGAGCAGGTTCGACTGCTCCGCGAGCTCGTTGACCGAGGTGATGATCTGCCCGACCGTCTGCATCTGCTCGGAGAGGGCCAGGATACGCTCGCCGATGGCGCCGACCTGCTCGCGCACGCGGCCCATCGACTCGACGGTGCGATCCACCGCCTCGCGCCCCGCGGCGGAGACCTCGAGGCTGCGCTGCGACGCGGCCGCGACCTCCTTGGCGCGCGCGGAGGCGTGCTGCGTGGTTTGGGTGACCTCCTCCACGGTGGAGATCGTCTCACCGACCGCGGCCGCCGTCTCGGTGGCGCTCGAGCTCTGTTGTTGCGTGATGGTGAGGATCTCCGCGGTGGAGCTGGAGAGCGCCGACACCGCCTCGTGGATCCGCAGCGTCATCGTCCGCAGCGCGCGCCCCATCTCGTCGAGGTTCTTCCCGAGCTGCGCGATCTCGCCGTCGCCCTGGGCTTCGATCGAGGCCGAGAGCTCGCCGCGCGCGAGCCGATCGATGAACCCGCCGTAGACCTGCACGGCTCGCGCGAGCCGCTCGCGCTGCTCCGACTCGCGGCGCGCGTTGGCCTGCTCGGTCGCGGCCTTGTCGCCGAGCTTGCGCTCCGACGCTTCCAGCTCGTCGGTGCGCTTGTGGAGCTCGTCGAGCGAGTCGCCGTAGGCGCGGGACACGGCGAGGAGCTGCCGGCGGTTGAAGATCACCACGCCGGCGGCGAGCGCGACGAGCAGGACGCTGCCCCACAGGAAGAGCCGCTGCATGGCCGCCTGCGACTCGCGCGTCCGCGTGTCGCGGAGGTTCTCCTCGAACGTGAGGAACGTGCGCGTCTCCTCGCGCATCGTGTCCATCTGCCGCTTGCCCGCGCCGTTGGCGACGACCTCGGAGTAAGCGCCGCCCTCGCGTCGCAACGCCGACATGTGCCGCGCGTGCTCGTCCCAACGGGAAGACATCTCGCGCAGGCGCGTGACCCGCTGGCTCTGCGGCGCGCTGTCGCTCACGAGCTGAGCGAGCTCGTTGAACGTGGCCCCGATGTTCTGCTCGGCGCGCTCGTACGGCTCGAGGAACTGCGCATCGCCGGTGAGTAGATAGCCGCGGAGGCCGGTCTCCTTGTCGGCGAGCAGCCGCTCCAGCTTGTACATCTGCCCGATCACGCGATCGGTGTGATCGACCCACGAGGTCAGCTCCGCGGTGCTCCGGATCTGCCAGAAGAGCACGATCGCGACCGCGATCACCGGCAGGATCGGGAGGACCAGCGATTGGTTCAGGATGCGCTGCACGTCACGCTGCTGTGCCGATGCATCTTTCATGTGATCCGTGGCTCCGTGGTGGCGGATACCGCGATCCGCGAAGGCGGCGGGATGTCGACGAAGAGCCGCGGCGACGCGAGGAGCGCGCCCGGGTCGAGGAGCGGAATCCCATCGGCGCCGACGCCGCGGACGAGCGCGCGCGCGGCGGCGCTGAGCGTGGGCGGCGCCTCGCGGAGCGCGGTGGGATCGATGAGGCGCACACCTTCCACCGCATCGGCGATGAGCGCCACCGCGTCGGCTCCTTCGCCGAGGAGGACCATCGGACTCTGCTCCGGCAGCGCGGAGAGCGCCAAGCCGAGCACCGCCCGCAGATGAAACACGGGAAGGATCTCGCCGTTGCGCACGGTCAGGCCCGCGACCTCGGGAGGCGCGTGTGGCAGCGGCGCGAGCTTCACGAGATCGGCGACCGCGCGCACCGCGGCGGCCGGAATCAGGTACGCCTCGCCGCCGATGCGCAGCGTGATCACCTCGAGCAGGCCCGCCGCATCACCCTCGTTCTTCGCGGCGGAGAGCGCGCGCGTGCGTGCCAAGAGGATCGCGTGATCCTCGGCGCTCCAGGTCGGCTCGCGCGCGTCGCTCATCGGCCGGACCCGGTGCGCATCGCCTCGAGCGCGCGCGCGATCTGCGTGGCCGCGGCCGCGAGCTCCTCCTTGCTCGCGCCTGCGCCGGCATCGACGGCGTCCGCGCGCGCGAGCAACTTCAGCGCGTTGCGCAGGCTGCGCCGTGCGTCCTCGTGATGGCCCAGACGTCCGCTCGACACGGCGGCCAGCATATGGGCCATCGGAGAGGTCGGGTCGAGCAAAATGGCCCGCTCCGCATCGAGCGCCGCGCGTGCATGATTCGACAAAGTCGAGAGCACGAGCGCACGCAGGACGTAGGCCTCCGCATCCAGCGATCTCTCCGCGATGAGCCGATCGAGCAGATCCAACGCAGCGACCGCCTCTCCTCGATCCGCGAGACGCCGCGCATGCGCGAGCTCCGACGCCGGCTCTGAAGCGCGCGACGACGACGGTGATGACCGCGGCTCCGGAGGAAGCGTCGAGGCCTGCGACGGCGCCGTCATGATGCGCGACGCCGGCACGGGCGTGGCCCGCGACGCTGGTATCGGCGTGATGCGCGACGCCGGCGGCGTGCTCGGCGGCGAAGGCGCGACCGACGGCGCGCTCGGCGCCAGAGACACCGATCGCCGTTGGTAATAGATGATCCCGTCGTCCACGACGCTCGCGAGCTCGTCGATCGCGAGCCGCGGATCCGCCGGCCCGAGCACGAGCAAGCCGCCCGGCACGAGCGATCGCGCCAGCGCTGCCCCCGTCTGCGCCGCGCTGGCCGCATCGAAGTAGAGCATCACGTTTCGGCAGAACACGAGGTCCACCGCGCGCGGCCATCCTTCGGCGTGCCCCTCGACCACGTCACCGTCGGGGATCAGGTTGAGCGGCGCGAAGCGCACCAGCGATCGCGCCGCCTCGTGCACGCGGAAGCGCCCGCCTTGCCGCGCGAACCAACGCGCCCGCACGTCGTTCGGCACCTCGCGAAAGGACCACTCGTCGTACAGACCTTCGCGGGCGCGCGTGAGCGCGGCAGGGTTGAGATCGGTGCCGAGGATGCGCACCGCCGCGCCGGCCTCGGCGCCGAGCACCTCGAGCGCGGCGATGGCCATCGAATACGCCTCTTCGCCGGTCGAGCATCCCGCCGACCAGAGCAGGCGTGGCCGCTCGATCGGCTCGCGCCGAAAGCGCTCCAAGATCTCGCGCAGCAGCGTGAAATGGCGGACGTAGCGAAAGAAGTACGTCTCGCCGATCATGAGCTGCCCGACGACCGCGCGTCGCGCCTCCGGATCGTCGCGCTCGAGCCGGTGGAGGAGCTCGCCGAGATCGTCGGCCGTCACCATCTCGGCGGCTTGGCGCAGGCCACTGTCGAGGTTGATCCGTCGCGAAGGTGGAAACGTGATCCCGAACGCGCGCCGCACCTCGGCCGCGAGCGCGTCGCGGAGCCAGGCAGGGACGGGCGCGGGCGCGCTCATGCGGGCGCATCCAGCGCCTGCATTCCGGCCTCGATCGCGCGCTCTTCCTCGAGCGAGAGGGCCGCGTCCAAGTCGTAGACGAGGAGCAACCCATCCGGGAGCGGCACGATGCCCGCGATCGACGGCGACGGGAACGGCGCTGCCACCATCTCCTCGATCGATCCCGATCGCATCCCTTCCACCCGATCGACGACGAGCGCCACCGTGCGCCGCGCCGTCTGCACGATGAGGAAATGATCATCACGCTCCGGCCGCCGCGTGGGCTGGCCGAGGCGCGCGCGCAGATCGATCACCGGCACCGGGACGCCGCGATACGAGAAGGCCCCCACGATCGGCGCGGTGACCCCGGGCAACGGCGTGAGCAGGAGCCGCGGCACCACCTCGCGCACGTGATCCATCCCGATGGCATAGCGAGCCTCGGCCAGCGTGAAGCACAAGAGCATCACGTGCCCTCCTTCGGCGGCTCCGTGGTCGAGCTCGATCGCTTTGCGTCCTTCAGCAGCGCCAAGATCTGCGCCGTCCGGATCGGCTTCACCAGGTGCGCATCGAACCCGGCGTCGAGCGCCCGCGCGCGATCCTCGGCCCCCCGTAGCCCGTGACGGCGACCAGGTACACGCCGGCGCACGCGGGCTCCGCGCGCACCCGCTCGGCGAAGTGATACCCATCGAGCCCGGGCAGACCCACGTCGACGAGCGCCACGTCGGGCCGCGTTTCGAGCGCCAGCTCGAGCCCCGTCATCCCGTCGCTCGCCGTCTCGACGCAGTACCCCGCGATCGAGAGGGCTATCTCGATCATCTCCAGCACCTCGAGGTTGTCCTCGACCACGAGCACGCGCGTCGCGTGGCTCTTGCGTGGAGGCGCATCGCCTTCGGGCGCGCCGAGCGGAGGCCTCACCTCGAGCTCCGCGCCCGTGCCGCGCCCTGTGCTCATCTCGTCCTTCTGAATCGCTTCGGCCAGGGGCAGTGATCGCCCGCGCGGCGCCACCTCGGAGACGAAGATCACCGCGACGCTGCCGTCACTGCGCCGATCGCAGCGGAGCGCCACGGTGCGCGCCTCGAGCGCGATCTCCACCGCCTGCCGGCGCCCATCGACGAGATCGCGCACCAGCACACCGGCCTCGCTCACGACCCGATCCGCAAGCGGCCGCGCGTGGCTCGCCTCGTCGAGCCCGAGCAGCGTCCGAAACGCCCGATTCTCGCGGCGCACGCGGCCCTCCGCGTCGAGGATGCCCACGCCCTCGCGCACGTCGTCGAGCGCGCGCTGCCACACGTCCTCGACGGTGGCCTCTCTCAGCGCGGACGTCACCGCTGCCTCCGCGCGCCGCCATCAGCCATCACGAATCGCGATCGACGCGCTCGATCATGGGCTCGGCCACAAGCGTGCTCAATCCGCTCCTCGACCAAGCTTTCTTCGATCGCGCGTCGCGCACAATCGAAGATCCCGAGATCGGTGTCGCCCCCACCCCTCATGATCGTTTCTCCACGATCAAGCGGCTCCACCCGTCCGCTCGTGCGCTTGGCACCGCGGGAAAGGCACACGAGCCCTCTCGCCAGGTGCTTCGTCGGGGCGGCCGAGGCCAAGCACATGTGCGTGTCTTTATCTCACCGCATCGTGGCGGGCAATCGCGAGAGGCCAGGTTGGGCCCGCTCGCCGTGGGGCGGTGGGCCCGATGCTCGCCTCGTGATCGGCGATCACGCGTGCTGCAATTGCGCTTCGCTGATCGCTTGCTCTTCGCGCGCCGCGCTCTCGATGGTGCGCCGGATCGGGCTCGGCGGCGCCACGTTCCAATAGGATCCGATCTCGGGGTGCATGCACATCAAGAGGAGATTCGGATCGTTGACCCCGTCGGGGAACCACACGAGCCACGTCTCGCGCCACAGCCGCTTCACGCGCTCGCGATCGTCCACCAGCGTGAGTCGCCCCGTGACGCTCACGTACGATCCCTCGCGCTGACCCGTGGCCACCGCATGCGCATCGGTGAACGTTCGGACCTCGCTGGCAATGGCGGAGGCGCGCGAGGTGACGAACCAAATCTCGCCCGTCGGCATCACCTCCGCGACCGCCATCGGCCGCCCGTGGGGAAGCCCGTCGAGACCGGCATTCACCACGATGAGGTTGTCGAACTTCTGAAGCATGTCGATGAGGTCGTGTCGGAGGTCGTTGTTCATGACGACAATCCAGGAGCAATCATGATGCCGAGTCCGTACGCCGGTGTTCTCGACCCCTCACGGGCCGCTCGGATGTGGCGTCTTTGCAACCTGTGGCGCCCTGCCACGCCCGCTCGCTGCAGGTCTCTGGACCTGTCCTGATTGCCCCGAACGGGCGTGCCCCTTCCGCTTCCTCACATGGAGGAGAGGCCGCCACGCTGCGCTGCAAGGACGCCACAGTGTGGCAATCGTCGCTTCCTCCCACCGCCGAACCGCAGCCGATTTCCCGTATGGCCGTGAAGATGGGCTGGCACCCCGCTTGCTGGATGGGCCTTCGAAAGGAGCACGCGTCTCATGAAGCCCAAACCCGCGCACGACCCGTCGGTGCACGACGAACGATGGTTGAGCGTCATGTACGACGCCGCGGCGATCGATGGTGACATCGATCTCGTGATTGGCAGGCTCCGCCGGGCGCACGGCTACACCTTCGAGAAGGCGAGCACCGAGCTCGTGCGGCGGCTCTCCGCCACGACGCCCTGAGCCGCGCGGCCGCGCTCCAAACCACCTTTCCTCAAACCGGATGGCGCCGCCGGCGCTCCATCCAGATCAGGAGCATGTCTCATGTTGTTGTTCCTCTTTCTCGTCCTGTTGATCCTCGCGCTCGGCGGCGGAAGCTGGGGCTACTCGCGTTATGGCTACGTCGGCTTTTCGCCGGCCGGCCTCCTCGTGGTGCTCCTGTTCGTCTTTTGGGTCACCGGCAACCTGCACGTCTGACGAAACCCTCGAAAGGAGCAAGACATGACGACTTGGCACCCGACCTGGTGGAGCAACGACGACGATGATGCCTGGGCCCGCGTCAAAGAGGCCATCCGGCGCGATTGGGAGCAAACGAAGCACGACCTCCACCTCCCCGGCGGTCACGAGCTGAACCAAGGCGCTTCCGATACCGTTCGGCAGGCTTTGCATCGCCAGCCCATCCCCGCCGACGACCGCCCCAACCCTCCCAAGGTGATTGGCACTTGGGACGACATCGAAGGTCCGGTGGCCTATGGCTACGGCGCCCGCCGCCGCTACGGCGAGCAACACCCGGACTGGAGCGAACGTCTGGAAATGGACCTTCGCCTCGAGTGGGAAAAGGGCAAGCAGGACCTCCGCCGCGCCTGGGACGACATCAAACGCCATGTCCAACATGGCTACGACTACTCCCGCAAGCACTGAATAGACTCGAGCGCGAGGGCGCAGGGGATCGGAGACATCGTCTCTGGTCCCCTGCGCTTTTTTGTGCTTCTTGGTCCGAGCGTTGCGCGCCACGCGCCCAGCTCATGGGCTGAACGCGTGAGCGCAGAAGATTTTTAACGCAAAGGCGCAAAGATGCAGAGACGCAAAAAGACGGGAGGAGGGTTTGCGGCATAGGCCTTGGGGGCGTCATTCCTTCTTTGCGTCGGGGCGGATCGATGCGGAGCGACGGCGGCGGGCGCTGCCGACGTGCTCGCTCAGGCGGTCGAATTCGGCCTGGAGGCGCTCGAGCTCCGCGTCGGAGAGCTGCTCCAGGTTGATGAGCGCGTCGCGCGCGGGGCCGATGGAGCGAATGAGCTCGTCCAGCTTGAGGTGGATGGCCTGCGCGTCGCGGTTTTGCGTGCTCTGGATGAGGAAGACCATCAAGAAGGTGATGATCGTCGTCCCGGTGTTGATCACGAGCTGCCACGTGTCCGAGTAATGGAACAGCGGGCCGGAGACGGCCCACACCGCGATGACGAGCACCGCTGCGAGGAAGGCCTGCGAGGTCCCCATCGCGTGCGCCACGCGCTGGGCGAGCCGGCGAAAAGCATCGTTCATGATGAACGCGAGCGCGTGGCAGCGAGCATGCCAATCGAGGACCGAATGGGGCGCGCGCGCAAGGACGTCACGGGTGTTGCACGGACGCCACGATGCCAAAAGGCTTCGCCGCGATTCGGCGCATTTTCGGGCGGCATGCGCGTTGCTGATGGGCTCTCGACACCCCGAACCCCGGAGAGAGACAATGAGCCTCAAAGCTACGCTCGGTACCGTCGCCGTCATCTTCGCCACCTTCGCTGCGGGCTGCGGCTCGACGAGCAACCTGGTGGATGATGGCAAGGCCGTCGCCAGCATCGAGATCACGCCCAGCACGGAGACCTTGACCAAGGGCGCGACGCTGCAGCTCCGAGCCGTCCTCGAGTATGCCGACGGCACGTCCAAGGACATTACCGAGAGCGCCGACACCGTCTGGAACACCAGCGATGCCGACATTGCCACCGTGACCGACGACGGCATGGTCACCGGCGTCAGCGAAGGATTCGTGGATGTCTCCGCCAGCTACAAGGGCGAGAAGGCCAATGAGCACTTCGCCGTGACGCCCTGAATCACTCCCCCTCTCGCCGGCCGGAGGCCGCCGGGTCCCTCCCCCGTGCGGCCTCCGGCCTCGATCCTGTTCGCCCTTCATCGGATGGATTCTCATGTCGAGACACACGAGCCCACGACTCCGGCGATCGACGTGGATGCTCGCCATGGCGACCGCGGCCGCGCTCGTCGCCGTCGCGCCCGATGCGCTCGCCCAGGACGACAAGCCACCACGGCGCCGCGCCCCGCTGGCGCGGCCCGCCCCCGCGACACCCCCTCTCGCGGCCCGCCGTCCCCGCGCGTCTCACGCGCGCCGACTCACCCGATCGCTCACCCTCGGCCTCAAGACCTTTTCGGGCGGCGTGCTCGTGGCGCCGCAGTCCATGGCCTATGGCATGGAGCCCGAGCCTGAAGCGCAGTTCGAGCTCCGTCGCGAGCTGTTCTTCGCGCTCTCCCGCATCGTCGGAGAGCCGAGCCTCCGCCGCGCCGCGCTCACGCTCCCGCGCCTCACCACCCTGCGCGCGCTGCGCGACAGCGAGAACGAAGAGCGCGCCCGCCGACGCGCGACCTTCATCGAAATCGAAGAGCTCAAAGGCACGAGCCCGCGCCCCATCTCTCCCAGCTTGCAAGCGACGCTGGCGAGCACGGGCGTCATCCTCTTCGCCGGCGGCATCATCACGAGCCGCCTCTCCCTACCGCTCGGCCCCAACGTCTCCGCGCGCCCGCACCCCTGGCCGACAGGCATCCACATCGAAGGCACCTTCAACGTGCCTTGAGCGCCGCCGCCGCGCGGAATTCAAACCGTGATTCCGCGCGGCGCTCGCTCATCGCGGCCTCACAGATTGCAGTCGCTCGGCTCGTGGCCGCACGCGTCACTGATGCACGCGGCGCAGGCCTCGCTCGCCGGCGCCCAGTTGCAGAAGTCGGGGATCTCGCCGCCGCCTGCATTCTGGTCGCAGACATGCTGACAACCGGCGAGCACCAAGCTCGCGCTCCGATGGCAGGCGCAGTCGAAGCAGCTTTGGCAGTCCTGTGGACAGTTGAATTGGTTCTCCGTGGGCCTGTCGCAGAAGCCATCTCCGCAAGGTAACTCTGTCGAACAGGCGATACGGGTTCTGTTCAAACGCTGGCACGTGGGTTCTCCCTCCTCGTTGCTCGCGCAGAGAAAACCCTCGACGCACTCGTCGACGCCGAAGTCGAGGCGGCACGACGCGCCCTCGGGCTTCTGCTTCACGCATGTGGCCACGTTGGTCCCGGTCACTTCGCAGTAGAGCCCTTCTGCGCAGGGCAGGAGGCTGTCTTCGTCGCGCGTGTCGATGCAGCTCGCGCCCGCGGGCAGCCTGGCTCGGCACGGCGCCCTGTACGCTGTCGGGAGCTTTCTCCAGGCATTGTCGGGCGGCGCCGTCAGCTCGGCGGCGCGGATGTCGCAGAACTTGTCCGTGGGGCAGAGACGCAACTTGTGATCGTCGTTCGACCACGCACAGATGTCTTCATCGATGACGACGGCGGCGCACGTGCCCAGCTCGACCGGGTGTTGCTTTTCACGGTAGCAAATCGCGAACTCGCCCGCGCGCGCGCAGGCTTCATCCACGCCGCATTGCTCTCCAGGAGGCTCGGCGCCGGTGGCGGCATTGGCGCAGGCCTTCCGCTGCGCGAAGCCGTCCTCGGGAGCTGTCATCTTGCAGGAGATCGTGGGAAAGCACGTCTCGGCGGCATCGGCGTCGAAGGCACCTTTGCCGGCGCGGAGCGACTCGGCCCCCATGCGCTCGAGGCACTCGCTGTAACGGCTCTCTCGACATTCGGTCATGCTGAGGGTCTTGCTGCAACAATCGGCCGTCAAGGCCTGGCAGCTCGCCTCCGTCCAGGCATCGCAGAAATCCTCCGGTGATTGCGAGCAACCGCATAGTCCGATCAACACCCATGCGAGCCGCGCTCGACGAAACCAATCTCTCGATGTCACCACAAGAAAGCTTCCCCACGCGCCCAATGCGTGGTGCGGAAGAGCATGCAAGCACGGCCCGCGGATGTCGAGCGCGATCCGGGGCGCCACAATAGGCACCGCGTGTGGGCCCGTGTGCCCCTTGGCGAGATGGCATTCGCGGGAGAGGATCGATGGAAAGAAAACGGGCGCCCGGCCATCGGCGGGGCGCCCGGCGTTCGACCCAACGCACGGGAGCGCATTGGGTCTCGAAGCGGGGTAGGGGACGGAGCGGGCTTGTCCGAGGGAGGGGGCCGCGCTCCTTTTCGTGGGCTCAATTGTGGCGCCGGTGGTTGTCGGCGGTGGCCTTTGCCTTGGGCTTCTTGAGATCGTCGACGATGTCTTCGGTGACGTCGGCCAGGGCGCCGGCTTGATGCATGATGGCGTCCTTCACGGCCTCGGCGCCCATGGACACCTTGTCTTCGATCTTCTTCTCCGCGCGCTTCACGGCGGCGCCGGCCTTGTCGGCGACCGCTTCCACCTTCTCTTCGGCGTCCTTCACGTTCTCCTTCACCTGATCGAGCGGGCCTTCGACCTCGCGCGCCAGATCGCGGAGCCTCTCGCCGATGCGGCGGCGGAGCTTCTTTCCGGAGGTGGGCGCGACCATCATGCCGACGCCGGCGCCGATCATCACGCCGGCACCGAAGATGGCCACCGTGTAGAGCGGGCTCCTCCGGCGCGCGAGGCCCACCCAGCCGAGGGCGTCGTCGCGATCGAGCTTCTTCAGCGTGCTCACGAGGCTGCTCACGGTGCGGACGCCCTCGAAGAACGCCGAACGCGTGCTCGCCACCGCCTGCTCGGTCCCAACCTTGGCGGAGTCCATGGCGTGCTCTGCGCCTTCACGAGCCGAGTCCATCACGCTCTTCGCCGCGCTCACCGTTCCATCGAGAATGCTTGCCATGATTCGTCTCCTCCGTGCGGATGGGGCCACCATCCACCGATGTTTGGTTCGGCCCCGACCGCTGCAGCGTGCGTGCCAGATCCATCGATGTCTTTGGAGAGGCCGAATCCGCGGATCGAAGAGGCTTTGCCGAGCGGCCTTTGAGGAGGCGCGCCTCGCACGGGCGCCACATGTGTCATTCTGCCACACGACAACGTGGCGGACGTGCGGCAGCGGGCTCGATTTCTCGCGGATTTGGGCACGGTCGGCCGCTGGTGCGTCCCTTGCTGGGAGGCTCGGGACGAGGAGATGCCATGTCCAACAAGCCAGCTTTGACCAGTGTGGCGACGTTGCGGGCGCGGGCGCGCCGGCACGTCGAGCTCGGGGCCGTGACCACGGCCTATCAAGGCGATCGCGAGTCGGTGCTCCGGCTCCTCAACGAGGCCTTGGCCACGGAGATCGTCTGTGTGCTCCGGTACAAGCGTCATTACTTCGCGGCCAGCGGCATCCACTCTCAGGCCGTGAAGGAAGAGTTCTTGGAGCACGCCAAGCAGGAGGAGCGGCACGCGGACAGGCTCGCACAGAGGATCGTCGAGCTCGGCGGCCTGCCCAATTTCTCGCCGGAAGGCATGCTCGAGCGCAGCCACGCCGAATACGTCGAGGGAGAGTCGCTCGCCGAGATGCTCCGCGAGAACCTGGTGGCCGAGCGCGTCGCCATCGAGAGCTACAGCGAGATGATCGCCTACGTTGGCGCCGACGATCCCACGACGCGGCGGGTGCTCGAAGACATCCTCGCCGAGGAAGAAGAGCACGCCGACGATCTGAAGAGCCTGCTCGACGGGATGTCGAGATAACCATTCTCGAGCGAGCCTGGGAATCGAGCCAAGGTCATGAACGCTGGCACGACGCTGACGCGGCTTCGCGCCGATCTGGGCTCCGCGGGGACGGCGCTGCAACGCCTCCTCCTCGCGGGCCTCGGATCGACGGTGCTCGTCCTCGTCGTGGCGGTGGGCTCGTATCTGATGCTCGCGCGGGCGCGCACGGCGCAGCGATCGTTGGAGCGGTCTTTGGACGTGATCATGGTCGCCGGCGGCGTGCAGCGCGCGCTCCTCGATGCCGCGATGGGAAGACGCGCCTTCCTCGCGGAGGGCGGCGCGGCGAGCCTCGCGCGGGAGCGCGCCGCGGCGGGCCGCGCGCTCGCGGGGCTCGATCGGCTGCGCGAGATCGTGGCCGGCGATCGCGTGCAGGAAGCCCGCGTGAACGCAGCCTCGCTCGGCGTGCACGTGGCGCTCGCGGAGCTCGACGCACAGCGCGACGAAGCGGTGCGCATGGGCGTCGTGGATGACGCCGTCCGGCGCCTCGAAGCGCTGATCGACGAGGCCGGGCAATCCCGCCGCGTGCGTGAGGCCGAGCACGCCGAGGGGCTCGCTTTCACGGCTGCCGTCGTCGGTGGTGGTGGTCTCGTGGCGTTCGTCCTTGGGCTCGCCGTCAACCTTGGTATCTGCAAAGGCGTGATCGCGCGCCAGCGCACGCAGATGCTCGTCGAGGCTCAGGCCGTCCGGCTGCAAGCACAGACCAATGCCCTCGCGCGGAGCGAGCACGCCTTGGCGGAGAAGCTCGAAGATCATCGTGCGCTCGCGGAGCGTCTCCAGATCGCGAACACCGCGCTCGACGAGCACGTGCGCGAGCTGGGCGCGGCCAAGGCCGACGCCGAGCGGGCCCTCGTCGAGCGGAGCCGCATGATCGCGGCGCTCTCGGCGGCGAACGACGATCTGGAGCAGCTCGCCTACGCGGCCTCCCACGATCTCAAGGCCCCTCTCCGCGGGATTGCCAATCTCGCCGAGTGGCTGGAAGACGATCTGGGCGACGCCATCACGCCGGCAGCGCGCGAGCACCTCCGGCTCTTGCGCGGGCGCGTGCAGCGGCTCGATGCGCTCGTCGCGGGCATCCTCGCGTATGCGCGCGCGGGACGCGCTCCCGACGATTCCGCGCGCATCGACGTGGGCGCCCTCCTGCGCGACGTCGTGACGACCCTGTCGCCCCCGCCGGGCGTCGTCACGGTCGAAGACATCGAATCGATGCCGCACATCCATGCATCGCGCGCGGCGCTCGAGGAGGTGTGGATGTGCCTCGTCGGCAATGCCTTGAAGCACGCCGGCGGCAGAGGCGTGGTGATTCGCGTGGCCGCGCGGGACGCCGGCGACGTGTGGGAGTTTTCGGTGAGCGACAATGGGCCCGGGATCGAGCCCGCATTTCATGAGAGGATCTTCCGCATGTTCCAGACGCTATCGTCACGCGACCGGGTCGAGGGCACCGGCCTCGGCCTCGCGATCGTGAAGAAGATCGTGGAAAGCCGCGGTGGCCGCGTGTGGGTCGAGTCCGATCTCGGCCGCGGCGCGACCTTCACCTTCACGTGGCGGAAAGCATGAGCGCCGCGGTGAAAGGGCGGGCGCTCGTCGTCGACGACGATCAATCGACGTGCGAGCTCCTCGAGCTGAACCTCCGCCGCGACGGCCTCGAGGTCGAGTGGCGCACCTCCGCGCTCGACGCGCTGGAGCTCGTGGCCGAGCGTGATTTCGACGTCATCCTCACCGATCTCGGCATGAGCGGGCTCAGCGGCACCGAGCTGTGCGAGCGCATCCTCGGCGTCCGCCCCGACGTGCCCGTCATCGTCGTCACCGGCAACGCCAGCCTCGACGCGGCCGTCGGCGCCATCCGCGCCGGCGCCTACGATTTCATCACCAAGCCGGTCGATCAAAAGCTCCTCTCGGTGGTGGTGGCGCGCGCGCTCTCGAACAGCCAGCTCCGCCAGGAGGTGAAGCGCCTGCGCCGCGCCGAGGTGGAGCGGCAGGGCAATGGCCGGCTCATCGGCGAGAGCCCCGCGATGAAGCGGGTCTTCGATCTCGTGAGCCGCGTCGCCGACAGCGACGCTTCGGTGCTCATCATGGGCGAGAGCGGCACGGGCAAGGAGCTCATCGCGCGCGCCGTGCACGAGCAGAGCCCGCGGCGCGACGGGCCCTTCATGGCCGTCAACTGCGCCGCCATGCCGCCGAGCCTCTTGGAGAGCGAGCTCTTCGGTCACGTGAAGGGCGCCTTCACCGACGCCAAGGCCTCGCGCGTCGGCCTCTTCGCGCAGGCCAGCGGGGGCACGCTCTTCCTCGACGAGATCGGCGAGATGCCGGTGGAGATGCAGCCGAAGCTCCTGCGCGCGCTCCAAGAGCGCGTCGTGCGCCCGGTCGGCGGCAACGCCGACGTCCCCTTCGACGCCCGCATCGTGACCGCGACGAACCGCGATCTCGAGGCCGAGGTGGACGAGAAGCGCTTCCGCGAGGACCTCTATTATCGCATCAACGTGGTGCGCGTGGACGCGCCGCCGCTCCGCGAGCGCGGCGGCGACGTGCTCCTCCTCGCGCAGCATTTCGTGCAGCGCTTCGCCTCGCGCAGCAGCAAGCCGGTGCGCGGCATCAACGTCGTGGCCGCCGAAAAGCTGATGTCCTACGACTGGCCGGGCAACGTGCGCGAGCTGGAGAACTGCATGGAGCGCGCGGTGGCGCTGCTCCGCTTCGACGAGGTGACGGTCGACGATCTGCCCGAGAAGATCCGGCAATACCGCGCCGATCGTCTGGTCCTCGGGACCGACGATCTCACCGAGGTCCTCTCCATCGACGAGCTCGAGCGGCGTTACATCCAGCGCGTGCTCACCCTCGTGGGCGGCAACAAGTCGCGCGCGGCCGATCTCCTCGGCCTGGATCGCCGCACCCTCTACCGCAGGATCGAGCGCTATGACGCACAACGAGAACGAGCGAAGTAATCCCCCCGAAGGCAACGGCGTCGCCGATTTTCTCGGCAGCTTGGGGCACGATCTGCGCTCACCGCTCGGCGTCGTGGCCCAAGCCCTCGCCGAGATCCGCGCCGACTTCGAGGTGGCCTTCTCCGACGAGCAACGCCTTCTCCTCTCGCTCGCCGATCGCGGCCTCGTGCGCCTCGGTCGCATCTCCGAGATGGTGACCCTCGCCGCCGCGCTGGAGTCGGGCAGCTTCTCGCTCCAGCGCAGCGCGATCGATTTCTCCCACGTCGCCCGCGCCGCGGTGGCCGCGGCCTCCGCGGTCGAGCCGCGCCGCGAGGTGCAGGTCTCCAGCGTCATCCCCGACGTGCCTTGTCCGCTCGACGCCGACGGCCCGCGCTTGCAGCGCGCCGTCACCGAGGTCGTGCACAACGCCATCCGCAACGCCCGCAAGGCGGTGCGCGTGACCTTCGAGCGCACGCCGAGCGAAGCGTGCGTCATCGTCGAGGACGACGGCTTCGGTGTGCCCGACGATCGCAAGGCCACCCTCTTCCGCCGGCTCGCGCCGCGCGCCACGCGATCGGGGCTCGGGCTCGGCCTCTCCATCGCGCACGACGTCTTCGTCGCGCACGGCGGTCGCATCGCGCTCGAAGCGAGCTCGCTGCCGCCCGGGCGCCCGGGCACGACGGGCGCGCGTTTCGTCCTCGCGCTGATGGCACCTTCGGGCTGAAGGGCCCGGATCCGTCTTCGGCCAGATCCATGCAGGACGAGCCCCATGCCGCCCGCACGAAGCCTCGCGCCGCGAGGCAACGGCAGGCGAGCGGCGAGCCTCGAAGGCCAGAGACGATATGAAGGATCGAGCGACCAACATCCTGCTCGTGGACGACGACGACATCGACGTCATGAACGTCCGGCGCGCCTTCCAAAAGGGCAACATCCAAAACCCCCTCTTCATCGCCGGAGACGGGCTCGACGCGCTGGACATGCTGCGCAGCGGGGCCGTCCCCCGCGAGCGGCGCCTCCTCCTGCTCGACCTCAACATGCCTCGGATGAGCGGCCTCGAGCTCCTCCGCGAGCTGCGCGCCGACCCCGATCTCCGCAGCACCGCCGTGGTCGTCCTCACCACCTCGGACGAGCCGCGCGATCGCGCCGAGGCCTATCGCCTCCACGTCGCCGGCTACCTGCTCAAGCCCCCTCGCTTCGCGGCGTTCGTGGACCTGATGGTGACGTTGATCCAATACTGGTCCTCGATGGAAATGAGCTGAAATCCCGCCCGAAGATCACGCTTTCGGTCGAGCCCGCCTACCTCCCTCTCATCCCGACGACAACCTCTCTCGCCCTCCGTCCGGCGGGCGCATGGGCTCTTTTCGCCGACGACATCCGTCCCGGCGCGTGCTCGGGCAAGGGCGCCACGATGTGGCGTCCTTGCTTGGCTTCTCGGCGTCGCTGCGCTGCACGGCCCGCGAAATAGGCATTCTCCGACGCGGCATGACACGTGCTGATGCGGAAGGTAGCTCGAAGTCCCCATACGGACGGAAGGGAGACATCATGTCCATTCTCGCGTGGATCTTTCTCGGTTTGATCTCCGGATTCATCGCCAGCAAGCTCGTGGACAGCACGGGCCGAGGCGTGCTCATGGATATCCTCTTGGGCATCGCCGGCGCGTTCATCGGTGGGTGGCTCTTCACGGCCCTCGGGTCGCACGGCGTCACCGGGTTCAATCTGTGGAGCATGTTCGTGTCGGTGATCGGCGCGTCGATGTTCCTCATCATCCACCATGCGCTCTTCCGGCGCGTTTGATCCACGGAGAGGAGACGACCATGAATCGATATACCCTCATCGCCTTGCCGGCTCTCGGCCTCGCCCTCTCGACGGCGGCCTGCACCATCCGTGAAGAGGTGGTCCAGGGCCCGCGCCCGGCGGATCGGACCGAGGTGATCACCATCCGACCGAGCCCTCGCCACGTTTGGGTTCGCGGCCATTGGGAGCGCTCCCGCGGCGGCTGGGTCTGGATCGCCGGTCGCTGGGAACGGGCTTGAAACGCCCAGCGAACGACGCCCCGCGGATCGCGCCGAGCGGTCCCGCGGGGCGTCGCACGTTTTGTGAGCTGTAAATGGAGCAAGCCAATACCCCATCTCCTCGGCCTTCCCAAAGAGGGCTCGAGGAGAAGGGGTATTGGCTCGGCGCGGCGCGTGTGCGCCCACCGTCATGGTCGGGCAGCGCGCTTTCGCACCTTCCCGGAGACGGGAGGACGCTTGTCGATCATCCCCTCGTTCTCGGCGCGCTCGCGATCCGGTTGGGGCACGTCACGCGACGGCTTGGCCGGGATCTCCGGGCGCGGCGAGACGGAGGGAATCTCCGGGCGCGGGCGCGAGGGCACGCCCTGCTCGGGCTGATCGCCCGTCCGTCCGGGGATGGGGAGGCGAGGATCGTCGCCCGGCTTCTTCGTGGGATCGTTCATGTCTGCTCTCCTGTCGAATCGATGGCTCACACCGCGCGCCGGCCGGCCACGAGCGAGACGGCGGCGAGCACCAGGAAGCCGAAGAACAGAATCTTGGCGAACCAGGCCGCGCTGGCCGCGATACCGCCGAACCCGAACAGCGCCGCCAAGAGCGCGAGGACCAGAAAGGAAATGCTCCACCTCAACATGATGACCTCCAGTTGGAGTCGATGACTCGAATCCGCGGTCGTGCAGGGCGCGTGCCTCGCGGAGAAATCGTCTTATCTGCCGGGTAGATCGGTTCAGACGAGAGCCGCCATACCGAGTTCAGCCAGCGCAGCGCGGCAAGGGCGCCACGATGTTCCATCTCGCCACACGCGGCCCGCCACATCGGGCGCGTCCGTGACGAGCGAAACCGGCGATCGGGCCGAAAATCAGGCGTGGCACGTCGACTGCTTGAGTCGGATGGAACCACGACTGGGATCGAGAAGGCTTTTCGATCCCATCTTCAGGAGACGAGCCATGAAGACTTCGATCCTCGTCGCGGCGCTGGTGCTCGCCGGCTGCCAGCGTGACCAGGGCCACACGAACACGCTCGAGCCGCAGAAGACGCCGAGCGCGGACAACACCAAGACGAACGAGCGCGATCGTATCCTGCCCACGCTCACGCCGGCGGATCAGGCCGAGAACGCGCTCGACCGCGGCATCACCCAGATGGTCAGGCAGGGCGTCATCGGCGACGACAACCTCTCGCTCACGGCCAAGAACGTCAAAATCATCACCATCGATGGCGTGGTGACTTTGCGCGGGCCGGTGAAGAGCGAAGAAGAGCGGCGAACCGTGGCCGTCCTGGCCCAGCGCGTGCCCGGCGTCCGGCACGTGGAGAATCAACTCGAGATCGCGAGCAATTGAGGGCTACGGGCCTCGCACCTTCGTCGGGTCGTGTCGCTCGGACCTGACGCCGGCTCCACATATCGTGTTTCGAGCGGCAGGGAGAACCATCATGAAGAAGGCTGTCATCGGTATCGCGTCCACCACCCTTCAGGCGGAGGCCATCGTCGTTGCTTTGCGGGAAGCGGGCTTTTCCGGTGAAGACATCTCCGTGCTCTTCCCCGACAAGTCGGCTGCGCGGGACTTCGCCCACGAGCTCGGCACCAAGGCCCCTGAAGGGGCGATTGCAGGTGTGGGCGCGGGCGGCGCCGTCGGCGGCACGCTCGGCCTCTTGGCGGGCATCGGCGCCATCGCGATTCCAGGCCTCGGGCCCTTCATCGCGGCAGGACCCATCATGGCGGCGCTGGGCGGTGCGGCCGCGGGCGCGGCCGTCGGGGGCATCACCGGTGCGCTCATCGGGATGGGCATCCCCGAGCTCGAAGCGAAGGCTTATGAAGGCAAGTTGAGGGGCGGCAACATCCTCATGTCCGTCCACGTGGAGAGCACCGCCGAGCGCGCCCGCGCCGAGTACGTGCTCGAAACCCACGGTGCCACGCAGATCCTCACTCTGGGCGAGGTCCGCGCGGCCTGAGCTGCGAATCGACCCGTACGGACGCGTGTCCCTGGGGCTCGGCGGAGGTGGGTCAAGCCCCCTCCGCCATCGCTTTTTGATCGCTTTGCCCTCTCGCGATCATGAACGGTATTGTGATACCGTTACGTAATGCCGCGCACGGGTTCGCAGTCTCTCGATCCTCCCGAGAGCGACGTGCCCGTGAGCATCGGGTTTTCACCCGGTCAGCGCATCGCAGGCAAGTACCAGCTCATTCGCCCCCTCGACCAAGGGGGAATGGGTGTGGTGTGGGTCGCTCACCACCTCGACCTCGACGTGCAGGTCGCCCTCAAGGTCGTCCACACGGAAGGCGAGCCGATCGAGCTCGGCGAGCGCTTGCTCCGTGAAGCGCAAGCCGCGGCGCGCATCGATCATCCCGCCGTGGTGCGCGTGCTCGACACCGGCCGCACCAACGGCGGCGATCCCTTCCTCGTCATGGAGCTGCTCGACGGCGAGGCCATGGGGAGCGTGCTCGCGCGCGACCGCCGCCTCGAGCCCATCGCCGCCGTACGCACGCTCCTGCCGATCATTGGCGCGCTCCTGACGCTTCACGGGCGCTCGATGATTCACCGGGACATCAAACCGGAGAACATCTTCCTCGCGCGCGACGACAGTGGTCGTTGGCGGCCCAAGCTCATCGACTTCGGTTTGGCGCGCACATCGATGTCTCGCATCACCCAACGAGGCATGGTGATGGGCACTCCAGCCTACTTGGCGCCGGAGCAGCTCCGCGGCGCCGATGCCGATCATCTCACCGACATTTGGGGGATCTGCGCCGTCCTCTACGAGGCGGTGACCGGCGTGCGGCCCTTCGTGGGCGACACGTACATGGAGATCCTGACGCTCTCGATCGGCAAGGTCGCGCCTTTCTCGGCGCACGGCGTCGACGAGCCCGAGCTCTGGACCATCGTCGAACGCGGCCTCGCGCCCGCCGCCAAGCGCTGGCAGTCCGCGCGGGAGCTCGGCCGGGCGCTCTCGGTGTGGCTTTGGGATCGCGGCGTCACCGATGATTTGAGCGGCGTTTCCCTGCGTTCCACTTGGCTCGAGGACGACGACGTGCGGCGCGTGGGATCGCGGGTGAAGACCGCTTCGTTCCCCGCGAGGATCGAAATGGCGCCGCCCTCGAGCCCACCACCTTCGGTGGAAATCTCGCCGCGCTCCACCGCCACCACGATGATGGCGCCCGCCCGCGAGGCTCCGCCCGCCACGCCCTCGACCATGCCCGTGGAGAGCTCGCCTCGGGAGACGCGGCGGACTCCCGTGCTCGCGCTCGCCGGCGGGGCCGCGGCCGTCATCGCGGTCGGGATTGCCCTTGTGTCGATGCGAAGTGTGACACTGAGTCAAGGCGCCACACCCATCGTGTCCGCCCCAACGCCTTTGGCCAGCTCCGTCGCTCCACCCGCCGTCACACCCGTGGTCACGCCCGCCTCCGCCGCCGCGCCCACGGTTTCAGCCGCGCCGGCGCCGCCGCCACCGCCCGCAATCACCGCGACCGCGTCCGCCGCGCCCCCGAAGGTCAAAGGCCCTTTGCGCAAGCCCGGCTCGGAGCTGAAGAATCCATTCGAATGATGCCGGCTCGATGAGCGTCGTGCTTCCTCGCGGGTGACGGACATCGACGTGGGACGGTCCCAGGGCCGTGGGACGGGGACATCCTGCGGTGCCTTTTTCGCGGACTTTTCTCCAAACCATTCTCCTCCTCGAATTCACACGGCTGATGACTTTGTCCGTGATCGCGTATCTCGATGCGACGAGCGCCAGGCCCGAAGCGGCGAAACGCCCTGGAAATTGCGGGTGGATCGCGGGGTGGTGGGGCCCCGACGGCTCCGCCGGTGGGGCGGCGGGGACGCGAGTCCCCGCCGTGTGAAGAAGCCCGGCACGATCGGTGCGAGAGCGCGGTGCACGAGCATACGGCGGCTCGTCGGAGTCGCCGTCAGACCCGGCGCGCCTGGGCCCCATGGCTCCGGCCTCCGAGGAGGAGATACGATGTTGCACGCAAAATGGTTGTGGGCCTTGGTGCCTGTGCTCTCGACGGCCGCCTGCGCGGGCACGCCTGTCCCCGCCGAGCGGCTCGCCTCCGCCGAGGCGGCGATCCGCAGCGCGGCCGAGGTCGGCGGTGACTCCACGCCGCAGGCCTCGCTCCACCTGAAGATGGCGCGCGATCAAATCGCCGAGGCCAAGAAGCTGATCGCCGCCGGCGAGCACGAGCGCGCCGCGGCCACCCTCGCGCGGGCGCAAATCGACGCGGAGCTGTCCTTGTCGCTGGCTCGCGAAGTCGAGGCCCGCGAAAAGGCCCGCGCGCTCCTCGCCGAAGCCGAGCGACTCCGCAGCACGGCGTCGCATTGAGTCGCAGGAGAGGGCGAGTTGGGTCCCGGGAGAGGGCTCGCGCCCTCTCCCCCAAACGAGCAAAGCTCGTTTGGGGCCCCCACACCCCGGACCACCCGCGCTGGCTTGAAGGCGGCGCCGCTCGGGCCTGACGTTGGCTTGCTGGCATCGAGAGCCACGATTCGGGCCTGGCGTGGTGGTGCCCTGTGGGGAGACTCGTTTGGGACCTCCATCCTGGGTTGGCCCGAGCCTCGCAGAGGAGCCTTCTCCCAAACGGGTATCGGTCCAGGCGAGATCGTTTGAGAAAAAGCACTTGGGGCCTCGTGTCGGCCTTGGGGCCGCGGGGCTGAGTCCCACCATCTTTCGTGAGGAGAAGATTCCATGTCACGCACCCTGATGAGCCTTTTCGTGTTCGGTCTCCAGGCTACCAGCGCGGCTGCCGTTGTCGGTTGTGCGGCGGCGACGCCGCCTGCGGAGCTGGTGTCGGCGCGGCGCGCTTATGACCAGGCGCGGGCGGGACAGGCGCAGGATCTCGTGCCGGCCGAGGTGCTCTCGGCGCGCCAGGCGCTGGAGAAGGCCGAGAGATCGTTCCGAGACGATCCCGAGTCCCAAAGGACGCGCGATCTCGCCTACGTGGCTTTGCGACGGGCGCAGCTCGCCGATACGCGTGGGGCCTTGGCCGCCGATCGCCGTGACGAGGCGACGGCCGAAAAGGACATCTCCCAACTGCGTGCCTGGCAGACGCAACGGGCGCAGTCGGAGCTGTCCGCGTCGCGGGCCGAGGTGGCGGCGCAAAAGCAGGTGATGGCCGCGCAGCAACGACAGCTCACCTCGGAGGAGCGCGCCCGCCACGAGGCCGAGAGGCGCGCGGCCGCGGCGATCGCCAGTCTGGAGAAGATCGCCGCCGTGAAGGACGAAGCGCGCGGCATGGTCATCACCCTGAATGGCAGCGTGCTCTTCGCCACCAACCAAAGCACGCTCCTCCCGATCGCGCAGGATCGGCTGGCGCAGGTGGCCGCCGCGCTCAACGAGAGCCCCGAGGGCTCCATCGTCGTCGAGGGGCACACCGACTCGCGTGGTCCGCAAAGCCTCAACGACGAGCTGTCCAAGAACCGCGCCGAGGCCGTGCGTACCTTCCTCGTCCAGAAGGGCGTCGACGCCAGCCGCATTCGCTCGGTCGGTCTCGGCCCCTCCCGCCCCGTGGCGGACAACAACACCGCCGAAGGGCGCGCCAACAACCGTCGTGTCGAGATCGTGATCGAGCGCCATTGATCCTCGGGCCGCCGGCCCGATCTCCGATGCGCCAAGCAGCGCGGGGAGCGCGAGGATTCGGAGTCTCCGATTCCCCGCGTTCCCGGCATTTCGCGGGCGGTCACTCTTGGATCGATCGATCTTCTCGTGTAGCAAGGATCGAGCGACGAGGGAGGACCACGATGCCGAGCGCCCGCTACGTTCCCATCTGCGTTCCCAAGCACCCCCCGCCCGAGCGGTGGAGAGACCTGGCCAAGCAGGCACAGGCCATCCGCCCCGACAACGTACCCGAAGGCCTCGACATCGATGCACCCGAGGCGTTCGATGCGTCGTCCGGCCGGCTCACGCTCGACCTTCGGCTGCGCTGGCCCAAGACGGGTGTCTCGCTCACCGTCGGCTTCCTCGACGATCCCGAGGCCGAGCTGCGGCGCAAAATCCTCGATCGCATGAACGCTTGGAGCAAGACGGCCAATGTCGCCTTCACGGAGACCACCGCCGACGTGGACCACGCCGACGTGCGCATCGCCCGGAAGCTCAACGACGGTCATTGGTCCTGGCTCGGCATCGACATCAGGAATCACCCCGGCGAGCCGACCATGAATCTCGATGGTTTCACCCTCGAGACGCCGGACGCCGAGCTCGATCGGGTGGTGTGCCACGAGACGGGCCATACGCTCGGCTTCCCTCACGAGCACCTCCGGCAGGAGCTCATCGACCTCCTCGATCGCGACCGGACGATTGCCTATTACATGCGCACCCAGCGCTGGACGCGGCAAGACGTCGTGCTCCAGCTCTTCTCTCCTTTGGAGGAGGGATCCATCCTGAGCACCGAGCGCCCCGATCCTCGATCCATCATGTGCTACGAAATCCCCGGCGAATGCACGAAGAGCGGTGAGCCGATCCTCGGAGGGTCGGTGATCGACGAGGCCGATTTCGAGATGGTCTCGCGCATCTACCCCAAGACCGATCTCGCTGACCGCTGAGCGCGCATGGCAGCGGAGGCGCCGCGATATCATGTCTTGCTGATTGGCATCGATGCCTATGCCGCCGGAGCGCCGCTCGGTGGCGCGGTCAACGACATCGACGCGATGCAGGCTTTTCTCCGCGAGCGCGCCGGCGTGCCGGCCGAGCGCATCACGCGCCTCGCGGCCCCCATCCCCGACGGCATCGCGCGCCCGACGGAGGTGCCGGCGCGGCTGCCCACGCGCGCCAACATCCTCGCGGCCCTGGATGCTTTGGCCGGGGAGGAGGTGGCTTTCGGCGATCGGGTCCTCATTCATCATGCGGGGCATGGGACCCATCGATTCGTCGAGCTGGCCGTGTCGGGCCAGCGTCGCTGGCACGAGGCGCTCGTGCCGACCGACAATCGCATCGTGGACGAGCACGGCGACGAGCGGGAGCAGCTCGTCTTCGATTGGGAGCTGGAGCGCGCGCTCCTTCGCATCGAGGCTCGCACGCCGGCGATCACCGTGATCCTCGATTGTTGCTGCTCGGCGGGCATGGCCCGAGACGCCGTCGCGCCGGGCACGCGGGCGCGACGCCTTTTGCCGTCCGAAGGCGATGTCGCCCTGCCGGTGCACATGGCTCCTCCCGATCTGGAGAGCAAAGCTGGACTGGCACGCTCCTGGGGAAGAGCGATGGTGGTCGCCGCTTGCCTCGACAACGAGATCGCGTGTGAGTCGCCCGGTCCGATCGAAGAAGGATCGATGTCCCTCAGCCAGGGCGCGCTCACCCGCGCGCTCCTCGAAGCGCTCCAAAGCCCGGACGTCGCCGGGCTCGATCTCGCGGAGCTGCGCTGGGGCCGAATCTGGCGCCGGGTGGCGGCGACGGTGGAGACGGCGCATCCGCGCCAGCATCCATGGTTGTCGCAAAACCCTGCTCGCCGCGTGCTCGGCGGGCCGCCCGAAGAAGGTGACATCGGGTATGCCCTGACGTTCGACGCCGCGACGTCGACCTATCGAATCGACGCCGGCGCGCTCGCCGACGTGACCCGAGGCGCCGTCGTGGCCGTATATGGGCCCCTCGCGCCGCCCGAGCCGCTCTGGTTTCCTCCGCTCGATTCCCCCGCGGATCGCGCCGCGCGCAAAGGGGTTTTGCCGATCGCCGCGGCAGATGCGATGTCGGCCATCTCGGAGCCGGTGGCGCTCGATGCGCCACGGTTTTCCGCAGGCGCGCGCGGTCGCTTGATCCAGGCCGGTGAGGCGGTGAAGCTCGCGGTCGCGTTCGAGCCCGACGATCCTGCCCTCGCCGCGCGGCTCGCCGCCTCGGGCTCGTGGCGCGCCGCGAAGCCGGGCGAGAAGAGCGCAGTCACGCTGGTCCGAAGATCCGATGGATCATGGGCCCTCACCGATGATGTCCATGGCTCCGGCGAGAAGCCCGGTGAGCCGACATGGCCTTTCATCTCCGCCGAAGCAGGTGTGGCGCGCGAGCGCGACGTGATCCTCGACGTCCTCGAGCATCATCGCCGTTACTCGGCGCCCCTTCGTTTGGCGCAGCGCTGCACCGAGCGCGAGCCCCGCTTGCGCCTCGATCTCCTCGATTGCCGTGCTCGCGCCGGTGTACGCCCTGATGCGTTCCAGGATCCGCCTCTCCCCGAGATCCCCGTCCGCGATGCGTCCTTTTACGAGCTCACGGCGGGCCTCTTCGACGAAGCCGAAGAGGCTTGGATCGAAGAGGGAGACTGCTTCTGCGTTCGCGTCGAGAACACGGGAGACATCGATCTATGGGTCACCCTCTTCGATTGCGACAGCGATGGGCGCGTCTCTCTCCATGCGAGCCGCCTGCTCGTCCCCAAACGCAGCCGCGCCACGGTTTGGCTCGATGGTCGGTTGGGAGAGCCTTTCATGGCCGCGCTGAGCGAAGGGCAGGCGGTGGGCGTCGATCGGCTGGTGGCCATCGGCACGACGAACCAGGGCGCAACGCTCGATGCTTGGGTGTTGAACGACTCGTTTGCCGATGTCATCGCGCGCCGCCCGCGCGATGGATGGGCCATGGCGAAACCGGATCTGTGGACGGCCGCGATTGCGGTGGTGCGGATGGTGCGGCGGGGCTCGGTATGACCGACGAAACGAGCCTTTCGTTTCAAAGCACGCGGCCGCTGCGTGCCCTTCGGGCATAGGCGAGGAGATCGACATCGAGGTTCGGCCTCTGGTCGATGAATGCGTCGATGATGCCTTCGACCCGGGCCCGGTGATACTGTTTGAGGTGCCCGAGGCCGTGGAGGGCGCTCTCTTGGCATGCCGGCGAATCGAGGCTCAGGGCGTACGTGAGCACGTCGAAGATGGGGTCGACGAGGTGCTCGCTGCCGGGGAACATGGCCGCGCCTTCGAGCTGGCCCAAGTCCCAGAGCATGTAACAAATGCTATTGAGCGGAGAGCCGGTGACGGCGCCGGCGACCTGCATGTGGCCGAGATCCGGTGTGCAGCGAGGGGCGAAGAGATCGCGATACAGGTGGCGCAGCGCGCGCACCCAGCGAATCTGGAGGTCCTTGGGAACGTCGGGGCCCCGCGCCTGCCGGAGATATCCATCGAACCCGCAGATGAACCAAAGGCCCTTGTTGATGCGTTCGTCCGAGAGCGCATCAGCCCACGCGCGGGGCTCCTCGAAGAGCTCGGCGAGATACCCCGCGACGACCGTGTCGGGCAGCTCGTCCCAGGGCACCATGGGAAGAGGATCGGTGAAGGAGTGCTCGACCCATTCGGCGAAGGTGGGAATGATGTCTTCGGGGTCGGTCATGGCGGGATCGGTGAGGATGGTACCCGACGGGACTCGGTGCCGCCGGGAAAACGCGCTCAGCTCTCCGCGATGATGTCGATGCGCTTGGCCTTCGGGAGCGCCTTCACGTGATTGTTCTTCCAGAGAATGCCCGCGATTCTCCGGATCTGATCTCGGGGGGCACCGAGGAGCCGCTCCAGCACCAGCGCTCGTCCGTCTTCGAGGCTCACGAGCTCGGTGTCGTCTCCGTCGTCCGCGCCGACGAGCTGGAAGTCGACCCGTCTCTGTCGCGGGTGCGCATTGATGACGAGGCCGAGTCGCGTTCCTTCCGGTGCGGTTTTCAAGGCCGAGAGCACGATGGGCTCGATCCGCTCGAGCTCGCCGTTGAGCCACAAAAGCCCCTTTTTCACCGCCGCGAGCGAGGGTTTCTTCGTGGAGAGCTCACAGCGCTCGTAGAGCCCCGGCCCTTCCGGCTTCTCCTTGGCGAGCGCCTTCGCGAGGCGCGCGTCCGGCTTCACCCCCTTTGGCGCGGCGGCCCAGCTCGCTTCGTCGTGCAGCCGCCGGAGGCGCTCGGCGTTGTCGGACGTGACGAGGACCTCTCGAATCTTCCAGGGCTTCACGTCGAGCGCTTCCAACCGCGTCTGGACGGCGCTCGCGTCCTTCTTCGTTTTCGCGCCGAAGCTCACCGTCACCACCCCGCAGCCGATGGCGGTGTCGGTCCAGGGCACGTCCGCGGCGGCGATCGCTTTCTTCACCAGCGGCGCGGCGTCCTTCTCGTCGAAGAGATGCTCGTCCTCGCGCAGGAGCGCCCGCGGTGGAGTGAGCCGCAGCCGCACGCCCGTGCCAGGAGCGCGCCCCGACACGGCCGCGAGCTGTATGGTCACGAGGCCTGCCTCCTCGGCAACGACGTAGTTTGCGGCGGGCGCCTTCATACAGCTTCCATCATCGCTTCGAGAGCGATACACGAGGCCGTGTGGCGTGCGGCAGAGACGAGCAAGGGTCCTTGGATCATGCTCGGTCTTCTACTGCACCTCGATGACGGAAGCAGCGCGACAACCGTCGAAGACGTGCTCGAGAGAAGGAGCTGACGCACGTCAATCGCCCCTTCGAGCGGGGCATTCGCGTCATCCCCCGAGGCGAGCTGTCAGACGGCGTCGCTCGTGGCGCCGTCGGTGTGGGGCTTGGGCTCGCGGCGTGGGGGCGGGGGCTCGGTGGACTCCGCGTCGCCGAGGAGGGTTTGGCCGTCCCACCAGAAGAGGCCGCCGTGGAGGGCGTCTCCTTCGCTCGTGAGGAGCAACAAGGGGCGTTTGGCCAAGACCGGCTCGGTGCAGCGTTGATCGCGGAAGGCTGGGCACCAGGAGCCGCTGTTGCCACGGAAACATGGAGTCTCGTCGCCCTCCCAATGGCCGAAGGGACGGTGTGTGTGGCCCATGCACACCGCGCGCACACCGTGGATGGCAAACAGCTCTTTCACGCTCGAAGGGGCGGTGTCGTAGCTGCGGAGATCCGGTTTGGGCACGACGAGCTCGTACACGGCGACGGCGGACAGGGCGAGAATCAGCACGATGCCGGCCGCGAGCACGCCGCCGGCGAGCCCGGCGCCGACCATGAGGGCGATGACGAGGAGCAGGATGGCCAGACGATCGAGCCAGAGCTCCCGCAGGATGGGGAGCATGGTGCGCTCCGCCGGCGTGGCCGCGAGGGCGAAGGTGCGATCGATGGCTTCATCGTCGGCGCCCGTCTCGGCGCGCGCCAGCTCACGGTTCTCGGCGACCCAATCCTCGTCGTGGCGATGGCGCCAGATCTCGATGGCCGTGCGCACGCTCCCCCAGAACCAGGTGCGCATGATGTGCCGGTGCGAGAGCGCATAATGCTCCCACCAGTGCTGCAGATAACCGACCAAGCCCAGATAGAATGTCTCTTCGTAATAGGGGTTGAAATACCCCATGCGCGAGCCCGTGCGCTTGAAGGCGAGCTTGCCCATCTGGGGGTGGATGCGGGACCGTGATCGGGTGACGGGGAGCATCGGATAACGGACGCCGCTGAAGATGTCGTATTGACTGCCGTGCTCGAGGTAGATGCCGTCCTCGGTGACGTGGAACCAGGCGCGGAAGCGGACGCGCTCTTCCAAGGCTCTCGCGTCGAGCGGGCGATCGATTGCGGCCGCGAGGCGGCCGAGCTCCTCGCGGATGGCATTGCGCACGCCGGGCCAACACAGCTCGACGTCGTGGTTGCCGGACATGAACAAGATGCGATGTCCCGCGGCCAGGAGGCGGGCGGCGGCGGCGAACCAGACGGGGTGATCGGTGATGATGCGCCGAACGTGCTCGGCACAGCCGGCTTCGTCGACGGGGAACTCGTCGAAGCTGCTGTGACCGTCCTTCACCCACGGCGCGTCGAAATCGAGGACATCGCCGTTGTAGACGATTTCGATCTCGTCGGCGCCCCGCGTGGCCAAGAGGTGATCGACGAGCTTCGCGAAATCGTCGTCGGGGTGATATTCGGCCCGGCGGTAGCGCATCCAGAGGGGATCGCGATCGTCTTGGGGGTGAGCTTGGCTCAAATGGACGTCGGACAGGATGGCGGTGTGTCGCCGCAATGCGCTCTTGGGCCTTCGCACGGACACGGGATTCGAGGTTGTGCGGGTTCCGTGCCAGGACGTCTCCGCGCGTCGAATCGGCGCACGCCGGCCGGAGAGACGCGAGCACGCGTGAGGACGAAACGCGGGCGGTGAACGATGGGAAACGATGGGAAACGATGGGAAACGATGGAAAAGCGCGCTCAATCCGGCCGGCCGCGGGTGGATACGGCGGCGGGCGGCGGCGTCTCGTGGGTGCCCGGGCCTTCGAGCACGGCGCCGTTCTCGACGAGGACGGTAATGCCATCACGACAAGGGCGGACCGCGACGAGGCGACCTTCGGCGGCGGGATCGAGCGGGACGCGCGTCCATGTCGCTTGTCGCCGTTGGAGCAGCCGCGCCTGCCCGCCGACGGCCCAGGCGAGGCCGTCTTCGTCGAGGACGACACCCGTGAGATCACGGGTGGTCTGGACGGCTTCGAGCGTGGCCGTGGGCGGCGCGCTCAGGCCGGGCAGCGCGGCCGGGGGCGAGATACGGAGCGCGTGGCCGCCGCTGCCGACCGCGTAGGCGCCGCCGTCCGGCGCGGCCGTGGTCGCGTAGAGATGGCCGGTGCGACCCCAGCGAATGGGGCGCACCTCGCCGCCGCTCACCTCGAACAACGCGCCCTGCGCGCCGCATAGGACGATGGCGCCGCCCGCGAGCCGCGTGACGCCGTGCAGGCGCGGCGTGCCGTCGATGCTGCGGATCTCGGCCGGGCCGGCGCTGGGGAGATCGACGAGCACGCCGACGGGGCGCGAGAGGCGCTCGCCGCAGAACAAGATGCCGTGCTCGTCGGCGTGGGCGCCGAGGAGGACGAGATCGCGATCGACGATGGGGAGGCGCTCGGCGCCGCCGGATCGCGTGATCGTCATGGCGAAGCCGCCGTCGCCGTAGATGAGCAGCTCGCCGCGCGGGCCGCGTCGGACGCCGCGCACGTAGCGCGCGTCGACGCCGCTCGGGAGCTGCATCGCGGCCCACACGCCGCGCGCGAAGCGGTAGAGGCCGTGCAGCCCGACGGCCACGATGGAGTGCCGATCGGCCGCGATCACCGCGGCGCGCAGGCGCTCGCCCGCGAGCGGTTGGCCGGTCATGCGCCAGTCGGGGTTGGGGACGTTGACGGTGATGCGCGGCGCCGTGTTGACGATGGGCGCGAAGGTGGCCGACTCGTCGAGGTGCGTGCGGCTGCCGGCCTCGTCGAGGAGCGGCTCGACCTGCTCCCAGAACTCGCGGATGGAGCCGTGTCGCACCGCCGGATCGGCGCTGAGCGCGCGGCCGATCTCGCGATCGAGCGCGGCGCAGAGCTCGGCGCGATCGCGGAGCTCGCGCGGGACGGTGGCGTGCACGCGCGTGAGCGAGGGGCGATCGCCGGTGAGCATGCGCGCGACCACGCGGATGGGCGTGTCGCCGTGCTTGAGCGGGAAGGCCTCGGTGCCGCAGAGGACCTCGAAGAGCACCGACGCGAACGAGAACACGTCGGTCTGCGCGCTCACGCGGGTGTTGCCCATCTCGAACTGCTCGGGCGGCGCGTAGCCGAGGCTCGCGCCGGCGACGGAGATGGTCTTGTTGGTGCTGAGATCGGGCAGCTTCACCAGGCCGAAGTCGGTGACCTTGGCGATCTCCTGCCCGTCGTGGTGCGTGAGGAGGATGTTGGAGGGCTTGAGATCGCGGTGGACGATGCGCTGCTCGTGCACGGCGTGGAGCGCGCGCGCGACCTGTCGCATGAGGCGGCGCACGCGCGCGATGGGGAGGCCGAAGCCGCCGTGGCTGCGGATGACGCTGGCGAGCGTCTGCCCGTCGACGTGCTCCAGCGCGATGAAGGGCAGCTCGATGCTCTGATCGCGGACGCCGGTGGCGAACACGCCGTAGTCGTAGAAGCGGACGATGTGCGGGTTCGGCGAAGGGACGGAGGCGAGGCGCCGCAGGACCTCGGCCTCGCGCTCGAAGCGACGGAGCGCTTCGCTGTGCACGCACTCGGGCCGGAGCACTTTGACGACGACCCAGAAGCCGTCGGGCTCACCGTAGTTGGCCTTGTAAACCCAGCCCTGGCCGCCTTCGCCGATGACCTCGCGGAGGTGGTAGCGCACGCGGGCCGGGCTCTCGATCACCGAGCCCAACATGGCGTCGCGCAGCTCCAAACCCGAGATCACCACGCCACGCTATCAGAGGTTCGCACGCGAATGCGGAGCAGACGCACGCAGCGCACGGAAGCGACGCGCGTCGATGCGGGCCCATCCGATGCGCGCACCGATGTGCTCGTCGAGCTCACGCGAGATGCATGCGCATTCCTCGATGCTCACGATGGCCTCGGGAGAATACCGGAATGATGCAGGAGGGCTGTCTACCTCGCATGTCGTCGGAGGCGGACGGAAGGCCGGATCGTCCGGCCTAGGCGATGGGGCCGCGTGCTGCCGGCCCCATCATGCTCAGCGCTCGTCCAGTGCGAGCACGGGCTGCGTGCGGCCCATCGTGATCAGCGCTGGCTCGTCCAGCGCGGGGCCGCTCGCGGCCCCATCGTGATCACGGCCGCTCGCGGCCCCATCGTGACGATCAGCTCACGCCGAGGAGCTTGACGAGCTTGTCGCGGGTCGTGAGACCGACGTGCTCGCCCGTCTTCTGGCCGCCGCGGAACACCATCACGGTCGGCACGCTGCGGATGCGGTATTTCTCGGCGATCGGGCGCGCGGCGTCGATGTCGAGCTTGCCCACCTTGACCTTGCCTTGGAACTCGTCCGCGACCTTCTCGACGATGGGCGCGAGGGCTTTGCACGGGCCGCACCAGGTCGCGGTGAAGTCGACCAGCACCGGGAGGTCGGACTGCAGGACCTCGGACTCGAAGTTGTCGTGGGTGAACTCGTGGACATTCTTGCCGGCCATGGCGTAGCTCCCTGCCCGATGCCGGCCTCGGCGCGGGCTGCGCAACGCGGGCGGCTCGGGGTGAGGGGCAACAGTAACCGCCGACCCCTGCCCCGGCAAGGCCCGGTCCGCCCGCACGCCCATGCGGTGATGACACGCGCGTGCGCCGCTCTGTCGTGCTGCTCGCCCGTCCGCTACGCTCCGCCGCATGAGCGGATGGGAGACGAGGATCGCCACGGGCAACCCGCAGGCGGATCAGATGACCGTGGAGCAGCACCGGCAAGCCGCAGCGGCGCAGGGGCTGTCCTTCGACGCGCAACCTTTGCCGGGAGGCGGCTTCCACGTGCGTGCATACGTGGCCGCACCGGGCGGCTATCCGCAAGGCTACCCGCAGCAGCAACAACAAGCGTACGGCCCGCCGATGGGCGGCTACCCGCAGCAGCAACAGCAACAGTACGGCGCCGCGCCGAGCGGCTATCCGCAGCAGCAACAGTACGGTGCCGCGCCGAGCGGCTACCCGCAGCAGCAAGCGTATGGGACGCCCGCGTATGCGGGCGGCGGCGCGGTGTTCACCACGTCTTCGTCGGCCGGCGGTGGTGTGGTCGTGGGCGGCGCGTCGGCTGCGCCCGCGCTCACGACGGACCGGGTGAAGTACCTGCGCAAAGTTTACGGGCTGCTCTTGGCGAGCGTGGTGATCGCCGGCCTCTCCGGGCTCGCGGCCACGACGCTCGGGCCTACGGAGGTGATGATATCGCCCGAGGGACATCGCGTGGCGGTGCCGATGATCACGGCCATCCTGCTCAGCAGCCACGTCGCGATGTACGCGGCGTTCGGGCTCTTGTTCGTGGGGACGCTGGTGGCGAGCGCGGTCTCCAAGGTGAAGGGCGTCAACCTCGTGGCGCTCTTCGGCGTGGCCGCGCTCATCGGCGTGGAGCTCGCGCCCATGGTCTTCGTCGCGAAGTTCTACGCGGGCCTCGGCAGGACGATGAGCCCGGCGCCCGTCCTCGGCGCGTTCCTGATCACGGGCAGCGTGTTCGCGGGCGCGACGAGCTACGTGTTCATCACCAAGAAGGATTTCTCCTATCTTGGCGCGACGCTCAGCATGGGCTTCTGGGTGGTGTTCATCGGCGCCATCGTGGCCGCCTTCATCAGCAGCGAGGTGTTCACGCTGGCGATCTGCAGCGTGGGCGCGATCGTGGCGGGGGGCATGCTGATGCTCCAGACGAGCCGGATCCTGCGGTCGAGCGAGATGGATGACGCGGTCGGCGATTGCCTCGCGCTCCTGGTTCAGCTCCGCAACCTGTTCATGTTCATCCTCCGCATCCTCATGAGCTCGCGCAGGTAATCCCGCGCGGGGCGTGTCACGCGCGCGGTTGCCCGATCGATTCGAACGGCACCGCGCGCGCGATCGCCACCACCCGCAAGGCCACCGGGCTCGCCTCACGCTCGTCCTGCGCGAGGTGGGCCTCCGCGATGAGGCGGGCCCGATACCTCCGAAACAGCGGGAGCCGCGCGCTCACGGGCTCCGGCAGATAGGCCGGGACACCGGGCCCATCGTCGTCGGTGGAGAGCAGCACGCCGGCGACGCAGGTGCCGCCGAAGACGATGCGCGTTGGGTAGCGACGCGGATCGAGGGGCGCGCTCTCGTCATCGTGCTCGAGCGAGAGGACGAGATCTCCATCGAGCAACACGAGCGGCGGCGTGAACAAGCCGTCACCGTCGACGGCTTCCGCGATCGCGTCGCCGAGCTCGTCGGGCGCGAGCGGCTCGCCGCGCGTGAGGATCGCTGCGACGGCGCGGCGATCGTCCTCTTCGCTGCCGGCGGCCTTCGATCGCTGGGCGTCGAGCGTCGCCTTCCACGCGCGGAGGATGCGCGGGATCACGGTCGGATCGAACCACAAGAGATCGATGATGGCGCGCGGCCGCATCTCGTTCGGGCGCGGCGGCGGCACCACGGGCGGCGCCGGTTGCGATGGTGCGGATCGCGAAGGCGCAGGCGGCAACGAGGGCGCGAGCGCGGTTGCGGGCAGCGGGGGCGGCGTATGCGAAGGCGCGGGCAACGAGGGCGCGGGCAACGACGGCGCGTGTGAAGGCGCGGGCAACGATGGTGCAGGCAACGAGGGCGCGAGCGCGGTTGCAGGCAGCGGGGGCGGCGCATGTGAAGGCGCGGGCAACGATGGTGCAGGCAACGAGGGCGCGAGCGCGGCAGCGGGCAGCGGGGGTGGCGCGTGGGATGGAGCAGGCGGAGGCGCGTGCGAGGGAGCAGGTGCCGATGCGTGTGCCGCTGCGGGCAACGGTGGTGTCGAGAGCGGCGGCGGTGCCGCGTGCGACGGTGCGGGCAGCGAGGGCGCGGGCAGCGAGGATGATGCGAGCGAAGATGTGGGCAACGGCGGCGGTGCGAGCGCGGGCGCGGGCAACGGCGGCGGGGGAAGCGGAGGAGGCCCGGGCGGCGTGCTCGGCGGCGGGCCGAAGGTCGGCGCGGGGCGCGGCGGCGGCATGGGCAGCGGCGGCGCGGCGAACGGCGGTGTCGCAGCGCCGCTCGGTGTGGCTGGGCGTGCTTGCATGAGCCACGAGGGCGTTGCATCTCCGCTCGGCTGCGCGGGCGGCGCCGGAGGCGCAGGCCACGGAGGCGAAGCGCTCACCGCGGGAGGCGGCGCGCTCGATGCGCCGAAGGGGAGTGCCGCGGCGAGGGACGGGATCACCTCGTCGTAGGTTTGGCTGAGCGGATCGGTGTTGCGGCGCGATGGCGGCGGTGGGGGCTCGGCCTTCGGTGCGGGCTCCGCCGTCGGTTGCACGAAGGGAAGCGCCGGCAGCGCTCGAGGCAGCGCGGCTTCGATCGTCGGGAGAGCGACGTAGCCGTCGAGGGACGGGGGCATCTTCATGTCGTTCGTGGTCATCTCCTGCGCTTCGGCGAGCCGCTCCAGATCGGACCACGCGAGACGCTCGCCGGGCTCGGCCAGGCCCACGAGGATGCGGCCCGCTTGGGCCGGGTGATCGATGGGGATCTGCGCGCGCCAAGTGACGGTGCAGAGGCCGCGATCGGTGTCGATCCAGAGCGTGTCGGCGACGAGCACGATCTCCTGTGGAGAGGCGCCGCGCCGCTCCACGAAGGCGCGCGGCGTGTGGCCGGGGAGGCTCGTGACGAGGCGCTCGTAGTCGGGGTGCAGGTGCTCCAGCACGATGCGTTCGTTTGACCTCAAACCATCGATCTGCTGATCGCGGGGCGCCGCGTTGAAGAAGGCGGGATCGACGTCCTCGGGCAGCGGCTTTTGCGACCACGTCGCTTGGGCCCACGCGGCCGCGTGACGCCCGAGCCGCTCGCGACGCTCCGGCCACGACCATGCGATGGGGCCGAAGCCGATGGGCTCGACGACGTCGCGCGGGCTCTGCACGAGGATCCCCGGCTTTTGCAGGCTGGGGAGCGACATCATCCCGAAGGTGTCGGGGCGCGCGTCGGGACGTACGCCGACGGGGTTCGACGTGTCCGGGCCGCCGGCGGCGCGCTCCCAACGGAGGGACATGCGGGTGAAGCGCGCCGTGTCGTGCACGCTTCCATCGGGGGCGAAGGCGCGATCGGCGAAGACCTCGATGGACTTGTCGGCCTCGCCCACGAGGACACGCGCGACGAGCGATCGAACGGGCTCGTTGCGCGGCGCGAACGCGTGGCCGACGAGCATGACGTCGGCGCGCGGCTTGAAGGGCACGAGATCGCTCGGCGAGTGCAGGCTGCGCGCCGGATCGTCGTTCCAGTGGTTGTCGTCCTCGTTCGGATATTCCTGCTCGGGAGCGAGCTCGGCCACGCCGGGGAGCAGCGTATACGTGGCCTTGCAGACGGCCGTCATCACCCAGCTACCCCGCCGCGGTTGCCAGACCACCGAGCCGGTGCGGAGCGGAGACAAGGAGACGATGTCCATGGCCGAGAGCCTACGCCAAGACGCGTCGCCTTCGGCCGAGATCGGCTCGGCGCGGGCGGCCGTTGCTCGCCGCATCGCCTTGGAGTAGGGTCCGCCGCGCTTTGCGCCGCTCGGCGCGTAAGCGGGAGACGAGCGCATGTTTCGAGGTCCGGCGGCAGCACAGCGCACGACGAACGAGAGAACCGAGGCGACCGAGTCCGTCCTCGGGCGCAGCGCGCGCGTGCGCGGGCGCATCGGCGGCGAGGGTGATCTTCGCGTCGAAGGTCAGGTCGAGGGCGACGTGCGCATCAGCGGTCAGCTCGCCATCGAGGAAGGCGCCGCCATCACGGGCGACGTCGAGGCGTCCGCCGTCGTCATCGGCGGCACCCTCACCGGCGACGTCGCCGCGCGCGGCCTCGTCACCATCCGCGCCGGCGCGACGGTCGAAGGCGCCATCACGGGCCCGGGCACCGAGGTCGTCCTCGAAGAAGGCGCCTCGTTCCAGGGGCGCATCGACGCGGAGTTCGATCTCCCGGCCGAGCTCACGGGCTCGCGCGAGGCCGCGGGAGCGCACGCGGCCCCGGCTCGCCGCGGCCGCTGATCCGGGCGTAGCCGCCGAGCGACGAAAGCAACGACGAGACACGAGGAGCACAACGTGGCGGGAACGATCATCGGGCACGGGATCACGATCGAAGGCGAGATCACCTCGGACGAAGAGGTGGTGGTCGGCGGGACGGTGCGGGGCAAGCTCTCCGTCGACGGTCCCGTCACCGTCGACGCCGGAGCCGTCGTCGAGGCGGACGTCGGCGCGGCGTCGCTGTCGGTCGGCGGCCACGTGACGGGCAACGTCGCGGCGTCGGATCGCGTCGATCTGCTCGCGGGCGGGCGCCTCGTCGGCGACGTCAAGGCCGCTCGGCTCACCATCGCGGACGGGGCCTCGTTCAAGGGCAACGTCGACATGGACGTGTAACCCATGCCTCCGGTGGAAACCGCATCGACGATCGGGCGCGGCACGCTCGTGCGCGGCAGCGTGCGCGGCGAGGGCGACCTCGAGATCCTGGGCCGCGTCGAGGGCAGCGTCGCCGTCAGCGGCGAGCTCGCGATCGGCGAAGGCGCGCTCATCCGCAGCGACGTGAGCGGCCGCCGCGTGACCGTGCGCGGCGCCGTCGCCGGCAACGTCTCCGCGACGGAAGCCATCATCCTCGAAGAGGGCGCGCGCGTCGTCGGCGACATCGGCGCGCCGCAGATCGGCATCCGCCCCGGCGCGCTCGTGCGTGGCAACGTCTCCACCGCGGGCCCGCTCCCCGAGGGTGGCCTCACGCGTGCTGCTGCGCCCGCGGCGCGTGGTCAAAAGCAACCTGCGCCGGCCGCGCGCGCCGCGGTGCCCGCTGCGAAGACGGCGCCGACGCGCGCTGCGACGCCGGCCGCTCGTCCCGCGCCTGCGCCGGTCGCTCGCCCGATGCCCGCCGCGCGTCCGGCTGCGCGCGTCGACTCGGCGACGCTCCCCAGCGCGCGCGTCGAGCCGCCTCCGCCCCCGCCTTCTTCGCCGCACATCGAGGAAGAGGACACTTCCGGTCCTCAAGACGAAGAGCTCGCTTCGGCTGCTGCCGAAGGCGACGAGAACGGGGGCCCGCCTCCTCCCGTCGTGCCGACCATCCGCAAAGGCGCTAAGGCACAGATCCGGAGGAAGGGAGCGCGGTGATCTCTCAGCGCGAGCGCCTCGTCGAGCTGCTGCGGCAGCGTTCGTTCGAGAAGAAGCGGGTGATCTTGGCCTCCGGCCGAGAGAGCGATTTCTTCATCGACTGCAAGCAGACCATCCTCACCGCCGAGGGCCATGCGCTCGTCGGTGAGCTGATGTTCGCGGCGCTCGAGGGGCTGCCGCGCTGTGAAGCCGTCGCCGGTGTCGAGCTCGGAGGTTGTCCGCTGGCGAGCGCGGTCTCGTTGGTCAGCTTCGTGAAGGGGCGTCCGCTCGACGCGCTTTACGTCCGCAAGGAAGTGAAGGACCACGGCTCGCGCCGTCTCGTCGAGGGCGATCGCTCGCTTCGCCCCGCGCTCCCGGTCGTCATCCTCGAAGACGTGATCACCACCGGCGGCTCGACGCTCAAAGCGGTCGAAAAGTTGAAGTCGGTCGGGGCCGACGTGGTCGGTGTCGTGGCGCTGGTCGATCGGCTCGAAGGTGGAGCCGAGGCGATCCGTGCCGCCGGCCTCCCTTTGCTTTCGATCTGTTCGAGGCGCGATTTCTTGCCCGATCCGGAGTAGACTCCCGGATCCAGGTGAAATTCGTGTCGATCACCGACGTCCCCGCGACGAGCGAGGGAGCCTCGGGCGGAGAGGCATCCTTCGTGTCGTCATCGCCCGGCGCTGATCACGATGGGGCCGCGAGCGGCCGCGCCGGACAAGCCGTCCCTGATCATGATGGGGCCGCGAGCGGCCTCATCCCTCGCGCCGTTCTTGAGCACGATGGGGCCGCAAGCGGCCCCAAACCCCGGGCCGGACAAGCCGGCGCTGAGCACGATGGGGCCGCAAGCGGTCTCAAACCCCGGACCGGCGCTGATCACGATGGGGCCGCGCGCGGTCCCAAACCCCGGGCCGGACAAGCCGTCGATGCGACCGCGAGCGCACCCCGCGCTGGGCGCGCCGGCGCAGATGGGTCGAGCGCGCCGCTGCCTTCGTACGCTGCGCCGGCGCTCGGACGTACGGCGCCGGCGACGCTCGATTTCGCGCTGCTGCGTGGCGCGATGGAGGAGATCCCCTTCGGCGTCGCCACCACGCGCGGCGACGTCGTCGTGTACGCCAACGATGCCATGACGCGCCTCTTCGGAGCGGTGGCGGGTGGCCTCGAGAACAAGCCGCTCAGCGCGCTCTTCGCGCCCTCGTCGTTCGCGGAGATCGCGCGCAGCCACGCCGATGGTCGCGTCTTCGATGGTCGCGTCACCGCGCTCGTCGACGGCGGCCGCGAGCTGCTGCTCGACGTGCACATCGAGTGGTACAGCTCCGAGGTGCAGGGCACGGGCGGCTTCCTGGTCGCGCGTGATCTCTCGCTCGAGCTGGGCGCGCTGGGGCGCCTCATCGAGCAGCTCGGCGGCGCGCACTTTCGCCTCCGCGTGACCGAGGGCGTGCTCGAGAGCGTGTCGCCGTCGATCGCCAAGCTCACCGGGCTCGACGCCGCCAAGTGCATCACCCGCCCCGTGCTCATCACCACGCTGGTCTCCAACGAAGAGCGCGAGCGCGTCGCCTTCCTCTACCGGCGCATGGCCAAGGGCGAGCTGCCCGCCGCCAACGCGCAGGTCAGCCTCCGCCGCGCCGACGGCGTCACGCGCCTCGTGCAGATCCGGGCCACCGCGCGCCGCGACACGAGCGGCGCCGTTCGTCACATCGACGGCATCATCATCGATGCCGCGCGCGATCCCGATGCTGCGCCCGGCGTGGTCGACGCGGCGCGCGTCGAAGGCGCGAGCGATCCCAGCAACGATCCCGCCGCGCGCGCCACCGGCGATCTCGCCTACGAGCTTCTGCGTGAAACCTCGCAGCACCTCACCTCGCTCTTTCGCGAGGTCCGGGCCCTGCGCGGCGCGCTCCGCGCGTACGAGGCGGAGATCCCGCCCGACATCGCCGCCGAGCTGACGGCCCGGGTCGACGCCATCGCCGGCGCGGCGGGCGCCACCGGCGCGCTCAACCGCGGCGTGCGCCACGCGCTGGCCCGCGCCTCGATGGGCGCGACCCTCGGCGAGATCCTCGAAGGCATCCGCGCCACCCTCGGCCCGGCCATCGGCGACGGCTCGATCAAGGTCGACGCCGGCGACGCCGCCGCGATCGTGATCCCGGAGCACATCGACGAGCTCACCCTCGCCCTCACGCACCTCGCGCTTCGGGCCTACCGTTTCGCGGGCTCCGGCGCACTGCGCCTCAGCGCGCGTCGCGTGGCTCCGCCGCCGCTCGAGCCACGCGGCCTTCGCCGCGCGTCCGGCGAGCACGCGATCATCGAAATCGTCGCCGACGCGCCCCTCGATCTCGCCGGCGCCGCCATGGAGATCTCGAGCGACATGCTCCGCACCATCCCGCGCCCCGACGAGGTCGACGTCGCCCACAACGCCGCGCAGACGCTGATCGCCTCCGCCGGCGGCGTGATCGAGAGCGACGACGCTTCTTTCTCGACGGCGCGCACCGTGGTCCGGTTGAAGGCCTGAGCCTCGCGCCGATCTCCTCAACCATTGAAGGCCCGAGCCTGATTCGATGGGCGACCTCCAATGCATTCATCTCTCTCGTGAGGTGAAGGCATCTTCGGTGATCCGGCGAATCCCTGTTAGAATGATTTCATGCGGAAATCGCAGCGCGCGAAGCGGCTCGAGCTGTTCGAGGTCCTGACCGTCGGACTACCATTCTGTGGTTTCAAGATCCTGGCCGGCGCATTGCTCGTGGGGCGGTCGGAGGTTGCCTCGGCGCGGCTCTTCGGCACGGCGCTCGTCTGTCTCGGCGTCCTGGATGCGCTCATCAATGGGGTGAACCTCGTCGGCCTCGTGGCGCAGGGGCGGCGTCTGCTCGCGGCTTGTTCCTTTTCGCTCCTGCTCTCGACGTGGCGCCGGCCGCCCGCGTCGGCCCAGCGCTGGCGGGATCTGGGGGACGCGCTCGACGTGCTCTTCTCCTTCGTGCTGGTCGCCGTGATGATCGGCGCCGGCCAGCTCCGCGCTTTGCCTCCCGAGCGGCTCGCGGTGTGGAACGTGTGCGTCATCCTCAACGTGCTCGGCGCCGGCCTCGGCCGCTTCGGTGAAGCTTGGGAGAACCTTCGGCGCGACGCGGACGGCGCGGACGAGCTCACTCGCTAGCGCCGCGAGACGCGCCGCGGACCGTGATAAGACACCGCCATGGCGGAGACGACCCTCGATGTCCGGACCTTGCCCAAGGCGGACGCATACCAGGTGCTGACCGAGCAGCTCGGCGCGATCCTCCATGGAATCGAGGACCCGATCGCCGCCATGGCGACCATGGCCTGCGTGCTGCACCAGGGATTCGGTCACCTGTGGACCGGCTTCTATCGCGCCGTGTCTCCCTCGCTGCTGCGGGTCGGGCCTTATCAGGGCACGCTCGGTTGCCTCGAGATCGTCCTCCCTCGCGGCGTGTGCGGCACCGCGGCCGCCGAGCGGCGCACGATCGTCGTGCCCGACGTCGAGCAGTTCCCCGGCCACATCGCCTGTGATGGTCGCTCGCGCTCGGAGATCGTCGTGCCCGTGCTCGATCGGTCCGGCGCGCTCATCGCGGTCCTCGACGTGGATTCGGACCGCGTAGGCACCTTCGATGACGACGATGCTCGCGGGCTCGAAGCGATCGCCGGCTGGTTCGCCGGCAAGTCCCTTTGATCACGATGGGGCCGCGAGCGACCTCGATCTGAGCCGAGGCGCGCGGCTCGCGTCTCGATCGTCGTGGCTCAGCGGCGGCGCGGCGGGGGATAGGCCGGCTGCCGACCGCCGGGCAGGCGCGCGGGCACCGCGGGGGCCGGCCGTTGTGCACGCGGACGCGCGGATCGTAGACGTTGCGCAGATCGATCCAGCCCGGCGACATGGTGGCCACCGCGCTCGGGTACTCGATGAGCATCCAGTTCGAGTGCGTCGCCTTGATGTTGATCATCACGCCCTTGCCCACGTGCGTGAGGATCGGCGAATTCAGATCCGCCGCCGTGTGCACCGCGAAATCACGCAGCAGCTCCACGGTCACGGTGCCCATCGGGACCTCGTCCGAATACCGCTGAACCTCGTTCGGATTCGCGGTGGCCGTCGGCTTCGGCGGAGGCGGTGGGGGCGGCGGAGGCGGCGCCGGCGCAGCCGTGGTGGCCTTGTCCTCCTCCGCGTGACGCCGCTTGCAGCCGGTGCCGAGCACGAACGAGGCGGTGACGAGCACGAAGATCGGAAGGTGGAGCCTCATGGATTCCTTGCGGCCTGCCGGGGTGAGGGATCGCCGAGAGTGGGACAGGAATGTACACGAACGAAGAGGCCCGAGGGAAGCCGTCGCCCGCAGAGCAAGAATCCCGCGCCCAGCGCCGCACGCACCCGCTCTTCCAAGGGCCTTTGCCGCGATCTGCAGCGGGAGAGACGCGAGCACCCGAGTGGCTGTTTCCCCGGGCCGTGGTCGTGGTCACGGATTTCGATCGAAATATTCGCGGGATGGACGCAACTCCGGTCGAGCTTCTGTCGATGAATGGACATGAGGTCCATTCCGAGTGGTCCCGCCCTCGCGCGTCGAGAGGCGATCTCCGTACAACCTGCGACTCACTACCTCACCGCGGAGGCTCGAAGCCGTGAGGTGATCTCGTGAGCGGCCCCGGGAGGATGCCTGGGTGGTATGCCACCTGCGTGGCTTATCTGGCGATGCCAGCGTCGCTCCGCAAAGAGATATCGCGGCAGACACTGGCCTCCTATCGACGGATCCGCCGGCTGCCCCGCGAATGGGGCGAAGCGTTGGATCGTCGCTCCGCGCCGCTTTTCGTGATGCGATGGATCGCTTGGGGCGGTGACGCGACGGAGCGGGAACGTCGTTATGAGGCGGCCATCACCGCTTGGGATCTGACCGGCGCGTGGCCTCGTTGGATTGGGCTGACATGCCGTAAGGCTTCGTGACGCGCGGTGGGGCGCGATGGCTCCGTGATTGCGGATCCGTGTATGCTCCCGGCCGATGCCGAACGAACCGATCATCATCATCGCAGGGCTCGCGGATGCGGCGCACGTCGCGGATCTGCAGCGCATGGCCGATCATGTGCAGCGGACGATCGTGCTCGCGGCGCCGCCGGTGGAGGCTTCGGGCCGGCTCCCCGGCACGAACGCGCTCGACTTCACCAGTCATCTCGAGTGGGAGCCGGTCATCGAGGCTTGTCGCAACGTCGCCAAGCAGGGTGACCTCGCCCTTTTTCGCGAGCATCAGCTCCGCCACGAAGGCACGGCCGAAGTCGTGCGCGCGCTCGGATTGCGCTGCATCGCGCTGGACGCCGACGTGGGCTACGACGACGACCCCGCGTGGGTCACGAGCCGCATCGAGAGCCTGCAAAAAAGCGTCGCGGTGGAGGCTTATGCCATCGATCTCTTCACCGACGTGGCCGCTTCCTGGGATTTCTTCCAAGAGACCCGCCCCGATGAGCTCGGCCCGGCGGACATTCGCGAGATCGGAGAGCGCTTTCCCCTCGTTCTCTCCGCGGATCTCAACGAAGCCAACGTGCGTCAGGTGATGTCGTTTCCCACGTTGCGCGGCCTCCTCATGACCTGCAATGAAGTCGAGCCGTGGTATCCGGCGCATCGACACGTGATGCCGTATGAGTTGATTCGCAGCGTGTTGCGCGTGATTTGGAATCTTTGATGGGATGATTCGATGTCTGGCGATGTCGGCCGTGAGGCGTTCATCGCTCGTCATCAAGGGGTGCTTTTGAGCTCGTACTCGCCCGGAGCGCCCTCTTTGGGGAGTGGGTCGTTTCCGGGCTTCTTGGCCGGCGCGCGCTGCATGTCCTTGTCGATGGTGTCGGCCAGGAGATAGAGGCCTGCGCCCAAGAGCGCGAGGGTGAGGCCGCCGCCGATGAGCGCGCCGGAGGCCATGTAACCATTTTTCGTGGCTTTGGCGGCTTGTTCGTCCTCGTTCGGCATCGAGTGCTTGGCGGTGTAATCGAGGACGATGAAGCCCGCGATGGTCCCGGCGACGCCGACCGCGCCGGTGCCGATGCCGATGGCTTTGGTGAACCCACAACCGGGGAGGAGGATCAGCACGAGAGCGAGCAAGGCGACACGACGCATCGCGCGGCGGTTGTGCAAGGCGGGGACCATTGCAAGCGCGCGGTCTGCGTCGGTGGAAGGAGCGCCGAGCGAGAACCGGCGCTCACACACGTGGTGGAATCGATACGGATGGGCGAGGGGAGGGATGATGCTCAGCGAGCGCCGTCGAGCGGGATGACGTGGCCTTCGGAGGCGGCGGGGGTGGCGATGCCGAGGAGGTGGGAGAGGGTCGGCGCGAGGTCGACCATGGCGCGGGTTCCGTAGCGGGCGGGCTTCACGCCGGGGCCGGCGATGAGGAGCGGGACTTCGGCGTCGTAGCGATAGAAGGTGCCATGGGTGGTGCCGGTGTCGTGCTCACCGTGCTTGCCCCAGAAGTGGAAGGGCAGCATCCAGAGGATGACGTCGCCGCCGCGGGGGCCGAAGTAGGTGCGGAGGATGGCGCGGCCGAGATCGGAGTCGGGGACTTCGCCGCGGAGGAGCTGAGAGCGGGTGAAGTAACCACCGACGCCTTCGATCGAGGCGGCGGCGGCGCCGGCGATGCGTGCCCCCATAGGTCGAAGCGACCCATGGGATACATTCAACATGGCCATGCAGAATGATATTGATCGTGTAACTATTGATATCTGCTTGATATTTGATGATCTTGTGCCGGCCCTTTCTGCATTGGTCTGGCACTACGGGATACATTCGACAGGCCCTGACAAGAATCGCGGCTGACTTGACGTATAAGAACGACGCGGGTGCAAGGGCATAACTTGATACCCGCTGAAGGCCGGGCCGGGGAGCGGTTCGGCGAGGAGCCGTGTGCGCCTATGAAGCCATTGACGAGCCGTGAACGTTCTTCGACAACCAGCGGAACGGCGGATGAGCGTCGCCGTTGGAGGACGCTCATCCCTCTATTCATTTTCCTCGTCTGCCTGCTTGGGAGCAACGAGACAGTTCCTTCTGATTCGGAACCAAGCGGTGGGAGTGAGTCTACGGGGACGGACCAAGTTGGCCTCGTTTGTCCGTCGTATGATCCATCACACTCGCCCTTCCCTACTGCGTTGCCGACCGAGAAGCCGGAGCCGGCGGGCAGAATCAGTGGCTCGTTCGCCGTCTCGCAGGCCGGAGAGGCAACATATGCGATTCCACTCATCGTGCCACCGGGCCGTGCAGGGATGGAGCCAAGTCTTGCGGTGGCGTACAGCAGCAACACGGGCCAGGGGATTGTCGGCGTAGGTTTCGGGCTTCGAGGCTTCTCGGCCATCTTCCGGTGCGGGAGCAACCTGGCGCAGGACGGCGTCATCCGCGGCGTGAAGTACGACACCAGCGATCACTTTTGTCTCGACGGCGTGCGGCTCGTGCAAGCCGCCGTGCAGCCAGGCATGGTTGAATACCGCACTTTCCCCGACACATTCAAAAAGATCATTGCGCACTATCCCGGAAACAGAGACTGGGGCTGGACGAAGGGCCCGCAGTACTTCGAGGTCTTCACCAAGGCCGGGCGTATTCTCCGCTACGGCAGCACCGAGGACAGTCGGGCGCTCGCCAGGGATCATGTCGTCGCGTCGTGGTGGATCGGCCGAGAGGAGGATCGCCGGGGGAATTCCATCGACTATCGCTATCACAATGATCTCGATCCAACGGAGGGATACACCGTCGAGCACTACCCCGACGAGATTCGCTACACGGGCCACGAGACGACGCCGGGCGCGCGCGTGGTGCACTTCGACTACAGGGAGTCAAATCTTCACCGGACGTTCTATTCCGCGGGCATGGAGCTTCACCATTCGAAGCTTCTCTCCAGCGCGCGCATGTTCGGTCCCGACGGCACCGAGGTTCGGAGCTACCTGTTCAACTACACCGCCTTCGCGGGTACCTTCCGTCCGCTGCTCGAGCAAGTATGGGAGTGTGCTTGGGGAGCGTGCAAGCCGCCGACGAAGTTCACCTGGAGCAGCCACGATCAGGGAGCGTTGACGCGGAAGGTCACGCGGGCGGAGGCGCCGCCAGACCCGACGTCGGAGCTCGGGTTCTACTCCCAAAAATCGCACTGGCTCCTCACGGATGTGACCGGCGATGGTCTGGACGACATCGTGGTGTCCGAGAGGCTCCCTCACCACGCCAACGACGATTCGACGACGTGGTTCGACTCGTGGACGCTATCTTCCAACATCGGCGAAGATCCGATCTTCTCGTCGTCCCAGAAGGTCTCGTACATCGAACTGGCCAGCTACCCTTCCCTTGGACCCAACGACAAAGCCGATGCCCTCCCGTGGTGGGGAGTTCCTTTCGACTACGACATGGATGGGCGCAAGGACTTCTTGCTTGACACCGCCAATGCTGTCGTCCCCACCTGGCAGGTGCTTCATGCGAAACCGTCGGGCGGCTTCGAGGTACTCGACACCGGAATCGCGCGTGCGTTTCCAGACGTCTGGGGACCGGGAAACTGGTTCGGTGCGTTGCTCGCGGACGTCAACGGCGATGGCGCCGCGGATCTCATCGAGTGCGACAACCCTTGGCTCGACGCACCCGATTTCAACGAGCCAGATTCGGTGCAGCATCAGCAGGATGCGTATCGATGGACTGTGCGCTTTTGGACTCCTGCGGGGTTCGAGGCGACGACGCATCCAATCTTGCCGCTCGATGGTCGTAGCTGCTCTCTGGCGACGTTCGGTGGTAACTCGCTGATCAAGATCGCCGACCTGAACGCGGACGGGAAGCTCGACCTGATTGTGCCGGAGAGGGGGTTCTGGGTCGGCGAGCCCGGACTCCCAGCATGCGGCGATCACTGCACCTATCAAATGCTCTCGTACGTCTCCGGAGACACCTGGTCCATCTCGGAGACCAACTTGCCACTTCAGCCGTCGAGCGGGCTCGGCACGATCGTCTTCCCAGACGTCAATGGTGACGGGCTCCCGGACGCGGTGCAGATGGGCTTCGACGACGACCATCCACGGACCTTCATGAACACCGGAAGGGGGTTCGCCGCTCCCGTGCAGAGCTTGTCGGTCCCTCCGCTACCCCAGGGTGAGCGTCTGGACTGGTTCGGTCATCTCGCGCAGCTCATCGACTACAACGGCGATGGTGCGGTGGATATTCTCATGCCGATGTGGTTCCACTGCGCAAATCCGCAGGATGATGCGGCATGTTGGGTTGTCCTCCAGGCGAACTACAAGGACACCGGTACGTTCCACATCGTCGACACACACATCCCATTCGCGCCTGATCTTACGTACTTCGATCAAGCCGTCACGAACCATGGGCCTTATCGCGCAATCCAGGTCTCCGATGTCGACGGTGATGGGCGTCACGATATCGTGGTGCCCGAGAACGGCACATTCTCGGTCTATAAGAACGACGGCCCGCAGGACCTGCTGCTCGCGGTCACGGACGGGATGAACCCGCTCGATTCAACCGATGCGGGGTTCGAGCCCACTGTCACGATACAGTACGGGAGCCTCGTCGACCTAGCCCGGACCCAGAACATCCCTGATACCTGGCTGCAGTACGAGAACATGACGTATCTTCCGCGCTTTGACGCGGGCAACGATTGCGCGTTCCCGCGATCGTGCGTCGTCGGCGCCAGACGGGTCGTCTCGAAGTACACTTTCAACAACGGCGCCAACGTGCCGCGGACCTTCTTCGTCCGGTACCGAGACGGCCGGCTGGATCATCTCGGCCATGGCTTCCTAGGCTTCGGCGCACGCATCGTCATCGACGGCAACACGAGCGCTGGGAGCGCCGAGTTTTACGATAACATCACATACGACGCGACGTTTGCGACTTATCCCTATGCTGGTCATCTCGTGCGATCGTGGGCCTGGACTCCGGGCATGGTCGATCAGGTGGAAGTCACTTACACGAATACGAGGTTCCAGATGGTCGCGAGCAATGATGCTCCGACCTACTTCACGATGGGCGCTATTCACCGCGTAAGGCGTGAGGAAGGAAAATTCACGCCCTCCAATGGTCTGACATATTTTCAGTACGTGCAGGCCGCGGAATCCAATCCGACGACCGTGCTGAGCGACTCATGGCGGATCGTATCCAACGTTGATCAGTACGGTAACGTCCTTGGCGTGATCGACACGACCGATGACGTCGATCTGACCAATGTCACGTATCGTACGTACAGCAACGACCCGAATACATGGCTCATCGGTCGCATCGACTCGGAACGAGCGTGCAGCACCGCGCTGGGTGAGACCCAGTGCCGCACGACGCAGGTCTTGAACCGTAACCAATACGGTGAGGTGGTCAAACTCGAGATGGGTGATCCGAGCGACGCACAGACCAAGCTCACGCTCGGCTATGCGAGGGACGCTTACGGGAACGTCACGCACACGGTCGCCAACGATGCGTATGGGCACCTTCGTAAGACCTGTGTCTCCTATGACGAAGAGCACATCTTCCCGTATGCGTCGCGCAACGCGGCCGGTCATACGACGTACACGAGGTTCGACCGTGGGCTTGGTGTCGTCACTGCGGTCGCCGACCTCAATGAGCTCGTCACCTTGCGCGGATATGACGGCTTCGGCCGGATGATTCGGCAGATCCGGCCCGACGGCGGCGTGACCTCTGTGAAGCTCAAGCGTCCCAAGGATGGTGGTCCACAGGGTAACTGGTACAACGTGAAGGTCGACGTCACCACCTCGACGAGCGACGCTGAGCAGATCACTACATTTGATAGTCTCGGCCGCATCGTGCATACCCAGACGCGCGGGCCGGGCGTCAGTGCGATGGACGCTCAGGCCTACAACGCTCCGGGGTCGGTCTGGTACATCGAGCAGGAGACGGAGTATGATAGCTTTGGTCGCGTCGCACGAACCTCCCTTCCATGGATGACCGGCGACCCGTCGAGCTCGCGGCGCTACTACCAGTTTACCTACGATGGGGCGAACCGTGTGATCGAGAAGAGCACGCCCTGGAATAGCATCATCGGCTATGCATATGGCGACAACGTGACTACGGTCACCGACTCTGCTGGCGCGACCTCGACCCAGGTCGACGCGCTTGGACGGATAGTCCTTGTGACCGATAAAAGGGGCAAGACGACCTCATTCACTTATGGTCCGTTCAGCGGGCGCCGAGACGTCTCCAACATCAACGAGACGACCAGCACCGAACGTGATGCGTACGGCCGTGTGCGTAAATCCAATGACCCCGACCGTCACGTAACCACCATGGACTATGATGGTTATGGCGACGTGACTCATACGGTCGATGCTTTGAGTCGATCCTATACCTACGAGTACGACGCCGTTGGGCGCCTCGTGGAAAGACTCGATCCGGACGGGCTTACCACCTGGGAGTACGACACCGCAGCGAATGGCATGGGTCGGATTGCCCGGGTGGTGAGCTCAGCGGGGCACGCGAAGGACTACGATTACGACGCGCTCTCGCGACCGTACCGGGTTGCGCTCACGATCGACGGTGAGACTTTCGCAGCGACGCTGGGCTACGACAGCGAGAGTCGGCTCAAGACGATCGCGTACCCTCAGGCGCCGGGGGTGGCGCCGTTTGTACTCAGGCACGAGTACGACAAAATGGGCAACCTTGTCGGTGTTCATGACAACGCTGGCGGAACGAGGTTCTGGCAGCTCGACTACGTCGATAACGCCGGCCGGCCTACCCTTGAATGGTTTGGCAATGGGACTTTCACGTTTCACGAGTATCTCCAGGACACTGGGACGATCAAGAACATCGTGACCGGCCTGGGCCCGGCGAGCTTCCAGGACCTGCGGTATACTTATGATGACCGACTCAACGTGAAGAGCCGCACCGACGCTCTGCAGAACATTGACGGCTACCTGATGGCCGAATCGTTCCAGTACGACGCGCTCGACCGTCTCACGTGTGCAGGCTTCGTCAAGGTGCCGCCGCCAATCGTCGGACCCCCAGAGCCCCCGGCGCCGAACGGATGCGATCTCTCCGTTCAATATGCACCCAACGGTAACGTCGAGTTCAAGTCGGATGTCGGAGCCTATAAGTACGAGGCTGCGCACCCCCATGCAGTGAGGACTGCGGGAGCGGCCAACTTCGAGTACGATGCGGTCGGGAACCAGGTTCGTCGCCCGGGCGTGGAGATCAAGTATACGCCGTTCGATCTGCCGTCCGTGGCGATGCGTACCGACGATGGGACGGAGATCCGCTACGACTACGACGGGGACCAGCAGCGCATCCGCAAGACGGGACCGAAGGACCGCGAGACGATTTACTTCGGCAATCTATATGAGCGCGTGACCGACACCGATGGAACAGTCAAGCACCGCTATTATGTGGCAGCAGGCAGCGCGACGATCGTGATCACGCGCGCGGAGGGGAAGGCAGACGAGTATGCGTATATCCACCCAGATGCGCTCGGCTCACCAGATATCGTGACGAACAAGGCTGGGGCGGTCGTGGAGCAGCACAGCTATGACGCGTTCGGCGCGCGGAGGAACCCGAAATGGGGGCAGTTGCCTTCTCTGCCTTTCGACAAAGGGGTGAACGTGACGTTCACCGGCCACGAGCCCGACGACGAGCTGGGTCTCGTGAACATGAGGGGACGAATCTACGATCCAAAGGTCGCGCGGTTCCTGCAAACGGATCCGATCGTGTCGCGGCCTGGGTTCAGTCAGTCGTGGAATGCGTATAGCTACGTCCTGAATAATCCGCTGAAGTGGATCGACCCGAGTGGGTTCGACGCGGACGGTCCGGTATTGCAGAATACCTATGATCCAAAGGCGGGAATTCAGAATGTAGTTCTGGGTGATGCACAGCTCAATGCCGATGCAGCGATCCTTCAGGCGATCCATGACGAGATCCAGGGACGGACGAACGCTTGCTTTCCTACCGAAGCGCCAAGCGCGAGCAATCCTGAGCCGAACCCGACGCAGGATGATTTTAGTTCTGTCGATGAAGCGCCAGTCGGGATGCCCGCAGCTCGAGCCTACGACTATAGGCGTGGTGATGGTTTTGCGCCTAATGATCCGAGGTGGGGGATTCCGAATCCTAGCTACGATACAGGGCAGGAGGACACTGATGTTGTCGAGGAGCGGCGCAAGTGGGGGGCTGTGGCTATGCAGGTTGCGTTGTACCCGCACGACCATGTGCAGGTGGATCATACCGACGAAGCGGTCTGGTTTGCCGATATTGCTCTTCAGGTTGGAATGATGCTCATTCCGGAGGGGCGAGCCGAGGAGGCACTGGTTGCTGTGGAGGAGTTGGGGTGTGGACCCACCGGCTGCTTCGGCGGGTCCTCTTGTTTCGTCGCGGGAACGCCGGTACTTACACCTGATGGTACACGTCCCATCGAGACCCTGAAGCCTGGTGATATCGTCGTATCGCACGCTCCCGACGTTCCCTTCGGCACCTGGCGTGTAGCTGCCGCCGCTTGCGTCGAGGAGTCGCTCCTCGAAGGTGCAGACCGATCGTTCAACGGATTCTCGCGTGCTCCGGGACTCGATGACGTAGTTTGGGTACTGGCCGATGGAGTCATGGCCATGGGACACGCAAAGCTCGCCGATGTATACGCCGGCTCTAGAGTGGCATTTGAAGGCGTGGTGTTCGAGATACGGAAGAATAATGAACAAACAGAGATTCGTGAGAGTGGGGAGACGCTTCAGCGAGTGCGTCAAGCGATTCGACGTGGAGCGGAACGGCTGGTCGAGTTGACGGTGCGGACCGAGCTGAACGAGCACCGCTTGGTGGGGACACCGGAGCATCCGTTTTACTTGCCGGCTCTGCACCGGTTTGTACCGATGGGGGGACTCAAGCCGGGAATGATGCTGCTCAGCGATGGCGGGCGGGCGGTCGAGGTTGTTGGCCTCGAGCGGCGGACGGAGTCGAGTGAGGTGTTCAACGTCGAGGTCGAGCGGACGCATACATATTATACTTGCGATTGGAGTGCGGCAGCGTGCGAGCTCGTGCACAATGCTGACTGCTTTGAGCTGCCTAAGATTGTTCGCTCGGGAGGAGGTGTCGAGGGAAGCTTCCGCGAGCATGGTTACACGTACCGGATCGATACAAATAAGGTTGCTCCAGGAGAGGGTGGTTTTCATATTCATGTGTATCGCAAAGGGGAAGAGGTGGCCAAGCTGAGCGGGAAGGGAGGCTATGTGAAAATGCACCGGGGGACGGAGCTTGCCAAGCCTTCTGAGTTGCCGCGTAGTGTGCGGAATGATATTAATCGACTTGTGAAGCATGTGAAGGAGCTTCTGGAGTAGAATGGGGAGAATATGAGTGGTTACGAAGAGTATCAGTTGGCTGTAGATATGTTTGCTGCTGGTGACTGCGAAGGCGCGCGTCTTCTTCTGGAGCGATCGCTGAGTGCGGGTGAGCATTTTAAGACGCGGCACATGATGTATCGAGTGCTCGTGGCGAGTGGACGTCGTGACGAAGCTCGAGGACACCTCGAAAGGGCTTATTGTGGTAATCGTGCCAATGATCGAGTTGCGTGCGACTATGCTCATGAGCTGCGATTGGCGGGCGAGGTGTTGCGCGCTCGAGAGGTGCTGCTCGAACTGCTGGGCCGAAATCCTAATTACGGTCCCGCGCAGGTCGAATTGCGTGAAATGAATGCTACGACCGCTGAACAAAGCGGAACTGAGGTAGCAAAAAAGACTTGAACCGATCCAGGCGCGAAGACGAAGGTAGGCCGATGCCGGCGACAGGTTTACAGTCGACGGCTGATAGGGACGCTCGCTTGCCTGTGGCAGAATCGCATCCTGGTTGTTCGCTATCGTCCACGCCGGCGGGCCATGTACGCGAAGGGCCGCTTCCGTGAGCACAAGGAAGCGGCCATCTCGAACGGCTTGGCAACGTGTAATTGACGTGTGGCGACGTCTGGCACGGTCGCTCTCACCGCGGCGCGGCGTCGAGGGGGATGATGTGGCCTTCGGAGGCGGCGGGGGTGGCGATGCCGAGGAGGTGGGAGAGGGTCGGCGCGAGGTCGACCATGGCGCGGGTTCCGTAGCGGGCGGGCTTCACGCCGGGGCCGGCGATGAGGAGCGGGACTTCGGCGTCGTAGCGATAGAAGCTGCCATGGGTGGTGCCGGTGTCGTGCTCACCGTGCTTGCCCCAGAAGTGGAAGGGCAGCATCCAGAGGATGACGTCGCCGCCGCGGGGGCCGAAGTAGGTGCGGAGCATGGCGCGGCCGAGATCGGAGTCGGGGACTTCGCCGCGGAGGAGCTGAGAGCGGGTGAAGTAACCACCGACGCCTTCGATCGAGGCGGCGGCGGCGCCGGCGATGCGCTCGACTTGCTCGGCGTCGAGCTTCTTGTCGGCGATGCGCTTGCGATCGAGGAAGATGTGCGGATCCTCGGTGGCGATGACCCACTTGTCGCCGCCGAGCTTGGCCTTGAGGGCGGTCTCGATGGCGTCCTTGATTTGCTGCTTCCGGATGCGGCCGGCGCTGAAGCCGAGGGCGGAGAGCTGCTCGGGTTGCGGGACGCCGCCGTGATCGGCGGAGAGGACGACGAGGACTTCGTTCTTGCCGACCTTCTGCTCGGTGAAGGAGAGGAGATCGCCAATCTGCTTGTCGGCCCGGACCACGATGTCTTCGACCTCTTGGCTCATGGGGCCGAAGTCGTGGCCGGCGAGATCGGTGGCGGAGAGCGAGACGGCGAGGATGTCGGTGACGCCGCGCTGGCCGAGCTGCTCGGCTTCGATGGCCGCCTTGGCGAAATCGATCTCCCATTCATTGGCGAAGGGCGTCATGCAGAACGCCTCGTAATACGCGGGGCCGGGGGACTTGAGCTTGCCAGTGAGGGGGTGAGGGAAAGTCCTCCCGAGGCCCTTGGCGCCGGCTTCGCTGGGGGTGTCGTCGGCCGCGCATTGGGCATAAGCCTCGTTCGGCAAGGCGCGCTCCCAGGTTTTGCCAAACCACTTGTCGGCGAGCTTCTTCGCATTCCACGCGGTGACCCAAGGGGGCAGTTGAGAGGCGTAATAGGTCGAGGTCGTCATCTCGCCGGTGTCGTCGTTCATCCAATACGTCTTGCCCAGGCGACCGCCGAGGAGGATGGCGCCGCGGCCCTTGGTGGCGAGGGAGACGACCTTGGACTTGCCGCCGCTCGCGACGATGAGCTCGTCACCCACGGTCGAGCCGTAGAAGCTGCGCGGGGAGACATCCATGTCGGGATCGGTCTCCTTGACGCCGAGGACCTTGGAGCGCGCGTCGAAGACCATCGCTTCGGAGCGGCCGGTGGCCGTGTTGTAGAACTTGTTGGTCGAGATCCCGTTCACGTACGGGTAGCTGCCCGAGAGGATCTGCGCGTGGCCCGGGCCGGTGTACGTGGCGTAGTGGCCGTAGTGGCCCGTCATGCTCGCGCCTTCGCGGAGGAGGCGGCGAAAGCCGGTGTCGCCGAAGTACGGATCGAAGCGGGTGAGGAAGTCGGCACGGAACTGATCGAGCACGATGACCAGAACCAGCTTGGGCCTGTGCGCGGGGGCGAAGGTCGCGGGCTCGGCGGAAGGAGCGGGTGATGGAGCCGCGGCTGGAGGAGGCTCGGGCGTCGCGGGCGGTGGGCTCGAGTGAACGGCGGGCTCGCAGCCGATGGAGAGCCCGGCGAGCGTGAGGATCAGGGCGGTACGGCCTCGCCAGTATCGTTGGATCATGACCGTCATCTCCTTGGCTCGTCGCGGCCCACGGTGGGCCGGACGTCGTTCATCGCTTCGCTGACTGCTCGTAGGCGGCGGCTTCGTCGACCGTCTCGGCCGCCGCGGAGAGGTCCACCGCGAGCGCGTCGATCGCATCGGTGACGCGGGCGCCCGGCGCCCCTTCGAGATCGGCGCTCTTGATGCGTATCACCTGCGCGGCCGCGGTCTCCAGCGTCTTCTCCACGCCGACGAGCTGGGCGTCGAGGCGCTCGCGGCGCGCGCCGAGCTCCTCGTAGACCTGCTGCTTCTCTGCTTGTTGCGCAAGGGCCCGCGCGTAGCCTTCGCGGGCCACCGGATCGCTCGCGCTCCGCGCCTGCCATTCGAGCGCGGAACGCTCGACGTCGGCGGGCGCGATGGTGTGGAGGTGGCGATCGAGATCCTGCATCCGTGCTGCGATGCGGGCCGAAGAGGCCGCGAGGTGGCGCACGCGATCCGCGGTGCCGGCGAGGAGGAGGCGATGCTCGGGCAAGGTGCTCGCGAGCTCGCCGAGGATCGTGCGGGCCAGCGTCTCGGCGCGGTCCACGCGCGCGGCGTAGGGTGGATCGAGGTGTGTGAGGTCGGATGCGATGGGCGCGAGATCCTCCGCGCTCTCCTGTGCCTTCCGGCGCTCGCGGCGAAGGAAGACGAGGATGCCGTAGGCGAGCACGCCGGGCAGGAGCACGATGGGGAGCTTGGCGAGGATGGCCGTGCCGATCGCGGCGAGCAGCACGAGGGCCCCTTCGGGGCTCGCCCAGAGGTGGGTGGTCTTCGAGGTCGTCATGAGCGCTCGGGCCTCCGGTAGGGTGGCGTGGGGCAGCTCTCGCGAGGCTTAGAAGTAGGCCGAGATCTGGTGGTAGATCTTGTCGATGTTGCCGGCGTTGCCCTTGAGGAAGAGGGCGTTGGAGCGCGCGGCGATCTGCTTGAGCAGGTCCTCGTCGGCGTCGTCGCCGTAGGCGACGGTGAAGATGCGCGTGCCGTCCGCGGACTCGGTGGCGGGCATACGATCGAGGAGGTCGCTGAGCTTGCTCCTGCTCGAGGTGTCCTTGCCGTCGGAGAGGATGACGACGCCGTAGAGGCGCGGCTCCTTCTCGGACTTCTTGTGGGCCTCGATGGCGTCGAGCGCGCCGAGGGCCGCGTCGTAGAGGGCGGTGCCGCCGTTGGCGAAGAGGCCTTCGACCTGCTGCGAGAGGCCTTCACCGACGTCGGCCACGCGGGAGAGCGGCTTGAGGAGCACCGGCGTGCTCGAGAAGGCGGTCACCGCGATCTCGTCCTGCTTCTGCATCTCGCGGATGAACTGGGCGGCGCCCTTCTTGGCGGCGTTCATCGGCGCGCCGTTCATCGAGCCCGAGGTGTCGAGCGTGAGGAAGACGGTCGAGTGCTTCTTCACCTCGTGCCACATCTCGTTGGCGCGGCGGAAGAGGCTCTCGCTCACGTACTCGAGCGACTTGCCGGCGCTCTGCTTCGGGTCGACGCCGTGCTCGGCATCGATGGGCGCGCCCAGGGCGACCGTGGGATCGGTGGGCCGGTAACCCGAGTCGACGGCGCGCGCTTGTTGCTCCTTCGAGGTCATGAAGGCGACGAACTTCGCGGCCGCTTCCTTCTGCTCGGCGCTGACCCAGTCCGCGTTCACGACGCCGGTCGGGTGGTTCTCCCAGAAGGTGCCCTCCTTCGGGTACACCGCGACGAGCTTCGACGGCATCTTGTCGTGGTAGCGGGTGTTGGCCTTGATCACGTTGGCCTCGTAGAGCGTGACCGCGGAGAGGTACGCGGGGCCCTTGGTGCAGAGCTTCTCGGTGAGCCAGCCGGAGCTTTCGCCGTAGTGGACGATGGATCGCTCGAGCGCGCCGACCTTCTGGATCACGTCGGGGCGCTTCATGTCGTCGGCGGTGAGGCCGGTCGTCTTGTCGGCGGCGGCGTAGATGGCGGAGAGCATCGAGAGCATCGCGGACGTCGAGTAGTCCGGGTGGCCGTGGCCGAAGCGGAACGGGCCCCACTCGGGGTGCCCCTGCGACGCCCATCCCTTCGGATCCGCGGCGACCTTGAAGATGTCGTTCCAACCGATGGGCTTGTCGGGCCAGCCGAGCGCGCGCGCCATCGGCTCCCACATCGCCACCACGAGGCCGCTCATCACGGTCGGCTTCGCGCCTTCCACGAAGGCGTGCCCGGTGCGGGCCTTCCACGTCTGGTTGATGAGATCGATCCACGCTTGGCCGGCGGGGCTCCACACCGTGGGCTTCTCCTTGCCGTCGAGGATCTTCTGCAAGCTCTCACCGCTCTTCATGTGGAGCAGCGTCACGCGCACGGGCTTGTCGCCGACGGAGGTCTTCGCCTCGTGGAAGCTCTTGGCCACGGCTTCGAGCCAGTCCTTCTTTCCATCGGACGAGGAGACGAGGATCTCGACCGCGGGGCCCGTGGGCGCGCTCGGCGCAGCGCTCGCGCCGGCGCGTGGGCTCGTGCCCTGGCCGGCGTCGCTGCTCTTCGCGATCCAGATGACGATGGCGCAGACCGCAAGGAAGACGCCGACGATCAGCGTGCTCATGCCGCGACCCTTCATGCGAGGCTCCTTCTCGGCGACTCGAGCGCGTGCGGCCCACCCTCCTTGGGAGGAGGCCCCTGATCCGCGCCCCGCCGTTGCCGCTCCACTTGGTCACCGATCATGACGGCGCCACCGCGCGCATGTGTCAGCGAGGTGTCGGAGCGCGCGGCGTCAGTTCTCGCGACGACACCTTTGGAGCGGGTTTTGCCGTCGTTTTCAGGCGTCGACGAGAGCGACGTGTGGGCGGCTGTCGGCGCGACTTAGCAGGCGTCGCGGGCGGGTGGTTTGGCGTGGTTTGCTTTCGCGCGATCGCCGCGCCAAGGTCCGGCGCGGACCTGAGCATGAGCTACCGTCGCGAGGTTCGCGCATCGGATTCTCCCTTCGTCGAGCGCGTCACCCTCGTCACGCACGAAGCGACGAGCAGGGAGTGGTCCACGCCGGACGGCTGCTGGGACATCGTCGTGATCCGGCGGCAGGGCCGGACGATCGTGCTGCAGACGGGGCTCATCTCGCGCCCAGTGCTGCTCGAGAGCGAAGCCGGCGACAGCTACTTGTCGATCTCGTTCAAGCCCGGGATCTTCGCGCCGAAGACGCCCGGCCTCGAGATGCTGGACCGCGGGCTCGTGCGTCCCCTCGTCTCCGATCGTGCCTTTTCGATGGAGAGCGAGACGCTCGAGGTCCCGACCTTCGAGAACGCCGAGGGGCTCGTCGATCGCCTGGTGCGCCGCGGGCTCCTGGCGCGCGACGAGCTGGTGGAGAGCGCCGCCGACGGGCGCGCGCGCGCGATTTCACCGCGCTCGATGCAGCGACACTTCCTCTCCGCGATGGGCGTGACGCCGAAGCAGTTCTCGCAGATCAAGCGCGCCTGCCACGCGGTGGAGCTCTTGGAGAGAGGCGTCGCGCCGGCGGCCGTCGCGGCGGAGGCCGGCTACTCCGATCAGCCGCACCTCACCCGCGCGCTGAAGGCGATCATGGGGCGGACGCCCGGCGAGATCCTGCGCGCCAAGATGCGCTGAGTCACACGTCGGGACACGCGCTCATCGCGTCCGAGCGCGTGAGGGCGGGCCTTTCGATTGTCGCATTCCTTCAAGAGGAAACAGGGCGGCGCGGGCAGATTGCGGGGCATGAAGACGACGCCCTTCCGCATCGACGTGAGCCAAGAGACCCTCGACGACCTCCGCGCCCGCCTCCAGCGCACGCGCCTGCCCGACGCCCCGAGGGCGCGGAATGGAGCATGGGCGCGGACGCGGCCTTCATGAAGCGCTTCGCCGCGCGCTGGATCGACGGGTACGACTTCCGCGCGCAGGAGGCCGCGCTCAACGCGTTCCCGCAGTTCGTGGCCGAGGTGGACGGCACGAAGATTCACTTCATCCACGTGCGCGGCAAGGGGCCGAGCCCGACGCCGCTCCTCCTCATCCACGCGTTTCCCGATTCGTTCTACCGCTTCGTCAAGGCGATCGATTTCCTCACGGATCCGGCCGCGCACGGCGCGGATCCATCGCTCTCGTTCGACGTGATCATCCCGTCGCTGCCTGGGTTCGGCTTCTCCGATCACACGCCGATGTCCGTCGACGCGACGGCGGACGTGCTGGCCGCGTTGATGAAGGGGCTCGGGTACGAGCGCTATCTCGCGGGCGGCGGAGATGGACCCATCCCGATGGCGATGTCGCAGAGGCACGTCGACGCGGTCGCGGGGATCTACGCCGTCGACGTGGGATACCCCGACGGGAGCACGGACTTCGCGAGCCTCTCGCCCGAGGAGCGCGAGTATGCGCAGTGGATCCAGGGCTGGTGGATGCGCGAGGGCGCGTTCAACATGATCCAGTCGACGAAGCCGCAGAGCCTCGCGTTCGCGCTGAGCGACTCGCCCCTCGGGCTCGCGGCGTGGCTCCTGATCTTGTTCGCGAGCGGCGCCGAGGATCGCATCGAGGATCGCTTCACGCTCGACGAGCTGATCACCAACGCGACCTTGTACTGGGTGACGGGGACGATCGGCTCGGCGATGCGCAGCTACCTCGAGAACGCGCGCGCGATCTACGGCAACCCGTCGGCGCCGAAGCTCGCGCGGAGCGAGGTGCCCGCTGCGGTGGCGCGCATGCCGCTCGATGCGCCCCTGCCGCGCGCGTGGGCGGAGCGGCGTGTGAACGTCGTGCAGTTCACCGAGATGGAGCGCGGCGGGCACCACTCGTCGTGGGAGGTCCCGGAGGCGTTCGCCGCCGATCTCCGCGACTTCGTGGTGAAGCTCCGCGCCGTCGCAGGATGAGGGTCGCGTCGAGGTGGTGATCACGCCGGCGTCGTCGCGCCGGCCCGATCATCGGATCACTTGGTGTACGTGTAGAAGCCGCGGCCCGTCTTTCGGCCGAGCCATCCGGCGGCCACCATGTTGCGGAGGTTGGTGGCGGGGCGGTACTTGGGATCGCCGAGCTCGGTGTGGAGCACCTCGGCGATGGCGAGGACGGTGTCGAGGCCGATGAGATCGGCGAGCTCCAGCGGGCCCATGGGGTGGTTCAGGCCGAGCTTGGCGCCGGTGTCGATGTCCTCCGGCGTGCCGACGCCCTGCTCGAGCGCGAAGCAAGCCTCGTTGAGGAGCGGGATGAGCACGCGGTTCACGAGGAAGCCGGGCGCGTCCTTCGAGGTGATCACCGTCTTGCCGAGCTTGATGGCGAGCTCCTTCACGCTCGCGTACGTCGCCTCCGAGGTCTGGAGGCCACGCACGATCTCGACGAGCTTCATCACCGGGACCGGGTTCATGAAGTGCATGCCGATCACGAGGTCGGGCCGCGAGGTGGCCGCGGCCAGCTTGGTGATCGAGATCGAGGAGGTGTTGGACGCGAGGATCGCGCCCGGGCGCAGGGCTTTGTCGGCCGCGCGGAAGATGTCGAGCTTGAGCGCGAGGTTCTCGGTCGCGGCCTCGACCGCGAGATCGCAGGTCGAGAGCGCGGCCGTGCCGTCGGCGGGCTCGATGCGGGCGAGGAGCGCATCGCGATCCGCAGCGGGCATCTTGCCCTTGTCAACCAGCTTCGCGAGCGCGCTCGCGATCTGATCCTTGCCCTTCTCGGCGAGCGCCTTGTTGGCGTCGCAAAGCACGACATCGTACCCGGCCGCGGCCGCGACCTGGGCGATGCCACGCCCCATTTGACCAGCCCCGATCACCCCGACCTTGCGAATCGTGGACGCTTCCATGGGGCGCCTCCTTACCCGAACCACGCGCAAAAATCAGCACCGCGGACCGCTCGGGAGCGGATACGCCCGAGCAGCGGGCGAACTCACGCCGCGCGGCGCGCGGATCCGCATGGCCGCGCGAGGCCCGAGGCGACGGGCCGTCCTGAGCCTTGAAACGCGAGGCGGCAGGGGCGTACATTCCGGCGACCCGTCGGGAAATTCGGCAGTACGCGCGGTGTGGCCGGACGGGGCGAAGCCAGCGTTGGAACAGCGACCCGCATCACATCCCGCTCTCGCGCAGAGGGAGCGCCTGGCCCGGAGAATCTCCGCGCCTCGGATGGGGTGCAGGTGACCGGGGTAAGGATGAGCGTCGAAACGATTCGGTTGGCCCTGGGCCGACTGCAGGACGATCCGGAGAACGAAACGGCCTGGAACGAGCTGGCCGAAGCGGTCACCGCCCCGGGCGCGTCCAACGCGGACGTCGAACGGCTTCTCGGCTCCGCGCGCGCGCGGCACGAGCAACGGCGTGAGTGGGCTGCCGTCGCGAAGCTCCTCGAGCTCGAGATCGAGTTCGCCAGCGGCACCGCCGTCGAGGCGCCGATGCAAGCCGAGCTCGCGCGCATCTACCAAGACGAGCTGATCGACGCCGACAAGGCGAAGGGCGCCTACGAGCGGCTCCTCAACATTCGGCCCGGCGACGCGACCGCGGAAGAGGCGCTCGAGAACGACGAGGCCAAGCGCGCGAAGTGGAGCGACCTCGTCGCGCGCTACGTCTCCGAGGCGGGCGAGGGCGAGGGCGCGTTCCAAGCGTCGCTGCACGCGAGCGCGGCCGACATCGCCTATCGCTACGGCGGTGACGAAGGACGCGCGCTCGTCGTCGAGCACTTGGAGAAGGCGCTCGCGCTCGATCCGCAGAACAAGCGCGCCGCGGCGCTCGCCGAGATCGTCTACGCGGCATCCGCCTCGTGGGAGGACGTCGCCCGTGTGCAGGCGCTGGTGCTCGCCGAGTCCCCGCACAAGGAAGAGAAGCTCGCCGCGGGCCTGCGCCTCGCGGGCACGGCGGCGCGGAAGCTGAACGATCAAGCGCGCGCGGTGGCCGCGTACGAGAAGGTCTTGGCGCTCGCGCCCGGCCAGGCGGATGCGCTCCGCTTCCTCGCCGAGGCGTACTCGGCGGGGGAGCAGTGGGACAAGCTCGTGGCGCTCTACGAGGATCAGCTCCGCGGCGGCGTGCTCAAGGGCGCCGACGAGACGGGGATCCTCGTGCAGATCGCGATGGTGCACTGGCGCATGCGCGGTGAGGCTGCGGCGGCCGAGCCGTACTTCGATCGCGTGCGCCGCGCCGAGCCGACCCACGCGGGGATGCTCAACTTCTTCCGCGAGCACCTCGGGCAGAAGGGTGACAAGGCGCGCCTCGCCACCATCCTCAGCGACGCGCAGCGCGCGCTGCCCGACGGCGCGGACAAGCGCGCCGTGGCCACCGAGCTGGCGCAGCTCGCGGAGTCGAGCGAGAACGCGCAGAAGGCCATCGAGCAGTACAAGACGGTGCTGCGCACCGACCCCGAGAACAAGGGCGCGCGCGACGCGCTGAAGCGGCTCTACACGCAGACCGAGGCGTGGAACGCGCTCGTCGAGATCCTCCGTCAGGAGCTCGAGCGGACGCCGGCCACCGAGCCTTCGGCGCGCGCGGGCGTGCTCCGCGAGATCGCCGCCGTCTATCGCTCGTACGTGAAGAACGACGCGGCGCTGGTGACGGCGCTGACGCAGATCGTGCAGCTCGACGAGCGCGACATCGACGCGGTCCGCGAGCTCGTGCGCGTGTACGAGGCGCTCGGGCGCTGGCGTGATCTGCTCCAGTACCAGCAGCGGCTCGCGGAGCTCTCGACGGACACGGAGGAGAAGGCTTCGCTCTACCGCGCGGCGGCGCGGCGGTGGGTCGAGCAGTTCTCCAACGTGCAGAACGCGGTGGCGGCGTACGAGGCGCTGCTCGACGTCGACGGCACGGACGCGGAGGCGCAGAGCAAGCTCAAGGAGCTCTACCTCAAGCGACGCAGCTGGCCGCAGCTCTACGCTCTCTACGAGAAGCAGCTCCCGAGCGCCGAAGGCGCGGCCCGGATCGAGCTGCTCACGGAGATGGCCAAGCTCGCCGCCGAGCGCCTCGACAAGGGCGCGGAGGCGATCGCGCTGCAGAAGCAGATCCTCGCCGTCGATCCGCAGGCGGCCGGCGTGCTCGACGCGCTGGAGAAGCAGGCCGAGCGCGAGAAGGATTTCGCCACCGTCGCCGAGGTGCTCGAGCGGCGGGTGGATGCGGCGCCCGATGATGCGGCGCGCCTCGTGGCCTTGCAGAAGCTCGGCGCGGTGTACGCGGAGCGGCTCAAGGATCCGGCTGCGGCGGCGCGGACGTGGCGGCGCGTGCTCGTGCTCTCGCCGGGGCACGCCAAGGCGCTCCGTGTGCTGCGCGAGTCGTACGTCGCGGCCAACGACTGGGACGGGCTCGAAGAGCTCTATGCGTCGCAGAGCGATTGGGAAGGGCTCGTAGACTTCCTCTCCGGCGCGGCGGACAAGGCGACGGACGCGCAGGTCAAGCTCGACATCTCGTTCCGCGCGGCGCGCATCTACGAAGAGCAGCTCGGCGCGCCCGAGCGGGCCACGCGATCGTACGAGCGCGTGCTCTCCGTGGCGCCGGGCGACGCGCGCGCGGCCGCCGCGCTCGTGCCGATCTACGAGAAGGAAGAGAAGTGGTCGCGCCTGCCCGCGCTCTACGAGGTGCTCCTCGGCGCGAGCGAGGACGAGGTCGAGAAGGTCGCCATCCTGCGCAAGCTCGCCAGCGTCACGGGCGGGCCGCTCGCGGACAAGAACGCGGCGCTCGCGCATGCGCGGAAGGCGTACGAGCTCGCGCCCGATCACGAGGGCCTCGAGCTCCTCGAGTCGTGGTCGCGCGCGGCCGGATCGTGGACCCCCTTCGTCGGCGCCGTGGAAGCGCGCCTCGCCACGGGCGAGGGGCTCGAAGCCGACGATCGCCGGGCCCTCAAGCTCAAGCTCGCCGAGGTGTACGCGCGCGAGCTGGCGAAGATGGATGAGGCGGTCGCCGCCTACCGCGAGCTGGTCGAGGCCGATCCCAGCGACACGGAGACGATCGGCGCGCTCGACGCGCTCCTCCGCGCCAGCGAGCGGCGCGACGATCTGCGGTGGCTCTTCGACCTGCGCGCCCAGCAGGTCGAGGGCGACGATCGCGCGGACGTGCTCGCCGAGTGGGCTTCGCTCGAAGAAGAGGTCTTCGGCGATTCGGCGCAGGCGATCGCGCTGTGGCGCAAGGTCGTGGAGATCGTGCCGCGCGGCGAGGCCATGCGCGCGCTCTCGCGCCTCCTCGTCGCGGCGGGCGAGCACGAAGCGGCGGCCGAGGTGATCGCGCAGCACCGCGACATCGCCGACGGCGACGATCGCGCGCGGCGCGAGGTGGAGCTCGCGAGGCTCTACCTCGACAAGCTCGATCGACCGGCGGCCGCGTTCGAGGCAAGCGTGCGCGCGCTCAGTGTCACGGCGCACGACGCGGAGGCCATCGAGATCTTGGCGAGCCTCCTCGACAAGCCGGAGACGCGCATGCGCGCGGCCACGGTGCTCGAAGAGGAGTACGCCGAGACCGGCGACAGCCGGCGCGAGGCGCAGGCCGTGCGCGTGCGGCTCGAGGGCGAGAAGGACGAAGAGATCCGCCTCGGGCTCTACCTCAAGCTCGCCGACGTCGAGGAGACGAAGCTCGGCGCCGCCGGGACCGCGTTCGACGTGATCCTCCGCGCGCTCAACGAGTTCCCCGCGAACCTCGATCTGTGGGGCCGCGCCGCGGAGCTCGCGGCGCGCGCCGGTCGGCCGACGGATCTCGCCGAAGCCTACCGCCTGCACCTCGTGCAGAGCCGCGGGTCGGGCGCGGCGCTGCCGGAGGCGGTCGAGATCGAGCTGTGCGAGCGGGCCGCGAGCCTGCACGACGAGCAGCTCGGCGATCCCGAAGGCGCGATGCCGTACCTCGAGCGCGTGCTCGCGGTCGACGCGACCAACCACAACGCCTTCGATCGGCTGAAGCAGATCCTCACCTCGGCCGAGCGCTGGCCCGAGCTCGAAGAGCTCTACGAGAAGGCCGCCAAGGGCACGACCGACGAGAAGGATCGGATCGAGCTGCTCAACGAGGTGGCCTTGATCTCCGAGGAGATCATCGGCGATGCGGCCAAGGCCATCGGGTACTACGAGCGCATCCTGGCGCTCGATCCGGTGTACGTCGCCGCCCTCGACGCGCTGGAGAAGCTCTACGAGCGCGAGGAGCGCTGGGCCGATCTGGCGTCGCTCCTCGAGAAGCGCTTGTCGATGGCCACCGACGAGGAGGCGCTCGACATCAAGCTCGCCCTCGGGCGCATCTACACGGGCCGCCTCGGGCAGCCGGCGAGCGCCATCGGGCACCTCGAGGACGTGCTCTCCCGCCGCGAGAGCGACGCTGAGGCGCGGCAGCTCGTCGAGAAATTGTTGGAGGTCGAGCCGCTCCGGCTGCGCGCCGCGCGGATCCTGGAGCACGTCTACGAGGCGCGCGACGAGATCCGCCAGCTCGTGCGCGTGCTCGAGATCCGCCGCGAAGGCGCGGCCGACGAGGAGGAGCGCCGCGAGCTGCTCCGCCGCATCAGCGTGCTCCGCGACGAGCGCCTGCGCGACGACGCGGGCGCGTTCGGCAGCCTCGCCGAGTTGGTCCCGCTCGAGCCGGAGGACGCTTCGCTCCGCCAGCGCTTCGTGGAGATCGGGCGCCGCATCGGCGATCACGAGAAGGTCGCCGCCGTGCTCACCGCGGCCGCCGATGCGTCGCAGATGCCGTCGACGCGCGGCGAGATCCTCATGGAGGTTGCGCGCATCTGCGAGGACCTCTTGGAGGACGAGGCCCGCGCCGAGCAGGTGTACCGCCGGGTCGCCGCCATCGACGAGGGTGACGCGGAGCTCGTGATCCCCGCGGCCCAGGCCCTCGGCCGCATCTTCGCGGCGCGTGGTCGGCACGAAGATCTGGCCGGCGCGCTCGGCCTCGAAGTGCGCTTGGAGGAGGACACGGCCCGTCGGCGCGAGCTCTACGAGCGCATCGGCGGCCTCTACGAGACGGTGCTCGAAGAGCCGAAGAAGGCCATCGAAGCCTGGCGCGCGCGTCTCGAGGACGATCCGAGCGACACCGCCGCGCTCGGCGCGCTGGAGCGGCTCTACGAGCGCACCGGCGAGTTCCGCGAGCTCGTGAGCGTGCTGCGCAAGCGCGAGGAGGTCGAGACCTCCGGCGACGAGCGCCGCCGCACCATGACCAAGGCCGCAGAGACGCTGGCCGACAAGATCGGCGACGTGCCCGAGGCCATCACCGCGTGGCGCGCGGTGCTCGACGAATTCGGCCCCGAGCGGCCCACGCTCGCGGCGCTCGAAGCCCTCTACGAGAAGGCCGAGCAGTGGAGCGATCTCGCCGAGACCATCGAGGTCGATCTCTCGCTCGCCGAGGACACCGAGAGCCGCCTCGGCCTCTACGCGCGCCTCGGTGACGTGCGCCGCCTGCACCAGAGCGACTTGCCCGGCGCGCTCGAAGCGTACCGGCAGGCGCTGCTCCTCGATCCCGCGAGCGAGCGCTGCCGCAAGGCGCTCGAAGCGCTGCTCGACGTGGCCGACGCGCGCCGCGAGGCCGCCGAGACGCTGCGCCCGTTGTACGAGGCCGACGGCGACGCGGAGCACCTCCTCCGCGTGCTCGAGATCCAGGTCGAGACGACCGACGATCCGGCCGAGCGCCTCGGCACGTTGCAGGACGCGCTGCGCACTGCGGAGGGCCCGCTCGGCGACGCCGGCCGCGCCTTCGGCTATGCGCTCCGCGGCCTCGAGCTGGCCGCGGGCGAGCCCGAGGTGCAGACGTGGATCGACACCGTCGAGCGCCTCGCGGAGAGCACGGGCCGCTGGAAGGAGACGAGCGATCTCTACCTCGCCATCGTCGATCAGATCCTCGACGGCGACGTGCAGCAGAACGTGCGGCTCCGCGTGGGTGAGCTCGGGCGCAAGAAGCTCGGCGACAGCGCCCTCGCCATCGCCGAGTACAAGAAGGCGCTCGACGCGCACGGCGACGATCGGCGCGCCATGATCGCCCTCGAAGAGCTGTACGCGGAGGCGAACGACTCCTCGAACCTGCTCGAGATCTTGAAGCTCCGCGTGGACAACGCCGAGAGCGACGACGAGAAGAAGGCGCTCCTCTTCCGGCAGGCCGATCTGCAGAAGGGCCCGCTCGGCGACGCGCCGGGCGCCATCTCGACGTTCGAGGCCATCCTCGACGTCGCGCTGGAGGTCGCGGCGATCCGCGCGCTCGAAGGGCTCTATCGTGACGCCGAGCGCTGGTCCGATCTCATCAGCCTCTACGAGCGGCAGCTCGACGGCGGCGTGGGCAAGGCCGCCGATCTCCGGGTGAACATCGCCCGCATCGCGCGCGAGCAGACCGGCGACGTGTCGCGCGCCTTCGACGAGCTCGGCGAGGCGCTGGCCCACGATCCGGCGCACACGGGCGCCGTGGCGGAGCTCGAGGGCCTGCTCGAGAGCTCGACCGATCCGGAGCACAAGGCCCGCGCCGGCGAGATGCTGGAGCCGGTCTACCTGCGTCGCGCCGACTGGGCGAAGGTGAAGACCGCGCTCGGCGCGCGCCTCGCCGCCAGCCAAGATCCGGCCGATCGCCGCGATCTCCTGACCCGCCTCGCCACGCTGCACGAGGAGCAGCTCGAGGACTACGCGGCCGCGCTCGAGACGGTGGCCCAGCTCCTCCACGAGGAGCTGACCGACGAGGGCGTGTGGGCCGAGCTCGAGCGCCTCGCCAAGGTGGCCGGCGCGGAGAAGCGGCTCGCGGAGATCTTCGCGACCGAGCTCACGGCGCTCTCTTCCGACGACGCGTCGAGCGCCAAGCTCGCCCGCCGCACCGGCGAGATCTACGCGGATCTCGGCGAGGTCGCGAGCGCGCTCACCTGGTACCGCCGCGCCCACGAGTTCGAGCCCGAGTCGCGCGAGCTGTTCGGCGCCATCGACGCGCTCCTCGTCAAGGAGTCCCGCCACGCGGAGCGCGTCGCGCTCTACCGCGCGGCGCTCGACTACCTGAGCGACGACGATCGCCTCGCGGCGCTCCACACCATCGCCGGCCTGGAAAGGTTTGAGCTCAAACAATCCGAGCAGGCCATCGAGACGTACCGCGCGGCGCTCGACGTGCGCGACGACGACAAGAAGGCGCTCGACGCGCTCACCGAGCTCTACAGCGAGCTCGGCCGCGATCGGGAGCTCTCCGAGCTCTACCTCCGCCGCGCCGAGGCCGCGCCCGGCGGCGAGGACGCGGCGCCGTACCGCCTGTCCTTGGCGCGCCTGCTCCGCGACAAGCTCGACGACGTCAGCGGCGCCATCGATCAGCTCGAGGCGATCGTCTCCGACGTGCCTTGGCATCAGGACGCGATCAAGGAGCTCGAGGGCCTCACCAAGGGCGGCGAGCACAAGGCGCGCGTCGTCGAGATCCTCCGCCCCCTCTACGAGCGGCAGGACGACTGGAAGCTCCTCATCAAGCTGAACGAGGAGCGCTTCGGCCTCGCGGAGGACGCCCACGAGAAGGTGGCCATCCTGCGCGAGACGGCGCGGCTCTGGGAGTCGCGCGGCGAGGACGAGCTCAAGGCCTTCGAGGCCACGCGCGCGGCCTTCGCGCTCGATCCCGAGGACGGCGAGACCCGCGCCGAGCTCGAGCGGCTCACCGAGGCGCTCGGCGCCTTCGAGGAGCTCAGCGCGAGCTACGAGAAGGGCATCGCCGCCGTGTCCGACGACGTGGTCAAGCGCGAGCTGCTCGGCGCGTTGGCCAAGGTCTACGACACCAAGATCGACGATCCGCGCAAGGCGCTCGACGCGTACGGCCGCCTCTCGGATCTCGATCCGACCGAGCCCGATCCGCTCGAGGCGATGGACACGCTGGCCGTGCTCCTCAGCGACTGGACCACGGTGATCGCGGTCCTCGAGAAGAAGAGCGCCATCGCCGGCGACGAGGAGAACGCCTCGATCTGGCGCCGCATCGCCGAGACCAAGCTCGACATGCTGGAGGATTCGGCGGGCGCGGTCGCCGCTTACGAGAAGGCGCTTGAGCTCGATCCGGAGAGCGCCTTCACGGTGGACGCGCTCATCAACCTCTACGATCCCGAGAAGAACGCGCAGCGGCTCGTCGAGCTGTACGCGCGGCGCGTGGAGCTCGCCACCGCGGACGAGGGCGATCTCCGCTACGAGCTCAACGTCAAGGCCGCGGAGTGCTGGGAGAAGCAGCTCGGCGATCGGCGTGAGGCGATCTCCGCGCTCAACGCGGCGCTCGACGCGCGGCCGGCTGATCCGGCGGTGCTCCGCGCGCTCGAGCGGCTCTACCGCGACGAGAAGCTCTGGGACGATCTGCTCGGCAACCTCCAGCTCCAGGCGAGCGCCGCCGAGACGAAGGAGCAGCGCGTCGCGCTGCGCACCGCGATCGGTGACCTCCACGCCGGCGAGCTCGCGAGCCCGCAGGACGCGCTCGAGCAATACCGGCTCGTGCTCGACGACGAGCCCGGAAACGATCACGCCATCGCCGCGGTCCGCGCCATCGGCGAGGGTCGCGAAGAGCTGCGGCTCGACGCCGCCGAGATCTTGGAGCCCGTGCTGCGCGCCGGCGCGCGACACGAGGAGCTGGTCGCGATCCTGGAGCTCCGGCTCAAGGCGCAGACCGATCCGACCGATCGGGCCCAGACGCTGCGCGCCATCGCCGTCGTCGAGGACGAGGGCCGCGGCCGCGCGCAGGCCGCCGAGAGCGCGCTCATCCGCGCCCTCGAGGACACCCCGGAGGACGCGTCGCTCCACGAGGACATCGAGAAGCTCGCGGCGCGATCCGAGGGCTGGGGTCGCTACGCGGACGCGCTCACGGCGCGGGCGGGCGCGATCTTCGACGCCACGGTGGCCAAGGATCTCTTCGTGCGCCTCGGCCGCATCGCGGAGGAGAAGCTCTCCGACGACCGCCGCAGCGTCGAAGCCTACGCCAAGGCCGTCGAGCACGCGGGCGACGCGCCCGAGCTGCTCGAGGCGCTCGATCGGCTCTACGGTCGCATCGGCGATCAGAAGGCGCTCGCCGACGTGCTGGAGCGACGCGTTCCGCTCGCCGACAGCGACAAGGATCGCGCGGATCTGCTGCACCGCCTGGCGGTGATCCAGATCTCGTCGTTCGGGGACAAGGCGCAGGGCCTCGCGACCCTGCGGCAGGCCCTCGAGCGCGCGCCCGAGCACAAGGAAGCGTGCCAGGCGCTCGAAGCGCTCACCGACACGCGCGAGCTCTTCGACGAGGCCGCCGAGGCGCTCGAGGGTGTCTACAAGGCGCTTGGTGATCACGCGGCGCTGGCGCGTCTCTTCGAGAAGCGCATCGGCTTCGCGGGCACGCCGGGCGAGCGCGTCCGCCTGCGCCTCGATCTCGCGCGCGTCTTCGAGGAGCGCGCGTCCGACGCCAAGGCCGCGCAGGCCGCGCTCACCGCGGCGTTCGCCGACGATCCGACGGACGTCGACGTGCTCGCCGAGATCGAGCGGCTCGCGCCCATCACCGACGGGTGGAAGGACGCGAGCGACGCGCTCGACAAGGCCATCCGCGAGCGCGACCTGCCCTCCGAGACGGCGCGCGATCTGTGGATGCGGATCGCGGGCTGGCGCAAGGACAAGGTGGGCGACGCCCGCGCCGCCGAGGCCGCGCTTGAGGAGGCGCTCAAGCACGATCCGCAGAGCGACTTCATCCTCCGCGAGATCGAGGTGCTCCAGCGGTCGCCGGGCCGCGAGCGCGATCTCGTGGCCACGCTCCGCCGGCTCTCGGCGCTCGACGCGCTCTCCGGCTCGTCCTCGGATCTGCGCCGTGAAGCGAAGACCTTGGCCGAGACGGTGCTCGCCGACGACGCGCTCGTGGAGGCCATCCTCCGCGAGATGCTGGCCGCCGACGAGAACGACGCGTGGGCCCTCGGCGAGCTGACGACGGTGCGAGAGAAGGCGGGCGACTACAAGGAGGTTCTCTCCCTCCTCGTGCGCCAGGCCGATCTCGCGGCCGACGGCAGCGCCATCCGCGCCACGCGCCACGCCGCCGCCGCCGTCGCCCGCGAGAAGCTCGGCGACGACGAGAAGGCGATCGACCTCTACAGCCAGATCTTCGAGGACGAGCCCAGCGACACGCGCGCCTCCACCGCGCTCCGCGCGCTCTACGCCAAGGTCGGCAAGAACAAGGAGCTGCTCGCGCTGCTCACGCGGCTCATCGATCTCGCCGAGACGCCCGAGTCGCGCAACGCCCTCCGCTTGGAGGCGGCCGCGATCTGCATCGACAAGCTCGGCGCCGAGACCGAGGCCACGGAGCACCTCCGCGCCGTGCTCGACGAGGATCAGGGCAACGAGAAGGCGACGCTCCTCCTCTCGCAGCTCCTCGAGAAGTCGGGCCGCGATCAGGATCTCGCCGAGCTCCTCTCGTCCCAGATCGATCTGGCTCAGAGCCAGGGCGCGCAGGACAAGGAGCTCGCGTTCCGCGTGCGTCTCGGCGAGGTGTACGAGACGCGCCTCAACGACATCCCCAAGGCCATCGAGACCTACAAGGAAGTCATCGGCAAGGCGGCGAGCCACAAGGGCGCGCGCCTCGCGCTGGCGCGGCTCCACGAGCAGCGCGGCGAGAAGGCCGAGGCCGCCGAGACGCTCTCCAGCGTGCTCGACGGCGCGAGCGGGGAGGAGGCCGTGAAGACGGCGCTCCGCCTCGCGGATCTCTACGGCGCGCTCAAGAAGGACGACGAAGTGCGCCGCGTGCTCGAGCGCGGGCTCGCGGCCGATCAGAGCGCGCCCGAAATCCGGAAGCGCCTCCTCGCCCTCTACGAGAAGCAGAAGGCGTGGGAGGAGCTCGCCGGCCTCATCAAGGGCGACGCCGAAGCGGCCACCGAGGCGGCCGAAAAGGTGCGTCTCTACCGCAAGGCGGCCGACATCCATCAGCAGAAGCGCGCTGATCCGGGCGCGGCCGCGGACCTGCTCGTCAAGGCCAGCGAGCTGTCGCCGAACGATCGCGAGCTCCTGCTCGCGCTCTGCGACGCGTACAGCGCTTCGGGCCGTGGCAAGCAGGCGGCCGAGGCTCTCCAGAAGATCGTCGAGTCCTACGGCGGCCGCCGCTCGAAGGATCTCGCGGCCATCCACCACCGGCTGGCGAAGGCCTATCTGGCCGAGGGTGAGAAGGACAAGTCGCTGGAGCAGCTCGACATTGCCTTCAAGATCGATCCCGGCTCGATCGCGGTGCTGCGCGACCTCGGCGTCCTCTCGCTCGAGCTCTCGGCGGCGAGCGACGACGCGGCCAAGAAGGCGCACATGGATCGCGCGCAGAAGACGTTCCGCGCGCTGCTCCTCCAGAAGCTGGACGACAGCTCGCCCATCTCGAAGGGCGAGGTCTTCTACTACCTGGCCGAGATCAGCCACCGCGAGGGCGACGACAAGAAGGCGCTGCAGATGCTGGAGCGCTCGCTCGACGCGAACAAGGAGTACGCTCCCGCCAAGGAGCTGCTCGCCAAGCTGAAGAAGTAGCCATGATCGCGCGGCGCGTACTGGGGGCCCTCCTCGGGCTCCTGGTGCGCGCCTGGCTCGCCTCGCTCCGCCTCACCCTCGTCGTCGATCCCGCGCTCGGCCCGCTGCGGCCGCGGCCGTTCGCGCTCGCCTTCTGGCACGGGCAGCAGTTCGCGCTGCTGCGCTGGGCCCGCTTTCAGCGCATGGTCGCGCTGGTCAGCCGCTCGCAGGACGGCGAGCTCGTGGCCGCGGTGCTCGCGCGCCTCGGCATTGCGAGCGCGCGCGGCTCTTCGTCGCGTGGTGGAGCGGTCGGGCTCAAGGGCATCGTGCGTCGCCTGCGCGATGGCTTCGACGCGGCCTTCGCCGTCGATGGACCACGCGGCCCCGCGCGCGTGGTGCGCAGCGACGGCGGCGGTGTGGGCGCGGCGCTCTCCGCGCGTCTCTCGGGCGGCGTGGTCGTGCCCATGGCGGCCGCGTGCGCGCGCTGTCACGTGTTCCCGAAAGCGTGGGATCGCTTCGAGCTGCCGCTCCCGTTCACGCGGGTCGCGGTGGCGCTCGGCCCGCCGATCGAGCCGGCCGACGCCTCGCCCGAAGCGGTCGGCCGAGCGATCGATCGAGCGCGGGAAGTGGCGCAGGCAGCCGTCCGCGGGGTAGGAATGGCCGAGCACGGACCTCGCGCATGACCCGCCTCGCATCCATCGACGGCATTCTCCGACAGCCCGAAGAGGCCACCGTCTCGGTCTACGATCGCGGCTTCCTCTACGGCGACAGCGTCTTCGAGACCATCCGCACCTACGGCGGCGAGCCCTACGCGCTCGCGGAGCACATGGCGCGCCTCGAGCGATCGGCGGCCCGCGTCGGCATCGACATGCCCATCCCCGCGGCCGACTTCGCCATGGAGGTCCGCGTCGCCGTCCGCGCCGCGCGCAACCCCGAGAGCTATGCGCGCGCCATGCTCACCCGCGGCGCCGGCCCCGTCGGCCTCGATCCTGCGCTCGCCGTCGCCCCGCTCCGCGTCGTCCTCGTCGAGCCGCTCGTCACGCCGCCCGCCGCTTTGTACCGCGACGGGGTGAAGGTCGTCACCGTCCGCACCGAGCGCGCCGCCGACGCCGCGCACGGCGCCAAGGTCGGCAACTACCTCGCGAGCCTGCTCGCCCTCAAGCACGCCAAGGCGCACGGCGCGCACGAAGCGCTCATCCTCGACGCCGGCGGTCGCGTCATCGAGGGCACCACCTCGAATGTCTTCCTCGTTCGTGAAGGCGCGTTGATCACGCCCCCGGAGGAGGCTGGCATCCTGCCCGGGATCACGCGCGCGCACCTCATCGAGGTCGCCGCCGAGCGGCGCTTGCCCGTGCGCTTTTCGGCCGTCACCCTGCGCGACCTCGTCACCGCGGAGGAGGTCTTCATCACCTCGAGCATTCGCGAAATCATCCCCGTCGTGCGCGTCGACGACGACGTCATCGGTGATGGCCGCCCGGGTCGCGTCACGCGCGCCCTCCACGAGTCGTTCCGGACGCGCGTCGGCCTCGCCGCTGAACCGATGCCATGGGAGTGATCGCGACCACGCGTGGTCGCACGCGCGCGCATGTTCAGCCGATCACCTCGGAGACCATGCTCCCCATCGTGCAGAACCACCCCGGCGCGCCGGGCCTCTCCTTGACCCGAGGGCGGTTCCGCTGTCCTATTCTCCGGAGGATTGCATGCTTTCCGCGGGTAACCTGATCGGTGGCCGCTACCGGCTCGTCCGCCTCATCGGTGAAGGCGGCATGGGCACGGTGTGGGCCGCGATCAACGAGGCCTTCGGCCGCGAGGTCGCGGTCAAGGTCATGCTCCGCGAGGTCGCGGCCGACCCCACCGCGCTCGAGCGCTTCCTCACCGAAGCGCGCATCTGCGGCACCATCCGCCACCCTGGCATCGTCGACGTCCTCGATGTCGGCCAGACGCAGGACGGCGCACCCTTCCTCGTCATGGAGCTGCTCGACGGCGAAGCCCTCGATGGCATCCTCCGCCGCTGCGGCACGTTGCGTCCGCTCGACATCCTCCCCGTCGTCCGGGACGTGGCGCGCACGCTCGCCCTCGCGCACGAGCGCGAGGTCATTCATCGCGACATCAAGCCCGGCAACATCTTCCTCCACCGCCTCCCCAACGGGCAGATGGTGGCCAAGGTGCTCGATTTCGGCATCTCCAAGGTGAACCGCAAATCGTCGCCCAGCCCGACGATGACGCAGACGGGCACCGTCGTCGGATCGCCCGCGTACATGAGCCCGGAGCAGGCCGCCGGCCGCGTCGAGCTCGACGCGCGCTCCGACGTCTACGGCCTCGGCGTGATCTTGTACGAAGTCTTGAGCGGGCGTCTCCCCTTCCAGACCGAGAACTACAACGCCCTCATCATCGACATCGCCGTGCGCGAGCCGCCCGCGCTCGGCACCATCGTCACCGGCTTGCCCAAGCCCGTGCTCGAGCTCGTCAAGGCGACGATGATGCACGACCGCGAGCAGCGCATCCCCTCGGCGATCGCGCTCGCCGAGCGCATCGAAGCCACGCTCGCGGCCCTCGGCGCCTCGCCCAACATCGCGCTCCCCGATCCTGCTTCGCTCGGCCGCGGATCCGCCCCCACGACCGCGAGCCAAACCGCGCGCGCCGCCGCGTCGCAACGCGCCGTCCTCCGCACCCGTCGTGTCTCGCGCCTCGCCGTCGCGGGCATCGCCACCACCACCGTGCTCGTCGCCGGCGGCGCTGCCCTCGCGGTCTTGAAGCCGTGGTCGCCCGCCTCGCCGCCGACCGTCGCCGTGACCGCGACGCCTTCGAGCACCGCGGGCGCCGCGCCGAGCGTCACCGCGAGCGCGGTCCCCGCCGGCAGCGCCGCGCCCGCCGACACCGCGAGCGCCGCGCCCACCGTCACCGCGAGCGCCGCGCCCATCGAATCCGCGGCTCCGGCCGATACCGCTCCTCTGCCGACGGCGCACGTGCCCGCCAGCGCGGCGCGCAGCCCTTCGTCCGGCAAGGCCCAGAAGGGCGCTGCGAAGACCAAGAACAAGGGTGTCCTGGGATATGACTGACGGTAGGCGAACGAAGCTCGCGCTGGCATTGCTTGCGGCGAGCGCGCTCTGGCCATCGCGCGCGAGCGCGGGCACTCCCGAGGACGAGAAAAAGTCGCGGCAATTCTTCGCCGAGGCCGACTCGCTCGCCAACCAAGGCCGCTGGAAGGATGCTTGTGTCCTCTTCCAAGCCGCGCACGATCTCAACTCCACCAATGGCACCGCGTACCGTACGGCCGAGTGCTACGAGCACGTCGGCGACGACGATCGGGCCGTGCGCCTCTATCAATACGTGCTCGATCATCGGGCCACCGATCAAGTGCCCGAGCGCGTCATGCTCGCGGAAAAGCACGTTCAGGATCTGAAGGAAAAAGCCGCGCGCGCGAAGGCCGCCGTCGGCCAGCAAAAGAAGGTCGAGCAAGCCCCGCCGCCCCCGCCTCCTCCGCCCAAGCCCAATCGGGTGCCGGCCATCGTGGCCTTCACCGTGGGCGGTCTGGGCGCGGTGGTCGGCGGCGTCTTCGGGGGAATGGCCCTCTCGCAAGCGAGTGACATCAAGTCCAAGTGCGGCCCCGATCCGGCGCGCTGCCCGGGCTTCGCCACGAAAGCCGATTACGACTCTGCCGTGGGGGCCGTCCAGACCAAAGCCTGGGTGTCCAACGTGACCCTCGGTGTCGCGGTCGTCGGTGTCGTGACTGGCAGTGTTCTTTATGCGCTCGGCTATCCCAAGGCCGCGACGAAAGTCACGAGCGCAGTCGGCCCTTCCGGGCTCACGCTTTCTTTCTGATGGCTTGATTGGAGGACACATGAGGTTGTCGACACTCGGCGTCACGGTGCTGCTGGGAGCCTCCCTCGCGAGCTGCAATCTGATCGCCCAGACCGGGGAGGAGCCCAAATCCTTCGGCAACGGCGGCGCCTCGTCGAGCTCGGGCACCGGCACCGTCTCGGTCGGCGGCGGCGGCAGCACGAGCAGCAGCGGCACCGGCACCGGCGGCATCGACGCAGGCCCCGGCCCCGGATACACGATGCAGGCATTGAGCTTCGGCGACGCCGAAGATCAAACCGTCAATGCCGTGGCCGTCGGACCCAACGGTCATATCTTCATCACCGGTCGCGGCAACGGCTTCACCGGATTCGGTTGCTCGGGCGATGCGGACGCCGGCTCGGTCACGCCCACGGGATATCTCGTCGAGCTGACCGCCCAAGGGAAGTGCCAATGGGCCTTCTTCTTCGGCGGCACCGGTGCCGAGGGCAAGAGCATCGCCGTCGATGCCGACGACAGCGTGTACCTCGTGGGCAATTACACCGGCGCGCTCGCGCTCCCGGCCTCCGCCGGCCCGCCCATCGGCATCACGAACTCCATGCAACAGGGCTTCATCGCTCGGTTCGGTCCCGCTCGAGAGACCCAATGGGTCTGCGGGATCTACGATCCGGACGACATGGCCGCCGCCACGACGACGGCCGTCGCCACGAATGGCTCCTCCGTCGCTGTGGCCGTCAACTACGGCCACAGCGTTTCGCTGCTGTGCCCGAGCCAGCCGTCCCAGCCCACGCAGGTCCAGGTCGGCAGCGATAACATGGACGCCATGGTGCTCTTGCTGGAGGCGGGGAATGGCTCGCTCAAGACCAACAGCAAACTCCTGATCCAGAGCCAGAGCACCATGGAAGACCAGCTCATCAATGGGCTCGCCTTGACCAGTGATGGGAAGCTCGCCGTCACGGGCCAGACCGCCGGCGCGACCAAGTTCAACGGGGCCCAGATCCCGGGACCTTCGAGCAAGAGCGCTTATGTGCTCGTGTCGAAGGACAACATCGTCGAGACCTTGGGAATCATCCCTGGAGACGCGGCGCAGCAGGGGCGTCGCATCCTGCTCGCTCCCAATGGAGCGGTGTATTTCGCCGGTGAGTTCGTCGGCACGTTCGGCAACGCGGACGCGGGCACCAGCCTGACGAACACGGACGGCGCCGACGGCTTCCTCGCGCGCGTCACGGGGAGCCCGGCCGTCCTCCTCACCGCCACGCAATTCGGCTCCGGCATGAGCCAAGGCACCACGGGCGTCGCGGGGCTCGCGCCGGTGGGCAGCAGCACCGAGATCGTCATGGCGGGCGCCTTCTCCGGCCAACTGGGTTTCTCCGCCGACACGAGCGTCTTCTCCGCCGGGACGAATGACATCTACGTCGTCAAGGTCGACGCCGAGGTGTCCAACCAAGTCTGGCTCAAGCGTTTCGGCACCGCGACGAAGGACCAGGGCGCCGACGGCGTCGCCGTCGACCCCGACGGCAACACCATCGTGGTCGGCCACTTCAACGGCGATCTCGATTTCGGCAACGGCACGAAGAAGCTGCAAGCCAAGGGCAAGCGCGACATCTTCGTCGCCAAGCTCGCGCCCTGATCCACGCGGCGGAGGCACGCCGCCTCCGCCGTCCAACAGCCTATTGATCTTCGTCGCGAGCGCTCCGAGGCCAGCGAGCCCGACCGAGGAATCCTCTGCGATTTTGAGGGAGGGCGACCGACGATTCGGAGCGCGCAGCAGAAGATCAACAGGCTGCTAATCCCTACAGCAGCGGACGCCCGTCGAGTAATCCAAATAGCTCTTCGGGTGCGCGGTCACGAGGGCCTCGCATCCCGAGCGCGTCGAGCGGGCGTAGAAGCCTCCGGCGAATGCGCCGGCGCCCTCGTTCACCCACTCGTCCAGGTTCCCGACCATGTCGTAGACCGCGTCGTCTCCCCACTTGCTGCGGCAGGCGAGGCTCTCTCCGGTCTTCTGCAAAAGGGGCTTCCCCTTCGACCAGACGCGGTTGAGGCGCGGATCGAGGTGCCCCACCGAAGCATTGTTGTGCAGCATCGCCGCCGGGTGCTCTTCGCGGTAGACGTTGCACACGCCGTCTTCGTAGGTGTCGCCGTAGGGAAACAAGGTGTCTCCCTCGCCGCGACAGGCCATCACGAACTCGTCCAAAGAGCAGAGGCGCTTGCCCGCGGCGGTACACGCAGCCTCGGCGACCAAGCCGGTCATGTAGCCATTGGGCCGCACGCCGAGGCGCGCGACGGCCACGGGCTCGGGCTTGTCGCCCAAGCGGGAGGGCGAAATCCACGGCATCGGGAAGGCGCGCGCGTGGATGTTGCCAGTACGCTCGCGGGCGGTGGCCCACTCGCCGAGCGCGAAGTCGAGGAGGTTCGGCGTGGTGGGGTAATCGGGAGAGAGGGCCTCGCCGGTGCGAGCGTCGACGATCATCGATTCGAAGCGATCGACGCAATACCGACCGCCGATGGACACCATGTCGGCCGGACAGCGACGCGGCGGATCCACCGCGGCCACCGGCGCAGATACGGTATCAGACGAAACCGCGGGCGGCGGCGTGACGTGCGAGAGCGCGGGAATCAACGGGAGGCTGACCACGTCGGCGCGGGAGTCGAGGCCCACGGCGGTGGCGCCGAGCCAGCGCAGGTGGCCATCGAGGCCCCATACGGCATCTCCGAGGACACAAGCACCTTCGGCGCTGTCGGGCACGTTGACGAATTGACCGGGGGCAGGGCCGGGCACGACCCGACGCATGGGGCGGCCATCGATGCACACGGCGTCGCTCTCGGCCGCGGGCCACTCGGCGCTTCCGAGCAGGCTCGCGTCGTCGCCGAGCCAAACCACGCGGCGTCGATCGGCGTCCAGGAGCCACGCGCCACCGCTCGGCAAAGGCACCACGCGGACGGCGAGCTCACCGGCGCGCACGGGGAGCGCCGTGCGATGCACCGGGCCCGCATGGCCGCTCGCGTCGACCGTGAAGGCCACGACCTCGGCCGGATTCTGGGCGCTGATGCCCGCCACGATGGCGCCGCCGGCCGCGCGCTCACAGGCATCGAAGCCGGGGCGCACGGGGGAAGGCGCGATGACGGCGAGTCGGGTCAGCTCTCCGGTCGGGCTCATTTGCGCGACGCGCAGGGCGCCGCCGCCGAGGTCGAGGGAGACTCCATGGCTCGGTCCACCAACGAGGACGGAGGTATCCGGATGGGGATCTACGTTCACGGGGGTTGCACTCTGTGCAACGGAGGGTGACGGGCGGGGAGCGGGCGCGACGTCCGGATACAGGCGGAGACGATCGCCGCGTGAGCGCCACCACGTCGATCCGATGCGCACGGCGCGGCGGCGATCCAAGGACAGCTCCGGTGCGCTGATGGTGCCGGGGGCGACGGCGGCCGGCGCGGTGACGTGTGCGATGGCCGGTGTCGCGGGGCGCGCGTCGACGTGGACCACGCCGCCGTCGACGAAGGCGAGGCCCTCGCCGTCGGGGGTGAGCGCGCCCCAAGCGATGCGGGCGCGGTGGGCAGGGAAGGGGGCGGGCTCGTCGCGCGGAGGCCCGCCGTCGCGCGTGGCGGAGCGCAGCGCGCCGTCGTGCAGGTAGAACGCGCGATCGCCGGCCCACGCGACCAGGCCGACGTCGGTCTTCGGTTGCCCAAAGGCGCGACGCGGCTCGTCCGCGAGGATGCGCTCGAAGGTCGTGAGCTCCGCGGCGTCGAGCTGCCCGGCGAGCCGATCGGCCGCCACGGCGCAGGCCGCGGGCGGCGGCGTGACGTGCGAGAGCGCGGGCCGCACGCGGATGACCTCGCATTCGCCCTTGGCGCCGAGGCCGAGGTACGCGGTCGCCTGATCGTTGCCGACGAGTCGGGGCGCGTGGTGATCCTTGAGGCGACCGTACTCGACGTCCGCGTCGAGCACGGCCACGCGGCTCGCGAAGTCGAGGGTGCCGTCGGCGCGCAGGGACGCGGCCATGAGGCGGCCGCTGCCGAGCGCGCTGCGCGTGCGGCGCTTGGGCGCGGTCTCGTACCAGAGGATGTCGATGCCGGGCGGACGCGCGCGGGCATCGGCCAGCGTCATTCCATCGAGGGGCGCTTCGAAGTGCAGGCCGGTGGGCTTGGCCTCGGGATCGACAGCGCCGCGCTCGTCCACCCAACGCACCGAGAGCTCGACGAGCGGATGCGACGGGCGCCGCGCGGGCGCGGCATGCGTGGTCTTCTTCTTCGAGGCGGAGCCCTTGCCGCGGCCGCTCGATTTGCCTGGCTTCGAGCGCGCGGGCGCTTTGGGCGGCGCCTTGGACGCGGGCTTTCCCGGGGGCTCGGGCGGGCGCATGGTGGTGAGCTCCAAGAGGGCCACGCGATCGCCGACGGGCACCATCGCGGCCGGCGTCGAGGCGACGCATGTCGTGCCGTCACCGGGCCATGACGCGTTGGAGAGGCACACGCGCGTGCCGTCGGACGTGAGGAAGGTGGTGCCCGATCCTTCGCGATCGAAGGCGCCCGCGACGCGGCGATCGACGAAGCGCACGAGCGGGCCCTGGCCGACCGCGTCGAGGCGGCGAGCCCACGCGGCGCGCTCGCCGGCGAACTGGGAAATGGCCAGCGCCGCGCGGCCGCCGGGAATTGGTTGGAGCACAAACGAACTGTGGACCTCGCGCGCCTCCGCGAGCGCGAAGTGCCCGCGCGGCAGCGGCGCGCCGGTCGGCTGCGGCAGGGCGATGGGCTCGGGCGGCGGCGGCGGACGAGGTGGCGCGTCGGCGGGGCGGGCCTCGGGGATCGAGTCGCAGGCGAGCGCGGTGAGGGCGAGGGCGGTGAGCGCGACGGCGCGGCTCGCGATCCCGCGCTTCGGCGCCGGGCTCTCGACGCGCGTATCGCCGAGGATGGAGGAGCTCGGGCGCTGCAACACCGGCGCATGCTGGCGAGGGCTCGTCCGCCCGTCAACGAGCGTCTCTCGCGCGCTCGCGACGCTTCTTTCCTGCACGAGCGTCCGCGCGCGGCGCGGCGTGGCCAACACACGTGGGCATGGGCACGCGGGCTGCTCTCACGTGAGGCGCAGGGATCTCTCCAGCGTCGTGCGCTCGAGCACGGCGCCGATCGATTCGAGGCGGCGGGACGCCGCGGACGAGCGATCGCGGGAGAAGACCCCGGCATCGCTGCCGAGGGAAGGCGGGACGCGACTCGCCGTCTGGTGAATCAGGAGGGTCTCGATGAAACGAACGATCAAGTGTCTGGGTATGGCGTTGGCTCCGGTCGCGCTGAGCGCGTTCGTGATGGGTTGCTCGCCACGGCCGTCGCGGACTCCGGCTCCCGGCACCAGCGCGCCCCCGACTGAATCGGGGACGCCCTCCGGACAAGAGCCCGCGAAGGGCACGGAGATCCAGCCGGCTCCGACCGGTCCGACGGGCTCGCTCGGAACGGTGCAGCCGCCGGCGAATTGGCAAGGCGACGTCAACCGCCGCGCGCAGGAGAACAAGCCCGGATCGGTGGCGCAGGCGCCGAAGGGTCAGTACGACGAGTATGGCCAGCGCATCCCGGAGAGCCAGAAAGGTCAGCACGAGCAGGGCATGCAGCCCGGGCAGCAGCAGTTCGGGCAGCAGCAGCCCGGGCAGCAAGGGCTCGGCAGCGGCCTCGGCGAGCAGCCCACCGAGGGCGCGCCCGCGGCGATGAACGAGCGCGCGCTCTGCGATGCGCTCGCGACCGGCGCGCGGCTCCGCGTGGAGGACGTGCAGAACGGCGTGGCCATCGTGGCGCAGCCGAAGGCGGGGACCAACCTCTCGACCGTGCGCGAGGACGCGCGCCGCCTCGAGAACGCGATCCACGCGAACGCGCCCACCGAGGGCGCGCCGACCACGCCGGGCGCGGTGGAGCACGCGACGCGCGGCGGCGAGACCTGCGGCCTCGCGGATCTCGCGCGGCTCCCGAGCGTGACCACGCACCTCACCGAGGGCGGCAACTCGGTGCGCCTCATGATGACGACCTCGAACCCCAACGAGGTGCGCGATCTGCGCCGCATCACGCGCGACGAGCTCAACGCGCTCCTCAAGGCCCACGGCGGCGCGCAGGGCCAGCATCAGGGCGGGCAGAGGGGCACCCGGCAGCAGGGTCAGCAGCGGCAGCAAGGGCAGGGTCAGCAAGGACAGGGTCAGCAGCGGCCGCAGCAGCAACAGCAGCGCGACACCGGTACCGGTCCGGCGGAGCGCCCGGTTCCGTAGGCTTCATGACGACGGTTGCGCGGCTCGCATGCGGGCCGCGCGATGTCATCGAACGGAGTCGGAAGACATGAGCGACGTCACGCCGGATCGACGCTCGAAGCGCTTCGATTCGGCGTGATGCGCCTTCACGAAGGATGCGGAGCCGCGACGGTGATCGGCACCGCGGTGGCTCCGCATTCGCCTTTCATGGAGGTGTCAGCTCAGGGCCAACATGCGATCGATGGGGAGGCGCGCGCGCTCGCGCAGCGTCGGATCCATCTCGATGCGGGGGGTGAGATCACGCAGGGACAGGTAGACCTTCTCCAGCGTGTTGAGCCGCATGAAGGGGCACTCGTTGCAGGCGCAGTTGCCTTCGGGCGGGCCTTCGATGAACTCCTTGTTCGGCGAAGCCTTGCGCATCTGGTGGACGATGCCGCTCTCGGTCGCGACGATGTACTTCTGCGCGTCGTCCGCGATCGTGTACTTGAGGAGCGCGGTCGTCGATCCGATGTAGTCCGCCATGCGGAGGATGGGCTCTTCGCACTCGGGGTGCGCGATCAGCTTGGCGTCGGGGTACCGCTCCTTGAGGCCCACGATCTTGCGCAGGCTGAAGGTCTCGTGGACCACGCAGCTCCCCTGCCAGAGGCGCATCGGGCGGCCCGTCTTCTCGATCAACCAGCGGCCCAGGTTCTTGTCGGGCGCGAACAGGATCTCCTTGTCCGCGGGGATGGCGCGCACGATCTTCTCGGCGTTCGACGACGTGCAGATGTAGTCGCTCTCGGCCTTCACGTCGGCGGAGCAGTTGATGTACGAGATCGAGACCGCGTCCGGATACTTGGCGCGCCACGCGCGGAAGCGATCGACCGGGCAGCCGTCGGCGAGCGAGCAGCCGGCCGCGAGATCGGGGACGAGCACGATGCGATCGGGGTTCAAGATCTTCGCGGTCTCGGCCATGAAGTGGACGCCCGCGAAGAGGATGACGTCGGCCGTCGTGGTCTTGGCCGCCTGCGCGAGCTGCAGCGAGTCGCCGAGGAAATCGGCGAGGTCCTGGATCTCGCCCTCTTGGTAATAGTGCGCGAGCAGGACGGCGTTGCGCTCGCGCTTGAGGCGCCGGATCTCGTCTTCGAGGTCGAGGCTGGGATCGATGCGGGCGGCGGTCTCGTTCATGGGTGCTCTCAAGCGTAGTGCCGCCGGCCGGAAGTTCCGCCAGGAATTCTGGCCGCGGCGCTGGGCCGCGCGGGGCGCAGCCGGGTCTCGGGAAGCCCCAGCGAAACCGCTCGGGCCGCCCGCGCGCGAAGCGCCGCCGTGAAGCGACGCGGAGATCCGGTCCCAGAGGGCCGAGCCTCCGGCGCATGGCTTTAGGGACGAAGGCGTGATCGTTCCAGCCGTCCCGGAGAGGTCGGTCGCTGCGGCGCGCTCCTCGTCCGCGTGGTAGACGTCCGTCTTCTCACGAAGGAAGGACGCGGGACCGGCGATTGCCGGTCGGCATGGTGGGGACTACCGTCCGCGCATGCCGCGCGCGAGAACGCTCGACGAGGCTCGCCGGCTCTTCGATCCGAGGCCGCTCGACTTCGGACAAGATGGGTCGCCGCGGGGCTGCAAAGGGCCGACCGATCCGAGCTTCTACACCGAGCCTCCGCCGCAAAAAAAGGGCAACCGCAACCTGCCGAGCGCGGTGGAGAACATTCGTCAAAGGCTCCTCACGGGCCCGCACGACACGAAGATGTTCCTCTGCGGTCACGTCGGCAGCGGCAAGAGCACGGAGCTGAACCGGCTGGCCACGCACGACGAGGTCCGCGCGGAGTTCAGCGTGCTCATGCTGCGCTTCGAAGATCAGGAGTGGGCCACGCTCGACTCGTCGCAGGTCCTCTTCCGCATCGCCGGAGTCATCTACGAGCGCTTCAAGCACCTCCTCGCGCGGCGCGACGACAGCGAGCTGCACAAGGCCCTGAACGAGCTGAACGAGCGGCTGTTCCAGGCCACGGGCCTCCGCGCCACGGAGGGGACCGTCGGGTTCGAGTTCGATCTCCTCGTGTTCAAGCTGAAGCAGGAGCTCAAGCTGAGCGAGAAGGCGCGGCGCGTGTTCCGCGATTTCGGCGAGACGCAGCAGACGCTGCTCCAGGACGTGCTCCGGCGCATGGTCGACGCGGTGGAGAGCGCGCTCGCCGAGACCGGAGAGCCGCCGCGGCTCGTGCTGCTCGCCGACGACATGGACAAGGTTCGCGGCGTCGAGCAGCAGCGCGAGATGTTCGACAAGAACCTGGCCGCGCTGATGACGCCGCCGCTGCGCATCGTCTACACGCTCCCGACCGGGGTCTACTTCGGCGAGAACCGCGCCGACGTGCGGCGCAACCTGGAGTACCTGTACCCGGTGCGCGTGCTCAACAAAGCGCCGACCACGTTCCACCCGGAGGACGCGTACAACGGCGAGCGCACCGGCTTCTTCGAGACGCTCGTGCACCACCGCGTGGAGGAGAACCTGATCGCGCCGGAGGCCATCCGCCTCGCGTCGATCTACGCGGGCGGCGTGCTGCGCGACTTCTTCCACCTGCTCCGCGAGGGGATCCGCCTGGCGCGCTACAACGCGCTCGACGCGCTCGACGAGGAGCTGATGCGCTACGCCGTCGACGACGCGCGGCTCCGCGAGTCCGCCGGCCTCTACGCGCCCGACTACGAGGCGCTCGCCTTCGTGCACCGGACCAACGAGCTGATGTGCGAAGCCGATCGGCGCTACCTCGACATGTCGCGCGTCCTCGAGTGCTACGACGGCGCCGTGTGGTTCGAGGCGGCGCCGCTCTTGTGGCAGCTCCTCGAGCGGCGCACGAGCCATGACTAGCGAGGACGAGCGCGCGCCGGAGCTCCTGCGCGCGGATCGGGAACAGCTCGATCGCGCGGCCTCGCTGCTCGCCGAGCCGGAGCCGGCGCTGGTGATCGTCGCGTGCCCGAAGGACCTCGTGCCCGCGTCGCTCGCGCACCTGCGCGAGCGCGTGCATGCGACCATTCCCGATCCGGCGGTGCTCTCGGGATCGCAGGAGGTGCTGGATGCGCTCGTCGGCGCGACGCCGGCGATCGCCGCGGCGGAGGTGCGATCGATCGCGCTCCGCGCCGGCGATCAGGAGGCGCTGCGCGCGCTCAATTGGCACCGCGAGAAGCTGCTCCGCGGGACGCCGGTGGTGCTCTGGCTCGATGGGATCGACGCGCTCACCGAGCTGCGATCGGCGGCGCCGGATGCGTACTCGTTTCGCGACATGGTGGTGCTCGTGCGCGGCGATCGCGGGCGTCTCTCGCCGGTGCCGCACAAGGAATCACGCGGCATCCTCTCGGCCCGGCGGCGTCTGTCGCGCGCGCAGACGCCGCTCGAGCGCGGCCTCGCGCTCGCGTCGCTGGCCGAAGCGCTGCGGACCCACGGGCACCTCGTCGAGGCGGAGAACGTGGCCACGCGTGGCCTCGCGGATCTGCCCGAGGTGCGGCACGCGGACGAGGTCGTCGAGGTCGCGCGCGCCGCGCTCTGGGCGACGTTGGCCATGGCCGCGGCCGAGCGCGGATCGCGATCGCGCCAGCAGCACGCGACGCAGCGCGGGCTCGCGGAGCTCCAGATGGCGAAGTCCGAGCTGGCGCAGGAGGCGCTCGTCGGGCTCCTGACCGCGGTGCCGGGGCCTTTTCAGCGATGCGATCGCGCGAGCGTGGAGCGCGCCCTGGCATTGTCGCGAGGCCTCCAATCGCGGCCCGACGCGCACGCCCAGGCCGCGCGCGCCGCGAGCCGCGTGGCCGCCGAGATCGGTGACATCGGCAAGGCGCGCGCGCTCCTCGCCGGCCTCGAGGCCACGCCGGCGCCCCCGCTCCATGCGTCGCTCGTGCGCGCGGTGCAAGGTGACGTCGAGCGCCGGGCGGGCCGCCTCGCCGACGCGGAGACGAGCCTGCAACAAGCGATCGCGACGCGGCGCCGCGAGCATGCGCCGAGCGCGCTCATCGCCCGGGCCTATGCGATCTCGTGGTTGGAGCGCGGCGAGCTCGCGGTCGCCGAGCGCGTGGTGTCGGAGTCGTTCCGCGAGTCCGACGCCACGCATCGCCACCATCGCCGTCATGTCCTCGCGCTGATCGCGCTCGCGCGGGGAGAGATGGACGCCGTGCGTGAGCAGGTGCGCGCCGAGATCTTGGAGGCGGCCCGCGAAGGGTTGGATCAGCACTATTTCGAGGCCTGTCGCATGCATGCGCAGGCCACGATCACGGCGCGCGACGCGGGCCTCGTCGACGCCGACGAGGTGCAGCGCATCGCCGCCGAGCTCGCGGTCGCCGCCGACGTCTCGCCGTGCCTCATCGGAGACGATCCGCCGGCATGGTGCACCATTCGATCGCTCGGCTGCCGTGCCGCGCTGCTGGCCCGCGCCGATCGCGGCCCCGAGGCGCTCGGCATCGCGCAGCGAGCCCTGGATCTCGCCGGAGCCACCTATCCCGATCTCGTGCCCGAGGCCGGCCGCGTGGTCGCCGATCAGCTGCTCGGCGCACGGAAGCCCGATGCGGCGTTCGATGTCCTCGCCGCGATCGAGCCCGAGGCCTCTCGGCGCGGGATGCTCAAGGAGCTCGGTCGCCTCCGCGCGGCGCGCGTGCTCGCGCTCGTCCTTCGCGACGAGCCGCCCGCCGCCGTCGAGCGCGCGCTGGCGGCGCTCCGCGAGACGTTGGAGAGCACGCGCGCGCCGCGAATCAAGGCCGAAACGCTGCTCGAGTTGGCCATCCGCCTGCCCCCTGGGGGCACGCTCCCCGATCCTCTCGCGCTCGCCGGCGAGACGCTGACGTCGTTCGTCGAGATGCCCATGCCGGCGCGTGAAGCGCGCAGCTTGGAGCTCATCGGTGACATTCTCGCGGCGCGCGGCAAGCCCGCGGATGCCGCCCGTCGCCATCGCATGGCTCACCACATTCTCGAACGCCGCGGGCTCGGGCTCCGGCTGCCGCTGATCTCCGCGAAGATCGCGCGGCTCGGTTGAACTTGGTCGTCCTCCCCATCCGCGCGACGCTCGCGACGCTTTCTCGGTCACACCTCGAGGCCTCGCACCTTTCCGGCGTTGGCTTTCCTGCGCAGCCGCGCATTCGAGGCCCGACCTCATTTGCAGCCGAGCGGCTCCTAGCCTACTTCTACGAAAGGAATGGCGGACGACAAGCCCAAGGACATGCCACCGACCTCGCGGCTCGGGCGCTTGGCGCGCCTCGCCGGTCTCGCGCCGCGCACCATCCCCTTCGCCATCGAAGGCGCGAAGCGCGTGCTCGGCGGCACGCGCACCGAAGACGAAGAAGCGGCCGCGCGCGCGCGGATGAGCGCCGAAGTGAAGAAGACCGCCGAGGCCATGCTGAAGACCCTCGGCGAGATGAAGGGCCTGCCGCTCAAGTTCGGCCAGATGGCGAGCTACATCGACGGCATCGCGCCCCCCGGCTACGAGGAGCGCTTCCAACGCGCCTTGAAGAAGCTGCTCGACAAGGCGCCGCCGCTCTCGCCCGAGGCCGCCGTGCAGCAGGTGACGGCCGAGCTCGGCGCCCACCCGAACGAGATCTTCGCCCACTGGGAGCACGAGCCGTTCGCCGCCGCGAGCATCGGTCAGGTGCACCGCGCGCGCACCAAGGAGGGCGACGACGTCGCCGTCAAGGTTCAATACCCGGGCATCGACAAAGCCATCGACAACGATCTCAAGAGCGTCGCCATGCTCGAGACGATGATGGCGCCCATCGCCAAGAAGCTCAACGCGCGGCAGGCCATCGACGAGTTCCGCAAGGTCTTCACGAGCGAGCTCGACTACGCGCGCGAGGCCGAGATGGCCGACGTCTTCCGCCGCATCAACCGCGACGATCCCGACGTCGTCATCCCCCGCGTGCACCACGGGCTCACCACGCGCCGGGTGATCACGCTCGAGATGATCGAGGGCAAGAGCTACGCAGAGTTCTGCGAGGCCGCGTCGCAGGAAGAGAAGAACAAGGCCGGCATCACCATCTGGCGCTTCACCTTCCGCTCGATGCTCCGCTACGGGATGCTCTACGCCGATCCGCATCCGGGCAACTACCGCTTCCTGCCCGACGGTCGCGTGGCCTTCCTCGATTTCGGCTGCGTGAAGGAACTACCTCCCGAGCTCGTGGCCGGGATGAAGCGCTACATGGCCGCCGCGCTCGACAACGATTGGGCCGCGTTCGATCGCGCCTGCGTCGAGGTGCTCGGCTACGATCCCAACGACGAGAGCTGGGACCTCTACCGCAGCTACACGATGGAGCTGATGGTCCCTTTGTGCAGCGACAAGCCCTGGCAATGCTCGCCGGAGCGCGCGCGGGAGCACGTGCAGTACCTGAGCCGAGGCATCAAGGACCTCGCGCTCAAGCAGGGAGAAGCGCTCCCGAGCGTGCCCTACGTCCCCAAAATGCCGCAGGATTTCACCTTCGTGAACCGCCTGCAATGGGGCCTCGCCTCGGTGCTCGCCGGCATGCGCACGGAGGCCGCGTTCCGCCCCATCATCGAGCCTTGGATCCGCGGCGGGGTGCTGCCGATCCCCGATTGAGCGAGGCCCGCGCGCCTCTCTTTCCCGACGGCGGTGCGTGAGCGCACGAAGGTCGAGCTCGCTCGCTGCGACGTTCTGCAGGGAGAGCCGATCGGCGGTGGATCCAGGGCCACGCGTGCTGTGCTAGCTTCGCTCGCGCATGCTGCACCGCGTGCTCGCCATCGCGCTCAATACGTACCGCGAGTCCGTGCGCGCCCGCATCCTGCTCGGCCTCGCTGGGGTCGCGTTCGCGGTCGCGCTCTTCTCGCTCGTGGTGGGCGCCTTCACCCTGCGCAATGCGCCGCGCGTCGTCAGCGATCTCGGGGTGGCCGCCATCTCGATCTTCGGCATCATGGTGGCGATCGTCGCCGGATCGACGTCGCTCCACCGCGAGCTCGAGCAGAAGACGATCTTCCCCATGCTGGCGCGGCCCATCCGCCGCGGTGAGTACGTGGTGGGGAAGTACCTCGGCACGATGCTCACCATCGTGGTGTTCGTCATGGCCGACGCCGGCTTGGTGCTGCTCTTGTCCTCCGGGCTCGGCGGCCGCCCGCCCGAGCAGATCCTCGGGATCTTCTTCGCCAGCGTCGCCGCGCTCGCCGTCGCCATGTGGCGCTTCCCCAAGGCCCGCACTTATGGGCCGATCCCTTGGGCCGCGGCGCTGCTCGTCGCGGGCATGGTGCTCGCGAGCGTCGCCCCGGAAGAGCGCCGCGTGGTGCTCGGCGGCAGCCTGCTCGCGCTCCTCGAGGTGGGCATCGTCGCGGCGATCGGCCTGCTTTTCTCGTCGTTTTCGACGCCGTTCCTCTCGGCGCTCCTCACGCTCGGGATGGTGGTCATCGGGCGCTCGGCCGATCAAGCGAAGTACTTCGGGCCGACCGCGCGCGCCATCGCCACGGCCGTGTCGAAGGTCGTGCCCAACCTTCACGTCTTCGTTCCGCCGCGCCCGCTCTTCACGGGCGAGGTCGCCGGTGTGCCGCTCGCGCCTTACTTGGGCATGGCGGCGGTGTCCGCGGTGGCGTGGTCGGTCGGCCTCCTCGCGGTGGCGGCCTTCATCTTCAAGAAACGCGATTTCCTCTGACCGTGATGGCCCCTGGGTCCATTCATCGGATCGTCACCACCGGGCTGTGGGCGCTCGCAGCGCTGGGGCTCGTGATCGGCGCGGCCACGGCGCGCGTGGTGAGCTCGGGCGAGAAGGAGATCGCGCTCTCCACCGCGGGCCTCCGCGCGGGCGACGCGCACGCCGCCGCCGAGCACGCGCGTCGCGCCGCCGGCTGGTACGCGCCGGGCGCGCCGCACGTGCGCGTCGCCTACGAGCGGCTGCTCGCGTTGGGCACGGCCGCGGAGGGCCTCGGCGATCGCGAGCTCGCGCTCTTCGCCTTCCGCGGCGTGCGCACGGCCGCGCTGGAGACACGCTGGCTCGTGATCCCGTACGAGGACGATCTGGAGAAGGCCAACCGCGCCATCGCCCGCCTCGCCGCCGATGCGCCGCGCGCTCCCGGCCTGCGCGCCGAGCCTCCGCTGAAGATCGAGCGCGAGCAGCTCGACGCCTTGGCCCGCGACGAAGCTCCGCGCACCGGTTGGGTCGTCGCGCTCGTGGCCGCTGCCCTCGCTTGGGCCGCCGGCGCCGTGTGGATGGTTCGCCGCGCCGTCTCGCCGGAAGGCGCCATCCGCTGGCAGCGCGCGCTCCCCGGCGCCGCGATCACGGGCGCCGGCGTGCTGTTGTGGCTCTTGGCGATCTGGCGGGCGTAGGCACTACTGCGCGTCTCACATCGTCGACAAACAGAGCCGAAGCGCGTTCACCCCGCGTTGGGCGCGGCGCTCGGCACCTCTCCGGTGCTGGGAGCTTCACGCCGCGCGCTCGATCGCGCGAAGCGATCCTTCAGCTTCAAGAAGGGCGACTCCAGCCAGCGGTACGAGATCGCGGCGGTCGCGATCGTGAGCGCGAGCATCAGGAGCGGCGCGGCGGCGTGGTGCGTGATGCGCTGGCTCACCAGGCGAACGAAGAAGAGGTGGAAGACGTACGCGCCGTACGAGATTTTGCCGACGTACACCGCCGCGCGCGTAGCGAGCACGCTGCGCGGGCCGAGCACCAGCGCGCCGGCGACGATCGCGGTGCAGGCCACCGCCACCACCGTGTAGGCCATCGAGCCGACGAGCACGCGCGTGAAGAGCGGATCGAGCCGGGCCACGCCGACGATCGCGAAGGCCCCTCCCGCGAGCGCGATGCGCGCGAGGCTTCGGCTCCAGGCGATGGGGCGCCCGTCGAGGTAGACCGCGAGGAGGATGCCGAGCGCGATGGGGTCGAGCCGCGCGATCGTGTTCACCCAGACCTCTGGGCCGGTGCCGTCGCCGTGCGCGGCGATGAGCCACGCTCGCGTCGCGATCGCGATCGGCAAGAGCGCGCCGGAGACCCCGAGGAGCGCGCGCCGCCCGAGCCGGCGCATCACGAGCGGCCAGGAGAGATAGAACTGCTCCTCGATGGACACGCTCCAGAGATGAGCGAGCACCGTCGTTTGCCAGCCGTGGAGCGCGATCGCCCAGTTCCCCGCGAAGAGCAGGAACGCCGCCGCATAGCCGTGGCTCAGATGCTCGACGAGGAGCACGCGGGGCGCGACGAGGATGCCGGCGATGACGAAGACGAAATAGAGCGGCCAAATGCGGAGGATGCGCCGCGCCCAGAAGGCCTTCACGTCCACGGCGCCGCGCGCGCTCCGCTCGCGGAGGAGGATCTCGGTGATCAGGTAGGCGCTGAGCACGAAGAAGAGATCGACCCCGAACCGCCCGCTGCGGAGGAGCGCCGCGATCCACGGGCCCACGAACGAGCCGAACCTCCGCAGCCAGATCTCGTCGGGCGTGCCGTGGAACGCGTGCGCCACGAAGACGGCGAGGAAGGCGAGGCAGCGCACTCCATCGAGCTCGGGCCGGTAGAAGCCACCCGTGGGGCGGGCCCGGCCCTTCACCTCGCCGCTGGGATGCTCGCTCGGCATGGCGTCGTTCGACTCGGATTGTTGCGCGCTCGGCCGCGTCGGTTCACGCGGGGATCACTGGCATCGCTTGAACGGTGTGCCGGTGCACTGCTTGCTGTCGCAGTCGTTGTTCGTGCGGCACGCCGCGCCGGCCGGCGCCAGGCAGTTCCCGCCGGAGCACGACGCGCAGTCGGCCGTGGTGCAGGAGACGCAGACGTTGCTGCTGCTGCAGAGGTGGCTGAAGCAGTCGCCCTGGCCGAGGCAGCTCCCGCCCGGGTTGTGCAGCAGCGTGCAGTAGCCGAAGTTGCAGGCGTTCTCGAAGCAGTCCGCGGCGGCCGCGCAGAACGAGCCGGGCGGCAGGTTGCACACGCCCGCGTTGCACGCCGAGTTCGGGCCGCAGTCCGGCGTCGTCGCGCAGGCCTTGCATTGTCCCTGCGCGCACAGGCCGCTCGAGCACTCCATGTTCCAGGTGCAGGCGTCGCCGTTCTTGAACTTGCAGTAGCCGGCCGCGCAGTTGCCGTTGAAGCACTCGACATTGGTCGCGCAGGTCTGGCCGACCGCCTTCTTCGCCGCGAGGTTCTGGCACGCGCCCGCGCCGTCGCACACCTTGCCGCCGCCGCAGGTCGGCGTCCCGTCGAGGCCCGACGGGATGACGGTGCACGTCCCCTCGTGCTGAGGCAGCGTGCACGACGCGCACGATCCGCTGCACGCCATGTTGCAGCAGATGCCGCTGACGCATGCGCCGCTCGTGCAATCGCCGTTGCCGCCGCAGCTCTTGCCGTTGTCGCATTTCCCGCAGCTCCCGCCGCAGTCCACGCCCGACTCGTCGCCGTTCTTCGTCCCGTCGTTGCAGGCCGTGCACTTGCCGTTCGTGCATTCGGTCGCCGGGGCCGCGCAGTCGTTCACCGACGTGCAGCCCTTCGTGAGGCCGCAGGTCTTGCCGCAGCTCCCGCCGCAGTCGACGTCCGTCTCGTCGCCGTCCTTCGCGCCGTTGGTGCAGCTCGCGCACGTGCCGCCCACGCACATGAAGCCGTTGCCACAGCCGAAGGTCGTGGTCCCGTCCACGAAACAGCCCACGCACGCGCCGTTCGGATCGCACACGCCCGACTTGTCGATGCAGGGCATGCCCTTCTGGACCGGTGTGCTCTGGCAGTTGCCGGAGACGCAGGACCACGTCGCGCAGTCCGTGTCGTTGCCGCAATCCGCGGCCACGGTGCAGACCCCGCCGCTGCTCGAGCTCGAGGTGGTGCTGGACGTGGTGCTGCCCGTCGCGGTGGTGGTGCTGCTCGTCGTCGTGGCGCTGCTCGTCGTGCCGCCCGTGCCTCCTCCGCCGCCGGTGCCGGTGCCGAGGCCGTTCGAGCTCAGGAAGCAGCCGCTCGGGCCGGCGGCGAGCGCCGCACCGAAGATCGCCACGAGCGCCGTCGCGCTCAGCGTCGCTTGCCACCGCCCCGTGTGTTTGCTTTGCGAAGCCATGCCATCACCTCGAACGAGAAGCGCCGTGTCGTCCGAGTCTCGCCGATCGCACCGGAAAGGGAAAGCCGTCGGCGACCCCGGCCGAACCAGCGCCCCGCGGAGCGGCGCATCATCATCCGGCGTCGCCCAGGGACGGCGCGTGCGTCGGATCACCGTGTTGCAGAAGGCGACAGCGGTGCGGACAGCTCGAGGAATGGAAGGCGAAACGGGCTCACCCGTGATTCAGCCCGGCAGATGGAACGTGGCCCGTGCCTTTTCGGCGCTCGGGCCGGAGCCGCTCATCACGATGCGGAGGAGCTCGTTCCACATCACGGTGATGTACGGGTAGCGCTGGTCGCGATCGACCGCGAGCGTGCGCGCCACCCACACGTCGATCTCGGGGGACAGCTCGGGGCGGATGGGCGAGAGCCGCGGGCGTGCGTCCTTGAGCACCTTCATGAAGAGGTCGAGGTGGCTCGGGGCCGAGAAGGGCACGTGCCCCGCGAGGCAGCGGAAGATGACCGCGCCCAACGAGTACACGTCGAGGCGGTGATCGAGCTCCTGCGCGCGCCACACCTCGGGCGCGATGTAGCTCGGCGAGCCGGCGATCATGCCGACTTGGGTGAGCTGCTCGGCGCCCGCCATCTTCACCAAACCGAAGTCCATGAGGCGCACGCCGCCGCCCGCGTCCGCCGCGATGCGGAAGATGTTCGCCGGCTTGACGTCGCGGTGGATGATGCCCTTGCCGTGCGCGGTGTGCAGCGCGCGGGCCACGGGATCGAGGGTGCGCAGCACCTCGAAGGCGCTCATGCGATCGTCGAAGCTCTCGACGTCGGCGAGGTGATCCTCGAGCGTCTCGCCGTCGAGCATCTCCATCACCATGAAGACGAAGCCTTCGGCGTCGGTGCCGAAGCCGTGCACGCGCACCACGCTCTCGCCCCACAAAAGCCGCAGCGACTGCGCTTCGCGCCACAGCCGCACCGCGTATTGCGGGTCGTCCGAGATGTTCTGGCGCAGCACCTTGAGCGCGACCGGCTCGTTCGTCTGCGTGTCGACCGCGCGGAAGACGACGCCGTGCCCACCTCGGCCGAGCTCCTTGCCGAGGAGGTAGCGGCCGTCGATGATCTGCCCTTCCTTCGGATCCCCGCTCACGCTGCCCTCGAAGCCCAATGTATGCGAGTTGCGGGCGGGCGGCGATTTTCCGTGCCTCGGGCGGCGCCGGCCGCTTCGGCGAGACTCGGGCGATCCGCATGCCGGCGCCGGGCACGCGATCGATTTCATCGGTCACCCCTCGTGGGATGCGCGCTCCGCGGCGAACGCCGCTCGTGCCACGGGCTCGTCCGGTCGGCGTGGAGGGGGCCGGGCGCGGCCGCTCTTGGGAGGCCGCTGCCTGCGAGACCCTTCCTTCCTTTGCCCCCCGAGGGGCCGCGGTGGTACGCAGCCCCCGTGGCCGCCGCGAAGAAGGAACCGCTCCGCCCAGCCATCGCGCGCTTCGTCGCGCACCTCGCCGAGGAGCGGCGCGCGTCGCCGCACACGGCCGCCGCGTATCGCCGTGATCTGGAGCAGCTCGCGGTCTTCGTCGACGAGAAGCGCCCGGCCGCCGGCCCGAGCGACCTCGACATCTTCGTGCTCCGCGGCTACCTCGGCAAGCTCGCGCGCACTCACTCGCCGGCCTCGGTGGCCCGCAAAATCGCGGCGGTTCGCGCGTTCCTCCGCTGGCTCATGCGCCGGGGCGAGGTCGAGAAGAACGTCGCGCAGGAGCTCGCGCTCCCCAAGGTCCGCAAGCCGCTGCCGACGTTCCTCAACGTCGACGCGGCCGCCGAGGTCGTCACCACGCCCGACGAAGACTCCGCCGAAGGGCTGCGTGATCGCGCCGTGATGGAGACGCTCTACGGCGCCGGCCTCCGCGTCTCCGAGCTCTGCGGCCTCGATCTCGGCGACGTCGACACCGACTCCGAGGACATCGGCTCGGTCCGCGTCCTCGGCAAGGGGAGCAAGGAGCGCGTGGTCCCGCTCGGATCCGCGGCCGTGAAGGCCATCCGTCGCTACCTCGAGCATCGCGACGAGCTCACCGATCCCAAGACCGGCGTCCGCGATCCGCGCGCGCTCTTCCTCTCGAAGCGGGGCGCGCGCCTCGGCGTGCGGCGCGTGCAGCACCTCGTGCATCGCTACGGCGCGCTCGGCGCGGGCCGCGCGGATCTGCACCCGCACGCGCTCCGCCACACCTGCGCGACCCACCTGCTCGACGGCGGCGCCGATCTGCGCGCCATCCAGAAGATGCTCGGACACGCCAGCTTGGCGACCACGCAGCGGTATACGCACGTGTCCATCGATCACCTCATGAAGGTCTACGACGCCGCTCACCCGCTGGCGAAGCGGCGCGCGGCCGGGAGGGCGCGATGAGCACGCGCGTGCGCGCGTCGCTGGATCGGGTGTGCCGCAGCGTGCTCGGCGCATCGGTGTGCGCGCTCGGCGCGAGCCTCCTCGACGCCACGTGGGCGCGCTCCGCGGCCTCGGCGCGCGCGGGGAGCGCGGTGTACCTCGCCGACGCGGGCCTGCTCGCGCCGGTCGCCGTCGGCGTCGGCGTGGCCGCGGGGATCGCGGGGCTCGTCGTGAGCCCGCACGCGCCGCCCACGCTGAAGCAAGGGATCGCCGCGTTGCGCGTGCGCGCCGCGGGCCGCGCGGCGGACTTGGCCGCCTTCGTTCCGCTCGTGGTCCTGTGCGCGTTCTTCTGGGCCACGCTCTCGGCGCACCTCACGCGTGCCCTGCTCGCGGTGGAGGTGCGGCCGCTCTTGTGCGGCGTGGCCATCGCCGCGGCCACGCTCGCCATCGCGCTCCTCGCGGGCCTCGCCGTGCTCGCGCTCACGCCCCCGCTCCGGCACACGCTGGCGACCGCGAGCGAGGCGCGGCCCGCGTGCGTCGACCCGGCGGTGACCGGCGGCGTCGCCGTGCTCGCGGCCGCGGCGATGCTCGCCTTCGGCATCGCCACGGGCACGATCTCCGGCGACGGCGGCTTCTTCGGCATCTGGGGCATCTTCAAGCGCCCGGAGCTCGATCTGCGCGCGGTCGCGATCCTCCTCGCCATCGCGCTCGCCGGCTTCTTCGCGCCCGGCGCGGTCCCGCGCGCGCGCGCTTCACTCTCGCTCGCGTTGGGCGCGCTCCCGCTCCTGCTCACGCTGCGCGCGGCCGCCGCGCTCAACGACGCGCCCGCGGTGGCGCAGGCCATCGATCGCGGCGCCCCGCTGGGCAAGCCCGCGCTCGCGGTGCTGCGCAAGCTCACCGATCGCGATCACGACGGCTTCTCCCCTTACTTCGCGGGCGGCGACTGCAACGATCACGATGCCCACATCAACCCCGCGGCCACCGAGATCCCGGACAACGGCATCGACGAAGATTGCTCCGGCGAGGACCTGCACCTCACCCCGATCAAGAAGCCCGCGACGCCCAAGCCCGTGGCCTCCGGGACGGCCTCCGCGGCGCCCAGCGGCTCGGCCGCGCCGTCGTCGCGCACCGCGATCCCGTCGGATCTGAACCTGATCCTCGTCACCATCGACACCACGCGCGCCGAGCTCGGCTACGCCGGCAACCCGCACGCGCTCTCGCCCAACATCGACAAGCTCGCGGCGCGCGGGATCGTCTTCGACAAGGCGTACTCGCTGGCGTCGTACACGGGCAAGAGCGTGGGCCCGATGCTGATCGGCAAGTACGGGAGCGAGACGCACCGCAACTGGGGGCACTCCAACTCGTTCACGAAGGAAGACACCTTCGTCCAGCAGCGCCTGCAGAAGGCGGGCATCCACACCATGGCGGTGCACGCGCTCAACTACTTCGGCGCGCAGAGCGGGATGAACCGCGGCTTCGACAAGGTCGACATGACGGCCGCGGGCGAAGGCACCATCAAGGACATGGAGAACAGCGCCAGCGGCGACAAGCTCAGCGACGCCGCGCTCAAGCTGCTCGGCAAGGCCGAGCACACCGACAAGCGCTTCTTCATGTGGATGCACTACCTCGATCCGCACGCGGATTACCTCTTCCACAAGGAGCTCCCCGAGTTCGGCAAGTCGCAACGCGACGTGTACGACGGCGAGATCGCCTTCGTCGACAAGCACCTCGGCCGCGTGCTCGACGCGATCGCCGCCGCGCCTTGGGGCAAGAAGACGGCGATCATCATCACCAGCGATCACGGCGAAGCCTTCGGCGAGCACAAGATGTGGCGCCACGGGTTCGAGCTCTGGGAGGAGCTGATCCGCGTCCCGCTCGTGATCTACGTGCCGGGCATGGATCCGGGGCACGTCACGGTTCGGCGCAGCGCCATCGATCTGGTGCCCACCATCCTCGAGCTGATGGGCATCCCCGCGCCGCCCGCCGGGGACACGCGCGATTCCCTCCAGGGTGTGTCCTTGATGCCCGACGTGATGAGCCCCGCGTCGGCCGAGGCGCGCGACGTCTTCGTCGACATGCCGGACGGCCCTACAACGATCCGCGGCGCGCGCTGATCCACGGTGACCTCAAGCTCATCGTCTCCAACGGCGTGGGCCACGAGCTCTACGATCTCGCCAAGGATCCCGAGGAGCGACAGAACCTCTGGGACGACGGCGGCCCGGCCGCGCAGGAGATCGCGTCGCTCTATGCGCTGCAGAAGACCAAGCTGCGCGAGGTCCGCGTCACCGGCGAGAAGAAGTGACTGTTCGCGCGTGACGCAGAGCATCGCGCGTCACGCTGCTGCCACGAGCCACGGCGAAGCAGCCACAATCGACGGCGATTCACCTCACCGTCGCGCACGCCTGCACGTCGCGCCTTGCGATTTCATTGTTGCAACGCCCGCTCGCTCGCGCGTGCGCGCGACATTTCCCGTTCGAGCGGGCTTCCTATGACGTGCCCATTCCCCTACGATCCGGCCGCATGTTGCCTCCGACGGCGATCGCCTTCGACCTCGACGGCACGCTGATCGACAGCCGCGGTGACATCGTCGCGGCCATGAATCACGCGTTGATCCGGACCGGCCGGGCCCCGTTGCCCGGGCCGGTGATCGTGCGCTTCGTGGGCGACGGAGCGCGCGCGCTGTGTGCGCGATCGGCGCAGCTCCCCGAGCATTCGGACGAGGTGTCTCAGCTCGTCGATCTCTTCGTCGACTACTACACGGATCACCCGATCGACTTCACTCGTTGGTCTCCGGCCGCGCAGGAGACGCTCGAGATCTTCGCCGAAGAGATGCCGGATCTGGTGCTCGGCGTCTGTACCAACAAGCCGCGCCCCACGACGGAGGCGGTGCTCGGCGCGCTCGGGATTCGCACGCGCTTCCGCGGGCTCGTGGCCGGCGGTGATCTGCCCGAGAAGAAGCCCGCTCCGGGGCCGCTCCTCCTCCTCGCCAAGCTGCTCCGCGTCGCGCCCGAGACGGTGGTGATGGTGGGCGACGGCCCGCAGGACGTGGAGTGCGCGCGTCGCGCCGGCATGCGCTCGGTGGCCGTCGACTCGGGCTTCAGCTCGCGCGAGCGCCTGCTCGCGGCCCGTCCGGACGTGCTCCTGCGCTCGCTCTCGGAGCTCCCGGATGTGATCCGTCGTTGGCGCGACGCGACCGCGCGCGTGTCGATCGCGACGCGGTAGCTCGACAACCGACGCATGGCGCTGCGGAGGTCCGCGCGGCGCAGCTCGGACATCGATGTGTCGTCATCGCGTAGCTCGGCGCGCTGCGCTCGCTCGGAGATCGATGCGCCATCGCGTAGCTCGATGCGACGCGCTCGCTCAGAAATCGATGCGCAACGTCGCGGAGAAGGGGGACGCCGCGATTTGCACGCGCCATGCGTCGCCGTCGGGGCGCGGCGCGGTCGCCAGCGTGACGGCGCCTGCCACGAGGATCGCGGCGCCCGCGCCGACGGCGCTGGCGGCGCCCGTGGAAAGCGCGCGCGCGCGGTTCACCTCCTCGGGAGGGCTGTGCGCGTGCGACGTGACGAGCGCCGCGATGGAGAGGCCGAGCCCGGCCGCGAGGGCCGCGCCGCCCACGCCGAGCGCGGCCAGACCGAGCATGCGTTGCGCGCGTGGACGCTTGGGATCGCGCTCGGCCCAGAGGGCGACGTCGCAGCCGACGAGCTCGCCTTCCTTCAGCTTCACCGTGGTCTGCCAGCTCGAAGCGCCCGCGCGCACGCGCACGGCGTGCTCGCCCGGATCCGCAGGAAACACCGTCGCGCCTTGGGCCTGCGCGACTCCGTCGATCTCGACGATCACGGGCGCCCGCTCGTCGCGCGCGTGCACCACCACGCGCAGCGTCGCGACCCGCACGCGCACGGCGGCGAGGTCGCGCTTCGCCTCCTCGCGCGCGCTCACGAACGCGGCCGGTGCATCGGATCGCGGCACCTCGGCCGCGATCTTCTCGAGCGTCGCCGATGCCGCGACGAGCTTGCCGAGCTGCACCTGACAACGCGCCACGCGGAGCAGGATCGTGGGCGCGTGAAAGGTCGACTCCGCGCTCTGCCAGAGCGACATCGCCTTGTCGCAGTTGCCCGCATAGAACTCGGCGTCTCCGCGCAACGCCAGCGCTTTGGCCTCGGCGCGCCGCGCTTCGCCGAGACCACCCGGCGCTTCGGTGTGCGCGGGTTGATCGGCGCGCGCAGCCGCGCCGCCGAAGAGGATGCAGGCGGCGACGGCGACGGCGAGAGCGCGCTCCATACGATGTCCTAGAGGCCGAGCGGCGGGAGGCGAGGGCGGGATCGAGGTGCGGCGGCGCGCGTGCGGTGCGGGAGCGCCGGCGGCGGATCGGACTGCGTCGCGCTCGGCGCAGCCGGCGCCGGGCTCTCCGCGCGAGGCGGCTCGATCGCGCAGCCTTCGCACGACGCCGGCGTCGCCGGCGGATCGCTCGGCGCGATCGGCGGCGCAGGCGCGATCGGCGGCGCAGGCGCGATCGTCGTCGCGGGCTTCGGAGCAGCACCGTGCAGCGGCGCATCGCGGGGCACGAGCACCAGCGCGCCGAGCGCGACGGCGGCGAGCATGCGGCGCGTGTGACGACGGACGGCCATCGTCGCCGTGAAGGACGCCGCGCTGTTCGGCGTCACCGGAGCCGGATGTACAAGGCGTTCTACGTTGCTTATGGGTGCTGGTGGATCGGGCAGGAGCGACTCGGCGCGCGGGCTGACCTCCACCTCGGAGATCGGCGACGCGCTTTCGGGCAGCGCTTCGAGATCGCGCTCTGCGGGGGGCGCGAGCGCGACCACGAGCGCTGCTGCGGCGCTCTGCACGTCACGGAAGCGGCGCGCGGGATCGTGCGCGCAGGCCACTTCGAACCACGCATCGAACGCAGGGGGGACGCGCGCGAAGCTGGACGCAGGCCGAGGCGCCGTGGCCGTGAGGATCCGAAGGAGAAGCTCGCCCACGGTGTCGCCGCCGAATGGACGCCGCCCCGTGAGGCACTCGTACGCGACCACGCCGAACGCCCAGATGTCGGCTGCGGGCCCGATCTGCGCCGACGATCCTTGGACCTGCTCGGGCGCCATGTAGAACGGTGTCCCGAGCCCGGTGCTCGTCACCGAGAAGCTCGACGGCGATCGCCCGCGCGCGCGGTCGGCGTCCGCGATGGCGCTCTTGAGCGTCTCGTCGAGACTGCCCACGAGCTTGGCGACGCCGAAGTCGACGACCTTCACGGCCTCGCCGTCCTCCTCGGCATCGTCGACGAGCATGATGTTCTCGGGCTTGAAATCGCGGTGGACGATCCCGAGCTGATGCGCCCGCTCCAACGCGCGCGCGGCCTTTTGGAGGATGCGCCCCGTCTCCCCGACCGAAAGCCGTCCCGAACGGGCGATGCGTCGCTCGAGCGTCTCGCCGTCGAGCATCTCCATCACCAGGAACGGGAGCCCGTCGTCGGTCACGCCGAAGTCGAAGACCTGCACCGCGTGCTTCGTCTTCAGGTTCGCGGTCACCTGCGCTTCGGTGAGGAAGCGCCGCCGCGACGACTCACTCGACGCCGACGCCGCGTGGAGGAACTTGATCGCCGCGGGCGAGGCCAGCGTCGCGTGCCGCGCACGCCACACCTCTCCCATCCCCCCGCGCCCAATGGGCGCTTCGAGGACGTAGCGGCCCCCCACGAGCCTCCCCTCGCCGATGAGCGTGCTCGCCATCGCCGCTGGAAAGATAGCGCGAACGCGATTTCCGCCAACCGCTGGGAGAACCGGCGCCGCAGGATGGTGCGCGTTCCGAAGGGAGCGCCCTGCTGTTCAGAAGGCTTGCCCGTACGTCACGACGAGATCGGCCTTGGGCGTCGTATCCGGCACGGCGTCCGGCGTGAGCGGGAAGCCGAGATCGATGCGCAGCGCGCTCCGTTGAAGCTGGGGAAACACCATCCGCAGACCGAGCCCCGTCGATTGCTTGAGGCGCATCTGCCGCCACGTATCGAACGCATCTCCGGTGTCGACGAAGAGCGTGAACCCGAGCTGCACGGCCAGGATCTCGATGGGATCGGAGCGGTACTCCAAGTTCGCCACCACGTAGTCCTTGCCGATGAACATGTCCGCCGGATATCCGCGCAGCCGCCCTTCGCCGCCGAGCGTGGTCTTGGTGTTGAGGTAGTTGTTGTACCGATCGAGCACCTTGGCATCGAACACGAGACGCCCGCGTCCGAAGCGCGGCGTGGCGATGCGCAGCGCCGCGCTCCACGCTCCATCGGGGATGCCGTGCATCGTGAATTCGGTGTCGGCGCCGACCGACGCACGCACGAGACCGTCACCGAGCGGCTGCGTGTACGTGGCGCTCGCGGAGACGCTGACGAAATTGCGATCCGAGTTGAGCGCCTTCGTGATGGGCGTGACGCGCACCGTGACGTCGTGCCCGCGGCGGTAGCTCTCGGTGAGGCCGAGCGTGTCGAGATCGAGGATGTCGAAGAAACGCGTCGAGTACGCGTGATACTCCACGTACGGCCCGATCTGCGTGTCGCTCACCGGCACGATGGCCTGCTTGAACGCGGCCTGTTGATCCGCGTCGAGCCCCGATAGATCGAGCGTCCGATACTGGCGCCGGTTCGCCGAGAAGCCCACCGTCACGTCGTGCTTGTACGTCTCCCCGAACGATCGCGTGACCGCGTACGAGCCCGTCACCAGGTCGCGCCGGTACTCGCAGCGCCGTCCTCCGGTGCCATCCATGGGCTTGGTGCCGGCGATGGCGCAGGCTCCGCTCGCCGGATCGAAATCGGTGGCCAGCCCGCCGATGAAGCGCCGCACGATCCTCTGATCCCAGCTCACGCTCGCGCCCCACGCCCACTTCGTGCGCATCGAGTAGAGCGGCTGCCCGTAGCTGAGCGATCCGTACGTCCCTTCGACACGGCCCGTCTCGCGGTTGATGATCGCGCTCGCCGAGATCGAGCCGTCGATGCGGCTGTTGGCGATGCGCGGCATCGTGTACGAGCCGCCCACCGCGAAGGTCGCCGGATTCATCTCGAAATTGCCGGAGATGGTTTGGTGCGTCCCGAGGAGGTTCATCTCGCTCGGCTGCAGCAGGAGGTACTGCAGCCGCCCGCCCGCGAAGCGGAAGTCGGAGTTGAGCCTCAGGCTCCACACGTCCTTCGTGATCACGAGGAGGCGCACGCGATCGGTCGCGCTCCCGCGGAGCGGGACCGTGAGCACCAGCGACAGCTGCGCGAGCGCTCGCAGGTTGCGCGCGCTCTGATCGACGAGCGCCTGCTCCCAACGGCCGCCGACGGGAACGAGCACCTCGCGCTCGACCACGTTGCGCCGCGAGGTGTGATGAAACCAGTTGGCGATCGGCGTGAGGAAATTGGGCAGCGGATCGCGATCCTCGAACACCTCGAGCGTCACGATCTCCACGCCCTCGAGGATCTTTCCCTCCGGCGCCGAATCGATCGACCCACGCACCTTGGTAAGCGCGCGATCGATCGTCTCCTTCTCGTACGGCGAATACCCCGCGCGCCGCTCGGCGCCCTGCGCCGGCGGATCTGCGTGCCCGATCGCCGGCGTCAGCGCGAACGCCGCTGCAGCCGCGAAGACGACCCAGGGCCGAGCTCGACGAGACGACGACGCATGGCCCATGACACCCCCGGAGCTCGGACTACGCTCGTGCGCATGAACGATGGCGCATGACGCGTCGTCGGGCGAGCGCGCCCGTCACGCGGGCACATTTCGCGCTCTCTCGCCTCGGACGCGCGGCGCTCGCGACGTTCATCGGATCGAGCTCTAGAAGGCGTCGCGCGGCGGATAGGTCGCGTCGACACGGACCTTGTAGCGCGTGTACTGGTGCGAGATGGACGCCCAGTCCGTGGTGGGCATCGCGGCCTTCACGCAGCGGAGAAGCTCCTTCGCCTTCTCGCGCTTGACGCTGCTCGACTTGCCGGTGAAGAGCGTGAGCTTCTTCTTCCGGAAGTCGGTCTCCATCACGTAGCTCACGGTGTACGCCGTCTTGGATGCCGGAGCGCAGTCGGGCCGCTCGCGGATGGCGCGGGCCAGCGCGTCCTCGAACGTCGTCACGTGATCGCAGCGCTCCGGCGGCGTCTTGCCGGGGCCGGGCTTCTCGCACTTGATCGTCGTGAACGGCGTCAGCGCCAGGTTGCCCGGCGGCCCTGCATCGAACGCGACGACCGGGCTCACGAGCGGCGCGCCTGCGTCGACGACGGCGGCATCCGCGCTCGGAATCGGCTCCGGCTTCGGCCGGCGCCACAGGTAGAGCGGCACCGCGAAGATGATGAGGCCGGCGACGAGCGCGATGATGATCTGCAGCTTCACCGGCCGCTCGCCTCCTCCACGACCGAGGTAGCGGTACGGCGACGGCTGCGACGGCGGGCTGGAGGTGAACGGAGGGCGATTCATGAGGCGCGCGCTGACGAGCGATGACGACTACCGCATCACGCGTCCCGGCAAAACGAGAAAGCGCATCCTCGACGCTTCCCACGCTCACCTGATTTCGCCGTCACCCGAATGGGACGGTGCTGCACCCGACAACCCAACCTCACCCCGTGACGCACCCCACGTCACGAGATCGCCCGCGCTCCATCGTGATCGCCCGCGCCTCGCCCCGCGCGCAGCTCGATGCGCCAGCCTCGTTCTGCGTGCAGCCACTCGCACCTCGAAGCCGCTCGCGAACACACGCTTCAGCCCGCACTCGAAGCCGCTCGCGAAACGATGGCAATCAGCGGCGAGCTCGTTCTGTCCGCAGCTCGAAGCGGTTCACGAGCCGATGGCAATCCGCGTCGGGCTCGTTCTGCCCGCAGCGCGAAGCCAAATGCAACCCGATGGCAACTAGCGCCGGCTCGCCGGCGCGGGGTATGGGGCCGCTCGCGGCCCCATCGTGACTAATCGATCAGGTGTCGCGCCGGCCGCCCCGGCTCGCCCTTCACCAGCGTCGCCGCCAGCTCGAGCGTATCGGGCAACAGACCTTGCACCTGCGAAGCGACCTGCTCCACCACGTGGCGCGCTTCTTCGATCGTCGGGCCGACCATCGAGACCACGAACTTCAGCGGGCCCGTGCGACCGGCGACGACGGGCGTGAGGCTGAGCAGCAGCATCTCCGTCAGCTCCACGACCCGCTGCGCCGCGCGCCGCAGCGCGAGCATCTCGAGGATCGTGGGCCGCTCGCTCACCTGTCGGTTCGGACCGCGCAGCTCGTAGCGGGCCACTTGCATCGGGGCCTCGGCCCAGTCGCCGAAGAGCCCGTCTTCGTCGATCGCCTTCATCAGGTGCTCGCGCACGAGGAGGCCGGTGAGACCGTCGCGCTTCCCGAGGTACTGACGCGCGCGCTTGTGGGCCAGCGACTCCAGGCCGAAGCTCACCAGCTTGAGGCGGCATTCGCCGACCTGCGCCTCGCCGCCGTGCATCATGGCGACCTGCGTCTTGCGCTCGTAGTTGTGGTCCGCGTAGCTCCCGTTGGTGCTGCCGAGATCCTCGATCAACCACGAGCCCTGCTGCCAGCGCAGCACGGCGTGCGTGCCGGAGACGGTGGCCTCGGGGATCACGAGATCCTGATCACCGCGGCGGCCGAGCGTCATCACCGGCTTGTCGAGCTGGAGCAGCGTGCCCACGACCTCGGGCGCGTTGGTCGCGTACGTCACGAGCAGCGACTGCGCGCCGCCGGTGAACGTGCTCGTCTGCGCGCGACCGAGCGGCGGCCCTGGATCGAGGCGCTCGCGCGGCAACGAGATCGGGCTCGTCGTGAGCTGCGTGGGGTTGAAGAAGCGCATGTGCCGCGCCTGCGGCCGCATCTGCGGATCCTCGTTCAGCCCCTTGAAGATCTGCTTCGTCTCGTCGATCGACAGCCCCGCGGGCACGTCGAACATGATCTGCGAGCGCATCGTCTTCGCCCGCGGCTTGTAGCCCGGCTCGGGGACGCGGCAGGTCCACATCTCCCAGAGCGTCAGCGCCATCGCGTAGACGTCGTCCTCGGCGCTGGCACCACCGCTGCGGAGGCGCTCCGGGCTCATGTAGTTGGGCGTGCCGCCGTCGGGCGGAGCGCCGGGCCGCCGCGCCGAAGCACGCGCGCGCTCCTGCGCGAAGCCGAAGTCGAGGATGACGGCGCGCCCCTCGCTCACCATCACGTTGCCCGGCTTGAGATCGCCGTGCACGAGGCCCTGCGCGTGGATCGCGGCGAGGCCCGCGCAGACCTCGGAGGCGATGCGGCGGAACTCGTCGGCGCTGTAGCCGCCCTGCGCCTTCTTCTTGCGGATGTGCGTGTGGAGCGTCTGCCCGGCGATCTGCTCCATCACCAGGATCGGGCCCCAGAGGCTGGGCGCGAGATCGTGGACGCGGCAGACGTTGGGGTGGCCGACGGAGCGCGCCAGGAGGAGCTCCTGACGAAGCGCTTCGTCGTCGCCCGGCATCCGCGACTCCTCGCGGACCACCTTGAGGGCGACGGTCTGCTGCGTGGAGCGATCGAACGCCAGGAAGACCTCGCCCATGCCTCCTTTTCCGAGGCTCTGGCGGATCTCGTACCGGTCGTTGATGACCGTACCCGGGGTGATCGGAGGGGGAGGGTTGGGTTTCGTCACGTCGGGCGCGCGGAGATTCGAGATTCTCGTGTCGCTCCGGCCCCCTCGACCCATCCGCGGCCGCCAAGCGCGGACGCACGGGTTGGGGCGACGGGCGAAACGATCGGTCTGGGCCAAGCGTCGTCCATCTGGCTCGGGAGCGCAACGAGTCTCGTATCTTCCTCGTTCCTTCCCGGCCTCGCACCGTCCCCCGTTCGAGGCGCTTGACGGCGGCCCCCGGTTCGACCTAAGCGGCCGCTGCGGTGCCGTCTCTTCGGGTCGGCGCCGTTGATCTCGAGCAGTGGGCGCGCGTGGAGAAGGCTCCTGTGCGCCAGCCAACAGGGAAGCCGGTGCAATGCCGGCGCGGCCCCCGCCACTGTAACCGGGGACGAAGGCGGAACGACCACTGGGCGAACGGCCACGACGGCCGAAGATCCTGGGAAGGTCCGCCGGAGGACGATCCGGGAGCCAGGAAACCTGCTGCATCGAGGCCATCGCGGTCTCCGGGGAAGGAGCGTGCGACGGCAGCGCCGGCCTTCTTTCTTCGCCTCTGCGCCGCCTTCTCCCTCTTTCACCGAGCCGCCTCACCGAACCGAGGCGCGGGTGATGCGCCGGAAGGAAGCGAGCGAACATGGGCTTGATCAAGGCAGGGCGTTCGGGACGATGGCTCGTGATCGCCGCGGTGAGCGCGATCACCGCGGCCGAGGGCTGCGGCAGCGACGGCGGCAACACGGGCGGCGCCGGCGGCAGTGGTGGCGCGACGAGCAGCAGCACCACCACGACCAGCAGCAGCACGACGAGCAGCAGCACCACCAGCAGCACGACGAGCAGCAGCAGCACGGGGACGGGCGGCGCCCCGGCGGTGACGTGCCTCGACGCGTCCACGTACGCGGGCCTCTTCACCATCGCGGACACGAGCTTCTGCGCCGTCGCCGTGTACGAGGCCGACGAAGAGGTCGGCTACCAGCTCCCCACGTGGGGCACGCACGGTGGCCCGCTCGTGCTCCTCCCGGGCGACAACGGCGACGTCCTCCTGCATCGCTGGACCGCGCCCTCGGGCTCCACGGGCAAGCTCACCAAGCAGGAGACCGTCGTCGCCGCGAAGATCCCCGAGAACGCGTTCCTCGGTGGCCAAGCCGTCGATCTGCCCTTCTTCGGTTGGACTGGCATCACGTGGACGGGCGCGTTCCCCGACACGGTCGGCGAGATCATCATGATCAACGGATCGAACGTCGCTCACTCGTACGGGGTGAACGGCGCGTTCTCGCTCGCCGGCGTCGGCGATGCGAACGGTGGCCGTCTCCTCTTCACGGGGCTCTCGCCGATCGGCGAGACGAACACGGACGTGAACGGCTTCTACGCCGCGGACGCGTGCAACACCCCGAACCAAGATCTCGGCACCGGCACGGGCTGCAAGGCGTCCGCGGAGATCGCCGCCTGGGGCGAGAGCTCAGGCCCGGTCGCGGTCGATCACGACGGCAACGCGTTCGTGATCAACGGGTCCTTCTCCACCAGTGATCAAGAGGCGCGCGGCTACGCGGCTGCCGAGGTCGCGCGCGGCGCTGCGGCGACCGCGGGCAAGACGCTCTTCAGTATCCCCGGCTTCGGATCGAGCCTCGCCGCGATCACGCCGAAGGGCGGCAAGCCCGGCCTGCTCGTGTTCCAGCCGTTCGATTCGACCACCTACGCGCCGCTCGATGTCATCGCGCAGCCCTACACGGTGAGCACCAGCGTCGCCTCGCAGGGCACGCCGGCCAAGCTCCTCACGGTCCCCGCGACGGCCACGATGGGCCTCTACATGATGACGGACACCTCCGATCGGCTCTGGGTGGCGTCGTCGGGCGACAGCAAGACGACCTTCGTCGTGCTCGATCGCAAGCCCTGATCGCGCGACCTACCGATCGAGGCGTGGGGCTCGTCGCGCCCCACGCCTCCGCTCTTCCGCGATCCAGCCGACGTTCTCGCCGCTCGAGCCGGCGCGCATCCCGCGGAAACGCGCGCTGCTCGACGGTACATCGGAGCGACGATCGCGGCCGCTTGCGCTGCGCGTGCGCGGCGCGGCGGCTCCGCTGCGCCTTCGATCGGCGGTGCTTCCCTTCGCCGTAGCCACGTGGCATGCAGCCGAGCGCGCTGCCCGGAGGATGCATGACCAACCTCGAGCCCCGAGCGGACAAGGTCGTTCGCGACGCCGTCGACGCCTTCATGGATGGGCGTCTCGTCCCTGATTTCGTGGGCGAGATCGTCTTCGAGACCAAGAACAGCCGCTATCGGCTCGTCAACGGCGTGATCCGCTCCGCCCCTGATCCGTCGCTCGTCGGCGCCGAGCTCGTGGGGTGGCTCTGCGAGTCGCAGCGTCGTTGTCTCGTCGAGTCCGCGTGGCAGCCCGGCGCGCGCGCCGTGCTCGTGGAGCGCGCCCACGATCGCAACATCGTCGTGACCTCGACGACGCAGCTCCTGCACGCGGACGGCCCCGGATCGAGCCTTCATCAGGGCAGATCCGTGAAGGCTCCCGTCTCGTTCCGAACCGCCCCTCCGCGCGACACGCCGACGCCGCTCCCGTCGTTCGCGATGCACGAAGCTCCGATCGTCGCCGCGACGCCCGAGCCTCCATCGGTCGCGTCACACGAAGCACCCATCACCGCCACGACACACGAGCCCGCTCCGGTGGTGTCCGCGCCGATCGCATCGGCGGCGACGCCGATCGCGAGCGCGCCCAAGCGTTCCGGTGTGCATCTCCCGCCGCGTCCCATTGCCGGGAGGCCGTCGCCTGTGCCGGTGCCGCCGCGTCCTCTCCCCATGCCGTTGCCGCCGCCACGTCGTGATCCGCAGAGCGCCACGCCGTCGCCGCCCGCGGAACCCCAGCACTCGCAGCCGCTGCCGATGTTTCCTCTCGATCTCGATCCGCCCGCCGACTGGGAGGTCACGTCGGCCGAGCTCGAAATCGTGCCCGAAGCGCAGGCTTACGCGTCGGATAATTCGACGCGTCATGCTGCGCCGCAGCGGCTCGAAGACGCCGACTCGGTCGACGTCCCCTTCGAGCTTTCGCGCCCGCTCGATCCGGCCAATGCCGAGCCGTTTCCGCTGGTCCGGCCCCTCGATCCGGGGCCGCCTTCGCGCCGGTGAGCCTCGTTATATATGACGCGTTGCGGCGATCTCCCGGTTCTCCGCTGGGGGCGGGTTTTTTCGTGCCGGCTGCGCTAGGCTGGGAGACTACCTCGGCGGTGTCTTCCCGTTACGTGGTAGGCCATCGCAATTGACACCGAGAAGGACGCTCGGCGACAATTTTTCTGGCGGGGATGCGATGGCCGTTTTCCCTGCCTCCTCCCATCGAGAGCAGCGACGCAATGGCCGATAGCCGTCAAGCCAGTTCCGCCACCGCACGCGCGGATCAACCGGGCGGAGGCACCCCTGCGAGCTCGAAGAGCGAGCCGGATCCGCTGATCGGTCGGGTCGTCGGCGGTCGCTTCAAGATCGTCTCGGTCATCGCCCGCGGCGGGATGGGGAAGGTCTACAAAGCCGAGCAAGCTCCTCTCGGCCGCCTCTGTGCCCTCAAGGTCCTGAGCCCGAAATACGAGGGCGATCGCGACCCCGAGTTCCACAAGCGCTTCTTCCTCGAAGCCTCGACGTCCGCGAAGCTCACGCACGCCAACACCGTCACCATCTTCGACTACGGGCAGGAGGGCGACGACCTCTACTACATCGCGATGGAGTACATCGAGGGGCGCACCCTTCATCGCGCGTTGCGCGAGGAAGGGCCCCTCAACGAGGCGCGCACGGCCCACATCGCCGGGCAGATCTGTCGCTCGCTGCGCGAGGCGCACGGCCTCGGCGTCGTCCATCGTGATCTCAAGCCCGGCAACATCCTCCTCGCCGATCGCGCCGACGAGCAGGACGTCGTCAAAGTGCTCGATTTCGGCCTCGTGAAGGACGTCACCGGCGAGGCGGAGGACTTGACGCAGGCCGGCCTGTTCATGGGCTCCCCCAAGTACATGGCACCCGAGCAGATCCTCGGTGGCGAGATCACGCCGCGCACGGACATCTACTCGCTCGGCGTGATGATGTACGAAATGCTCACGGGCAAAGTCCCGTTCGATCGCGGCGCCAGCGTGGGCACGCTCATGGCGCACGTGAACGATCCGCTCCCGCCGATGCGCGGCGTGAACCCGAAGATCCAGGCGTCGCCGACGATGGAGAACATCGTCTATCGCTGTCTCGAGAAGGAGCCCAACAAGCGCTTCAACTCGATGAAGGATCTGCTCAACGCGCTGAAGCGCGTGGGCAACGAGGACGGCGCGCTCACCGACACGCACGAGAGCATGCCGCTCGCTCGGATCGAGGCTCAGAACGCCATTCGCACGAGCGACTCGATCATGGCCCCGCCGTCGAACTCGGGGCCGCAGACGATCACCGAGACCGGACGCACGCACACGCCCGTGTTCGCGTCGCCGTCGGTGAGCGAGACGCTGAGCTCGACGCACGCGTCTCCCGCCGACACGGACATGGCGGCGGCCGCGCCCAACGCCAACAAGGGTCGCACGTACGTGTGGGGCGGCGTCGCGGTGGCCGTTGCTTTGGGCATCGGCCTCGTGGTGGTGACCTCGAGCGGATCGAAGCCGGCCGCCTCGGGTGAAGGTCCCGCCACGACGGCGACGCAGCAGGCGTCGGCGCAGCCCACGCAGACGGCGACCACGCAAGCCGCTCCCACGGCGGCGACGCCCTTCATTCGCCAGGTGCGGATCGAGAGCGATCCCAGCGGCGCGACGGTGTCCGAGGGCGACACGCAGCTCTGCACGTCGACGCCCTGCGAGCTGACGTGGAAGGACGACGTCGCGCGCGCCGAGCACAGGCTCAACATCAACAAAAAGGGCTACCGCACGTTCAAGGCGACGGTCAGCCCGACCGAGGAGAAGGTGAAGGCCGCGCTCGAGGTGATCCCCGCAGTCGCCGCCCCGCCTCCGCCTCCTCCGCAGCAGCCCGCCGGCGGCCGCCCGCTCTACAAGAAAGACTTTTGAGTCCCGGGAGAGGGCTCGCGCCCTTGGCTCCCGGGAGAGGGCGCGCCCTCTCCCCCAAACGAGCAAAGCTCGTTCGGGGCCCCCACACCCCGAACCACCCGAGCCGGCTTGAACGTCGCGCCGTTTCGGGCCTGACGTTGATCTTGTCTGTCGCGGAGCCTCTTGCGCGCTGGACCACCGAGCCAGCTTGAACGCCATGCCGCTTCGGGCGTGATGCGGTCGATGGCGCTCGTCGTGCCGTGATTGCGGAGTGTTCGATCGACGGTGCGCGTGCGGCGTCGGTTGCGCTTTCGTGCGGTGCGTCGTCGCGTGAGGGGTCTCGAAATCACCGAGGATTGTCGCGTCGATGAGCGTCGTGGCGCGATGCATGAGCGGTGTTCCGCACGGTGGTCGCCGTTCGAGACGGCCTGCACGGAGCTTGCCCAACGCGCTTGAGCGGTGATTTCATCGGGCGCGCAATGTGGCACTCCGATCGCCGCCCGCGCGCCGCCCTCGCTCCTGATCGATCCGCCCACGTCCCGCGAAAGAGAGCACCGCTCGTCGCGGCGGCGCTGGCGCTCGCGGCATCGTTGCATGCGGGCACGGCCCTCGCCGATGCGCGTACGGAGGCGCGCCGCCATTTCCGGGCGGGCATGGCGCTCGTCGCGCAGAAGAAGCTCGTCGAAGGCATCAAGGAGCTCGAGAAGGCCTACGAGATCTTCCCGCACCCGAACGTCGCTTACAACGTCGCGACCGCGCAGGCCGAGCTCGGCAATATCGAGCTCGCGATCGGCGCTTATCGTACGTACCTCGACAGCAACCCGCCCGATCGCGCCGAGGTCGAGAAGGTCGTCGCCGATCTGCAAGCGAAGATCGCCGCGCAACATGCGGAGAAAGAAAAGGTCGCGGCGCCGGCAGGCGAGAAGCCCGGGGAGAAACCAGGCGAGAAGCCCGGGGAGAAACCGGGTGAGAAGCCGGGCGAGAAACCGGGCGAGAAGCCCGGCGAGAAACCGGGTGAGAAGCCCGGAGAAAAGCCGGCCGAAAAGCCTGGGGAGAAGCCCGGTGAGAAGCCCGAGGTGCCGAGCACGCCGTCACCCGCCGTTCCGGCCGGGGACGCGACGCAGGCGCGCACCGAGGACGTCTATCAGGAGACCGTCGTCACCGCGTCGCGCGGGGCGCAGAGCCCGCTCGATTCGCCGAACTCCACCAGCATCATCACCCGTCAGGACATCCGGCTCTCGGGCATCACCCGCATTCCCGAGCTGCTCCGCCGCGTCGCCGGCATGGATGTCATGCAAGTCACGGGTGGTGACAGCAACGTTTCCTTGCGCGGTTTCAACAGCCGTCTCTCCAACAAGCTCCTCGTCCTCGTCAACGGAAGATCGCTTTACAACGACATCCTCAACTCGACGTTTTGGGAGTCTTTGACGATCGACGTCGATCAGATCGAGCGCATCGAGGTGGTGCGCGGCGCCGGGTCGGCGCTCTACGGCGCCAACGCGTTCTCGGGTGTCGTCAACATCATCACCATCGCGCCGGGCGAGGGGCGATCGGGCCTTCGTGTCGGCTACGGCGATCATGGCCAGGGCTATGGCTCGGCGTGGGCGTCGGGGCGCGAGGGCGACTTCTCGTATCGCGCTTCGGCGGGCTACACGCGCTATCCGCGGTGGACGCGCGAGTACGAGCAGAACCGGCGCGACATCACGGCGTCGACCGCCGACCCCAACGTGGGCGCCGAGAACATCCGCTTCGATCTGCGGATGTCGGAGCGCATCAACAAGGACAACACCCTCACGTTCGGCGGCGGCTTCGCCCGCGTGGGGCTCGACGTCTACGGCATCGGTCCGTTCAACGACTATCGCCTCAAGGGCGACAACCTCGACGTCGGCATCGACTACAAGGGCAAGTACATCAACGCCCGCACGTACTTCACGCGCTTCGGCATCACGGCCGGCGCCGATCACGCGTACACGGGGCAGACGCTCTACGACGCGCACCCGCAGCAGAACGTGCTCTACGGCGAGGTCGAGTACGTCAACGACTTCAACCTCCCCAAGGCGCTGCACCACGACGTCCACGTCGGGCTCAGCTACCGCATGAAGAACGTGAAGTGGGAGTACCTCCAGACGGAGGGGCGCGATCCCGAAGGCACGCCGATCGAGAACCACGCCGCGGCCTTCGTGCAGGACACGATCAAGATCGGCAAGTGGGTGAGCATCGTCGGATCGGGGCGCGTCGATTACGTGCCTTATCTGAAGCGCATCATCGGATCGCCGCGCGGTTCGCTCATCGTCAAGCCCACCGATCGGCAGGCCATCCGTGTCTCCGGATCCACCGCGTTCCGTACGCCGAGCTTCCTCGAGGCGTATCTGGCGCTGCCGATTCAGCTCACGTTGCCGGGCGTCGAGATCATCTCGGCGACGAAGCGCGAGGACATCAAGAACTTCACGCTCCAGCCGGAGCAGGTGACCACGGCCGAGGCCAGCTACCTGAACCAGCAGAGCGATTACTTCGAGTTCGAGCTCACGGCTTATTACAACCGCGTGACGAACCTCGTCGAGCTGGCGGTCAATCGCAACACCACGCTCTCCAACCGCGCGGCGGGGCTCGGTGGTCTCGATCCGGTGACGGGGCGATACATCGCCGCGTACGGTGGCTGGGCCAACTCGGGCGACGTCTACAACGTGTTCGGCGGCGAGATCAGCGCGCGCACGTATCCGGTGGAGGGTCTCGACATCTTCGCCAACTACGCGCTGAACATCACCACGCAGCAGCACCCCGAAGGCGCGCAGAACCCGCTCGACGATCAGCGCACGAGCCGCCACAAGTTCAACATCGGCGTGCAGCTCCGCACCAAGTTCGGGTTGAACGGCGAGATCACGTTCAACTACCAGTCTCCGCAGGTGTGGACGGAGCAGGTGGCCACGACGACGGGCATCTTCTACCGGCAGTACCCGCTGCCCGCGTACACGCTGCTCAACGGGCGGCTCGGCTTCCGCTTCTACAAGGAGAAGGCCGAGATCTCGGCCGTCGTCTACAACGCGCTCGCCGAGATCTCCGCCCTCGGAGACAACGACGCGAACCACGCCCTTGGACCGCAGATGCATCCGTTCGGCAACCGCATCGGCCGTCGGTTCATGGGCTTCTTCTCTTACTCGCTGTGAGCACGACCATGGCAAACCCGACGCGATCCAACGCTCAGCTCCTTCCGCTGCCCATCGTCGCGCTCGCGCTCGTGTCCGCCTTCGGCGGGTGCGCCGAGCCGCCCGTGTTCCTTCCGCCCGGTCAAGCGGGCAGCCCCGCGGGCGTGCTCTCGGGGACGGTGACGTACTCGGGGCCGCTGCCGTGCACGCGGGATGGACGCATCGTCGGCGCGGCCGTGCTCGAGGTGTTCGACACGCGGTTCCTCCCGCCGCCCGAGGGCCTCGGCACCACGGCGCAGAGCCTCGCGGTCGTGCCGGGCTCGCAGCTCTTCGCCGGCGTCGCGGGCCGGCTCACGTTCAACGAAAACGGCGAGCTCTGGTGCCCGGACGAGACGGCCAAGCACGTCAACGTGAGCGCCTCGTGGACGGCTGCACCGCTGGTCGGCGCGCTCTACGAAGTGCGCGGCTTCTACGACTACGACGAGAACTTCGATCCCGTCATCTCGATCTTCAAGTTCCCCACCAAGGGGGACATCGCCGGCGGCGCCATCGAGAACGCAGCCGAAGTGCTGCAGGGCGCGGCGCCTGCGTATCGACGGATCGGGCTCGGGATCGAGCAACCCGACGGCACGTTCCAAATCCCTGAAGAGGGCTCGAACATCGGCGGCATCACGGTGACGCTGGGGCTGCCTTTGCCGCTCCAGCCACCGATCTTCAATGCGAAGAGCGTCAACTACTCGTCCAAGGCCTGCAAGAACAAGACGATCGTCGATGCGCCGTCGATGTCCGCCGATCCGCGCAAGGTGACGATGCCTTCGGATTACACGCTACCCGTCTTCGCGCCCACGGATCCCGCGGGCACGCAGGACTCGCTCGTGCGCATCACGGTCGGCGCGGGCGTGGACAAGACGGAGATCGATCAGGCGGCGGTGTCGCCGTTCAACCTGCCGGTGAAGAGCCCGGCGCCCACCTTCGCGTTCAATTGGCAGGACGTGAACAACGACGGGACGCTCGCGCTGATCGACGATCACGTGCCGGACTCGTCGATCATCCCTTCGCTGTTCCCGCTCTCGATCTTCAGCAAGCTCGACGACGAGCTGGGACCGCTCGTGCCGCAGGCGTCGCCCGCGATCATTTTGCAGGGGCTGACGATGTACAAGGACCTGCCGCAGACGGCGTTCTTCGCGCCGGGAACGACGGCGATCGACGCGTCGGTGACCGTCGGCGTGCGGCCGGCGGTGCTGTGCCTCGATCCCAACGACTTCACCAAGCACGCGAAGCTCGTGGTCACGCACAAGACCGACTGCACGGGCAACGTGGTGATCACCGACGAGCTCGGGACGAAGGCCGCGCTCAAGCGGCAATTCGGCCGCGAAGTCGACATCGTCGAAGGGTGCCTGCCGCAGGGATCGTATGCGCTCAACCTGATCTACAGCACGGGTCAGGCGTGGACGGTGCCGAACGAGGCGGGCGTCTGCCAGGCGCTCGAGGCGAGCCAGGACGGCGGGAAGACGTGCGGCGATCCGACGACGGAGGCGCACCGGCCGGTGCTGCCCTCGCAGGCGGTGGTGCTGACCATCGGCAAGCCCGACGAGCCGAGCTGGTGCGATGCGCACCCGACGCCGGAAGAGTGCTTCCCCGTGAAGACGGAGTAGCCGAAGGCCCCAAAGGCGGGTCGATCGTCCGTATCCTCCTCGGTTCCTGGGAGGAAACATGGCCCGCCCCGCCGTCGTTCTCGCGCTCTTCGTCGCGGTGATCGCCCTCGGCTGCCCCGAGGTGCAAGCGCCGCCGGTCACGCCGTCCACGCCGCCGCCGGTCGAGCCGGTCGTGTGGCGCATGTCGAAGAGCGGGCTCGGCTTCCGGTTGAGCGACGCCGACGCGCACGCGGAGCGACCCGCGAATCGGCCGCGCGCGACGCCGCTCTCCGAGGCGGATGCGGAGCGGGTGCTCGATCGGCTGTCGCCGCTTTCGCAAGATTCGTTTGAGCTCAAACCATTTGCGCTGCGGGATCGATCGCAGCCTCCGCCGCGCGCGGGCAAGACGATCGCCGAGACGTTCCCGCCGCCGCCGTCGGGGGCGCTGCCACCGCCGGTGGCGAGCGGGCCGCTCTCGGTGACGCGGAAGGCGCCGGTGGGGGCTGTCGATCTCGCGCCGTTCCTCAGCGTCTCGTTCTCCACGCCGATGGTCGCGATCACCTCGATCGACGAGCTCTCGCGCACGCCGCCGCCCGTCGTGATCACGCCGGAGCCGCTCGGCAAATGGCGTTGGGTCGGCGCGCAGACGGTGGTGTTCGATCCCGATCCGCGCTTCCCGATGGCCACCGAGTACACGGTGAAGGTGCCCGCGGGGACGCGCGCGGCGAATGGGCAGACGCTCGCGGCCGAGGAGTCGTGGACCTTCTCCACGCCGCCGCCGAAGCTCGTGCGCCACTACCCCGAGAGCGGGCCGCAGCGGCTCGATCCGTTGATCTATGCCGAGCTCGATCAAGCGATCGATCGCGAGGCCGTGCTGGGGGTCGTGGAGCTGCGCGGTGCGGCGCGCGCGGTGGAGGTGCGGCCGGCGACGGAGGACGAGATCGCGGCCGATCCCGTGGTGCGACGCCTCGCCGACAACGCCAAGGCCGGGTACTTCGTCGCGTTCAAGCCGAAGGAGAAGCTCGCGACGGGCACGCATTACGACGTGACCTTCCCCGCGGGGACGCCGTCGGCGGAGGGGCCGCGGCGCACCGAGAAGCTGCAGCGGTTCGGGTTTCAGACGTTCGCGTCGTTCGCGCCGCGCCGGCTCGGGTGCAACTTCGACGCGTGCGCGCCGGGCGCGTCGCTCCACTACGTGTTCAGCAATCCCATCGACGCGAAGCGCTTCGAGCCGGCGCTCGTGCGCGTGAGCCCGCCCATCGAGGGCATGCGGGTGAGCGTGGCTGGATCGATCATCACCATCCAAGGCCGGACGAAGGCGCGGACGAAGTACGCGGTCAGCGTGGGCGCGGCGCTCGCGGACACGTTCGAGCAGACGTTGGGGCGCGAGGTGAGCGCCGAGGTCCAGATCGGATCGGCGGAGCCGCAGCTCTTCCCGGAGGAGCGCGAGATGAGCGTGCTCGATCCAGCCGGCGGCCCTTCGCTGCCGGTGTTCAGCGTCAATCGGCCGGCGCTCGACGTGAAGCTCTATGCGGTCGGGCCGGAGGATTGGGCGGCCTATCAAACGTGGCGTCACGCGTGGGATTACGAGGGGAAGAGCGGCCCGCCGCCGGGGCGTCTCGTGCAGTCGCGCGTGGTGAAGCCGAGCGGGCCGTCCGACGATCTCGCGATCACACCCATCGATCTCGCGCCCGCGCTCAAGGACGGGGTCGGCCAGGTGTTGGTGATCGTGGAGCCGCCCGGCGCGCCGCCGAAGCGCTGGCAGAAGCAGTGGGTGCGCACGTGGGTGCAGGCCACGCGCATCGGGCTCGAAGCGTTCGCCGATCACGACAGCATGACCGCGTGGACCACGCGGCTCGCCGATGGAGCGCCGCTCGAAGGGGTCGAGGTCACGATCGCGCCTGCCGGCAAGGCGTCGATGCCGACGCGGGGCGTGTCGGGGAAGGATGGTCTGGCGCGGCTCGGCCTGCCGCTCGGAACGAGCGCCGCCACCATCGCGCGGCAGGGGACGGACCTCGCGTTCCTGCCCGATCGCGGCGGATGGATGTTCTCGAAGCGCGAGGACGTCGATCAGATCCGCTGGCTCGTCTTCGACGATCGCAGGATCTACAAGCCCGGCGAAGAGGTGCACGCGAAGGGCTGGCTGCGACGCATCGGCATGGGGCGAGGGGGCGACGTGGGCGCCGTGCCCGGCGCCCTCGGGATGCGAATTGATTGGACCTCAAACGATTCGCGGGGCGTGGAGATCGGGAAAGGGCAGGCCACGCTGGATGCGAGCGGCGGCTTCGATGTTTCGTTCAAGCTCCCCGGGACGCCGAATTTGGGGCACGCGACGCTGCGGCTCGCGCTCGAAGGATCGCCGGGGCTCGCCGGGACGAGGACGCAGCACACGTTCCAGATCGAAGAGTTTCGCCGGCCCGAGTTCGAGGTGGGCGCGCGCGTGGCGGATGGGATCCATTTCGTTGGAGGTCATACGAACGTGACCGCGTCGGCCGCGTACTACGCGGGCGGCGGGCTGCCCAACGCGGAGGTCGCGTGGCAGGTGCGGCGCGAGCCCGCGCGCTTCGTGCCACCGAACCGCAGCGCGTTCGCGTTCGGCAAGGCCGAGGACGGATGGTGGATCGATCGCGCCCGGGCCAAGGGACAAGAGCCCGAGACGTGGTCCGGGCGCACGGACGCGTCGGGCGAGCATCGGTTGCGCATCGATTTCGACGCAGTGGAGCCGTCGTATCCGATGACGCTCCAGTGCGACGCGACCATCACCGACGTGAACCGCCAGGCGTTTCGCGCGCACACCTCGCTCTTGGTGCATCCCGCGGACACGTACGTGGGCGTGCGGCAGGAGCGAGCCTTCGTGAAGGCGGGCGAGACAATCGCGGTCGAGCTCGTCGCGACGGATCTCGATGGCCATGCGGCGCTCGGGCGCGCGGTGACCGTGAAGAGCGCGCGGCTCGATTGGGAGCAGCGGCAGGGCGAGTGGGTCGCGGTGGAGGCCGACGTGGATGGATGCGCGGTGACCTCCGCGTCGGAGCCGGTGCGCTGCGCGCTCAAGACGAAGGAGGCTGGGCGCTATCGGGTGACGGCGATCGTCACCGACGCGCACGGGCGCAAGAACCAGACGGAGACGCACGTGTGGGTGATGGGCGCGAGCGCGCAGCGGGATCGCGACGTGCCGCGCGACGTGGTGCAGATCGTGGCGGCGAAGCCGACCCAAGAGCCCGGTGGCACGGCGGAGCTGCTCTTGGTCGCGCCGTTCGCGCCGGCGGAGGGCGTGATCGTGATCGATCGCCAGGGCGCGGTGCACGTCGAGCGCTTTCACATGGCGACGACGACGGAGACCGTGCGCGTCACCGTCGATCGGTCGTGGACGCCCAACGTGCGGGCGCACGTGGTCCTGCTCGGGGCGGCGACGCGCGAGGATGCGCACGGCGAGCCCGATGCGCGCATGCCGAAGCGACCGGCGTTCGCGACGGGCATGTTCGATCTCTTGATTCCGCCGCGCGAATGGGCGCTCGACGTGAAGGTGAAGCCGCGCGATGCGAAGCTCGATCCCGGGGGAAAGACCGAGGTCGACGTCGACGTGCGCGACGCAGCCGGCGCGCCGGTGGCGGGCGGATCGGTGGCGGTGATCGTCGTCGACGAGGCGGTGCTCGCGCTCTCCGCGTACACGACGCCCGATCCGCTCGCGTGGTTCCACTTCGCGCGATCGGCGTACACGAATCGAAGCGGCACGGTCGAGCACGTGCTCCTCGCGCGGCCCGAGGACAAGCAGCTCCGCGCCAAGACGAAGCCGCAGGACGGCGACGGCGACAAGGAGGCGATGGGCGGCACGCTCGGGCACATGAAGATCGCGACGCTCGGGGCGCGCTCGGCGCCGGCTGCGTCGGCGGCGCCCGACGCGACGGAGCCGCCGACGACACCGAAGCGCAAGCGCGAGGAGAAGCCGGGAGACGCGGCCGCGCCCGCAATCACCGTGCGCAAGGATCTCTCGGCGCTCGCGCTCTTCGCGCCCGCGCTCCCGACCGACGCAGAGGGGCACGTGCGCGTTCCGGTGAAGCTCCCCGAGAGCCTGACGCGCTATCGGATCATGGCCGTCGCGGCGGCGGGTGAGAAGCAGTTCGGATCCTCCGAGTCGAGCGTCACGGCGCGCTTGCCCTTGATGGTGCGGCCGTCGGCGCCGCGCTTCTTGACCTACGGCGATCGCTTCGACCTGCCCGTCGTGCTGCAGAACCAGACCGATGCGCCGCTCGAGGTCGACGTGGCCGCGCGCGCGGCCAACGCGCGCCTCACGGCGGGCGCGGGTCGCCGCGTGACGGTGCCGGCCAACGATCGGGTCGAGGTGCTGCTCCCGGCGGCGGCCGAGATGCCGGGCACGGCGCGCTTTCAGATCGGCGCGGCGAGCGGCGCGTGGGCCGACGCGGCCGAGGTCTCGATGCCGGTGTGGACCCCGGCGACGACGGAAGCCTTCGCCACCTATGGCGTGGTCGACGACGGCGCGATCGCGCAGCCGGTGAAGATGCCTTCCGGCGTGGAGCCGAGCTTCGGAGGCATTCAGATCTCCACTTCGGCGACGGCGCTCTCGACGCTCAACGACGCCTTTCTCTACCTCGTGAATTATCCCTTCGAGTGCAACGAGCAGATCGCCTCGCGCGTGCTCGCCGTGGCCGCATTGCGTGACGTGCTCTCCGCGTTCTCGCCCAAGGATCTGCCGTCTCAGGCCGTGCTCATGGAGTCGATGGCGCGCGACATCGAGAAGCTCCAGGCACGACAGCACTACTCGGGAGGGTGGGATTTCTGGCGGCCCGATCGGGAGCCGTGGCCGTTCCTTTCCATTCACGTGACGCATGCGCTCCAGCGCGCGAAAGAGAAGGGATTCACCGTCCCGGCGCACACGCTGAACAGGGCACGCCAATATCTCCGCGACATCGATCGCCACCTGCTCGGCTGGTACAGCGCCGAGTCGCGGCGCGCGATCGTGGCCTATGCGCTCTACGTGCGGGCGCGCATGGGGGACGCCGATCCGGTGCGGGCGCGCAAGCTCGCGGAGGAAGCGGGTGGCATCGACAAGCTCCCGCTCGAAGCGGTGGGATGGATCTGGCCCACGCTCGCCGCGAGCGGAAAGGACGAGGCTTTGGTCGCCGAGATCCGGCGCCTCGTGCAGAACCGCGCCACCGAGACGGCGGGCGCGGCGCACTTCACCACGTCGTACAGCGATGGTGCCTATGTGCTGCTCCACTCCGATCGACGCGCGGACGGTGTGCTGCTCGAGGCGTTGATCGGCGATCAGCCGAAGAGTGACTTGATCCCGAAGATCGTCACCGGGCTGCTCGCGCACCGGAAGGCTGGTCGCTGGTCGAGCACGCAGGAGAACGCGTTCGTCCTGCTCGCCGTCGATCGCTATTTCGCGACCTACGAGAAGGCCACACCCGATTTCGTGGCGCGGGCGTGGCTCGGCGATCGCGCGGCGGGGGAGCAGTCGTTCAAAGGGCGCGGCGGCGAGCGGCACCAGATCGACGTGCCCATGCGCATGCTCGCGGAGATCGGGAAGGGCGACGTGGTGCTCGAAAAGAAGGGGACGGGGCGCCTCTATTATCGAATCGGCATGACGTACGCGCCCGCGGATCTGCGGCCGCCGCCTGTGGATCATGGGTTCACGGTGTCGCGCACGTACGAGGCGGTCGACGATCCCGGGGACGTTCGCCGGGATGCGGAAGGCGCGTGGCGCGTGAAGGCAGGCGCGCGGGTGCGGGTGCGCCTCGGGCTCGTGGCGACCGCGCGGCGCTATCACGTGGCGCTCGTGGATTCGCTCCCGGCGGGGCTCGAAGCGCTCAACCCGAAGCTCGCCGTCACCGAGCCGATCCCCAAGGATCCGAAGGCCGAGCCGAGCCCCGGGTGGTGGTGGCGCGCGACGTGGTACGAGCACCAGAACATGCGCGACGAACGCGTGGAAGCGTTCGCTTCGCTGCTGCGCGAAGGGGTCTACGACTACACGTACGTGGCGCGGGCGACGACGCCGGGCACCTTCGTGGCGCCGCCGCCGAAGGCCGAAGAGATGTACCACCCCGAGACGTTCGGCCGCGGGCCGGGGGATCGGGTGATCATCGAGTAGCCCGAGATTTGGCCCGTGCGCCGAAGACGTGGTAGCGCGGGAAGCGGTCCGCGCCGGGGCTCGTTTCGTCCGGCGGGAGGTGTGAGATGGAGCGAGGCAACCGACCGATCATCGTGCAGAAATACGGCGGCTCTTCCGTGGCCGACGTCGACAAGATCGGGAAGGTGGCCGACAGGGTGGTCGCGGCCAAGCGCGCGGGGCACGACGTGGTCGTGGTCGTGAGCGCGATGGGGAAGACCACGGACGGCCTGCTCGCGCTGGCGAACAAGGCTGCTGCTTGGGAGGGCGGGGCCGCCGATCCGCCGCGCCGCGAGCTCGACATGCTGCTCTCCACCGGCGAGCGCGTCTCGATGGCGCTGCTCTCGATTGCCATTCAAGCGCGCGGCTTCGAGGCCATCTCGTTCACCGGATCGCAGTCGGGCATCCTCACCAACGATCGCCATTTCGACGCCCGCATCATCGAGGTGCGCCCGCACCGCATCGAGGACGAGCTTCACCGAGGCCGGATCGTCATCATCGCGGGCTATCAGGGCATGAGCTACAAGCGCGAGATCACCACGCTCGGGCGCGGTGGATCGGACACCACCGCGGTGGCTCTGGCGGCCGCGCTCTCGGCGGATCGCTGCGAGATCTACAGCGACGTGGATGGTGTCTACTCCGCCGATCCGCGCGCGGTGCCCGACGCTACGCACCTGCCCGAGCTGTCGCACGAGATGCTGCAGGAGATGGCCGAGTGCGGGGCCAAGGTGGTGTGCGCGCAGGCCGTCGAGTGGGCTCGGCGCGCGGGGATTGCCATTTACGCGCGCTCGACCTTCGACCCGGTCGACACCGATTCTCCGAAGCAAACGGTGATTCGCAAATTCACGCCGAACGAGCAGCTCACGGCCCGCGCCGTGGTGGCCGAAGGCAACGTGGTGCTCGCGCGCCTCGACGATGCGGGCCGGCTCGACGATCTGTTGAAGGCCGCGATCGAGGCCAACGTCTCGTTCAAAGATCTCTCCGCCGGCCCGCGCGGCGTGTCGTCGATCCTGCCACTGCTCAACGTGCCCGACTGGGCCGGCGCGCGGAAGGTGCTCGCAGCCGCGTTGCCCGGGCTCGAGCTCACCGAAGGCGTCGCCGTCGTGAGCGTCGTCGGCGATGGCTTCAGCGCCACGCCGGAGCCGCTCGCGCGCTTCCTGGGGGCGCTGCGCGGCGTCGGGATCACGCCGCAGCAGATCACGGCGACGCCGCTGCGCATGGGCGCGGTGATCGACGCTGGAACGTCGGCCGAGGCGCAGCGGGCGCTGCACGCGACATTCGTGGCAGCGTAGTCTGCCGGGGCCATGCCCCACCCTCCGGTTCGCACCGACGGCAAGATCGAGTCGGTCATCACGCACCTCGAAATGCTCTCCCCACCGGCGTCGCCGCCGCGCCCGCCGCCGCGCGCGGGCCTCGCCGTCGAGCAGGCCGTGCGGCCCACGGTGTCGTTCTATCGCTACCTCTACGACACCATCGGCGAGCCCTGGCTGTGGGGTGATCGCCGCAAGCTCTCCGACGCGGCGCTCGCCGCCATCGTGCAAGACCCGGCCGTCGCGGTGCACGTGCTCCGCGTCGACGGCGTACCCGCCGGCTATGCGGAGCTCGATGGCCGCGTGCCCGGCGAGATCGAGCTCGCCTATTTCGGTCTGATCCCCGAGTTCATCGGCCAAAAGCTGGGGCCGTATCTACTCGATTGGGCCATTCGCACCGCGTGGGCGCGCGGCCCGAAGCGCGTTTGGGTCCACACGTGCACGCTCGATCACCCGGGCGCGCTCGCCATGTACGAGCGCGCGGGCTTCGTGATCTTCAAGCGGGAGACGGAGGTTGGCGACGACCCGCGGGCCCTCGGGTTGATTCGCGGTTGAGCGGCTCTCCCCGCGCGTATGAGACGAGATTGGCAATCTCGTTCCCAACCACGCCTCCCGCCTTTTTGCGCCTTTGCGCCTTTGCGTTGAATCCGACTCGCACCGCGGTTCGGGATCGTCATTGCATCAACGGCGACGGGCGCGATCGGGGGCTTCGGCGACGGCGGCGGCTTCGTCTTCGGCGGCGCGGAGGTGGGCGCTGTCGGTGGCGACGCGGACGCGGTCGCGCGCGGCGTCGGGCGGCGTTTGCGGTTCGATGCGGCGGTGCGGCGGGCCCATGCGGCCGCGGCGGGCGGCGCGCGCTTCGGCGCGTGACTCGGCGCCGTGGTGCGCTTCGTTGGCGCGGGCCAGGGCGAGCTCGTGCCGGCGGCGGCGGTTCTCGCGCCACCACTCGATGCCGCGCTCGTGCTCGACCCAGTCGTCCTCGGTGGTGGTGAGCGCGACGAGGCCGTGAATGGCGAGGCCGACGCCCCACGCGAGCGGGGGGAGGAGCCAGATCCAGAACGGCGTGAAGCGTTGCAGGATGACGCCGAGGACGAGCAGCGCGGCGTTGACGATCACGTAGATGCCCGCGTGCCGGTAGAAGTTGCGGCGCTCGCCGCGGAGCCAGGCGTCGCGTTCCTTCGCCTTCTCGAGATCGGCGGGCGGGGCTTCGTTGCGTGTACGCAACGCGCGGCTGGCCTCGCGCAGGGACGCTTCGTCCACGCCTACTTCGGCGGCGATGGCCAGGAGCTCCTCGAAGCCGAGCTTCGTCGAGCCCTGCTTCGCGGCCTGTTGCTCGACAGCGCGCGCGAGCACGTCGTGGATCTCGGTGGTGGAGAAGCGCTGCGCGTCCGTGGCGCTCGGCGCGGGCTCGAGGCGCGGCGAGGCCTCGCCGCGCGCGGCGTCGTCGAGCGCGCGCACGGCGTCGTCGAGGGAGGCGAAGCGATCGTCGGGCCGCTTTTCCAGGGCGCGGAGCACCACGTCCTGCACGGCGCGCGGGACGTTGGCTTGCTCGAGCGGCGCGCGATCGGCCGCGTCCGTGAGGACCGAGGCCATGACGGCGAGCGCGTCGCCGCCGCCGCGCCAAGGAAGCCGGCCCGTGAGCAGCTCGTACGCGAGCACGCCCCAGGAGAATTGATCGGTGCGGCCGTCGAGCGCGTCGCCGCGGATCTGCTCGGGGGCCATGTACATGGGCGTGCCCACCTTCACGCCCATGGCCGTGAGCGTGGGCAGCGCGGGCGCGACGGCGTCGCCGATCTCGGTGGACGCGGTGGCGTCGACGTCGCCGCGCGTGCGGCGGGCGATGCCGAAGTCGAGCACCTTCACCATGCCGTCGTCGCGCACCATCACGTTCTCGGGCTTCACGTCGCGGTGCACGAGCCCGCGGCGATGCGCGCCCGAGAGCGCGCGCGCCACGTCGGCGAGGCGCGCGATGCGCGTCGGCTGCGGCACGGAGGTGTCGCCGATGAAGGCGCGCAGGGTGCGGCCTTCGACGAGCTCCATGACGATGTAGGTCGCGCCCTCGTGCTCGCCGACGTCGAAGATGGCCACGGCGTTCGGGTGATCGAGCGCGGCCGCGGCGCGGGCCTCGCGGAGGAGGCGCGCGTCGGCCTCGGCCCCGGCGGCGCCTTCGGAGATGACCTTGAGCGCGACGCGACGCCCGAGCCGCGCGTCGTGCGCGCGGTAGACGGCGCCCATCCCGCCCTGCCCGATCGGCGCCTCGATGGTGTAGCGCGCGAAGGTCTCGCCCGGCTTCAGCATGGTGCGCGTCGAGACTAATGGATCCGCGCGCCGCGCGCGATCGTCACCGCTTCGGCGCCGCGGCCTCCGCGAGCTTGATCACGTCGTCGTAATGCGCCTCGACCGGCGAGATGTCGATCCACGACATGAACGAGGCGAACGCGAAATAGGGCAACAAGGTGTCCCAGTTCTTCAGCCAGCGGGGACGGTATTTCGGGCGCGCGAGGATGCCGAGCGCGCGCAGCTTCACCAGCGCGGCGACATCGTCGAGATCGATGCGGCCCGAGATGAGGAGCTCGGTCTCGTCGCGGAAGCCGCCGCGCACGAAGACGTTGAGGAACGCGTACACGTGGAGCAGGCCCGAGAGGTAACAAGCATCCTTGGTGAACGGCGCGCCGCCCTCGACCTTGCCGCCGCGACAGATGCGTTGGGCGTCGAAATACGCGTCGCGCGGAGGGCTCCCGCGATCGACGAGGTGGCGATAGAGATCGAGGAAGCTCGCGCCCTGCTCGGCCATGTCGACGAGCTTCACGCGCATGGCGAGGCGCTCGATGCGCCGCACCGTGAGCACGCGGTTGTAGAGCTCGGCGAAGACGGCGAGACCCTCCTGCGTGCGCGTGGTGCGCGGCCCGCCCGAGCTCAGGAAGGGCGCCTCTGCTTGGGCCGCGCCGTTCTGCGCGGTGAGCGCGTGGATCTCGACCTCGTGGTGCCAGAGGCCCTCGGCCTCCCATCGGGCGAAGGTCGCGTCGGGCCGGATGCGCACGCGCTTCATCCCGGCCAGCACCTTGGCGGTGCAGGCGGGATCGATGACGATCTCGACCTCCATGCGCGGTCGCATCTTTTCCACGCGGCCCGCGAGGAATTGCCCGAATTGCTCGGCGGAGAGCGGCGTCTCCTCGCGCTCTTTGGCCTCGTCCCAGCCGTGGATCTTCAGCCGGTCGACGAGGTGGTCGGCGAGATCGAGGTTCGTCGTCTTGCCCTGGTAGAACGCGGTGCGCGCGCCGCCGTAGAGCTCGCGCGAGCGCTCGGTGAACTCGGCCGTGCCGGCGGCGAGGATCATGCGGCTCTCGGCGATCTTCGATTCGATCACGCGGCGCAGCCACTCGGCGATGGGCTCGTCGCCGTCGATGGTGGCGGCGACGCGCGCGAGATCGGTGATGACCTCGCTGCGCCCTTCGCGATCGACGTGCGGCTCGATCTCGGGCAGCTCCTTCGCGCCGGCGGCGAAGAAGCGCTCCTCCACCTCGCGCGGCCAGGCGATGAGATCGAGCAGGTACCCTTTCTTCTTGTGCTCCGCGAGGGCCTGAGAAACCCGGCTCAAGAGCTCGCGCGCGCGCTTCGCTTCGTCCATGTCTCTGCTTCGTTACCTGGGGTCGTAGGAGTGGGATCGCCGCGGGCCTCGAGCCGATCTCGGCCGCGTTTGTCCGCGGATTCATGCCTACCATGGGAGCGCCGGGTCGCCGTTTCCACCAGGGAAGCGGCGCCATGTCGATCCGCGAGGCGCCTCGTGCGCGGCATCTTACGAATATCGCGGGCGCCGAGGCGAGCGTCGGCCTCGTGTCGGAACCGTGCGCGCTCTCGCGAGGCACCGGCCGCCTGAGGTACCCTCCGCGCACGATGGGCTATTGGACCTATTACCTGGCGATGACGGTGATCTCGTTGGCGATGGAGGATCCACGCATCCTCGTCGGCATCGTCGTCTTCGTGGTCCTGCGTCCCTTCGTGCCGGATCCGGTGCTCCTCGTCCGCACGTGGGGCCGCATCCGCCGGCTCGACGCGCAGATCGCCGCGAACCCCGCCAACGTCACGGCGCGCCGGGATCTGGCGCTGATCTGGATGGAGCGCCTGCGCCCGCGCCGCGCGCTCGAGCTGCTCGACGAGGCTCGCCGCCGCAGCCCCGACGACGCCGAGCTGCTCTACCTCACCGGCCTCGCGCGCCTGCGCTCCGGCGATGCCCAAGGCGCGCTCGAGCCGGTGGTGCGCGCCGTGGAGATCGATCCCCGCGTGCGCTTCGGCGAGCCTTATCTCGTGGCCGCCGAGGCCCTGACCAAGCTCGGCCGCCTCGAAGAGGCGGAGGATGCTTTGGAGCGTTACACCGACGTGTGCAGCTCCTCCCTGCAAGGTTGGGTGCGGCTCTCCGACGTGCGGCGACGGCAAGGAAACAAGACGGGCGCGCAAGAGGCTTTGCAGGAAGCGTTCGCCACCTGGAGGCAGGTGCCCGGCTACCGGCGTCGAGGCGAGTTCGGCTGGTGGATGAAGGCTTGGTGGGCGCGCGTGTTCGGATGAGATTCGCGATCTCGGACGAGCGTCGATTCGAGAGGTGAAGTCGCGTCGAAGCGATCGTCTCGTGGATCGAGACGATCCGCTTCGATGAAGCGCGTTGCGGTCGGAGATGATGAGGGGCGTTCGACGCTCCGGGATGCGTGCTGCAGAGGCACGCTCCCGGAGCCGTCGTCAGGGCATCGGGATCCGCGCCGTCAATCGTGGCAGCAGCGGAATCCGAGCTCCGGCAAGATCGCGTTGGACGCGTAGCGGCTGAGCGTGAATTGGCACGTCAGGCCGAGCGCCGGCGTCTTGTACGAGCCGCCCTTGGCCATGTAGATGGAGAGGTTCTGCGGAGCGCCGGTGTTGCCGGTCACGGTGCTCGTCCACTCGGCGGCGTTGCCCGAGAGATCGATGATGCCGTTGTCCGCGGCGCACATGGGCGCGCTGCCGGTGGGGCGCAGCACGTCGTCGTTGGATCCGCCCGGGATCCCGTCGTAGTCGAGGCCGTTGCACGTGAGCGGCTGGTAGCTCGCGCCGTACGGATACGCGGTGGTCGCCGCGCCCGCGCAGGCCGTCTCCAGCTCCGTCGCCGTGCACAGGCGCGCGCCGGTCGCCGCGCAGGCGGCGGCGGCCTCGGCTTGCGTAGTGAAGGTCCACGGCAGCACGCCGGAGTTCACGCAGCGCCGCGCCTCGTTGAGGCCCGGCGAGGTCGCGGTCGCGTCGGGGCGCGAGGCCTCGTAGCGATCCATGTAGAAGGTGACCGCGCCCTTCGTCACCTTGACCATGTCGTCGACGACGCCGTCGTCGATCATCCCGTCGCAGTCGTCGTCGATGCCGTTGCACGTCTCGGCCGTGGGCGCGCCGGGCACGGGATCGGGCAGGACCGAGAGATCGCAGAGGGTCTGCGCGTCGTTCGCGGGGTCGCAGATCTTCTTGCCCAGATCGCGGCAGGCGCCGAGCAGGCCGTTGTCGCACTGGGTCCCGAGATCCGAGAACGACTCGTCCACCTGACCGTTGCAGTTGCCGTCGATGCCGTCGCACTTGGTCTCGACGATGGCGAGCTTGCCGTTCGCGTCCACCTCGACGCCGGGGCCGTAGTTGCAGCGCCAGCCCTGCGTGCCCTTGCACTGGAAGTCGGCGCCGGCGCAGGGCGTGCCCGGCTTGGGCAGGCAGCCCGAGGCAGGCGGCTTCTGCGCGGTGATCACCGACGCGTCGTCGACGACACCGTTGCAGTCGTCATCGAGGCCGTTGCAGCTCTCGACGGTGGGCGGGTTGACGGGGCACGTGTACTCGCAGCCGTTCTGCGCGTCGCCGTCGAGGTTGGCGTGGCCCGGGAGGCAGGCGCTGATCACGCACTGCCCGTTCTGACAACCGCCGATGGCGTTCTTCGCCGTGCAGACCTTGCCGCACACGCCGCAGTTGAGCGGATCGTTCTGCAGGTCGAAGCCGTCGTCGACGGTGCCGTCGCAGTTGTTGTCCTTGCCGTCGCAGACCTCGAGCGTCGGGCCCTGGCCGCCCACGCAGAGGATCGACGTGCCCGCGCAGAGCGTCGTGCCCGGCGTGCACTCGCCGAGGCAGGTGCCGCCCGGGCAGTTGGACTCGCACGTCTGGCCGCCGCCCGGATTCCCTTCGTTCACCAGGCCGTCGCAGTTGTCGTCCTTGTCGTTGCACGTCTCGGCGACGGCCGGCCACACCGGGCACTGGTACTCGCAGCCGTTCTGCCCGAGCTTGTCGAGGTCGCTGAACCCGTCGGCGCAGGTCGCCACCACGCAGGTGGGGACGCCCATCACCACCGCGCACGTCGCGGTCGCGTTGGACAGGTTGCAGACGTTCCCGCACGAGCCGCAGTTCAGCGGATCGGTCTGCAAGTCGAAGCCCTCGTCGACGGTGCCGTCGCAGTTGTTGTCCTTGCCGTCGCAGGTCTCCACGCCACCGTTCGTCGTGGTGCAGCCGTACTCGCACCCGTCCGATCCGATGCCGTTGATGTCGTAGTGACCGGGCGCGCACGACTCGATGACGCACTCGCCGGCCACGCACTTGGGGAACGCGCCGAGCAGGTTGCAGACGTTGCCGCACGAGCCGCAGTTCATCGGGTCGGTCAGGGTGTCGGCGGTGCACGCGTCGGAGCTGTCCCCCGCGTCGCCGCCGTCCATGTCCATCGGCCCGCCGTCGTTGAAAAGGATGTCGCCGCCCGTGCCGCTGCTCGACGACGAGCTCGTGCCGCCCGTGCCCGTGGTGGTGGACGAGCTCTGCCCGCAGCTCCAGCAATAGGCTTCCGTCGTGCAGCCGGTCACGAGCGGCGCCGTCGCCGCCATGGCCGCCGCCATCGCCGCGATGAGGGTGCCTTTCTTCATCGGGCACCTCCCTTCGCTGCGCGCGCTTGCCGCCTGCGCACCGCGGCCACGAGGCCGAGCGCGCACAGCACCGCGAGCCGCGGATCGAGCGCGCGCCGCTCGGGCACCGCGCACGAGCAACCGCCGCCGCCGGTGGCGAGGCCGAAGAAGTCCTTCGACGTGCCTTCGCCGCCCGCGCCGCCCATGCCGCTGCCGGACGACGACGTGCCGCTGTTGCTCGACGACGACGTGCCGCCGCCCGCGCCGCCGTTGCCCGACGACGTCGCGCTGCTGCTCGACGCTCCGCCGCCGCCCGAGCTGCTGCTCGTCGCCATACCGCCGTCGATCACCACGGGCACGCACACGCCGTTCTGGCAGGCGAACCCGCCGGGGCAGGGGAACTCGCCGCCCTTGCACGGGCTCAAGCACTGCCCGTTGGAGCAGAAGAGACCCTCGGGGCAAGGGTTCGGCGTGTCGATGCTGCCGTTGCAGTCGTTGTCGACGCCGTCGCACACCTCGGTGGAGGGCTTGACCGCGCCCTGACACACCACCTGCCCGCCCTTGCACACGGTGAGGCCGGACGTGCACGGGGGCTGATCGTTGGGCGCCTGCGGCGCGTCGCACACGACCCCGAGGTTGGGATCGTTCTGGCTCACGTCCGGCTCTTCGTCGATGCTGCCGTCGCAGTCGTCGTCGATGCCGTTGCAGATCTCGATGCCCGCGGCCGCGGCCACGCACACGAGGCCCACGCCCATCTGGCAGTCGAGCACGCCGGGGCAGCCGCCCGCGAGCGCGCAGGGCGTGCCCTTGCCGGGCACGTCGTCGACCACGCCGTTGCAGTCGTTGTCGAGCCCATCGCAGAGCTCGAGCGAGGGGCCGACGCCGCCGTTGCACACCACCTGCGAGCCCGCGCAGACGTAGGTGCCCGCGGTGCACACGCCGGTGCCGCACTTGTTACCGAAGAGGCAGCACGTGTCGCCCGTGTTGTGACCGAGGCCGTCCGAGACCTTGTCGTCGACCACGCCGTTGCAGTCGTTGTCCTGGCCGTCGCAGATCTCCGCGCTCGGCTTCACCTCGCCGATGCACGGCCCGAAGCTCGGCATGCCGCTGCCGAGCACCGCGGTGCAGGCCTGCGATCCCGCGTGGCAGACGCCGACGCCCACCGTGCCCGCCGGGCCCGAGTAACAGGACGTCGTCATGCCGTCGACCACGCCGTCGCAGTCGTCGTCGAGGCCGTTGCACGTCTCCGTCTGCGGCCCGATGCCGCCGGCGCAGCCGAGCGTGCCGTTGTTGCAGACCGTGATGCCGGGCGAGCACTCCCCGATGGTGAAGCCGCAGGGCTGGTTCGCGTCGATGGGGTTGTCGTCGATCATCCCGTTGCAGTCGTCGTCGACGCCGTTGCACACCTCGGCCGAGGGCGTGCACACCTGGCAGACGCCGCCCTCGTCGATGAGGCCGTTGCAGTTGTCGTCGATGCCGTTGCAGACCTCGACGCCGGGCGACTGGCCGGGGTTCGTGATCTGGCAGGTCGTTCCGTTCTGCGCGGCGTTGCACACGCGCACGCCGGTGCCCTTGCAGACGCCGAGCAGGCCGTTGTCGCAAGGCTGCCCCTTGTCGGGGAAGTCCTCGTCGATGAGGCCGTTGCAGTTGTCGTCGAGGTTGTTGCACTTCTCGAAGTTGGTCGACGACGCCACGATGCTGGCGATGGCGTTGGAGAGGCCGTTCGCGTCGTTGGCGAAGAACGCCGTGCCGGTGCCGCCCGCCGCCGCGATGGCGTTGAGCTGCGCCTGATCCGAGGCGAGCACGCTGAAGCCGATGACGTAGGTGCTGATGTTGACGCCGGGGACCGTCGACTTCAGCGCCGTCGCCGCGGTGACGGGGTTACCCATGCAGCTCTCGACGCCGTCCGTCAGGAGGATGACCGAGTACTTGCGGCAGGGGACGCCGCCGTCGCACTGCACGATCGGCTTGAGGTAATCGGCCGCCGCCAGGAGCGAATCGGCGAGCGGCGTCGGCCCGGTGGCGCGGATCTCGCAATCACCGCCGCCGGCGAAGTTGCACTGATCGCCGGGGACCGTGCTGGTGTTGAAGTTGGTCTCCTTGCCGTCGAGCCACATCAGCTGCTGCTGCAGCGGCTTGCCGAAGCCCACGAGCACATCGGCGCCGCGCCGCGGCCCGCCGCACGATCCTGCGTAGTTGATGCAGTCGCCCTGGTTGGCCCAACCAATCTTGATGTTGGTGTTGAGCGCCGCGGGGTACCCGGCGGCCGCGTAGAGCTGCGCCATGTTGCACCCCGGCGCGATGGGGAAATTCGGGGTCACGTTGTTGGTCGGATCGTCGTAGCTGCAGCAGCTCTGCTGGCACTCGAACCAGCTCGCGGTCTGGCAGCTCCGGTTGACGCTGACGTCCTGGTGATACCGGGCCAGCGCGAAGTCGGCGTCCGTGAAGGCCGCGAGCACGTTGTTGAGCGCGCCCTTGGCGATGGAGATGCGCGAGTTGTTCCCGCCGATGGTGTCCGCGTCGCTGTTCGTGTCGATGCCGACGTGGCCCACCGAGCCGTCGCCGAACGTCGGGTACCCGTTCGAATCGAGGAGCATCGAGCCCGACGTATCGAGGACGACGAGGAAGCGCGGGCGCGTGTCGGTCACCGGGCCGACGCACGAAGGCGTGTTGGCCGGGCAGGTCTGCGGCACGCCGTTGACGCACGAAGGCATCATGGTGCCGTTGCAGTTGAGGGGCGGGAGGTTGTCGTCGACGACGCCGTTGAAGTCGTTGTCCCAGCCGTCGCAGATCTCGCCCACGTAGGCGCCGTCGATCTGGAGCTCGCCCGCGCCGCCGCCAGCCTCACCGGCGCAGATGGGGCACACGCCGCCGTAGGCGCCGCTCACGTCGAACGTCGCCAGCGGGTTGATGCTGGCCACGCGCGAGAGCACGTTGACGATGCCGCCGCCGCCGCCGCCGCCGCAGTCATCGCAGGTGCCGCTGTTCTGCGTGCCCTTGCACTCGCTCTCCTCGTACGTCGTCGGCACCGGTGTGCACTGGTTCGAGGCATCGGCGCACACGTTGCCGAAGGATCCACCGAGCGCCTTGCACGTCTGCCCGAGCGCGGCGTTGCATTGCGCGTTCGTGGTGCAGGGCGTGCAGTTGCACGGCGAGCACCGGCCGCCGGTGCAGGTCTGCCCGCTCTGGCAATCGCTGTTCTGCGTGCAGGACAGGCACTTCGGCTGCGAGTCGCCGCCGCGCGCGCCGGCCGCGCTCACCCGCGCCGTGGAGCCGACCGTCACCGTGTCGCCGATGAGCAGCACGCTCCCGCCCGCGCCGCCGCCGCCGGAGTCGTTGCCGTTGGCGCAGCCGCGGTTGCCGTTGGCGTTGATGGTGCCGTTGATGGTCAGCTGCCCCGTCTGCGTCCCGTTGACGGCCACAATCACGATGCGCCCGCCGCCGTTGCCGCCCGCGAGCGCCACCGTCGTGCCGGTCGAGGGCGTGAACCCGTCGCCGTCGCGACAGCCCTTGTCGCCGCCCGCCGCGCCGAACTCGACCGCGTACGGCGAGTGCTGGAACGGGAAGCCCGCGATGGTGGGGAGCGCGTCGCCGTTGGCGCAGCCGGCGGTGCTCGCGCACATCGTCGCCGAGGCCAGCGCGTCGCCGCAGTCCTCCTCGTAGTACTGCGGGAAGGTACAGCCCGTCCCCGGGCAGTCCTTCGTCCCGCGCCCGCCGCCGCCGCGGTGCGCGCCGCCGCCGCCGGAGTCGAGCACCGCGCACCCGCCTTGCCCCGCCGCCGTCGGGTACGCCGCCGGCGCGCTCCCGTCACGACAGAGCACGCCTCGATAGCCCGAGCCCTTCGCGATGATCTGGCTCGAAGCATCGATCGTGATCGTGTTGGCCCGGAGCACCAGGTTCCCGGTGCCGGCCGTGCCGTCATACGACGGCACGATGATCTTCGAGTTGGTCAGCGTGACGACGCCATACGTCTGGGTGCCCCCAGCATGACCGTCTGATTGGTGAGGATCAGGTCCGCGGCGAGCGCGCGAGCGGGAAGGGCGATACAGCCGAGCGCGAGTAACAAAGCGAGCAGCGCACGACGAAGCGACATGGAACCTCCGAGGCGAATCTAGGCAGAATATCACGCGCGCGGTTTTTCCCGCGAGCCCCACGCGTCGTAGTGCAGCTCGCTTTACCCGCGATCGAGATGCGGAGCGGACCTTAGTCGAGCCGCCGCGAAGCCGATCGATCTTCACTGCGAAGCAGGCCAAACCTCTTGGTTTCTTTGGACCTTCGTGCGCGCGCGTGGAGCGTCGCGCCACGCGATCGTCTGACGCAGGTCACCGGATCGTGACGGTGATCGCGTAGCGATTCGATACGTGATCTCGCGTCCTGATTCAGGACGTGATCGAGAACGCCGACCTCGGACCCGAAGCGGCGCGACATCCAAGTCGGCTCGGGTGGTCCGAGGTATGGGAGGCGAAACGAGCCTTTTCCCAGGACCTAAGGCAGCGCCGCGCTCGTGCTCGCGGTGGCCACCACGTAGTCGTGTGCGGGCACGCCGCGCGCCAGCGCCAGCGCCAGCGGAACGGGGCGATAGAGCACCGCCGCATCGACGCTCACCGTCGCGCAGCTCGGAGGCATGGTGAACGTGTGCGTGGTGGTCGCCGTCGCGCCCGGTGGGAGGCGGTTGTCGCTCGTCATGTCGACGGCGCGGAAGTGCGGCACGCCGCGCGCCCCATTGGGATCGACGAGCGTCCGCGCGAAGCTGTATCCGGCGCTCCCCGCGATCGCGGGCGACGCGCTGCCATCGATCGGTGGCCATGCCGCTGCGTCGGCGACGTACAGCACGTCTCCATCCTGCGCGGCGATCGCGTGGCTCAACGTGATCGTCGATCCGGAGACGCTCGTGATCGTCGCCTCGCCGACGGGCGCGTGGATCTCGATGCCCTTCTCCGGCGCCGTCAGCGTGGGATCGGCGAACCTCCCGACGCCCGGATAATCATCGTAGGTGCCCGTAGGCCGCACCGCGCGCACCACCGCGCCGATCTTCGCGCCCGCGCCGGCCCACGAGATCTCCGCGCCGTTCACCGTCGCGCCCGCGCCCACCACTGCGGACGCACGCGCGCCGCCCCAATCGTCGATCGTCATGCCCCCCGACGGCGACAGCTCCACACCGCACGCCGATGCGCGCACCACGAGGAGCAGCGCGCGCATCGGCTCGCCCGTGGGGATCGCGTGCCCGGCCCCGAAGTTCTTCACCTTCGCCGTCACCGCGAGCGTGGAGCCGGCGGGGGCGGCATGGAGATCGAGCGTCACCGCGCCGTCGAAGAGGCGCGGCGATCCATCGACGGGCGATCGAAACGTATGCTTGCGCAATCGATCCGACGTGCGCGGGAACCCGCCCGTCATCCCGGCGAGATCGGGAGAGCTCGTGTCCACCGAATTGGTGAGCCCATGATCGTCGGGTGGCATGTGGCAGAACTGGCACGTTGCCCCCGTGCCTTGATAAGCGCTCTCCGCCCATTCGGAGTAGGTCGAGAGCGTCGGCAATCCCTCGGGCCAGCGCACCGGATCGAGCGATGTCCCCGGGACCAAAGCCTCCTGCTTTTGCTCGTGGCACCCGCCGCAGAACACCGACGCTCGAAACTTGGGCTGGTAGCTCCCGCGCATGTAGCCATTGGGCACGTCGGGCTCCGGGCCGAAGAAGACCGGCAGCGGCAGCGCATTCGGCATCATCGACACCTTCTCGCTCGGCCGCTGGAGGATGAGCGCGCCCGCGATGCCGGGCGGCTTCGTCAAATCGACGTCTCTCACGTGATGGCAGACATCACAATGATTGCCGCTCTCGTACGCGTACCCGACGGCGTCGAGCAGGTTTCGCCCGCCGGCAATCCCATCGATGCCGGCGCCGTGGCAGTCCGCGCACCGCCCGAACGCGGTGGGTTTGGCCGCCGCGGGGAGCGCGGGATCGTCGCACGCGAGCTGCCCTGCGCCGCCGCAGGATGGATTCAGGCTCGGCAGCACGCCGGCGCCCACATAACACTTCTTCGCCGTATCCGACTTGGTGCCGGGCACGAGCCCCGTCCGCCACGCGCCGCCCGCGCTCTCGCAGCTCGCTTGATCGGGGTAGGCCGCGGAGACCCCGGCATACAGAGCCTGCACGAGTGGATCGCGCGTGGCGTCGTGGTGCCCCGAGCCCTGGAAGTCCTTCACGTAGCTCGTGTGGCAATGGCCGCAGACCTTGGTGTTGTTGTCGTGGGCCGGATCGCCGTTGCCCGGCTCTCCGTAAACGTATCCGGTGTTGTCGGGCGGCGCGGCGATGTCGAGGACGAGCGTGATGTCGTTTTGAGGAAGGTCGTAAACCTCGAAGCCCGTGGCGCGATAACCAATCTTCGCCGCCACCACGGTGGGGATGCCGGGACCATTGACCATCGCAAGGGTGAACGTCCCATCGGGCCCGGTGGTGAACGCAGGTTTGCCGCCGCCTTGCATCACGATGGCGCCCTCGACCGGGGCTTTCCCATCGGTGACGATGCCGCTCACCGTGAACGTGTCCGGCAGCGGCACATCACCGCCCGTGCCCGGCACCGTGCCCGTGCTCGTGTGCGAGGTGCTGGTCGTCGCGCCGCCCGCTCCGCCGCTCCCGCCGCTGCCCATCGGTGGATCGCCCGAGCACGCCGCGATGGTCGCGACGGCCGGAATCGATAGGAAAAGGAGGGCGGGGGCGATGCGAACGAAGCGCACGCGCCGAAGATAGCGCGGGGCTCGGCCGGCGGCGCGCGCGAGGTGCGGTGGCCGTGTGGGGCCGAACGCGATCAGCCCGAGATCGGCGCGGACGGTTGCGCGCTCCGCCGCGAAGACGACGGCGGCACCGGCGCCACGCCGACCTGCTCCAGGTATGCAATCGCCCGGAAATTCCCCGGCATCCGCGCGAGCACGTGCCTCCAGCAGCGGATGGCCTCGAGGATGAGGCCCTGGTCGTGGAGATCGAGCCCCTCTTGCAGGAGCGCCTCGATCGCATCTCGGTTCATCGTTCCCTCGCGCTTGTGCGGGTCCATGTCCATTCCTCCGGTCGGTGACGGACGGGACGCATCGCAAACCGCGCGCCAGCCCGCGAGATTGCCATTTCGGAGGAAGAATGCGCAGAAGCTGCGGATTGGCCCCTTCTAGGCGGTCAGGCTGACGCGCAGCCGCCGCAGGGTGAGGGGTCGAGTCTGCAGCAACGCCACAGCGGGGCGAGGAAGGACTTGGACGTCAGCAGTCGATGACCGAGGCCCGGTCGAAGCGCATTCGAAGCCTCTTTCCCGTGCCTTGATCAGGGGCGAACGAGACCGTGGACGTCCAGATCGTCGCCTGTTCCCGCCATCCTGTCCGGTCCGGCCGACCGCACCTCCACCTCCGCGCCCTCGCACCGCACGATGAAAGGGGTCTTCCACGGATCGACGGCGCTTTGCTTCGAAAGCATGCCTGCTCCAACCAGCGCTTCCACGGTGGGGCACGGGCTGCCCGGCCGTGCTTTCAGGTGCTCTTCCGCTGCCTGCCGCACGATCCCGCACCCGATGTGCGCGTCTTTCTGGTCCCGCTTCTGCCAGTCACGCTTGAGCCAGATGGCCGCCGCGAGCGGCACGCTCGCGATGAGCAGGAAGATGGCAATGGCCACCATGATCCATTCGAAGACCTTTGGTGCAGCCTTGCTGCGCGTCGAGGGCGGGCCGGGCGTCACCATCGTCCTTCGTGGATGAGGCGCCAAAAGACAACATCGGCCATCCCAGCCTGTTTCATCTCCCCCTCTTCCAAACCGCTCTCAGCCCCAGCGCCACCAGCACCAGCGCCAGCGCCGGCAGCCACACCCAAACCACTTCCGTGGCCAGGATCTGGAGCGCCCAGGGCCCGAAGAACTTCCGCACGTTCACCGGCGACACCGCGATGGGGCGCCACGGGAAGAAGTACCGTTTGAGAATCATCGGCGAGAAGAACGCCACGCCCAAACCACCATTGGTGAGGGCGTCGAGCGCGCCGTGTGAAGCGGTCACCGCCGTGAAGAAGAGCGAATGGGCAAACCATTTTCGCGAGCCGAGCCGGAGCTCGCGAAAGGCGAGGGTGGTCACGACGATGCCGAGCACCGCCGCGAAGGCCAGGGAATGGCTCAGGCCACGATGGCCGAGGAGGCTGCGATACGGGATGCCGAAGCGAAAGCCGAGGACGTCGGCGTCGGGCACGATGGCGCAGCCGGCGGCGAGCAGCCATAAGCGACGTGGGGTCGGCGTGCCGGCATACGCCACTGCGGCGGCGAATCCGACGATGCCGTGGGTGAACGCAGAGGCCATGAGAGCGCCGATGATCGAGAATGGTTATCGGCGGGCGAGGTTCACAGGGCGCGGCGCATGAAGAGGTCTTCGAGCGTCTCGCGGCGGCGGGAGACTTCGACCACCTGGGCGCCTTCGGCGAGCGCTCGTTTCAAGACTTCGCCGACGCGGGCTTCGCCTTCGCAGCTCACCACCACCACGTCGGGGCGGCGGCTCACGCCGAGGCCGTCGGCCTCGAATTGGTGGCAGAGCGCTTCGTCCACGCCGGACAGCGTGATTTCGGTGGCGAGGACGTCGCCGCGGAGGAGCTTTTGCAGCGCGCCGCTCAACACCACCTTGCCTTCGCGGAGGATGGCGACGCGATCGCACATGGCCTCGACGTCGGCCAGGATGTGCGTGGAGAAGAAGATGGTCCGGCCGCGATCGCGCTCGGTGAAGATGAGATCGCGGACCTCTTTGCGGCCCACCGGATCGAGGCCGCTCATGGGCTCGTCGAGGATCAACATCTCCGGATCGGAGACGAGCGCGGCGGCGAGGCCGGTGCGCTGGAGCATGCCTTTCGAGAGCCTGCGGACCTGGCGATCGGCGGCGTAGGCGATGCCCACTTGATCGAGCACGGCGGCGGCGCGCTGGGTGAGCGCCCGGCCGCGCATGCCGGAGAGACGGCCGCAGAGCTCCACGAACTCGCGCGGGGTGAGGTATGGATAGACGTACGGGCTCTCGGGGAGGAAACCGATGTTCTGGCGCGCTTCGGGCGAGGGGACGCGCTGGCCGAAGAGGTGCGCTTCACCGGCCGTGGGCTCGATGAGGCCGGTGAGCATCTTGATGGTGGTCGTCTTGCCGGCGCCGTTGGGGCCGAGAAAGCCGAAGATCTCGCCGCGCCGGACATCGAAGCTGACACCCTTCACGGCCTCGACGCGGCGGGCGAAGAAGCCGACACGGAACGTCTTCGCCAGGTCGCGGACGTCGATGAGCACGTCCGATCGATTCGAGTCGTCGTTCTTCGGGCGCGTGGGCCCGACGGCTTCGGTCATGATGCGCTCGGGCCTCCGCCGGCTTCCTCGGCGCTCCCGTCGTCGGCGCGGGCCGAGGCGGGCAGAGGTGCGGCCTTCACGGGCGAGTCGCCGTCGCTCGCCGCGGGCGAGGTGGCGTATTCGTGGAGCTTGTATTGGATCTTGCGCGGGCTGATCCCGAGGATGGTGGCGGCCTTCGACGTCGAGCCCTTGCAGGCTTCGAGCGTGCGGAGGATGGCGTAGCGCTCGAGATCGTAAATGGTCGTGCCCGGGATGGGCGGCACCGTGTCGGCGGGCGCGGTGGCGTGGATGGTGGCGGGGAGGTGCTTGGCCTCGATGCGCGGGCCGTCGCAGAGCACGACGGCGCGCTCCACCGCGTTCTCCAGCTCGCGCACGTTGCCCGGCCAACCGTAGCCGGCGAGGGCGCGGAGGGCGTCGTCGGAGAAGCCGTCGATGCGCTTGCCGTTCTCCTGCGCGTAGCGGCGGAGGAAGAAGACGGCGAGCTCGGGGATGTCGCTCCCGCGCTCGCGGAGCGGCGGTATTTCGAGGGTGACGACGTTGAGACGATAATAGAGGTCTTCGCGGAAGAGGCCTTCGGCGATGCGCTGTTTGAGATCGCGGTTCGAGGCCGCGAGAATGCGCACGTCAACCTTCAAGGTCTCGTTGCCGCCGACACGCTCGAAGGTGCGCTCTTGCAGGAAGCGGAGCAGCTTGACCTGCGTGGGGAGCGGGATCTCGCTGACCTCGTCGAGGAAGACGGTGCCGCCGTTGGCCTGCTCGAAGCGGCCTTCGCGACGGGTGATGGCGCCCGTGAAGGAGCCCTTCTCGTGGCCGAAGAGCTCGCTCTCGAGGAGGGACTCGCTGAGCGCCGCGCAGTTGAGGCGTACGAGCGGGGCTTTGGCGCGGGGGCTGGCGCGGTGGATCATCTCCGCCACGAGCTCCTTGCCGGTGCCGGTCTCGCCTTGAATGAGCACGCTGGCGCGGCTCGGGGCGACCTGCTCGACGAGGCGGAGCAGCTTGACCATGCTCGGGTGCGAGCCGATGACGTGGCCGAAGGCGTTGCGCTCGCGGAGGCGATCGCGGAGCCGCGAGTTCTCCTGGAGGAGCTTGGAGCGCTCCACCGCGCGCTCGACGACGACGGCGAGGACCGCGAAATCCAGCGGTTTCGTGAGGTAGTTGTAGGCGCCCTTCTTCACGGCCTCGACGGCGCTGCCGATCGATCCGAAGGCCGTCATGACCACGAAGGTGGCGTCGCTCTGGGTGGCCTGGGCCTTCTCCATGAGGCCGATGCCGTCGAGCCCCGGCATCTTCAGGTCCGTCAGCACGACGTCGGGTTGGAACTCGGTGAGCTTGCCGAGGGCCTTGAAGCCGTCGGCCGCGGTCTCCGTGGTGTAACCCTCCTCGCGGAGGATTTCGGAGAGCGCGGCCCGGGCATTGGCCTCGTCGTCCACGATCAGAATCCGGCCGCGGGATGCCATGTTGACGGTCTAGCAGGGATCCGGCCGCGCCGCGTAGGGGGTAGCGAGCCCATGAGCGCGGCTCGGCGCGCATGGCGAGCCGCCGCACCGCGTAGCAGCCCGCGGGCCGGCGACGGGGGCGTCACGGCGGTGGTCGGGATCGCGTGATCGCTCCAGCGTCGCACTGCGCAGGTGTTGGGCGTGGAGCCGGCCGGGCGTGAAAGAGACAGGATTCGCGCAGAAGACAAGACGGGAGTTTCCCGCGCTTCCGACGGAGTGATACAAAGACGCGCGCGAGGTCTGATCCGTCCCGCTCAAGGGGCAATTCCTTCCAACGGCCTCGCGGACGAGGGTCGATGCAAACGCCTGCCAAAGCCGTCTTTGCCCGCAAGCTGCGGCTCGCCGCGCTGTCCGCGCTCCCGCTTCTCGGTGTGATCGCCATTGCAGGCTCGGCCGCTGCGCAGCAGCCGCAGCCGAACCCGTTCGGCCCTCAGCCTTTGCCTCCCGGCGCTCAGCCTGGTGCACCCGGCGCTCAGCCGAATCCTTTTGGTCAGGCGCCTCCGAACCCGTTCGGTCCGCCCGCGCCTCCCGGCGCGCAGCCCGGCTTGCCTCCCGGCGCGCAGCCTGGCGCTCCCGGTGCACCCGGTGCACCTGGCGCCCCCGGTGCTCCGGGCGCGCCCGGCGCTCAGCCTGGTGCACCCGGTGATTTCAACCTCGGTGGGCAGCCTGGTGCACCCGGCGGCGAGCAACCGCCGAGCGGCGAGCAGCCGCCCGCCCCCGCGGCGCCCAGCGCGATCAGCGAAGACGAGGAGCGCGCGCTCACGCTCATGGAGCAGGTCAACCTGCTCGGCTCGACGGGTCTCCTCCACACGTCGTACGCCGGATCGAGCGCGCCGGGCATGTTCCGCGTCGCCTTCCTCAGCGATTGGTTCACGGCGTCGGGCTTCCTTTGTCGGAAGGACTCGGCGGCCCCCAACTGGCAGAAGTCCTGCCGCACCGGCCTTCAGCCCGGGCCCGAGGACAAGGCGAGCCGCGTGGGCGGCACGTTCGTCATCAACGCCACGCCTTTCTCCTTCTTGGAGGCGTATGCGTTGCTCCGCACCTACGCGACCTCGAACGATCAGGGCAAGCCGCAGCTCCTCCAGGTGCTCGGTGACACCACCCTCGGCGTGAAGGCGTTCTACCCGCCCAAGCTCGGGCAGGTCTTCAGCTTCGGTGGTGAGGCTCAGCTCCTCCTCCTCAACGGTACGGGCGGCGTGGGCATCGCGGGCGCGGGCACGAGCGCGCTCTTCCGCGCCCTCGGCACGGCCGACTTCCGCAAGCCCGAAGGCGGCGTGCCGATCCGCATCAACCTCAACGTCGGCTACAAGGTCGACAACAGCGGCAAGCTGGTCCAGGACGTCGAGGAGAAGCGCGCCGCGGCCGCGGGCGTCAAGAACGACGCGCGCAAGGCCAGCACCGGCGAGCTCATCGATCCCACGACCGCGCGCCTGCCGATTTCGCGTATCGAGCGCTTCGGCCTCGGCATCAACCGCGTCGACACCTTCCAGACGTACATCGGTGTGGAGGCGCCCTTCTCGAAGGTGCAGCCCTACGTCGAGTGGTCGGTCGACATCCCCGTCAACCGCCAAGGGTACATGTGTCACACGGGCCGCCTCTCGCAGGGCGACGTCTGCCTCGGCCTCAAGGATCCGGGCGCGGCCAACCCGCAGACCGCGGGCGGGCCCGGCTTCAAGGCGATCCCGTCGCGCCTCTCGCTCGGCGTGCGCACCAACCCGCTGCCGTGGGATGCGTGGCGCGGCCTCTCGGCGCACGTGGCGTTCGACATCGGCACCTCGGGCACGAAGAGCTTCATCGAAGAGATGGCGCCGCAGGCCCCGTGGACGCTCTACCTCGGCCTCGGCTTCGCCTACGACATGCGGAAGAAGGAGCCGCCGCCGGCTCCGCCCGCGCCGCCGCCCGAGGTCCGCATGGTGCCCGCGCCGCAGACGTTCGTGCGCGGTCTGGTGCACGAGCAGGGCAAGGCCGACGTGCTCGTCAACGAGGCGATCATCACGATCGAAGGCGGTGGCCAAGCGCCGCTCGCGACCGGGCCCGACGGCCGCTTCGTCACCCGTCACCTCGAGCCGGGGACGTACAAGTTCAACATCAAGGCGTCGGGCTTCAAGCCGGGCACCTGCTCCGCGACGGTCACCGCCGCGCCCGCGCCGGGCACCGCGCCCGCGCTTCCGGGCGCCGCGCCTGGTGCTCCGGGCGCGCAACCGAGCCCGTTCGGTGCGCCTCCTGGCGCTCCGGGTGCGCAGCCGAACCCGTTCGGTGCGCCTCCCGGCGCTCCGGGTGCGCAACCGAACCCGTTCGGTGCACCTCCGGGCGCTCCGGGCGCGCAGCCGAATCCGTTTGGTGCGCCTCCTGGTGCTCCGGGTGCGCAGCCGAACCCGTTCGGTGCGCCTCCTGGTGCTCCGGGCGCGCAGCCGAACCCGTTCGGTGCGCCTGGTGCTCCGGGCGCGCCTGGTGCTCCGGGTGCTCCGCCGGTCGCGCCGCCTGCGCAGCCGCAGGGCCCGACGTACGTCGACATCGACTGCGCGCTCGAGTCGCTGCCGAAGCTCGGTGGCATCGCCGGCTCGGTGCGTGACGGCGAGACCAACGCGCCCGTCGCCGGCGCGGTGGTGAAGATCACCGACGCCAGCGGCAAGGATCAGACGGTGACCGCCGACGGCAGCGGCACCTTCCGCTTCAAGGATCTGCCCCCCGGCCCGGTGGTCGTGCGTGCGGAGGCGAGCGGGTACTTCGCGCACACGCAGCCCGTCGAGGTCCGCGCCAGCGAGGACGCGCGCCCGACGGTGCAGATCAACAAGCGCCCCAAGACCGCGAGCGTGAAGGTCCAGGGCAACGAGATCCGGATCTCGAAGCAGATCCACTTCGAGACCGACTCCGCCAAGATCGTCGGCGACTCGAACTCGCTGCTCGAGGAGATCGCCGACGTCCTCCAGCGTCACCCGGGCATCAAGAAGGTCGAGATCCAGGGCCACACGGACAACAGCGGCACGCGCGAGCACAACCTGCAGCTCAGCGACGCGCGCGCCCAGGCCGTGAAGGCCTGGCTCGTCGGCGCCGGCATCGACTCGAGTCGCCTCACCGCCAAGGGCTTCGGGCAGGATCGCCCGCTGGCCCCGAACGTCACGGCCGCGAACCGCGCGCGGAACCGCCGCGTGCAGTTCATCATCCTCGAAGGCAAGTGATCACGATGGGGCCGCAAGCGGCCCCAAACCCCAGGCCGGACGAGCCGGCCTTTGATCCGGATGGGGCTCCTCGGAGCCTCTGACCGGCCACACGATGAGACGAGAAGCCGTCGGGTTCGCCCGGCGGCTTCTTGTTTTTGCCGGTTGCGCCGTTCGCCGCTATGAGGCGGCGCATGCGTCACGTCTCCTGCGGCCTCCTCCTGCTGATCGCGGCCTCCGCCTGCGGCAACACCACGCCGCTGCACAAGGACTCGTCGCCGATCGACGCCGCCAGCGCCGCCGCCCCGACGAGCGCACCGGTCCCGCCGCCGAACGTCACCGCCGCCGCGCCCAGCGCCGAGGCCGCCGCCACGGCCACCGCGGCTCCCGCTGCCTCTGCGGTGCCTGCCGACAAGCCCGCCGATGCCCCCATCGTGGCCGACAACAAAGTCGAGCCCACGGAGGGGCCCGAGCTGCAAGAGCGCGCCAAGGCTCTCCTCGACGCCATCGCCAAGGACGAGCCCGAGCGCGGTGAATCCTTCTGGTTCCCGAAGGAGCCCTTCATCCCCCTCAAGGACATCAAGGATCCGGGCAAGTACTGGAGCCAGCTCCACCGCACCTACGCGAACGACATCCACGCTCTGCACAAGAAGCGGAAGATCTGGGACAAGGTCGAGTTCGTCTCCTTCGAGGGCTGGTCGCACCCGAAGTGGGTGAAGCCCGGCGACGAGGCCAACAAGATCGGCTACCACCGCGCCTTCCACGGCAAGCTTCGCTACAAGGCCGACGGCGAGGCCGGTGAGATCGACGTGCACACCATCATCACCTGGCAGGGCCACTGGTACTGCACGCACCTCCGCAAGTTCAAGAAGTGAAGCCGCGCGTCTCGGTGCTGCTCCCTTATCGTGACGCGGCCGAGACCGTCGCCGAAGCGCTCGGGAGCGTGCTCGACGAGCGCGGGATCGATTTCGAGGTGATCGCGATCGACGACGGCTCGCGCGACGCGGGGCCCGCGATCGTCGATCGCCTCGCGGCGCGCGAGCCGCGCGTGGTGCCGCTGGCGACCGGCGGCCTCGGTATCGCCGGCGCGCTCGCGCACGGCACCTCCATCGCGCGCGGCGAGCTCGTGGCGCGCATGGACGCCGATGACATCTCCCTCCCGGGCCGCCTCGCGGCGCAGGCTGCGCTGCTCGACGCCGATCCCGATCTCGGCGCCGCCGGCACGCTCGTCGACGCCTTCCCCGCCGACGCGGTGGGCGAGGGGATGCGCCGCTACGTGGCCTGGTTGAACTCGCTCATCACGCCGGCCGACCACGATCGCGATCTCTTCGTCGAGTCGCCCCTCTGCCATCCCTCCGTGATCATGCGCCGCGACGCGCTCGATCGCGCCGGCGGCTACCTCGATGTCCCCTGGGCCGAGGACTACGATCTCTGGCTCCGCATCCACGCCGCCGGCTTCCGCCTCGCCAAAGTCCCCGAGGTGCTGCTGCGCTGGCGGCAACACGCACGCCGCGCGACGCTCGTCGATCCGCGCTACGCGTTGCACCGCTTCGACGCGCTCAAGGCTCGCCACCTCGCGCCTCGCCTGCGCACGAAGGCGCGTCCCATCGCCGTGTGGGGCGCCGGCAAGACCGGCAAGCACCTCGCCCGCGCGCTCGAAGCCGAAGGCGTGCAGCCGGCGCTCTTCGTCGACATCGACCCGCGCAAGATCGGGAGCGTCGCCCGCGGCGTCCCCATCGTCGCACCCTCGGAGCTACCGCACGGCACGTACACGATCGTGGTCGCCGTCGGCGCCCGCGGCGCACGGGACATCGTGCGCGGCCGGCTCGACAAGGCGGGGTTCGTCGAAGGGGAGGATTACGTCTGCGCGTCATGACGCGCGTCGCGGTGGTTCCAAGATGCCTTTCGGCACACAGGGGCACGGTCGTGACGCACAGGGGCACGGCGGTGACACACAGGGGCACGGTCGTGGCACACAGGGGCGCGCCGCGATGTACAGGGGCGGGAGATCGTCGCGCAGGGACGAGTGATCGAGCGCCGCAGGTGGCGGATCGTCGTGCAGGGGCGAGCTACGGCGTACAGGGGCGGGAGATCGTCGCGCAGGGACGAGTCTTCGAGCGCCGCAGGTGGCGGATCGTCGTGCAGGGGCGCGCCACGGCGTACAGGGGCGGGAGATCGACGTGCAGGAGCGAGTCTTCCAGCGCCGCAGGTGGCGGATCGTCGTGCAGGGGCGAGTCACGGCGTTCAGGCGCGGGAGATCGTCGTGCAGGACGAGTCTTGGAGCGCCGCAGGTGGCGGATCGTCGTGCAGGAGCGAGTCTTGGAGCGCCGCAGGTCGCAGATCGTCGTGCAGGGGCGAGTCTCGGCGTACAGGGGCGGGAGATCGACGTGCAGGGACCTCTTCGAACTGCAGGCTCCTCGCAGGCTGCCACATGACCCCATGTCGCTGCGGCAGAAGGCCTGTCGAGAAGGAGCCGGAAGAGGGGTCGTCCCAAGCCTTCATCGATACGAGATTCGATATCGTGATGGGGGGTTGAAGCACGATGGTGGAGGCAGCGTCGTCATCATCTCGGTGCGACCAGGGCCTCGGGTGACACTTTAGACAGGAACCCTGAGTCTCTTGCTCCGGGAGCAGTAGAAGCAGGAGCCGGCATAACCAAGTCACATGATCTTCCTTTGGACGCTCGACATCGGCTACTCGTGGCGCAGCGCCTCGATGGGGACGAGGCGCGCGGCCTTTCGCGCGGGGAAATAGCCGAACACGACGCCGATGAACGCCGAGAAGCCGAATCCCACGAGCACGACGGAGGGCGACGGCTGGAAGGGCAGCTCCAGCGCCCGGCACAGGCCGAACGAGCCGCCGATTCCGAGGGCCACGCCGAGCGCGCCGCCGCCGAGGGAGAGGGCGACGGCCTCGACGAGGAACTGCACGAGCACGTCGCCCTCCTCGGCGCCGATCGCGAGGCGGATGCCGATCTCGCGCGTCCGCTCGGTCACGCTGACCAACATGATGTTCATGATCCCGATACCGCCGACGAGCAGGCTGACGGCCGCGATCGCGCCGAGCAGCGCCGTCAGCGCGGTGGTGACGCTGGAGAGCGTCTTCGCGATCTCTTTCATGTCGAGGATCATGAAATCGGCCGGGTCGCTGGGGGCGAGCCGGCGGCGCTCGCGCATCAGCGCCTCGAGCCCGCTCTTCACGCGCGGGATCGCCTTGTCGCTGGTGGTGCCCACGTAGATCAGGGTGATGTCGTGGTTGCCGGAGATGCGGCGCTGGAACGTCGAGAGCGGGATGGCGACGAAGTCGTCGGGATCCATGCCGAGCGCCGATCCGCCCTTGGGCTCGAGCACGCCGATGACGCGCACGCCGAGGCGCCCGATGCGGATCGTGGCGCCGAGCGGCTCCTGCGAGGGGAAGAGCTCCTTCGCCACCGCGGCGCCGAGCACCGCGACCGGCGCGCCGCCGTCGGCCTCCGAGGGCTCGAAGACGCGGCCCTTCTGCACGACGAAGCCGCGCACGTCGAAGTATTGCGGCGTGCTGCCGTCGACCTGCGTCGTCCTGTTCCTGCTGCCGGCGACGACGAGCATGCTGCGGCTCTGGGCGGGCGCGACGAGCCGGACGCCCGAGACCTCCTTCGCGATCGCCTTCGCGTCGTTCATCTTGAAGGGCTGCGCCGCGCTCATGGTGGCGCCGCGCTTCTCGCCCGTGGCGAACAGCGTCAGGAGGTTCGAGCCCATCTTCTCGATGTCCCCGGTGATCCGCTGCGTCGCGCCCTGGCCGAGCGTCACCATGGCGATCACCGCCGACACGCCGATGACGATGCCGAGCGTCGTGAGCGCCGAGCGCAGGCCGTTCTTGGCGATGGCCTGGAGGGCCATCCGCAGGATGAGCCAGATCATGACTGGTACCCCTCGTCCACGTTCGGGGCTTCGGGACCGCAAGCGGCCCTCCGTCCCGAGCCCTCTCGGCGCTCTTCGCGCGCGACCCGCCCGTCCCGGAACACGATGAGCCTCGACGCGTACGCGGCCATCTCGGGCTCGTGCGTGACCATCACGATGGTGATGCCGCGCCGCTGGTTGAGCGAGACGAGCAGGTTCATGATCTCCTTGCTGCGCGTCGTGTCGAGCGCTCCGGTGGGCTCGTCGGCGAGCAGGAGGCGCGGCTCGGTCGCGATGGCGCGCGCGATGGCGACGCGCTGCTGCTGGCCGCCGGAGAGCTCGGCGGGCGTGTGGTCGGCGCGCTCGGCGAGGCCGACCTCGTCGAGCGCGTGCAGGGCCCGCGCGCGGCGCTCGCGTGCGGGGACCCTCCGATAGACGAGCGCGAGCTCGACGTTCTCGACGGCGCTCGTGCGGGCGAGCAGGTTGAAGCCCTGGAAGACGAAGCCGAAGTAGTACCTCCGGAGGAGCGCGAGCGAGCGCCCGTCGAAGCCCGTGACGTCGACGCCCGCGAATCGGTAGGCGCCGCTCGTCGGCCGATCGAGGGCGCCGACGATGTTCATGCACGTGCTCTTGCCCGAGCCGCTCGGGCCCATCACCGCGACGAACTCGCCCGCCTCGATGCGGAGGCTCGTGTCGTGGAGGGCGCGCACCTCGCTCTCCCCGCGGCCATAGACGCGCGCGACCTTGTCGAGCTCGACGAGCGGCGTGCTCATTGGATGTCCTCCACGTCGGCGATCACCTTCGCGCCCTCGTCGAGGCCTTCGATCTCGGTGTGCTCGCCGTCCGTCGCGCCCGGCCGCACGGAGACGGGCTTCGGCAGGCCCTTCTCGAGGACCCAGACGTGTGGTCCTTCGCTGTGCGGCAGCTCGGGCACGGCCTTGCCGGGCGCCTTGGGGAAGATCTCCTTCGGCGGGATGAACCGGAGCGCCTGGTTCGGGACCGTGAGCACGCCGCGCTTCATGTCGGCCGTGATCGTCGCGTTCGCGGTCATGCCCGGGCGCAGGAGCAGCTTGTCGTTCTCGACGGCGAGGATGGCCTCGTACGAGACGACGTTCTGCTCGGTGCGAGGCTCGAAGCGCAGCGAGAGGAGCTTCGACGGGAAGGTCTTTCCGGGGTGGGCGTCGACGGTGAAGCTCGCCTCCTGGCCCTCGGCGACGCGGCCGACGTCGGCCTCGTCCACGTATGCGATGAGGCGCATCTTGGTGAGGTCCTCGGCGAGCTTGAAGAGCACCGGTGTCTGGAAGCCGGCGGTGACGGTCTGCCCGGGCTCGATGAGGCGCGTGAGGACGACACCGTCGACCGGCGAGACGATGCGCGTGCGCGAGAGCTTCATCGCCGCGTTCCGGCGCTGCGCCTCGGCGAGGCCGAGGTCGGCGGCGGCGCTCGCGTGCAACGCGAGGGCGCGATCGTAGGCGGCCTCGGCGACCTCTCGGTCTCTCTCGCTCAGGGTGCCGAGCGCCGTCAGCTTGTCGGCGCGCTCCTTCGCGAGGCGGGTCTCCTTTCGTGTCACCTCGGCCTGACGAACGGCGCCGCGCGAGGCCGCGACGCGCGCGCTGGCCTCGTCGACGCCGACCCTCGAGGGCTCGGGATCGATCTCGGCGAGCAGATCACCGACGCGGACGCGGTCGTTGGGCTCGACCAGGACGCGCAGGACGCGGCCCGAGACCTCGGCTCCGACCTCGACGGTGCTCTGGGCCTTGAGGGTGCCGGTGGCCGACACGGCGACGCGCAGGTCGGCGCGCGTGACGGCGGCCTCTTTGAATCGCAGCCCGCTCGGCTGCGCGCCTCGACGCGCGGCGCGCGCGGCGAGAGCGACGCCGGCGATGGCGGCGGCGACGAAGATCCAGCGGCCCCAGCGGCGCTGCTTCTGACCGATGCCGAGGTTCTTGGTCACCTCGTCGGGTGGAGGGACCGCGGGCGGAGTCTCTCGGCGCGAGGTGGATATGGAGTCCGAAAGCACGGCCGCAAGTTGGTGAGCGACCATGTCCGCTCTCTAACTCGATTGTGTCGAAACGTGTCCGGCGCGGGTCGTCGTGTCAGCCGTGATGCGCATTGCTACGTTGGAGTCATGTCGCTCTCCGACGCGCCGCTGCGCATCCTGCTCGTCGAGGATGATCGACGCCTCGCCGAGCTCACCGCCGCGTACCTCGAGCAGAACGGCGCCTCCGTCGTTCACGTCGTCGACGGCGAGGCGGGCCTCCGCGAAGGCCGGCGCGGGGGCTTCGACATCGTCGTCCTCGATCTCATGCTCCCGCGCCTCGACGGCTTCGACGTCTGCCGAGCGCTCCGCGAGACCAGCGACGTGCCCGTCGTCGCCTTGACCGCGCGCACGGAGGAGGCCGATCGCGTGCTCGGCCTCGAGATCGGCGCCGACGACTACGTCACCAAGCCCTTCTCCGCGCGCGAGCTCCTCGCCCGCATCCGCTCCGTGGTCCGCCGCGCGCGGGGCTTGGTCCGCCCGCGCTCCCGATCGATCTGCGTGGGCCGGCTCTCGCTCCAGACCGGCAACCGTCGCGCGCTGCTCGACGGCCGCGAGCTCTCGCTGACCGGCTACGAGTTCACCCTCCTCACCGTCCTCGCCGATCGCGCCGGGCAGGTCCTCTCGCGCGAGCAGCTCCTCGATCTCGCCAAGGGCAACGCCGAGGAGTCGTTCGATCGCTCGATCGACGTGCGCATCTCGAGGCTGCGCCAGAAGCTCGGCGACGACCCCAAGCACCCGCGCATGCTCAAGACCGTGCGCGGCCTCGGCTACGTCCTCTGCACGGGAGACGAGTGATGTCGAAGCCCACCCCCCGCCGGTGGCTCGAGTTCAGGAGCCTCGGCGCGCGCGTCTACGTGTACGCCCTCGCGCTCCTGATGATCGGCACCCTCGTCCTCGTGCCCATCTTCCTCCGGGTGACGCACATCTCGCACGGCGATCTCTACAAGTCCTTCGGCGTGTGGATGACCGAGCAGGTCTTCGCGAACGCGAAGACCCAGGCCGATCTGCAGCGCGAGCTCGAGCGCGTGACCCGCGCCACGAGCATGGACGCGACGGTGCACGATCGCGAGGGCCACGTGATCGTGTCGAGCGCTCATCCTCCCCTCGCGCGGCTCTCCGCGAACGAGGGAGCGCACGGCGCGAGCCTCCCGGCCTGGAACCTCATCCAGGTCGACCTCCCGGAGGGGGCGCTCGTCACGGGCACCATCGTCTGGCGCCGGGATCCGCTCCCCTCGATCCTCGTCTTCCTCGCCGCCGTGGGGGTCGCCGTCTTCTCGCTCGTCTCGCTCGCCGCTCTCCCAGCCGCGCGCAGCATCGCGAGGCCTCTCCGCGAGCTCCGCGACGTGGCGCGTCGCTTCGGCGAAGGCGCGCTCTCGGCCCGCGCCCGCTCCACGCGCGCGGACGAGATCGGCGATCTCGCGCGCTCGTTCGACGAGATGGCCGCGCGCATCGAGGCGAGCCGGCGCGCCGAGCGCGAGCTCCTCGCGGGCATCTCGCACGAGCTGCGCACGCCGCTGGCGCGGATACGCGTCGCCCTCGATCTGGTCGAGGGCGGCGACGCCGCGATCGCCGCCGCACATTTCCCCGGCATCCGCGGCGATCTCACCGAGGTCGAGCGCCTCCTCGAGGACGTCCTCACGGCGGCGAGGCTCGATCTCGCCATGCCCCAAGATGCCTTCCCCGGCCTCCAGAAGGACGTCGTCCTCGCGTCCGAGCTCGTCGGCGTCATCGCTCGCCGCTTCGAGGCCAATCACCCGGAGCGCGTCCTCGATGTCGAGGCCGAGGGCCTCGGCGAGGCCGCGGTCGACGTCGACGCCACGCTCCTCGGCCGGGCGCTCCAGAACCTCCTCGACAACGCGGCCAAGTACTCGCACGCGCCCGTTCGCCTCGAGGCGGCCCTCCATGGAGAGCGCCTCACGCTCCGCGTGATCGACGAGGGCATCGGTATCTCCGAGGCCGACCTTGCGCTCGTCTTCACGCCGTTCTTCCGCGGTGATCCGAGCCGCACCCGCGAGACCGGCGGCGTCGGCCTCGGCCTCGCGCTGGCTCGGCGCATCGCCCGGGCTCACGGCGGCGACGTCACGATCGACAGCCGCCTCGGCGAGGGCACCACCGTCTCGATGGAGCTCCCCGTGCTCGGCATCCAGGCCGAGCGCGTTTAGACGAGCGCGTTTAGACGACGTAGGAAGCCGCTGAAGCGTGCAAGCTCGTCATCCGTTTGCCGGCCGCACCCGCGCGCTGCTGATCACGTGCCCGCCGATCTCGACCCACGCGCCCTCCACCGCGAACGGCCCCTCTCCCTGCTCCAGCGATAGCTGCGCGCGCGCCATCTGGATCCCGTCGCTCCAAGGCCCGGGATCGACCTCGGCTTCTTTGAAGCCGACGTACCGCTGCACGAAAGGATCGACCGCCTTGTAGATCGACTCCTTGATCGAGAACCGCACCAGCACTTCGCGGAAGCGATCTTGGGACGAGCCCGCATCCACGATCGCGAGCTCCGCGGTCGTCAGGATCTTTCGCGAGATGTCGTGCGCGCCCGCGACGAGCTCCTCCAGATCGACGCCGAGGCCCGCGCCCGTGTCGAGCGCCGCGAGGGCCACCGCCATGCGGCGCTTGTGGCTCACCGAGCCCGCGAAGCCCCGCGGAAGCGAGGGCGCGCCGCGCGGCGTGGACAACATCGAGGTGCGCGGTGCGCCGATCGAGGTGAGCGCGGACGCGAGCGCGAGGCGGCCGGCGACCCACGTCCCGCGGCGCAGAGGTGAGAGCGTGGCCGCGAAGGCCTGCTCCTCGGGGAGCAGCGCGGAGAGCACCTCGGTCGGCGGCGTGTCGTCGGGAATGGAGACGACACGCACGACGCCGTGCGGGTGGTCGGCGAGCGCATCGAGCGACACCGGCGACCACGGAGCGCATGGCCCGAACGTCGACCGGGGCGCGCTGCTCAATTGGGGCTGTCCATGTCCTTCTTCGCGGCCTCGACGATCTCGGCGGCGTAGGCGGCGATGGCTTTCTCGTCCTCGCCTTCGACCATCACGCGGAGCTTGGGCTCGGTGCCGCTCCAGCGCACGAGGACGCGGCCGCGATCGCCGAGCACCTTCTCCACCCGGTCGACGGCCAGCGACATCGTGTCCATTTGATCGAGCGGGCGGCGCGTGACGAAGGTCGCGTTGTGCAGCACTTGAGGGACGCGCTGCATGGCCGCCGAGGCCAGCTCCGAGAGCGGCTTGCCCTCTTCGATCATGATGGCGAGCACCTGGAGCGCGGCGATGATGCCGTCGCCCGTGGTGGCGTGATCGAGGAAGATGAGGTGGCCCGACTGCTCGCCGCCGAACGAGTAGCCGCCCGCGCGCATGGCCTCGACGACGTAGCGATCGCCGACGGCGGTGCGCACCACGCTGCCGCCCCTCCGCGAGACGGCGCGCTCGAGCCCGAGGTTCGACATCACGGTCGTGACCACGGTGCCCTTCGGCAGCTTGCCTTGCTTGAGCATGCGGAGCGCGCAGAGCGCCATGATGGCGTCGCCGTCGACCACCTGGCCGCGCTCGTCGACCATGATCACGCGGTCCGCGTCGCCGTCGAGCGCGATGCCGAGGGCGGCGCCGCGGCGCACGACCTCGTGGGCCACGTGCTCGGGATGGAGCGCGCCGGCGTCGCGGTTGATGTTCTTGCCGTTCGGCTTCACCCCGAGGGCGAGCACGTCGGCGCCGAGCTCGGTGAAGACCGCGGGCGCGACCACGTAGGCGGCGCCGTGGCCCGCGTCGACGACCATCTTGATGCCGTCGAGCGAGAGCCGCGCGGGGAACGTGTTCTTGCAGAAGACCACGTAGCGGCCGCGGGCGTCTTCGATCTTCACCGCGCGGCCGATGCCCGATCCGGTGACGCGCGCCTCGTCGAGCTCGTGGCTCTCCATGAGGCGCTCGATCTCTTCTTCCTGCGCGTCGGGCAGCTTGAAGCCGTCGGGGCCGAAGATCTTGATCCCGTTGTCTTGATAAGGGTTGTGGCTCGCGCTGATGACGACGCCGGCGTCAGCGCGCATGCTCTGGGTGAGGTTGGCCACGGCGGGCGTGGGCACGGGGCCGCACAACATCACGCGACCACCCATGGCGCAGATGCCGGAGGCGATGGCCGTCTCGAACATGTAGCCCGAGAGGCGCGTGTCCTTGCCGATGACGATGCGCACCTGCCGGCTCTTGCCGCGGCCCGCGACGAAGGTGATGGCGCGCCCGAGGCGGAGCGCCATCTCGGGCGTCATGGGCGCCTCGTTGGCCGCGCCGCGGATGCCGTCCGTGCCGAAGAGCCTCCGCCCTCCGTTCGCCTTCTGTTCCTTCTTCGTCTGCTTGACCACGATCCCTCGCGAGTGGGCGTTCCCTGCCGTCGATCGGCCCTGACTATCGCACGGCGCGCGGCGAGCGCGCGGCGTCATCGCACCCGCGGACGCACTTCCTCGAAGGACGGCGCTCGCAGTCGGGAGAGTCGACCGTCACGGTCGGCGAGGCCCCGCGCTCACGTTCGGGAGGCCTGCGGAGGCTGCTCGTTGTTCGCGCGTGCGGCGCGCTCTCCGAAGCCGAAGATCCGCCCGATGCGTCCCGCGCCCTCGATTTCGCGGCCCCGGCGCGCGCTCTCGGTCGCGCCGTCGGCGCTCGGGAGGAAGCGATTGACGAGCGAAAGCGCGCGCACCGCGAGCGCCGGCGCGAGGCCGTGGACGCGCGCGAGGATGGCCGACGGCGCGCCCAGATGAACGATGGTCTCGCCGTCCCGCGCCGCGCGCACGATGCGCCGCGCCGCGCGCCGCGCGCCCACGGTGAGGAGCGGGAGCGACGCGCCCGCGCGGAACCAGGCGAGCTCACGCTTCTGATCGCCGCCGAACTCCGCGTTGTAGAACGACCCCGTGCGCATGAGCCACGGGAACACCGTGGTCACGCGGATCCCTTCGCGCAGAAGCTCCGCGGCGAGCCCTTCGGAGAAGCCCGCGAGCGCGAACTTCGAGGCCGAGTACCCGAGCAGGTGCGGCACCGCCACGCGGCCGCCGATGGAGACGACGTTCACCACGCGCGCATTCCGGCCCTGCGCGCGCAGGTGCGGCAGCGCCGCGAAGGTCGCGTGGGCTGCGCTCCAGAAGTTCGATCGCATGGCCTCGTCGACGCTCTCCAGCGTGGTCGTCGCGGCCGGCTCCACGTGGATGACCCCGGCCACGTTCACGAGGATGTCGACGCGCTCCCACTCCAGCGCCGCGCGCTCGACGAACACCTCCGCCTGTCCGCGATCTCCGAGGTCCGCCCGCCGCGCGAGCACGTCGATGCCCTGCTCGCGGAGCCTCTTTTCGGCTTCGTCGAGGGCGCTCTGATCGCGCCCGCAGATGGCGACGCGCGCCCCCCGCCGGCCGAGCTCCTCCGCGATGAGCAGCCCCAGGCCACGCGATCCGCCGGTGACGATGGCCACCCGTCCCGAGAGGTCGAGGCGTCGCATCCGCCGTCGCGCGAGGCGAGCGATCGCGAGCAGCGAGAGCCCCGCCGCCGCGGCGCCCAAGGTGCGAATCAACCGGTGTGAAGCTCGTGCCATGGTGCAGATCCCCGGCCGAGAGCGGCATCGAGCATGCCGAGCCGGCATGGATGAGCCGGGAATCTCAGTACATCCAGGCCCGCCGCGCTCGCGAAGCCCGCCGCCCACCGCCATGCACCATGCAATGCAACGCAACAGCAGCCGCGAGCGCGAGCGAGCGGACCCCATCGCTTCGTCGGCATCATCGTCGACGCACGCCGGCCGCATGGCCGGTTTCCCGATGCGCTTGCGAAGCCCGCTCGCTTGCGCTCGCGGCTGCCGGCGCCGCGGCTGCCGGCGCTGCCTCCCGCGCCAGCGAAGGCATCGCCGCCATGCACCATGCAATGCAACAGCAGCCGCGAGCGCGAGCGAGCGGACCCCATCGCTTCGGCCGCATGCTGCTGAGCAACGTTGCGCGTACGCGAGGTGCGGCAGGTTGTCCAAACGGTGCGGCAGGCTGACGCGCCCGCGTCATGATGGACATGCGTCTCATGCCGCTTTTGTCCGCCGATCGTCGCATCGTCGCGATGGGGGCGGAGGTCGCCTTGCCGAAGGCGTGCGTGCCCGAAAGGGATGGCGCATCATGGGCGCCCATGCCCTACGACCCGAAGATCCTGGCGCAGCACAAGGAGCAGATGGCCTGCGGCGAAGGCATCCCCGTCACGTTCGTCACGCACTACGAGAAGCGTGCCGAAGGGCAGCTCCGCCTCGAGCGCGTGAGCGAGGACGTGGCGGCGGGGCGCGCGCGCAAGTGGCTCATCATCTGCCTCGTCGTCGCGCCCTTCTCCTTCGCCTTCCCGCCGCACTTCCCCTGGCCGCTGGTCATGATCGCGACGGGCATCGTCGGCTTCTACATGCGCAAGAGCCAGCGCGGCACGATCCTCTGCGGCGAGGGCACGTGCCCCCAATGCGGCGCCTTCCAAATCGTCGGCGGCGGCAACGCCGAGTACCCGCTCGCCCACTTCTGCACCGAGTGCAGCGAGCGGAGCCTGATCCAACCGAGCTGATTCACGGCTCGCAGGCCCGCTTCGGGCTCGACGCTCCTCGCTTCCGACATCTCCACCGTCGCGTCCGCAGTCTCGACGTTGCGCCGTCGGGACCTTGGCGCGCGGCGCACGTCTCACCGCTTCATCGAGTGATGTCGAGCGCAGCCATCTGCGGCGCGGCACCGGCGATCGCGGCCGGCGATGGGCCGCGATCGTCAGCTTCCTTCTGTCGTCGGGGAATATTGGGAGCGGCGATGCTGCAGCTCGCCGGCTGTTGACGCGAGCGCCCCGCGCTGGGGCAGGGCGCTCGCTCGTCGATCAGGCGATCACTGCGCCACACTGAGGTGGCAGTTCTGATCGCAGTTCGACGTGCCGTCGCACTGCTCGCCGAACTGCGACTGTACGTGGCCGTCGCCGCAGCGCGGAGCGAAGGCGCAGGCCGTGGTGCACACGCCGGGGCCGTAGGCCGTGGCCGGCGACACGTTGGCAGGGCCGTTGTCGCAGCTCTCAGGGCCGTTCTTGATCCCGTCGCCGCAGTAGCCGGGCAGCGTGCAGTTCGGGTTGCACGTGCCGTAGTTGCCGTTGTTGATGCCGTTGTCGCACTGCTCGCCCGGGTCCTTGATGCCGTTGCCGCACTTGAACCGGCAGTGGATGTCGCAGCCGCTCCCGACCGTGCCGTTGTTGGTGCCGTCGTCGCATTGCTCGGGCGGGTTGATGACGCCGTTGCCGCACGTGACGAGCGGGACGAAGTTCTTGCAGTCGGCGGTGCACGAGCCGGGCAGGCCGCTGTTCACGCCGTCGTCGCACGTCTCGCCGAACTGACCGGAGACCGCGTGATCGCCGCAGTACGGCGCCGGCTTGCAGGCGTTGGTGCACTGGCCGACGCCGTAGGCGTTGGCGTTGTTGGCCCCGCCCATGTCGCACGACTCGGGCGGGGTCTGCACCGCGCCGTCACCGCAGTACGCGGCGAAGGTGCAGTTCGGGTTGCAGGTGCCGTAGGTGCCGTTGTTGGCGCCGTCGTCGCACTGCTCGGTGCCGTTCTTCACGCCGTCGCCGCAGCGCGCCCCGAGCGTGCAGTTCGCGTTGCAACCGCCGTAGCCGCCGACGTTGTTGGCCGCGCCGAGATCGCACTCCTCGTTCGCATCCTTGACGCCGTCGCCGCACTTGAGGGTGCAGTCGGCCTTGCACTTGTCGGCGCTCGAGCCGTTGTTGATGCCGTTGTCGCACTGCTCGCCGTTGCCGGCCTGGGTGATGCCGTCGCCGCAGCGCGGGCCGAGCGTGCAGCCCGTGGTGCAGTGGCCGTAGCCCATGCCGTTGCTCGCGGCCTCGTCGCACTGCTCGCCGTTCGAGATGACGCCGTCACCGCAGTACGGCGCGAACTTGCAGCCCGGGCCGCAGACCTTGCTCGCGCCGCCGTAGGTCGTGGCGTTGGTCCCGTTGTCGCACTGCTCGGGCGGGTTCTGCAGCGTGGCGTCGCCGCAGTACGGCGCGCGCGCCATGCAGCCCGGCATGCAGGTGCCGTAGGCGCCGTTGTTGGTGCCGTCGTCGCAGACCTCGTTGCCGGCGACGATGCCGTCGCCGCAGGTCGGGCTGCACTGGCTGATGGTGTGCGTGAAGCCGCTCAACGTCAGCGTGTACGTCGACTGGCAGGTGTGGCGCTCGGCCTGGAACAGGTCGATCGAGTACATGCCGCCGTTGACCAGGCCGAGGTTCGTCGCCGTGGCCGCGTTGAGCGTCACCGTCCCGGAGGACGCGCCGTGGACGCCGCCGAGATCGACGGCGAGCTTGCCGTTGATGAAGGCCCACACGTCATCGTCGCCGGTGAACGTGAACGTGGGCGCCGAGCTCGACGAGTACGTGAACGGGTAGTGCAGCTCGCTCGTGAACGCGAAGTTGTGGCCGCTCGTGTTGTTGTTGGGAGTGCAGTCGGTGCCCGTCTGCGCACCGGCGCCCGCGTTCCATCCGAGGCCGTCGACCGGATAGAAGATCTGGTTGTTGTACTGGTAGACGTTGGGCGAGATCTGGTTGAGCGTCAGCGTCGTCGGTTGGCTCGCCGCGTTCAGGTAGACGAGCTTCGCGTACGGGTTCACCGAGTTGACGCCGTTGCAGCCCTTGTCGTGGTACCACCAGCAGAAGTTCACGGCGCCCGTGAGCGCGGTGGTGCTCCCGTTCGAGAGCCACACCGGCTTGCTGTCCGTGCCCAGCGTGGAGTTGACGAGCCCCGTCACCACGCCCGTGGAGAAGGCCTCGAAGTCGGGGCTGCCGGTGCCCGGGGTCGTCGTGTTCTTGTAGAGGAAGTCGCGGTAGAGGATCGGGATCACCAAGCTCGTCGCGGGCGCCTGGTTCACCGCGTTGCACGTCCAACCGGTCTCGATGGTGCAGGTGGGCGAGCAACCGTCGCCGGCGATGGTGTTGCCGTCGTCGCACTGCTCCTGCGGGAACTTGAGCCCGTCACCGCAGACCGCGGTGCACGTCCCGCCCTGGCACTGCGGCTCCACCGTGCAGGTCGGCGAGCACCCGTCGTACGGGATTCGGTTGCCGTCGTCGCACTGCTCGAAGCCTTCCTTCACCCCGTCGCCGCAGGTCGTCACGTGGCAGACCGACTTCGGCCCGGGGAGCTGCGAGACGCACGCGAAGCCCGGCTGCAGCGTGCACGTGGTGCTGCATCCGTCGGTGTTGTTGGTGTTGCCGTCGTCGCACTGCTCGTTGCCGGCGATGATGCCGTCGCCGCATTGCTTGGCGATGCACTTCGCGCCCGGCGTCGGGCACTGCCAGCCCGTCTCCAGCGCGCACGTCGCGCTGCAGCCGTCGGCCGAGACCTTGTTGCCGTCGTCGCACGTCTCGCTGCCGTTCACCTTGCCGTCGCCGCACACCACCGTGCTGATGCAGGGCATGCCCGGCGTCGGGCACACGAAGTTCGGCTCCAGCGTGCACGTCGCGCTGCAACCGTCGCCGCTCGTGGCGTTGCCGTCGTCGCAGCTCTCGCCGATCTGCAGGTCGACGACGCTGTCGCCGCAGAACGCGATCTTCTTGCAGGCCATGCCCGGCGTCGGGCACGTGTAGCCGGCCTCCACCATGCAGCCCGCGCTGCAGCCGTCGCCGTTGTTGGTGTTGCCGTCGTCGCACTGCTCGGTGGTCACGAGCATGCCGTCGCCGCACATGTTGACCGGCACCTTGGTGCATGGGCCGCCGTTGCCGCCGACGTTCGGGCAGGTGTAGCCCGGCTCGACCTGCGAGCAGTCCGCGCTGCAACCGTCGCCGGCCACGTTGTTGCCGTCGTCGCACGCTTCGCCCGGGTTCACCTGCGCGTTGCCGCAGACCCAGACGTTGACGCACGCCGCGCCCGGCGTGGGGCAGAGGTAGCCCGGCTCCGGCACGCACACGCCCGAGCAGCCGTCGCCCGGCACCGTGTTGCCGTCGTCGCACTGCTCGCCGCTGTCGAGGAAGCCGTCGCCGCAGTAGTGGAAGACCTCGCACGGCATGCCGGGCGTCGGGCACGTCCAGCCGGATTCCAGCTTGCAGTTGGCGTTGCAGCCATCGCCGCCGAGCGTGTTGCCGTCGTCGCAGTCCTCGCCGTTGTTGACCGCGCTGTCGCCGCACGCGGCCACCGTCACCGGCGTGCACGGCTGGCCCGGCTCGGCGCAGGCCCAACCCGGCTCGACCTGACAGCCCATCGAGCAGCCGTCGCTGTCGGCGGCGTTGCCGTCGTCGCATTGCTCGACGCCTTCGATGATGCCGTTGCCGCAGACCTGCGTGACCGTGAAGATGCATGGCATGCCCGGCGTCGGACACGCGTAGCCGGGCTCGATCTGACAGATGCCCGAGCAGCCGTCGCCGGGGATGGAGTTGCCGTCGTCGCACTCCTCGCCCTCTCCGAGCAGCCCGTCACCGCAGACGACGGGAATGGGCGCGTCGGTGCCGCCGTCGCCGGCGTCGGTCGTGTCGCCGCCGAAGCCGCCGTCGAACAGGCCGGGCCCAGTCGAGCCGCCGATGCCGCCGGCGCCTCCGGGCAGGCCCGTCGCCGTGCTGCCACCACTGCCTCGAAGCACGATCTCGATGGGATCTGTGCACGCTGCAACACCCACCGTGGCGGCAATCGCCGCCGACCAGAGAGCAAGACGAAGGTTCATCGTAGTCGATGCTACACGGCCTCTCTCTGCATTCGCAGCATCGATCGCGCGCTCGACGAAGCGTTCTCGTCGTCGCACGACGCGACATGCGCCTTCCGATCACGATGTCGCAGGATCGGAGCCGCACACCGCGATGTGCCCTCGTCACGCACGCGTGACCGAGCTTTCTCGATGGAGTCGAGGTGTCGTCGAAAGAGATGCGAGGTGGGGCCGTCACGTGGGACGGGGCTGCACCCTAAGGCCGAAGACGGCATGCGTGGGCGCCCGCGGAGCGCACCGTGATCGCGCGCTCCGCGGTTCGGACATCCATCGGTGTTCGTCCGTGATGATGTCCGTCAGCGATGGATGATGCTCGTCAGTGATGATGGCCGTGGTCGCCGTCACCATTGCCATTGCCACCGCCGCCGGGACCGTGGCCGTCACCATGACCGCCGCCGCCCGGGCCGTGGCCATCACCACCGCCGCCGGGACCATGACCACCACCGCCGCCCGGGCCGTGGCCATCACCACCACCGCCGGGGCCGTGACCACCGGGGCCGTGGCCATCACCACCACCGCCGCCGGGGCCGCCGGGCCAACCGCCGCCCGGTCCGTGACCGTCACCGGGGCCGTGTCCCGGGCCATGACCATCACCGCCGGGCCCACCCGGCCAACCGCCGCCGGGGCCGCCGGGGCCGCCCGGCCAGCCGCCGCCGGGGCCGTTGGGCCAGCCCTGATTGCCGCCATTGCCGTATTGAGCAACGCGCTGGCGGATCCAGTTGCGCGCGAGGTCGACGCGGGCGAGGAGCGAAGCGCCGTCGCCGGTGCCGTCGCTCACGGCCACGAGGACGTGCGTATTCTCGGCGAAGACCGGACCACCGTAATCGCCGGTCTCGGTGACCGGGGCCACCGCATAATGGTTGTCGTATCCGTGGCTCGCGGCGTTCACGGCCTCGACCGGAGCGCTCATGTAGAGCCCGTTGCTCGACACCTCGCCGTCGCGGGCGCGGCCCACGGCCACCACGCGATCGTCGCTCGCGAGCGGCCACGACGCGATCTCGGGATAACCATTGAGCCAGATGGCCCGGTCGAGGAACACGAGCGCGAGGCCGCGCGACGCGTCGCCGGGAGCGCTGTCGTAGATCTCCGCCCAGCGCCCCAATGCGTCACCGTTGTACGAGCGCACGCGGAAGCGATCCATCCCGGACACGCAGCGGGCCGCGGTCAGCGCGACGCGCGGGGCGACCAGCACGCCCGCGCAGGGCTCACCGAGGCTGCCATAGCGCTCACCGTCGATGAGGACGGCCTCGCGATAGGTATTGGCGCTCGAGCCATCCCGAATCGCGGCGGCCGCGCTCTCCGTGCTCTCGTCCTCGTCCGCCATCGGGGCGGCGCAAGCAGCGATGGTGCACGACAGCGGAATCAGACCAGCGAGCAGGAGATATCTCGAATTCATGAGACCCTCTTTGCAGCTATCGAAGCTCGATATCCTGCTTCGCGCGGGCCGCGCACGGAGGGATGATTCCCCCCGTGTCACGCCTCCCGGCGCGCAGGAACATTGTATGTAGGTGTTTCTGCTATAGCGAAGATCTCCAGCATGTGAATGGCCCGCGTGAAGATCGCGCGCGCCGTGTGACCCGCTCCACCGAAACCGCATGTCGGGGCTCGGCGAGCCCTGGAGAACAGGACGCCTTGCAAGGCACGCTGGTGCGCGAGGCTCCTTTTGCGCGCGGCCCAAATCAGGAGATGCCCTATGGCTTCAACCACTCTCCGACGAGGGCCATTGGGGTGCCGATGGGGCTCGTGACGAAAATGGCTGTCGGCGAATGGCGAATGCGAGCCGGACTGCCATCGAGACAGGCTCGTTGGAATTCGGGAATGGCGGTGGGGAGCAGCGGAATGCGAGGGCGCTCGCCATCACGACGGGCCCGGGGGATTTCGGGTTTGGAGCTTATTCGGTAGAGCGGGCCAGCGCGTCTCGGCCTTCGATGAGCGGCGCTCAAGGCCCCTTCGGGCACTCCGGCAGAGGGCGTGGCGTCTGGTGGGTCAGCGTCCAGCCGAAGTAAGCGAAGTCCACGAGGAGCACGAGGCCGCCGGCGCGGGCGATGGCGAGCACGATGGCGGTGCGGGCCAACGCGCGGGAGAGCGCGCCGCGCGCGCTCACGATCCAGGTGAGCCAACCGAAGACGACGGCGGCGACGACGGCGGCCGCGGTGGCGCCGAACCAGCCCATGGCGAGGCCGAGCGCGGGCTTGCCGATCACCCAACGATGCTCGAGCGGCATGTACCAAGGCACGGGCCAGCCACCGAGGCTGACGCCGAGGTACACGAGCCCGGCGGCGGCGCGCGCCACCAGGAAGGCCGCGAAGATCCGCGCGGCGGCGGAGGCCGTGCGCTCGCTCATCCGACGCCTCGCACCGACACCACGAGGATGCCGGCGATCACGTTGAGCCACACCACCGCGCAAACGATGAAGCTCATCACCGCGTAGACGCGGGTGAGCGCCGGTGTCTCCGCGGGACGCAGGGTGAGGGCGAGCGCACCGAGCGCGACGGCGACGGTGATCGTGAGCGAGGCGAAGACCTCTTTCACGTCGAAGAGCCCCGCGTACTCGGGCGCGTGACGATCGAGCCACAAGCCGCGGACGTGCACGCGGTAGCTCGGATAGAGGAGCGCGCCGAGGATGAAGGTGGCGACGTACGCCACGCTCACGACCTTGGCGTACGTCTTCTCCAGCGCTTGCCGGTGGAAGCGGCCCGCGAGGTAATGGCGCATCTGCAAGGCGTGGTGCGTGGAGGCGCCGATGAGCACGATGCTTCCGCCCGCGTGCAGGACGAGGAGCAGACGGCGAAAGCCGTAGAGGAAGACTTCGGGGGTGCAGGGGTTCATGAGCGGGTGGGATCGGGCGTGACGGCGTGGTGCGCGCGCACGCGCGGGCACTCGGGATCGGGAGCGAAGGCGCCGCCGTGCGCGCGGCGGGAGACGACTTGGCAGCCGCCGCGACACACCGAGAAGAGCGCGCACGAGCGGCACGGCTCGGGCGGCGCGGCGTGGTACGCGCGGAGCGCGCCGAGGAATGGATCGGCATCGATCGCGGCCGCGAGATCGCGGCGCGCGGCGCCGAGCGGGATGGGCGCGGCGGCGGGCCCGGGGAGGAAGCTGCACGCGCCCGCGTCGCCGTTCACGGTGAGCGCGCCCAGGTGACGCGCGGCCTCGCAGCCGAACACGCCCAGCTTGCCGAGCATGGCCGCGGCGTCGGCCCCATCGAGAGCAGCGCCGGCTTGTCCGGCGCGGGGTTTGGGGCCGCTCGCGGCCCCATCGTAACCGGAGGCCGCGCCGAGCAAACCCTCCGAGAGCAGCGGGACCATGGCGCAGTCGATGCGCACGCGCAGGCGCTGGTCCGCGATGATGCGCTCGATGGCGGGCCAGAGCGCGCGCTGCTCGTCGGGGCCGAGGCGGCGCTCTTCGTAGCTCGGATCGTCGGCGCGGCCCGCAGGCTTGTAGCGAAGGAGCTGAATCTCCCCCGCGCCCAGATCGGCGATGCGCCGCGCGGTCGCGTCGAGGCGCGGAAATGACGCGCGCGTGAGCACGAAGTTCACGCCCACGGGGATGCCCGCGGCCGCGAGCGTGGCGATGGCCCGCTCGGCGCCGGGCTCGCCCGCGAAGCCGCGCACGGCCTCGTAGCCGCCGTCGACGCCGTCGTGGCTCACGTTGATTTGCGCGAAGGCGCGCAGCTCTTCGGCGCGCGCGGGCGTGAGGCCGATGCCGCTCGTGGTCATCACCGGCACGAGGCCGAGCCGGCGCGCCTCCGCGGCGACGGCGCCGAGATCGCGTCGCGTCAGCGGCTCGCCGCCGCCGAACGCGATGGTGGAGACGCCGGCCGCGCGCGCCTCCGCGAGCCGCGCGGCGATCACCTCGAACGGCGGCTCGTACCCTTCGGGCCGCGCGTCGAGATAACAGCCGGCGCACGCCGCCGGGCAGCGCGCGGTGACCGCGACATGGAGCTCGAGTGGGCGCGTGGCGAGGCCCACGGCCCGCCCATGCGGCACGCCGAGACGATCGGCGAGGCGCGCGTCCACCGCCACGAGCGTGGCATCGTCGAGTCGAACCCACGCACCGAAGGGCTCGGGGCGCGACCAAGCAACGGGCGGCATCGTCCTCGGTCTAGCGAAGCTCGGCGGGGGCGTCACGCCTCGTGGCGTAGGTCACGTCGCGAGGCACGCGAGCGGACGCGAGCGCGGCAGCGCGCCGCACACCGCCTCATCGAGAAGGGCGAGGCGTCATGCGAGCACGACGCCGATGTCGTTGGGCGGGAGCGGTGGTTGGCTCGCTACCGCCACGGGGTGGAATGTCGGCCCTTCCACGCGAGGTCACATCTTCACCGCCGAAGCGGCTTCCGCCTCTCCCACGCGCCCCTGAGCGCTGCGGCCTGTTGCGCGCGCACGCCGGGCTCCGCCGTGCAGTCGTACGTCGCCGCGAGCCGATGCGCGATCTCGATCCCTGCGAGATCGCGCGGCGTGAACCGCCAGCGGCGGGCGCCGTGGAGTTGCAGGTTGCCCTCGACGGGGCCGCTCGTGTCGTCGAGCGCCGTGAGCAGGAGCGCGGCGGCCTCTCCCTCCGACGGGCCCCGGTGCGCGGCTGCGCCGAGCAGGAGGACGAAGCGATCTTCGAGCGGCAGGCGTGGATACAGGGCGAAGAGACCACCCAGGTCGGCGGTGCTCGCGTGCTCGAGCATCAGGGTCACGAGATCGGTGGAGAGCACGTTCCACCGCGGATCGCCCGGCGCGTGCGTCTGTTTCGCGAAGCGCTCCAGCCGCTCGCTCGCGCCCTGCACGAGCGCTCTGGACCAGCTCGCGTCGCGTCGATCGAGGAGCCCGCGCGCCGCGGACACGCGGGCTTCGATGAGGTGCCCGTCGCGGATCTCGCCCGAGAGGAAGCCGCGCTGCGCGTCACCGGGAGCTTTCGCCAGCAGCGTCACGAGACGGAGGCGCGGCGTCCCCTCGGCGTGCCGCGCGGCGGCGATGATCTCCTCCACGCCGCGCGCCGGGTCGGCGGCCATCCGTGCCCTCGCTTCGTCCACGATCTCCGGGGTCGCGGCGGCATCGTCGAGGAGGCCGCGCGCTCGGGTGTTCGCCCACCACGCCTCCGCCTCGGCGCGGCTCTTCGCGCGGGGGGCGATCGCGGCGAAGACGGATCGCGCCACGTCGCGGTAGCGCTGCAAATCGAGCAAGGGCCGCCCGCCGACGAGCGGTATGCCCGCCCGCGCCTCGACGTCGCGCACGGCGCGAAAGTCGATGCAGGGCAGGACGCGGTCGTCGTCCCAGAGCGCGATCACAGCTGGCAACGCGCTGAAGCCGAGGGCGCGCAGACGGCCCTCGGCGTTTTGCGGATCCGGGGCCGTGGCGAGGCACCGCTTCCGATCGTCGCGCAGCGCGCGGAGCGCGCCCTCCACGCGGGCCGTGAGGAAGTCGACCGGCGCGGCGGGGCGGCGATCGTCGTCGATCGTCTTCGCGACCGCACCGGCCAGCTCCTGTGCACGGCGGCCCGCGTCGCCGCCGAGATGGGCGCCGAGATCGGCGAGGCGCGCGTGGAAGGCCTCGCGGCCGAGGGCTCGATCGACGCTCCCATACGCTTCGAAGAGCTGCCGTAAGAGGGTGCGACCGATGAGCTCGCGCAGACGGCTCGTGATCTCGGTGCCCGCCCCCGGATCGCCGAGCGCGTGGATCGCGACGGCGAGGTGACGCGCGGCCTCGGCGTCGAAACCGTTCTCGTGCGCGCCGCGCGCGAGATGGAAGTGGAAGAGGGGTTCTCGTGGCTCCGCGTCGGGCGGCGCGAGGGCGTCGAGCTTGCCCGGGAGATCGCCCGCGCGCGCGAGCACCTGGAACGAGGGCGGACGCGTCTCGCGCGCATGCGCCTCGCGCGCATACGTGATCGGCGCGAGGCCGTGGGCGACCACGAAGCGCTGCGGGTCATCCGCGATCAGGAAGCCGAGGTCGCGCTCGTCGTCGCCGTCGATCGTGCGCGCGCCTTCGACACGCACCAGCGAAGCCCCGGCGAGCTTCGGCAGGCCGAGCGCTCCGGTCCAGGCAAAGAACGCATCGAGCTCGGCCGACGTGAGCTCACGCTGTGGAGACCAAGCGAGCGCCGCGGGATCGGAGGGCGTGCTTGGCCGATACGGATGTGGACCGGCGCAGCCGAGCGCCAGCGCCGCGATTAAGAACACCCCTCTTCTCACGGTGAGTAGCAGACCGTGTGTGGTTTGGTCGTGTCAATCTCGTCGAGCAGCGGGTTCTGCGCTCAACGCGCCCGGCACCCCACCTTCGGCTTGAAGACGCTCGCCGGCGAATTGCGAAACGTCGTCAGCTCGATCGTCTTCTTCGCATCCACCGTCGCCTGGATGGGCTCCGGCGCGACATCGGTGCTGACGGTGCAGGCGACGGCTTTGTCACAACCATTCTCAATCGTGACCACGTGATCGTAGCCGAGCGCTCGCGCCCGCGCCTCGCCCGAGCTCTTCACGCACGTGAGCTCCGGCTTCGTCTGCGCGACCGTCGCCTTTGCGTGCGCCATCACGGCGACGGCCACGAACGAAGCGAGGAGGGCCAAGCGGAGCGGCGTTCTCATGCGCGCATTGTGGATCCGAGCGAGGGAGCGCGTCCAATCGGCGGCGCTTGCGGAACGAGCCGCCGAATCGAGGTTCCCCGTGGAGGCGATTCCGATGCGACGCATGGCAGATGGGATCCTCGTGATCGTGCTGGCCGCGCTCGGCTCTCCGCCACCGGGCGGGCCATCGTCCGCGTCCGGCGGCCCCGAGACCACCGCGGGCGGCGAGTCAGGAACAGCGCCGTCCACCGCCTCCGGGCGCAGTGAGGGCCATTTCGACATTGGCGGTGGGCTCGGCGGAGCGGGGCTCGGTGGTCTCGATCTGGGCGCCGGCCTCGGCCTCGGCGGCGGCTTCGGTGGAGGCATGCGGGGCGGAATGGGATTCGGCGGCGGAAGCAGCTTTGGCGGCGGAAGCAGCTTTGGCAGCGGAAGCAGCTTTGGTGGCGGAAGCAGCCTCGGCGGAAGCGGCAGCGGCCGCGGTTGGGGGGCAGGCTTCTTCGGGCTTTGAAGGAGATCGGGAGCTCGCCATCGAGCCTGCGACTCCACCTCTCGCGAGAGGGCCAATCGAGGTGCAGGCACGATGAGCCTTTCGTGTCGCATGTGCAACGCTCTACGCTCCGCGCATGCCGATGGACCGCGAGGCGGAGATCGCCGACCTTCTGCAGCGCGCTCGGACCGCGGAGAGCGACGCCGGGCTCGAGCTTGCGGGCCGCGCCGTGACGCTCTCGCGCGAGGGCGGCTCGCCGGGCTCGCTCGCCAACGCGCTCACGGTGCTGGGGACGATTCGCGAGACGGCGGGTGATCTCGTAGGTGCCGAGACACCGTTCCTGGAGGCTCGCGCCGTCCGGCGTGAGGCGTTCGGCGAAGCCTCCATGGAGGCCGCCGTCAGCGCCGAAGACCTCGCCGTCCTCCATTATCGGAAGAGCGATTACGCGGGCGCGGTGCCGTTCTTCCAAGAGGCGCTCGCGATTCGGCGCAGGCTCTCTCCGGACGGCGATGCGAGCGTGGCGCGGCTCCTCAACAACCTCGCGATGATGTTCGACATGATGGGCTCGTTTGCCGAGGGCGAGCCGCTGCTCGAAGAGGCGCTCGCCATTCGCCGCCGGGTGCTCGGCGACGACGATTTCGAGACCACCGCGACCATGCTGAACCTCGCCGGCCTGTTACGGCAGCGCGCCGACCATGCGGGCGCCGAGGCGCGCATTCAGGAGGCGCTCTCCATCCGGCGGCGCACGCTCGGCGAGGATCACGTGGAGGTCGCGCACTGCCTCAACGATCTGGCCGATCTCTATGCCGACATGAGCCGCTTCGCGGAGGCCGAGCCGCTCTTCGCGCGCTCGCTCGACATCGTCTGCGCGGCGCTCGGAGAGGACGACGTCGCGGTGGCCGTCGCGCTCGACAACCTCGCCAGCATTCAAATGGCCCGAGGCGACTATGCGGCGGCGGGGCCGCGCATTCGGCGGGCGCACGAGATCCTGCACGCCCGCGGCAGCAAGCTGGACGAGGCCAACAGCCTTCACCAGCTCGGCTATTGGGCGACCCAAACGGGAGACCTCGCGGAGGCGAAGCGAGCGCTCCTCGGCGCGCTCGAGCTGAAGCGATCGCTCCTCGGCGACGATCACCCCGACGTCGCCATCACGATCGACGTGCTCGCCACCGTGCATCACGCCTTGGGCGAGTACGACGAGGCTGACGCGCGCTATCGCGAAGCGTTGCGCATCCGGCGGGCCCGCCTCGGCGGCGATCATCCCGCGGTCGCCGTCACGCTGCAGAGCCTCGCTTGCCTCCATCGCGACATGGGCGATTTCGAGGCTGCCTTGCCGCTCTTCCAACAAGCGCTCGACATGCAGCGGCGGTGCTTCGGGGACGTGCACGTCGAGGTCGCCGTCATCCTCGACAACCTCGCGGAGCTTCATCTCCTGCAGCGCGATTACACCGCAGCCGAGGGCGCTTTTCAGGAGGCGATGCGCATCCATCGGGCGCTCTTCGGCGAGGAGAGCCGCGCGTATGCGATGAGCCTCGATGGGCTCGCGCAGGTCCGCGCTGCCGCCGGTGAGCGCGAGTCGGTGCGGCCGCTCTACGAAGAGGCGCTCGCCCTTCGGAAGAAGGCGCTCGGCGACGACGATCCGGACGTCGCCGCGAGCTTGCTCAGCATCGCGTTCTTCGAAGCCATGTCGTCTCGGTTCGACGCGGCGGAGGCGCGCTTTCGCGAGGCCATCGCCGGCATCCACCGCACGCTCGGCGAGGATCACCTCCTCCACTACCGGGCGCGTCGCGGCCTCGCCATCCTCCAGGTGCAAGCCGAGCGCGACGCCGACGCGCGCGCGGCCATGGAGAGCCTCTTCCCCGAAGAAGATCGGCTCGTCGAGCGCGTCTTCGCCGTGGCTTCCGAGCGGCAGCGCAATGCCTACCTCGCGAGCATCGCCGACACGCTCGACTTCCTCCTCACGCTGGTGCGCCGCGCGCTCCGATCCACGCCCGAGATGGCGCGGCTCGCGCTCGACTACGTGCTCCGGCGCAAGGCCATGCAGACCGATGCGCTCGCGACGCAGCGCGATCTCATCCTCGGCGGTCGCCATCCCGAGCTCGCCGGCGAGCTCCAGGAGATCGCCGCGCTGCGCGCCCAAATCGCGCAGCGTTCGCTCACCGGCCCGGGGCCGGACGGGCTCGAGGAGCATGCGAGGACGCTCGCCGCGTGGCGCGAACGCGCGGAGCGGATCGAGTCCGATCTCGCGGGCCGCATCCCCGAGATGAACCGCGACGGCGTGCTGCGCACGGCGACGCGTGCGGCGGTGGCAGCCGCGTTGCCGGAGGGCTCGGTGCTCATCGAGATCGTCCGTTATCGCGAGTGGGTCGCGCATCCACCCGAAGGCGCCGACGATCCCTATCCCCGGCGTTACTTGGCGCTCGTGCTCCGCGCCGGCGATCCAGACGGCGTGCGCGCCGTGGATCTCGGCATGGCCGGCGAGATCGACGATCTCGCGACGCGCTTTCGCGCTTCCCTCGGCGCGCCGGACGGCGCCGATCGGAGGCTCCTGCCCGTGCCGGACATGGCCGCGGATCCGCCGGCGGGCGCGCGCCTCCGCGCCGCGGTGCTCGCGCCGATCGAGGCGCTCTTGGGCGAGGCGCGGCACCTGTTCATCGCGCCCGACGGCGAGCTGAGCTGCATCCCCTTCGAGGTGCTCCCCTCGGCGGATGGGCGTCTACTCATCGACGAGTACGCGGTCAGCTACGTCGGCGTGGGCCGCGACATCCTCCGCTTCGGCGCGCGCTCCACCGTGCCCGCCGAGCCGCCGCTGGTGATCGCGGATCCCGACTTCGCGCTCGCCGCGCCCGCGGAGACGACCGCGCCGGATCCCGCGACCGATGCTGCACCGAAGGCGCGATCCCGCGCGCACGGCCGCGGCGCGCTCTCCTTCGAGCGGCTCCCGGGGACGCGGGTCGAAGGCATGGAGATCGCCGCGCGCCTCGGCGTCGCTCCTTGGCTCGGGGACGATGCGCTCGAAGGTCGGCTCAAGGGCCATCGCTCGCCGCGCGTCCTCCACATCGCCACCCACGGCTTCTTCTTCGCGCCCGCAGATCGGCCGCCCGCGCCTCCCGAAGATATGCTCGATCGCTTGATCGCGGCCGGCCGCGAGGACCCTTTGCTCTGCTCCGGCGTCGCGCTCGCCGGCGCGAGCACGTGGTTCGCCGGCGGCACGCCTCCGCGAGAAGCCGAGGACGGCGTCCTCAATGGGCGCGACGTCTCCGCGCTCGATCTCTGCGCGACCGAGCTCGCCGTCCTCTCCGCCTGCGACACGGGCCTCGGGGAGATCCGCGTGGGCGACGGCGTTCACGGCCTCCGGCGCGCGTTCATCGTCGCCGGGGTGCGGACCTTGGTGATGAGCCTGTGGAAGGTCCCCGACGTGGAGACCCAGCGCTTGATGGTCGGGTTCTACGAACGCGTCCTCGCCGGCATGCCGTGTGCGGAGGCGCTCCGCGAGGCTCGGCTCGCGCTGCGGAAAGAGCGCCCCGATCCGTATTTCTGGGGCGCCTTCATTTGCCACGGAGATCCAGGCCCGCTCGGCGCCGCCCCGAAGTAGGGGAGGGCTCCCGGTCGACGACCATTTTGATGTCGAGCGCCCTCTTCAATGGTTGAAGCGGATCACCGCTTCTCGAGCGACGACCACAAGTGGTCCACCACCGTCTTGGCGAAGGCGTCGTCGAGCGGCGCATGACGGAGGAGCAGGCGATACCAGAGAGGCCCGTAGAGCAGCTCGATGGTGAGGAGGACATCGAGATCGGGCCGCAGCGCGCCGCTCTCGATGCCGTGGGTCAACGTCGCCGTCACGGCCCTGCGGCGCGAGGTGATGAAGACGTCGCGGAACTCGGCGGCGAGCTCGGGATCGCTTTGGGCCTCGCCGATGAAGCCCGCGATGATGCGCGCGTTGTTGCCGGTGCGGAGGACGCGGCACGTGTCGGTGAGGATGGCCGTGAGCTGGTCGCGCACGGGGCCGGGCGGCGGATCGCCGAACTGGTGACTGGCCCGCTCGGCATAAGCCTCCATGCAGAGCACCGCGCGCGACCGCCACCATTTGTAAATGGTTTGCTTCGAGACCCCGGCGCGCTCGGCGATGCCCTCGATCGTCACCTCCGTATAGGGCAGCTCTTCCAACAGATCGGCGGCGGCTTCGAGCGTGGCCAGCCGGCAGTGCTGGCTGCGCGGGCGGCCGGGCGCGCGCGGCGGCTCGTCACGGTGCACTGGCGCGCTCCACCGGCTCCACGATCTCGCCGGCCAACAGATCGTCGGGCGGATTCAACACCACCGTGTCGCCCACGGCGATGCCGGAGAGCGCTTCGATCTCTTTGCCGAGATCGCGACCAATCTCGATCTTCGCCATCCCCACCGCGCGATTCGGCCCGACGCGCAGGACGTGGGTGCCCTCTTTGCGCACGGCCAGCGCGCTCGCGGGGATGATCACCGGAGGCGCGGGATTCTCGAGGCCGAGGCGCACCGACACGAAGGCACCCGAGAGCAACGGACCGCCGCCCGCGATGTGGATCTCGGCGCGCAGCGTATGGGTGCTCGCGTCGAGGGCGCCGGCGGTGCGCGCGATCTTTCCCTTCACGATGTCCTTGGGCGCGCTCGGGAGGAAGACGGCCGCGTCGCCGCCGATGTGCACGCCGGCCGCGAGGGCCTGGGGCACGTCGATGAAGACGCGCAGCGTGTCGATGTGCGCGAGCTCGAAGAGCAACGACGTGCCGCCCGGTGTGACCAGCGCGCCGAGCTCCGTCCCGCGCCGCACGATCACGCCGTCGAAGGGCGCCACGATCTTTTGATAGCCCATGAGCGCGCCGATGCGGCCGACCTCGGCGCGGCTCGTGCCGAGCGCGGCCTCCGCGGAGTTGGCGCGCGCGCGTCGCTCCGAAGCTTCCTGCTGCGAGACGAGGCCCGCGTCGGCGAGCTTGTCGTTGCGGCGCGCGTTCTCGTCGGCGATGGCGAGGTTGGCTTCGGCCTCGCGCACGCGGGCGCGGGCGAGCCGCAGCTCTTCATCGGTCTCGGGCGCTTGGATCTCTGCGAGCACCTGCCCCGCCTTCACGCGATCGCCGATGTCGGCGCTGAACGTGCGGACGAAGCCGGTCGTCTTGGCGTAGAGCATCGTGCCGCGGAAGGGCGCGATGGTGCCGGGCAGCGTGATCTCCACGCGCGTCGGCCCGCTCGTCGCCTTGCCCACGAGGACGCGGCGCGCGGCCGTGGCCGCAGCCTGCGTGTCGGCCAGCGCGACGTTGCGGCGCAGCCGCGGGAGCGTGCCGACGACGCCGAGCGTGGCGAGCGCGACCCCGATCATCACGAGGCCGCGAAAGATCTTGGGCGGGCGCGGAGGGGCGGCGATCGGCACGGGAGCAGAGGGCTTATCCATGTTTCTCTCCACGATTCAAGCGGCCTCGAGCCGCGGGCCCGCCTCGGGGTCGAGATCGGGATCGACGTTCACGGCGCGCGGGGCGCCGCGGAGGATGCTGTAGACCACCGGCACGAAGAGCAGCGTCGCCGACGTCGAGCCGAAGAGCCCGCCGATCACCGCGCGCCCGAGCGCCGCGTTCTGCTCGCCGCCCTCGCTCAGGCCGAGCGACATGGGCAGCATGCCGATCACCATCGCCAGCGCCGTCATCAGCACCGGCCGGAGCCGCACGCTCCCCGCCTCGCGCGCCGCCGCGACCGCGCTCATCCCGTGCGCGCGCTGCTCGTTGGCGAAGGTGACCACCAGGATCGAGTTCGCCGTGGCCACGCCGACGCTCATGATCGCGCCCATCAGCGAGGGGATGTTGAAGGTCGTCTGGGTGACGAACATCGAGAAGACGATGCCCACCGCCGCGCCCGGGAGCGCGGTGATGATGATGAACGGGTCGAGCCACGACTGGAAGTTCACCACCATGAGGCCGTAGACCACGAGCGCCGCCACGAGGAGCCCGAGCCCGAGCCCCGCGAAGGCGTCGCGCATGCTCTCCACCTGACCGCGCACCACGATGGTCGCGCCCGGCGGCAGATCCTTCTTCTGCTCGTTCACGATGGCGTCGAGGCGGGCCGCGACGGTACCGAGATCGGTGTCCTGAATGTCGGCGCGCACGTCGTACGTGGGCTGCACGTTCACGTGGCTGACGAAGACGGGCGTGATGCGATGATCGATGGCCGCGAGATCGGTGACCATCTGCGCGCCGCGCGCCGTGCCCATCACCAGCGTGCCAATCGAATCCACCGAGTCGACCCGGTATTCGGGCACCTGCACCGAGATGGGATATCCGTAGCCGGAGAGCGGATCGGTCCAGAACGTCGGGCTCACCTGGCCGCTCGACGAGACCACGAGGAGGAGGTTGTTGGCGAAGTCGCGCTCCGTCAGCCCGACCTCGGCCGCGCGCACGCGATCCACTTCGAGGTGCAGCCGCGGCGCGCTCACCACTTGATGAAAGCGCACGTCCACCGCGCCCGGCACGCGCCGGAGCTGGGCCTCGATCTTCCGCGCGATGGCCTGCGTCGCGTCACGCCGCACGCCCGAGACCTGCACGTCGATCGGCGAGGGCAGACCGAAATTCAGAATCTGGGTCACGATGTCCGCGGGCTGGAAATAGAAGCCGAGCTCGGGGAAGCGCTTCGGCAGCTCGCGCCGCAGCTCGCGCACCGTGTCCTGCGTGGAGCGCTTGCGATGATGCGCCAGCGTCATGAGGATCTCGCCGTCCGCGGAGCTCACGTTGCTGCTGTCGGCGAGCGCCAGGTTGTAGCCGCTCGGCATGCCGATCTGATCGAGGATGCGCTCGCGATCGTGGGCCGGGACGATCTCGCGGATCGCCGACTCCACGCGGCTGAAATGGCGCTCCGTCTCCTCGATGCGGGTGCCGGGCGGCGAGGTCACGTGGAGGCGGACCTGGCCGGCGTCGACGCTCGGGAAGAAGTCGCGACCGATGAAGGGCACCGTCGCCGCGGCCAGCGCGACCGCCACGCCGAAGATGGCGAACACCGATCGCCGCCGCGTCAAAGCCACCTCGAGCACGGCCACGTAGCGCGCGCGGAACCGCTCGAACCTCCGCTCGAAGGCCGCGTGAAAACCCTTGTCCGTGGGCTCGTGCTTCTCCGAGCGCAGGAGGTAATGCACCATCGTGGGCACGAGGGTGCGCGACAGGAGATACGAGGCCATGACGGAGAGGCCGACGGCCTCGCCCATGGGGAGGAAGAGGAACTTCGCCGGCCCTTCGAGGAAGACGACGCTGACGAACACGATCGAGATCGACAGCGAGGCCACGAACGCCGGCACCGCGATCTGCTGCGCACCGTCGAGGATGGCCCGCGTGAGCGGCTTGCCCATCGCCAGGTTGCGGTGGATGTTCTCGATCTCGACGGTCGCGTCGTCGACGAGGATGCCGACCGCGAGCGCGAGCCCGCCGAGCGTCATGACGTTGATGGTCTCGCCCATGGCGCGCATCACGAGGAGCGCCGCGATGACGCTGAGGGGGATGGACACGGCCACGATGAGCGTGCTCCGCCAGCTCCCCAGGAAGACCAGGATCATCGTGGCGGTGAGGGCCGCCGCGATCAGGCCTTCGACGAGGAGGCCCTCGATGGCGCGGGTGACGAAGGTCGATTGATCGGCGAGCAGCTCGACCGTGAGGCCCTTGGGCGCCGCCGCGCGGATGGTGGGGATGAGCGCCTTGACCCGGCCCGCGACCTCCGTCGTCGAGGCCTCGCCCGTCTTGAGCACCGAGAGCACGACCGCGCGGCTCCCATCGAGGCGCGCCACGTTGGTCTGCACCGCGAAGCCGTCGTGCACGTGGGCCACGTCGCGCACGTAGAAGACCTTCCCATCGGCGCGGCGGATGGGGATGTCGTTGAGCGCCGCGATCGCCTCCGGGCTCGAGTTGAGGCTGACGCGGTACTCGCGCTCGTCGATCTTGGCGCTGCCCGTGGGCAGCGTGAGGTTCTGCGCGGAGATGGCCGTGCTCACGTCGGCCGGTGAGAGGCCGTCGGCGCGGAGCGCGGCGAGATCGATGTCGACCGAGATCTGCCGCGCGCGCCCGCCGGCCGGGAGCGGGAAGCGCGTGCCCTGCACCACGCTGAGCGCGGTGCGCACGCGCTGGTTCACGTGATCGAAGATCTCCGACTCGCTCAGCGTGTCGCTGCGAAACGCGATCTGGAGGATGGGCACGCTCGAGGCGCTGTACCGCACGATGATCGGCGGGATCGTGTTCGGCGGCATGCGCCGCAGGATCGTCTGCGACGCCGCCGTCACCTGCGCCATCGCGGACGCCACGTCCGCGCCTGGATGCAAGGTCAGGCGGATGACGGAGACACCATCGAAGCTCTGGCTCTCGATGTTCTTGATGTCACCGACGTTACCTGCGAGCGAGTACTCGCTGAACTGCGTGATCTGTTGCTCCATCTGCTGCGCGGGCAGACCGGTGTAGGTCCACACCACGCTGATCACGGGGATGTCGATGACCGGGAAGATGTCCGTCGGTGAACGGCGGAGCACCTGCACGCCGGCGACGACCATCAACAGCGCGAGCACCACGAAGGTGTACGGCCGGCGCAATGCAAGGCGGACGATCCACATGGCGTTGGTGACGGGACGCGCAGGAAAGGAGGGGTTACGCGGCGTCGCGTGATTCATGGACGCTGCGTCCACAAATGTCAAGACCGCTTCCCCCGCGGACGTCCCCACCCTGATGATGCCCACCCGCCACCACCCGCGTGTCGGCCCCCACGAAACATCGTTGGAGCTCAAACGTTTCGGCGACACGCGTCCTAGAGCCATGACGACTCCCACCGATCTCCAGGAACGCATCCGCGCGGCCCTCGAGCACCCCGAGCTGCTCGCGCCGGCGCTGACCCACGGCGCGCTCCTCCTCGGTCTCTCCGCGCGTCCGGCACGCGGCCCCAAGAGCTACGCGTGGGTCGTCATGGGCATCCCACGCGTGTCACCGATGATGTTGCGCGAGATCGCCGTGCCGCACCGCGATCCCGAAGCCTGGAGCATCCGCGACACCGAGGTGAAGCCGTCCATCGTTTATCGAGCCCTGAACGAGGCCGAGCGCCTCCCCATTCCGATGCTGCTCGCCAATCTCCAAGGTCCCGGGCTCGACTGCACTGAATTCGAAGTCTGGATGGATGTCGGCGTCGCGACGCGGGCGCGCTTCAGCAGCGGCGGGCCCGAACCATGGCGTGCCTTCGCTGCTTGGACCAAAGCGACGATGCGTCTCTTGCACGAGCACGCGGCGCCGGGTGAGCGTCTGTTGCTGGGGGATGGGAACGATCATGGCTGAGATCGATCTGCAATGCGCTCGATGCGGTCACGCGCTCGAGGCGCTCGTCGGTCAGAGCAGGTTTGATGATCTCCGCCTCCATTGGGAAGCACCGCGAGATGCCCGCGCCCTGCACGTGTCCGCATTGCCAGCATGCGGCGACGCGATTCCGCGTGCTCGGCGACGTGTTGGTATGCCCCGCGTGCGCACGCACCTTTGCCCCGGCGGCTCGTTCACGTGTGGTCGATGAGGGAGTTCGGCAAAATCGCATTCTCCTCCGGCGCGCTCGTGAACAGCCATCGTCGAACGGAAGCGATCCTGCTGCTCCCGAGCCAGCCGGTGCTAGCCTTGTCGTCGCATGAGCCTCGACGGCAACGCGTTGCTCGCTTCGCTGCTGATCGGATCCATCGGATTCGTGTCGTTCGCTTACGGCAAGAAGCAGCGCCGGCTGCCGCAGATGCTCGTGGGCCTCGCGTTGATGGGATATCCGTACTTCGTCGACAGCGTGCCGTGGATGCTCGGTATCGCCGCCGCCCTCCTCGTCTCGCTCTGGGCGATGGTGAAGGTCGGGCTTTAGCGATCTCCGGGATCTCGCTCCAAGCGTCGAGCGACCGCCTTTCGGAGCCGTGAAGCACGCTCCGCAAGAGGCCGAAGGGGAGGGCGCTCGACGAGCAATCTTCGTAGTCTCTACGGCTTCATCTCGGCGCTCGCCGCCGCGGCCTTCGCGCTCGCGGAGAGCACGGCGCGCAGGATGTTCGGATACGAGCCGCAGCGGCACAGGTTGCCTGCGAGGTAGGCGCGCACCTGGTCGGGCGTGGGCGTGGGGTTCTCATCGAGGAGCGCGATGGTGGTGAGGATGAAGCCCGGCGTGCAGTAGGCGCACTGAAAGGCACCTGCTTCGATGAAGGCTTCCTGCACGGGGTGGAGCCGCTCCGCCGAGCCGATGCCTTCGACGGTGGTGATCGCGTGCTCCTGCGCCTGTCCGGCGAACAGGAGGCAGCTCGACACCGGCGCGCCGTCGAGCAGCACCGTGCACGCACCGCAGGCACCGACGCCGCACCCGTAGCGCACGCTTTCGAGACCGAGCTCGTCGTGCAACACGTGGAGGAGCGTCCTGTCCGGGCTCGATCCTTCGCGCGGCTCGCCGTTCACCTGGAGTCGGATCATCGCTTCTTCGCCTCCTCGAGGGCGCGCCGCACTTTGTCGGCGCGGATGGGAAGGTCTTTGATGCGGACGCCCACCGCGTCCTCCACGGCCGCGGCGATCGCGGGCGCAACGGGCGGCAAGGTCATCTCGCCGATGCCGCTCGGCGCGGCGCCCGCCGCTTCGATCGACACGGTGCCGAGCTCGGCGGGGATGTCGCGGAACGATGGGATGCGATAGTCGCGGAAGTCGTAGAGCGATGCGTTCGCGATCCGCCCGCCGTCGAGCTCGACCTCTTCCATGAGCGTGGGGCCGAGCCCGAAGATGACGTTGCCCTGGTTTTGCAGATCGGCCGCGCGTCGGTTCACGACCTGACCTGCCCACGCCGCTGCGTGATAGCGCAGCACCGTGACCTCGCCCGTTTCGCAATCCACCTCGACCTCCGCCGCGCCGGCGCCCTGGTGCCATTGCGGTGCGGTGATGCCTTGGCCGGTTTGGGGATCGAGCGCGCAGCGTGTCTCGTAGACTCCGTCGCTCTCCACGTGCGTGAGCTGTTGGCGACGCAGCACCTCGCGGAAATGAAGCCGCTTGCCACCGGCGCTGACGTGGCTGTCTTTCACGACCGTCTTTTCGACCGTCGTCGCCAAGAGCGGCGCGGCCAGCGCGCAGAGCTTCGCTCTCGAGCTCTGCGCTGCGATCTGCACGGCGCGCCCCATCATCTCCGTCGAGCGGCTGGCGAGCGTGGAGGTGTCGAAGGGCGTCGTCTGCGTGTCGGGCCCGATCACCCGCACGACCCCGGATGACACGCCGAGCGCGTCGGCGGCGAGCTGCGCGAGCGCGGTGTGCGCGCCCTGGCCCATCTCCACGGTGCTCGTGAAGACGAGCAATTGCCCCTCGCTGTCGTAGCGCACGCGGGCCTCGGACTTCGAGGTGCCGATGGGGTTCTTCATCATCACCGCCGCGCCGCGCCCGTGGCGCTTCGTGCCCACGTCGGGACGCCGAGGGAACACTTCGAGCGCTTTCACCGCGGCGTCGAGGCACTCGACGAAGTGCACGTCGTGCATCACCTCGCCCGTCGCGAAGCGATCGCCGTTCCGGAGCAGGTTTCTGCGCCGGAGCTCGACGGGATCGATGCCCAGGCGCCGGGCGATGACATCCATCTGCGACTCGTACGCCCACGTGGTCTGCGAGCTCATCGCCCCGCGGTACGAACCCGAAGGAGGCATGTTCGTGTGCAGGCCCAGCGAGTCCACGTGCACCGCGTCGAAGCGATAAGGCCCGATGGATCGCACGGCGCCTTGGTCGACGAGCATCTTGCTCGCGCTCGCGTAGGCGCCGCCGTTCCAGTACAGCGTCGCCTGTCGCGCGGTGAAGGTGCCGTCGCGGCGAACACCGGTCTTCAGCGTGATGGTGGCCGCGTGCTTGACGACGGTGACGAACTCTTCGCGGCGCGAGAGCACGAGCTTCACCGGCCTGCCTCCCGTGCGCCGCGCGATCGCGGCCACGATCGGCTCGAGGAACAGCGCGGTCTTGCCGCCGTAAGCACCGCCGACCGGAGGCACGATCACCCGCACTGCGCTTTCGGGCAGCGCGAAGGTTTGGGCCAGCACGCGGCGCAGCCCATAGGGCGCCTGCGTGCCGCTCCACACCGTCAACTGATCTCCGTTCCACTGCGCGATGGCACCGTGCGGCTCGAGCGAGGTGGTCTGCGCGGTGGGGCTCGTGAACGTGTCCTCGAACACGACATCGGCGGCTGCGAAGCCCGCCACGAGATCGCCGTGCCGGATCTTGCCGTGCATGTAGAGGTTGTCGGGACGCTCTTCATGCACGATCGGCGCGCCCGCGCGGGCCGCGCTGACGGCATCGAACACCGCCGGCATCTCGTCGTAGGTGACCTCGACGAGATGCGCCGCCGCACGAGCAGCCTCGATGGTCTCGGCCGCGACGACGGCCAGCGGCTCACCGACGTAACGCACCCGATCCACCGCGAGCACCGGATGATCGCCCGCGCGATTGCCGATCCACGCATGCGCTGCGATCTCTGCGCCGGTGACGACGGCGCGGACACCCTCGACCGCGCGTGCCTTCGCCGGATCGACGCGCGTGAGCCGCGCATGCGGCACCGCGCTTCGGGCGACGGCGCCGGCGAGCATCCCCGGCAATCGAAGGTTGATCAGGTACGCCATCGCGCCGGTCACGCGCGCCGTCGCGTCCAGCATCGGAATCGGATCACCCAGCGCCACGATCCACCTCCACCAGCGCGCGCCGCACGAACACGCGGATCATGTCGGTTCGGTACCAGGCGGGCTCGCTCGATGCGCCCGAGGGAACGAGGTTGTTCGCATAGGCGGCGGCGATGTCCGCGATCAGCTCGTCGCTGAGCACCTGCCCGGCGGCGAGCGCGTCGGCGGCCGGCCAGCGCGCTGGGACGGCGACCGCGCCGCCCACGGCGAGGCGGAGGCTCCGGCAGCGCCCGCTCTCGTCGAAGTCCGCCACGGCGGCGACGGTGACGCACGGACGCGCTTCGGCGGAGCGGGGCGTGAGCTTGAGGTACGTCGCGCGCGCCGTCTTCGGCAGCGCCGGCACGCGGACCTCGTCGATCAGCGGTCGCGGCGCCGCGTGCTGGAGGAACGCGGAGAGCAGGATGGTGCGGTGATCGTCTGCCGCATGCACCTCTGCATCGAGGGCGAGCAGCATCGTGGGCGGGTCCACGGCGATGTCGGGCGCAGCCAAGCCGCCGGCCAGCATCGCTTGGTTGCGGATGCGAACGCTGCCGACCCATCCCACGGCGCGCGCCAGCGCGGGACAGAACGCGTGCACCACCTCCGAGCGCTCGATCGCGCGGAGCCGCGAAAGCGCGCCCAGGTGCAGGCCGTCGGCCTCGCGCCGAATGAAATCGTGCCCGGCGATCTTCGCCAGGCTGATGAGCGCGGCGGGAGGCGCCTCCCCGCGCTCCATCCGGAGCCTCACGGCCGTGCCACCGGCGACGATCTCGGCGTTCGGACCGAGCAGAGCCCGCCGGTCCGCCGCCTCGTCGAAGCTGCGAGGCTCGACAAACGCGATGGCCATCCAGCCTTCCTAGGACGCCGGCCCCACACAGCAAGCAACCAGCCCCGCGCGCCCGCGTCCTGCCGGCGGGCCTCGACGGCTCCAAACCATTCACGACCTCCCGCTCACATGGAGGAGAAGCCGTGATGAGGAGCGGCCTTCAATGCTTCTCACCGTATGCCGGCTCTCATCGAACGCCGCTGGGGGAGCGATATCGATCTTCGCCGGTTGCTGGACGACACACCCTCCGGGGCACCTCGGCTTGTATGGAAGATCCAATGGATGGTGCAATGTCCCGATATCGAGCTTGGAATTCCTTCATGCTCGTATCGGGCCATGCATCTTGCGCTTCAAATCGTTGACGAGGGTGCTTGTTCCGCGTCTTGTCCGCTGGATGAATCCTGTCCACCGACTTTCGCTCTCGTCCGCGCGCCGAGCCCTCCTCGGCTTCGTGGGTCTCTCGCTCGTGGCCTGCGTGGGCGCTGCGTCCTGCACCGCCGGTGAGGCCCCGAGCGAGGCTCCGAGCGCCGTGCCCGCCGCTCCCGAAGAGGTGATCTTCGCCCACGTGTATTACAAGGGGGAGGCCGATCTCCGGCGCATGACCGAAGGCTCGCTGGATCTGCTCGAGCATGCCGATCGCAAAGCCGGTTGGGTGGGCGCGCTCCTCGATCAAGCGCAATACGACGATCTTCGCGCCCAAGGGTACCGCGTCGACATCGTCCGTCGCGAGACCATCGTCCCTCGGCGCGAGGGGCGCGCGGCCGGGATCCCCGACTACCCGTGCTATCGCACGGTGGAAGAGACCTTCGCCTCGATGAAGGCGCTCGCCGCCGATTACCCGAGCCTGGCCAAGGTGATCGACGTCGGCGACTCGTACGACAAGGCCACGCCCGGCGGCGCCGCCGGCTACGACATGCTCGTCCTCAGGCTGACGAACAGCGCCGTCGCCGGGCCGAAGCCGGCGTTCTTCCTCATGGGCGCGGTCCACGCGCGCGAGTACTCCACCGCCGAGACGGTGATGCGCTTCGCCGAGCAGATGATCCATGGATATGGCACCGATCCGGACGCCACCTGGCTGCTCGACAACTACGAGCTCCACGTCATGCCCCAGGCCAACCCCGATGGGCGCAAGACGGCCGAGAAGGGTTATTACCAGCGCAAGAACAAGAACCGGTCCAACGGTGGTTATTGCGCCAATCCCCCTCAGCCGGGCAATCAATACGGCACCGACCTGAACCGCAACAGCTCCTTCAAATTCAGCGATGAAGGCGCCAGCGACGATCCGTGCGACCAGCAATACCACGGCCCGAGCCCCGACTCCGAGCCCGAGACGAAGGCCATTCAAAGCTACCTGAAATCGCTCTTCCCCGACCAGCGCGGCCCGCTCGACACGGACGCCGCGCCGGCGAGCGCGACCGGCGTGGTCATGTCGCTCCATGCCTATTCCGACGTGGTGCTCTACCCCTGGGGCTATCACACGCAGGACGCGCCGAACGGCGACGGGCTCCGCACGCTGGGGCGCAAGTTCGGTTACTTCAACAATTATCCGGTGTGCCAGCCGGGCGAATGCCTCTACGACGCCAGCGGCTCCACCGACGATTGGGCCTATGGCACGCTCGGCGTGGCCGCGTTCACCATCGAGCTCGGCACCGAGTTCTTCGAGGCCTGTAGCAACTTCACGAACACGATCCTCCCGGAGAACCTCCCCGCGCTGCTGTACGCCTTCAAGGCCGCGCGCCGGCCTTATCAGGCCCCCTCCGGGCCGGATTCCGTGAGCGTCACCGTCTCTCCCTCGGGCGCCGTCGCCGCCGGCACGATGGTGACCGTGACCGCGACCGCGGACGACACCCGCTACAACAGCAATGGTTATGGCACCGAGGCGACCCAAAACATCGCGGCCGCGCGCTACACGATCGACGTGCCCTCGTGGTCCGAAGGCGTGACGGCCCACGCGATGCGCGCCTCCGACGGCAAATTCAACAGCCGCAAAGAGGGCGTGACCGGCACCATCGATACGACGGACCTCGCCCCCGGCAAGCACCTCGTGATGGTCGAGAGCCAAGACTCCGCCGGCAATTGGGGCGTGCCCAGCGCCGCATTCCTCACCATCCAGTGATCGCCGCGGCGGCCCACCACGGCCGCTGCCGTCACCACCTAGCTTCACGACCGCCCCTCGCGACCGTTGTCGGATATCTCTCCGACAACGGTCGATGCTTCCCGCTCGGACGAGCGGTGAAGCGGCCGATTCCCATCCTTCGCCGGCGACGAGCACCAAGGCCCATCGCCGGCGGGGTGGTTCCTTCAACCCTTCTCGCGCTCGCCCCTCTCCGTGTACATCGCCTGATCGCGGCGGGCTTGCTCGAGCAGATCGTCTCCGCGGTGGAGCCAGCGCAGGCGATGGTGTCGCCTTCTCGCGTCGTAGTGCTTGCGGCGTCGCTTCTCGCTCGGCTTCGGGCTTTCCCGCAGGCGTTTCCGGAGGGCGCGCAGCTCCGGGTAGCTGAGCCATTTCAGCTCCCGAATCGCATCGTTCAACTTACCGTCCACGACCACTACATCGACTCGACACCGAATCGAATCCGTCGGCATGTCGCTCTCGAGCGTCCGCTCTGGAAGCTGAACGCGTCGGGCAAGAGCGACCGTAGCGCCGCCTCGCGCACAGCGCAAGCGGCGCCGCCGGGAACAAGGTGGGTGTGGCCGGGGTTCGCGGCGCGTGCGCATCGCGTTCGATTTGGACGACACGCTCGTTCGCTGCGGAAAGCAGCTCCCGACCTCCGCTCCACGCGGCGTGAGGCGCGCATTCTGCTCCGAGCCTCTGCGGGTCGGGGCCGCCGATCTGCTCCACGCCCTCGTGCGCGCCGGGCACGAGATCGGCGTGTACACGAGCTCCGAGCGATCCCGTGCCCGCGTGTGGCTCAACTTCTGGAGCTATGGAGTCACCCTCGGGCACGTGGTGAACAAGACGGTGCACGACACGTGGTGGCGGCGCCTCGACGCCCACCACCGCAACGCGCTCGCGCCCTGCCTCAAATATCCACCTGCCTTTGGCATCGATCTTCTCGTCGACGATTCGGAGGCCGTGGCATCGCGAGGACGCGAGCTGGGTTATCGGGTGCTCGTCGTGTCCCCCGAGAACGACGATTGGTGTGCCCAGGTTTGGCGCGCGGTGAGCGAGGTTTGACGGTGCGAGCGAGTGGCCGGCGAGGAGACCAGGCTCACGCGAAGTTCCAGGCGGCGGGGAGCTCTTCTCCGCAGACACCGCATTCCGGCGCTTCGGCCTTCAAGAGGTTCGTCGTGCCGCACGATGGGCAGCGCCGGAACGAGAAGGCGTGGGTGAAGCCATCGGGCGCCGTGAGCCCGGCGCGCGACAACGCGGAAGAAACGGCGACCCAACACTCCGGCTCGGGGCAATAGCCGGTGGATTGATTGGTGATGGAAGCCACCGAGACGGCGTCGCCCGCGTGTCGCAACGTGATCTCGCCCGCGGCCAAAACGGGCTTCCCCCGCGCGCAGGCCACGTGCTCCGTGCCCCGGTCGGAGATCCAAAGAGCGCCCGACACGTCGACGATGAAGGTGAACGTCGCCTGCGAGACCTTCCGCGCCCCGAGCCAAGCGATGACGTCGACCGGCGAGCGCGGCTCGAGGCGTGCAATCGGATCCTCGGCGGCGGCCTTCAAGGCGGTCGGGCCGATGTATTGGTAGATCCGCGCGCTCATGGTGTCTTCTCCTCGTTCGTGACCGTCGTGCGCCACCCGAGGGGGCCGGCGTCGAACACCTCCATGGGAAGAGGTGTACGGCAGCATCGGAGTCTACCGCGATGGGCTTTCAGGAAAAAGAAGGGTCGTATCGCTCCCGGATTTCCGCGGCCAGCCGCAGCGCCGCGGCGGCGTCGCCCGTGGCGAGGGCCTTGCGGTACGCCCTTCGGAGCGCGATTTCGTCACGGGATGGACCGCCCGCTTCGCTGGTCGAGAGCGTGGGTTGAATCTGCGTGGTGTAGATCCACCACGACCACGCCTCCCAGGTGCGGAGCTCGGGCGGCGCCTCGATCTCTTCGTATCGGCGAGCGGTGGAGTGACGCAGGTCTTCGCAAAACTGCGCATGCTCGGCTCGATCGATTTGCAACGGCGTCCACCGGAGGTGAATCCCATGCTCGCCCGCGCGATCGAGCCCCGTCGCGAGCTTGTCGTCGAGCGCGTCGAACGGCGGAATGTACCCGCGCGCGACGTCGAAGAAATGCGTATAGAGCTCGACCAGCGTGCCGGTGCGGCGAGGCCCGGGGCGCGCCGAGCCCATGAAGATCTGAAAGGAGACTTCTACGCGGTTCGACATGCGCTTTGCCGAGGGTATCCAATGTTCGACGGATTCAGGTGCTGCTCGGCGTGCTGCCGATGAATCATCGGGGTGTTCATGTCACCACCGTTCTCCGCCAAAGCAGCATCATCACGATCAGGCCCGAGAGCAGCGTCGCGGAGAAGACGGCGAGCGCGAGGGTGGGCGCCAGGGCGACGGCGATGGCGCCGAGGAGGAAGGGGAGGGCGCCCCAGCCGAGGCGCGGCGCGATGGTGAGGCCGAGCGTGGCGCTGATGGCCGCGGCGATCACCAGGTCGCCCGTGAAGATCATCGCATGGGTCGCGCCCAGCGCGCTGCCGAGCGCGCGATGCGCGAGCCCCGCGGCAGGAAAGAGCATCACGAGGCTCAAGGCACGCCGGCTGATTTCGGTGCGCAGCCGCGCGCGAAAGAGGACGCGTGACGTGACGAGGAGCGCGAGCGCGATGGCCGGCGACACGAGCAGCACGCGCGCGTCCGCGGGCGCACCGCCGTGTCGGAGGAGATAGATGACCACCGTGATCGCGAGGAGCGGAAGCGTGCCCAACACCGCGAGCTGCGCACGTCCACCGATGCTGATGTCGCGATCGCGCTCCAGCGTACGGAGCCGCGCCTCGCGCTCCGCCGCCGCGCCGAGCTCGGCGGCGAGCGCTTCGATGCGCGCCAGCAGATCGGGGCGCGGCTCGCCGAGCTCCGCATGAAGCGCACGCGCGCCTTCCGCATCGCGTTGAGCGAGCTCGTGCTCGATCATCGCCACCAACGTGGCCGAGAGGCCGGCGCGCGCGGCCTCGTTCTCGGGCCAGCTCCGGAGCGCCTGCGTGAAGCCGAAGCGACACTCGGTGAGGAGCGCGTGCACGCGACGCTCGTCGCCGGAAGAGCCCAGCGCTGGCAGCGCGGCGAGCCGCGTCGCCGCTTCGTTGCTGAGCGCAATCGATCCGCGATGCCGGCGGAAGGCCGCGAGCGCGCGGCGCAGCTCGAGCGCGCTCGGGAAGCGGTCCTTCGGCTCGGCGCTCATGGCCCGATTGAGGATCGACGCGAGCTCGGCCGGCACCTCGGGGCCGTACACGAAAGGACGCGAGTCGCGCGCCGACAAGAGGATGTCGAAGATGGTCGCGCCGCGGTGCCGAACCGCGCCGGTGATGGCCGCGTGCAAGGTGGCGCCGAGCAAATAGACATCGGTGCGCGCATCGATGTTCGCGATGTCGCCGCGCACCATCTCGGGCGCCATGTACGCAGGCGTGCCCACGAGCGGAGCGAGGCCTCCACCGGGGCTCTTCGCGGGCGTGCGCACCGCGATTCCCCAGTCGACCATGTAGACCTCGCCGAAGCTGCCGATCATCACGTTGTCGAGCTTGACGTCGCGGTGGACGATGCCGCGGCTGTGCGCGAAATGCAGGGCGTTGCACGCGGCCATGAGGATCTCGAGGTGCGCGTCGAGCCGGTCGCCCGCGTCGGCGACGGCGCTCCACGCCGGGTGCTCTGCGTCTTCGGCGATGTCGCGCCACGACACGCCCTCGATGCGCTTCATCACGAGCACGGGCCGCCCGTCCGCATCGAGGCCGAGCGCGTGCACGGGGACGACATTCGGGTGCTCGAGGGATCCGGTGATCACGGCCTCGGCGAGGAGCGCGTCGATGACATCGTGACGCGCGGCCTCGGTCTTGAGCACCTTCACCGCCACATCGCGGCGCAGCGAGCGCTGATGGACCGAGAGCACCCGTCCCATGCCGCCTTCGCCGAGCACGCCGTTCACCACCAAATCGGCATTGCCCGGCGCGCTCGGCTCCGCGACGGACAGGCTCGGGAGAGGAGGAATGGTGATGGCCGCCGCGCCCTGCTGCGAAAGAAACGCGTCCTCGGCCCGCGGCCTCGCCGTGAGGGTGGCCCCGGGATCGATGTGCTGCACGGTGGCAGCGATGGCCAGCAGGGTTTCGTCGGGGACCAGGCTCGACATGCGCCGAATCTAGCAGGATGGTGATAAACTGCTTCGCGCCCCGAATCGTCGGTCGCGCTCCCTCAAAATCGCCGAGGATTCCTCGGTCGCGCTCCCTAGCTTCGGGGCGCTCGCGACGTTTCTCACCATCCTGCTAGCGCGACCGAGGAGAGAGCACGTGCCATTGGTGCGGCCGGCTCACGACATGGCCCTCAGCTTGTGGGCTCACCACGACGGTGGATATTCATCGTGGGTCGGGAGCCCTCCGCTCGTGCAGGCCCACGGCGCGCGCGAGCCCCAGAAGATGTGATCCGTCGGGGCAATCGGCGGCGTCGTGTCCAGCGAGCCGGCCGGGATGACGACGAACGTGCCACTCCGGTTCAGGCGTGGAACCGGAGAGCCACAGCTCTTGCAAAACCACTTGCCAAAGCTCTTTGCCGTCGGATGGTCGTACCGCGAGATAGCCTCTTCGCCGGAGAGCCACCGGAGCTTCCCAGGCTCGACGACCAGATTCGTGCCATGACCCGTGCCCGTGCTTTTGCGACAGCGGGAGCAATGGCAATGGATCATCCGCAGGAACGGCGGGCCGGCTTCGAACGTCACCGTCCCGCAAAGGCAACTGCCGTGCACGTTGGGCTCGCTCATGGTGCCTCTTCATGCGCGTGACGTCCCACGTGATCTGCGATGAGGGCTTGGGTCACGAGAGCGTCCTTGCGTGGGTCGGAGCCTATCGCAAGGCGCCGAGCGACGACAACGACCATCGCGCCTTCATCGGGCCTGCGCCGAGGTCGTCGGCCCCACCGCCGTGCGCCAACAGCCATGTCGGATGGGCCCTCTCATTGCTTCTTACGAGCGCGTCGTGCGGGCCGTGAAGGCGGGTACAACGAGATGCTCACGGTGGCATCGAGATCGGCGACGAGGCGCGCCGTGGAGGCCTTCAGGCACGGCATGCCGAGCCACGTGTCACCGGTCGCGAAGCCGAGATCGAAGACACGTCGGGTCGCATCGTTCCAGTGCGCGCGAAGCTCGTCGGGCAAGCCGAGCACGATGCCCGCCATGCGCCGAACGATCTTGTCCGGATCGCGAGCCACGGCCGAGCTCGGGAGGGCCGCAGCGCCACCCAGCTCCAGTGTCGCGCGGTAGGTACGGCCGACGCGCTCGTTGAAGAGCACGTGCATTCGCGATCTCGCCGCGAGCCCAGCGACGAGCGCGGTCAGATCGCGGCGCGAGACGAGATCGAGATCGACGTTGAGGAAGTCGGTCGTCGTGGTGGTCATGGCTTCGCCTCGGGCCTTGAGGCCCCCGTCTTCCCCGTGGGCGGAAACAGCCTTCGAAACACGGCGGGAGAGACGGCCCGATAGATGGTGCTGTGCTGCACGTCGGCCCTGGGCTCGAAGGACCAGCTCAGGCTCTTCGGGGCAGCGGCGCGCAGGGCGGTAGCCAGGGCTTTGCCTGCGCCCTCGTCGTCGTCGTCACTCGCCGTCGCCAGATAAAGAGTTCCCGTCAAACCAGGTTGGGCGCGGAGCCGCTCTGCGGCGCGGCGCACCAAGGCTTGGTCGTTCCACCACAGGCTCGGGCTGAGCGCGATGTAGGTGCCGAACAACCGAGGCTCTTGGAAAAAGGTCTCGACGATGAAGAGGCCTGCCAGTGACTCGCCGACGATGGCTGTCTCGCCATTCCCGCGGATGCGCTGCCCGATCACCGGCATCAGCTCGTCGCGGAGGAAGGCGCGGAATTGAGCCGAGCCGCCCACGCGCGGCGCGATCTTCTTGTCCTCCTCGACCTGGGTCGGCCCGGTCATGTCGCGACGCCGCTCGGTGTTGGCGATGCCCACCACGACGACCGGCCGCATCTCGCCGGCACGAATGGCGGTGTCGATGTCGTTCGTGACGTGCGGGAAATCCTCTTCGATGCCGCCGTCGGGCATGTACAGCACCGGATAGCGGGTATTCGTGGCTTCGTCGTAGCCCGGCGGCGTGTAGATGTTGATGCGCCGAGCCTCCGAAAGCACCTTGGAGTCGAGGGTCAACGTCTGATGCGGCAGCACCCGCTCGGGAGGCGGCGCCGGCGCGCTGGCCACGGCCGAAGGCTTCGCCGCTGGCGCTGCGAGAGGCGCGGAGCGGCAGCCGATGCTCAGCAGCAGGGAGACCGAAAGGAAAACGGAGAGCTCGCGTCGCGCCATCGGCATCGCATGTTGGGTGCCGTGCTGAGGCGATTCAATAGGTTTTCTCCTTCGCCCTCACGCCCGCGCATCTCCACTTCATGGAGAGCTCCCATCGCCAGAGCGCACAACCCACCTCGACGTCGAAGGATAGCCCGTCAGTCGAGGAAGACGAGCCGCTCCAAGAGCTCGATGCTCACGTCGCGCGCAGGCGGCCTCCTGCCTCCGTCTGGTGGAATGTATACCTCGCATGCTGCCCAGATCAGGAGATCGGCCCGCGCGCGGATGTGCCAACCGAAGATCTCACTGACACCCGTGCCCCAATCGTACCCGTAGGCTGGTCGCCCGCCGAATTCGTGTCTCACGAGCTCTTCGGGGGTGGGGTTGTGGTAGCCGATGGCGGCGGTGGACCAATGGTGCTCGACGAACGCTTCGAACGAGACCGGCACATCGAGCTTCACCCCGAAGAGGAGAGCTTCCGCGCCGCCCTTCTCGGGCCCGAAAGGGCATTCGAAGCGGAGGAACTCCGTGGGATAGTCGGCGCCGGTCTGCGGTACCCAAGGCGGCTCCACGTCGAGCCGCACGGGCGGAGCGACGATCCGAGCGAGCACGCCGAGCGGGGGCGCCGCGAAGAGGATGGGTGTCGTGCGGGGAGCCCCGCGATTCTCCTCGACCCAATAATGCTGCTTGTGCCCGCGCGCCTCGAGCGTCTCCACGACCCAGAGGGCATAACGCTTATGATGACAAGCTCCCACGATGGCGCGCGCACCATTGTCGTCCTGGCGCCATACGACGAATCCGGGCGGACGGTAGGGATCGCTCATCGGCGATTTCTCATGGGGTTTCAGGTTACCGCCGAACACCGCTCCTCGCCTGCGCAACTTCTGCGTCGCGCGCGCCGAAGTGAGCTCTGAGGATCCTCGATGATGAGAAGGGGCGTCGCGGGCTTACCGTTCGGCACGGTGACGCCGAGCGTGGATGGATAGCCAATCTCGCGCTGGGCCGGCGGCGCGGTGCTCGCGACACCCTTTCGGTCCTGTCTTCACGCCGCGGAGGCTTCGACGATGCTCAGCGCGGAGGGGGTGGGGATGACGCGCTCGAGCTTCAAATCGGCGGCGGCGAGCATGTGGCGGAACTCTTCTTCGGTGCGCTCGCGGCCGGGGAGGGAGGCCAGCATGAGCACGTCGAGCTCCTTCCCGGGGTGAGGAGCGTTGTCGCGCGGGATGACGGCGTCGACGACGAGGACGCGGCCGCCGTCGGCGAGGGCGCGGCGGCAGACGCGGAGAATGGAGATGGCCGTCTCGTCGGTCCAGTCGTGGAGGATGCGCTTCAGAATCAGGCAATCACCGCTGGGCGCGGTCTGGAAGAAATCGCCGGTGACGAGCTCGCAGCGATCAGAGAGGCCGGCGGCGGCGATGCGGGCTTCACGGAGAACGTGGTCGGCGTCGTAGAGGACGCCGCGCACGTCCGGGCTCCGATTCAGCACCTCGATGAGGAAACCACCGTGACCGCCGCCGACGTCGACGACCCGTCGAAAGCGATTGAAGTCGAACGACGAGGCAATGGGGCCGTTCTCCGTGTCGGAGAAGCCGGCCATGCCACGGTGGAAGATGGGGCCGATGGCCGGGTTCTGGGTGAAGTAGTCGAAGAAGGGTGCGCCGAAGATCTGCGCGAAAGGTGTTTCGCCGGTACGAATCGTTTGCGCGAGCTTGCCCGCGGGGGCCCAGAAGGTCTCGTGCGCGAGCATCAACACGGCATCTCGCATCGAGCCGGGCGCGGCGGCGCGCAGGACGTCGGCGGCGGGGGTGAGGTGGAAGCGGCCGTCCTCCGCCTCGGAGAAGATTCCCACCGTGGCGAGGAGCCGCAGGGCGCGATAGAGGGGCTGGGCTTGGACACCGAGCTCCTCGGCGAGGGCACTGGCCGATTTGGGACCTGATTCGAGCCGATCGGCGACACCCAGATCGGTCACGGCGTAGATGGCTGCGGAATAGAGGTATCCCCAGCTCAGATTGATGATGTGAAGATGCGGTGGGAGCGTGGTTGTGGTCATGAGACTTCCACGCATACGAGAGGGTCGCGCGGGCCGTCAAGGCCATGAACCTCATCCCCGGTGCGTTGGAGTGCCCGTGTCCGTCGACGTGCTTCGTCCCCACCGGCAGCGCCATCGGGCTCATGGGCGAGGACCCTTGGGAAGATCTCCATGGCGACGTCTCCGAGGTGTGGCTTGCCGGCAAGGCGATGAGCACCGGATCCGGTGGGTAAAGGCTTGCCGGCAAGGCGATGAGCACCGGATCCGGTGGGTAAAGGCTTGCCGGCAAGGCGATGAGCACCGGATCCGGTGGGTGGAGGCTTGCCGGCAAGGCTCGTGCGAGCGCATCGGGGCTGCTCGACGCGGCTGGCCCGGCGCTTCGGTTGCTCTCGGGCAACGACGGTGAACGGAACGATGTCTCCGTCTGCCTGCGCACGCCATGGGCGCGGGCAGGCGACGGGCGCCGCCGGATCGTGCTATTCGCAAGCCCGCCGTGCCCCTTTCCCCTCCTTGGATGCACTCTGGATCGCGCAACGTCTGGCGGCCGTATTGCCAACATCAAACTGCCCCGGAGCCGCTGCCGGTCGTCGGGGCGCGTGGAAATCGCCTGATCCTCGCCGACGGGCGCGAGCTCGTGGATGGGATTGCTTCGTGGTGGACGGCGGCGCACGGCTACAACCATCCGCACATCCAGGCGCGCGTGGAGGAGCAGCTCCGCCGCTTGCCGCACGTCGCGTTCGGCGGGTTGGCGAACGAGCCGGCGTATGCGCTCGCCGAGCGGCTCGCGGCTCTCTTGGCGCCGCTTTCACGCGTCTTCTTCGTCGAGAGCGGGTCGGTCTCCGTGGAAGTCGCGCTGAAGATGGCGGTGCAGTCGTTCCACAACCGCGGCCACGGGGCATCGCCGCGGCGTCGAATCGTCTGCTTCGAGGATGCCTATCACGGCGACACGTTGGCCACGATGGCGCTCTCGGATCCGATCTCCGGAATGCACCGCGCCTTCGCCGGCATGGGCGTCGACGCGGTCCACATGCCGATTCCGGGCGACGACGGCGGCGCGTTCGAGGCCGCGTTCGAGCGCATCGCCCACGAGGTCGCGGCGGTGATCGTCGAGCCGCTGGTCCAGTGCGCCGGCGGGATGCGCTTTCACTCTCCCGAAGCGCTGCGCCGCCTGCGGCGCGCGTGCGACGCGCACGGTGTGTGGTTGATCTTCGACGAGATCGCCACCGGCTTCTTCCGCACGGGGACGCGCTTCGCGCTCGATGCGGCCGGCGTCGTCCCCGACATCGTCACCATCGGAAAGGCGCTCACCGGTGGCACGTTGCCGCTCGCGGCCGTCGTCGCCAGTGAGGCGGTGTTCGCGTGCTTCTTGTCCGAGCGGGCGGATGCGGCCCTTCAGCACGGGCCGACGTACATGGGGAACGCGCTCGCGTGCGCCGCCGCGCACGGTAGCTTGGATCTGTTCGAGCAGAGCGACTACGCCGCGCGGGTACACGCGCTCGAGGCGACGCTGCGCGCTGGGCTCGAGCCGTTGCGCGGTCGCGCGAACGTCGTCGACGTGCGGGTCAAAGGGGCGATCGGCGTCGTCGAGATGAGCCCGGGCACGGCCCCCGCATCCGCGGAGCTCGCCGCCCGCGGCGTCTTCCTCCGCCCGCTGCGCCTATCGCATGCGGATGTTCTCTACGTCATGCCCCCGCTCACGATCGACGACGACGTCCACGTGCTCTTCGATGCGATCTCCGCGCTCGTGTAGCGAGCGAGCGCAGCGATGATCTCCGCGAGGGGCTCGCGGGAAAGCACGTCACGCAAGCACGCCGGCGTCGGAGGCCGCCACGCGGCCCGCGATCTTGGGCGCGCGCCTTCGGGGCGGAGGGCGCTGGCCGCTCACCGGCGCGTGCCCTCGTGAGATGACGTCCGCAGGGATTTGCTCGAGGCGTGCGCGCAGCCGCGCCTTGGCGCGCTCTTCGATCTGGCGCACCCGTTCCCGGCTCACGCCCCACGTGGTGGCGAGCGCTTCCAGCGTCTCGGTGGTGTCGGCGAGCACGCGGCGCTGGAGGATATCCTGCTCCCGAACCGAGAGCTCCGCGATGGCCTCGTCCAAGGCGGCGCGGAGCCGTGTGCTTTGCTCGATGTCCCCGACCGCGTCCTCCGGCGAGCGCGTGCGGTCGGAGAGGCGCTCCAAAGGGCTCCAGCCTTCGTCGTGCGGCGCGGGGCTCAAGCTGACGTCGCCGGCCATGAGCATCGGCAAGAGCTCGGCGGCTCGCTCCAGCGTCAGGCCGCTCATGGCGGCGAGCGCTTCGGGCCGTGCCTCCTTGGTCCGGCGATAGAGCCAGAGCGCGCGCTGCTCGGCCTTGGTCGTCCCCAGCTTCACGATGCGGTAATTGCGGGCCACGTACTGCCGAATCTCGGCCCGGATCCAATAGCCCGCGTAGGCTCCGAGCCGCAGGCCACGTTCGGGATCGAAGCGAGGGAGCGCTTTGAGCAGCCCCATGTTGCCCTCCTGGACGAGATCCTCGAGCGGGAGACCGCAGTACCGATATTCCACCGCAATGGCGATGACGGCGCCCAGGCACCCTTCGATGAGGCGCCGCGCCGCATCGCGCTCGCCGCCTCGATATCGTTCGAGGAGCTCCCGCTCCACCAGGGGAGTCATGATCTCCCGTCGCGCGACGTCGATTCGGTACGAGGAGAACACGGTCGTTGCCGAGGCAGTCATATCGAGTGAGCTCCAGTCCAAGTGGGGGCGTGTCGTGCGCTTCGAGGGCGCGCTCCGCGCACGTGGGCATGTGACGTCATCAGGCCATCACGCCGCGCGGCCGCTGATCCGCTCGCGATCATCATGGGTGGTTGGGTTTCCCGGCGAGCTGGCCCGGTGCCGTGCGCTGCTCGGAAGAAGTGAGGATGGCTGTCGTCGGGCTCATGCTCGTTTGGGGCGGTGATCAGAACGCATCCGGTTCGTTCGGCGATGCTAAGGCAACCAACAGTTGCGATCTTTATCATGGCTGCCAACGATCGCAACTGTTTGTTGCCTTAGTTGTTCGCGTGCACGCCGCCGGCGCATGGGACGGCCTCTGGGGCCGCGCTGGCTTCAGGGCGATTTCGCGCCCGAGAGCTGCTCATCTGCCCGAGCCGCTTCTGGGCGAGGGCGTCGACCTTCGCGTGGAGCGGCAGGGATGCGCGGGTTGCGAGAGGTCGCGCTCGAGCGCCTGTACGGCGCGTGCTTCCATGTCACCCAGCGCTGCCCCCATCGCGACGTCGTCCTCGATGACGGAGCGCTCGCGCGTGCGTGTCAGGTCAGGAGGCGACGATGACGAAGGCGAGCGATGCGATCATCGCTGGAGACATCCGCGGCCGGAGGATCGTGTGCACGGAGACGCTCGCCATGAGCGACGAGCACCGGTCGAGCGGCGCCCGACGCGCTGCCCGTACGCAGGCTCCGCGTGTCGCGGTGCGTTCGATCGACGCAACGCGAACGACGAGCGAGCGCGACGACGGCCTGCTGCGGGCCCACGCGCGTGGTATCACCCCGCCCCCCCATGAAACACGGTATCGACACGACGCTCCGCCTCAAGATGCTGCATCGGCCTGGGCAGATCGCGCGCCTCGGCAGCGCTCTGGCAGAGACGGACGCTCTCGTCGGTGAGATCACCACGCTGAGCATCGGCGACGAGCACTCGATGCGTGACGTGACGGTGGAAACCGCGGACGAAGCGCACACCGAGCGTGCGATCGCGGCGGTGCGGGCCGTCGACGGTGTCCAGGTGCTCGACATCTGCGATCGCGCGTTCGAGCGTCACAAGGGCGGCAAGATCCACTCGACGAGCCGCGTCGATCTGCGCACGCTCCGCGACTACCGGCAGATCTACACGCCTGGTGTCGCGCGCGTCTGCCGGGCGATCCACGACGATCCGAACCGCGCCTGGGAGTACACCGGAATCGGCAACTCGGTCGGCATCTTCACCAATGGGTCGCGGGTTCTCGGTCTCGGAGACATCGGCCCGCTCGCTTCGATGCCGGTGATGGAAGGCAAGGCCGTCATCTACGATGCTTTCGTCGGCATCAGCGCCACGCCCATGCTCGTCGACACCCTCGACGTGAACGAGTTCGTGGACACCGTGGACCGGCTCTCGACCACGTTCGGCGGCATCCACCTCGAGGACATCCGGAGCCCCGACTGTTATCGCATCGAGGCCGCGCTCCTCGAGCGCCTCGACAAGCCCGTCTTCCACGACGATCAACACGGCACCGCGACGGTCGCGCTCGCCGCCGTCATCAACGCGTGCAAGGTGGCGGGCCTCCCGCTGGAGCGTGCCCGCGTCGGCCAGATCGGTCTCGGCGCCGCCGGCAGCGCCATTGCTCGTCTGATGCTCGCGTACGGCGTCGGCGACGTGCTCGTCGCCGATCGATCCGAAGAGGCCACGAGCTGGCTCGCGAGCCTGGGCGCTCGGCCCGCCTCGCTCGCCACGCTGATGCGCGAATCCGACATCGTCATCGCCACCACCGGGCGCCCCGGTCTCATCGATCCGAAGACCGTGCGGCCGGGGCAGGTGCTCTTTCCGCTTTCGAATCCGGATCCGGAGATCGAGCCGCACGATGCCCTCCGTGCCGGCGCCGCGTTCGCGTCGGATGGCCGCACGATCAACAACGCGCTCGCCTTTCCCGGTCTCTTTCGCGGCGCGCTCGACGTGAAGAGCCGCGCCATCACGAAGGAGATGATGATCGCGGCCGCACGCACCCTCGCGGCGTTGGCCGAGCCGGGCGAGGTCGTGCCGTCTCCACTGACGCTGTCGGTGCACCAAGAGGTGCGCCGCGCGGTCGCCGCCGAAGCGACGGCGAGCGGCCTGGCCAACACGGCGCGCTTGGGCCGGCGACGGTAGCGCTCGTGGGGCGCCGCGGGGCAGGGACGCGGCGCCGATGCGGCGTGCGAGAGACGATGTCTCGCCGCGCTCCGCAGGAGCGTGGAGCGAACAGCTCGCGGGCAACGAACGACGGCGCCAGCGAGGCGTCGGGCTCCCTCATCTGAAGCGGCAAGACCCCGCTTTCAACGGCAAGCTCGCCGAGCTTCGGGGCGAGGTCTCCCGATGGCTCACGTATGTGCCGCAAACGTTCGGCCACTACACGAGCGACATCATCGATCACGGCGACGAGATCGTCCTCCAGGTATCGAAGCTCCTGTTCGAGCCGAAGAAGCGCAATCCGGATGTCGTGTTTGCCGAGCCTCCCCTCGCGACTGACTAGAGTCGTGCACCATCCCCCAATTGGTTCCGTGTCCCGGAGAGCCCTCTTTGGGGGACGGTGTACGACTGAGAAGGCCGATTGTTCAACGCGGTTCAGGCTTGGCACCAGTCACGGGAAGGACCTGCAAGGCAATTCAAAAACTCTCGCGCCACAGCGCCATGCGGACGCCCGAGAAAAAACCGCCATCAAACTTATCGTAGGTGACGAAGACTCGCCCACCCGTCAAGCCCGGCCCCACGGGGTCTCCCTTTCCGGCTGCTTGAGCGGCCGCCGCGATTGCAAGCACGGCCAAGCCGTCGGTGTCGTCGCTGAGCGGAACCCAACCAGCGAGTTGTGGATTGTCTTTGATTGAGATGAAGACGGCTCTGGCGCCCCTCCAGCTTCTTGCGTGCCAGACAGTGGCCTCGAGAATATTGCTCATTGTTGTCACCATTCCGCTGTTGGGCGACCGGGGCGGCTTCGAACGGCGATGGCCGCTCCCAAAGTCGCTGTCTCGATATTGATCGTATGGTGCATGCGCACGCTCTGCACAAGCGATCGATGCCCCCTAGCGCACCTCGGTATGGTCGCCCGAAAGGGTAAAAGGATGACAATCGGAAAACGACGCTCCGAGAGCGATTGGCGGGCGCGCCGCTCGCGGCCCTCTCGTCGGTCAAAGCCGTCGTGACGTTCGGGGGCGCGTCCAAGGGGCCTTTCAACATGCCCACTCCAACCGGCAAGATGTCGGACACGAGGAGCAGCCTTTGGCTGCAGGCCCGCAGTTGCAGCGCCCGTCTACGAGCACGCGCAGACGGGCGCCTCCGGGAGCTTCATCCGCATCAAGTCGACGCTGCGCGCTGCGACGGTGCATGAGCACGTGAGCTTGCCGAGCGCGGCGCGCGAGGTGATGCGAGGGGCGGCTCCACGCCGCCCCTCCGCCCGTCGTCAGAAGGTCCTGCGGCGCACGAGCGGCGGCTTCACGACCTCGCCCACGGCCGACTTGGCGCTGTCGTCTTGCACCTTGAGCCCGAGCTCCACCGAGAAGAGCTCCCAGTTCGTCAGGTGCTTGTCGAGGTACCACGAGAGGACTTTGTTCAGCACGAACAGCTTCTGCGGGACGGGCCCAACCACCTCCAGCATCCCCTGGTTCTGGTCGAAGAAGGCCCAGTTTCCAGGGCGGAAGTCGATGCCGATGGCGTGCCTGTCCTGCTCGCGTGTATCGGGGTTCGTCCCCCACATGGCCAGGTAGTAGGCACCTGACAGGTGGTTGTATCGCTCCTTGGCCAGCTTGGAGTCGGGCTTGAACTCCGAGACGAGCCCCGAGCACGCCGGCGTCCGGCCGGCGACGATCCCCGCGCCCACGCCGGCCTGATCGAGCCCCGTGCCGTCGAGCGGGCCGTTCACCCGCGCGGCGAACCACTGTTGCATCTCCGCAACCGCAGATCGGTTGGCGTAGGTCGCCTTCGTGATGGGCTGCCTCATCAACCGGCGACGCAGCCAGTCGGAGGTCCATGCCGAGCACAACCCATCGAGGCCTCGGGCTTTCGCGTCGGCGTAGATGGCTTGTCGCACGGGCAGGGGGTGCTCGAACACCCACCGAAAGGCCATTTGGGCCTCGCCCTTGCCATCTGGCCTGGCCTTGAAGTCCGTTTGCACCAGCCTCGGGCAGACGCCGCCCACCGGGTGCATCTGGTTGCAATGCGGACACGCGTATTGCATGGGTTTCTGCCCCATGTCCTGCATGGCTCGACGCCACGCACGGCCCGCGGCGCCCGTGCCTGCCGCGGCAGCGCCCGCGCCGGCTGCGGCAGCGCCCGCGGCGGCAGCGGCGGCAGCCGGGGCGGCGACTGCGCCCGCGCCGGATCCTCCGCCCTTCGTGTCCATCTCGTCGTCATCATCGCCCGCGCCGCCCTTCGGACAGCGGGTCTCCCAGCGGTGCCAGATGCAACAACGAACGCAGTAGTAGGTGGAAGGAGGGTTGTTCACTCGGTCCTTGCTCCGGGGGCGGGCGAGGATCGCAAGAGGGAGTTCGGGCTGTCAACCGCCGCAAGGTCACCTCGTCGGCGCGAACGCCGGCTCCGGACGCACGATCCGAAGGTCGAATGATGGGTCGGACAGAGCCCCGATCCCGCGCGGCTCGACGCCCGCGCCGGGACAAGCAGCATCGAAAATCGACGGGCTCCTTCCGCGCGCCGCCCCCACCTGAGGACACGAAGCACGCCGGAGAAGGTCCGGCTCACCCAGTGACGCTTTGCGATCGCGGGTACGAGCAGCATGCGACGAAGGATGTGCACACGTACTGCCCGGCGGGGAAACTGCGGAGCGACGTGTCGGCGCTGCGTCGTGAAGCACGCCTCCGCGCGCTCGATCGGCCACTCCCGACATGACGCCGGTCGTCGCGGCGACGCGAAACACTGTTTCCCGTCACGCGGCGACTCTTTCCTACCAGAGTGACATCTCGCTCCACCCGACGAACGCTCTTCCCTGCGGGTAAAGACAAGCTCGTCTGGGGAAGGACATTCCGCTCCACCGAAGGAACGCCCCGGTGTGCCGGATGAACATCCTTCTCTGCGAGGAGAATACTCCTGTCTGCCGGAAGCACTCTACTTCACCAGAGGAACATCCGAGTCTGCCGGAAGCACTCCACTTCACCAGAGGAACGTCCGAGTCTGCCGGAAGCACTCCACTTCACCAGAGGAACATCCGAGTCTGTCGGAAGAACATCCCAGGGCCTGTACCGACGTTTGTGCACAGGTAGCGACGGTCACGTCGGGAGCCGGTCGGTGAAGAAAATCATCAGGTGGTTGTAGATCCGTTTCCAGTCCTTCCGCGCGCCCCTCCATCCACATCTCGTTGCCGTCGCGCCGGCGTTCCCCGTGCGGGTTCGCGGTCGAGACGAAGAGCTTCGCGAGCGCGCCGAAGCATGGGCCGCTCCCGAGGATCGACTTCGAGCAGGGCACGATCACCGCCTACCGGACCAAGGGTCGCGTTCGGCTCGGGAGGAAAGGGCACGGCGGCAACGAGCTCGTCACCGGGCGCCCCGTCTTCTTCCAGGCAGAGCCCTCGCTGATGCACGTGGTTCGAGCGGTGCGGCAAGCCTGAAGCGAGCGAGCCCGCCGTGCGTGATGTTGGCCTCGAGCGGGGGCACGACGAGGTCCAGCTGCTGCGGGCAGACCTCCGAACCAACGGAGTGGACCGCGAGCTGCGCTTCAGCGCGTCGCCGACCGTGGAGCCGCTCGCTTCCACGATACACAGGCGAGGTCCGTCACGTGGGACGCGCGCAGCGCACCGGATGCTTCCAGGGAGTGCCTGGTGACGGGCGCGCCACGACTCGATCGCCGATCTCCCTCGGCGCAGTCGAGAGGCGGCCGCACGGGCGCGAGAACCAGGAGCATGAACGCGAGGGTCGCAAAGCTCCGCAGGTGACGCCGCGAACTGGGATGCCGCTCGCTCGCGGGGAGCACCTCGTCGAGAGCCGGGCCCCAAAAGCACAACGGCCCGGCTGCTCTTTCGAGCGGCCGAGCCGTCGTTCCCTCAAAGCTTCGGGGTACCGAGTGCGAAGGGCGGGACTTGAACCCGCACGGTGTTACCCGCTAGCACCTCAAGCTAGTGCGTCTGCCAATTCCGCCACCTTCGCGTTGGGGGCCCGGAACCTACCTTCCCTACCCAGGAAGTCAAGCGAATCTGAACTGGCGCCTGGACGGTTTCCCGAACCTGCCCGAGATCGCCCGGTCGACACCGAGCCAAATCCGCGACGTGCGCCCGAGCGATGAGGGGCCGCAACTTCGAGAAATCGAGGCCGGGCTTCGGGCAAGGGAGCCCCGACTTCGAAAAATCGATCCCCGGCTTCGGGCAAGCGAGCCCCAGCTTCGAAAAATCGATCCCCGACTTCGAAAAATCGATGTGCACGAATGCCCCGCGTCGCCTGGGCGCGAAAGTGCGGGCCGATTGCCGGCCCGGGGCACGGCGGCCGATGTGTAGAGCCCCACGGAGCGGGGAGCCTTTCGTGGGGCCCGGTGACATGGCGGTGACGTGAGGCGTGCGAGCATCGCGGGGTGCTGAGCGAGCGTGGTGGGCTTCGGGATTGGGGGCTCTTCGGGGCGGCGGCGCTGGTGCCGGCGGTCGCGGTGGGGGTGCTCGGGCTGCGTGCGCTCGCGAACGAGGAGGCGGGGGCGCGGCGAGAGGCGGCGCTGGGGCTGGCGGCGGCGGCGAATCAGGTGGCGGGGGAGATCGAGCGGGGGGTTGCGCGGGCCGAGGAGGCGCTCGGGAAGGTGACGGTGGAGAGCGATCCGGTGAAGGCTGCGGCCACGCTGCGGCGGGCTTTGCCGGCGTTCGCCGAGCCGGTGGTGATGGCGGCGAATCGAGCGCTCGTGGTGCCGGCGGCGCCGCGGGCGGCCTCGACGGGGATGGCGCCGCCTTCGTGCAGGCGGATTGCGGAGACGATCGCGGCGCCTCCACCGCGCGACGAAGCGGCAATCGCGGCGGCGAAGCGCGAGGCGATCGAGCGATGCGCGGATGGAAGGACGGCGTCGGGGCGCTTCTTGTGGCCCGTGCTCGCGCTCGATCCTGCAGCGGGCGTGGGGCCGGAGGTGATCGCCGATTGGATCGAGGCGCACGCGGCGCTCCTCGGGGATGCGGAGCGCGAGGCCACGCGGATCGAGGTGGAGCGAGCGATCGGCGGGACGGCGCGGGAGCGGGCGAGGGCGGCGCTTTCGGTGTCGTGGTCGCGGCGAGATGCGATCGCGGCGGAGCTCGGGCGCGCGGACGTGGTGAGCGCGCTGCGCGCGGGGCAGGCGGCGCGGGGGGTCGTGGGGTTTCGGGCGGGCGCGGCGCGGGGATCGTTGCGGCAGCTCGACGATGGGCGGCTCTCGGGGTTCGTGGTCGATCGGGGATCGCTCGAGGGCGCGATTGCAGCGCATGCGATGGGGTTGCCGGAGGGGATGCACGCGCAGGTGATCGCGGGGCCGCACGCCGAGCCGATGGGGGCGAGCGAGGAGCGGCTCTCGGCGTCGGTGCTCGTCGCGCCGGAGCTCTCGCTGCGGGTCGTGCCCGTCGATCCGGGGGCGGTGGCGCGGCGCGCGTCGCGGAGCCGCGGGGTGCTCGCGGGGATCGGCGTGGCGGCGACGGCGTGCGCGTTCGGGCTGGCGGCGCTGCTCTTCGCGCGGATGCGGGCGGCGCGGCGATCGAGCGCGCTCCGGACCGACTTCGTGGCCGCGGTGTCACACGAGCTGCGCACGCCGATCGCGTCGATGCGCATGCTGGCGGAGCTGCTCGAAGAGCGGCGGGTCGAGCCCGAGGAGCAAGGCGAGGTGTTCGAAGCGCTGGCGCGCGAGGCGCGGAGGCTGGGCGAGACGGTGGATCGGCTGCTCGGGTTCAGCCGCATGGCGGCGGGGCGATACGTGATCGAGCGCGTGCCGGCGAAGGTCGACGAGGTGGTGGGCGCGTCGATCGACACGTTCGTGGATCGGCACCCCGAGGTGCAGGTGGAGCGCGCGATCGAGGATGGGATCGTGGCCGAGATCGACGCCGGGCAGGTGCGGCTCGCGGTCGACAACCTCCTCGCCAACGCGAAGAAGTATGCGCCGGAGGGCGGGCCGTATCGCGTGGGCGTGGCGCGCGCGGACGGCGGGGTGGCCATCACGGTAGCCGATCGCGGGCCGGGGATCGCGGTCCGCGATCAGCGGCGGATCTTCGAGCCGTTCGAGCGCGCCGACGATCGGCTGAGCCGCGCGACCGAGGGCAGCGGGATCGGGCTCTCGTTGGTGCGGCACGTGGCCGCGGCGCACGGCGGGCGCGCGTTCGTCGAGAGCGACCTCGGGCGAGGCGCGGTGTTCACCATCTGGATCCCGAGCGCGAGGAGGGCGTCATGACCGCGAAGCCGCCGGAGGGAAGACAAGAGACGGTGCTCGTCGTGGAGGACGACGCGACGCTGCGGCTCGGGCTGACGAAGACGCTGCGATCGGCAGGCTTTCGGGTGGAGGTCGCGAAGACGGGGCCCGAAGGGCTGGAGGCGGCGCTCTCGCTGCGGCCCGATCTGGTGCTGCTCGACGTGATGCTCCCGGGCCTCAATGGCTTCGAGATTTGCGAGGAGCTCAGGCGTCACGACGCGGAGCTGCCCATCTTGATGGTGACGGCGAAGGGCGAGGAGCACGACAAGGTGCGCGGGCTCGCGTTGGGCGCCGACGACTACATCGTGAAGCCGTTCGGGATCGCGGAGCTGCTCGCGCGCGTCTCCGCGGCGCTGCGGCGCAGGCGGCTCGCGGAGCGGGAGACGAGCGTGGTGCGCTTCGGCGACGTGACCATCGACTTCGCCGCACACCGCGTGGAGCGCGCCGGCGCGGAGGTGGAGGTGACGGCGCAGGAGATGAAGCTGCTCCGCTACTTCGTGCGGCACGAAGGCGTGCTCCTGCCGCGGCGGCGCATCCTCGATGCGGTGTGGGGCTCGGACTACTTCGGGACCGATCGCACGGTCGACAATTTCATCAACCGCCTGCGCAGCAAGATCGAGCCGGATCCGAAGAGCCCGGTGCACATCGTGACGTTGCGCGGCGCGGGCTATCGCTTCAGCCGCGCGCCGCGGCCCGAGCCCGCGGAGACACAACGGTGACACGGCGAGGAAAGTGCCGACACGGCCGCGATCTACACCTCTTCGTGCGAGGCCGCCGCGAGGGCGGGCCTTCGCGGAGGGAGCCAGCATGAGACGCTTCGACATCGTTACCATCGTGTTCGGCCTCGCGGCCACGCTCGGGTGCGCTTCGCCCGGCGCCGGCGAGTCGTCCGAGATCAGCAGCAGCGAGCTCGGGCCTTCGGCGGCCGGCACGACGGCTGCGGGGCGCGGCCTCTCGATCGCGGTGCGCCTCGAGCAGGCCGAGCGCAACCTCGATGCGGGGCGCGAGGCGGCCGCCGCGCGGACGGCGCTGGAGGAGCTGCTCCGCGATCCGGCCATCACACCCGATCAACGAGACCAAGCGCGGCTCGCGCTCAGCCAGGCGCGATCGCTGCTCGAGGATCACGAGGGCGCGATCGCGGCGGTGGAGCAGCTCCTCGCGGAGCACGCCGACGATGGGCGCTTCCCCCTCGCCGAGCGGGCCGAGGCGCGGCTGCGCTTGCTGCTCACGGGCCACGATGGCGCGGGGCGCCGCGGGGCGCCGGAGGACACGCGGCAGGCGACGCCGTTTTCGCGCGCGCTCGCCAAGTACTTTCCCCTCCCGAGCGAGCCCAAGCGTCCCGTCGAGGTGCGCATGCTCGCGTTCGGGGGCAACAGCGAGACGAGCCAGCGGCTCGGAGCCTTCGACGTGGGGCGCGCGCTGCGCGAGCTGCAACGCGAAGCGTGCCCGCTCTGCGCCGACGAGGTGGGGACGCGCACGTCGAGCAAGCGCGATGGCTCGTGGACCAGCATCCCGGCGCAGCGCGCGCGGCTCGGGAGCGCGCTCGTGGTCTTCTATTTCGATCTCGAGGGCGGGCGCATCCCGGCGCGCTACGACGCGGAGCTGCCGCTTTCGTCGGCGGAGATCGTGGCCCACCTCTCGCGGGGCGAAGGGCTCGTGGCGGCGCGCGAGCGGCCGGGCGCGCCGCCCGTGATCCTCATCGCGGCGCCGCGCGAGGCGCAGCTCGCGGACGTGGAGGAGGGGCTCTCCGTCATGAAGACGTTGCCCCTCGAGCCCACGGTCGTGCCGGTGAAGCCGGTCCTCAAGCCGCAGGAGATCCAGGCGGTGGTGCGCGCCTCGTTCAAGGCGTACCGCGGCTGCTACGAGACGTTGCTCCAACGCAGCCCGACCGCGGCGGGGCGCGTGCCGCTCGCCTTCACGATCCGCGGCGACGGCGCGGTGGAAGGCGTGAAGGTCGACACGTCCGAGGGCACGCTGCGCGACGCCGCGTTCGAGCGCTGCCTGGGTGACGTGACCAGCCGGCTCGCGTTCCCGGCCACGGGCAACCGCGACGCGACGACGGTGACGTATCCGATGATGTTCGCGCCGGGCGATTGAGCTTCGAAGCGCGGCGCGGAGCCTTCCCTTCACGGGCGAGGCTTCGTGTCGCGCGCGCGCTCCGTCAGCCTCGCGCGGCCGGCGCGATGGCGTCGACGATCTCGCCGATCTCGAAGGGCTTGCGCACCCACGCGGCGATCCAGCCCTCGGGCAGCGAGGGGAGCGAGACGGCGGTGCCCGAGATCATCACCACGCGGAGGGCGTCGCTCGCGTCGCGGGCGCGGGCGACGGCGCCGGAGACGTCGTCCTGAATCGGGGAGATGTCGAAGAGCGCGGCGTCGAAGCGACCGCTCCCGAGGGCGCGATCGAGCTCGCTGCGACGGCGCACGCTCACCACGTCGGCGCCGCGCGCGGTGAGCGCGGTGTCGAGGAGATCGATGACCGCGTCGTCGTCCTCCACGAGCAGGATGCGCGTGCCGGCGAGACGGGCGGCGACGCGCGGCAGGTCGGCGGGTACGCGTTGCGTCGCCGGCACGGTCGCGTCTTCGGGCGCGGCGGTCTCTTCGACCTCGAGCGCATCGAGCGGCCACGTGAGCTCGAAGCGCGCGCCCGTATCGCTGTCCGCGAGGCTGAGCTCGCCGCCATACGATCGCGCCAGCGCCGCTGCGTGGCGGAGGCCGATGCCCGCGCCGCCGGCGCGCGTGCTCACGCCCGCGTGGAACAGCGTCTCACGGCGATCGGGCGGGACGCCGGGACCGGCGTCGGTGACGGCGAAGAGGACGCGCTCGCCCGCGGGCTCGGCTTCGAGGCGCACCGTCGCGCCATGCGGTGACAGCGCCGCCGCGTTGAGGAGCAGGTTGGTGAGGATCTGCAGCACGCTCGGCGCGTGCGGGAGACGCCGCGCTTCCACATCGGAGGCGACGATCACATGGGCTTCCAGACCGGCGCGCCGGAGCTCGGGCTCGAGGCCGGTGAGCGCGTCGGCGACGACGTGGCCGACCGTCTCCTCCGCGTGGCTGCGCGGCGCCTCCGCCGGTACGTCGGCGCCGATGGCGCGCCGGACGATGCCGCGTGCCTGCGCCGCGCGCGACATGGCCACGTCGAGCGCGCGCGCGAGCTCGGGACCGCCGCGCTCATCACGCGCGCGCTCGAGCCAACCGAGGACCACCGTGAGCGCGTTGGAGACTTCGTGCAGCGCACCGGCGAGATCCCGCCCCGGATCGCTGGGCGGGCTGGAAGGACGCGGCGGCGCGCTCGCCGGCGGGAGCGTCGACACCGGAGCCGTGGCCGTGAGCGCGGACACGGGGGAGCCAACGTCGGGAACGCTCATCACCGCCACAGTGTGATCGTATCGCGGGGCGCGTGACGCGTGTACAGCAAACCGAGCATCCTCCACCACGGCTGGAGCGGGGCGGGCTCACCGTCGATGAAACTGTGTGGAGTGCCACGGTTGGCGCGTCTCATGTCCGGCCAAGGCGTTCTTCGCGATGCGTTTGGTGACGAGGCCCTACGGCCGGGGCCCGATGCTCACAACGAAGCGGGCAGGAGCAGCCGGTAGTTGCCGCTGCTGTCGGTCTGCGTCGTCGCGATCTTGATCACCGTGCCCGCGAGACCGCTCGTGGCGGCCGGATCGCGCACGGGGAACCAAGCGTTGACCTCCGCGTTGGCGACGGGCGCCCCGTTGGCATCGCGCACCGTTCCGCGGAGCACGGCGGGGTAGGTGAGCGCGAGCGATCCCATCTCGGTGTCGGCCTCGGTCGAGAGGCGCGGCCGCACGAGCCACGGATAGTTGGACGACGGGTTGGTCGGGATCACGAGGTCCGCGAGGCCGGGATCGATGCGCACCGTGAAGTTGCCGTCGTCCGAGGTGCTCGAGAGCACGGGGCGCGCCGTCATCGGCGCGAGCTGATGCGCGTCCTTCCAGAAGAGGCGCGGCGTGAGCAGCGACGGCGCGATGGTCACGTCGGTGCCGCGCACGCGCTCGCCGCTCGGGGTCTTCACCGCGGCGCTGAGCGAAGGCTTGGGCTCGAGCTGGAACTGTTGACCGCAGAAGCAGCTCGCCTGCGCGTTGACCGTGTACGCGTGATCGGTGATGGCGAGGCCGTTGTCGACCGGCGTCGCGCGGAAGTCGTAGTTGCCCGGCGGAAGGAAGGCTTCGAGCACGCCCTGCGCGTCCGTCTCCAGGCTCGGGATGGTGAAGGTGGCGTTGTTGGCGTTGGGCCCCGCGAGCCCGCTGCTCTGCACGGTGAACGTCGCGCGGATGCGGGTGAAGCTGTCCGATCCGAGGACGTTGACGTTCACCTGGACCGGCGCCTTGTAGAGCTCGGCCACCGTGAAGTCGACGAGGGCGTTCGTCTCCGTCCCCTTCATTTCGCCGATCGTCCAGTAGGCCGTGGGGCGCGCGTTCGCGCCGATCTCGGTGCTCGCCGGCGCGAGGCGGACGATGGGCGGGGGGCCGTCGGGCCAGGCGATCTGCGCTTTGACGACGTAGCCGTCCTCCGGCGCGGCGAGCTTCTCGAGCACGGCGTTGGCCGAGACGGGGAGGCCGCGCGTGGGCTCGAGGAGATCGATCTTCCAAGGACCGTCGATGGCGTCGCCGAAATCCTTGATGGTGCTGGTGAGCGTACCGACGACGGGCAGATCCCAGATGAGCGCGCCGCCCATCGGGATCGACTGCGCCGGCAGATACACGGGCGGGAAGGGCTTGTCGTCGTTGCACCCGACCACGACCTGCGGCTCGATGTAGACGTCGTACGTGCCGGGCACGAGATCCACGTCGATCTCGTTGTTCGCGCCGCTGTTGATCGCGATGGGATCGAAGGGGAACCCGGCGTACGGCGCCGCGCGATAGAACGTGACGCGGGCCGGGATGGATTGGTCTTCCGCGACGGAGCAGTTGGTCTGCTTGTGCAGACGCACGAGGCCGTGACGAATGGCGGCGGTCTCGGGCAGCTTCGGGTTCATCACCGCGACGAAGGGCGCGCCGTCCTCGGCCGTGAGCGTGATCTGGGCGGCGGTCGGATCGAAGAGGTGCGACGTCGAGGCTCCGAAGATCGCGTCGGAGCGCGGGCGCACCTCGACGAGCAGGCCCTCGAGATCGTACGAGGTCGCGACGCAGATGCCATCCACGCACGCAGCGCCGTCGGCGCACGAGGTCGACGCGGTGCACGTGTTGACGGGGCCGTCGAAGGAGATGTCCGCGAGCGGCAACCCGCAGCCGAACAGCGTGGTGGAGATCCCGAGGATCGCGGCGAGCCTCATTGCGTGTCTCCGCTCGTGGCCCCGCGCTCGACGCACGTGGCCTCGCTCTCGCTCGTTCTACAGAGGTTCGTGAAGCCCTCACACGATTGCGGGCCCGTCGCTGGCATCGTGTTGCAATCGCCCTGGCTGCAGCGAAGGATCTGCCACGTGATGGCGCTGGAGTCGTCGGCGCACGCGGGGCAGGGGGTGTCGTCGAATTTGTGCGCGGCGACGAGCGTCGCGGTGTGGCAGCCGTAGTCGACCGTGTTCAAGTTGGGGCGCCAGGTGCGCTGGACCTTGCGACCGCCCTGATCGAGCGTCGCGCCGGGAGCAAGCCGAGCGGGAGGGATGGCGTATCGGTAGGGGATGCTGTCCTGCAGCCCGAGGTCGATGTAGAGATAGACCTCCACCTGCTGGAAGTCGCTCGGGGACGACGGGTCGACGGGATCGTCCTGCGAGAACACGAAGGCCTCGAACGTGATGTCGGTCGGCGCGCTGCCTTCGACCTTGACGATCGAATTGAGCGGCGGCAGGGCCGTCGCGTTGTCGAAGAAGGGCCGCGTGTGCTTCGGCGGGTTGTACTGCGGTGGATCGGTGATGAGGCATCCCGTGGACATCACGGCGAGGACCATTAGCGATGCCTGTGCCACGAGCGCTGCGCGCAGCACGGCGCGCCTCGGCGGCGCACCCCGTGACACGCGTGTCGTGGAGCCGAGGGGCGGAGGCGGCACAACCCGAGCAGCGAGGAAGGAAGGGGCAAGTCGCATGGCGCTCCGGAACGATGTCGCGAGATCCCCCGAAGGGGCAAGGGCGCTGTCGGCGACCTTGGGATGAAGGGGCACCGGCGGGGCCGGGACGGACGGCTCCGGCGCATGGAGACGGCGCCTGTCTCGGCATTCCAGGCGGCTTCGTTTCATGGCATTCCTGGGCCGCGACCTCGGCGGCGGCGGACGCGAGCCTCTCGGCGCGCCGTTCCGTGATCGAGGGCGGTCGCCGAAGAGCGATGGTGTTTCGCGCGGGGCGGTTACCAGCGGCGGCTGGTGGGCGGGGTGTCGCGCCGCACGGGGGCGCCGGGGGCCCAGCGGGCTTCGGCGTATTCCATGCGCACGGCGAGCTTCACCAAGTCGGCGATCTCGGGGTGGGCGGCGCACATCTGCGCGAGGCCGCCTTCGGCTGCGCGGAACGTGTCGAGCGGGATGGAGAGCTCGGGCGCGATGTGCGCGAGGGTGACCGCGAGGCTGCCGGAGGCGAAGAGGCCGGCGCGGCGCATGGCTTGGCGCGTGCCGGCGAGGGCGGCCTCGCGCGTGATCGAGCGAGGATCCATGAGCAGCTCGCGGAGCCGGCGATCGGCGCGCGGGGGCACGAGCTGCCACAGGTTCTGGCCGAGGCGGGCGACGGCGGCGTCGCTCTTGGGGAGCTGAAGGGCCGGGCCGAAGGCGGCGTGGAGCGCGTCGATCAAGGTGCCGCGTGCGTCGTCGCTGAGGGCGTTGACGAGCGCGTGCTCGGGCGTCGCGCCGGCGAGCGCGGCGCCGAGGAGGTAGCGCAGCTCGGGCGTCTCTTCCTTGACCTCGCCGGTGAGGACGATGGCGGGCGGCGCGAGCAGCGCGATCTTGAAGGCGGCCGGCGCGGCGTTGCGCTGGTGGAAGAGCGCGGTGCGCGCTTGGCCGAAGAGGCGCGTGACGGCGCCGTACACGTCGCCGAGCATGGAGCCGCCGCCCGGCTGCACGCGGGCCACGCCGGTGAGCTGATACTGGCCGACGTCGCGGCGATAGAGGCCGGTGTCGAGCACGAGCGAGAGCGCTTCGTGCACGGCGGAGTCGGCGATGCTCCGGAAGAGGAGCGCGGCCACGAGATCGGGCGCGAGCCTCTGGGCCGCGAGCGGCGGCGCGGGCGGCGGATCGCGATCGAGCGCGCGGCGCACGTGCTCGACGGCGCGCGCATACATGGCGTTGCCGTCGGCGACGGCCGCTTCGATGAGGCGATCGAGGACCTTGGTGTCGCCGGGGAGGATCTGGGCCTGCTGCCGGCGCACGGCGAAGATCTCCTGCTGCGAGCGATCGCCGGTGCGCTTGCCATAGAAGGCGACGAGCTCTTCGCCGGCCTCGAACGAGCCATGGGCGAGCTCGCGACGGAGGCGCTGCTCCTCGGTCTCGTCCGCGGCGGAGGGCGCGTCGTCGACGGGGAGCCGCACGCTCTGCGGCGCGCGGACGCTCGGCGGTGAAGGTGTGCGTGCGCCGGGCAGGGGCGGGGGCTTCGTGGGATCGGCGAGCGAGACGGGCTTTGCGGCCTCCGCGGGCTTCGAAGCGTCCGCAGGCTTCGCGACGTCGGCGGGCCTGCCGGTGTCGGCGGGCTTGCTGCCGTCGGTAGGCTTCGCCTCGATGGGCTTGGTTTCAGCGGGCTTCGCGGCCTCCGGAGAGGCGGGCTTCACGGCTTCGTTGGACGGCGATTTCGCGGGCTCGCGCGGCTTCGCGGCGTCGCGCGGCTTGGTGTCCGCGGGCTTGGTTTCGTGGGCAGCGGCGGCGGCGGTCGCGCGCAGGGCGCGCGCGGACATCGGCGGCGGCTCGGGATCGGGCTGCGCGCGCTGGGCGGCGAGGCGCGCGCTGGCCTCGGTGAGCTGCGCGCTCAGCGATTTCTCCGCGGCGGCGAGAGGGACGGCTTCGGCGAAGAGGCGCGCGGCGCGATCGGGGTTCGCCGCCGAGATCAGCTTGCCGAGCGAGAGGAGGACACGCGCGCGATCGAGGCCCGTCGACTGACGGAGCAGCTCTTCGAGGGCTTGCCGGGCGATGTCGGGATCGCCGAGCGAAGCAGCCAGCTCGAGCTGGCGGCGCTGCGCGACGAGCTGCGTCTCCGGCTCCGCGGCGGCGAGATCGAGGAGGCGCGCGGCCTGGGGGAAGATCTGGGCGGCCGACGCTGCCTCGGCGGCCGCGAGCGCGACGCGGCCGCGGCTGCGCAGGCCGCGGAGATCGCCGGCGAGCGCGTGATCGAAGAGCGGGAGCGCGGCCTCGAAGCTCTTCGCGCGCACCATGCGCTCGGCCATGCCGAGGGCGATGAGCGGCAAGGGGCCGACCTCGGCGTGGCGGCGCGAGAGCTCGCGCATGCCCGCGCCGCCGCCTTGGATGGCGTCGAGCGCCTCGGCCAGGAGGAAGGCGTGGAGCTCGATCTGCACGGGATCGATCTTGGTCTCGATGCGCGCGAGCTCGTCGACGGCGGCCTGCGCTTCGCGCGGGGTGCCCGTGCCCCCGGCGCGGTACTCCAAGCGGCGCGCTTCGAGCACGGCGTCGGGGAGCATGGGCGAGAGCTTGAGCGCGCGGCGGGCGCGGTCGAGCGCGGTGGCGTCGTCACCGAGCGAGGAGGCCGCGCGCGCGGCGTCGAGGAGCATGTGGGCGCGGCGATCGGCCGGCTCGCGTGAAGAGGCGGCGAGCTGCTCGAGCGCTTCGGAGAGCGCGCGGGCGTCGCCGCGCTTGCGCCAGATCTCGACGCGCAGCTCCAGCACCTGCTCGCGTGGGGCCACGGCCGCGATGTCTTCGAGGGCCGTCTCGGCGCGCTCGACCTCGCCGGCGGAGAGATACGCCGCCGCGCCGCGGAGGCCGTACTCGGCCTGCTCGTCGATGGAGCCGGCCATGCGCCCGAGCCGATCGAGGAGAGAGGCCGCGTCCTTCGCAGCGCCGCGGCGCTCGTGGATGTCGGCGAGGAAGCGCATCGCGCTCACGTCGTCCGGGGCTTCACCGAGCAGGGCGGTGAGCTCGCGCGCGGCGTCGTCGAGCTGGCCGAGGCGCTGCTCGAGCACCGCGGCGCGCCGCAGGCGGAGCATGCGCTTCTTGTCGCCCACGGGCGTGAGCGCGATGCGCCGGCCGAGGAGCTCGGCGATGGTCGCGTGATCGCCGCGATCGTTGGCGGCGCGCTCCAAGATCTCGAGGGCCTGGGCGTCGGCGGGATCGATGCGCGCGATCTCGGCGTAGCGCTCTCCGGCCTGCTCGTGATCGCCGAGCTCGGTGAGAAGGGGCGCGAGCTCGCGCAGGATCTCGAGGCGGGCGAGATCGCTCTCGGCACGGGAGGCCGCGCTCGCGAGCACGGCGGCGTAGCGATCGAGGTCGCCGGTGGCGCGCGCGAGGCCGCGCAGCTCGGCGAGCAGATCGGGGCGGGGCGGGCCCTGGTCGGCGAGCGAGGCCAGCACTTCGAAGGCCCCGCGGCGATCGTCGCGGCGGAGGAGGACGTCGGCGAGATCGCGGGCGGTGCGCGCCTGCGCCGGCGGCGGGAGGCTCGGGCGCGCGAGCTGCGAGCGCAGGAGCGCTTCGGCGTCGTCGTCGCGGCCTTCGCGATCGAGCAAGCTCTGGAGACGCGTGGACACGCGATCCTGCGCGTCGCGCGCGAGGAGGCCCGAGGCGAGCGCGCGCTCGAGCGCCGGGATGGCCTCGGCCTCGCGGCCTTCACGCTCGCGCGCCTCCGCCAAGCGGAGCCACGCGGCCACGCGATCCTCGGGGGAGACCAGCGTGTCGAGCCGCTTCGAGAGCGCGGCGTCGCCGCTCTCGGCGACGGCGACGTGCGCCTCTTCGAGGATGACGTCGTCGTCCGAGGCGCGCTGCACGGCCAGCACGAGGAGCGCGGCCCGCGTGGCGTCGGCGCCCAGGGCATGCGCCGTTTGCCCGGCGAGCCGGAGCAGCGCCGGCCCGATGCCGGAGTACGGCCGATCCGCGGTCGTGCGCACCGCGGAGACCCACGCCTCCGCGGCGGCGGCATCCGCGGCGAGCGCGGGCACGACGGGCCCGAGCGTCGCGTATTCGTCGACGTCTCCATCCGCGGCCGCGGCCCGCGTGAGCGCGGCGAAGGCGAGCGGGATCGCGGAGAGCTCGATCGCGAGGCGCGCCATCTCGACGCCCGTGCGTGCGCCGTCGGGGCCGTCGAGCTTGGGGAGCGAGGCCTTCACCGCGCGCTCGAAGCGCATGCGCACCATGTCGGGCGCGGAGTCGCCCTCGCCGCCGATGGCGGTGAGCGCCCGCGCGGCCGCGGCGACCTCGGCCACCGTGTCCGGCTCGGGGCGAACGTTGAGCGCGCGCAGGAGCAGATCGAAGCGGGTGCGCAGGCCCTCCTCGCCGTTGCCGGCGACGGCGGCCGCGCGCTTCAGCCACACGGGGCGCGCCCCCGGATCGGCGGCCTCCGCGACGCGCTCGATGGCGCGCACGGCTTCGGCGGGATCGCCGCCGCGCTCGGCGAGCCGGGTGAGCAGCACGTACGACGTGCCCTCCGAAGGCACGGCCTCGAAGCACAGCGCCGCGTGGCGCAGCGCGAGATCGAGCGCGCCGCGCCGCTCGAGCTGGCGCGCGCCGCGGTAGTGCGCGGCCCTTCGGCCATAGCGACCGAGCGCCGCGCCGGCGAGCAGATCGTAGGTGCGATCGAGCACGGCGAGGCCGCCCTCGACGTGGGCGTTCTTCTCCACGAAGGCCACCGCATCGGCGCGCGCCGGATCGCTCTCGATCGCGCTCGACGCCGCGAAGAGCGCGCGCTCCGGCATGCCGTGCTCGGTGGCGAGCTGCGCCGCTTCGAGGAGCAGGTTGGCGCGCAGCTTCCGCGACGCGTCGCCCGTGGCCTTCTCCGCGCGCGCCAGCAGCCAGTCGATGGCCTCGTGCGCGCCGGCGAAGGCACAAAGATCGCGGGCATAGCGCTCCACGCCGCCTTCGGGCACGAGCTCGCAGGCCCGGAAGAACGCCTCCTCGGCGCCGCGCGTGTCGCCGCCGAGATCCCAGCGCAGGCTGCCGAGCTCGCGGAACGCGGTGGGCGCGGCCTTGGCGCCGTCGCCGCTCTGCGCGGCGAGCGCGTGGGCCTTCGCCTCCGCGATGGCGCAGAGCCCGTCCGATCCGAGCCACGCGCCCGCCTCGCGCATGGCCCCTTCGAGCTTGCCGGCGTGATCGAGCACCGCGTCCGCGTTGCCGCCTTCGAGCGCCGCGCGCGACAGCTCGCGGGCGGCGCCGTCGTAGTCGCCCGCGTCGGTGCGCCGCCGCGACAGCTCGAGCAGGATGTCACCCGCGAACGGGCCCAGCGTCTCCGCGGCGATGTAGCGCTCCAGCACCGCGATGCAGAGGCCGGGATCCGTGGCGCGCTCACCCAGATCCAAGAGGCGCGCGCGCAGCAGGGGGACGCGCGGGCCGAGCACGTCGAGCGTGCGCCGCGCCAGCGCGCGGGCGCGCATGCGATCGAGCTCCAAGAGCTCGAACAGCTCCGCCGCGAGCGCCTCGGCGAAGCCCGCGAGCGGGCGCGGCTGCGCCAGCACCCAGGCGATGGCGTCCGCGATGCGCGCCGGCTCCTTCTCGGCCTTGGCCCGGCGCAGGAACAGCTCCATCGCCGTGCCGCTCCCAGGCCGGAGCGCCAGCCAACGCTGCGTCCATGCCAGCGCCAGCGTGGGCTCGCCGAGCTCCTCGAACGATCGCGAGAGGCGCTCGCACCACGCGCTGCGCGGCAGCACCGTCGTCATCGCGCGCTCGATCGCCGCCGCGCCCACCCGATCGGTCGCGGCAACGCCGTCGCCTCGCGCGACCGCCGCGCGATCCGCGAGCGCCGCCAGCGTGCTCACCGCGCGCGCGCACGTCGGATCCGCCTCGCAGGCATGCTCGGCATGACGGCGCGCGGCCTCCGCGGAGCCTTCCGCTTCGAGGATCTCCGAAGCCACCGACAAGAGCACTGCGCGCAGCGCCGGCCACGCCGGACCGGCGAGCTGCGCCAGCGCGTCGGCGCACTCCTTCCTGCGCCCGAGCCGCGTGGCGAGCAACAGCGCCGCGCCGGCCGCGCCGCGGTGTCCCGGCGCTTCGACGAGCACCGGAAGCACCTCGGCGAGCGCCTTCTCCTCGCTGCCACGCCGCCGCGCGATCGCCGACAGGCCGAGCCGCGCGCGCACCATGTCCACGCGCGCCGCGCCACCCGTGAGCCGCTCGCGCAGCACCGCTTCCAGCGCGTCCCACGATCCGGCGCGCCGCGAGGCCCGCTCGAGCGCCGTCAGCACGGCGCGCTCCGACGGCACCGCCCGCGCGAGGTCGGCGAGCGTCGCGATCAGATCGGCGACCTCCGCCGGCCGGCCTTGGTGGGCGGCCGCGATCTTGCGCAGCGCCGTCACGCGCGCCTCGGTCGTCTCCGCGCCTTCGAGCGCGCGCTTGCCCGTGGCGAGCTCTTCGTCCTGCCGCTTCACGCGCGCCGTGAGCGCGACGCGATCCGCGTGCACCAAGTCGGCGCCCACGCCCGCCGCGCCCAGCGCGTCGAGCGCGAAGGTCGCGAGCGAAGGATCCGCGAGCTTGTCGTCCGCGAGCGCATGCAGCTCGCGCAGCGCCGCGACGCGCGCGGGATCGGCGGCGCCCTCGCCTTCCATCCGCGCCAGCGCGACGCGCAGGAGCGCCTCCGCGAGCGGCGCCGGATCGTGCAGCGCCGTCGCGTGATCGCGCAGCGCCGTGCGCGCCGCGAGGCTCGTGGGATCGCTCGCCAGCGCCTCGATCCAAGCCTCGACCGCGCGATCCGGGCTGGCCAGCGGCCCCGCGCAGAGCTTGGCCAAGGCCTGCCACGTCTCGCTGCGGTCGGCGCCCTGTTGCTGCTCCGCGCGCAGCTCCAGCCGCAATGCCAAGAGCTCGTACAAACCACCGAGCGCCAGCGCCTCGTCGACCTTGGGCGCGTCGTCGCCCGAGAGCTCGCCCGCGAGGCTCGCGTCGAGCACCGCGCCCACCGCGCGCGCCGCGTCGCCGTCGCGCAATGCCGAAAGCATCCGCTTGCGATGCGTGGGCCGCGGATCTTGCCCGCTCATCGCCTGCGCCGCGATCGCGTGCCGCCGCCGCACCTCGTCACCGGCGCCGCCGAGCCCGCGCTCCGTGAGCGCTTCGGCCATCGCTTCGGCGGCGGCCGCATCGTGCGGCGCCAGATCGAACGCGCGCACCCGATCCTCGAAGGCCGCTTCTTCGTCACCCGACGCCGCGCGCCGCCGTGCGGCTTCCAAATAAGCCGCGGCGGCACCCTCGGGCGTCACCGTCTCCTTCGCCCACGCGGCCAGCGTCCCGAACAGCTCGATGGCCATCGCGTCCGCCTCGTCGACCCCGGCCGCTTCATCGAGCGCCTCGGCCGCGCCGGCCGCGTCGCCGCCGCGCGCGAGCAGCACCGCGATCTTCACCAGCGAGCGCGCCGCCTCCTCGGGAGGCTGCATCGACACCGCCTCGCGCAGCGTCGCGGCGGCCCCGGCGGTGTCACCGAGACCGGCGAGCCAGCCGGCCAGCTCCACGCGGAGCGGCGCGTCCTCGGCGATCACCAGCGCGCGCCGCGCCAGCTTCGTCGCCATGGCCAGATCGCGACCGCGCGCGGCCAGGAGGCGCGCCAGCGTGATCGACGCCTCGCGTTCGGCATCGGCATCCAGCGCCGCGTGCGTCTCCACGATCTGCGCGCGCAGGTAAGCCTCGTCGGCGCGCGGACCGTTGTGGCGCGGCATGGGCACCTCGGCGCGCAGGTTCTCCAGCACCAACGCGCCGACCGAGGCCGGCGCCGCCCGCTCCAGGAGCTCCGGAGGCGGCATCGTACGTCGCGGCGGCGGCTGGCCGGGTGCGGATTCTCGCGACCTTTCGGGAGCGCTCATGGAATGGATCTCGGCCGATCGGGAGAGCGGAGCCTACCAGAAGGCCCGGACGCACTGCCCAATCTTCGGGTGTCGCGACACCCGCCCGCCTCGTGGATCACGCATGCTTTCGCGTTCGTCACGGCGGCTTGTCGGCCGCCCCACGCCTGCGCCCCGCGTGATTGGTTGGCCTCTCCACGTCGGATCGTTGGCCAGGCGCAGCGAAATCTGCGTCCTCTTCGGCGAGGCCGATGTCGAGCCCGTACGTCGTCGCTGGCGTGTTGTTTGCCGCCTTTCCTGCGCCGTCGCGAACGGGCCCGACGCATGAGCAAGAAGGAATCACGCGCCGCCGCGCCGGCGGTCGGGGCTGCTGCAAACGGCGGCGCTCTCCGCCTCTGCGACGACACCCTCACCAAGAAGACTCCCGCCATCGGTCGAGGCGTCGCCACCGCGCTCGTCATCAAGGATGGAGACGTCTACCTCGTCACGAAGCCCGACGGCACCATCCCCCTCCAAGGCCCGCACGGCTTCGGCCTCTATCTGCACGATTGCCGCTTCCTCGACGGCTACACCGTCCGCATCGACGATCACGCGCCCATCGTGCTCGCGGCCAGCACGGCGCCCGGCGACAAAGCGATTGTCGAGCTCACCAACCCGGAGATGCCCGAACGAGGCCCCGGCCTCGACAAGCACGAGCTCGGCATCCGCTGGGATCGCATCCTCGACGGCGAAGCGCACGTCCTCCACGACATCCTCCGCGTGAAGAGCTTCGCCGCCGCGCCCATCGACGTCGTCCTCGCGCTCACCTTCCAATCCTCCTTCGAAGACCTCTTCGTCGTCCGCGGCCTCTGCGACCTCCGCCCCGGCACGCTCTCTTCACCGCGCTGGGAAGGTGATCACCTCGTGCTCCGCTACGACGGCGCCGACCACGTCGCGCGCCTCGCCGACATTCATTGCCGCCGTCCTCCCGACGAGAAGGGGAGTGGATGCGCACGCTTCTCTCTCCACCTCGAGCCCGAGACCGAAATCGAGCTCTCGTTGTCGATATCCCTCCTCGAATCCGACCCTCGTGAGGCGACAATCCCTCTTCCGCCCGCGCCCCTCGATCTCGCCGGCGTCGAGCGCCGCCGGCGCGCGCGCGTCGCCGCGCACCACGAGGCCCTCACCGAGGTGCGCACTTCGCACGTGCCTTTGGCGAACGTGGTGGCGCGCTGCCTCGGTGATCTCGCCGTGCTCCGATCCAGAATCGGAGAGCATGTCCATGCCGCGGCGGGTGTGCCTTGGTTCGTCGCGCTCTTCGGGCGCGACTCCATCCTCACGGCGCTGTCGATGCTCGCGTACAACCCCGACATCGCCGCCGAGACCCTCCGGCTCTTGGCCTCTTATCAGGCCACCGCCGACGACCCGTCACGCGACGCGGAGCCCGGCAAAATCATCCACGAGCTTCGTGTCGGCGAGCTCGCGCACATCGGCGCCATCCCCCATTCTCCCTATTATGGCACCGTCGACGCGACACCGCTCTTCCTCGTCCTCCTCGCCCGCCACGCCGATTGGACCGGGAGCTTGGAGCTCTTTCACGAGCTCCGTCCCTGCGTCGACGCGGCCCTCGAATGGATCGCGCATCGATCACGGAGGACCGGCTATCTCGAATACCATTCTCGCGCCGGCACCGGCCGCGCCAATCATGGTTGGAAGGACTCCGGCGACGCCATTGTCATGGAGAATGGCGACCTGGCCCGCCCGCCCATCGCCCTCGTCGAGGTTCAGGGCTACGTCTACCTCGCGAAGACCGCCCTCGCGACCCTCTTCGAGCGCGCCGGCGACCTCTCCCGCGCCGCCCGGCTCCGCCACGAAGCGGCCACCTCGAAGCAGCGCTTCACCCGTGATTTCTGGCTCCCCGACCGAGGCTTCTTCGCGCTCGCCCGCACACCCGACGGCCCTGCGCGCGTGTGCTCGTCGAACCCGGGGCACGCCCTTTGGTCCGGGATCGTCGGCCCGGACGAGGCCCGCCCCACCGTGGATGCGCTCCTCTCTCCCGCGATGTGGAGCGGTTGGGGCATACGCACGCTCGCGATGGACGAGCGGCGCTACAACCCCGTTGCCTATCATCGAGGCACGGTATGGCCGCACGACAATGCCATCATCGTCGCCGGCCTCCGCCGCTATGGCTTCGACGACGCGGCCTGTCGCATCTTCGAAGGCATCGTCGACGCCTCCACCCATTTCCGCATGTCTCGTTTGCCGGAGCTCTTCGCCGGCTTCCCGCGCCGCGAATACGAGGTCCCGGTGCATTACCCGGTGGCCTGTCACCCCCAAGCGTGGGCAGCCGGGAGCGTGCCTTTCATGATCGAGCGGCTGCTCGGCCTCACGCCCGACGCCTTCGACGATCGCCTCCGCATCGTCCGCCCCGTGCTCCCCGCCTCCGTGTCCACGCTCGAGCTGCACGGCCTCCGCGTGGGCCGCGCCTCCGCCGACCTCGCCTTTTCCCGCAGGCCCGATGGCCGCGCCGACGTTCGCGTCCTTCGCCGCGACCAATCCCTCGACGTGCAAATCATCGAAGACGCTTCGGAGCAGCTCGACCGCTGATTCCCATTCTTCCGACTCCCCACCTCGGCGACCGGAGGTGGGGAATCGGCAACGCGCGTCTCAATGCCTCGGGGCCGCGTGACAGAGCACGTCGGCGGGATCGCGCGTCGATTGGTGGCATTCCCACTTGTCGTCGTGACAGGCAATCACCAGCACGCCGGCTTCATTGGCTGCCTTGAGCGTCGAATTGGAGCGCTGGAGCAGGAGCCCCGGCACGCGGTCGTTGCATCCTTTGCCCATCTCCGCGACGAGCTTGCGATTGCCCTTGTCGGCGCGGACCGGATTGGGCGGCGTCTTCCCCTTGTCCAGCCCGACGATGGCCGTCTCCACCTTCTTGAGGATGTCTTCGAGGTACGTCTTGTCGACGGTGAGCGGATCGTTGCCGCGCGGCGTGAGCATCGCCAGCGTGTACGAAATCGCCATCATCTGCTGCTCCGCGGCCGCGTTCGGCTGAATGGGGCCGCTCGATCCGATCGGCAGCGGGCGCGGCGGCATCGGCGGAGGCGGCGGCCGGACCGCGGTCGCCGTCGCGGTCACGGTCGGCGTGGCCGTCGCGGTCACAGCAGCGGTGGCCGTCGCCGAAGCAGCGGGCGCGGGCGCAGGCTTGTCGTCACACGCAGCGAGGACGAGGAAGGCGAGGGGAGCAATCAGAAGACCGGCGTTGCGCATGGCCCGCGTCTTACGGCAGGTGCGCGCGCGCGGCCATGCCCCAGTGATCCCCGAAAGCACGCCGCGCCGCGGCGTCCATCGCGAGGCGGCAACGACGAGAAGCGCCGTCGCCTCGTCGCCCGCGCCGCGCACGCGAACGTGAGGACGAGCGCTCGGCTTCATCACGGCCGGGGCGCCGTGGTCCGATCGTCATCTCCTCCACGGAGACGACTATCACCTCGGTCTTCCCTTTGCGACGATGCGCGATCGAGGAGGCACCATGTTGCTCGGATCCACCGTGATCGAGACCGCGATCGCTTTGGTCTTCGTCTACTTCTTCTTCAGCGCCGTGTGCTCGGGCATCGTCGAGATCATCGCGGCCCGCCGCGACGAGCGCGCCAAGATGCTCGATCGCGCGCTCGACGAGCTCCTCGGGAGCATGAAGAGCCAAGTGCTCGCGCATCCGGCCACGGGCACGCGCGTCGTCTCGGGGCGGCTCCCATCGTACCTCGATGCCCGGCTCTTCACCGCCGGTTTGCTCGGCGTCGTTGGCGAGACCTCGAGCGAGCGCACGGACTCGATGGAGAAGCTCCGCGACGCCGTCGAGAAGCTCCCCGACGATCTCGGTGTCCGCCGCGCGCTCATCACCTTCCTCGACGAAGCCGAAGGCGATCGCCGCCGCCTCCGCGGCCAAATCATGGAGTGGTACCAAGGCGCGATGGATCGCGTCGCCGGCTCTTACAAGCGCCGCGTCAACCGTTGGACCTTCGGCGTGGCGCTCGCCGTCACCGTCCTCTTCAACATCGACTCGGTGCGCATCGCCGAAGCGGTGCACGGCGACGCCACCCTGCGCGCGGGGATGGTCGCGGCCGCAGAGGCCGCGGTCAAACGCGGTGACGCGAGCCCGGTGAGCGGATCCGATCTCGTGCGTCCCGTGCTGGAAGTGTCGGGTCAGATGCAGAAGCTCGGCGTGCCGCTGTGGTGGCAGGAGAGCGAGCTCAAACAGCTCCGCGACGATCGCGAGCGCGTCGCCCGCAAGCTCGTGGGTCTCTTGCTCACGACCTTCGCCCTCATGCTCGGATCGCCGTTCTGGTTCGATCTCATGAAGCGCCTCGTGAACCTGCGCGTCTCCGGCCCCAAGCCCGAGCCCGCACCCCCCGCGAGCTGAAGCCTTCACATCGAAGGCTTCGTCTCCGCCACGCTCTTCCGAGCCGCATGCGCGAGCGCGCGCTTCTCCGTCTCCGGGTGCTCCTCGATCAGCGCGCGCCCGTGCCGCACCTCCAAGTACCCGAGCGCCGACACCACCGAGGCATCGCCCAGCCCGAACGTCGCCGGCCAAGCGCCCTCGCGCGCGCGTCGCTCCAGATCCGCGAGCGCCTTCCGCGCCGCCGCGATGGCCCGCTCCTCCGCGGCCGCATCGCTGCGCGAGCGCGCCTGCCACGCCGCGACCGCTTGATCGGCGACGGTGTCTGCGAGCTCGTCCAGCGCTCGATTCGAGAGCCGCTCGCTCCACGTCTTCCCGAGGAAGGGCGGGTCGGGATATCGATCCTCGAGATACTCGGCGATCACCGTGGAATCGAACACCGTAGTCCCGTCCTCGTCCGCGAGCGCAGGCACCTTCCCGAGCGGCGACGCTGCGAGAAACGCCGGAGAACGAGCCGCGAAATCGACCCCGATCAGCTCGAACGCCAGCCCCTTTTCCAAGAGGGCAATCCGAACCTTGCGTGCGTACGGCGAGCGGGGCGTGAGGAACAGTCGTCGCGTCATGAGGGCGCGAGCGTACCACCGGGGCATCCGATGACGTCTCTCCGATCGAGCGAGCCCAGCGCGCACATCGCCTGAGAACCCGCGCGACCAGGGCGCTTGGCCGCACCGATCCTCGGCCGGCCCGAGCCCGATTGCTCGTGTGATCTCGCTCGTTTCGCCACCATGCCGCTCCTCTCTTTGCCAAACGTGGGTTTCGTGCACAGGCACCTTGGTCTACGGCGCATGGACGCGTAGCATCGGACACGGTGGAATCGGCCGCTGCGAACGCCATCGTGGTGCTCACCCAGAATGCTTGGGGTGGCGCACCCCTGTGGTCGCGTCGTCGCGAAAAGCTCTCGAGCGCCATCGCTGCGCTCGCTCCCGACGTCATCGGCTTGCAGGAGATCCATGCGCCGAGCCCGAGCGGTGAAGAGAGCCAAGCGCACGAGATCGCCGACCTCCTCGGTGGTTATCAGGTGATCTTCGCGCCTGGTCGCGTGGCGCCCGGCGGCGCGTGCGAAGGCGTGGCGCTCCTCGTTCGCCGTGGCATCGAGATCGTCGATCAGTCGGTGTGGAAGCTCTCCGTCGACGCGCGCGATCCCCTCGACGCCGCGCACCCGCGCGTGGTGCTCCGCGCGGCCCTTCGTCGCGGCGTGCTCTTCGAGGCGCTCTGCACGCACCTCTCGCTCTCGCGCAAGGCGCGCGAGCGCACCATCCGCGAGCTCTTGATCTTCGCCGCCGAAGAGCGACGCGGCTCGCGCAGCGAAGGCGCCGTCCTCGTCGGTGACTTCAACGCCGCGCCGGCCGAGCCCGCGCTCGCGCACCTCGAAGGCCCGGGTGGTTGGGTCGACGTTTGGGATCGCGCCAACCCGCAGGACAGCGGCGCCACCTGGCCCGCGGCCGTCCCCTTCCGTCGCATCGACTACGTTTGGACCCAGCTCGGCCCCGGTTGGAAGATCGCGGCCTGCGAGCGCATGCCCATCGCCGGATCCGATCACGTCGGCCTGTGGGCTCGCCTCACGTTTCCTCGTCCGAGCGTGCTCTGATGCGCATTGCCGTCGTCGGTGGTGGCATCTTCGGCGTCACGGCCGCGCTCTCGTTGCGCGCGCGTGGCCACGACGTCGCGCTCTTCGATCCCGGCCCCTTGCCGCACCCGCTCGCGGAGTCGACCGACATCAGCAAGGTCGTGCGCCTCGACTACGGTGCCGACGACGGCTACCTCACCTTGATGGAAGCCGCGATCGCCGGCTTTCGCCGCTGGAACGCGCTTTGGAACGAGCCGCTCTTCCACGAGGTCGGCGTCACCTTCCTCGCGCGCGCACCGATGGTCGAGGGTGGCTTCGAGCACGACAGCTTCGCGCGCCTCACCGCACGTGGCTGGCCCATCGAGCGCCTCGACGCCGCCGCCATCGCCTCTCGTTTCCCCGCGTGGAGCACGGGCGTCTACGTCGATGGTTATTTCAACCCGATCGGCGGCTACGCCGAGAGCGGTCGCATCGTCGCGCGCCTCGTCGAGGACGCACGCAGAGCCGGCATCCATCTCTTCGATCGATGCGCCTTCGTGCGGCTCCACGAGCAAGGCTCGCGTGTCATTGGCATCGTCACCGATCCCGGCGGCACCCACCTCGCCGATCGCGTCGTCATGGCGGCCGGCGCCTGGGTTCCATTCCTCCTTCCGCACCTCGGCGCGTCTCTACGCGCCTCCGGTCAACCTGTCTTTCATCTCCTCCCCAAAGACCCAGCGCTCTTCGAGCCCGCCCGTTTCCCCGTCTTCGGCGCCGACATCGCGGGCACCGGCTATTACGGCTTTCCGCTCGGTCGCGAAGGCGTCGTCAAGATTGCCAATCACGGCATCGGCCGGCCGATGCACCCCGGCGACGAGCGCGCGCGCATCGTCTCTCCCGATCAAGAAGCCGCGCTCCGCGCCTTCCTCCGCGACACCTTCCCAGCCCTCGTGGACGCGCCCATCGTCCACACCCGCGTATGCGTCTACGGCGACACGTGGGACGGCCATTTCTGGATCGCGCCCGACCCCGATCACGAAGGGCTCGTCATCGCCGCCGGCGGCTCCGGTCACGCCTTCAAGTTCGCCCCCGTCCTCGGCGACATCATCGCCGATGCCACCGAAGGCGCCGCCAATCCCTGGCTCGATCGGTTCCGTCATCGGCCCGACGTGCGCCCCGCGCGCGCCCAAGAGGCCGCGCGTCATCAGGGCTGACGTCACTCTCTCGTGCAGAACGCGCTGCATCCGTCGCCGCCGCGGCGGTTCCCGTCGTCGCACTCTTCTTCTTCCTGCCGCCGCCCGTCTCCGCAGCGCACCGGCAGCGACGCCAGCTTGAACGACGGCGCCGGCCCCTTCACCACGTCGCGCTCCACGCATGCATCCGTCTTCGGATCGCGCGCCGTCTGCACCGAGCGGCCCATCTCCACGGTCACCGCGAGCTCCCATGGAGCGCTGCCCGGCGTGCGCGGCAGCATCACCACCGCATCCCATCCCGCGCGCTTCGCTTCGGCGACGGCCGCTGGCGTGGTGAAAATCGGCACGTTCCCCGCGTGATCGAGCACCCCCACCACCTCGAACGCCGGCCCTCGATCGCCGACCTTGAGCTTCGCCGCATCCAGCCCGGAGAGCTCGACCCACGACGCCGAGCTCGTCAAAAGCACCACCACGGGCCGCGACGGATCCACGCGCAGCGACCTCTTCTCGAAGGTCTCGAACGTGTCGCCCAGCGTGGCCCCGCGATCGGCGACCAAGAGCGCCGGCCCATAAATGGTGCGCTCGAGCGGCCGCGCGATGCGGCTCGTCTTCGGCTTGCCGCAATCGTCGTTGCAGTGTGCTCCAGCGAGGAAAGGCGCGAGCGCCCCGAACGCGACGATACGCAGGAAACGACTGGACCAGGCCGGCATCGCGCCAATCTACACGCCCCTCGCGTCCTCGCGATACGGTCGCTGCACGAGGCGTATCGCCCGCCGCAGCGCTGCGATACCTTGGCCCCGATGCATGCCCGCGCCCTCGTGTCGGCTTCGCTCCTCGTGACCCTCGCCGCCGCCGCCCATCCCGCCGCCGCCGAGACACCCCCAAGCGCCGCCCCGCCCAGCGCGCCTCCCCAAAGTGCCTATCCTCCCGGCGCTTATCCTCAAGGAGTCTTTCCTCCGGGTTATCCCCAAGGTGCTTATCCGCCGGGCGCCTATCCCCAAGGTGCCTATCCTCAAGGTGCCTATCCTCAAGGTGCTTATCCGCCGGGCGCTTATCCTCCAGGAGCCTATCCGCCGGGTGCTTATCCCCCGGGTGCCTATCCCCAAGGCGTCTATCCCCCAGGAGCCTATCCGCCGGCTTCTCCCTATTGGGATCCTGGATATGCGCCGGTCCTGGAACGGCGCAGCGCTCCGGCCATGGTCGCGGGTATCGTCATGATTGCCGTCGGCGGCACGGGGCTGCTCGTCGGAGCCGCCATGGCGGCGGTGTCCCACGGGCCATGCTTCGACGGATGCAGCAGCGGCTCGAACGCCGCCGGCATCGTGCTCTCGGTGCTGGGTGGTTTGCTCGTCGCCGGCGGCATTCCCACGCTCATCTATGGAGCCAAGCGCGTCCCTGCGAAACACGAGGCTGCGCTGCCCGCATGGCTCGGCACGCCGTGGGTGTCGGCCGGTGATCCGCGCCGCCGTCCCGTGGGCGCCGGTTGGGCCTGGCAATTCTAATCTCTCCTCCGGCGAGGAATGCGATCCTGCGTTCGCGCGTCATGCGCCACCTCCGGTGATGGCCTCATGAGACGCTTTGCATTCCTTCCCATCCTCGCTGCCGCCGTGGCCATCGCCGCCTGCAGCTCCCGTGGCAATCCACCCGCGCCGTCGGCCTCCGCCACGGCAACGGCCGCTTCTTCGATCGCTTCTTCGCCCGCAGACACCCCATCTCGTTGCACGGCCCGCGCGCCCGGTCGCCTCGCTCCCGCGGCGTCGCCCGGCGCGAGCTCCGCAGTGGCGTTGGTGCGCGCCGGCGATCGTCGCTTTGCCCTCGTCGCCGATCACGACGAGCGCGCCCTCCACACGGTCGACGCCTCCTCGATGCACGAGATCGCCGTCACCGCGCTCCCCGGTCGTCCGGGGCACGTCCTCGCGCTCGCGGACGGTCGCATCGCGGTGAGCCTGCGCGACACCGCGCGCGTGCTGATCCTCGAAGCCACCGACGACACGCTGAGCCAGCCCTTCGAAGAGCGCTGCTCCACCACCGTCGCCGTCGAGCCGTGGGCGCTCGCCGAGGCCGGTGATCGCCTGCTCGTCGCGAGCGGCTTCGGCGCGGCCCTCACCATGTTGGGGAAGGCCGATTTGCAACCGCTTCGCACCATCCCGCTCGCACGCGAGCCGCGCGCGGTGCTCGTGACCAACGGCGGCACCACCGCGTTCGTCACGCACGCCGTCGGCGGCCTCGTCTCCGCGATCGATCTCACCGATGCCGGAAAGCCGGTCGACCTCATCAAGCTGCACGCCGGCCGGCGCGTCGGCAAAGACACGAGCGACGACAAGGGCCCACGCGAAGCCTCTCAAGGCTATGCCTTGGCCGGCGTCATCGGCCCGCGCGCGAGCGACGAGCGCGACACATTGCGCCTCTACGCCCCTCACACCAGCGTCGATCCCGGCGCTCCCGAGGGCGGCGCCACGTCGGGCTACGGCGGCGCGACCGTTCTTCCCATCGCGCCCATCGTCAGCGTGATCGATCCCGTGGCCAAGCGATCCATCACCAACCACGTGGCCTCCGCCTTCGACAGCCCCGTCGCCGCCAACTGCCTCCTTCCCCGCGGCGCCGTCGCCGACGAGAAGAGCCTCTTCGTCGCCTGCCTCGATCTCGACGCCGTCCTCGATCTCGACCCTTGGATCGGCGACCCCGCCGTCGCCGAGCGCCGCCGTTTCGCGCTTCCCGCCGGCCCTTCGGCGCTCGCGCTCTCCGACGACGGCCAGCGCCTCTTCGTCTGGTCCGAGCTCGATCGCGCCCTCTCTCGCATCGATCGCAACATCGATTCTGCAAAGGCACCTGCCGGCGCCGTCACGTCGACGGTCCTCTGGCGCCGCGCCGGTGAATCCCGCGATCCTCGCCTCGAACGCGGCCGCCGTCTCTTCCACAGCACGCGCGACGCCCGCATCTCCCAAGGCCGCGCCTGCGCGAGCTGCCACCCCGAAGGCCGCGACGACGGTCTCCTCTGGACGAGCCCCGACGGCGCCCGCCAAACACCCATGCTCGCCGGACGCCTCGCCAACACCGCTCCTTTCGGATGGTTCGGAGAAGCGCCCACGGTGCGCGAGCACCTCAAAAAGACCTTCACCCGCTTGGGCGGCACCGGCTTCGACAACCCTGCTGCCGCACGAGACCTCGAAGCGCTCATCGCATATGCGACCTCGCTCCCGCCGCCGCCCGTCTCACCGCCCTCCGATCTCGAGGCCACGGCCCGCGGCCGCAAAGTGTTCTCGGCCTATTGCAACGACTGCCACAAGGAAGGGGGCACCGACGGCCTCACCCACGACGTCGGCACGGGCGTCGCCGGAGAGCGCCAATCGGCCTTCGATACGCCCTCTCTCCGCGGCGTGCGCGGCTCCGCGCCCTACTTCCACGACGGCCGCCACGCGACCCTCGCCGATCTCCTCGCCCAAAAGAACCAGCGCATGTTCGTCGGCACCCTCTCCGAATCCGAGCAACACGATCTCCTTCGCTACCTGGAGACCTTGTGATGCGTGCTCTCGCCCTCGTCCTCTTCGCCGCGCTCTCGTCCGGGTCGACACGTGCTTTGGCGGGCTCGCCTCCTCCTCCGCCCGCCGGCTGGGAGCAGCCACCTCCTCTCCCGGCGCCGCCCACCAAAGCACCTGCGCCCGCGTGCTGCGGCTACGACACCACCTGTTGCGAGCGCCAGCGCATCCTCGACATGCCCGTTTCCCTGGCCGTGCCTCGTGCCGTCGAGATCCGCCTCTCCGAGCTGCCCGAGCTCGCCGTCAAGGAAGCACCCAAAGATCACCCGGGAATCCCAGGCGTCCCCGCGGTGCACGCCATCGACGGCCGCGGCCGCCCTCCGCCTTGGCCCCATGGCCCCGAGCTCGAGCTGCGCGTCATGCCCCCTGGTCGTTTCGGCGACATCCGCTGGCGCGGCGAATGGTCGGAGCCCTTCTTCCGCGATAGCCAATATCGCAGCATGGGTTACGGCATCGTGGTCCATGTCTCGACACGCGCCGGTGACACGAAAAGCAGCATGAGCGAGCTCACCGGCCCTGTCTCCTTCGTCGCCATCGACAAGGGGCCAGGCGAGACCATCACCTATGATCGCGTCGAAGGTGCTTTGCACGAGAGCACCGATGTCGTCGCCACCCGCTGGGAGCACGTGGAGGCTGCGCCCGTCTTCGACGGCTACATCCATGGCTTTCGCGACAAGCTGGGTGAAGATCAGGCCGTATCGTTCCTTCTGCCCGAGGTGATCCTCGGCTTCGAATCGAAGGACGCGAAGCACGAGGGCGGCTTCATCCCGAGTCGGTTTTCCCGCACCGTGGCCTTCACGCGCTACACGCTGCCCGTAGGCCCCGGGCGCAGCGCCCTCGTCACCTTCGATTTCCTGGAGCACACCGGCAAACGCTGGTTCGCCCGGCCCGCCGGTGCCGAAAAGGTCCCCGACCGTCGCATGCTCGCCCTCGTCGTCAGCCAGACTTCCGCCGAAGCCGCCCCGCGTGCCCGACTCTTGATCTTCGAACGCTGAAGCGCGCTCGGAATCGACGCCTCAAGGCGCGAGCCCGCCCTCTCCAGTCTTCTCCAACGCATCGGCCAGCGCGCACTTGCTGACGCCGACCTCATGGGCGCGCTCGCGCAGCATCTTTGCCTGATCGGCGGCGCCCTTCACGCACATCAAGGTCTTGAGCTCGATGCCGTCCGGGCTCTCCACGTGCGCGGCGAGCCATGCGCTGCGCTTTGCGCCCGCGCCGAGCGGATCGGACTCCGCGATGACGCCGGCGAGGCGATCGACATCACAGATCATGGTGACCGCTTGAGGAAAGCTCTGTCCGGACGAAGAAGGCGTTTGCGGAGGCGTGTTGGAGCAGGCGACGACGAGCCACGGAATCGAGAGCAGGAGCACGCGCATGGCGCTCCGACACGCGCCCCTCGCCGCGCCTTGGGCCACTACCGATACGGATCCGCCTTCATCCCCGGCAGCTCCGGCTTCGGCTTCGGCTGGAGCGGCACCATGAGCGATTGATCCTTGTCGAACACCAGCACCCGATTCTGCGGCATGAACCCCGGCGCCTCGAACTGCACGCGATGCACGGCGCCGTCCTTCACGAACTTGCCGTCGAATGGATTCGACGGGAGCGGCGCTCCGTCCACGAGGATCCGCGCCTCCACCGGATTCCCCGCGAGATGGACATGCACATACGCGCCCTCCGGCACCGTGCTCACGGCGACGGCGCTCGGTGTCGGTGCGACGCTCGGTGTGGCCGCCGCGCTCTCGACGGCAGCAGCAGGCCGGCCTTCACGGCTGCTCGACGTGGCCAGATACAACGCGCCCACCGTGGCCACTGCGATCACGCTGCCGAGCAGGAGCGGCGCGCGGCTCTTCGGGCGATGATGCTCGGCGAACAGCGCCTCTCGTTCCTCTTCCTCGTGCGCATCGCCGGCGCGGCGGGTGGTGACCGTCGACGGCGGCGGCGTCTCGCTCGACGAGCGACCCGGCGCGCTCGAAGCGCTCGCCCGCGGCCCGCTCCCCGGCGGTGGCAGCGAAGCGGAGCCGCGGCCACGCCATGGCGATCCGCGGGTGAGCTCGAGCAGCTCACCGGCGCCGTCGTGCTCCACGCGCTCGATTTGCTGCGCGATCTGCGCCTTGATCTCGGCCCGCTCCTCGTGGAAGAGCCCATCGACGAGCTCGCCGAGCTCCTCCGCGGAGCACGCTTTCCCGAAGCGATCGAGCTCGGCGCGCAGCGCGGCGGCAGTCGGATGGCGATCCTCCCGCCTTCGCGAGAGCGCTTGGTCGCAGATGCGCGCGAGCTCCGGATCGACGTCGGCCCGCACGTCGCCGACCTTCGGCACGTCGGCCATCAACGCCGCGAGGATCTCCGGATCCCCCATGTCCTGCCAGAGCCTCCGCTGCGCGAGCATCTCCCACAGCATCACGCCCACCGAGAACAGATCCGCGCGCCGATCGATCTCCGCCGACGGCGCGAACGCCTGCTCCGGCGCCATGTACGAGAGCTTGCCCTTGATGACGCCGGTGTCCGTCTCCACCACGCGCCGTGCGGCCTTGGCGATCCCGAAGTCGACGATCTTCACCTGCCCGTCGTACGTGACGAACACGTTCTGCGGGCTCACGTCGCGGTGCACGATCGCGAGCTCCGTCCCGTCGTAGTCGGCGAGCTCGTGCGCGTAGTGCAGCCCATGGAGCGTCTCCGCGATCACCCGCAGGATGGCGCCGAGCGGGATTCTGCGATCGTTCTGCTTGGCGCGCCCGAGCACACGATGGAGCGGCTGCCCGTCGAGGTACTCCATGGCCATGAAGTACTGTCCGTCGACGAGATCGACCTCGTTGGTCTGCACCACGTTCTTGTGGTTGAGCCGCGCCGCGAGCCGCGCCTCGTCGAGGAACATCGCGCACAGCTCCGGATCGTCCGCGAGGCTCGGCCGGAGGCGCTTGATCACTTGGAGCTTGTTGAAGCCCGCCGGCCCGAGCGCGACCGCGAGGAAGACATCGGCCATGCCTCCATGGCCGAGGTTCGCGATGAACCGATACTTCCCCAAGTACCGCGCCCCGTCGCTCCGAGACGAGCTCGATGCGCCCGCGCCACCGCGCAGCGTCACCTTCGTCCGATCGAGATCGACGTCGCTCACCAGCGTTCCCCAGTGGGCTCGGATCGTTGTCGGGCGCTCACGGCCCGTCAAGACACCGATCACAAACCCGACGGAGCACGATCACGCCGTGGTGACGCCGTATCGCCACGTGATCTTCACGTCGCACGATCGATCGGGGAGCCCATCAATTGGAAGCCGGCTCACCGATTCATGGCCATACGGCGTTCACTTCGATCGCAATGACGCCCAGGGGATGCGCTCGGTGCGGTCGATGTCCCGGAGGTGCGCCGAATCGTTGAACGTCACCAAGTGCCATCCTTCGCTCTGATTCCAACGCAACCGCTTTTGCCAGTGCGTCAGCGACGCGTGTCGGGTCGAGAACTGCGCCATCGGGATTCCGGTGCCGAGCTTGAGGAAATGCGCGAACGCGCCGTCGACGAAGCCACCGTGCGTGACCGCTACGACGGTGCGCCCCTCGTGCTCGCGCACGATCCGCTCGATGCTCGCGGCGACGCGGGTCATGAACTCGGCCCAGCTCTCGGCGCCCGGGCACATGCGTCGCGTCGGCTCGCGCTCGAAATCAGGGATCCCGTAGCGCGCGATGGCCTCGCCGAGCGGGAGCCCGTCCGACTCGCCGGTCTGGATCTCCTGCAAGCCCTCGTCGAGCGTGAGCGACGCGCCCAGCGCCGGCGCGATGATCTCCGCGGTCTGCCGCGCCCGCGGCAAGGTGCTGGCGAGGAGCACGTGCGCTTCGATCTCGCCCGTCGCCGCGAGCCGATCCCGAAGGCGCTCGGCCTGGATGATCCCACGCGGCGTGAGGCCCGTGTCTCCGCGCATCCCACCGATGATGTGATTGACGTTGGCTTCGGCCTCGCCGTGTCGGATGAGAACGAGATGGGTCACTCGATGGCGCTCCGCGCCGGCATCTCGTGGCCGGCGCGCGCAGCATACCGGTGATCGGCCCATCCGCGATCCACGCCGGTGCGCGCGTGCACCCGCGCCGCCGTCGAATCCCCGATTGTCCGCCGTCTCCTGCGTCCGTCCCGAGGGCTCGATCCGCGCTGATCGCGCCGCGAAACACAGGGACGAGGAGCATGCCCCACGTGTCTTTGGTGTGAACGCGCCGGCGGGGATTGAAGCGATCTTGCGCGCGCGCGAATCTCCGGCACAAGCTGTCGCCGTGGCCCCCGAGACCTCGCCCCCGGACCGTCACCCCGTGCTGCTCGTCCACGGGATCTGGAAGAGCGGCCGCGCCTTCCGCCGCATGAGCCGTTACCTCGAGCGACGCGGCTTCCCGGTGCACACCATCGATCTGGTGCCCAACAACGGGAGCGCGCCCATCGAGCAGCTCGCCGAGCAGGTCGCCGCCTTCGTCGCCGATCGCTTGCCGGCCGAATCCCCGCTCGATCTCGTGGGCTTCAGCATGGGCGGCGTCGTCAGCCGCTATTACCTGCAACGCCTCGGCGGCCACGCCCGCGTGCGTCGCTTCGTGACCATCTCCTCACCGCATCACGGCACGGTGACCGCGTATCTGCGGCGCTTGCCCGGCGCCCTGCAAATGCGGCCCGACAGCGATCTGCTCCGCGAGCTCAACCGCGACGTGTCCTTGCTCGAGCGCATCGACGTCACGTCGATCTGGACGCCGCTCGATCTGATGATCGTCCCCCCGACAGCTCGCGCCTCCCCGTGGGCCGGGAAGTGCTCGTCGCCGCGCCCGTGCACGCGCTCATGCTCCACGATCCGCGCAGCCTGCGCGCGGTGGCCGAAGCGCTCTCGGCGCCGCTCCGCGCGCGGGTGACGAGCGCCTCGTAGACGCGGACGCACGCGTGCGAAGGCACGTTTGCACACGAGCAACGGAGCTCTCCGCGACGATCCCCCGATCTACCTCGAATCATCGATTCCGCGCGTCCCCCCGGCGCCATCATCGATGCTCGTCCGAGGGGGCGATGGCCGCCTGCAGCTCGAATCAGCGAGCTTGCAAGCGGGCGGCGCAATCGATGCTCAATCGGTGCAGGCGAGCGTCGAGATATCGTATTTGTCGAGGCCGTCGTCCTGATCGGCGGCGGGGCTCACGGGCTCGTTCACGGGCGCGCTCGTCTCGTTCGAGGCGGGCGCGAGCTTTTGTGAAGGATTCGAGGAGGCGGGACGTTCACGCATGCGTGCCGCCTGAGCAACCGGCGTGCCGTGTGTCTGCATGGTTCGCTTCTCTCGTACGTGGGATCTGCGGGCCAACTTCCGCGGTGGCGCTGTATCATCAACTTCGCGTCTGCGCGAACGCGAAGTGACATCTTCGTCGGCGCAATGGCGCGACGCACAGCGTTGCTCGCTCGCTCAACGCGTGAAAGCCCGCAGGGTCACCGATCCATTCGTTCCCGACGCGCCGACCAGCGTCATCGAATCCGATGCGCTCGGTCCGAACACATCACCGCTCGGGAAGACGTTGACCGTCTCCTCGGGGCTCTCGAGATCGACGCGACGCTCCTGCAACGAGCTGCCGGCGCCGTCCGTCGTCACCCATGCAATGCGATCACCGCGGGTCACCGGCCGGACATAAAGAATCTGCGTCGTCAGGTTCGCAACGTCCGCGTCATCGCTGCCATCGCCGCCGAGCGGGCCCAGGCGGATGCCATAAGCGCTGAACTTCGGCTCGGGGTGGACGAGGCCCCAATCGAGATAGGCAATCTTCCCGGCGGCGCCGAGCATCGGAAAAGCCTGCTTGCCTTCGAGCTTTCGCGTGGTCGCGGTGTTCGTCCCGCGATCGAGCACGACGACGTCGGCCACGTCGATGCTGTCGGCGCCGAAGGTCCCATCCGGATCCTCCGCGAAATCGGTCCACGCCACGTGCGTGGTCGAGACGTCCGCGAAGCGCTGCTGCGCCGGACCGCTCGCCACCACGGTCACCGCGCCCGTCGACGGCGTGAACAGGAAGACGTCGGTGTCGCCGTCATCGTCGGCCTCGCGAAAGCCGGTGAAGACGACGGCATCGGCGGCGACCCGCGGCTCGCCTGCATGATCGAAGTCGCCGGCGATCGTCACCGTGCCCTTCGCGTCGCGCACGCGCACCACGACCTTGCCGTCGACCTCCGCCTCCCAAGCGACGAGATCACCGGCGATCGCCGGCCTCCGCGGTGCTTCTGGCGCCTCCGCCAGCACCTTCTCGCCGCCGCCGGCGAGGTCGCGCAGGCGCAGCGCACCGCTCGTCGTCACGTAGGCGAGCGAGCAGCCGTCGACGGCATACGGTGGATAGCCGAGCGTGAACGCGCCGCCGTAAGGATCGTGATCGGCGACCTCGAGCCCCTCGACGGCGCTCACGTTGCACGCGCCGGTCTCCGTCGGCGCGCTGCAGCCCATCATCCACGCTCCGAGGAGCAGCGCAGAGAACCGCTTCATCCCGTCTTCTCTCCATCGATGCGCGGCGCGCGCATCCCGAGCCGCACCATCCGCTTCTTCAACCCTTGCCGCGTCAGCCCGAGCAGCGCCGCCGCGCGGCTGATGTTACCGCTTGATGCCGACAGCGCCCGCTCCACCTCCGCGCGCTCGCCGCTCGCCGGCGGCAAGCTCACCGCGATGGGCGGCGTCGCGGGCCGGATCTGTCGCGGCAGATGCTCGATCCCGATCACCGGCACACCCAAGAGCGAGAGCCGTTGCATCACGTGCTCGAGCTCGCGCACGTTGCCCGGCCACGCATGGGCCGCGAGCGCGGCGACGACCTCGCCCGAGAGTGCCGCCTGAGATCCCGCCCGCGCGAGGAAGCCCCGCGCGAGCTCGGCCACGTCCTCGGCTCGCTCGCGCAGCGGCGGCACCCGAATCTCCACGGCATTGAGGCGGTAATAGAGATCTTGCCGGAAGGTGCGCTCGGCGACGGCGCGCTCGAGATCGCGGTTGGTGGCGGCCACGATGCGTGCGTCGAAGCTCACCTCTTCGTCGCCGCCCACGGGGCGATAGCGACGCTCCTGCAGGACGCGGAGCAGCGCGGCTTGCCGCGACATGGGCAGCTCGCCGATCTCGTCGAGGAAGAGCGTGCCTCCATGGGCGCGGGCGAGGAGCCCGGCGCGTGCGCGATCGGCGCCGGTGAACGAGCCGCGCGCGTGCCCGAACAGCTCCGCTTCGAAGAGGCTGTCGGCGATCGCGCCGCAGTTCACCGCGACGAAGGGCTTCTCCGCGCGCGGCCCCGTGTCGTGCAGCGCGCGCGCGAAGACCTCCTTGCCGGAGCCCGTTTCGCCGACGAGGAGCACCGGCAGCTCCCCAGGCGCGGCTGCTTCGAGGCGCGCGAGCGCGCGCAGGAGCGCCGGGCTTTGCCCGACGACGCCGGGGAAGCTGCGGCGCGGCGCGCTCAAGGGGAACGCGGTCGTGAACGCGGGCGGAGGAGGCGCGGGCGTCACCGCGGCGGGAACGGGAGGGGACGGGAGGGCGCGGGCGGTGGAATCGTTTGAGCTCAAACGATCGAGCCGCAGGAGCAGCGCGCCGAGCGTCGCCCAGCGCTGCGCCTCGCCGGCGGTGACCCGATCGAACGCGCCCGGCGCGAAGCGATGCTCCAGCACCACGAGCGCGCGCGTGCCGCCGACGCTCTCCTTCGCGGCCACGGCCAGGCGCGCGCCGCGGCCTCCGGCGGTGGTCACGTCGCGCTGGTACATCGGCCCTTCGCGTCCCGTCGCGGCGCGCACCACGTCGTCCGCGAGGCGAGCGCGCGGCTCGGCGATGGGCAGCCCATCGAGATCGACGCCCCAGGCTTCGCGCACCGATCCCGAAGCATCGACGGCCGCCACGAACGCGCGCTCCGCGCCGTGCGCTTGGGCCACGAGCCGCGCCAATGCGGCGGCCGCCTCGTCGCGCGTCGCGCCGGCAGCCATCACGCCGAGAAAGCCCCACAGCGCTTCTCCACCGCCGTCGATCTCGCGAGGCTCGCTCACCCGCGCAGCATAGCGCACGCCGCCTGCACGCTCGCGTGCCGCGCGCAGCGCCGCGAGGCCCTGCGCTTCCGTCTCCGGGAGCCCGGCGGCGCGCGCGCGTCGCACGGCCGCGATCGCGCGCCGCGCCGCGCCCCGTCGATCCACCGGCAAGCGCGCGAGGATCGCTTCGGCCTCGATGGCCAGCGCCCGCGCATCGATCAAGGCATCGCCCGCGCGCGCCGTCGGATCCAGCTCATCGAGAGCCGCGACGGCACGCGCGCCGTCGCCCGTGAGCAGCGCCACCTGCGCGCGCAGGATCGCCAGATCCGCGCGCACCGCCGCGGGCAACGCCTGCTCGAGCGCCGCTGCTTCGGCGATGCGCCGCTCGGCGATGATCGCGTCGCGCCGCCGCACCGCCACGTCCGCGAGCGCGGCCAGCACCCATCCACGCCCGGCCGTCTGCCCCAAGGATCGCGCCAGCCGCTCCGCTTCGCCGAGCGCGTGATCCGCGTCGTCGAGCCTTCCAATCCGCGCGAGCGCGAGGCCCAGGTTCAAGAGGCACGAACGCATCCCCGCGCGATCGCCGAGCTCCCGCTTCACCGCGAGCGCGCGCTCGAACGCGCGGGCCGCCTCTTCGTGCCGGCCGCGGTAGAGCGCGACCACGCCGAGGTTGTGATCGATGCGCGCGATCTCCTCGGGATCGTGGACCGACACCGCCGCGAGCCGCGCCCGCGCTTCACCGAGCGCGCGCTCCGCGTCCGCATAGGCCGCGCCGAAGAGCGACACGAGCCCCAGCGTTCCCAACGCCAGCGCTTCACCGACGGGATCGCCGGCCGCAGCGACGCGCGCCTTCTCCGCGAGCGCGCGCGCCTTCTCGGCATCGCCGTCGCGCGCCGTCTTTTCCGCGCGTCGTCGCAAGGAGAGCGGCACCACGGCCGGGTGTTTCGCTGCCGCCTCGTCGAGCCAATCGAGCACGCGCGGATGCGCCGCGGCGACGCCCGTATCGCGCGCGAGCCGCTCCAGGCGCAGCAAGAGCTCCGGCGAGCGCGCCCCCGGATCGGCCGCCAGCGCGAAGAGCGCCGAGAGCTCCTCCGCACGAAGCCCTTCGGCGCGTGCGGCCGCGGCCGCGCGTTCGAGCAGCTCGCTCCGTCGTTGTGGTGGAAGCGGTGCATCGGCCAGCGTGAGCAGCGCGGCCGCCGGCGCCTCGTCCTGTGCGAGCAAGATGTCCGCGACCCGATCGACTCGCGCGAACGTCGCCAGCGTCGTCGCCAGATGGGGCGCCAACGCCGGCGCGGTGAGCGTGTAGATCGTACGCTCTCCACCGCGTCGATCGACGAGCGCCGCCGCGAGCAGCTCACCCGCCGCGCTCGCATCGGCGACCGCAGCGCACACGAGCTCGGACGCTTCCCCGCCGACGAGCGCGATCGCCGCGAGCATCTCGGTCGCCGATCCCGACAGCGAACGCAGCCGGTCGAGCGCCGTATCCTGCGTGAGCGGCACCGCGCCGGCCGAGGCCACGAGCCACCCCGGGTTCTTTCCGCTCGCCACGCGCGCCCGCTCGATCGCCGTCTCCTCGCGCACCCCGACGGCACGGCACAGCGCCGCGAAGCCTGCATCGTCGAGCGGCCCCAGCGCCACCGTCTCCGATCCATCGGGCGCCTCGCGCATCGTCGCGATCACTTGCACGCGACGCATCTCGCGTGCTCGGCAGCGATAGAGCTCGAGCGCCGTGCGGATCTCCTCCGGCGCCGCATGCACGTCATCCATCACGAGCAGGAGCGGCGCCTCGATCTCGGCTTCCAGAAACGGCAGCGCCACCTCGTTCCCGCGCAGAAATGCCGAAACGCCCGCGAGCATCGCGCCCGATGCCGCCGGAAAACGCAGGAGCCGCGCGCGCCGTCCTGCGAGCAACGCGCGCGTCACCACCTCTCGCGCCAGGTGACTCTTCCCGCTCCCGCTCGGCCCCACGAGGTAACGCACGGTCGAAGCGCCGTTGCCGTCGTCTTCCAGCAGCGCCGCGAGCTCGCGCTCTCGCCCGATCGGCGCCGGCGGCCGCGCCACCGCGAGCCCCGCGGAGCTCTGCGCGACGCCGAGCCTCCGCAACACCTCGCGGGCATCGCATGGACGATCGCGCGGATGCTCCGCGAGCAGCGCCTCCACCACATCGGCCACCGCCGGCGGCACCCACGGCGCGCGCGATCGCAGCGGCGGCCGCGTCGTTCCGCGATCCGGTGGCTGCCCCGCGGCGATGGCCCACGCCAGCGCGCCGAGCCCATACAGATCGGCGAGCGCCGTCGGCGTCGCGCCCGCCGCGACCTCGGGCGCCGCGAACGCAGGCGTGAACGCGATCGTCCCCCGCGCCACGGTCGCGCCCAGATCGAGCAGCGTGGCCCGCGTCGCGCCGCTCGCCGTCACCATGCGCACGTGCGCGGGCTTCAGATCGCCGTGCACGAAGCCCGCGTCGTGCAAGAGCGAGAGCGTCGCGCCGACCTCGGCGATCACCTTCGCGAGCCGCGCGGCCCGCGCGCTCGCAGGCGAGGCCGCCGCGCTCACCCACGCGTCGGCCTCCGGCCCCTCTGCGAAATCCTCCACCAGAAATGGCGCCCCCGTGCGCGTGCACCGCGCGAGATCGTGCGCCCGCGCGAGCCCGGGAATCCGCGCGCGCGACAGCAGCGCGAACTCGCCCGCGAGCGACGCCTCGTGGAACGCGCCCGCGCGCAGCACCTTCGCCACCAAGCGCGCCTCGGGCGCCTCGCGATCCACCGCGCGCACCACGACCCCCTGCGCGCCGCGTCCCAGCTCTTCACGGGCCTCGTAGCGCGGGTGATGGAAGGCCGGGGGCGCGCTCATCCGCCGCCACCCATCCGCCGAGTTACCATTGTCGTGTCTCCGGCCACCTCTTGAGCAGGGAGCGGGCCATGCATGAATCCTCGGTGCAATGGGGAGACCGATGGCGCCGGTTACCATCGAGAAAGATAACCGGCGCCCCGGTGGGTTGTCAGCGGTTACCGCTTCCGCTTGGCCTCCACCGTGAGGTCGGGTGGAAGCCTCGCGTAATGCGAGAGCCGCATCGTCGCGCTCGCGCGGCCCTGCGTGCGACCGCGCAGATCGGCGACCTGTCCGAACGCGGTCCGCAAAGGCACGAGCGCGCTCACGACCCGCGCGTTGCCCCGTTGCGTGACCGCGCGCACCTCACCGCGTCGCCCGTGGATGTCCGCGAGCACCGCGCCGAGGACCTCTTCCGGCGTGATCGCTTCGACCTCCATGATCGGCTCGAGCACACATGGATCCGCGGCTTCGGCCGCCTTGCGGAAGGCCATCGCCGCGGCCACCTCGAAGGCCGCCGGGCGCGAGTCGACCGCATGGAAGCTACCGTCCAGCAAACGCACCTCCACGTCCACGACCGGATAACCGGCGAGCACACCGCGGCTCGTCGCGCCGCGCACGCCGGCCTCGATCGCGGGCACGAACTCCCGCGGGATCACGCCGCCCCGGCTGCGATCCTCGAAGAGGATCCCGCGGCCCGGCGCGGGCGCGATCTCGAGCACCACGTGCGCATACTGACCCTGACCTCCATTCTGCTTGGAGAGCCGGTGCTCGCCGCGCGCGGCCTTCGCGATGGTCTCGCGATAGGCCACGCTCGGCTTGCCCGTGCGCACCTCCACGCGGTGCTCGCGTTGCAGCCGATCCACGAGAATGGTGAGGTGCAGCTCGCCCATCCCGCGGAGGAGCGTCTGCCCCGTCTCCTCGTCGACGGCGACGCGGAACGACGGATCCTCGACCCGAAGTCGCGCGAGCGCCGTGGACAAGCGCTCTTGATCCGAGGCCGTGCGCGGCTCGATCGCCGCCTCGACCACCGGCTCGGGCACCGAGAGGCCCGCGAGCACCAAGGGGTGTCGTGGATCGGTGATGGTGTCGCCCGTGCGCGCGTGCTTGAGCCCGATGGCCGCCGCGATCATCCCCGCGCCCGCGCTTCCGGCGTCCGTCGCCTTGTTCGCGTGCAGGAAGACGAGGCGACCCACGCGCTCCGTCACGCCCGCGGTCGCATTGCGCACCATCGTCCCAGCCGTCACGCGCCCGGAGTAAATCCGCAGCATCGTGACCACGCCGAGCCGCTCCATCGACATCACCTTGAACGCCAGCGCGCACAGCGGCGCATCGTCGTCCGCGGGACGCTCGATCTCTTCACCACCGCCGGGCGGGCGTCCGCGCGCGGGCGGCACGTCCAGCGGTGAGGGCAGATAAGCACATACGGCATCGAGCAGCATTTGAATCCCCTTGTTCTTGTGGGCCGATCCGCAGAGCACCGGCACCGCCCGCAACGAGAGCGTCGCGCGCCGCAAAGCACCCTCGATGTCAGCCTCCGTGATGGCCTCGACCCGGTCCTCCACGAACCGCGCGAGCACGGCATCATCGAGCTCGGCACAAGCCTCGATGAGCTCCGCCCGCGCTCTCCGGGCAACCGGCAACATCTCCTCGGGCACCTCGGTGATTCGATAGGCAGCGCCCTTGGTTTCGTCGTCGAACGTGATGGCCTTCATGCGCACGAGGTCGATGACCCCTCGATGCGCCGACTCCTCCCCGAGGGGGATTTGCACGGCCACCGCCCGCGCCCCGAGCCGCTCGCGAATCGAGGCCACCGCCGCCGCGAACGAGGCGCCGACCTTATCCATCTTGTTGATGAACGCGATCCGCGGCACCCGGTGCGCGTCGGCCTGTCTCCACACCGTCTCCGATTGCGGCTCGACGCCGTTGCCGGCATCGAAGATCGCAATGGCACCGTCGAGCACGCGGAGCGACCGCTCCACCTCGATGGTGAAGTCGACGTGCCCCGGCGTATCGACGACGTTGATCCGGTGTCGCACGCCCGCGAGAGGCCCTCCCGCCGGCGCCCAAGTCACGCTCGTCGACGCCGAAGAGATGGTGATTCCCATCTGCTGCTCGAGCTCTCCGAAGTCCATCTCGGTGTCGCCGCGATCGACCGACCCGAGCGCGTGAATCCGACCGGCATAAAAGAGGATCCGTTCCGTGCAGGTGGTCTTTCCTGCATCGATGTGCGCAATGATTCCGATGTTCCGATGATGGGAGATAGGCAGGTCGCGAAGCATGGAAGTCCCCATGTGCGGCTCGTCTCGCGAGCCGCGTTTCAGGTCACGTGAGCGCACACCGATGCGCCCACGGGGCGCCGCGCAAAGCACCTTGGCCCCCGCGAGCGCACGCGCGCCCGCGAGGCGCCGCGATCATGCGCAGCACCACGCAACGAGGTTCGTCATCACCGCCCCGTGAGCCCCGTCCGCATCAGCCGTGATCTCGGGCGCGCACGATTGTTCGGCGCGCGCGAGCATTCGTCGCCTTACGGCGATCAGCCGCGCAAACGGGGCACGCTCAGGGGGCGGGGCACGTTAGTTCGAGAATGACGGATCCAACGCACAGATCCGGCGCATGCCCAGCCACCGCCCGGCACGACGTGCGCGCAAACCCCACGCGATGCAGGGCATCGCGGGTGGAAAGAGCGCTCTTCGCGGAAGGCCGGGGAATCATGACGGGCTCGACGGATCGAGGGGATCGACGCCTCGAATCGGCGCGCGAATATAGCGGTGCCCGCCTGCCTGTCAAGACATCGTGAGAGACGTCCGTCCGAGACTCGATATCGAGATCCGTCGTGACCCCTGCCTACCGGGTAAGACAGCGTGGGGCCCGAAGCTCAGCTCGCCGCGTCGCGACAGAGCCGATCCACGCGGCGAAGCAACGTCGGCAATCGATACTCACCGTGCATGCCACGAATCCAGCCTGCGGCCACGCTCGCGTCCACGCCGGCCGCGGTGACGTAGAGCGGCTTTTCGCTCTCGCCGCGCAGCACCGTTTCGGCGAACGCGCTCCCCGCGAAGCCGGTCTTGGCCACGCCCACGACCTTCACCGCGCCGCCGAGCGCCTCGAACAAGCGGGCACCGAGCCCCGGCTTTCCCTCGGCCGAGAGCCACACGTATCCATCGATCACCACCACGTCCACCGGCGTCGCCGCCGCTTGCAGCACCGCGAGGATGCACGGCAGCTCGCGCTTGTAGAACGCGCCCGGCTCGTACTCGGCCACCTCGGTGAGCCGCGCCAAATGCGTGGCGGCCGGCGTCGCGTCGCCGAAGTCTCGGAACAGCACGCACGCGGCCACCGCGCCGTGCGGACCGTAGGCAACATCGATGGCAGCGATCATGACGACTCCTCTGCGTATTCTCGTCGGCGCTCTCCGATGCGCACCCGCGCGCAAAAGATCAAGCCCGCGCTGACGAGGCCACCCGTCCTCGGGCGCATGGGGAAGCGGCGCGGGTGGGTCATCCCATACAGGATGCCGGCCGGCGACGTGGAGGTCTACTGGGATAGGCTCTTGGCAAATGGCCTCGATCCCCGAAGGCCTGATGCGCTTGCGCGCGGCTTCGCCAACGCGATAGGGTCGCGCGGGCCGAGCCCGGAGAAACCAGATGAGCATTCGCAGGGTCGTTCCCGACATCCAATCCGATCACCTCGACGCGAGCCGAGATTTCTACGTCGGAGTCCTCGGGCTCGAGGTGGCCATGGACCTCGGCTGGGTCATGACCTTTGCGTCACCCACGAATCCCACGGCGCAGATTACCGTGCTGCAAAAGGACGCATCGGCCGAGATCACCCCTCAAATCAGCATCGAGGTGGCCGATGTCGACGCCGTTCACGCCGAGGCCGTGAGGCGCGGGGCCTCCGTCGTGTATCCATTGACGAACGAGCCCTGGGGGGTGCGCCGCTTCTTCGTGCGCGATCCCAATGGCATCGTCCTCAACATCCTGTGTCACCCCAAGAAGGCGCGGGGCGCGTGACACTTGCTCTCCGGTGACGCATTCGCGTCACCTCCCGAGACCGCCGATTGGATCTCGATCGGTCATCTCAGCCAGGCAATCGTGCCTCCCGCTCCTCGTCCTCGTCTCCCGCGCCACCCGTAGGATCGATGTAGCCCGCGCCATTGCAACCGCGGCAGTCCTCCAGACCACCGCTGCGCGTGCGCACGGTTCCGATTCCTTCGCAGAGGCGACACAGCGTGCGAAATCCCGTCTGCGGTGGGGTACCGCTGGAGGGGACGGGCATCGATACCCGTGCTCCGGTTCGGCGTGAGACGGTGGTCGATCCCGACTCGGGCGGGGGGCGATGCGTGTCTTGTGCAATCGCGTTGGCGGGCGGCGGCAAACCCACCACCGTACGTTTGCTCGGCGGAGGCGTCAGCGCGGGAGCATGGCGCCCTCGAGCTCGGCTGAGGCCCGCAGAGAGCATGGGTGTGCTCGCGTTGCTCGCAGACGCGATGGTCGAGCGCATGGTGGCGACGCCGGCGCTCTCGGCGGAGGCCCGCGGCTTCATGACTTGGGTCTCGACCTCGGAGTCGCGAACCTCGTCTGCCATGCTCGGGAGATCGAGCCGAAGCCCGGTGGGCTCGGGGACGAGCGCATGAAGCGCGGGCACGGAGGCGGCATGGAATCGGCGTCGCTGATCCACGGTGTCGCGTCGATTCGGCGACAGCTCCTCCACGCCGGCGCGGATGGCCTCGAGCGGCTCCCGCAGAGCCTGCAAACCACTGACGAGCGTTGCCGCGCGTCGGCCTTGCCCCTCGTCCAACGCACCCATTCCGCGCCGGATGATGCGCAGCTCGCGATGGCAGGTCAGGAAACCCACTACGGAGACGGCGATGAGGACGAGATTGAGGATCGCGAGGAGAGTGGCGCTCATGACATCTCGATGGGAAGGTGCCCTCGCCTCTGCGAGGGCAGCGTGATTCTGTTCCGTAATCTCATCTTCTCAGCCATGGATTGGGCCTCCTTGTTCTCGCTACCGAGCACTTTTTCTTCAAATGACGATCCTTTCGTCGGCCAGAGCACCGACCCATCCAATCGGGCCACGCGACGTCGGGGTTGCTTGCCCCGAAAACGGAGCGACCCCGCATTGGGCACCAGGCTCCATCCTTTGGAAAATTCCCGAGCATGTTGAGGCATCGCAGCAAGGGCGCTCACCTTGCTCGTCATTGGCGCACGCTCCCCTTTCGAGCGGCGGTTCGGACGCAGGGCCGCGCGTGAGTGAGCCCGATGACGCTCGCCATCTCTCCTCCGAGCCCGGCGCCGGCAGCGGAGAATGCATCTCCGCGACGACCCCGGACATGCACCTCATGTTACGGTTTGTTGACGATGTTGATCAACGGTGAAAGAGACGCACCAGGGTCGATCTCGTGATGACCGTGCCCATGTGCACCACCGATGCGGTGCCGCCCGCGGTGATGCTGTGGAGATCCGCGACGCGATCGACGAGCGCGGCGAAGCGCCGCGGCGACGCTCGGCGATGGGCCGTTGTGGTCACCGGCGGCCGCGACTAGATAGCGTGCATGCGCGGTCGTCCGCTGAAGGCGCTGTTCTCGTTGGTTTTTCTCATGGGCGTTGGATGCACGCCGCCGGCCGCATCCGCCCCGCGCGCCGAGGGAGAGATCGTTCTGGTCGAGTCGGGCCCGATCGAGACGAACCTCGATCATCCCGACATTCCGGAGGCGTACGAGGTCTGGCCGGCGATGATCGCCGGCGCCACGCGTACGCTGGACATCGCCGAGTTCTATTTGAGCAACGCGCCGAACAGCCGTCTCGAGCCGGTGATTCAGGCCATCGAGGCCGCGGCGGAGCGCGGCGTCGCCGTGCGCCTCCTGGTCGATGCCATGTTCGGAAAACGCTACCCGGAGACCATCGAGCGGCTCGCTTCACACCAGGGCATCACGGTGCGACGCTTCGACGTCGGGCGTGTGATGGGCGGCGTGCTCCACGCGAAGTACTTCGTCGTCGACGATCGCGAGGCCTACCTCGGCAGTCAGAACTTCGATTGGCGATCCCTCACCCACATTCAAGAGATGGGCGTGCGCGTGCGCGATCCCGGGCTCACCGCGGCCTATGCGCAGGTGTTCGCCATGGATTGGACGCTCGCCGGCGGCGAAGAGGCACAGAAGACCGCTCCCCGCGCGGGCTCGTTCACCGAGATGGCCGCCGGGCAGCCCGCCACCGTCACGCCCGTGTTCAGCCCCAAAGGCTTCTTGCCCGATCCCAAGAGCTGGGAGCTGCCCTATCTGATCGGTTTGATCGACGGCGCCCAACGCTCCGTGCACGTGCAGGTGCTCACCTACAAGACGACCTCGCGTGACGGATCACCCTTTCCCGATCTCGACGACGCCCTCCGCCGCGCGGCCGCGCGCGGCGTGGAAGTGCATCTCTTGGTGGCCGACTGGAGCAAGCGCCGCGGCACCGTGGAGGGTTTGCAGCGCCTCGCCCGCGTACCGGGGATCACGGTGCGCTTCCTCGACATCCCCGCCTGGTCCGGCGGATTCGTGCCCTTCGCGCGCGTGGCCCACGCGAAATACATGGTGGTCGACGGCGCTCGCTCCTGGGTGGGCACGAGCAACTGGGAAGGTGACTATTTCACCAAGAGCCGCAACGTCGGTATCGTGGTCCACGGCGAAGCCTTCGGCGCCCAGCTCGAGCGCGTCTTTCACGACGGCTTCGAGGGGCCTTATGCCGAGGCGGTGAGTCCCGAAAAGGCCTACGAGGCACCGAAGGTGGACGACGCCCCGAAGGCGGAAGAGAAGCACTGACGCGGTGCCCCTCCGAGCGAGGAGGCTTCACGGATCAAGAAGGAGGTTGGCCTCCATCACCGCTGCCGTGATCAGGGCGAGATGCGGTTTCGATTTCGATCGTCGACCCAGACGACGCGAAGCGCTTTCCCAAAGCCTCCTTCGTCGCGACCGAGAAGGAAGCCCCAGCGGCCGATGATCTCCTGGCCGGGGGCATCGGTCGATCGAAGCGCGTGGCGAGGCCTTGGTCGTTCCAGATGATCAGCTCGCGGCGTTGGGCTTCGATCTCCCAACCGAGCGTGTGGGCCCAACCGAAGCCGAGGCCGACGTCGCGCGCGTGCATCTTCGAGTGGTAGACACGACGAAGGACGAACGGCAGCGGGCCGGGGAGGGCGAGGTCGGGCCGGTGACGCTATGGACGGGGAGAGGCGGGAGCCGGCGCACCGTCGTCGCCCGCGCCTCCACCGCCGAGCACGGTGATGCCGGGGCACACGGCCGGCCTGCGTTCGGCGCAGGTGACGTGGGCATCGATCGCCGATCTGCCGTCAAGGGCGAGATCGGCGATGCGATGGCCCTTCGCCAAGGGTGCACGAGGAGGGACTCGAACCCTCAAGCCTTGCGGCGCCGGAACCTAAACCCGGTGCGTATGCCAGTTCCGCCACTCGTGCGCGGCCTCGAAGCGCCGGCACGATACCGGAGGGGCCGCCCTCGTTCAATCGGCGACCTCACGCCGCGCACGAGCGAGCCGCGCCGTCCGAGCGAACGACGCGGCTCAGCCTGCGAGGTCGGCTACGGCTCGCAGACGTGGTCCTTGCACTTCGTGCCGGCAGGGCAGTATTGGTCGCCGTCGCACTGGACGCAGACGTTCTCCTTGCTGCAAGCGGGCAGGGCGACCGGGCAGTTGCCATCCGTGACGCACTGGACGCAGCGGTTGTCGTTGCTGCACGCGGGCGCGGTGGCCGGGCAGTCGTTGCCCGTGTTGCATTGGATGCAGCGGCCGTCGGCCCGGCAGAGGGGCGCCGCGGCGCCGCAGTCACCGTTGTCGATGCAGCCCACGCACGCGCCCGTCTCGAGGTTGCAGAGCGGCTGATCGTCGTGGCAGTCGCCGTTCGACTGGCAGCCGAGGTGGCAGCCGTGATCGTGGCACAGGTAGCCGGACTGGCAGTCCGCGTCGACGAGGCACTCCTCGCACTTGCCGTGCTCGAGATCGCAGGTGGGCTTGGCGGCGCCACAATCGGCGCTCGCCGCGCACTGGCCGCACTGGTTGCGATCGGGGCTGCAGATCGGCGAGGTCGCGGGGCAGTCCTTGTTGTCGATGCAGCCGACGCAGGTGCCGGTCTCCACGTCGCAGATCGGCTCGTCGGCCTTGCAGTCCGCGTTGGCGGCGCACTTCGCGTGGCACTGGTGGTCGCGTGGGAAGCAGGCTTCTGCCGCGCCGCAATCGCCGACGCCGCGGCAGGCGCGACACTCGCCGAGGATGCAGAACGGCGCGCCCGGAGAACAGTCACCGTCGGCTCCGCACTGCGCACAGCCGACGCCCGCGAAGCAGGTGTCGGCGCAGAGCTTCCCATTGACGGTGCAGCCGCCGCCGGGGCTGCTGCCGCAGGCTGCGGCCAGCACGCCGAGGGCGCCGACGACGAAGGTGCTCGCGACGATGGCGCGCCAGAAGGAGGAGCGGGGAGAAGACGTTCGGGGCGGGGTGGAGAGCGCAGATGGGGTGAGAGACGTGATCGCGGGCGTCATGACAGGGCCTCCGGCTTGGTCTTGATAAGAAGGAACGAGATGCGTCCTGGACCATTGCACGAAGCGGTCCACGTGTCTGCGACGCCGCGGCGACGGCGCGAATGCACGGTGCGCCGTATTTCATGCGACGCAGCGGGCGAGATCACCGTCATCGTGGCAAAGCTCGGTGGTCACCCTTCTTTCCACGTCCGCCCGCGCGGCGTGAAGACACGACGTCGCGACGAACGTGACGGCGGCCTCGTGCGCTCCGAACGGCTGCGCACGAAGCGCCCACCAAATCGAGCTTCGCGCCGCGAGGATTCGTGAGCCCGGAGACGTTTCCCGGGCGCGGGGGCGAATTCGGCACAGATCGCCGTGGCTTTTCGCAGGCCTCGGCGGGCACGTGCGTTGCGATTCGGCGACGCGGCCTCTCCACCGCGGCGGTGAGGGAGGCCGGAGTCGTACCATGACCTCTCCCGTGTCGATCCTCCTCCTCGACGAAGAGCCCATGCTCCGGCGCGCCACCGCGCTCCTCCTGTCGAACCGCGGCGGCAGCGTGACGGCGGCGGCCACGCCGGACGAGGCCGTCGCCCTCGCGGCGGCGCGCCTCTACGACGTGGCGATCTTCGACGTCGCGCCCGGCGGGCCGAGCGCGTCCGAGGTGATCGCGCGCATCCGCGCAGGGGGCCTCGTCCCGCGTCGCGTGATCGCCGTGTGCGATGGGCCGCTCGATCCACGCGAGGCAGACGAGATCGGCGAGGTGCTCGTGAAGCCCTATCCGTTCGATCGGTTGATGCGCGCCGTCTTCGGTGCCGGCGGTCGCTGTCGCACGCGCTCGGGCGTGTTTCCGCGCACGCGGCCGCGCGGGCACACGCAGAGCGAGGCGCGCGTCACGCAGCGGGTGCAGCGGCGCGCTGCGCGAGCATCGCGCGATCGCGGATGATCACGCGACGGTGATCGAAGGCGAGCAAACCCTCGCGCTTCAGCTTGCCGAGGACCAGCGTGACCGTCTCGCGCGTGGAGCCGATGAGCTGCGCGATCTCCGCGTGCGTGAAGGGCGCCGTGACGAGCTCGCCCTCCGGATGAGGCCGGCCCCAGCGGTCGGCCGCGTCGAGCAGGAAGGCCGCGAGCCGCGCCTCCACGCCGTGGAGGAGCAAGCCGACGAGGCGAAGCTCGAGCTCGCGATGCTGCTCCACGATCGCGTCGGCGACCGCAGCCCGGAGGCGCGCGTCGGCCGCCATCGTCTGGCGGAGCGGCACGAGCGGGATGACGAGCGCTTCGACGTCGTCGACCACGCTCGCGCTCTCGGTGGCCGTCGCCGCGCCGGAGAGCGCGGTCTCGCCGATCAGATGGCCCGGCCCGCGATGCCCGAGCGGCACGGCGCGGTCCTCGCGCATTCGCTCGATCTTCACGCGACCGCTGCCGATCACGAGCAAGCTCCGCGTGGGCTCGCCCTGCGTGGTGATCGCGTGTCGCCGCGGCAGTTGCTCGAGGGCGGCGAGATCGAGGAGGGCGCTTTGGCTCTCGCCCGGCAGCCCAGCGAAGGGCGATCGGGCAAGGATGTGCTGTTTGCTCGTCGCGGCGGTCTCCACCAGCGGGGACGCAGCACGAGCGCTCGATCGCTCCATATCCATGGCTAGCCCCCGAACCGATGGTGCAATGTTTCCGGCACCTCGGCCACCGCAAGAATCCCCAGGATTCCCCTGAAATCAAGCGCTGGAAGCGGTGGTTGTTCGCTGGAATACAGAGATTCGTGCGCGGACGCCGCGACGACCATCGCTGACCTCCGTCCGGCACGCAGAAAAAACGCCGCGCTAGCGTGGTAGGGGAGGCTTTTTTTGACCGTCCCTGAAAGCAAGACTCGGGCCGCGCGTCCGATCGATGCTAACGTGAGCCTTGATGCGGACGATGATCCCTTCGATGGCACGGACCTCGCGTGCCCGGCGGCGGCCGGGGCGCACGGAGAATTAGGAGCTCTCTATGGGCATGGAGATGAAGCTCCAGTTCAAGCTGTCCCAGCAGCTCGTAATGACGCCGCAGTTGGTGCAGGCGATCCGCCTCTTGCAACTGTCGCGTCTCGAGCTGGTGGATGAGATCCGGAAGGAGCTCGACGGCAATCCTGTTCTGGCCGACGACCAGACGGACCCCAAGCGGGGCGAGGGCGACGACAAGCACTCCAACAGCGCGGCCTCGAACGAGCAGCGTCTCGAGAACATGGAGCGCAACGAGCGGGAGCAGAACGACACCGCCGCGCGCGACGCCGAGAAGCGCGCCAAGGAGGTCGACTGGGAGCAGTTCCTCGAGAACCGCCAGCTCCAGCAGGCGCTCCCGTCGCATCGCGGCGGCTTCGAGGAGCTGCCTCCGATCGAGCAGAACCTGACGAAGCCCTCGAACCTGCGCGATCACCTCGTGTGGCAGCTCCAGATGAGCGACTTCGTCGAGAACGAGCGGCAGTTCGCCGAGCTCGTCATCGGCAACCTCGACGAGAAGGGCTACCTCGATCTCAAGGGCGGCGAAGGGCCGAACGGAGAGAAGATCGAGGACCTCACCGTCCAGGACCTGGCCCGCGAGGCCGAGCTCGATCCCGACGACGCGGAGGAGGTGCTCCGCCTCATCCAGCGCTTCGATCCCATCGGCGTCGCGGCGCGCGGCCTCTCGGAGTGCCTGATGGTGCAGGCCGAGGTGCTCGGCTTCGACGAGATCGAGAAGACGATCATCAACGAGCACCTCCACAACGTGGAGCGCCGCAACTTCCCCGCGATCGCCAAGGCGCTCAAGATCCCGCTGGAGGAGGTCTACGAGGCCGTCCAGGAGATCATGAAGCTCGAGAGCGTCCCGGCGCGGAACTTCGCCGAGGTCGACGAGAAGACGATCGCGATCACGCCCGACGTCTACGTGATCAAGGACGCCGACCAGTTCGTCGTCAGCGACAACGACAAGGGGCTCCAGCGGCTCTACATCAACGAGAACCTCGCGCAGAAGATGCTGAAGGACCCCAAGGCCAAGGAGTTCATCAGCGAGAAGCTGCGCAGCGCGCAGTGGCTCATCCGCGCCATCGAGCAGCGCCGGCGGACCATCATCAAGGTCACCGAGTGCATCGTGGAGAAGCAGCGCGAGTTCTTGGAGAAGGGCGTCGGCTACCTGAAGCCGATGATCCTCCGCGACGTGGCCGAGGCCGTGGGCATGCACGAGTCGACCATCTCGCGCGTGACCTCGAACAAGTACGTGCACACGCCGCAGGGGCTCTTCGAGCTGAAGTACTTCTTCAACTCGTCGATCCACCGCGTGGCCGACGAGGACATCGCCTCCGAGAGCGTGAAGCAGGCGATCAAGAAGATCATCGCCGCCGAGGACAAGGGCAACCCCTACAGCGACCAGGCGATCGTGAAGATCCTCGAGGACAAGGAGGGCATCAAGATCGCGCGCCGCACGGTGGCGAAGTACCGCGAGATGCTCAACATCCTCTCGTCGTCGAAGCGCAAGAAGATGTTTTGAGTCACACGGCGGGGGCACGCGCCCCCGCCGCCCCGGAGGCCTTGCCGTCGGGGCCCCACCACCCCGCGATCCACCCTTGATTTCCAGAGCGTTTCACCGCTTCGGGCCTCACGTCGTCGCTTCGGGAAATGTTGCAAACGGCGGCCCGACAGCGGCGTGCGCAACGCGATCTGCCCATGATTTTCAGCATGTTTCGGGAGCGAGCGCCGCATGAATGAGCTCGCCAAGGACGCGCCGCTCACGGCCGAGCGGCTCTTCGATCGCTACTTCCTGCCGCTCTACCCGCCCGAGGCGCGCGCCGCTCTCGCGCGCGCGCGAGCGACGGACGCGAACCCGGGGCAGAACCCGGCGATCTTCGCGCGGCTCGACGAGGCCGCGGAGATCTTCGCCCACCTCGCGCCCAAGGCGCTCGGCGTGCCCGATCTCGCGCTCGATTTCACCGACGCGTCGGTGCATCGGCTCGGGCCGCTGCTCACGAAGGAGCGGCGCGACGCGTGGATCGCGACACCGTCCGCAGGCGAGCCGCCGATGCTCGTGACGATGGTGACCCATGGCGCGCTCTACGTCGCGGCGTGCATCGTGCGCGCGCACGGCGGCGTGTGGCAGGCGCGGCAGCCGCTGTGGGAGTCGATGGTGCGGCTCGATTCGCCGGCGGGGACCGCGGATCTCGCGGTGTTCCACTGGTGGCTCAAGGCGCTCTCGGACGAAGAGATCGAGAAGGGGCGCCTCGTCGATCGCTACCGCACGCACGTGGAGGTGCCGACCTTCGATGCGTCGAAGCTCCGCGTGATCGCGCCGCCCGATCGCCGGCTGCCGCGGCTCTCCAAGGTCCGCTACGATCTGCTCTACAAGCACCTCCGCGCGCACCTGCCGGAGATGCGCGACGTGGGCGCGGACTTTCCTTCGCCGGAGCGGTTCGAGGAGATCAAGTTCAAGCACCTCGACTTCGCGCTCCTCGGCGGCGGGCGCATGTTGCTCATGCATGGGCCCGCCGAGCAGGGGCTCCACCTCTTCTGGCTCGACGCCGACGGGTTCGTGAAGGGCGCGTATTACCCGGCGGACTCCTTCCCGGCGCCGGTGGTCCAGGTCGAGGGAGACAAGCTTCGCGTCATCCTGTCCGTGCAAAAGCGGGAGCAGGTGCACGAGATGCTTTGGTGGGGCGCATAGCAGGCGCTGCCCGCCGCCGAACGGGGCCAAAAATCCGCGTGGATTTTTGGCGAACGGTACTACGCTCGCGCCGTGCTCTCCGCCGACGTTCGCTTCGAAGGCTTCACGGCGACCGACTGGACGCGGGTCCTCTCGCTCTTCCGCCCGCGTCGGGCCGCCGGCGAGCTGCGTGATCCGGGCCGCGCGCGCGGCGGTGTCGTCGCGGTACACGCCGCGGGCAAGCTCATCAAGCTGGTGCACACCGAGGTCGGCCGCCTCCGGCTCGACGAGGCGCAGCGCATGTTCCCGTGCTCGTCCGAAGCGCTCGCCCACGCGCACCACGCGAGCTGGGCGCTGATCCTCGAGCAGGGGACGCTCGAGACCATCATGGATCGCTTCGCCGAGCGCACGCGCCGCGGCGACGACATCACGGCGCAGGCCATCACGCTCGCGCTCGCGGCGCGTGAAGAGCTCGCGGCGGGGCGCATCGATCTCTGGCCCTTCCGCCTGCGCGGCGTGCCCGTGCCGTCGCCTTCGATGGTGCGCGGCAGCCTCGACTCCGTGTGCCCCGTGGGCCGCACGATGGTGGTGGGCCTCTTCGAGGCGGGCGAGCTGTGGACGAGCATCGCGCTCCGTCGCGGCGCGGGCGGCGTGAACTTGATCCTCGGCCCCGACGAGGTGCGCAGCGACATGGGCCTGCTCGCCGGCGACTGGCGGCGCGATTACCGCCATCTGGCGCGCGCCATCGAAGAGCGCTGCGGCGAGCTCGCCTTCGGCTGCTACGCGGAGGTGATGACGGTCCGCAAGCTCGAGGTCGATCCCAACCCCGGCGCGTGGGCGCGGGCCGCGGCGCTGCGTGACATCATCCTCTCGCCGCTGCCGGCGCCGCTCGCCATTCCGCTGGGCGTCGACGCGGGCCGCGCCGCGTGGAACGCGCTGCGCGTGGTGGCCGAGCGCATGGATCCGGTCGGCGTGGTGGCGCCGGCGATGGCGGCGCTGCGCGATCTGACCACGGGCGATCGCGACGTGAAGGACGTCTTCGGGTTCCACCCGCTCGAGCTGCTCCGCAAGCTGCTCAGCCGCGACAGCTGAGACGCGTCGACGGCGAGCGCCGTCAGCGCTCGGGCGGCGTGCTCAGCAGAGGCAGCCGACGAACGTGCCCGAGAAGAGCGGGCGCTCCTTCACCTCGGCGCCGCACGCGGGGCACACGTCGCCGACGCGCAGCGTACGCGCCGGCGGGCGCACCACGGCTGGGGGCGAGGGGCTGCGCACCGCAGGTGGAGACGGCGGAGGCGGAGGCTTCACGGCGGGCGGAGGCGGCGACTTGTGGTTCGTCGTCATGGTCGTGAGCGGGAGGAACTCGACGATGCACACGCGACGGAGCCCCTGACGCGGGGAGAGGCTGCACTGCGGAGATCGCAGGATGTCTTGCTTCGTCTTCACCATGCCGAGCGGCGGAGAGCAGCTCAGGTGGACGATCTCGGAGGCATAGAGCGCGGGATCGAGCATGCCCTGATCGTCCGGCTGCACGAGCTTCGACCGGAACGCCTGGACGAGCAGATCCACGTCGCGGGCGCCGCCGTGATTGCGGGAGCCGTCGACGAGGAACAAGCCATCTCCGTAATAGGCCGCGCTCAACCAGAAGCCTTGTCCCGTGGCGTGATAACCGCTGATGGCCCAGCGATATCCACGCACCGAGCGCATGTGCGCGGCGAGCTCCTGAGCGAGCCCGTATTGCGTCATGCCCGGTGGGAGCAGGCTGGCGAGCGCTCCGAGATGGAACATCAGGCAGTCCTGACAGGCCGCGTGGAAGCTCGTCACGGGCGGCCTTGCCGCGTCGATGCAGAGCGCCACGGGGGTCTCGTGACTGTAACAGCCGGTGAAGCAGGCGTGCGCCTCCGCGGCGGCGAGGAGCGATGCAGGCAGCGCCACGCTCGGAGGTATAGCCCCCGCGCTCGCGCCTCGCATCCGGGCCGACACGCATCCTTTCACGTGGGATCAGGGCGGACGAGCAGGCCCGTGCCGGACGCACGATCGGGCGCCGTCGACCGATGGCAGCGAGGTCGAACCCCTTCACGATCATCACGCGACGCATCGCCCGTGGCGGTCGCGGAGGCACGTCCTCTTCCACGAAGGATTCGGCGCCGCTCGAACAAGGCCGCTCGTCGAAAACGATTCACGACAGCGCGCCGGAGCTCGGGCGATCGCAGGTGTCGTGGAGCGATCATCGCCTGACGATCACACGAGCTCTGCGACTCGGCACGACGGGGCGCGCACCGTGATCGCGAGTCGCGGTGACGATGCCGGCTCCGCATGAGCGACGTGTCCTTCATGCTCGTTCACGCCATGCCGTGGTGCTTCGCGCCTGGTGCATGGATGCCGCCGGCGCGGGCGCGACGCGGCGGGCCATGAGCGTGCGTCGCGACGGCGACAGCGCTGGACGCTCGTGCCTCGTGCGTGGAATATCGTCGAGAATACGAGCGGTTGGCGGTTCGGATGGGGCTCGCAACATCTGCGCCCAGGGAGCGCGTGTCCTGCTACGCTCGGCCGCGCCGCCGGGGGCGACGTCTGCGATCTCTCGGGGCGACAACGAGTGATGCTGAGCGAAAGGCAGGTCCATATGTTCATCGCGCGCTGGGAGTTCACGTGCCGCTTCGGCAAGGTGGATGACTGCGTATCCATCCTTCGCAAGTGGGAGATGGATGTCGGCAATCGCGTGGGCTGGAAGGCGACCTCGGTCCGCGTCCTCACGGGCTTTCTGGGAGGCAACGACTCGCACCTCGAGTTCGAGGCGCACGCGGAGAACCTCACCGACCTCGAAGGCGTCTTCAACGACATCGATCGCAACCCGCATCACCGCGAATACATGCGTCAGCTCGAGCACGTGATCGTGTCGGGCACGAGCAAGTGGACCGTGCTTCGCGAGGTGAAGGTCATTCCGGATTGAGGGGCTCGCCGGGCCTCGGTCCGGCGCTCGCGGCGCGCGCCGTCGATTCGGCCTCTCGATCGAGCGCGCCTCCGTCTCTGCTTCGCCGCGCGCTTCGCGCTCCCCGACAAGCCATCTCGCGTTCCGTCACGCATCGACGAAGATGTCGTGTCCGGGGCGCGATTTCGTGCGGGTTCTCCGTGTCCGTGCGAGTCGTGCGTGCCTGTCTTCTCGGCGCTTCCCGCCCCTGAGGATCGTCTGGGCACCGCTTTATGCTCCGCGGGTGACGGCGCCCCTCTGCGCCGCGCGGTGAAAGGAAGCACGACATCATGTCACCTCGGAAGTACCTGAAGCGCCTCGCGCTCCTCGCCGGTCTCGCGCTGGGGCTGGCGGCGCCGTCCGGCGCGGCCGCGGACGATACGGCCGGCGATGCGGCGAGCGATGTGCAGCTCATCGTCGTGCACGGGAGCGGCGAGGTGCGGGTCCGCCCCGATTCACTCACCGTCGACGTCGGCGTCGAAGCACGGGCCCAGACGCTCGAGCAAGCGCGCGCCCAAGTGAACACCGCCATGCAGCGTGTGCTCGAGGCGGTGAAGGCGCTCGATCTCCCCGACCTCACCACCGAGACACGCATCCTCCAGGTGAGCCCGGTGTTCGCTGCGCCCTCGCGGGACCACCAAGCGCCGCGCATCGTCGGCTATGCCGCGACGAACCACGTCTCCATCACCATCGTGCGCGTGCCCGTCGAAGAGCTCGGCAACCGCGGCTCGCTCATCCTCGACAAGGCCCTCGGCGCGGGCGCCAACAGCATTGGTGGGATCGATTTCTTCCTCGCCGATCCTTCCTCGGCCGAGGACGAGGCGCTCGCCGCCGCCGTGCGCGACGCGAAGCGCGACGCCGAGACCATCGCGGGCGCGGCCGGCGTCACCCTCGGGCCCGTCCAGTCCATCGAGGAGGGAGGCGCGTCGCGCTTCGTGCCGCGCGCGTTGAAGATCGAGGCCATCGCCTCGACGCCGATCGAGGTCGACGACATCGTGGTGCAGAACAACGTGACCGCGAAGTTCACCTTCCACTGACGGCACGAAGGGCTTCGCGTTCCGCGCGAATGGGCCTACCATCCGGGGCCATGCGCTCGGCCCGCGGATTCGCAGCGATCGTGATTGCATGCGCCCTCACGATCACGGCGAGCGCGGCCCACGCCGACGAGCCGCTCGTGAAGGTGATCCCGCCCGGGAACGAGAAGATCGTGGGCGAAATCCTGGGCGGCGCGGCGCTTCCCGAGAAGTGTGCGCTCGATCGCGCGTCCATCGAGCGCACCAAGATCGTCGCGGAGTACGGGTGCGGCGCGCAGAAGGTCACGCTCGCGCTGCATCACCCCGACGATCCCGAGGCCGCGAAGGCGGTCGCGAAGACGGCGCGGTTCGCGGTGGTGACGAAGGGCGCCGCGCCGCAGGCTTTGGTCGACGAGATCGCGCGGCGCCTCGGCACGCTCGACAAAACGTGGCGCTGGGTCTCCGCCGAGGCGCCCGGTCTCGGCGTGCCGCAGGATGGGCCCTCCGCGCCCACGACCGCGAGCGGATCGTTCACCGCCGAGCAATCGGAGGCCTTCATGGTGGGCGTGAAGCTCTACCGCGAGGGCAAGATGCAAGAGGCCTTCGAGGCCTTCCGCGCATTGGCCCGCACCGCGCCGGAGAACGGTGTTCTCGGGATGGTCGTGGCCTCGCTCGCCAGCACGGCGCCCACCGCGGAGGTCGTCGATCGCTACACGGCCGAAGCCGATGCGCACCCCGACGACACGCTCGCGCAGTTCGTCGCCGGCGTCGCGGCCCACTATTGCGGTCATCGCCACGGCAAGACGCGCGCGGAGAAAGCGGCCTATTACGAGCGCACGATCAAGTACCTCGAGCGCACGCGGCCCAAGTACGATTTCGAGCCGCGCGTGTACGTCTACTTGGGTGTGAGCCACTTCCGCCTCGGCCACCAGCGCGAGGCCGAGCAGCTCATCGAAGCCGCGATCCCCCTCGCGCAGAACGATCCCGATGTCTTCTATTGTCGCGGCGAGATCTTCCAGCGGACGAACCTGGCGCGCTCCATCACCGACATTCGCACTTACTTGGACATGAGCGACGCGCTCGAGAAGCAGGGCGTCCAGCGCAACGAGGCCAAGCATCGGCGCGTGAAGGAAATGCTCGCGCACCTAGAGGCCGTGCAGCGCGGGGCCGCGCAGCCGGTGGATCTGTTCGATCCGCTCCCGCCCGCGCCGGCGAGCACGTCCATGCCGCCGCAGCCGCACCGCGCGTTCACGTCGCCGGGCACCTTCGGTGGCATCGCGCTCGCGGCCGGCCTCGGCTCCGCCCTCGCGTGGTTGCTGATGCAGCGCAAGAAGCGCGGCACGAGCGGCTAGCGGCGACGCGTCGACATGTCGGCCGAGACGCTCTCCAACCTCCGCGCCCTCGTCGCGCTCGTCCTGCTCGCGCTCTCCATCCCGTGCACGCTCGCGGCCTATGCGCGCGCCGTGCGGCTCTTTCGCGGCGAGGCCGACGTGGCCTCGCGTCGCCTCCTCGTGGCCTCGCTCGGCGTCGCGGCGCTGGTCCGCTGGGTGATCGCGCCCAAGCAGATCGTCACGATGTACATCGGTTACCTGCTCACGCAGCAGGCCATCGAGCTGTCCGCGGCGTCGCACTACGGGATGGGATCGCTCGCGCTCTACCACGCGCTCTTCGGCGTCCTCCCACAGGATCACAAGACCCTCCTCTGGATCAACGCCGTCGTCGGCGTGCTCGCGATTCCGCTGCTCGCCACGTTCGCCGCGCGCTACCTGCGCGCGCCGCGCATCGGCGCCGTCTTCGCGGCGCTCGTGGCCACGGTGCCGCTCTTCATCAAGAACGACGCCTCCGACGCGAACCACGTGCCCTGCCTCTTCTGGCTCTTCGGCGGGCTCGTGCTCTGGGAGGAGTTCCTCGACACGGGCGCGCGATCGGCGCTCCTCCGCGCGGCGCCGCTGCTCGCGCTCGCGGCCAGCGCGCGGCCCGAGATGCCGCTCCTCTTGCCGGTGCTGCTCGCCCTCTTCACCGTCGGCCTCGCGCCTCCGCGGGCGCGCTTCCGCGATCCGGTGCTCTACGCGGTCGCTGCCGTCGCCGCGCTCGTCGTGTTGCCGCACGCGCTGCACGTGCTCGGTGCGGCCTCCGCTCTCGAGGATCGCGACAGCCTCCCCGGCGCGAACGGAGGCCTCTCGCGCATGCTGCGCTCGGTGGTCGCCGAGGACACGATCCTCACGCCTTCGCTCTATCCCGCGGCGCTCGTGCTCCTCGCGATCGTCGGGCTCGGCGAATCGTTGGTGCTCAAACGATCGGAGCTCCGCGCCCGCGCCGCCCTCGTCCTCGCCGCGGTGATCGCCGTGGCCACGTACGGTCTCGATCTGTGCCGCGCCAACATGGCGCGCGTGCACGTGCCCGGGGCGCTTCTCGTGACGATGCTGGCCGCGGCCGGCGTCGCGGCGATCTGGGAGCGATGGCCACGGCATTGGGCCCGCGCCCTCTTGGTGCTGGCCGTCGCCGGCAGCGCCGTCCCCACCGCGGTGAAACTGTGGGCCGCGACCAACGAGCAAGCCGAAGAAGACTTCCTCCGCGAGGCGCTCGCCCGCCTCCCGGCCGAGCCGTACACGCTGGTGCGGATGGATCGGGCCGATCGCAACCAGGCTTCACCAGGCTCCGACTTCACCCATCATCACTTCCCCGATTACCTGGTTCGACCGCCGATGGGCGCAGGGCGGGTATCGTCGATTCGTGATTGGATCGACGAGCCGGATTTCGAGCGCCCGTCGTTCTTTTATTGGGGAATGCGCTGTCATGCCGAGTTCCGCGAAGCGGGCCGGCCGCCGCCGCATGGTGATGCCGTCCAGCCCGCGTGCGCGCGGCTCCGCGAGCGCTTCGAGCTCATCCCGGTTCTCGAGAAGACGGTGCCGAACCGCGGCGACGTGTGGCTCGAATACTACGGGGACGCGCAGATGCTGCGCCTAGGTCTATACCGGATCAGGCGCCGAGGATCGTGACGCAGCGGACGCTTCGTCACCGCCCGGCGTAAGGATTGGTCTGACAGAAGGTCTGGCGATGCGCTGTTCAATTTGCCTCGCTTCCTGGGCTAGCATCGCCCGACCATGGGTGTTTCTCTCGCGAACGACACGATCTTCGCCCGCGACTACAAGGTCATTCGTCCTCTCAACGAGGGCGGCATGGGCGCCGTCTACGTCGTCGAGCAGCTCAGCACCGGCAGCCAGCGCGCGCTGAAGCTCATGCTCCCGCAGTTCGTGCAGGACCCGCGATCGCGCCAGCGCTTCGAGCAGGAGGCGCGCGTCGGCGCCCGCATCGAGAGCGAGCACGTCGTGCAGGTGCTCGCGGCCGGCGTCGACGACGCCACCGGGTATCCGTACATCGTGATGGAGCTCTTGAAGGGCGAGGATCTCGCCACCGCGCTCCGCCGGCGCGGCGCGCTCTCGCCCGCGGAGGTCGCGCACATCTTCGCGCAGCTCTGTCACGCGCTCGCGGCCGCGCATGCGTCCGGCGTGGTGCATCGCGATCTCAAGCCGGAGAACATCTTCCTCGCCGCGTCGCACCGCGAGGGCGCCTCGTTCACCGTGAAGGTCCTCGACTTCGGCATCGCCAAGGTGGTGGCCGAGGCCAAGACCCACTCCACCGCGGCCATCGGCACTCCGTTGTGGATGGCGCCGGAGCAGACCTCGGCGCACTCGACCGTTGGACCGCAAACGGATGTGTGGGCGCTCGGCCTCATCGCGTTCCGCATGCTCACGGGGCGCATCTATTGGATCGCGGCCAACGACGAGCACGCCAACACGGCCTCGCTGATGCGCGAGATCCTCTTCGAGCCGGTGATCCCCGCGGCCGCGCGCGCCGCGCAGTTCGGCGCGGCCGCCTCGCTCCCGCCCGGCTTCGACGATTGGTTCGCGCGCTGCGTCCACCGCGAGATGAGTGCGCGCTTCCCCAACGCGGCCGAGGCGCGCGCCGCGCTCTCCTCGATCCTGAGCGGCTTCGCGCCCGCGCCTCTCGCGGGGGGAACGGCCTTTGGGGCCACCGCGCCGGTCGCTCATCTCGCGGCGCAGCCGCCGAGCCCCACGGTCATGGGCGCTCCGCTCGGCGTGTCCGCGACACCGCCGCAGGTGCCGGCCACGGCGCAACCCTCGTTGCAGGGGCAGCCTTCATTGCAGGCCCAACCCTCGTTGCAAGGGCGGCCGGTGCAGCCCTCGAATCCGCAGATGCCTTATGCCGCGGTCGGCCCGCAGATGCCTTACGGCGCGCCCGCGACCACGCCGCAGGGCGTGGCGGTGGCGAGCAAGCCCGCGGCCGCGAAGAAGAAGGGCGCGCCCGTCGCGCTCATCGGCGGCGGCGTCGCGCTCGCGCTGGTCGCGCTCGGCGCTTTGGGCATCTCCAAGATGCGAGCCGCGCGCGCCCGCAGCAGCTGCGAGCAGAACGCGGCCACCGCCACGGCCGCGAACGGCGCGGACATCGCCGATTCGTGCAAGCGCGCGTGCAACGATCGCGCGGGGGAGGCGTGCGTGCTCCACGGCGATCTCGTGCAGCGCCTCAAGCTCGGCGACGATCGCGAAGCGATCGCGCGCGCCGATTACGACAAGGCCTGCGACGCCGGCGAGCTGCGCGGCTGCCGGCGCGGCGGCGCCCTCGCCGAGCGCAAGGACGTGGCCAAAGCCGCTTCGCTCTACACCAAAGCATGCGACAAGGGCGACTCGCCCGCGTGCAGCGCGCTCGGTGCTTTGCACGAGCTCGGCGCCGGGGTTCCGCGGGATCGCGTGCGCGCGGCGGCGCTCTACGACAAGGCCTGTCAGGCGGGAGATGCCTTGGGCTGCGCGTACAAGAGCTTCATGCTCGGCGCGGGCCGCGGCATCAAACAGGACGAAGCCAAAGCCGCCGAGCTGGCGCAGGGCGCGGGCGCGGGGCTCGGCGCGGCCTGCGAGCACGGCGAAGCGCGGGAGTGCGTGGCGCTCGCAGTGATCCTCGGCGCCGACAAGAAGGAAGAAGGCCGCGCCGTCCAGCTCGAACAACAGGCCTGCGACGCGGGCGAGCCCGCCGGCTGCGCCAACCTCGGTGTGCGCACGGTCCTCGGCGCCGGCGTCTTCAAAGACGTGAAGCGCGGCGCCGAGCTGCTCAAAGAGGCCTGCGACGCGGGCGAGCCTTCCGCGTGCACGAGCGCCGGTGTCCTGTCCGCCAAAGCGGCGTTCACCATCCGTCGCGAGGTGCGCGGCGTCGCCGCCTTCAAGCTCGCTTGTGACGGCATCTACTCCGTCGGTTGCAGCGGCTGGGGGCTCACCATCCCGCCCCCGCCGAGCTCACCAAAGATCCGGCCGCCGCCGTCTCGTTCTCCACGCGTGCCTGTGACGGCGGCGAGCTCGTGGGCTGCGTCAACCTGGGCGCCTTCAACCAATATGCGGTGGGCCTCGAGCGCAATCGCGAGAAGGCCTCCGATCTCTTCAAGAAGGCTTGTGAGGGCGGCGACGCCGGCGGCTGCGGCGAGCTCGGCACCATGTTCGCCACCGGCCGCGGCGTCGCCTTCGACGGCCGCCGGGGGCTCGAGCTCCTCAATCAAGCCTGCGAGTGGGGCGAGCGCGACGCGTGCGCGGTCATCGGCGATCTCAAGCAGAGCGGCATCGGCGCCCCCAAGAATTCGGCGGAAGGCACGGGCATCTTCAAGACCTACTGCGAGACTCACAATCTCGCCATGGCGTGCAATGCCTACGCGAACTCCATCGCTCAGGGCCGCGGCGCCAAGAAGGATGTAGGGGCCGCGGTGGCGCTCCTCAAGCAGGTTTGCGACGGCAAGAAGGATCGCTTCTATCCGAGCGGCTGCGTCAGCCTCGGCAACATCCTCGAAGCCGGGCTCATGGGCGGAAAGGATCTCGCGGGCGCCGCCAAGCTCTATCAAGGTGCTTGTGACGTCGGCACCATCTCGGGTTGCTCCAACCTGGCTCGCCTGCTCGAAGCCGGCCTCGGCGTCCCGAAGGACGTGGCCAAGGCCCGCGCATTGGTGGAGGAAGGGTGCAAGTCGAGCGATCCGGCGTCCTGTGATCAGCTCGCGTATTTTCACACCATGGGCAAGGCTGGTCTCTCGCCCAATGGCAAGGAAGGTATCAAGTACTTCCAAATGGCCTGTGACGACGCCTCGTGGGGGAGCTGCTCCAACATCGGTTACATCTATCTCCTCGGCCTCGCCGGCGTGCCCAAGGACCGGGCCAAGGCCGCGGAGTATCTCAAGCTCGCCTGCTCCCACGCCGAGGACGGTGCTTGTCAGAAGATGAAAGAGAACGCGATGTGATCGCATGAGGGCCGCGCCCCCGCGATCCGGGCGGGCGCGTGGCCCTCGACAAGCGCGCCGTCCGCGCGCGATCCTGCGGGCATGCGATCGACGCGACGGACGGCGGTGGCGCTCGCGATGGCGGCGGCCCTCTGGGCCTCGTCGCCGCGTGCGGTGCACGCCAGCGGAGACACCGCCATTGCCGGGGCGGTGCTGGTCGTCTTCGGCGTGGACGTCGGACTCACGAGCTATGATGTCTTCGTCGCCGCCAAGGGGCGATTGCCGACACGCGCCGGGGCCATCACGGAGATCGCGCTGGTCGCTCCGCAATCGGTGCTCGTCACGGGCGGTCTCACCGCGGTGGTGCTCGACAACAAAAGGAGCGAGCCGGCCCTCGCGCTCATCGTGATCCCTCCCATGTGGATCAACGCCATGACCACCCACGGCATCTGGGGTGCGGCCACCGATCGCGTGCGCCCCGAGCTCTTGCCGGCGCTCTCGTTGATGGTCGGCGCCAACGCGACGCTCACCACGTTTGCGCTCGGCCACGCCTTCTCTCAACGGCTCCTCTCTCGTCCGCTCGGCGTTGCGGCCATGGCGCTCACCGCGCCGCAGCTCGCCGTTGCGATCCCGGCGGCCATCAAGAGCGATCGCGACCGCAACGCTTGGATCGGCGCTGCGAGCTGGTCCGGCGCCCTCTTCGTGCACGGCCTCGTCTCCACCATCCTCGCTCCACCCGAGCCGGATCCGCCCATCGCGCCGCCTCCGCCCCCTCCGCCCGACGTGCCGGAGAAACCACCGCTCCTCGTGCCGGCGTCGATTCGCCTCGCGCCCACGATGATCGTCGGTGAGCGCGGGAGCGCGCCGGGCCTCGTGTTGACGGGCACGTTGTTTTGAGCAGCGGCGGAGCCGTCTTCTTCGTGACGGCGCCGCGTCGGCTTTCTCGATCGACCATCGCGCGCCCTCTCGGGTTTGCTCGGCGCCTTCGTCGTTCTATTCTGCGTTCGCTTCGTGGCTGCGACCTTCTCTCAATCCTTACGTGCGCTCGCGGTCGATCGACCGCGGCGATCCCTGTGGACGGCGGCTTTGGCCGCGGTGCTCCTCGGCGGCTGGCTCGCGTGGTTCTTCGCGGCGGAGGTGATCGTTTACGAGACCGCGGAGACGGCGCGGATCGAGGTCGATCGCGCTGCGCACACGATCGACGCGCCGGTCGCGGGGAGGGTGAAGACGAGCGCGCTGGAGCTCGGGCGCGAGGTCGAGGCAGGGCAGGTCGTGGTCGAGCTCGACGCCGAGCTCGAGCAGCGGAGGCTCGCCGAGGAGCGCGCCCGGCTCGCCACGCTCGGCCCGCAAATCGATGCTTTGCGGCGGCAGCTCGCGGCCGAGGAGCAGGTGCTCCGCGACGCGCGGCGCGCGAGCGATTCGGCCATCGAGGAAGGTCGCGCGCGTCGCGCCGAGGGCGATCACGCGGCCGCGCTCGCGCAGGAGGAGGCGAAGCGCGCCGCGCAGATGTTCGACGGCGGCGCGCTCACCGAGATCGAGCTCCTCCGCGCGCGCACCGAGGCCGAGAAGCGCCGCGCCGCCGTGACCGCCCTGGCGCTCGACGTGGATCGGCTGGCGGGCGAGCAGCGCACGCGCGAGAGCGAAGCCCGGAGCCGCATCGAGAGCCTCGGGCGGCAAATCGCGGAGCTCGACGGCCAAAAGGCCACGAGCGAAGCGCAGATTCGCGTGCTCGAAGAAGCGGTCTCCAAACGCACCATCGTGTCGCCCGTGCGCGGGCGCGTGGGTGAGGTCGCTCCGCTTCGTGCCGGCGCCTGGGTGCGTGAAGGCGACAAACTGGGGGCCGTGATCCCCGGCGGCGAGCTGCGCGCCATTGCCGACTTCGCGCCTCCAGCCGCGCTCGGCCGCCTCCGCGAAGGCCAAGCGGCCCGCCTAAGGCTCGATGGATTCCCTTGGACCCAATATGGCACCGTCGGCGCGCGCGTGGCCAAGGTCGCGAGCGAGGCACGTTATGGGCGCATTCGTGTCGAGCTCGACGTGACACCCGATCCCCATTCGCGCATCCCGCTCCAACATGGTTTGCCCGGATCGGTGGAGGTCGAAGTCGAGCGGGCCACGCCGGCGCGCCTCGCCCTGCGCGCAGCTGGCAAAGTGCTCGGCCGCAGCGGGCCTTCGCGTCGCGGAGCAGGGGAGTGAGCAAAGCCCCTCGGGCCCGGCGCTTCTTCGCGCCGGAGGTCATTCAGACATCCGCCATGGACTGCGGCCCAGCCGCGCTCAAGTGCCTTTTGGACGGGTTCTTCGTCCATGCGAGCTATGGCCGCCTCCGCGAAGCGTGCCAAACGGACGTCGACGGGACATCCATCGACACCTTGGAAGCCATCGCCGGTGAGCTGGGCCTCGACGCCGAGCAGGTGATGCTCCCGCCCGATCACCTCTTCCTCGACGAAGCCGAGGCCATCCCCGCCATCGTCGTGGTGCGGCAGCCCAGCGGCTTCACCCATTTCGTGGTGCTCTGGCGCCGTCATCGCGGGCTCGTGCAGGTGATGGATCCCGCCATGGGCCGCCGTTGGATGAGCGAGGCCGCGTTCCTCGCGCAGCTCCACATCCACACCATGCCCGTGCCGGCCGCGGCGTTCCGCGAGTGGACCGCCTCCGACACGTTCCACGCCGTGCTGAATCGGCAGCTCCGCGATCTCGGCTGCGCGAGCGACGTCGCCGATCTCGTGGCCCAAGTCTCGAGCGACGAATCCCACGGTCCCGTCGCCGCGCTCGACGCGGCCACGCGCGCCACGACGGCCATGGTGCAATCGGGCGCCATCGCGCGCGGACGCGAGGCCGGCCGCGTCCTGCGCTCGCTCCACGCGCAGGCGATGGATGGCGACGCCGACGCCATCCCCGAAGCGTATTGGACCGCGCGCGCCGCACCGCCCGGCGACGACGGCGAGCCGCAGGTCCTCTTGCGCGGTGCCGTCCTGATCCGCGTCGCCGGCAAACGTGAAGGCGCCGCCGCCGTGCCGCGATCCGCGGAGCTGCGCGCCGCGCTGCGCGAGCCGCCGAGCCGCCCAATGCACGAGCTCCTCCGCTTCCTCCGCATGGATGGCGCGCTCGCGCCGGCGTTGCTCGCAGGCGCGCTCGTCGCATCGGTGATCAGCGTGGCCATCGAGGCCATGCTCTTTCGGGGCGTGCTCGAGATCGGCCGCGATCTCGGCGTCTTTCGCCAGCGCCTCGGCGCCGCCTCCGCGCTCCTCGCGTTCCTCGTCGTCCTCATCGCGCTCGAGATCCCTTTCGGCATCGAGGCGCGGCGCATCGGTCGGCGCCTCGAAACGCGCCTCCGCCTCGCGTTCCTCGCCAAGCTGCCGCGGCTCGGTGATCGTTATCTCCAGAGCCGGCCCGTGAGCGACATGGCCGAGCGCAGCCACGTCCTCCACGCCGTGCGCGCGCTCCCCGAGCTCTCCGCCCAGATCCTCCGCGCCGGCGGTGATCTCGTGATCACCACGGCCGGCATCACCTGGCTCGATCCCGCGAGCGCGTGGGTCGCCGTCCCCGCCGCGCTGCTCGCGGTGATCGTGCCCATCGTCGCGCATCCGGTGGTGCGTGAGCGCGATCTCCGCGCGCGCAGCCACCTCGGCGCCCTCGGTCGCTTCTACCTCGATGCGCTCCTCGGCCTCGTCCCCGTGCGCACCCACGGCGCCGAGCGCGCGGTGCGGCGCGAGCACGAGAGCCTCCTCGTCGAATGGGCCCGCGCCGCCGGCGACGTCGTCCGCGCCGCCGTCGCCACCGACGCAGTCAGCGGCACGACCGGCCTCGCGCTCGCGGCCCTGCTCTTGATTCGATATGTCGAAGGGCACGGCGATCCCAGCGGCGTATTGCTCCTCGTGTATTGGGCCCTCAACCTGCCTGTCCTCGGACAGCAGCTCGCCGTCGCGGTCCGCCAAGTGCCGGCCCAACGCAACGTCACCCTCCGCCTCTTGGAGCCGCTCGGCGCCCTCGAAGAGCCCGGCGACGACGAGCCCGACAATGGCCCCGAGGCCCTCTCCGGATCCGGTGGGGTCGCCGTCGACTTGGAGGGTGTCAGTGTGGTCGCCGGCGGCCATACCATTCTCGATGGAGTCGATTTGCACCTCCCCGCGGGCAGCCACGTGGCCGTCGTGGGCGCCTCGGGGGCCGGGAAATCGACGCTCGTCGGCCTCCTGCTCGGTTGGCACCGCCCCGCCGCGGGCCGCGTGCTCGTCGACGGCGCGCCGCTCGCGGGCGCTCGGCTCCACGCCCTGCGCCGCCACGCCGCCTGGGTGGATCCCGGTGTCCAGCTCTGGAATCGACCCTTCCTCGACAACCTCCGTTATGGCTCCGACGGCACCTCCGCCGGCCCGCTCGGCGAAGCCATCGAGACCGCCGACTTGCATGGTGTCTTGGAGCGCCTCCCCGACGGCCTGCAAACCATTTTGGGGGAGAGCGGCTCCTTGGTCTCGGGCGGCGAGGGACAGCGCATTCGTTTGGGACGCGCACTTCTTTGTGCCTCTCCGCGGATAGCCATTCTCGACGAGCCATTCCGCGGCCTCGATCGCGGCAAGCGGCGCGCCCTCCTCGACCGCGCCCGAGAATGGTGGCGCTCCTCCACGTTGATTTGCGTCACCCACGATGTCGGAGAGACCCTCTCGTTCGAGCGGGTCATCGTCATCGAAGGCGGCCGCGTGGTCGAGGACGGCGTCCCCACTGCGCTCGCCGCGCAGGAAGGATCACGTTATCGCGCCCTCCTCGACGCCGAAGAGACGGTGCGCACCGGCCTCTGGTCCGGCCCCGGCTGGCGGCGCATCCGCCTCGACGGGGGCCGCGTCGTCGAGCGCGATCCAGGGGAGATCGCATGACACCCGTCGACGCCTACGCCTGGCCTTTGGAGCGCCTCGGCGAGGCCATGCATGCGCTCGCCCGCCGCGCGCACCTCGGCCCGCGCGACGCCGACATGCCCCCTCGGCCCGATCCTGCGCTGGCCCGCGATTCCCGCTGGCTCGGCGCCTGGATCGAGGCTGCCGCGGAGCGCATTGCCATCGAAGTGGAGCCCGTCGAGGCGTGGCATCGCGACGTCTCCGCGCTCGTGCAGAGCGCCGGCCCCGCGCTCTTCCGCTTGCCCGGTGAAGGTGACGCGCGGCTCCTCGCGGTCATCGGCGGCGAGCGTCGATCGGTGCGTCTCCTCGGGCCCGATCTCGAAGAGCGCCGGGTGTCCATCGCGGCCGTTCGCGATGCCCTCTGCGCGCCCCTCGAGGCCGCGCCCCGTGCCGTCGCCGACCGCCTCCTCGATCTCGCGGGCGTGCCCGCCGCGCGCCGCGATCGCGCCCGCACTGCGATGATCCGCGAGCGCCTCGCGTCCGCGCGCATCGGCGGCGCGTGGCTCCTCCGCCTCCCGCCCGGTGCATCGGTGCGCGGCGAGATCCGCGCGGCCGGCCTCGGTCGCCGCGCGCTCGCGCTCCTCGGCGCGCGTGGCGCCGAATATGGTCTCGGCCTCCTCGCGTGGTGGATGCTCGGCTTGGGCGCGCTCCAAGGCCGCATCGATCGGGGATATCTCCTCGCGTGGGGCCTCGTGCTCGTCACGCAGATCCCTTTTCGCATGCTCGCCGTCGCCGCGCAGGGCCGTTTGGCCATCGACGCGGGCGCCATCCTCAAACGCCGTCTCCTCGCCGGCGCGCTCGCGCTCGCACCGGAAGAGGTCCGTCACGACGGCGCCGGCGCGCTGCTCGGTCGCGTCATCGAGAGTGAAGCCGTGGAGTCGCTCTCGCTCAGCGCGGGATTCGACGGGATCCTCGCGATCCTCGAGCTCCTCGTCTCCGGCGTGCTCCTCGCGCTCGGCGCCGGACATGGCCTTTCGCTCGCGGTGCTCCTCGTGTGGATCGCGCTCACCGCCGGTGCCTTCGTGTCGTATCTCCGCCGTCGTCGCGCGTGGACCGAGGCGCGCGTGGGCATGACGCACGATCTCGTGGAGCGCATGGTCGGTCACCGCACGCGCCTCGCGCAGCAGCCGCGCGATCGCTGGCACGACGGCGAGGACGAAGCCGCCGAGCGCTATCTCGGCCTCTCGCGCTCGATGGATCACGCTTCCGTCACCCTCGCCGCGCTCCCGCGCGCCTTCCTCGTCGTCGCGGCCGCCGCGCTCGTCCCATCCTTCCTTTCGAGCACCGCGAGCTCGGGTGAGCTCGCGGTGGGCCTCGGCGCGACGCTGCTCGCGTATCGCGCCGTCGCCAAGCTCACCTCGGGCGTGACGAGCCTCGCAGGGGCCTTGATTGCGTGGGAGAAGGTCAAACCCTTGTGGGACGCCGCGGCCCGCGCCGAGCCCGCCAAAGAGCCGCTCCTCGCGCTCGCGCCGCGCGCGCCTTCGGAGGTCCTCCTCGAAGCGCACGAGCTCACGTTCCGCTACAGCGAGCGTGGCCGGCAGATCCTCCGCGGCGCCACGCTGCGCATCGCGCCCGGAGATCGCTTGTTGCTCGAAGGCGGATCGGGCGGCGGCAAATCCACTTTCGGATCCATCCTCGCCGGCCTGCGTGTCCCCGAAGAGGGCTTGTTGCTCATCGGTGGTCTCGATCGGCGCACGCTCGGCGGCGCCGGCTTTCGCCGCTTCGTCGTGGCCGCGCCGCAGTTCCACGAAAACCACGTCCTCTCGGCCACGTTCTCGTTCAACCTGCTCATGGGCCGCGGCTGGCCGCCCGGCCCAAGCGATCTCGAAGAAGCGCGCCGCATCTGCGAAGAGCTCGATCTCGGTCCTCTCCTCGCCCGCATGCCCGCGGGCCTCGAGCAAATGGTCGGTGAGACGGGGTGGCAGCTCTCGCATGGTGAGAAGAGCCGTCTCTTCATGGCGCGCGCGCTCCTCCAACGCGCCGAGCTCATCGTCCTCGACGAGAGCTTCGCCGCCCTCGATCCGGCCACGCTCGCCCGCGCGCTCCGCTGTGTCCTCTCCCGCGCTCGCGCCGTGCTGGTGATTGCCCATCCATGACGATGGCAATTGCAATGGTCATTCGCGTCGCAATCGTGCTCTCTCTGACGTTGCTTGTCGGCTGTGATGGCCCGCGCGGCGCGCCCGCCGCCATCGTGCTTCCCGCCTCGGTCCGTGGGCACGCGCTCGAGCTGGAAATCGCAGCGGATTCCGAGGCCCGCGCCCGTGGCCTCATGTTCCGGCGCACACTCGCGGAGAACGAAGGCATGCTCTTTGTTTATCCCGAGCCGGACCCGCGCTCGTTCTGGATGCGGAACACCTACGTACCACTCTCTATTGCTTTCCTCGACGACGGCGCCCGCATCGAATCCATCTTGGATCTCGAGCCTTTCGACGAGACGCCGCGCCGCTCCGCGGAGCCTGGGCGATACGCGGTGGAGGTGCCGCACGGATGGTTTACGGCCCATGGCGTGGGCCCGGGCGATGGATTCAGCTTCACGCTCCCACCGGGCCTCACGGTGCGCTGATTACGGTGGGGCAGAACTGAATCGCAGTATGACAGTCGAGGCCGTTGACCCCAGCGCTACGGGGCGGTTACGCTCGGCCCTGACTTTGATCATGCGGGGGCGAATCGCCGCTGGCGTGTGCCGGTCCTGAGCCGGTTCGCTGCTCCGCGTGTGCAGGCCCTGGAGGACATCGAGCCATGAAGAGCATTACGAAGACCATCGTCATCGCCGCCCTCACCGCCGTTGCGGGCATCGGCGCCGTCGCCGCCACGACCGGCACTGCCGAGGCGGATCAGAAGCTCCGCTGCCGTATGAAGGGCACCTGGGTCGAGTCGAGCGACGACTTCGAGTTCGACGCCGACTACCTCGCCAAGGACGGCCCGGACTACTTCGCCGGCAAGTACGTGAACCCCGGCCAGGCCGAGGCCGACATCATCGGCAAGGCCGAGCAGGGCACGTGGACGATCATCCTCACGTACACCGACGCGGCCCACAAGAACATGATCAAGAAGCTCATCGGCACCGGCTCGAAGGACCGCCGCACGCACGAGCTCGTCGTCACCGGCGACTACAAGACCTTCCTCGGCGCGAGCGACATCAAGAAGGACGGCCGCTTCAAGCTCCACGGCAAGTGCCGTTGAAGATGTGAGCGCGACGAGGGGCCCATCGGGCTCCTCGCCCCGCCCGCCGCGTCCGACTCCCCATCGTTCGAGGCGCTCCCGCGCCTGCTCATTTCCTACGAGATACCGTCCTCCGGAGCGCCCTCGTCCGGAGTCGAACGCAACGACGCGGACCCTTCGTCCGTCTTCGCGTCGCCGTCCTCTCGCATCGAGATGCCGAGTCGCGATGGGATCGAACGAGCGCCCGTGAGCGCCTCGTCGATCCCACCGCGCATCCCTTTCAATCCTTGCGCAGCGGGACCAGCGAGGTGAGCCGCGAATCGCGCAGGTAGAGGCCGAGCCACGCCAGCACGCCGATCACGATCGGCGAAATGAACGGCTCGCCCATGCGCACGTGCGTCGCCACCGCGCCGCCGAGGTAGCCCGTCATCAGGATGGCGCCGAGGACGGCCGTTCGCGGGACCACATACAGAATCACGCAGAGGAGCTCCGTCACGCCGATGGGCAGGAGCGAGCCCGCGGGGTAGCCGAAGTGGCCGGTGAAGCCCTCCACGAGCTGCGGGTTGCGCGAGAGCTTCATGATGGCGCTCATCGTCAGGGCCAGGACGGGAAGCGCGCTCACGCCGCGCCCCGCCCAAAGGACACGCTTGCTCACGGGTGCTCGATCGCTCATCGCTCGTTCCTCTCGCAGAATCTCCACGCGATCAACGTGGTATCGGTTCGTTGTCTGGTTCCTGTTTGTAACCGGCGCTATGATGGCGGCGGCCGAACGGCTTCGCAAGGAGGCACATTCATGTCACCAAGCCATGGGAACCACGACGGTTGCCTCGCCGCGCGTGAGGTCCTGAACCGCGTCGGCGACAAGTGGAGCGTCCTCATCGTCTCTCTCTTGGGCGAAGGGCCGAAGCGCTTCAGCGAGCTGAAGCGCTCCATCGAAGGCATCTCCCAGCGCATGCTCACCTTGACCCTGCGCGGCCTGGAGCGCGACGGCCTCGTGATCCGCACCGTCTACGCCACCGTCCCGCCGCGCGTCGACTACGCGCTCACCCCGCTCGGCCACACCCTGCTCGAGCCCGTGCAAGCACTCTGGCTCTGGGCCATGACGAACCGGACCGAAATCCAAGATGCGCGCGATCGCTTCGACAAGAAGGGCACCCGCCGCAAGAAGGCCGTGCGCGGCAGCGTGGTTTGAGGATTGGCCATCATCGATCTCGACATCTCGAGGGATGAACGCCGGCCGAGCTCACGAGACGTGCGTGGCGGAGATCGCGTGACTCACATGCGCCTCGTCGAATACCAGCGGCTATTGTCCCAGCGCACCACGACGAAGCTCGAATCGGTTGGATCCACGCGCGCTTCCAGCTCGCGTCCGGTGCGCATGCGCGCTTCGGCGTGGCGCTCGGGCTCGGACCAGTGGTACGGCACGCGGTAAGGCGCGCGTCCAGGGAGGCTGATTTCGAGGGTCAGATCCGCGTTCACGTCGCCGTCGTCCTCGCGCTCGTTCTCGCGCGCCACGATGACGGCGCGCGCGGCGAGGCCCGCGGTCTTCACCTGCGCTTCCCGGGCGCGCCGCGCCTTCATGTGCTCTCCGAGGCTATCGCCGAACGCGGTGAGCTCGTCTTTCTGCAGACCTCTGAAGACGACGACGGCGAGCGACAGGACGCCGCCGGCCAACACTCCCCAGCGCATCTCCTCAGAGCCGTCGCTGCCGACGAGCAACTCGGGCGTGAAGAGGGCGATGGCGATGCAACCAAGCGAGATTGCCGCAAACAGCAGGAGGACACCCCGAAAGAGCCAACGCAGCGCCGTCGACATGGTGCGTCAGCGTGCCTTTGCGCGCACGCGGCGGGAAGCGTTATCGGACGCGGCGCGCCGAATTCATGGGCGCTCGGCCCCGGGCTTTCCGGTACAACACCGGAATGCAAATCCAGACATCGCAAGCCGCCTTGCCAGCCGGGCAGCTCGCAGAGATGCTTCGCCAAGCGTTTCCGCGCTATTCGGTGACGATGCGCGGGGGCGTGCCCATCGTGGGAGATGGGCTCGCCACGGGCGTGATGCTCAAGCCTGCGGGGCCGGGGCTGCTGAAGACCGGCTGGGCGTTCCCCAGCGCGGTCACGCAGATACTCGTGCTGTTGACCATCCTCGCGGGGCTCTTGCCGGGGCTCACGCTGTTCCTGATCGTGTGGCTGTCCACCAAAGGGGGTGTCGCGCGCCTCGAGCAGGAGATTGCGACCGTCCTCGCCGGCGGCCCTTCACCGCAGCTCGCGGCCGGCCCGCCGCGCGTCGGCCTGGGGAGCCCGCCGCAGCCGACCATCTTCCCGCTCATCGCCGCAGGGGCCTTCTTCGTCTTCGCCCTGAATTGGATCCTCGGCCTCGCCACGAGCAACGGCGAATTCCACGTGATCAGCCTGAGCGGCCTCTTCTGGTTCGCGCTCGGCGGCGCCGCCGTCATGGTGCATTTCGAAGAGAAAGCGCGGAGCGAAGCGTATGCGGAGGGCAGCTCCCGAGCCTCGGCGCCGCCCGGCCCGGCCCTGCTCATCGGCGGTATCGCCGCCGTCCTCTCGGGCCTCGTGGACCTGGCGGAGCTGGCCTATGTCTTCAGCATCTACCTCATTGCTCATGCCGTCGTCTGGATCGGCGTGGGCGGTGTTCTCATCAAAACGCACCTCGATCGGGCCAAGGGGGACACCGTTCCGAGCAAGCCCAATCCTGTCGAGATGGTCCCCGGTGTGCTGTTCGGGCTCTTCGGTCTGGTGGCGGCGTTCGACATGCTGATGTCCATGACGACGACCTACGTCTCGGTGCTCATCATCTTGCACGAGCTTCTCCGCATGATCGCTTGGCTCGGGCTCGCCGCCGCCACGCTCGGCCACTACATCACGCGCAACAACGCCTACCGCAACCAGAGCTCGGCGCCCCAGCAAGGATATGCACCGCCCGGCCCGCCGGCCTATGGCCCGCCGCAGCCGGGTTATGGTGCGCCGCCGCAGCAAGGGTATGGGCAACCCCAGCAAGGATATGGTGCTCCGCCGCAGCAGGGATATGGGCAACCGCAACCGGGCTATGGTGCTCCGCCGCAGCAAGGATATCCGCAGCAAGGGTATGGTCCGCCGCAGCCTGGATATGGTGCGCCTCCACAGCAGGGATATGGGCAACCGCAGCAGGGATATCCGCAGCAGGGATATGGGCAGCCGCAGCAGGGGTATCCGCAGCAAGGATATGGGCAGCCGCAGCAGGGATATCCGCAGCAGGGGCAGGTGCCGGGGGGCTATCCCACGGGTGGACGAGGGCCGGGCCAGGGCGGCGCGTGAAGCGCATTCACGAGCCGCGATCTCGCTTCGGCGAACGCGCCGAGTCCGGAACATCCTGATTCGCGAACACCGGCACATCTCTACTTGACGCGATGCGGCACTGATCGTTTCATCATGGGGGAGCCCAGGGGACGATATGGATGCCGCTCGGTTCTTCACACGAGTCCACGACATCGACATTCATTGGGCGGAGCTCGGGCGGGGGCGCCCGCTCGTGCTCTTGCACGGGCTTCAGGATTCGCATCGGACGTGGCGGCGCGTGGCGCCGATCCTGGCCCGAGGGCGGCGCGTGATCATGCCCGACCTGCCGGGACACGGCCTCTCCAGCCGGCCCGACGCGAGCTACGAGCTTGCTTGGTATGCGAGCGTCGTGGGCGCGTTCCTCGATGCCATGAGCATCGGTCGGGCCGATGTGATTGGACATTCGTTCGGTGGTGGGGTGGCGCAGAGTCTCCTGCTCGGGCCGCGCCCGCGCGTGCGCCGGCTCGGCCTCGTGGCTGCGGGCGGCCTCGGGACCGAGGTGACTTGGGGGCTTCGCCTCGTCTCGCTCTCGGGTGTCGTGGAGCGCATCGGGCAGCCGTTCATGGGGCCGGCGACACGCATCGTCATGCGATCACTCGGTCGTTGCTTCGAGCCGGAGGACATCGCTTGGCAAGCTTGGGTCAACTCCATGCCCGGCACGGCGATGGCGCTCGAGCGCACCGTGCGTGACGTCATCGATTGGCGCGGACAACGGCGCACCTTCGCCGAGCGGGCCGGGGAAGTGGAGCGGCTCCCGCCCATCGCCTTGTATTGGGGTGATCGCGACGGGGTCATTCCCGTCATGCACACGACGGCGTTTCAAGCGCTCGTGGAAGGGGTGGTGATTACCCACTTCCCCGGCTGCGGTCACTTTCCCCAGCACGAGCGGCCGGCGGAGCTGGCCCATGCCATCAGCCGATTCGTCGACGCGGCCAGCACCCCGGAGACACGCATTCGTACCAAGCGTGTGAATGCGCTGGTGCCGAAGCCCGCTTGAGGTTCAACCGCCGTCCGTCGAAGCGTCGATCGTGCTGGCGTCGGTCACACTGGCGTCGGTCGTACTGGCATCCTTCACGCCGGCGTCGGTCGATTGGCCGCCGCTCCCGCCCATGCCTCCTGAAGAGCTGCTCGTGGTGGGCGCGGTCGCATCCTTGAAGATGTCGTCGCCGGTCGAGCTCGAGGAGATCGTGCTGGTCGTGCCGCCGCCCGACCCACCGACGTTGTTGTAGAAAGAGCCGGCGCCATAGGCGGAGCAAGCAGCAAGCTGCGAGATGGCTGTGGTCGCGGCGGTGAGACCGAGCACCATGGCTGCGCGTGTCCGGCGCGGGCGGGCGGGGTGCGCAAGCTCCTCCGCCACGGGTGTCTCGCAGTGAGGGCATGTGAGCTCGGTGGGCTGAACCAAGCACTCGCAAGCAGGGCAAGGGATGAAGCGCATGCCCGTGATTGTCGCGAACGCTTGTGCGTCGGTCAACGTACAATTCGGATATCCATGCGGATTTCGGATAACATGGCCTCATGACCTCGCTTCCTGCCCGCTTGCCGCGACCCGAGGAGACCGACAGGGCCTTTCCGCTTTATGCGGTTTGGGAGCTCACGCTGCGTTGTGATCAGCCCTGCGATCATTGCGGCTCGCGCGCGGGGCGGGCTCGGACTGAAGAGCTCGAAACGGAAGCGGTGCTGTCGGTGGGCACGGCGCTCGCCCGCCTCGGTTGCCGTGAAGTGGTGTTGATTGGGGGAGAGGCTTATCTCCGGCCCGATCTCGTCACCATCGTGGCGCACCTCGCCGGGCTGGGGCTGCGGGTCGTCATCCAGACGGGTGGACGTGCCTTCACGCGGGAGCGGGCGCGCGAGCTGCGATCCGCGGGGCTCGCGGGCTTGGGGGTCTCCGTCGATGGCCCGGCGCCCGTGCACGATCGCCTGCGTGGCAACCTGGGCAGTCATGCGGCGGCGTTGCGTGCTTTGGACGCGGCGAACGAGGTCGGGCTCTTCGTCTCGGCGAATACGCAGGTGAACCGGCTCAACAAGGGTGCTTTGCGCGCGATCGCCCGCGACCTCCGCGCCCACGGCGTGCGCTCGTGGCAAGTGCAGCTCACGGTGCCGATGGGGCGGGCCGCCGATCGGCCCGAGTGGATCCTCGAGCCTTGGGACGTGGTGGGCATCGTCGATACGCTGGCAGCCATTCAATATGAGGCCGCCGCCGAGCCGGAGGGGATTCGCTTCGTCGTCAATCCGGGAAACAACCTCGGCTATTTCGGTCCTCACGAGGTGCTCCTCCGCTCCTTGCCGAACGCGCCGGAGGCGCATTGGGAAGGGTGCCGAGCAGGCATTCACGTCATCGGTATCGAGTCCGACGGTACGGTGAAGGGCTGTCCATCGCTGCCGACCGCTCCCTATGCCGGAGGCAACGTGCGTGAGCTCGATCTCGCCTCCATCTGGGAGCGCTCGGAGGTCGTGCGCTTCGCTCGGGATCGCACGCTCGACGAGCTGTGGGGATATTGCGCGAGCTGCTATTACCGAGTGCCTTGTCGCGCCGGCTGCTCGTGGACGGCGCACGCCCTGCTCGGCCGCCGGGGGAACAACCCCTTCTGCTATCACCGCGCCACCGATCTCCGGCGAAAAGGCCGCCGCGAACGGCTCGTCCCCTGCGAGCCGGCGCCGGGACAGCCTTATGACTTCGGTCGCTTCGAGCTCGTCGAAGAGGCTTGGTTCGAGCCCGCGTCGACAGGGAACGAAGGCCTCGGCGCGGATCTCGTCACGCTCCGCCGAAAGCCGCGCCCAAGCGCATGACATCATGCCTCGGGCCGGTAGCATGCTTTGCGGAAATCATCGTCACGCCGATTCGACATGGCCCCTTGCGCCCTTCCCGGAGCGTCGCTAAGAGAGGGTCAGACGTCGCCGCTGTCACTGCTCCGAGCATTGACGAGTTGGTTCGCCGAGGACCCGAAAGGGGAGTCGAAAGACCGGCAAATAGGCGACGACGCCGCCACGGCAGCTTCGGCTGCCGTGGTTATTTTGTTTTGTGGCTAGCTGAGCTCAGCTCAGCTCAGCTCAGCTCTGTTCGGCAGACGATCTCGGCTCGACACAAAAAGATCGAGCCCTCTTGCGCGGGCCCGGCGCGCCATTAGAAGAAGGACAGACGTCGTCGATGTCACCGCTCCGCGCGGTGATGAGCTGGTCGATCGAGCACCCGAAAGGGACGTCGGTAAACTGGTCTCGTGCGACGGCGCCGCCACGGCAGCTTCGGCTGCCGTGGTTATTTTGTGGCCTGGTGTGGAGACATTTCAACCATTCTCGTCTTCTTGGTGAGAATGGTTGTCTGGCGAATGGGCTGCTGAAGAGCGTTGCGGCACTTGGCTAGGCTCTGTCTGACGACGTCGCGAGCGCACCGCAGCTAGGGAGAGCGAGCGAGGAATACTCTCGTATTTCGAGCGAGCTCGACCGACGATGCGGGGCGCGCAGCAGTCGTCAGACAGAGCCTAGAGCCAGACTTCGCCGAGCAGTGGAACAGTGCCGATCTTGGCGTCGCGCGTGGCGCGGGAGAGGCGGTCGACGAGGCGCGGCATGGCCATGGCGGGGAGCATGTGGGCGCCGCGATCGAGGGGCATGAAGAAGTTGTCCCAATGCGAGAGGAGCACGGCGCGCGGGGAGATGGCGCGGGCCACGCGCTCGGGCAGATCGCGTGACGACGTCCAGCCGGCGACGCAGAGGAGGAGCAGGTCGGGCTCCTTCGTCCGGAGGGAAGACTCGACCAGCTCGGCGCTGCCGACATGGAGAATGGTGCGGCCCGCGACCCGGATTTCCAGGGCGAACACCGCGCCGCAACGATAGCCCGAGGCGCGCACGGGGACGTGATCGCAATCGGCGATCTCACCGGGGAAGGGGACGCGGCCGAGCGCGAAGCGGGAGTGCGCGCTCGGGTGGAAACGCAGCTCGAAAGGGCCGACCTCGGCGGTCACGGGATCTTGCCCCGGGGATCGCTCGACGTCGCGCACGCGTGTCTCCGGCACGCCGGCGGCGCGGCAGAGCGCGGCTGCGGATCGCGATCCGAAGACGACGGCGCCCGTCTGTGCGGCGATGACGGGCACATCGAGCGCGTGATCGAAATGGGTGTGGCCCACGACGATGGCGTCGGCACGCGGCGTGTGGCGCGCGATGGTCAGGCGATCGGGCTCGAGCGCGGAGAAGGCGACGGCGCGGAGCGAGGCGCGCGTGAGATAAGGATCGATGAGCACGACCGTGCCGCCGTGCTCGATCGCGAAGCCGGCCGTGCCGAGCCAGCGCACGCGAATGGCCTCGGGGCCGGGGGTGATCAGCGCCGGAGTGTCCGGCGCGGGGTTTGGGGCCGCGCGCGGCCCCATCGTGATCAACGCATCGGGGCGGAAGGCGATGTCTTCGGGGCGCATGGCATCTCCATCGGCGCGGTGTCGATTGGGGCGTTGTAGCTGGAGTCGGCGGCCCGCTCCCGAAAATCTGCGCGCGGGGGGCCGCTTCGTCACGGCGCCGCGTCGGGCTGCGCTACAAGGCTCGACGAGGAACAGAGGATGACCCCCGAGGAGTTTCGTCGCATCGGCCACCAGCTCGTCGACTGGATCGCGGATCATCGCGCGACGATCGCCGAGCGCCCCGTGATGTCGCCCGTCGCGCCCGGCGCGGTGCGCGCCGCCCTTCCCGCGGCGCCGCCCGAGCGCCCCGAGAGCTTCGAAGCGGTGTTTCGCGATCTCGATTCCATCATCGTGCCTGGGCTCTCGCTCTGGCAACATCCGAGCTTCTTTGGTTACTTCCCCTCGAATGCGGAGCTGTCCTCCGTCCTCGGCGATTATCTGAGCACGGGGCTCGGCGTGCTCGGGCTCTCGTGGCAATCGAGCCCGGCGCTCACCGAGCTGGAAGACGTCGTCACCGATTGGATGCGACAGATGGTGGGGCTCTCCGCGGCTTGGAGCGGGGTGATTCAAGACACCGCCTCGACGAGCACGTTGATCGCGCTGCTCTCGGCCCGCGAGCGGACCACGGGATATGCGATGGCGCGTGAAGGCCTCGCCGGCGAGGCCCGGCCGCTCGCGGTCTATGCCTCGGAGCAGAGCCACAGCTCGGTGGAGAAAGCGGCTTTGCTCGCGGGCTTCGGGCGCGCCCACGTGCGGCGGATCGCGGTGGATGCAGCGTATGCGATGAAGGCCGACGCGCTCGCGGAGGCGGTGCGCGCGGATCTGCGCGAAGGCATCGTGCCTTGTGCCGTGGTCGCGACGACGGGCACGACCACCTCGACGGCGCTCGATCCCTTGGAGGCGATTGCCGCGGTGGCGCGCGAGCACCGGCTCTTCTTCCACGTGGATGCGGCGATGGCGGGCTCCGCGATGATCCTGCCGGAGCTCCGGTGGATGTGGAAAGGCATCGAAGAAGCGGATTCGCTGGTGCTCAATGCCCACAAGTGGCTCGGGGTGGCCTTCGATTGCTCGCTCTATTATGTGCGCGACCCCGAGCACCTCGTGCGCATCATGAGCACGAATCCGAGCTATCTGCAGAGCGCGGCGGATGGGCAGGTGCGGAATCTGCGCGACCATGGGATTCCGCTGGGCCGGCGCTTCCGCGCGCTCAAGCTGTGGTGCTTGATTCGCGAGCAGGGGATCAGCGGTCTGCAGAAGCGTTTGCGGCGTGATTTGGAGAACGCCCGCCTCTTCGCCGAGGACGTGCGCGGGACGCCGGGATGGCGTGTGCTCGCGCCGGTGCCTTTGCAGACGGTGTGCGTTCGTCACGAGCCCGGAGGCCTCGAAGGCGAGGCGCTCGACCGGCATACGCTGGCTTGGGTGGATCGGGTGAATCGCTCCGGGGCTGCTTATCTGACGCCGGCCATCTTGGAGGGACGATGGATGGTGCGGGTCTCCGTGGGCGCGCTGGCGACGGAGCGCGAGCACGTGAAGGCGCTTTGGGAGACGATGCGGCGGGAGGCGGAAGGGGGCTGAGCGAGATTCGATACGTCGCCGAAGGCTGACGGCAGGCTCCTTTCCCGGGCCTATGTGCACGCCGGTCGTGCTGACGCGGGGCGTGTACCAAGGCTGCGACGATTGGCACGTTCAAGCGCCTCGACCGCTTCGACGGGAACCCTCCACGCTCGATCCTGCGCAACTCCTGACCGTGGCGCCACGTGGCGCCACGGTGTTGCATCCCCAGCTGCGGCGCCGCGGCGGGCGTCTTTTCGCGTCGATCGACGGGCGGCAGCGTTGGCCCGTCCGTTGCTGACCGTCGAGCATGACCTACGCTCGAATCCATTCAGGCCTGTTTCGTTGGCTCTCGTTTCTGGCCGCCGGTTGCGCGCTGTCGGCGTGCGACAACGGAGGCTCGCCGGGTGAAGCGAAGACGGGGGAGGTCGCGTTCGCGCTCGTCGCGCACACCTCCGAGCATCGGTATCGCCTGCGCGATGCCAAATTCGATATCATGCGCTCAGGTGGGGACATCGTTGCGTCGCTGGACTCGGAGCTGGAGCCCGATGCGGAGCTACTGAAGGAGCGCCTCGATCCCGGCGCCTATCACGTGCAACTGCAAGAAGACTGGCTGCTCACGCGCGCCGATCCGGACACTGCGGAGGTGGTGGTCCACGCCTTCCTGGAGTCACCGATGTCCGGCGGCGTCGACTTCGCGATTGCCGACGGCGTGATCACGAGCGTGCCCTACACGTTCACGACCGACGGCGTTCCGATCGGCTTCGGGACGGGCAAGGTGGCCATCTCGATCGGCGTGAACGAGCAACTGCCCACGACGCGCCTCGACCTTTCGACCAGCACCGGCAGCGTCTCGACCGAGCTCGGCACCACCACCGAGATCGCGCTCACGCTCAGTGCTTCGCAGGGCTTCAGCGGTTTGGTCGGCCTCGCCGGAAGCCTCCTGGACGGCAACGGCAACCCGATGACGGGCTGGTCGCTCGACGTCGTGCCCGCGACCATCCAGATTCCGGCCGACGGCGTCGCCCTCGCGAAGGCCACGCTCACCATCCCGACCCAGAATCGGGGCCTCTCGGCCACTGCTCGTTTCATCGCAAGCAGCGCCGCCGGTTTCGGCACGCACTCGGTGGACGTGCCGATCTCGGCGCTCAACCAGTACACGATCGACCTGGCGGTGAGCCCGGCTGGACAGTGCATGTACCCGCCTGCCGGCACTTTGCTGCTCACGCAAGGCACCAAGCTGCGCTGGCTCAACACTGGTACGCAAGGCTGGCTCATTCATACGAACGGTTTCGGCGGCACCTGCCCGCACCAGCCGGATAGCGACTTGAAGCTCGGCGGCGAATCCTACGAGTGCTTGCTGACGGCGATTACGAGCGGCAGTTGGTATTGCCATACGCCGGGCTCCTCCATGTCCGGGCTCAACGTCCAGGTGGTCGCGCCCTGAAGCACCCGCGTCCTGGATTCGCCCCCTCGTATCTCGAGGCTCAGGTCGCGGGATATTCGTCGTGGTGGCGCACCCAGGCCATGGGGTAGGCGAGCTTCTCTTCGTCGCGGCCGAAGGGCGTGAGGTCCAGGTAATTGTAGGTGTTGATGAGGCTGTCGATGCCGCGGGAGTAGCTCGAATAGGTGTGGAACACCGTGTCTCCCTCGCGGGCGAAGATGCTCACTCCCGGGGCGTCCGGGTGCGGGAAGGTGCCGCGGCGATAGTTGTATTCGATGTCGCCGCGGGCACGGGCCTCGTCTTCGAAGGAGACTTGATAATCCTGGTTGAAGTCGGTGGCGCCCGAGGACACCCAGGGGAACGACCAACCCATGCGCGTCTTGAAGGCGGCGATCTTGGCGAAGGGCGCGCGCGAGACGAGGCAAAAGGCCGTGTCGCGGGCCGCGAAGTGGACATGGCCGCCTTCGATGTTGTCCACCACGTAGGAGCAGGCTTTGCAGCCTTGCTCCCAGGTGGGGGGAAACATGAAATGGTAGACGATGAGCTGCCGGTGCGGGCCGAAGAGATCGCGGAGCGCGACCGGGCCTTCGGGCCCCTCGAAGACATAAGGCTTCTCGACCTTCACCCAAGGCAGCTCGCGGCGCGCGGCGCTCAAGGCTTCACGTTCGCGGGTGTGGGCCTTTTCCTTTTCGAGGAGGGCGAGGCGCGCGGACAACCATTCTGCGCGCGTGGCGATGCGCGTGGGGCTCATTGGCGATCTCCCTTTCCGTTGGAGGCGGCGGCGGTCTTCGGTTTGCGGATCTTCTTGACGACGAGCGCGGTCACCGCGCCGGCCGAGGCCGTCTTGGCCACGACCAGGCCGATGGACAAAAGGCATGCAGGGCACATGGGGAATCCTCCCGTCGGCGCGGGGCGGTGGGGCACCTCGCTGCCGACATGGGTACCTGACCACGCGGGGGGCGATCGCGATAGCAACATCGGTGTCGCGATCGGTTGGCACGGGTCTCGGGCCGTGCGATGCACATGGCATGGACGCGGTGGGCGAGGTCCCCGTCGAGATCCGCGAACGCGCGGCGCGGTGGCTCGCGACCGGCGACGCGCTGACGGCGCTCAAGGTGGTGGGCCCGTTCGGCGGGCCGCATGCGTTGGCGATTCGTGGGATCGCGCTGGCGCAGATGGGGGCGCATGCCGAGGCCCATGGGGCGCTCGATCGTGCGGCGCAGGCGTTCGCGGCCGCCGGTGCCGAGCGCGAGCGAGCCCGCGCCATGGCAGCGCTCGGGGAGATCGCATTGGCGCGGCGCGATCTCGGGGAAGCGCGGCGCGCGCTCGAAGAAGCGAGCGAGGCGCTCGGGCGGGCGGGTGATCGCATCAATGCAACGTGGGCGCGGCTCGGCGCGGCGCGGGCGGCGTTGCTCGAAGGGCGCGTGGTGGAGGCGGAGCGCGCGCTCGCGGCTGCGGAGGCCATGGTCCCCGACGAGGCGCCCGCGCTGACGAAGGCGGTGTTGTCGCTGTCGCGCGCGGAGATCGAGGCGCGGCTGTTGCGCGCGGCGCCGGCGCAGCGCGACGCGGAGCAGGCGGTCGCGTGGGCGGAGGCGAGCGGGCACCCGCGGATCATCGTGGAGACGACGCGCTTCCTGCGGGCGCACGAGGCGCCGGTGGCGCGCATCGTGGCGGGTGGTCGGGAAGCGCCGGCGCGTCTCGCCGACGTGGAAGCGCTCATGTCCGCGAGCGCGGGGCGCGTCGTCGTGGACACGTTGCGGCGCCGCATCGTCGAGGGCGGCGCGGTGCGCGCGGACTTCGCGAATCGTCCTGTCTTGTTCGCCATGGTCGAGGTGCTTTCGCGCGCGTATCCAGAGGCCATTGCGAGCGCCGACATGATGCATGCGGCGTTCGGGGCGCGGACCCTCAATGATTCCCATCGACGCCGGTTGCGGGTCGAGATCGGACGCCTGCGCAGCGCGATGGATGTCGGCACCGTGAAGGCCCTGGGGAACGCGTATCGATGGGAGATCGAAGGCGACGTGGAGGTGGTCGTGCTCGCGCCGCTCGATCCGGGGGACGCGGGCGCCATCGCTGCGCTCCTCTCGGACGGCGCGACCTGGAGCGCGCCGGCCATCGCGCGCGCCTTGTGCAAGAGCACGCGCACCGTGCAGCGCGCGCTCGCAGAGCTCGTCGAAGCAAAGGCCGTCGAGGCCACCGGCAGCGGGCCCGCGCGGCGCTATGCTCGGCCGCGCGCCGCCTTCTCGACGGCGTCGCAGATGTTGCTGCTCGGGCTTTTGCTGCCGAGCCAATGAGGTGAGGATCATGGCGGATCGAGAGGCCGAGATCGTCGTGGAGCGGACCTTCGAGGGCGTGGGGGCGATTCACGGGGTCACGTTCGATGGACAGGCGGTGTGGTTCGCGCACGGCAGCCAAGGTGATCTCGTGTCGATGGAGCCGGAGACGGGCGCGGTGCTCGCGCGCTTGCAGGTGCCCGCCGATGCGGGCGTGGCCTTCGATGGACGGCACTTGTGGGTCGCCGGCGGCGATCGCATTCGCAAGATCGATCCGGCGACGGGCGCCGCGGTGGGCGAGGTCCCGGGCTTCGACGCGACGCCCGTGAGCGGGCTCGCGTGGGCCGATGGCGCGCTCTACGCCGGGGTGTACGCGCAGAAGCAGATCTTGAAGATCGATCCCGAGACCGGCGCCGTGCTGCGCACGCTGGTGTCCGATCGGCTGGTCACGGGGATCACGTGGGCCGACGGTGACCTGTGGCACGGCGTGATGCGCGAGGAGAACGGCGCGCCTTCGGAGATCCGGCGGGTCGATGCGCAGAGCGGCGCGGTGTTGGATCGTCTCACGCTGCCCGAGGGCGTGGCCCTCTCGGGGGTCGAGGCCGACGCGAACGAACGGTTTTGGTGCGGTGATGGGCGGAGCGGCAAGCTGCGGGCGGTGAAGCGGCCGCGGAAGAGCAAGAGCGGGTAGCGCGCATCGCCCCTGTGCTAGGCTCTGTCTGACGACTGCTGCGCGCCCCGCATCGTCGGTCGAGCTCGCTCGAAATACCGGAGTATTCCTCGCTCGATCTCCCTAGCTGCGGTGCGCTCGCGACGTCGTCAGACAGAACCTAGCCTCGCGGCCGAGCGCGCTCATCTCGGCCGCTCGCGGATGGAGAGACGATCATGCCTTACATCGTTCGTGATCTCAGCTCGATGATGGCCCTGCGCGATTTCGTCGGCAGCAAGGAGTGCGTGGCATTGGTCCAAGAGTGGGCCGGCGCGCCGCACGGTGCGGCGAGCTCCTGGCATCGCGGTGCGAAGGTGCTCGGCAACTCCCACATCGCGCGGGGCACGGCCATCGCGACCTTCGTCAACGGCCACTACGATGGGCACGCGGCCGTCTACCTCGGCGAGACGGCGGACGGCATTCGCGTCTTCGATCAATGGCGCACGCAGAAGCCGCACGAGCGCACCATCTATGCGAGCGGTCGACACTCGTTCGTCGACACGGCCGACAATTACTACGTGATCGAATGATCGCCGGGCCAGCGCGCTCCGGGCTCCACCCGACTCGGATGGAGCCTGGGTGCGTCATTGCGACGCAGGGGTGGTCGTGGCGGTCGGCTACGATGCGCCCGTGATCCTGAAGGGCGCGGCGCGCGTGGCTTCCCGCGGAGCGAAGCGGCGTGGGGCGGCGCCCTTCGCGGCGGATGCGGTCGACGCGGAGGACGTCGCGGCGCATCTGCTGTCGGTGGACGTCGCGCTCCGCTGGCTGGTGAGCCTGCGGTGGCATGCGGTCATCGGTCAGGTGGTCACCATCGCGGTGGCGGCGGTGGTGCTGAAGATCGTGTTACCGGTCGGGCCGCTCCTTGGGCTCGCGGGGGCGACGGCGATCTCCAACCTCGCGCTCGCGGTGGGCCTCGCGCGCCGATATCCATTCTCGCAACGGTGGCTCGGCCTCGTCGTGGGGGCCGACACGCTCGTGCTCACGGCGCTGCTCGGCCTCGCGGGCGGACCGGCCAACCCGTTCACGATGCTGTATCTGGCGCTCGTGGCGCTCGCGGCGTTCATGCTCGACACCGCGTGGACGTCGACGATCGTGGCGCTGGTGTCGATTGGATACGGCTCGCTCATCTTCAGCCCGGCGGTGCGCGGGCCAGCGCACGCGCACGCGTTGCCGAGCGGCTTCACCACGCATTTCTACGGCGTGTGGAGCGCGTTGATCCTGACCTCGCTGGTCATCGCGGTCATCGTGCGGCGGCTTTCGCAGGCGGTGCGCGATCGCCAGGATGCTTTGGTGCGCGCGCAGCGGGCCGCGTCGCGGGCCGAGACGATCGCGTCCTTGGGCACGCTCGCGGCGGGCGCGGCCCACGAGCTCAGCACGCCGCTCGGGACCATCGCGGTGGCCGCGAACGAGCTGGAGGCGTCGATCGGATCGGATCCGAAGCTCTGCGCCGAGGACGCGGCGCTCATTCGTGACGAGGTGGAGCGCTGTCGTCTCATCATTCAACGCATGACGGCGCGCGCCGGCGAGCAGGTGGGCGAGCTGCCTTCGCGGACGACGTTCGCGGCCATTCGCCAACAGATCCTCGAGAGCGTGCCTCTGGCTGACCGGGCGCGCGTGTCGTGGGAGATCGATGGCGACGGGGCCGCCGTGGCGCTGCCGATCCTGGGCGTGGTGCAGACGCTCGGGAACCTCGTCGCCAATGCGCTCTGTGCGACGCGCGCCGAAGGCAGCGCCGTGGTGGTGGAGGCGCGCGTCGACGAGACCACGGTGAGCTTCGCCGTCGCCGATCGCGGGCCGGGGATTCCCGCGCCGATCCGCGATCGGTTGGGTGATCCTTTCTTGACGACGAAGGCGCCGGGGGAGGGGCTCGGGCTCGGGATCTTTCTCTGTCAGGCCTTCGTGGATGCTTGTCGAGGAGAGCTCTCCTTCGAGTGTCCCGCGCACGGGGGCACGCGGGCGACGGTGCGGCTGCCGCGGCTCTCGATCGAGGGGCGATGATGGTGCGTTCGACACGGCCTTCCGTGCTCGTGGTGGACGACGACGAGGTCTATCGGACCCGGCTCGCGCGCGCGTTCGCGGGGCGCGGGTTCCGCGTGATGGAGGCGGCCGACATCGAGCAGGCGCTCGCGCAGGCGCGGATCACGCCGGCCGACTATGCGGTCATCGATCTGCGGCTGCCCGGCGGATCCGGCCTCCTCGTGCTCGACGCGCTCAAGAAGATCCGACCCGAGACGAACGTCGTCGTGCTCACGGGCTACGGGAGCATCGCCACCGCGGTGGACGCCGTGCACCGCGGCGCCACCAACTTCGTGCCCAAGCCCGCCGACGTGGACGATCTCTTGGTCGCCTTCGCGCGCGGCACGCACCCCGCGGATCGCTCCGTCCTCGAGCACGAGCCGCCTTCGTTGGCGCGCGCCGAGTGGGAGCACATCAACCGCGTGCTCGGCGATTGCGGCGGCAACATCTCCCAGGCTGCGCGCGTGTTGCGCATCGAGCGGCGGAGCCTGCAACGCAAGCTCGCCAAATTCCCGGCGCGGAAGTAGCGCGTCACGCACCGCCGTCACTTGCGTCCGCACGGAGCCTGCGCGCGACGACGAAGGTGCCCGCGGGGATGAGCGCGGCGAGCATGGCGACGAGCGCGTGGCGCCCTTTCATGCGGTGGGTGGTGTACGCGTCGATCACGGCCGCGAGGTAGAGCAGGAAGGCCACCCCGTGGACGGTGCCCGCGACGCGGACGGCGATGGGCACGTTCCACACGTGCTTCATGGGCATGGCGATGCCCACGAGGAGGAGCAGGGAAGCGCCCTCGCAGAAGGCGAGGAAACGCAGCGTTCGCAGGTCGTTCGGCTTGTCGGTCATGATGGGCTCACGGGCGAAGGAGAGGGCGGCCGTAGTCGAGGAAAGGCCAGGGCACGGCCGCGAAGACGAGGAGCAGCGCGCCGCTCACCCCGAGGGCGAGGCGGCGAAATCGATCGGGCGCGTGATCCGTGCGACGGACCCAGATCCACGTCGCGTGCGTGGCGACGAAGGCCGCGAGCATCACGAGCGGATGAATCAGCCCGAAGAAGCGAAGCGCCGGCTGCTCCCAGGCGGCGCGCAGGTTGCGGCGCGCCAGATCGGCCACCGGGCTCACCCCGAAGTAGAGCGCGAAGCCCGCCGTGAGCTGCAGGTCCACGGCGCCGACCCAGATCCGCGCGAGCACTTGATCCAGGCGCTGCCACGGCCTCTTCGCGTAGAGGCCCGAGAGCGCGCGCCCCAAGGCGATCAGGGCGGAGGCGACCACGATCCAGCGGAGCCACGAGTGGCCCGCGATCAGCACGGCGTAGAGCACGGCCGGGACTGTGGGGGATCGCGGCGGCGATCGCGTGCGTCACATCGACGCACCTCGTCGTGATGGTCGCGCGGGACGCGATGCTCGCGCCCGGAGACAGGCGCGACGCGAGCGCGTAGCCTCGCGGAATGCTCAGCGTGCGCGGCCCGATGCTCTTCGCGATGATGGTCTTCTCCTGCGCTTGCAGCGGTGCCGCCGAGCCTCCGCCGCCGAACGTGCCGCCGGCACCGGCGCCGCCTCCCGTCGCACCGGTGGAGGCCTGCGCGTTCGCGGCCGAGTGCGCCGCCGCAGGCAAGGAGGCCCATCAGCGCAAGGATCTCGACGGCGCCGCGCGCCTCCTCGGGATCGCCTGCGAAAAGGGGCACATGCCGTCGTGCATCGACGCGGCGCAGGCGCTCGTCGATCGGCCCGGCGGCGCCAAGGGCCATGAGATCGTGCCTTGGCTGGAGAGGGGTTGCGAGGGTCGGGACGCGCCTTCGTGCAACGGCCTCGGGCAGCTCTGGCACCGCGCGGGCAACGATCGCGAGGCGGCGCGCGCCTTCGGCAAGGGCTGCGATACGCAGGACGCCACCGCGTGTCACAACCTCGGCGTGGTGCTCGCGAGCGGCACGATTCCGCGTGACGATGCGCTCCTCGCCACCGCGCGCGAACGCGCCTGCAAAGCAGGCTCGCAGGCGGATTGCGCGCCCGCCCCGCCCGCGCCCGACAAGCCCGCTCCTGCTCCGACGAAGCTCCCGGGCGCGAACCTCAACGTCGATGGCATGGTGGTCGATGGGGTCCTCATCGAGACCCTCTCGTGCAAGGTCGACGGCCTGGGCCTCCTCGGCGCGGTGGTCGTGGGCGCGACGCTCGCCAAGCAGCGGAACGCGCTCCGCGCCTGCGGCGTCCAAGCGCCCGTGCCCGTCGGTTGGACCATTCAGCGCGGCGCGGTCGTCGATGCTTCGGCGAGCTCCGGTGACACGAAGAAAGACGCGTGCATCGTGCGCGCCTTGAAGCAGATCAAATCCACGAGCGATGGAACCTGTCGCGCCACCGTCGGGCTGAAGTGATACGGTCTCGTCATGGCCTTCGCCATCCTCGCGGTCTTCGTGGTCGGGTTCCTGATCTGGACCTGGCACGCCAACGAGCTCTTCTGCGTGTCGGTGCGCGACGGCAGAGTGCTTGTCGTGCGCGGACGCATCCCGGCCGGCCTGCTCTCCGACATTCGTGATGTCGTCTCCCGCCCGGCGATCTCACGCGCCACCATTCGCGCCATGAAGGACGCAGGCGGCGCCCGTCTCAGCGTCTCGGGCGACGTCGACGCCGGCCGGACGCAGCGCCTCCGCAACGTCTTCGGCCTTTATCCCATGTCCAAGCTGCGCTCGGCGCCGCCCGTGGCCAAACCGACCTTCGGTCAGATGCTCGGCATCGCTTGGATCGCGTGGCTCCTCGATCGTCGATGACGCATGAGCGGGCAGCTCCAGGGGGTAGGCGGCGGCGCGCCCATCGCGCGTTGCATCCGCTGCGGTGATCCCGCCGTCGGCCCCTGCGCCCGTTGCCGTGAGCCCGTGTGCGGCGACTGCTGCGTGCTCACCGAAGGCGGCGCCAAAGTGTGGGCCATCTGCTTGGGCTGCGAGCGCGGCGGCGGCCGCTCGCTGCGCGGCGCGTGGGCCTCCGTGATCGCGTGGATCGTCCTTCCGATCGTGGGGCTCGCCGCGATCGTGGCCGTGCTGGAGCGTTGGGCGCGTCGTTGAATCGCGTCGCGTCTTGCGCCGGCGCGCCGAGGCTCGCATCCTCGCGGGCATGGACGAGAAGAAGAGCAGAGCGTTCCTCGAGCGCAAACAGGCCGTCGCGGAGCGACAGGCGGCGCGCGGCGTAGGCATCTTCTCGGGCATGAAGCCGATGGGAACCGGCCCGGAGAACCGGCATGGAATGCCCAAGCTCCCCGTCGGTCAGTCGGTGGCGAAGAAGTGGCCGGTGCTCGATCTCGGGGACGTGCCGGAGATCGATCGAGCCTCCTTTCGGCTCACCATCGACGGCCTCTGCGATGCACCCACGGTGCTCGATTGGGATGGGCTCATGGCCTTGCCGCAGACGGAGGACGTCTCCGACTTTCACTGCGTCACCGGCTGGAGCCTCATGGATAGCCATTGGGGCGGCGTGCGCTTCGCCGACCTCGCGGCGCACGTTCGCGTGCACGAGGAGGCGCGCTTCGTCTTCGTCACCGCCTACGACTTCGCCCCCGGCTCCGACATTCCCTACACGACCAACCTGCCGCTCGCCGAGGCGATGGAGCCCGACGTGATGCTGGTGCACACCTGGCAAGGCAAGCCGCTGCCGGTGGAGCACGGCGGTCCGCTGCGGATGATCACGCCTCAGCTCTATGCCTGGAAGGGCGCGAAGTGGATCAAGCGCATCGACTTCAGGCGCGACGACGAAGCGGGCTTCTGGGAGGAGCGCGGGTATTCGATGACGGCCTATCCCTGGTACGACGATCGTTATCGGCGGCGTTGAGCCGAGGTGCTTCGCGGCGGCTCGATCTGATAGGGTGCTCCGATGGAGAATTGCGTGAGCCGTCGACTTTGGATGATCGGAATTGCCGCTGTCGTCAGCGTGGGTACTGCTTGTGGAGGCACCACGGTGTCCACGAGCTCTGGAGGTGGCCCCTCGTCCTCGAGCTCTGGAGGCGGGCCTCCGACGGCTTGTGTCCCGGGCCAGCAGATCGAGTGTGCTTGTCCGGGCGGCGCCACGGGAGCGCAGAAGTGCCTGGCGGATGGCTCCGGCTACGGCGACTGTTTCGACTGCCCGACCAACACCGGTGGAGCAGGCGGCACAGGAGGCGCGAGCGCTTCCTCGAGCAGCTCGAGCGGTGCTCCTTGCACCTGTGCTCCGGGAACGAAGTTGGCGTGTGTCACCGCCTGCGGCACGGTGGGCGTCGTCACTTGCACCGATGCGTGCCAGATCCCCAACGACTGCGTGCCTCCGGCCGAGGTCTGCAACGGCCTCGACGACGACTGCCAGAACGGGCCCGACGACACGTTCCCGTGTGCGCAGGGCGCCGTCCTTCCGTGCACCACCACCTGCGGATCCGCCGGCCAGAAGACGTGCACGGCGAGCTGCGAAATCCCCGAGACCTGCGATCCGCCGGTCGAGACCTGCAACGGCGCCGACGATGATTGCGACGGCCTCGCCGACGACGGCCTCGCTTTGTTCGGGCAGCCCTTCGCCCTCGGCGGCACGGATGCTCGGCGCCCCGTCATTGCCTATTCCGGTTCCATCTACGCGGTCGCCTATGCGGATCTCGGCTCCACGCCCTGGAAGCTGATGCTCCAGCGCTTCGATGCTTCCGGAGCCAAGTTGGGCGCCGCCATCGAAGTGGACGGCAGCACGGCCGGCCCGGGCGCCGTGGCCTGGAACGGCTCCGTGTTCGGCGTGATCTGGGGCGACACCTACAACGGAGACGGGGTGTACTTCCGGGCCTATTCGGAGGCGGGAGCGGCGTTGTCGTCCGTCGTGAAGCTCCGGACCTCGAATGCCCAATCCGGCATCGGGCTCGCCGTCTCCGGCACGAGCTTCCTCGCGGCGTTCGACGACTTCAAAGGTCAGAGCGGCAGTCTCTTCACGATCCTGAGCGTGTCGGGCACCGGGCAGGTCCTCGGGTCGTACGATCCCACGCCGCCCTCGGCGCGGGTCCTTTCCCCGCGCATCGTCCCTTCCGGGGCTGGATTCAAGCTCTTCTGGAGCGACAACCGCTCTGGCAAATATGCAATCTTCGCTCGGGATCTCGATGCCAGCGGCGCGCCCAGCGGCCCCGAGGTCGCCACCACGGATGGGACGAGCGACGCGGAGCTTTGGTCCGCGGTGAATACGGGGCAGGGCTATGTCGTCGGCTACAGTCGTTTCGACACCAATGCAGCGAGCCTTCTGCTCCCGACCGACGCCGCAGGCACGCCGACCGGGCCGGAGGTGAAGGTCGGCACGATGCTCCAGTTCCCCGAGCTCCAGTGGACCGGCTCGCGTCTGGCGGTCTTGAACGGTGATGCCTTTCAGATCCGTGACGCGCAGCTCGCGCCGGTGACGGTCGCTCATCCCTTCTACACGCCCACCACCAACAACATCCGCTACTCCAACCTGCTTTGGGCAGGCGGGAGGTTCTTCGGCATCGCCGGAACCGACGGCGGTTCCACGGACGCGCCCGTCGCGCGCATCTTCGGCTCCTGGGGGTGCAACGCGCCCTGATTCGACCCCTTCGAGGTTGGTCACATCTTCAGCCTGGGCGCGCCGGCGAATGGTTTGAGCTCAAACGATTCGCCGCGCCCAGGTGAGATAGACGCCTTCGAGCAGGCCGGCCATCTCCACCGCGTGATCGATGACCGCGCCGATCTCCGGGCCCGTCCAGAGCTTGGGCACCGGCGTGGTGCCCAGCGCGGCCAGGCCGCGCGCGTGGGCCGCGCCGAGGATGTAGCCAATTTGGCGGACCAGCCCGTCGAGCGTCGAGCCGGTGTGGAGCGTGTCGAGGTTGAGCTTGTCTTCCTGCGGGAAGAGGCGGCGGCCGGCGAAGGAGAGGCCCTCGGCTTGGAAGCCGGCGAGGAGGCGCGGCGGCGCGACGAGCAGGGCGCGCGCCGCCATCACCACGCGCTCTCCGGGATGGGAAAAGCGGCCGGCGGGAGGCGTGAAGAGCACGTTGCTCGAGGGCGTGCGACATTCCTTCAGCTCCACGATGCGCTCGTCGCCGTCGCGCTCGCGCACCAGCACGGCGATGCGCTGCACGCCGAGGCTCCCGTTGCCGGCCACGCGCTGGGCGGCGTCTTCGATCTTCCACGTCGTGGACTTGGCGGGCGCGCGATTGCCGAGCGCGGTGAGGTACGCGCCGAGCAACAACGGGACACCCGTCTCGACCTCGGGCGGTAGATCGAGGTAGCGCTCCGGCCGCAGGAAATGACGCTTGCCGTGCGCGTCCTTGGGGGCGCGGGCGTCGAGGAGATCCTGCTGGTTTCGGAACTCCACCTTCTCCACCAGCTCGGCGACGATCGCGGGCGTGTCCGGCGCGTCGCCGCCCGCGCGCGCCGAGAGATAAGCGCTGACGAGGTGCTCGACGAGGCGGATGGATTGCGCCGCCGTCGCGCGGAAACCGCGCCCCGCGAGGATCACGCTGGTGGAGAGACGGAGCACGTCGTAGCGGAGCGGGCCGATGGTGCCGTCGTCGAAATCGTTGATGCCGAAGACCACCTCGTCCTCGTCGGTGCGGTAGGCGCCGACGTTCTCGAGGTGCATGTCGCCCACGAGCCAACCATCGCCCGCCGGGCCGCCGGCGAGGTCGGGCCGCCTCGCCAAGATCTCGTAGAAGAGCGGCGCGCTGCCGCGAAGGAAGGCGTGAGGAGAGGGCGCGAGGCGCGCGCGCTTCCGCGCGAACAGCTCCGGTATGCCGGCCGTGGCGGCGCGATCGAGCGCGATCTGGCGTGCAGCGAGGGCGAATGGATCGAAGTCGCTCATCGCGAGGAGCATAGGCGCTTTCGGCGCCCGCGCAGCGGGCTCTGCGAGAGGCCCTATCGAGAGGCCATCTCGCCTCGTGCAGATTCGACACGGCTCGGGCGGCCGTCCACGACGACCATGCTGTGCATCGGATGCTCCGGCGCGCCGGCAGAGGCGCAGATCGTCCGAGGCACGATGGGCTTTGAAGGAGCGGGCGATCCGAGGCAGGTCGAAGCGGGAGAGCGCGGAGGGACCGTGAAGGGATCACGGCCCCACGGCGCTCGGCTTCATGCAAAGGCGACGGCGAACAGCTCTTCGATGCGACGCCAATGCGTCTCGGCGGCTTCCTTGTCGTAGACGGGGATGTCGCTCACCGCGAAGCCGTGGGCGGCGCGGAAGTGATCGACGGTGAAGCGCACGTGCGCTTTGGCGAGCGCCGTCACGAGCATGCCCTGTTGCTCGGGCGTGCACGATCCATCGTTGTCGCTGATGGCGAAGTAGAGGCGCGCTTCGACCTTGTCCGCCTCGCGATGCGGGCTGTCGGGCGCGTCGGTGGCGATGCCGCCGCCGTGGATCGAGGCCGCCGCGGCGATGTCCTTGGGGTAGGTGACGGCGGTCGTGAACGCGAGCCGCCCGCCGATGCAATATCCCATGGAGGCCACGGGGCCGCGGCGCACGCCGCGCTGCGCGTGCAGGGTGCGGAGGTAGCTCGCCGCGTCGCGCATGGCCGACTTCGTGTCGTGCGCGCGCACGATGGCCATGAGCCGCTCGCGCTCCGACGGCACCGAGAAGACGGTGGCCACGTCGAACGGCGCATAGTCGCCCGCTCGATAAAAGATGTGCGGGAGCAGCACCACATAGCCGAGCTCCGCGAGCCTCCCCGCCATCTCGTGCATCGCGGGCCGCACGCTCCCGGCGTCGGGATAGAAGATCACCCCGGGGAACTCGCCCGGTCGCTCCGGACGATGAATCCATGCCGGGGCGACACCGTCATCGGTCCTGACTTCGACCTTGTCGGGCTGTGTCATGGCCGCCATCCTACTCCGCTGCAGGGTGGATGGCGAACGGCCATCCGCGAGCATCGGTATATCGATGGGGCCGGGAGGCGCGGCCCGATCGCTCGCCGCGCCCGCGCCACACCCCGCAACATCCCCGCAACATCGCAACGTGCCTTCTTGGCTCGAGGCACACGGCACCTCACGATGCCTCGCATTCCTCGCGGCGGATCGGCTGGCCCGCACGGTGCAACGGGCCTTCGGGGAACGCCGGACAGCGTCCGGAGAAAGCAGGGATTCATGCCCCGAGTCGACTTCGTGCCGGCGCGGCACGGTTTTCATTTCGAGAACGAGTTCGTCAGCCACGTCGGTGTCATCACCACCTACGGTCTTTGCGGCGGGATGGTCCTCGCCGCTGCCCGCTATTGGAAGCAGCGCCTCCCGATTCCCACCCACCGCGCCGGAGATTTCGAGAGCGGCGCCCGCGTGCCGGCGGAGGGATCGAGGCTCCAACGGTACATCTACGGTTGCCAGATGGAGAGCTTCGGCCCGCTCAATTTCATCTCGGCGCTCAACTGGATCACGGCCGTCGGCTTCGACGAGCAATTCGGTTGGTGCCTCGGCGAGTTCGATCGCATCCGGGCCGAGATCGACCGCGGCAACCCCGTGGTCATCGGCCTGCGGGTCCGGGAGCCGGGCAATCCGTTCGGTCATCAGATGTTGGCCATCGGATACGATGTCTCCCCCAAACGCATCTACGTTTACGACCCCAACTTCGCCGATTTCGAGTCCACGCTCACGCTCGACGAGCCCGCCAAGCGGATCCGCCAGACCACGCCTCCGGGCCGCTCGCTCGCGCACGAGTGGTCTTCGCTCTTCATCACGGGATGCGCGATCGGCGATCAGCGCCCCGACTACATCGACATCAGCCTGGAGTCCGGCTTCGTGGTGGAGCCTTTACCCACGCGCGTGCGCCAGCCCATCGGTGTCTCGGTCACCGTGCGCAACTTCGGCGACTACCCTGCTCGGTTGAGCGAGCTCTTCATCTATGCCCGCGGTCCGGACGGGGGGAATCGCGACGATCTCTTGGGCGGCGGCGATCACGACGCCACGCCCATCCCGGCCGGTGGCACGCGCCGCCTCACGCGCCGGAATGCGAGCTTCGCCGAAGCGCCGGGGAGCTACCTCGTCGGCATCAGCTATCGTTCGGATCGGGATCAGTGGATTCCCATCCCGGTCATGGTCGGCGGGACACGCGCGGAGGTCCGCGTCGACGTGCTGCCGGCGACGAGCCAGAGCGTGCCCAATTGGTTCTCCCTCGGGGGGATCATCACCGCGCCGCCCACGGTGATCGCCAATGCCGACAGCCGGCTCGAGGTCTTCGTCCGCGGCGCGGACAACAAGATGTATCACCTCTTCCAGCGCACGCCCAACGTGCCCAACGACTGCTCGGGCTTCGAGCTCCTCGGCGGCGATCAGACCTTCCGCGGCGCCGCCTCGGCGGTCTTGAACAACTGGAACAAGATCGAAATCTTCGCCTGCGGGCGCGACAACGCGCTCTGGCATCGCTGGCAGAACGATCCCAACGTGCGTGAGGCCAATCGCTGGTCGCCGTGGGGCCCTCTCGGCGGGTGGCTTGCCGCGGATCCGACGGCGGTGCTCAATGGGGACAAGCGCATCGAGGTCTTCGCCGTGCACGAAGGCGGGCGGGTGCACCACATCTATCAACGTTGGTTCGATCTCTTCGGCGCGCCCTGGTCGGGGTGGGAGCCGCTCGACGGCCGGCTCTTCAAGGGCCGAGTCGCCGCCGACCGCGACGCGGCGGGGCGCATCCACGTGATCGCGCGCGACCAAGGCGACGACGCGATGTGGGTCAATTTCCAAACCACGCCGGGCGGCGCGTGGTCTGGATGGGTGGCCTTCGGCGGCGTCGCCGCCTCCGATCCCACGCTCTCGCGCAACGCCGACGGCCGGCTCGAAGCCTTCGTGCGCGGCACGAATGGTCGTGTCTTCCACAAATGGCAGATCGCGCCGAATGGCAATTGGAGCAACTGGGCTCCTCTCGTCGAAGGCAGCCCCACGGCCCCCGTGCTCTTCGGCGAGGCCCGGCCGACAGCCATTCTCGATCGCCGCGGCCAACTCGAGATCTTCGCGCGGGCCAGCGACAGCAGCGTATCGACGACCCGAGAGACGGGCGGCTCACCCCCGTGGACCGATTTCCGCACCATCGGCCCGACCGTGACCTCGGACGTGGCCACCGGCGTGAACCCGGGTGGCGTGGTCGAGCTGTTCGCCGTGGGGCCGAATCGAGAGCTCTTGCATCATTGGTTCACGCCTTGATCGCGTGTCGCGACGTGGTGCTCACTCGGTGAGGGCCGCGCGTCGTGGTGGACGTGCCGATGGGTGACTGAGTATCGTCGGCCCATGGCTTCGAAGCGCGCTGTGGCATGGGGCGGGCTCGTCGTCGTCTGGGGCACGGTGATAGGCAGCTTGCTCGCCTTGCGCGCAAGCGAGAAGCACCGGGCGCCCGCGATCTCCGTGACCGCGAAATCCAGGTCGGCGAGCGCGGCCGTCTCGGCGAGCGGCGCATCGGCCGAGGATGCCGCGCTCGTGGCATGGCGCTTCTCACCCGAGATTTCCGCGGTGGATCGCACGGCCCTGATCGCCGCCGGCGCGGCCGACGTGCGCCACGTCGAGCGCCGCTTCGCCCGCCGCTTCGCGACGCCGCCCGAGGTGCACGTGCTCCCCTCGGAGGCGAGCCTCGCGCAAAAGCTCACCGAGCTCTACGAGGTCGAGCCGGCGCGCGCCGTCGATCTCGCCCATCGCTACAGCGGATACACGAGCGACAATCCCCGCTCCCATACCAGCGTCGTCGTCCTCGATTGGGCGCGCATCGGTGTCGAGCGGCCGATTCACCGGCTGCGCCACGAGATCACGCACGTGATGGTCCATCAGATCGTGCCGCAGACGGTCCCCGTGCCCGCGTGGTTCAACGAAGGGCTCGCCGAGCTGGAGGCGCACAGCGTGCCCGGTCTCACGTGGCCTCAGCTCCAGAGTCGTCATTTCGCAGCATCGATGGCGGCGACAGGGACGTTGATGCCGCTCGATCGGGTCTCGAGCTATGAGCAAACCCTCGCGATCCTCGGCGAACAGCTCGCCAATGGCACCGAGAGCGTGCGCCTCTTGGAGGCGGACGTGACGCGCCCCCGCGTGCTCGGCATCCTCGAAGAGCTGGCGCGCGGCAAGCGGTTCGAACAAGCCTTCTCCACCGCGACGGGACTGTCGTTCGCGCGCTTCGCGGCGAGCGTGGAGCCGCGCCTCCGCGCGCTCGCCCCATCCTATCCGGGCATCGCCGCCACACCCGACGATCCTTCGGGCCCGGGCCTCACGTACGTGCTCTACGGCTTCCGCCCGCGCTCCCGCGTGACCGTGCGCATCAAGGGCGCCGGGCTCACCGGGGTGAATTCGTACGTGGTCAGCGAACATGGTTACCTGTCACAATATCTCATGGCCGGATGGCCGGCGGGTCGCTACGACATCGAGGCCACCGGCGAGGGGGAGTCCGCCCGGGTGACGGCGATCAAGCGGTGAAGATCTGACTCATGAGGTATGCTCGGCGCGCGGGCACATCGAGTGAAGGGCGAGTCCCCTTTTCGAGGAAACGATGGCAAGCTTTCGAGCGTGGTTTCGTCGGATCATCGGAGCGACACCGGAGGGACCGGCAGCCGGGCCACCGCCGCCGGTGACGGCGCATTCGTTACCCAGCATTTCCCCGTCCCTCGCGGAAGCTCACAATGAGTTCTCGCTCTCTCTGCATGAAGCGCTGGCGTCCAAGTGGCCGGCGGGCTCCGCCAACGTCTTCTTCTCTCCGCTCAGCATTCGCGCCGCCGTCGGGATGACGTTCGCGGGGGCGCGGGGCGAGACGCGCGCGCAGATGAGCCGGACGCTCCGCTTCCATCCGGCCTTCGATCCGGTGGAAAAGGACGCATCCTCCGCCTTTGCCGATCTCCTTCGCGCGCTGAACGAAGCGGGCGGCGCCCGGTACGAGATGGTCGTGGCGAGCTCGCTTTGGAGCCAAGTGGGCGCTCCGCTCCTCTCGGGCTTTCTCGATCTCGTCGCGCGGTGCTACGGCGGAGCCGCCACGCTCGTCGATTTCCGTGATGCCGAGGCCGCGTGCTCCGCCATCAACGATTGGATCGCCGAGAAGACGAAGGGGCGGATTCGCGATCTCATCTCTGCCGGCGGGCTCGGCGGCGACACGCGTCTCGTCGTGGTGAATGCGGTCTACTTCAAAGGCATGTGGGCGCTCCCGTTTCGCAGGAGCGCCACGCGTGACGAGCCCTTTCACGTGCGCTCGGACCACACGGTGAAAGCGCCGCTGATGCACCGCAAGCAGGAGGCGCGTTACCTCCAAGCCGAGGGCTATCAAGCGGTGGAGCTCGCTTATCAAGGCGGTGACCTCTCCATGCTCGTGCTCCTGCCCGACGCGACGGACGGCCTTCCGGCGCTGGAAAAGGGGCTCACGGAGCGCGTCCTGCGCGACACGACGGCGCGGATGCTCACGCAGGAGGTGGACATCTTTCTCCCGCGCTTCCGGCTGACGTGGGGCGTCGTCGAGATGAGCGAGAGCCTCTCTCTCTTGGGCATGCCGCTCGCGTTCGAGCGCGGGAAGGCCGACTTCTCCGGCATCAATGGGCGCGTCCCGCCCGACGAAGAGGCGCTGTCGATCTCGGCCATCCTCCACAAAGCGTTCGTGGAGGTGAACGAAGAAGGAACGGAGGCCGCCGCGGCCACGGCCGTCGAAATGGTTGCCCTCTCCGCGGCCTCGTCCCCTGCGAAGCCGCCGCCGGTCCCCATCTTCCGCGCCGATCATCCGTTCCTGTTCGCCATTCGCGAGCGGGGGAGCGGCGCGATCCTGTTTCTCGGGCGGGTGGTGGATCCGACGCGGAAGTCATGAGCGCGGACGGCGTCGCACTCGTGCTCCGCGCGCTCTCGCGAGACCATCGATGTTAGCTTGCGCGGCTCATGTGGTACGTCTTCGCGTGGACGGTGGCCCTCGCGCTCGGTCAGCTCGTGAGCTTCGCCGTCATCGAGCTCAACCAGCCCGGATTGCCGAGCGAGGTTCGCCTCGGTGTCGGGCTCTTCGCGGGCGTCGTCTTCGGCGTGGTCTTCACCGTGAACCGGCTCGCGCGCGGGCGTGCGTTCGAGCTCGCGCGGCTCGGTGATCGGGCGGCGTGCGCGGCGCTGCTCGCCAAGCGCCGCGCGGGAGGCGGAGCGCAGAAGATGGATCCCTTCGGCACCGCGGCGCTCGAGGTCGTCGTGGGCGAGACGGCCGCCGCGTCGGCGCGGCTCGAGGGCAACAGCGACACGCTCGGCGTGGCCGCGAAATCGCGACGAATGGTGCAGGCGCACCTCGCGTTGATCCAAGCGGATCCGGCCCGGCTCGCGTGGGCCGTGGCCGCGCTCCTCGACATGGGACGACACCCGGAGCGCGAGGCGGAGCGCTATCGGGCTTTCCTCCTCGGCCGCGCCTCGCTCATGCCTCTTTCGTCAACCGATCTGCGGCGCGTGGACGCCGCTCTCGCGTCCCACCTGGACGCCGAAGCGCGCGCTTATGTGCAATGGGCGCGGGCCGCGCACGAGGTATCTCCCTTCGACGCGCACGATCGCTCGGCCGACATGCGCCGCGCCGGCGAGCTCGCCGCCCAGCAAGCGCTCGGGCCGCTCGCCGAGAAGATCGCGGCGCGAGCGCTGGCATTCGAGCGCGACGCGGCAAACGTGGGTCCCTATCGGCGTTGATGGGCCCTTGGCGCAACGAACCCGAGGATCTCGAATGGACTACCGATCTCCCGCGCGGCGCGTGCTGGGAGGGGCGAAACACCATCGCTGGCCAAGCGGTTGTGAGGCACGTTATTCTCGGCGGCCATGAGCAAGGGACGTGAGCGACTCGTCGAGCGAGCTGCGGTGGAAGCGGCGATGGAGCGCGCGGCCGCGGGCTGCGATGCCAAGGCCGGCCTCGAGGGGTTGGATCTCGGTCCCTATGCACATGGGGTCTCGGCGATTGACTACCTCATTCATCCGAGCTGGCTCGAGGATGCGTCGCGTGAGGTTTGGCTCCGCGTCGTCGACTGGCTCATCGACGCGGGGGCGGACCCCACGGCCGCCTTTCAGCGGGCGCTCGCGCTTCAGCTGCCCTTCATCGCGCACCACCTCGCGGCGCGCGGCGCTCTCCCCGATCCGAACGGTGCTTTGCGCGCGGCCTTCGTCGATCGGCAGCTCGGGCTGGCGCGTGCCCTCGTGGCCGGCGGCGCCGATCCGGCCACGCTCGCCGACGTCGTGCGCGCCGACCTGATCACGCCGGCGAAGGTCGACGTGCGCTACCGCGCGTCCGCCGAGGAGCAGAGGGTGACCGTGAAGGTGCTGATGCTCGTCGGCACGAGCGCTTCGGAGCGCGAGAGCGTCGTGAAGCATGCGGCAACCCTCTTTCAGCGGTTGGGCGCCGCCGGCGGCTTGGGCAGCGACGTGTTCGCGCCCGCGCTCTCGCGCGTCACGGAGGCGTCGTTCGAGCAGCGTCAGGTGGACGAGGAGACCTTCGAGGCCGTGTCGATCCTGCGTGCTCGCGGCGTGGCGCCGGCGGGGCTCGCGCTCGTGCTGCGCGCGCTCGTGGGCGCTCGGTCCAACGCATTTCCGGCGGCGATCACGATTGAAGGCGAGCTCCCGCTGGATGGCAGCGATTGCTCGGTCGATACCGCGCGCGCGCTCCGTTGGTTCGCCGATGCGAGCGTCGATGTCCCGAAGCCGTTTTCGCCGCCGTCGATCTCGGCCTCGTCCAAGGCCAAGAAGAAGGTCTTTGCGATCGTGGAGCACGCTGCGGGCCGCGGGCGTGAGGTCGCGAAAGCCCTCGGGCCCATCGACGTCGAGCATCTCTCGCGCCCCGAGGTGATCGCCTTCGATGCCGGCGAGCCCATGCCGATGATGCATTTCGACGCCAAGCAGGGCGATGCACGCTCCGACATCGTGTTGAAGGCTTTCGGCAATACCGACGCGCCTGTCGATCATGCATTGCTCCGCAGCGTGTTCATCAATGTGATGAGCGCCGTCCCCGGCGTTACCGCGCTCACGTGGTGTGATGAGGCCGGCCTTCCGGCGGCGCCGCCTGCGGCCGAGACGCCCGCGAAGCAGCCTGCTGCCACCAAGAAACAAGCAGCCTCTGCCGTCGTGAGCGTCGATATCGGCCCTTCGCTCGTTCCCGAGGTGCGCAAAGCGCTCTCCGCCCGAGGCGAGCCGCCGTGGGCCGGCCGCGCCAAGAAGGTTGCCAAGAAGAAGGCGGCCGCCTCCATCCCTGCATCGTTCACCGATGGATCGCCGCTGCCTCCCACGCTCCGCGAATGGCTCGCATTCGGTGACGAGAGCCAGCCACTCGCCGGCAAGGCCCCGTTCACGCCTCAGCGCTTCTCCGCGCTCCTCCGTGTGCTCTTCAGCCGGTCCGAAGGGGTCGCGGAGGCCTTTGCGCCGCTCGAGGAGAGCCTCTTTCCCGGCCCCTGCATTCCCCTCTACGTGCCCGAGCTCTGCAGCGATCTCACCACGTTGTTTCTGTATCTCCCCCTCGCCGACGCCTCCGGCGAGGCCCCCGTCGTCGGCTTCGACTTCACCGACGATGGCATCATCGGTGTCTTCGCGCCGCGCTTCGATCACTATCTCGCGCGCGTCCTCGGTCTACAGCGGTATCGCTATGCATTCGGCCCCATCCCCGGCATCGACCCGTTCGTGGACGCCCTCTTGGCCAAGCTGCCACCGCGCCTCCGCAAGCTGGCGAAGGGTGAAAAAGGCATCATCAACGCGGGCCCGCTCACCCGCTGACCGCGCCGGCTTCAACCGGGCTTCGGGATGATCGCGCGCGTCATGTAGGGAGCGCGCGCGCGCAGATAAGACTCCTCGTTCTCGTGGACGCCGAATCGGATCTGCGAATAAGCGATGTTGGCGACCGACAAACCCATTTTGACGATGCGCGAGGACGTGAGAAAATGGGTCTCGACGAGCGCGCCGTTCTGGTCCGAGAGCCAATCCATCCACGATTGGCGATAATCGGTGTCGTAGCTCGGCGCGTTGGCCCAATGATGGAACCCGCGGAACTCACCATGAGCGCGGCGCAGGGCATCGAATTCGCGCTGGAGGCGGACGGCGATGGGGGCATCCATGTGACCCCAAATCACGTTCTCCAGACAGTTGCCCTCCGTACGGAAGCACACCACGGTTCCGCGCGGCGAGACGAATCGTTCCCATTTCATTGGTAGGCGGATGTAAGGGCGCGCTTTTCGGGGAGCAAGCGTGGTGACGCTGTCAGGGGGGCGCGATCACCACGTCGTCCGGGAGATCGAGGCGCATGCCGCGGGCGGCGAGGATCTCCGGGGCGTGCGGCACCGTCAGGGCGAGGGCGCGGGCGTAGAGGAGGGCTTGCTCTTCGTCTCGGAGATCGCCGGGGCGGCCCCACGAGGCTTGTTGCAAGAGGATGGCGGCGGTCACGCTGACGTTGAGGCTCTCGGCGAAGCCGCGCATGGGGATGCGTACGCTGTGGCGGCAGGCGGCGCGGAGCTCGTCCTCGATGCCGAGGCGCTCGTTGCCGAGGATGATGGCGAGGCGCGGGATGCGCGCGAGGTCCGCCGGGACGAGGTCGCCGTCGGGGTGCGTGGCGACGAGCTCGTGGCCGGAGGCGGCGAGCGCGGCGACGGCCCCATGGGTGTCGGCATGGGTGCGGACGTCGACCCAGCGCTCGGATCCACGGGCCACCTGGTTCGAGGCCAGGAAGGGCTCGATGCGCTCGATCACGTGGAGCCGGTGCACCCCGAAGGCGTCGCACGAGCGGATGACGGCCGCGCCGTTGTGGGGATCGTGCGGCGCATCCATGACGACGGTGAGCGCGTCGAGCCGGGCCGCGAAGACGTTGCGCAGGCGAGCGGCCCGCTCGGGGCGGACGAAGTCTTCGAGCACGCGGGCGATCGCGACGGGATCGAGCGAGCCGAGCGCCGCGATGAGCTTCCGCTGCTGTACGGCGACGAACGAGCAATTGGGCGTGGTACGGCGCAAAGCGCGGGACATCTAGCACGGCGTCGCGCCCGGTCCTGGAGTCTCCCGCTCCCGCAGGCCGGATCGCGGGCAGGGCCGGAGCGGGGCTTCTCCGGTTCAGGTGGCGCGTCGCGTGACCAGAGCAACGGCGGGCGGTGTCGGGCGCGATGACGCTGTGGGCTTGGAGGGACCCGGCCCGCAAGCGCGGCCACGGGCGGCGGCGGCGCGGGTCGAAAGCGGCGCGCAATGACGAGCAATTCGTGCGACATGCGTCACACGGGGCGCGCTGCGCCGACGGGAAAGGGCCGGCTCGGGGCCGGGTGACTTGTCGTCCCGTTTTGCTTGACGGTAGACTGCACGTTGGTGCCGCAGCCTCCTCCGCCGCCGAAGCGTCCGCCTCCGCCCCCGCCTCCACGTGGAGCGTCGAGCCCGGGAGCTCCCAGCCCGCAGTCCGGTGGGACGCGTCCGCCTCCTCCGCCCTCGCGTGCCGGTGCTTCGCTTCCGCCGCCGCCGCCTCCGCCGAACCTGCTGCGTCCCGCGACGCCCCCGCCGGCCGCTGCGCCGCCCGCGGCTGCAGCGGCTTCGCCGGGAGCCGCAGCTCCGCCGTCTGGGCAGGGCTACGCGCAACAACAGGCGTACGCGCAACAGCCGCAGCAACAAGGCTACGCGCAGCAGCAGGCGTACGCGCAGCAGCCGCAGCAACAGGGCTACGCGCAGCAGCCGCAGCAACAAGGCTACGCGCCGCAACCGCAGCAGCAGGGCTACGCGCAGCAACAGGGCTACGCGCAGCAGCCGCAGCAGGGCTACGCGCAGCAGTCGTATCCGCAGCAGCAATACGCGCAGTCGCAGGCTCCCGCGCCTGCTCCGCGTTTGGGGGCGCCGCCGCCTGCGGCCGGTGCACCTCCGACGCGTCCGCCGGCACCGCCGCCGGCAGCAGGGGCGCGTCCGGCGCCGCCGCCGCCCGCGGCCGGTGCGCCGCCGCCGCGGCCTGCAGCAGGTGCGGGGCCCTCGCAGCCTTCGTCGGGCCACGATCTCGCGAGCGGCACGATCATCAGCGGTCGCTACCGCGTCGAGCGCATCCTCGGGCGCGGCGGCATGGGCGCGGTGTACGCGGTCCAGCACGTGAACACCGGCGAGACGCTGGCGCTCAAGGTGCTGCACCCCGCGCTCGCGTCGAACCAGCAGGCGGTGGAGCGCTTCCGCACGGAGGCGCGCGCGCCGGTGAAGATCGGCACCGATCACGTGGTGCGCATCTTCGACGCCGACGTCAGCTCCGAGCTCGGCAACGTGCCCTTCATGGTCATGGAGCTGCTCGCGGGCCGTGACCTCGGCACCGAGCTGAAGCGACGCGGCGCGATCCCCGCGGGCGAGGTGGTGCTCTACCTGCGGCAGGTGGGGCGCGCGCTCGACAAGGCGCACGCGCTCGGGATCATCCACCGCGATCTCAAGCCGGCGAACTTGTTCGTGACCGAGCGCGACGATGGGACGCCGCTCATCAAGATCCTCGACTTCGGCATCGCCAAGCTGACCGACGGCGTGTCCGCGGAGCTGACGCAGGACGGGACCATCTTCGGCACGCCCTGGTACATGTCGCCGGAGCAGGCGCGCGGGCACGCGTCGAAGGTCGGTCCGAGCGCGGATCTCTGGGCGCTCGGGCTCATCGCGTTCCGGTTGCTCACGGGGCAGAACTACTGGACCGCCGAGGGCATGGCCGCCCTCATCGGGCAGATCTGCTACGATCCGATGCCGCCGCCGTCGCAGATGGCGCCGCACCTCGGGCCGCGCTTCGACGCGTGGTTCGCCAAGGCTTGCAACCGCGAGCCGGAGCAGCGTTACCCCAACGCCATCGCGCTCGTGAACGAGCTCGCCATGGCGCTCGGCGTCGCCCTCCCGCAGCGCGGGATGACGATGGATGCGTCGTACATGCAGGCCGCGGGCATGTCGCTCCCGGGCATGTCGATGTCCGGTGTGCCGGTGACCGGCATGGGCGCGTCGATGTCCGGCATGGGTGCGTCGATGCCCGGCATGGGCATGGGCGCGTCGATGCCCGGCGGCATGGCCGCTTCCTCGCCCGGCGGGATGGGGATGTCGGTGCCCGGTGCGATGTCGAATTCGGCGCCGGGCATGGGCATGTCGGTGCCCGGCGCGATGTCGAATTCGGCGCCCGGCAACATGGGCGCATCGATGCCGGGCGGCATGGGCGCGTCGATGCCCGGTGGCATGGCCGCTTCGTCGCCCGGTGGGATGAGCGCTTCGTCCGCCGGTGCAATGAGCGCTTCTTCTCCCGGTGGCATGGCTGCGTCGTCGCCGTCGTCGCCCGGCGGGATGTCGATGTCGGCCACGCCGATGCCCGTCGTGCCGGGGCCGAGCAGCTCGTCGTCGCCGGTGATCGCCAATGCGCCGCCGTCGGCGCAACGACCGAAGAAACCGGCCGGCGCGTCGGCCACGTTTGCGGTGGTGCTGGTGGCAGCGGCGCTCGGCGTGGGCGTCACCGCTTGGCTCATGCTCGGGAAGAAGCCTGCCGCCGGCCCGGAGACGGTGAGCGCCGCCGGTATTTCGGCGAGCGCTGCGCCGTCCGCGAGCGCCTCCGCGACGGCGAGCGCGGCCGCGTCGGCGAGCGCATCGGCCGCGCCTTCGGCGACCCCGAGCGCAGAGTCCGCGGCGAGCGCGGCGCCGACCGAGGCTCCCGCGGTCGACTCCGCCGTCCCCGCCGCGCCTTCCGCCAGCGCGGAGGCGAGCGCGGTGCCGGCCGCGACGCACGCGAGCGTTGCGCCGGCTGCGCCCAAGGGCTCCGCGAAGGCCATGGCGCCCACACCGGGCGGAGGCGCCAAGGCGCCTCCTTCGAAGACCGCGCCGAAGGTCAGCAAGCCCATCAAGTTCTGATCGGAGCCCACTGCACGAGATGGTTTCCTTCCGAAATGCCCTCATCGCGCTCTGCGCTGCCGGCTCGATCGCCCTCGCGGCGTCGCCGGTGCGCGCGCAGTCGCCCGAAGACATCAAGACCGCGCGTCAGACCGCGGGCGACGCGCTCACCGCGTATCAAGCGGGCGAGTTCGACAAGGCGCTCGACCTCTTCACCAAGGCGCGGGCGCTCTATCCGAGCGCGCAGATCGTCCGCATGCTCGGCTACTCCGAGCTCGCCCTCGAGCACTGGGAGAAGGCGCTCGAGGCCCTCGAAGCCTCGCTCGAGAGCAAGGTGGGCCCGCTCTCGAAAGAGGATCGCAAAGAGGTTCAAGATCAAATCAACAAGGCGCTGATCCACATCGGGACGGTGACGGTGACCTCGAAGGTCGCCGGCGCGAAGGTCTCGGTGGACGGCGGCCCGCCGCGCGCGCTGCCTTTGGAGAAGCCGCTCCATCTGGCCGAGGGGCAGCGCAAGCTCGTGGTCTCCGCGCCCGATCGCCTGGACGCGACCAGCGACGTGAAGGTCGAGGGCGGCAAGGCCGTGGAGATCGCGCTCGAGCCTGCGGAGAAGCCGAAGGCTGCGCCTCCGCCGCCCCCTCCTCCGCCTCCGCCGCCGGTCCCCGATCGCAAGGAGTGGGTGCCGCACCAGAAGCTCGTGGGCTACGGCGCCGCTGGCCTGGGTGGCGCGTTCGGCGTGGCCGCGGTGATCACGGCGACGCAGTGGGGCCATTGGAAGAGCCTCGCGAAGACCGACTACGATCTGCACATCAAGAACTACGGGCAGGGCTGCGCGAAGGGCGATCCGCGCCTCTGCGCCTACGACATCACCGTGACCAACCGCGAGGCCGACACGGCCAACCGCCTGCGCAACGCGAGCATCGGGCTCGGCGTGACGGCGGGCGTGCTCGCGGCGGCCGGCGTGGTGTTCGTGGTGATGGCGCCCAAGCAGAAGGCGCCCGCCTCCGATGAGGCTCCCGCCGCTGCGCCCGCCACCGCGCGCGGGCCGTCGCTCTCGTGCGGGCCCGCGGGCGGGCTCGGCGTGCTGTGCTCCGGTGAGTTCTGACGTGCGGCCTGCCTCACGGGAGCGCGAAAGCCTCGGGCTTCGCGCGCGTCTCGGTCAGGCGGCGCTGGTGAGCTTCACCGCAGCGCTCGTCTCCTGCATCGATGCTCCCACGCCCGCGAAGGATGCCCTTGGCGTGACCGACATCTCCGCCGTCCCCGGCGTCGGTCTGGAGACCGCCTGCACGCCGACGGGGCCCGAGCTCTGCTTCGACGGACGCGACAACAACTGCAACGGCGTGATCGACGAAGGCTGCGGGCTGCACACGGGGCTCCTCCAGTTCGTCATCGCCTGGGAAGCGTCCGAAGCCGACGTCGACCTGAACGTGACCGATCCCACCGGAGAGCTGGCTCGCTTGGGCGAGCCCACGGCCGCCGGGCTCGTGAAGGATCGCGACTGCCCGCGCGCCGGCGAGTGCCAGGGGCAAAACGTGGAGAACGTTTACCTCGCCGAAGGCGAGCCCAAAAAGGGCATCTACAAGATCGTCGTCCACCTGGAGAAGCTGAACGGCGCGACGGCCCCGGTGCGCGTGCAGCTCGGCGTGCGTCTGGGCGCGCGTTCGTTCGGGAGCTCGATGGAGCTCTCGCCCGGACAGGGCACGGAGGAGAAAGACTTCTCCCCCGAGCTCCACTGAAGTGAACTCGCCCGCCGCGACGCACTGCGACAGGTTGACGACAGCCAACGATCCACCCTAGAAGACAGCGGCTTTAGGGCCCACTCGCGCCCGAAGCGGCTGGTCGCGCGTCCCCCATCCCCGGACCCGCGGACCGCACGGAGACCCCGCTCGATGAACCCCATTGCGATGCTCATCATCATCGTCGCGCTGTCGGCCGTGTTCGCGTGGAGCGCGAACCGCCGCTGGCAGCTCCTCAAGGTCGGTCGCGACGAGAACCGGACGGACGACCTGGGCGAGCGCATCAAGGGCACGTTCATCTATGCCTTCGGGCAGAAGAAGATGCCCTACTACCGGCTCGCGGGCATCGCGCACATCCTGATCTTCGGGGGCTTCCTGGTCGTGCAGCTCCGCACCCTGATGCTCTGGGGGCGCGGCTTCGATCCCTCCTTCAACCTCTTCGTCCTCGGGCCCGAGCCGGTGCTCGGCCTCCCGCTCGGGAACCTCTACGAGTTCGCCAAGGACGTCGTCGGCACGCTCGTCGTCGTGGGCGCGCTGATCTTCATCTACTACCGCGTGGTCAAGCGCGAGGCGCGCATGACGCTCTCGGGGGAGGGCGTGCTCATCCTCGGGATCATCGTGACCATGATGGTCGCGGACATGATCTACGACGGCGCGTCGCTCGTGCTCTGGCAGAAGCACGCGACGCTCAAGTGCGCGGCCGGCGACACGGGCCTCTGCGAGCGCATCGCCAAGCTCACCGCCCACTTCGGCGGCCCGGCGACGGCGGCGGACGCGGGCTGGCACGCGTTCCCCGATCCCGCGGGCTCGTTCTTCAGCGTCGCCCTCTCGGGCGTGGGCCCGAGCGCGCTCAGCTTCATCGCGCTCGCCGGCTTCTGGACGCACGCGACGCTGGTCCTGATCTTCGCGAACATCCTCCCGTACTCGAAGCACTTCCACATCATCACGTCGATCCCGAACGTCTTCACCCGCAACATCGAGCCGGCGGGCCGCCTGCCGAAGATGGCCGAGAACGCGGAGAAGATCGGCGAGATGGTCATGGCCGCCGCCGAGGAGCCGGACAAGGCCGCGCCCGTCGGCGTCTCGCGCATCGAGCACTTCACGTGGAAGGCGATCCTCGACTTCTACACCTGTACCGAGTGCGGCCGTTGCTCCGACAACTGCCCCGCGCACAAGTCGGGCAAGATCCTGAGCCCGAAGCAGCTCACCCTCGATCTCCGCGATCACCTCTACGGCCGCGAGAACGAGTTCCTGAACCGCCCGGGCGGCCCGAAGGGCCTGCCGCCGGAGGCGCCGAAGGCGGAGGGCGAGGCGAAGGAAGGCGAAGCGTCCGCCGAGGGCAGCGAGGGCGAGGCCGCGAAGACGGAGACGCCGGCCGCCGACGGCGCGGTGGTCTCGAAGCCGATCGATCTGGTCGGCAACGTCATCCACCCCGACGTGCTCTGGGCCTGCACCACCTGCCGGGCCTGTGAAGAGCAGTGTCCGGTGATGATCAGCTACGTCGACAAGATCGTCAGCATGCGCCGGCACCTCGTCATGGTGAAGGGCGAGTTCCCCGCGGAGCTCGGCAACCCCTTCCAGGCGATGGAGGTCAACGGCAACCCGTGGAACCTGGCGCGCATCGACCGCGCGAACTGGGCCGATGGTCTCGAGGTGCCGCTGATGAGCGATCACCCGAAGGCGCCGGTGCTCTACTGGGTCGGCTGCGCCGCGAGCTACGACGATCGCGCCAAGAAGATCGCCCGCGCCACGGCCAACCTGCTCAAGGCGGCCGGCGTGGACTTCGCCATCCTCGGCTCGGAGGAGACGTGCACCGGTGATCCCGCGCGCCGCGCCGGCAACGAGTACCTCTTCGCGCAGCTCGCCGAGCAGAACGTGGCGACGCTCAACGGGTACAAGGATCAGGGCGGCATCCGCCAGATCATCACGACCTGCCCGCACTGCATGAACACGCTGAAGAACGAGTACCCGGACTTCGGCGCCAAGTTCGAGGTGGTGAACCACACGGACTTCCTCCTCGGCCTCGTCGCCGAGAAGAAGCTCGTCCCGAAGAAGCGCGTGGAGGGGAAGGTGACCTTCCACGACTCCTGCTACCTCGGCCGCTACAACGGCATCTACGACTCGCCGCGCGACATCCTGAAGTCGATCCCCGGCGTCACCGTCGTCGAGCCCGAGGGCTGGAACCGCGAGAAGGGCCTCTGCTGCGGCGCCGGCGGCGCGCAGATGTGGATGGAAGAGCAGAACAAGGACCGCATGAACGTGAAGCGGACCCTGCAGCTCCTCCAGACGGAGGCGAAGACCATCGCCACCGCCTGCCCCTTCTGCCAAACGATGATCACCGACGGCCTCAAGGCGAACTCGAAGGAAGACGAGATCCGCCAGCTCGACGTCGTGGAGCTCCTCGAAGAGAGCTGCGCCATCGAGAAGCCGGCCAAGCCCGAGGCGACGCAGGAAGCCGCCGCTTCGGCGTGACGCTCGCTCCCGCCAAGGGGTACGCAGGCACGGAGGTGCAAAAGCCTCCGTGCCTCGTCGTTTTGTCGATGCGCGAGGCGCACGTCCCCGAGCTCGGGTCTCTGCATGCTTCACATGGAGACGATGCGCGCGAGCGCTCTGCACGCATGTCGAAGGTCGATGCTTCACGTGGAGACGATGCGCGCACGATCGCAGCGCGCGTGTCGAAGCTCGATCCTTCACGCGCTGACCGTCGCTTCGCGGAGATCGAGGCTGCTTGATCGGTGAAGCGGCAGCGTTGGGCGCGGCCGTCTGTTGGGCGGTGGGGTCGCATCTCTTCGGGCGCATCGGTCGCGGCGGTGATGTGCCGGCGGGCGCGCTGAACCTCGGCAAGTGCGCGACGGCGGTGGTCATGTTCGGGGTGACGGGGCTCGTCACGTCCGGGAAGGTCATGCCGTCGCCGCCCAAGCAGGCGCTGCCTTGGCTCGTCGCGAGCGGCGTGGTCGGGCTCGCGATGGGGGACAGCGCGTACTTCGGCGCGATGGTGACCATCGGCGTGCGACGGGCGTTGCTCTTGTTGTCGACGGCGCCGGTGTTCGCGGCCATCGGTGGGGCGCTGTTCTTGGGCGAAGCGTTGGGGGGCCGGGAAATCGCGGCGATCGCGGCGGTGCTCGCGGGCGTCGCGGTGGTGGTGAACGAGCAGCCCGCGAAGAACGCGGACGACGCGGAGAAACAAGGGCTCGCCGCCTCGCCGCGCGTGTCGGCGCTCGGTGTGCTCTACGGGCTCGGCGCCGGGCTGGGGCAGGCTGCGGGCAGCCTCATGTCCCGCTTTGCCATGGCCTCCGGGGTCAGCCCGCTCGACACCTCGATCGTGCGCCTGATCGCAGGGGTCCTCGCGATGATCCTCATCGCTGGCCTCACTGGGCGCCTCGTGTCGTGGGCGCGGATGCTCTCTCGGCCGCGTCTGCTCGCCGCCATCGGCAGCTCGGCCTTCGTGGGGACGTACTGCGGGCTCTGGCTCTCGCAGGTGGCCATCGGGCAGGCGAGCTCGGCGGCCGTCGCGGCCACGCTCCTGGCGACGAGCCCAATCTTCGCGTTGCCGCTCGGACGGTTGCTCGACGCGGAGCGGATCACCCTGCGTGCTCTGGGCGGCACGGCGCTGGCCGTCGTTGGTTTGGCGGGCCTCACCCTGGGCAAGTCCTGAACATATTCCAATAGTTGCGGACTCATCCGGGCCGCCCCGAGCGACGTCGGGGCGTCCGGACCGTGCATCGGGTGCTGGCCTACCGTGCGTTCGGACGCGCACTGAGCTAGCATCGGGTCGTTCGCCGGGAGGTAGCGTTGGCCATCGAAGGAGCCGTGAAACAGCCGAGACGACCCGCCGCCCAGGAAGCAACCCCGGTCGTCTCGTCCACCATGCCGGAGTTGCCGGCGCTGGCGGTGTCCATCGACGCAATCGCCGACGCCGCCCTCCAATCGCAACGACTCGCAGCAGGCTCGACCGAGCTCCGCTGCGACGTGTGCGACACCCCAATCGAAGGCGAGCCCTCGGGCCGCGGTCTCTACATGTGGACCCGCGGTGAAGAGGTCCGCTTCGAGGAGCCCGCCCTCTGCCCCCAATGCGCGACGGCCATCGGCGTGACGGCCCTCTCCGCGTGGACGGTGGAAGAGGAAGAGGGCTGATCGTTGTCGCGGCCCCTGCGGCCCGCTTTCTTCGCGATGGGGCTGCGAGCGGCCCCAAACCCCGGGCCGGATGAGCCGGCCCTGATCACGATGGGGCCGCGAGTGGCCTCAAACCCCGGGCCGGACGAGCCGGCTCTGATCACGATGGGGCCGCGAGTGGCCTCAAACCCCGGGCCGGATGAGCCGGCCCTGATCACGATGGGGCCGCGAGCCGCCTCAAACCCCGAGCAGACCCTGATCTGCCCCTGGCCTTGACGAGGCCTGCCGGCGGCAGAACGAAGCGCGTGCGACTCGCTTCGGCGAGCCTTTCGGCTGCGTCCGCGCGCTCTGCGTGAACCTCGCGGGGCTTCGCGCCGCGGAGGAGGTCACGACCATGGCGCGGGCGTTCGTGTATCACATCGTGCCGGACATCGATGGTTGGGGCTGGATCGTCGCGGCGGAGGGCTTCGTCGCGCGCTCGCTGCCCTACGGCACGAAGCAGGAAGCGATCGAGGTGAGCCGGAGCCTCGTGAACGAGCACCCGGGGAGCACGCTCGTCGTCGACCCGTATCCGCCGCCGCTCACGCCGATCGAGATCGAGCATCGCCTCGCGGCATGATCGTGGGCGCCGTGATCGCCTGCGGATCACGATGATGGACCGCTATCGCGCGGTGAACGTCACGATCGCGAGCGAGAGGCGGGTGAGGGACACCCGTGAGCGTCGCGAGGGTCGAAGCGACGTTCAGAACGCTTCGCCGATTTGGAGCGAGATGGCGAGAGGGACGACGCCGCGGATGGCGCCGGCTTGGCCGTACGTCGGGTCGAGGTACTTGCCGGTCGTCCCGGTGAGCGGGTTGCACGTGGCCTCGGCGCGGGTGCCGCTCGAAGGATCGTAGATCGGGCAGGTGCTGCCCATGACCTGCGCGCCGGGGATGCGGACGCCGATGTCGGCGCGGAGCGGGCCGACGGGCGTGGCGTAGCGGAAGCCGATCCCCGTGGAGAGGTGCGGGGCGAACGGGGCTCCGAAGTCGGCGACGTTCTGGCGCACGTCGCTGCCGTCGACGAAGACGACCATGCCGAGCTTGTCGTAGACAGGGAAGCGCAGCTCGACCGTTGCTTCCCAGAGCGCCTTGCCGCCGGTGGCGATGGGAAGGAGCGCGCCAGTCGAGGTTTGAGGCGAGATGCCGGGCACCTCCGCCTGTGGGCCGACGCCGTTGAAGGCGTAGCCGCGGTTCGAGTTGGTGCCGCCGCTGGTGAAGCCGCGGAGCTGGAGGACCTGCGTCCAGCGGTTGCGGGTGACCGTGTCACCGTCGCCGGCGATCTGCTTGGGGCAGCCCGACTGCTTGTCCTCGATGACGGGCTCGTAGTCTCCAAGAGGCTCGTTCTTCAGGTCGCCGCCGAACGCGTAGAGGAACCCGCCGGCCAGGCGCATCGCCAGCGTCACGCGCCGCGAGACGGGGATGTAGCCGCGCACCTCGGGGCGCACGCGGATGTCGCGCGAGCTGCCCCAGGCGATCTGCACGTCGTTCGAGAGGTAGACGCCGCTGTGCGGGTTCGCCGGATCGGGCTTGCCGTTGGCGCCGCGGCGGAGATCGAGCGTGGCGACCGACTGGATGTACGGGAGCACCAGGCGGTTGTAGCCGCCGCCCGTGGAGAGGAGGCACGGGTCGGGGATCTGGAGCTTGAGCGGCTGATCGAACTGGACGTTGAAGTTGAGCGCGAGCTGGACGCGGCCGCCCCAGAGATCGCGCGCCATGCCCGTCTTGCCCGCGACCTCGAGGTAGCCGAGCGTGCTCGTGCTGGTGAGCTGGTAGACGTTGAAGTCGACGCTGAGGAGGCCCTTGGTGCGCGCCTCGAGGAAGCCGGGCTGCGTGAGCGCGGAGTGCAAGCGCAGCTCGGGGACGACGTGAAACTCGGTGGGCGCGCCGTTGAAGAGCGTGGTCAGCGTCAGGGGGAAGAAGACCACGCCCGGCTTGCCCTCGATCTGGAAGGTGCGCAGGCCGCCGAGGAAGTTGCGGTTCTCCCAGCCGGCCACGCCGTGCACGCCGACGCGGTTGCCGAGCTCGACGCCGAACCCCGCTTTGGTCGTGTGGAGCGGCGTCTGCGTGACGCGGAAGACGATGGGGACCTTGGTCACCCGGTGCTCCGGATCCGTGGAGAGCTCGGGCGAGAAGTCGACGGAGCCGAGGACGCGGAGATCGGCGAGCGCCGCCTGCGCCGATTCGAGCTTCGAGATGGCGTAGGGATCGCCCTCGGTGATGTTGATGGCCTGGCGCAGCCGCGCCTCCGGGAGATCGCCGGCGCCCTCGATGCGCACGGGGCCGAAGGTGGTGGGCGGGCCGGGGTTGGCGGTGAAGATGATCTGGGCGCGGTGCTCGACGAGATCGACCGTGGCCTTGCCGTCGACGGTGGCGTAGGCGAAGCCGTTGTCGGTCATGGCGCGGAGGACCTTCTTCTTCGCGTCCTCGAGCGCCTGCTCCGCGAACGGCGTCCCGCGCTGGAGCGGGCGGATGGCGCGGCGGGTCGCGTTGAGGACCGCGGTGGAAGGCTTGTCCTTGCCCTCCCAATCCATGCGCACGACGCCGATGTTCACCGGCTCGCCCTCGTCGACGACGATCTCGACGCTGACCCGCTCCTTGCCGGTCTTGCGCACGCGGGCGGCGCGTGCGTGCGCTTCGTAATAGCCGCGCGCGCGATAGAGGCGCTCGACGCGCGCGAGGTCGCGCTCGAGCACGAAGGGATCGAACTGCTCGTAGTCGACGGTGATGCGATCCCAAAGACTGAGGATGGGGACGTTCTCGAGCAGGCCGCCGAGGGTGTGGCTGCTCTCGGCGGTGGCGATCTTCTCTTTGACGTCGGCGGCGGGGACCTTCTGCGCGCCGGCGACGGAGACCTCCTCGATCACGCAGCCCGCGAGATCCGGCCGATCACAAGGGTGCGGCGCGTAGTACTTGGGCAGCGTGCACGCGACGCTGCCGAGCGCGAGCGTCAAGCCGAGGAAGGGGAGCGTGCGCGTCACGGGGGTCGTCGAGCGAAGGCGCGTCTTAGCGTGCAACCGCGGGTCGATCCAGGGTCGGGCGCATCACCCCTCCGAAGGCCCCGCGCCCGGAGCACGGTGCCCGGCGGCGGCCGAGATCGAGTGAGGTGTGACGCGTCATGTCGCTCGCATGGCTCCGCGGCCGAGCATACCGCTTCGGCGCGCGCTTCGCACCGGCCGCGGCAGGCCTCCATCGAGCGGCGCTCGGGCCCCGATCACGCCACGTCGCGATACGCGACGTCGTGCTCGATCACCGGAGCGTAGGGAATCGACCCGATCCGTGAAACCGTGCTCGGAACCGCTCAATCGTGCGGCGTGCCGGCGCGTGCGCGCTGCGCCTTGAGGTAGTTTCGCACGAGGGCCGGCGTGGTGAGCGCGTAGCTCCGGATCTTCTCGGTGAAGAGCATCTTCACCATGCCGAAATCGAGGTGCACCAGCGCCCCGTAGGTGAGCAAGCTGGCGCGGCGGCTCCAGGGCTGAACGCGGAAGTAGCCCCAACAATCGGCGATTTCGTGCGGCTGCGAAGGGTCGAGCCAGAAGCGGAGGAGCCCCGGTGATTCGCGGCGCACGAGGAGCACGTACGACGCGGTGCCGAGGCGCGCGCCCTGCTTGAAGAAGACCTGCAAGTCCTGACCCTTCGTGCCGAGGAGGCGCGCCTCGAGCGTGAGCGGCAGGATGCTGGTCCACGCGGCGGGATCGAGGAGCGCGCGCATGACGTCGGGTGGCGAGTCGGGGAGGACCGCGTAGGAGACGCCGCCGAAGTACTCGCCTTTCGACAGCTCGACGTCGAGCGGGACACGCACGAGCTCGCCGCGACCGAGGCGACGAATCTCCTCGGCGTCCAGCTCGCGCGCGGCCGCCGAGCGCGCCGGCAAGAGCGCGCCGAGGGCCGCGGCGGAGGCGGCTTGGATCAGGGATCGACGACGCGGACGTCCAGGAACCATGGGCCCTCGTCGAGCACGAATCCGTCGATCTGGAGGTAGTACGTGCCCGCTTCGAGCACGAGATCGAGATAGCTGCGGCCCGCATAATAGCCGACGGCGCAGGCGAGGGAGACCTCGGTGCCCGGGCAGCTCGGGCCCTGCCGCACGTCGAGGACGGTGTTGTAGCCCGAGCCGCTCATGTCGAGGACCACGCGCTTCTTGCCGGTGAGCGTGAGGCTGAGCAGTTGATCCTTGGCGCCGCCTTCGGGCACGCCGCCTTGATCGCAGCCGGCGTTGAAATCCGCGCTGGCGTTGGCGGTGTTGCCTTGGAAGAAGCCGCCCGTGGACGGGATGGGGAAGGCGTCGGCGCAGCCGTCCGCGAAGGGGACGAGCGTAGGCGGGACGGCGTCGCGCACGAAGGCGGTGAGCTCGACGTTCTGGCCGCCTTGGCTCTCGGCGACGACGCGGTACTGGCCCGCGGGCACGTTGCGCTTCGAGGCGCGCACCGGCGAGAGGCCGCCGGCCACGCACACGAGGGACGTGCCCGAAGCGCACGCCGGCGTGGTGAGGCCGACCGCGCCGAAGTCGGCGGACGCGATGCGCTGGACGAGCAGCACGTCGGACGGGCCCGCGAGATCGAGCGTGTACACGGCGTCGACGGCGCCCGTGATGCAGCCGAGCGAGACGTCGTCCTGGTGGCCCGCGAGCGAGACGGGGAGGGTCTTGTTCGGGACCAGCAAAGGCGCGCCGGTGCACGATTCATCGGGCGCGGGCGTGGTCGGCGCGGAGGTCTCCACCGTCATCTGCACGGCCGTCGGCGCGGTGGCGGAGACCGAGACGTAGTAGGTGCCCGCGGGCAGCGCCTTGCGATAGAGGTGCGGCGCCGACGCCGTCTGGCAGGTGATCTCGTCCTCGGGGAGCGCGCAGCCCGCGCCGCGCAGGCCGAGCACGGGGTTGCCGTCGCCGTCGAGAGAGCTCGCGTACACGTCGACGTCGGCGGGGGCGGCGAGGTCGAAGCTGTAGACGAGCTCGCCGAGCGCGGTGCTGCAGGCGCTCCCGAGATCGACGGCGGCGTCGAGGATGGGCGCGGTGACGGGCACGCCGGGGGTGATGGGCTCGGCGGTGCCGCAGGTCTCGTTTTCGGGCTTGGGCGTCGCGGGGACGATCTGCACGTCGAGCGCGATCTGCGCGCCGGGCGCGGTCGCGGCGTAGACGGGGAGCGCGGTGGTGGCGGTGGCGCTGCCGACGCCGCGGGCGCGCGTCTTCGCGAAGGTGCCGCCCATCGGTGAAGACGACGTCGCGCCGCAGCCGAGCTCCTGCGAAGGATCACCGCACTGCGCGGAGACGGCGATCGAGACCGGATAGCCGATGGTCGCGGCCTTCACCTCGACGTCGACGGGCGGGCCCGCGGGCAGCACGATGGCGGCCACCACGTCGCGCGCGTTCGGCTGGTTGCCGATGCCGCACGAGGTCGGGTAGTCCATCTTCGCGCCGGTGCTGTCGAGCGCGTACGTGCCGGAGGCGCTGATCTCCAGGGGATCGAGGCAGGTGTCGTGCTGCGGCGTGGTGCACGTGGCCTCGTCGATCTGCGCGTTGCAGTTGTCGTCCTTGCCGTTGCCGCACACCTCGGGGACGAGGGAGTTGATGGTGGGATCGGCGTCGTCGCAGTCGTGGCCGCCGGTGCAGTGCCAGTCGACGTCGCCGTCACCGTCGGCGTCGCGCGGGACGTGCTTGCAGGACTGCGTGGGCTCGTCGCAGGTGTCGATGGTGCACGGCGTCTTGTCGTCGCAGCTCACCGGCACGCCCGCGATGCAGCCGAGCTTGTTGCTGCAGCGCTCGATGCCGTCGCAATAGACACCGTTCTGGCACTGGGTGTCGTCGGGCGTGAAGCGACAGCGCTGGAGCTCGAGGTCGCACTTGTCGAACGTGCAGTCGAAGCCGTCGTTGCACTGTCCATCGTCGAGGCACGGGCCGCCGAGCGTCGGGTCGCTCGGGCCCCCATCGCCGCCGCCTGAGCCGCCGGTGTCGCCGTCGGCCGCGTCGGCTGCGTCGGAGCCGGCGTCGTAGCCGTACGGGTTGGGGGCGCTGCCCGAGCCGCATCCCGCGGCGCCGAGCGCGATCGTCAGCGCGATGCAGAGGGGCAAGGAGGGCAGGGGCCCCTCGATGACGTTGCTGTGTCGGAGGTGCTTCACGGTGAGGATCGCCGCCGCCGCGCTCCGGAGCCGCACGATTTACCAGTACGGAATGCGGACGGGTCGAAGTCGAGCGTAGCAGGGCCGCCCGGGCTCTGGCATCATCGCGCTGCGCCGAGCCGCGCAGGATGGATCCCCCGTGACGGAACGACTCACCAAGAACGAGCTGACCTGGCTCCTCGCTCAAGAGGCGCGCACGGCCGCCGAGAAGCTCCGCCGCGGCGTCGGGATGATCGCGCCGGAGGAGACGCTCGCCGCGCCCGTGATCATCGAGGAGGGCTCGGGCGGCGTGGAGAGCACGCTGAACCGTCTCGACGAGGCGGTGAGCATGCTCGCATCGCTGCACGGTCATCCGATGCAGCGCGGCCGCCGCGGGAAGATCGATCTCGCGGCCCTCCTCTGGGAGGTCGCGCCCGAGGCCCGCGTACAGATCGAGATGGGCGAGGGCACCACGGTCTTCGGCGACGAGTCCGAGCTGCGCCGCATGTTCCACGTGCTCATCGGCCAGAGCGGCGATCCGCGCCTCTCCCACGCTGCGCCCCACGTGACCATTCGCCGTGAGGGCGACGACATCCGCATCGGCGTGAACCTCGGGCCCGACACGCCCATCGCCTTCACGCAGGAGCGGAGCTGGCTCGCGCGCATGGCCACGCGCTACGGCGGCCGGCTCGAGCTCGACGGCTCCATGCAGACGCTCGTGCTCGCCGCCGACGTCGATCCGCAGCGCCGCGAGGTGGAGAGCCTCAAGAAGGAGCTGGCCGCGGCGCAGGCGCAGGGCGAGGCCTATGCGCGCGAGCTCGCCGCGGTGTGGAGCCGCGGCGACACGCTCCCCGGCGGCACGACGCCGCTGGCCCCGCCCGTGGCGCAGCGCCCGTCGCGCCTGCCCACGAGCATGGGCGATGGGCTCGCGGTGTTGGTCGCCGCGGTGCGCGCGCTCTCCGGCGATCTGCGCGGCATCCTCGCGGCCGTCGGTCGCGACATCGTGCCGCTGCGCGACAAGGGTGGTGAGGTCGGGGACATCGCGGCGTCCGTCGGCCGCCACGTCACCGGCGCGTCCGAGGTGGTGGCCGATCTCGCGCGCCTCGGCTCCTGCCCCATCGGCGAGCTGCCGCGTCCCGCGGACGTGGCCGATCTGCTGCGCGAGTGCGTGCAGGTCGAGCGCGCCCGCGCGCAGCGGCACGACGTGGAGATCGTGCTCTCCTCGCCCGAGAGCGCCGAGGACACCATCGAGGTCGGCGCGCTCACCGTGCTGTTCCAGGTGCTGCTCGATCACGCCATCGAGGCCACGCCGGCCGGCGGCAAGGTGCACGTCGAGCTGAGCGAGACGCCCGTCGCCTACCAGGTGAGCTTCGACGACGCCGGCGCGCCTCTGCCGGCCGCGGCGCGCGCGAGCGTGCTCAGCCGTGACTTCGATGCGATCTCGCTGGGCCGCTCACAGGGCCTCTCGCTGATCGCCGCGACCACGATCTCGGCCCACCTCCGCCTCACGCTCGACGTGGAAGAAGCGCCCAGCGGCGGCACCCGCGTGCGCGTGACGCTGCCCCGCAGCGCGTGAGGTGATCACGATGGGGCCGCAAGCGGCCCCAAACCCCGGGCCGGACAGGCCGGCGCTGCTCGCGAGCGCCGACGTCGTCGCGACTTCGAAGCGTGCGTGAGCGTGCTCTCGCGCTCACGCATGCGTTGTCGTGCGTGCACGCAAACCGATGGCGGATCGTGAGACCGAGAAGATGACGCTCCACCGAGCTTGGCTCGATGAAGACAGAAGGCGCGAGCCCTCGCCCGCGGCTCAAAGCAGCGAATCGCGCGGGAAATCGATGTTCACGGCGAGGTTGGTGCCGCCGATCACTTCGAGCGCTTGGACGGTCTTGGTGCTGCTCACCACGCGTCCGCGTCGGTCGAGCAGGGTCACGTCGGCGGAGTAGGTGCCTTCGTCGAGCGGGAGCGTGATCGAGAAGTTCCCGCACGGCGTGGTCTCGCGCACGACGGGCTGGCCCGTCGAGTCGTAGATGACGACCTCCATCTCGGTGGCGCGGTAATAGGCGCACGCCGACGGACTGCTCGAGCCCGCGACGAGCCAGTTCACCGTGATCTCGCCGCTGCGGGTTGCGATGGCCACCGGCGGCGGCGGCAACGGCGCTCCGGGCTCGACCGACACGGTGCAGCCGGAGATCGCCGCCGCGCCCAGGACGCACGCGGCCGAGAGCAGAACACTCGCGAGGTTCATCGTCGATTCCCGTCCTTTCCTGCACATGACCGCGCCCGCGGGCGCGGGGCGGCGCCGCCGGGCGCATCATGCTCGTCGGCGAGAAGAGCCCGCGGCGCGAGATCCCCCGCGACGTGGTTCAGCAACGCGAATGCCATGGACGCGGCGCGCACCGCAGGAACGGCGGGCCGCTTCGCAGTGGGGGCGGTATAAGGCCGCCATGTCCGTCCCGGCCGACGTGTCCGCCACCGCTGATCCGCGATCGCCGGACGTGCGTGCCTCCGGTCTGCGGGCGGCGGCTGGGCTCGTCGCCGGCTTCGCGCTCGTCGCGCTCGTGAACGCGGGTGCGATCGTGCTGACGATCCCGCTGCCCTCGAGCCTCGCGCTGCGTGTCGCGCACCACACCTTCGATGCCGCCGAGACGCTCGGGCTCGGTCTCCTCGCGGGCGCCTTGGTCGGCGGCTTCAGCGCCTTCGTGCGGCTCCCGGTGTGGGCTGCGGCGATCGTCTACGCCGCGGCCACCGCGCCGCTCCTCCATCTCGCGTTCGGCGATCAGCTCCTCCGCGAGGCCAACGTCTTCCTCGAAGGTCGCGTGGCGACGCCGCTCTTCGTCCTCACGACCTTCCTCACGAGCTTCGCCGTCAGCGCGGCCCACATCGTTGGCGCGCTCCTCTCGCGTTTCCCGCGCGTGCGCTTCGTGCCGGTGGTGCTCGCGCTCGCGGTCCTCGTCGTCGACCACGTCGTCATGGCCGACGACTACTTCGGCATCCACTGCGGCATCGCGTGGATCGCGGCCACGCTCGCCGGTGCTGCGATCGCGCCGCTCGCAGAGCGCATGGTCCTCGCGCTCGCGGCGCGTCGCGGTGGGCGTGTGGTGCTGGGCGCGTTCACCGCGGTCGCGGTGCTCGGCTTGATCGTGCCGCCGAGCAACGCCGTGCGCATGCAGCTCTTCCGCCAGCCGGTCGCCCTCGCGCCGTGGGTGCTCGCCACCGCCGTCTGGCCGATGCCGCATCCGCGCACGCCGCAGCCGCCGCCGGATTCTCCGTGGTTCCGTGATCGCGCGGGGCTCCCGCCGGTGCCGCCGACGCCCGCGCCGCGCGCGCTGCCCACCGCGCCCGTGGTGGTGATGATCACCGTCGACGCCACGCGCGCCGAGGCCATCAACGATCCGCGGAACGACGCGCTCTTCCCCACGCTCGCGGACATGAAGCGCCACGGCACGTGGTTTCGCAACGCGACCTCGCCCGGCGGGCAGACGGCCGTGTCGCTCACGACGACCTTCTCGGGCCGCGCGTTCTCGGAGCTCGCGTGGACCATGCACGGCGCGGGCTCGTCCCGATTCCTCTACGCGGCCGCCGATCCCGCGCCGCGCTTCCCCGGCCTGCTCACGGAGGCGGGCGTGCCGACGGCGATCGAGTGCAGCATCAACTTCCTCGCCGGTCATTTCGGCGTGGCGCGCGGGTTCCAGGAGGAGCGCGTGATCGCGACCGGCCGCCGTCACGCGCTCGCCAAGCAGATGATCGATCCCGTGCTCGAGCGCCTCCGCCGCGCGGGGCCCACGGATTCGCTCTTCCTCTACACGCACCTGATGGAGCCGCACGCGCCCTACGATCGCGGTCGCAAGGACGGCACCGACTACGAGAAGTACCTCTCGGAGATCGCGGTCGCCGACGCTCAGATCGGGCGCGTCGCGCGGCTGCTCGATCTGCGCTTCGCCGGCCGCGGCATCCTCATCGTGTCGGCCGATCACGGCGAAGCCTTCGGCGAGCACGGGACGCGCGAGCACACGAAGACCATCTACGACGAGCTCCTGCGCGTGCCGCTCCTCGTGCGCGGCGCGGGCGTGTCGCACCGCGAGGTGGACGAGCACGTGGGCCTCGTCGATCTCGGGCCGACGATCCTCGACATCTTCAACGTGCCCACGCCGGCGACCTTCGGTGGCCAGAGCCTCGTGCCGATCCTGCTCGGCCGCCCGGCCACGCTCGATCGGCCGCTCGTCGCCGAAGGACGGCTGCGGCGCGCGATCTACACGAAGGACGACGTGAAGGTGATCGCCGACACGCGCCGCAAGGTGATCGAGGTCTACGATCTCGCGCGCGATCCGAACGAGCTCCAGAACCTCTGGGACGAGGACCGCCCGCGTTCCGATCGCGCGCTCGGACAGCTCGAAGCGTGGTTCTCGGCGCACGCGCTCCAGAAGCCGGGCTACCGCACGCCGTACAAGCCTTGAGGGCTACGGTGTGCTCGGCGGCGTGCGCACCTTCTCGAACCGCACCCCGAGGCCGGCGCCGAGCCACGCGCCCTGCATCACGCTCTCGGCGCCCGTGCTGCCGGTGAAGCGCACCGGCCTCAAGATGGCGCCCGGCTCCACTTGGAGCGCGAGCCATATCGACGAGGCGACCTTGGCCTCGACGGCGACGAAGCCGCCGGCGCGCGCGGACCAGGTCTCGCGTTGATCCACCTCGCCGCCGACGCTCTTGGCATCGGCGAGGTGCACGGAGGAGAACGCGGCGGAGCCGCCGAGCGCGAGGCGCCACGATTTCCCGAGCCAGAAGCGATAGTCGGCGCCGAGGCCGAGCTCGAGCCAGCGCGCTTCGGATCCGTGCACGGCGCCGGCGAGCCAGCGGCCGAAGAGCCACTCGCTCGCGCCGTAGCCGCGGAACGCGAGCGAGATCCCCGCGCCGCCGAGCACGCCGGACGCCGCCGGCAATCCCACGACGCTCGCGTCCGGCGAGAGCGTGACCGCGAACGCGCTGCGGGCCGCGCGCTCCAGCTCGTCGGCGGTGGGCTTGCGCGGCGGCGGAGGCGGAGGCGGCGGCACGGGACGCGGGACCATGCCGGCGCGGACCATCTCCGAGATCGCGATGGCCACGAGGCGCGCGACCACGTCGCCCGCGAGGCCGCGCACCGCGATCTCGCGCCGCTCGACCGCGTGATCGCCGACGCGCACCTCGACGACGACCCTCGAGATCGAAGGGTGATCCACCCAGACGTACGCCACGTGATCGCCGAGCGGCCCGCTCGGCCCCGGCGCGAGCACGGCGACGTCCTCGGTCTCGATCTCGATGAGCCGGCGAAGGCGCGGCTCCGAGAGCGTGCGCAGCGCGAAGGTCGAGAGGCTGAGCCGAATCTCGACAATGCGCGCGCTCGTCGGTCGCGGTGACGCAGCCGGCGGCGGTGATGCAGGCGCGGGCGGCGGCGTGGACGGTGTCGGCGCCGAGGACGACGTCGGCGGAGTCGGTGCCGAGGGCACTGGAGGCGAGGCTGCCGGCGGCGCGGAGGCCGGTTGCGCGGCGCGTGCGACGGACGGCGGCGCGAACGCGAAGGCGCTCGTCGCCGCGAAGCTACAGCCGGCCGCGACGGCGAGGCCGGCGCTACGGTGCAGGAGGAGCCGGGACAGGCGCAGGATCGGGCGCTGCGGGGCCGGGGTCGGGCGCCGCAGCGCTGCCCTGGACCAGAAGCTCGAACCTTTCCCTGCACTCGCCATTCGGGTACTTGACCAAATACTCTTTCGCCGCGAGCGCGGCTCTAGTCTTGTCGGGATCGCGGCTGATCGCGTCGCAGATGAGCGAATCCCGGCCCATGGTGGCGCTTTCTGCGAGCGGCCGGACCTTGGCGCGATACTCTGCCGCGCGCGCCGCCTCGCCGCGCGCCTCGAAGATGCGCGCGAGCCGGTCGGCCGCGAGCGGGGCGCGCTGATCGCTGGGGAAGACCTGGACCAAGCGCTCCCAGGCGCGGATCTCGGCCGCGGGATCGCGGCCCTTGCGCGCCATGATGTCGGCGATGACGCCGAGCTCGTTCGCGGTCTTGGCCGTGTCGATCGCCTGGTTCACGCCCTGCTTGCGGAGGAGCTGGAGCGCGCCTTCTTCGTCGGTGTCGTTCTCGTAGCGCGCGAGCCACTCGGGGTTCGCGACCTTGACGGCGTGCGCGCGCGGGCCGGTGGGCCGGCGCGCCGGGGGGGCGGCGTGATGGCGCGCTGGCGCGTCGGGCGTCGTGCTCGCCGTCACCGCCTGGATCGGCACCGCCGCGGCGCGCTCGCCCTTGCCGAGCTGCTGCGTGCCCGCGGGCGACGAGATGCTCACCGTGCCATCGTCGACCTTCACGTCGATGTCGTAGGCGTTGCGCGTGACCGTGAGCACGCTGCCGCCCTGCGTGTTGATCCGCGCCGCGCCCGCCACGACGGCGAGCTGCTTGCGGCCCGTCGAGTCGATCGAAGCCTCGCCCTGGAGGATCGAGACCGTGATCTCCGTCCCGCTGCGCTCGACCTCGGCCGTGCCGCCGGGCGAGAGCGTGAGGCGACCGCCGCCTTCGAGCGAGAACTGCCGGAGCTGCGAGCCCGCCGCGAACACCTCCACCCGGCTCTTGTCGATCACCGGCATCGGCAGCGCCGCCTCGACCGTCGCCTTGCGATCCCACGTCACCTTGCCGACCCAGAGGCCCGCGCCGAACGCGCCGAAGGCCGCGGCGATGGCCACGTACGCGAACGTCGAGCGGCGCGCGCGCCGAGCCTCGCGCTCCGGTGCGCCGAAGCGGCTCGAGAGGTCGTGCTCGACGCGCTCCCACACCCGGTCGACGCGCGCCTCGTCGGCGTGGTCGCGCAGGGCGGACGGGTCGATCTGCGGGAACGAACGGCGGCTCATGACGGTACTTCCTCGTGCAAGTCGGCGGGCGAAGACGAAGCAAGATGGCTGGGGCTGCTGGGATCGACGGCGCTCGAAGCCTCGGGCGCGTCCGCGTCGCTCCGGCTCGCGCGCGCTTGGCTCGCGGCGGTCGCGTTGCTCTCCGGATCGGCGTCGACGAAGTGCTCGTCGAGGAACTTCTGCGCCCGCGTGATGCGCCGCTTGACCGTGGCCAGCGAGCAGCGGGTCAGGCGCGCGACCGTGTCGAGGTCGTGACCCTCCACGCAGCGGAGGACCCAGGCGATGCGCTCGTCGGTCGGGAGGGTGCGGAGGAGCGCGTAGATCTGCGCGATCTGCGCGCGCACGTGCGGTGAAGCGTCGGGGCTCGCGAGGGCGTCGAGGTCGACCGGCTCGGCCGTCTTCAAGCCGAGCACGCTCATGAGCCGGTGCCGGCGCATCCGCGAGCGGACCGCGTGCACCACGATCGAGCCGAGCCAGGAGCGGAAGGCGTTGCGATCGGTGAGATCGTCGAGGCGCTCGAAGGCGCGCACGAAGGCGTCGTGGGCGATGTCCTCGACGTCACGCGACGAGCCCTCGATGCGCGCGGCCAGGTGGATGGCGAAGGCCGCGTGCCGCCGGTAGAGGATCTCGAGGGCCTGCGTCTCGCCCTTGCAGCCGAGGGCGACGAGCTGCGCGTCCGACAAGGCCGTGAGCTGCGCGCGGCTCGGGGCCGGCTCGGCCGCGAGGTTGGGCGACGACGGGGCGCGCCCCGGCACGACGGGCACGACGGGAACAGCGGCGACCGCCGAATGGCCTTCCTGAACACCCGATGCGGGAGGGATCGACGGTGCCTGGGCGCCCCCGGGGGCTTGTGACCCCGTGGTGGGCTCCACCAGCCGCAGCCGACCTCGATTCGCTCGCAACGCCATCCGTTCTAGGCTCCCATGAAAGCCAGACGCGCGGGGGCCTTTCCGCGGCTCACGCTCTCCCGGAAACAGCCATTTCGCCGCGTGCACGTGGGCCGGGGATCGGCCATGGTCTCGCGGCCCACGGCTGAACGACCGCCGATCGTGGGCATCTTATGGGGGCCTGGGGTATGCTCCTCGCTCGCTCGAGGACGGATACGGTCCGCCCCCCACCTTCTGCTTTCGGTGCTTCCATGACCTATAGCCGTCGCTTCTCCTTGTTGGCTTCGGGTTTGCTGGCCCTCGTGCTCGGCGCGTCCGGCGTCTCCGGCTGCGGGCGCAACATCGGCGAGACCGACTGGGCCACGGGCGGCTTCGGCGGGACGGGCGGCAACGGCGGCGCTCCCACGACGACCACGTCGAGCACCGGCGGCGTCGCCTGCGGCAACGGCGTCTGCGACGGCACGGAGAGCTGCGCCACCTGCGCGCCCGACTGCGGCATCTGCGCGGGCTGCGGCGACGGCGTGTGCAACAACGGCGAGAGCTGCGGGAGCTGTCCGGTCGACTGCGGCAACTGCCAGACCTGCGGCAACGCCGTCTGCGACGCGGGCGAGACCTGCTCGAGCTGCCCGATCGATTGCGGCAAGTGCGCGAGCTGCGGCGACGGCACCTGCAACGCCGACAAGGGCGAGAACTGCGCGAGCTGCCCCATCGACTGCGGCCTCTGCCAGACCTGCGGCGACGGCACCTGCAACGGCGGCGAGACCTGCGGCTCCTGCCCGCAGGACTGCGGCAAGTGCACCTTCTGCGGCGACGGCTTCTGCACCGCGCCCGAAGACTGCCTCTCCTGCGCGCCCGACTGCGGCGCCTGCCAGACCTGCGGCGACGGCGCCTGCCAAGGCCCGAACGAGAACTGCTTCACCTGCCCGAAGGATTGCGGCAAGTGCGTGGGCTGCGGCGACGGCCTCTGCAACAACAACGAGACGTGCGCCTCCTGCCAGCAGGATTGCGGCGTGTGCTCGGTGTGCGGCAACAACAAGTGCGAGCCGCCCTTCGAGACCTGCACCAACTGCGCGCAGGACTGCGGCAACTGCACGGCCAAGGGCTGCATCGAGGTCGTCGGCTGCGCCTTCCAGTGCCTCGATCTCAACGCCAACCCGCCGGCCTTCAGCGTCGCCTGCGTGGCCAACTGCGTGTCGCAGGGTTGCGCCAACGTGCAGTTCTTCGTCGATCAGGTGCTGACCTGCGCCGTGGGCGCCATCCCCCAGTGCATCGGCGGAGGCGGCGGCGGCGCGTTCAACTGCATCATGCAGCAGTGCGGTCCGGAGATCGCCTCCTGCGTCGGCGCGACCTGCAACTAGGCCCGGGACGATGAGTGGCGTGGTCCTGCGCGTCGTCTTCCCCGCGCCCGGCTGGTTCGCCAACGACCCGCGGGTCGTCGTCATGCTCGACGACCGGACGCTCCACGACGGGAGCTTCACCTCCGGCTTCGAGCAGACGGTGGAGCTCGGGGCGGGGCAGCACCGGCTCACCACGCGCATCGAGCTCGGCATCGGCGCCCTCGAGCGCAGCCGCGTGTACGAGCTCGATCTCGGCGGGGAGGACGGGTACCGCGACGGCCGCCGCCGCTACGTGGCGCGCCTCGAGTACAGCCGCTTCTGGGGAACTTCACCCGCAAGCTCGACCTGCGGCAGGAGTGATCCTCGAGCCGCTCGCGATCGACGCAGCAGCGTCGCCGCGATAGCCAGGGCCATGGCCACCCACGAGCGGGAGCTCACCGCGCCCGTCGACCTGTGCACGCCCGACGGCAAGCTCCTCGATGCGGCCGCGATCGGTTGGTCGAGGCGACCGCTGCACCGCGCCAACCTGCGCGGCGTCTGGGGGCGGACGAAACGCTGGGATTACTGGGCGATCCTCGCGGGCGATCGGGTCATCGCCATCACGTACGCGGACGTCGACTACCTCGGCATCGCCGCGATCGAGTGGTTCGATCTGGCGACGGGGCGCAAGGGTGGACGCGAGATCATCGCGCCGCTCGCGCGTGGCATCACGCTCCCCGATCGACCGGGCACGGAGCCTCTTCGCTATCGGAGCGAGGCCCTCGATCTCGATCTCGTCGATGACGGCGGCACCTCGCTGCGCGCGCGCTGGATCGAGCGCGATGGTTCCACGGGCCGTCTCGACGCGCTCGTGGCGCTGCCTCCGGCGCACGAATCGCTCAACGTCGTCATTCCCTGGAGCGCGCGACGTTTCCAATACACATCCAAGCACCAGGCGCGGCCGGTGACGGGCTCGTTCACGCGCGGCGAGGAGACGATTCGCTTCGAGGACACGCCCGCCGGGGCCTTCGGTGTGCTCGACGTCGGTCGCGGTCGCTGGCCGTATCGGACGCGCTGGAATTGGGGCGGCGGGGCGGGCCGAGCGGTCGGGGGATCGATGATCGGCCTGCAGCTCGGAGGGAAATGGACCGTGGGGACCGGCGCCACCGAGAACGGGATCCTCGTCGATGGGCGCCTCACCAAGATCGGCGAGGAGCTCGTCTGGGACTACGACTGGGAAGCGCCGCTGCGCCCGTGGCGCGTCCGCGCGCCGAGCGGCGCGATCGATCTCACGCTCACCCCTCGCTACGACCGGCACGCGAAGGTCGATGCGCTCGTCCTCGCCACGGAGGTTCATCAAGTCTTCGGGACGTGGAGCGGCACGGTTCGACCCGACGGCGGTGAGGTGATCCAAGTCGAGGGGATCCAGGGCTTCGCGGAAGAGTCACGATCGCGCTGGTGATGCGCGCGCATGTCACGTGACGTGAGCGCATCACGAGGTCGGCGCGGACACGATGTCGCAACGCTGCTCTCGTGCGGAGGGGGCAGCCGTGGCGGGTAGCATGCGCCGCCATGAGCCGAGCGAAGCCCGCGAAGAAGACGAAGCCCCGAGCCACCCTGAGCGCCACCCTCGTTCCGCGTTTCGGCGGACGCCCGCCGTGCCTCGGCGGCGCCGGCGCGGTGGCGCGTCGTGAGCCCGCCGCCGTCTTCGCGGCCGGCTCGGCGGTGGAGCTTTGGGACCTGGCGACGTCGACCGTGCGCGCGCGCTTCGACATCGGCGAGGAGGTTCGCAGCGTCGCCATCGATCCCGCGGGCCGCCGCGCCGCCGCGCTCGGCGAGGGCCGCGTGCATCTCCTCGAAGCGGGGCGCGATCCGGTCGTCGTCCCCGAGGGCCGCGTGCGTTACGTCGCCTTCGACGGCGAGGGCCGCCTGTGGACCGCCACCACCAGCACGCTCACGCGCCGCCACGCCGACGGCACGGCCGATGGTACCGAGCGCGGCACGTTCGATCTGCAAATCGGCGCGACGCGCGGCGACGGCGTGCACGGTATCGCCTCGTACGACGAGGTGATCGTCCTGCTCGACGGCGGCGAGCGCCGCCTCCCCGTGGGCGCCGATGCGCGCGCCGCGGTGGTCGGCTTGTGTGAGACGAAGCCGTGGATCGCCGTGCAGACGGTCGCCGACGGCGTCGTGCGCGTGCTCGATTGGGAGACGGGCGCGACGGTGTTCCAGCGCGAAGAGGGCTGGTTTCGTGGGGTGATTCGCGCGCTCGACGTCTCCCCCGACGGGCGGAAGCTCGCCATCATCGGCCCCGCGGTCATGGTCGTCGATCTCGCCACGGGCGAGGCCATCGTCGATCACAGCCGCAACGATGGATCGAGCTTCGTCGGCGGCTTCGCGGGGGACGAGGCGGTGGTCGCGTCCTTCGGCGCGCTCTGCCGCTTCGACCTGCGCGCGGGCGCGGCGCCACGCGAGCCGAGCGTGGATCTGCTGGCCTGGTCGAGCGACGGCGCGCGCGTCGCGCTGGCGGAGGGGCGCGACACCGTGATCGCCGAGGTCGCGCCTTTCGCCGAGCGCGCCCGCATCGCGGGAGAGCGCGACGTGATCGACGTCGCCTTCGTGGCGGGCGATGCGCAGGTCGCGGTGCTGCGCTCCGCGTCGCTGTCGATCCACGACGCCGCGAGCGGCGCGGCCATCGCTTCGATCGAGGTCTCGGATGCGACGGCCTTCGCGGCCTCACCCGATGGCAAGGAGATCCTCGTCGCCGGTGCGGAGCTCCTTCGCGTCGACGTCGCCGAGGCCGAGGTGCTGAAGCGCTACGTCGAGCACGACGATGGCTACGGCTGCCCGGCGTGGTCGGCGGATGGGACCGTCGTGGCCGCGTTGCAGGGCGAGCGCCGCGTGCTCGCCTTCGACGCGGGCACTGGCAAGACGGTCGGCGAGCTGAAGATCCCGTCGAGCGACACCGGCGAGCCGAAGGCCGTGGCCCTCGTCGGCGACGATCTGCTGGCCGCCACCTCCTTCGCGATCCACGCCCGCCCGCGGAGCGGCGGCGCCGCCAAGAAGCGCGGCCCGCGCGAGATGGAGATCATCGGCCGCCGCTTCGATCGCGAAGGGCGCATCGCCGCCGCGCTCGACGAGGGCACCGTGATCCTCGATGCGGCGGGGGAGATCGCGGCCGCGCTGCCCGACTTCGTCGCCGGCGACGTCGTCATCGCGCCCAACGGCGCGAGCGCCGCCGTGCTGCGCGACGGCGGCGTGGATCTCTGGACGCTGGGCTGATGGCAGCCTGCTCGACGCGCTCGGGGCGAGCCTCTCCTTGCCCACCTCGTATCCCCACCGTCGACACGTCGAGGATCGCGCTGCCCAGCCGGTACCTCGCCCCTCGATGCCTCGAGGATCCGGCGGACCATCTCGCAGCCCGATCCTCGATGCGTCGAGGATCCCGTTGCCGACCTCGTATCCCCACGGTCGACGCGTCGAGGATCGCGCTGCCCACCCGGTATCCCCATGGTCAACGCGTTGAGGATCGCGCTGCCTACCCGGTATCCCCACGGTCAACGCGTTGAGGATCCCGCGGGCCACCCTATGGTCAACGCGTCGAGGATCTCGCGGACCACCTCACGGTCAACGTCGAGGAGCCCGCGGCGCTGACGATTCGCCTGCTCACCCGATCTCCGGGAATGCGTCTCGTCCTCTCCGCATTGTCCTTCCGACCGGTGCGAACGGCTCTCAGCCTGCGCTCGCATCGGCTTGCGTTCACCCTGTCACCGGAGGGTTGGTCATGTCTCGTTCGTTCTCCGCCACGAGCCTCGTGGCGTTGCCGCGTCTCACCGCCGTCTCCACGGCTCGGCTCATCAAGGAGCTCCTCACGGCCGCCGCGGCCGAGCACAAGCTCCCGCCTTCGATAGGCGTCGATCGCGACGAGCTCGCGGCGGCGCACGAGGCGTTGGAGGACGAGCTGCAAAAGCGCATCACCGCAGGGATCGAGGAGACGCCCGTCGTTCGGGCGGCCGACAAGATCGAGGACAATGCCATCGGCGCGCTCTACGATTTCCTCGCCGCGTTCGAGCGCCTCCCCGCCGAGCGACACGAAGAGGCCGCCGAGGCGGCGGTGATTCGTCAGGGGATGTTCCCCGGTGGGCTCGCGTTCCTCGCCATCAAGCCTCACGACGAATGGCAGGAGGTCGAGACGCGCATCAAGCTGATGGCCGAGAAGGGGTGGGACAAGACCATCGCCAAGCTCGGGGGCAAGCCGTTCCTCGACGAGGTGAAGCACGCGCACGGGGGGTATGGCGAGGCCCTCGGCCTCACGGTCGTCAAGCCCGTCGCGGAGGCGCCGTCCCTGCGCGAGGCGCGCGATGCGGCCCTCGACGTGGTGCGCGCGTACGTGCTCCAGGTCTCCGCGCACGTGCGGAGGAGCAAACCCGAGACCGGGGCGCTGGCCGCCCGGTTGCTCAAGCCGCTCACCGAGTGGCAGGACAAGGCGACCAAGAGCAATCCTTCCTCGGGCGAGAGCGCGAAGCCGAGCAAGGACGGCGCGCCGCCGGTTTGAGCCCAGGAAAGGAGCGCCGCTCCTTTCCCTCCACGGGCACCGGCCCAGGCGGGCTCGCAAGCGAGCCCTGGACCCGTGGAGCCTCCCATCCCAACGGCGGGGAACTCGAATCTCGCACATGGCGCGCGTTTTCGCTGGGTTCCTCGCCGTTCGTGTTTTCGGGCACGACACTCGACGGCACTCGGTGGCACTCAAAGATCGTCCGCGCCGGTAACCGGGAGGCAACGCGGCACCGTGAGGCCGCCTGGCTGAGTGCGCGCGCTCCCGCCTCTTCTCGGGCGAGGTCCCGCTGTGGCGGACTGTTCATCACCTCCGTCGGAAGGGTGGCATGAACTGAAACGCGGAATGAACTGCGGTGGGCGCTCGGGCGCGGGGGCGGGTCGAGTGAGCCGCTGCGAGGAGGACGAGGAACGCATCGACGCGTCCGCCCGCACGTTCCGCATCCGGTAGCAATCCATGATCCCGAGGTTGCCGGCGCGGAACGCCTTCGCCATCGCCCATGGGACTTCCGCTTCGGCCTCGACCACGCGCGCCTGCATCTCCAGCGCGAGCGCGCGGCGACCAGACCCGTGAAGCGCGCGAACCGCACGCGCGATCGGCTGTTGTTCCAGCGCGCGCATCATCCTCCCGCGATGGTTGATCGCCAGGGACGACGGCCCACGCCTCGAGCACATCGGACCCGCGCATCGCCACGCGCCGGCGGGCACCTCAAGCTGCTCGACGGTGGGAGCCCCAGAGTCTCCTCGCATCGTCGGGAAGCTGCGCTTCGACAGCTGCCACCTCGTCCGCCGGCATTGCGGTCCGCACTGCGGAGAAGACCGCGTCGATGACCGCTTCGGCCTGCTCATCCATTATCTGGAGGTGTTGGGCCAACATCTGCGTGAACTCGGCGCGGCTCAGGCGATCAGGCCACTGGTCCGCATGCCTCCCAAACGGTTGCAGGAGCGCCCGTAGCGTCGGAGGCAGGCTGACCGCCATGTCGACCGCCTGCCCGCCCGTCAGCTGAGCCGACAGCAATCCCATCACGGCGCGGAGCGCCTTGGGCGCGCGCACGCCAGCCGGAAGGGCTCCGCTCTGGTCGATCCGCTGGAAGACGCGCTCGGACATCGCGTCGACGAGCTTGGGCCCTTGGGTGGGCTCGGGCGTGAGCACCACGCGGGCGGCCGGGCCGGGGACGAGCTCCGGCACCCGGTCGTCCCAGCGGTGCATCCGCTCGAAGACGCGCAGCACCAAGCCCATCTCCAGGAGCACGCGGCCCACCGCGAGGTTCACTGCGGGCGCGTCCTGCCCCTCGGCGTGGGCCTCGGGCACGCCGTCGCCGGTGCTCAGCGCGCGCGCCGCGGCGCGGGCTGCTTCGACGTCGGCGGTCGTGAAATCGATCGATGCGACCAGCGCCCGCGCCACGTGGTCGTCGCGTTCGAGCCAATCAGCGGCGAGCTGCGCGAGCGTGTGCAGCGAGGAGATCAGGGCCTCCTTCGTGTCGGTGGTGCCCATGGTGGCGGCGAGCAGGGCGCGCTCGGCCTCGTTGCCTTCGGCAAGCACACCGAGCGCGAGGATCAGATCGTCGCGCGCGCGGAGCGCCGCGTACCGGTTGCGTTCGGAGCGCACGCTCGGCGTGCCGCTCCCGGTGCTGCGCGTGTCCTGGATCTCCTTCGCCCTGTCGAGATCGCGGATGCACTCGAGTAGCCAGGCAAAGCGGGCGCGGCCGTAGCGGCGGACGAGCGCCGGGTGGCGCGAAAGCGTGTCGTGGATGAGCGGGACCCACTCGAGCGCCTCGGCGAGCACGGCCGTCCCTTCGGCGCGATCGCCGGCTGCGGCAGTGCACTGCGCGTGCGTGAACTGCTCGCGGAAGGCTTGGCGCTGCACGTTCGTGAGCGGGGGGAGGGCGGCGAGATGGGCGCCGACGACGGAAGGATCGGGCGCGGCTGTGGTCGAGGAGGCAGCCGGCACGCTGCTGACAGGGTTGCCCATACCCGGTTCATCGGGGTGCGGCTCGAGCCGCGCAAGGGGCGGCACGACGGTCACGCTCGCGTCTCGACCGCGGGCATCTTGACGGGGCGCGGGGCACGCCGACGATTACCACGCCGAACGCGTGGAGGTGCCGAATGTCGGAGGAGAAGAGGGAGCGCGATCCCGAGCAGAAGCACGCCGCCCGACTGGCCAGCTCCACCCAGGGGAGCAGACCGGAGGAGAGCCCCTCGCCTCCCGCTGACCCGGCGCCACCGGGCCCGCGGCCGCAAGCGCGCCCCGAGGGCGAGGACGGCCACTGGGATCGGCCGGACGACTGACTGCCCCCGGCTGCCATGACGCCGGCCGAACCCCTCCCTCCCGACACTTCCGGGCCGCCGTCCTCTGACATGCGCGCGCCGGCGGAGCCGCCTCCCGCCGCGTTCCTGCCGCTGGCCCCTGCGGAGCCCGCACGGGAGCGGCGGGCGCTCGGGGTGCTGGCGATCGTCGCGATCGCGGCGATGGCGTGGATCACCCAGCCGGTGGGGATCGGCATCCTCGTCGGCATGCTCAACGCCTTCATGATGCAGCCGTTCTACGAGCGGCTGCGGTCCCGCGGGCGAAGGGCCGCGGTGGCGGCGGCGATAGCGGTCGGGCTCTCGACGCTCGTGATCGTCGCGGTGCTGGCCGGGCTCTCGTCGCTGCTCGTGGGCCGGGGCATCGTGCTGGCGGAGGCGCTCATCGCCGCGCTCTCCCCCGGCGCGCCGGCCCGTGAGCTCGTCATGGGGTGGGCCCGACGCCTCGAACCGCTCGGGCTCCGCGCCGACGATCTCCCCGCCCGGCTGCGCGACGCTGCGGCCGATCTCGCCGGTCGCGCCGCCAGCCTCGCGGCAAACGTCGCCTCCGCCAGCTTCGGCGCCCTGCTCGGCCTCTTCTTCCTGTTGATGACCACCTACTACGTGCTCCGGCACTGGACGTCGCTCGCGCGCCGCGCCGAAGACATGCTCCCGCTGCACCCGCGCCACACCCGCGCGCTGCTCGACGAGCTCCGGAACGTCGGACAGAGGACGCTCCTCGGCACCGTGCTCACCGGCATCGCGCAGGGGCTCCTCGCGGCGGTCGGCTTCCTCATCACGGGAGTGCCCGAGGCGGCGTTCCTCGGCGCCGCTACCGCCGCGGCCTCTCTGATCCCCGCGGTCGGCACGCTGCTCGTCTGGGTGCCCGCGGGCGTGTACCTGATCCTCACGCACCACATCGGCATGGGGATCCTCGAGCTCGCGTGGGGAGCGCTGGTGGTGGTGGGCGTCTCCGACTACGTGATCCGCCCACGGCTCGTGGGCCGGGGCGGGAGCATGCCGGGGCTCTTCATGTTCGCCGCGCTGTTCGGGGGGGTGGAGACGTTCGGGCTGATCGGGCTCCTGATCGGGCCGGTGGTGATGGCGCTGTCGATCTCGACGCTGCGGATCTACGCGGCGGAGATGAAGGGGCACGCGGAGGGCGAGGCTCGGAGGTGATCGAGGTCGCGAGATCCACGATCAATCGTCCACCGTGCTCTCGGCTGCCGCTCCGGGGCAGGTCTCGACGCCGTGCGCGAGCTTCCGGTTCACCACCGCTCCCACGAGGAGCGCTGCCGTGAACAGGTATAGGCCGATCATGGTCACGCCGATCACCGCGAGCCCCGCCAGATAGGCGCCGCCATCTCCCGCCTTGGCGATGTAGAACGCATAGGCGAACCCGAACAGGATCTCGAGCGCGACGGCGAGCAGCGCGCCGGGGAGGATCGGCACGCCACGCCGGGCCCGGGGCGGGATACCGACCCGATACAAGGCACAGACGTACGCGAGGACGATCCCCGCGCTGATGCAGAAGCTGAGCGTGCGGCTCGCGAGGGTCGGTGCTCCGGTCGCCCGCAGCGGCGGGATCCACCTTCCGAGCCAGCCCATCGCGCCCAGGAGCTCGGAGCCCAAGGACGCGAGGAGAACCACCACGACCGGCAGGATGATGCACATGCCGATGGCGAGCAGGCGCTTCTTCCACCAGGGACGCGCGATCCCGGTCCCGATCTCGAGGGCGTCGAACATCGCATGCACGCCGGTCGAGGCGAGCCAGGTGAACACCGCCACGCTGCCGGCCCCCACCGAGCCTTCGTTCCGAGTGGCCAGGTTGATCAGCTCGGCGCTGACGAGCTGGCGAGTCGCCGCCGGGAGCGAGCTCAACAGGGGCGCGACCTCGCTCCAGTTGTTGGTCGAGAAGCGCGCGGCGAGGAGGCCCGCGACGGCGGCGAGCGGGACGAGCGAGAGGAACAGCCAGAACGCCGTCTCGGCGGCGAGGCCGAGGGCCCGCGTGCGATCCAAACAGACGAGCACATCCTTCGACCAGGCGCCGGCGCGTGAAAGCCGCCGCTTCCATTCGGCCAGGCTCGAGAGGTGCCGCTGACGCATCGAGGGCTACCACTTGGACTTCTTCTCATCGTCCTCGAGCGCGCCCCCGATCAGGCCGAAGGCCCCGCCGATTACCGCGCCGCCGGCGCCGCCCAGCAACCCTCCGACGACGGCGCCCCTTGCGCCGCCGGGGACGACGGCGGCCTCCTCCGGGCACGACGTCTCCGATGCCTGGTCCTCGGTCGGTGGGGCCTTCTCCGGCTTGCTGATCGGGTCGGCCGGCGCGGCTTTCTTGGGCTTCTTCATGATGACCATACCAGCAAGACCCGAGCCGGCCATGAGCTCGACGAGCTCCGCCGCGCGGACATCGCGTCGTGGCACGATCATGGCGAGTGACGCCTACGCCGTATGGGCGTGAGAGCCGTCCACCCCGACGACCGCATCGAGTGGTTGCGCTCGTCTCCCTTCCTCCTCGTCCACGTCGCCGCCGTCGTCGGCGTCGTCTGGATGGGATTCTCGTGGTCGGGGCTCGCGCTTGCCGCCGCGCTCTACGTCACGCGCATGTTCGGCGTCACGGCGGGCTACCACCGCTACTTCTCCCACCGCTCGTTCGAGACGAGCCGGGCCTTCGCCTTCGTGCTCGGCGTCCTCGCGGAGTCGAGCGCCCAGAAGGGTGTGATCTGGTGGGCCAGTCATCACCGGCGACATCACAAGTACTCCGACACCACCGAAGACGTTCACTCGATGAAGCAGCGCGGCTTCTTCTGGTCGCACGTCGGTTGGATCCTCGCCCCTCGCTGGAAGGACATCGAGTGGGAGCGAGTCTCGGACCTCGCGCGCCGCCCGGAGCTTCGCTGGCTCGATCGCTGGTACCTCCTGCCGCCGATCGCGCTCGCCATCGGGCTCTTCCTCGCAGGCGGCGCGCACGCGCTCCTTTGGGGGTTCTTCGTCTCGACCGTGCTGACGTGGCACGGCACCTTCGTCATCAACTCGCTCGCGCACCACATCGGCCGGCGCCGTTACGGGACCGATGACGAGAGCAGGAACAGCCTCACCCTGGCCATCGTCGCCATGGGCGAGGGCTGGCACAACAATCACCACCATTACCAGCGCTCCGCGCGCCAGGGGTTCTTCTGGTGGGAAATCGACGTCACGTACTACGCGCTCCGCATCCTCGAGCTCCTCGGCTTGGTGTGGAACGTCCACCAGCCTCCCGGCGCGGTGCGCGCGAGGACGCTGGAGGCGGCGCGAAGGAGCGTAGCTACCGAGGGCGCGCTCACGTCGCCTCTCGCAGAACGCGGCCCGCGGCGAGCCGCAGCCGGATGAGCCGGTTGACGAGCTCGGCCGCGACCCAGGTCGCGCCGACGGCGATGGCCAGCGTGATCATCGCCCGCACGTCGAGCCGCTCGAGCCCGAGGACGCGCCGCAGAGCGGGGACGAGGATCGTCAGCAGTTGCAGCCCGATCCCGACGCCGATCGACAGGTGCAGCGCGAGGTTGTGCCGAGACGGGTGCACGAGCCGACGCGAGGGGTACGCGGAGACGAGCTTCGCGATGGACTCGTACAAGAACAGCAGGCTCTGGATGGCGACCGGCCCGTAGCCCCAGCGCGGCACCAGCATCAGCAACAGGATTCCGATGAATCCTTTGAGCGCTCCCGTGGCCACGATGAACGCAGACGACGGTCCGTCGAGCAGCGCGCTCGTGGGCGGGCGTGGCGGCCGGCTCATGACATCCGGGTTGCGGTCGAGGGCCAGCGCCAGCGCGGGCGGCCCATCGCCGACCATGTTGATCCACAAGAGCTGGAAGGCCGTGAGCGGCAAGAGGAGCATGCCCGCCGCGTCCCGGAGGCCGAGGGCATAGGCGCTGATCAACCCGGTGACCACGAGCAGCACGAGCGCGACGTTGGTCGAGAACGTGTACCGGATGAACTTCTGGATGTTCTCGTGGATGCCGCGTCCCTCCTCGATGGCGCCCACGATCGAGGCGAAGTTGTCGTCGAGCAGCACGAGATCGGCGACCTCGCGGGCGACGTCGCTGCCGCGCTGTCCCATCGCGATCCCCACGTCCGATCGCTTCAGCGCCGGCGCGTCGTTCACGCCGTCGCCCGTCACCGCGACGATGTGCCCGTCTGCTTTCAGCGCCTCCACGAGCCGGAGCTTGTGCTCCGGGCTCATTCGGGCGAACACGCCTATCCGGCGCACGGCTCGCTGCAACTCCTCGGCCGTGAGGTGCTCGATATCGGCGCCCGCGAGGACCTCCGTGCTGGTGATCCCGATGGCTTCGGCGACGGCGCGCGCTGTCGCCGGGTGGTCACCGGTGATCATCAGGACTCGTACGCCCGCATCTTGCACCTTGCGGATCGCCTCGGTGACCTCGGCCCGCGGCGGATCCCAGAGCATCACGAGGCCGAGGAGCTCGAGAGCCTCTTCCTGCTCGCTCGGGGCGCGTGCCAGGCCGAGGACGCGGTAGCCCTGCGCGGCCCCCGCCTGCGCTCGCTCCAACCACCGCGCTCGACCTTCGGGCGAGAGGGCCGCGCGCGCGAGCAGCACCTCGGGCGCGCCCTTGAGGAAGCTGACCGCCCCGCTCGGGGACGCGACGGTGACGCGCATGAACTTCCACGCACTGTCGAACGGGCGGCTCGCGAGCCGGGGGTGGGCTCGCCGTATCGCGAGCGGATCGAGCCCTCGCGAGCGCGCGTGCTCGATCAGCCCGAGCTCCAGCGGATCGCCGGCGGCGGCCTGCGCATCGGCATCGTTCGCGAGCACCAGGGCGGTGAGGGCGGCCTCGGGATCGTCGGACTCGAGCGCGGCCACCGACATGCGGTTCTCGGTCAGCGTGCCCGTCTTGTCGGTCGCGATCACCGTGACCGAACCGAGGGCCTCGACCGCGGCGAGGCGCCGGACGACCGCGTGCCGGCGCGCCATGTGCTGGACCCCGAGGGCGAGCGTCGCCGTCACCACGGCCGGCATGCCCTCGGGCACGGCGGCGACCGCGAGCGCGACCGCGAAGATCACGACCTCCACGACGTGCGCGGGGCCCTCGGCGAGGAGCCCCAGCACGATGAGCAGGGCCGCGAGCGCTGCCACCCAGCGGGTGATCTTGCCGCCGAGCACGTCGAGCCGGCGCTCGAGCGGCGTCTTGTCGGTCTGGATCCGGCCGAGCATCGCCGCGAGCCGGCCCATGGTGCTCCGGACGCCGGTCCCGGTGACGCGCAGGAAGCCCGCGCCACGGACGAGGAGCGTCCCGCTGTAGACCTCGGCGCCCACCGGTCGGTCGACCGGGACCGACTCGCCCGTGAGCACCGACTCGTCGATCATGACGCCGAGCCCATCGAGCAACGTGCCGTCGGCCGGGATCCGTTCTCCGGCTTCGACGCGGACGACGTCTCCAGGGACGAGCTGGCTGCTCGGGATGTGCACGAGTCGCCCATCACGCAGCGCCCACGCGACAGGGGCGGCCAGGGTCTTGAGCCGGGCGAGCGCGTTCTCCGAGCGGTACTCCTGGATCACGCCGAGCGCCGCGTTCAGCACGAGCACCGCCGCGATGGCCAGCGCCTCGATGGGCCACCCCCGCCCGCCTCCATAGAGCCACGCGCCGAGATCGAACACGTGGGCGAAGAGCAGGATGAGCGTGAGCGGCCCCGAACCTGCAGAACGAGCCGCCTCCAGAGCGGCCGAGGTGTGGGCTCCGGGATCGCGTTGGGGCCGAGCTCCTCCAGGCGACGTGTCGCGTCCGCCTGCGTGAGACCCGTCAAGCTCTGCTCGGCGTTCATACCCAAGACTGCGCTGGCTCAAGAGTGAGACCACTGCGGGAGCGCGAGTTCGTGCGCTACGTGCGCGTCCGCCCGCCGGCTCACGGGCGGATGAGCGAGGTCGGCTTCCGTCCCTCGCTCTCTCTCGACGACGCGTGGAGCGGCTCGAGCCGCGCGGTTCGTCGCGCACCATCGCCGGGCCGGTGCGCTCCTGGACATCCCGTCCGAAGTCGGTAGCATCCTCGCCCGCTACCTCCGACCTCGTCTGGGCGCGCGTGGTAGCAGCGACTGCGTGGGGGCGCGCGTGCCGAGCACGTAGCAAGGCGGCGGCAGTGGTCGAATCGGACAGGCTCGAGCTGGTGGTCATCGGTGCATCCGCCGGAGGAATCGAGTCCGTCTCGAGGCTCCTGGGCTCGCTCGGGTCGAAGTTTCCGCTGCCCATCGTCGTCGCGCAGCACCTGGATCCGACCCACCCGAGCCACCTGGTCGACGTGCTCGCTCGGCGCTCGGCGCTGCCGGTCCAGACGCTCGAAGCGCCGGGCTCTCTCGAGCCGGGCCACGTCTACGTCGTGCCCCCCGGCAACGACGCCGAGATCTCGCACGGCGGCGTGACGCTCGCGGAGCACGGGCGCCCGGGGCCGACGCCGTCGATCGATCGCCTGCTCCGCAGCGCCGCGGACACGTACGGCGAGGGCCTCATCGCGGTGATCCTCAGCGGCGCCGGCACCGACGGCGCCGACGGCGCCCGCGAGGTGAGGGCGCAGGGCGGCACCGTGCTGATCGAGGATCCGGCGACGGCGAGCTACCCATCCATGCCCGCGGCGGTCCCGCCGTCACTGGTCGACGGTACGGCCTCGGCCGAGCACATGGCCGGCCTGCTGGAGCGGATCGCCGCCGAGCAGGCCGCGCGCGGCGACGACGTGCATGCTCTCACCGTCATCCTCGATCGGGTGCGGGAGCGGAGCGGGCTCGACTTCAGCACGTACAAGCCCGCGACGATCCACCGGCGCCTGCGGCAGCGCATCGCGGCGACGGAGACCGACGGCCTCGAGGGCTACGCGCGCTACCTCGACGAGCACCCGGACGAGCTCGCGCGGCTCGTGAACAGCTTCCTCATCAAGGTGACCGAGTTCATGCGCGATCCGGAGCTGTTCGCGTCCCTCGGCGAGGGCATCCTGCCCGAGCTCTGCGAGCGCGCTCGCAAGCGGGGCGACGAGCTGCGCATCTGGTCGGCCGGCTGCGCAACCGGGGAGGAGGCGTATTCGATCGCGATCCTCCTCGCCGATCTGCTCGGCGAGGCGCTCGACACGGCGCGTGTCCGGATCTTCGCGACGGACATCGACGCGAAGGCGATCGCCCACGCCCGGCAAGGCATCTATCCCGCGACCGCGCTGGCCAGCCTGTCCGCCGAGCGCGTGGAGAAGTACTTCGTGCGGCTCCCGGACGACCGTTACCAGGTCAAGAAGCGGCTGCGGTCCTGCGTGGTGTTCGGCGAGCACGATCTCGGCCAGCGGGCCCCGTTCCCCCGCATCGATCTCGTCCTCTGTCGGAACGTGCTCATCTACTTCACCAGCGAGCTCCAGCGGCGCGTGCTGCAGCTCTTCGCCTTCGCGCTCCGCGAGGGCGGCTACCTGGTGCTGGGCAAGGCCGAGACGGTCGGCCCGCTCGCGGAGTTCTTCACCCCCGACGACCGCTTTTCCAAGGTCTACGTGCGCCGCGGCGGTCGGGCCCCCATCCCGAGCCTGCAGCCGCCGCAGGTCTTGCCGCGGGTGCTCCCGGCGCGCATGAGCGCCAGGACGCCCATCCCGCCGGCGCCCGCTCCCCCCGCGGTGGCGCCTCCGCGGGCGCCGTTCGAGGCGGTGCTCACGAGCTTCCCGCTCGGCGTGGTCATCATCGACCGCCGCTACGACATCCTCGAGATCAACCTGGCGGCGAGGCGCTTGCTCGCCATCCACACGCCGGCGCTGGGCGAGGACTTCGTCCACCTGGCGCACCCCGTCCCCCACCGCGAGCTGCTGGACCTCATCGAGGGCGCCTTCCAGAGCACGTCGCCCGCGCCCCTCGACGTGCGGGTGGACCCGCCGGAGGCCGGGCCCCCGCGCTACCTCCAGATCGCGTGCTTCCCCCAGCACTTCGAGGCGGGAGCGCCGGTCACCGAGTGCGCGCTGGTGCTCGTCACCGACGTCACCGTGCCGCAGAGCCGTATTCGAGAGCTCGAGCACACTGCCGCGGCCGAGAGCGCCGCGAGGGCGGAGATCGGCAGCGCGAACGCAGAGCTCCAGGCGGCGGTCTCGCGCGCGACGGGCGAGAACAAGCAGCTCGCCGCCGCCGTCGAGGACCTCCGCGCCGCGCGCGATCGCGCCGAGTCGGCGAAAGCGGAGAGCGTCGCGACCATCGAGCGGCTCGGCGAGACCAACCGGCGCCTCACCACCGCGAACGAGGAGCTGGCCGCCACGATCGAGCGCCTCCGCGGCGCGAACGAGGAGCTCCTGGTCCGCGCCGAGGAGGCGCAGGCGGCGCACGAGGAGGTCGAGACGCTCAACGAAGAGTTCCAGGCGTCCAACGAGGAGCTCGAGGCGCTGAACGAGGAGCTCCAGGCCACCGTCGAGGAGCTGACCACCACCAACTCCGAGCTCGAGGCGCGCTACCGCGACAACGCCGATCTCGCCCGGACCGCCCAGGCGGAGCGGGAGAAGCTGGCAGCCACGCTCCTCGGCATCGGCGACGCTCTCGTCGCCGTGGACGCCTCTGGTCGACCGCTGTTTCAGAACCGGGCGTACGAAGACACGCTCGGCGATGAGTCCGCGCTCCGCGATGCGGATGGTCGGCCGCTCCCGCCCGACCGGACGCCGGCGGCACGCGCGGCTCGGTGTGAAGCGTTCCGCACCGAGATCACGATCGGGGATCCGAGCGGACCACGGCGCTACTTCGAGGCCGTTGGCAACCCGATCCAGGGGCCGGACGGCCACGCGGGTGGCGTCGTGGTCATGCGCGACATCACCGATCGCAGCATCCGCGTGCTGCAGGACCGGTTCCTCGCCATGGCCAGCCACGAGCTCCGTACGCCGCTCGTCCCGCTCATGGGGTACCTGGACATGCTGCTCAAGCTCCTCGACGGAGCGGACCCACGCGCGCGCCGCTACGCCTCGCAGGCACGGCAGGAAGTGCAGCGCCTCGAGGGCCTGGTGAGCGACTTGGTCGATGTCGTGCGGCTCCAGACCGGCAGGCTCACGCTGAACCTCGAGCCCGTGGAGCTCCGCACTGTCATCGCCCGCGCGGCGCAGATTGCTCGCGTGAGCGCCGGCGGCACGGAGATCCGCGAAGAGGCGGGCTCGGACGTACTGGTGCGCGGCGACGCGCCGCGCCTGGAGCAGGTCGTCATCAACCTCCTCGTCAACGCCGTCAAGCACGCGGCCGGGACGCCGCGCATCGACGTCCGGATCCGGCGCGGGGAGGATCGCCCGGGGTACGCCGACATCGTCGTCGAGGACTACGGCGCCGGGATCCCGGCCGAGGCGTTACCGCACATCTTCGGGAGCTTCTATCAGGTCGAGCACAAGAACCGCCCGTCACGCGGTGGGATGGGGCTCGGGCTGTTCATCGCCAAGGAGATCGTCGACGCCCACGACGGCGCCATCTCCGTGGAGAGCGAGGTCGGCAAGGGGACGAGGTTCACCGTGCGCCTGCCGCTCGATCGACGTGACTCGGAATCCGCGCAGGGATCATCCGACGACCAGGGCGTCGCGCGCGGCTCGAACGAGGCTCCAGCAGGAGTCGTGAGAGAAGGGGGGACGACATGAGCAACGCGACCATCTTGGTGGCCGAGGACGACCCGAGCTCGAGCGAGATGCTCACGGAGATGCTCAAGATGGACAACTACACCGTCGAGGTCGCCGAGACGGCCGTGGAGGTCGTGGCTGCCCTGCGCGAGCGCCGTTTCGCGGCGGTACTGCTCGACCTGACGATGCCGGGTATGGGGCGGGAGGATCTCGTCGAGGCACTCCGGGGCTTGCCGGAGCCTTCGCCGCTCATCGTGTTCTCGGCGCGCCCCGCGCCGGAGGTCAGTGAGATCGCCGATCGGGTCCACGCCGCCGCCGTGCTCCCGAAGCCGAGCGGCATGGAGCACATGCTCGCGACGATCAGCCGCGTCGCGCGCGCGGGCGCGTAGCGCGTCGACCACAGGCGAGTGGGCGGCGCACAGGCGCGCGACTGCCGCGCCTGCGCTGACGGCAGTGATGGGATTCGCCACGGGGCCACTCGCTGCTTTTTGATCCCCGGCCGCCGGTGTTGCGCAGAGCCTCCGAGCCGTGTGCGACGGCGGATCCACGAATGGCACCTTCCTCAATGGCAACCTCGTTGCCAGCAACGGGGGGCGGCAGACGAGGCGCGCGGGGGGCGGATGCAGTCGAGCACGTGGACGATGCGGCCGAGCACCGACTGATCGAAGTCCTCCCATACCTCGAACCACCCGCGCCAATGCGAAGGTCGCGCCGCTTCGGGCCTCGCGTCGGCCTTTTCGGTCAGGCCTGATCCGAGGGCAGCTCCTCGGCGGCGTGGCGCGCGCCGCCAAGCGACGCGCGCGCATGCAGATCAGAGGCGCGCCAGCATCCAGCGCAGCGTGGCGGCGGCCGCGGCGATCACCACGGGGAGGATCAGGATCGCGGAGGATGGGTCGAGCCCGCCGCCCCGCGCGGCGCCCCACCAGAGGAGAGCGAGGAACGCCGTCGCGATGTGCACGGGATACGCCTCGAGGAGGGCGCCGAGCGCATAGTCCAGGTCGCGCGCGATGCGGCGGCGCGCGCGCAGGTGGGCGTCGCTCATGGAGGAGCGTGCGACGAGGGGGGAGCCGGCGGGCGCGGCGACCAGGAGATCGTTGCGGGAGTCCTGCAGGAGGGCAGGGCGCTTGCGACGCTTGGCGCTTTGGATCCGCGTGACCGCGCGCGCCATGCTCGCCACCTGCAACGGCTCGCCTGCGAGCTCTTCGGGGAGGAGCGAGAGCTCGCGCTGGGCGGCGGCGGTGTCGCCGGCGATGCTCTCCTCGAACGCGATCCAGGCGCGATGCAGGGGCGTGCTCGCGTCCGCAGGCAAGGTGAGGGCGTGGCGGCTGACGGCCGTGGCGCGCGCGGTGCGCATCCAAGCGCGCAGCGCGCTGACCAGCGGCGCGAGCATGAATGGCCGGAGCCCCGCGCGGCGGCGCCACCCGCGCAGCCACGCGGAGGCGAGGAGGTGCTGGCCGACGGCCTCCAAGGAGGCGCCGGCGGCGGCCCAGCATTCGACGTCGGCGGCGCAGACGCGGCGCAGGACGAAGAGGAGCCAGAGGACGGAGATGGGTAGAAAATCCTCGCCGGCCACGTCGAAGGCGGCCAGCACCGCGCAGCGCCCGAGCTCGGGCCGATCCGCGACGAGCCGGCGGAGGCGCCACGCGCTCACGCGATACCCGCGCTTGGCGCGCAGCTTGACCCACAGGGCGCCGACCTCCGGGTGCGCGTCGCGCTCCTCGCAGAGCGCGTCGACGAGCTCCGCGGTCCGGCGCGCGTCGGACTGGAAGAGCAGGTTGATGACGGCGTAGAGCGCGTCGTTCGCGGCGTCGCGGTCGCGGAGGAGCGCGCGCGCTTCGGCGCGGGCGTCGTCGTAGCGGCGGGTCATGAGGGCGAGGCGCACCCGTCGTGAAGCGAGGACGCGGCCTTCGAAGTGAGGCGCGATCCGCGCGAGCGCCGTGGCCGCGCGGTCCGTGTCGCGGGCGTCGAGGAGGAGATCGACGAGCGCGAAGGACGTCGGCGCGTGGTCCGGCTCGAGCGCGACGGCGCGCTGGCACGCGTCGATGGCGCCCTTCGCGTCGTTCTGCGCGAGGCAGGCGTCGGCCAGCGCGGCGCACGAGCTCGCGCTCGGGGAGGCGCGCACGAGCGCCTTGGCTGCGGCGCGCTCCTCGTCGTGGCGCTGCGCACGCCGGTGGAGGGAGACGAGCTGGGCCCACCCGAAGGCGTAGCCCGCGTACGCCGCCGTGAGCTCGCGCAGGTGCTCGACGGCCTGCGGAGCGCGGCCCGCGAGCGCGTCGATCACCGCAGCGCGACCGAGGAGCTCGATCGGCAGCCCCTCGGCGGCGAAGACCTCCGGCGCGCACGCGGCGAGCGCGTCGTCGAGGCGGCCGAGCGCGGCCAGCACGCGGGCGCGGAGCTCGTGCGCCTCGACGAGCCGAGGATCGATGGCGAGGGCGGCGTCGGCCGCGCGGAGCGCCTCCTCGGGAGCGTGGAGCGTGGCGGCGATGTCGCCCAGGCAGAGCTGCACCTCCGCGTTCCACGGCTGCCGTTCGGCCGCGGCGCGCACCAGCGCGAGGGCGTGTTGCGGCTCGCCCATCACGTTGCACGCCCACGCGAGCTGCTGCCACGCGGACCGGGACGTGGGCGCGGCGGCGGTAGCCTGGGTGAGGCGCGCGATGGCCGCGTCGCGCTCCTTCGCGTTCCAGAGCCGTTCGGCGAGGGCGCCGAGGAGCGTGGGCGAGCGGGGCGCGAGGGCCACGGCCTCCTCGAGCATCACGCGCGCGCGGGCGGGATCGCGTGCTTGCAAGGCGCGCGCGAGCGCGAGGACCGGCGTTGGGTGGCCGCGCCCGAGCGCGAGCGCGCGCCCGAGCGCTTCGATCTCGGCGTCCCCGTCACCGAGCAGCCCGTGCACGGCGGCCAGCTCCAGCCATGCCTGCGCGAGCAGTGGGAAGCGCGCGGTCAGATCCTCCGCGAGCGGGAGCGCTTCGGCGAAGCGGCCGCGATCGATCTGGTTCCGGAGCGCGAGGATGGTGGGCTCCGGGAGATCGCGGCGGGCGGCGCGCAGCGCGTCGAGGCGGGCCGCGAGGGCCTTGGGCGATCGCACCTGCCGTGCGGCCACGTAGAAGGCGAGCACGCCCGCGCCGGTGCCGCTGTGCGGGAGCACCTCGCGATCGAGGAAGTCGAGATCGTCCGCGGCCTCCGCCGCGGTGCGGCTCGTGGCCGCGAGCTCCTGGATGGCGGCTGTCAGATCGGGCGCGCGGCGCACGGCCTCGCGGAGCGCGTCACGGGCGCCCGCGCGATCGCCTTCTCGCAGCGCGATCCGCGCCGCGAGGAGCGACGTCTCGGCGGCCTCCGGCTCCACGGCGCGCGCTTCGGCGAGCGCCGTGCGGGCCTCCGTCAGGCGGCCCTGCCGCGAAAGGCAGAGCGCGAGCTCGCGCTTGGCCCACGCGCTCCCGGGCTCCAGCTCGAGGAAGGCGCGGATGGCGCCCTCCAGGGTTGCGGGCGCCTGTGTGAAGAGCAGCTCGACGCGCAGGCGGTGGAGCGCGCGGTGATGAGGGAAGCGCGCGCACGCCGCGTCGACGTGGGCGCGCGCGGCCGCGTCGCCTTCGCCGGCGTCGAGCCGCAGCGCGACGGCCCGATGCGCGTCCTCCGCGAAGGGCTCCTCGATCAGCACCTCGCGCATCCGCGCGAGCGCCGCGTCTGGGGCGCCGGAGCGTTCCTCCAGATAGGCCGCGGTCCGGAGCCACGCGGCTCGTCGTGCCCGGCCCTCGGCCGCCGCGAGCAGCTCGCGCGCGCGCTCGATGCCGGCGTAGCGCGCGTGGGTGCGCGCCGCCGCGAGGAGGAGATCGCCGTCGGCGGGCCGCCGCGCGAGGGCGCCGTCGAGCACCGCGAGACCCTCGCTGGGACGGTCGAGCGCTTCGAGCGCCTCGCACAGCGTGATCGCGGGCTGGCCCGAGCGATCGCCGAGCCGGGCCACCCGTTGCTCCAGGAAAGAGAGCGCCTCCGCCGCGCGCCCGCGTTGCCAGGCGGCGCCGAAGTACGCGCGCGCCCCGAGCTCCTGCGTCGGCTCGACGCTCGCACCGAAGCGAAAGAGCGACGCGGCTTCCTCGGCGCGTCCCTCCTCGGCGTGGATCTGGGCGAGGCGCACGTACGGCTCCGCGCGCTCCGAGCCGGCGCGGAGCGCCCCTCGGAGCAGCCGCGCCGCCCGCGGCCGATGGCGCGCGTCCGCGGCCAGCTCGCCCGCGAGGCGCTCCGTGAAGATCACGTCCGCCGGCCCGCGCGCGAGGATGGCCTCGAGCCGCGCGATGCGCGCCTCCCGGCTCGCGGTGCCCTCCATGGCGGAGATGCGCGTCAGCTCGGCGTTGGCGTCCTTGGGGAAGAGCGCGAGCTGCGCCTCCGCCGCCGCGATCACGCCCGCCTCGTCGGCGTCGTACGCGGCCAGCGCGCGCCGCCCGCGGATCGCGAGCACGTGCCCGGGCGCCTCGCGCTCGATGGCGTCGAGCGCCTCCGCGGCGGCCGCGCGATCGTGATCGGCGAGCGCGCGCTCCAGCCGGTAGAGCGTGTCGTAGAGCGCCGTGTCGGGCAGATCGAGGCCGTCGAGGCGCGCGGCCTCTTCGCGCGGGACGAGCACGAGCCCGCGCGGACCGGTGGCGCGGAACCCTTCGAGCATGGGCTCGGCGGCGGCCTCGACGGCGAGCGGCACGTAGGGATCGCGCACGTCGAGGGTGCCGCGTCGCTCGTCGTAACCGATGATCGCCTGCGCGTGCCCGTTTGCCGCGAACGAGGTTGTGAGCACGAAGGGCACGCCCCGATCGAGGAGCGCCACCGCGCTCTCCCAAGTGACGGTGAGCTCACGCGTGACGAAGCCGTGCTCGTCGGCCCACTTGCGTTCGGAGTGCGCGGGGGTGCCGTCGTAGCAAATGGCTTCGGCGATCTCGAGGTGCTCCGCGGGCTTGTCCCAGAAGCGCGCCAGGATCGTGAGCGTGGCCGGCACGCAGGTGAGGTGGTGCTGCCGCACGAAGCCGACCTCGAGCCGCACGCGCTTGCCTTCGCTGCGCTCGCGGAGGCGCGCGGCCACGCGCGCGAGGAAGGGGTGCCCGCTGCGCTCCGCCTCGGCGATGGCCATGTCGATGTCGCCGAGCCGATAGGCCAGCTCCGATCGCGCGCCCGCGAGCTGACGCCGCCCTTCGTCCTCGAGCAACGGGGAGAGGGCCTCCACGCGATCGAGGCTCCGCCGCGCCTCCTCCCAGCGGTCCGCCTCGGTCTGCAGCGTGGCCAGCATGCCGGCCACCTCGCCGCTCTCGAGCGCGGCGTCGGCGCGCGCGAGGAGCACGATGGCCTCCTCGCGCCGGCCGAGCAGCGTGAGGATGCGCGCCGTCGCGAGCACGAGCCGGCGGTGAGTCACCGTGTCGCCGAGCGCTTCGCGGGCGACGGCGAGCGCGTCCTCCAGGCGATCCTCGCGCATGAGCACCGCCGCGCGATCGACTGCGCTGTCGGCGTCGGGTGGGTGCTCGCGCTCGGCCTGCGCGAGCAGCGCATGCGCCGCCTCCATGTCGCGCATCTGCGCCGCCGCGACGGCGCGGGCACGCGTGAGGTGCGCGCGCTTCGCGGGCGACGCATCGGGCGCGAGAGTGATCGCCCCGAGGCGCCGCCAGGCCTCGTAAGGGCCGCGATGGGTGGAGAGCGTGAACGACCAGAGGAGGAGCGCGTCGGCGTCGTGCGGCGCCGCGCGGTAGGCGCGAAGGCCGAGCGTGTCCGAGAGCGCGGGCGCGCCGAGGTGATGCGCGAGGCGCGAGGCCACGACGAGCGCGCGTGCGCCTCGCCAGGTCGCGAGCGGCGCGAGCCCACGGGTGATCTCGTAGGCTTGGGCGAAGAGCGCTTTCTTGCAGAGCTCGTCCAGGCGCGCGAGGGTCTCGCGGGGAGGGCTCGCGTCCATCGGGCTCGTCATGCGTGCGCGAGGATATCGTGCACCGCATGCTTCACTCGATCGCTGCGACGCGGTCGCGTCGCGATCGCAGCGCTCCCTTCACACCATGTGCGCGCGCTGGCTCGTGGTGATCCGGCGCACGGCAGCGCATCGCCTTGCGTGCGTGAGGAGCCGGATGCGTCGCGGGCAGACTTGGGAGCGTCACCCTGCGGCTTCGCGGCAAGCCGCGAGGATCACGTCGCCGTAGCGGGTCTGCGCGGCCGACTCGATGCGGAAGCCTTCGGCTTCACCGGCCGGATCCGGCCCCGGTGCCAGCGAGGCCCAGCGATCGACGAGCAGCGACGCGAGCGCATCGGGATCGTCGCAGCCGAAGAAGCCGAGCGCGTCGGGCGCCTGCTCGCGGAGCACGGGCAAGTCGGAGCAGAGGTGCGGGCGGCCCAGAGCCTTAGCGTCTTGGACGGTGGTGCTCCAGCCTTCCCAGCGCGAGGGTTGGACCACCACCGCGGCGCAGCGGAGCAGGCCCACGAGATCGGCGAACGGCACCTCGCCGAGCAGCCGCACGTCGGCCCCGAGATCGAGGCGGGCGATCCGCTGCAGCAGGCTCGACAGGTAGCGGCCGCGGCGATCGCGGTAATCGAAGGGCGCGCCGATCATGGCGACGGGGACGCGCACGCCGCGATCGCGGGCGCGGGCGACGGCGTCGATGACGACGTCGTGGTTCTTGTGCGCCCAGAGTTGGTTGATGACGAGCGCGAACTTCTCGGGGAGGCCGTAGCGCAGAGGCGCCTCGCGCGCGCTCGCGACGTCGCCGCGCGGAGGATCGAAGGTGAAGAGCGAAGGGAACGACGCGACGCGAACCTTGTGCGCCTCGCGCGGGTAGATCGCAGCGAAGTGCGAGGCCACGTCGTGGCTCGAGAGGATCACCCGATCGGAGCGCTCGGCGATGTCGCGGTAGGAGGCGTCGCGTTGCGCGATCTCCTCGCGGTTGAAGAACTGCGGCAGGTGGCGGTGTTGAAAGTCGGGGATCCAGCCGACCTGACCGATGCCGATGCCGCGCGGCATGCCGCGGAGCGCGGGGAGGACCACGTCGACGCCGGCGAGCTTGGCGAGGTGGATCGGATCCGACGGCTCGATGATGTGGAGCCGGCTGCGCAACGGCCACTCGCCGGGGAGCGCCGGGTAGCGATCGCGCACCCGCAGGAGCTGGCGGCGCGCTTTGCCGGGGAGCGAGAGATCGGCGGCGGGGACGCGGATCGTCTCCACGCCGGGAGGCGCGGGCACGCTGTCGTCGGAGGCGATGAGGACGACGCGCTCGCGGACCGGATCGGCGCGGCGCGCGAGGGCGCCGAGGAGCACGCGGGTGAACGAGGCGCCCGCCGTCCAGTCCGGCGAGGAGAGGCTGAGGACACCGATGCGGATGGGTTTCACGCTCATTCGATTTCCGGACGGGGCGCGGCGCGGCCCGCGATGCGCTCGCGCAGCGTGCGGTCGAGCTCGAGGGACGCGAAGACGGTCGGGATCAAGGCGGCGACGCAGGTCGCCCAGCACACGCCGGCGATACCGACGACGCGGGCCAACACGATCGAGAGGCCCACGTTGAGGATGGCGGCCGCGAGGCCGTAGATCATCTGCCCGCGGATCTGGCCGAGCCCGTTGAGCGCGCTCGCGAACGACGTGCAGGCCACGATGAGCACCATGTACACGGCCATGGGGATGAGCAGCGAGCGCTCCGGGGTCATGGTCTTCGAGCGCGTCCACACGCCGATGAACCACCCGCCGATGGCGATCATCCCGACGGCGGCGACGACGGTGACGCTCACCACGAGCTTGGTCTTGCGGCGGACTTGATCGCGGATCCACGTGTACTCGCCGCGCGCGGCGGCGTCCGCGTACGCGGGCCAGAGCGGGCCGAGGTACATGCCCACGAGGCCGACGTACGTGCTCGCGAGGCGGAAGGCCACCGAGTAGGGGCCGACGGCCTCCACGCCGAAGGTCTGCGCGACGATGATGTTGTCGTTCTGCCACATGCCCAGCGCCGCGAGCTGCACGACGAGGAACTGGGTGCCGGTGCCGAGGAGGCTCCCCACGAGATCGCGCCGGTAGGCGCGGCGGCGCGGGCGCAGCTCGGGATGGCGGCTGCCGAAGAGATAGCCGACACCGGCGAGGCGCACGAGGAGCGGCAGGCCCGAGAGCACCACGACCAAGATGGGCAGCCCGCCGCGACCGATGCGGACCGCGGCGACCAGCGCGATCGCGGTGATCACGTTGGAGACCGTGGACCAGTGGTTGGCGACGAAGCCCTCCTGGCAGCCGGCGTAGATCTTGTCGACGAGGTTGAGCGGGAACGAGACGAAGAAGATGCCCGCGCAGAGCGCGACCGTGAGATCGAGCTCGCCCTTGCTCACCCGGCTCGAGGCGGCGAGCACGCGTGCCCACGGGACGAAGGGAAACGCGATGGTGAACACGACGGCCATGGCCAGCGTGACCGCGCCCACGACGGCGAACGACGTGGTGACGGCGCTCCGCGCGGCTTCGTGATCGCCCTTGGCCCGCGCTTCGGCGAGCGCGTTGGTGAGGCCGTTGCCGAGGCCGAGATCGGCGAGCCCGAGCCACGCGAGGAACGAGCCGATGGTGATCCAGACGCCGAAGCGCTCTTTGTCGAGGAAGCCGATGGTCAGCGGCAAGCTGACGAGCGAGATCATGAGGCTCACGCCGCGCCCGCCGAACGCGGTGATCGCCGACAGGAAGGCGCGCCGCGATCGCTCCTCGCCGGCGCCCTCCGAGGGAGCGGCTGTGGGCGCCTCTTTCGGAGCTATCGCCTGGGGCTCCAACGGGTCACCGCGACGGGCGCGGGATCCGCCCGATCGCTTGGCCCACGGCGCGCAGGCGGCTCCGCACGGCGCGCGCGGCCTCCTTCGCGAAGGGCGCCCGCTCGCGCGACGGCCGCGTGCGCACCGCGAACGCGACGCCGTAGCCGAGCTCGGCGTACTCGCCGGCGCTCAGGCCTCCATCCTCCGCGACCGCGCTCCGCCACACGTCGACGAGGTAGGGATGGAGCGGGTGCACGATGTCGTCGAAGACGAGGATGCCGCCCAGCGAGAGCCGCGGGATCACGGTGCGCAGATCGGCGAGCGCGCCGTCGTGGGAATGATCGCCGTCGACCGTGATGATGTCGAAGGTGAGGTCCGGGTTCTCTTCGAGGAAGCGCGGGACGGTGACGTGGCTGTCGCCCGAGATGAGCTCGATGCTGCCGCGGTGACCGACCCGCGCGATCTCCGAGCGCACGAAATCGGCGCCGGGGTTGGGCATGCCGGCGTAGTTCTCCATCCACATGTCGAAGCCGACGAGGCGCGCGTCCTTCGCGATCTCGGCGACCATCGCCATGCTGCGCCCGCGGCGCACGCCGATCTCGAGGTACGTTTTCGGCTCGGCCAGGCGGGCCGCCGCGTGCAGCACCGTGCAGATGTCGGCGTAATGCCAGCCTTCGCCGAAGCGCGAGAGCCCCGCACCGTAGTAATCGGTGAGGTAGCGCGTGTAATCGTCGGGCTCGAGCTTGGCGAGCACGCCGAGAACGTCGCGCACCACGCCTGCGCCCGACGCTGCACGGAGCAACGTCTCGGGACCGGCCAGCACGGGGGAGTAGTAGTCGGCGGTGGACGCCTCGTCCGAGGGCCTCGAAAAGACGGTGCGCAGCATGCGTCGGCGTTTGTTGTCGTGCTTTGCTCCGGCATTCAAGCGGTTTCTTCGGAAGCTCGCCCACCGGGACGGGGCGCCTTCTCCCGCTCGCGACCGCCGCCGCGCCGGGCGCGGGAAATCCGCCCACGCAGCGCGAAGGGATGCTTGATCTCTTGCCCTTCGCCTTCGCGGCCGAGGCCCGATAAAAGGTCGAGGCCATGAACGACCCCGTGGCCACGGCGCTCGCGAGCGACGACCCCGACGCCGCCCTGGAAGCGCTGGAGCGGGCACCGGGCACCTCGCCCGAGGTCGTCGCGCGGGCGTGCATCGCGCACGCGCACCACCTGCTCGCGATCACGCCTTCCCCGCTCGAGGTTCGCGATCGCGCCCTGCGCAAGGCGGCCCGCGCGGTGCGCATCGTCGAGGAGAGCAAGTTGAGCGAGGACCTCTCGCTCGCCGCGCTGCGCGCGCACGTGGATGCGCAGCGCGCGCTCCCGGGGCGCCTCGAGTCGGCGCTGGAAAAAGGGCTCGTCCTGATCGCGAAGCTCGAGCGCGCGGCCACGGACACGCGGGCCGAGCGCGCCGAACGCTGGCTCGATCGCGGGCGCATGATGGTGCCGTGGGCCAATGACGACGAGCGCACGCACTGGTCTCGCGCAGAGGGCGCCACCAGCGAAGCCGCCTTGCGGCGCGCGCTCGCGCTGTATGAAGACTTGGGCGATTGGGACGGGGTGGGAGAGTGCGTGGTGGCGCTCGTTCAACTGCTCGTTTCGTGTCGCGCTTCGGTCGCGCTCGACGAGCTCGCGGGCGCCCTGCCGCGCGTCATCGCGAGCGATCTCCGGCGCCGCGCCGAGGGGTGGACCATCATCGAGGACGTGCCGCGCGCGCTGCGCCGGCTGGCCGATGCCATCGAAGTGCGCCGCGACGACGCGAAGCCGGTCGCGAGCGAGCCGGAGCGCGCGCTCTGCGCCGGCGATCGGGTGACGCACGCGAAGCTCGGCGCCGGCACGGTGCTGGCCGTCGCCGACGACAAGGCCGAGGTCCGCTTCGACGACGGCAGCACGCGGCGCCTCCTCTGCAGGGTGCTCGTGCGCGTGCCCTGACGGGCTACTTCGCGAGGAACCTCGCCGCCGTGATCAGCGCGATCCCCACGAAGAGGAGACCTGCCACCCACCGCAGCACCACGCCCGTCGTCTGTAGGCGCGCCGTCTCCGGTGCCGTGCGGCGCGTGTCCAGATCCAACATGGCCAACATGGCGATGGCGTTCAGGCGCTTTTGTGCGCTCTCCACGCGCGTCGGATCTTCGCGGTAGGCGGAGGCGCGGCGGACCTCTTCGCGGTAATGGGCCGCGCCTTGGCCGAGCTGTTGGGTTTTCCGGCAGTGATCGAGGAAGGCGGCGTGGGCGGCATCGTCGGTCCAGGTGTCGAGGACCCGATGCCACAGCTCGTCGAGGAGCGGATCGGACACGGGCCGGAAGCGTAGCCCATCGATCTGGGGCCCGGCTCGTACTACCGTTCGGCCGCCATGCCTCGCCTTGCTGTGATCCGTCCTGTCTTGCTCGCGCTGGCGCTCTTCTCGACGGGGGCGTGCTCCTCGAAGGAGGGGGCGAATGCCGGCGCCGCGGCCAGCGCCCAGGCGCTCACCCCCGTGCCCGCGCCCGCCGGCCTGCTCGCGGAGCTGTGCGTTCCGCAGCCCGCCGCCACGTGGACGAAGCTGCGGAGCGGTGTGGGCGGGCCCGCGGTCTTCCTGCCGCAGGGCTTCGGCGCGGTGGTGACCACGCTCGCGGGGCTTCCGATCACGATGGCCGCCGAGATCGACGAGAACGTGCCCGTGGTCGGCGCCGTGCTCCGGCAGGGCAAGGCGCCGGCCCAGGTCACGCTCGCCGTGCACGTGAAGGCGGGCGATCGGTTCATCGATCAGCTCACGCGCGGCGAGAGCGCGCGCCTCGACGCGACCGTCGACAACGCGAGCCGCGTCACGTTGCTCACCGACAAGATCAACCCCGAGTCCGCGCGCGTCGCGCTCGGTGTCCTCGGCAATTACCTCCTCATCGCACAGAAGCCGGCCGACCTCACGGCGCTCGGTCCCTACGTCGTGCGCACGCTGCCGACGCGGCCCGCGCCGAAGGAGGAGATCGTCCTCGAGCTGCCCGAGGCCGCGCTCGCCGGGCCGGCGCTCGACTATGCGCGCGAGCTGCGTGGCAGGAGCAGCGAGAGCGCGACGGCCGCGCTCGTGCCGATCGGGGGCATGCTCGACACCTTGATCGGGCTGCTCGGCGACGCGCAGGCGGCGCGGGTCGCGTTCAACCTCGACGCCTCCGTCATCCACGGCCGCGCCACGATCACGCCCAAGCCCGGCGGCGGCGCGGGCAGCAAGCTGGTCGCCGATCTCTCGGTCGGCGACACCAAGCCGCTGCTCGATTTGCCGGAGGGCACCAGCGTCGGCATCCTCTGGCGCGAGTCGGCCGCGGCGCGCGGCGAGAGCGCGCCCAAGCAGGCCGACGCGCTGGCGAAGCTGCTCGGCAAGGACGTGACCCAAGAGGATCGCGACGCCGTCCTCGCCGCGCTCCGAGGCGAGGCCGAGGCGCGCGGCGATTGGCAGGCGATCGGGGTCGCGTTCAACGGGACGGGGCCCACGGCCTTGGTGCGCGCGCCCGTGAGCGACGCCGACAAGATGAAGAAGGCGCTCAAGCAGCTCGTGGATCTCTCCGCGTTGCCTAGCTTCAAGAAGGCGCTCTCCTCGCTCTCGCTCAAGCTCTCCGTCGAGAAGGCCGTGGTCGAGAACCTCGCGGGCGACGTGACCCGCGTGCGCCTCGCGCGCGTCGACGACAAGGATGACAAGAAGGGCGCCGTGGCCGAGAAGGGCAACGCGAAGGGCAAGGACGACAAGGGCAAGGACGCGAAGGGCAAGGACGACAAGGCCATCGCGCCGCCGCCGGGCGTGCCGAACGCGATCGATCTCCTCTACCTCGTGAACGGCGACGGCCTCTTCGCCTCCGCCGGCTTCGATCCCAAGGACAGCCTCCGCAGCCTCGCGCGCGGGCCGAGCCCGCAGAGCCTCGGATCGAACGCGTCGGTGGCGAGCGCGCTCGCGGGCATCGGCGACGCGTCGTTCGTGCTCGTCGCCGATCTCTTGCGCATCTCCGCGATGACCACCGGCGCCGCGGCGCCCGGTGCGCCGACGCCGATCGTCATCGCCGCGGGCAGGACGGCGGCGCCGGCCGAGCTGTGGGGCCGCGTCGACGCGCCGTTCGCCGTCTTGCAACAGCTCGCCACCGAGTACATGCGTCGCAGCGCTGCGCCTCCTGCACCTCCGCCTGCGGCTCAGCCCGCGCCGGTGCAGTGAGGGCCGCGGCGCGTGTCGCCGTCGCCGTGGCCCTCGGTGCCGCGGCGGTGATCGTGGTCGCCTGCGCGCCCGCGAGCGGGCAGCGTTGGGTGAACGAGCTGCCCGCGCGCGGGCGCTCGGGCAGCGAAGGCACGTGGAAGACGGTGGAGCCGGAGCGGCCCGCGGCGCGCCCGGTCGAGCCTACCGTGGTGCAAGAGATGGGCGACGGTCCGCGCGCGATCGTGCCCGAAGAAGAGAGAGAGACCGCGGATCTCTTTCGCAACACCTACTACGACTTCCCGCGCGACGCGGGCGGCGACCGGAGCGCGACCGTGTACGACGCGCGCTGCGCGCCGATCGCGCCGGTGTCGCAGGCCTTTCACGATCAGGTCTGCGTGCAGGGCAGCGGACGGCTCGTGACGGGCGAGACGGTGAGCTTCGCCAAGCGCGACTGCGCGTGCGCTTCGATCTGTCCGCGCACGGGGCAGAAGATCTGCTTCGAGCGCCTCGACCCGAAGACCTTCCCGCACGGGCGCGGCGCGGCGGGGAAGCCGATCCGGCCGCTGCGCAGCGTCGCCGTCGATCCCTCGGTGATCCCGCTCGGCACCGCGATCTACATCCCCGAGATCGTCGGCCTCCCGCTGCCGGAGGGCGGTACGCACGACGGGTGCTTCGTCGCCGAAGATCGCGGGCTCAAGGTCGTCGGCAGGCATATCGACGTCTTCACCGGCGACCCGGCGCTCACGACGAAATGGAACAAGATGGTTCCGTCCAATCGCGGCGTGCATGTCAAGGTCGGAGATTCGCGCTGCCCGACGCGCTGATTTCGGAGCGCTCGAAATCAGCGGGCGATCGGCGGCGACTGCGGGGATGATCGGGCTCGGCCCGAGCGCAAGATCGTGACTGTCGCGTACGCTCGCATTGCGCGGACGTTGACGCGACGATGCTCCTGCCTAGAATGCCGCCCCAGCGCAACAGGGCGGTCATTCGACGTGAGTCCATGTAAGGTCGAGCCGCCCTCGAGAATCGAGCGGCGGCGTAGCGAGCAGCGAGACGGCGATCCCGTCAGGCCCGTCAGGGCTCGCTGCCCCTTGCAGAAGACGACGGCGAGCGCGTCGCCTGCGCCGCAAAATCTGCCGGGAGCCGCGCCGGCCTTGCTTGCGCGGTGGCCTTGGTTCACTTCGTTCACCTGCGGGGCGCGACCCCACACAGGGGGCCTGGAGCGACGGATATGAGCAAGCGGACCAAATTCGTCTTCGTCACGGGCGGGGTCGTCTCCTCGATCGGCAAGGGCCTCGCGGCCGCATCGATCGGGGCATTGCTCGAGGCGCGTGGCCTTCGGGTCACGCACATGAAGCTCGACCCCTACATCAACGTCGATCCCGGCACGATGTCGCCGTACCAGCACGGCGAGGTCTACGTGACCGACGACGGCGCCGAGACCGATCTCGATCTCGGCCATTACGAGCGCTTCACCACCGCGCGCATGACGCGGCAGAACAACCTCACCACCGGCCGCATCTACGAGGCCGTGATCTCGAAGGAGCGCCGCGGCGAGTACCTCGGCGCGACGGTGCAGGTCATCCCGCACGTCACCGACGAGATCAAGCTGCGCGTCCGCAGCGCGGCCGAGGGCGCCGACGTGGCCATCGTCGAGGTCGGCGGCACCGTGGGCGACATCGAGTCGCTCCCGTTCCTCGAGGCGATCCGCCAGCTCAAGATCGAGAGCGGCCCGCAGAGCGCGGTCAGCGTGCACGTCACGCTCGTCCCCTTCATCTCCACCGCCGGCGAGATGAAGACCAAGCCGACGCAGCACTCCGTGAAGGAGATGCGCGAGATCGGCATCCAGCCCGACATCCTCTTGGCGCGCTGTGATCGCGCGCTGTCGCGCTCGATCAAGGAGAAGATCTCGCTCTTCTCCAACGTCGCCGTCGACTGCGTGATCTCGTGCATCGACGTCTCGTGCCTCTACGAGCTGCCCATCGCGCTCCACGCCGAGGGCATCGACGAGAAGCTCACCGAGCTGCTCAACATCTGGGCCCGCCAGCCCGATCTCTCCGGCTGGCAGCGCCTCGTCGATCGCTTCAAGAAGCCGGCGCGCGGCTCGGTGAAGATCGGCGTCGTCGGCAAGTACGTGCACCTCCGCGACTCGTACAAGTCGCTGCACGAGGCGCTCGTCCACGGCGGCCTCCACCACGAGCTCAAGGTCGATCTCGAGTACATCGACTCCGAGCAGATCCAAGAGCGCGGCGCCGAGCAGCTCCTCGCCGGGCTCGACGCCATCCTCGTCCCGGGTGGCTTCGGCGATCGCGGCACCGAAGGGAAGATCGAGGCCATCCGCTACGCGCGCGAGACGAAGATCCCGTTCTTCGGCATCTGTCTCGGGATGCAGCTCGCCGTCGTCGAGTTCGCGCGGCACCTCTGCGGCATGGCCGACGCCAACTCGATGGAGTTCGATCGCGCCACGCAGTACCCGGTGATCGATCTCATGCCCGATCAAAAGGGCGTGATGGAGAAGGGCGGCACCATGCGCCTCGGCGCGTACCCGTGCGTGCTCGCGGCGGGCTCGATCGCCGCCGACGCCTACGGGACGACGCAGATCAGCGAGCGCCACCGCCACCGCTACGAGGTGTCGAACCGCTTCCGCGAGGCGATGACGCAGAAGGGCCTCGTGCTCAGCGGCACGTCGCCCGATCTGCGCCTCGTCGAGATGATCGAGCTCCGCGATCATCCCTACTTCGTGGGCTGCCAGTTCCACCCCGAGTTCAAGAGCCGGCCGCACGCGCCGCACCCGCTGTTCGCCCGCTTCGTTCGCGCGGCCGCCGATCGGCAGCGCGAGCGCGCCAAGGGCAGCGAGAAGGCGAAGAACGAGACGCCGCAGCCAAGCCAGTCGCAGAGCTCGACTGTCAACTGACCACGTGATCGTGGAGCGCATCGCGCGCCGCCGCTGAATCGGCGCGCGGCTGCGCACGAAGAAGACCGCGAGCACGCGGGGAACGCAGGGACGAGGAGGAAGCTCCGGCGCCCTGCAAAGCCCCGCGGTCTCGCGGTCTTCCTACATTGGGCGTCGCGACGATCGTTCGAGCTCGTGCACGCCGGCTCGGAGCACGCATCGATGATGATGCATCGCCTCCGCGCTTCTTGAGGGAGGCGGAGCGGTCGATGCCGGCTGCGCGCTTCGATCGGCGCGCGCGATGGCAACTGGCACCAGCCTGGTGGTGCCGACGCTCGGCCTTATGAAGGCCCCGTCGATGACGGGGGGACAGGAGCTTTGAGCGACGCCGCTTGCCTGCTGGTGCATGCGGGAGCGCATCCGTGCGCCATTCCGGTGGCGCATGTCGTCGAGACGATGCGGCCGCTCCCGGCCGAGCGCTTGCCGGGGATGCCCGAGCTGTTGCTCGGGCTCTCCATCGTGCGCGGCGCGGTGGTGCCCGTCGTCGATCTCGCGGGCTTCTTCGGCGATCGCGACGGCGTGGTGAGCCGCTACGTGTTGGTGCGTGCCGGCGCGCGGCGACTCGTGCTCGCGGTGTCTGCGGTGCGTGGCGTCGTGCGGCTCGATCCGGCGAGCGGGGGCGGCGAGGTCATCGCGGGTGAAGCGGCCGCGCGGTGCATTCGCGCGGTGATGGTGGAGGGCGGGCGCTCGCTCGTCGTGCTCGATGTGGGCCGGCTCCTTCCGGAGGCGATCCTGCGCGCGATCGATCGCGAGGGAGCGAGCCATGAGTAGGCTGACGCCGGCTCAGCTCGCCGAGGTTCGCCGGCTCGTCGCCGAGCATGCGGGGCTCGAGATTCCGGACGAGCGCGTCGGCGAGCTCGCCGAGATCGTGCGGCATGGTCGCGGCGCCTTGGGGATCGAGGCGTACTTGAAGCGGCTCGCGCTCGGCGAGGGCGGCAGGCGCGAGCTCATGCGGATCGCCGTCGCGCTGGCGGTCCACGAGACGTACTTCTTTCGGGATCGTGCGCAGCTCGACGTGCTCGTCGATCGGGTCCTTCCGACGATCGCGCGCGCGCATGGGCGGCGTCGGCTCCGGGTGCTCTCGGCCGGCGCGTCCACCGGCGCGGAGGCCTACACGATCGCCATCCTCCTGCGCGAGCGCCGGCCCGATCTGGCGCATGCGATCGAGATCGTCGGGATCGATCTCTCGCCCACCGCGATCGAGGCGGCCCGCCGCGGGCGCTATCCGGCGTGGGCGCTGCGCGAGACGGCGCCCGAGATCGCGCGGCGCTACTTCCGCACGCGCGGCCGCCAGCACGAGATCTGCGACGACGTGCGCGCGTCGGTCTCGTTCGAGGTGCGGAACCTGGTCGAGCCGGACCCCGCCTTCTGGGCGCCCGCGAGCTTCGACGTGATCCTCTGTCGCAACGTCATCATGTACCTCTCGCGCGGCCCCGCGCAGGCGCTCGTCACGCGGATGGAGCGGGCGCTCGCGCCGGGCGGATCGCTCTTCTTGGGGCACGCCGAGACGCTGCGCGCCTTCGACACCGGGCTCGCGCTCGTGTGCGACGGCGATGCGTTTCGCTACCAGAAGCCGAGCCCATCCGAGCCGGCGGTTGCTCCGCGCGCGCCGCTCCCCGAGCTCGTCGCGCCGCGGATCTCCGCGCGCGGCGCGCTCCTCGATCTGCACGAGCCGATGCTCGCGTCGCGCGTGTCGCTCTTCGAGCCTCCCGAGCCGCACATCGTCGCGACGAGCCCCCTGCTCGAGCTGCCCGAGCCGCGGGTCGAGCTGCCCGAGCCGCAGCTCGAGCCTCACGAGCCGCTGGTCGAGCTGCCCGAGCCGTTGCTCGATCTGCCCTCGCCCGTGCGCGAGCCGCCCGCGCCGCGGCCCGTGATCGAGGTCGTCGAGGACGCGGAGCCCGAGGACTTGATTCGCCGCGCGGTCGCGCTCGTCGAGCGCGGCGATCTCGGGCGCGCCGAAGAGGCGTGCGCGCTGGCGCAGGGGGTCGACGATCTCGATCCCATCCCGCACTACCTCCGGGCGCTCTGCCGCGAGCGCGCCGGTGATCTGGACGGCGCGGCGCGCCACGCGATCGCGGCGTCGTACCTCGATCCCACCTTCGCGTTGCCGTGCCTCCATCTCGCGCGCATCGCGCGGCGCGCCGGCGATCTCCGGTCGGCGCAGCGCGAGCTCCGGCGCGCGTTGATGCTCCTCGCCGAGGAGGACGAGGCGCGGCTCGGTCTCCTCGGCGGCGGGCTCGATCGGCGGGCGCTGCTCCGGCTGTGCAGCGCGGAGCTGTGCTCCGTGGGGGCGCGGTGAGCAGCGCGCGCGCGGCGATCACGGTCGAGGCGCTGCGGCGCGCCTTCGACGAGCGCTTCGCGGAGCCGATCACGCCGCACGTCGAGGCGCGCGAGCGCTTCCTCCTCGTCGACGTCGGCGGTGCCCGCGTCGCGCTGCGGGTCGCCGAGCTCGCGGGGATTCACGCGGCCGGGAAGATCGTCCGCGTGCCCGGAGGGGCGCCCGGTCTGCTCGGGATCACCGGCATTCGCGGGCGCGTCGCGCCGGTCTTCGATCTCGCGGCCCTGCTCGACGTCGCGCCGTCCGCGCGCGCGCGCCGCTTCCTCGTGCTCGCGGGTCCGAGCGTCGAGGTCGCGCTCCTCATCGCCGAGATGGAAGGTTGGGTCGAGATCGCGCGCACCGAAGTCCGGGCTGTCGTCGGCGACGCCGGAGGGCCGCACGCGACCGAGATCATCGCCGTCGCCGGCGCGCACGTCCCCATCTTGTCCATCCCCTCCGTGCTGCGCGAGATCGCGGAACGGACCCCCCGAGGAGGCGTGCTCCCATGACGTCCGCGCTCACGTTCGGCAAGCGGATCGCGCTCGGCTTCGCGATCTCGCTGCTGCTCCTCCTCATCATGGGCTTCATCGCGTACCGCAGCACGGCCCTGGTGGTGGACGCGGGCCGGCAGGTGACGCACACGTACCTCGTCCTCGGGAAGCTCGCGGAGATCGAGAACTGGGTGAGCGACGCCGCCGCCGCCGATCGCGGCTTCGTCATCACCGGCGACGAGTCCTTCGCCGAGCCCTATCGACAGGCCCAGCGGGAGCTGCCCGGCGTGTACACGGAGCTGCGCCGGCTCATCGGCGACAACGCGCGTCAAGCGGCGCAGATCGCGGCCATCGAGGAGGCCGCGAACGCGCGGCTCGCCTACGCCACGCAGCTCGTCCGACACCGTCGCGAAGGCGGCGCCGAGGCGGCCGCGGAGCTCGTGCGCCTCGGCGAGGGGCAGCGCCTCATGGAGCGCTTCCGGCAGGCCATGGTCGCGATGACGTCCGAGGAGCAGAGCCTCCTCCGCGCGCGCGACGCCCAGTCGGCCGCCGCGGTGCACGAGGCGCGGGTGGCCATCGTGGCCAGCGTCCTCGTGGCGACGGCGCTCATGATCGCGGCCGCCGCCCTCATCACCCGATCGCTCACCGCCCGCATCGGCTCCGCCATCCAACATCTCCAGAGCTCCGCCGCCGAGCTCCAGACCACCGCGAGCCAGCAGGCGACGACGGCCAAGGAAGAGGTCACCTCGGTCAACGAGATCTCCGCGACGGTGAAGGAGCTGCTCGCCACCTCGCGCCAGATCGCGGAGAGCACGCAGCGCGTGGCCCGCCTCGCCGAGCAGACGGGCGCCGCGGCCACGAGCGGCGAGCTCACGCTCCGCGCCGCGACCGAGGGCATGGCCACCATCCGTCGGCAGGTCGACGTCATCGTCACGCACATGATCGATCTGGGGAAGAAGTCGCAGCAGATCGGCGGCGTCCTCGAGATCATCAACGAGCTCGCCGAACAGACCAACATCCTCGCCATCAACGCCACCATCGAGGCGGCGGGCGCGGCCGAGGACGGCCGGCGCTTCGGCGCGGTCGCGGACGAGATCCGCAAGCTCGCCGATCGCGTGGCCACCTCGACCAAGGAGATCCGCGCGCTCGTCGAAGAGATTCGCGCTGCCGCCAACACCACCGTGATGGCGACCGAGCAGGGCGCGAAGGCCACCGACGCCGGCACGCGGCAGTTCGGCGACCTCGCCGACAACTTCAAGCAGATCGCCGCGCTCGTCGTCGAGACCACGGACTCGTCCCGCGAGATCGAGCTCTCGACGCGGCAGCAGGCCACCGCGGTGGAGCAGGTGAGCACGGCGATGTTCGAGGTCTCGCGCTCGGCCGGCGAGGTGGAGTCGACGTCGCGCCAGACCGTGCAGGTGGCCGGTCAGCTCGCCGACCTGGCGCGCGCGCTCGCGCGGCTCGTGCGGCCGGCGCACGAGCACGCGGAGGAGGCTTGAAGGATCCATACCGCTACTTCCGCGTCGAAGCGCGCGAGCTCGTCGATGGGCTCTCGGAGGGGATCCTCGGCCTGGAGGACGAAGCCGCCGATCGCGGCGAGATCACCGCGCGCCTCCTGCGCCTCGCGCATACGCTGAAGGGCGCGGCGCGCGTGGTGGGGCAGGGGGAGATCGCCGATCGCGCCCACGCGCTCGAAGACGCCGTCAGCGCGCACGCCGCCATCGACGCGCTGCTCGCGATCTTGGACGACATCGGCACGCGGCTCGCGGCGATCGACGCCGCGAAGCCCCCGCCTCCGGGCGCGCCGTATCGCGAGACCGAAGGGGCGCGCGCGCGCGCCGTGCCGCACGCCGAAGCGCGCGCTGCCGGCGCGGCCCCTCGCGACGAAGGCGCCGCGCGCGTCGCCGCCGCCGCGCCTGCGCCCGATCTCGCGGCCACGTGGGCCGCCCACGTCGATCTCGACGAGCTCGATCGCCTCCTCGAGACCCTCCAAGACGCGCGCGTCGCGCTCAGCGGTTTGCGGCGCGAGGTGGCGCGTTTCCCCGAGCGTCGCGCGCTCGGCGCCGCCGTCGCCACCCTCGACGGCGCGCTCTCGCGCATCGGCGTCCACGCGCACGAGCTGCGCCTCGTGCCGGCGTCGAGCGTCTTCGCGCAGCTCGCGCGCGTCGCGCGGGACACGGCGAGCGCCCTCGGCAAGCGCGTGCATTTCGAGGCCCGCGGCGGTGACTGCGCGCTCGACGGCCGCATCCTCGCGCCGCTCCGGGACGCGCTCCTCCACGTCGTCCGCAACGCCGTCGATCATGGCATCGAGGACACCGCCGCGCGCGTCGCCGCGGGCAAGCCGCCGGCCGGTCGGATCGAGATCGACGTCGAGCGTTGCGGCCATCGCGTCGCGTTCATCTGTCACGACGACGGCCGCGGGATCGATCTCGAGGCCGTGCGTCGCTCGGCGGAGCGCCGCGCCGTGCCCACCTCGGGGGACGACGCGCGGCTCGTCTTCGCGCCCGGGATCACCACGCGCGCCGAGGTCACGCCCATCTCGGGACGCGGCGTCGGCCTCGACGTCGCGCGCGACATCGCCGCGCGCCTCAAGGGCGAGGTCGACGTGCACAGCGAGCCCGGCCGCGGCACCACCTTCACGATCACGGTCCCCGTCTCGCTCTCGTCGATGCCCGTCTTGGCGCTCGAGGTCGACGACATCCGCGCCTCGATCCCCCTCGACGCCGTGCGCACTGCGATGCGCCTCGATCCCGCGAGCGTCGTCCGGGTCGGCGATCGCGAGTCGATCCTCGCCGGCGATCGCGCCCTTCCCTTCCTGCGGCTCGCCGCGTGGCTCGGCCTCGATTCCTGCGAGGCGCGGAGCGCGGTGGTCGTCGAGGCCGCGGGGAGCGCGGCGGCGGTCGGCGTGGGCAGGGTGCTCGGCGCCGCGCACGTCATCGTGCAGCCGGTGCCGCCGATCGCCGGCGAGCTCCCCGTGCTCGGCGCCTCCATCGACGCCGCCGGCACACCGGAGCCGGTGCTCGATCCCGCCGAGATCGTCGCGGCGGCGAGCCGGACCCAGCAGCGCGCGGTCGAGCCCGCCGCGCCGCGGAGGACCATCCTCGTCATCGACGACTCGCTCACCACGCGCATGTTGGAGCAAGCCATCCTCGAGGCCGCCGGCTTCCACGTCGACGTCGCGGCCTCCGCGGAGGAGGCCCTGGAGAAGGCGGCCGCGACGCCCTACGACCTGTTCATCGTCGACGTGGAGATGCCGGGGATGGATGGTTTCCAGTTCGTCGCGCGCACCCGAGAAGATCCGGCGCTCCGCGCGATCCCGTCGATCATCGTCTCGTCGCGCGGCTCGGACGCCGACAAACGGCGCGGCGTCGAGGTCGGCGCGCGCGCTTGGGTGGTGAAGGGAGAGTTCGCGGAGGACCGCTTCCTCGGGCTCGTCCGGGGGCTCGTGCGATGAGCGCGAAGCGAACGCGCGTGCTCGTCGTCGACGACTCGCTCACCGTTCGCAAGCGTGTCGTCGAAGCACTCTCGACCGATCCCGATCTGGAGGTCATTGGAGAGGCCGAGAACGGCAGACGTGGCATCGAGCTCTGCCAGGCGCTACGTCCCGATGTCGTCACCATGGACATGATGATGCCCGTCGCGACGGGCCTCGCGGCGACCGAGCAAATCATGGCGCGCTGTCCAACGCCCATCCTCATCGTCTCCGCGTCGGCCAATCGGACCGAAGGTCTTTGCACCTTCGACGCGCTGGCCGCCGGTGCGGTCGACGTCCTCGACAAGCCGACCGCCGGCGAGCCTTCCGCCGTCTGGGCGCGCAAGCTGTGCGATTCGGTGAAGATGACCGCGCGCATCCGCGTCATCCGGCACCCGCGCGCGCGCCTCGCGCAACCGTCGCGCGCCTCGCCCTCGGCGATCGCGGCGCATCCCGTGCCGTCCCGCGCCCCATCGTCGATCTCCGCGCCGCCCTCCGGCATCGTGACCGGGCCGCGTGTCCCGCCGCGGGTCGTCGTCATCGGCGCTTCCACCGGCGGCCCCGTCGCGGTCGCGCGCGTCCTCCGCGATCTCCCCGCGCGCTACCCGATCCCCATCCTCCTCGTGATCCACGTCAGCACCCTGTTCGCGGCTTCCCTCGCGGATTGGCTCGCGCAGCAGTGCAGCTTGCCCGTGCGCCTGGCGGCGCCCAGCGATCGCCTCCCGCCCATCGGTGAGCCCGGTGTGATCATGGCGCCTCCCGATCGCCATCTCCTCGTGCAAGCGGAGCACCTTCACCTCGAGCACGGCCCCGAGCGTCATTCGTGCCGTCCCTCGGTCGACGTGCTCTTCGAGTCGGCGGCGCGCGAGCTCGGCCCGCGCGTCCTCGGCTGCCTGTTGACCGGCATGGGCGTCGACGGCGCCGCCGGCCTCCACGCCATTCAGCTGTCGGGCGGCGACACCATCGCGCAGGACGAGGCGACCTCGAAGATCTGGGGCATGCCCGGCGCCGCGGTGAAGCTCGGGGCCGCAGCGCGCGTGCTCCCCATCGAGCAGATCGCGCCCGCGCTCGCGCGCGCGGCCGAGCGCGCGTGCGCGTCGCTCGCGGGAGGCGTGCGATGAGCCCCTGCGCGACGACCGCGTCGCATCCGCCGACCGTGCTGGCCGTCGACGACAGCGCCACCTACCGCAACCGCCTCGGCGAGCTCCTCGAAGAGCAAGGCTACGACGTCGTCCCCGCCGCCTCCGGCACCGAGGCGCTCGCCATCCTCGCCGCGCGCCCGGTCGACTGCGTGCTCCTCGACATGGTGATGCCCGGCCTCACCGGCGAGGAGACGTGTCGTCGCATCAAGGCGAGCGACACGCTCCGCTCCATTCCCATCCTCATGCTCACCGCGCGCGAAGGACAGGAGCCGACGCTCCTCGCGCTGCGCGCCGGCGCCGACGACTTCGTCACCAAGTCCGACGATTTCGAGGTGCTCGAGGCCCGCCTCCGCGCCCACATCCGGCGGCGTCGCTTCGAGGAGGAGATCCGTCGCATCCGCGAGGAGCTGCTCACCGCGCATCACGCCGCCGAGCAGGCCCAAGCCGAGCGCGAGCTCGCCGAGATGCGCGCCCGCCTCCTCGACGATCTGGAAGCGAAGAACCTCGAGCTCCAGCGCGCCAAGGACGGCGCCGAGGCCGCGGTGCACGCGCGCGACGAGTTCCTCGTCATCGCTTCGCACGAGCTTCGCACCCCGCTCACGTCGCTCCAGCTCCACCTGCAGAACATCCAGCGCGTCCTCGGCGCGGCCCCCGAGGCCTGCTCGCCCACGCGCCTCTCCGCCAGCATCGGCGTCGCCACGCGGCAGACCGCGCGCCTCACCAAGCTCGTCGACTCGCTCCTCGACGCCTCGCGCTTCAGCGCCGGCCAGCTCGATCTCCGGCCCGAGCGCCTCGACCTCGCCGCCGCCGTGCGCGACGTCGTGGAGCGCCTCGCGGACGTCGCCGAGCGCGCGGGCTCACCCATCTCGGTGCACGGCGTCGCCTCGCTCATGGGGAGCTGGGATCGCGTGCGCTGCGAGCAGGTGACCACCAACCTCCTCTCCAACGCCATCAAGTACGGCGGCGGCAAACCGATCGACGTCGAGATCGCAAAGGATGGCGCCCTCGCGCGTCTCGTGGTGCGCGATCACGGCATCGGCATCGCCGAGGAGCAGCGCGCCCGCATCTTCGGCATCTTCGAGCGCGCCGTCTCCTCCCGCAATTACGGCGGCCTCGGCCTCGGCCTCTACATCAGCCGTCAAATCGTCGAAGCCCACGGCGGGACCATCCAAGTCACGAGCCGCGTCGGCGACGGCTCGACCTTCGTCGTGGAGCTCCCCATCCCCGCGATGGCCGCGTGATGCGCACCGCGAAGGCACGCGTCTCGCTGCTTCGGGTCTGACGTCGATCGCACGCGCGATCGTTCAGGCCTTCGTCCTTCGCGCGTCCCGGCTTCTCATTCACGCGGTCGATGACTTCGCCCTCCCTCATGCGTCCGGACGCGACGAACGCTAGGCCCGAAGCGGCGAAGCGTGCTGGAAATCTCGGGTGGATCGCGGGGTGGTGGGGCCCCAGCGGCTTTGCCGCTGGGGCGGCGGGGACGCGAGTCCCCGCCGTGTGAATCAGGGAATGCCGCCGCACATCTCGACCGCGGTGGCCTTCTCGACCTTCGCGTCGGCGAGGCTGCATACGGTGCTACACGCTTCCATCCCCGTCGGGCAGTGCCCGTCGGGCTTGCAGAGCTGCGCGGCGCCCGGATCGCCGCCGATGCCTTCGCAGATGCACTCCCAGCACCCGCACTCGTTGGCTTTGGCGCACGCGTCGCCGGGCTGCGAATCGCCGGGGACCGGTTGCGGGGCCTCGCTTCCACAGGCGGCGTTGAGCGCTGCCACACACATGAGGAGCCAGAGCCGCTTCACCCCGCGAACGCTAACCGAACTGCGGTCGGAGAGGGAATGCCGGGGCGCGGCGATCGTGCTCGTCTCCAGCGCTTCCCGATGGACGTCGCGTCCGGCTCGGAGAAAGCTTCGTCGCTCCGCGGTGCGTGGCGTCGGCTCGCACCGCCCACGAGAATTCCCGGTGAAGCAGTCGGCGCGGGTAGGCGCGACTTTTGTTAGCGTAGCGCGGGCGCGTCGCGCTTTGCGCGCATGATGGAGGAGGGGCCGCCGATGTCCGCCCAGCCCGACGTCTCCCTGGATCACACCGTCCCGCTGCCCATCTCCGGCGTGAATGCGATCACCACGGGCCCGCGCGCCGCGGCGTTCGACAGCCGCACCGACGTGCGCATCGATCACTTCGTCATCGAGCGCAAGCTGGGCGCGGGCGGCATGGGCGCCATCTACCTCGCGCGCGACGAGGCCCTCGATCGTCCCGTCGCCGTGAAGATCCTCCCCGACGAGCTGGCCCGCGAGCCCGGCGCGCAGGAGCGCTTCATCCGCGAAGCGCAGGCGCAGGCGCGGCTCTCGTCGCCGCACGTGGTGCAGATCTTCTTCATCGGGCGCATCCATCCGCCGCCCTCGGCGCCGGGCTCGCTCTACTTCGCGATGGAGCTCGTCGACGGCGAGTCGCTCGATTCGCTCCTCGTCCGCGGCGAGAAGCTCGAGCCCGAGCTCGCCCGGAGGCACATGGTCGAGGCCGCGCGGGGCCTCGCCGACGCGCATCGCGCCGGCATCGTCCATCGCGACGTCAAGCCCGGCAACCTCCTCGTCGATCGTGCGGGCCACCTCAAGATCGCCGACTTCGGCCTCGCCAAGCCTCGCGAGAAGAACCTCTCGCTCACGCAGGACGGCGCCGTCATGGGCACGCCCTATTACATGGCGCCGGAGCAGGCGCTCGGTGAGCCCGTCGATCTCCGCGCCGACATGTACGCGCTCGGCTGCACCTTCCACCATCTCCTCGCGGGCGAGCCGCCCTTCGACGGGCCGAACCCGACGGTGGTGATCGCCCACCACCTCAAGTCCGAGCCTCCGTCCTTGCGCGAGCGCGTGCCCGCGGTGCCGCCGAAGCTCGCCGAGATCGTCGCGCGGCTCATGAAGAAGGAGCCCGTCGATCGCTACCACACCTACGAAGCCCTCATCGACGCGCTCGAAGCCGCGGCCCCGACGCGCGTGGAGCACGCGGGCTTCTGGGCGCGCACCGCCGCGGTCGCCCTCGATGGCATCTCCGCCAGCTTGATGATCGGCCTCCTCGGCTTCCCCGGCCTCGTCGTGCACATCGCCTACGTCACCGCGGCGCACGCGTTCTACGGGCAGACGGCCGGCAAGTACGTGCTGCGCCTCCAAGTCCAGCGCGAGGACGGCACCCGCCTCGGCCTCGGCCGCGCGCTCCTCCGCACCGTCATCGCCATGTGGCTGCCGTTCCTCATCGGCCTCGGCAGCATCTGGACGCAGGGCTTTGGCAGCTTCGAGGTCACGGTCACGCAGCTCTCCAAGCTGGACGCCGCGCGCGCCCTCGTCGTCCCCATGCTCCTCGGCAACGTGGCCTTGGCGCTCCTCTGGGGCGGCGGCCTCGTGGTCGCGGCTTTCGATCGGAAGAAGCGCGCCGTCCACGATTTCGTGGTCGGATCGCGTGTCGTCTACCGCCTCGGCTCACCGAAGCTGGAGATGCTCCCGGCGCAGCCTTCGACGCCGACGTGACCGACGCGGCTGCGACGCAGCCCTCGATGCCAATGGGATGGATGAAGCACAGCGGCCCACTGTCAGGGAGCGGGCCGCTCGAAGGTCAACCCGCGTCGGTCGCGGGCTCGGCCACCGGCGCGACGCGGGGCGCGTCCTCGTTCTTCAGCAGCGGGCAGCGCTCGCCCACCTCGGCGAGCAGGTTCTTGCGCTTCACGTGCTCGGGCACGCCGCGCACGTCCCACACCAGGCCGACCTTCTCCATCAGCTTGATGATGTAGAACGACACGTCGATCTCCCACCAGAAGAAGCCCTGGTTGGCGCTGTTCATGTAGTGGTGGTGGTTGTTGTGCCACCCTTCGCCCATCGTGATCAGCGCGAGGAAGAAGTTGTTGCGACTCGTGTCGGTGGTCGCGTAGCGCCGCGATCCGATGACGTGGGCCAGCGAGTTGATGGTGAACGTGCCGTGGAGCAGGAAGCACGTCGACACCACGTATCCCCAGAGGAAGCCGTCGAAGCCGCCGAGCACCGAGGTGAGCGCGATGAGGCCGGCCACGCCCACCACGTGGTAGCGATCGAGCCAGCGCAGCTCGGGATATCCAGCGAAGTCGGGCACGAGGTCGAGGTCGGTCTTCTCATGCTCGCGGCTCATCCACCAGCCGGCGTGCGACCAGAGGAAGCCGCGGCGCGCCGGGCTGTGCACGTCCCGCTCGGTGTCCGAGTAGCGGTGGTGCACCCGGTGCGTCGACGCCCACCAGAGCGGCCCCTTCTGCGTCGCCGTGGTGCCGAGCACGGCGAGGATGAGCTGCATGGCGCGGCTCGTCTTGTACGCCCGGTGCGAGAAATACCGGTGATAGACGGCCGTGATCGCGAACATCCGCACGAAGTAGGTGAGGACCGCGAGCCCCACGAGCTTCCACGTCGGCCCGCGCGCGAAGGCGATCACGGTCCACACGTGGATCCCGACGATGCCGATGACGTTGAACACGATCCCCGGCGTGATCCGGGAGGGCGGGGTGATGCGGATGGTCGCCTTCGTCTCCAAGGTGGTGGCACCATCGCAAAGACCCGTCAGCCCGCTTCGCCGAACGGGTCACGTTTTCGTCACAGGGGCCGCGGGTACACCGCGTGCAGCGGGGCGGGGCGTGAAAGTCCGCGAGATCATGAGCGCGCCTCCCATCACGGTCAGCCCCACGGACACGCTGGCCTTCGCGGAGGAGCTGATGAACGTCGAGCGCATCCGCCACCTGCCGGTGGTCGACGGCGACGTGCTCGTCGGGCTGCTCTCCCAGCGTGATCTGCTGGCCGCTTCCATCTCCACGCTGAGCAACCCGAGCGAAGAGGACGATCTCGAGCTCAAGCGCCACGTCGACGTGACCCGCCTGATGCGCGGGATCGTCGAGACCGCGACGCTCGAGACCCCCGTCGAGAAGGCCGCCGAGACGCTGCTCGAGCACAAGGTCGGCTGTCTACCCGTCATCGACGAGCGTCATCATCTGGTCGGCATCGTGACGAGCGCCGACTTCGTGAAGCTCGCCCGCGAGCTGATCACGGCGCCCGCGCCCGCTCGCCCGCCGCTCTCCGCCGTGCGTGGTGGTGGCGCGCGTGGAGGAAAACGGAAATCGGCGTGAGGCCGGCCGCATCTCAACGCGGCGGGACCACCACCTCGATCTTCGGCCCCGGCGCGACGCGCACCGACTCCGCGCGCAGCACGTCGCCGTCGAGCACGTAAGGCCCGACCGTGGGAAAGCGCACCACGAAGTCGCGCACCAGATCGTCGAAGTGCCCGCGGCCGCCGATGCTGCGACCCGCGAGGACGAGCGGCGCCCGCGGCCCGAGCGCGCGTGACGACAGCGGGCTCGCCACGAGGTGCAGCCGGCTCGGATCTTCGCCCGCGCGGTAGGTGACGAGCATGTGGATGCCGAGATCGCGCACCACCGCGGCGCATACCAAGGACCAAGCCGACGGATCGAGCTTTCGTCCTTCGACCTCGATGGAGCACGGCATCGGATCGAGCACGCGCCGCGCGAGCGGCCCGCCCCAGAACGACTCGGCGAAGATGCGCGCCACGATGCGCGCGGCGCCTTGGTATCCGCGCGCGCCGTCGGCGTAATACACGTCGAAGAAGCTGGCCACGAGGCCGGTGCCGAAGATGAAGCCGAGGCGCTCCTCGTCCTTGCCCTCGAGGGTCGCGCGCACGCGCAGCGTCGGTCGCGCGATCGCTTCGAGGCGCTCGGGCGCGCGCAGCAGGCGCTCCAGCACGGCGTGGGGATCGCCGGTCGAGCCCCAATTGCGCGCCACCGTGGCCACCGTGCCGCCGGGCACGAGCCCGATCTTCGGCAACCGATCCTCCCCGAAGGCGCGGGCCACCGCGGTGACGCCGGCCATGAACGTCCCATCGCCGCCGGTGAGCAGCACGAGATCGCTCCCGCGCGCCGCGATGGTGCGGGCGGCGTCGTCCAGATCGGCGATGGTCGCCGTGGGGTGGATCACTGCGGCCCCGCCGCACACCCGGCGGACCCGCTCGAGGAGCCACGGCTCCGCCGCGAAGCGACGAGCGTTGGCGTTGACGATGACGTCGATGCGCATGGACACGTGACCCGCTCCCGCTGCGATCACGTGCGCTGCGGCACTGGACGCGCCGCACGATCCGCAAGGCCAACGAGCGAAGAGCGAGCGTTCTTATCACGAACGCGTGGGGCGAGGAGGTCGCCGTCGTCGGGTGGCGGCCCGAGCCCCGTTAGGCGTATCTTGAGCTGGCATGTCCGACGACCGCCGTCAGCCAGAGCGCCCTCCTCCTCCAACGCCCATACCCCCGACAACGAGGGCGCGACGAGGATGTTCAGCCTCAAGATGGAATCGTGGCTCACCGACATCGTCGCCGGCGAGCTCGACGCGCCCCCCGAAGCGCCCCCCGCCGGGCCGAGCGCCCCCGCGCCGGGGCCGGCATTCGCCGCGCCGCCTGCCCCGCCGCCATTCGCCACACCACAATTGGGGCCCTCCACACCGCAAGGCGTGTACGCCACACCACAATCGGGGCCCTCCACACCGCAAGGCGTGTACGCCACACCACAATTGGGGCCCTCCACACCGCAAGGCGTGTACGCCACACCACAATCGGGGCTCTCCACACCGCAGAGCGGATACTCCACACCGGCATCCGCGTTCCCCGCGGAGGCATCCGCGTTCCCCGCGGAGGCATCCCCGCTCGCCACACCGGCGTCCGCGTTCTCCACACCGGCATCCTCGTTCGCCGCGCCGTTCGGTGCACCGGCCACCGCGTCTCCGTCTTCTCCGGGAGCCGCGCCGGCGCCTTCGCCCTCGTCGCCCGGGCCGGCCCCGTTCGCTCCGACGGCTTCCTCCTCGGGACTACCCGCGGCGAGCGCCGTTCCGCCGATCCCGGGCCTCGTCGGCAGCGCCGTGCCTCCCATCCCCGCGCTCTCCGGAGCGGGCCCGCAATTCGAGGCTGCCCCGCGCCGTTGGCCCATCGTGCTCGCCGCCGTCGTGGTGCTGCTCGCCGTGCTCGGCGTCGCCGCGTGGCTCTTCCTTTTCGGCTTTCGGATTCCGATCGGCCACTAGCCCTGAATCGGTCACATCTCGAGCGCCCGCGCCGGCGTGCCCGGGCTCTTCGGGCTGTGCTTGTCGGTGCGTCCGGCTGTACTACTGTCCGCGAGATTCTGATGCCCATCCCCGTTGCTCCCCGCGTTTGGCTCGCCCTCACCTCGCTGCTCTGCGCGGAGGCCCTCGCGGGTTGCGCGGTGTCCCCGGCCGTGCGCGCCGCGGAGCAGGGCAGCTTCGAGGGGCTGCGTGCTTCCATCTCCGCCGACGTGCAGCAGGGCCGCATGGGCATCGGCGACGCCGCCGCCTTCGCCAAGGCCATCGCGCGCGGCGAGATCGCGCGGGCCAAGGGCCCCGAGGGGGCGCAGCGCATCCGCCGCTTCGAGTCCTGCGCGCGCGAGATCGACGGTGCGCTCGACAACCGCGCCGACACCCATGACGACCTCGGCGCCGTGGCCGCGACGGTGCGCGTCGACGCGGGCATCGCATCTCCCTCCAGCTTTTCGCGTTGGGCGCGCACGTCGCCCGACAGCCCCGAGGCCGCGTGGCGTGCCCTCGGCGCGCGCTCGCTGACCTCCGGTGGGAGCGAGGGCGTGCTCCGCCGCCAGATGATCGCCGACCCCGACGAAGAGGTCCGCCGCGGCGCCCTCCGCGCCGCGCTCGAAGCCGCCGATCCCGAGGACACCGAGGTCGTGCTCGAAGCGGCCCGCGTCGATCCTTCGCCGGCCGCGCGCGCCCAAGCCATCCGCGCCGCGGGCGTGATTGGCGGCGAGCGCAGCGTGCTCGCCCTCAAAGACATCTGGCCCCGCGCCGACGAATCGACCCGCGAGTCCATCGTCGACGCCTGGGCCACGCACGCCTCCTTCAACGCCGGCGGCCGTCGCGAGCTCCTCTGGGTCCTCGCGCGAAACCACGATCGCGCCGCGCTCGCCGCGGCCTCCGCGCTGATCCGCGCCGGCGGCGACGGCGCCGTCGAGGGGCAGGGCGCCCTCGAGCGCGCCATCAAAGAAGGCCCGACCGACACGCGAACGCTCGCCATCGCCGTCGCTCCGCGGAGCATCCCCGCCTTGCGCGAAGCCATCTCCAAGGCCGAGACCGATCCGGACGAAGCCGTCGCCGTCGCGGCCATGGTGCGTCGCTTCGAGGCCGATCCCCCGGCCAAGGTCCACGAAGAGATCGCCCAGAAGCTCCTCAAGATCGCGGAGGCCGGCGGCCTCGGCGCCGTCGGGGCCAAGGGCGCGTTGGCCCGCGCGCACGATCGCCGGCTCCTCCCCATCCTCGAGCGCGACGGCGCCTCCAAGGATGAGCGCACCCGCGAGAGCGCCGGCGTCGCGCTCGCCGTCTACGGTGATCTGCCGCGGGCCGCCATCGTGGCGGCCGATCTGGTGCCCAGCGTCCGCGTGGAGGTCGCCTGCGCGATCCTGCGGGCGTGGGCCGCGAAGTAACCGAGCGCACGCTGGCCTACGAGTCGACGAGTCGACGAGGGGGCTGCACGAAAACCTTGACGGGGACGTCTGGGTGGGTAGAGTGCGCCGGTCTCGCGGGCCTGTAGCTCAGCTGGGAGAGCGCTAGAATCGCACTCTAGAGGTCTGGGGTTCGATCCCCCACAGGTCCACCAAGCACCGAGATGGAAAGCGGCCGGGTCACCCCCGGCCGTTTTCGTTTTGTCTCACGTCCTTCATCTCCCGCTCGTCGACGCGCCCCTCGACGCGCGCCCCTCGCCGTTCGCTCACGAACGCCCGCAGCGCGTCTCGTCGCGGCACCCTTCGTCACGTTGCTCGGGCGCCCTCCGACCTGCGTCCCGGTCTCGTGCCCCAACCCACGTCGTGCCCTCCCCGCGGCGTCCCGCACATGGATCCTCCTTGGTCCATGCCCTTCATCCTCTCGCGGCGGACGCGCGCCCACCGCGGTCGGACCCGATCGTGGAAGGGACGATGCCGGAGGAGAATGTTCTGTGGAAGGGAATCAGGGGGCCCCTCGCGCGCATCGGACCCGAGAGGGAGGGCGAGCGAGGCCGGTGCGTCTGTGCGCGCGAGGGCGGATGTCTCGGGCGTTGATGGACGAGGGCGGATCACGGCGCGTGTGAGGCGCCCACCATCCGCACATCCGCGGTGAGACCGACGAGCGCGACCACGTCGGTGTGGTCGTGATCCGCCTCGAGCGCGAACCCCTCTTCGATTGGAGTTGCGCTCATGATCTTCCAACGACGGACCCTCGCCGCCACTGCCGCGCTCCTCGGCGCTTTGGTTTCCCGCGAGGCCGGCGCCGCGCCGGTCACCACGCATCCGCGCCTATGGTTCACCCAAGCCGACGTCCAAGGCTTGCGGGCCAAAGCGGTCACGCAGAATCCCCTGTACGCGAACGGCCTCTTACCGGCGCTCACGACCGCCCTGGCCAACTACGACAACAAGCTCTTTCCGAACGGATTCCCCTGCGGCAACATGACGCAATGGGATAAGGGCGGCACCGCCTTCGCCACCCATCCGCTCGAGGCTTATGCCGAGTTCTTCGCCTTCATGTCGCTCGTCGACAACAGCCCCACCGCGCGCATCCAGCACGCCCAGCGGGCCCGCAATCTCCTCATGTTCGTCATCGACGCGGCCGACCGAGGGCATCAATCCGGCCAGCCGTACCGTGACCCTCAATTCGCCGTCTTCGATCGCTCGCGCTGGTGGGGTGAGGCCTTCGGCCTGACGGTGGATTGGATTCACGACGCCGTCGACGCGAATGGCAAACGCATCTTGAGCGCCAACGATCGGGCCACGATCCGCCGCGTCTTCCTCATGTGGGCCGACGACGACGTGAATGGCTACATGCACCCCACGCCCGTGGGCGTCACCGACCAATCGAGCCTCCTCACAGTCAGCGCCCGCACCGCGGCCAACAACTACTTCAGCGCCCACGCGCGAAACCTCATCCTCATGTCGCTGGCCCTGGACGAGGCCGAGGATCCGCCCGTCGATCCCTCGAAACCCGTGCTCGAGCTCGGCAACAGCCTGCGCAGCTATTTCGACAACGCCACCGGCGCTTGGCTCTACCAGCAATATGCCATGTACGAGCAGCCCGACATCGTCGCGCAAAGCTACGGGCTCTCGTCATCGTTCCTTCCGCGCCTCGGCAACGCCAGCGGCGGCATGCCGGTGGAAGGCCTCCTCTACGGCGGTGAGAGCCTCGGTTACGTGCGCGAAACCCTCCTCGCCCTGAGCACCGCCGGCTACCAGGATCCATCGCTCATCGGCCCCCAAGCCGCGCTCGCCGACAGTGGCTATTGGGATCGCTACCTCGAAGGCTTCCTCCACTCCCTCGCGCCGGTCCCGGTCGTCAACTCGTCCACCCAGGGCCCGATCTATCCCGTGGCCACCTATGGTGACGTCCTCCGGCAGTACGTCGCCGCCGACTCCATGCCTCCGTTCGGCGCCATGGGTCTCTACGATCAGCGCACCGGCAACACCGCCCGTCTCGCGGCGAGCCGCTGGATCGTGGCCAATGCCATCGAGGGCGGCGCCGGCAAGCTCTTGAGCCGCGTCTCCGGCCTCTGGGGCAATGCCCGCGTGACGCAGGGAATCCTGACCTTCGCGCTCTTCGATCCCGCCGAGAGCGTGGCCTCGATCCCCGACCCTCGCCCGGCCCTCTCCACCGAGTTCACCGATCCGGCGCTGGGCCGTCTCCTCGTGCGCACCGATTGGACCGCGAACGCCACGTGGTTCGATTACAAATGCTCTTGGACCAGCATCAACCACCAAGGCGGCGACTGCAACATGTTCGAGCTGCACCGCCGCGGCGAGTGGCTCACCAAAGAGCACAGCAACTACGATACGTCCAGCCTCGGCATCTCCTCGGCGTATCACAACACGCTGACCTTGGAGAACGACCCGATGCCCGGGCTCACCTCCACGTACGAGAACAAGATGGCCCAAACCGGCAGCCAGTGGCGAGATGGCTTGTCGGCAGGTGACCCCACGACCCTCACCAGCATCGGGACGGGATACGTGTTCGCGCAGGGCGACGCGACCAACCTCTACAACCACCCTCACCCATGGGTGCCGGCCCGCAACGCCATGGGCATCGCCCACGCCAGCCGATCCTTGGTTTGGCTCGAGCCCGACTTCATCGTGGTGTACGACCGCGCCACCTCGATCTCCGCCAATCGCTTCAAGCGCTTCAACTTGGCGCTGACCACCAATCCCTCCCTGAGCGGCCGGGTGGCCGTGGAGACCTTGGCGAGCGGACAGCAGCTCTTCATCCAGAGCCTCGCTCCCGCCGCAGGCACGATGACCGCCGTGCCCATCGAGGCCATGGCCGACTGCGCCGACGGCGAGCCCACCCGCTTCCGTCTGGTGGTGGAGGATCTGTCCGAGCCCGCCGACGTGCGTTTCTTGCACGTCCTCCAAGGGGCCGATCCCAATCAACCCATGGAGACGGCCACCTCCGTCCAGAGCACCGATGGCCGCTACGAAGGCGCCGTGGTGCACGACACGGCCGTCCTGTTTCCCAAGGACCTCGGCCCCGCGACCACTTCGCTCAGCTACGTCGTCCCGGCCCTCGTGGACGCGCATGTCGTCAGCGGCCTTCTCCCGAGCTCGGGATACGATCTCACGGTCCAAGCCACTTCCACTGGCAACCTCGTCTCCATCACGTCCGGTGGGCCTCACCTCACCGATGCAGCCGGGCTCTTGTCGGTGAACCTGACCGACATGATCTCCGGCCTGACGCCGGCGAGCCTCTCGTTCCCTGCCTCCGGTGGAGCCAGCCAAATCACCGTATCCGCCCTCGACGACGCCGGCTGGACGGCGGTCAGCAACGCGCCTTGGATCACCCTCGTCGGCACCACCGGCGGCAGCGGTGACGGCGAGATCGATTATCAGGTCGCGTCCAACGATACCGGCGCTCCGCGCACGGGCACCATCGTCGTCGGCGATCAAACCTTCACCGTCTCCCAAGCCGCGGGCACCGTCTCTCAGGCGGCGGCCACCGCCTCGTGCCAAGCCGCGCTCACGTCCATCAGCGCCGATGTCGACAACGGCGCGAGCAACGGCAGCGTGAATGTCAATCAGGCCGCGGGCTGCGCGTGGAGCGCGGTCAGCAATGATCCGTGGCTCGGCATCACCAGCGGCGCGAGCGGCGACGGCGCCGGCAGCGTGGGATATGCGGTGCAAGCCAACACGGGCGCGGCGCGCACGGGCACCCTCACCGTCGCGGGCCTTACCTTCACGGTCAACCAGGCGCAGGCGGCGCCCGTCTGCCAACCTTCGCTCGCGGCCCCGAGCGCCGATGTCGACAACGGCGCGAGCAACGGCAGCGTGAATGTCGATCTGGCCGCGGGCTGCGTGTGGACCGCGGTCAGCAACGCGCCTTGGATCTCCCTCACGAGCGATGCGAGCGGCAACGGCGCCGGCACCGTGGGATTCGCCGTGCAGCCCAACACGGGCGCTCTGCGCACGGGCACCCTCACCATCGCTGGTCTGACCTTCACCATCCAACAAGCTGCGGTGGCGTCCACCTGCCAGCCCAAGCTCTCGCTCTCGAGCGCCGACGTGGCGGCCAATGCCAACACGGGCAACCTCACGGTCAACGTGGCTCCGGGCTGCCCGTGGAGCTCCGTGAGCAACGCGCCTTGGCTCACGGTCACGAGCGGCGCCACCGGCAGCGGCACGGGCAACGTGGGTTATGCGGTGCAGACCAACGCCGGCGCTTTCCGCACCGGCACCATCACCATCGCCGGCCTCACCTTCACGGTCAACCAACTCACGGCCTCGTGCACGGCCTCGCTCAGCGCGGCGCGAAACCTCTTGATCGCCGCCGGCGGGACACAGACCGTGAGCCTCTCGACCGGCTGCGGGTGGAGCGCCAACAGCGACTCTCCCTGGCTCACGGTCACGCCGTCGGGCGGTGTCGGTGATGCCGTGTTGACCTTCACCGCCGCTCCCAACACCGGAGCGACCTCACGCACGGGCACCTTGACCATCGGTGGGCAAACGCTGAGCATCCTCCAGGCGGCGAGCGGCGGGAGCGGGTGCGTCCATGCCCTCGGTTCCGATACCAATCCGTCGTTCCCCGACAACTTGGTGGTTGCGCACGCCGGTGCCACCGGCAGCGTGCCGGTGAGCGCGCCGGGTACATGCGGCTTCTCCGCGGTGAGCAACGTCCCCTGGATCACCGTCACCGCGGGTGGCACCAGCGCCGGCGGCGGCGGCACCGTGCAATACACGGTGGCTGCGAACGCCGGCGGGCTCCGTCGGGGCACGCTCACGATCGCGGGATTGACCTACGAGATCGTGCAGCTCTGATATCGATCCTCCGTGGCCGGGGCAAAGCGGGCACGCGATGCTGCGGTGTCTCCCTGACCGCCAATCATCATGTTGCGTACGCGGAAGCCAGCGTCCTACATCTGGTACTCACGCCCACCTCGGCCACAATCCCGGCCATGCGTGACCTCGCGAAACTCACCCATTCAGCGATCTTCATGTTGCTTCTCTCCGGCTGCGCGGCGGATCTCGCCGACGGCGACGACGTCGGGACTGCCGAGCTGGCCGCGCTCACAGCCAACTCGCTCACGGCCAATGCACTGACGAGCAGCGCGCCCATGGCCGCTCGGTTGCCCGCGAACGCGCTCACCGCCGATGGGCTCATGCACGATGCCGAGGTCGCGGCCGCGCTCGAGGACCCGAATGCGCGCAGCTTCCTCAAGTACGTGGTGGGTTGTGCGCTCCCGGCGGAGGAGAGCTTCGAGATCGTCGTGGACGGGGCTTCCTACACGTATTCTGGGCGCAGCGGCCTCGCCCCGGAGTGGGGGAAACCGGGCGGGAGCTGCGGTGCTTCGTGCCAAGCGTGGGTTTCGGGATGCGTGCTTTCGCGGGTCAACCACTTGGGTGTGACCGTGCCCCTCTCCATTCGCGGCGAGCATCCGGCGCTCGCGCTCTCGCCCGGCGAGCACGACGCTTATCCGCGCATCGAGGCCACGTATTACGGCAACGTCTTCTCCACCACGCAGACCCGTCACGCGTGCTTGCCGCCGGGGCACGCCACCGACGAGCGTGTCTGTGGCCCATCGATCCACGGTTGCGTGATCGACTTCGTGGGAAGCTGCGATTGGGCGTGCGGGCCCGTGGGCGCGAGCGGCGATTACACGAGCTGCCATGATGCCGTGCGAGGCACGAACGGCACGTACCCTCCGGGCACGACCACGTTTCCCGGCTCGGTCACCGTGTATCTGCAGTGAAGGGGTGATCGAGAGAGCTGCGCTGTGGGCCGCGCGGCATCAGCGAGGTTTGCGGTCCGCAGCGTCCGCCGCGGCGGCATCGCCGGCCGCGCGGGCGTCCCCACCGAGCGCCAGACAGAAGTCTTGGAAGCGGCGCCGGAGCGGCGTGCTCGAACGCAGCGCCGGCACGGAGGCGCCCGCCATGGCCACGCCGGCGAGGAACGCCTGTGCCTCCATCGCGCTCTCCGGCAGCGCGGCGCCCGAGCGCGAGGCCAAGCGGTGCAAGGCGCTGAGCATCTGCGTCGCGCGCCGCCGCGCGCGGAGCACGTCTTCACTGGCGAAGGCCGGACGAGGATCGATGATCGTGGGCAGGAGCAAGAGCGAGAACGCCGCGGGCCTCCGTTGCGAGAGACGCAAAGGGACGTCGAGCGCGTCGGCCAAGCTCTCGGCGGCGGCCACGCTGGACTCGAGTATCTCCAGCGCCTGCTCGGCCATCGTCTTGACCAACATGTCGAGTGACGTGAAGTACTCGTAAAGCGTCGTGCGCCCGAGCTCCGCGTGTTGGGCCACGCCCTTCAGGTGAAAGGACGCCCAGCCACCCTCTTCGGCGACGGCCCAAGCCGCGTCCAAGATCTCTTGTCGCCTCCGCGCGTGCTCGCGCGCCCTGCGCTCCGGAATACCCATGGCTCCTACTGAATGATACGCGCGCTTTCGTTCATCGCACCGAGCTCGGGGCGACTGCCATTCGATTCCTCGATGACCGTCTCGGTCGGGCTCGCCCCGTCATCGAGGCCATCGAGCACGTCACCGGCCGGACCTTCGCGCCCGATCGCGCTCCGACGTCCACTCCTCGCCTTCGTTCCCGCGCTGCGGCTCCGGCTCGATCTCGACGCGCAGCTCGTGACGTCGCAGCCGTCGAAAGACACCGGAGGTGCTCGGGCACTGCGAGCGCGGATCCTCCTCGCAGCTACGCTCACCGACGATCGCGTACGCTGCCTTCGCGAGGCTTGGGCGCGGCTCCACGGCCTCTGCAGCATCTGCCAAAGCGGCGGCCAGCGCGCGCGCCGTCTCCGCATCGATACGCAGGAGGACGGTCGACCACAACGGCTTGTCCCGCTTCGACTCGTCGCGGCTCACCACCACCACGCCTTCATCGGCCATCACGCTAAAGGTCGTGCTTCGCTCATTGGAAGCCGAGAAATCTATCTCGCGTAGGAATGTCATCGTCCCCTCCACCACGTCAACCACCTGATGATAGAAGAAGGCTCGTCGCCGGTCACTAGGCATGATACAAATGCGGTCCGTCGATCTCCGACAGGGGTGTCGAAGATCGACGAATACGTTCGTGCACGACGTGGGTGACGTGGTAAAGCCATCTACCACATACCGCTCTCGTCCTGTCCTCTCCTGACCTCTCCTCTCCTCCCCACACACGGGAGGGTGGCAATCGCCAAAGCGGCTTGGCTCCGGAGCCCCGACGAGATGACCAAGCTCGGCACCGTGGTCGGATCTCCTCGCTACATGAGCCCCGAGCAGGCCTCCGGCGACACCGTCGATCCTCGCAGCGACCTCTGGTCGCTCGCGTCGCTCGCGGTCATCGCCTATCGCGTCTTCACCGGCCGGATGCCCTTCGAAGGGCGGCACACCGTCGATCTCATTCTCGAGGTTCTCGAGATTTGCTCCGAGCCGCCCATTCCTCCGTCCCGGGTGCGGAGCTCTTCGAGCCCTGAAATCAATGCCTTCTTCATGCGTGCTTTGGCGCACGAGCCGGGGCGTCGTTTCCAGTCCGCACGGGAGCTCGTCGATGCGCTCCCCTCCGCGACCGGGCAGGGATTGCCGCCCTCCGCGCGCTCGACGCATCCGCCCCCGCTGGTCGCGCCGAGCGATTCCGACGCCGCCGTTTCCGCGGCGGATCGAACGCATCCGTCCGAGCCTTCGCGTCGCGTCCGGCGACATCCTCCTCGACGTCGAGTCCTGCGGTTGAGAATGGTTTGCGGAGATCTGGTGACTTGGCGGCCTGTCGAGCTTCGTCGCGAGCGCTCCGAAGCCAGCGAGCCCGACCGAGGGTGACCGACGTTTCGGAGCGTGCAGCAGAAGATCAACGGACTATCACGCGGCCGGCTGAGCCTCGGCCTGCGCCCGCGGGATGTCCGGCTCGACGAAGAGCCACCGCACCTCGGGACGCTTGGCCCGGAGCGAGGCCTCGAAATCGTTGATCAGGCGGCAGACCTCGTATCCGGAGAGGTTCGGGGCGAAGGCCAGCTTGACGGCCACCATCACCTCTCCGGGCCCTTGTTGCACGGTCACGAGGTGAAGCAGACCTTCGATCGCCTGATGCTCCTTCATGGCCTCGCGCGTCGCCGCCTCGATCTCCGGATCCGCGCTCTCCCCGACGAGCAGTGATTTGACCTCGATCGCCAGGAACAGCGCCACCCCCACCAGCACCAAGCCGATGCACAAGCTGCCTGCCGCATCGTAGCGCCCGTCACCCGTGACGTGCGCCAAAAGGAGCGCGACGATGGCGAACACGAGGCCCACGCTCGCGGCCGCGTTCTCGCCGAAGACCACGATGAGATCCGAGTCCTTGGTGTCGCGCAGGTAACGGAAGAACGGCTTGTCCCCACGGCGCTTGTTCAGCTCGCGGATGTTGGAGATCGTCGACCCCCCTCGAGCAGCAGGGAGAACAACAAGATGCCGAGGCCGATCCAGACCCGCTCGACCGGCTCGGGGGCGAGGATCTTGTGAATGCCCTCATAGATGGAGAACACACCGCCGCCCGCGAAGAGGAGCAGCGCCACCATGAAGGACCAGAAATAGAGCGCTCGCCCATAGCCCAAGGGGTGCAGCGGATCCGGCTCCTTCCGCGCCTGGCGGATGCCGAGCAGGAGGAGCGCTTGGTTGCCGCAGTCCGCGAACGTATGGAGTGTCTCGGCGAGCAGCGCTCCCGAGCCGGTCATCACCGCCGCGACCCCTTTGGCTGCGGTGATGACGAGGTTGACCACCAAAGCCTGGATGACGTGTGAAGTGGAGTGCTCTTCCTGGGACACGCTGCCACAGTCGATGACGCAGGCCCCGCCGTCAATGGAATGGTGCACGCCGCCGATTCCAGAGGACTTTCGAAGTGGTGTGCGCGCCTTGTCAGGGCCTTGCCGACGACGTCCATACGTCCGGAGTCGAACATCAGATGACGCAAAGCATCCACGTCGAGGTGCCTTGTCGTGCGCCTGCGAACAAGCGACGATGACTGCCGTGCCCACTGTGCCCATCGTCCACGTTCGGCGGAGCGTCACCGTGCACACGCGAGGGAACACGCGCCGGATCTATGCCTGCGCGAGCTGTGGATACCGCGCCGAAGTCGAGATCTCGTCCGGGACACGCGCCGCCGCCGAGGGCTCGATCACGACACCTTCGAGCACAGCCCACGAGCGCGCCGCCGCGGGCCTCGCGGACGAGCTGCAAGCGCTCTTCGGCATCCTCCCTTGTCCAAAGTGCGGCGCTCACTCGGCGCGGGCGAGCCTCTACCACCAAAACACCGTGCTCCTCGCGACAGGCTGTCTCTGTTTGGGAGGCGCCATGGGGATGTATTCGTATCTGAAGTCCCTGATGGCGGGCGCAGGCGCAGGCGCCGACGACCCTTCGTCGAGCCGCCGATTATTATGCTCGCTGGCTCTGGGCGTGGCGCTCGCGTGCCTTGGTTGGTACCGGCGCCACGCCCGGATCCAGCGTGTCAGTCGCGCCGTACGTTGGGTGCCATTGGAAGACGAAAAGGAAGCGCGCAAGAACCCATGAGCAGAGGGGCCCGCTCCGGAGCGTGACCGAGGACGAGCCTCTCTCGAGCGAGCTCACCGTCGATGCCTAGTGCGTGGCCGTCGTCAGGCAGAGCCTCGAATGGGGCTCTGCCTGCGCATGCCGTGTGTGAAACCGTCGGTCCTCAGGGCACGAGCACGATCTTCCCGAGCACCTCGCGCCGCTCCATCCGCGCAAGCGCCTCACCCGCGTTGGCGAAGGGCGCCGTCGCATCCACGTGCGGCTTCAGCTTTCCTTCGGCGACCGCTTCCAGGATGCGCGCCGCATGGGCCCGGTTCTTCGCCGGCTCCCGCATGGCGAACGAGCCCCAGAACACGCCCACGATCTGGCACCCCTTGAGCAGCACCAGATTGAGCGGAATCTTCGGGATGTCCCCCGCCGCAAACCCGATCACCAGATACCGGCCCTCCCAAGCGATGGACCGCAACGCCGGCTCGGCAAAAGGCCCACCCACGGGATCGTAAATCACATTGGCACCCTCGCCGCGCGTCAGCGCCTTGGTGCGCTCTTTGAGATCCTCACGGGCATATTGAATCCCCTCATCGGCCCCATGCGCGCGGCAGAAGGCGACCTTGTCATCGGTCGACGCCGCCGCGATCACGCGCGCGCCCAAGAGCTTGCCAATCTCCACCGCCGCGATCCCCACGCCGCCGGCGGCCCCCAACACGAGCAGCGTCTCCCCGGCACGCAGCCCCGCGCGATCGACGAGCGCATGCATCGTCGTCGCATACGTGAGCAGCGTGGCCGCGCCCACCTCGAAGCTCACCGCATCAGGGAGCTTCACCGCCGCCGCCTCGGGCACCACGATGCGCTCCGCGAAGGCACCATTGATCACCGTCGCGGCCACGCGATCGCCCGGCGCAACCGAGCTCACGCCCTTGCCCACCGCCTTCACCACCCCTGCGGCCTCCCCGCCGGGAATGAAGGGTGTTTGCGGCTTGAATTGATACTTCCCATACGAGAGCAGCACATCGGGGAAATTCACCCCCGCGGCGCGAACATCGATGACGACCTCACCCGGGCCGGCCTCGGGCTCGGGCAAATCGTCGACGCGAAGGCCCGAAGGCCCGACCAAATCGTGGCAGCGAACGGCGCGCATGGTGGCGCGACATTAGCACCCTTCGCCCCTCGCCGAACCCTCGTCGTGGGCACCCTCGCCGCCAAGATTGCGCGCAGCCCGCCCCATCCGCCTTGCTACCGTGGCGCGCGCATCATGCGCACACCGCCGAGCACCGTCGTCCTCGCCCTCATCCTCGGCGCGCTCACCGCGCTCGGCCCGCTCACCATCGACATGTATCTGCCGGCTCTCCCGACCATCCAGCGGGATCTCGGCACCACCGCCTCCCTCACCCAGCTCACCCTCGCCGCCTACTTCGCCGGCCTCGGCCTCGGCCAGCTCGCCTATGGCCCCCTCACCGATCGCTTCGGCCGCAAGCCCCCTCTCTACGCCGGCCTCGTCCTCTACATCCTCGCCTCCGCCGCGTGCGCCGTCGCACCCAACGTCCACGTCCTCATCGCCCTCCGCTTCCTCCAAGCCGTCGGCGGCGCCGCCGGCCAAGTCGTCACCCGCGCCGTCGTCCGCGACCTCTACGTCGGCGCCCCCGCCGCCCAACTCCTCTCCCGCCTCATCCTCGTCATGGGCGTTGCCCCGATCCTGGCGCCGCTCACGGGGGATGGTTGCTCACCATTGCTGGGTGGCGAACCATCTTTCAGTTGCTGGCGGCGTTGGGGATTGGGTGTTTGGTGTTGATGATCACGGTGCTCCCGGAGACGGCGCAGACGCGGACGCCGCGGCTGGATGTGGGGGCGATTGGGGGTGGGCTGCGGAGCATCTTGCGGGACAGAGGCTTCTTGGCGTTCACGATGACGGGAGCGTTCTCGCAGGCAGGGATGTTTGCGTATATCTCGGGGTCACCGTTCGTGCTGATCGAGCTGTTCCATGTGGCGCCGCAGAAGTATGGGTTGATCTTCGGCACGAATGCGTTTGGGTTGATTGCGGGGTCGCAGATCAACCATCGGTTGTTGACGAGGTATTCGCCGGGGCAGATTCTGGCGCGTGCAACGATGTCGCTGACGGCGGCTGGTTTGTTGCTGTTGGCTGTGGCGGTGAGTGGTTGGGGAGGGTTGTGGGGGATTGTCGTGGCGTTGTTTTTGTTTCTGGCGAACCTGGGGTTCATTGGGAGCAATGCGATTGCTCTGGCGATGGATAAGCAGGGGGCGCGCGCGGGGCTCGCGTCGGCGGCGCTGGGAGCGCTTCAGTTTGCGGTGTCGGCGGGTGGGTCTTCGCTGGTGGGGGTGCTCAATGATGGATCGGCGAGGCCGATGGCGGCGGTGATGGCGGTGTGCGCGGTGGCGTCGTGGGGGCGGGGATGGTGGCTTTGCGAGAGGGGAGGGGAGAGGAGCGCTGATTCAGCTTGCGACGCGCGGGCGCAGCGGCCGTTTGGGCGGCACCTTCGTCGGGACGTCCGGAGCCGCGAGGTCGGGGACCGGATGCTCGGACGCCGAGAGGATCTTGCGGGCAGTGGCGAGGGCAGTGATGCTGGCGAGCACCCTTATCGTGCGCGCACCTTGGGGCCCCGGCTCGCCCGCGCTCGCGCCCAGCGCCGCGCCTTGCGAGTTCTCCTCGACCAGACCTAGGGAACCCCGTACCCTGCGAGAGGAGCATTATGTCATTTTCTCGCAAGCCTCGTCCCACCTTTGCTGTCGAATATAACTTATGGACGGCTGGCTACCGCGCCATCGCCGGTGCGGACGAGGTTGGCGTGGGAGCGGTCGCCGGACCTCTCGTTGCTGCGGCGGTCTTGTTGCCGCTCCCTGAAGAAAGTGCCGATGTCGGCGAGTCCTTGCGCACGCTCGCTGAGGTGTGGTGGGAAGTACGCGATAGCAAGGACATCGCTGACAACAAGAAGATGCGGTTAGACGCGCTGATTCGCAAATCTGCAGTGGTTGGCATCGGTGTCGTGGAGGTCGCGGAGAGCGACATCCTCACGAACCAGGACAATGCCACGCGCGTAGCGACCGAGCGTGCCCTCGATGCCCTACCGCGGCCGGCCGAGGCGGTGTTGATCGATGGCGGGGTGCAGTTGCCGAAGCGCGATCTGAGCTACCGGCGGGTGATGAAGGAAAATGGCGCGACGACCAGTCTCATGATCTCCGCGGCGTCCATCGTTGCCAACATGCATTTCAACAAGATCATGTGTGACTACGGCCAACAGTATCCCGACTATGGCTTTGCACAACACAAGGGATATCTTACTCCGCAACATCAGAAGGCGCTCCTCGATCACGGAACGTGCTCGATTCATCGTCCGCCTAATAAAGATGTACTGAGGATCCTAGCCCAGCGCGATTCACCGTGTGGACGTGACTGACAAGCCGCATCGCACGGCGGTCCTGCAAACGGTGCGAACCTGCCCACCAGCTCGGCCACTACGATCACATCGATTGGGGCGGTACATGCCACGCCTTGGTGTTAGTTTGCAGTACGTCGCAACACGCCTGTGATGCGACAACGATTGCGGCGTCTGCAGTGCCATCTAGTATCCTATTCGGATTCGCGTGTGGTAATGACCTTGCTCTACTGTTCGAGGATGCGCTGATATGGCAAAATATGAAAGCTCTGCGTTGAGAGCGCTCTGGAGCGTGACTTCGAGGGCCAGTTCGGGGGCAGCGATCATGCTACACCAAATCCATGACACTCATATGGATGCGTACCATCCACACGCACGGCGCTATCCCGGCGCTACTCCGAGGGACATGCCTCAGGCACTGCCGATGAGTCGCCTGGCACACCCAACTCCTCGCGCATGACGTCAAGAAGCCTGTCATAGGACTCTGCCGCGTCGCGAATTACTTGAATGTTGCCGGTCGAATTATATCTTTCCTTCGCATCAAGAAGATGCTGAGCGTACATGTACATCTTGTTGGCAACTCGCTTTTCGAAGTAGTGTGCAGCCTCGCGAATCTTTGCGGCGTACAGGTTGGTGCTGACGATTGCCTCCTCCACGTTTTCCTGAAGGAGCACCTTGCGAAGCAACGACTCACCTACTACGGCAATATCATGAAGCGCTTGGGTTTTTCGGGCAGCCACCTGGCGGCGGGTCTCGGCTACAAGTGACAACTCCGCGCGAAATCGCTCCAAATCGCGTGCGGCGAGGCCACGCTCGCGCTCCAGTTCACGAGCAAACTCAAGCTTGAGACGTTCCAGTTCACGCGCTGCGGCCTGACGGTCACGTTCAAGCGTTGCGGCGAATTCGGCTTTATGGTCTTCCACGTTCTTGGCCAGGGTCGCCTTCAGTGCCTCGAGTTCCTTCTGGCCAGCGAGCTCGACAGCTTTGGCGACGGCTGACCTAACGATGTAGAGCAAGGCAGCAATCGCGGTCGCGCCACCGAAGCTGATTTTCAGGAGGTCCTTCAAAAAGTTTGGGTCCATGCGAATGCAGCTCCTTGTCCTCGCTGTAGGCTACGCACCGTGAATGGCGCATCAACTCAAACTGCAGACGCTGCGACCGTGCGATAACCCGACTGTTCGGGCAGCATGGCCCGGCACTTCGGCGCGTCCATCGCCTTATCACCACCCCCGCCGGCACAACGCCCTGCGGTTCTGCCGTGGGGACACGCGCGCAGCGCGTGACACCGTTGGCAGCAGCCGACTGTTGTGCGGCCCGACGGCGACGCACAGGATATCTGTCTTCACGTCAGCAACTGCGACATCCTGAGTTCGCCACTCTCTCGAGCATACTTCCAGAGTTCGGTTCTAATCTGATCCGGGATGCTAGCTTTTCGAGCAGCCCAAGTAGCAGTTGCGGCGGAAGCCGACCCAAGTCTGCGCACGCCGGACGGCTCAATATAGATCGACAGCTTCGAGAGCTGAATCGCAAAAAATGACATCACGAGCGGATGCACCGGGGTGGTTCCCCACGCCTCAAATGAATCCAGGAGCATTTGAGCGAATGTGTCGTAGTGCGCCCAACCGCCATTTTCCCGAGCCCGAGACCACACGTCGTTGAAGACTTGTTCCAAGAAACCAAGGACCTGCGTAGCCTGCGATGGCGGTTGCGCTACCAACACGATAAGACCACTCTTTCGTTGGGTGGCGTCATCAATAAATATTTGCCGGCCGTTCGGCGTGTCCCACGCAGTGAGAAGATCCTCGTTGTGTTTACGAGAGGCAGCGATAACGGCTTTCGCCGTTCCGAGCTCCTCAAGAAAATCGGCGATATCTCCGATCTCAAGGATTACCTCACCGTTCGGTCGTCGATAAGGATCCAGCTTGGGTACGGCTGGCACATACAGAGCTTGTACGACCAAGCCTTGATGCGACGGTCGGGGGGAATTCTGCCCATAAATGCTAGCGCAGTCGATGGCCGTGAGAACGTTGATGTCGCCGAGAGAATATCCGAGGAGCACGGTGGTGGACTCGGACAACAGAAGAGCCAGCTTTGTCTGCCGGTATTCCCCAGGACGAAATAGGTGCACGTAATCGTCCTCAGTCATAACGATGCTCTCGGGCGCCACTCGATGCCCGTGGAGATGGTACACAGGAACGGAATGGCGCGTTACAGCAAGAACTTGTTCAGGAAGCAGGATGCTGCTGTTGGGCGTGCACTCCTCGACCAAGAGATCGTAGTTGGTAGTGATTACCCAGCTCGGCTCCACTGCTTTGAACGCAGCCTCGTAGCGAATTCTAAGATCGGGGTCCGCTTGAAAGTAGCAGACTCCGGCCACTGCCTCCTTGAACCGCGAGCGCGAAAGCCTATGAAGTTCGTCGTTCGTGCGCTGTGCATACGCGGTGTCCGCCCTTAATTGTTCGTAAATCGCGCTGCAGATCTCGGATGCCATCAGGGGAAATGAGCGGCCCAGGGTCGGCGGAGCCTCCGTGAGATCCTGAACGTTCAGCAACTGGGCGACGCGAGATAGCAGAGCTTTCCACGTGGGCGCCCTTCTGCGAGTCAGCGCGATCGAGAAGCCGGAGCCAACAAAGAAGCCGAGACTCCCTTGATCGGCTGCCTCCGCAAGCAAACTAATCAGTAGAGGCCGGGATGTCGTCGGATCGGGCATGGTAGTCAGCATCCTGCTGTTGGACGTTCTTGGAGCACGTCTCTCGACTCAGGCTAGCCGCGCGCTGACTCGTCTGTCCAGCATTCCATGGGCCGACGACTGCGGGCATCATGCTTTGCTGGTTCTGGCGGCGGGAGAGATGCTCCGAATGGGCACGAAGCTCACTCGGGCAGAGCTCACCCACCACGCCCGCCCAACGAGCGACAATAAGTTGCCAGTGGGCTGGTGAGCCGAGCCAACCAGCCCACTCGACAGCTTCATCGTTGAGTTGGGCGGTACCGTCTCCCCTACCCGGAGGTAGCCGGATGCACAGCGCCATCGATCACATCCTGCTCAAAACCAGCGATGTCGAGCAGGTCAGCCCTCTCCTGTTTCGCGAGCCAGATGAAGAAACCACGATCGACGACGCTCAAGCGTCTATTCGTCTCGTCGTAGTCCAGAACGATGGGCTTGATGTCCTTCTTACTCTGAAGCGCTGCAACCGATTGGAGCGCGATGGTGAGATTTCCAAGGTTGAGTTTGTCGCCCACCGGATGATGCTGCTGGAGCAACTTGCGAATCTGAGGGTACGTCAAGCCGCGCTGCAATTCCTTCGGCTCGGAAGTCAGCACCGGATACAGGAGCCAGCGATACATCTTGAGGTCACTGTCCTGAAACCCGTCAGAGAATTGCCGGATAAAAGACCGATACCTGGCGTTTTGTTCCGCTACAATCTTCGAGACGAGGGTCCCAACATCGACCTTCTCGCCGACAATGCGGGGAGCGACTTGAGTCTCGAACACGTTCTCCGTTCGGCACACTCGTCGACAAGCCTCTTGAACGATGTACACGCTGGAGTATGCCTCACCGAGAAGGCGGTACTTGAGTTGCTCCGCGAAGGTCACGTTCAGCAGGCCCGCGCCTTTGTCGATGACTTCAAGCAGTTCGTCGGAAGTCCAACGGTCGGCGTCTACGGCCACAATTCGGCCTGTCAGGTCGCCATTGTAGACGACCAATCGGTTCTCTTCCAGCCATACTCCGATAACGATAAAGCACAACTTTGAGGCTTCGTGAAAGGCCTTCAGGGCAACCGCAAAATCCTTCTGGGTGTCGGCTTGCAAGTAATGAAAATCTTCGAGAACGATATACTTCTTAAAACCAATCGAACTCAGGGCCGCGATGATATCGTTTACGTCGCTCGGATCGAGTTCCATCGGTGCGGTGACGGTTTCATGAGCCGCACCTGCCTCAGCCTCTCCGCCCACCGTTCCGCCCGCGCCGAGGAACTTCGCCGAGAAGTTGGCGACCAGCTTGGCCTTCCCACTGGTCGTCTTCTTAGTTGACTGCGTCACCTGAAAGCCGGCGCGCTTAAGAATGGCCTCATGAAGAACACCAAGATCCCATTTGTTGGAGCACTGAACGATGATGTAGTCTCCATCGTCCAGACAGTGTTTCCTCAGAGAGGTCTTTCCTTGCTTGGAACTTCCGTAGATGACGATGTGTTTGTCTCGTGTCAGGTTTTCGATTAACCTCTCGTCGGCATTGGGCCGAGATACATAGTTGAGCGGGAGATCACGAGTGATGCCGTAAACCTCGTCCGTCGTGTACTTCTTCATCTGTGTCATCGAAAACTCCACGAGTGACACCTGTCACACGGGTCCTGCGGGATGTTGATCGTGCCGTGGCGCTGCGGGCCGCGTCAATGACGGCGTACGCATGTGCGCCGTGCGCCGCGTCCGCGCTCGCCCAACGGCTTCGGCCTCACCCGCGGGGTGCCGAGCGGAGCGAGGCTCCGCGCACCGTCAGGTGCAGGCCGTTGCTAGGCCCGGCCTGCTATCGCGCCCGTTGCAACGTGCTAGAACGAAGTTCGAGTGTGTCAGGAGTTAGAACCACTTTTCCACGAGGTTGCGCGTCGATGCACTTCGGCCACTCTTACGCCGATTGCATTCTGCGCATAGGAGTTGAAGATTTGAGGCGTCGTTGACCCCGCCTTGCGCAAGCGGCACCATGTGGTCGTAGTTGTCGTCATTCTGCAACGTAACAAGGTTGCTCAGATCCTTATTACAAAGAACGCACCGGCCCCGATCTCGGAAGTACACGGCTTCCTTTGTCCAATTGGGAATGTGATCGCGAACCAAGACGCCGTTCCGAGCAAATAGATGCCGGTATTCTTCTTCCACGTCTGGCACACGTAGGTTGGACACGATAAAGGACACGTGCCTGTGCAGAGCCATGAGGAGATCCCGGTTCATGAAAGCCAAGAAGAAGACTTCGTCAGTGAGCCGTTCATACAGTAGGCCACGCGGCCCTTCCACGTATCGCTGACCGTCGAGCACGTCAAAAGAACCAAGGTCGTCGTAATACTCCCGAAAATGGTCGACGTCGGCGTCCTTCAGCTTGACGCCGTTCTCGGTAGACCATTTCTCGAATGGGACATGGGGGATCCCCTGCTCAACGAGCTGTTCCTCGACCGGTGTGGCAGTGGGCTTGAAACCATATGGCGCTTGCTTCCATTTCAAGACGTGCGAGTTCACCTCCTCGGGAAGTTGCTCCCACTCGACGTGCAAGATCATGAAAAGAATGAAGTCGTGCAGAATCGTCCACTTAGAAAAGCCGCGAAGCAGCCTCGGATAGTTGTCGTCGCCGTAGAATTCGTTGAGAGTCCTGAGGTAGTCGGCGGTATCATCAGTGAGGATATGGAAGATCACCTGCGCATACCAATAGGTGTCATGGTAGCGCATTTGGAGCAGGTCTGAAGGAAACCGGGTCATGGTTGGTCGTCACCAGTTCATCGCTATCGGGCTACGGTGCCGCGTCGCAGCTCCTGGGGTGTAAGAGGAGCGGACGGCCTCGGGCGTCGAGCGGCGCTGATCGGTACAACATTTGCCGGAGCGTGGACACGCCAGACCGTACGTGCTTGGCGGGCTCCCGACTCGAAACGTTGAAGGAACCCCAGCACGGCGGAACTTCCCCGCCGCCCGGTCGAAGAGTTCTCATAACTGACGCTTCGTGCTCGGACAGCAACCACTTTGACTGCAGCACGGTCACTCTTGCGAATCCACACTTCGCCCTCCTGTGGTCTTCGTTGCCTCTGTCGACGTGCCATGACGCGATCATCACCTGGTTCGGGCGCTGATGCTACCACCATCTCCACCCATGCCCGAGAGCAACTGTGTGACATGCTCATACATCACCACGCCGTTCGTGCCTAACGACTGGGCTTGTGCTGCGGTGCGCCGCCAGCACCAAGCCTTGTTAGGCGCCGCCCTCCACGCCTTACCGCTCGACACCAAAGTTCGGCTCCCACGTCCCAGTGCACTGATCTTGATTCCACGGAATGTCGATCCACAGCCAAGGCGCAGCGTCAGCACTGGCTGCGCGCAGTCGCCGTAGATTCTCCACGATGTCGTCGTGATTGCCGGGCGCAGTCGACCCAAAAACCATCACCTTTGCTTCGGCTCGAACCGCCGCCAGCTTCGACGCATCGTAGAGGACCCGTTCGAGGTTGTTGGTTGGCGAGGTGGCGTGCCCCCATTCCGACTCAAGACCGAGGCGCACGCGATGCACCCAACCAAACTTCCCCTGCTGGATCACGGCCGGCATGGGAGCGACATATACATGGGTGAGGTCAAGCAGAAACTCCGAAGGACTGCGCGCGGCTGGCGCGAGGGTACCGAGTCTCCTACCAGTGAAGCGCGACTGCCATGGTGCAGATGCCTGCTGTTCGTGAGCGCGGGTGACGAGGTTGTAGGCAGCGGCTGCCGTGAACCAGTCGAGCACGTAGTCGGTCCACTGCCGGTTGTCGAACATCGCACCGAAGACGTCGGCGTTTTCTACGATGTCCCCCTTGAATGCGTCGCCGCACCTCATAAGTTCATCGTAGTCATAGGTCGAGAACTGGAACCGCTTCATCGTATGCTGCCTCTCCCTACGGGGGCGACGCTGCGTGGCCTGCTCGGCAGGGTTGGACCCCTGTAACGGGCAGCCCGCATTTCTCGCAGAAGTGCCGCCTATTTCGTCCGAGATTCTCACAGCGATCCTGTTGACGTTGTTGGGAACCTTGCGATCGCGTGTTCTCGCACCACGCGAACTCGCCGCGCTGGGTGATCGAGCCCCCACAGTCGCGACAGTAGCTTGACCCGGCATTTACGGCAGCAGTGGTAGCCATATCTTGTGATGCCTCCGTTTCGTTACGCCGTCATGGTCTCGCGCGCCTAAGGCATGATCTCCCGCAAACCGTCGCTACCCTAAACTCACTAGTCGGCCCTACCCAATCACCCCCGCTCTCGCTCAGTCGGCCTGCCGAACGTTGCTCACAAATCCGCGATGCTCTCCAAACCGCTGCCACCTTGCAAGTCCAAACCGCTCCCCTTCGCTCACGCCGGTCCGTCTAACACCTCGCCTCACCGATATCCGACTCGCCCCCACCAACTCCCAGCCCCAGCCTGCCACCTCCCGACGCGCCGCGCCGCACTCATACCTCGCCACAATCGCTCCTCAACCCATCCCAGCGGACCTCCCCATCTCCATCTCGCGCTCCACCCCCGCTCCCCACTCACCCCTTCCACCCCGCCCCCACCCATCCTATCCTTCCCCCTTTCCCCTCCAACCAGGACTCCCCATGGGCCGCCCTTTCCCCACCTTCGGAAGCGACGCACTCGACCGCAAGTGCCTGTTCATCGGCGAGGATCACGCCGACGGCGCGGATCGCCTTCACCTCGCGTGGAAGCTGATGTGGATCCACGGCCTCGTCGACGCGATCTTCATCGAGTACTACGACATCGGAAAGGGGCCGGTGAGCGCAGGAGCCGGCGGGATCCTATCCGACCTCACGGAAGCGAAGTTCGTTTGGTCGCCGACGATCAACGTCGAGGTCGCGCAGCTCAAGTACCAGTGTGATCGCTACGGAATCCGGCTCGAGGGGTGGAACATCCCGAACATCGACAACGATCCCATGAAGCGCCAGTTCAAGCCGTGGAACCAGAAGGCTGCCGCCAAGCTGCTTCAGCGTGTCACCGAGCTCGGCGTCCAGCGGTACATCATCCTGGGTGGGTTCAAGCACGGGGCTTGGTTCAAGAGCATCAAAGTCTATTTCAAGGACCTTCCCTGCTTCAAGAAGAGCGGTGAGGAGTTCCTCGAATACGACATCCTCGGCGAGTTCAAGCTGGGCGTTCCCAAATGGATCTGAGCCGGGCTCCACGCGTGAGCTTTCCAGCACGCTGCCCCCGCCCCCCGCGAGGCCTCCTCATCAAGCCCCCATCCACGTGCTCAATTGCAACCTGGGATGTGGATGTCGACATCGAACACGGCCCCGGCCGTGAGCTCCGTCTCGCTCATCGGCCTTGAGCCTTTGGCCTCGCCGCGGATGCGCATGGAGGGGGCGACCACGTAGGGTTTGAGGTCCACGTCGGAGCTCACGTCGAGATCGATTCGGTTTTGGCCTTTGGGCACGGAATCGATGCGGGCGATTTCTACGGAGTCCTGGCCGTCGGCTTCGACGGTGAAGGAGAGGGAGTCGAGGAAATCGAAGTTGCCGTCGGCGGGGGCGGTGATGACGAGGCCGAAGGCGGTGAGGTGCACCGAGTCGACTTGATCTTTGGTGACGCCTTGGTTGGCGAAGCTCTGGCTGAAATCGATCTTGTCGAATCCGGCGAAGCCGAGGGCGTTTGCGAGGACGGTGTCCAGGACCGTGGCGGCGGGGATGGTGACCTTGCCCGTCACGGAGACGTCGAAGTTGTCGAGGCTGTCGCAGGTGATGGCCGTCATCAGGGCCATCGCGGGCACGACTTTGCGGAGCACGGCGGCGACACGAGAGGTGAGGGAGGCGAGCATCCCCTCAGGGTACACGGCTCGATCGAAATGGGGAGCGTCGGACGAACGAGGTTGCGAGATGTGACCGCGCACCGGGGATGGTCGGACAACCACCTGTCCGGCCCTGACGCCGGGAGATAGGGAAAGCCCCTATTGCCGCTCTCGTCTGCGGGCGCGCGAAAGGCCGAGCACGGCCAGCATCGGGAGGAGACCGCAGCCAAAGTGCCCTGCGCTCGATGGTGCTATCGCGCAACCTGCTGGGGCTCGGGCATCCGGATTGGCATCGATCGAAGCTGCACCCCTATCGGAAGCAGGTATGCACGTGTCCGCGCCGGCCAACGTGCGGCACGTCCACCCGGGAGCGCAGGTCGTGCAATCGAGGCTCGTGCAGCGGAAGCGGTCTTCGATGGGACGGCAGGCGAGGGGTGATGCGCATTCCGTGTCTGCGCGACAGTCGTCGCCGAGCTCGGCGATGCCGGCGGTGGGCTCCGTCATCCAGAAGGGAGAGGGCGCGTCGAGCGAGGCGAGGGCGAGGCTCGTTTCGCGGCGGATCCAGGCAGCGTGGGCAGCGAGGCCGTTGTAAACCATGTTGGCGCAGATCCTGGGATTGCCGCGCGACATGACGCCGAAGGTCCGGCCGGCGATGTCGAGGGCCGGTCCTCCCGAGTCGCCGGCGCAGGGGCCTTCTCCAGAGGTCCAGTCGCGTGCGTCGGTCCGGAGGACGCCGTGGGCGTTGAGTGTGGGGCCCACCTGGGTCACGGGCACGCCGCTCTGCTGATGTCGAGTCCCGAGGCCACGGTGGGTCCCGCCTTGGGTGGCGCCATAACCCACGGCAGTGAAGGTCTCTCCTACGATGGGGCCGAGATCGAGGCGCGGCTCGATGGGAATCGTGCCCCATAGGGGCTCGCGCAAACGGAGCAGGGAGAGGTCCACACCACAGTTGATTTGTCCGACGGTGTCGGGTGGGAGGAGCACGGCGTCGACTTCGACGTTCGGACCGGCGGGAGAAAAGGTGGCGGCATTGCCCACGAGGAAGATGCTTGGATCGAGGGGCCGCCCCACCACTTGAGGATGGATGATGCCTTCGTTGGACAGGTACGGGGCGCAGCTCACCGATCCGGGGGTTGGCTCCGTGGTGCAGTGTGCGGCCGTGAGCACGAGGTTCGGCGCGATGAGCTGACCCGTGCACAGCTCACCATCGGTGGTCCGGAGGATGGCGACCACACTGGTGTGGATCTCGTCCACCGCACCTCGCGAGATGGCGCTGGCAGCGTCGCGGACCTCGGTCCCGCAGCCCGAGGTCGAGAGCAGCGAAGCGCAGAGGACGAGCGAGGGACGCAGGCGCATTCCGGTTCTCCGCGACGAGGCTGCATCGCAAGCGACATGCCGCCATCGGTGCCGGAAATATCGATATTTCGTGAGCGCGCGGGCGACGGATCGGCATGGGTTGCGCGGTCCGCCATGGATCGTGAGGCCGGCGGACGGATCGACGCGCGCGGAGGGAGCGGCCTTGTTGCCCCGCCGAGCGGTGGAGGCTCGGGCCTCCATATCTGGAGGTCTAGGCCTCCATCCCAGAGATGCAATTGGCTGCATTTTTGCGGTGAATCGAGGACGGGCGTCGAGGTATGCGCCTTGCTCAGGGCGATGGCCATGATGGAGCCGAACCGCACCGGATACCGTATCTTCTCGCTCGCAACCTGCTTGTTCGCCGCTGCGTGCGGCGGCTCGGTCGAGGAGACCGGCATGGGCGGCGGCGGAGCATCGAGCAGCAGCACCTCCACGAGCGCGAGCACGTCGAGCTCGGGTGGAGCCTCGAGCGCTTCGTCGAGCAGCGCTTCGTCGTCGAGCGGGAGCACGTCCTCGGGCGGCTGTGATCTCACGGCCGACACCACGCCCACGGATGTCGCCAACGCCGCGGGCTGTCACGTGCTGAGCCGCGACGCGAGCGCCTGTGCGGATGCGCGCAAGGCCCAAGGGATCTCGGGCTTCTGGCTGAACTTCTCGTGCCGCGTATCGCTCTCTTCGGCGAGCGGCGTCGTCAAGGCGGCGGCCGACGGGCAGCCCGACTACGAGACCAACTACTATCCCACGACCAACGCCTGCCACGAGGATTATCCGGGCGGGGTCCAGAATCCGAACCTCATTTATCCGAAGAACTACGTCATTCAATTCCCGCTCTCGAGCGACATGACGCCGTCGCCGATGATGGGTGTGGCCGTCGTCGGTCTGGCCGTCAACGGCGTTCCCATCTTCGGGGCCTTCGCCGCGCCCGGCGACGACATCTACAAGGAGGCGATGACCTTCGATCGCTGCGGCGGCCACCCGCAGATGCAGGGGGCATATCACTACCACTCCGAGCCTTATTCGATCTCCAACGACGACAATCACTTCATCGGCGTGATGCGCGACGGCTATGCCATCTACGGGCGCAAGGACCCGGATGGCAGCTACCCGACGCTGGATGCCTATGGCGGTCACACGGGCAAGACGCTCGATAGCCCGGACGTCGCCGTCTACCATTATCACGTCAACGAGCAGACCAGCACGAACGCGGGGACGGCGGGGCAGAAGCAATGGTTCATCACCAAGGGCGGCTTCCGCGGCACGCCGGCCCCGTGCGGCTCCTGCAATTGACGGGCGCGATGGTGAGCGCGATCGCCGCCGGCGGCCGAGAGCTGCGCGATTTCGGCGAGATGGCCGATCGCGGGCGCCGCTTGCGGCGATCTCCGCACACCCCGCGCGGCGGACGCGGTAGCTTGGAGGGGTGTCCGTCGACGGTACGTTGCCCCTCGAATCAAGGTCCCGCGAGCTGCGTCTCGATGGGTTCGCGCTGAGCGTCGTGGAGGGCCCCGGCGCCGGGGCCCGCATCCGCGCCGCGTCGAGCGAAGTCGCCATCGGCACCGCGCCCGCGAACGATCTGGTCCTCGCCGATCAAACGGTCTCGCGCCATCACTGCTCCATCAGCGCCACGCCGCAGGGCTTCCTGCTGCGCGATCTCGGGTCGTCCAACGGCACCTGGGTGGGGAACGTCCGGCTCCGCGAAGGCTACGTGGAGAGCGGATCGCGCGTGCGCGTGGGCCGCACGACCCTGCGCATCGATCGCGAGGACGAGGACATCTGCGAGGCCCTCTCCGCCGACGATCGCTTCGGATCGCTGCTCGGATCGAGCTCGGCGATGCGGCGCATCTTCGCGGCGCTCCCGCGCGTGGCGCAGTCGGAGAGCACGGTGCTCCTCGAAGGCGAGACGGGCACCGGCAAAGGCGTGCTCGCTTCGGCCATTCATGGTGCGAGCGCACGCACGTCGGGCCCGCTCGTGGTGCTCGATTGCACCGCCATCCCGCCCACGCTGGTGGAGAGCGAGCTCTTCGGTCACGTGAAAGGCGCATTCACGGGCGCCGCGTCCGATCGCGCCGGCGCCTTCGAGCAGGCCAAGGGCGGCACGATCTTCATCGACGAGATCGGCGAGCTGCCCCTCGACATGCAGCCCAAGCTCCTGCGCGCGCTCGAAGAGCGCAGCGTCAAGCGCGTCGGCGGCAACCAGCGTATCAACATCGACGCCCGCGTGATCGCCGCGACGAACCGCGATCTGCGCACCGAGGTGAACCGCGGCAGCTTCCGCGCGGACCTCTATTATCGCCTCAACGTGGTGCGCATCCACGTGCCGCCGCTCCGCGATCGCACCGGCGACATCGAGCAGCTCGCCAAGTATTTCTATGCCGAGCTCGTCCCCGATCGCCCGATGCCGCGCGATCTCCTCGACATGTTCCGCCGCCAGACCTGGCCCGGCAACGTGCGCGAGCTGCGCGCCGCCGTGGAGCGCGCCGTCCTCTTCGACGATCCCGCGCTCCTCGCGCTCGGCAGCGACGAAAACCGCAGCGACGACAACGCCCCCACGGAAGCCTTCGACCCCGACGTGCCTTTCCGCATGGCCAAGCAACGCGCCGCCGATCGCTGGGAGCGCGGCTGGGTCCGAGAGCTGATGTCCCGCGCCAAAGGCAACCTCTCCGAAGCCTCCCGCATGGCCCGCATGGACCGAAGCCACCTTCGCACCTTGCTGCGCAAATACGGTTTGCGCGGCGGTGATGAGGCCGGCGACGGCGGTTGATGGGGAAGGCGTGTAGCGTGATGAGGTGACCCCAAAGGCACCATGGGTGAAGACCATGGTGCTTTCTGGTGTGCGCTCGATAGGTCCGCTCGCTGGCGCTCGCGGCTACCGTTGCGGGGGTGTCAGGCCCGAACGTGGAGGCAAAGGGCGAGAGCTTTTTCTGGGCCTCGATGGCTCAATAGAAGCCGATGTCGTCGACCCAGAAGTCGAAGGGGACGGCGCCGGATTGGAATTGGATGGAGAGGACTTGCATCGGATTCCAATCCTCCTGGGTGCCCCAGCCCTCTTGGGTGAGTGAGGTGAAGGGGATGGTGATTTGCACCCAATCGCTCGTGAGGGGCACGATGGCGCCGTGGCTGTCGCCGCAGACGGCGGTACAGAGGCCGCCTTCGGCGAAGGCGACGGTGGCGCTGGTGAGCGCTTTGAAACGGATGGTGCCCGGCTCGCCCTTGGCCCAGAAGGCGACACCCTTGAAGGCCGAGACGTCATAAGCGCTCTTCGTCGTGCCGGTGTTGTGGAGATCGAAGCCCATGCCCGCGCCCCACGTCGTGAATCCCATACCGTGCGTGCGCGCGGCCTTGGTGCTGGTGCCGTGACCGCCGGGGATGAGCTCGGGCGCGAACATGCCCCCTGCGAGCGGCGTCTGCATACCGCTCGTGGTGCCGTCGTTGTACGTGTACCAAGAGCCGATGCGGCCGCCTTGAGAGAGGATCGAGCCCGTCCCAGCCTCCATGTTGTCGATCACGTCGCCGGGCGCGATCACGATGCCGCTGCTGCTCGACGACGAGCTCGATGAAGCGCTGGTCGATGAAGACGTCGACGAGGAGGTGCTCGTCGAAGAGGTGGTGCTCGTCGACGAAGTCGCGCCGCCCGTTCCACCGCTCGAGGAGGATGTCGCCGGCGCGCCGCCCGTGCTGCTCACCGACGTGGAGCTGCTCGTGCCGCCGGCGCCGCCCGTGAGATCGCCGAACGTGTAATCGGGGAACAAACACCCCGGTTGCGCGAGGCCGATGCCGGCGGCGACGCTCACGAAGATCAGACACAGCCGCGGTGCCCGCTCGGGAAACTCCATGGCGGAACCCTCCTCCCCACCTTCACGATGTGTTGCAATTCATGTCATACTAGTGCGACATGAAAATCGGAAGCAGCAAGAGAGGCAGTCTTCGCGTGCCGCGGTACGTCGGCGCAAAGCGTCATATGCCGTCCTGCGGCGTGATTCCGTGAAAGGTAGGTAGCAGCCATGTCGTCACCCGATCCCGACTTCGTCCCGGTCCGAGCGCCGCGCTTCACGTGCGGCCTCGTGGCCTCGATCGTCGCTCTGTCCGCGCTCGCGGGCTGCGACGCGGGGACGGCGTCATCGAATCCGAAGGGAGAGTTCCCGCTCGTGGGCTGTACGCTTGCCGCCGGGGTGACGCCGGTGGCGGCGCCGAACGGGTACTACGTCAACGGAAATACCCTTTGCTCCCTCGCAGGGAACGCGCACCTCCTTCACGGCGTGGCCCGGCCATCGCTGGAGTGGGATTCCGATGGTCAGTATCTCTCGCCGGAAGATTTCGCTCTCATGGCGAGCTGGCGGGCCAACGTGGTGCGCATCGCCTTGAACCAAGACTTCTGGCTCGAAGGGTCGCCGCATGCCTCTCCGGGGTATCCGGAGCGGGTCGATCAGGTCATCGGGTGGGCCGAGCAGGCCGGGCTCGACGTCATCCTCGATCTGCACTGGTCGGATCGCGGCGACTACAGCGAGAAGCCGGCCCAGCAGCTCATGGCCGATATCCATTCGAAGCAGTTCTGGAGCGAGGTGGCCGCGCGCTACAAGGGCGATGGTCGGGTGATGTTCGAGCTGTACAACGAGCCTCACGACGTCACGCCCGACGTCTGGCTCTCCGGCGGCAGCGCGGGCGGCTTCACCGTGGTGGGAATGCAGGCGCTCCACGACGCGGTGCGCGCCACCGGGGCCGAGAACGTGGTCATCGTCGGCGGCCTCGATTGGGCCTTCGATCTCTCCCACGTCCGCAATCACACCGTGGTCGGGCACAACATCGTTTACGCGAGCCACCCCTACAACAACTCGCCTTCGCGCCAGCCGGACAAGTGGCCAGGCTCGTTTGGCTATCTCACCGAGACGAGCCCGGTCATCCTCACCGAGTTCGGCGACGCCACCGGCTCGTGCTCGCCCGAATGGGACGAGAACCTCCTCGCCTATGCCGACGCTCATCACGTGAGCTGGACGGCGTGGGCCTGGTGGGCCGGTGATTGCCACTTCCCGTCGCTCCTGACGGATTGGGAGGGCAACACCACCGAAGAGGGCACCGTCGTGAAGGCCGCGCTCCTCGCTTATGACGATCCCGCACCGGGCGGCCAGGCCGATGGTGGCAAAGGGGGGGAGGCAGTGGCGGCGCGGGCTCCGGTGGGGCCGGCAGCGGAGGAGTGGGTGGCGGGAAATGAATGGGGCTGGATCCTCGCCGTCAACCTGAGCACGCCGAGTCCATGGGCTCATGCACTGCAATTCAGCTACGAGAGGTCGCGGCTGCTTTGCCGAGCGGCGCCACCTCTCTGGTTGCGCCGCTCGGGCCTTTTCGCGGATTCACTTGATGGAGATGAGCTCCACGTCGAACACCAGCATGCCGTAGGGGCGGCCCGGGACGCTCTGCTTGTCGCCGTAGGCCAGGTTGGCCGGGATCCAGAGGCGGAAGTGGTCGCCCTCTTTCATGAGCTGCAGCGCTTCGGCCCAACCTTTGATGAGCTGCTCGGGCTTGAAGGATGCAGGCTGGCCGCGGGTGACCGAGCTGTCGAACATCTTGCCGTCGGTGGTCCATCCCGAATAGTGGACTTCGACGGTGTCGGTGAGCTGAGGGGAGCGCTGGCCGGTGCCCTTTTTGAGGACACGATAGGCGAGGCCGGAGGGAAGGCGTTTGGCGTTCGGCGGCGGGCGCTTCACGTCCGTGGGGACCTGCGGTGGTTTGGGGGCGGGGCTGAGCTCGAGGAGCTCGACGTCGTACACCACGTCTCCGACGGGGGCGCCGTGACGTGAGGAGCTGGCATAAGCGATCTGGGCAGGGATCCAGAGGCGGCGTTTCTCGCCCGTCACCATGAGCTGGATGCCCTCGGACAAGCCCTTGATGAGGCCATTGGCGCGGAAGCTCCTGGGCTCGCCGTGGAGGATGGTGCTGTCGATCATCTTTCCATCGCTGGTCCACCCCGAATAATGGACCTTCACCCCGTCTTCGCCCTGCGGGTGATCTTTGCCGGTCCCGGGCGCGAGCACTTTGGTGGCGAGCCCGGAAGGCGTCTTCACCGCGTCGGGCGGCGCGGCGGCGACGTTCGGCGGGGGCGGGAGGATGAGCGGTTTTCCCGTGGCCTTTTCGGCGCGGTCCGAGAGTGAGAGGAGGTATTTGTACGCCACGTCCTCGGCGGCGGTGACGGCGGCCGGCGCGTCTCCGGGGATGGCGTCGAACAAGGCGCAATCGATGGCGCCCGAGACATCGGCCGTGAGGAGGCCAATCTCCCAATCCCCGTTGCGCTTCCGCACCATGAGGCGGGGATCCTCCTTGTCGGGGCTGTAGTGATTGCCGTGCCCGCTGATGCTGCTGAAAGTCAAGGCCACCTCGAAGGCGCCTTCCTCCAGCGTCTTCACGTCCCGCGTCTCGAAGCTGTAGACCTGCACGACGTGGCGTTTTTCCGAGCGGTCGTTGTAGGTCTGCTCGTAGGTGACCTTGCCGGCGTCGATGCGCAGGCGGGATTCGCCGCCGTCGTTCGAGGGATGAAAGCGCGCGCCCTTCTTGTAAGCAATCTTGGCGCGCTTCACGTAAACGCCTTTGAACGGCACATCGCCCTCCACGACCTCGACCGGCGCGGGCGGCGCGCTCAAAGTCACGGCGACGGGCGCGGGGGTTTGAGACGTGGCCTGACAGCCGATCACGAGCGCGAGGGCGGAGAGGGCGAGGGCAGGGCGGATCACGGTCGGGAGGATAGGGCGGCTCGGCGCGGGACGCATCCTCGTTGCGAGGAGGCGTCTTCGATCCGCGAGACTTCGCGCCCGCGCTTTTCGGGATCGTCGCGCCCAGGTACCGTGGCGCCATGTCCTCCGCCTCCCCGATTCGTGTCGCGCTGCTCGGAGCCACGGGCGCCGTGGGTCGCAACGTTCTCACCGAAGCGCTGCGATCGCTGGTCTTCGCTTCCGTGACCACGCTCGGTCGCCGGCCGGTCGAGGTCGCCGCGGGCGAGGCGCCGCCGGGGAAGCTCGCGCAGCACGTGGTCGACCTCGAAGATCCTGCTTCCTATCGGGCCCACGTCGCCGGGCACACGGCCGCGATTTGCACGCTCGGCATCGGCGAGCCGTCGAAAGCGACACGTGAGCAGATGTGGAAGGTCGAGGTCGACTACGTGATGGGCTTCGCCTCCGCCTGCAAGGACGAGGGCGTGTCGCACTTCTCCCTGATGACCTCGGTGGGGACGGATACGCGTTCGCGCGTGGAGTATCTGCGCCTCAAAGGCACGTTGGAAGAGCGGGTGAGGGCGCTCGGCTTCCACCGCACGAGCTTCTTCCGACCTTCGATGTTGCTCACCGAGAAGAACCGTTATGGCGCGAGCCAGGCGGTGGTGTTGGCGGTGTGGCCGAAGATCGATTGGATGCTCGGCGGGCCCCTCCACAAATATCGTGGCATCCGGGTGGAGGACCTCGGCAAAGCCATGGCGATGAACGCGGCCCGTCCCGGGGAAGCGGGCGTCGAGATCCTCGAGTGGGATGGGTTTCAGCGGATCTTGCAGGGAGCGTGAAGCGCGCGGCTACTTCGCGGGCAGCGGCTCGGCGGGCCAGCGCGTCACCGTCGAGGTCGAGCACGGCCGCGCCGACCCGATCCTCGCCGAGCGTTTGCACGCGCTCGGCGAGCGAGCGCTCTTCGTTGGCTGTCAGCTCGCGCCCGAAGCGCCGCATGAAGAGCTGTTGGAGCAGGTGCGCGACGCCCTTCTCGATCCCCTTCTGCTCCGCTTCCACGAACCAGGCGCCGATGATCGGGGTTTGCTTGAGCCGTTCGTACGTCTTCTCCTCCACGGACATGATGATCTCCCGCTCCAGATTGTGCCCCCAAGGGTCCACCGAGGCCAGCACGACGAGGGTGGCGTAGAGCTCGGCGCGCTCCTCTTCGTTCAAGGCCCGGACGCGAATTTCTTCGATGATTTCCCGCATCGTGGCCGGCGTCGCGTCCCGGGCGAGCGGGGTGAACGAGAGCCACAAGACGCTGCCGCGTGCGCGCAGCTCGGCGACCGTGCGCTGGTAGACGGCGTCGATGCGATAACGCACACCGCTGAATGGGCTCCCCGGCCAGGAGGTGCGGCGCTCGCCCCTGCGTGGCAGGAGGCGGCGCCGCCCGCGCAGCACGACGGCGATGCTCTCGATGGGAGGGACCGGCGACTCCGGTGCTTCGGCGCGCAAGGCCGTGAAGAGGAAGCACGTATATTCGAAGATGCGATCGGAGACGTCGGCGCGGAGCTCGTCGCAGAACTCGATGTGCAGCACGCGCGGCTCGCCGCCGACGCGCAGGCGAAGGGCCTTGTCGAGGCGGCGCTCCATGGTGGTCACTTGGGTGTCGATCCAACCGAGCACTTCGACGGTGCCGTCTTCGTGGACGAAGGCTCGCGCCAGATCCTCGGGGCGTCGTCGCGTGATGTGGCGCAACGTGATGTCGGCGTCTCCCATGCGGCGCGGCCGAGAGCAGCGCGCGTGCCGTCGTGACGGGGCGCGGAATGCGCGGGATTTCGAGGATCAGAGGAGCCGTCGGGGGTGGCGCCGCCATGGCGGAGGGTGGCGGGACATGGCGAGATGGCGAATGCAGGCTTCGGCCTGCGGAGGGCGCTTTGAGTTTAATGGCTGTCGGTCTCGAGCGGGGCGCCTTCGGGGACGAATCGGTCGGTGACGACGTTGGCGCGGGCGCGGAGCTCGGCGATGAGGCGATCGGGATCGAGCCAGGTGGCGGGGTGGATGATGCCGGTGCCGGGGAAGCCGCCGTCGGCCATGCGGGCGGCGGTGAGGGCGAACATGAGGACGGGATTGCGGATGTTGCCGAAGGGGCGGAGGATGTGAGTCTCGTAAACGCCCGTTCCTTCGGGGCCGTCGCCGAAGGCACGGTGCAAGAGGCCTCCTTCGGTGCGGCTTCCGCCGAGCCAGCCGGCGCCCCAACCGAGGAGACTTCCGAAGCGCCAGAGTGGGAGCCCGAGGCGGCTCAGGGTGATGGCGCTGATCATGCCGAGTCGGGTGAGCGCGGTGTCGAGGCCGAAACGATGCTCGGTGTCGGGGGCGAGGCCGTCGACGCCGGGGATGTATTCGAGGCTGTCGCCGAGGACGGTGCGCCGCATACCGAGGTTGGGAAAACGCACGACCTCGGGGGCGTCGCCGAGGCGGCGGCCGGCGGGCAAAGGTTGTTTGGCGGCAAGCAGGTAATCGGCGACCGTCGAGGCGCCCCAGGAGAAGTTGTGGACGCTCAGATAGGTTCGGACTCGCGTGAGGCGTTGGAGGCGCGCGTGGGCGCGGCGGGTGAGGGTGCCTGTCAGGCCACCAATGGTGGAGGCGCCGAGGACGACGGGGATTCCGGCGGATTCGGCGGCGGCGCGATGGCGCGCGGCGATCTCCACGTAGAGATCGGATCGAGGGCACATGTCGACGTAGGGTGTGCGGGTTTCGATCGCGACGCGGAGCGGAGCGTCGCCGAGGCGCGCGTAAGGGCCGGCGGCGTGCGCGATCACCGCGGGCGCGAGGCGATCGACGAGGGCGCGGAGGGCCGCTTCGTCGGTGATGTCGAGGGTGTGCGAGGTGATGCGGCCTTCCGAGCCGGGTAACCAAGCGTCGGCGGGGACGCCGCGGCGACCGGCGACGGCGACGTCGTGCGGCGTGCGCACGAGGAGATCGGCGGCGGCCAATCGGCCGAAGGTCCCCGCGCCGCCGAGGATGAGAATGGTGGCCATTGAAGCAGCAAGCTATCACGGTGCCTGGAGGCCAGCGCCTCCATCCTGGAGGCCGGGGCCTCCATAGGCGCCGCCGAACGATGCGTCCCGTGTCGGCGGATGTTTGGCTCGATGCGAGAAGCGCAGGGGAAATCGAGCGCGCGGGATGCGCGGCGCAGGGCGTGCATTGGTGATCGGAGGTTTGCGGAGGAGAGGAGAGAGAGCGCCGGATGCACCATCTCGTGCCCGAGATGATTCGTGGCCTCCGGGCTTTCGTGCAGGGACGTCGCGACCCCGGAGGTGGGCCGCATGACAGGCACGAGGCGCCCGCGCAGGGCCAGATGGCACCGGCGCCGCCGAAGGTTGGAAGGCGTGTAGCTTTGCCTCCCACCCGGCTAGCATTCCGCCCCATGCTCGCCTGCTCCGAGTGCCGCAAGCTCTACCCGAACGAGGCCGCCGAGTGCGCCGAGCACGGGGCGCGGCTCGTCCCGTTGGAGCAGCTCCCGGAGGAAGATCCGACGCTCGAGCCGGGCACGATGATCGGTGAGTATCGGATCGATCGAAAGCTCGGCTCCGGCACGTTCGGCGATGTCTATGCGGGGGAGCAGCCGCTCATCGGCAAGCAGGTGGCGGTCAAAGTCCTGCACCGGAAGTTCACCTCGAACAGCGGGGTCGTCTCGCGCTTCGTCTCCGAGGCCCGCGCGGTGAACCGCGTGCGGCACCGCAACATCATCGACATCTTTTCGTTTGGTCTGCAGGGCGGAGATCAGCCCTATTTCGTGATGGAACGGCTCGATGGGATGACGCTCGGCGATCTCCTCGATCGCGAGAAGCGCCTCTCGGTGGCCGCCGCGATTCCCATTCTGAAGGGGATCGCCGATGGGCTCGATGCCGCGCACGAGGCCGGGATCACGCACCGCGATCTCAAGCCGGACAACATCTTCCTCGTGCAGGAAAAGGAAGGCGGCTTCTTCCCCAAGCTGCTCGATTTCGGGGTCGCCAAGCTCGTCGCCGACGATCTCGCCCACAAGACCGCGACCGGCGCCGCCATCGGCACGCCGAGCTACATGGCCCCTGAGCAATGCCGCGGCCGGCCGGTCGATTATCGCGCCGACATCTATGCGCTCGGCGTGGTGATCCATGAAATGCTCACGGGACGGCGGCTTTTCTCGGCGGATTCGGCGATGGAGGTGCTGTTCAAGCACGTGACCGAGCCGCCGCCGTCGATGTCGTCGGTGTGCCCGGAGCTGCCGAAGGAGCTCGATGCGCCGGTGCTTTCCATGCTGGCGAAGAGCGCGAGCGAGCGGCCGCCGTCGGCGGGGGCCGCGGTGGCCGCGCTGCTCGAGCGCGCGCGGGCGTGCGGGATCGACGGGGGCGCGGGGCCGGCGACGATGGATCACGTGCCCACGAGGCGCGCCGAAGCCACCGTCGCGGAGCTCGCGGCGCGCGAGAAGGAGAGCGCCGTGGCCGCGGAGAGCGCCGTGGCCGCGGAGACGTCGGGGGCCGTGGTGATCTCCGTCGACGAAGCGGCGGCCGTCGATCCGGATGCGGCGAGCGCACGCACGATGATGGCGCCCGCGTCGCCCGCGTCGGGGACGCTCGTGGCCGGAGGGCCGCCGTCGTCGGCGATGATGCCCTCCGTCGCCGCGGCGACGATTCCCAGCGAAGGGCCGGCACCGGCGGCGGAGACCGAGATTGGGGAGCCGCCCGCGCGCCCAGCGCCGCCTCCCGCGACTCACGCGGGCCGCGCGCGCTTGTGGCCCGTGGCCCTCGCGGGCGGCGCCGTGATTGCAGCGGTGGCCTTCGTGCAGCAGGGCGGCAGGCCGAAGCCTTCGCCGGTGGCCGGCGTGGCGGAGAGCGCGGCCGTCACGGCGTCGGCCCGCCCCTTGCCAGCAAAGGTGACGATTCGATTGTTGGTCACGCCCGCCGATGCGGACGTGATCGTGGATGGATTGCGGATCGGATCGGCCGCGGAGCCGTTGTCGCTCGCGCGCTCCGATCAGAGCCGCGCCATCCGCGTGGAAAAGGAGGGCTACGAGGCCCAGGCGTTGTGGATCGTTCCGGATCGAGATCACGAGCTCCCGCCCATCGCGCTGCGCGCGGCGCCGGCGATCGTGGTCCCCACCGTGACGCCCGCGAAAGCGCCGGCCGCGAAGCCCGCCCACAAAGACGATCTCGATCTCGAGCGACCCGCGGAGCTCAAGCGACCGAAATGACGGAGCGTACGATGAGGAGACTTTCTTTCGGACACCCCACGACACGGGCTTTGGCCGTCGGTTTCGCGGTGGCCGCGCTCTCTCCGGCCGGCTGCGACGATCTCCAGCGCCTCGACGAGAACACCTGCGGAAACCGCGTCGTCGAAGAGGAGAACGGCGAGGACTGCGATGGGCAGGAGAGCTGCGAGCTGCCCAATCGACAGCATGCTTGTCACTATCTCTGCGGCGGCGAGCAGAGCTGGGTTTGCCCGACCGGATACGGATGCGGGGCCGACGGCGTGTGCCGCCGCCCCACGGGCACCTTCGAGCTCCTGGTCGCCGAGAGCACCGCCACGACGCTCGATTTCATGGTCGGCGATGCCAATGCCGATCGCTGCCGCGAGGTGGTGCACACCACCACCAACGGCACCGTGATCACCACGTTGGAGAGCCGAAAGCCCGGCCTGTGCGAGGCCGCGTCGCAGACGTTCCCATCGCATCCGCGCCCGCCGGATCAACAGCCTTATCCGTCACCCTTCTTGACCGACATCAATGGCAATGCGCGGCCCGAGCTGGTGGTGCCCGGAGAGGGCTTTGCGAGCACGGGGCTCCGCGTGTTTTCGTCCGACGCCACGACGTCGCTCACGCCGCTGCTCTATCCCACCGAGGAGCTCGACGAGCCCGGCGTGCGGCTCCTCCGCGTGCACATGAAGAAGAAGGATGCCTTGCTCCTCTTCCTCGGCGAGTCGGTGCAACCCATGGAGGGCGACATGGGTATGCCGATGATGTGTCATCACGACATCCCCGATGGAGGCATGATGATGCCCGAAGGAGGCGCGCCGTGCGGGCAGCCTCCCGATGACGGCGGTGGCAACGTGCTGCCCGATGGGGGAATGCCGCCTCCGGATGGTGGCGTGATGATGATGCCCGATGGGGGAATGCCGCCTCCGGATGGGGGCATGCCGCCGCCCGATGGAGGCATGATGATGCCGCCGGATGGGGGAATGCCGCCTCCGCCGGATGGAGGATGGCCGCCGCCCGATGGTGGTTTTCCACCGCCTCCGGATGGAGGCTTCCCGCCTCCGGATGGAGGCTTCCCGCCTCCGCCGCCGCCGGCGCCTGGAGATCCGGCGAGCTCGGTTCGGGTCGCGGGCCTCGATCGGCCGAATCAGCGGACCCGCACGCTCGTCGATGCGCTCGAGGGCGGTGGGCTGAACGACATCGTGGCGATGCGCGCAGGGGATCTGGATGGGGATGGATGTGACGAGGTCGCCATCGCTTATGCGAAGAGCCCGGTCATCCACCTTTATCGCGCTTGCAAGGATGGAGAGCAGCTCGATTTCCAGGCGCTCGACAGCCCCACGGTGACGCTCGACGGAACGGCGGTGATGCGCAGCCGCAATGCCTCCATCGTCATCGGCGACGTGAACGGTGATGGCTTTGCCGACATCGTGGTCGATGCCACCGATTGCGATGCGCACATCGCTTTTGGCGACGGGACGGGCCATTTCGGCTCCACGGTGCCGCCGTGCGGTGGGTTCAAAGGCAAGGGCGATCAGAGCATGAGCGTGATCGACCTCACCGTGCCCAACGTCGGTGATCCGGACAGCATCCTCGTCGGCGGCATGTTCGATCCGAACGTGAAGCACACGATCGTCGTCACGAACCACTGCCCTTCGGGGACGAAGTTCGAGTCCGACGTGTGCGCGCCGATCCCGGGAGATTGCGAGTCGGTCGTCGCCGACCTCGACAAGGATGGGCTCGACGACACGGTGTCCACGCAGGGACAACAGCTCGGGTTGGTGGTGGGACGGGCCTATTCGGAGGGGATGGGATTCCATATCTCGTCGCTCGATACCGAGTGTCCGCCGCACAACATCACCGTCGGTGACTTCAACGATGATGGGGTGAACGACATCGCGTTCATCGATCAGGCGGGGCGCTTCGGGGACACGCCGCGACGGGTGTTGAAGGTGGCTTATGGGCGCGCCAACGCAGCGCCCGAGGCGCCGCGGCTCAGCGGCATCCTCGACGGCGCCACGGGGCTCGTGAGCGGGAAGTTCCAGACGGTGGATGCAGAAGAGCAGATCTCGACCAACCAGCTCTTCGCGACGCGGGGCTTCGAGGAGATGGGCACGCCCACGGCGAGCGCGATCAGCCTGCTTTCGGGCAATTCGAGCGGGGAGATCGTGGCGCCGCTCTACGTGCCTGCGCTCTCGACGGCATCGGATGGAACGCTGCAGCTCGCGAACCTCGAGATCCTCGCGGCGACCGCGGGCCGCTTCGGCACGGGGCCGAACGACGAGCCGGCCACGAGCATCGCCGTCGTGGCGCGCGAAGCGGGCGGCATGCCGACGCTGTGGCGGCTGATGCAGGACGGGAGGAATGGGCGCGTGACCGCCGTGGAGACCGCGAGCCTCGCGGAGGTCTCGTGCGAGAGCTGCGTGCTCGCGGCGGTGGACATGGATGGTCAGGGCCACGACGAGCTGGTCGTGCTCGACGATCACACGCTCGTCGTCTACGCCGCGGGCGCGGAAGGGTTCACCGAGCTGCACCGCCAACCGCTGACGGCGTCCGTGGGATCGGTGCACGACGCCTCCAATCCGAAGGTGTGGAATCCGCGGCGCTACGTGCCGCGCCCGTTGATCACGAACCTCGACGGCGACGCGTTCCCCGACATCGTCGTGCGGACGCAGGCGAGCGACATCATCGTGCTCTGGGGCGGCGAGCAGTGGACCTTCGCGGAAGAGACGCTGTTTTCGGCCCCGAAGTGCGCCATCGATCGCTGCGCCGGGCTCTCCGTCGCCGAGGTCGCGCTCGATGAGACGGGCGAGAAGAAGCTCCTCTTGGTGGGGCCCTCGACGCTCGGCTTCTACGAGATGAAGGGGCGCACGCCTTCGCCCATCGACGTCGAGCTGCCCGTCGCGAAGCCGGCCGCGAACACGGACTACGTGGCTGTGGGCGCGGCGGATCTCGACGGCGATGGCATCGACGATCTCGCCATCATGACGAGCGGGAGCCTCATCCAGGTCCTCCGCGGGATTCCGGTGCACGAATGAAGACGCAAGCGATCCCGAAGCCGCTCGCGATGTCCCTGGCGGCGGCGCTGATCTTCGCGGCGAGGCCCGCGGGCGCGCAGCAGAACCTCGTGAAGGTGGCGCAGGCGTCGGACTTCTTCGACGCGGGCGCCGAGGCTTACAAGACGGGGCAATACCTGATCGCGGCGGAGGCCTTCCTCAAGGCGCACGAGATCTCGCCGAGCCCGGCGCTCCTGTTCTCGGCGGCGCAGTCGTATCGACGCCAGTTCCTCGCGGAGCCGGCGCCGTTGCCGCTGCACCGGGCCATCAGCCTCTATCGCGAGTACCTGCGCAACGACAAAGCCCCGAAGCGGCGCGAGGACGCGATGCAAGCGCTGGCCGCGCTCGCTCCCTTCGAGGCGCGTTACGGCGGCCCGGAGGGCGCGGCCGAAGCGGCCGAGCCGAAGAAGCGCGCGGCCACGCGGTTGCTCTTGTCGACGCCTGCCGACGATGCGCAGGTCTCCGTCGACGGCGGCCCGTTCGTGGCCGCGCCCTTCGTCGCGCAGGTGCCGCCCGGGCCGCATCAGGTGCGCGTGCGCGCGCCCGGCTACGAAGAGGAGATCTTCACCGCGCAGGCCCTCGAAGGCGAGCTCGTGCCTCGGCACGTGGCGCTGCGCCCGCGGCCGGCCCACCTCGTGGTGACGGGCACGAGCGGCGCGCGCGTGGCCATCGATGGACAGCTGCGGGCCACGCTGCCGCTCGCGGCGCCGATCGCGATCGAGCCGGGCGCGCATTTCGTGTCGGTGACGATGACGGGGCATCAGCCCTTCGGCGCGGTGGTGGAGCTGCCGCGTGATGGATCGACGCAGCTCGTGGCCGATCTTCGCTCGACGCGACAACGCGTGGCTGCGTGGACGACGCTGGCCATCGGCGCGGCGGGCGCCGTGACCGCCGGCGTGCTCGGCGGTGTGGCGCTTTCGCGGCAGGGAGAGGCGTCTTCGCTCGAAGAGAAGCGCGGGACGACACCGCTCCTACCGGCGGAGCGCGATCAGTACAACAGCGCGCTCAAGGCGCGTGACGGCTTCGCCAGCGCGGCGGCGATCGCGGGCGGCGTCTCGGTGGTGGCGCTGGCCGCGGGCGCTGGGCTCTTCGCCATCGACAAGCCGGAGGTGGTGCCGCCCAACGACGAGCGCCTGCGCGCGCCGACGCGGCTCGGCCCGAAGGTGGACTTCGAGGTCGGCCTCCTCTCGATCGGGGTGCGCGGCGTGTTTTGATCGCGCATGATTCGACCTCGAACGCCGCGGTCGCGCGCGGCGCGGGGGCCTCATGCGCTACCTCGACAAGGACGTCGCCCACCTCCTCCATGGCAGCCCGTATCTGACGCTGGCGAAGCCGCGCGGTGCCGTGCGCCTGTTGCAGCGTGAGGTCGAGATCGGGGAGCGCTGGGTCGCCACGCTCCGGCAGTTTCCCGCCGTGCGTGTCGAGCCGCTGGAGTTTCATTATCGATGCCTGCGGAACCTCGGCGCGCTCGATCCAACCTTCTTCGAGATGCTCGTCGGCGATCATGGATGGCGCGGCGTGGTTTGGGGGAGTTTCCTCGCGATGCTCGAGCCTCGCGCTCGATTCCTCGGTCCGCTTCAGCGTGAATTGGGGCGCTGGCCGATCAATGACTGGATCGTCGAGCACGCCGTCGCGACCCTCGAAGGTCGAGCGCCGCGCGAGCACGAGGACGTGGTCGCGCTCGTCGCTCGCCTGCGCGAGGTGCTCCACGGCGTGCCGCGCCCGGCGATCCCGCTGCGCTGCGCGCCGACGGCCGCGCAGATGGAGCAGATGCGGCACGAGCAGGAGCACATCCGAACGGTGTACGCAGAGGAGGGGACCGACGCGGCGCTCGCGGCCATCCCCGGGACCCTCATGGGCTACTACGTGCAGGACTATCTGCGGTGGGCCCGCGCGGGTGCCGCACCGCCGCCGCGCGGGTGGACGGGGCTCGTGTCGCTTTCGCTCGAAGACACGTGACGGCAGAGCGCTCGAGCGAGCGTGACGGCGAAGGAGCGTTTGGGATCGGAGCGTGTGAGCCGTTTGAGCTCGAACGATCGTGGGGTGAAGGATCGTTTGAGCTCAAACGGTTGTGAGCGGGGCCGGCTTGGCCGGCTCCGTCACTTCGAGGCGCGGGGCTGGGCGGCGGGGTTCTCGAACGAGAAGATCTTGTTGCGCTCGTAGCCGTAGGACTTGGTCTCGTTCCACTTCGGGTTCATGTCCTTGATCCAGTAGACGTCGCCCGAGACGATGACGTCGTTCGGATTCCCCGTGCGCTGGGGGAGTCGGTACATGTAGTCCTTCATGGCGTCGCGATACGGCGTGTTGGACTGGAGCTGGATGCGGTTGAAGTAGTCGCACCAGATCTGGGTGAGCCGGAGGCTCTGCGCCGCGGGGAGATCGAAGAAGGGCTCTTTGCCGGTGAAGGGATCGACGTGGCGGCCGTCGACGGTGATGGCGTCGACGACCAGGGTGCCGTCATCCATCACCGGGTTGGGCGAGAACATGAACCAGCCCTGGAGATAACGCATCTTGTGCGAGAGCAGGCGGAAGGGCTCCGGCTGCGGGACCTTCCAGCGGCGGTTGATGCACCAGAGCTCGTTGCCGGCTTGCAGGACGGCGCCGGTGAACATGGCCAGGATGAAGAGCTCGCGCACGGTGCCGAAGACGGCGCGGCGCGCGAGGCGGAAGGTCACCGTGGGGAAGATGATCCACAGGTTGACGAGCGTGGCCAGGGCCGCGACGACGACGATGAGCGTGATGCCGGGGATGGGCCGATCGAGCGCGAGCGCGGCCCACAAGGCGCCGCCGACGGCGACGATGCCGAGCGCCACCGGGAGCATGGGGATGCGCGGCGTCTCGATGGCTTGCTCGGGCGCGGGCTTCGCTTCGCCGGGCGGGGCTTCGACGTGGAGGCCGAGATCACGCGAGAGATCGCGCTTCTCCAGCGCGGCGAGGATGGCGTCGGAGAGGTTGCGGAGGACGGGCAGGCGCGGGATCCACGCGACGATGGGGCCGAGCGGGAAGGCCGCGACGATCTCGGTGAGCGCGTCGGTGCGACCGACGAGGACGGCGGGCTGGCTCGGCCGGCGGACGCCGATGCCGAGGGGCACGCCTTCCTCCGCTTGGAAGGTGAGGAGCTCGAAGCGATCGAGGCGCTTGATGAGCCGGCAGGCGAGGAGCGCGGCGCCGGAGCGCGGATCGAAGACGACGGTACGCGCGCGCTGCGTGCGGCGCATGGTGCGGATGGCGAGCTCCCAGTCGTCGCGGCTGAAGAGCAGCGTGGAGAAGACGCACAGCGACCAGGCGAAGGGCCCGAGGACGAAGGTGACGCCGAAGGCCAGGTGGAGCGTGTTGATCATGAAGATCGCGATGCGCCGCGCCCACACGCGCGCCACCGGCGCGAGGAGGAAGAAGGCCAGGCCCGCCTCGAAGGCGATCGCCGTCTTCGTCCCGAAGATGATGCCGAAGTTGGGCACGTGATCGCGGACGAGCGCGATGAGCGGCGTGGCCATGCGATCGACGTAGAGGACGTAGTGGACGGCGGTGCCGTTCTTCCACGCCGGGCCCGTCTTGTGGATGACGTTGAAGTAGTAGACGGCCGAGAGCTGGATGAAGAGGACGAGCCCGAGGACCGAGACGTAGGGCTTATCCATCCCGGGCGCGACCATGTCGCTGCGATCGTTGAGATCGCCTTCCGTGGTCTCGCGGCGCCGCTTCATCGAGGCGAGGAGCGCGTCGACGGAGAAGCGATCGCCGAGCGGGAGGAACGCGGTCCACATGGCGAGGAGGTTGTTGACCACGTAGCCGCCGTTCTCGATGAGCAGCACGCGGCCGTTCATCCCCGCGACGAAGAAGACAGCGAGGATCTGCGCGACCTTGGTGCGGTACCCGACGAGGAGGCAGAGGGCGTTGATGAACGCCACCCACCAGAGGACGGTGAGCTCCCCCGGGGTGGAGAAGGCGGTGAAGACGGAGTAGGCCCCCCAGGCCTGCGGGCGCTGCAGGCTCAGGTGGTTGGGGAGCACGCCGATCGTCGAGTACATGTCGTCCCACGCTGCGCGCCGATGGATGAGATCCGTGGCCAGCAGGAAGCCGAGCATGATGCGGGCGAAGCCCAGCGTGCGCCGATCGAAGGTGAAGTACAGGTCGCGGAAGAGGCGAAGCAAAGCCCTGAGCGACCAGTCCTCACGGCGAAGCTCATCGAGCAAGGAAGGAGTGTTGGAGGCGCCGGCAATGCGGCTCTCTTGGGGCGGTGAAGTGCTCATCCGAACGGCTCGACGTTACCGCACCTTTAAACCTCGCGCACCGGCCACCGCGTGAAGTCGCTTGCGAGCGCGCGTGTCGCGAGGCAGGCTCCCGCGTCGAGGAGCTCGGGCCCATGCTGGACGCAACGGAACGGAAGGCGCTCACAATCTCGGTGTTCGCTGCCTCGTGCCTGTGCTTCGCGCCCGGTCAGGTGGTCAGCGGCGTCCTGCTCCTCGTGGCGGCGATCGCGCTGTGGCGATGGGATCAGAAGATCCTTCTGCGCGAGGCCGATGCCGCTCCGGAGAAGCGCTCGTAGCGACGACGTGATGTGGTCGCGTCGAGCGATGCTCGTCGATCGATGGTGTCGCGGCGTCGATCGATGGTGCCCGGGCGTTGGGTGACGTCGATGTCAGTTGGCACTGACGCGAATTGGATCGTGTCGCGCGGCGTCGACGAGCGACGGTGACGTGACGATGCGATCGCGTCGAGAGACGCGGGCGCGGCGGTGGATGGTGGAGGGGAGACGGCAGCGAGGGCTTCGCTGCCGTCGGCGGGTGGGATCAGGGCCGGCTCGCCCGGCCCGGGGGTATGAGGCCGCTTGCGGCCCGGCCCGGGGTATGGGGCCGCTTGCGGCCCCATCGTGACGAGGACTAGCGGCCGTTGCGGCGGCGGCGGATGAAGAGGCCCGCGAGGGCGAGGAGGGAGGCGGCGGCGCCGGTGCCGGAGGGGTTGCCCTTGGTCTCGCAGCCGCAGCCGCCGAAGGCTTCGACCTGCGGGCCGCCGTCGACGCCGGCGTCAGCGCTCGGCATGCCCGGGGAGACGACGATGTCGACCGTATCGGTGCCCGAGGCCTTCGCGTTCTTCACCGTGAGCTGGAACGTGAGCGTCGTCGGCGACTTCACGTCGGGCGCGGTGAACGTCGGCTTGGCCGTGGTCCCGCCGGTGATGGTCACCGGCTGGCCGCTGAGCTCCTTCCACTCGTAGCCGAGCGGCTGGCCGCCGGGGTCCGCGCTCTGCGAGCCGTCGAGCGTCACCTGCGTGCCGCCCAGGACCATCTGATCGGGGCCGGCGTTGGCGATGGGCCCGGCGCCGCACGTGGCCTTGTCGTCGATGAGCGAGGAGAAGGGCGTGTTGGTGATGCCGTCGACCTTGATGTTGTCGATCTCCCAGCCGTTGTCGCCCGACGCGTCGTCGGTCCCGATGCGGAAGCGGAAGCGGATGGTCTTGCCGGCGACCGAGGTGCCGAGATCGATGGTCTGCGTGTCCATCGACGGCCACGAGGCGCTCTGGCCGATGTAGCCCGGGCGATCGATGAGCGCGTTCTGCGCTTGGCCCTGCGGATCGCCGATGGTGCCGGTGTAGCCCGGGTCGCCGTACTTGCTGATGTCCTCCCAGCCGTTGCCCGCGGAGATCTCGACGACCGCGCCGTCCCAGCCGATGTCGTCGCTCGTCTCGAACGAGTAGCGGTGATCGAAGCTCAGGACGAGCTTCTCGGTGGCGCTCGCGACGAGCTGCGGCGAGACGAGATACGTGTCCGACGGGCTCGGGTGATCGCTGCCCGCCCACACGTGGTTGCCGGGCGAGGCCTCGATGCGCGTCCAGATGCTGGTGCCCTCGTCGCCCTGCGGCTTCCACGTGGTGTCTTCGGCCTCGACGGTGTCGAGCGTGGAGGCCATCGGCAGCACGTCGTAGTTGGCGAGCGGCGCCGTGGTGAGGGTGGCGTCGCCGGCGCAGCCGGTGGCGCCGTCGAGCGCGACCTTGAGATCGACGTTCATCATCTTGAGCAGCGTGGGCGCGAGCGCGATGTCGACCGACGCCGTGGCCGTGCCGAACGGCGGGAGCGCGCCGAAGGTGATCTTGCTGCCCGAGGGGAAGGTGACGCCTTCCGCAGTGCTCACGACCGAGGCCGTCGCGCTGTCGACCGACGCGGTGCCGGTGTTCATCACCGTCACGGTGACCTTGCCCGTCTCTTCCGCGTCGAGGTGGCCGTCGTCGTCGCAGGACGTGACGCTGTCGTCGACCGCGAGCGACACGATGGCGAGGTTCGGCTGCACGGTGAAGCTCTCGACCACGCCCGAGAAATCCTGCGAATCACGGGCCGGCGAGACGGCGCAGGTGCCCGCGCCGCGGCGCGCGAAGGCCTGCGCCAGGACCTGCAGATCGTCGACGTCGGCGGCGGCCGCGGCGGCGAGGATGGCGTCGCGCTGCTCGGTGTACGTCGGATCGACGGGCGCGAGCTTGAGCCCGCCCTCGACGTAGTCGCCCATGCGCCGCCGCGCCTCGTCGAAGGTGTAGGGGGCGTTCGCGCCCTGCGACTTCTTGAGGAGCGCGACGTACGCCTCGAAGAGCATCGCCGTCCAGATCTCGCCGGCCGCGTGCGCCTCCGCGTTGTTCACCTGCGCGTTGTATTGCGCGACGGGCACGTTCGCCGGCAGATCCTGGCCGTCGGTGATGTGCTTGAAGGTGAGCGCGTTCTTGCTGAAGTCGACCGAGTACGGGTAGCGGCGGATGCCGAAGTAGTTGGGATCGTCGGGGAACGCGGCCGTCGCGTACTGCGCGAGCGGGTAGGCAGCGTCGAGGTTGTCACCCTCGCGCACGGCCTGGTGGAGCGCGAAGAAGTCGCCCCAGCCTTCGCTCTCGGCGCCGCACGCGGCCGAGCCGCAGGCCACCTGGCGCAGGTGGATGTAGTGGCCCCACTCGTGCGCGATGACGCTGTTGTCGAGCGTGCCGTCGTGATCGACGCTGAGCGCGCGGTTCATCGTCACGGTCACGGCGCCGTTCGCGAGGGCGGCCTTGATGGCGTTTCCGTCCTCCAGCGTGATGCTCATGCTGGGGATGTTGATGGGGCCGTTGCCCTGGGCGTTGGGCATGTACGGCGGCGCCTCGCCGGCGTTGTTGTTGATGAGGATCATGCCGATGGCGCCGGCCGCCTGCGCGCGCTGCGCCTTCGACTTGAAGGTGCAGGTGCCGCGATCGATGAGCGCGATCTTGCCCGCGAGGTTTCCGGTGATGGCCTGGCAGGCGTCGGTGACGGGCGCCATGCCGTCGTTCACCAGCACCACCTGGCCCGAGAGATCGAACGACTGCGGGCCGAACTCGGCCACGCCGTTGGGCAAGGTCTGGTTGAGCGGCTGCACGCCGAGCGTGGTGGCGCTGATGCCGTCCCACACGAACATCTGCATGCGCGGCGAGCCGCCGTCGCCGAAGACGCTCATGTTCGAGTTGTTGCGCTGCTGGGGCGCGCCGTCCTGCGCCTCGGCGAGGAGCACGTCGCCGCCGATGCCGCCGCGGCCGTAGTTGTTCGTCTGCGCGTTGCCCGCGGACTCGACGAAGCCCGAGTCGTACCACCAGTCGTGCAGCCAGTTGGTGACGTAGAAGAGATCGACGATCGAGGCCATCTTCTGGTCGTTGCTCGACTGCGGGCCCGCGCTCGTGTCGTAGGTGCGATCGAAGGTGTTCGGCGAGGTCGTCGTGGCGCGGATGTCGTTCGCCGAGAAGCCGTCGGGCTTGTCGTCGTCGGTGTACGCGTCGACGTTGTTGCCCGTGGTCACGGTGGCGCCCGCGGAAAGCCACGGATCCTTGAACTTGTTGAAGCCGTCGATGGCGATCAGGCTCGGCGTGGCGAAGCCGGGCTTGCTGCCGTCGGGCACGCCGGTCGGGTGCGGGCAGAAGTCGGTGATGGGGCCATCCATCGGGCGGTGATCGCCGGTGGCGTCGGCGTACACGCGGTAGTTGAAGACCTCGCGGTGGGTGAGGTTCTCGCGGTAGAGCAGGCGCCCGTCGTCGGCGGCGATCACGTACGCGTAGGCGTTCGACTCGACGTCGCCGAGCCGCTGCGTGTGGAGCTCGAGGAAGTACGCGGGGACGAGCCGATCGGGAAGGGGGAAGTAGACGCGCTTGATGCGGGCCGGATCGACGAAGCGCAGATCCGAGCCCTTGAGCGCGGGCGAGGCGCCGAGATCGTAATAGTGGTAGTGGGCCTTCTTCTGCTTGGTGTCGAGGAACGTGCCCGCGTCCACGCCGAGGCCGTGCAGATCCTTGAACGCCGCCGCGAGGGCGCTCGTCTCGCCGACCAGGAAGCCGTGCGTCTTGGGCTGCGCGACCGCGTGCGCGTGGAGGTTGCCGCCGATGGCGACGAGCTCGAGCTTGCGATCGAGCAGCACCTTCACGTCGTTGTGGAACACCTCGATCCCGCCCGGCGCCTGCCGGAGCACGACGATGATGCCGCCGCGACCGAGGTCGTGGATCTGCTGCACCTGCGCGGTGGCGAGCGCGTCGGCCGAGAGGCCGTAGCGCGAGGCGTGCTCGGCGAGGTGGAGGCGCGCGGCCGACTCCGGCGTGAGAGGCGCGAGCTGCCCTGCGCCGGAAGCGCCGGCCGAGGCGCCGCGCGCGGCCCACAAGAACGTGGGCACGCCGCGGCGATCGTCGACCGAAGCGACGAACGCAGCCGGCGCCTTGGTGTGTGAAGCGACGCTCTTCGCTGCCTTCGCCGCGTAGAACGCGTTGTAGTTGGGCAGGTCCTTGGCGCCGGCCAAGGTGCTGAAGAACAGCGGCGCGACGGCGAGCAAGCAACGAGCAGAGCGCTTCATCGCACGATCGTTTACTCGCTTCGAATCCGCAGCGATAGCGGTTCGATGACGCGCAGCGAGCCTGAATTCTAGGCTGGTGGAAGATTTTGAAAGACGCGCTACGAGGCGACGAGAACGGTCCCGATCGTCCCTGGTGAAGCAGCCTCGCGCACCAGATCACCCGGTGCGAGGCGCCCCACGATGTGGATGCGACGCACGCCTTCGGTGAGGGCGGCGAAGCTCTCTTCGAGCTTCGGGATCATGCCCTTCGTGACCGCGCCCTCCGCGATGAGGCGGTGCCCTTCGGCGATGGTGAGGCGCGCGATGCGCGAGGTCGGATCGGCGACGTCGCGGAGCACGCCCGGCACGTCGGAGATGAGCATCAAGCCGGAGGCCACGAGCTCGATGGCGACGCGGTTCGCCACCGTGTCGGCGTTGATGTTGTACATCGTGCCGTCGCGGCCGGCGCCGAGGCACGCGAGCACGGGGATGTAGCCCGCGCCGGTGAGCAGGCCGAGCAGGTCTTTGTTCACGGCGGTGACGTCGCCGACGAGGCCGAGATCCACCGGATCGGGGCCCGCGCTGGCGTACACCGTCGGCGGCCGGCGCTCGGCTTCGATCACGCGCGCGCTCGCGCCGTGCAGGCCCACCGCCTTCGCGCCGGCGGCGCCGAGCGCGGCGCACAGGTCGACGTTGAGCTTGCCGGCCACGACCATCTTCATGACGTCGAGCGTCTGCTCGTCGGTCACGCGCCGGCCCGCGACCTGTCGCGTGGCGATGCCGAGGCGCTCCGAGAGCTTGGTCGCCTGCGGCCCGCCGCCGTGCACGATCACCACGCGCCCGCCGCTCCGCGCGATCTCCGCGAGATCGCGCGCCACCACGCCGAGCGCCGCGCTGCCGATGACCTCGCCGCCGAGCTTGACGACGATGGGCCCATCTCCTTCGAGCATCACGGGTAACCTCCCGCGTCGGCGAGCGTCGTGCCTTCGTCGAGGCCGAGCGTGATGTTCATCGATTGCACCGCTTGTCCGGCGCCGCCCTTGATGAGGTTGTCGATGGCCGCGAAGCACGCGAGCGTCCGCTCGTTGCCTTCGACGGGGCCGAGCTCGAAGCCGACCTCGGCGTAGTTCGAGCCGCTCACCGCGACCACCTCGGGCAGCCGCTTGGAAGGGACGCGCACGAAGCGCGCGCCTTCGAAGGCCTTGTGGAAGGCCTCGGTCACGCGCTCCTTCGTGAGGTTCGCGTCGACCTTCACGAAGCTCGTGGCGAAGATGCCACGCGTGAGCGGCGCGCTCACCGGGACGAAGTGCAGGGCGAGCGCCGTCGCGCCGGCCTGCGAGAGCGTCTGGTGGATCTCGGGCAGATGCTGGTGGCTGAGCGGTTTGTACGTGCGCAGGTTCATGGCCCGCACGGGGTGATGCGTGCCCGCGGAGGGCGCGACGCCGCTGCCGCTCGAGCCGGTGATGCCCACGACCTCGACGCCGCCTTCGAGCAGGCCGACCTGGGCGAGCGGCAGGAGGCCGAGCGTGATCGCGGTGGCGAAGCAGCCCGGCGAAGCGATCAGCTCGGCGCTGCGGATGGCCTCCTTGTTCACCTCGGGGAGGCCGTACACGGCCCGCTCGAGCAGCTCCGGCGCGGGGTGGACGGCGCCGTAATACTTCTCGTATTGCGCCGCGCTCTTGAGCCGAAAATCACCGGAGAGATCGATGATCTTGGCGCCCTTGCCGAGGATCTTCGGCACCGTGCTCCCGGAGACTTTGTGCGGGAGGCCGAGGAAGACCACGTCCACGCCGGCGGCCGTCTCCTCGGGGGTGAGCTTCTCGAACCGGAGATCGGTGAGGCCTTCGAGGTTCGGATGCGCCGCGGAGAGGGGCTCGCCGACGTAGTCGATCGACGCGACGCGGACGAGCTCGACGTCGGGATGAATGAGGAGCCGGCGGATGATCTCGGCGGCGCCGTAACCGCTGCCGCCGATGATGGAGGCTTTGAAGCGCTTCATGGGGGCGCTCTCTAGCATTGCGGAGGGTGCGGAGCGACGGGGCCTTCCGGGCCATCGGGGCTCACCCGACATCGCCGAGCGGCCACCGGCTGTGCCATCCTCCCTGCCATGATCGACGCCATCCGCGCCGCCCTCGCCGATCGCCGCGACCCCATGCTGGCCGCGATCGCCCGCCTCGTCGACGTCAACTCCCACACCGAGAACATCGCCGGCGGCACCCGCGTCGCGGAGATGCTCGCCGCCGATCTCGAAGCCATCCCCGGCATCTCCGTCCGCACCCTGCCTTCCGATCGCTTCGCCCCGCACCTCGTGGCCACGACGCGCGCCGCTCGAGCGTCGGCGGAAGGATCGATCGCCATCATCGGTCACCTCGATACGGTCTTTCCGCCGGGCACGTTCGAGGGCTTTCGTCGCGACGGCGAGCTCGCGCGCGGGCCCGGCGTGCTCGACATGAAGGGGGGCCTCGTCGCTGCCATCGAAGCGCTGCGCGCGCTCTCCGTGGCCGGCTTGCTCGATCGCGCCAAGGTCCGCTTCGTCATCGTCTCGGACGAGGAGGTCGGCTCGCCCGAGAGCCAGCCGATCCTCCGTCGCGAGCTCGCGGGCGCGGCCTCTGCGCTCGTGCTCGAGGCCGGCCGCGCGGCCGACAAGATCATCACGGCGCGCAAGGGCACCGGCAGCGCCAAGGTCGTCGCGATCGGCAAGGCGGCGCACGCGGGGAACGCGCACGACAAGGGCGCGAACGCCATCTGGGCCCTGGCGCGCTTCGTCGATCGGGCGCAGATGCTCACCGACTACGATCGCGGCGTGACCGTGAACGTCGGCAAGATCGGCGGCGGCCAGAGCAAGAACACCGTCCCCGATCAAGCCGAGTGCGTGCTCGACTTCCGCTTCGTCAACCTCGCCGACGGCGAGGCCACGATCGCGGCGCTCCGCGCGGCCGCCCTCGACGCGGCCGCGAGCGTGCCCGGGACGACCGTCACCGTCGACGGCGGGCCCGCGCGCATGCCCCTCGAGCGCACCGACGCGAACGTCGCCCTCTATCGCGAGTACGCGGCCCACGCGCGCGAGGCCGGCCTCGGCGATGGTGAAGCGCTGCTGCTCGGCGGCGGCTCCGACGCGAGCACCACCTCGGCGATGGGCATTCCCTCCATCGACGGCCTGGGCCCGCGCGGCACGGGCTTCCACACGAAGGACGAGCTCATCGAGATCGCTTCGCTCGTGCCGAAGGCCGAGGCCATGGCGGCCTTCATCGCCGCGCGCCTCGCTTGACGCCGATCAAGTGAGCCCGTCTTCGTAAAACGCCGCGAGCCCGCGCGCGTTCAGCGGCGACAGCTCGGCGAGGGCCTCTTCGGCGACGGCCTCGAAGTCGAAGCACGCGGTGATCGTTTTCTCCGCCATGGTCCCCTCGAAGTCGGGTTTCGCCCACGCCATCACGAGGCCTTTCGAGGGTGCGCCGGCCAGCCAAACCGGCGCGCGCACCGTGCTCGCGCCCGCGGCCGCTTCGGGCTAGCGTAGCGGCCATGGCGAACCCCACAGCGCTCCTCGAGACGAGCCTCGGCAACATCAAGGTCGAGCTCTTCACCGACAAGATGCCGATCACCGCGGGCAACTTCATCAAGCTCGCCAAGAGCGGCTTTTACGATGGCCTCCACTTCCATCGCGTCATCGATGGGTTCATGGCTCAGTTCGGCTGTCCGTACAGCCGCGATCCCAAGAGCCCCAACGCGGGCACGGGCGACGGTCCGGACGGCACCATCAAGGACGAGCACCCCGCGAACGCCAGGCTCTCCAACGAGCCCGGCACGCTCTCGATGGCGAACACCGGTCAGCCCAACAGCGGCAGCTGCCAGTTCTTCATCAACACCGTGCACAACACCTACCTCGACTGGTTCACGCCCGGCGCCAGCAAGCACCCGGTGTTCGGCAAGGTCATCGAGGGGATGGATGTGGTGCGCAAGATCGAGAAGACCCGCGTCGACGGCGACGATCGTCCCATCACGCCGGTCCGCATGAACCGCGTCACCGTCGACGGCGCCTGAGCGACCGATCACGATCCGCCGAGCACCGACGCGCGCTGCTGCACAAGAGGGCCGCGGGGACGACGCAATCGCGAAGGGACGGTGAGGAACGGCGGTTTCGTTGTTCCTTTCGCCCTTTCCCCGCGCCCTCGTGGCCCTCTTCTCGTTCATGGCGCGCGCTCTTTGCGAAGGGCGCGCCGGCTCGTGCGGGCATGGCATCGCGGCCGGCCGCCGGCCGTACTATGAGCGGCGCGTGCGTCGCCAAGCCGAGCGGGGGTCGATCCTCCTCGCGATGCTTCTCTTCACGGCGCCGCTGCGCGCGGAGCCGCCGCGGACCGCGCGCCTCGCGTTCACCCGCGGGGCCGGCGCGGAGCGTTGTCCCGACGAGGCCGCGCTGCGCAAGTCCGTCACGGCGCGCCTCGGCTACGATCCGTTTCGCGAGGATGCCTCGCGATCGATCACGGCGGGCGTGACCCGCGCGGGCAGCGCGCTCCACGGCGACGTGACGCTGAACGACGGAGCGGGCCACGTCTCGGGCACGCGCCGGCTCACCGTGACGAACGACGACTGCGAGGAGCTCGTCGCCTCGATGGCGCTGGCGATCAGCATCGCGATCGATCCCGAGGTGCTGTTCCGGCCCTCGCCGCCGGAAGCGCCGATCGCGCCGCCGCCGCGCGCACCCGAACCAGCGCCGTCGGCGAGCGCGCCTCTGCCTTCGCCGCCGCGTGCGCCGTCGCCGCCGTCCGCGAGCATCCCCGAGCCGCTGCCTGCGGCGTTGCCTCCGCCGCGACCTTCGCGTGTCCGCTTTCGCGCCGGTGTCGGCGGCGTGATCGCAATAGGCGCGGCGCCCGCGGTGAACGGAGGGATCTCCACGCAGGTCGGCTTTCGTCATCGCGCGTTCTCCGCGGCGCTCGAGGGGCGCTTCGACGTGCCGGCGACGACGGCGGCGCCCACCGGCGGGACGGTGCGGGCAGGGCTCACGACGGCGAGCTTGGTGCCGTGCTTCCATGCGAGCGTCTTCGCGGCCTGCGGGCTCGCTACGGTGGGCGCGCTTCGCGGCGTAGGCACCGGCGTCCCGGGGGCGAAGGCGGACGTCACGCCGTTCGCGACGCTCGGCGCCCGGGCAGGGGTCGAGATCCCGATCGCCGGCATCTTCGCGGCCGATCTGCACGGCGACCTCGCCGTGACGCTCACCCGCACGGCGCTCCAGCTCGACGGGCGCGACGTCTGGATCACCCCCCGCGTGGCCGGGGCCTTCGGCGCGGGCGTGCTCGTGCACTTTCCGTGACGGATCGCGGACCCGCCCACCAAATGAGGGTGGTGGACCTCGCCCGCTCGCTCGAAACCCGCTCGGAAGCGCCGCGCTTTCGCGCGCTCTTCGAGGCCGAGTTCTCGTACGTCTTCCACACCTTGTATCGGCTCGGGGTGCGGCGGGCCGACCTCGAGGATCTGACCCACGAGGTCTTCGTGACCGTCCATCGCCTCCTGCCCGAGTACGACGAGACGCGGCCGCTGCGGCCGTGGCTCTTCGGGATCGCGTTCCGGATCGCCTCCGACTATCGCCGCCGCGCGCGCTTCGCTCGGGAGGTGCCGCGCGGAGAGGCCGGCGACGTCGCCTCCGACACGCCGGGCGCCGACGATCAGCTCGAAGCGGAGCAGGCGCGGCGCCTCGTGATCGAGGCCCTGCACGAGCTCGATCTCGATCGCCGCGCCGTGCTCGTCATGCACGACATCGACGGATGCCCCGTGCCCGAGATCGCCCACGCCCTCTCGATCCCGGTGAACACCGCGTACTCGCGCCTCCGCTTGGGGCGCGAGCAGCTCAAGGCCGCGATCAAGCGCATCCGCCTGCGCCGAGGTGAACCATGAGCCGCCCCGATCTCGAACCCTTGGACGCGGATCTCGACGCGCTGCTCGCGGCCGAGCGCGATCGCCCGCCCGCCGCGCCGGATGCGCACGATCGCGTGCTCGCGCGGGTGATGACGACGCTCGGCCCCGGTGGAGGATCGCCGCCGCCGGCCGGCGCACCGCCTGGGAGCTCGGGCCTCGGCAGTTTGCTCACCAAGCCCATCCTCCTCGGCGCAGCGCTCGGCAGCATCGTGGCGGCCGTGATCGTGACGCGCCCCGATGTGGCGAGCGCGCCGCCTGTCGTCGTGATCGCGACGGCGGAGCCGATCACGAGCGCGTCCCCGATCACCGCGCCCGCGCTCCATCCGACGACCGAACCGCTGCCCGCGCCTCCTCCAGCCGGCGCCGGTGCCGGCGGCGCGCCGTCGTTGCCACGGCCGCGCGCATTCGCGGACGAGTCAGCTCGAGACGCGAGCCTCGCGGCAGAGCGACGCCTGCTCGAGGAAGCGCTGCGCGCGCTCGGCGAAGGACGGAGCGCCGCCGCCCTGGAGCTCCTCGAGCGCCACGTGCGCGAGTTTCCCCGAGGGCGCCTCGGCGAGGAGCGCGAAGCCCTCTTCGTCCGCGCGCTCGCCCGCGCCGGTCGCGTCGAAGAGGCACGCGCACGCGCCTCGCACTTCCGCGCGTCGCACCCCAACAGCATCCTGCTCCCCGCCATCGAAGCGACGCTCGGTCCGATTCCGTGACGGATCGACGGCCCTCGTCCCAATCCCTCACGAGCCGCGATCGAAGCGCCTCGCGCGTCGCGCCTGCGTCGATGGAGGCCACACGTCTGTCCTCACGATCGCGCCACAACCTCCTGGAGGTCTCATGCGTCTATCGTTTCTCTTGGCGAGCGCCTTTCTCGCGGCCCATAGCTGCGATCTCACCCAGAACCTCGGCGGTGGCAGCGGAGGCGGGATGGGCACCACCGCCAGCGCGAGCAGCAGCTCGAGCACCAGCGCGAGCGGCATGCCGCAGTGCCAGCCCGACGGCGCCCCATGCATGACCAGCGCGAGCTGTTGCTCGCAGACCTGCGCCGCAGGCACCTGCGTCAGCGCGCCGACCTCTTGCTTCGACACCATCAAGAACGGCACCGAGACCGACGTGGACTGCGGCGGCTCCTCGTGCGTCGCCTGCGCCGATGGGAAGCAGTGCGCTGCTGCTACGGACTGCATCAACCACGCCTGCGTGATGGGCATCTGTCAGCCCGGCGGGACGACGAGCTCGTGCACCGATGCCATCAAGAATGGCACGGAGACCGACGTGGATTGCGGTGGTCCCTCGTGCGGCGCCTGCGTCGATGGGAAGCTCTGCGCGGTGAGCACGGACTGCATCAGCAACGACTGCGCGATGGGCATCTGTCAGCCCGGCGGGACGACGAGCTCGTGCACCGACACGATCAAGAACGGCACCGAGACCGACGTCGATTGCGGTGGCCCGTCGTGCATGGCGTGCGTCAATGGGAAGCTCTGCGCAGCCAACACGGATTGCCTGAGCAACGACTGCTCGATGGGCATTTGCCAACCCGGTGGGATGCAGTGCCTGCCCGACGGCGCCCCATGCATGATCAACGCGAGCTGTTGCTCGTATACCTGCCTTGCAGGCACCTGCGTCACCTCTTGCTTCGACACGATCAAGAACGGCACCGAGACCGACGTGGATTGCGGCGGTTCATCGTGCGGCGCCTGCGTCGATGGGAAGCTTTGCGCCGCCAACGCGGACTGCTTCAGCAACAACTGCTCGATGGGCATCTGCCAATCCGGGGGGATGTCGGGCTCGTGCACCGACACCATCAAGAACGGCACCGAGACCGACGTGGATTGCGGCGGCTCCTCGTGCGGCGCCTGCGTCGATGGGAAGCTCTGCGCGGCCAACGCGGACTGCTTCAGCAACAACTGCTCGATGGGCATCTGCCAGTCCGGCGGGACGTCGAGCTCCTGCGGCGACACCATCAAGAACGGTGCGGAGACCGACGTGGATTGCGGCGGGCCGTCGTGCGGTGCCTGCGTCGATGGCAAGCAGTGCACGGCGAGCACGGACTGCGTGAGCAACAACTGCGTGATGGGCGTCTGCCAGTCCGGGATGCTGTGCCTGCCCCTCGGTGCTTGGTGCACGAGCTTCGTGAGCTGCTGCTCGCAGGCGTGCGCCGCGGGCGTCTGCATCATCCCGCTGCTCTCTTGCTACGATACGGCCAAGAACGGCACCGAGACCGACACGGACTGCGGTGGCCCGTCTTGTCTCCCCTGCCTCGGTGGGAAGCACTGCGCAGCCAACGCGGACTGCCTGAGCAACGCCTGCCAGTTCGGCACCTGCCTCTGACGTGATCCGAAGGCCCGCCGTTCCGCACCCCCGGCGGACGGCGGGCCTTCTTCTTGATGGCGCGCCTCGAGCACGCACGCGCGCCGCTGGGCTCGCCTCCTCATCGTGCAGGAGGCGAGCGCCTTCACTTGCGGCGCGGCGCCGCGAACGTCTCCGCGTAGGCAGCCTCGTCGAAGCCCACGAGCACGCGATCCTTCGTCACGACCACGGGCCTCTTCACCAGCTTTCCGTCGCGCGTGAGCCACGTGACGAGCTCGTCGTCGGTCGCGGCGTCGACCTTCGCCTTGCCGAGCGCGCGATAGCTCTGCCCGCTCGTGTTGAGCCATTTGCGGACGCTGCGCCCGCTCTTCGGAATCCACGCCGCGAGCTCCGCGGCCGTGGGCGGCTCTTCGACGATGGGGCGCACGTCGACCGCGACACCCTGCTCGGAGAGCCACGCGAGCGCGCGCTTGCAAGTCGAACAGCCGGAGTAGGAAAGGACGATCGGTTTCGTGGAGGGCATCGTGTCGTCAGGGTGAAGGTCTGGGCCGTGCGGCGGCTCGGTTCGCTCTGCCGCCCCGTCCTTGTGCGACGTCGAGCCACTCGATTGCAAGCAGCCTTTCCCGAGGCCGCGCTGTGCGCGCGACCTCGGGCTGCTCGTGCCGTTACCCGATCCGCGTCCCGCCCACGGTGATGCGATCGATCTTGATGGTCGGGCAGCCGACGCCGACGGGCACGCTCTGCCCGTCCTTTCCGCAGGTCCAGATGCCGTCGCTGGTCGCGAGATCGTTGCCGAGCATGGTGACCCGGCGGAGCACGTCGGGGCCGTTGCCGATCAGGTTCACGCCCTTGAGCGGCGTGGTCAGCTTGCCGTCCTCGATCAGGTAGCTCTCGGTCAACGAGAACACGAAGTCTCCGTTTCCGATGTCCACCTGCCCGCCGCCGAAGCGCTTGGCGAAGATGCCGCGCTTCACGCTCTTCAAGATCTCCTCGGGATCGTGCGGGCCCGCGAGGAGGATGGTGTTGGTCATGCGCGGCAGCGGCGCCGAGGCGAAGCTCTCGCGGCGGCCGTTGCCGGTGGGCGTGAGCTTGTAGTGCCGGGCCGAGAGGCGGTCGTGCATGTAGCCGCTCAAGGTGCCGTTCTCGATGAGCACGCTCCGCTGCGGCTCGTTGCCCTCGTCGTCGACGTTGATGGTGCCGCGCGATTGCAGGAGCGTGGCGTCGTCGACTACGGTGCAGAGATCGCTCGCCACGGGCTTGCCCACCTGGCCGGCGTAGTTGCTCGTGCCCTTGCGGTTGAAGTCGGCCTCGAGCCCGTGGCCCACGGCCTCGTGCAGGAGGATGCCGCTGTCGCCGGGCGCGAGGACGACCTCCATCTCACCGGCGGGCGCCTCGCCGGCGTCGAGCATCGTGATCGCCTGACGCGCGGCCTCGGTCGCGTGCCACTCGGGCGACTTGTCGTCGAAGTAGCCCATCGTCATGCGGCCGCCGCCGCCGCTCGATCCTTCCTGCCGCTTGCCCTTGCGCTCGGCGATGGCGCGCACGCCGAAGCGGATGAGGGGCTGCACGTCGTGCACCATCACGCCGTCGCTCGTGGCCACGAGGACCTCGCGCACCTCTTCCGAGAAGCTGGCCTCGGCCTTCACGATCTCGGGCCCGTGCGCCAGCGCGGCCTTGCTCGCCCGCTCGAGGAGCGCGCGCTTGTCGAGGCCACCCGTGTCGAGGGAGATGACGGGCAGCTCGTAGCGACGGGAGATCGGGCGCGGCCGGAGGTCGATCTTCTCGCGGCCACCCGTGCCGGTGGCGATCTGCGCAGCCGTCTCGGCCGCCCGCTTCATGGACTCCCAGGTCAGATCTTCGGTGTAGGCGTAGCCGGTGGCGTCGCCGCGCTGCACACGCACTCCCACTCCGACCGACACGCCGCGGGAGGCCGCCTTGAGGATGCCCTCGTCAAACGAGAGCGCGCCCGCGGCGCGGTACTCGAAGAATAGGTCGGCGTACTCACCGCCGCGGGAGAGCGCGACGCCGAGCAGGCGCTCACAAGTGGCCGCGTCGATCGGGTTACCGCCGCTGGGCGCGAAGGGGGCCCGCGAGTGTGTGGGAGCCTGGATCATGAACGCGCACTCTAAGGCCGATTGCGGGGCTGGTCGAGGCGCCCTGATCCACGCGCGCGCGGTCCCCGTGGAAACCGTGGAGCCGGCGGCGGGACGCGAGCCGCACAAAAGATGACGCGACGCCCGCGACGGGCTAACCGGACCTCATGGAGCTCGGCCTCACCTGGTTGCACGTTTCGGGCAACATCGTTTGGATCGGCGCGATCTTGGCGGTGGCCGTGACCATCTTGAGCTCGGCCGCCACACCCAAGGCGCGCGGGGAGATCGCCGTCGGAATCTACCGGCGCCTGGCCGTACCGGCGTTCGTCGTGTCGTTCGTGTGCGGGGCCATTCGGTTGGGTCTCAATCCGGCGTTCTACCTCCGGCAGCACCATTGGATGCACGCCAAGCTTCCCCTCGCGCTCGCGGTGATCGCGATTCACCACATCATCGGCGCGCGCGCGAAGAAGCTCGCGCTGGGAACTGTGCAGGACGCGGGTCCCACTGGTACTCTCGCCGCCGTGCTCGCGTTGTCGGCGGTGGGCGCCGCCTTCTTCGCGATCTTCCATCTGCCGAACTGAAGGCTTCACCCGGCTGCTCGTCGAGCTCGCTCGATGGGCGAGACCACGGCGCTACGACGCGCACAACGACTCGCACAACGACTCGCACAACGACTCGATGCGCACCGCATCGCACCTCTTGGTCGGCGCGGCGCAGCCTCGCGTCACGCTTCCGGCCGCTCGCCTGTCGCCTTCACGAGGCGCGCAGGCGGCGCGGCTGGGCCCGCTTGCAGCCCATCGTGATCGGACCCGTTCGGTCTGATAGGCTCCAGGCATCGGATGGATCGTCCTGCGCTTGTGCAGGGTGACGGCTTTCGGTTAGGTGTTGCATAGCGGGCCGCGGCTCCGGCGGCCTGCGCACCGAGGAGATCCTCATCGCCGTGGCGGTCGATCGCGACAAGATTCTTCAGGCAGCGCAGAAGCTTGTCGAGAAGAAGCGCTACGACAAGGCCGTCGTCGAGTACCAAAAGCTCGTCGCCGACGACCCGAAGGACATCCGCACGCTCCTCCGGATCGGTGACCTCTTCGTCAAGATGGGTCAGTACGCCGACGCCGTCCTCACGTACGAGCGCGTCGGTCAGTTCTATTCGTCGCAGGCGTTCCACCTGAAGGCGATCGCGGTCTACAAACAGATCCGCGAGATCATCAACAAGCACGCGCCGCAGCTCGAAGATCGCTTCGGGCACATCGTGCCGCGTCTCGCGGAGACGTATCAGCAGCTCGGGCTGACCAGCGACGCGCTCGCCGCGTACGACGAGGTGGCCACCCGTCATCAGAAGGCGGGGCGCGAGCGCGAGGCCATCGAGGTCTTCCGCAAGCTGATCGATCTCGATCCGCAGAACCCGCTCGTTCATCTGCGCCTCGGCGAAGCGCTCCTCCGCGCGCGCGAGGTCGACGAGGCCATCGGCCGCTTCGGCGCGGCCGCGGAGATCCTGCTCAAGCTCGGGCGCCGCGACGACGCGCTCAAGGTGGTGGAGCGCCTGCTCCAGCACCGCGCCGACACCAAGTTCGCGCGCATCGCCACCGAGATCTACCTCGAGCGCGGCGAGGCGAACGACGCGATGGCGGCCCTCGCCAAGCTGCAGATCGCCTTCAAGGAGGACCCGAAGGATCTGGGGACGCTCGCGCTCCTCTCCCGCGTGTTCGACAAGCTGGGTCAGCCGGCGAAGTCGATCGAGGTACAGAAGGAAGCGGCGCGCATCGCGCGTGACGCGGGCAAGCTCGATCACTTCAACGCGCTGGTGGAGGCGCTCGTCTCGCGCGCGCCGAACGACGAAGCCGTGCGCCACCTGGCTTCGCTGCGCGCGCCGACCGCGCCCTCGAAGATCGAGGAGGAAGAGGCCGAGGAGGTCGAGGTCTCGGTCGTCGACGACGACGATCCCGCGGCGTCGGCGGTACCGTTCCCGCTCCAGCAGGCGATCCCCGCCGCGCCGCCTCCGGTGCCGACGGCGCCGACCGCGCCCGTCGATCCGGCGGCGCGCGCGCGACAGGTCCTCGCGGCGGTCGACGCGCACCGCCGCAACAAGGACTACGACTCGGCGGTGGCGTTGCTCTTCGAGTCCGTCGAAGCGCTGCCGGCCTCGCGCGAGATCCGCGAGAAGCTCTGCGACGTCCTCATCGAGGCCGGCGATCAGGCCGAGGCCGTGCGGCAGATGCTCACCTTCGCGCGCTGGCTCGCGCAGAGCAACGACGTCGACGGCGCCGCGCGCATCCTGGACGAGGTGTTGCTCCTCGAGCCGAGCCAAGCCGACGCGCTCGCGATGCTGCGCGAGCTCGGCTACGCCGTGCCGTCGGAGGAAGGCGCCGAAGCCGCGGCGGCCGCATGGCAGCAGCCCGCGCAGGAGGGCTACGATCCCGGCGCGCCGCTGCCCTCGTACGATCTCGAAGAGATCGGCCCCGGGGCTGCGCTCGGCACGAGCCGCAGCTTCGCGCCGAGCCAGCTCGACGATCCGTTCGACGTCAACGACGCGCCGCTGCCGTCGTTCCCGATGGAGGACGAGCAGGCCGAGGCCGCGCCGCGCGAGACGTCCTCGGTCGAGGTCTCGGCGGGCCCGCGTGAGCCCGTCGAAGAGGACGTCGCCGCGTCGCCGCCCTTCATCGCCTCGGTGCGTCCGCCCGACGCGGGCGGCGGCTTCGACGAGGACGCGCTCGAAGAGGTCGAGTTCTTCGTCGCGCAGGGCATGTTCGAGGAGGCGCGCAACCTGCTCGAAGAGCAGCTCCTGCGCTTGCCGAACCATCCGCTCCTGCTCGAGCGTCTCCGCGAGGTGGAGGAGCACGCCGCGGCCGCGCAGGGCGGTGGCAGCGGCACGCGCGCGGTGCCTCGCCCGGCGCCGCCGGGGCCCGCGCCCTTCACGCTCGAGGATCGCGCCTTCGACATCGCGGCCTCGCTCGACGCGCTCGACGCGCTCGACGCCGGCCCGCAGCAGGCGCCCGCGTCCTCCGCCGATCCCAACCAGGTCAGCGTCGAGTCCGTCTTCGAGCAGTTCAAGGCCGGCGTGGCCGCGCAGATCTCCGAGTCCGACGCCGCGACCCACTACGATCTCGGCGTGGCCTACCAGGAGATGGGCCTCTTCACGGACGCCATCCAAGAGTTCGATCTCGCCGCCCGCGATCCGAACCGCGAGTGCGTCTGTCAGTCGATGATCGGCGTGATCCACCGCCAGCTCGGCAACGTGGACGCGGCCATCGACGCGTACATCCGCGGCCTGCACGCGCAGGTGAAGACGCGCGAGCAGGAGCTGGCGCTGACCTACGAGATCGGCGACTGCTACGAGGAGCGCCGCGCCACGGATCAAGCGCTCTACTACTTCCAGCGCGTGGTGCGCATGGACGCGACCTACGCCGACATGCGCGGCTCCGCGGCCGAGCGCGTGCAGCGGCTCGCGCCCCCGCCCGCGGCGCCCCAGCGCCCCCCGCCGGCCAAGGCCGTCGGCGCCGAGCACGACGAGTTCGACGGCCTGCTCGACGATCTCGATCTCGTCGGCGGCAGCAAGCTGCCTTGAACGATGGGGCCGCGAGCGGCCCTGGTTACGATGGGGCCGCGAGCGGCCCCAAACCCCGGGCCGGACGAGCCGGCCCTGATCACGATGGGCCGCGAGCATCTGATCGTGATGGGCCTCGAGCCGGACGAGCCGGCTCTGATGACGATGCCTCACGCCCGCGCTGGGTGAGCGTGCGCTGATCACGTCGCGCGCGCATCGATCGCCATCGCGGAGTATGGTGAGCCGACCAGCGTGGCGACGACGATCCGATTTCCCGCGCCCCGCGCCGCGCTCTTGGCTGCGATGCTGGTCTCGTGCGTGTCGGCGCACCCGCTCGGCTCGGCCACCGATCACACGCGCCCTCCGACCGAGCCGCCGGCCTGCGCGGAGGTCGCGGCGGAGCCCGGGCCTTGGCCGCGCGCGGCCGGCATCGCGCGCGTCGCGACCGATGGGCACCTCGAGCAGCGTTTCGTGGGCAGCAGTCCCGTGCGCCTGCGCTTCCTCGGCACGCACCTCTTCGATCTGCTCGACAAGCTGGAGCACGAAGGCGGCCCGACGGATCTCGATCGCCATCGCGTCGTCTGCGCAGCGCTCAACGCCGCCGCGGCCGCGGGCGCGCCGGTGGTGCGCCTCTGGGGCTCGCTCAAGCAGACGGGAACGATCGCGGAGACGAAGCGCGCCGCCGAGCTCCTCGCGCTGGTGCTCGACGAGAACGCGCGCCGCCGCCGGCCGCTGCGCTTCGTGGTGACGTTGCTCAACCACCAGAGCGGCTACGGCGCGCCGCGGCCCGAGGCCTCGCTCGACGATCAAGATCCCGAGAGCGCCTGGAACGCGCGCCGCATCTACGTGGAGGGGAGCTGGCGGGCGCGCGGCGCAGGACAGATCCTCGATCGCATCGAGGCGCTGCGGGCGCGGCCCGAGATCGCGTCGTCGCCGTACGTGCTCGCCTGGGAGCTCGTCAACGAGCTCGAGACCTACCGCGCCGTCGCCGCCGGATCGCTGCGCGGCCCAGAGGCCGACGCGCTCCGCGATCGCTTCCTCGTGCCCGCGCTCGACGCGCTCGCGACGAGCTTTCCGCAGCCCATCATGCTCGGCGATCTGCGCGGCGCCGAAGCAGGCTACGCCGACTTCGCCCGCAGCGTCGTGGCCGCCCTGCCCGCGGAGGCGCGCGCGCGCCTCATCTGGACGAGCCACGTCTACGCGCCGCTCGACGCCGATCCCGCCGAGCTCCGTCGCGCCACCTGGAAGCTCGATCTCGATCTCCGCATCGCCGCCGAGCTCGGCCGCCCGTTCCTCCTCGGTGAGATCGGCCAGCATCTCCGCGGCGAGGCGCCCTTCTGCGGCGAGGGCACGGCGCACGATCCGGCGCGCCTCTTCACCGCCGCGCTCGAGACCCGGCGCGCCATCGAGGCGGCCTTGTTCTGGGGCGAGGGGCACTGTGGCCTGCCGGTGCCGGGGACGGGCCGCCGGATCACCATCGGCGCGGGTGGAGATTCGGCCGATCTGGCGCCCGGGGACACCGCGGCGCGCTCCGCGGTGCGTGCCGCGCGGGCGCTCGCACGCTTCCGCTCGGATTGACGCCCGCGCGGGCCCCGAGAACAACGCGCCCGTGAGCGCGTCCCCCCGCATTCGCGAGCTCGTCGTGAAGCATCGCGACCTCCTCGTCGTCACGCTGGCCGCGCTCGTCGTGCGCCTCGTGTGGAACCTCGTGATCCACCGGCCGCTCGACTACGCCTTCTCCGACATGGGCGGCTACCTCGAGCGCGCCCAGACCAGCATCGATCACGCGGGCGAGCGCTTCGGCTACTTCACGCTCTTCCCTTGGGGGACGCACGTCCTCCTCATGCTGGTGAAGCGCGTCTTCGGCGCCACCAACGCCGCCGCCGTCGGCGTGACGTACGCGACCCTCGGCGCGGGCGCCGTCGCCTACGCCTTCCTCCTCGCGCGCAAGCTCACGCGGAGCATCGGCCTCGCGCGCATCGTGGGCGCCGTGCTCGTCGTCTACTACCCGTGGATCTCGCTCGGCGGATACACGTTGAGCGAGCCGCCCTTCACGTTCTTCCTCTGCGCCACGACCTATTACGGCCTCTGCCTCGCCGATCGCGGGCGCGCCCGCGACGCCTGGTGCTTCGGTGTCACCCTCGCCATCGCGGCCGTGTTTCGCCCGCAGATCTTGGTCGCGCTCCCGCTCTACGGCGCGCACGCGCTCTTCCGCCGGCGCGCGTGGCGGCGGCTCGCACCGCAGTTCCTCGTGGCCGTCGCGGTGCCGCTCGCGATCGTCTTCGCCGCCTCGGCGTGGCGCATGGAGCATCACCTCCATCGGTTCGGTCTGATCTCCAACAACGGCCCGCTCAACTACGCCTTCGGGCGCTGCCACGCGACGATGATCACGTCGGCCGCGCCCGATCGGAAGGGCGCCTATTCGCCGCCGTCGCTCGGGGCGCTCGGTGCGTACGAGAAGGATCATCCCGGCGCGCTCTTCAAGCTCCGCCCCGTCATGGGCCCGAAGATCCATTTCGAAGGGCACATGTGGGACGCGGAGCCGCTCTACCGGGTCGCGTCGCAGTGCGTGCAGAAGAGCGGCGTGGCCCGGCAGATTCAGCACGGGATCACGCACGTCGTGCTGCTCTGGGCCTACAACGTGATGTGGCCGGACTCGGGGCAGAAGGCCTTCCAGCGCGCGATGGAGACTTCGCTCGTGGGGCACGCCATCGTCGTGTTGCCCGCGGCGCTCGTGGCGATGGCGCTCGCGTTCCGCCCGCGGCGCGCGCGCGCCATGCTCCTCGCGCTCCACATCTTCGCGCTCATGGCGGTGGCCGCGGTGTACTTCGGGGACACCCGTCTGCGCGCGCCGTACGACGGTATCCTCGTGATCCTGGCGGCGCTGACGTATGCCTCGGCGTACCGTTGGGCGCGCCGCCGGCGAGGCGCGGCGGCGAGGGGAGAGATCGTTGGCAATGCGTAGCTTTCTTTGGACGGTGGTGGTCGTGGGGGCGCTCTTCGGCTGCTCGTCTTCAGGCGAGATCAACAGCAGCACCGGCGCGGGCAACACGGGCGGCGGCGACAGCGGCCTGCCCTGCGACGTCGCCGCGCTCCTCTCGGCGCACTGCACCTCGTGCCACACGAGCCCGACGGTCGGCGGCGCGCCCATGCCGCTCCTGACGTACGCCGATCTGGCCGCGCCCTCGCAGGCCGATCCTTCTCAATCGAACGCGCAGCGATCCCTCGCGCGCATGAAGAGCGCCGCCGCGCCCATGCCGCCCGCGCCCGCGTCGCCCGTCACCGCCATCGCGTTCGCCGCCTTCGAGACCTGGGTCGCCGGCGGCCTGCCCAAGGGCACGTGCGGCGGCGCCGACGCCGGCACTCCCGACCCGACGTTCCAAGGCGATCCCATCTGCTCGAGCAACACGTTCTTCGAAGCGCCCAGCGACGAGGACGATCTCGAAGACCTCGGCGAGCTCATGTACCCCGGCCGCGCGTGCATCACCTGTCACGAGCAGCACGACGAAAACAAGTTCAAGCTCGGCGGCACCGTCTTCGCGCTGGGCAAGGTCCTCGACGACTGCCTACCCGCGCCGGGCGCACCGGATCTCACGGCCGCGCAGGTCATCATCCACGACGCCAACGGCGCGCATCAGCTCAGCGTGAACGAGGTCGGCAACTTCCGCTCGCACAAGGACGACGACATCGTCTTCCCCTACACGGCCGAGGTCGTCTACCAAGGCAAGAGCCGCGCAATGAGCACCATGCAGAGCGACGGCGATTGCAACAAGTGCCACTCCGCCACCGGCTCGAGCGGCGCCCCCGGCCGCATCGCGCTCCCGTAGCTGCAGCCGCGACCGCCAGGAAGCGGACCATCGCGCGCTCCCTCACATCGCCTGCAGCGCAGCAGCCGCGACCGCCAGGGAGCGGACCCCATCGCTCGCTCCCTCACGCCGCCGTTTCGCATCCGCAGCAGCCGCGACCGCCAGGGAGCGGACCCCATCGCTCGCTCCCTCACATCACCTGCAGCGCACCAGCCGCTACCGCCACGCATCCGCAGCAGCCGCGACCGCCAGGGAGCGGACCCCATCGCTCGCTCCCTCACGTCGCCGTTTCGCATCCGCAGCAGCCGCGACCGCTAGGGAGCGGACCCCATCGCGCGCTCCCCTCGCGACCTCACCGCCGCCGCGCTCGCCGCGAAGCGGACGCCATCGCGCCCGCCTCTTCCTACTCCTCCAGCGAGCTCGTGCTGCGCAGCCCGTACCTCTGGAAAAGGCGGTGCAGGTGCATCCGATCGAGCTGCGCCTTGCGCGCTGCCTTGCTGACGTTGCCGTTCGCCCAGCGGAGGAGCTCCGCGAGGTAAGCCTTCTCGAAGTCGGCGATCACGGACTCCTTCGCCTCCTTGAAGGGGAGCTCCACGTTGGCCGCGGCGGTCTTCGTGCTCTCGGGCGGCGGCGTGTTGCTCGGGGAGCGGCGCAGGGTCTCCATGTGGTGCTCGAGGACGACCTTGCGCTCCACGTAGTTGCGCAGCTCGCGCACGTTGCCGGGCCAGTCGTAGCGGCGCATCTCTTCGATCACGTCGGGCGTGAAGAGGCCCGCCTTGTCGCTCGCGTCGCGCGTGCCGAGGAAGTGCTCGACGAGGAGGTAGAGATCGTCCATGCGCTCGCGCAGCGGCGGGACGCGCACGGTGAGGACCGAGAGGCGGTAGTAGAGATCCTCGCGGAAGCGGCCGTTGTTCACCTCGCGCTCGAGCTGGCGGTTGGTGGCGGCGATGACGCGCACGTCCACCTTGCGCACGCGGTTGTCGCCGATGCGGCGCACCTCGCGGTTGGCCAGCGCGCGGAGGAGCTTCGGCTGCATGTCGAGCGGGAGCTCGCCGATCTCGTCGAGGAACACGGTGCCGCCGTCGGCGGCCTCGAAGGCGCCCTCGCGATCGCGCGTCGCGCCCGTGAAGGAGCCGCGCACGTGACCGAAGAGCTCGCTCTCGATGAGCTGCGGCGAGACGGCGCCGCAGTCGACGATCACGAGCGGCTTGTCGGCCCGCCCGCCGTGATGGACGATCTCGGTGGCGATGAGCTCCTTGCCGGTGCCGCTCTCGCCCTCGACGAGCACGTCGGATCCGCTCTTGGCCACGCGCTTGATCAGCTCGAAGAGCCGCCGCATGGGCACCGAGATGCCGTAGAGGCTCCCGAAGTTGAGCGCCGGCGAGACGCCGACCTGGCTCACCGATCCGAGATCGCGCACGCGCACCACCGAGTCGCCGACCTCGATGCGGCACTCGGGGAGGGGGAGATCCGCGTCGCGCACGCGCACGCCGCCGACGCGGGTGCCGTTCAGCGAGCCGGTGTCGGTGATGCGGAAGCCCGTTTCCGTCCGGGCCAAGCTGCAGTGGAAGCGCGAGACCAGGCGATCGTCGATGACGAGGTTGTTCACCGGATGCGATCCGATGCGGAAGAACTCGCCGTCGAGCACGACGGACCGCGAGGCGGGCTGGCCGTTCTCGCGCTCCACGGTGAGCTCGAGGCGCGGCAACGTGAAGGTCCCGCCGTCGAGCTGAGGGGCGGTCGCCGACGTACGGCCCGCGCCCCAGTTCTGCGGTCCACTCTTGGGGGAGCTCGACATGGGGGGCATGGTACCCAAACGCAGCCCGGTTGGGTGGTCGCGACGCGGACGCGCAAGTTCGACGCGTGTCGGCGCGCCAACGCAATGCTTTCGCGGGGCCGTGCAGCACTGTCGCGCGACGTCTTCGTCGACCCTCGGGTGGGTTGTCTCACCGGCCGTGCCCGGGCACGTGCCCGCATGGGCCCCCGCGCGTGAGCGGCGCTGCTGGCTCACGCAATCAACTGCGGCCTCGTGACCGCATGAACGGCGGCGGCGCTTGCGTCCTTCATGCACGCGCCGCGCGTCTCGGCGTGTGGTGCGCGCGTTGCAAAACGCAGCACGCCAGGAGGTCTTCGGCGTGGCCGCGACATGCACGATGAACGAGCTGGACGAAACCGAGGTGGTCGGGGAGTCTCCGCTGACGCGCACCATGCGTGCGCTCGCGGAGGCGGCGTTGCGCCGGATCGTGGTGCGGCTGCCCATGCTCCTCATCACCGAGGAGCGCGAGCTCATGGGTGAGGACGGCCGCGTCCACGAGCTCGTGGCCCGCAGCGGCATGCTTTTACGAGGTCCGGTGACCTTGCTGCGCCCGTACCGAAGGACACGATCCCTCGAGCTCGCCCGGCTCCGCGAGCCGAGCCCCCCGAAAGAAGCTCCCGCCTCCGAGCCGCACCGCCGCGCGTGATTCACACGGCGGGGGCACGCGCCCCCGCCGCCCCAGCGGCGAAGCCGCTGGGGCCCCACCACCCCGCGATCCACCCGAGGTTTCCAGTACGCTTCGCCGCTTCGGGCCTAGCGTTCGTCGCGTCCGGATGCATGAGGGCGGGCGAAGTCATCGACCGCGTGAATGAGGCACGAGCCTCGACGCGAGCCGTCGCCGTGGGAAACGTCACGTGGTCTCGGTGTCCTTCGTGATCGCCGCCGCGGCGTAGCGCCCGTGGATCTCCTGCGCGAGCCGTCGAAGGACGGGGCTCGCGTCGCTGCGGATGCGCAGCTCGAGGCCGGGGATCAGCTCGACGTAGTCCCAGCGCTGGTACGGGACGAGCGGTGCGGAGGTGGATGTCTCCGCCGATTGCGCCGGCGCGGAGGGCGGCAGCATGGCGGCGATCTCGGCCGCCGAGAGCTGCGCGAGCCTTCGCTTCACGACGTCGAGGCGGAGCTTCTTGCCGTCACGCAGGCGCTCGATGGCGAAGAGGCGCGCGAGGTGCTCCTGCGTGTACGGAGAGCCCGCCCCGCGTCGCCTCGGCCCGGGGAGCAAGCCACGTTCGACATAGAAGCGAATGGTGCGCGCGGAAACACCCGCCAGGTGGGCGAGCTCGTCGATGCGGTAGGTCGGCGCGGGCATGGTGCCTCCGGACGGCCCGCCGACGCACGCCCGCGGGCCACGATCCCAGTTCTCGCGAAGATATCGCCAGTTGGAGGCTCCATAACGCCACTGGGAGAAAAAATATCGCCAGTTGGAGCCTCCGATTCGCCACTGGGAGAAAAAAGTCGCCAGTTGGAGGCTCTATAACGCCACTGGGAGAAAAAATATCGCCAGTTGGAGCCTCCGTTTCGCCACTGGGGGCCAAAATATCGCCAGTTGGAGGCGATGAGTCGCCAGTTGAGCCGGTGATGCCTTCTTTTTGCGTGTGGAATGATGGCGTGATGGGGGGCGGGGCCATCGTGGGGGGCGAGGGGGAGCGTGGTGGCTCGGGCGTGGCGCGAGGAGGACGAGGCGCGGCCAGGAGCGGGCAGGGAAGGGCGGGGCCGACTGCATTCGCCGCCGATCCGGGCTACAACGCGGCCGTGCCTGCCCGCGCTGCGAAGAACGTCACCCAGGCCTTTCCCATCGACTGGGGATCGCTCGCGCCGCTGCGCCTCCGGGCGCGCGCCATCGCGGAAGGGGTGTATGCGGGCCAGCACCGGAGCTTCCGCAAAGGCGCGGGCGTGGAGTTCGGCGGGCAGCGGCCTTACGTGCCGGGCGACGATCTGCGCTTTTTCGATCGCCGCGCGCTCCTCCGTCACGACCGCCTCATGGTGCGCGAGTTCGAGACCGAGACCGATCGCGCGCTCTGGCTCTGCCTCGATGCCACCGCGTCCATGTCGTACCGCGGTGAACGCGCGCCCGGCGCCAAGCTCGCGTTCGCGGGCCTCGTGGCCGCGGCGCTGTCGCGCATCGCCGTGGCCTCCGGGGATCCGGTGGGCCTCGCGTGGATCGGCGGCGCGTCCGTGCACGGCTTGCCGCCGATGGCGGGACGGGAAGCGTTCGAGCGCATCGTCGGCGTCATCGAAGGCGCCTCCGCGTCGGGCGACGCGAGCGCCGACGACGCCGCGGTGATGCGCGCCGTCGCGCCGGTCGGGCGGAGGGCGCGGCGGGGATCGGTGATCGTGCTCTTCTCCGACTTCCTCGATTTGCCGCCGCGGGCGCTCTCTTCGTTCACGGCGCTGGCCACGGGCGGGCGCGCGCTCCTCGCGGTGCGCGTCCTCGATCGCGCCGAGAAGGAGCTCGAGCACACCGGCACCGTGCGCCTCCGCGCCCTCGAAGGCGGCGCGGTGGTCGAGGCCGACGCCGACGTGGTGCGCGCCGCTTACAAGGAGCGCCTCGCGAGCGTCGCCGGCACCTGGGCGCACGAGATCGAAGCGCGCGGCGGGCGCTTCCTCGACGTGACCACCGCCCAGCCCGCGACCGACGTGGTCCGCGCCATCATCCTCGCGGCGGCGGAGGCCCGGCGATGAGCTTCCTCACCCTCTCCGCGCTGGCCATCACGCTCTTCGTGGCGGCGCCGGTCGTCGCGCACATGCTCCGCCGGCGCCAGGCGGAGGAGCGCTTGTTCCCGCCCGCGCGCCTCGTGCCGCCCACGCCGCCGGCCGCGCGGCGCCGCAGCATGCTCGAAGATCGCGCGCTCTTCTCCGTGCGCGCGCTGGCCGTGGTGTTGCTCGCGCTCCTCGGCGCGACGCCGTTCGTGCGCTGCTCGCGGCTCGCGCTCAACCGCCAATCGGGCGCGTCGGTGGCGCTGGCGTTCGTGATCGACGACTCGCTGAGCATGCGGGCCAAGCTGCCGAACGGGCAGACCCGCTGGGCCCGCTCGCTCTCCGCGGCGCGCGAGCTGATGAACGGCCTCACCGGCGGTGACGCGGTGGCCGTCGTCCTCGCCGGCTCGCCCGCGCGCGTCGCGCTCGGATCGACCTCGAACATGGCCGCCGCGATCGAAGCGCTCGACGGCCTCTCGCCCTCCGATCGGGCCACCGATCTCGACGGCGCCGTCGATCTCGCCAAAGGCCTCCTCCGCGGCCTCGCGCAGCGGGACAAGCGCGTCGTCGTCTTCAGCGATCTCGCCGACGGCTCCCCGCCCGACGCGCCCGCGCTCGCGGGCGACGGCGACATCATCGTGTGGCTGCCCGTGCCCGAGCTCGTCGCGAGCGGCAGCGACTGCGCGGTGACCCGCGCCGATCGCGCCGGCACGCGCGTCTGGGCGCGCGTCGTGTGCACGACGAACGGCGACGCCGCGCGCCCCGCCGCCTTGCCGAGCGCGAGCGCGAGCGCGGTTCCCTCGGCCGAGCCTGCGGCCGCGAAGGGGCCGTCGGCGGGGCGTTCGCTCGAGATCCGCGCGGGCCGCGAGGTCCTCGGCACCGTGGCGTTGGGGCCGAACGTGGTGCGCGAAGAGATCGCCGTCGAGATCCCCAAGAACGCACCCGAGGTGCTGCGCGCGGGGCTCACCGGCACCGACGCCATCGCCGAGGACGACGAGGCGCCCGTGGTCGTCGCCGGCGGCGCGCTGCCGATGGGCGTCGTCGTCGACGCCGCGGCCACGCACGTGGCCACCGGCGGCCCGCCGCCGATCGAGCAGGCCTTCACGGCCATGGAGCTCGACGCGCAGATCCACCCGCTGCCCGCCGTCCCGGAGCACGCCGACGATCTCAACAAGTACGCGGCCCTCGTCGTCGACGACGTGCCCGGTTTCACCCCCGAGGTGCGGCGCACGCTGGCCGCGTGGGTCGAGCGCGGCGGCGTCCTGCTCCTCACGCTCGGCCCGCGCGCCGCCGCGGCGCCGCTCGGGGCCGGCTTCGAGCCGCTCGTTCCGGGCGTCGTTCGCTGGGGCCCGTCGCCGTCGCCGGGCATCGATCCCGCGACCGCCGTGCAGCTCGGCCCGTCGGCCGAAGGCCTCGCCGATCTCGCGCCGCACGGCCGCGCCGCCCTCGATCCCGCGGCCAGCGAGCGCGCCGACATCCTCGCGCGCTGGCTCGACGGCGCGCCCTTGCTCCTCCGTCGATCGCTCGGCCGCGGCGCGGTGCTCGCGCTCACGCTCCCGCTCAGCACCGACGAGAGCGATCTCGTCCTCCGCCCGGCGTTCCTCGCGCTCCTCGATCGCTTCGTCGGCACCGCGCGCGCCCGCGGCGGCGCGCGTCGCATCGACGTCGGCGAGAGCTGGACCTTCGACGGCTACAAGGCCGTCTCCGTGCAGCGCGTCTCCACCGCCGCGGCCGGCAAGCCCGAGCCGCTCCGCGTCTACGAAGGCGACACCTCCGGCAAGCCGGTCTCTCCCGAAGGCCGCCGCCTGCGCGCCGATCCCGCGAACGCCGGCCTCTACGAGCTCGAGCTCGACGGCGAGCGCAGCACCCGCGTCGCCGCCGTCCCCGATCGCGAGATCGATCTCCGCCCGCGCCGCACCCGCGACGAGACCCGCGCCGCCTCGCTCGGCGGCGTCGATCCCTCGCTCGACATCTCCCCCTACGTCGCGCTCGTGCTGCTCGGCCTCTTCGCCGTCGAGCTCATCCTCCGCATCCTCGGTCAGAGGACGCAGCGCGCCGAAGCTTGATCGGCCGCGCGACCGCTACTTCCGCCGGCGCGGCGTGATCTCCAGCACGCCGTCCGCCTGCTTCATGTCGAACCGCGAGAGGAAGCTCAGCCCGAGCAGCCCATCGGTGCCGCCGAGCTCGTCGATCACCACCGCGGGCACCTGCGCGGCCTTCACCCCCTGCACCTCGACGAGCGGGAGGACGACGAGCTGGCCCGTCCGCACACCGTTCGCCGTCTGGAGCATGATCTTGGGGGCGCGCGCGGTGTCGACCTTGATCCGATCGGCGAAGGCCCGCGCGATGGTCACGTAGCTCGCGCCGGTGTCGACCACGAAGGTGCCGTTCTCTCCCTTGATGCGCGCGGTGGCGCGCAGCACGCCTTCGCCGGGATGGACGCGGATCTGCGCCTTGCCCTCGCCGGCGAGCGAGCCGCACCCGCCCTTCTCCATGAGCCCGTCGATGCGCGTGCGGATGGCGCCCACGTTGCGCGCGTCCGGGTGGTGATACACGGCCTGCTCGAGCGGGAAGATCGCGTCGCACGGCTTGCCCTGGCGCTCGTAGATGTTGGCGAGGTTGATGGGCAGATCGCCGAGCCGCGGCTTGAGCAAGAGCGCTTGGCGGAAGTCGTCGGCCGCGCGATCGAGGTCCCCCTTCTGCTCGTAGGCGATCCCGCGCCACCCGCGGAAATCCGCGTCGTACGGGCTCGACTCGATGAGCTTCGTCGCCTCGGCCGCGGCCTCGTTCCACTCGCTGAGCTGCTTGTGCGCTTCGTAGGTGAGCCAGCGGAGGCGCGGGTAATCGCCGCACTTCTGGAGGAACGCGTCGGCGCGCTTCAAGGTGCCCCGGTTGTCACCGGCGCGCATCATGGCCTCTCCAAGCTCGATGATCTTGCGCCGATCACAAGGCTCCTTGTCGAGCTGCTCGGAGAGACGGCGGACGTCGGCGGTCGCCGCGCCGTAGTCGTAAGGCTTCTCGTACGTGCGTTGAAAGTAGACGCCGGCCCCGATGACCCCGAGGAACAACACCCCCACGACGCCGCGGAATATCCAACCATTGCGGCGCTGCCGGCGCGTGCAAGCGGCGCAGCGGGGGACGAAGCCATCGTCGTTGAGGGTGCAAATGTCGCAAAGGGGCTTGAAGCAACCGCGACACGTCGCCGTGGCGGGCACCTCCGAGTGGGCGTGACAAGTCGCGGCGCTCATCCCACGCACGCTATCACTGCCGTGCCCGCTCGTATGCGCACGCGAAAAGCACGGTGAGCACCCGGCCGTCGAGCGCGCCGTCCTTCAACCGATGACCGCGAACGGCGCCGGCGCGCGCGTCAGCCGGCGCAGGTGAAGTTGAGCTTGCCGGGCTCGGCGCCCACGGGGAGGCCGTTGCCGCAGTGATCTTGAAGGATGTCCGTGGAGCTGCCCGGCGGCAGGATCACGGCTTTGCCCGCGCACGCGCCGCTCACGCACTCCACCTGCACCGCGGGTGGGATGCAGAAGGAGCATTGATCGTCGCACGTGGGCCAGACCGCTTTGGCCTCCTCCATGTGCTCGGCGCTCACCACCTGGGCCTCGTTGAGGCAGCCATTGATGATCACGCAGCAATCGGAGCTCTGTTTGCACGGGATCGGCCCCGTGGTGAGCACCTTCCACGTGCTCTCGACGCCGTGGCAATCGGCGCCGGCGCCGGTGCTCGACGTCGATGACGAGCTCGAGCTCGAGGTCGCGCTCTCTCCGCCGGCGCCGCCCGTGCCGGGGGGAACCTCGACCGACGAGCACGCCGCCGCGAGCAAACCGAGAAGCATCGCGAGCGGCCAGGGGATGCGCTTCATGTTCTTCGAGGTCCTCTGCACGAACGATACCCATGCACGCTCGCAGGCGGAACGGGCGCCTGCGGTGGATGGCCCGAAGCGTATAGGCTTCGAAAAAGGCTTCTCGCGCGCTTCATGCCCGCACGAAGGCGAGCCCGTCGCCGCTTCGCCAAAGGCCCTTGGTCGTGGCGCGATATGGCACAATCTTACCGCGACGTTGCCAGTCGCGAGGCCTCCATCGGTCTTCGCAGCGATTCGGCATCGCTGCATCGCGTGTCGTCGCCGGCGCTCTCCGCTGCTGGGCGTGCGCTCGGACAGCGATGGAGATCACGAGTGCCTTCGTCGAAGAACATCTCGGCCGAGCGACCGCACGACGACCGACTGCATCGTCGAGCGATCGCCGCCGCTCGCCGGCTTCTCTCGGTCGAGGAGCGCGCCCCGATCTTCACGTTCTCCTCGCTGGCCTAACGAGACGTGCGCGAGCATCCGAGCTTCTCCGTGCCCTCCAGCGAGGCGGAGGTCCGTCCGTGATGTTGGATGGGTTCCCTTGACACTTCCTCCGCTATGACGGATGAATGGATCTGACGGCTGGAGGTGGTGTAGATGAGCGCACAGGGTGCTCAGGTGATCGACTTGACGGAATACCGGAAGCGTCGCGAAAGCAGGGGCGAAAGACCTGCCGCCGTTCCGGCCGTACAGCCGCTGATCTGGGTCCCGGTGTGGATGTGGGTACCTTTCTGGCCGATGCGATGAAGACGATCCGTCGGACCGGCTGCCGGTGAAGCGAGGTCCGAGATGAAATCCGTGCGCGAGAATTCGTCGAAGGCGAAGAAGGGCGCAGAGCGCGCCGAGAGCCGGCGTGTCGCAACGGATGCGGTCGAACGAACGCGGGCCGAGGAGCCGGCATCTGCCGCCGAGCCCGGCCCTCCGGAGGAGCACGAAGGCGACTGGACCTACGAGGTCGCCTCCGCCGAAGCGTCCGCCGATCTCACGCCCGTCGTGGGATCGAACCTGCGCCGCCTGCGCATCAAGCGCGGCCTCTCGCTGGAGCGTCTGTCCCGCGCGTCGAACGTGAGCCGCGCCATGCTCGGTCAAATCGAGCTCGGCCAGAGCACGCCGACGATCAACGTGCTCTGGAAGATCGCGCGCGCCCTCGGCGTCCCGTTCTCCGCGCTCATCACGAGCCGCAGCGTCGGTCGCACCACGGTGATGCCCGCCGCCAAGGCGAAGATCCTCACCTCGCACGACGGCGCCTTCTCGTCGCGCGCGCTCTTCCCCTTCGACGAGCCCCGCACGACCGAGTTCTACCAGCTCCGCCTCGGCCCCCACGGCGTCGAGCAGGCCGATCCGCACCCGCCGGGCACCATCGAGAACCTCGTCGTGAACCACGGCACGCTCGAGCTCATCGCCGGCACCGAGCGCCACCTCTTGGCCACGGGCGACGCCATCCTCTTCGAGGCCGACGTCCCGCACCAGTACAAGAACCCCGGTGACACGGAGTGCGTGATGTACCTGGTGATGACCTACGCCGAGAAGACGCAGTAGCGCCGCGCGGATCGATCGCGCCGTCGAGCGCTCCGCGCCGCCGCGCGTTCGGCGCGAGGTCTTGCACGTCGAGCACACGAGGTGAATCGCCGGCGGTGCGCGCCACGTCGAGGTGCGCGCGGGCCGCCGTCGGATCGCCGAGCGCGAGCGCTCCATCCATGCTCGCGCGTGACATTCGCCTCCGCGCGCTCCAACGGTGATGGCGCTCTCACCCGTTCCGCGCGCCGGTGCAGCGAAGTCGGGGGCGGGCCTGATTCGATATCATCGTTTCCCCTAAAGTCATCTTCCGCGCGCCCTGAGATATCGTGTTTCCGCTCCGGACACGCGCGCCGATGCAATGTGACGCCGGTGACGAGTCTTCATGAATTGGAGAGTGTTTTCGCGTGATTGAGGCGCGCGTCCGCCGGCGTTGGGCGCGCCTCCAATGGGGTGGATGAAAGTGCGAGCGGACTCTTCATCTGTCTTGATCGCGGCTGCCAGCACAGTTATTCGAGAGCCTCGATGAGGGAGGAAACCGCCATGATGCCTGCCATGAACATGCCTGCCATGCCGCAAACCGCCATGCCTCAGATGGGAATGCCTCAGATGGGGATGCCTCAGATGGGGATGATGCCCGGCATGATGATGCCTCAAATGGGGATGATGCCCGGCATGATGATGCCGATGATGCCTCAAATGGGCATGATGCCCAACATGATGATGCCCAACATGATGATGCCGGGCATGATGGGCATGATGCCGATGATGCCCAACATGATGATGCCGATGATGGGCATGATGCCGGGCGTGGCCCCGATGCCCTGCCGGATGACGATGGAGATGGGCAAAGACGGTATCGTCTGCAAGATGATGCCCGTCGAGGGCATGACCATGGAGATGCTGCGCGAGCGCTGCGAATCCATGATGAAGATGATGAGCACCGGCGTGCCGATGATGATGTCCTGTGGCAGCCAGATGCTCGCCGGCATGATGTCGCGTTGACCGGCGCGCCGGGCCCGGAGGCCCGGTGTCGGCGACGATCCGAAGGCGCACGGGCGAGCTCGTCTCGGCAGTGCGCCTTCTTGCATTTGTAGGCCGTATCGGCGCGTGGCGCGATGAAGCCGTCAGTCGTGCAGGACGAGGACGCGTGGATCCGTCGTCTGGCCGAAGACGAAATCGCACCGCCGGCAACGGAAGACCACGCGGGTCGGCTGCGGCGTGACGCCGATGATGAGGAGCACCCAGCCCATGGTGGTGTACTCCGCCTCTTCGCTGACGAAGTGGTGAGCGCGGTGATAACCGCAGGAGCAACGAGCGCTGAAGGGGAGGTCCCGATACATGCGTGCTGCCGGAGCGAGCGTAACCCGCCTGCCCGGAGGATACCGGGCGAGCACGGGGCACGCACGTCACGTCAGCGGATGGAGCTCGACGCCGTTCGGGTCGACTTAGGGGCTCGCCCGACACGCGCCGGGCGAGCCCCAAAGGCCCTTCAATGCGTCTGCCAGTGCGAGGGGATCTCGTCGATCGTGAGGACGACCTCATCGGTCTTGGGGCGGAGCTTGCGCGGCCCGTTCGGCTTGAACGTGTGCTCCGGCGCGGGGAACGTGCGCTCGCGCACCTCGTCCACGTAATCGCGCGTGGCCTTCAAGATCTGCTCGCCCACTTCGGCGAAGCGCTTGGCGAACTTGGGACGGAGATCGGGATACATCCCGAGCATGTCGTAACAGACCAGCACCTGGCCATCGCACGAGGGGCCTGCGCCGATACCGATGGTCGGGATGGTGAGCGCGGCCGTCACTTCCTCGGCCACGTCCGGCGGGATGGCCTCGAGGACGACGGCATACGCGCCCGCGTCCTCCAGCGCGCGCGCGCCGTCGAGCAAACGCTCCACGGCCTCGTCGCTCTTGCCCTGGACCTTGAAGCCGCCCATGGCGTGCACGGACTGCGGGGTCAGGCCGACGTGGCCCATCACCGGGATGCCGGCGAGGACGATGCGGCGCACGTGCTCGGCGATCTCTTCACCGCCCTCGAGCTTGATGCTCTCACAGCCACCGTCCTTGATGAGCTTGCCCGCGTTCTCCAGGGCCTTTTCCGGGGAGACCTGAAAGCTCATGAAGGGCATGTCGCCGACGACGTGCGCGTGCTGCGCGCCGCGCGCCACGGCGCGGCCGTGATAACAGATCTCCTCGACCGTGACCGGCAGCGTGGTCGGATGACCCTGCACCACCATGCCGAGCGAGTCGCCGACGAGGAGCAGATCCGCGCCGCCTTCGTCGAAGAGGCGGGCCATCGTGAAGTCGTAAGCCGTCACCATCGCGAGCGGCGTGCCGCCCTTGCGCGCGCGGATTTCGGGGACCGTGATCTTGCGAGCGGGGCGCTTCGCGGCCGGTGCGCCGTTGCCTTGTCCGTACATTTTCCTCCGGGTCGCGGCCGCATGCGCGGTCCACGCCTGCGCCTGAGGCTAGGGCCTCGCGCGGATCAGGGCAAGCGCGGGGACGCCGTACGAGACGGATGCGCGGAGGGAGGAAGACGTCAGCGGCCGTGGCGACGGCGGCGGGCGAAGGCGAGCGCTGCCATCAGGGCGAGGCCGCCCAGCATGGGCATTCCGTTGCTGTGCGTCATCGCGCAACCGGTGCTGTTGCCCCCGCCGGGGCCATTGCCGTTGTTGCCCCACAAGCCCCAACCATCGTTGCTGCCCTCACCGGGGTCGCACGGGGGGAAGGACGGACACGCGGGCGGCGTGCCGGTGCTGAAGGTCAGGTTGAACGTGCGTTGGATGGTGGCTTGGCTCGCCGAGGCGCCGAGCTGCAAATCGGCGCCGAGCGCGCTGCGCGCGAGCTCGCCGTTGAGCCGCGTGACCCAGAGCGAGCTCTCGGCGATGGAGCCGAAGAGCGCAGCCATGTCGTCGTCCACGGCGGCCGCGGCGTTCATGCCGTTCTCGTCCGCATAGCCGCTTCCCTCGGGATCCCACTCGGCGAGGCTGTAGAGCGAATCGGAGAGCCAGTATTTCGAGAAGGGCTCGGCCGCCTGGATCAGCCAACCCTTGTTCTGCGTCGAGGCGAAGCCGACCTGCTTGAGCTGGGTGTAGTTGCTCTGCGACGTGTCCCAGTTCCACACGAGCAGGTTGCCATCGACCTGGAAGCTCGGGAGGTTCACCGTGTCGTAGCGGCCTTCGCCCATGACCCACAGGGTGATCGGCGTGATCGGGCCCGTGCCCGCGGCCACCATGCGGAGCGGGAGCACCGGGCTCGCGCCGGCCGTGGTGATGCGCACGGGGCGCATGGCGTTGATGCCTTTGCCGGGCACCAGCTTGAGCGCGAGGAAGTCGAAGCCTTCGCCGACGTAGGCGTCGACGACGGGCTGCACGTCGGCGGGGATGTTGTAGCCGTGCTCCGCGAGCCACGCGGCGAGCGCGCCCGGGCTCGACGACTTGAGCTGCACGGTCTCGTACGGGCCGACGGTGCTCTGGGCGACGACGGTGACCGGATCCTCACCGCTCGCGCCGCCCGCGCCGCCGCCGCCGAAGAAGGCGTCGTCGCCGCCGCAGTCCGGCGGTGGAGGACAGGTGATCTGCGGCGAGTTGATGGTGACGGTGGTCTGTTGATCGAGGGCTTGGAAGAGCGCGTCCGACGAGAGCCCGACGTCGGCGACGCCCTTCACCGGAAGGATCCACGCGAACGAAGAAGGATCGCCGCTGTAGACGATCTGGTCGTAGAGCGTCGTCTGCTGCTGCGAGATGGAGAGGATCATCTTGTGGCCGGTGACCACCGTGCTCTCCGACTGCGCCACGAAGCAGCCTCCGCACGCGTCCGCGTCACGCACGTTCGCAAGGGCCACCGCAGCCAGCGCCACCCCGAAAAGCCAAGCCTTCGCCGTCTTCATGCCCGCACCTCTTTTGCGCCGGGGCCATTCAGCAGATCCCGTGCCACGCATGGAGCCACGGAATCACGAGGCTCAGGAGCGAATCGCTCGAGGCCTGTGCCCCCATGTGCCAGCGTCATGGCGCATCGCCTGCGAGCGATCGGGGCCCGGCCCGAAGCCCACGACGTAAGGCTGGACATCGCCGAGCGCTCGCCGTCCGCAGATGGCTGTGCGAGAGACGTGTGTCCGAGGGAGGTGAGCGTGAGCGCTGACGTGTATCGCGGCCCCGAGAGGCTCATGGGATCGGGCCACATCACGTTCACCGGCGAGTTCGGGTGCGGGCCTCTGGCTCGGCTCGAGATCCGCTTCTCGCCCGGCGCGGACGGCGTCCTCGTCGAGGTCGACGACACGGGCATCTCCGATTTTCAGCGCGTGCGCGGGACGCTGTCGCCGGCGCAGCTCGCCGGCCTCCTCGCCGCGGTGCGCGCCATCGTCGTCCTCGCGGACGGCGCGGGCGACGACTTCGACTGCGGCACGTACGGCGCTTGGATCGAAGAGGCGATCGTCGACCTGCCGCTCTCCAGCGGGACGCTGCACCGCACGGCCGTGCGGACGAAGGGCTTCTCGTCGGAGGAGCTCCTCGAGCGGATGCACGCCATGATCCACGAGCTCGCGGCGCAGGAGGGAGCAGAGGCCATCCCGTGGGCGCCGCCGCCGCAGCAGACGCGCCCCGTGCGCCGGTGGGTCACGGTTCTGTCGGTGGTGGCGGTGGTGGTGCTCGTGATGATCATCCGCTTGCAGGTGTGAGCGGCGATCGGTCGCTGCAAGAGCTCGCGCGCTGCGCGGGCTCGGTCACGCCGGCACGAGCGAGCGGGGGTTCAAGAGCGACGTGAGGATGTGATCGCGCCAGGCGCCGCCGATGAACAAGTACTCGCGGGCGTAGCCTTCGACGACGAAGCCGAGGCGCTTCAAGACGCGGCCGCTGCGCTCGTTCGTGGGGATGTAGTTGGCTTGGACGCGATGGAGCTTGAGCTCCTGGAAGACGAAGGGGATGGCGGCGTTGAGCGCCTCGGTCACGAGGCCGCGGCCCTCCCAGCGGTGATCGATGCTGTAGCCCAGCGTGCAGGTTTGGAACGAGCCGCGCACGATGTTGTTGAAGTTCACGTGGCCGAGCACGGGGCCCTCGGGCTTGCCGCGCTCGAGGAGGGCGAAGCGGAGGGATTGATCGCGGGCGAGCTCGTCCTGGTTGCGCTCGAGGCGCCGGTACCAATAGCCCTCGGTGAAATAGCCCTCGGGCCGCGGGGGCTCCCAGCGCGCGAGGTGCGCGTCGTTCTCCCGCGCGTAGGCGACGAAGCGCGCCGCCGTCTCGGGCGGCGGCATGGTGAGGAGGAGGCGATCGGTCTCGAGACGGGGAGCGTCCATCAGGTCGAGCCCTCGTCGAGGCGACGCATGCCCTCGAGGAGGAGCGCTTCGGGAGAGGCCTCGATGGTGCGCGTCGTCGGCTTGAAGGTGGGATCGAGGCGGAAGTCGCCCTCGCGCAGCGTGAGGAGCTTGTAGAAGGCATCTTCGCCGCGGAGCGCGTCCCAGCGGGCGTCGACCACCTGGCCTTCGGCGAAGTCGATCTCGCCGCTGCTCGGGCCGGAGGTGATGCGGAGCGCGCACGTCTTCCGGCCGTGCCAGAGGATCTGGATCATGTCGGGGAGCGACATCTCGGTGAGCGAGCCGGTCACGCCGCGCGCGCCGCCGCCGCCCTCCTTGCTCGCGCGCCGCTCGATGAGCTGGCGCAGCTTGGCGGCGAAGATGTCGGCGGAGACGGGCTTCATCACGAAGTCGTCCACGCCGAGATCGAAGGCGCGCTGCGCGGCCTGACGATCGGTCTTGCTCGTGAGCATCACCCAGGTGACGTCGCGCGCGGCGCCCTCTTTGAGCAAAGCGTCGCGGAGGGCGAGGCCGCCGTCGGGGGTGTCGAGATCGATCTCGCTGATGACGGCGTCGATCTCGTTCTCGCCGAGGAGCTTCCGCGCTTGGGCCGCGGTGCGCGCGATCTTCACCTCGAAGCCCTGCTCGATGAGGCGCAGCTCGAGGACGGTGGTCTCCTCCGGATCGGGATCGACGATGAGCGCTTCGTGGCGATCGCTGAGGAGCTTGGCGCGCATGTCCTCGCCCGTCGTCGACTGGCGGAAGATGTCGACGATGTTGGGATCGAAGACGGTGCTGCGATACTGGAGCAGCACCTCGCAGGCCTCGAAGGGGCGGAGGATCTTGCGGTAGGGGTTGCGCGGGTTCTGCGTCAGGTCGGCGTACGTGTCGGCGACGGCGAGGATGCGCGCGCCGAGCGGGATGTCCTTGCCGGCCTGACCATCGGGGATGCCTTGGCCATCGTAGCGCTCGTACATCGAGGCGATGGCCTGGAGCGTCTCCGGGAGGAGGCCGACCGACTCCATCAAGTGGACGGGGAGATCGCCGCTCTTGCCGGCCGCGATGCGGTGGCCTTCGTACTCGGCGACGTTGAGCGCGGTGAGGTGGTAGGCGCCCATCTTGCCGAGATCGTGCAGGTAGCCGGCCGCCGTGAACGCCGCCGTCTGCAGCGGCGAGAGGCCGATGCGCTCACAGGTCTTGCGGGTGAGGCGCGCGACGGTGGCCGAGTGGCCGCGGAGATCGGCGCGCGAGCTCTCCAGCAGGCTGACGAGGACGTTGAGGGTCTCGATGTATTGCGGCGACGCCGAGGCGGGCAAGGCGGCCTTCGCGTTCGCGCTGCTCTGCGACGACGTCGAGGGCGAGCGCGCCGGCGCGGGCGGCTGCGCCGCTGGCTGCGGGGGCGCGAGGAACTGATCGATCTTGGTGGGCGTGTGCGATCGGCTCCGCGCAGGCTGCGCCGGGGCCGGCGCTTCGCGCGGAGGAGGGGACTGCGGCGCAGGCGGCGGCGGCGACTGCATCTGCTGCGGCTGCTGCATCTGCTGCGGCGGCTGCATTTGCGGTTGCTGCATCTGCGGCGACTGCATTTGCGGCGACTGCATCTGCGGTTGCTGCATCTGCGGCTGCTGCATCGCGGGTGCGGGGCCGCCGAAGCCGCCTTGCGGGCCTTGCGCCCAGCCCTGCGGTTGCTGCGTCCACTGGCCCGGCTGCTGCTGCGGTCCCCACCCGGGCTGCTGCGGTCCCATCCCGAAGGCGCCTTGCTGCGGTCCCATCCCGAAGCCGCCTTGCGGCGGCCCCATCCCGAACGGGTTCTGTTGCGGCGCGCCCATGGGGAACTGGGTGGCCGCTTGCTGAAAGGGGCCGCCCCAGGGCTGCTGCTGCGGGCCCCATCCGGCTTGCGGAGGTTGGGGCGGTGGGGCCAAGGGCGTGTGCGACTGCGTCCAGCTCTGTGTGGGCGAGCTCGGCGGCGTGGGCTGCTTCTGCGTCGGCGTGCCGCCGGGCTGCGACTGGGTCTGTGTCGAGCGGCGATCGAAGGGATCGCCCGCGTGCAGCATCTCGAGGAAGCCGACGGGACGGGAGAGGACGCTGAAGGCGCCGCGATCGTTGCGGTAGTGGTACTGGATGGCGGCGCGCACGGCGGCGGGGCGGGCGGCGAGCGCGCGCACCTCCTTCACGCCGGCGGCGAGGCGGACCTCGTGCAGGGCCGCGTCGTTGTCGGGGTCGGCCGTGACCACCGAGAGGACGCTCGCCTTGTCGTCGAAGAGGACCGGGAAGACGCCGTGCAGATCGGCGGTGCGCACCGGCACGCGGGCGAGGAGGCGGGGCTCGATCACCGCCTTCGAGAGCTTGTCGCCCGAGACGAAGCGGGTGTTGTGCACGGTGGCGATGAACTTGAGGAGGTCGGCCTCGCTCATCACCTCGAGCTCGATCAGCGCCTCTTCGATGCGACCCTTCTGGCGCGTGGCGTACTCGACGACCCGCTGGTGATCTTCGCGCGTGAGCCGCCCCTCCGCGAGCAGCCGATCGGCGATGCGCTGGTTGATACCTGAGAATCGGCCGTTGGACATCAGTCGGGGTTCTCGGTGTCGAGCGGAGCCCAGGGCCCTACGGAGCCCCGCGGACAGGAACGGAGCGCAGCTTGCGGCGCCTCGCAGGAATATACCGCCGGGCCTCGGAGGCCGGCGAAGAATCGCCGATGCGTCCGATGAGCAGAGCTCGAGCAAAACCTCGCGGGCGCATCACCCCGAAGATCCGTGCGCGCTTCCCGAGCCCTCGCGTGGGGCGCGCGGTGAGGCCGCTCCGCGTCGACCCCTACGGCGGGGGCGGAGTCGGAGTGGCCGAGCGCGGGGCTACTTTGCCGCTTCGCGCGCGCGTCGCGAGGGATTGCGCGCGCCGCGGCGGACGGCTCCGTGACGGCGTGACGAAGACGACTTGTCGACCCCGCGCGTCGACCGTTGTAGCCTCGGGTGCACACGGCGCATGCCTGCTCCCCCTTTGCCAGTCCAGGAGCTGGATCCCGAGGATCTGCTCATCGACGAGGAGCGGAACACCTCGCAGACCCGGCGAATGGGGTCCAACGCGCAGGCCGCGCTGGAGCTCGAGCTGCGCAGATCGTTCCCCGATGCGACGCCGGTTGCGCCGCCTGCCGCCATCGCCCCGGGCCCCGTGCTGCCGATCCCGGTGGTGGGAGCGCCGGTCACGGCCGAGGGCGCGGCGCTGCCCAGGCCCTACCTCGCGGGCGACGTGATCGCCGGGAAATACCGGCTCACGCGCATCATCGGGCGCGGCGGCATGGGCGCGGTGTGGCAGGCGCACAACATCCCGCTCGACATCGACGTCGCCATCAAGCTCATCCGCCGCGATCGTACCGAGGCCGGCGCCGCCGAGCGCCTGCTCACCGAGGCGCGCGCCGCCGCGCGGCTGATGCACCCGTCGATCGTGCGCGTGTTCGATTTCGGCGAGTCGGAGCAGGGCGATCCGTTCATCGTCATGGAGCTGCTCCACGGCGAGTCGCTGAGCGCCATCCTCCGGCGGAAGAAGCGGCTCACGCCCGCGGTCGCCGTGCAGACGATGCTGCCCGTGGCGGCCGCGCTCGTGTCGGCGCACGGCAAGGGCATCGTTCATCGCGATCTCAAGCCGGACAACATCATCATCGTGACCGCGGAGAACGGCGCGCTTCTGCCGAAGATCGTCGACTTCGGGATCGCCAAGCTGCTCTCCGAAGGCATCGATCGGCACGTGACGCAGGCGGGCGAGGTGCTCGGCAGCCCCGACTACATGTCGCCGGAGCAGGCGCGCGGCGCGGAGAACGTCGGCGAGGCCACGGATTGCTGGGCCTTCTGCGTGGTGCTCTACGAGCTCGTCGCCGGCGTGCGGCCCTTCGAGGCGGCCAACTACAACGCGCTGATCGCGTCCATCCTCACGAGCGATCCGCTCCCGATCTCGGCGCACGGCGTGAACGAAGGTCAGCTCGCGGCCATCATCGCGCAGGGGCTCGCCAAGGACGTGTCCGCGCGCTGGAACCGCATGCGCGATCTCGGCTGCGCGCTGGCGGCGTGGGCCGCGGGGCAGGGCATCGAGGACGACGTCACCGGCAACTCGATCGTGAAGCAATGGCTCGCGGGCGGGTTTCGGCGGCTCCTGACCGTGATGCCGGATGGGATGCCGGTGGCCGCATCCAATGCGGCTGGGTCTTCGCCCGCGGGGGCGCCGCCGCCCGTCGTCGAGACCATCGTGGCCAAGCGGCGGACAGCGCCCCGCCTCCTGTGGATCGCGCCGGCCATCGCGGTGACGGCGTTGTTCGGCACCGGCGCGTGGCTCGTCCACGATCGACTGGCGCCGCTCCTCGGCGTGCAGGCCGGCACGAGCGCGCCAACGGCTTCCGCCGGCGCCGAGGCGGCCACCTCCGCTGCGCCGACGGCCGCCTCCGGTGAGCCGGCGGCCTCCGCTGCGCCTTCGGCGAGCAGCTCGGCGGATGCGGCTCCGGGAAGCTCGGCGGATGCGGCTCCGGGAAGCTCGGCGGATGCGCCCGCGGGAAGCGCTTCGGCGGCTCCGCTCGGCAGCGCGCGCGCGCCGTGGCCCAAAGGCCTGCGCAAGAACAAGGGACCGCAGAAGTCGCCGCCGGCGCCGAAGAACATCCGCTTCTGAGCTGCGGGAAGGGCTCGCGTCCTTTCGCGTCACGCCGCGTCGGTCACGTTCCGAGCCGAGCCGCGCATCGATGTCGGCGCGCGCGCCGATGAACGCGGCGCAGGCGCGGCGCCACGATAGGTCGCGCGTCGCGCACACCGGCCGAGGCGCACCGGCATGCGGCGTGCACCGATGGTGTGCTGGCCGTCAACTTTCGCACGGGAGGCCTCCGCATGGGCTCGACGTTCACGTTCCGGAGCGCACGGCGACTCGCCGCTGTCGCGATGATCGCTGCGATTGTGTTTGGCTGCGGAGCGAAGGTCGCGGTCGATCGCGACGGTGGGGTGATCGGATACGGCGGCGCCGGCGGCGAAGGGACGTACAGCACGGGAACGGGCTTCGGTGGCAGCGGCGCCAAGGACGGTGGCAGCTGTGCGCTCACGTCGACCGGCGTCGGCGCCGGCCAGAGCCAGACCACCGCCTGCTTCCCAACGCCGGCCGACGGCTGCCCCAACCAGTACGACGCCGTGCTGCACATCGTCCCGAGCAGCTCGTGCGTGTACTTGGTCTCCGTCGATTGCGGCCCCGTCGCGTCCTCGAGCAAGTGCTGTTACCTCGTGACCGAGGAAGCGAAACCCTGCGAGGGTTAGCCCGGCGCGCGCGCCGCGCGTGATCGCGGCGACGAAGCTTCACCACGATGTCGCGCCGGCGCGTGGTCCTTCACGATGAGGCTTGCCGAGAGGCGCGGGCTCTGCACCCATGCGCGCGGTGTTCCTCGAGAGCTTGCTCGCCCAGATCCTCGCCGCCGCGCCCGCGCCGCCGTCTTCCAGCGCGGCGTGCCCGCCCGACATGCGCCTCGTCGAAGGGGTGCATCACGAGAACGTGCAGCGCATCTGCGCCGATTGGCGCGCCGGTCATTGCTTCGCGATCTTCCCGGGGCTCGTCGCGTACGAGCCGCGCGCGACGCCGATCCGCGCGTGCATGGATGTCTACGAGTGGCCGAACAAGGCGGGCGTCGTGCCCGTGGTGATGGCGCGCTTCGTCGAGGCGGAGGCCCTGTGCGCCACCGCGGGAAAGCGGCTCTGCACCGAGTTCGAATGGGAGCTCGCATGCGAAGGCCCCGAGACGCGCCCGTGGCCTTACGGCTGGCACCAACAGCCGGGCACCTGCAACAGCGACAAGCCTTATCGTCCGGTCAGCGAGGCCAAGCTCGCCTCGCGCGACGCGGCGGTGCGCGACGCCGAGACGAAGCGCGCATGGCAAGGCGAGCCCGCGGGATCCCGCGCGGCCTGCGTGAGCGCCTACGGGGTCCACGATCTCACGGGCAACGTCGAAGAGTGGGTGCAGACGTCTCGCCCCGAGTGGCCGTATCGATCCTCGTTGAAGGGCGGCTACTGGTCCAAGCCATGGGCCGGCTGCCGCGGCACGAACGAGTCGCACGGGCCGCAGTTCCGCTTCTACGAAGTGGGTTTTCGCTGCTGCAAGGATCCGAGCTGACGCTCGCACGCATCACGTGAGCGATGAAACGATGGCGCGAGCTGCGCTGGCTAGAGGAAGCCCGAAGCCAACCCTCGGGCCAGTCACGTTTCCCGATGCGACCACGTCAGGCCCGAAGCGGCGCAACGTGCTCGTCAGCGAGGGTGGATCGCGGGGTGGTGGGGCCCCAGCGGCTTCGCCGCTGGGGCGGCGGGGGCGCGTGCCCCCGCCGTGTAACTAAAACGTGCCGGATACCCCGGCCCAGGTGGGCTTGACGACGAGCTCGGCCGAGGGCCCCGCGCTTTCCTTCTTCGTGCGGGTGCTGAGCACGATCATCGTCACGCCGGCGGCGACGCCGACCGCGCCGATGATGAGGCCCGTGTTGGCGATCGCTTGTTGCGTCTTGCCCTTGCTGATCTGATCGCTGACGTCGAGGCCGCGACAGCCGCCGGTGTCGCCGCCGCAGGTGGTCTTCAGATCCGAGTAGGTGCCCGAGCTGAGCGCGCCGCCCGCGGCGAACATGGCGAAGCCGGCGACGCCCACGCCGGCCGCCACGATGCCGCCGATGCGGAGCGGGCTCATCTTGCTGTGCGAGGCGGCGACGGGCTCCGGATTCTTCGAGACGGGTGCGCCGAGGCCGGCGTCGAGCTGCACGGCGCGACGCTCGCCGCCGCGGACCGCGATGGTGGTCTTCACCATCGGGCGGCCGGGTGTCTCGACGCGCACGTCGTGGGTGCCGGGGTCGACGGGGTAGGGCCGGTTCCACCGCTCGGGCGCGATCTCCTGGTTGCCGATGTGCACCACCGAGCCGCGATCGGGGCGCAGCACGTCGACCGTGATCAAGCCGAGCTTGGGGCCGAGCTCGTCGCGCTCCACGTTGGCGCTGTCGCGCGTGGGGCCGTACTTCGCCTCGGTGGCCGCGCGGGCCGCGGCCTCCTCGGAGACTTTGTCGAACTCGAGCCACGCCTTCTGCGTGTCGCCGAGGGCCGCGAGACAGCGCGCGATGTAGAGGTGCGAGTTCGGGCTCGGCACCGTCTGGTACGAGAGCTTGAACTGCTCGAGCGCGGGGAGAAACTTCTTCGCTTTGAAGAGATCGCTCCCCTTCAGGTAGTGCGCCGTCGCCTTCTGCGTATCTCCCGCGACCGACGGCGCGGGAGGCGCGGGCTTGCGCTGCTGAGCCGCGGCGCTGCCGCCGGTGAGCAGCAGGGGCGCGGCGAAGATCGCGGCGAGGGCGGCGTGACGCTTCCAGGAGGCTCGTGTCATCGATCTCAGATCCCGGGCGGGTTGTACGTTTTGTTGTTCGACTTCTTCGGCGGGACGCGCGGCTTGCTCGCCGGCACGGAGGCCTTCGCGCCGGGCCGGCTCGGCGCCGGAGCCTTGGCCGCCGGCTCGGGAGGCGTGGGCGGCGGCGGGGCGGCCGTCTCGGTGGGCGCGGCCGCGCCGGTGTCCGCGGGCTTCGCCGTCTCGGGAGGCGTAGGCGGCGCGGGGCTCGGCGCGGCCGTCGCGGAGGGCGCGCTGCTCGGCTTGGGCGTGGCGGTGGGGGGCGCCGCGGTGGTGCCGGTGCGCACGGGCGGGTCGCCGCCGCCGCCGGCCATGACGGCGATGCCGCCGCCGATCACGCCGAGACCGAGGATCACGCCGGCGGCGATGAGCGCGACCGGCTTGCGCCGCTTCGGCACGCCGGGGATTTCGATCGCCGCGTCCGTCGCGGGGCTCACCGGCGGCGCATCGAAGCGCGGCGCCGGGCCCGGCGGCGGCTCCGGCTCGGGAGGCGGAGGCGGCAGCGCGGGGTGCGCCGTCATCCCGAGATCGGCCACGTCCGGCTCGCGGCGCGGAGGCGGCGGCGCGTCGCCCGCGGGCTCCTCGTCGAAGGAGATCACCTCCTCGAGCGCGGGCTGCGTGTCCGCCTGCGAGGTCCGCACGGGCTTGGCCTCGACGGGCTTCGCCTCCGGCTCGTCGTCGCCGAGCGTGATGTCGTGCAGCGTGATGACGGCCTGCGGCTTGATCACCGAGTCCGGCGCGGCCTCGCCCTGCTTGCCGGAGGCGGGCTTCGCGGAGGCCGGCTCACCCGACGACGCTTGCTTCGCCGACGACGGCTTCGCGGAGGCCGGCTCGCCGGACCCGGTCTTCGCCGACGACGGCTTCGCGGACGCGGGATCGCCTTCGGAGACGGGCGCGCGGCCCTCGGCGCGATCGATCGCGGCCCGGAGATCGTGCGAGCGCTTGCCGAGCTGCTCGCCGAGCGCCTGCTTCACGAAGGCGGCCACGTCCTCTTCGTTCGTGGCCGCGCCGACGGCGGCGGCCGCTTGATCGAGGGCGCGCTGCATCTCGGCGGCGGTGGTGTAGCGATCCTTCGGATCCTTCTGGAGCGCCTTCTTCACCACCGCTTCGAACTCGGGCGGCGTGCCGGGGACGATGTTGTGCAGCGGCACCGGCTCGCGGAGCGCGATGTTCTCGATCGTCTTCGCGTCCGTCTCGCCGCGGAACGGGTGGAGCCCCGTGGTGAGCACGTACAGCAGCACGCCGAACGAGAAGATGTCGCTGCGTCGATCGATGGGGAGCTGCCCCAGCTGCTCCGGCGACAGGTACGGGGTCTTGCCCTTCACCACGCCGCCCACGCGCGTCTGGTGCAGCCGGCCCTTCGACTTGGCGATGCCGAAGTCGACGATCTTCACGTAGCCCGACGACGACACGAGCACGTTCGCCGGCGACACGTCGCGGTGCACGAGATCGACGAGGTTGCCGTCGTCGTCGCGGAGCTCGTGCGCGGCGTGCAGGCCCGCGGCGATTTGCGACGCGATCTTGAGCACGATGGGCAGCGGGATGCCGCCGAGCGGGCGCGCGGCCTTCACCAGCGAGCCGAGGTTCTCGCCGTCGACCCACTCCATGACGAGGTAGAGCACCTCGCTCTGCTCGCCGAGGTCGATGATCTCCACCACGTTCGGGTGGCGGATGCGCGCCGCGACGCGCCCCTCGTCGAGGAACATGTTCTCGAAGTCCGGATCGTCGGAGACGTCCGGCAGCATCGTCTTGATCGCGAAGATCTTCTGGAACCCGCGCGAGCCCGGGAGCCGCGCCGCCCACACGGAGGCCATGCCGCCGCGCGCGACGGGCATGAGCACCTCGTAGCGGCCCAGCGTCATCCCCGGCGCGACCTTCTCGGTGCCGACGGCGATGCGGCCGAGCCCGCTCGGGCTCTCGACCGGCTGCGGGGTGTGCGCCGTCTTTCCGCCCGACGTGCCACCCGCAGGATCGGGCGCGGGCGCCGCGGGCTTGGCCACCTCGACCACGGGCTTCGGCGCTTCGGCCGCGGGCTTCGCGCCCTCGAGCTTGGCCGAGGCCTTCGTCGGATCGGGCTTGTCGGCCGCGGCGATCGCTTGCTTGAGCGCCGGTGAAGGCGAGCCCATGAGCAGCGTGCGCTTCGCGGGCGGAGGCGGCGCCTTGGCCGGATCGGGCTTCGGGGGCGGGGCCTTCGGTGGCTCCGGCGCCTTCATGAGATCGGCCGGCTCGGGCTCGGCCCACGCCGCGTCGTCGTCTTCGAGGCCTTCGTCCACGCGGATCGGCGGGCGCTCCGGCTTCGGCGCGACCGCCGCGGGCTGCGGCGTCGACGCGGGCTTGGGCTCCGGCTTCGCCACGACGGGCGCCGGGATCCCGAGCAACGTCGCCTTGCGCGGCAGCGGCGCCTTGGCCGCAGGCTTCGCGGGCTCGGCGGGCTTCGCGATCTCGGGCGCCGCGGGCTTCGCAGGCTCGGCGGGCTTGGCGACCTCGGCGGGCTTCGGCGTGGTCGCCTTCGCGATCTCGGCGGGCTTCGGCGTCGAAGGCTTCGCCACCTCCGGGGGCTTCGGCGTGGAGGCGAGCGGCTTCGAGACGGGCTTCGTCAGATCCACGCGGCGCGAGGCGATGGCCTTGCCGGCGAGCCGCTCGACTTCGGCGGCGACCGCGTCGGCCGATGCGATCTTGTCGGCGCCGAGGCCTTCGATGGCCGCGATCAGGATGGCCGCCGAGCGCGTCCGCTTCGTCGGCTCGCGCTCCAGCGCTTGTTGCACCGCGGAGGAGAGAGCAGCAGGCACCGAGGCAGCGGGCAGGCTCTCGAGCGCGGCGATGGGCCCGGTGAGCACCTTCTGCACGATGGCCGCGTCGATCTTCGAGGCGAAGAGCCGCTGCTTGGCGAGCAGCTCCCAGAGCATGACGGCGACGGAGAACAGATCGGCGCGCGCGTCGGGCGCGGGCAGGGAGGCGGCGCCGCCCGGGGTCGACATGGCCTTCACCCGCTCGGGCGCGGCGTAGGCGAGGCGCTCCTGGTTCTTCGGCCCGATGGGCGCGGAGATCTTCGAGAGCGCGCGCGTCGTGGTCAGGCCGATGATGCGGGCCACGCCGTCGCTGCCGACCAGCACTTGGTGCGGGCCCAGCTCGCCGTGCGCGAGGGCGGGCTCGCGCTCGTGCGCCGCGGCGAGCCCTTCGAGCACGTCGAGCGCGATGCGCAGCACCACCGGCTGCGAGAGCCCGACCGGGCCCGCGCTGTTCAAGAGCGCCGACAGGACCTCGCCCTCCACGTGCTCCGAGGCCGCGAACAGCTCGCCGCCTTCGCTCTTCGCGTCGAGCACGGCGACCACGTTGGCGTGGGAGAAGCCGACCGCGGGCGTCACGTCGGCGAGGAAGGCCTCGGCCACTTCCGGCTTCTTGAGGAGGTGTTTGTGCACGCGCGCCAGCGCTTGCGGCTTCGCGGTGTCACCTGCGCCATCTGCCCGGACGAGCCAGACCGTACCGGCACCGATGCCACCCTGCTCTTTGAGCAACTCGTACGTTCCGAGCTTCACAGGGCACCCACCGGGTTCTCGAGGGTCATGGCCCGCGGATGCTAACAGGGTCCTTCGTCCGGGTGAATCACTCGACCTTTCCGTCGGTTCGCCTCCCGCACCTGGTCGGCCCGCTGACCGCCTCTGCACTTCGATAAGAACGCGCCGAAATCCGGAGCGCGGCGACGGCGATCGTTCTCCTCGAACCGCCGCGAAATCACGGGCCTGACGCGACGAGCGCGCCCGCAGCATCGCGCCCCTTTCGCCGGCGGGCGCTCGCAGGATTTCGGCGCGGTGGTGGGCACCCAGCCGATGCGCAGCAGAGAAGCGTGCGCGGGTTACGTCGCTGAAATGCGGCCCGCCGATGGGGCGGCGCGAGCTCTCGCTAGGCCTCGCCGACGCCGCGCATGGTCATGACGCCGGCGGGCGTGAGGCCGAGGAGAGCGTAAGCCCGCTCCCATTTCTGGCTGAGCGTCACGTCGAAGAGGATCTCCTCGTCGAGCGGCACCGGGAGCCAGGCGCCGGCGGCGATCTCGCCTTCGAGCTGGCCCGGGCCCCAGCCGCTGTAGCCCAGCATCACCATGCGACGCTTGGGATCGTCGGCGCTCGGGGCGCGCTCGTTCACGTCCTTCACGAGCGCGTCGAACGCGTTGCGCGAGGACGTGACCCGCACCCGATCGCCGAGCGCGATCACACCGGCGTCGTCGGCCTCCAGCGCGGGATCGACGAGCACGATCCAGCCCGAGCTCGGCTGCACCGGCCCGCCGATGTAGACCGGGGTGCTGTCGCGCAGCCCCGCGTCGCCGTAGCCGGCCATCGTGAGCAGCTCGCCGAGGCTCACGGGGGCCGTGCGGTTGATCACGAAGCCCAGCGCGCCCTGATCGTTGTGCGCGGCGAGGAGCACCACCGTCCGATCGAAATTGGGATCGCCGAGCGGCGGGGACGCGATGAGCATCCCGGGCGCGAGGGACCCGAGCACCTTCGCCATGATCGAAGTCTATCCGCAGATCGCACGCCGCGGCTCCGCGGATTTTTCTGCCTTCACGCCGCGCTTGTCCGCTCTCCGGCCCTCGTCGCGCCGCCGGCCGATCGCCCTCGTCGCGCCGGTGCCCACCTCCCGCGTCGCGTCGACGGCAATGACGAGCCTCGTGCTCGCTCGGCCGGCCTTTGCCGGTGCTCGCGGGACGATGCGCAGCTCGGTCGTTCGGCGTGCGGGCGTGGGGGCGCGGCGAGTCCTTTTGACCTCGCGCCCTTTCGGCTGCAAACAGGCGGGCGATGTCCGTCCGTCTCTCGTTCCAGGGAGGGACCCTCCGGCTCGAAGGGCTCCCGTCCGGCACCGATCCTTTGGATCTCGGGCTGCCGGGCACCTGCCTCTGGGACAACCGCGAGGCTGTCTTTCGGGCGCCCGCGATCGACTACGCCGCCGTCGTCCTCGCGCTGCGGGCGCGCGGGCTCGAGCACGCCGACGAGGCGCGTCGCTACACCACGCTCGCGCTCGTCCCCACCGCCAAGCACGAGCCCTTCCCGTACCAGCGCGAGGCCCTCGAAGCGTGGCGCGCGCATCGCTACCGCGGTGTCGTCGTCCTGCCGACGGGCGCGGGCAAGACGTACGTCGCCACGCTCGCCATCCTCTCGCGGCAGCGCAGCGCGCTCGTCGTCGTCCCCACGCTCGATCTGTTGAACCAATGGTACGACGTCCTCGCGGGCGCCTTCGGCGTCCCCGTCGGCATCGTCGGCGGCGGGTACCACGAGATCGAGGATCTCACCGTCACCACCTATGACTCCGCGCACCAGCACATGGATCGCTTCGGCGATCGTTTCGGCCTCGTCATCTTCGACGAGTGCCATCACCTGCCGAGCCCTTCGTACGCGATGGCCGCGCGCATGTGCCTCGCGCCCTACCGGCTCGGGCTCACGGCCACGCCCGAGCGGGCCGACCTCCGCACCACCGACGACACCATCGGTCGCATCGTCTATCGCAAGGACATCACCGAGCTCTCGGGCGAGTACCTGGCCTCGTACGAGACCGTCCGCCTCGAGGTCCCGCTCGCGCCCGAAGAGCGCGAGGAGTACGACCGCATGCGCGGCACGTACCTCGACTTCCTCCGCTCGCATCAGATCCGCATGGCCTCACCCGACGGCTGGGGGCGCTTCCTCATGCTCTCGTCGCAGAGTGATGCCGGCCGTCGTGCCTTCGCCGCGTACCGTCGCCAGCGCCAGCTCGCGCTCGCCGCGCCCGGCAAGCTCGCGCATCTCGGCCGCCTCCTGCACCAGCATCGCCACGGCCGCACCATCGTCTTCACCGAGGACAACGCCACCGTGTACGCGATCTCGCGGCGCTTCCTCCTCCCGGCCATCACCCATCAGACGAAGGTGAAAGAGCGCAGCAAGATCCTCACGGCCTTCAACGCGGGCGAGCTCACCGCCGTCGTCACCTCGAAGGTGCTCAACGAAGGCGTGAACGTGCCCGAGGCCAACGTGGCCATCGTCCTCTCCGGATCCGGATCGGTGCGCGAGCACGTGCAGCGGCTCGGCCGCATCCTGCGCAAGGCCGAGAACAAGACGGCGGTGCTCTACGAGCTCATCGCCACGGGCACCACCGAAGAGCGCGTCAGCGAGAAGAGGCGGGAGCACGTTGCTTACCGTTGATCTCGTCCGCGCCCGGCGGAAGAAGGACAAAACCCTCGCCCCCGCGTACCTCGCGGGCCCCGCGGCCGAGCGCCTCTACCCCATCGCCCGCTACTACGTGGAGACGCACGAGGCGAAGATCGGCTTCTCCCGCGACGACATCGACGAGTCCCTCGACGCCATCGAGGTTCCGGCGCGCGATCGCGTCGCCTCCCTCGGCCTGCGCAAGGTGATCGAGGATCGCTGCGTCTTCGAGATCGCCGAAGGCGTCGATCCCGAGAAGATCCGCGAAGCCCTCTTCTGGGCCGCGGCCCGCGCGCACAAGGCGCTCGACGTGCGCGCCGAGTTCGATCGCGCCGCCGTGCTCGCGGAGGTCTCGGCCGCGCTCGGCCTCGCGCCCGAGCTGATCGAGGCCGGCCTCTACGCCGATCTCCGCGGCAGCGAGGTGCTGAAGAGCTTCGAGACGCTCACCCCGGCCGCCGCCATCGAGCGCTACAACCTCGGCCTCGCGCAGGCCATCCTGCTCCGGGCCACGCGCGTCACGGTGCGCATCGAGGGCGAAGATCCGCGCACGTACCGCCGCATCTTCCGCGCTGCGCGCTTCCACCAGCTCATCCACGTGGTGCGCCCGCTGGCGGAGGGCGGCTACGTCATCGAGCTCGACGGGCCCTTCAGCCTCTTCGACTCCGTGCAGCGCTACGGCTTCCGCCTCGCGCTCTTCCTCCCGTCGATCCTCGCCTGCCGATCCTTCGAGCTCCGCGGCGACATCCTCTGGGGCAAGGAGCGCGAGCCTTTCGTCTTCACCGTCTCGCCCGCCGACGGCCTCGTCTCCTGCTCGCCTGATCCGCCCGACACCACACCCGAGCTCGAGGCCTTCTGTGCCGCCTTCACGCGCCTCGAATCGGAGTGGACCGTGGCGCAGAGCGACCGCATCTTCGCCCTCCCCGGCGAGGAGGTCTGCGTCCCCGATCTGGTCTTCGAAAACCGGGAGACCGGCGAAGAGGTCTACCTCGAAGTCTTCGGCTTCTGGAGCCGCGCCGCCGTGTGGCGCCGTGTCGAGCAGATCCGGCGCGGCGGCCTCCCGTGTCGCATCCTCCTCGCCGTCGGCAAGCAGCTCCGCGTCAGCGAAGAAGTCCTCGGCGAAGAGGACGCCGGTGAGCTCTACGTCTACAAGGCGACGATCTCGCCGCGCGCCGTGCTCGATCGCCTGCGCGGCGAGAAGCGCTCCAAGAAGTGATGCGCCCGCGCGCGGCGTGATCGAGACCGCGTCGCGATCGCCGCGGTGAAGGGGCCTCGTTCGAGGCCCTCCGCGGCGTGCGTCAGTGCCTCAGGACGGCGCCGAGACTGCTACCGCGCCATCACCGTGAGCTCGTGGGCTTCCAGCAATGACGGCACCTCCCAGCGCTCCGTCATGCGCCGAATCACCGCCCACGGGACCACCGCTTCACGCGCGCGGTTCTGCTCGAACAGCACGGTCTTCGGCACCTCGAGGTAGACGATGCGCACGCGCGCGCCGTAGTCCGCCGCCATCTGCACGATGGGCCCGCGCCGCTGCCGGTTCAGGTTGGTCGCGTTCCACACGAAGGGCACGCCCTTGCGCAGATGCTCCTTGGCCCGCTCCTTCGCGGCTTGCACGACGGCCCCCTGCGTGTCGGTCGGATCGACGTCGAGCTCGCTCCGCAGATCGTCGAGCGACACCACCGGCCAGCCCTCGAAGTGGCTGCGCACGTACGTGTCCTTCCCCGATCCCGGCAGACCCGAGAGCAGCACCATCTCGCTGCGCGTGTCGTCCCAGGCCTCGACGTCGGGGTGGCGGCCGTCGCTGCGGAAGTAGAGGAAGCGCGTGTGATCCGAAGCGAACTTCCGCGGCCCCGTGAAGCAACCCTCTTCGCGGCACGCCTCGCGGAAGAGCTCGATGTTGTCGAGCACGCGGTTCATGTCGGCGCAGATGCGGCCGCGGATGTCGGCCTCGGCGACCAGCGCCAGGAGATCACAGCGCGCCGTGAGGCTCACCTCGGCCGCGACCTTCTGCGCGTCGTCGCGCTCGATCAAATAGAACGGGATCTGGTGATAGCGAATCAGCGCGCACACCTGCTCGCGGAGCGCGAACGGCGCGCCGAGCTCCCAGAGGATGCGGCGGGCCATGAGCTCCCCGGCGCGCGAGTGACCCTTGGCCGTGATGCGCCCGTCCTCTTCGCGCGTGGTCTGAGGCTTGGCGATGTCGTGCATCAAGCACGCGAGGAAGACCGCGCGAAAGTCCTCGTCTGAAAGCTCGTGGAACCCGCGCATCCGGTAGAGCTCTTCGAGCACCATGCGCGTGTGGATCCAGACGTTGCCTTCCGCGTGGTGCACCGGATCCTGCGGGCAGCCCTCGAGCGCGCGCACCCAGTCGAAGACCTGGAGCTCGTCCCAACGGATGCGATGCGCCTCGGGCAGGAGCAGCTCGAACGAAGGAGTGGAAGCCATGATGATCCCCACCGCGCGACGCGGGGGCGCTGCGGCCGCCCCAACGTAGCATTGCGGGCGCGTCGTGCAGCCGGTGCTACCTTCGGCGCGCCATGTCCGCGAAGTATCCGCGATCGTTCCACCTGCCTTGGTCGCCGGGGAGCACCTCGGACGACAAGCGCCTCGGCGACGTCGCGGCGCTCGTGGGGCCCGAGCTCGTCATCACCGAGAAGTGCGACGGATCGAACCTCACCTACACCGCGAAGTCGGTCTTCTCGCGCTCGCACTCGGGCCCGCCCGCGCACGCGAGCTTCGATCTCGCCAAGGCCGCGCACGGTCGCATCCGTCACCTCCTCTCCGAGGGCCTCTCGGTGTTCTGCGAGTACTGCTACGCGGTCCACTCGATCGAGTACGGCGAGCTCCCCAGCCACTCGCTCGTCTTCGGCGTCCGCGACGACGCGAGCGGCACGTGGTGGGATTGGGACATGGTCGCGGCGCAGGCCGCCGATCTCGGTCTACCGACGGTGCCCGTGCTCTTCCGCGGCTCCGTCGGGAGCGCGCGCGCGCTCGAAGATCTCACCACCTCGCTCGCCGCGAAGCCCTCGGCCTTCGGTGGCCTTCGCGAAGGCGTCGTCGTGCGTCTCGCGGCTTCGTTCCCCGACGCAACGTTCTCCGAGAGCCTCGGCAAGTGGGTACGCCGCGGCCACGTGCAGACCGACGAGCACTGGCTCCACCAAGCCATCCGGCCGCAGCGCATCGCCGCTGCCGGCGCGGGGGCTTGAGCCCCGAGACACGAGGGCGCTCGTTCGGGTTACGGGACCGTGACGTCGACCACGGCCTGCCAGGTGTCGGGGGTGGAGAGGGCCGGGTCGTCGTGGAAGTCGTAATAGAGGGCGTAGAGCCCGGTGCCGGGCGGGATCGTGGCGGTCACGCGCGAGCGATTCGGCCCTGCCGCGCATTGCGGGTTGTCGTCGCTGCAGGCCATCTCCATCCGTGTGACGCCGGAGCGCAGATAGAGGATCGGATCCATGAACGCGAGGGGAGGCGCATGAGCACAGGTATCCGCGGTGAAGAGGCCGCCGGGCGACTCCGGGCATTGGACCCACGCAAAGGCCTCTGGGCTCATGATGCCACCGCCGCCGCACGTCCCCCCGACGCCGAGGAACTGCCCTTTCCCCCCGACGGTCCAGACCGTCTGCGCGCCGCTGCCGCTCTTCAGCGTCCGCACGCTCAGGCCCTTGGGCATCTGATCGATGTCCAGCGTGAAGCCCCCTGGACCGCTGAGGTGGACCGTGATCGTCTGCCACCCGGACGCGGCCGTGGTCCAGTATCGACCGGCGAAGCCCGGCGTCGTACAGGGGACATTCTCATATCCGGCGCCGAAGCACGTCTGGTCGTCTCCGACCTCCATGTAGATGGTGCCGCCCGGCGGGAGCTTCTGGGCGAGCGCGTGCACGTAGTTCACCGTGCTCGCTTGGATCTTCACCCTGTAATACAGCGTCTGCCAGGTGTCGGGAGGGATGTAGCCAAACACCTTGGCGTGGCCGTTTTGCACGGTGATGGTCTGGGCCGTCGCGCATGAGGTGTTGGTGGGCGGCGCGCACCCTTCTTCCGTCTGGTCGTTGCAGTCGTCGTCGCAGCCATTCCCGCACACCTCGGAGGGTTGGCAGGCGACGCCGCACTCCGAGAGGCACTGCCCGTTCTGGCACGTCCCCTGAGCACAGCCGCCGCACTGCACCGACCGGGGAAGCCCACAGTTGTCGGTCCCGCTCACGGGGCCGCAGACCTTGCCGAGGTCTGCGCAGAGCTGTGCGTCCGACACCGGCGTGCAGCCGCAGACGTTGGGGATGCCGCTGCCTTCGCAGGTGTCGTTGCCGGAGCACGTTCCGCAGTCGATGGCGGCGCCGCAGCCGTCGTCGACGGTGCCGCAGTTCTTTCCTTGTGCTTCGCAGCTCTTGGGCGCGCAGCCGCAGACGTTGGGCACGCCGCTGCCGCCGCAGGTGTCGTTGCCGGAGCACGTTCCGCAGTCGATGGCGACGCCGCAGCCGTCGTCGATGGTGCCGCAGCTCTTCCCTTGCGCAGCGCAGCTCTTGGGCGCGCAGCCGCAGACGTTGGGCACGCCGCTGCCGCCGCAGGTGTCGCTACCCGAGCAGGAGCCGCAATCGAGGAGGTCGCCGCAGCCGTCGTCGATGGCGCCGCAATTCTTCCCTTGTGCGGCGCAGCTCGCGGGTGTGCAGCCGGTGCCGGTGGAGGAGCTGGTTCCGCCGGTGCCTGTGGAGGTGCTGGCTCCGCCGGTGCCGGTCGAGGTGCCGGCGCCGCCGTTCCCGCCCGTGCCGCAAGACGGGACCTGGTTGCAGGATGTCATGCCGGTCCCACTTGGAGAGCTGGCATCGCTCCCGCAGCCGGCCATTGGCACGACGAGCGCGAGGACGAGAGATGCGGCGACGTGTTTCATGAGACCTCCCGAAAAGCCAAGTCGCGAAGAGCAGCCCGCCTAACCCCGTGCGGGCAGCCTGATCAAAGCTGCCCCGATCGCTGAGCACACGTCAAGACCGCAGTCGCCCTCGAATCGCTCCTCGGGCACCCGGTGCGCGCATGCGGTCGAGCGCCATTCCGAGTCTGAACGTCGCGCCATTTCGGGCCTCGTTGCGCGCGTCGGTGTCCTTCGTCTTCGCCGTCTGCCCGCGCGTCTCGGTATGCGTTTCAGCGCTTCTTGGCGGGCTTCCCGATCTCCGCGCAGGTCTTCTCGCGCAGCGGGCCATACGCCTCGGCGTACGGCGCCCACGTCGTCTCGGTGCGCGCCGCGATCTCGATCCACAGCGGCGTTGCTTCCGTGAAGTCGGCGAGGCGCCCGCGCGTCGCGATCTGACGGGCGAACAGCGGCACGCGCAGCGCGTGGAACAGCTTCTTCTTGGCCGCGTGCGGCTCGTCCTCGAACGTGCGCGCCGCCTTGGCGAAGTCCGACGCCGAGCGCGCGCTCGCCGAGGCCGCGAGCTTCTCGCGATCGAGCGTGAACGACAGCGGCGGGCGGCCCTCCTTGAGCCGATGCTCAGCCGGCGCGAAGAGGCATTCGAGGGCGAAGACACTCTGATCGGCGAGCGCCTCACGGAAGCTCCCGAGACCATGCACCACGAAGTTCGCGCCCCCGCGGAAGAGCAGATCCTGCTTCGCGCGCGCATCCGTGAGCACGACACAGAAATCCTCGTCCGACGCCGGCCCCGCCGTGCCGTACACGCGCGATCCACACCGGCAGACGCTGTGGATCTCGGCATCGCTGCGCCGCAGATGACGGAGGACGTCGGCGTAGTCCATGGCGGCGACAGGGTAGCTTCGCGGGCGCGCTCGGCCAGCGACGGTTGCCTGCGCGATCGCGCCGCGCCGCCGGGGTCGCAGGGACGCGCGATGCGCTCGCCTACGGAGGCGTCACGTCGAGGTGGATCTCGATGAGCGCGCGCGCCTCCGTCTCGATGTGACGGCGGAGCGCCTGCGCATCGCGGGGCGCGAGGCTCTGGAGGAGCGCCGGTGCGCGCGTGGACAGCTCGGCGTCGATGTCCTCGAGGAGCAGCGACAGGACCTCGCCCGCCCGCTTCGTGTCGCCCGGCCGCACGCGTCCCACCTTGGAGACCGCGGCGGCGAGGCGCGTGCCGGTGAGCAGCGCGGAGGTCTCGTCGCGGAGCCACGAGAGCGCGCCTGCCGACGCACCCGGTGCGGGCGCGGGCGACGCGACCCACTTCGTGGCGCCGTGGTAGCGCGCGTCCTCGGCGAACTCCGGGATCTTGCGCTTGATGACGGGCCGAATCGATCCTTCGGTTCGCGGCACCGACACGGATCGCGCCGGCTTCAGCACCAAGCCCTCGGCCTTGTTTCCCGCGGGCAGGGGAGGCAGCCCGAGCGCCGCGGGGATGGTGCTCTCGAAGCCGAGCGGCACCTGGATCAGCTCCTCGTAGCTCCCCCGCGCGAACGGCTTCGCGTGAAAGATCCCCGCCCCCGCGAAGACGCGCGCGGCCTCGTCGTGATCGACGTAGGCGCGCTCGTTCTTTCCGCGATGCATCACCCCGAGATCGAACGCGCAGAATTCGATCTTGGGGCTGTACCAGCACCCCGTCTGCACGGCCTGCACCTCGGGCTCGGCCCGCACCTTGGGATGCGGATAGCGCCCGCCGAAGAGCTCGCCGTAGACGAAGACGAACGCCACGCGCGCGTCGCGCTCGATGACGCCAGCGGCCGCGCGGATCACCTGCGGCGCGATCCGGCGGAGCAACGCCCGGTGACCGAAGAAGTCCTCGTCGGGCGCGAGGTACGCCTTGCGCCGCGCCGCGCGGACCTCCACCCCGTCGCTCACGAGGCAGAAGTTGGCGCCGTGGATCTTCTCCGTCGCGATCCACGGGACGTTGCGGAGCGCGCGGTACGCGGCCTCGTCGTCGCCGAGCCAGCCCTCGAGGGTCTCGGCGATCTTCTCGTACGGCACGAACGGCCAAGCGGTCGGCGACGCAGGAGGCATGGCGAAGGGGCGGAAGATAGCAGCGCGCCCCCGCCCGTCGATCCGATCGATGTTCCTCGTGCAAGGAACGCCTATCGGCATGCTCCTTTGCGTGACGTGTTCGCGCGCGGGCCGATGGCGTCAGGACGCGATCGGCGAGCAGAAGCGCAGCGGGCCAGCGACGAGCCGCTCGCGGATCAACACCACGCCGATCCCCGTCGCCGACGACGAGAAGAGGTGCGCCCGCTCCGCGCGCCCCGCGGCCGCGAGGGCGATGTCGATGGCCTTCGCGACGTTCCAGTAGTCGCCGAGGTCTTCGAGATCCTCGTCCGGCACGGCGATGCCGAAGCGCGCGACGACCGCGGCGATCTCCTGTTGGGCCGTGCGCTCCTCTTCCCCTTCGACGGCGTGGCTCTCGTTGAAGATGATGACGCCGTCGCGCGCCGCGTGCTCGTTGGCGCCGACGCCGACGACCTCGCCGTGGCTGTACGTGCCAAACAGCAGCTCCAGCACCTCGGCCTCGGTGATCGTCTCGCCCTCGTTCAGCGCCGAGACGTCGAGGCCGCTCTCGCGGAGGTGCGCGCGCACGGACGCCGTCGGGAGGGGCACGGTCTCCAGGCGCGGATCGGGCTTCATCTGGCGCTTCGCCACGGGCTCGCCGAACGGGATCACCGTCACCGCCTTGGGCACGCCCTTGTATCCCGGCGCCGTCCCGCGCACCTCGACGCGCGTCCCGACCCCGAAGCCCTCGACGTACGCCGTCACCGCGTTGCCGCCGAACCGCACGCGGCCACCTTCGTCGAGCTCGATCCAACCGAGCCCATCGGTGCTGTTGAATTCGACGATGACCCCGAGCTTGCCGTTCATGAGAGAAACCTCCTCGTGCGTCGCGCGTCCGTCACTGCGCCCATCGCGTCCTCAACCGGCGCGCCCGAACCGCTTCGCCGATCGCATCTTGAGCTTCTGGATCTCGGCCTCGCGCGTCTTCGGCGGCGCGCTCGTCTCCAGCGTGGCGATGAGCGCGCGCGTCGCCCGCGTGATGTCCTCCACCGCCTGATCGAAGCACGCCTGGTTCTGCGCCGACGGCTTGCGCGTCCCGCTCACCTTGCGCACGTACTGCAACGCTGCAGCGCGGATCTCGTCCTCGGTGGCCGGCGGCGTGAAGTTGAAGAGGAGGCGAATGTTGCGGCACATGCGAGGAGGTTAGCGGAGCGCCGCGACGGATCGACGGCCTTCCTCTCCTCCCGGCAGCGCGCTCAGTCAGGTCGGCGGCTTGAGCGGCGCGCAGGTGGAGACGCCCGCGCCGATGATGGAGAAGCCCACGTCGGCCACGTACGTCGCATCGACGGCCTGCGTCGTGGGATTGTAGTGGATGACACTGCTGTTGCCGGTCGCGTTCGTCCCCGGCGCGGCATAGAGGTAGAAGTCGCCGCCCCAGAACGTGAAGGCCCAGGAGCTCGGGGGCGTCACGCCGGTGAGCTCGTGGTTCGACAGCACGGCGGCGGAGCTCTTGTCGATCTCGGCCACGCGCACGTACGGGAACGTCGTGAAGTAGCCGAAGAGCCGCGCGTCGCCCGTGCCGGTCAGCTCCGCGCTCTGGCCCGAGAGGGTTCCGTCGTTGGAGAAGGTGCCGATCTTCACGAGCTGCTTCGAGCCCATGTCGATCCGGCCGAGGCCGGTGCCGCCGATACCGTCGACGTAGAGCGTCTCCTTGGTGCTCCCCGGGCTGTCGGTCGCGAAGCCCATCCCGATCTGCTGGAACCCGGACGGCAGCGAGACGGCGAGCTGGCAGCCGCTCTTGGTCTTGAGATCGAAGGTGTAGATCCCGCCGATGTAATTGAGCCAGGCGACGAGGTTGCGATCGATCGCCATGGAGTTCGGCGACCCGACCGCCGCGCAGTCGGGCTGGGCGATGGGCGTGAACTTCTTGGTCGGCGGATCGAAGCTGTAGATCTGGTTCTCGTCCGAGAACACGTACACGAGCTGCGAGGCCGCGTCGCAGCCCCCCGTGTTATTCCCGCCGCCGCTGCCCGAGAGGAAGCCGCCGCCGAGCCCGAGCTCGCCGCCCGTCCCGCTCGCGGTCGTGGTGCCCGCCCCTCCGAGGCCCGCGCTCCCGGAGCTCACGCTCGCGGAGCCGCCGCCCCCCGTCGAATCGTTGGTGTTCTTCGCCGCGCTGCACCCGAGGACGACAGCGACGGCGACCAGCGATGAGAGCGTGACGGCGCGCATGCCGACCAGGGTACTCCTTTCCACGCGGCGCCGTGAGCCCGGGTCGCGCCCCACAGCGCGATCCGCTCTGCCGGCATCACGTCGAGGTGCACCTCGCCGAGCGCGCGGGCCTGCGCAGGGTGGGTGAGGCTTTCAGGAGCGCCGGCGCGGCGTCGATGTCCCGAGGCGTGATGACGCGACGCCGCTCTCTTCGATGATTGCTTCAGGGCGCCTGGATGGCCTTCACGACGTTCCCATCGTCTTCTTCGCCGCGTTGGAGCGGCACGGCGAGGCGCAGCATGTACTCGACCTCGAACGCCTTGCCGCGGAAGGTGCCCGCGACGGCGGCGTCGAGATGCCGTTCGAGGCAGGCGAGCAACGACGCGCGCGCGACGGTGGACGCGTGGACGCGCACGCTCGCGGCCTCACCCTCGCGTTTCCGCGCGCGAATCCGGATGGCGGCGCTCTCCTTGTTCCGCGCCACGTAGGCGCGAAGGCACGCGGGGTGTTGCTTCAGCTCGGCGAGCATGAAGGCTTCGAGCGCGCTCCCGAGGCCACCGGTTTCCGCGATGACGTTGCCCTCGAGGCTGTAGGCGCGCACCTTCTTGGGCGCCTGCGGCTCGCCGCGCTCGCGCAGGACGAAGGTGACCTCCGTGAGGACGGGCTCTCCTCCGGAGACGTCGAACGTCGCGCGGTGCGGGTGCCCCTCGAAATCGAAGCGCGCCGTCACCTCGGGCGCGGAGGCAGCGTCGATCTGGACCTTGCTCGCGTCGGAGAGCGGCGCTTCGCAGACGCGGAGCCGCACGAGGTCGCCCGGTTGCTCGACGAGGAGCCCGCCGAGCAGGACGTTCTCACCTTCGCCCTCGATTCGCTCGCTGCCATGGAGGGGGAAGCGCACGTGGGCGCGCAGCCACGCTTCATCCTTGGCAGCGTGCCGGCGGCACAGCTCCGCGAAGAACGCTCGCACACCGCCCGCATCGCGCACCTGGAGCGGCGGCGCTGGCACCGGTGCCGCGGGCGCAGCCGTCGGCTCGACCTTGGCCGTGGCCGCCGGCTCGTCTTTGGTCGTCGCCGTCGCGCTCACCTCGGGCGCGGGCGGCGACACGGACGCCGACATGCTCGGCCCGCAGCCCCATGCGCCCGCGCCGACGAACAAGATCGAAGCCCAACGCCGCCCGGACGAGAGGGGGCCATACGCATTCATCCGCCGGAAATCGCAGGCAAAATGGCAGGACGCAACGCGGAAGCACCTTTGCGGCGCAACCTGCGCGTTGCTCGACCCACGTCTCGGGATTCGCCGTCGGCGCCTCGACGGGGTGAAGCTCTCCACCTGGCGCCGCTGGACGAGCGCCCCCGGACCTTCTCCATGCACGTGCGACGTGCTCCGGCTACGCCAGGCTCTCGATCTTCTCGCGGCAGGCCTTCTCCACCCTGCCGGCGAGATCCCGCACCCGCTCGCCGAGGGCGTTCAGCTCCTCTGCGCTGATCTTGTAGCTCTTGCTGTAGCGCGACTCGATGTACGCCCGCTTGAGCAGCTTGAAGAGGTGATCGTCCTCCTTCGTCGCGCGTGGGAAAGGGACGGCGAGCAGCGGGTGGAGCGGCGCGACGAGATCGCCGAGCTTCTCCAGATCGTGGAGCAGTGGCTTCGTGCCGGTGAAGACGAGCAGCGCGGCCGAGAGGTAGCGCTCGGCGGCCTGGTGGAGTTGGAAGGCGGCGATGTTGTGGCTCTTGCGGCCGACGTAGAACTCGTAACCGACGAAGAGCTCGCCCGCGGTGGTGAACCAGTGATCGAAATACTCCTGCGCGAGCGCTCGGTGCTCTTCGGGCGTCGCGGCCTTCGGCCGGGCCAGCGCGAAGCTCTTCTTGTCGTAGAGCACGACGCCCTGCTGCCAGACCTCGACCCAGAAGAACTGCGCGCGCCGGATCTCCTGGTTCACGAAGCGGAAGTCGTGGACGATCACCTGCGCGAACGACGGCGCCGCGAGTGGCTGGATGGCGTCCGAGACGCGCTTCCAGAGCACGTGATCCTCGACGGCCTCTGGGGAGTCGACGACGACGAGCAGATCGAAGTCGCTCTTGTAGCCGGTGGCCGGATCGCTCACCCAGTTGCCGCGGGCGTGGCTGCCGAAGAGCACGATCATCCCGGCGGCGGGCGCCTCGGCCCGGATCTTCGCGGCCATCGCGGCGATCTGGGCGCGCTTGTGCTCCGGCAGGTGATCGAGCGACGTCTTCATCCGGCCTCGGCGAGCACGCTACCACACGGGCTCCGTGTCCTCGCGCCGCGGAAGCCGCTCCCACCACGCCGCCGAACCGACTTCCACACGTCGAAACCCCGGCTCGCCGCCGTCGCGACCGACTTCCACGCCCGCCTCCGCCGCTCTCCCGTCCGGTAGAACCTACTTCCACGCTCGCGCCCGATCGGGCGCCGCCGCGGCCATCGCTTCCACGTGGAGCCCGGCGGCGATGGCCGTGACGATCTCGCCTTCCACCCGTGGAAATCGGTCTCGGTGCCCCGACCCGACCCGCTTCCGCTGTGGAAGCTCGTTTCATCGACTCTCCGGCGCATGGCTTCTCGTGGAAACGGTCTCCACGGGGCTCCCGCGGTCGCCCCCACCCGTAGAAGCCGGTGCTCTCGGCAGACGGCCGGAAGCTTCCACCTGTGGAAGTCCTGTCAGCGGCTCGCGGGCAGCCATCTCCACGGCCGGCGGGCTGCTCGTGGACAACGCCCGTCATCTCTGCCGGAGACGTCGCTCCGCCGGCGCCGTTGCGATCAGCGTGAGCACGGCTCCGCACAGACCGATGAGAATGCGGGGCGCCGCAGCTTGCGCAGAGGGCACGTGGCGCGTCCCAGCAGAATGGCACGTTTCCGTGGATCCCCGGCGTTCGCCCTTGCCTCGCGCCCTGACACGTGGAGCCGGGGCCGCGCCTCTCGACGGAGCCGAGTGGCCGGCGCCAGGGATCCCGAGGCTGCACCTGCATCGGACGGGTGCGGCCCGGAGGCGAAATGAAACGTGGAACATGGAGAGCCGTCCTCCTCTCGGTGGCCTTCGCGGTCCTCGCGCCGGCGCGGCCCGCGGCGGCGGGCGAGGCGCTCGCGCTCACGCGGGTGCTCCTCTCGAGCGCGGGCGTCGGTTACTTCGAGTACGAGGCGAAGGTTCAGGGTGACGCGGATCTCCCGCTGGTGGTGCCGCTGGATCAGGTCGATGACGTGCTGAAGAGCATCGTCGTGTACGACAACCGGGGGAGCGTGGGGCAGGTCACCCTCCCCGGCAAGGAGCTCCTGGATCGGGCCTTCCGCGATCTGCCCTTCGACGAGAGCGCGCTGAGCTCCGAGCCGGAGCTGCTCAACGCCCTGCGCGGGGCCGACGTCCGCGTCACCACGGAGAGCGGCACGATCGAGGGTCGCGTCCTCTCGGTCACGAGCGAGAAGATCGAGCTCCCCGACAAGGGCGGCACCACCAGGCGGCATCGGCTCGCGCTGGCGGCGGGTGGCACCGTGACCTCGGTGCTGCTGGAGGACGTCCTCCGCCTCAGGTTCGTCGATCCGACGCTGCAGCGGCAGCTCGACTCCGCGCTCGCCGCTCTCCTCGCGCAGAAGGAGCGGGAGCGGCGCACGCTGACGATCCACAGCGTCGGCAAGGGCGACCGCGTCGTGCGGGTCGGCTACGTCGTCGCCGTCCCGCTGTGGAAGAGCACCTACCGCCTCACGCTGTCCGCCGATCCAACGGTGATGAAGGGCGCGCTCCAGGGCTGGGCCGTCGTCGAGAACCAAAGCGGCGCCGACTGGAAGGACGTGGACCTCACCCTGGTGTCGGGCAACCCGGTCACCTTCAAGCAGGCCCTGTACGCGTCGTACTTCGTGCGGCGGCCCGAGATCCCGGTGGAGGTGATGGGCCGGGTGCTGCCTCGCCTCGATGACGCCGCCGAATCGGTGGCGGCGCGCGACCCCAGCCCTCCTCCCTCGCCCGCAGGGATGGTGTCTGGGAGCAGCGGCCCCTCCCGGGCGGAGGAGGCACCAGATCGGCCCGAGGTGACGCCCGCGACGAGCACCGAGCTCCTGAACCAGGTCGTCTTCCACCTCCCCAAGCCCGTGAGCATCCCCGACGGCGAGGACGCGCTGATCCTGGTGATCGAGCGCGAGATCGGCGCCGAGCGCGTCTCGCTCTACCAGCCGGACGTCGAAGCCCGGCACCCGCTCGCCTCGGTCGAGCTCACCAACGACGGCGTCACCGGCCTGCCGCCCGGCGCGATGACCACGTACGTGCGGTCCGAAGACGGGACGGTCACGTACGCCGGCGACGCGCGCCTCCCCATGCTGCCGCGGGGCGAGAAGCGGATCGCGAGCTTCGGCGTCGACCTGAAGGTCGGCATCGACAAGACCCAAACGAGCGATCAGCTCATCACGTCCGCCACCATCGATGCCGGCGTCCTCCACCTCACCCGCACGGAGCGCCGGCAGACCCACTACACGATCACCGGATCGGCCGAGGAGCCGCGCACGGTCATCCTGGAGCAGCCGCGCATCCCCGGCTTCGACATCGGGGTCTCGCCGCCGGAGGCCAAGGTCGCCGTCACCGACAATCGGTACCGGATCCGCGTCGTCGTGCCCGCGGGCGGCAGGGTCTCGGTGGAGGTGACGCTGGACCACCCCGTGCTCCAGCACGTCGCCATCGCCGACCTCGGGAGCGCGGAGCTCGGCGCGTACGCGTCGTCGAGCGCGCTGCCCGCGCCGCTCCGCGAAGCACTGGCGCACGTCGCGGCCTTGCGCCAAATCGCCGACGAGAAGGCGGCCGCCGTGAAGGAGCTCGAGGCCGAGCTCGCCCGGATCACCGGCGAGCAGGCACGCATCCGCGAGAACCTGAAGGCGGTGCCCCCGGGAGACCCCCTGGCCCAGCGCTACCTCCGGCTCCTGGGGCAGGCCGAGGACCGCATCGCCACGCTCGGCGAGCAGCTCGACGCCGCGCGGCGCGCCGTGAAGGACGCCCGCAAGGCGCTCTCGGACTACATCCGCTCGCTGAAGATCCCGTAGCTCGTCAGGGCGTCGTCTCCCGCCCAGCCGCTTCCTGGCCCGCAGGCCGCCTGATAGCGTGGCCGTATGGGATTTCGTGTCGTCAAGCAAACATCGTCGTTACTCGTGTCGCTCGATGCTGCCGTGACCGTCCGGGCCCGCCTCGCCGCGGACCCGCGCACGGCCGCCCTGGTACCCAGTTGGGATGATTGGATCGCCGACTGGAAGAAGACCTTCTTGAAGGAGATCGACCACCGCATCGCGGTCGTCTCGGCCAATGCCGTCGCGACCAAGCGCGACGAGGATCTGGACGACATCTCGGCTGAGACCTGGGCGGCGACGGCCGGCGACGAGGCTGAGCGCTTCTTCTATTACAAGGGCAAGACGAACCATCAGTTCACCGCGCCGCGCCTCGGCGGGCAGTACCAGCAGATGGGCGCATGGATCACGCACATGGCGGCCTCGAAGGATCCGCGCATCAACGACATCGGCGCGCGTCTCGCGATCTCTCACAAGGAGGCGGGGGACGCGATCCAGGCGGTGCAGGAGGCGGAGACTGGTGCGCACGAGTTCCGCACCACGGGTGAGCGCCGGCAGCTCGTCGACAAGTACAACGCGCTGGGCAAGAGCACCGAGGGCACCCTCAAGGAGATGCCGCACGCCCATCCGGAGCTCCGGCTGCCGAATGACTTCGTGGAGCGTTTCATGCGCGCCGGGCGCTCCGTGGGGCCGAAGACGGTGGAGGACCTGACCCGCCGCCGCGACGAGCTGAAGGAGCAGTATGATCAGGCGCAGGCCGAGCTGGATGCGGCCGTGAAGGGCGAGCAGGACGCGGCAGCGGAGGCGGCGCGGATCCAGCGCGTGGCTGAGGAGAAGAAGCTCGCCGAGGCCCAGGCGCAGCTCGACGCGAAGAACAAAGAAGTCGCCGAGCTTCGCGCCAAGCTCGGGCTGCCGGCGGAGCCCGAGAAGCCGTAGGGCAGACGCATCCGTGCCGGGCGAGGACGCGAAGAAGAAGGAGCCGTCGTCGCCGGCGTGAGGCGCTGACGTGAGCCCGCCGGCGACGCTTTCAGGGCGAGCCGGCGGGCGGCGTGGGGCAGCGGGCGATGTCGAGGACCGTGCGGGTCTCGGAGAAAGCGTTGCTGTTCGATTGGATCTGCGCGGGGGGCGCCGCGAGGATGATGTCCGGAAGCGCGGGGAGCGGGGCGGCCATCGCGTTCGGATCGAGCACGCGCTTCTCCGCGGGCCAGAAGATGCCGTCGAAGACGTGGTTGCCGTAGTGGACGCGGGCCCAGGTGACGCAGCGACGAGGCCCGCGCGCCGGCGTGTACACGAGCCCGCGACGCGTCCAGGAGGCGTGGAACGAGGTCCGATCGACGATCTCGCCGGTCGCCGCGTCGCGTGCCTCGAAGGTGTGTGAGCCGCTGCCGATGCGCACGACCTCGTAGCCGCGGCCGCCGTCGGCGTTGGCGATGGGGCGGGACACCTGGACACCGTCGACGAGCACCACCACGTGGGCGCGGTTCGTGACGTTGATCGCGATCATGTACGGGTGCGCGTAGTCGTAGGCGCCGAGCGCCAGCAGGCCGAGCACGAAGGCCGAGGCCAACGGGATCCAGACGCGGGGCGACGCGAGGACCGAGCGCGGCGCGATGTACGGATCGCCGGGGAGGGCGAGCGCATCGTGGAGCAGCGCGACGCCCGGCACGGCCTGCGCTTCCGCGAGGCGGCCCGAGAGAAGGCTCCAGAGCTTGGCGTGCCAGGCGGTGAGCTCCGCGAGCGCGGAGGCGTCCTTGGTGCGGACCATCTCGGCGCGCGCCAAGGTGAACGCGGCGCCGAGGAACGTGACGTCGTCGCTGGCGAGCGCGGCATCGAACCAGGCGCGGCGCGTGTCTCGGCTCGATCGGTAGTCGGACGCGGCCGAGCCGCGGGCGTTCTGGGCGACGAGGCCGCGGAGGCGATCGATCCAAGGATCGAGCTCGGCGCCGCAGAGGACGGGATCGATGGCCGGCCCGAGCCAAGCGCCGTAGATGCGCCGGCGTTCCTTCTCCTCGTCCGAGAGGCGAGCGAGGCGCGCCGTGAGCAACCGACCCGCAAGCGCCAAGGCGAGGCCCACCACGAGCGCGCTGGCCACCTCGACCGTCGATGGCTTGCCCGCGCATCCGACGAAGGCTCCGCCGAGCGCCGTGAACGCGCCCGCGAGCGCGCTCCAACGCGGTAAGTAGCCGGTGACGATCGAGCGCGCGTGATACGGGATCTTGGCGAAGATGGGCTCGTCGGCGCCCTCGGGCTGGTACTGCACGAAGCTGTCTTCGGGGAACACGGGCATCCCGTTGACGCGCGCGAACCTGGTGGAGATGACCGTGTCGTCGACGCGATCGACCTCCCCGCCGATCCCGTGGCTCACCCAGACCAAAGACATCGACGGAGACGGTACCAGCGATCACCTCGTCGCGTCTCCTCGCTGCAGTTGCGACGGAGCTTCGAGCCCTCGCTACGGTCGCGGTGGCGGCGTGAGCACGTCGGCGTGGCCGGCGCCGTCGAAGCGTACGAGGAACGAGGCGTTGTCCTTCGCCCACTCCTGCACGACCACGAGCGCGACGTCGCCGCGGGGGTGGATTTGCCAGCGCGGCCAGGCGATCGCGCGAGGGTCGAGCGGATCGCGATCTTGGGGGCGGGAGGTCGCGGCGAGCCAGCGCGGGGGCATTCGATCGAGCGCGTCGAGGGCGGCGAGCTGGTAGTGGATGGAACCCAGGGCGGGCCACACGATGAGGAGGTGCGCGCCGAGATCGATCACGTCGGGCGTCGCCAGGTAGACCGCCGAGCTCCAGCCGCCGACGCTCGACCAGCCGATGTCGACGCTCTCAGTCGTGGCCTCGCGGCGCGTGCATCCGTGCGGATCGCAGGCGACGGTGATGATGCGGTGACGCCCGCTTCCTTCGGGCAGCGTGACGTGGCCGTTCATGGCGATGTGCGCCGGACCGGAAGGCTCGCTCAGGGCCCAGGAGAGGCGCGCGCCCGCGTCGTCGCAGGTGAGGCCGAGCGCGCCGGCGTGGGCCGGAGGCTCGGGGTGCGCCATGGGGACCTGGCCCCAGAGATCGGCCCCGCCGTCGCGCAGGAGGAGCACATGCACCGTGTCGTCCGTCTCGACGGCGAGCACGTCGCCCGCGTGCGTACGGCAGCTCCGGTAGCGCACGTCTTCCTTGCCGGTGGGGACGTCGCGGAGCGCGGTGGTCACGTCGTCCGTGTCGAGGCGCCGTGCCTTCAGCTTGCCGTCGAGCATCCACACCACGCGATCGCCGAGGGCCATCGGCATCGTCCCCGGGCCGAGCACGAGGTGGCGAACGGCGCCGGCGTGCACGGTGACGACGCCGTCGGTGACCCGCACGTACCAGCGCGTCGCCCGCGGTGCGTTCTCCCACACGGGGACCGCGAGCGGCTCGCCGTTCGGGCCTGCTTTCACGGACAGCGCTTGCTGCCCGAAGCCGAGGATCGCGCGGTCGAGCGGGTGGTTGTCGGCGCCGCGGCGGTCGTCCTGATCGCGCAGGAATTGAAGGCCGGGGAGGGCGCGGCGGAGCTCCGGGATCTGCGTGTCGAGGAGCGGGGCAGGGGCGTGCTCGTAGGTGGCGGCGGCGCCGGGCTCGGGCATCCAGCGGAGGCCTTCGGCCGCGCGCCACAAGGCGACGAGGTTCTCGGGGAGGTCGCCGTGCTCGATGGCGCGGGCGGTGATGTCGGCCTCGGCGGCGAGCGCGGGCGCGACGGCGCGGACCGCGCGCGATTGCGCGACGGTGTCCGCCGTTTCGCGGCAACGTGTCAGCGACGCGGCCCGGCCGTGAAGATGGATGCGACGCGCGCGCACCGCCGCTTCCTCCGGCGCGGCGCGCTCCGGGCCCGCGAGGCACATGGCGAGGGTCGCGAAGGCCCGCGCGGCGCTGCGCTCCCGCACGGCCGGGAGGACGCGCAACCCTCCGACGAGGATCAGCGCGCCGCTCACGAGCGCGACGGCGGCGAGGACGGCGCGGCGGCACGGGCGCATGCGAGATCGAAGATAGCCGAGATGATGCGGTCTTTGTCGTCGCAACGGGGCGCGCGGCGGCACGCGCGATCGCATTCGAAGAGAGCGGCGCCGAGCCGCCCGAGGACGCGCGGCGACGCGGTGCGTGACGCGCGCGCCGGGGCTCGTTCGGTGCGGTCTCCGGTCGCGCGGGGTGACGAGGGGCGCACCTGGTGCGTCATGTTTTCAACGGTGCGCATTCGAACAGGCGTCACCGACCTCCGTGCGGGGGAGGACCGCGGTGCGAGATCGCTTGGCGCGCGCGGCGGAGGTCCGGTGTTAGCATCGCCTCCGGTGGCAGAGCAGAACGATCAAGGCCCGAAGCGGCAGCCGCAACTCACGATGGAGCCCGCGGAGGACGGCTGGGACAACCCCGAGCCGGCGACGACGCAGGGACAACGCCGCGCGAACACGTTGCCGGGCGTCTCGTCCGCGGCGCCCGCGGGCGCGCGCCCCGTGCCGCCGTCGCGGGTGCCGATTCAGGTGCCGGCGGCGAGCAGCCCTCCGCCGGCCACGCCGAACGCGCCGCTCGTGACGATGCCCGGAGTGCCCAGCACACCGAGCCCGACCGCCGTGAGCCTGACGTCACCCAAAGCACCGCCGCCGCTGCGCCGCACGATCGCGGCCGGCGCCGCCGCGAGCAACACGCCCCCGACGCCGCCGGCTACGCCCAAGCCCGGGCCCTCCGGCACGACGATGCCCGGCGTCGCCGCGGGCCCGAGCGCTCCCGCCGGGCGTCCGCCGCCGCCGCCGGCTTCGCGATCCGCGGCCATCAAGGCAGCGGTCGCCGCCGCGGCGGTCGAGATCGCGGAAGAGGCTCAGAGCTCGCCGGAAGCAGAGCTCCGCCGTCGCGCGGAGCGGCTGCGCGCCGCAGGGGACGAGGTCGGCGCCGCGCGTGCGTACGTCGAGCTCGGCCTGCACCTGGAGCGTGTCGCCGACGATCGCGCGGGCGCTCGGGCCGCGTACGAAGCGGCGCGCGGGCTCTCGCGGCGGCTCGAGCCGGCGCTCTCGCGGCTCCGCCGTTTGCTCGAAGGTCGCGGGGATCTGTCGCGCGCGATCGATCTGCTCGACGACGAGCTCGCCGTCGCGGAGGGCGACGCGCTCAAGGCCGATCTCCGCGCCGAGCGGGCCCGCGTCAGCGACGCCTTGGCGCGCCCCACGGACGCCGCCGCCGGCTATGCGCAGGCGCGCGCGGATCACGCCGAGGCGCTGCGGCTCGCGCCGCAACACCCGGCCGCGCTGCGCGGGCTGGAGAGCGTGCTTCGCCGCGAGCTCGCCGTGCGCCCGAGCAAGGAGCTCGCCGCGCAGCTCGCGTCGCATCTGGAGATGCTCGCCGAGGCCTACGCGCCCGCGGCGGGCGCCGAGCGGCCGGACGGCGACGTTCGCCTCGCGGCCTGGCTCCACGTCGAGCGCGCCGCGGTCCTCGATCGGCAGCTCCAGAAGCCCGAGATGGCGCGCATGGCGCTCGAGCGCGCGGTCGCCTTCGAGCCCGCGCCGGGCCCGGTGCGCGCCGCGCTCACGCGGCACCTCGTGCGCCACGGGGAGACGGCGATCCTCATCGCGTCGCTCTCCGTCGAGGCGGAGCACGAGCGCGACGACGACCGCGCCGCGCGCCTGCTCTACACGGCCGCGCGCTTGATCGTCGACAAGCTCGGCGCCCAGACCGCGACCACCGAAGGGCAGGCCCGCGCCAGCTCGCCGGGCATCCTCGACGCCATCCAGCTCTTGCAGCGCGCGTCGGTGCGCGCTCCGCAGCACTCGCCGACCTCGCAGCGCACGCTGGCGGAGCTGATCCGCCTGCTGGAGCTGCACGGCGATCAAGAGCGGGCCGCCGAGGTCCGGCAGAAGCGGCTCGGTCTGCTCGTCGCGGCCAGCGCGCCCGCCGAGGCGGTGACCCACGAGCACGTGCGCCTCTCGGAGATCTTCGACGGCCTCGGGCGCGCCGATCAGTCGGCGTACCACGCCGAGCAGGCGCTCCTCGCCGATCCCGACGACGTCTCCACCCGCGAGCGCCTCGATCGCGCGCTCCAGCGTCTCGGCCGTCACGAGGATCGCGTGCGCACCTGGATCGGCGAGGCCAACGGCCGCCGCCCGGTGCCCGTGCGCGTGGCCGCGCTCCTCCGCGCCGCCGACATCGCCGAGCGTCACCTCCGCCGCCCCGACGAAGCCATCGCGCACCTGCGCGCCGGCTGGGCCATCGATCCGGGGAACGCGTCGATCTTCGAGGCGCTCTCGGCGCTCCTCGCGCCGCCCGCGCGCGATCCCGAGACCGACGGGCGCGGCGTGCGCGCGCGCCTCGAGCTGTACACGCAGGCCGCGCAGGCGGCCACCGATCCGGCCCGCAAGGTCGGCCTCCTCGAGAAGCTCGTGAGCATCTGGGAGGACGAGCTCGGCCAGCCCGCGCGCGCCGTCGAGGAGCTCACCCGCATCCTCGCCATCGAGCCCACGCGGCGCACCGCCATCCTCGCCCTCGCGCGGAACGCGCAGCGCGCCGGCGATCACAAGCAGCACGCGCGCGCGCTCCAAGCCGAGGCCGATCTCACCAAGGAGCCCGCCCAGCAGCGCCGCCTCCTCCTCCGCGCCGCCGATTTGCACAACGAGCTCCTCGGCGATCGCGATCGCGCCCTCTCCCTCGTGGATCGCGCGCTCGCCATCGACGCCTCCGATCCGGAGGCCCTGCGCGCCCGCCTCCGCATCAACGAGAAGGCCGGCCGCTTCGAGGACGCGCGGGCCACGCTCCTCCGCATGATCGCCGCCGAGACCGACGACGGCCGCCGCTTCGCGCTCTGGCTGGAGGTCGCGCGCCTCGACGAGCAGCGCCTCCGCCGCCCGTACGACGCGTCGGCCGCCTACGCGCAGGCGGCCGCCATCCGGCCGAAGAGCCCGCTCCCCGCGCTGGAGATCGCGCGCATCCTCCGCGCCGAGGGCAACCCCAAGAAGCTCGTCGAGGCGCTCATGGGCCTCTGCGCTTCGGCCCCGGACGAGAACGAGTACGCCAAGCACCTGTTCCAAGCCGCCGAAGCACACGAGCTGATGATCGGCGACGACGCCGCCGCGCTCCGGTGCCTGACCCAAGCCGACGCGCTCTCCAACGCCGCGCGCGATCCCGCGATCCTCGAAGCCATGGAGCGCATCCACGTGCGCGCCTCCGCGAACGCGGAGCTCGCCGCGCTCTATCCGCGCTGGATCGCGCGGCAGCCGCCCGCCGCCGTCGATCACGGCCTGCGCGTGGCCCTCGCCTCGGTGCTCGCGGAGACGAGCCGCGAGGAGGCCGTCGCGTTGCTCGAAGGCCTCGTGCAAGTGGTCCCGGGCCACGTGCCCGCGCTGCGTCTCCTGGAGCAGCTCCACCGCGCCATGGGCGCGCCGACTGCGCTCGGCGGCGTGCTCCGCGCCGAGGCCGAGGTCTTCACGTCGAGCCGCGCCCGCGCCGGCGCGCTGTGGGAGCTGTGCACGCTCGAAGAGCAGCTCGGCCCTTCGGTGACGATCGACGCCCTCGGCCGCCTCGTGGGCGAATCCCCGCGCGACGCGGCCGCGCTCGACGCGACGGTGCGCATCGCCAGCAAGCTGGTGAGCGGCGTCAACGTCCCGCTCCCCGCCGCCGTGTCCACGCGCGCGCGTCTCGTGCCGGCGATCCGGGCGCGCAAGGAGCTCGCGCGCGATCCCGTCGCGCGCGCCGTCTACCAAATCGAAGAAGCGCTCCTCGTCGAGGCGCTGGCCCCCGAGGATCCCGCGGGCGTGCGCACCTCGCTCGCCTGCTACCAGGCTGCGATCGCGCACTGGCCCGAGAGCATCCTCGGCGCGCGCGGTCTCTCGCGTCAGGCCGAGCGCGTCGGTGATCGCGGAAGCCTCATCCTCGGGCAAGTGGTGCTCTCGAAGCTGGTGGAGCGCCCCACCGATCGCGCGGCCCACATGGTCCGCGCCGCCTCCCTCCACGCCGAAGATGCGCAGCCCAAGGCGCAGGCCGAAGCGCTCGCGCTCTACGAGGAGGCGCTCCGCACCGACGCCGACTGCACGCCCGCCGCCGCCGCGCTGGCGCGCATGCTCGCGAACGACGTCCCGCGCCTCGTCGATCGCCTCAGCGTCGCCTTGGAGACGGCCGCGCGTCGCGAGCAGATCTCCCTGCTCGGCACCGAGATCGGGCGCGCCATCCTGCGGCAGCGCGAGGCGCAACCGGCCGTGGCCGAGCCCATCGACGCGGGCCTGGGCGTGACCGCCATGCGGCACGTGCTCGCCGTCGCGCCCGACGACGTGGGCGCGCTGCTCCTCACCGCGCGCCTGCTCACCGCGCAGCGCGTCTGGTCCGAAGCGCGCGACACCTTGCTGCGCGCCATCTCCGTCGCGCCCTCCGTCGACGTCGAGAGCCGCATCGTCGCGCACTTCCTCCTCGCCGATCTGTACGAGACCAAGCTCGGCGATCTCGCGCAGGCGCAGGCTGCGCTCCAAGCCGTCCTCGCCGTCGACGACAAGAACCGCAACGCGTTGGAGCGCCTCGTTCAGGTGGCGACGTTGCGCGGGGATCGCGCGCTCGGCATCCAGACCCTCACCCGCCTCGCCGAGATCGCCCCCGATCCGGCGGGCCGCGTGGAGGTCGACCTCCGGCTCGCCGAGGCGTGCCGCGAGGCCGGCGACTCGGTGGCCCGCGTGCGCGCCCTCGCCGATGCGCTCGCGACGCTGCCGAGCGACGCGCGCGCGGCCAGCGCGCTCTCGCGGCTCTACCGCATCGACACGCAGGACGGCGCCGCCTGCTACGTGGCGGCCTTGCAGCAGGTGATCGACATCGCCGCCGCGCGGCGCCTGCCCATCGACGCGCGCTGGCTCGTCACCATGGGCATGCTCGAGGTCACGGTGCTCCTCCGCGCCCGCGAGGGCGTCGCGCACCTCACGCAGGCCGTGCAGCTCCCCGGCGCGCCGCCCGACACCCGCGTCGCGCTCGCCCGTGGTCTCGAAGCCGCGGGCCGCAACGGCGAAGCCGTGCAGGTCTTCCGCGACGTCCTCAGCACCGACGGCGAGGTCTTCGCGCGCGTCACCGAGCTCTCGTCGGCGCTCGCCTCCTTCGAGGCCGCGCTCGCCAAGGAGGGCCGCGTCGAGGAGCGCCTCGCCGTCGAAGAGGTCCGCGGCTGCCTCGGCGAGGTGAAGCCCGACCGCCTCTCTCGCCTGCGCGCGCGTCGCCTCCCCGAGTCCGCGCCGTACGCCATGTCGCTCGCCGGCGCCGAGCTGCTCCGCCTCCTCGTCCCCGAGGCGCGCACGCCGCTCCTCGAGATCGCCGCGGCCGTGCAGCCGATCGCCGCCAAGGTCCTGCGCTTCGAGCTGAGCAACATCGGCGTCTCGTCGCGTGATCGCCTGAGCGCGCGCGACGGCCACCCCACGCGCGTGCTCGCCGATCGCGTCGCCCGCGCGCTCGGCATCGAGTCCTTCGAGATCTACCTGAGCCCCGGCTGGCAAGGCGCGGCGCGCGTGTACCCGGGCGATCCTCCGGCCATCGTCGGATCGACCACCTTCGCCGAGCTGCCCGAGCCCGAGCAGCTCTACGCGCTCGCGCGTCTCCTCGTCCGCGTCGCGCTCGGGCCCACGTGGCTCGACGAGCTCCCCGTCGACGCGGCGGACGGTTTGTTCCTGGCCTCGATGCGCGCCGTGGAGCCGACCTTCGCCGGCGGCGAGCTGACCCCGCAGCGCGAGTCGATGGCGCAGTCCTTCCTGCCCGCCGTGCAGCGCGCCATCGGCCGCCGCCAGAAGAAGCAGATCGAAGAGATCGCCCCGACCATCACCAGCAACTACGACGCCCGCGCCATCACCATCGGCGTGCGCCGCAGCGAGTACCGCGTGGCCTACGTCCTCGGCGGCGATCTCATCGCCGCCGTCGACTACCTCCGCCGCTTCGATCGCGACATCGGTCGCGCCGCGGAGGATCCGCGCGTGCTCCTCTCCCACCCCGTGACCAACGAGCTCCTGCGCTACGCGCTCTCCGCGGACGGCGTGGCGGAGCGGCGAAAGGTGGGCGCGACCTGGGGTGGATGAGCCCCGTCATCGCGGCATGAAGGCGAGCACGGGAAGAAGGACCGGACACCGCGCATCGGGTGATGCGTGCGTCCGGCGTAGGGGATCGTCACCGGGGCGGTGACGTGTTGGAGGGGGAGCGTGCGCTCGTCGGGATGCGCTGACGATGCGCGAAGGAGGCGGGGTTCGTCGAGGTTCTGGGAGCGTCACCGCGCTGGGTGATGCCGGCGTTCAGCGGCGGATCCAGTGGCCGGGCACGTACTCCCAGCGACGGCCGACGTTGCTCCAGCGCGGGCCGACGTACTCGAGGTGATCGCGGCGCGCCTCCCAGCGGCCGCCGATCCACACGTGCTGGTAGCCGTTCCAGCGCCAGTAACCAGGAGCCCAGAAGTGCCGCGCGCTGGGGGCGCGGCCGGGGGTCTCGTGTCGCATCGCGGGCGGCGCGTGGGGCGCGTAGTAGTGCACGCCGTAGTGGAAGCGCAGCGCGTTCTGCTCGACGCCCGCCGCCTGCTCTTCGACCGGCGCGGTCGCCGCGGTCTCTTCGGGGGCGATCGCGTCGCCGGCATCGACCGGCGCGTTGCAACCGATCACCGCCATCGAGCCGAGCATCATCACCGCCGCAACCATCGCCTTGCCGTTGAGCTTCATGTTCGTCTTCCTTCCGTGCCTCCGACCTCTCTCGGTCGGGGTGTGTGTTCTGACGAGAGCTTCAGCAACGGCCGGGCCAACCCGAAGCGCCGCGCGATCCCGCCGATTTCAGCGAAATCCGAAGCGACCCGCAGCGCGGCAGCGTCACAGTCGGCGTCACACCCGGCCGGCGTTCCGCTCGAGCGGCGCAACAGCACGCGCATGATGTTCGTCGCGGCCGAAGCGCGCCGTCGCGTGCATCGTCTCGCTACGATGCTCGGCATGGCGCACCCCCCGTCGCGTCGCCCGACGCCTCTCATGATCTTCTTCGGTCTCTGCGCGCTCGCCGGTGCCGTCGTGCCTTGGCACTTCAACCTGGCGTACTTCCACGAGCACGGGCGCTTCTTCACCGCGGGGGAGTTTCTGGCCGCGGGCTTTCAGGTCTCGCCGATGCACAGCTCCATCGCGTCCGACTTCTGGATCGGCACCACGCCCGCGTTGGTGTGGATGATCGTGGAGGCGCGCCGGCTGCGCATGGCGCGGCCTTGGGCTTACGTGGTGATCACGTTCCTGGTGGCGTTCGCGTGCGCGTTCCCGCTCTTCCTGTTGATGCGGGAACGGCGCCTCTCCGCCGAGCCGCGCGCGAGCTGACGCGTCACGCGGCGCGCGGGCTCATTGCGGGCTCGCGGCCGAAGCGCTGGGAGCGTCGCGCCGGCACCGCGCGCGCTGGAACATCCAGAACGCGGTGCCGATCGCGATCGTCGCCGCGCCGATGCCGATCCACGCCGACGCCGACAGCGAGCGCATCCAATCGAAGAGCTTCGGGCCGAAGTAGCTCGTCGCCAGGAGCGGGAGGAAATAGCCCACGAACGAGCCCCAGAAATGCGTCCAGAAGCGCACCTTCGAGACGCCGAAGAAGGCGTGGAGCAGGGGCGGCATCCAGAAGATGAAGCGCAGCGTGACGACGGTGGCGAAGGCGCGCTTGCCGAGCGCGTCGTCGTAGGCGCGGAAGCGCGCGGGCACGCGCTGCGACACCCAATCACGGGCCACGAAGCGCGCGAACGAGAAGCCCACGACGCTCGCCGACATCGTCCCGGCCATCGAGAGCGCGAACGCGGTGGGCCAAGGCCAGATGAGCGGCGCCGCCCAGACGAACACCGTGCCCGGCATGCCGAAGGGCTGGAGCAACGTGTAGGCGCCGAGGAACGCCGCGTAGCCCCACGGGCCGAGCTCCACGAGCGCCTGCTTCACGCGCGCGGGCTCGGCGAACAGGTGGAAGAGGCCGAGGCGCTGGGCGATCACGACGATCGCGAGCGCGGCGACGACGGCTGCGATCCTTGCCTTTTGCACGCGGGGCTCGATTCTGGAGGCTCCGGGCACTGCGTCCAGGGGAAAAGCTCGGCCTTCACGAAGATTCACAGATGGATCCTCCATCGGTCCGCCACGAAACTTCCTTTCGACACGTGCTCGACGCCCTGCGAGCTTGAGGGGACGTCATGATCGAACCGCCCGCGCCGCCTCCGAGTCGGATCCTCGATGTCGTCATCGCGCTGGCTTTCGCGGCCGGTTACGGCGCGCCGGTGATCGCGCTCGTGGCCGCGGGCTTCGGCTTCGTGCATCCGCTGCTCGGCTTCATCGCGGGGGCCGTGAGCCTGCTCGTGGCGTCGATCGCGCTGTATCGGCAGCTGCGGCGCGAGGGGCGGAGGCCGTTCTTCGTGATGTTCGAGGTGCTGGTGCTCGGCGTGCTCCCGGTGTGGGGCCTCGCGTACAACCACTATCTCGGGCACCCGACGTGCGAGGTGAGCTCGTGCAGCGCGAGCTCGACCGTGTTTCGTCCCCTCGCGGAGCCCGAGGTGTACGGGCTCTTCGCGCTCCATGTGCTCACTATCGTGGCCTATGCCATCTCGCGGCGGCGGCCGGCGGCGCTCGTGCCGATCGCGGAGGCGTGGGTGCACGCGACGCTCCTCGTGGGGATGGTGGTGCACGCGCTGCTCACGGTGCACTTCGGGATGTGGACGCTGGCGGTGGCGCTCGTGCCGCCGTTGTTCCTGCCCTGCGCGGCGCCGCTCATCACAGTGATTCTCTACGGACGCCAGCTTCGCGCGCGTTTGATCCGCCGCGGCATCGAGGCCGCCACGCCGGCCGCGACGGTGCCCAACGATTCGCCGTATCGCACGGGGCCGCTGCAGGAGCCGCTCGCGGCGACGCCTCGGATTCATCGGCCCACGCTGCTCCGCGCCGTGGCCATGGCGCCCGCGCTGCTCGGGCTGCACGCCGTCGTGCAAGCGCTCTGGTTCGGCCGGCCCGACGCGGCCCTCGCCGTCGTCACCGGCACGTGCGGGCACATGCTCTCGTCGATGCCGGTCACGGTGATCCCGCGGGACTGTCATTACCTCTGCACCGTCGCGGCGCGGGGGCATGCGTGGCTCGTGCGGCCCGAGCGGCTCGGGCGTCGCGGTGGCATCGACATCGTGGTCAATCGGCAGCTCGCGCTGGCCAACGCCTTCGAGGACTTGCTCCACGAGCGCTGGCCGCGCTTCGGCCGGCTCGCGCGGCGCATCTACGATCGTGTCGGCCTGCCGGTGAGCCGCTACATCCAACGTCGCTGGCTCGCCGATCTCGTGTACCTCGCGATGAAGCCGGCGGAGTGGCTGTTCTATGCGGCGCTCCTCCTGCTCGACCGCGGTGAGCCCGAGGCGCGCATCGATCGCATGTATCGGTGAGCGCCGGCGAGATCGCCAATCCGGGAGGAGATATCGTATCTCCGGCACCTCGATGGGGGAGGCGCCGACATCGGTGGGGAGCCTCACGAGCGGTGTCGCGGGGTGGTAACGAGCGCGCGACCCACGAGCACGTCGTCGCGGTGAGCGCTTCGGGAGGCGTTTCGCGCGTGCGCGGCGTCGATTGACGCGCCTCGGCACGACATGCTCGAATCAGGTAGGGGACTTGATGGCGACCTTTTCCGACCCGAGCGGCGACTACAACCCGTATGCACCACCCTCCGCGAGCTCAGACTCGCCGTCGACACCGCCCGAGGACGAGGACGAGATAGTCATCCTCGCGGAGCGCGGGACGCGTTTTTGGGGACGGACCCTCGATGACCTCCTGCTCGGCTTGAGCGTCATACCGAGCCTCTTCGTGATCGACAGCTTGAAGGAGGAGACGGCGCTGCGCCTGTTGGTCATGGGGACGCTGCCGCTCGTGTTGCTCTGCTACCAGTGGTACCTCGTCAGCACCACGGGGCAGTCCATCGCGAAGCGCTGGCTCAACATGAAGATCGTCCGGATGGACGGCTCGCCGGCGGGTTTCGTGTCGGGGGTGCTCCTGCGCTCGTGGATCCCGTTCGTCCTCAACATGGTTCCGTATGTCGGCAGCTTCGCCGCGTTCATCGACTCCGTCATGATCTTCGGCGACCAGCGCCGCTGCCTCCACGATCAGATCGCCGGGACCAAGGTCATCCAGGTCCGCCGCTCGTAGCGCGTCTCGCCCCCTGCCCATGCTGAAGCGCGAAGCCTCCCGCGAGCCGATCGACACGACCACCGAGATCGAGACGCCCGAGCACGTGCGTTTTCGTTATCAAGTGGCCGGCCCCGCGATGCGCGCGCTCGCGTGGCTCATCGACGCCTTGGCGCGCGCGGCGATCGCGTTCGTCATCGGCATCGTCGCCGTCATCGCCGGGCTCTCGACGGACAGCATCGAACAGGCCTCGTCCGGCGTGGTCTTCGTCGTGATGTTCTTGCTCGAGTGGTGGTACTACGTCTTCTTCGAGACGCTCTGGAGCGGCCGCACGCCGGGCAAGCGCGCGCTCTCGCTGCGCGTCGTGACCGAGGGCGGCCACCCGCTGACCTTCGTGAGCAGCGTCCTCCGGAACTTCCTGCGCGCGGCCGATTTCCTGCCGTTTCTCTATGCCATCGGCCTCGTGGTGATGGGGCGTGATCGACGCTTCCGGCGGCTCGGCGATCTCGCCGCCGGCACCATCGTCATCGCCGAGGAGCGCCACACCGTGGCCGCGCCGCTCCGTCTCGATCCTCCGCCGACGGCGGCCGAGCTCGGGCGCATCCCACAGCGCGTGCCCCTCACCGGCGAGGAGCTCTCCGCGGTCGAGCTGTTCCTCCGCCGGCACGGGCGCCTCTCGCCCGCGCGCGAGAACGAGCTCGCCGAGATGGTGGCGCCCGTCTTCGCGCGGCGGCTCGGCGTTCGCTACAAGGACGCGTCGCGCTTCCTCGGCCTCCTCTATCATCGCGCCCGCAACCCGCAGCAGGGGAAGACATGATCGCGCGCACCCAGGACGAGCTGGTCGCGGCGCGCACGCGCGATTGGCAGGAGCTCGACCGGCTCCTCGCCGGCGGCGACGGGCTGCAAGGCAAGGACGGCGCGACCATCTCGCGCGTCGCCGCGCTCTACCGCGCGCTCTGCACCGATCTGATGCGCGCCCGCGCCGCGCGCGTGACGCCCGATCTCTCGGCCTACCTCGACAGCCTGGCCGCGCGCGCCCACGGCGCGCTCTATGGTGCGCGGCCCTTCCAGACACCGGTCATCCTGGCCTTCTTCACGCGCGATTTTCCCCGCGCGCTCCGGGCCAACGGGCGCGTGTTCGCCATCGCCTGCGCGCTCTTCTTCGTGCCCTTCGTCGCGGGCCTGTTGGGCGCGCTCGCCTCCGAAGACTTCGCCACCAGAGTGCTCCCCGCGCAGGCGCTCGAGCAGATGGCGCGCATGCATTCGCACGGCTTCGCCCAAGGACGGGACGCCGGCGCCGACGTGGGCATGGCGGGCTTCTACGTCCAACACAACATCGGCATCGCCTTCCGCTGCTTCTCCACCGGCATCCTGTTCGGCATCGGGAGCCTCTTCTTCCTCGTGTACAACGGCCTCATGACGGGCGTGAACGTCGGCTACGTCATGGCCGTCGGCCACGGCGCCAACATCTGGACGTTCATGTGCAGCCACGCGCCGTTCGAGCTCGGGGCCATCATGATCGCGGGCGGCGCCGGCCTGCAGATGGGCTACGCGCTCGTCGACACCGGCGGCCTCACGCGCGTGGGATCGCTGCGCCGCGCGCGCACCTCGATCGTGCAGCAGGTCCTGGGCGCCGCGGTGATGCTCCTCATTGCCGCGTTGCTCGAAGGGTTCTGGTCGCCGTCCTCGCTCCCGTCGCCCGTCAAATGGGCCGCGTCGGGCGTGAACACGCTGCTCATCGTGCTGTATCTGGCGCTCGCTGGCCGTGAGCGACGTGAGCCACGTGAGCAACACGCGCCTTCGGAGCCGGCGCGATGAATCTCGGTGCCGCCGCCGTCGTGCTGCGCCCGCGATCGCTCGCGGAGATCCTCGATCTCGCGTGCCGGCTCTCGTGCTCCCTCGCGCTCGGCCTCTATCTCCGGCTCGCGGCGCTCGTGCTGCTGCCGTGCCTCGCGCTCTGCCTGGCGTTGCGCCACGTGCTCGACTGGTCGTGGTACGCGGTGTGGTTCGTCGCGGCGTGCCTCGGTGCGGCGGCGCAGGGCGTCTTCACCATCGCGGTCGGACGCCTGCTCTTCTCCGAAGCGCTGGGCGCCGGCCAAGTGATTCGCCTCTTCGCGCGCCGCTTCGGATCGTATCTGTGGATGCTGGTGCTGAGCCGCGTCGTCCTCGTCGGCTCGGCCGCCGTGCTGATCGCGCTGCCGGTGGCGTGGCCTCGGCTCCTCTTCGTACACGAGGCCAGCCTCTTGGAGAATGCCAAGGCCGGCGACGCCATCCAGCGCGCGGGTCGCTTCGTCTCGGGCCGCGCCGCGCAGGTCTTCGGTGTGCTCGCGGCGCTCCTCGTCACGCAGGCCGGCTTCATCGCGATCGCCGAGTTCTTGGGGCACGGCCTCGTCGACCAAGTGCTCCAGCTCGGCCGCCCCTTCGGCGCGCTCTTTTCGAAGGGTGGATCGGCCTACGCGCTCGCGGGCTTCTTTCTCTCGGTGCCGTACGTGTCCACCGCCCGCTTCCTCCACTACATCGACGCGCGCACCCGCGCCGACGGTTGGGACGTGCAGCTCCGCTTCATGGCCATCGCCTCGGAGAACGCCGAACGGAGGGCCGCATGACGCCCTACTCTCGTCTCGGCGCGCGCCTCTCGCGCACAACCAACGCCTTTTTGCGTCGCTGCGCCGTTGCACCTCTGCGTTTCTTCTCTCCGCTCGTCGCGACAGCGATCGTGATGGTGAGTCCCGCGCCCGGGCTCGCCGAAGAGGGCGACGCCAGCGCGCGCGCCGTGCTCACGAACGGTCGCTATCGCTTCTGTCACGAGGCGGACTACCCGCTCACGCCCAGCGAGCGCGCCTGGTGCCCGCTCGTGGGCGAGAGCAGCGCGTCGTGCCCCGCGCTGCCGCAAGCCTGCAAGCAGCCGCCGGCCGACCCCAAAGCGTTGGTGCAGAAGGGCCCGCGCCACGGTGCGCCCGACCCCTCTCTCCCCAACCCCAAAGGCTCCGACAAAGACGACAAGGCCGGCAAGCACGACGGTGCGGAGGCGCATCCCGAGCATCCTCCGCGTCCCGACACGCACCGGCAGCCCGAGCCCGAGGCCGCCCTCAACGTGCCGGATCTGAGCGGCTTCGCGAAGCTGCTCCTCCTCGTGACGGTGGTCGGCTTCGTCTTCGCCATCGTGCGCGCGCTGGCGCGGAACTTCATGTCGAGCGGCGGCGACGAGCCGGTGGAAGAGCGCCCTCCGCCCGACAAGAGCAAGAAGGACGAAGCGCCCGCGCCGCGCGGCCCCATCGAGACCGATGTCGAGCGCCTGCTCTCTCGGGCCCGCGCCGCGGCGGCGCGCGGTGACTTCGGTCGCGCCATCGACGACGTCTATGCGGCCCTCCTCCGGCGCCTCGACGGCGATGGGCTCATCGACATCCACCCTTCGCGGACCAACGGCGACTACGTGCGGGCGCTCTCCGGTCGCCCTGATTTGCGCCGCGCCGTGCGCGACGTGGTGCGCGACGTCGAGCGCGTGCAGTTCGGCATGTCCGCGCCCTCCGAGCAGATCTTCCGCGCCGTGATCGATCGCGTGGTCCCGATCGTGAGCCGCGCGCTCGCCTTCGCTCTCCTCGCCATCGGGCTCGGCGCCGCCGTCTCGTGCAAGCAGCTCGAGGGTGAAGACGAGCACGTCATCCCCGCCGGCACCTCGCCCTCGGGCATGCAGGCCTTCGCCGAGGTGCTCGAGAAGCACAAAATCGAGGTCCGTTTCCGCAGCGAGCCCCTCGCCAAGCTCGAGCGCCCGACCACGCTGGTGCTCGTCCCCGGCGTGCAGATCGACGCCGCTGGTTGGGCGCGGCTCCTTCGTTGGGTGCGCGAGCAGAACGGTCGCCTCGTGCTCGCGGGCGTCGAGCCGCCGGCGGAGATCGGCCTCAAGATCGCGCGCAGCGACGAGAGCGGCAAGGTGCGCGTCGCCTTGGGGCTCGAGGCGACCTACGGCGGCATCTCGCTCGCCATCCCGCCGGGCGCACGCATCGTGGAGGCGGACGGCGACGAGGACGTCGACGGCGCGATGCTGCGCCGCAACGACTCCATCTACGGCGTGCATCGCGCCGAGCGCGGCGGCGGCTCGATCACGGTGCTCGCGGACGATCGCCTCTTCACCAACGTCGCGCTCGCCGTGCCCGAGGACGCGCTCTTCCTCACGCGCTTCTTCGAGCACCTGCCCGAGCCGCGCGAGGTCGAGATCCGCGACGCCTGGACCGGCGTCGGCGCCGCGACACCGATCGACTCGGTGCGCGAGGCGCGCCTCACGCCCGTGATCCTCCAGCTCTTCGTGCTGCTCGCGCTGCTCTATGCGTGGCGCGGCCGTGCCTTCGCGAGCCTGCGCGATCCGCCCGCCGAGACGCGCCGTGCCTTCGCCGATCACGCCCGCGCCCTCGGCCTCGCGTATCGTCGCGCGCGCGCCTCGCGCCACGTGCTCGGCCTCTATGCCGTGTGGGCCATGGATCGGTTGCGCGAGCGGGTGCATCGCTCCGGCCGGCAGGGCCTCGTCCCGTTGGCCGAGGGCATCGCCGCGCGCACGGGTCGATCCGAGGCCGAGATCATGCGTGTCCTCGTCGACGCCGGCAGCGCGCGTGACGACGCCGCGCCCACGTCGCTCCGCCCGCGCGGCGGTGCCTCCGTTTCCTCTGCTGCCAAGCCCGCGCGCGACGAGGTGGAGGGGGATCTCGCCCTCCTCCGCGAGCTCGAGGGCTTCCTCACCGCGACCGGCCAAAGCCGGCCCGCGCGCCGATCTCGGAACCAACCTTCATGATGACCATCCCCGAATTTCGCGACCGCTTCGAGCGCATCTCCCGCGAGGCCGAGAAGGTCCTCCTCGGTCAGGACGAGCTCATCCACCACACCCTCGTGGCCGTCATCGCCGGCGGTCACGTGCTCGTCGAGGGCGTGCCCGGCTTGGGCAAGACGCTCCTCGTGCGCACGCTCGCGCACGTGCTGGGCGCGACCTTCAAGCGCATCCAGTTCACCCCCGATCTGATGCCGAGCGACGTCACCGGCGGCAACGTCTTCAACCAGAAGGAAGATCGCTTCGTCTTCCACGAAGGCCCGATCTTCACGCAGCTCCTCCTCGCCGACGAAATCAACCGCGCGCCGGCCAAGACGCAGAGCGCTCTCCTCGAAGCGATGCAGGATCTCGCCGTCACCTCCGACGGCGTCACCCGCCGCCTGCCCGAGCCCTTCTTCGTCATCGCCACGCAGAACCCGATCGAGTCGCAGGGCACCTATCCCTTGCCCGAGGCTCAGCTCGATCGCTTCCTCATCAAGATCAACGTGCGCCACCCGAGCGCCGCCGTGGAGCGCGAGATCCTGCGCAGCCACGCGCAGGGCTTCAACGCCGCGCACCTCGATCGCGCCGCGCTCGAGCAGATCGCCACCGCGGAAGATCTCGTCTCCATGCGCGAGACCCTCGCCTCCGTGCGCGTCGACGACGGCATCATCGAGTACATCGCCGACATCGTCGGCAAGAGCCGCACGCATCGCTCGGTCTATCTCGGCGCTTCGCCGCGCGCCTCCATCGGTCTGCTCGCGGTCGCGCGCGCGTTGTCCGCTTCCGAAGGGCGCGAGTTCGTCATCCCCGACGACGTGAAGGCCCTCGCCCCCGCGGTCCTGCGTCACCGGCTCATCCTCCATCCGGACGCGGAGATCGAGGGCGTGAGCGCCGACGACTGCGTGGAGGAAATCCTCCGCGAGGCCAAGGTGCCGAAGACGGCCGCCGGATGATCCCCTCCCGCGCCCTGGTCCTGCTCGCGCTGTTCCCGCTCGGCCTCGCCGTGGCGGTGCTCGTGGACCGGTCGCTGATCGTGCCCATGCTCGCCTGCGATCTGGGCATCGTCCTCTTCGCCGGCCTCGACGCCTTGCTCGCGCGCCGTCCCCTCGTGACCGTGAAGCGCAGCGCGCCCTCGGTCCTCTCCATCGGCAAGCCCAACCCCATCACGCTCGAGCTGCGGTCCACCTCGCGCCGCAAGCTCGCCGTGCAGGTGACCGACGATCTCTGGGACACCGCCGACGCCGGAGATCTCCCGCTCCAGCTCGAGCTGCCCGCGCGCGGCCGCGAAACGGCGCGCTATCGCGTGGTGCCGAGCAAGCGGGGCGCGCACCATTTCGGCGATCATCACGTCCGCTATCTCTCGCCGCTCGGCCTCTGGATCCGGCAAGTGACCATCCCCGCCGAGTCCAAGGTCAAGGTCTATCCCGACGTGCAGGCCGTGCGCGCCTATGAATTGATGGCGCGTCACGACCGCGATCCCTCGGCGCTCCGCGCCTCTCGCAAGCGCGGCGGCGAGAGCGAGTTCGAGCGCCTCCGCGAGTACCGTCGCGGCGACGAGTTCCGCTCCATCGATTGGAAGGCGACGGGCCGCCGGCAAAAGCTCATCAGCCGCGAATACCAGCTCGAGAGCAACCAGAACGTCCTCTTCCTCCTCGACGCCGGCCGCTTGATGACCGCGCAGGCCGAGGGCCTCTCGCTCTTCGATCACGCCTTGAATGCCACCTTGATGCTCTCGCACGTGGCCGCGCGCGGCGGCGATCGCGTGGGGCTCTTGGCCTTCGCCGAGCAGATCAAGAGCTACGCTCCGCCGGTCGGCGGCGCCGGCGCGGCGCGGAAGGTCGTGCAAGCCGGCTACGACCTGCACCCCGATCTCGTCGAGACCAACTACGCCGCTGCCTTCGAGCACGTCGGCCTGCGGGTGCGGAAGCGCAGCCTGGTCGTGCTCTTCACGCAGGTGGTCGACGACGTGGCCGCCGCGGATCTGCTCAAGCTGATGCGCGGGGTCATGCCCCGTCACCTACCGCTCATGGTGCTCCTGCGCGACACGGACGTCGACGCGCTGGCCGAAGGCCCCGGCATCGACCCTTATGTGAAGGGCGCCGCCGCCGAGCTCTCGAGCTTCCGCGATCGCCTGGTGCGCGACCTCAAGAACCACGGCGCGCTGGTCCTCGACGTGGCCCCGCAAAAGCTCACACCGCAGCTCATCAATCGATATCTCGAGATCAAGGCGCGGCATCTCCTGTAATCCCGAGCTTCGCCGCCACCTCGGCGTCGCTCACCGGATACGGCTCCTCCCGCGGCAACATCAGATCTCGATACGCCTGCTTCACCACGTGGGCGTGCTGCTCGCGCACGAAGGGCGTGATGTCCTCGATACCGATGATCCAATCATCGGCGAAGCTCGCCAGCGTGCCCCCGCGAATCCCGAGCTGAATGGCGCGCCGCTCCTCCTTGGCGCCGGAGGGGTGGTGATCGGGATCCCATTGCAAACGCACCTCCGAGCGCGCCACCCGCTCATCCCAAGCCTCCCGCGTGCCATAGACCTCCGGCACATACGAAGAGTGGACGGCCCGCTTCAAGATCTCGTCGAACCCCGATCGTTGGAGCCGAATCCGCAGCACGGCCTCCTGGTTCTCTTTCGTGGCCCACCCCGAGCGATACATCATCCACAGGAAACCAGGCTTGATCCACGTCATCCGCGTGCGGCTCCAGCGCGCGCCGAAGCGGCCGTCGCGGGCCGCGGGGAGAGCGATCCCCGGGTGATATGCCTGATACACGACGACGCTCTCGGCATCGTAATCGGCCAAGATGTGGCGGCCTGCGACAGGCCAGCGGGCGCGCCCCGCGAGGTAGGGCTCGAGATTCATCATGATCGTGGAGATGTTCCCCGACCCCATCCGCGCCGGGGGACAAATCGCACGCGCTCGTCCCTGAAGCGCGGCGAAGCCGCGGCGAATACGGCACCTCCACGACCTCTGAAGTCATCGCGTGGAGCGCTTCACACATCGCGTGTGGCCGAGATCGGGCCTCGTCGCTCGCGTCATCGTATGTCGTTCCGCGCTGGGCAATCGGCGCATCGCCGTGCGTCGAGGCGATGCCACGTCTTTGCGTCGGGCCTGGAAGCAGGCGGCGTTCGGCGATGCGGACCGCGCTTTCATCCGCTTGCGGGAAGCCGAAAGCGCACCCCGAGCGTTGGCCTCGGCTCGTCATGACGTGCAATTGCTCGACCCCTGTCGCCGTTGGGCTAAGCTCCGCCGCCGTGCTTGGCCGGTACCTGCGTGCATCTGCGCTCCTCGTCGGCATGACGAGCGCCCTCGTGTCGGGCTGCTCTTCCGAAGCGCCGTTGCCGATGGCGCCTGCGCCTCAGCCCACGCCGCCGCCGCTGGCGTTGCCAGCGCAGCAGGCCGCGGCGCCGGCGCCTGCAGCTGCGCCCGTCGTCGATCCCAACAGCATCGATGTCGCCCGCATCCCGCTCGTGCTCGAAGATCCGCGCCTCGCCGCCGTGAAGGCGGAGGCCGATCGCGAAGGGTACGCGCGCGCGGCGCAGATCCTGACGACGATGATCGCGGGCGCGGCGCCGGAAGATCGCCCGGTGTGGCTCTACCAGCTCGGGCGCCTGCGCGCGCTCGGCGGTGATCCCGCGGGCGCGGCCAAGGCCTTCGAGGACTCGGCCGCCGCGGGCTACGTGCTCGAAAACCACGCGCGCTTGCAGGCGGCGCAGTGGCTCGTGGGCATCGGCCAGTTCGACGCGGCCATCGCGGACGCGAAGCTCTGCGCCGAGCAGGCGCTCGCCGGGCCCGTCGATCTGGTGATGGCCGACGCGCTCCTCGGGAAGAAGGATTTCGCCGGTGCGGCGAAGCACTTCCGCGCGTACCTCGGGCGCGACAAGCATCCTCCTCAATGGGTCAACGTCGCGCTGCGCTTCGCCAATGCGCTTCTGCAGCACCCGACCGAAGCGCACGCGGAGGAGGCCCTGCGCCTCGCGCGGCGCGTGGCTTGGGAGGCGAGCGGCGGCCAGGGGCAGGGGAGGCGGCGGACATCGAGAAGAAGGCGCTCGAGACGCTGCCCTCCGACAAGCGAAAGAAGATCGAGAAGCTCTCCTCCGAAGAGCAGCTCATGCGGGCGCGCGGCCTCATGCTCGCGGGGCAGCCGCGGCAGGCCGTGATCGCCACCGATCGCATCCTCAAGCTGCCCAAGGCGAAGGCCGCCGGCGAGTACGCGTGCGACGTGTGGCTCGTGCGCGCCGAAGCGCTCGTCAAGATGAAGAACAAGAAGCCCGAGGCGGCCGACGCGTACAAGGGCGCGATCGAGCGCTGCGAGGGCCAGCCGCGTCACGCCGAAGCGCTCTTCGCGGGCGCGCGCGCGTCGGCTTCCGCGGGGCGGCATCCGGAGGCGATGGAGCGCTTCGCCCTCCTCGAGAAGGATCACCCGCAGCACCGGCTCGCCGACGACGCCCGCCTCCGCGGCGCGCGCGCTGCGCTCGAAGCCAACGACGAGCCGCGGTACGAGCGCATGCTCGCGCGCATCGCCGACGACTACCCCGAGGGCGACATCAGCAACGACGGGCTCTTCGAGCTCGCGCTCCACCACCTCGAGCAAAAGGCCTGGGCCAAGGCCGTTCCCATCCTGGAGAAGGCGCTCACGCGCGCGCCGCGCGAGCGGGTCTATTACGCGGCCGGGCGGCTCCCATACTTCCTCGCGCGCGCGCACGCCGAGCTCGGCGCGGTGGATCAGGCCAAGAGCATCCTCGCGACGGTGATCCGCGATTACCCGCTCTCGTATTACATGGCGCTCGCGTATGCGCGCCTCGTCGATCGCGATCGCGCGATGGCCGATCGGGTGCTCGCGGAGTCCGTCGCGCGCGACGCTGCCGAGCCCGTGGGCAGCTTCCCCGTGGCGCGCGGGCCTTGGCTCGACGAGCCCGGCTTCGCGCGGGCGCGCGAGCTGCTCCGACAGGGCGACGGCAAGCTCGCGCGCGCGGAGCTCGATCGCCTCGGCCTGGGCGCGCGTACGGCCCCGCGCGAGGTGCAGTACACGGCCGCGTTCCTCTACGCGCGCGCCGAGGATCACAAGAACGCGCACGGCATCTTCCGCGCGTCGACGATCACGCCGAAGCCGCTCGCCACCGATCTGCTCGACTGGCTCGATCACTATCCCGCCGGCCGCTGGCGCACGGCTTGGGAGGTGGCGTATCCGCGCCCGTGGGCTTCGATCGTGGGCCCGGCGTCGCGCCGGCAGAACGTGCCCGAGGCCTTGGCCTACGCCATCATGCGCGAGGAGAGCGCCTTCGATCCGCGCGTGGTCTCGGGAGCCAAGGCCTACGGCTTGATGCAGCTCATCGTGCCCACCGCGAAGAAGATGGGCGAGTCGCTCGGCCTCTCGCCCGACGAAGAGAGCCTCAAGCAGCCCGGCGTCAACGTGCCCATCGGCTGCCACTACCTCTCCGTGCTGCGCGGCCAGTTCCCGGACAACCCGCTGCTCGCCATCCCCGGCTACAACGCCGGCGGCGGCGCTCCGAAGAAGTGGATCAACGAGCGCGGCGGCGACGACTTCGACGTTTGGGTCGAGCGCATCCCCTACGAGGAGACGCGCAACTACACGAAGCGCGTCATCGGCACCATGGCCGCCTACGAGATGCTCTACACGCGCGACCAGCCGAGCGAAGCCCTGCGCGCCCCCCTGGCCGCGAGCCCCTCCGCCCGCAACCAGGCCGCCGCACCGACGCCCTGAGATCAGGGCGCGTTGCGGTGATCGTTTGAGCACCAACCAATTCGTTGGTGCTCAAACGATCGCGCGCTGACGCCGGCTACCGCGTGCGTAGCCCAAGCCGCGTGTTCGGCGTCGTGTGCGTCGACGAGCCGGACGCGATTCGGGAACGGAGAGGGAGAAGGAACGCAAAGTCGCCAAGAAGCAAAGACGCAAAAAGACGAAGAAGAGGCTCGGCTCCCGCCTTCTTACGTCTTGCGCCTTCGCGCCTTCGCGTTCCTTTCTGATGATGCCGGGGCCCTGCACGCCGCCGGCCATGAGGGCGAGACGCGGCTCCCGCGTCTCCGCACGCCGACAAAACGAAGAAGGCGCCCAGGTGATCCCGGGCGCCTTCTTCAGGCGCAGACGATGCTTCGAGCTATTGGCAGGTGTGCGCGTTGCACTGGAGCGTGCCGGCGTCGTTGGTCGCGAGGCAGTCCGCGTCGACGTTGCACTGCACGCACGTGCCCGCCGCGGTGCCGTCGCCGCAGACCGTCTTGCCCGCCACGCCATCGGCGGTGCAATCCGTGCCAGCACTCGCCGGCGTGAAGCTCGGCGTCGCCGGCGAGCCGCTGCACACGGGGCTCGTCAAGCAGACGGTGGTGCTGGGGCTCGGGAGATCCGTCGGATCGTCCGCGGTGCTGGTGCCGCCGCTGCCGTTGCACACGATCTTCTGGCAGTCGCCGAGCGTTTGGCCGCTCGGCGCCGACGTGCCCGAGGCCACGAACTGGCAGGCGCCCGTGCCGTTGCACTGGCCCGTCAGACCGCAGATGAGGGGCGACTGCGCGGTGCAGCTGTTGTGCGGGTCGGTGTTGACCTTCGCGTCGCCGCAGACACCGTCCCCGCCGGTCGTCTTGGTCGCCGCGGAGCAGGCCTGGCAGGTGCCGTTGCACGCCGTGTTGCAGCAGACGTTATCGACGCAGTGCCCGTTGGTGCAGTCGGTGTCGGCCGCGCAGAACTCGCCGTCCGCCTTGGTCGCGCAGGTGCCGTTGTTGCAGAAGCCCGTCGAGCAGTCGTTCGCGTTGTTGCACTTCTTGTTCACCGGGCACTTGCCGCACGCCGTGCCACCCTGGAACGAGCCGCCGCCGCAGTCGGTGTCGGTCTCGTTGCCGTTCTGCACGGTGTCGGAGCAGGTCGGCGTCTTGCAGATCGCCGGCGTCACCTTCGTGTCGCAGTACTGCGAGGTGCAGTCGTCGTTCAGGTCGCAGTGCTTGTTGACGGCGCAGGTCTTACCGAGGCCGTTGCACTGGGCGCCGCCGCAGTCGGTGTCGGTCTCGTTGCCGTTCTGCACGGTGTCGGAGCAGGTCGGCGTCGCGCAGTGGTTCGTCGCGTCGCAGTACCCGTTCACGCAGTCCGAATCGACGAGGCAGGACTTGTCGTCGTCGCAGGGCGCGCAGCCCGAGCCGAGGTCGCCGCCGCCGCAGTCGGTGTCGGTCTCGTCACCGTTCTTCACGCTGTCGGTGCACGCCGGATCGACGCACGCGTGCGTCGCGCTGCAAACCTGGGGCGAGGTGCAGTTGGCGTTCGAGAGGCAGCCGACGCACGTGCCGGCACCGTCACAGACCTTGCCGCCGGTCGTGCACGTGGTGTTCGAAGGCTTCGGGCTGGTGTCCGGCGAGCCGCCGGAGCAGATGCCGTCGTTGCACTCGTCGCCGGCCGGCTTGTCGTTGTCGTCGTCCTCGGACTTGGTGTTGCCGTTGCCGTCGCAGATCGTCTTCTGGCAGTCGCCGGCCGTCTGCGTCGCGGTCGCGGTGCCGTTCTCCACCTTGATCGTGGTGCAGCAGCCCGTGTCGCACTTCGCGGCTTCACACTCGTTGGTCGGCGCAGTGCAATCGGCGTCCTGCGTGCAGGAGGTCGCGCCGCCGGGGCACATCATCGAGCCGCCGGTGCCACCCGTGCCGCCCGTGGACGAAGACGAGGTCGTGCCGCCCGTGCCGCCGGTGGATGAAGACGACGACGAACTCGTCGCGCCGCCGGAGCCGCCCGTGCCCGAGCCGCCCGTGCCCGCGATCTTGCTGCGATCGACGGAGGCGATGAGCTCGCAACCCGTGACGCTCGCCATGAGCGAACCGGTGGCGAGCGCCAACGCGGTGAAGAAAGTGGTCCTGTGGTTCATTCCAAGCTCCTTCGTCTCAGAAGGTCAGGAAGGCAGCCGCGCCACCACCCTGCGGGCTGAAGTACGGGGTCACGAAGCCACGCACGGCGCTCTTCTTCTGGGCGTGGGCCGTGCCGGCCTTGGGCTGCTCGGGAGCAGGCGAGTCGTTGCTGAGGAGCAGCACCGCGCCCGTGACGCCGAAGGTGAGCGCCACCGCGAACGACATGTCCGAGATGAGCGCGTTGCGATCCGTCTTGTCGGCGTTGTCGGTCGTCGGGCTCTTGTTGAAGTCGCTCTTCGACTTGAGCGCGAGACCACCGAAGACACCGCCCACCACGAGGCCGGCGCCCGCGAGGCCGAGCGTCACGTAGGCCGGGACGTTGGAGCGCGGCGGCGGAGGCGGAGGCGGCGGGGGCGCGACCGGCTCCGGGTTCTGCGCGACGGGAGGCGGAGGCGGAGGAGGCGGCGTCGGGTTGAGCGTGAGCTTGACGTCGCGCGTCTCGGCGAAGCTCAGATCGAGCTCGGTCGACGAAGGATCGAAGCCCTCGCCCGCGGCCGTGATCTTGTGGTGACCAGGCGCCATCGCGATGGACACGCCCTGGATCGAGGTCGGCGCGACGGGCGGCTGGCCGGGGGCCGGCGGAGCCGACGGCGGCGGCACGTCGATCTTCTCGACGCGCGCGAGCTGCGGCTGGCCGTTGTCGACCGCGATCGTGAGCTTCGGAACCGTGGTCGGCTCGATGGCGATGTAGACCTTGCCGGGCGTCTTCTTGATGGCGTCGAGGCGCGTCTTCGCGTCGCTGATCGCGTCGCCCATCTTCTTGTCGTCGGGCGACGAATCGAGGAACACCTGGTACGCGCCCGCGGCCTCGACGACCTGACCGAGCTTGTCGCGACAGACCGCGATCTTGTACTTGGTCGCGGGGATCGGGAGCATCTCGTCGGCGCTCTTGTAGAGCTCGAGGGCGGCGGCGTAGTTGCCGTCCTTGAACTTCGCCTCGCCCTCCTTGTAGGCCTTGCGCGCGCCTTCCTTCTTCTGCTTCTCGGTGAGCGGCTTGGCCGGCTTCGCCGGAGCGGCCTTACCAGCGGGGGCCTTGCCCGCGGGGGCAGCGCCCTTGCCCGCGGGGGCGGCCGGCTTTGCCGGGGCGGCCTTCTTCCCCTGCGCATGCGCGGGGGTGGCAGAAGTCATCGCCAAGAGCCCCGTGACCATCACCGCTGCCGTCGTCGCAAGCCGCCATCTCGATCGCATAGCCCAAAGCCCTCCTGAAACCCGTGGTCGCGGCCAGATAACTCTCACGGCGACGCGCGTACAAGCACTTTCGCCGCGGGCTCCAGACCGGACCTTTGGGGCGAGCCTACAGCAAAAAGCACAAGGAATCGCAAGTTTTCTCTTGTGAGCGGTCGAGAGTGGTTATCGCGCGCGACGTGATCGATGTCAGATGGACGCGGCGAAGCCCGTGTCCGGCACGCCGGCGAGCGACGCGGCCCGCGTGATCGCCGCGTGCGCTTCCGCGGCCAGCGAGCGGAGCGCGGCGATGCGCCCTTCGAGCGAGGCGCTCACCACTTCGAGCTCCCGCTCCATCCGCTCGTTGTGACGATCGATGGCCCTGCGGAGGACGTGCATGTCATTCGCGAGCCGAGCCGCGCGCTCGCGGGCGCGATCCTCTTCCTGCTCGAGCGCGGCCTGCTCCCACACCATGGCCTCGACGGCGTGCACCGGATGCTCGCCCGAGAGCCGCTGCGCCTCCACTTGGTAGCTGCGCTCCGCGATGGTGCCCGCCCAGCCGAGGGCCTTCGAGTGCTCGCGCGCCGCTTCGTCGAGCTTCTTTCCCAGCTCCGCGAGCGTCGCGCGGCCGCGCGCCTGCACGGCCTCGCGCGCGCCCCCATCGCTCGTGACGAGATCGCTCACGGCCTGCACCGCCGCCGCGGCCCGCTGCGCGTCCTCGAGCGCCGCGAGCGTTTCGGCGCTGGGCGGGTGCCCGTCGCCGGTGGCATCGTCGATGGCTTCTTCGACCGTGTGGAGCGCGCCGTCGCAGAGGGCCGCGAGCCGCGTGATCGGCGCGCGGGCGAAGGCCTCCGCCGGGCCCGACACCGGTGGATCCGTGGACGGTGGAGCCTGCGAAGGGCGCGCGCTCGGCGGGCCGGAGCGCATGCTCGGTGGCACCGAGGGCCGCGCGCTTTGCGGCGCATCCTGCTCGAGCGCGCGGCGCAGCAGATCGGCGGCCTCGAAGCCGTCGCGCGGTCGATCATCGGGGTTCGGCGCGAGCAGCGTGCTCACCACCTCCTCGAAGAACGCCGGTGTCTCGGGCGCGCGATCACGGAGGCGCTCACCGGGAGAGGGGAGCGCGCCCGACGTCGCCTCGTAGAGCGTGACACCGAGCGCGAACAGATCGGCGCGCGTGTCCACGTCGCTGAGCTCGATGAGCTCGGGCGCGGCGTAGGCCTCGATGAACCGGCCCGGCCCGATCAAGGTCGCGGGCCCGCTCGGCGCGCGCACGGTGAGCGGTGCGGCGCCCACCAGCTTGGCCACGCCGAAGTCGGTCAGCTTCACCAGATCGCCGCCGCCCCGCTTCTCCACCAAGAGCACGTTGCCGGGCTTGAGATCACGGTGCACCACGCCCATCTCGTGCGCGCGTCCCAGCGCGGAGGCGATCTCCTTCCCGATGACGGCCGCGCGCCGCCAGCCGATCGGCCCGCGCTCCAAGATCTGCCGCAGCGACTCGCCGGGCACGTACTCCATCACCAAGAAGACGAGCCCGTCGGCCTCGCCGTAGTCCGTGATCTCGACGATGTTCGGATGGTTGATGCGATTGACCGCGCGCGCCTCGCGGAGGAAGCGCTCGCGCCACACCGGATCGCGCATCAGCTCCGGGCTCACGATCTTGATCGCGCTCAGCCGATCGATGAGCACGTGCCGCGCGAGGAAGACCTCGGCCACGGAGCCCGCGCCGAGGCGCGAGATCAAGCGATAACGCTGGGCGATGGTGCGCCCGAGCAGCGGAGTCGGCGCCGGCGACGACATCCCCGCGGAGCGTACACCGCCTCGCACGCGCACCGCCAGAATCCCCGCTCACGCTCGCGCACGGGCCGGAGCGTTTCCCCGCGCGGCGCGCAAAGGCACGCCCTCCGGACGAATCTCTAAGGATCTTCCCCGCGCTCGAGCCACGCGGGGAAACGCAGCTTGGCCTCGACGGCGAACCCCTTCACCGCCTCGGCCATGCGCGCGGCGCGCTCGCCGCGGGGCAGGGAAGCGCGCAGCGTCGCGAGCTTCTCCACGAAGCGGGCGAAGCGTGGATCCGCGAAGAGCGCCTCGAGATCCTCGCGGATCCGTCGCGCCGTGCCCGGGCTCGCGCCGTCGGTCCCGATGGTCATGGTGAGCCCGGGCGCGCGCGTGATCGCGACGTTCACGAACGTGCACGCCTCGGGCCGATCCACCGTGCAGAACAGCCTTCCTTGGCGCGCAGCTTCGGCGTGCCACCGCCCTGCGCGCGCCTCTTCTTCGGGCGTGGTGAAGGGCGCCAGGAAGACGATCGCTTTGCCCTCGAGATCGGCGTCTTCGGCTTCGCGCCGGTGCAGCGTGATCGAGCCGGCGATCGCGCGCGCTTCGATCGCCGGATCGGGCGCGGTCGCGATCACCGTCACCCGGGCGCCGCACGCGACGAGGCGGTCGACCTTGGCCGGGATCTCGCCGCCCGCTCCGATCACGAGCGCCGCGCGATCACGGAGATCCAGGCCGACGGGAAGGTATCGCATCGTTTGACCTCGAACCCTCTCGGCGCTCGCCGCAGAGGCGGGCCGGTACGGCAAATCGTTTGACCTCAAACCATCTCGCCGCGTCAGGGCGGCGTCTCCACCGGGGGAGTGAACGCCTGCGTGCGGAAGGCGAGCTTCTTGTCCGCGTCGCCGATGCGCGCCACGAAGAGCCCGACGAACGATCCGAAGAGCGAGTCGCCCGGCCCGATGGCGTTGGACCCGTTCGGCCGCGTCACCCAGCGCTTGATCCGATCGAGCATCTCTTGGCTCACCGGGTTCACCTCGACCAGGGTGGCCACGAAGTAGCGCATGCTCGATCCCAAGAGGGCGCGATCCACGAGCGGCAGCTTCTTGGCCTCGCAGCAGTTGCGCAGTACGCCCTCGACGTTGACGGCCACCGCCGAGGTCGGCCCGCCCGGCTGCGCGAGCTGGATGCGGAAGACCTCGTCCCAGAGATCGTAGACGATCCTACAGCTCTTGGCCGTGAGCGCGATGGGATCGCCGCCGGCCTCGCGGAAGAGGTAGCCGCGCATGGTCACCACCGTGGGCAGCCCGCTCTGGAGCTTCTTCGAGAGCTCCTCGTCGATCACGTCGCGAAAGCTCACCGTCAGCTTGACCGTGTTCTTCTCGAGCACCACCTGCGCCGTGCGCTGCGGCAGCGACGCCGGCGTCTTCGGCGGATCGTTGTCCGCGCGCGCGAACGCGGGCGCGATCGCGATCGCCGCGGCGAGCAGGCGAGCGACGACGGCCCTCACTGCCGCACCCCGTTGTGCGCCGGGATCAGCCCGAGGATGTTGGAGAACGCCAGCGTCGCGCCCCCGAGGCTCGTGTCGAAGCGCAGGCCGAGGTTGTACGTGAGGTCCATCGGGACGCGGCGGAAGCCGTGGTACCCCGAAGGTGGATCGGTGAGATCGCGCCGCGAGGCGACGCCGTAGAAGCCGAAGCTGCCGAAGAGATCGATGGCATAGACCGCGCGCTGCCCCGTGTAGATGGGCACGCGGTACTCGGCCTCGGCCTTGGCCGCGAAGTCGCCGTAGCGAACCTCGACGATGTCGGTGTTCAAGAAGTTCGGCGGCTGCCGGCGATCGGGCGCCAGATCGAGCACGCGATCGGGGAGCAGATCGGTGAAGTCTCCGACGTAGAATTTCTCGAAGAACGGCGCCTTCCCCGCGATGCCGCCCGCGAAGAACGAGGCGCGCACCACGTGCTTCCACGGCAGCTCCCACCAGCGCTGGGCCGAGAGCTCGACGCGCGCATAGCCATAGTCGCTCCCGAGCGGCGGGATCCCGGCGGTGATGCTGGCCGTCGCCAAGAGGCCGCGCCGCGTGAGCAGCGGCGTGTCGCGGGTGTCGTAGGCGATGGAGGCCCGGAGCGTGGAGAGCACGCTCCTCCCCGGGCGAATGGAGAAATCGATGGGCTCGCGCGTGTCGCCGCGCAGGTGCGAGGCCGCGGTCGGCACGGTCGCGTTGATCTGCTCGAGGTGATACTCGAGCTGGAACGTCGAGGCCGCGGAGATGGCGTGCCCCGTCCCGATGGTGGCGCCGACGCGCTTGTAGGCGACGACCGCGTAGTCGGTCACCTCCTTCTGATCGAGGAGCGGCGACTCGAACTTCACCCCACGATTGCCGAAGAAATCGCGCGCATCGGTGTAGAGCACCGAGAGCAGCCCCGACCACGAGGTGCCGGCGAAGGACGGATCGTAGACGTGGGCGCGGAGCGCGAGCTGATCGGCCGCGAGCCCGACGCCGGCGCCGAGCGCGATCCCGGTGCCGAGCAGGTTGGTCTCCGCGGCTTGCAACCCGACGAACGCGGAGAGCGGCTTCGAGCTCCCCGAGGTGTCCTCGTCGGCGGCCACGCCCAGCCAGAGGTTCTGCACCACGAGCGTGTTGCGCTCCGCCACGGCGATCACGAGCACCGCCGTGCCGCGCTGCGATCCTTTGCGCAGCGAGAGCTGCACCGACGCGAAGAACCCGGTGCCGAGCAGGCGATAGCGGGTCAGCTCGATCTCGGGATCGGCGACGTCGAGCACGTCCCCGGCCTTGAAGCGCACGTGCCGGAGGATGACCTTCGCCGCGGTGCGGGTGTTGCCGCGGAGCTCGATGTCCTGGAGGGTGTAACGGACGCGCTCTTCGGCGGGCGCTTCGGGCTTTTCGCGTGCGGGCTCGTCGGCTGCGGCGATCGCCGGCGCCGCGAGGATCGCGCCGAGGACGACGGCGAGCGAGCGAGCACGCACGGGCCGAGACTATCGCAACGCGTGCGCTTGGGCCGAGAGCACGGAGAAGGTCACGGCGAAGGCGTCCGCTTCGCCTTCTCTTCGTGCCCGCTCTGCCCGGATCGGGCCGCGAGCTTCTGCACCACGTCGCGGAGCGGCACCCCGCGCGACGCCAGGCCGACCAGCACGTGGTAGAGCACGTCGGCCGCCTCGCTCACCACGCGCTCGTCGCTCTCGCCGGCGATGGCCTGCGCGAGCTCGCCGGCCTCCTCGCGGATCTTGCCGCCGATGCGCTCGGCCCCGCCGTCGAGCAGGTGCTTCGTGTAGCTCTTCGCGGCGTTGCTCTGCTTGCGCGCCTCGATCTCGCGCTCCAGCTCACCGAGGAACGCGCTCGCATCCGCGCCGTCCTCCGCCGCCGTTCCATCGGCGGCGACGCGCCGGAAGAAGCAGCTCGGGCTCCCCGTGTGGCACGTGGGGCCCACCGGATCGACGAGATAGAGAAGGGCGTCGGCGTCGCAGTCCGCGACCACGGCCGTCACGTGGAGCACGTTGCCGCTCGTGGCGCCCTTCTCCCAAATCTCGTTCCGTGATCGGCTGAAGAACGTGGCCCGCCCGGTCTCGAGCGTGCGGGCGAGGGCCTCGCGGTTCGCGTACGCGAGCATGCGCACCTGGCCGGTGATCCGGTCCTGCACGATCGCAGGGATGAGCCCGCCCTCGCCGAACGACAGGTCCACGCGTCAGCTCACCTTCGCGGGCTCGGGATCGCTGGGCGCGCCCTCGTCCTCGGCCTTGTCCTGCTTGCGCGCGGTGGCGTTGCCTTCGGCCTCGTCGTCGCCCTTCGGCGCGCGCTCTTCCTCGTCATTCTCGTCGTCGATCTCGACGGGCTTGGGCTTCGCCTTCTTCTTCGCGCTCTTCTTCGCCGTCTTCTTCGCGCTCGCGCGCTTCACCGGCGCGCGCTCTTCCTCGTCGTCCTCGTCATCGGCGTCGTCCTCGTCCGCCTTCGGCGCGCTGCCTTCGGGCAGGAACTCGGCTGGCAGGCCCAACGCCATGGCCTGCTTCGGGTGCGCGAGCGCGGCCTTGTAGAAGACCGCGAACGCGATCGACGCGGCCACGCCGCTCGAGAGCGCGATGAACTGCGACGTCGAGAGCTGCGTGTTCGCCGACGCGGCGAACGTCTCCGGCCTGAGCGAAAGGTAGACCAAGATCGCCGGCACGAACGCGAGCACCTGCGTCAGCCGCTGGAACGTCACGTTCGTGATCGCCTTGGAAAAGCCGATGATCCACGCCACCGCGAAGATCGCGAGGCAGAGCGGGAGCAGCACGTGCTCCGGCAGCGCGGGCGGGATGCTGCCGCGCTCGGCGTCGTCGCGGAGCATCTCGAGGAGGAAGCGCGCCACGCCGTACGCGAACGCGAAGAGGAAGAAGATCTCCCCGCGGAACTTCTGCTTCCTGCGCGCCCAGAGCAGGAGGGCGAGCAGGAGGAAACCGACGAGCGACTCGTAGAGCTGCGTCGGGTGCACCGGCAAAGACTCCGTCGACGTCGGCGAGAGCCCGCGCTCCTTCACGTGCTGCACCCACGCGGGCGAGCCGCTGCCCGCATCGAGCGTCCCTTCGGGCCAGCGGGGGAACGTGCCGAGCTTCTTCAAGAACCCGGGCGCCCCGTCCTTGAGCGGCTGCCCGAAATCACAGCCGAAGAGATAGCAACCGATGCGCGTGATCAGGAGGCCCGAGGCCAAGCTCGGCACGGCCACGTCGGCCCACGGGAGCAGCGGGATCTTGTGCCGCCGCAGGAAGAAGTACGACCCCGCGAGCCCGCCGAGGAACCCGCCGTACGCCACGAGCCCGCCCTTGCGCATGGCGAACATCGACGCGAGCGAGTCGAACTCGTTCAGGTTCGTGAGGATGTAGAGCACGCGCGATCCCACGACGGCCGCAATGGCGGTCACGACGTAGTTGTTCGCCATCGTCTCCTTCGGCAGCCCATCCCTCTCCGCGAGCCCGAGCGTGAGATACCAGCCGACCACCAGCGAGAGGCCGAGCATCACGCCGTAGCTGTAGATGGGGATGCGCGCGACGTTGATGCTCTCGGCATATCCGCGCGCCTTGAGCACCCCGAAGGCCACCACGCCGACGGCCGCGATCACGCCGGAGACGGCCGCGCCCGCCCGATCCTTTTCCTGCCCGGCCATCTTGGCGATCGCGACGATCACCGCGATGAGCGTGATGATCAGCGGGATCCAGGCCAGCGGTAGGTTGGCATTGGGTAGGGGTATGCGAAACAGGATCGGGTGCATGGCTGGCCCTTGCTTACGCTGGGCCCCATGGCCGGGCAAGCGGCTCCCGGCCCACGTCGGACGCGAGGCGGCGAACCCACCCTCCCGGCGTGGATTCCCGTCCCGGACCGCGCAAGTCCCCGGTTCGGCTGCCGTTCCGGTTCGCGAACCTGCTAGGATGGCGCCGTGCTCGGGCGCTCTTGGATCGTGCGGCAAACGGCTCTCCTCGCCGTGGGTACGGCGTTGACTGCGTGCATCCCGGAGGGCCCTGCCACCGTCGACGCGGGCGCCGCCCCTCAGAAGCCGGCGGCCCCTGCCACGCCTCGGGCGAGCGCCAAGCCCGTCGCGCCCCATGCTTCGGCCAGCGCCGCCGCCAGCGCATCCGCGCTCCCGGTCCTCACCGCCGCTTGGGAGGACACGTTCGACCGCGCCGATCTCGGCCCCGACTGGAACGCGCGCAGCCCCGCCTGGAAGATCACGAACGGCCGCCTCTGCGCGCGCGGCGCTCGCAACAAGGGCGCATGGCTCGCGAAGCGCCTGCCCACCAACGCGCGCATCGAGTTCGAGGCCTACGCCGAGTCATCCGAGGGTGACCTCAAAATCGAGCTCTGGGGCGACGGGCAGAGCGGCGCCACCGGCACGAGCTACACCAACGCCACGAGCTACATCGCCATCCTCGGCGGGTGGAAGAACACGAAGCACGTCCTCGCGCGCCGCAACGAGCACGGCGACGATCGCTTGGAGATCGACGTCGACCCGCAGAGCGACGACGAGCGCATGCGCGCCATCGCCGCCGGCCAGGCCTATCACTTCAAGATCGAGCGCGCCGACGACAAGACGGTGCAGATCTCGATCAACGGCACCGTCTACTTCGAGCTCGCCGATCGCGAGCCGCTCTCGGGCGCAGGCCACGAGCACTTCGGCTTCAACGATTGGGACGCGCCGGTGTGCTTCGACAACCTCAAGGTGACGCCGCTCTAGGAAAGGCTGCCGAGCGCGATGGAAGCTGCCGAGATCGACAAGGAGCTGGAGGAGCTCGACACCAAGATCGATCAGCTCCGCGCCCTGTACGAGCAGTACTTCATGGGCATCGAGCGCCTGGAGCCGCAGAAGCCGCGCCAGGACGTGGAGCGCCGCCTCAAGGTCCTGCGTCGCGAGCAGATCAGGAACACCGCGCAGCGCTTCAAGTTCAACGTCCTCGTCCAAAAGCTCAACACGATGCAGCAGTATTGGAACCGCGTCGTGCGTGAGATGGAGAACGGCACCTTCAAGCGTGACGTGCTCCGCGCCGCCGCGCGCTTCGGTGACAGCGCCCTCACCGGGGTCGGGAAGAAGCGCGCCAAGGAGCTGTCGAAGCTCGTCTCCGCCAAATCCCAACGTGTCATCGACGACACGATGGAGCTCGGCGCCGACGATCTCATCGAAGACGACGAGGACGACGACGCGCCCACGCCGCCCAAGCTCGAGCACGGCGGCCCGGCTTCGGCCCGAGGCCTCGTGCCCGACGATCTCCCGTTGATCCAAGCGCCGCCCACCGCGAGCGCGCCGTACGCCGCGCCCACCGACTACGCCGCCATGCCCGTGCAATACGGCGCTCCACATGCAGCACCCGCGGCCCAATACGGTGCTCCGCAGGCTGCGCAATACGGTGCTCCGCAGGCCGCGCAATACGGTGCTCCGCAAGCCGCGCAATACGGTGCTTCTCCGGCCATTCAATACGACGCCTCGTCCGCGGCCCAATACGGTGCTTCGCCCGCGGCTCAACATGGCGGCCACATTCCGCAACATGACGCTTCGTCGGCTGCCCAATATGGTGCTTCGTCAGCAGCCCAATACGGTGCTCCGCCGGGGGCTCAACATGGTGCTCCGCAAGCGCCTCCTGCGGGGCAGGAAGGTGGGCGCCGAAGCACGCTGACCGATCCTTCGAGCTCGATTCGGCCCGCGCCGAACGACGTGAAAAAGCGCGTCACCGAGCTCGCCGCCGAGATGCGCACCGCGCGCGTCGCCGAGGCCCCGGCCCGCAGCTTCGGCTCCCTCGATCTCGACTTCGACGAAGCCCCCAATCCTCGCACGAGCGAGCCCGCGCCCGCGCGCACCGCGGTCCGCGCCGAGCCTGCCGCATCGCCTGCACGCGCCGCCGCAGCGCCGCCTGCACCCGCAGCTGGTGGCTTCGGCGTGCTCGACATCGCGCTCGATGGTGATCTCGGGCCTCCGCCCAGCGCCCCGTCCCCTGGATCCGGCATTCGCATGGGCGGCCGTCCCGCCGTGTCCGCGCGCCCTTCGCCCGCGGAGCCTCAACGGGCTCAGCCCGCAGCCGCCCAGCCTCGACCGCAGCCGGCGCCTGCCGGCGGTGATCTCGCCGATCAGCGGCTCCGCCAGATCTACGCGAAGTACGTCGAGACCAAGCGCTCGGTCAACGAGTCGACCGCGGGCGTGACCTACGAAAAGCTCGCCGCCACGCTGCGCGCGCAGACGGAGAAGCTCAAGGCTTCGCACCCCTCGAAGGCCGTCGATTTCGAGGTGGTCATCAAAGACGGCAAAACGCACCTCAAGCCCGTCTTGAAGTAGACGCGGGAATGAGGCGCGGCCTCGGCCGGTTGCCGGGTGCGAATGCGTCGCGCCGAGAGAGCACCCATCACGAGCTCCGCCGCGCGCTTTCGTGCACACGCGCGCTGTCGAGGGCGACTGCCACGTGCTCGTGTCCAGCCCGCGTTCAACGAGCACACCCGCGCATCATGCGCCCGCGTCGCTCGGGAATGCGCGCGCTATCGGTGTGCAATGAGCGAGTGTGGAATGGGGCGCCGTCGAGACGGGCGTACGAGAAGAGCGTGCGCCCGCGGCGTTTCGAACGAGGCCTATGTTCTAGGCTCTGTCCGACGACGTCGCGAGCGCATCGCAGCTAGCGGGGAGCGAGCGAGGGATACTCTCGTATTTCGAGTGAGCTCGACCGACGATGCGGTGCGCGCAGCAGGCGTCGGACGGAGCCTAGCGGTGCGCGGCGCGCGGATGCACCGAGCACGGCCGCGCGATCACCGGACGGTAAACCTCGTCCTCGTCACAGTGCAGGATGGCGCACGCCGTTCGATCGGCAGCGCGCATGCGAGCGCATAGGTCCGCGAGATCCTCGTCCGCGTCGACTACCTCGGCCTCGAGCGGGCGCGACGTCATCGGATCGTACCGAACGTTGTCGAGCGCCACCCATCGCCCGCGATACTCGTCGGAGTGACAGATCTCCCGCCACCCCATGCGCGACTTCATCTGGCTTTTACTGCCCATCTCCGAAAATGACCCTCTCCCCCGGGTTCCAACATCGTGCGCTCGCCTGGTCCTGTTTGGTCCCTGGCTTTTGAAGAGCGCCGATTCGCAGCGCGGCTGGGGATGTCGAAGAGCCGCCGCGATCTAGCATTGGGCGAAATCCGTCGTCAAGCCGGCCCGGGAACACGTGTTCCCTAATTGCAAGCGATAGACCACGGAGCCGGCGAGCACGTCCGGGGCGACCCCATCCGATGCTCGCAGGATCCATTTGATTTAAATGGGAGCCTCATCGTCCATGCGGCGGGCAGCGCTTGCCCGGCGGGCAGCGATGCGGCGGCTTGCGGTCGCGAATCTCCGCCTGCTCGATGGCCGTGCGTGCGCCGACCTTGCCCGGGCCTTCGCAGCGCGCGAAGGCGGCGCGCGCGCCCGACAGATCATTGCGGTTCGCGTGCATCTCGGCCGTCTTGCAGGCCTGCTCGGCGCGCGGATCGATCGTCGGCACCTTGACCGTGTTCGTCGGCGGCGTGCTCGGCGTCGCCGAGGCCGTTTGCGCAGGGCCCGCATCGACCGACGCCGGCTCCGTCGCGCCCGCATCGACCACCGGCGGATCGGGCGGCGCAGCAGACGTCGTCGCCGTCGCCGTCGTGCCCTGGTTGTGCGAGCCGCTGCCCTTGTTGCCCTTGAGCGCGAACGCCACGCCGATCAAGCCGAGCACGCCGACGACGGCGACCACGCCGATCATCGGCCCTGCGTTGCTCTTCTTCACCGGCGGAGGCGGCGGTTGGAAGACCTGACCGCTGCCCGTGGGCACCCCGCCGCCCGGCATCCCCGGCGACGACGGATAGCCTGCCGGCGGCGGGATCGAGCTGTGATCGCCGCCCGGCATGAGCACCACCTGACCGGGCTGCGTCTGCGCCTGCGTCATCGGCCCGGTGCGACCACCGCCCGAGATCGCGCCGCTCAGGGACGCGAGATCCGCGTTGCTCGGCCGCGCGAGCCCGAGGCCCGTCGTGCGGCCGCCGCCCATCGTGAACTCTTCGTAGAACTCGCGCACCGACTGCTGCCGGTGGTTCTTGTCCTTCGAGAGCGCGCGCATCACGGCCGCCTTCATCTTGGCGGGCACTTGGCTGCCGAGCGGCACCGTCTCGAAGGGGAAGGGCTGCGCCGTCATGTGCTGCGTCGCCCACGCCCACGGCGTGTCGGCGTCGAACGGCAAGCGCCCGGTGAGCATCTCGTACGCCATCACGCCGAGCGAATAGATGTCGCTCCGCATGTCGAGATCCTGGCCGCGGAACTGCTCCGGGCTCATGTACGGCGGCGTGCCGAGCACCGTGCCCTGCTGCGTGAGCTTCGACTCGTGCTTCGAGTTCTTCTCGTCGCGCTTGGCGATGCCGAAGTCGAGGACCTTCACGTAGTCCTCTTCGCCCGCGCGCGTCGTCAGGTAGATGTTCGCGGGCTTGAGATCACGGTGCACGATGCCTTTGTCGTGCGCCTCCTGCAGCGAGCCGCAGATCTGCGAGAGGATGCGATCGACGCGCTCGGGCCCGATCGGGCCGCTCTCGAGCGCCTTCTCGAGCGACACGCCGGTGAGCAGCTCCATCGCGATGTAGAGCTCACCGCTCGGCGTCTGCCCGAAGTCGTGCACCTTGATGGTGTTCGGGTGCTCGAGCTCGCTCACCGTCCCGCACTCGCGCATGAAGCGCGCGACCACCTGCGGATCCCTGGCGAACTGAGCCAGCAGCGTCTTCACTGCGACCTTGCGGACGCTCGTGCCCATCTGCTGCTCGCCGTTGTAGACGCGGCCCATGCCGCCCTCGCCGAGCACGCCGAGGATGCGGAAACGACCGCCGACCGTAGAGCCGATCAGCGGGTCGTTCTCGTCGGTCTGCTCAGCGGGGAGGAGGGCGCCGCACTTGGCGCAGAAGCGAGCGCCGTCGATGTTTGGCGTATGGCAAGCCGGACATTCCATGCGTGAGAGACCTCTACCCCGTGTAGGTCCCGACCGCCATCTATCGACGCGCGTACGGCGGCAGCGGGACGCCCCCCAGGGAGGACGCGCGCAAGGATCGCAACACCTCTGCGCCCCATGCAAGCGCGGCGATGAGGCACCTCTGGTCGGCCGCCGCACTTTCGACGACGAAACCCCTTCCACGCGGGCGAAAATGAAGCTAGGAGGCTGCCGCGAATCCCCGGGCCGGAAGCAGTCGGCCGAGTCCTTACGACGAAACCGTTCGGACCGCTTGACATGCCTCTTGCTAGGGGCTAAGAGCCTGCTCCCCTTTCGGGACCCGTCTGTCCTCCAGATCACGCGCGAGCTTGCTCGAACGTGGATCAGCCCGAAAAGGACGCCCTTGCTGGCGTAGCGCTGGCGTAGCTCAATCGGTAGAGCACCTGCCTTGTAAGCAGGGGGTTAGGGGTTCAAGTCCCCTCGTCAGCTCAGGGCAGTGTCCCGGCTGATGAGGCGACGAAGAAGTTCAGAGGAGAAGCCGAACGCAGAAGAAGACGCCCGCGCTCATCTCATATGACGTGAGGCACGCAAAAATCCGGAGGGTTGCCCGAGCGGCCAAAGGGAGCAGACTGTAAATCTGCCGGCATTGCCTTCGATGGTTCGAATCCATCACCCTCCACCGAAACGTCTTCGTCCCATTCGGGACTGGTCGTTTCGACGTCATTCGACGTAACCAGCGCCCCTCGCAGCCCGGGCATCCCCGGTCTGCTCGTGAGCGCGGGCGTAGCTCAGTTGGTAGAGCGTCAGCCTTCCAAGCTGAACGTCGCCGGTTCGAACCCGGTCGCCCGCTCCGCAATCCTGCCCACCTAGCTCAGTCGGTAGAGCACGTCCTTGGTAAGGACGAGGTCGTCGGTTCGATCCCGATGGTGGGCTCCAATTAGGAACGGGAAACCTCGCGATTCGTCGCAGTCCGACATCGTCTAGGAGAAAGCTCGATGGCCAAGGAGAAATTCACTCGCACGAAGCCGCACGTGAACGTCGGCACCATCGGTCACATCGACCACGGCAAGACCACGCTTACGGCCGCGCTCGTCAAGGTGCAGTCGAAGAACAAGCTGGCCAAGGCGATCTCGTACGCCGACATCGCCAAGGGCGGCACGGTGCGCGACGAGACCAAGACGGTCACCATCGCGGCCGCGCACGTGGAGTACGAGTCGAACAAGCGCCACTACGCGCACGTCGACTGCCCCGGGCACGCCGACTACATCAAGAACATGATCACCGGCGCCGCGCAGATGGACGGCGCGATCCTGGTCGTGTCGGCCCTCGACTCCGTCATGCCGCAGACGCGTGAGCACGTGCTGCTCGCTCGCCAGGTCGGTCTCAACCACCTCGTCGTCTTCCTCAACAAGTGTGACGCCGTCGAGGACGCGGAGATGCTCGATCTCGTCGAGATGGAGGTCCGCGAGCTCCTCAACAAGTACAACTTCAACGGCGACAACGCGCCCGTGATCCGCGGCGCCTCGCTCCCGGCGCTCAACGGCGACCCGAAGTGGGAGGCCACCATCGGCAACCTGCTCGACGCGCTCGACAGCTACATCCCGGAGCCGGTTCGCGACATCGACAAGCCGTTCCTCATGGCGATCGAGGACGTGTTCTCGATCAAGGGCCGCGGCACGGTGGCCACGGGCCGCATCGAGCGCGGTGTGGTCAAGGTCGGCGAAGAGATCGAGATCATCGGCTTCAAGGACACGAAGAAGAGCGTCGTGACCGGCGTCGAGATGTTCCGCAAGCTCCTCGACCAGGGCCAGGCGGGCGACAACGTCGGCTGCCTCCTCCGCGGCGTCGACAAGGAAGAGATCGAGCGCGGTCAGGTCCTCGCGAAGCCCGGCTCGATCACGCCGCACACGAAGTTCCTCGGTGAGGTCTACGTGCTGAAGAAGGAGGAGGGCGGCCGTCACACGCCGTTCTTCACCAACTACCGGCCGCAGTTCTACATCCGCACCACGGACGTCACGGGCACGGTCAACCTGCCCGAGGGCGTGAAGATGGTGATGCCGGGCGACAACATCACGATGAACATCGAGCTCATCTCGCCGGTCGCGCTCGAAGAGCAGATGCGCTTCGCCATCCGCGAGGGCGGCAAGACCGTCGGCGCGGGCGTCGTCACCAAGATCCTGGCCTAAAGCACCATGAGCGAGCAGGCCGGCGGACGTGGAGCCGGCGGGGGGCGGATCCCCGTCACGCTGGCCTGCAGCGAGTGCAAGGCGCGGAACTACAAGACGACGAAGAGCCCTGACCTCGTGGGGAAGGCGCTCGAGCTGAAGAAGTATTGCAAGCAGTGCCAGCGCCACACGCTGCACCGCGAGACGAAATAGGGAAGATACTCCGAAGCCTACGGGTATAGCTCAGTTGGTAGAGCAGCGGATTCCAAATCCGCAGGTCGGGAGTTCGAGCCTCTCTGCCCGTGCTGTTGACTGATCGAGCGAATCGGACGGGGCCCGGCCCCATCCGTGCGGATCAGCGGCCGGCCACTTCCCGGGACGAATCGAGCCATGGCGCAACACACCAAGGACAACGATCGCGAGACCGCCGAGGACGAGGAAGAGACCTCCTCCGAGAGCGAGGGCTCCGCGGAGCCGCGTGGCGGCGGCGAGCTCGTGCGCGCCGACGCGTCCGACGGTGACGACGGCGAAGGCAACGAGACCGACGCCGACGGTGAAGAAGAAGTCGAAGAAGAGGGCTCCGCGGCGAATCTCGGCAGCGCGCGCTACGTGCTCTCGGGCTTCTTCGCGGCGGGGATGCTGGGCGCTTACGTGCTCGGCCGTGCGCTCCAGGCGATCTGGACCGCAGCGTCCAACAAGGACTGGTTCAGCCAGAGCCTGCCGCGGATGGCCGCCGTCTCCGACGACGACAAGGGGATGTACTCCTTGCTCATCGGCGGCCTCGTCGCTCTCGTGATGGTCTATCGCACGTACCAGAAGCCCGAAGTCCGCACCTGGGCGGACGAAGTGGCGGCCGAGCTGCAGAAGGTCGTTTGGCCGTCTCGGAAGGACGTCACCAACTCGACCATCATCGTGATCGTCGCCAGCACGGTCGCGACGGTTTACCTGACGCTCCTCGATCGGCTGTGGGCGTTCGTCACAAACATCGTGTACGGCGACGGAAGCTGAGCTACTACGGGCCCCCCCATGGCGAAGAAGTGGTACGTCATTCACACCTACTCGGGTTACGAGGCTAAGGTGCGCGACGCGCTCCAGCAGCGCGCCAAGCAGTTCTCGCTCGAGGACAAGTTCGGCGAGATCCTCATTCCGAGCGAGACCGTGACGGAGAACCGTCCCGGCGGGAAGACGCGCGTCCGCCAGAAGCTCAGCCTCCCCGGCTACATCTTCGTCGAAATGGAGATGAGCGAGACGGTGTGGCACCTCGTCAAGGACACGCCGAAGGTCACCGGCTTCATCGGTAACCAGACTCCGCAAGAGGTCCCGAGCTCGCAGATCGACAGCCTTCGCCGTGGGATCCAGGAGAACGTCGCCAAGCCGCGCCCGCGCGTGAGCTTCGAGGTCGGCGAAGAGGTCCGGGTGCTCGACGGCGCGTTTGCCAATTTCACCGGCACCGTCGACGAGGTGAAGTCGGACAAGCAGAAGCTCAAGGTCAAAGTCTCGATCTTCGGTCGGCCCACCAGCGTGGAGCTCGATTTCGCGTCCGTCGAGAAGCGGTGAGATCGAAAGCCGCGGCGCGCCCCGACCTGGGGGCGTTGGGCTCGCGGTCCAGCAGCAAAAGCAGCGCAGGCAGATAGGTAGCGAGTCATGGCGAAGAAGATCACCGGGTACGTCAAGTTGCAGCTCCCCGCCGGCAAGGCCAACCCGTCGCCCCCCGTCGGCCCCGCCCTCGGTCAGCACGGCGTCAACATCATGGCCTTCTGCAAGGACTTCAACGCCCGCACGGCCAAGGAAGAGGGGATGATCATCCCCGTGGTGATCACGGTCTTCTCCGACCGTTCGTTCACCTTCGTCACCAAGACGCCGCCGGCCAGCGTTCTGCTCAAGAAGGCGGCGGGCCTCGCCACGGTGAAGAAGCCGGGCTCGGGCTCGAAGGAGCCCAACAAGAACAAGGTGGGCAAGGTCTCGCAGAAGCAGCTCAAGGAGCTGGCCCAGCTCAAGATGCAGGACATGAACACGACCAACCTCGAGTCGGCGATGCGCAGCATGGCCGGCACGGCGCGGTCGATGGGGATCGAGATCGGCGACTGATCGTCGCGGTCGATCTCCCACAGATTTTGCCGCGCACCCCGCGCGGCGAGAGCTCACCACGGTTTTACCGGCGAGCCGTGGGAGGCGAAAGCCGAAACAGCAAGGAGGGCAAATGCCTAAAATCGCCAAGAAACAGAAGGCGGCGCGCGAGAAGGTCGACCGCACGAAGAAGTTCACGCTCACCGAAGCGTGTGCTCTCGTGAAGTCGGCGGCGCCGTCGAAGTTCGACGAGACGGTGGACCTCGCGGTCCGCCTGGGTGTCAATCCGCGTCACGCCGACCAGATGGTCCGCGGCGCCGTCGTGCTCCCGCACGGCACCGGTCAGTCGCTGAAGGTCCTCGTCTTCGCCAAGGGCGAAAAGGCGAAGGAAGCCGAGGCGGCCGGCGCCGATCACGTGGGCGCGGAAGATCTCGTGGCCAAGGTCCAGGAAGGCTTCATGGACTTCGACCGCGTCATCGCCACGCCGGACATGATGGGGCAGGTCGGTAAGCTCGGTCGTATCCTCGGTCCGCGTGGCCTGATGCCGAACCCGAAGGTCGGTACGGTCACGTTCGACGTGAAGACGGCCGTGTCCGAGGCGAAGGCCGGCAAGGTCGAGTACCGCGTCGAGAAGGCGGGCATCGTGCACGCCCGCATCGGCAAGGTCTCGTTCTCCGAGGCCGCGCTCCACACCAACGCCGACGCGCTGATCCAGGCGCTCGTGCGCGCCAAGCCGGCGACGGCCAAGGGCGTGTACCTGCGCAGCATCACGCTCTCGTCGACGATGGGACCGGGCGTTCGCATCGACCCGCTCCACTACAGCGGCGGCAAGACGGAGGAGGCGTAGCCCATGGAACGCGCCCAGAAAGAGACGGTCGTCGGCTCCATCAAGGAGAAGTTCGACCGGATGACCTCGGCGGTCTTTCTCGACTTCAAGGGCCTCGACGTCGCCACGGTGTCGAAGCTCCGCGACGAGTTCCGCAAGAGCGGCGTCGAGTACAAGGTCGTCAAGAACACGCTGATCAAGCACGCGATCAAGAGCCACGCTTGGGCGAAGACGCTGGACAAGAGCCTCGTCGGCATGACGGGCGTTGCGTTCAGCTACGAAGACCCGAGCGCCGCGGCCAAGGTCGTGAAGGCGTTCCGCAAGGACCCTGCGCACGAGAAGCTCAAGGTGAAGGCTGGCCTCGTCGACGGCACCCTGGTGCCGGGCGACAAGGTCGAGACCGATCTGGCGTCGATGCCTGGGAAGAACGAGCTGCGCGCGTCGCTGCTCGCGACCCTCCAGGCGCCCCTCCAGAACTTCGTTCAGCTCCTCAACGCGCCGGCGCAGAACTTCGCGTATCTGCTCGCGGCCAAGGAGAAGAACGCGAAGGAGGCCGCCGGGTGAGAAGCGGGGCGCGTTCGTCACGAGCGCCTAGCCCCTCTCGGTGAGTACGCGGTTTTCGCGAGCACTCACGCCCCGGCCGGTCGCGCCGGTCTGGTCGGCAAGAACGCAAAGTTTGCGCCGGCTTCACTGTCAAGCAAAAAGGGCGTTGCGCCCATCTGATTTTGTTCTACACACGCCTCCCCCGGAACGTACCGGCGGCGTGTTCGGGTTTGAAGGAGTTCTTCCCATGGCTGATGTCACGCGTGATCAGGTCGTCGACTTCCTCTCCCAGATGCCGGTCATCGAGCTCGCGGGCCTCATCAAGACGCTCGAGGACAAGTGGGGCGTGAAGGCTGCCCCGGTCGCTGTCGCGGCTGGCCCGGCGCCGGTCGGTGGTGGTGAGCCTGCGGCCAAGGTCGAGGAGAAGACGGAGTTCGACGTCGTCCTCGCCAACGCCGGCGCCAACAAGATCCAGGTCATCAAGGCGATCCGCGAGATCACCGGCCTGGGCCTCAAGGAGGCGAAGGACCTCGTCGAGGCTGCCCCCAAGACCGTCAAGGAAGCGGTCTCCAAGGCTGACGCCGAGGATATGAAGAAGAAGCTCGCCGAGGCTGGTGCGACCGTCGAGCTCAAGTAAGGGTCTTCCGTTCCCTTCGGGGGAAGTCGGAACCGCCCTTAACAGGACGGCGGCAGAGGCGAGTGTCTCTGCCGTCCGTCCGCGTTTTGTGCTTCGCATAGCTTTCTCCAGCCCCGCTCGCTCGAGCGTGCGCTGGAAGTGACCCAAGGCCGTCGGGGCAGAGGCCCCGCGGCCGCTCGGTTCGTGTAGCGCGGCCTGCCCCCGCGCACCGGTAGAGCCGGAGGAAATCGATGCCGTCGGTCGTCCAAACCAACTTCCGCGTCCGTAAGAACCTGGGGAGGGTGCGTCGCATCATCGACGTCCCCAACCTCATCGACATCCAGAAGTCGAGCTACGACAAGTTCCTCCAGATGAACGTCCCGCCGAACGAGCGGGAAGAGGTTGGGCTCCAGGCGGTCTTTCGATCGGTCTTCCCCATCAAGGACTTCAACGGGACGAGCGAGCTCGTCTTCGTCTCGTACAACCTCGAGCCGCCCAAGTACGACGTCGACGAGTGCCGCCAGCGCGGCATGACGTTCTCGGCGCCGATCAAGGTGACGAACCAGCTCATGATCTACGACACCCGCGACGGCGGGGAGCGGATCGTGCGCGACATCAAGGAGCAGGAGGTCTACTTCGGCGAGCTCCCGCTGATGACCGAGACGGGCACGTTCATCATCAACGGCACCGAGCGCGTCGTCGTCAGCCAGCTGCACCGCAGCCCCGGCGTCTTCTTCGATCACGACAAGGGCAAGACGCACTCGTCGGGCAAGCTGCTCTACTCCGCGCGCGTCATCCCGTACCGCGGCTCGTGGCTCGATTTCGAGTTCGATCCCAAGGACATCATCTACGTCCGGATCGACCGCCGCCGGAAGATGCACGCGACCGTGCTCCTCCGCGCGCTCGGGTACTCGACGCAGGATCTGCTCAACTACTTCTACTCGACGGAGACTGTCTTCATCGAGAAGGGCGAGAAGTACTCGAAGAGCATCGAATACGATCTCCTCCTCCAGGATGCGACCGCGGGCCGCGGGCAGCGCGCCACCCGTGACGTCAAGATCGGCAACGACGTCATCGTCAAGAAGAACACCAAGTTCACGCGCGCCGCGATCCGCCGCATGCGCGAGGCGAAGCTCGAGCGCTTGCCGGTGGAGCCGGAAGAGCTCGTGGGCAAGGTGGCCGCGCACGACATCGTCGACCCGGAGACGGGCGAGGTGCTGATCGAGGTGAACGAGGAGCTGACGGAGGCGAAGCTCGAGCGGCTCCGCGAGGCCAGCATCGAGGCCTTCAAGATCCTCTTCATCGACGGCCTCAACGTCGGCTCGTACCTCCGCGACACGCTCCTCGCCGACAAGGTGAAGACGCAGGAGGACTCCATCCTCGAGATCTACCGCCGCCTGCGCCCCGGTGATCCGCCGACGCTCGAGACCGCGAAGACGCTCTTCAACAACTTGTTCTTCAACGCCGAGCGCTACGACCTCAGCAAGGTCGGCCGCCTCAAGCTGAACTACAAGTTCTACCGCGACATGCCGGACGATCAGAAGCCCGGCCTCGATCTCACGGTTCTCACGCCGCAGGACATCCTCGAGACGGTGCGCCACCTGATCGAGCTGAAGAATGGCCGCGGCTCGGTCGACGACATCGATCACCTCGGCAACCGCCGCGTGCGCGCGGTCGGCGAGCTGATGGAGAACCAGTACCGCATCGGTCTGGTCCGCATGGAGCGCGCCATCAAGGAGCGCATGAGCATGTCGCAGGAGATCGACACGCTCATGCCGCACGACCTCATCAACGCGAAGCCCGTCTCCGCGGTGGTGAAGGAGTACTTCGGCTCGAGCCAGCTCTCGCAGTTCATGGATCAGACGAACCCGCTCAGCGAGGTCACGCACAAGCGTCGTCTCTCGGCCCTCGGGCCGGGCGGTCTGACGCGCGAGCGTGCGGGCTTCGAGGTGCGCGACGTCCACGCCACGCACTACGGCCGCATCTGCCCGATCGAGACGCCGGAAGGTCCGAACATCGGCCTCATCGCGTCGCTCTCGACGTTCGCGCGCGTGAACGAGTTCGGCTTCGTCGAGACGCCCTACCGCAAGGTGGGCGGCGGTCGCGTCACCGACGAGGTGGTGTGGCTCAGCGCGCTCGAGGAAGAGGGCAAGTACATCGCGCAGGCGACGGCGCTCCTCGACGACGAGGCGCGCTTCAAGGAGACGCTCGTCTCGGCCCGCTTGAACGGCGACTTCAAGATGGTCACGCCCGAGATGATCGAGCTCATGGACGTGGCGCCGAACCAGATGGTGTCGGTCGCGGCCGCGCTCGTGCCCTTCCTCGAGCACGACGACGCGAACCGCGCGCTCATGGGCGCGAACATGCAGCGTCAGGCCGTGCCGCTCGTGAAGTCGGTCGCGCCGCTCGTCGGCACGGGCATGGAGCACCGCCTCGCGCGGGACTCCGGCGTGTGCATCGTCGCGCGCCGCCCCGGCATCATCGAGAGCGTCGACGCCACGCGCATCGTCGTCCGCACGGAGGGCGAGGGCGCCGAGGTGCCGGACATCTACCACATGATGAAGTTCCAGCGCTCGAACCAGTCGACCTGCTACACGCAGAAGCCGATCGTGCGCACGGGCGACGTCGTGAAGGCCGGCGACGTGCTCGCCGACGGGCCCAGCACCGACATGGGTGAGCTCGCGCTCGGGCAGAACGTGCTCGTCGCGTTCATGCCCTGGCAGGGTTACAACTTCGAGGACTCGATCCTCGTCTCGGAGCGCATCGCCAAGGACGACGTCTTCACCTCGATCCACATCGAGGAGTTCGAGTGCGTCGCCCGCGACACGAAGCTCGGCAAGGAAGAGATCACGCGCGACATCCCGAACGTCGGCGAGGAGGCCCTGAAGGACCTCGACGACTCGGGCATCGTGCGCATCGGCGCCGAGGTTCGCCCCGGCGACATCCTCGTCGGCAAGATCACGCCGAAGGGCGAGACCCAGCTCTCCCCCGAGGAGAAGCTGCTCCGCGCGATCTTCGGCGAGAAGGCCGGCGACGTGCGCGACAGCTCGCTCAAGGTCCCGCCGGGCGTGGGCGGCATCGTCATCAACGCCCGCGTGTTCTCGCGCAAGGGCACCGAGAAGGACGAGCGCGCCCGCGACATCGAGGATCAGGAGCGCGCCCGGATCGAGCGCACGCGCGACGAGGAGATCAAGATCCTCCGCGACTCGTTCTACCGCCGCGTCCGCGAGATCCTCGTGGGCAAGACGACGAACGGCAAGCTCGTCGACGACAAGGGCAAGGTCCTCCTCCAGAAGGGCCAGGTCCTCACCGACGCCGACCTGCTCGAGATCCCGCGCAAGTACTGGATCGAGATCCCCGTCGACGAGACGGAGCAGGTCCAGCAGATCGTGCGTGATCTCGAGGATCTCGTGCGCACGCGCGAGGAGCACTTCCGCGACAAGATCGAGCGCCTCTCGAAGGGCGACGAGCTGCCGCCGGGCGTGATCAAGATGGTGAAGGTCTACATCGCCATCAAGCGCAAGCTCCAGGTCGGCGACAAGATGGCCGGTCGCCACGGCAACAAGGGCGTCATCAGCCGCATCCTGCCGGAGGAGGACATGCCGTACCTCCTCGACGGGCGACCGGTGGATCTCGTCCTCAACCCGCTCGGCGTGCCGAGCCGCATGAACGTCGGGCAGATCCTCGAGATTCACCTCGGCTGGGGCGCGTTCGAGCTCGGGCGTCAGCTCCAGGCGATGCTCGACGAGCAGCGCGCCATGGGCGAGGTCAAGGACCAGCTCAAGCGCGTCTACAAGGGTGACGAGGAGATCGAGGCCGTCATCGACACGATGCAGGACGACGACGTCCGCGCCCTCGCGCGGAAGTCGAAGGACGGCGTCTTCATGGCCTCGCCGGTGTTCGACGGCGCGGCCGAGGTCGACATCAAGGGCGCGCTCGATCTCGCGGGCCTGCCCTCGTCGGGTCAGACGATCCTGTTCGACGGCCGCACGGGCGACGCGTTCGATCAGAACGTCACGGTGGGCATCATGTACATGCTGAAGCTCCACCACCTCGTCGACGACAAGATCCACGCCCGCTCGATCGGGCCCTACTCGCTGGTCACGCAGCAGCCCCTCGGCGGCAAGGCGCAGTTCGGCGGGCAGCGCCTCGGCGAGATGGAAGTGTGGGCGATGGAGGCCTACGGCGCGGCCTACGCGCTGCAGGAGTTCCTCACCGTCAAGAGCGACGACGTCATGGGCCGCACGCGCATGTACGAGGCGATCGTGAAGGGCGACTACACGCTGGAGGCCGGTCTTCCGGAGTCCTTCAACGTGCTCATCAAGGAGCTGCAATCGTTGTGTCTGAACGTCGAGCTGGTCGAGTCCACCCTGGCCGAAGCGTCCGCCGCGGAGGAGGAGTGATCCATGCGTGACATTTTCAGCTTCTTCGAGAAGCCCAAGGACCCGCTCTCTTTCAGCGCCATCCGCATCTCGCTCGCCAGCCCGGAGAAGATCCGCGAGTGGTCCCACGGCGAGGTGAAGAAGCCGGAGACGATCAACTACCGCACCTTCAAGCCGGAGCGGGATGGTCTCTTCTGCGCGAAGATCTTCGGTCCGGTGAAGGACTACGAGTGCAACTGCGGCAAGTACAAGCGCATGAAGCACCGGGGGATCGTGTGCGAGAAGTGCGGCGTCGAGGTGATCCAGTCCAAGGTGCGTCGCGAGCGCCTCGGCCACATCTCGCTGGCCACGCCGGTCGCGCACATCTGGTTCCTGAAGAGCCTGCCGTCGCGCATCGGCAACATGCTCGACATCACGCTCAAGGACTTGGAGAAGGTCCTCTACTGCGAGGCGTACATCGTCATCGACCCCAAGGAGACCGGGCTCTCGCGCGGTGATCTCCTGAGCGAGGAGCGCTACCTCCAGCTCATCGAGGAGTACGGCGACGACAAGTTCTCCGCCGGCATGGGCGGCGAAGCCGTCCTCGAGATGCTGAAGCAGGTCGACGTGCACGCGCTCGCCGAGATGCTCCGCAGCGAGATGCGCCAGGCCACGAGCGAGGCCAAGCGCAAGAAGCTCGCGAAGCGCCTCAAGGTCGTCGAGGCCTTCCGCGAGAGCGGCAACCGCCCGGAGTGGATGATGCTGACGGTGATCCCGGTGCTCCCGCCGGATCTCCGTCCCCTCGTCCCCCTCGACGGCGGCCGCTTCGCGACCAGCGATCTCAACGATCTCTACCGCCGCGTGATCAACCGGAACAACCGCCTCAAGCGGCTCCTGGAGCTGAACGCGCCCGAGATCATCATCCGCAACGAGCGGCGCATGCTGCAGGAGGCGGTGGACGCGCTCTTCGACAACGGTCGTCGTGGCAAGACCATCACCGGCCCGAACAAGCGCCCGCTCAAGTCCCTGAGCGACATGCTCAAGGGCAAGCAGGGCCGCTTCCGGCAGAACCTGCTCGGCAAGCGCGTCGACTACTCGGGCCGCTCCGTCATCGTCGTCGGCCCGACGCTGCGCCTGCACCAGTGCGGTCTTCCGAAGAAGATGGCGCTCGAGCTCTTCAAGCCGTTCATCTACAACAAGCTGGAAGAGCGCGGGTACGTCAACACCATCAAGTCTGCGAAGAAGATGGTGGAGAAGGAGCGTCCCGAGGTCTGGGACATCCTCGAGGAGGTCATCAGCGAGCACCCGGTTCTCCTGAACCGCGCACCCACGCTGCACCGCCTCGGCATCCAGGCGTTCGAGCCGGTTCTCATCGAGGGCAAGGCTATCCAGCTGCACCCGCTCGTCTGCGCGGCGTTCAACGCCGACTTCGACGGCGACCAGATGGCCGTGCACGTCCCGCTGTCGGTCGAGGCGCAGATGGAAGCGCGCGTGCTCATGATGAGCACGAACAACATCCTCTCGCCCGCGAGCGGCAAGCCCATCATCAACCCGACGCAGGACATCGTGCTCGGGCTCTACTACGCGACGCGCGAGCGTAAGTGGGAGAGGGGCTGCTTCCGCGACGGCGCGCTGAAGACCGACGAGGCCGGCGCGCAGCTCGACGGCTACCTCCGCGGCGTCTACGCGTCGCCGGAGGAGGTCCGCATGGCGTACGACAACGGCGAGGTCGCGCTCCACGCCGGCGTCCGCGTGCGCGTGCCGGTGCTCGACGACGATGGCAACCCCATCCTCGACGACAACGGCTTCGCGAAGCGCCGCAGCGTCGACACCACCGTGGGCCGCGTCCTCATCTCCGAGGTCCTCCCGCACGGCGTCGCCTTCGAGTACGTCAACAAGGTCCTCTCGAAGAAGGCGCTCTCGGAGCTGATCGACGTCTGCTACCGCGTGCACCGGAACAAGGAGACCGTCCTCCTCGCGGACCGTCTCCGCACGCTCGGCTTCGATCACGCCATGCGCGCCGGCATCTCGATCTGCATGGATCACATGCTGATCCCGCCGGCGAAGAAGGTGCTCATCGGCGACGCGCAGAAGCAGGTCGAGCAGGTCGTCGAGCAGTACCAGGAAGGCCTGATCACCGACGGCGAGCGCTACAACAAGATCGTCGACGTGTGGGCCGAGGTCGCCGACAAGGTGACCGACGAGATGATGAAGGGCATCGGGAGCGAGAAGGTCATCGACCACGAGACCGGCAAGGAGTCGGTCGAGCCCTCGTTCAACCCGATCTACATCATGGCCGACTCGGGCGCGCGCGGCTCGAAGCAGCAGATCCGCCAGCTCGCGGCGATGCGTGGTCTCATGGCCAAGCCCTCGGGCGAGATCATCGAGACCCCGATCACCGCGAACTTCCGCGAGGGCCTCAGCGTGCTGCAGTACTTCATCAGCACGCACGGCGCTCGTAAGGGTCTCGCGGACACCGCGCTCAAGACGGCGAACTCCGGTTACCTCACCCGGCGCCTCGTCGACGTGGCGCAGGACGCGGTCATCAGCGAGTTCGACTGCGGCACGCTCGACGGCATCCGCGTCACCAAGCTCGAGGAGGCCGGCGAGGTCATCCAGCCGCTCGGCGAGCGCATCCTCGGCCGCGTCGCGCTCGAGGACGTGGTCGATCCGCTCACCGGCGAGGTGCTGATCAACGCCAACACGGAGCTCGACGAGGCCTCGGTCAAGAAGATCGAGGAGGCGGGCATCGAAGAGGTGCTGATCCGCTCCGTGCTCACGTGCCAGACGCGCCGCGGTGTGTGCGCGCTCTGCTACGGCCGTGATCTCGCGCGCGGTTACCGCGTCAACATCGGCGAGGCGGTCGGCATCATCGCCGCCCAGTCGATCGGCGAGCCCGGCACGCAGCTCACGATGCGCACGTTCCACGTCGGTGGTACGGCGTCCCGCGGCAAGATCGAGGCGAACTTCCTCGAGGCCCGCACCGCCGGTCGCGTGGCCCTGCGCCGCGCGGTCATCCAGCGGAAGAAGGACGGCACGCTCGTGGTCATGAAGCGCCACGGCGAGCTCGTCGTCGTCGACGAGACGGGCCGCGAGCGCGAGCACCACCGCCTGGTGTACGGCGCGACGCTCAAGGTCAACGAGGGCGATCACGTCAAGCCGGGCACGGTGCTGGCCGAGTGGGATCAGTTCGCGACGCCGATCCTCACCGAGGTCTCCGGCGTGGTGAAGTTCGGCGATCTCGTGGAAGGCGTCTCCGTGCAGGAGCGCCTCGACGAGGTCACCGGCCTCTCCCGCAAGGTCGTGGTCGAGTCGAAGGCGGCGGATCTCCGCCCGCGCATCTCGATCAAGGATCCGGCGAGCAACCAGACGCTCAAGCTCCCCAACAGCGAGCTCGACGCGCGCTACCTGCTCCCGGTCGGCGCCCACATCGTCGCGCAGGAAGGCGACACCATCGAGGCCGGCGAGGTCATCGCGAAGATGCCCCGCGAGTCCACGAAGGTGCAGGACATCACCGGCGGTCTGCCCCGCGTCGCCGAGCTGTTCGAGGCCCGCAAGCCCAAGGATCACGCGATCATCAGCGAGATCGAGGGCGAGGTCTCCTTCGGCAAGGACACGAAGGGCAAGCGCAAGGTGCTGGTCACGCCGATCACGCCCGAGGGCCAGCTCCTCGCCGATCAGGCTCGCGAGTACCTGATCCCGAAGGGCAAGGACATCCTCGTGCAGCCGGGTGATCGCGTGCAGGCCGGCGAGCCGCTCCAGGCAGGCCCGCCGAACCCGCACGACATCCTCCGCGTGAAGGGCGAGAAGGAGCTCGCGGCTTGGCTCGTGAACGAGATCCAGCAGGTTTACCGCCTGCAGGGCGTCTCCATCAACGACAAGCACATCGAGGTGATCGTGCGGCAGATGCTCCGGCGCGTGCGCGTCAAGGACGTCGGCGACACGAACTTCCTCGTCGACGAGCAGGTGGAGAAGCACATCTTCGAGAAGGAGAACGAGGGCGTCCTCGAGCGCAGCGGCCGGCCGGCCATCGCCGAAGCGCTCCTCCTCGGCATCACGAAGGCGAGCCTCTCGACCGAGTCGTTCATCAGCGCGTCCTCGTTCCAAGAGACCACGAAGGTGCTCACCGAGGCGGCGATCAACGGCAAGACGGACGATCTCCGCGGCCTCAAGGAGAACGTCATCATGGGCCGCCTCATCCCGGCCGGGACGGGCCTGCCGGCGTACAAGCGCCTGCAGGTGGTGGTGGAGGGCGAGATCGTGCAGATGCCGCCCGCGCCGCAGCCGCGCCCGCAGCCCCGCATCGAGGAGCCCCTGCCTGCGGTGAACGAGGAGTGATCCTCGGCTGACCGCGCTGCGTCGCTCTCCCGAGCACGCAGGACGAGCGAAGCCCCGCGTCCTTCCGCTAGGAAGGGGCGGGGCTTTCGCTTTCCATGGCGACGGCCTCGTGGTGACGCGCTCTCAATCGCATCATGCAGAGACGGGCTTCGGCGCTGCCTGGTTGCGATGAGCGACGGCCTCGGCGCCGTGCAGCGATGCGTTCTCGGCGTCAGGGGAGGGCCTCGATCGACGCACGCTGATGCATTTTCACGTCGCGCCCTCGAGCGCAGCGACGGCCTGCGTGACACGCGCGGATGCGTTCTCGGCATCGTGCGGAGGGGCGCCGCTCCACGATTCGTTTGAGCTCAAACGAATGCTCCGAGCGCGCGCAGGGCCTCTGTCGAAGGGCTTTTCGTTCGCGGTCGAACAGATGTGTTCGTGGTCGAAACGAGGTTGCCAGGAGCATGGGAGTCGCCGAAGGGCGACCCTGATCGAGGCCCCGGGGCCGGCCTCGATCGAGGCGTAGGGCTCGGCGTGATCCCTGCGCGCGGGAGGCGTTGGGCGGGATCGAGATATCGAGTCTCTCTTGCGCGCGGGGACATCGCTGCGTCGCGCGCGTGAGGCAGGTTTTCTCGGACGCCGAGGGATCGCGCGTGCTCGCGATGGGCCGGCGTCACCGCGACGAAGCGGGGATTTCGTTTGCGAGCGCACGTGCGCCTTCACGTGCGAACGACCGGGCCAGAGGTGGTGTCGCGGGTTGCCGGAGCGCGATGGGCGCGCGGGCGGCGTTCATGGGTATTGCTATACTCGGCGGCGAAGGGCGGGGCCTTTCGTGCGCCGGGGGGCGGCACCACGAGCGGCTTTTGCCTGCTTGAAGCAGGGGGCAACGTGTCTTTGGCGGACGGTGTATCCATCGTCGCGTCGGTGCTCGCGGCCGCGTTCGGCGGGGGGCTCGCGGTCACGCTCGCGCGCGCCGCGGACCTGCGGCGAAGGCTCGCGGACAGCACCGAGGAGGCGACGGCGCTGCGCGGGCTGCTCGGCGCCGCGCAGCAGGGGCTCGCGGCGGCGCGATCGGCGATGATGACGAACGGGCGCGAGCTCGAAGAGGCGCGCGGCGCGGCCGCGGAGATGGCGCGCCGGATCGACGACGCGCGCCACGAAGACGAGAAGAAGGCCGGCTGGCTCGATCACCAGCAAGAGGAGATCGACTGGCTCCGCGCCGAGCTCGAGAAGCGGCCCAAGATCACGCGCAAGACGTACAAGATCGTCACCGTCGGCATGAAGTGGACGGGGAAGACCTCGCTCACGCTCAAGTGGGCGAACCCTCTCGTCGACTTGGGGATGCTGCAAGGCACCAAGATCGAGCGCTACGAGCGGACCGTGAGCCACGTGGCCGCCAAGGACGTGACCACGGAGCACGTCTTCGAGATCGGCGATTGGGGCGGCGAGCACATGGTCGACGCGCAGCAGGAGCTCATCATGGATGAGATCCACGGGATGCTGATCGTCGTCGATCTCGGCGGCAAGGACGCGAAGACCGTGGAGCCCGCGCGCGTGCAACAGCAGCTCCGCGAGTTCCAACCGGAGTCGCTCAAGTTCTTCTTCGGGCCGAAGACGGTGGCCTCGTGCAAGGCCGTGGTGCTCTTCATCAACAAGAGCGATCTCATCGCCGGCACGCCGGCGGAGGCCGAGATCGAGGCGCGCCGGCTCTACGCGCGGCTCATCGACGATCTCATGCGTTACAAGGAGCAAGTCGACATCCGCGTCTTCGTGGGATCGGCGAGCTACGGGCACTCGACGCACATGCTCTTTTCGCACTTCGTCGAGAAGATCCTGCCCAAGAACGCTTACGACAATCAGCTCCTCCAACGGCTCAAGACCGATCCTCCCGCCGTCCGCGAGAAGCCGGTGAAGGCACCCCCTCTCTTGCACGCGAAGGCCTAAATGAGCGACCAAGAGCCCAAGGATTACGTCGTTCCGTGCTACGTGGCGAAGGAGGAAGAGCCTTGGTTCCACTTCCTCCACGGCAATGTACCGGGGCACGAGATCGATTTCATGTACCGCCCCGAGGTGCCGCAAGCGGCGCTGACGAGGCAGCATTTCAGCCACCTGGCGCGGCTCCTCAAATACATCGAGCCGCACCACGGCGCGGAGCACGCGTTCGCGATTGGCAATCTCTCGCGCGACGACACGCAGCACGAGCCCGGTCACGGTGGGCTCGCGCTCATGTTCGGGCTCCGGATCCGCGGAGCCTCCGATCACGCGGGGAGGCCGGATCCGCCGTTCTCCCATGCGATTGCCACCATCGATAGAGACCTGTCGGCGCAGGTGCTCTTCGAGACGGCGCTCTCGTTTCATCGCCACGTGCTCGGGCAGGCGGCGTCGGCGGAGTGGTATCGATCGTACGTGAGCGCCGCCTCCGAGCCGAAGGAGGTGTTGGCCGCGATCCTCGCGCGTTACGTGGCGACGTTCGCGGATCTGCCGCATCCGGCGCCGCGCGGGCTCTCGCCGGCGTGGACCACGGGCGGCGCCACGCAGCCGGGGAGGATCGTGCTCGTGCACGCGGACGACGAGCCCTTCGAGGTGCTCGCGCGCGCGGCGTCGCGGCTCGCGGCGGTGCTGTATCGGAGCGACGTGCGTTGGAGCGCGATCTCGAGCGGACGTGAAGACGACTTGCCGCATGGGCTCTCGGTGCGTTTTCTCCCGGAGAGCGCGCTCGGGCCCGCCGATGCGACGGCGGCGCGCTATGGCCTTTGGGAGATCCCCGAAGACGACGAGGCCATCGCAGGCGAGCTGTTCAAAGCTCGTCCGGTGTCGCGCGAGCGGCCGACCGCGCTCGGCTGGCGGGAGCGGCGGGCCGCCGAAGGGGAGGCGACGCGACGCGCGAGCCTCCCGGATGGAAACGCGCCTCCCGAGGCGCCGCGATCGTCGGTGCGGCCGATGTCGTCGGTGGTTGACGATGAGGTGACGGATCAAACGATGGCGCCGCCCGCTGACGGAGCATCGTTGAACGGGCGCGCTTCGATCGACATGGAGGATGTGCCCACGCCGATGCCGGTGATCGACGAGACCTCCGGCGTGCATGACGTGTCGGCGTCGGCGGTTTCGCTGCCCGACATCGAGGATGCGCCGACGCCGGTGCCCACCGGCGAAGACGGAGGCGCGGTGGCCGCCGTCATGGCCGATGCGATGGCGCGGAGCGAGGCGAGCGAGGGTGATCGCGCTTCGGGCGTGATCACACCGCGGGTCGCGCCGCGAGCCGGCGAGGATGCGCCGCGTGTGTCGGCGGTGAGCGTCATCGGTGAGTCGGCGAGCCAAGCATCCAATGGAGTGGTGATTCGCGCCGTCGTCGACGTGACGGGCGAGCCCGCAGGCGTGAGCGTGAACAAGCCTGTCGAGGCGAGCGCGCCGGCGGCCGAAGAGGCCAAGAAGGCCAGCGGGGACGCTGAAAGCAAAGGTGCAGACGAGGTGGCCAGCAAACGTGGTAGCGATTCGTCGGGCAAACGCGATTCGACGAGCAAGCGTGGGAGCGAGCCGGCGAACAAGGCCAATGGGGTGAGCAAGGGCTCCGGCCAACACGCCGGCAAGTCGACGGCGCGCGCTTCGTCGACGGGATCGCGTCCGGCCAAGAAGGCTCAGGCGAGCGACACCAAGCCCGGGATGCCGGAGCCGATGACGCCGATTCCCGTGCCGCTGCCGCTCGTGTCCCCGCCGCCGAACGCGCCCGAGAAGGCGCAGGAGAAGGTGCCTCCGCGCGAGGCGGCGCCGCGATCGAAGCGGAGGGAGATCGTGTTGGCCTCGTGCTTCGTGACCGGCGTCGTGGCCACGACGATGATCGTGTTGTTCGGACAGGGAGCGGCCGCGCCCCCGCCGCCGAAGGCTCCTCCGCCGTCCGTAGCCGCCGAGATGGCGACCGTGGAATCGAAGGCCGCGCCGCCCGCGAGCCCACCGGCGACGCCGAGCTCCGCGCCGACGAGCGCTCCGGCGGAGGATGCGGTGGCGAGCGCGCCTCCTCCTTCGGCGAGCGCGACGGCCGAGCGCGCGGCGCCTGCGCGTACGACGGCGAAGAAGCAGGGGCCACCGGCGCGACCGGTGCAGGCAGCCGCGGGAAACAAGCTGCCGTGCAACATCATCAACGGCAAGCCGTGCTTCTGAAGCGAAACGCGAGGCTGCGCCGAGCGTGGTTGCGGCCTCGCCCCGATTCCAAACCCCTCTGAAGATTGTCAATCTGTGGGCCGTGTGATGGCGCTCGAGGCGCAGGGCGCGCGGCCTCCGAAGATGGCCAATCTGCGTGACCCCACGAACGGTCGCTGCGGCGAAGAGCCGTCGCGCGATCGGCCGTGACGCGTGCGGCGAGCGAAAACGTTCGCTCCCGAGTGCGTGACACGCCGCGCGCGATGACCGGTGCGGCGAGCTGTGCCGTCGATGCGATGGCGGCACAGGCGCTCGTGCGCGAGGCTGCGGCGGATCGCGGGCGGCGCCGCGTCACGCGAAAAATGGGTGTCGTGTGCGCGCCCAAAGACCTCCGCGGAGCAGAGGTGTCTTCATCGGTGCGACGAGGCGTTTGGGTGGGGTGATTCGATGGGCTCCCTCCCGGAGAGCCGGCGCGAGGCCTGCTTTCCGGGAGGGATGATATGGAGTCACGGGGCCGTGCAGGCGCCGCCTTCGCAATGGAGGCTGGCGCATTGGCTGTCGGTGGTGCAGGGGACGCCGGATCCCCAACCGCACTTGCCGGAGCCGACGCACGAGGCGCTCTTGCACTCGGTGGGCGAGCCGCACGCTTCGCCGTTGCACTTGAGGCAATGGGCGCCGCCGCAGTCGACGTCGGTCTCGTCGCCGTTCTTCGTGTTGTCCGTGCAGCTCGCGCAGGCGTTGGCGTTGCAGTAGGCGGGGGCGGCGCCGCAGTTGGCATCGACCACGCACTCCACGCAGGCGCCGACGCCGTCGCAGAACTTGGCGCCGCAGGTCGTGCCGGCGGCGGCATAGCTGGCCTTCGGGCCGTCGTCGCCGCACGTGTAGCTCGTGCAGGTGTCCGCGCTCATGGGCACGTCGCTCGGCTCGTGCACGTGGGTCAAGGTGCCTTGGCCGTCGCAGCGCGGGATCATGCAATCGCCGGCGGCGTCGTCCGGGAGGCTCTGCGCGGCGGGGACGGGCTCCGCCTTGCAGGCCTTGTCGACGCAGCTCAGCTTGTTGCAGTCCGTCGACTCGCCGCAGTCGGCGTCGTTCAGGCACTCTCCGCACTTCCCGCTGCCATTGCACGTCATCGCGTGACCGCAGGACATGCCCACGTTCGCGGTGGTATGGGAGCACGTGTGATCGTGGCCGCACGCGTCCGTCGTGCAGAGGTTCCCGTCATCGCAGTCCGTGTCGGACATGCATTGGCTGTTGTCGTCGACGAAGGTCTCTTTGGACAAGCACCCTTGTGCGGTGAGGATGGCTCCGAGCCCGACGAGCGCGATCGGCGCCAGCAGAAGCAAGCTCTTCACGTGTGATATCCCTCCCCTTCGAATCCGTGGATTGCGAGTCACCAGGAGAACGTTGCGGCGCCGCCGCCCGGCTGGCTGACGAAGCCGGCCTGGGGCGCGTTCGGGCGCTTCTTCGACGTGATGGCGTAATAGGTCGCCGTGCCGGCGGCGATGAGACCGGCGCCGATGAAGCTGCCGAGGGCGCCGTAACCGAGGTTGACCTTCTGATCTTGGAGGCGGTCGAACTCCTCGTGTCGTGCCGCCGGCGTCGTGGCGTCACCGCAGGATCGGAGCTGCGTGCAATCATGGCTCGCGGCGCCGGCCATGCCCGATCCAATGGCGAGCCCGATTCCCACGCTCGCCGCCACCACGCTTCCGGCGATACCGCCGTAGAGGATGGCCCGATTGGGCTTCTGCACCACGGGCGCTTGCCACGGCTGCGCCGCCGGCGGCGCGGCGATCGGAGCGAGGGGCGGCGCGGCCGTCTTGACGGGCGCGGGGGCGGCCGGAACGAGCGTGAGCTTGAGATCCGCGGTGGCGCCGGGCGCCATCTCTCGTGCGGAGAGTTGCGGCTCGTAGCCATCCATCTTGATCTCGATGAGGTGCTTGCCCGGCTCGACGAACACCGGATCGGCGAGCGGCGCCTTGCCGACGGACGCGCCGTCGACGAACACTTCTGCGCCCGCGCGATCGACGGACACGTTGACGACGCCGATGCGGGCGCGCGCGCGCTCGAGCTCCTGCGTCAGCATCACGCGGTCGCGCGGATCGGCGTTCGGCAGATCGCGGCTCTCGCGGAGGAACATGGAGAGGTGCTCGGCGGCGTCGCGGTGGCGGCCGAGCATCATCTCGACGTGACCGAGGCTGCCCGCGATCTGCCAATGATGCTGGGCACGGAAGGCGCTCAAGAAGAGCAGCCGGGCGCGCTCCAACTGACCATGGTTGAAGGCGCTCGTGCCCTCGGCCCACAGCTCCCGCGCCTGCGCCAAAAGCTCGGCGCCCTCCTCGAACGCGGCGGCCGGCTGGTCCGCCCGCGCCGCGGTGCTGAAGCCGAGACTCATGACGAGCGCGACGGCGCTCGCCCCCAGGAATCCGCGGGAACGCGTCGATTTCACGAGATTACCCCCCAAGCCTTGCTGCCCATTCACGCGGCGGAGAATCGCGTCCTCGCCGCCCAACGGCGGATGCTGCGGGGCCCACGCCCCGTGATCCACCCAAGTCGTTTTCACCTGTCCGAAGCCTCGGCGCGGCGCCCTCACCGGCCCGGCGATCGACGACGATGTTCGAGGCCTCCTGTCACCGGCCGCCGCAGAATCCAAGGTGCTTTCAGGCGTCGATCGAACGAGATTGGATGGGAAGGATCGTCGCCATTTCGCGCTGTGACGCGGCCTCGGGCGCTCATCCGTCCTCGGTCCGGCGGAGGCCGTCCCGATTCGGCGTTTCAACCCACCGAGTGAAGCGCGGCCGAGAATCGGCGCAAGCGGAAATTCTCGGCATCACATCGAGACCAGGAGAGCCCTTCCGCTGTTCACTTGCCCCGTGGGCCGAGGCTTTGCTGGATGCTCTCGAGCGTCGATGCTTTGGCGCTCGCCGGCGGGTGCGGGGCCTCGAGCTTGCGCGGTGGCGTCAACACCCTTGGATACGAGGAGGATGCCTTGGGCGGCGGCGGGAGCGTGGTTGTCGCGGGCGGCTTCGCCGAAGGCACATCGATGGCAGGTGTGGACGACTCCACGGGTGGTGTCGTCGTCGGCGGCGGTGCCACCACGGGGCTTTCGGGCGCCGGCGGCGCGCTGATTTCATGGCTCGGCGCCGTCTCCACCGGACGGCCCGCAGGGACCGGACGGCGCGCGCGAATCACCACCGCGAAGGCGAGCGCGAGCACCGAGCACAAGAGGGCGACGAGCGCCGCGATGTGCACGGGCCGGCGAAAGAGCGATGGTTCTGCGCCCCCGCCGCGCGCGGCAACGGGCGTGGGCATGCGCGAAGGATGGACCAAAGGCGCCATCGACGAGAGCACCGAGCTCCGCGCCGGCGGTCGTGAGGAGTCACCCGCGGGCGCGCGATTCATGGTCTCGCCGGCGCGCTTGTCGGACGCGCGGTCGGCGAGGGGAGATGCGTTTGCGAAGGTCGATGGCAGGGCCGCCGGCTGCGGCAGCGACGGTATCGCGGCGCTGGGCGGCGGAACGGATGAGCCATGCGACAAGGGTGGAATCGAGGCCGCGCCGGGGATCGGCGGCGGAGGGCCGAAGCGCGGCGCGGGCACCGGCGCGCTCGGCGGACCGCCGAGTTGCATCGTGCGCACGAACGCCGGTGGACCCGACGGCGGCGCCTCCAGCGGCTCGGGCACGCCGCCGGGCCCGATCATCGCGCGCAGGGTCTCTCGATTCCAACGCAGCGTCGGAGCATCGTTGTCGCTGTCCGGCGACCGATGGCGAATCGAGACTGGCTGTCCCGGCAGCGACGAGGGCGCTTCGCGGGAAGCGCCGTTCGGCAGGCTCGCCGGCGCCGGCACGGAAGCGACCGTGAAGGGATGGAGCGCCGCGGCCAGATCCTCGGCCGAGGAGAAACGTTGATCGGGCTCGCGCTCGAGGCAGCGGGCCACGAGGGCGACGAGCGCAGGATCGGCGTTGCGCACGTAATGCTCGATGAGCGGGATCGGGCCGAGCGCGATTTTGGCGAGGACCTGATGCGCGTCGCCTTCGAAGGGGCGTTTGCCGGTGAGCATCTCGAAGAGGACGACACCGAGCGACCAGATGTCGGTGCGATGATCGAGATCGGGCGCGATGCGGGCCTGCTCCGGGCTCATGTACGCCGGTGATCCGACGGTGGCGCCCGCGATGGTGACGAGGCCGTCACAGCGCTCGACGTCTTTGCTCACCCCGAAATCCAGCACCTTGACGACGACGTCGTCCGCGCCCTCCTCGCGGTGGAGGAAGATGTTGGCGGGCTTGAGATCACGATGGATGACACCGGCCTTGTGCGCCGCGGAGAGCGCGCGCGCCACGTCACGGGCGATTTGCGCGGCGTGCTTGGGATCGAGCCGCCGCTGGCGATCGAGGAGCTCCGCCAGCGTCTCGCCGGAGAGCAGGGCCATGACGAGGAAAGGCTCGCCGTCCACGGTCTCGCCGACGTCGTAGATGTCGATGACGTTGCGGTGCCGGAGCTTGCCGCAGGCGCGCGCCTCGCGAAGCAGGCGATGGCGGAGCTCGTCACGCGGGCGGGAGAGGAGCTTGAGCGCCACCTCGCCTCCCGTGGAGGTGTTGGTCGCCGCCCAGACCTCGCCCATTGCACCCTGCCCGAGCAGGCGAGAAAGGAGATATTTGCCTCCGACGACAGTGCCTGGCGCCATGAATCCCCCGCGAGACTCTAACACCGTTCCGGTGAGATGCGATGATGCCGATCCTCCGGATTCGGCCGCGCGACGGCGCGGACGGCAAGCACCGGAATCGTCACGGACACCGCGGCAATGCGGCTCCGTTGCCGGCGTGATCGGCTGCCTTTCGGCGCGCGTGACAATGGATCTCGCCCGCTGTGAACGGCATTCTCTTCGAGATCGTTTTGACCGGGCCGCCTCCGCCAAGGTGCTTTGGAGCATGGGTGTCGTCGACTCAGGCAGATTCCGTATCTGAGGGGAGGAGCGGCCGCCCCGGGGACCGCCCCGGCCGAGTCCGGCCCGCCGCCGAGGCGGCCGCCGCTTTTTGTTTGATGGGTGCCTCCCGATCGGCCATGAGGCCGCGCATGACGCTGCGAATCACGCGCACGGCCGCAGCGGCGGTGCGGCGCGGACACCCGTGGGTGTACCGCGAAGGGATCCAGAAGACGCGGCAGCGCATGCCGGCGATGGGCGCGACGGTCGAGCTCGCCGACGAGGAGGGCACGTTCCTCGGCCGCGGCTTGTACGACGCGGCCTCGCCGATCGCGGTGCGGGTGTTCGACGCGACGCGCGGGCCCGCCCTCTCCACCGCGGATCTCGGGGCGCGCGTGGCGCGCGCGGTTGCGCGGCGTGATGGTCGCTTCGACGCGGGGACGACCGCGTACCGCCTCTGCAACGGCGAGGGCGATCGGGTGCCGGGGATGGTGATCGATCGCTACGGCGACGTGGCCGTGCTGCGCCTCGACACCGAGGCGTGGGGCCCCCATCTCGCCGGCGTGGCCCGCGCGCTCGTGAAGCCGCTCGCCGCGCGCGGGGTGCGATCGATCGCGGTGCGCGTGACCTTCGACGACAAGAAGCTCGATCCGCTGGAGGGTCCGCCGCCGCCTGATCGCATCCAGGTGCTCGAGCACGGCATGACGATGGAGGTCGATCTCGCGCACGGGCAGAAGACGGGCGCCTTCCTCGATCAGCGCGAGAACCGCGCGCGCGTGCGGGCGCTCGCCGCGGGCCGGAAGCGCGTGCTCAACCTCTTCAGCTACGCGGGCGGGTTCTCCATCGCGGCGGCCCTCGGCGGCGCCGAGCGGGTGACGTCGGTCGACGTGGCGGCCGCGGCGCACGCCACGGCGCAGCGTACGTTCCGCGCGAACGGCGTCGATCCACTGGCGCACGCCTTCGTGAGCGCGGACGTCTTCGCCTTCCTCGATCAAGCGCGCACCCGCGGCGATCGCTTCGATCTCATCATCTCCGATCCGCCGAGCTTCGCGCCCAGCGAGCGCGCGCTGCCCCGCGCGATGCAGGCGTACCGCAAGCTCCATGGCGCCGTGGCCTCGGTGCTCGCCGATGGCGGCGTGCTCTGCGCCTCGTCGTGCTCGAGCCACGTGGACGCGGAGGACTTCGTGGCCACGCTCGACGACGCGGCCCTCGGACGCGGCGATCTGCGCCTCTGCGATCTCTTCGGCAACCCCGAAGATCACCCGAGCCTTCCGGCGTGGCCCGAGGGTCGATATCTGAAGTTCGCCGTCCTCTCTTGATCGGTTTAGGGGCCCGCCGGACCTAGGTTTTCAGCGCGGGCCCGACTCATGCGCGCGATCCTCTCGGCGTATCGTTCCGCCTCGCTCGCGGGGGAGGTGGACATGCGGCGCGATTGGTTTCTCGGCTTCGGCGCGGTTTCGACGCTCATGGTGCTGGTCGGCATCGATGTGGCTCTCGCCATGATCACCCACAAAGGACAGGTCGCATCGGAGTCGCTCCTGCGCAGCCTCGTTCGGAGATAGCGTCGCTTCCCATCGATGCGTCGCCGCGATCCTCACGGCGCTCGCGGCGGGTGAAATCGCGCGGCGAAGAGGGCATGGATCATGACCTTCGGATCGCGCCGGGGGTCGTGCGATAAGGCGCACATGACCACTGCCACCGCGCTCGATCCGCACATCTTCGGCCCTGGGCAGCCGTGCTTCGGTTGCAGCCCGGAGCATCCCATCGGCCTGCGCCTCACCTTCTCGCGGATCGGCGAGGAGATCGTCACCAAGCTCACGCCCGGCGATCGTTACCAAGGGCCTCCCGGGATCATGCACGGCGGTCTCGTGACCACGCTGGCCGACGAGCTCGCGGTGTGGACGGTGCTCGGCCTCAAGGAACGAATGACGTTCACCGCGGCCATCCAAGCGCGCCTCGCGCGCCCCGTGCGGATCGGCGTCGAAGTCGAAGGGCGCGGTCGGATCACGAGCGACAAGGGGCGCGTGATCGAGGTGGGGGTGACGCTCGCGCAGGAGGGCGTGACGTGCTTCACCGGGCAATTCACGCTCGCGCTGCTCGACGAACGAGGCGCGGCGCGCGTGCTCGGCGGCCCGCTGCCCGAAGCGTGGCGCAAGTTCGCGCGGTGAACCGCGGGAACGTCGTGGCCCCGGCTGCCACGTGACCGAGCGCGCCGACGTCAGAGCGCGTCGCGGATGCGCTGCAAAATCAGGCGTGATTGGCGCTCGTCCCCGAACGTGCCCACGCGCACGGAGACGCGCGTCGTGTTGTCCGACTCGCGCGCGAGATCGATCTTCACGTCGCCGCCCGCGACCTGCTTGGCCGTCACGTGCGCGTTGAACGCGTCGCTCGCCTCGTCCTTGATGGGAAGTGCGAGCTCCTCGAGCGCTGCCCGCGTGGCGCGCTCGGCGTCGTCGAGCGGCGCATCGATCGTGGTGCGCAGCTCACCCTGCTCGTACGCATAGGTGCCCGCCGCGGCGAGCGCGCCGACCCCGGCCGCCGTCGCAGCGACACAGCCGGACGCGAGGGCCGCGAACGAGAGAGCGATGGAGAACGCGAGCGGGCGAAGTGAGCGCTTCATGTCGACACCTTCGCGGACCTCTTCGGACGTGAGATGCGGCGAGGCACGTCGGGTCGAGCCCTGCTTTCCGGGTCCGGAATGTTACTGTGCGCGCGATGACTGCTCCGACCCGGATCACGCGCTTCACCGTCGAGTCGATCGACATCCCCATGGAAAGGCCGTTCGGCATCGCGGGCGGCGCGCAGGTGGTGGCCGAGAATGCGCTCGTCAGCATCGAGCTCGCGGATGGCACCCGCGGCTTCGGCGAGGCGGCGCCGTTTCCGGCCTTCAACGGCGAGACGCGCGCGGCTGCCGTGATCGCGGCCGAAGCGGCGCGCGGCGTGGTCCTCGGCGAGGACGCGCGCGCCTGGCGGCGGCTCTCCGCGGCCCTGCGCGGGCCGGCAGGCGCGAGCGGATCGGCGCGCTGCGCGATCGAGACGGCGGTGCTCGATGCGCTCGCGCGGCGTGCGAGCATGCCGCTCTGGGCCTTCTTCGGCGGCGCCGAGCGCGCGCTCGTGACCGACGTGACCATTCCCACCGGATCGATCGACGAGGCCCGCACGGATGCGACGGCGCGCGTGGCGCAGGGATTTTCTCGGCTCAAGGTGAAGGTCGGCGGCGCGCATGCGAACGACGATCTGGCGCGGCTCCTCGCCATCCACGCGGCCGCGCCGGCCGCCGCGCTGATGCTCGATGGCAACGGCGGTCTCACGGCCGAAGCAGCGCTCGATCTGCTCGCCGCTCTACGCGCCCGCGGTGTGCCGGTCATCCTCTTCGAGCAGCCTGTTCCGGGCTCCGATCTCGCAGGCCTCGCGGAGGTCGCGCGCCGCGGCGGTGTCCCCGTCGCCGCCGACGAGAGCGCGGAGAGCGCGGCCGACGTCTTGCGCATCGCTGCGATGGGCGCGGCGCAGGTGGTGAACATCAAGCCGATGAAGTCGGGCGTCGTCGAGGCCCTCGCGATCGCGGCCACGGCCCGCGCCGCGGGCCTCGACTTGATGATCGGTGGAATGGTGGAGGCGAAGATCGCGATGAGCCTCTCGGCCTGCTTCGCGGCAGGCCTCGGCGGTTTCGCGTTCGTCGATCTCGACACTCCGCTCTTCCTCGCGGAGCAGCCGTTCGTCGGTGGTTATGCGCAGCGCGGCGAAGCGCTGGATTTGGAGCCGATCGACGCGGGCCACGGCGCGCGGCCCGCATCGTGAAGATCCTTCACTTCGTGTAGTAACCCATGAACCCGAGCGCGAGCATGGCGCCGCCGCCGATGACCGATGCGCCCCCGGCCGGAATGAGCTCGAACCACGGTCGCGCCATCAGCGAGAAGCCGAAGTGCCGCCCCGAGGTGAGCGCTTCGAAGCCGATTTCCGCAGGGATCCGAACGGCGCCCGCGGCGGAGCCACCGGCCGCGTACACCTCGAAGCCGAGGCCCGGGCCCAACACGCCGCGCACGCTGCCCTTGCCGAGGTTGAAGTTGAAGAACGCATCCGCGCCGAAGTAGAAGCCGCCGGACGCCGCCGAGCCGATGATCATGTTGGTGACCGGGATGGAGACGTCGATCGAGAAATCCTGCGGCTGCAGGAAGTATTTGAATTCGAGCGACGGCAGCAGAATGTACGGCAACGCGCCGGCGCTCTTGACCGTCCCACCGAGGCCCACGAACCCGGCCGTGAACACGCCGCCGCCGAGCGCCGTGCCTAGGCCGAAGACCCGCTGATTCTCTTGCGACGTGGGAGGCGGAAGCATCGGCGGCGGCCCGGATTGGGCGTACGCGCTGCCGGCGAAAGAGGCGAGGATCGGTAATGCGATGACGATGCTGCGCGCAAGGACGATAAAGCGAGAGGTGGTGTGCATCTCCGCAGGCTAAAGCCCGGCGCAAATCGTTGTGAATCGTGACCGTCGCCGTAATCGTGCTCGACGAAAAACGACGCTTTCTGTCGGAGATTGGCGATGTGCGTCGTGGCGCGTCAATCGGCGCGGGCCACGCCCGCGTCGAGCGCTTCGGCTTCGTCGCGCACCGGAATGGTCGCCACCACCGCGGACCACGTGGGGAAGAGATTGGCCCCAGGGGCCAATTCGAGCGCCAAGGCCAACGCCAGGCGACCGCTGAAGCCGAGCGTCACCAGCAATGCGATGGCCACCACGGCATCGAGCGCGTCGTCGAACGGCGAGGCCGCGCCGGGTACGAATGCGGGCCAGAGCACGAGCTGCACGAGATCGGCGGTCATCGCGACGGCGAGCGCGAGCGCCTTGCGCTTCTTCGAGACGGCCGGCACCCCGAGGACGCGCGTGCGGAGCATACCGAGCACACCGACGCGCTCAGGCGCGGCAGGCGCGGCAGGCGGGAGAGCTTTGGGCACGGATCGGAGATTAAGGCTTCGAGCCGGGCACGCAACCCGGGCACACGATCCGCGTGAGGCCCGCGCGCTTCACGCGCTATCCTCGCGCCGAGACCATGCCTGGATATCGAATCGTCACCTCCGCGACACGCATCCCCGTCCCTGGCGGCAAGCTCATCGAAGAGCTCTTCGGCCGCGTGAACACCGGCACCGACGCCTTCAGCTTGGCTCACATGGTGGCGCCGCCCGGCTGGGGCGAGCCCGCGCAGACGCCGGCCTTCGGCGAGCTGACGATCATGGTGCGCGGACGGATGCGGATCGAGATGGACGGCGAGACGGTCGAGATCAGCGCCGGGCAAGCGATCTGGACCGAGCCGGGGACGCGTGTCCGGTACAGCAATCCGGCTGCGGAGGACAGCGAGTACTATGCTGTCTGCATCCCGGCATTCTCGCCTGATCTGGCGCAGCGCGACCCCGGCTGACGATCTGGGAAAAGCAGGCGCGCTCACCTTGCCATGCGGCGAACGAGGCTTATCGTCCCGCGTTATGAAAGCTCTCGTTCGAAGCCTGGTTTCTCATGCGTTCGCGCGGACGCCCGCCCGCTTTGCCTGGGGCGCCATTCTCGCGCTCGTCGCGATGTTCGCGGTGACGGGCTGTGGGCGCTACGACGAGCTCGTCGAGAAGGATCAAATCGCCGCCGAGAAGTGGGCCAACTTGGAGGCGCAGCTCCAGCGTCGTTACGATTTGGTCCCGAACCTCGTGAGCGTGGTCAAGGGCTCCGCGAAGCACGAAGAGGACACGCTCGCCAAGGTCACCGAAGCGCGCTCCCAGGCTGCGTCGATCAAGCTGACAGCCGACGATCTCAGCAACCCGGAGAAGATGGCCGCCTTCCAGAAGGCGCAGGATCAACTGAAGGGCTCCCTCTCGCGCCTCATGGTCGTGCAGGAGCAGTATCCGGACCTCAAGGCCAACAAGGCCTTCCATGATCTGCAAGTGCAGCTCGAGGGCACCGAGAACCGCATCCTCCGCGCGCGCGAGGAGTACAACGCGGCGGCACGCGACTACAACGCGATGCTGGGCAAGATCGGCGGCCAGGCGGTCAACAAGGTCACCGGCAAGCCCTTCAAGCCGCGCGTGTACTTCACGGCTTCCGCTGAGTCGCAGACGGCCCCCAAGGTCACTTTCTGACGGCCATGGATACCCGGTCAATCATGGGGGAGCGCTCGGTGAGCCGCGCGTTCTCCCCATTCCCCCGGGCCCGCCGCACGTCTCGCGGGTCCGTGTGGGCCCGACTCGCGTCGCTGCTCGCCGTGCTCGGCGCGATCCTCACGATGGCGACCTCTGCGTTCGCCTTCAAGCCGCCGCCGCTCAACGGCCACGTGATGGACACGGCCGGCAAGCTCTCGCAAGCGGACATCCAGTATCTCGACGCCAAGCTCTCGGGCTATCGGCAGCAGACGGGCTTCGCGATCGTCGCGTTCATCGTGGGCTCGCTGGAGGGCGAGCCCATCGACGACGTCGCTTACACCACCTTCAACGCGTGGGGCGTGGGCGAGAAGGGGAAGGACAACGGCGTCCTCCTGGTGATTGCGCCAAACGAGCGGAAGGTGCGGATCGAGACGGGCAAAGGCGTGGGCGGTGAGCTCACGGACTTGCAATCGAACGACATCATCCGGCAGGTGATCGCTCCGCTCTTGCAGCAGAATCGCTTCCGAGAAGCGATCGATGAAGGCACGGGCGCGATCGCCAAGGCCCTCTCGGGCGAGGCGCCCAACAGTCCCGCGCGCGGCCGCGTGGTCGCGGGGGGCACCCGCCTCCGCAGCAGATTCCGGTGGTGCCGCTGCTCATCGGTCTCGGCGTGGTGGTCTTTCTGTCGATCGTCTCGCGGACGTTCCGATCGGCCCTCTGGTACCTGCTCACCATGTTCTTCTGGAGCGGCCGCGGTGGTGGCGGCGGCGGCGGTGGTGGTGGTGGTGACTGGGGCGGCGGCTCCGGATACGGCGGCGGCGGCGGCAGCTCCGGCGGTGGTGGCAGCAGCGACGATTACTGAGCGCCGCTTGCCGACAGCCCTTCTCGAAACCTCGTTCTCACCTTCAATCATCCTGTCGCGCCGTCGCGCTCGCCGTGAGTCGCGAGCGTGACGGCGCATCGCGGAGCCGTCAGCGGACGGGGCACGTGCCTTGGCCGACGCTCTCGAAGGCGTAGGCGGTCACCGTGTCGGCGCTCTTCGGATCGACCGAGAGGCTCAGCGCGAGAGGGCCGCCGCGCTCGCATTCGAGCGCGATTTTCCGGCTCCGGAAGGTGCTCGTGAGGGACTTCGCGGTGCACGCGCCGTGGGCATTGCGGAGATCGTCGAAGAGCTTCGCGGTCTCGTCGTGCGGGCGCTTCGTCTTGGCGAGGTGTTTGCGAAAGACGGCGTCGTCCCACTTCTTGATGAGCCCGACGACGCGGTCGGCCGCTCCGCGCAGCTCGGGTGGGACGGGGAGATCGCGCGATGTCCCGCTGAAGCCGGTGATGAGATCGTCGGCGGCGAGCGCGACATCCATTTCGAACGTGCCGCGCTCGCAATCCATCTTGAAGACCGCGGATCGCCGGCCGCGCACCACGAGCGGCACATAGCTTTTGCAGGTGCCGTGGAGCTTCTTGTAGCCCTCGAGCTCGTCCTTCTCTTCGCTCGTCGTCACCGGCCGGCCCGAGGTCAGCATCGCGTGGTACGTGGGCTCGTCCCAGCCGTTGTAGACGGCCAGGAGCTTTTGCATCACCGGCTCGAAGGCGGGCGCGATCGCGGGCGATCGCTTGGAGAGGCCGCCCGTGCGACGCAGCTCGGTCAACATGCGTTGCACCACCGCTTCGGGCGACGCGCCGGCGAGGTTGATCAGCGCGATCACGCCGACGCCGTGCTCGGGCAGGAAGGCGACGTCCGTGCGATAGCCGTCGATGCCGCCGTTGTGCCAGACGAGCTGGTCGAGCTCGCAGGTCTGCTGCGCGACCCAGCCGTAGCCATAACGATAGGCGCCTGCGTCGAGGAGGCTCTCGCCCTTCTGCGGCGTCTGGTTGAGGCGGATGTGCAGCGCATCCCAGAGCGCGTTGAAGTGGCCTTCGCGCACGCTGCTCCGGCGGATGGGGCCGTCGTCGGCCGCGTTGCGCGGCGGGTAGGCGGCGAGCTGGAACGCGAGGTAGCGCGCCATGTCGCGCACCGAGGAGTAGAGGCCGCCCGCGCCTTCCTCCGCGCCGAGGAGCCAATGCGGCGTGGCGACGGGCGCGCCGAGTGGGCCTTTCGCGTATGCGGCGGCGAGGTGTCCGGCAGGCACGTCGCCGCGATCCCAGACGCTCGACGTCATCGCGAGCGGCGCGAGCACGCGCTTCTTCATGACCTCGCGAAAGGGCGCGTGCGCCGCGCGGCCGACGACGATCCCGAGCAGCGCGAAACCGAGGTTCGAATACACGTGCTTCGTGCCCGGCGGGTTCTCCAGCGGGAGACCCGCGAGGGATTGGACGAGCTCTTCCTCCGTGTTCGCGCGATCCGTGCGGGCGCCGGGGAGCTTCCCGAGGCGCGGCAGGCCCGAGGTGTGCGTGAGCAGTTGGCGCAGCGTGATCGGCGGTGAATCGTGCGTGGGATAGACGAGCTTCGCGGCCTCGGGGATCCAGCGTGAGAGCGGATCGTCGAGCGAGAGCGCGCCGTCGTCGCGGAGCGCGAGCAGCGCGGTCGCGGTGAACGACTTGGTGATCGAGCCGATGCGATAGACGGTGTCGGCATCGGGCTTCGCGCCGCCGTCGGCGACACCGAAGCCCTTCGCGTACGCGAGCTCGCCGTCGATGACGACGCCGAGCGAGAGGCTCGGTAGGCCCTGCACCTTCAGCTCGTCTTCACCGATCTCGTCAATCTTGGCGAAGGCCTTGGCGAGCTTCTTCCGGCGATCGGGATCGTGGAACGTGAGCGCCGACTCGTTCGCGGCGAAGGCCTGCGCTGCGGCGGTGACTGTCGGCGCGGCGGTCGATGCTGCCGGCGGAGGCGGGGAGGGCGGCACCGCCGGCGCAGGGCCGGCATCGGCCGCGCCGCAGCCGGAGAGCGCGAGGACGAGGGCGCCGATGCCGAGCGCACGTCGAGGCGTGATCATCACGCCTCACGGTACACGAGCGCGCTCGCATGGGTAAGCGAGCGCGGCGTGCTTCGGCTCAGTACCCGGCGGCCAGCGCGCCCTTGCGCCGCGGCTCGGCGGCGCCCACCCAAACGTTTGAGCTCAAACCAATCGCAGGGGCGTCGGCGATGTGCTCGCGATCCTTGAAGGTGTAGCCCATGGCTTCGAGCGCCTTCCGTTCGGTGTCGGCGATGCCGCCCTTCTCGAACATCACCACGTCGGGCAGGCCCTGCTCGTGGAAGCGCGGCGCGTTGGTCGCGGCGGTGAGCGAGAGGCCGTGATCGAGCACGTTGGACAGCTCCCAGAAGACGGCGGTGATGATGGTCGGGCCGCCGGCTGCGCCCAGCACGAGCTCGGTGCGTCCCTTGTCGTTGACGACGATGGTGGGCGACATGGAGGAGAGCATTCGCTTGCCGGGCGCGACCGAGTTCACCTCGCCCATCACCAGGCCGAAGACGTTGGGCGTGCCGGGGACGGTGGCGAAATCATCCATCTCGTCGTTGAGGAGGAAGCCGGCGCCCGTCACCGTCACGCCCGATCCGTAGAACAGGTTGATGGTCGTGGTGAGCGCGACGGCGTTGCCCTTGTCGTCGACCACGGAGAAGTGGGTCGTGTGCGGGCCGGCGCCGCCCACGCTGCTCGGCGGCGGCGCGATCTCCGACGTGGGCGTGGCCCGATCGGGCTTGATGCCGGCGCGCTGCGTGGCGGCCCACTCGGGCGACATCAAGAGATCGGTCGGGTTCTTCACGAAGTCGGGATCGCCGAGCTTCTCGTTGCGGGCCACGAAGGCGCGACGCATGGCCTCGAAGACGAGGTGCAGCTCGCCGGGCGAGTGCCACGCCATGTGCGGCAGATCGTAGCCCTCGAGGATGTGCGCGATCATCCCCACCGTGAGCCCGCCCGAGGAGGGCGGCGGCATGCCGATGATCTTGTGGCCTCGGTAGGTCGTCTCGATCGGCGTGCGCCACTTGGCCTTGTAGGCCGCGAGATCGGCTTTGGTGATGAGGCCGCCGCCGCGCTGCATTTCGGCGGCGATGAGCTCCGCGGTCGGACCTTCGTAGAAGCCTTGGGGGCCCTTCTCGGCGATGCGGCGGAGCGCGGCGCCGAGCTCGGGGTTCTTCCACGTCGAGCCCTCTGCGACGGGCTTGCCGCCGGGGAGGAACAACGACGCCGACGCGGGGAATTGAGCGAGGCGCTTCTCGTTCTGACCGACGCTGCGCGTGAACTCGGCGTCGACGACGAAGCCTTCTTCGGCGAGCTTGATCGACGGGGCGATGAGCTCGGCCCAGGTCTTCTTCTTCGAGCCGAGCTTTTGATGAGCCTCCCAGAGCCCCGCGACGCTGCCGGGCACGCCCGCGGCGAGGTGACCGACGCGCGAGTCGCCGCCCTTCTCGGCCTTGGTCTTGAACATGTCGTGCGAGGCGGCCGCGGGCGCCGTCTCGCGGAAGTCGAGCGCGTGTGCTTGGCCATCGACGCGCGCCACCATGAAGCCGCCGCCGCCGATGTTGCCCGCGCCCGGATACACCACCGCGAGCGCGAAGGCCGTCGCCACGGCCGCGTCGACCGCGTTGCCGCCGGAGCGCAGCACCTCGACGCCGACGCGCGTCGCGAGCGCGGCGTCGGTCACGACCATGCCATGCTCGCCCGTGACCTTCGGCGCGTCGGCAGGATAGGGCCAGCCCGGCGGAAACGACGGCGGCGGCGCGGAAGCGGCTGCCGTCGCGGACGCCGTGGGTGCCGGCGGCGCGACGGCGGGCGCGGGCTCGCAGCCGAGGAGGAACGCGAGGAGAAGGGCAGCGCGGTGGAGCTTCATGAGGCCGCGGCATCCTAGAACGAGCGACGCCTCGGCGATGGCGGAATCGGCGTGCGGGCCTGCTGGTTCGAGCAGGTCGCGCGTGCCGGAGGCCACGCGTGATCCCGATCGTCCACCGCGATCCGGAAATGGGCTTTGCTCGTGAAGGAGAAGGAGCGGTGATCCTTCCGAGATTCAACCGGCGTCGATGGCGCTCTCGGGCGCCGGCGCCGTCGTCGTGGGCGCGGATGGATGCTCGGGCGCGAGCCCCAGCTTCTGTCGGATCTGCTGCGCGCCGATGCCGAGTCGACCGGCGACGGCGCGGCGCAACCACGAGCCCCCGGTCTTCTGCTCGATGAAGCGCTTAGCCGCGGCGTGATCCGTGAGGAGATGCGTGTGCCGGCGAGGATCGTCGAAGTTGCTCACGAACGCATCGGCGATCGCTTGCCTCGCGTCGCGCCGCGCGCCGTTGCTGCCGTACTGCGCGATGAGCATCTCCTTGCCGGCGTCGGTGATCGGCTCGAGGAGGAGGTTGTTGAACGTGTACGCGGGCCGGCCTTGATCGAAATAGAACCGATCGAAGGTCTCTTTCATCCAGGCTTCGTCGAACGGCTTTTCACCATGCGCCTTCACGTGCTCCACGAAGTGCTTCGCCATCTTCGTGCCGTTGTTCGCGCCTTGGCCGCCGATGGGATCGAAGAGCATCGCCGTGTCGCCGACGCAGGTGACCACGCGGCCCGAGGGCAGTCGCCCGACCGGCTTGCGCACGGTGGGCGCGACCTTGCCGACGAGCCAGCCGTGCTCGTCGGCGAGCTCGAGGCTCTTGGCCCATTCCCAATCCCAAGGGACGAGCTTCTTGATGACTTGCTTGGCGAGATCGAGCGCCTCTCTGCCGCTCTTCGCGTTCGTGAACACGTCCACCGGGCCGCCGGCCTTGGCCTCGAAGAGCAGGTTCCAGCTCGGGCCGAGCTCGTGGTGGTGATAAGGCACCCAGAACATCTCGCCGACGGTGCCGAAGAGATTGAACTTCACCGGGAGGAACGGCACGCCGCGGAACGCGTGATCCGCGCCGTGGGCGACGACCATCGCGAGGTTCCTTTGGGGCTTGTCGTAGACGCTGCGGTCGGCGTCGCGCTCGAAGAGGCTCGAGAGCTCGGCCTTGCCGGCGGCGACCACGGTGAGATCGTTCTCGGCCGCGATCGCGTCGAGGCGCGGGACGGTCACGCTCTCGATGACGATGCGGCCGCCGCGCGCCTCGAGATCGAGCATCCAACGATGGCTCTGGAGGCGTACGTCGATGGCCATCCCAGGCTTCTCGAACCGGCCCGTGAGCGTGAGCAATCGATTGCCCGGCTCGGGGCAGAAGGTCAGATGAACGCCCTCGACCTTCTTCGCCTGGGCCTCCCAATGCGCGAGGCCGAGCTCGCGCTCGTACGCGACGGCCAGGTCGAAACGGCCCGCGGTCCCCGTGGGTTTGGACGCGCGTAACCATTGGTCCGGCGTGCGGTCCGAATAGAGGGTGACCTCGTAGCCGGCGCGGCGTAAGCCATGCGCGGTGAGCAGCCCGGCGATGCCCGAGCCGACGATCGCGATTCGACGCATGAAGACCTCCCGCGCCGCATCGTCGCATGGACCGCGGGTGTGCCCGTAGCCTTCTCATGCCTTGGCGATCGACGTGAAACGCCATGCCGCATGCGCGCACCGAGCACCGTCTTCACGGTATGATCCCCGCGTGCGCTCGCCTCGCGCTCTTCTCGCCGTCGCGCTCGCGCTCGTAGGTTGCACGCTGCACGCCGATCCGCCGGCGCGCCTACCCGCGGGCGCAGCCGGTGGACACGCGCCGCCGGGCTTCGACACCTCGCGCGCTTGCACCGATTGGCGCGCTGCCACCGGTGACGGCGCGGCGCGCGAGCATGATGCTTTTGCGGAGCTCGCGCCTTCGTCGAGCTGCTTCGTGGCCGTGCGCTATGGGGCCGACGGCCCGCGTGTGGATCCCCTACCGCCCGGCTGTGGTTATCCGCGCGGTGACGCGACGTTCGCGGCCCTCGATCACGCCGCCGAGCGCTACGAGCGCATCGCCGCCGCCGATGCCTCCATTCCCGATCTACCCATCGATCTCGCGTGCTCGCTCCCCGCGGACGTGCGGCGCGCGGCGGCTCGCAACAACGCCCGCACGCTGCGTGCCTTGGCGCGACGGCTCGTGGGGCACGCGCCTTATCCCTACGCGGCGACATCCACCTTCGGCTTCGGGCACCGCAGTCAGAGTGAGAGCGTGCTCGTGCCTTATCGACCGGGCGACGCGTGCCCCGTGCTCGGCAAGCGCGACATGGCGCTCCTCGACATCAACATCGCGCGCGCCGGCCGCGCCGCGGAGGCCTATTTCGCAGGCGTCGCGCCCGTCGTCACCGTGAGCGGCGGCGCGGTGCACGGGACGCTCGTGGAGGCCTTCATGCTCGAGTGGCTCCTCACGTGTCGCCTCGGTGTCCCGGTGGACGCGGTGCTCGTCGATCCTTGCGCCGATCACACGCACACCAACATCCGCCACACCGGCGCGCTCGTGCGCGCGCTGGGCGGACGCACGGCGTACCTGGTGACGGACGATGGTTTGCAGTCCGGATACCTGGAGGAGTGGACCTGCTTCGATCTCATCGGTGGCAGCATCGATCAGCGATCTCTCCGCGACTTCGGCCACCTGCTCGGGAGCTGGCGCCGCGCGAGCGTGGGGATGAAAGCCGGTTTCTGGTACACGCCTTATCGCTTCTGGGCCGAGCCCGAGCACGGGCTCGGTGGTTTCTCGTGCATCCCGTGAGCGGTCACGTGCCCCGGACGAACCGCGAGCGCGTGCTCGGAGCATCGAGAAAATAGCGCGATTGCACGCGCTTTCGGGCGTGGCAGCATCGCTCTCATCACGGCCTCTTCGTGCGCCGCGATCCCACTCGGCATGACCCGCGACGCCCTCCTTCTTCTCGTCGCCGCCCTCGTCTCCGGCCTCGCCTTGGTGGTGGCCGCGCTCGCCGCGCGCCGCGCACGCACGCGTGTCGGCCGTGCGCTCCTGCGCGCCTTGGCCGCCGCGGCGGCGTTCGTCTTCGGTGTCGTCGTCTGGGGGCGCTTCATCGAGCCTCGTTGGATCGAGGTCACGCACACGCGTGTCGCCGTCTCGTCGTCACCGCCTCTGCGCCTCACCGTGCTTGCCGACTTCCACGCTGGGCGGGTCGGTGCCGAGGTCGTCGCGCATGCCGTCGCGCTCGCCAACGAGACCGATCCCGACATCGTCCTTCTCGCCGGCGACTACGTCACCGGATACGATCTCTCCGAGCCCAAAGCCCACATCCTCGAAGCGCTGCGTCCGCTGCGGGCGCGTCGTGGGGTGTTCGCGGTGCTCGGCAATCACGACAGCGAGCCCTACACGGTGCCCACCCCGCGCGCGGCCGACATCGCGCGTTTCCTCGAAGGCTTGGGCTTCATCGTCCTGCGCAATCGATGGATCTCCGTCGCGCCGGGCGTGATCCTCATCGGCCTCGATGAGGTGCAGTCCGGCAACATCGATCCTCCGCGCGCGTTCCACGATGCGCCGGAGGGCGCGCGCATCGTCCTCACCCACGACTGGCATGGTCTCGCGCGAGAGGGGGTTGGCCGTTTCGACCTGGCCATCACTGGGCATACGCATGGTGGGCAAATCTGTGCACCGCTCCTCGGATGGTGTCCGTTTGCGCAGAACAACGAGCCTTTCCTCGCCGGCCTGCACAATTGGCCTCGTGGCGGAAAGCTCTTCATAAACCGAGGGATCGGTGAGAGCGCCGTGCTCATGCGGGTCGCGAGCCGACCGGAGGTCTCGGTGGTCGATATCGAATCACGCAAATGATGCGTCGAGTGCCCTCCCAAACTCCAAATCTGGGCCTATAGTTGCGGCCACTTCCGCCATGAAACCTCATTTAGGTCGCCTCTTCCTGGCCGGCGTCGTCCTCCTCGCCGCTTGCAAGCGAGCCGAACCGCAGGTCGAAAAGCCTGCTACCGAGGAGCCGTCGGCGGCGCTCACGGTGCATTTCCAAAAGATCGTCGAGCGCAAGCTGCCACCCACGATCACCGCGAGCGGCACCCTCGCGGCCGACGAGACCAGCGAGGTCGCCTCTCCGGGGCCCGGCGTCGTGATGAAGGTCGAGGTCGACGTCGGATCGCGCGTGAAGAGGGGCGATGTCCTCGTGCAGATCGATCCGCGCGATCCTTCGCTCAAGGTGCAGCAGGCCAACGCGGCCACCGCGCAGGCGTTCGCGCGGCTCGGCATCAAGGCCGGTGAGGGGTTCGACGCCGGCAAGGTCGCGGACGTGCGCGCCGCCAAAGAGGCCATGGATCTCGCGGTCGCCGACGCCGATCGCACCAAGCGCCTCGTGCAGACGGGCAGCGTGTCGGAAGCGACCTGGGATCAAGCGCGCACGCGGGCCGAGCAGGCGCGCGCGCAGTACGACGCGGCCTTGAACGGCGCGCAGCAAGCCTATGCCGCGCTCCTCGCGGCGCAGGCGCAGGCCGGTCAGGCCGCCAAGGCCATGAGCGACACGGCCATCCGCGCGCCCTTCGACGGCGCCGTCGCCGAGCGTCGCATCTCTCCGGGCGAGTACGCGCAGACGGGCCGCGTCGTCGCCGTCGTGGTGCGCGACAACCCGCTGCGGCTTCGCCTCGACGTGCCCGAGGTCGACGCCGGTCGCGTCGCCATCGGGCAGGAGGTGCTCGTCACCGTCGCCTCCGCGCCGGGCAAACCGTTTCACGGCATCGTGAAGCGCGTGGGTGCGAGTGTGCGCCAGCAGTCGCGCGCGCTCCCCGTCGAGGCCGAGGTTCCCAACGACGACGCCCGCCTCAAGGCCGGTTTCTTCGCGCGCGCCGAGATCCTCCTCCCCGGCGGCGAATCGACCGCGCTCCTCGTCCCACGCTCGGCCATCGGCACCACCGGCGTGGCCTCGCGCATCTTCGTGCGCGCGGGCAGCCGCGTGGTCGAGCGCCTCGTCACCGTGGGTCGGGAGGTGGACGGCCTTGCCGAGATCCGCGGCACCGTCGCCGTCGGGGAAGAGGTCGCGCTCGAGTCCGTCGACAAGCTCTCCGACGGCGCCGAGGTCAAGGTGGCGCCGTGAAATCGTTTGAGCTCAAACCATCTCGTCACGATGGGGCCGCAAGCGGCTCACGCCGGATGAGCCGGCGCTGATTCACGATGGGGCCGCGAGCGGCCCCAAACCCTGCGCCGGACGAGCCGGCGCTGATTCACGATGGGGCCCACTCGTGCTGTGGGTGGAGCGTAGTCTCCGGAGGATCGATCGATGCAATGGCTCGCCGCCATCAGCGTGAAGCGTCCCGTCTTCGCGACCGTGATCGTGCTGGTGCTGACCGTGGTCGGCTTCTTCGCCTACCAGCAGCTCGGCGTGGATCGCTTCCCCAAGGTCGACTTCCCCGTCGTCTCGGTCATCACCATCCTCCCCGGCGCCGCGCCGGAGGAGATCGAGACCGAGATCTCCGACAAGATCGAGGCCTCGGTCAACACCATCAGCGGCATCGACGAGCTGCGATCGACCTCCGTCGAGGGCGTGAGCCAGGTCTTCGTCACCTTCGTCCTCGAGAAGGACATCGAGGTCGCCGCGCAGGAGGTGCGTGACAAGGTCAGCGCCATCCTCCGCGATCTCCCGCCCGGCATCGACCCGCCCATCATCAACAAGCTCGATCCCGACGCCACGCCGATCCTCACCGTCGCCGTCTCCTCCAACGCCGGCGTGCGCGAGGTGACCGAGTTCTCCGACAAGGTGCTGCGCCGCGAGCTGGAGTCGTTGAACGGTGTCGGCCAAGTGACCGTCATCGGCGGCCGGCCGCGGCAGATCAACGTCTGGATCGATCCCGACAAGCTCCAGAAATACGCGCTCACCGCCGTCGACGTGGAGCGCGCCCTCCGCGCGCAGAACGTCGAGCTCCCGAGCGGTCGCGTGGAGCAGGGATCGCGCACGGTGACCTTACGCGTGCAGGGCCGCGTGGAGTCGATCCCGGACATGGGCGAGATCGTCGTGGCCACGCGCGAGGGCTACGCGGTGCGCGTCTCCGACGTGGCCCGGGTCGAAGACGGCATGGCCGAGCCCGAGTCGGCCGGCTTCAAAGGCCAACGCGCCACGGTGGTGCTCAACGTCCGCAAGCAGAGCGGCACCAACACCATCGAGGTCGTCAAAGCCTTGAAGGAGCGCCTCGACGAGGTGAAGCCGCGGCTGCCCAAGGGCTACGCCCTCGACATCGCCCGCGATCAATCGGAGTTCATCGAGAACGCCGTCGACGCGGTGAAGGAGCACCTCGTGCTCGGCGGCCTCTGCGCCGCGCTCATCGTGCTCGCCTTCCTCGGCAACGCGCGCTCCACGATCATCGCCGCCGTCGCCATCCCCACCAGCATCATCTCCACCTTCGGCGTCATGCGCGCCGCGGGCTTCACGCTCAACAGCATCACGCTCCTCGCGCTCACGCTCGCGGTCGGCATCGTCATCGACGACGCCATCGTGGTCCTCGAGATCATCTACAAGCACATCGAAGAGCGGGGCGTGTCGCCGGTGGAGGCGGCGGTGATCGGGACGCAGGAGATCGGCCTCGCCGTCCTCGCGACCACGCTCTCCTTGGTGGCCGTCTTTCTCCCCGTCGCCTTCATGGGCGGCATCGTGGGTCGGTTCATGAGCTCGTTCGGCCTCACCATGAGCTTCTCCATCATGGTGAGCCTCCTCGTGAGCTTCACGCTCACACCCATGATGTGCTCGCGTTGGCTCCGCGCGCACGTCGCCCCGAAGAAGAGCAGCGACGCCGATCCCTACCGCGCCGAGCCCAAGGCGCCCGCGCACGGCTCTTCGGCGACAGGCATCTATGGCTACATCGAGCGTGGTTACGTGCGGCTCCTCGCGTGGTCGCTCGGCCATCGCTGGGTGATCGTCACGGGCAGCTTGGCGGCGCTCTTCTCCATTCCGATCTTGGGCCGCACGGCCAACGCGAACTTCCTCCCCGACGAGGACGAGTCGCAGCTCGCCGTCACCGTGCGCGCGCCCGAGGGCACGAGCCTCGACGAGACGCGCCTCATCGCCACACGCATCGCCGGCGAGGTGGAGAAGCAGGCCGGCGTCAAATACGCGGTCACCACCATCGGCGACGATCCGCAGAAGACACCGAACCTCGCGTCCATCTACGTCAAGCTCACGCCCGCTTCGCAGCGCGCGCTCTCGCAACAGGACATCACCGACAAGCTGCGCGCCGACATCGTCCCGCGGCACGCCAAGGAGCGCCTGCGCATCTCCATCGCGCAGGTGCCGGCCTTCGGCGGCGGCGGCGTGAACGCGCCCGTCATGTTCCTCATCACCGGGCCGGACATGACCAAGATCGGCGGCTACGCCGACGCGCTCCTCGCCAAGATGAAATCGCTCCCCGGCGTCGTCGATCCGGACACCACCCTCATCGTCGGCAAGCCCGAGCTGCGCGCCCACATCGATCGGAAAAAGGCGGCCGATCTCGGGGTCAGCGTGGCCGACATCGCGGGCGCGCTGCGCCTCCTCGTGGGCGGTTACGAGGTCACGAACTACAACGAGAGCGGCGAGCAATACGAGGTCCACGCCCGCGCGACGGAGGGCTTCCGCTCCGACGTCGACGGCTTGAAGCGCCTCCTCGTGCCTTCGGTGAAGCTCGGATCGGTAACGCTCGACAACGTGGTCAGCTTCTCCGAGGGCTCGGGCCCATCGAAGATCGATCGCTACAACCGCCGCCGGCAGGTCACCATCTACTGCAACATGAAGAAGGGCTACTCCGAGCGCGCCGCGGTGGCCGCGCTCGATCAAGCGGCCAAAGAGCTGAAGATGGAGCCCGGCTACGCCGCCGCCGCCACCGGCCGATCGAAGGAGCTCGGCCGCGCGGCGAAGAACTTCGGCATGGCCTTCCTGCTCTCGTTCATCTTCATGTACCTGGTGCTGGCCGCGCAGTTCGAGTCGTGGCTGCACCCCATCACCATCCTCCTCAGCCTGCCGCTCACGGTGCCTTTCGCCATCTTGAGCGTCATCATCTTCCGCCAATCGCTCAACATCTTCTCGATGCTGGGCATCCTCGTGCTCTTCGGCGTGGTGAAGAAGAACTCGATCCTCCAGATCGATCACACCATCAAGCTGCGCGAGCTGGGCCGGACCCGACTCGATGCCATGCTGGAGGCGAACCGCGATCGGCTCCGTCCCATCCTCATGACGACGGCCGCCTTCGTCGCCGGCATGCTCCCTCTCGTGGCTTCGAGCGGCGCCGGCGCGGGCACGAACCGCGCGACCGGCTTCGTCATCATCGGCGGCCAGTCGATGGCGCTGCTCCTCACGCTCTTGGCCACGCCGGTGGCCTATTCGCTCTTCGACGATCTCTCGGTCTTCCTCCGCCGCCTCTTCCGGCTCGATCCCAAGCCGGAAGCTCCGACGCCGAGCGTGGCCGCCGGCGAATAGCCATTCACCGTCGCGCCATTCCCATTCTCATCGGGGGCAGTCCGTCGACGCCATGACACATGTGTGCCGGGCCACAGGATGGTCGATGCGCGCAGCGTGGACCGGCCCTGTGCGGCATCGAGGCGCGGCGCGCGGACGTGTCATGCGCGTGCGAGGCGACGGAAGCCCGTGCTAGCGTGGCCCCGCATGCACCGCACGCTCACGAGCTTTCTGATCCTCACGGCTTCCGTTGCCACCTTCGGGTGCAGCAACCAGAGCCTAAGCTTTGCGCCGCTGGCCTATGAGCAACAAGGCGTCTCCAGCATGGCCACGGATGGTGGCCATGTTTATTGGACGACGCCGAAAGGGGCTTTGCGACGTGTCTCGATCGACGGCGGCCAGGTGGAGACCGTCGTCGAGAACATCACCAATCCAGCCAACGTCACGGTCGACGGCACGCACGTCTACTGGACGGAGAACCAAGGCGTGATCGCGCGCGCCGCGAAGGCGGGTGGCACCGCCGAGATGCTCGCCGCCAACGAGAGCGACGTCGTGGGCCTTCGGGTCGACGACACGAACATCTATTGGGCCCGCCGGGACGGCGTGGTGAAGCGCTTGCCCAAGATCGGCAGCGAGGAGACGGTGATCGCCGATCAAGCCGGTCAGATCAGCGCCGTCGCGCTCACCTCGCTCAACCTGCTTTGGTCCTACAATTCTCCCGATGCGGAGGTCGGCAGCTCGTCCGCGGAGGGTGCCATTCAGCAGGCGCCGGTCGCAGGCGGCACGACCAGCACCCTCGCGGCGACGCAAGGTCTCGAGCTCATCGCCACCAACGACACGCGCGTCTTCTGGACGGGTGTGGACACCGACGCGCTCGCGACGGATCCACTCGCCCGCCCGATCCGCATCTCGAGCGTTTCGCTCGATGGCAGCGACGAGCACGTGCTCGCCTCCGATCTCGAGGACGTCGACACCATCATCGCCGACGAGTCCCATGTCTTCTTCTCCACGACGACGGGCGACGTGAACGTGCTGCCCACCGACGGTGGCACGCCTACCACGTTTGCCTCCGGGCCGACCGGCAAGACCAGCTTCACGTTCGATACGTCGTCCGTCTATTGGGCGCACGCGGGCGGCAACGCCGTCTTCGTGCTTCCCAAGCAGTCCTTCTATCCTTGATCGATCTCCGTCGCTCGGGCGACGGAGCCATCGAGATCCCACTGGCGCGCGACCACGAGCCGCGCCGCCGGTGAGGTCCATTCGATATCTGCGCCGTCGATGAGAGGCGCGCGTCGCTCCGTCGAAATCGAGCTCTTCGATCGAGCACCAAGACCAACGCGGGCTGCCAAGGCGTGCTGACGCCGCTCGGGCGCGTCGAAACGTGCTCCGGCTACCACGCGCCCTCCCTCCGGCTATCCTTGGACGGCGCCCATCGATGATGCCTCGTCCACTTGCCCTTTGGCTCACGCTCTTTCCCTGCGGCGGTATCCTCTCCGCGGTCCTCTGGCGCGCCGAGATCGAGCAGCATGGATGGGCCGGGCTCCAATGGTTGCGTTGGTTTCATTGGGCGGTTCCCGTGGGGCTCGCCGCTTTCATCGTCTCGGCTCTCGCGGTGATTCACGCCTCCCGATCGGAGCTCCGCCGCATCCAGCGCGTGGGCGTCGCCCTCGTCCTCCTGGCGTTCGCCGCCGCCGGGCATGTGTTCACGCAGTTTGCGTTGTTTGCCACGCACAGCCGCGCGCCGATGATCCCGGGCTCCGGTCCATCGCCCGCAGTCTTCCTCGGCCTATGGCTCGGTCTCGCCCTCATGCCCGCGAGTCTGGCTGCGTTGCTGGCGTTGCTGCGCCTCTTCCCGGGGTGGGGGCGTGTCGTGGTTGCGAACGTGCTTTGGGTTCTCGCCGTCCCCGCGGCCTGTTGGGCCGCCTCGGGGATCAGCGAGGTCGAGGCCATCAAACGAGGCACGCCGATACCGCTGCTCTATCTCGCGCTCGCGCTGCTCTTCATGCCAGCACGGACGAATCGCGCCGAGGCTCTTTCGGCGCGAGCATCGTGACGAGCCGGCTTGCCTCGGGAGGAGAACGCCCATAGAACGACGCGAAGAAAGGCCTTCGTCCGGCCTCGATCGAACGAAGGGAGGTGCTCAGATGGAGCAAGTCACGCACTGCGATAGCTACGAAGATGCGCGCAACCAGGCGCTCGCGTGGATGGAGACCTGGGGTGGTCCCATCGGCGCCTACTACGAGGTGGAGATTGGCCGCCTCGGCCTCGCCACGGGGCTCGAGGTGGGCGTGCGCTCCACCATCGATCCGTTCCGGCGTATCCGCCTCGACTTCGATCCGGTCAAAGGCCCGCACTTCAACGCCGAGGTGGGCAAAGGCGGATCGCGCATGAAGCACGCTTTCACCTTCCCAGGCACGGAAGACACGATCGCGAGTCACCTCCGCCGCCGCCAGCCGCGCGGTTAGGCTCTGTCGGACGACTGCTGCGCGCAGCGTCGGTCGAGCTCGCTCGAAAGACGCGCTCACTTCGTCGGGGCGCCGGCCTGAATCCAATCCGAGATGGTTTGAATCTCCGTCGCGGAGAGCTGCGACGCGCCCTGGGGCATCAGCTCGGTGTCGGGCGCACGCGATGCGCATTTCGGATCCACCTTGCAGAGCAGGTAGCTCGCCGCCGGCTGCCCCGGCACCACGCGCAGCACGCCGGGGGATTGCGTCGCCGGCGCGTTGATCACGTCCTTCGCGAAGGTCGCCGGATCGGGCGTGAGATCGAGGCTCTCCGCCTTCGCGGTCGCCGAGTGGCACGGGCCGGTCGCGCACTTGCCTTGGAACAACACCTTCACCGCGGGCCAGCCGCCGGTGGCGTTCGGATCGGGTGCGTCGGGATCGAGGGGGCAGCTCGCGTAGTCGATGGGCGCCGTCGGGTCGATGGTGGATGCGGTCGCGTCCTTGGGCAGGCCGCGGATCCAACACCACAGCGCGCGCGTCGCGGTCGGGCTCCAGGTGCGCGGGATGAGCGGCATGCGCGGGCCGTACGTCTCCGAGAGGAGGCGCTGGTAGAGGAAGCTTCGGCTCGGATCGCCGGGCACGATCTCCGCCCACGGCGCGGCGCTCGGATGCGCCATGCCGTTGCCGTTGGCGTCGCCCTGCCGCACGCGGTCACCGTGCCACGCGCGCACGTCGAGGAACTCGGCCAGCGTCGGATCGGTCGCGCCGTCCAATGCGATCACGATGTGCACCACGTCGGCGCCGCCGCTCATCGTCGCGCCGGCGAGCGGCTTGCTGAGGACGTCGACACCCTTCGCGTCGGAGCGATGGATGCGCGCGCTCGACGCGTCGAGCGAGGGCGGGAGCGCGGGGATCTTGATCGTCACTTCGTGCGGGGGAAACGGCTGATCGTCCGCGATCTCGACGCGGAGGATCTCGAGATCCTTGCCGCCGATCTGGAGGCGATCGCCCGGCACCTCGCAGGCGTCGAGCGTGCTCGCGGGATCTTGGGCGCCGATCTGACAGGGCGCGCCCACCGCGGCCACCAGGTCGGCGACGCTGCCGAGCTCGGGCCATTCGCGCTGCGCATGGCAGACGCCCTGGTTCAGCGAGCACGTGCGCGCCACACCGGCCGCATGAAGCGAGGTGAGATCGGGATACGCAGACTGCGCTGGATCGAGGCTCCCACCGCTGCCGCTGGTCGAGGGGAGGTTGCCGCCCGCGCCGCCGGTCGAGGACGCGTCGCCGGATCCGCAGGCCGCGAGGAGGATCGCGCTCGTCACGAGCGCAGCGCCGTGCCTTCTCATTTCTTGCTCGCCGCCGTCACCTTGTCGCCGGCGCACGTGATCGTGTACGCCGCGCCCGACAGCACCGCGTATTGCGACACCGCGGCGCAGGTCGATGCATACGAGACCTCGGGCGGCGTGAGCGCCGGGACGGTGCGCGTGTCCTTGGGCACGGCGCCGCCGAGCATGAGCTGCGGTGTCGACACCAAGACCCCGCACACCGTGCGCAGCTTGTGATCGAGATCGCCGAGATCCGTCGCGTCGAGCGAGCCGCCCACGAGCGCGGCGAGATCGGCCTTCTCCGCCGCGCCGATCTCGGGCTCGCCGATCAACCGATCCTTGAGCGCCGACACGGCATCTCCCACCGTCGAGCCCGGCTTCTGCTGCGCCCGCGTCACGAGGCGGGCGATGAAATCGTTGCCGCCGGTCTGATCGGGGCAAGCCGCATAGACGCTCTCCCACACCAAACGGCCTTGGAAATCGAGCCCGCGGAAACCGGGCTCGGCATCCTTGAGGAAGAAGCCGATCGCGGCCTCGAAGTCGGTCGTCTGATCGTCGCCCGGATACTCCGACAGAGACGGCCATCCGAGCGCGCGGTGCATGGATCGCACGAGCGGTCGCGAGGAGATGGCGAAGACTCCATCGGCCGGGCTGTTGCCGCGCTTGCCGAGATCGTTGTCGCTCGTGGTCCACGGATCGAACACGTTGGGCAGCTCGTACGGCGCGACGCCGCAGCCTTCGTCGGGCGCCTTCAGGTTGAAGACCGGGTGCGCCACGATGTCGAGGAGCAGCGTCTTCAACGAGAAGCGCGAGGCCACGAAGTGCTCGGTGAGCGCCATCAAGATGTCGCGCTGCACCTGTGTGCGCGGGAAGTAGTTGGCGATCGTGAGCGGGTGACCGACGACCTCGTCCCAGACCTTCTCGACGATGTTCTCGGCCACGAGGTAAGCGAAAGCCTCGTCCGCATCGGCGAGCTTGCCGCCCGCCCCGCGCCGGAGCCCATGCGCCGCAAGTAGATCGACACCGCGACGCAGCGATCGCTCCACGTCCCACACGCTCGCGCGCAGCCCACGCGCCGGTGCTTCGGGCGTGGAGCGGATGCTGCCGAAGAAGGCATCGATCCCCAGCGGATCGTCGCTCTGCGGCTCGACGAAGCGCCCGCACGATTTCGTCCAGCCCCAAGGCCGCTCCCCGTTCTCGTCGGCGACGTCCGCGACGCGGAAGATCGAGTACGCCCGCAGATCGTCGGGCCCTTTCTCCGCGGCCTCCTCCGGCGGGTGCTTGCCGTTGGACGCGCCGTAGATCGCATCCTCGAAGAGACCGGGGATGGCCCAGTGCCGGTTCAACGCCGGATCCTGGTTGTACGTGACAGAGAACTCGCTGTTGTGGCACCCGAGGCAGACCAGATCGCGGTGCACGTACGCCGTCGAGAACACCGCGCCGAAGTCCTGCCGGCGGATGCGCTCCATCGCTTCGAAGTCGACGTTCGCCCCATCGATCGGGCGATGCATCATGGCGAAGAGGTTGGCGCGATAGACGACCGAAAGATCGTCGAGCTCGAGCGCCGACGAGAGGAGCTGCCCCATGTCGAAATCGAAGACCGGCGGCGAGCTCGTCGCGGGATCGTGATCGCGTACGTAGGCGGCGAGCGATCCATCATCGAACGCGCTCGGGTTGGGCGGCCCGTAGCAATCGTCCTGGTTCTTGAGCTCGATGCGGTTGACGTGGAGCGCGTCGAGGAGGAAGTCGCTCCAGCGCTCGCGGAACGCGTTCTCCGTCATCAGCATGCGCGCCACGACGCGCTTGGCGTCCTCCAGATCGCGGCCTTCGGAGGCGGTCGTCTCGGAGGCGCGGCGATCGGCGGCGCGGATGGCCGTGATGACGTCTTCGAGGGCGTTGACCTCGGCTTGCCCGGCGGCGCGCCGCCCCTCGAGCGCGAAGAGCGCGCGCCGCACCCACGCTTGATCGCTGGCTTGGCACTCGGCCCACGTATGCGCCGGCGTGATCGGCGGCCCTCCGCCGCCGCTCGAGCTGCTGGAGCTGGTCGAGGTGCCCGCAGTGTCTCCGCTGCCGCCGCCGCAGCCGGCGGCCATGGCCGCGCTGCCGAGGAGGACGGCGAGAAGGCCGGGGACGAGCGCTCGTCGCATGATCATGTCGTGAGCCCCAGTTGGCGCTGCTTCACCAGCGTGGCCGCGCCCTTCTCGTCCGTCGCACCGGGCACGTCGGAGACGTTGTAGCTCTCCGATGCGAATGGCCAGATGCCGAGCGCGAGCAGCGCCGCGATCCGGTTCTCCTGCGGCGAGCTCGCGCCGGGCAGCGCCCTTCCATCGGATCCGCATGCACCGAAGACACCTTTGCCTGCGCCGCGGATGGGGCCGCCCATGAACACGATCGGATAGCCATAGGGCCAGTGGTTGCGCCCCTTGCCGTTGCCCTGCGCGTACGGCGTGCGACCGAACTCGGTGGTGAGCACGATCATCGTCTTGTCGAGATCGAGCTTGTTGGGATCGCCTTCGCCGGGCTTGTTGATCACGCTCGTCAGCGACTTGAGCATGTGGCCCATGTTGCGCGCCTGGGTGAACGAGTTCTCGCCGTGCGTGTCGTAGCCGCCGCCGCCGTCGGCGAGGAGCAGGCCGCCGTCGATCACGCAGACGTAGCGCGCCGGCGCCGTCGGGTGCGTGAGCAGGTGCGTGGCCAGCTTGAGGTTCATCGTCGTGGCGTCGGCGGGGTTCTGATCGCCGCACTCGCTGCCGCCGATGATCTCGAAGAGCTTCGGATCGAGCACCGACGCGATGGCGTCCGCGTTGCTGATGGAGTCGGTCGCGGCCGCGAGATCGAGGACGCGCGGCGAGCGCAGCGGCGCGCCCTTGCCGGCATACGTGAGGCGCGCGTTGTACCGCTCGATGTAGCCCGCCATGAGCTTGTCGTACGTGGCGCGGTTCTGCCCGACGGAGCCGCGGGCGAGGAGCGAGGTCAGATCGGCGGCCGCATCGACCTTGATGCCGAGCGGCCGCGCGGCGCCCGGGTGCATGCCGATCGCCGTGGCCGCACGCACGTTGTCCGTGGGGAAGCCGATCTGCGCCGACATCAGCATGTACGAATACGGCGCGCGCCCGGGCTGATTCTCGTGATCCAGGTAGTACCGCTGGATGTGCGCGCCGAGCCCCGCGAGCGCCGGATGGCCGAGCGGCCGGCCCGCGAGCGCGAGCGGGATCGCGCCCTCGTGCGGCTCCAGATCGTGCGCGGTGATGGCGACGCGCATGCGGCTCGTGATGTCGGGCCGCGCGCGGAGCGGCATCACGAAGGGCCCGAGCTTGACCATGTTGCCGCTCGCGTCGGTGGCGAACGGCTCGAGCAACGAGCCTTGAATGCCGCAGCTCTGCACGGCCTGCTGCACGTCACCGGAGTTGTAGAACGTCCACCAACCGGTGCCGTCGCTCTGGCCGAACGTGTCGACGCAGTAGAACGACTCGTATTGGCTCACCCCGCCGTAAAGAAAGATCTCGAGGATGTTCTGCGCCCGCAGCTCGGGCGGCACCGCGGCGCTCTCGGCGCCGGTCGGGATCTCGCCGAACGCATGAGCGCTTCGCTCACCGAGCAACGTGGCGCCGCCCGCCGCGGCCGCGGCGAGGGACGCACCTCGAAGGAAGTCGCGACGATTCAATCGAGCCTCCGCACCGAGAAGTGGTCACGAATCTTCCCGGTGCGGCGACGATCCAGTCAACCGAAAGACTTGCGTGGCTCACCAGCCACGCTCGTATTCCAGCGTCGCGGTGTTATTTCGGCGGCGGCGGCGTGAGGCCGGGGATGCTCGTCGGAATCGGCAATCCCGACGGCAGCGCGCTCGGGAAGCCCGACGGGATCGGGAACGGGAACGGGCTCGTGGCGCTGCCCGTCGGCTGCGGCTGTGGCTGCTGCGGATACGGCTGCTGCGGCTGCTGCGGATACGGCTGCTGCTGCGGATAAGGCTGTTGCTGCGGATACGGTTGCTGCTGCGGATAGGGCTGCTGCGGATACTGCTGCCCGTATTGCGGCTGCTGCTGCGGATAGGGCTGCTGCGGATACTGCTGCCCGTATTGCGGCTGCTGCTGCGGATAGGGCTGACCGTATTGGCCCTGCGGGTACTGCGGCTGCTGCTGCTGTTGCTGCTGATCGCAGCCGAGCGCGAAGAGCAGACCGGACGAGGCGACGAGGCCCAAGAGCGTGAGACCGATCGAGCGCATGAAGCTCATCCTATCGGCGCGCCTCGCGATGTCGCCAAGAAATCCGAACCGCGGCGCGTGATGCGCTCGTGGTGTCGAGCACACCCCTTGCAGCGTGCGCGGCATGGCGACCTCGATGCCGAGCGGCGTGCTGCCTGGACGTCTTCCGTTTCCCACGCCACCACCGCGTCGAGCCGCCCGTCTCCCGCTTCCCACGCCACCGCCGCGCCGGCCCCACGCTGGCCTGTCCGCAGCCGAACGTGCCACAATGGCGCCCCTGGCGCGGCCTCCGCTCGGGGACGACGGGAGCCCGGCCGGCGCCCCGATCCCGGTCGCTACCTCCGCGGCCTCGGGCACTTTTCCCCGGAACATGCGCGCCGAAGAGATTCATCCCGGAGACCTGATCGGCGGAAAATACCGGGTCCGAGCGATCCTCGGGCGCAGCCACGGACTCCTTCTCGAGGCCTTCCACACCGAGTTCGACCAGCGGGTCGTGATCAAGGTCCTGCTCGCGGGCTCGGGCGACGAGCGCGAAATCGAGCTCTTTCGCCGCGAGTCGCGCATCCTCGCCAAGCTCGCCTCCGAGCACGCGGCCCGGATCATCGACGTCGGGACGGAGCCGGATGGATCATTTTACCTGGTCCGCGAATACCTCGACGGCGTCGACCTCGGCAGTTACGTCCGGCAGAACGGTCCGCTCCCGGTCGTCGACGCGGTCCTCTGCCTCCTCCAGGTCGCCGAGGCCGCCGCCGAGACGCACAGCCACGGCATCATCGTGCGCGAGCTCTCGCCGTCGCGATTGTTCCTCACCCAAAGGCCGGGCGGCGCGCCGCTGATCAAGATCAGCGACTTCGGCACGGCCAAGCTGATGCGCGACGCGGCCGCACCGGGCGTGGGCCGCGAGCTCACCGCCACCGCGATGTTCGGCCTCTCGCCTTATGCTTCGCCGGAGCTGCTCCGCAAGGCGCGCAACGTCGATCCGCGCACGGATGTTTGGTCTCTCGGCGCCATCCTCTACGAGCTGCTCACCGGCCGCCCTCCCTTCTCCGGCGAGCCGACGGCGTTGATGCTCGCCATCACACGCGATGAGCCCACGCCTCCCTCGCACCTCGTCGCCGGCATCCCGCCCGAGCTCGATCAGATCATCGCCTGGGCCCTCGCGAAGGACGTCGACGGCCGCTTCATGAACGTGCACGCCTTCGCCCACGCGCTCTCACCTTACGCGTTGCCCGAAGGCCAAGTGCTCATCGATCGCATCGCGCAGATCAGCGACCCCGATCGCGCCCGCCGTCGTGGCAGCATCGCCGCGCCTTCGTTCCCCAGCACGCGCGCGCAAGCGCCTCAGCCTGCCGCGCAGCCCGCAGCCTACTCGGCACACGCGCAAGCGGTGTACGAAGCGCAGTCTGCTGCGTATGCGCATCCAGCCTACGAAGCGCAGCCCGCGGCGTATGCAACGCAGCCCGCGGCGTATGCGACGCAGCCCGTGGTACACGAGGCGCCGGCGTCGCGATCGTATCCGGCGCCCGCGGGGCACGAGTCGCTGACCGACGTGCGCATCCCCAAGTCGCCGCCGATCCCGAACGCGCTTCCGCTGCCCGCGACGGTCGCCGAGCATGCGCTGCTCGACGCGCGTGCGGCCCGCTCTCCGAGCTCGATGCGCTCCGAGTTGGCTCCTTCGCTGTCGCCGTCACCCGGCCGCGCTCCCAGTGGCATGGGCAGCAAAGCAGCGCTCGCCGTGATCGCCATGAGCGCGCTCCTCGTGCCGGTGCTGCTCGTATTGTTGCTGCTCAAACGAAATGGCGCACCCGTCGATGCGCAGGCTGCCGCGACCGCGACTGCGATCACGGTTGCCGTGACGGCGCCGCCCGCGGTGACCGCGCCGCCGGTGGCCGCTACCGCGACGCCGGCCGTCGCCGTCGCAACCGCAAGCGAGCCGGCCGCGCCTGCGCCGTCCGCTGCCGAGCCGGCCGCTCCGACGGCGGCGCCGAGCGCCAGCGAAGCGGCCGAGGCTCCCGTCGCTGCGCAGCCGAGCGCATCCGATACATCGCCGAAGTCCACGGCCCGATCGACTCGCGCGTCCGCTCCAGCATCGCCGCCGTCTCCTCCGGCTGCTGCGCCTGCGACGAATGCCGGTGGGCCATCGGGGACGTTGCTCGCGGTCGCGGTCGGCGGCACGTGCGCCTTCCAGGTGAACGGCGCCTCGAAGGGCAATGGATCGTCGCTGAAGCTGTCGCTCAAGCCCGGCACGTACTCGGTCGTCTGCCGTCCTTCGTCGGGCGGCACCAAGTCGAAGAGCGTCACCGTCCGCAGCGGCGAGACGGCGATGGCCGCGTTCAAGCTGTAGCGAGCGTCGTCGACGTCGATCGTCGCGAGCGTACTGCCGAACCGATCGTCGCCGTCGCCGGCGATGCGCGTGTGTCGCCGACGTTCGCGCCGTCGTGAGCGTTCGATCGATCGGCGTGCTCGTGGGCGCGGCGCGAGGGCGCATCGCTTGCTATCGATCCGCCGTGGCAGGGGCGCTCGGTGAACGAGAGCGGACGTGCGGCTTTGCTCGAGGTCGCTGCGCGAGGCGCGCACGCGGTGCGCGCGCAGGTGGCGCCCAGTGAAGACGTCCAATGGGAATCGACGCAAGCCCCGGCCACATGGCGGCGTCATGGACGACAGAGAGAGCACGACCGTGCAACGTAATCGGCACGACGCGCAGGCAGCGCTCGCGCCTCCACCTTCGAGCAGCCCGACACCGACCCCGCGCGCGGGGAAGACGCGGGTCGAGCAGCTCCTCGACGCGATGCGCGCCCACGCGGGCGGCCGGCACGTGGTGGTGATTCGCGGCTATCCCGATCCGGACAGCCTCGCGAGCGCCTGGGCCCACGCTCGCCTCGCGGCCTCGATCGGCATCGAGTGCGACATCGCCCATCTACCGCTCGTGAGCCGCGCGGAGAACCGCGCGATGGTGAACCTCCTGGAGCTCCCGCTCACGCGCATCCTCGGCCCGGAAGACCTCGATCGCTACAAGGCGCTGAGCCTGGTCGACACCAGCTCGATCGAGCTCCCCCGCAGCGCCGGCCTGCCGTGCGTGTCGATCGTCGATCACCACACCGTGGCCGGCCGCTTGGAGGCCGACTTCATCGACATCCGCACCAACGTCGGCGCGACGAGCACGATCTACACCGAGTATCTCTGGTCCTCGCCCACGCGCGTCTTCGAGACGGGCGGGATCACCACGCGCCTCGCCACGGCGCTCGCGTACGGCATCCGCAGCGACACCGACGACCTCCTGCGCGCCACGGGCGCCGACTTCCACGCGCTCGGCGATCTGTGCGCGCACATCGACGCCGACATGCTCGGCGGCCTCCTGCGCTACGCCATCCCCGCCTCGTCGATGCGCATCATGCGCCGCGCCTTGGAGGAGATGGAGATCGAAGGCACCTGGGCGTTCGCCGGCGTCGGCGAGGTGCGTCCTCAAGATCGCGACGCCATCGGCCAAGCCGCCGACTTCCTCATGCGTCGCGACGGCATCAAGACGGTCATCACCTTCGGCCTCGTGGAGGGCTGGATCGACGGCTCGCTGCGGACCACCGACCCCGCGCTCGATCCGGCCACGTGGCTGCGCGACGCCTTCGGCATCGGCCCGCTCGGGATGCCGTACGGCGGCGGCCGTCGCGGCAAAGGCGGCTTCCAGATCCCGCTCGGCCCGCTCTCCGCCTGCCCGGATCACCGCGCCCTCTGGCACGTGTGCAAGGAGATGATCGTGGACACCATTCGCCGGCGGATCGGCACGCCGCTGGAAGAGGACGAAGACAACGCACGCCGTCGCGAGATCGACGCGTAGCTCTGCCCCGACGAAGTCCGGCACCTGAGCCGGCTTTCGTCACCGCTTCGCGACAGCGCTTCGCGCGGCCGCGCGCGCTCGCCCGTCGCGTCACGCCGAGCGGCGCGACGTGACGGCGAAGATGTGGCGCGTGAGCTCGTCGACGAGCTCGCGCGGATCGAAGGGCTTCGGGAATACGCGCCGTACGCATGCGCTGCCGAGGTGACGGCGGAGCTCGCCGTGCGGCGAGATGACGAAGACCACGGGCGGCCGCTCTCGTTCGGGGCGCCTGAGCAGCGCGTGACAAGCGCCCACGCCGTCGAGCCGGGGCATCATGAGATCGATCACGGCGGCGTCGATGCGCTGGCGATCGAGCACCCTGAGCGCCTCGCCTCCGCTCAGCGCGAGGTGCACGTCGTAATCTTCACAGAGCAGCAGGTTCTGCAGCGAATGACGGATCTCGCGATCGTCACCGACGACGAGCACGCAGTATCGTCCGCGCACGCTCCTGCTCCTCCTCCGTTGCCTCAGGCTGCCTCATGATGCCGCCGCGGGCGACCGCAAGGTGTCCCGAGCGATGTCGAGCCGTGCGTCGAGCGTCGTGACCGCGCGGGCCTGTGCACCCGTTGCTCGGCCCGTCTGGTGCGCGTGTTGCTCGTGCTGCTGCCGCACGGCGCCGGACGGAGGACAGCATGAACCAGAGACACGTCAACGGTCTGAGCGGTCCCGAAGAGGTGGTCCCGAAGATCGTGCAGAAGGTGCGGAGCGCGGACGAGAAGGCAGTCGCATTCGTCCGCGAGCGTCCCATCGTGGCGCTGGCGACGGCGCTGGCTGTCGGTTACCTGGTCGGCCGCGTGATCTCGCGCTTCGGTTGAGCGCGAGGAATGGGGGAGCGATGGCACACTACGGCGAATCGCAGCACGTGGAGCCCGGCGGCGAGGACGGAGAGGGCGAGATGGCGGAAGGACCCGCCGGCTTCGATCCGAGCGAGATCGCGCAAGCCGCGACCGAGTTCGCCCGCGAGAACCCGCACACGGCCCTCGCCGGAGCGTTCGCCGTGGGCTTCCTCTTGGGCGGCGGCCTGACGCCGCGGATCCTCGCGTCGATCGCGCTGTTCGCAGGCCGGAAGTACCTGGCCGAGGCCGCCCGCGGCGCGCTCGAGGGCGCCGTGCGCCAGCAAATCGAAGAGGCGACGCAGGGTCCGCAGACGACCTGAGCCTCGCGTTCCGTGAGCAGGCGATGGGCGCGCCGTCCTGCGCGGCAGCGCCCGCGCGAGCTCATCGTGGCTCTTCGCGTGCAGCGCCGTGGGCGATCGATGGTTGGAGCTCCAACGATTGGAGCTCCAACCATATCGTTTGAGCTCAAACCATTTTATCGTCGAGCTCAGCGGCTCGGCCGGCGCGCGATCCGGTGGGCGCCGTTCGCGGCGAGGATCTCCACGACCAGCGGCACGCGGTCTTTGGCTACGCGGACGGCGAGGAGCGCGCCGCGCGAGGCATCGTCGACATAGGTCGCCTCGAACGCCGGCACGCACGCGCCGATGAGCGCGCCCGTGGCGACGCCGATCGTAGAGGCCGCGCCTGCTCCGGCGATCGCCGAGACCAAGGGCCCCGCGAGGAACGCGTCGAGGCTCGGGATGATGACGGCACCGCCGGCGCCGAGCGCTCCGGCGACCGCGCCGAGGACGACACCGGCGGCGGCGCCGAGGGCTGCGCCGGCGGCGAGGCGGCTGCCGGGGCGCACGCCGAGATCGCCTCCGGCGTGCAGGCGTCGCGCGAGGAGATGGATGGAGTCGCGCGGGATGCCGCCTTGGACGAGGCCGGTGAGGGCCGCGGCGGCGGCGGTGCGCTCGGTGAAGAAGGCGGTCAGGACACGATGGCGCGCGCGCACGAAGCACGAGCGAGCACGCGCGGTGCCCGCTCGGCCGTGCAACGCGCGCGCAGTCGTCACGAGATGCGGTTCTGCACCTGCTCCGCCGAGGACGAGATCTGCCCGGCTGCGGACGAGATCTGTCCCTTGGCCCGCTCGGCGAGCTCGCCGGCTCGCTCCTTCACGCGGAAGGCACCTTCACGCAGGCGCAGGCGCATCTCTTCACCGGTGTCCGGCGCGTAGAGCATGCCGATGCCGACGCCAGCGGCGATGCCGACGCCGAGCCCGACCAGCGCCGGGACCACCCAGTCGGCCGAGCTCTTTCGCTTGATCGGCAAGACGTCTTCGATCCAGTCGCGGATGTTCATGTCGTGGCTCCGTCCGTGCAGGTCGCGTTGCCGCGTTGGTCCGGCGCACGCGCTGTTTTTCGCGCGGTGTCATCGCAGCGGCCGTGCCACGACGCCTGCGTACGAGGCGCGCACCGAAGCTCGAACGAGCGGAGCAGAAGGTGAGAAGGAGGCGGGCAGCGTGGGCGCCCGAGCGGCGCATCGATCGGGCACCAAGCAACCCGATCCGATGGCCGGCGTCGTGACGACGACGCCGGCCCGAGCACGAGGGCTACTTGCAGAAGCCGTCGATGCAGACCTTGGTGCCGGCGCACATCACGGCCGCCGTCGGATCGCACTCGTTGCCGAGCTTCTGGCCACCGCAGACGTTGTACGTGCCCGAGGTGCTCGTCGCGGCGTTGCACATGTTGAGGGCCGGCTGGTTGTCGCAGGCCGTCTGGTTGGGCGCGTCGCACGAGATCCAGCAGCTGTGGTGCAGGCAGATGGATCCGGTGCTGCACTTGCCGGAGACGCCGGTGGCGCCGAGCTCGCCGTCGTTGGCGCAGGTGAACGTCGCGCCCTGGTTCGGGATGCAGCCGTTCTCCGTCCACACGTTGCCGGCGTCGGTGCAGGTGCCGCCGTCGCTGCGCGGGACGCACCCGCCGGCGACGCACACCTCGGTGGCGGAGCCGCAGTCGTTGGTGATGGTGCACGTCTTCACCGGTGCGGCGCAGACGCCGAGCGACGTGTCGCACTTGTAGACGCCGCCGCAGTCCGCGTTCGAGCTGCACCCGAGCGTGCACTTGCCCGCCACGCAGACCTGACTCACCCCGCACTGGGACGAGTCGAAGCACTGGTTTCCGGGCGGGGTGCACACGCCGCCCTTCCCGTCGCCGCCGGCGATGCAGAGATCACCGTTCGAGCAATCGGCGTCGGAGTCGCACGCGTTCGGCGTGACCGACTGGCAGGTTCCATCCGTCCCGCAGGTGTAGCCGTAGATGCAGAGGTTCGTGGCGTCGCAGGGGCCGGGCTTGCAAGTGCCATCCTTGCCGCAGATCTCGCCGGCCGCGCAGTCCGAAGGCTTGCCGCAGTAGACCGCGGTGTTGCTGCCGCCGGTGCCGGCGCCGCCGGTGGCAGACCCGCCCGTGTTGCTGCCGCCGGTGCCGGCGCCGCCCGTGTTGCTGCTCCCGGGCTGGCAGCTCGCCGTCTGCGTGTCCGGATCGACGACGCAGGTGAAGCCCTCGACGCAGCTCCACGAGGTGCAGTCGCCGCTGTGACACTGGCCATCGCTGCCGCACGTCTCGTTCGCCCCGCAGTCGGCGGGCCGGCCGCAACCGTCGGGGTTCGTGCCGGTGGCGCAGCGATCGCCGTGGCAGCCGGTGCTCCCGAGATCGTCGCCCGACCAGATGGGACAGCCGGCGAGGACGCTCGCCAACAGACCGAAGAAGCCCAGCAGAGAAAGTTTCTTCATACAGTCTCCCGAAGCGCACGGCCCCGCGGCGCGGCGGGCAAGGAAGCCGGTCCAGCGCGGGCAGTCCGACTCGACGAGATTAGCAAGCGCCGTACCCTCGACAAGCCGTCCAAGAACCCTCTTGTTGGCGACGCGACCAACGAAGATGCGTGAAGCCTCGTTCACGCGGAGATGTGGCAGCGGCGCCCGGGTGGCATTGCCCCGTGCGCGGGAGCCTGGTTTTGCCGCGATCCTTCGAGCGTGGGACCGCCCACCGTGCTCGCTCGTGCGGCGTTACGCTCGCCCCGCCCGGTTACGCGCGCGTGACGGTCGCCGTCGCCGCGATCTCCCGCCACGCGAGCCGTGCTACGGTCGTCCCGCGCTATGTCCCTCGGCCACCGCTTTCTGCGGTTCGATTCGATGATGGGCGTCTTGCCGCGGCGGCTTCGCCGTGGCGCGTCGGTCGTGTGCTCCCAACCCAACCGCGATCGCTAGGCCGATGGACGTCACCTGCGAGCGTTGCAGCACCGCCTACGAGTTCGACGACGCGCTCGTTTCGGAGCGCGGGACCACCGTCAAATGCACGAGCTGCGGGCACCAGTTCAAGGTGCGCCGCCCTCAACCCGCGGGCGCGCCGGAGCGCTGGCTCGTGCGTACCATCGACGGGCGCGAGCTCGAGTTCCGAGCCCTTCGCGAGCTTCAGGCGGCCATCGCGCAAGCCCTGATCACGCGGGACGACGTGCTCTCGCGCGGCGGGGCGCGCCCGCGGCGGTTGGGATCGATCGCTGAGCTCGAGCCCTTTTTCGCGAGCGTCGCCGGTGGGGCGCAACACCCGACCAACCTCGGCCTCGGGCCCAAGGCGCCGCCGCGCAGCCGCGCGCAGACGCCGCTCGGGATCACGCCTCCGCTCGCGACCTCACGCACGACGGAAGGGTCCATCGCCATCCCGCTGCCCGGCGCCATGGCCCTCGGGCGCGCGGCGGAGGTCGAGGCCGTGAGCGATCCCCCATCGGTCGACGACGACACGATGGTGATGCAACACACGCCGGCCACGATTCCGGGGCTGGCGCCCGTGCCCGGCGTCGTCGTGAGCCCACGCGGCGCGCCGCCGCCGCCGGTCGCGCACGACGATGCGACGGTGCAAGGGGCGTACGACGACGCGACGGTGCCGGGGTCGTACGACGAGACGACCCGCTCGTTGAACGCCGAAGCGCGCGCGGCTGCCGCCGAGCTCGCGCGTGAAAGCGTGGGTCCGGCGTCGCGTGCCGAGACTGCGTCATCGGCACCGCTCTCTGCGGTCGTCGATTCGGCTGCCGCGCGCGCGCTCGCGCAGGACGATTGGAACCAAGCGACGGCCCTCGCGCCGCCCGAGGCTTCGTCGCCGTCGTCTCCTTCGTCACGACCCAGCGAGCCTTCGCCCACGAGCGCGTCGCCGAGCAACCCGATGCTCACGCCGACGCCGCCGGTGCGCCTCTCGTACGGTGGGGACGAGGCGTATGCGGAGCCGCGCTTCTCTTCGGTCGGCGCGCCGCGCCGGCCCGGGGCCGCGCGTTGGATCGTCGGGTTCTTCGTCGGCGGGATGATCGTGCTCGCGTTCGCCACGATCGGCCGTCGGATGTTTGCTCCGGTTGGAGCGGAGGGCGCGGGGGACGCGCGCGTCGTCGCGCTGCTCGTCGAGGGCGAGAAGAGCCTCTCCGACGGTGATCTCGAGCTCGCGAAAGAGCAGTTCGACAAGGCCAGCGTCCTCGCCGAGCGAGATGCCCGCGTCGTCGCCGATCTCGCGCGGCTCGCGGCGGCGAAGGCCGATGTGGATTGGCTCCGTGTTCGTCTGCTTCCCGCGGACGATCCGGAGCAGACCGGGGCTCGCCGCGAGCTGGAGCAGGCCGTGCAGCGTGCGCGTCGCGCGGCCGATCGCGCCGGCGAGATCGCGCCGGCGGATCCCAGCGTGGCGCGGAGCCGCATCGATGCGCTCCGGCTCGCCGGCGATCTCGACGGCGCGCGCAAGCTCGTCGCGGCCGTAGCGGGAGCGAGCTCGCAGCCGGACAACGCGCTCGTGCTCGCAGCCCTCGATCTCGCCGAGGCTCGACCGGATTGGTCGACGGTGATCGGTCGCCTGCGCACCGCGGTCGGCGGCGAGAGCAACTTCGGACGGGCGCGCGCGCTGCTCGTGTATGCGCTGGCGCGATCGGGGGACATGTCGAGCGCCAAGGCGGAGCTCGAGCGTCTCAAGGCGATGGCGCGGCCGCATCCGCTCGCCGGCGCGCTCACCAGCTATCTCACGCGCGCGGACAAAGCCGTCGACGTGAGCGCGCTCCCCGATGCGACCGCGAAGGCCCGCGCGGAGAAGCCTGCCGCTGCGCCGGTGGCGGCTGCGCCTTCCTCGGCCCCCGCGGCTCCGCGTGATGCGACACCGCGCGAGCGTCCGGCGCCGGCCATTCCCGATCCCAAGCCCGTGGCGCCGTCGCCGCCGGCGGTGGCGACGGGCAATGGGCCGGTGGACACCTCGGATTTGCCCGGCGTGAAGGTCGCTCCGCAAGCGCCGTCGCCGCCGGTCAACACGGCGCCGCCTTCACCGCCGCCGGTGCCGACGAACACGACGCCGCCCGGCGTCGACACCTCCGATCTCCCGGGGTTCAAGTGATTCGGAGACTCCGTGCCCATGCGATGGCCGCGCGTGCCGTCGTCGTTCTCGCAGCAACCTCGGCGATGGCCACCGCGGCCTGCGAAGGCCGCGCGCCGCGCGCGACCAGCGTGGAGACGCGCAGTGGAAGATCCTCGTCCGATGGTCCCCTCGTCGCCGAGATCGATCTCTCGCGCGGCGTGCCCGAGGCGCGCTCGACCTCGATCCTCGGATCGCCGTCGCGGCGCTCGCACGTCGACCTCGTGCGCGCGCTGCGGGCGCTGGCCGAGGATCGCGGCTCCGCGCCCGTGAAAGGGATCTTCGTGCGCTTCGGCGTGGCGAGCACGGGGCTCGCGCGGGCGCAGGAGATTGGTCATCTCCTCGGCGAGATCCGCAAGACGAAGCCCGTCGTGTGTCACGCGGACGAGTACGACAACGCCTCGATGGCGCTCGCCGCGCGCGGTTGCTCGAAGATTTGGGTGTCGCCGGCGGGCGGCGTCGAGACCATCGGGATCGCGGCGCAGATGCTGTACGCGAACAGCCTCCTCGAGCGGCTGCACGTCGGGGTCGACTTCCTCCAGATCGGCAAATACAAGGGCGCGGAGGAGCCGTTCACGCGCGACGGGCCGAGCCCGGAGGCGCGCTCGTCGCTCGAGAGCGCGCTCCGCGGCATGCGCGCGGGGTGGCTCGCCGACGTCGCCGAGGGCCGCGGCAAGCTGAGCGCCGCCGGTGCCGTCGAGGATGGACCATTCGCGCCGCAGGAGGCCATGGAGCGTGGCCTCGTCGATGCGGTGGGATACCTCGACGACGCGCGCGAGGACGCGAAGAAGCTGACCTCCGCCGAGCGCATCGCTTCCCGCTTCGGCGGCGGCGAGGGCTCGCGCGGCGGCGGCGGAGGGCTCGCGTCGCTGCTGCGCGCGCTCGCCGGATCGAGCCACATCGGGACGCCGCACGTGGCCGTGGTGCCGGCGTCGGGCTCGATCGCCATGAGCTCGTCCGGATCGATCCTCGGCGGCAGCGACGGCATCACCGAGCGCGAGCTCGGCAAGCTGATCACCAAGCTCACCAGCGACAGCTCCACGAAGGCGGTCGTCCTGCGCATCGATTCGCCCGGCGGATCGGCGCTCGCTTCGGACCTCCTGTGGAAGAAGCTGATGAAGCTGCGCGAGAAGAAGACGCTCGTCGTCTCGGTCGGCGACATGGCCGCGAGCGGCGGGTATTACCTCTCGTGCGCGGGTCACAAGATCGTCGCCGAGCCCACGAGCTTGCTCGGATCGATCGGCGTCGTCGGCGGCAAGCTCGCGGTCGGCCGCACGCTGGAGCAGATCGGCGTGCACGCCGAGACGATCGCGGCCGCGCCCGATCCGCAGAAGGCCGCGCGCGCCTCGTACGAATCGTCGATGACGCCGTGGGACGACGACACGCGCGCCCGCGTCCTCGCCACGATGACGAGCGTCTACAACCTCTTCCTCGAGCGCGTCGCCGAGGGCCGCGGCACCACCGTCGACAAGATCACGCCCAACGCCGAAGGCCGCGTGTACGGCGGCGTCGAGGCCAAGGAGCGCGGCATGGTCGACGCCATCGGAGGCCTCTCCGACGCGGTCGATCTCGCCATTCAGCTCGCGGGCCTCCCCAAGGACGCGCCCATCGACGTGGTCGACGACGAGCCCGGCCTCTTCGAGCTCCTCGACGAAGGCACCGTGCCCGGCGCCGGTGAAGCGAGTGCCGCGGTCACCGAGGGCGCGAAGCGCGTCGCCCAGGAGTCGCTCATCCCGCCGCTCCTCAATCAGGTGCTCCCGGCGGCGCGGCCGTTCCTGGGCGCGTTCGCGCCGCTGCTCGCAGGAGAGCGGGTGATCACCGCGGTGCCGTACGGCGTCACCGTGCGCTGACGGCGTTGTCGCGGCCGCATTCGAGATACTGAACGTCTAAAGCTTCTCGGGCCCGCGCGTTTGCGCGGGTCATCTCCGCGGCGCCGCGCGTCGACGGCGCTGTCGCGGCTCCGTCCGAGATACTGAATGTGTAAAGCTTCTCGGGGCGGCGCGAGCGGCCTCGTCGCGATCACTTCTCTTCGTCACGCAACGCCAGCAAGAGGCAGGCGAGGAGCGCGCAGCCGGCGGTGAAGCCGCCGAGGATCTGCCAGCGCAGGATCAGGTTCTCCTTCGTGTACGACCACTCCGGCAGGGCAGGGCGGGGCGGGGGAGGGAGCCGCGAGAGGTTGATCGTCGTCGCGTAGGCGTCCATTGCCCAGCGGCTCACGGTCGCCCACGAGAGCGCGCGCGTGGCCGAGATCCCGCTCCCGAAGGGGAAGAGCACACCCGAGAAGAGGATCTGGGGGATGAGCGCGAGGGGCACGAGGGAGATGGCGCGATCGGGCGTGCGCGCCCACGCGGAGATGCAGAGCCCGACCGAGAGGCCTGCGAGGGACGTGAGCACCGTCGTGACGAACAGCTCGAGGTTGCCCTCCATCAGGAGGCCCATCGCGGGGAAGCGCACGTCGGTGCCGATCACGGCGATCATGGCCGCGCTCTGCGCCGCGACGATGAGCGCGAGCACCACCATCTTCGAGAGCACGTAGGCGCCCACGCCGAGGCCGGCGAGGCGCTCGCGGCGATAGACGGCCGACTCCTTGGCGATCTCGCGCGCGGCGTTGATGATCCCGAACCACACCGCCACCGTCGACATCATGAAGAGCACGGTCTTGGCGTCGTACGAGTTCGCCTTGGGCCCGACGATCGCGTCCGAGCGCATGGCGAGCGTCATCAGGTAGGCGATGATCGGCGCCTGCGCGAGCAGGATGAAGAGGTTCTTCGGATCGCCGAGCATGAGGCGGACGTAGCGCCGTGAGAGCACGAAGAGCTGCCGCGGCGCCGAGATCCCGCGGCGGCGTGGGCGCGGGGCGCGGCGCCTTCCCGTGGTGGGGGGCGCGGCGTCGGCGAGGCGCCGATCCACGACGGCGGCGAAGGGCGAGCGGCGGTAGCGCATCTCCCACAACTCGGCGAGGCTCGGCGGGCGCGCGCTCCCGAACTGTTGGTGAAAGGCGGCGAGCTCGGACGCGAGATCGGCCTGCGCGATCGCCCATGCGCTGGGATCGCGCGGATCGGCGAGGCCGTCGAGCTTGCCGTAGATGTCGGCGAAGTCGTTGCCCGACACGCGAAAGAAGGCGAGCGCCTGCGCCGGAGGGCCGAAGTAGACGACGCGCCCTTCGGAGAGGAAGGCCACGTGATCGCACTGCGCGATGTTGGCGGTCGCGTGCGTCACGAGCACCACCGTGCGCCCCGCGTCCGCGAGGCGGCGCAGGGTGAGCATCATCTTCTTTTCGAGGCCGGGATCGAGGCCGCTCGTCGGCTCGTCGAGGAAGAAGAGCGAGGGATCGGCGAGCAGCTCGGCGGCGATGCTCACGCGCTTGCGCTGGCCGCCAGAGAGCTGGTCGATGCGCTTGTGCCGGTGCGCGGTCATCTCCACGTCCTCGAGGACGCGGGCGATGCGCTGGGCGATCTCGGAGCCGCTCGTGTCCGCCGGCAAGCGCAGGCGCGCCGCGTAGGCGAGGGCGCGATCGACCGTGAGCTCTTTGTGGAGCGTGTCGTCCTGCGGGACGTAGCCGAGCAGCATGCGGTACGCGTCGAGGTGCTCGTAGAAATCGTCGCCGTTGACGAGCACGCGGCCCTGGCTCGCGGGCGCGTAGCCGGCGAGCGCCTTCATCAACGTCGACTTGCCGGCGCCGCTGCCGCCGACGAAGGCCACGAGCTCGCGCGGCGCGATCGACACCGACGCGTCTCGCAGGATGTAGCGGCCCCACCGCACCTGCTGCCCGAGCCTGATGCCGTCGATGCGCAGCGCGCCCGCTTGCTCGTGCTGCGCGAGGCCGGTCCCGTCGTAGACCAGCTTGTAGGGCCCGAGCTGCACCACCGCGCCGGGCGCGAGCGGCGTCACGCGCGCCACCCGGCGCCCATCGACGAACGTGCCGTTGGTCGATCCGAGATCGCGGATGGTGTGCCCGCGCGCGGCGCGATCGATGGCCGCGTGATGGCGCGAGACGGCGGGGCTCGGGAGCTCGATGTCCGCGCCGCTGCGCCCGAGGATCGTGGTCGGCCGATCGAGCTGATAGCGACGCACGACCGCGCCGCCCAGCGCGGTGCTCGTGGCCGCGGTGTCGGCGAAGACGGTCTGGCTCGCGGGGCCGAGGCCCGCGGCCGCCGCCGGCTGATTCGGAGGGAATGGCTTCACGCGGCCTGTGCCGGTTTCAACACAGCCCGCCGGAACGAGCAAGCCTCGCGTGCGCGATGCGCGCGCCAATGTGTCGATATCGTTGATGGTTGTGGGCGCGCTTCGCGCCGGCGCATTTTCTTTTCAACGCCGCGTCCGGACCGGTGTTCTAGGCCTCGAAAGCGATGGCAGACGTGGTCCCGCTCCCAATCGTCCCGCGCGATTCGTCGCGCGGTGCCGCGCTCGGTGAGCGATCGGACGACGATCTGATGCGGCTCGTGCGCGCCGGCCGAGCGGAGGCGCTGGCCGTGCTCGTGCATCGTCATCTAGGCAGGCTCGCGGGCTTCTGCACCAAGCTCCTCGGCGATGCCACGCTGGCCGACGAGGTCTGTCAGCAGACCTGGCTCCAGATCTGGACCCACCGCGCGTCGTATCGAGACGAAGGCAAGTTCGTGGTGCTCCTGTTCACCGTGGCCCGCAACGCTTGTCGGAACCAGGCGCGCGCGGCGCGACGAAGGGAGCGATGGATCCCCGTCGCCGAGGGACATGGCTTCGAGAGCGTCGCCGACGATCGCGCGGGCGAGCTCGATCGATTGCTCCAGCGCGAGCGGCAGCGTGCGCTCCTCGACGCGCTCGACGAGCTGCCCGAGCCGATGCGCGAGGCCGTGTTGCTCCGCTTCCAGGAGGACCTCGGTTACGAGGACATCGCTCGGATCGTGGGCGTTCCGGAGTCGACGCTGCGCTCGCGCGTGCACCTCGGATTGAAGCAGCTCCGACGTCACCTCGAGAAGGGAGAGAGCCGATGACCTGCCCGACCGAAGAGGAGCTGATCGCGTTGCTCGACGGTGAGGCGACCGAGCGCCGCGCCTCCGAGCTGCGCGCGCACCTCGGGCGTTGTCAGGCCTGCCGCGAGGTTTGGGCTTCGCTCGAGGAGCTCCGCGCGATGCTCGCCGCGCCGCTCATCGGGGTGCCGCTCCCCGGTGCATCCGAGCGGATCCAAATGCGGATCGCCGCCGAGCTGGCGCCGCGCGTGACTCCCGTGCGCTCGCAGCGCCGCGTCTTCGCGTGGCTCGGCGCCGCGCTGGGCATGGCCGCGGCCGTCGCTGCCGTCGTGGTGATCGCGCCTCGCAACGGGCTCGATCGCGATGCCGGCATGCTCTCGCCGCGCGGGGACGGCGCCGTGCGATCGCTGCGACGCGACGTGGGCGTCTCGATCTTTCGAGCGTCCGAGAAGCTCGTGCCCATCGCCGATGGGGAGACCGTCGACGCCGCGACGGCCTATGCCGTCTCGCATCGAAACATCGGTCCCGACGGCTCGGCGTTCCTCATGGTCTTCGCGGTCGACGCGGCCCACGTGGTTCATTGGATTCATCCGGCGTATCTCGATGCGAAGACCGATCCGGCCTCGGTGTCGCTCGCGCACGCCGATCGGGACACGGTGCTCCCCGGCGCCGTGACGCTCGAGGCGCCGGCGCCGGGCTCATTGCGGATCGTGACCTTGATTGGGTCACAGCCGATCCATGTCTCGCAGATCGAAGCGCTCGCGGGCACGGAGCTCGCGCTCGATCGGCTGCGCGCTCGCTTCGGCGGCGCGGAGGTCTCCGAGATTCACCTCACCCTGCGGCCCGGGAGCGCACCGTGATTCGATGGATCGCTGCGTTCCTGCTCGGGCTCGTGTGCTTCGCCGTCGCCGGTGGTGAGGCCCGCGCCGAAGCGCCCAAGAGCCGCGCCGTCTTCGCGCTCATCGTGACCAACAACCACAGCATCGAGCTGGGGCGTCCCGATTTGCATTACGCGGACGACGATGGGGTCAAGTACGCCGAGGTCTTTCGCATGCTGGCGCCCGAGGCCAACGTGCATCTCTTGACCGAGCTCGATCGCGACTCGGCGCTCCTCTTTCCGCACCTCAAGGGCAAGCTCAAGCCACCGACGCGCGCCGAGGTGACGGCGACGGCGGCGGTGATCGCGCATGCGGTCGCCGACGTGCGGAAGCTGGGCGTCGAGGTCGATTTCTACTTCGTGTTCGCCGGACACGGAGACGTCGACCACGGCAAGGGGTTCCTCGAGCTGCGCGACAGTCGCTTCACCTCCGACGACGTCGAGGCGCTCCTCAAGTCGGTGCCCTCCACGCGCGCGCACGTCATCCTCGACAGCTGCAACTCGTTCTTCGTGCTCAACGCGCGCAAGCCCGGTGGGCGGCGCGTCGGTGTCTCCGAGGACGCGGCGAAGAGCTTGCACGAGCGCTTGCCCAACGTGGGCGTGTTCCTCTCGACGAGCGCCGAGGCCGAGGTGTTCGAGTGGTCGGAGCTGCAGTCGGGGATCTTCAGCCACGCCGTGCGCTCGGGGATCACCGGCGCCGCCGATGCGAACCGCGATGGCATGGTGAGCTACGACGAGCTGCGCGCGTTCGTCGATCTCGCGAGCTCCAAGGTGAAGAACCCGCTCTATCGCCCGAAGGTCTTCGCCCGCGGACCGCACGGGCGCGCGGAGCAGCCGATCGTCGTGCTCGCGGGCATCTCGGGCCGGCGTGTCACCATCGACGCGGAGCCTCGTGTGCGGGTGACGGTGCGCGACGTCGACGAGCTGCCGTGGATCGACGTGCACAAGGAAGAGGGCGCGGCCATGGATCTATGGATCCCCGCGCGGGTCGCGGAGCGCGCGTCGATCGAGGAGCGCGACGCCGGAGACCTCGGCGGCGCCCGCGTGCGCGAGCGGCGCACGCTCGAAGGGCTGTCCGCGGAAGGCCCCATTCGGCTCGCGGACGCGAAGCTGGTGCCGCCGTCACCGTCGATGCGCAGCGCCAATGATGTGCTTCGCAACTTGTTTGCCGCGCCCTTCGGCCCGCGCGCCATGGCCGCGTATCAGGTCGAGGCGAGCAAGACCTCGGAGCAGGTCTATGGCGTGTCGCACGAAGACGTGGAGCGGATGAGGCTCTTGCTCGCGCAGGTCGCCGACATCGGCAAGGGGGAGCGTCACCTCATTGCTGCTGTCGGGCTCACTGCCGGTGTTGCCAGCGTGGGCTTCAGCATCGATTCGTTCGTGCTCGGGGCCCGGTCCCACGACCCATGGCGCTACGTGGACGGCGCGTTGCAGATGACAGGCGCCGTAGCCTCCTTGACCTTTGGCGGAGTGGCCCTCTTTCATCGCTCGTACGGCGAGCATTTGCATGCGTCGTTCGTGAATTGCATGGCCACGTCGAGCGATCCCGCCAAGGTCGTCGCCGCCACGGAGCGACGCCTGTTCGAGCTCGCCAATACGAACTTCCGATTGCGGCGTGTCCTTCGCGGTGTGGGGATAGCGGCCGTATCCTTCGGTGGGTTCGGTTTGACTGCCGCCCTGCTCCCGGGAGGGAAATCGGAGAACAGGAGGAGCTTGATCTATGCGTCCGCGGAGGTGGCCATCGCCGGTGCGTTCGCCATTGCGTACGGCTTCATCCCCACGCCCGTCGAGCGCATGGCCAATCTCTGGAGCACCGACCCCGCGATCACCCGCATTCCACGCTTCTCCCTCGCGCCCACCATCGGTGCTGGGACATTCGGATTGCAAGGGACGTTTTGATCGAACCACGCCGCGGCTTGGCTCGTAGGGGGCCGCGCCGCTTCTCGTGAGCAACGCGTTTCGAAGCACGCCATTCATCCACCTTGGAGATCGTCATGACCTCGATCTTTCACGAGCGCTTCCTCCCTCGCGTCTCCTTCCTCGCCGTGGCCTCCGCGCTGTCACTCATGCTCGCTGGATGCGGCAGCGATCCCGTGATCGATCCGGCGCTCGCCGCTGCCGGCCGGTTCCCGTCCGAGGTCCCATCGGGGTTCGCGCTGCACGATCTCGGCATGATGAATACGCACGCGGGCGTGACCGAGGACTTCACGTTTCATGCGACGGAAGAGACGCGCGCGTTTCATGTCGTCGGCGTGAGCGAGCCGGACACGTTCGTGCTCTTGATGCGCGCGGTGGCGCCGGATGGAACGGTGATCGTGAATCCGGATGCGCCGGAGGGCGGCGGCGCCATCGTGAATCGCTACACGGCCGGCTTCCCCGGGCCGTTCTTGAGCCCCAATCGAGCGGTGCCGCGGCCGCGGGCGGCGGCGACGTTGATCCCGAACACACCGCAGATCGCCATGGAGCCCGGCGATTGGTCGCTGCGCATGGGCGTCTTCAAGATCGTGTACGACGACAAGGCCAGCGTGTACGCGAACACGGGGCTCGATGCGACGGTGCACGTGGGGATCGTCGAGCGGCAGATCGATCCGCCGGTGGCGGGGAAGATCGATCTGCTCTTGAGCTTCGCCTCCGACAGCAGCATTTCGGCGGACGATGCGCCGACGCATCCCACGTTGCAGGCGGCGCTCAAGCAGGTCGACGAGAGCTTGGGATCGGTGGGCGTTCGCGTCGGTACGGTGACGTATCAGGACATCTCGGACATCCCCGACACGATCGAGCTCTCCGGGCCGGCGTGCCTCGGCGGGAGCGGCACCGAGGAGATCTTCGATCTCGCGCCCGAGCCGCCGCCGGGCGTGATGCATTTGATCTTCTCGGATCGGTTTCATTGCGAGCTCTCGCCCGATGTGGATCTCGGGGTCGCGGTCGGCGGCATCTCCAACGGCATCCCCGGCATCCCCTTCGCGCGGCGCGACGGGATGCTGGTCTCCACGAACCTCGTCGATGATTACCCGGGGGATTGGTCGCGCGTGGTGGCGCACGAGCTGAGCCATTTCCTCGGGCTCTTTCACACGTGCGAGGGGCTCACCGGCGTCTGCGACAACATCGCCGACACGCCCGAGGGCGCGGAGGCGGCCGCGAACCTGATGTTCCCGAACGTCTCGGCGAGCACCTCGCAGGATCTCACGCCGGAGCAGGGGATGGTGCTCCGGCTGAGCCCGCTCGTTCACCCGATGTGATTCGCTCGGATGTGATTCACGTCGAGGCTTCGGCGCTTTTGCGGAGCGCGAGGCGCTCGGGCGGCGCGAGATCGAGTTGCACGGGCAGCACGATCATCGGCGCGCCCACGTGCTGGAGACGGCGCTGGATGGTGAATGCGGTCTCGTTGTGGAGCAGGCGGTTCCACGCCGTGTCTTCTTCGAAGATGATCTGACCCGCGACGAAGAGGGCGTGCGGGTACTTCTCGCGCAGCGCGATGCCGAGCTTCTCCGCCTCGACGGCGACCTCGGTTCCCAGCGCGAAGGCCTTGGAGGAAGGCAGGCCGAGCGCGGAGGCGAAGCGGCGGTAGGCGTCGAGCGCGTCGTTCGTTCGTTGCTCGAGGCGCTCGACCTCGCTCGCGCCCTTGAAGGTGTCGGAGTCGACGACCGCGATGCTGACGAAGATCACGCCTGCGAAGTGGCCCGGGAACATGCGCAGCAGCGTCAGCGTCGCGTGTCGTCCGAGGCCGCCGTAGCCGCCCACGAAGATCACGGCCACCGGCTTCTCCGGATCGGGCTCGCTCGCGAGCGGCGCGCCGTTGCCGCCGCGGTAGGCCGCGAGCGCTTCGGGGCTGGCCTCGGGGCCGGGCAGATCCTCGTCGAGGCGCTGGATGGCGCGCCCCACCGCGCCGTAGTGCCGCTTCACCACGAGGCAGAAGGCCGTGAGCGCCGCGGTGATCACGAGCGTCAGCCAGCCGCCTTCGCCGAACTTCTCGAAGATGGTGATGCCGAGGATGGTCACGCAGAGCAGGCCCGCGATCACGTGCGCGGGGAGGTGCCGCGCCCACGTGGGATCTTCGTGGCGGCGGCGGATCCAGAAGCGGGCCATGGCGATGTTCGAGAGCGAGAACGTCACGAAGACGTTGATCGAGTACATCACCACGAGGCGCGAGACGTTGCCGTGCGTGTACGCGAGCAGGAGCGCGGCCGCGATGCCCATGAGGAGCACGCCGTTGCGCATGGTGAGCCGCTCCGAGAGCGCCGAGAACGCGTGCGGCAGCCACGAGTCGGTGGCCATGTTCGCCATCACCCGCGGGCCGTCGAAGAAGCCCGTCTGCGCGGCCACGAAGAGGAGCGCGCCCTCGCTGAGCAGGGCCGCGATCACGAAGCCCACCCCCACGTGCACGCCGCCCACCGTCCAGCCGGCGGCCACGCGCTCGAGCAGGTAAGCGTTGAGCGTCTTGTCCTTCGGCAGCGTGGCCGGCAGATCGACGAGCAGGTAGCAGAGCAGGATGCCGCCGGCCGTGATGGCGAGCGACGTCGCCATCAGCACCATCGTGCGCTTGGCCGTCTGCACGCGCGGCTCGCGCATGATCGAGAGCCCGTTGGAGACGGCCTCGATGCCCGTGTACGTGCCGCCGCCCATCGAATACGCGCGCACGAAGAGGAGCAACGTTCCGGCGGTGCCGAGCGTGCGCACGGTCTCGCCGACGTTGCCGCGCACCTCGGCGCCGGCGTGCCCGATGTCGGCCGCGTGCCCGCCGATGGTGACGATCAAGAGCACCGCGTGCGTCACCACGAAGACGCCGAAGATCGGCGCGATGGCGGTGACCGACTCCTTCACCCCGCGCAGGTTCATGAGCACGAGGACGGCGAGCCCGAGGAAGACGAAGGGCAATTTGTAAGGGAGGAAGGCGTGCGGCAGGAAGCTCCAGATGGCGTCCGCGCCCGACGAGATGCTCACCGTGATGGTGAGCACGTAGTCGACGAGGAGCGCCGCGCCGGAGACCACGCCGATGCGCGGCCCGAGCAGCTTGCTGGCGACGACGTAACCGCCGCCGCCGGCGGGGAACTGCTCGATGATGCGGCTGTACCCGTAGCTGATGATGAAGACGGTGAGCGTGGTGGCGAGGGCCAGGAAGATGGCGAGGCCCGTGTGGGATCCCCCTCGGACATCGACCAGGGCGCGGTAGGCTTCGTCCGGGCCATAGGCGCTCGACGAAAGACCATCCGCGCCGAGCCCGATCCAAGCGAGGAGCGCGACGAGAGAGAGCTTATGGAAAGCGTGCGGGTCCTTGACGTCCTTGGGTGCACCCAGGACGGCGCGCCGCACGCGCGCGACGATGCTCGGCATGGCTTCTCCAGGCGCCTACGGGGTTAGCTGACGGGCTCGAGCTTGGAGTGCTCGCCGATGCGCGTCGCCGCGCTCGGTTCGCCCCTGGCCCGAGGCGCGTTGCGCGCCCCGTGCCGTTTGGGTCCCCCGCTGGCCGGCGGTCCGGCCACTCGGCGGTTCTTGTTTTGCGGACGGTGCCGCAGGGGTCCGCTCCCTCACGGGAGCGGCGCGCATTTCATTCGGGCGCCATCCTGGTCCCGGCGAACACACCGTGCAAGGTCGCTCGGGAAGAGGCGGAGACGATGGAGGCACGGATACCGAGAGCCCCGAGACATCGATTCCGTGCAAAAGCACATCGAGACCACAAAACGCGCGCGCCCCGGAATCGGAATCCGAGGCGCACAGCGAACGTGATTTCGAGAGAGGGTTACTTCTTCTTCATCCCGGGGAGGTAAACCTTCTCGGTGGGCGGCTCGAGGTATTCGATCTTCTCCACGGTCAGGATGCCGTGCTTGGGATCGGCCGCGGCGCCGCCGGTCGCGCGGGTGAACGTCACGCCGTAGGTGCCGGTGACCTTCACCTTGGCGCCGATGTTGGGCAGCGGGTTCGGGAGATCGGCGCCCCAGAACTCGTCCTTGAGCTTGACCTCGGACTCCTTGCCCTTGGCTGCCTTGTCGAGCGCTTCGATGAGCGTGTACATCTGGGCATAGTTCGACGCCCAGCCCATGACGTCGATGGCTTCCTTGGCGTCGCCCTTGTCGTCCGCGATCGAGAAGGTCGGCACCGACGACTTGCAGTCCGGCGGATCACCCTTGCCGGTCTTGTGGATCGCACACTTGGGCGCCGAGTCGTAGTTCGTCTTCACGATGTAGCCGACGATCGACACCTTCTTGCCGAGGACGTCGTCCACGTGCACGCGGCTGTGAAGATCGTGCGTGATGCCCCAGATGGTGTACGCGTCACCCTGCTTTTTCGCCTTCGTCGGCAGGGTGGGCACAGCGGGCAGGTTCGGCTTCTTCCCGCTCACGGCCGGCTTCGCCGTGTAGGGCTGCTCGTCGCTACCGCAGCCGAGCGAAGTCGTGGCGAATGCAGCGGCGGCGGCGAAGGCGAGCGAGGTTCTCAGGTTCATCCAGGCTCCAGGAGGGGGCGAGAGTGCCGTTTTCGGCCGCGAAAGGGCTAACACGGTCGACCGCGCGCCGTAAAGAGAAACCCGGGACCGAACGGGCGCGCAGGTCCTCCCCACAGGGTCCCAAGCAATGGTCGAGCGAGGGTTTGACGGGCGGCCGAAGGTTCGCACCCGCTACGCCGATCAAGTACCCTCGGGGCCGATGCCGCAGAACGCTTCGAGCACAAGCCCCTTCTTCAGCGCCACGCCCTTCGACGCCGCCCGCGTCCTCGTGATGATCCTCGCCGGCGGCGAGGGACGCCGGCTTGGTCCGCTGACGAACGATCGCGCCAAGCCCGCGGTCCCCTTCGGCGGTCGCTATCGCATCATCGACATGGTGCTCTCGAACTTCGTCAACTCGGGCCTGCGTCAGATCAAGATCCTGACGCAGTACAAGAGCGCGAGCCTCGAAGAGCACATCGCCCGCGCCTGGCACCTATCGCCGATGCTCGACAACTTCATCGAGACCATTCCGGCGCAGCAGCGCACCGGGAAGGATTGGTTCAAGGGCTCGGCCGACGCGGTCTATCAGACCATGCACGTCATCACCGACGAAGACCCGAGCCACGTCTGCATCTTCGGCGGCGACAACGTCTACAAAATGGATGTGCGGCAGATGCTCGCCGAGCACATCGCCAACGACGCCGACGTCACGGTCGCGGCCATCCCCGTGCGGCGCGCGGAGGCCCGGGCGTTCGGCGTCATCGAATGCGACGCCGAGGGCCGGATCAAGGACTTCCACGAGAAGAGCGAGAACCCCCCGCCGATGCCCGATCGCCCGGACATGTGCCTCGCGTCCATGGGCAATTACATCTTCAAGACGAGCGCGCTCATCGCCGCGCTCGAGCGCGACGCGCCGCTCGAGACCAGCGCCCACGACTTCGGCAAGGACATCATCCCCGCCATCGTGGCCGGCGGCGGCCGCGTCTTCACCTACGATTTCGCCAAGAATCGTGTCCCCGGCGAGGACGAGGGCTACGCGTATTGGCGCGACGTGGGCACCGTCGAGGCCTATTGGGCCGCGCAGATGGATCTCGTCGCCATCCAACCGGCCTTCAACCTCTACAACCACCACTGGCCCATCCGCACCGGATACAACCACGATCCGCCGGCCAAGTTCGTCTTCCGCGACGAGGCCAACGCGCGCGTCGGCATCGCCACGGAGAGCCTCGTCTCGCTCGGCTGCATCATCTCCGGCGGTCGGATTCATCGCAGCGTGCTCTCGAACCGCGTGCGCGTGAACTCCTTCAGCCACATCGAGGAGAGCGTGCTCTTCGAGAACGTGGTGATCGGCCGGCACGCCCGCATTCGCCGCGCCATCATCGACAAGGACGTGGAGATCCCGTCCGGCACCGAGATTGGCTACAACCTCGCCGAAGATCGAAAGCGCTATTGGGTGAGCGACGGCGGCATCGTCGTCATCCCCAAGCGCGCCAAGTTCGGAACCGTCAAGTGATCCCATGCCGCGCACCATCATCGTCGGCGACGTCCACGGCTGCCGTAGAGAGCTCTCGGAGCTGCTCACGGAGGTGGGGTTTCAGGCCGGCGATCGGCTGGTGATGGTGGGCGACCTGGTGACGCGCGGGCCCGATCCGGCCGGCCTCGTGGAGCTCCTCTTGTCGGTGGGCGCCCGCTCGGTGCGCGGCAACCACGAGGACCGCCTCTTGCGCTGGCGGCGGCGCCCGGAGCGCCACCTCGGCCCCACGCACAAAGTCGTGGTGGATGCTTTGAAGGAACGGCATTGGGTGTACCTGGAATCGTTGCCTCTCTGGCTCGATCTCCCGGAGCACGGTGTCCGCGTGGTGCACGCCGGCCTCATCCCCGGCGTGCCCATCGAAAAGCAGGATCCACGAACGTTGATGTACGTGCGCTGCCTCGCCCAAAACGGCAGGCCCATCGAGGAGCGCGGCGAGACCTTGTGGGGCACCCGCTACACCGGCCCTCCCCACGTGGTCTTCGGCCACAACGCCATGTCCGAGCCCCAGATTCACGAGGACGCGACCGGCATCGACACCGGCGCCGTCTATGGCCATCGCCTCACGGCCATGGTGCTCGAAGAAGGCCAGCGCGTCCCCCCCGCGAGCGAACGAAAAAGCGTGCTCCGGAGCGTGCAATCGAAGACGGTGTACGCGCAGATGTGAGCGCGGCGCCCGCGAACATCGGGGCCGATGTTCGCTTGCGAGACCATGGCTCGTGCAGCGTCGTCGTCGATACCCGATCTTCTCTTCGTGAGCTGTCGCGCTCGAGCGGAGAGGCTCCGCGCCTGAGCCGGTATGTCGGCTGGAGATGGCGATTGGGGGCTTCGACGAGATGTCTCGAGTGACGACCGAGGGTGCTCGTCGCGCCTGCCAGCTCATCGAGGCTTTGGCAGCGGCCTCGGCGAAGCGATTGCTCTCGAGATATCGAGTCTCCGGCGCAATGCAGGCGAGCGATCCGAGGGAGTGTGAGCGTCTCGATATCCACCCTCGACGGATCGATGCGTCGGCGCAAGAGATTCCGTTGCACGGCGGTCCGAGCGCGGCAGGAGCGGGGCGGAGCTCTCATCGGGCGGCGTCAGCCGATCGGTGTCGATCTGCGTCCTCTCATCGTCTCGGCGCGCAGTCGGCAGGAGGAGCGCAGTCCATGAAGAGCACCGATCCCAAGGACAAGGGCCTCTCGACCACGTCCGCGATGCAGGAGAAAGGGAGCGAGAAGCTCACGACGGGCGAACAGCGCGTGAGCTCGTCCGAGAAGGTCGAAGTGCGTCACGAGGCCATCGAGACCGCGACCCGCATGGAGCTGGTTTCGGAGGTCGTGGAGGTGACCAAGGAGGTGGTCAAGACCGAGATCGAGATCACCCCGGCCGAGTTCAAGGCCGCCGATTTCAAGCCAGCCGAATTCAAGGACGCCGAGTTCAAGGACGCCGAGTACAAGCCTGCCAAGTTCGAGCAAGCCGCTTTCAAGCCGGCGGAGTTCAAGGCCGCGGAGTTCAAGGCGGCCGAGTTCAAGCCGGCGGAGTTCAAGCAGGGGAGTTATCGACCTGCGGAGTTCAAACCGGCGGAGTTCAAGCCCGCGGTGTACAAGCCTGCCGAGTTCCGCGAAGCGTCGTACAAGCCGGCCGAGTTCAAGGCTGCCGAGTTCAAACCGGCAGAGTTCAAACCGGCGGAGTTCAAGCCGGCCGAGTTCAAGGCTGCCGAGTACAAGCCGGCGGAGTACAAGCCTGCCGAATACAAGGCTGCCGAGTACAGACCGGCGGAATACAAGGCTGCCGAGTACAGACCGGCGGAATACAAGGAAGCGGAGTACAGGCCGGCGGAATACAAGGCTGCCGAGTACAAGCAGGCCGAGTTCAGGCCGGCGGAGTACAAGCAGGCGGAGTTCAGGCCTGCGAGCTTCGCGCCCGCGGAGTACAAGCAGGCCGAGTACAAGCCGGCGGAGTACAAGCAAGCGGAGTACAAGCCGGCGGAGTTCAGGCAGGCGGAGATCGAGGGCAAGACCGTCGAAGGCAAGCCGGTCGAGGTGATGCGCACGGTGGTGCCGCACGTGGTGGAGAGCCATCGCGTGGTGGTGGCGCCGTCGAGCCAAGCGTCGGTGCAGTCTTCGAACCAAGCGTCGAGTCAGGCGTCGAGCCAGGAGCGGGTCGTCGTGTCGCAGCGGGAGGACCGCGTGCAAGAGGAGCGCGTGCAAGGGACGTCGCGGACCGCGGCGAGCGCGCCGCCGCTGCGCGCCGTGCCGACCGCGAAGGAGGTGGCCTGGTCGGAGGCGGAGATCGAGCGGCTCAACGAGTACCTCCGGTTGGAGATGAATGCGGTGAAGACCTACGAGATGACCATGGATCGCACGCGCGATCGGGCCATCCGGCACGCGCTCGTCGATCTGCGCGACAACCACGAGCGGCGCGCCTCGAGCCTGCGCCAGACGATTCGGGCCGCGGGCGTCGAGCCGGCGAAGAGCTCGTCCGTGTGGGGCGCGGTCGGCCGCATCATCCAGCGCGGCTCGGAGCTGTTCGGCGATCGCAGCGCGCCGGCGGCGCTGCTCGAAGAGGAGCAGAACGGGCTCGATCTCTACACCCGCGATCAGGGCGGGGGCAGCGCGGCGATCGCGAGCTACGTGCGCCACAACCTCCTCCCCGAGCAGCAGCGGACGTTCGAGATGGCGAAGTCGCTCTCGAAGACCATGAAGGCGGCGTGAGCGAGCGATTCGATCACGTCGCGAACGATGCGTGCGCCGGTCCCTGACGAGCGCGCGCCTCAGCGCTTCATCCGAGCGCGCCGTCGGGATGGTCATGCCCCGCCCGATCGGCGCGCCTCTTTTCAGCGCTCGATGTCTCGGACCATGCGGCTCATGAATCGAGCAGCCACACGCCGGGGCTCGACTCGATGCGCGCGCCGGCGAGCGCGGCGGCGGTGTCCCGCACCTCGGAAGGTGAGAGCGTACGCTGGCCGGTGCGGGCCGCGAGATCGGCGCCGAGCGAGGCCACGAGCAACGCGTGGGCGGCGGGCACGTTGTAGCCGGCGGCGTAGAGCGGGTTCAGCTCCAGCACCACCGCGTCACCGGCGCGCGTGAACGCGAGATCGGCGACGTAGCTCTCGGGCAAGTCGGCCGCCGCGAGCGCGGGGAGGACGGCGCGCGCCGCCGCCACGATCGCCGCGCTCCGCGCCGTGAGCGCCGCGGAGAGCGCGGCGCGCGCGTCGTCGACGAGGGCCTCGAAGGGGCCGTGGTAGCTCGCCATGATCGCGCGCCCGCCGAGGATCGTGAGGCGAACCTCGAACGGCACGCGGATGCCGTCGCGCGACTCGGGATCGAGATCGATGCGATCGAGATCGAGGTGCTCCCGCAGCGCGAGGCCGCCGACGTCGAGCGCGACGCGCAGGCGGCGGATCACCTCGAAGGTGGTGGCCTCGAGATCGGCCTGGTTGCTCGCGAAGTAATGCTCGGGGTTCGCCGACTTGGCCGACGAATAGAACCCGCGCACGTAGATGCCGGCGTGCGGATCGAGGCCGGCGTCGAAGATGGCTTCGTACACGCGCTCCGTGAGGTGGCGCCGCACGGCCGCGGGCGAATCGATGGCGGAGGCGAGCGCGTCGTCCACCGGCACGAGCGCCGTGCGCGGCGTGGGCACGCCGGCGCGCGCCAGCACCGGCGAGAACGCGTCGAGCCCGAGCGTGCGATCGACGTCCTCGGGAGCATCGATCACGCGCGCCGCGCCGGCGGCCACGGCGCGCGCGAAGACCTCGCGATAGCCCGCGCGCGGGAGCATGGGCAGATCGATGCGGCACAGGCGATCGCGGACGTCGCCGAGCGCCGCCGCGTCGCGCAGATCGAGGTCCCATCCGTGGAGGCGCGCGAGCTCGGCCCAGTATCCGTGACGGCGCTGGATCATGGCGACGTTGCGCGGATCGGCGTGGGGATCGAGGGCGCGACGGAGGTCTGCGATCAAAGAGACGCCGGACACGCGATTCAGCATGGCACGAGCCCGCGTGTGGATCGGTTGCGTTCGTGAACCGCGGCCTGTGCACGTCGCGCGGGCGTTGCGATTCGCGGACCGTTCCTCGTCGTGGGGGCCACGAATTTCGCGAGATCCCGAGGGCGCGCGCGGCGATCGAACGGCGAGCGAGGTCCTTTGCACGTGAGATTCCCCGAGAAAATCGCTACCCTGCCGGCCCATGTCTCCTCTCCGCGCAAGGCCGCGCTTCGCCGTGCGGGTGGCGCTCGTCACCGCGTGTCACGCAGCGATCCTCGGTGGTCCTCCGGGCGCGGCGCTCGCGCAGGGAGGCAAGAGCGGCAAGAGCGTGACGACCACGCTGGTCCAGCGGGGGAGCGCGCTCTTCGACGATCAGCAGTACGAAGAGTCGATCCAGACGCTCTCAGCGGCGCTCGTGCGCCCGGGCGCGAGCGACAAAGAGAAGATCGAGACGTACCGGCTGCTCGCCTACAACTTCATCATCTTGAAGCGCACGGAGGAGGCGGACGCCGCGGCGCGCGGCATCTTCGTCATCGAAGAGGGCTTTTCGCTGCCGCCGTCGGAGTCGCCCCGCTTCCGGGAGTTCTTCGCCAACGCCAAGAAGAAGTGGGTGGAGGAGGGCAAGCCGGGCAAGGTCGTGGTCGGCGCTTCGCCGGCGGCGGAGAAGCCCATCAAGATGACGCACACCTCGCCGCCGCAGGTGCCGGCGAGCACGCAGCTCAAGCTCACCGGCGCCATCGACGATCCGGACGGGCGCGTGCGCGGTGTGCAGCTCGCTTATCGTACGGGCGTGAAGGGGAAGTTCGTCACCGTGGCGGCGTCGTACACGCTCGGCGAGTTTCGCGCGACGATCCCCGGCCTCGCGGTGAAGCCGCCGCTCGTCGAGTACTACATCACCGGCGTCGACAAGGGCGGTCTCCCGCTGGCGTCGCGCGGTGATGCTGCCACGCCTCTGCGCGTGGTCGTTCCCAACGAGAATCGCGTCCTCACGAGCCCGGCCCTCTGGGTACCGGTCGGCGTCGCCGTCGTCGGCGGCGCGGTGGCGACGGCCATTCTCCTGACCCGGTCGAAGGGCACCTCGACCGTGACGGTAGGCGTGCGTGAGTAATCCGAACGATCAAGCTGAGCCGAGATATCCCTTCGTTGCCGTCGACGTCGATCCCGAGCAGGCCGACGAGGTCGGCGCCGCGCTCTTCGAGCTGGGCGCGATGGGCGTGGAGGAGCGCGACGACAAGACGCTGGTGCGCGCCGCGGCGAGCGGGCGCGTCACGCTCGTGGGCAGCTTCGAGAGCCGGGAGGCTGCGGATGCTGCGATCGCGGCGCTCGCCGAGGTGGTCCCCGATGGCGTGCCGCGCCTCGAAGAGGTGGTCGGCGACGCGTGGCGGGACGCGTGGAAGGAGCACTTCGAGCCCTTCGCGCTGACGTCGCGCATCACCGTGGCGCCGCCGTGGGCGGCGAAGCCCGCGGTCGCGCCCAGCACCATGGTCCTCGAGCTCGAGCCGGGGCGCGCGTTCGGCACGGGCCTGCACGCCACCACGTCGCTCGTCGCCGAGATCCTCGACGCCGCTGCCGCTGGATCGCTGCCGCTCCCGAAGCTCGTGGGCGAAGAGGTCCTCGACGTCGGCACGGGCAGCGGGATCCTCGCGTTCGTGGCGCTGCTCTACGGCGCGGCGCGCGCGCTCGGCGTCGACACGGACGCCGACGTGATCGAGATCGTGTACGAGAACGCCGATCGCAACGGTCTCCGCGATCGCGTCGAAGCGCACGAGGGCGGCATCGAATCGGTGCCGCGCACGTACCCGTGGGTGCTCGCGAACATCGAGGCGCGCGTGCTGCTGCCGCTCGCGGCCGACATCGCCAAGGCCGTCGCGCCGGGCGGCGCGCTCGTGCTCTCGGGCATCTTGGGCAGCGAGCACGACGACATCGTGCGCACGTACACCGCGCTGCCGCAGAAGCTCCGGCACGTGGAGACCCGCCGCCGCGGCGACGCCGGCGGCGAGACTTGGGTCGCGATCGCGTTCGTCGCGGCATGAGCAAGCCGCCGCTGCGCGTGCCGATCGCCGACCTCGCCGCCGGCGAGCTCACGCTCGCGCCGGAGGCGGCCGCTTACGTGGCGCGGGTGCATAGGCTCGCGGTCGGCGATCGCCTCGTGGTCTTCGATCCGGATCGCGCGCTGGAGGCGGACGCCGCGATCGCCGAGGTCGGCAAGCGTGCCGTCGTCGTGCGGGTCGAGGCGCCGCGGCCCGCGTTGCGACCGCCGCGCGCCATCACGTTGATCCAAGGCATCGGCAAGGGGGACAAGATGGACGCCATCGCGCGCGACGCCACCGAGCTCGGCGTCACGCGCATCATCCCCGCGCTCTGCGAGCGCAGCGTGGCACGCCCCGATGCTGCGCGCGCGGCGCGCTGGCGGCGCATCGCCGTCGAGGCCGCGCGTCAATGCGGCCGCGGGGACGCGCCCATCATCGATCCACCGACACCTTTCCTCGACGTGGTGCGCGCGAGCGACGGCGCGCGCTTCTGCTTGGATCCGCGCGCCGATCGGGGCCTCGGCGCCGCGCTCGCCGTGCTGCCGCCGACGGCGACCGTGGCCTTCGCCGTCGGTCCCGAAGGTGGCCTCTCCGACGAAGAGCTGGCCGCGGCCGCGGCCGCAGGCTTCACGAGCGTCTCCATCGGACGCCTGATCCTGCGCACCGAGACCGTATGCGCGGCCGTGCTCGGGGCGCTCCTCGTCCAGAGCAGTTGATGCGCGCATCTCGCGGGGCGCGCCTGTCGCACGATGCGATCGACGTCGACGTGATCGACACGACGACGCGATGCGCGTCGATGAGGTGGGGCGCGCTGCCTTGCGGAAAGGTGCTGATTTCCACACGGCACCGTTCGCCGTGGTAGGGTCTCGGCCATGACGCCGACGCCCGGCGCGCGGATCACGCCGAACGTCCGCCTCGTCCGCCTCCTGGGCAAGGGAGGCATGGGGAGCGTGTGGGCCGCCGATCACCTGACGCTGCACACGCAGGTGGCCGTCAAATTCATCGCCGACGACTTCACCGAGGACCAGGACGCGCTCCAGCGCTTCTCGCGCGAGGCCACCGCGGCCGCGCAGATCAAGAGCCCCCACGTCGTCCAGGTCTTCGATCACGGCCTCCACGAAGGCACGCCGTACATCGTGATGGAGCTCCTCGAAGGCGAGGATCTCGCGCAGCGCATCGAGCGTCACGGCCCGCTCTCGCTCGGCGAGGTGAGCGCCATCCTCCAGCAGATCGGCAAGGCGCTCACCCTCGCGCATGCCGCCGGCATCGTGCACCGCGACATCAAGCCGGCGAACGCGTACCTCACCACGCCGGGCGGCGAGCTGCTCGTGAAGCTGCTCGACTTCGGCATCGCCAAGGTCACGCGCCCCGGCGCGGAGCCGGCGTTCCGCACGACCCAGACGGGGCAGCTCGTGGGCACGCCCTGCTACATGAGCCCGGAGCAGATCTTCAGCCGCGGGAGCATCGATTCTCGCGTCGATCTGTGGGCGCTCGCGGTCCTCGTCTACGAGGCCGTCCTCGGCGAGGTGCCCTTCGTGGGCAAGACGCTGGGGGACATGTACCTGTCCATCAACAGCGCCGTCTTCACGTCGCCGACGCGCGTCGAGCGCGCGTTTCCGCGGGCCCTCGACGGTTGGTTCGAGCGCGCCTTCGCCAAGGATCCGAAGGATCGGTTCGCCTCCGCGAAGGAGATGGTGGACGCCTTCGCCGCCGTCGCCGCGAAAGCGCCCGCCGCGCGCCGCACGACGCGACCTCTCGGCGCGAAAGCGGGCGCCAATGTCGCCGCGGGGGGACCGAGCTCTCCGGCGCGGACACCCCGGGCGTCGTGCTCCGCGCGCGTCGCGGCAATCTCGGGCTCTTCCTCGGTGTGATCGCGGGCGCCTCGGTGGTGGGCGTGGTCGCCACCGTGCTCATCGTGCGAATGCGCACCGGCGACGCTGCATCTCACGCAAGCGTGGTCGCCACCGCGGATCCCACGCCTGCCACCGCTGCGCCGACGGCCGCGGAGCCGGTCGTTTCGGCGTCGGCGATCGCCGCGCCCGCCGCGTCATCGGCCTTGCCAGACGTGAGCCCCGTGCCAGAACCCAGCGCGACGGTTTCTGCGGCTCCGGTGGTCCGTCCTTCGCAACCCCCGGTCTCCGGCCGCCCGCCGTCCCTTCCTTCAGGCAAGAAGAGACGCGACCATGGTTTCTGATCTCCCTGCTCGCCGCGTCCGGCGAGCGCTCGGCGCCCTGATGTTGCTGGCGCCTCTCGCGATCGCTGCGCCCGCCTTCGCGCAGCAACCGAGCGCCGTCGACAAGGAGACGGCGCGCTCGCTCATGGATCAGGGCGACGAGAAGATGGATGCGAAGGACTACGCCGCCGCGGTCAAGGCGTACGAGGCCGCCGACGCCATCATGCATCTGCCCATGACCGGCGTGGCCGTGGCGCGCGCGCAGGCCGCGGCGGGCCTCCTCGTCGAAGCGCGGGACACCGCCATGGCGGTGGCGCGATCCGAGGCCAAGCCCGGCGAGACGCTGCCCTACGCGCGCGCCCGCGCCGAAGCCGCCGATCTCGCGAACCGCTTGCCCGCGCGCATCCCCTCGCTCGTGGTCGTCCTCGGCGGTGCGCCGGCGAACGTGAGCGTGAGCGTCGACGGCGCGGTCATCCCGCCGGCCGCGATCTCGGCGCCGCGCAAGGTGAACCCGGGCACGCACCTCGTCGCGGTCACGGCGCCCGGCTTCGAGCCCGTGCGCGTGGAGATCAAGCTGCGCGAAGGCGAAGCGGTGCAGGTCCCGATCGCGCTCAATCCCGCGCCGGGCGTGCCGTCGCCCGCGACACCGGGACTCGCGCCGGTGGCGTCTCCGCCGGCGCGGTCGACTGTGCCGGTGCGATCGGGCGGTGTCTCGCCGCTCGCCGTCGCCGGCTTCAGCGTCGGCGGGGCCGGCCTCATCGCCGGTGCCATCACCGGCGGCCTCTCCCTCGCCAAGACGTCGAGCCTCAAGGATGTCTGCGGCAAGGACGGCGCATGTCCGAGCTCGCAGCGCGACGCGCTCCAGAGCGCGGGCACGCTCGCCAACGTGTCGAACGTCACCATCGGCATCGGCGTGGCTGGCGCGATCGTCGGCGTCGTCGGTGTGGTGCTCTCGCGCCCGCGCGCGCAGGCGCCGTCCGCGCGCGTCGAGCCGCTGCTCGGCCCGGGCGTCGTCGGCCTTCGTGGCGCGTTTTGAGGAGGGGCAGACGATGACGAGCAATCGGCGAAGCGCGCTCGCGGTGGTGGTGGGGGCGAGCATCCTGGGAGGCTGTCAGCTCCTCTCCGGCTTGAACGAGCTGCACGAGGGCTCCGGCGGCGCATCGTCGTCGTCGAGTGTGGGCGGCGGCATGTCTGCTTCCGTGAGCGCCAGCAGCGTGAGCGCCTCCAGCACCGGCGGCGGAAGCAGCGTGAGCAGCTCGTCGAGCAGCAGCTCGGGCGGCTGCGCGGACCTGGGCACCAGCCAGAACTGCGGCGCCTGCGGTCACGACTGCATCAATGGAAGCTGCTCGGACAGCCTCTGCACCGATTACGTGCTCGTGGACACCACGGTGGCGTCGCTGAGCGGCCTCGCGTCGGATGGCAGCTACGTCTACTGGGGCCGTTACGACAGCACCGTGGCCGGCTCCATCGGACGGGCCTCGATCCATGGCACCGATCCCGAGCTGACGTACATCACGTCCGTGCAGCCGCACGGCCTCGTGACGAACGGCACGAGCCTGTTCTTTTGGGATGGCACGGGGACCAAGGGCATCCGCGTGGCGACGCCGAACCCCCCCGAGCCCATCGCCGCCCAACCCCTCTTCGCCGAGCCGCAGGAGATTGGCTCTCTCGCTCTCGCGGGAGGGAAGCTGACCTGGAACACGCCGATCGACAGTGGATTGAAGTCAGGAAACATCATGGGCGGCACGCCCGCGAGCGCCGTCGTCCCCATGTCGTCCGTGAGCTTCGCCGTCGACGAGAATTACGTGTACTGGGCGGCGGATTCCGCGATCTGGAGGCGCACGACCTCGCTGACCGATGCCCCCAAGCAGATCGGCGTCGCTTCCGGCGTGGTGAGCATGGTCGCAGACCCCGTGCCGGGCGGCTACGTGTACTGGGCCGCCACCAGCCCGACGCCCGGCATCTACCGGGCGAAAAAGGACGGCTCGGTGATGATGAGTGATGCATTGTTCGCCGCCGCGTCCCACCCCTACGGGCTCCTCGCCGACGCGGAGAACGTCTATTGGACCGAGTACGCGAGCAGCCTGTGCAATGGCCTCGGCACGCTGCAATCGCAGTCGGGGGTCGGCGGTCTACCGCACGCGGTGACGGTGGTCGGTGCCTGCAGCCTCCTCGCGCAGGACGCGAAGGGCCTCTACTTCACGACGGGCACCCAGATCCGGCGGGTGACCAAGCCGCTCCTGACCCCGCCTTGAGGGCGCGCGCCCGAGCCACGTCATCACGCAGATCCACGTGACGAGCGCTCCGGCGCTCGCTGCCAGTCGCTCCGGAGCGCTCGTGGTGAACGAGGGGCCGGCGAGCGCGACCGAGGAGCTCCTGCGCGCGACCTCCGGTTCGGAGCGCGCGCAGCCCTCGGACGCGTTCGGCAACGATCAGCCCGCGGCCTTGATCAGCTCGCGCGTGATGTTCTTCTGGTGGCTCTCGATGGTGCCGCCGCCGATCTCGATGAGCTTCGCGTCGCGGAGGAAGCGCTCCACCTTGTACTCGGTACAGTAGCCCCAGCCGCCGAGCACCTGCATGGCGTTGTCCGCGACCTCCTTCGCGGCCGTCGCGGCGAAGAGCTTGGCGGCGTCGGTGCCGAGGCGGTTGCGCAGGCCCGGGCCGGTGTGGCGCGCGACGCGGTAGATGAGCGCGCGCATGGCCTCCGTCTTGGCGAAGCTCTCCCCGATGTAGCGCTGGATCTGCCCGAACTCATGGATGGGCTTGCCGAACGCGTGCCGCTCGGTCGCGTAGCGCGTCATCACGTCGACGCAGCGATCGGCGATGCCGAGGCTCATCGCGGCCAGCGTCAGCCGCTCGATCTCGAGGTTGCGCATCATGTTGTTGATGCCGCCGCCCACGTTGCCGATCACGTTCGCCGCGGGCACCACGCAGTCATCCATCTGCAGCTCGCACATGGTGCTGGCGCGCATGCCCATCTTCTCGATCTTGGGCGACACGGCGAAGCCGGGGAAGCTGCGCTCCACGATGAACGAGGTGATGCGCTCCTCGACCTTGGCGTAGACGACGTAGACGCTGGCCTCGGGCCCGTTGGTGATGAACGTCTTGCGCCCGTTGAGGATGAAGTTGTCGCCGTCGCGGCGCGCGGTCGTCTTCATCCCGAGCACGTCGGTGCCCGCGCCCGGCTCGGTCATGCCCATGGCGCCGATCCACTCGCCGGAGAGCACCTTGGGGAGGTAGCGCGCGCGCTGCTCGTCGTTCCCCGCCCAGAAGAAGTTGTTCACGAAGAGCATCGCGTGCGCGAGGTACGCGAGGCAAAAGCCTGGGTCGCTCTTGGAGAGCTCGTGATGGACGATCACCGCGCCCGTCGCGTCCATGCCGGCGCCGCCGTGATCGGCGGGGATGGTGATGCCGAGCAGGCCCAGCTCGCCGCAGCGCCGCATCAACGCGACGTTGAGCTTGCCTTCGCGATCGTGCTCCTCGGCCTGCGGCTCGACCTCGTTCTTGGCGAGGTCGCGGACCATCTGGCGGAGCATGCGGTGCTCTTCGGTGAGGTTGTCGAAATCTTGGGGCGAAGACGTCATGACGCTTTCGCGAGGCGTAAGGCGAGTGGGCTCGGGAGGCAAGCGCCCGGGCTCACCCGTGCGCTTTCGAGCGCGCCGCCGACGGGCCGAGCGGCGTCTCTCGTGCGCTTCGGGCTTCATGACGCGGAGCGGTGTTTCAGGTCGTGACGTGATGACTCGAAACACGTGTCCCATCGCGGAGGCATCGTCGCGGTCACGGCGTGCGTCGGACCGGCCACCGAAACGAAGCCGTCGGAGTGCTGCCGCGTCTCCCGCGCCGCACCGAGGCGTGCCATACAAAAGGAATGAACCCCGCCGGAGCAAGCCTTCCCCGCGAGCGGCGACCCTTACGATCTCGGGCCGCGCGCGCCGCGACGTTCGCCCTGCCGCTCTCGCTGACCTTGGTGACCGCTTGCGCCTCCGCGCCTCCTCCGCCCCCTCCACCGCCGCCTGCTCCCGTCGCCGCCGGCCCGCAGCGCGCCCGCGACGAGCTTCCGCCCGCCCTGCGCGAGCTCGCGCTCACCCCCGAGCAGGAAGCCGAAGTCAGGCGGATCCGCGCCGATCTCGTGCGCGCCTCCGAGCCCATCGTGGGCGCCGCCAACGATCTCGGTCACTCCGTGGCCGGCGCCGCGCGCCAGTGCAAAGGCGAGTCGCCCTTCGTGGACAGCGACGGTGCTCGGTTGGTGCGCATGGGAGAAGACGTTCGCGGTGACGTCATCGACGCCGTCCAACGCTTCCATCGCCTGCTCACCCCGGCGCAGCGCCGCAAGCTCTCGGCGCGCCTCCTCGAAGGCGACGACTGGGCCCGCCGCGAGCGGCGCAACGAGTCGCGCTCGCGCGATCTCGCTCCCGCCCTCGATCTCTCGGTCATGCAGACGATGGCCATGCTGGTGAAGGCGCGCGTGCTCTGGTCGACCTTCGCCGATCGCGCCGAGCCGTGGCGGGTGCATTACAAGACCGCCGTCGAGCACTTCGCGCGCGACGACTTCGAGGCTCGCAAGGAGCCCGTCGCCGAGGTGCCCGTCGTCGCGCTCTCGGTGGACTTCCTCAAGATGGGGCTGCGCTTCCTCATCCCCATCCTCGAGCGGGAGCAGTGCGAGGCGCTCGGCCGCCTCATCGATCAGAAGCTCGACGAGCAGGCCGCGCGCGCCGCGAAGGCCGAAGCGGCGAGCCCACCCGACGCTCCGCGAAAGTAGCCGCCGCTCGCGACGCTTGCCTTCCTCCTCCCGCCGGGCACCATGCGGCGGTGACCAGCGTGCCCGTGGACGAGCCTCGGAGCCTCGCGCCCGCGCGTCCTTCGCGCCTCTCCGATCTCGCCGAGCTGCTCCTCGTCGGCGGCCTCACGCCCATCCTCTTCGCGCTCTCGTGGCTGCTCCGGAAGAGCCTCGGCCTCGACGCGGCGGAGTACGCGGTGGGCTTCACCATGTTCTACGCCGCGCACGTCATCAACGATCCGCACTTCTCCGTCACGTACCTGCTCTTCTACAAAGACGCGCGCGCCCGCGCCTTCGGCGACGCCTTCGCGCCCGCGCAGCGCGCCCGCTACGTCTTCGCCGGCATCGTCGTGCCCCTCGTGCTCGGGGCGTGGGGCGTCGCGGGGCTCGCCACCAAGTCGGCCGCCACGCTCGCGTGGATGATGCACCTCATGTTCTTCTTGGTGGGCTGGCACTACGTCAAGCAGGGCTTCGGCGTGATGACGGTGCTGGCCGCGCGGCGCGGCGTCATCTTCGCGCCGCGCGAGCGCCTCGCCATCCGCGCGCACTGCTTCGCCGGCTGGGCCTACGCGTGGGCGAACCCGCCCGAGGCGCCCAAAGAGGTCGAGGAGAAGGGGCTCGTCTTCACCACGCTCCCGCACCCGGTCTGGTTGGATCGCCTCACGTGCGTCGTGCTCTGGGCCACGTTCCTCGCGCTCGTGATCACGCTGTTCCAGAAGTGGCGGCGCGAGGGACGCTTGCCGCTCGTCACGCCGCTCGTCGCGCTCCTGTGCAGCATCTGGACGTGGTCCATCTACTCGAGCGCCGACCCGCTCGTGCGCTACGCCATCCCCGCGCTGCACTCGGTGCAGTACCTCTACTTCGTCTGGCTGCTCAAGCGGAACGAGGCGCGCGAGCGCGAGCTCTCGCCGTGGTTCGAGACGTCGGCGCGCGTGCGCCTCGGCATCCTCGCGATGTCGGCGCTGGGCCTCGGGTGGTTCCTCTTCCACCTCGCGCCGTGGGCGCTCGACGACGCGCTCACGCCGCGCCGAACGCGCTGGGCCTCACTCGGCCCCACGCCCTTCTTCGCCGTCATCTACGCCTTCGTGAACATCCATCACTACTTCATGGACAACGTCATCTGGCGTCGCGAAAACCCGCTCACCCGCTATCTCAAGCGCACGCCGAGCTGACAGGATGGTGACAAGCTGCTTCGCGCCCCGAATCGTCGGTCGCGCTCCCTCAAAATCACCGAGGATTCCTCGGTCGCGCTCCCTAGCTTCGGGGCGCTCGCGACGCATTTCACCATCCTGCTGACGCTCCACACGTGAGCGCGGGCGCGCGTGAATCGCTCCGAGATGATCCGAGATCGATCAGAGGTGGAGCGTCGCGCTGAGCCCGAAGCTCATCCACTGCGCGCGCCAATCGAGCGGGGTTCGATCGGTGCTGCCGACGTTCACCACGTTGTAGCCGACGTGCGCGCCCACCGAGAGGCGCCGGAGGATGGCCACGTCGAGGCCCGCGCCGACGTCGAGCGCGAGGCCCTGGGCGCTGACGAAGGAGGCGGTCCCGGTGGTGTCGCGATCGCCGAGCGGGTTGAAGCTCGTGAAGCCCCAGCCCACGTGTCCGTAGAGATACGGCACGAGGATGCGGCCGATGCCGACCCGCAATCCAGGCCGCACGCGGACGAGGTGCGCCCCGAGATCGGTGTAGCCGACGGCGAGCTCCGGGATGATGGCGACGCTCTGGTACGGGATGCGGAAGCGATAGCCGGCCCGGAGATCGAAGCCCGCGCCCGTGCTCAGGTAACGCTGGGGCGCTTGATCGACGGGGACGCCGAGCGCGACGTCGCCCGAGAGCGCGATGTCCGCGCGTGCCTCCCGCGCGCCGCCGAGGAGCCCCGCGAGGATCGCCGCACCCGTGAACCACGACCTTCGCTTCATCGTCGTCTCCCAAACCACTATCAGAGCCGAGCGCAGAGGAGGGCCGCGATCCGAGCCTTTCGCTCGCATCCCCCACGCCCGACGGCGGCACGCGTCCGAACCATGAGCCGACCATCGCACCTTGGCCAGCGCGGGGACGCGAGCGTCCCGAGGCCGGCGTTGGACGGAGAACGTCAGGGGAGCTTCACGGCCGCGCACCGGCGCGCGAATCCAAAGAGCCCGCTTCCCGCGCAGGGAAGCGAGGATCGCGCGGGCTTCGTGTGTTCGGGGTGGAGTCGAAGGGGATGGCGCCGCGGATTCGGCGCCTCGAAGGCAGGGTGTCTGATCCCGCGATCAGCAGGAAGCGCCCGAGGGATGGGCGCTGCGCCGCGCGTCCGTGGATCTCCCGATCACACGTGCCGCGCGGCGCACGGGCGCCGTCACTCGGTCGGAGCCGCGCCGCCCGCGGCGACGGGCACGCGAAGCTGGCCGCCGCCCTGCTGCGCGAGGAGGCCCAGCGCCTTCTGGAAGAAGGCGACCAGGAACGGGATCTCGCGCGGCGGGGAGGTGATGAGCCCCGCCTCCTTCACCGCGTGCGCCACCTGGAGCACGTCGTTGGCGCGGCCGTCGCCCTTGCGCGCGCGCACCGAGATGGCGGCGTCGCGCATGCGCGCGGTCACGATGTTGCGCACCTCGGGCGAGAAGAAGCGATCGGTCGCCGCGTCCGTCTCCTCGCGGAGGGCGACGCCGACGGCCTCGGGATCGCCCGCGCCGGCCGAGCCGAGACGCTCGCCGACCTTCTGCAGGAGCTCGTCGAGCGTGCCGCGATCGGGGAGCCACGAGCGGAACTCCGGCTCGTTGTGCAGGCTGCCCGAGGAGGGCACCACGTCGGCGGCGCGCGCCGTGTCGAGCGCGGCCTCGAGATCGGCGAGCGGGTGGGCGGGGACGGCCTCGGGCGCGGGCTCGATGAGCTCGCGGCAGCCTTCGAGGCCGAGCGGGAGGATCTGCCCGGACGTCGCGTTGAGCTTGCGCGCGTTCGCGATGCGGTGGCGCGCCCACTCCACGGGCACCGGCACCGGCGCCACGCCGAGGCCCTCGAGCGCACGCGTGCGGCCCTCTTTGATCTGCGTGCCGCTGAGCCACCCGCTGCCGGCCTGGATGATGCCGACGGGCTCACGGATCAGCACCTCGGCGATGTGGTAGCGGCCGGAGGCATCCTTGCTCGTGATCGACACGGCCATCGTCCCGCTCGTGTCCGGCGGGATGAGCTGCGCCTCGATCGACACCTCGACGCGCTCGTCGAGCTTCACCACGCGCGAGCGCGTCGGGATCGTGACCCCGCGCGAGCGCAGCACGTTGAGGGCGCGCTTCGCCGCCTTGCGCGCCGAGCTCGGCGCGGCCTCCGACTCGGACGCCTCCACCAGCGCCGCCGCGTTGCTCGCCGCGAGCCACGCATCCACGAGCGCGGTCGCCGCGTCGCCCGCCTGGGCGAGCGCCGCCACGGCCTCTTCCGCGGAGGCGGACGCGAGCGCCGCGTCGAACGTCGTCGCCGTCGCTTCGGCGGCCTTCTGCGCCGGCTTGGGCGTCGACTTCGCCGCGTACGCCTTCGTCTTGGCCGCGAGGGCCTCCTTCGGCGTCAGCGCGGGCTTGGCGCTCTGCGCGACCTGACCGGCGCGCGCCAGCGGGATGAACACCGGCTTGGGCGCGGCAGCCTTCGGCGCCGGCGGGGGCGCGGCGGGCTTGGAGGGCACCGGTGCCGGCACGGGCGGCTTCGCCTGCGCGGCGGGCTTGCTCGAAGCCGCCGGCTTCGCCTGCGCGGCCTCGCCCGCGAACGGCGGGCGGCCGCCCTCGGGACGCGGACGGCGCTCGCGGCGCTCCTCGTGCTGCTCGCCCGAAGCGGGCGCACGCGAGCCACCGGGAATCGGGCGGGCGCCGGCGGGACGCGCCGGCGGCGGCCGGAAATCACCCGAAGCGGGCGCGCGCGAGCCACCGGGGATCGGGCGGGCGCCGGCGGGACGCGCCGGCGGCGGGCGGTAATCACCGCCGCCACCCGGGCGCGCGGGCCGATCACCGCCGCCACCCGGACGCGCGGGCCGATCGCGGCGCGGGGGGCGCGCTTGGCCGGCGCCGGGGTTCGCCGGGCGGGGGGCGCGCGCATCGAAGCGACGGTGCCCGGGAGCACCGCTGGTCGGTGCGCCTTCGGCGGCCTTGGGCGCGTCGGCCTGGGAGGCCTCGCCTTCGGCGGCGGGCGCCTCTTCGCTGAACGCGGGGTTGTCGCGTGTGCTCGCCGAGCGGCGCACGATCTTCCTTTGCCGGGGGGCGGCGGTCGCGTCCGTCGGCTGCTCGGTGGGCTTGTCGGTGGTCTCTTCGTCCTTGCTCATGTCGAACTCGCAGGTCCCTTCGCGGGACGCAGTGCCTCTTTGGGGGCTGTGGACGGGAACGGAGCCGGCCGCGCCGGCCGTCGAATCAGGTCTTTTTGCTCACGGGCGCGCGGTGGACGCGGACGCGATGGCGTCGATCTCGACGGCCGCGCCGCGCGGCAGCTTGGCGGCCTGGACCGTCGAGCGCGCCGGCATCACGCCGCCGGCCACGCGCTCACCGTAGAGCCGGTTCACGGTGGCGAAATCGTTCATGTCGGCGAGATAGATCGTGGTGCGGAGGACATCGCCCCACGAGCAGCCGGCCGCGGCCAGCACCGCCTCGAGGTTGTCCAGCACCTGCTTGGTCTGCGCCTCGATCCCGCCGGACACGAGCTCGCCCGTCTTGGGATCGAGAGCGATCTGACCGCTCGTGAAGACCAGCTCGCCGAGGCGCACGGCCTGTGAATAGGGCCCGATCGCAGCGGGCGCCTGGTCGGTGACGATGGCGGTCTTGGGCATCTCGGCCTCCGGCAGAGGAACGGAAAAATGGCTTCGCGGCCCTTCGAACCGCGAACGGCGCATGTACCACGGCTTTCGGCTTACCCGAAGGACTTGCGACCTTCGATGGCCCGGCCGAGCGTCACCTGGTCGGCGAACTCGAGATCGCCTCCATGGGGCACCCCGCTGGCGATACGGGTCACCTTGACCCCCAGCGCTCCCAGCTCGCGGGCCACCAGGAGGGCCGTTGCCTCGCCGTCCACGGACGGGGGCGTGGCCACCAGCACCTCGCTCACCTCGTCCGCGCGCACCCGGGCCTTCAGGGCATCCATCGGCAGCTCTTCGGCGCCGACCCCTTCGAGCGGCGACAGCAACCGTCCGAGCACGAAGTACCGCCCGCGCATCGCGCCGCTGCGCTCGATCGCCAGGAGATCCTGCACCCTGGCCACCACGCAGACGAGCTTCGCGTCCCGCCGCGGATCGCGGCACACCCCGCAGATGGCCGCCTCTCCGGGCGCCGCCTCCGCGATGTTGCCGCACTGGTTGCAGGGCCGGACGTGGTCGCGCAGCTCCGCGAGCGTCTTGCCGAGCTCGCGGGAGGTCGTCTCGTCGGTGGTTGCCAGGAAGAGCGCGAAGCGCTGGGCCGTCTTCTCGCCGACCCCGGGCAGCCGCGACAGGAGCTGCGCGGCGCGCGCGAGGCGCTCGGGCATGCCGGCGGGCGTCCCGGGGGCTCGTCCGAAGGAGGGGGCCGAGTTGCTGCGGGCGGCCACCGTCACATCCCGGGGATCTTCATCCCCCCGGTGACCTTGGTGACCTCGGCCTCGACCAGCTTGTCGGCGCTCTCGAGGGCGCTGTTGGCGGCGGCCACGGCCGCGTCGAGCGCCATCTCGATGCCCTCGCTGGCGAGGAACTCCGGATCGATCTTGATCGACCGCAGCTTGCCCTCGCACGTCACGATGACGGTCACCTTGTCACCGGCGGAGGTGGCGGTGACCTCCTTGTCCTTGATGCCCTTTTTGACGTCCTCGATCTTGCGTTGCATGCGCGCCGCCTGGCGCACGAGCTCGTTCATTCCGCCGCGAAATTGCATGAGGCGAGAGCCTATGCCAACAAGTCCGGCCGGGCGCAAGCACGGCCGATCGGACGCCCCGAGGCGACGCCGCCGAGCGGCCTGATGCGCCTCGGACACGCCTCCACCCACCCCCGACCGCCGCCGACGAAGCGCCTGCGTCCCCGCGCTTCGTGCCTGTCGCCTCGGTGACCCGCCGCCGCCCTCGTCGAGCGCCCACGCTCCCTGAGGAGCGCCGACCCCACTGCCCGTGCCCACCGCCGCGCATTCGGCCATCCGCGCCTCCCCGCCCTCCTCACCTCTCTCCCACCATGGCGCTCGGCCCGATCCCCAAGCCGAACGCGGGCTTCCACGCCACGAGCAGCCCAACCCACCCGACAACCGGCGATTCCAACGAGGTCATCGTCCCCGCCACCGCGGCAAAACGTGATTCCAACGATGGAGGCGCGCCGACCCGCGCGGTGAACGAGACTTCCAACGATGAAGGCGCGCCGACCCGTGCGGTGAACCAGACTTGCAACGATGGAGGCGCGCCGATCCGTGCGGTGAACCAGACTTGCAACGATGGAGGCGCGCCGACCCGTGCAGCCAACGAGACTTGCAACGATGGAGGCGCGCCGACCCGCGCGCTGAACGAGACTTGCAACGATGGAGGCGCGCCAGCCCGTGCAGCCAACGAGACTTGCAACGATGGAGGCGCGCCGACCCGCGCGCTGAACGAGACTTGCAACGCCGTCATCGCTCGGGACCGTGCAGCGATCGAGACTTCCAACGTCGTCATCGCTCCGGCCGGCGCTGCGGAGGCGGATTTCGCCGAAAAGAGCGCATCCGCGGGCGACGCGACCGCGGATGGAATCGAGAGGGACGCTTCGGTCCGCGCTGCCGACCGGCATTTCATCGAGAAGCTCGCTTCGGCCCGCGAGGTAAGTGCGGATCTCACCGAGGCGAGCGCTTTGGCCGGCGAGGCGAACACGGATGTCGCCGAGGTCATCGCTTCGATCGGCGATGCAACTGGGGAGCCCGGCAAGGGCATCGCTTCGATCGGCGATGCCGCCGGGAATCCCGGCAAGGCCTTCGGCTCCATCTCCGCGCCGGCGCGCGCAGCCCTCGGTCGGCTCGTCACGTGCTCCTGAGATGAACCGGGTGGCGGAGATGCGCGGCGCCGGACGGCCGCGGCGTCAGTGCTGCGCGTCGGGGGCGGGGGCGGCCGGCGGTCGCTCGGCGGCGCGCTCGGTGGTCCAGCGTGTGGCCTCCGGGGTGCTGGGGACGAGGGCGCCGAGGGCCGCGACGAGCGACTCGAGGTCGCCGCGGGGTTGATCCTCGGGGACCTGGAGGCGGATGCCCCGGCCGAGATCGGTCACGGTGACGTACGCGGGCAGCGCCGCCCGATCGAGGCGTGCGGCGTGGCGCTCCGACATCCAGATCAGCTTGTCGACGCCGCGGATGTGGGTCTCGTGCCAGGCCGCGATCTTGAGCGGCGCGTCGTCACGGACGGTGATGCCCTCCCAGCGCGTCTTGTCGTCGGGCCGGTAGCGATGGCGCTCGATGACGGCGGAGGGCGCCACGCCGGCGCGGACGGCGTCGTCGCAGATCGCGGTAGAGGTGAGCGATGGCCTCGTCGTGCTCGCTCTCGGCGTCGTAGGCGCTGAGCACGAGCTCGGCGACGAGCTGCTCCCGCGGATCCATCCGCCACGGCGCGTAGCCGAACGTGCCGAAGAGATAGCTCTTGCCGGCGACCTGGAACGTCGTCGTCGGACCGGGCACGAGCGCGGCGACGCGGTCGAACGGGAGCTCCCCTTCCTCTTGGTGCTCGTGGATCAGGACCTCTTGATCGCGCGAGACGCGGAGATGCCCGTCGCCGTGCGCCGCGCGCCACGCCTCGACGTGCGGGCGCGCCCACGCCCAGGCCTCGGCCAGCGAGCCCGAGAAAGCGATGTGCGCGCTCACATGCTCCTGCCGATGCATCGCGAAGAGCTGGAAATCGTCGACGTGCTCGAGCGCGGCGCTCGGCCGCCACGGCTTCCACATCACCATGAGCGCGAGCCCGGAGGTCGCCTGCACCGCACCGCTCGTCACCTCCGCGACGAGCGTGCCTTCGCCCTGCTTCCGCGTGCGGTACTCGATGTCGAGGTACCACTCGAGCTTGCGGGAAATGGCGCGAGCCTTGTCGGCCTCCCGGCGACCCATCGAGAAGGTGTCGGGCTCCTCGACGAACCCCGCGGGGACCTTGGCCTTCGCGTCACGGAAGGTGTTCTCCTCGGCAGGCACGAGAGCGAGCGCTTCGTGCTTGCACGAAATGATCTCGACGATCCCGCGCTCGATCGCGCTCCCGAGAACCGGATCGACAAGCCGCGGCCGGGCCCTCCCACCGACGTGATCGACAAGCGGTGCCGTTCGACGCTGCCTTCGAACACGAGGTGGCTCGCCCCCCAGCCTCCGTTGCTGCCCCAGCCGACGTTGAAGGCGGGCTCGCCCGTCTGGTAGCGCGGCGTCCACGCGGCCTTCTTGCGGCGGAGCGCCAGGGTCGTTCCGCGCACGATGCCGTCGCGGAGCATCCGGCCGACATCCACCCCGAACCGCTCGGCGGCGACTGCGAGCGCCGTCTCGGGGAACGTTTGGATGAGCCCTTCGGCGAACGCCTTCGCGAGCTCGGCCGGCGTCCCCTTGGCGAGCAGCGGCGCGACGAGCCGCTTCGCCGGGCCGCGCTTCTCGTGCTCCGACCACTGCCCCGCGTGCTTGCCCTCGGCGTGGAGCGCGAGCCACACGATCGCGCTCGCCTCGCAGTAGGCCTCGAGGATGGGCAGCTTGGTCGCCGTCGACACCGCCTCGGCGATCGCTTCGGCCTCGTAGCCGTCGTCCTCGATCGTGAGCCACGGCGCCTTGCCGCCGATGCGAATCACCCGATCGGCGCCGCTCGTGCGCGCCACCCGCTCGTAGCCCGCCTTCTTCGCGTACGCGAGCACCGTCCTCACGACCCGCTCGCGTTGCTTCTCGGTCTTCGCGTGCACGTGAAGGTTGTGGAAGCTCCGGCTCATGGGGGACGCCGAGTATGCCCATCCGTCGCGCCACGTTCATGTCGAACGTGTTGCTCGCAGCGCCGTCGCCCTGCCTGACGCGCCGCGTGCGGCGCGGTGTGTTCCGAGCGCCCGGCTCCCGGACACGAACGGCGCTTCACCGCGTCACGCCCGCTCGCGCCGCCGAGCGATCGGCGCTCCCGTCCGGCCGCATCGCTCCTGGGGCGTAACGGTTGCCGCCGTCGCGCGCGCGGCGCGTTGCGCTCGGAGGAGCGATGTTACGGCGATCGTTACGCCCGCGGCCCCGTCGCTCCTCGGAATCCCGCGGGAATCACGGTGATCGCCCCTCGCGCCGGGTTGGCCCGCCGGTTGCTCTAAGGGTCAAGCACGACGAACGGTTCTCCCGGCCCTGCAGAGGGGCCGCAACTTCGGAAGGACGACGACCATGAAGCTCAACGGCAAGATCCTGGTGGCGGTGGCGATGATGATGGGCTCGATGGCGGCGGTTGGTTGCGCCGCGCCCACCGAGGGTGACGCCGTGGCTCCGGAGGAGACGGCGGCGACGGCCCCGGTGGAGGAGAGCGATTCGACGGCGGGCGTCGAGCAGAACTCGGTCCGCGTCCGCTACGGCTACGGCGCGCGTCACTACTACGCGCCGCACGCGCCTCCCGCGGCGCGCCGCGAGGTCTACGGTCGGGCGCCGAGCGCGCGTCACTTCTGGGCGCCGGGCTACTATCGCTGGAACGGCCGCCAGCACGTGTGGGTCACGGGCCGCTGGGAAGCGCAGCGGGTGGGCTACGCGTACGTCGGGCCGCAGTGGGAGCGCCGCGACACCCGCTGGGAGTACATCCCCGGCCGTTGGGTCCGCCGCTAACCTCGGTCGAATGCGCCCGCAGCGCCGAGCCCTCCACGCCGCGCTGCCCATGAAAACGTCTCTCCGAGCGCCCCATATGCTCTGGGGCGCTCCCCTCCTCATCCTCCCCGCACTCATCGAGCCATCGACTTCGTGATGGCGCCTCGCGCCGAGAGCTCTCGGCGCGACCTCCCCGGTGAGCGCCTCGGCTCCGTCTCGTGCCGCCGGCTTCCTTGAGGCGCGTCGATGATCGGTGCTCGGCAAGCGTGCACCGGCTCGCGCTACGCTGGCGCCGAGATGGCCTCCCAGGTTCAACCCCTCTCCGCCGGCGGTGAGCCATCGGCGGCTCGATCGGACACGACCGTCGCGCCCTCGGCCAAGGCCGGCTTCAGCGACACCGTCACCGTCTCCGACCCGTTCAACGAGGAAGTCGGCGGCGTGCCCTCCGACGTGATCGACGGGGCCGCGCTGGAGAGCGAGCTCGACGCGATGGGCGGCGGGCGTCGCTACGCGTCGGGAGAGATCCTCGGCTCGGGCGGGATGGGCGAGGTGAGGCTCTCCCTCGACCAGCGCATCGGCCGGCGGGTCGCGCGGAAGACGATGCACGCCAAGGACAGCGCCGTGGCGCTGCGGCGATTCCTCCGCGAGGCGCGCGTGCAAGGCCAGCTCGAGCACCCGGCGATCGTCCCCGTCTACGATCTCGACGTCGACGAGGACGAGCAGGTCTACTTCACCATGAAGCGCGTCCGCGGCGAGACGCTCGAGCGCATCCTCGAGCACCTCCGCAAGGGCGACGTCGCGTGGACCCGGCGCTTCGGGACGCGGCGCATCCTCTCCGCCTTCGCGCAGGTCTGTCTCGCGGTGGACTACGCGCACACGCGGCGCGTGGTCCATCGCGATCTCAAGCCCAGCAACATCATGCTGGGCTCGTACGGCGAGGTGTATCTCCTCGACTGGGGGCTCGCGAAGGTCAGCGGCGTGACCGACCCTCCGGTCGTCGAGGAGGAGGACGCGGTCGACGGGAACGCCGTCACCCAAGCCGCGAGCGTGGTCGTGGGCGCGTCGGGCATGCTCACGGCCAAGGGCGCGCTGCTCGGGACGATTGGATACATGGCGCCCGAGCAGCTCGCCGGTCGAGGGGCGCGCATCGATGCGCGGGCCGACGTCTATGCGCTGGGCGCGATCCTCTTCGAGATCCTCACGCTGACCCGCTTCCGCACGGAGACGAACGCGCGCGAGCTGCTCTTCAGCCTCGCGTCGAACGCGATCGAGAGGCCCTCGACGCGCGCGCCGTCGGTGCCGCCCGAGCTCGACGAGCTCTGTGTCCAAGCGCTCGCCGTGCGTCCCGAGGATCGGCCGCCGAGCGCGCGCGCCCTTGCCGAGGCGGTGGAGCGCTACCTCGACGGCGAGCACGACCTGAAGCTCCGCAAGGATCTCGCGGCCCGGCACGCCGCGGCTGCGCGGAAGCGGCTCGAAGACGCTGGGCCCGGCGGCGCCGAGGGGCGCGTCGAGGCGATGCGTGAAGCGATGAAGGCGCTCGCGCTCGACGTCGATCAACCCGAAGCGCAGGGGCTGCTCCTCGACCTCTTGACCAATGCTTCCGACGAGGTGCCGGCGGCGGCGCGCTCGGATCTCGATGCGGCGGCCGATCGATCGCGGAAGATGAACGCCGCCCTCGCCATGCGCGGGCTGTTCCTCTGGCTCGCCGTGGTGCCGATCGTCGTCCTCGCGGGCGTGATGAGCTGGACGACGGTCGGGACGACCGCGGCGCTGACCCTGATCACCGCGCTGTTCGCGCGCCGCCTCGCGCAGAAGACCCGGTTCGGCACCGCCGAGGCCCTGCTGCTCACGGGCATGACCGCGGCCATCATCGCGCTCACGAGCTGCTACCTCGGCGCGTTCGTCCTCTCGCCGACGGCGGCGGCAATCGCGGCGATGATCCTCGCCATCAGCGCGACCAAGCGCGAGCGCTGGGTCGGGGCGCTCCTCTTCGTCGCCGGCGCCTTGGCTCCCTTCATCGCCGAGAGCGCCGGCCTCGGCCCGCCGGCCTACACCTTCGAGCCGGGCAAGATCATCGTCTCCGCGCGCGCCATCGGCCTCCCGCGCTGGCCCACGATCGGCGCGATGGCCTATGCCACGGTGGCCTGGATCCTCATCCCCGTCGTGCTCGTCGGCCGCATGCGCGACGCCCTCCACGCCTCCGAACGGCGCCAGTTCGTGCAAGCGTGGTATCTGCGCCAGCTCTTCTGGGCCGGCGGCGGAGAGCCGAGGGGCTGACGCGATATCTCCTGCACGAGGCGGGCACCGTCGAGCGTGCTCCGATGCGGGCTATTCGCGTGGGAGGAGCTCGGGCGGGATCTGCGGAGCGGGGGCCGAGGCCGAAGCGCGCGGAGGGTTCTTCATGGGGCGTGGCTTGGCGAGGATCGGTGAATGCGCCGAAGGGACCTCGCCCGATGAGGGCGTGTTGCCGGCATCCACGGCGAGAGCACCGGCGTCGGCGATGGAGGGAATGCCTGCATCGATGTCGGGTGACACCACAGGCATGCTGGGATTGGGCGCGGGTGGAGCCTCGATGGGGGGCGATGGTGGCATGGCGGCGGGCTTCGGATCTTCGTTGAAGGATCGATGCGCGCCTCCCGTCGAGAAGCGTATGGCGAGGCCGCCCGTGATCAGGATGGCGAGCGCGGCGAGCGGTAAGGCGATGCGGAGCTTCGATGTCGGTGGGCGCCTCTCGCCGCCGGTGCCGGTGGACGACAAGGAGCTTGCCGACGAATCGAGCCGCGCGGCTCTCGGTCGAGGCTCGGTGAACGCGGCGCCGCTCAGCGAGGGAGCGCTGGGCGTGGCGAACGCGGAGACGTCGGGCAGCAAGCTCGTCGCCATGGGCGGAGCGGCGGCGTACGGAGGGACGCTCGCGGTCGCGTGGGGGACGGGCGCGAGCAATGCGTTCGAGAGCCCCGCGGCGGGGACGCCGAGCACGGCAGCGAGATCGCCGACGAGCGCGGTCGCCGTCTCGAAGCGCTGGTGGGGATCGATGGCGGTGCAGCGGGCAAACCAGGCATCGAAGCCGAGCGGGAGCGCGACGCCGCGCCGGCTCGCCATCTCGCTCGCGGCCGGGCCGCCTCCACCGGCGACTTGGAGCATGAGCGCATAGACATCGCCTTGTCGCGCGAGGTCGGCCCAATAGGCGGAGCCCACGAGCAGCGTGAACGCGATGTGGCCCAGGGCGTAGAGATCCGCGCGCGGGCCGACGGTGCCGTCGCCGCGGACTTGCTCCGGTGACATGTAGAGCGGCGTCCCCATGATCCGCGTGCGGGCGGCGGCTTGGTTGCCTTCGGCGAGCACCTTGGCGATGCCGAAATCGAGGATCTTGATCTTGGGGCTGCCGTCGTCGCGGCGCGTGAGGAAGAGGTTGTCGGGCTTGAGATCGCGGTGGATGACGCCGGCGGCGTGCGTGCGTTGGAGCGCGCTCGCGACTTGGGCGAAGAGGGCCACGACCTCGGCGGCGGCGAGCGTCCCGCGCTGGCGAAGCGTGGTGCGGAGATCCTCACCGCGGAGCAATTCCATGACGAGGAAGGGAGCGCCGGTGTCTTCGTCGACGCCTGCATCGAAGGTCTCGACGATGTGCTCGCTCTCGATGTTGGCGGCAATCGTGGCCTCGAGCCGGAAACGGTCGAGCATGTCGCCGCTGCCCACGATGTCGGGGAGCATCACCTTGAGGGCCCGCCGGCGGCGCGTCTCCAGGTGCACGACCTCGTAAATGGCGCCCATGCCGCCGGCTCGGATGCAGCGGACGATCTCGTAGCGACGATGGAAGACCTGGCCCGGAGTCAGCGTCGACATTTCATGCCTCGTCGAGCGTGCCTGAAGGTTGTTCGAAAGACGGCGCGTGTGGCTTCACCAGCACGCGATACGAGCGAAGCGAGGTGACTCGGTGTTGGTGTCGGGGCAGCGCTCGATCATCGAGACACCCCTTCTCGAATCGCCGCCCGCTCCGCCCGCCGTCGTTCGGTGAGCGCAGAGACGATCGAGTGGAGATGACGATCCACGTGCCTGTTCCCGGAGCGCTCGCGCGTGGTCTGCACGAGCCGCTCCCACGGCAGCCGGAGGAAGGGGAGGGCTTCTACGACGAGGTCGATCCACGCGCGGAGCACGCGTTTCTCACCGCGACGTTGGATGATGCAGAGACGCGCGCGCGGGCTCAAACGGCCTTCGGCGAGGAGGGTATCGTCCTCGTCCAGCGTGGTTGGGAAGGCGGCGAGCGCGGATTCGCAGGCTGCGGCGAGGGCGCGCAGGGCGGCGCTCTCGTTGCGTGCGTTGAGCGGCAGTGTCTCGGTGCCGAGCGCGGCGCTCAGCTCGCTCTCCGTGGCGCATGCGGTGCGCAGGAACGAGAGCGCCTCACGGGCGCGGTCGTCGTCGGGGCGTGTCGAGATCTGGAATGCTCGGGCGGAGGGGCCGAGCCGCACGATGGCCTCGTTGTCCTCGTTGTCTTCGAGCGCGAATCCATAGCTGAGGAAGAAGCGGCTGTTGCACTTCCGGCCGTAGCTGTCGTGAATGGGCTCACCGACGGCGAAGGATCGGAGCGCCGTCATCACGAAGGCGCCGGCCTCGTCATCGTAGGTCCAATGGGTCTCCGGCGGCTCTCGGTGATTGAGCATGTCGGCCAGCGGCACGAGAGCTTCGGTCTTCTGGCCGGCGATGGTGAGACCGAAGATGCGGCTCGTCACGGTGATGCGCGCCCGAAGGAAGCTCGCGGAGGAGAAGCGGCGAAACATGGGGACGGCGGCGCGAAGGGCGTCGTCGTCGTGCTGGATGGAGGCGCGGCGGGCCTCGATCTTGGCGACGGTCATCGAGCCCTCGAGGAGGGCGAGATCGTCTTCGCCGAAGAAGAGGGGAAAGGTCGCGAACGAGATCGGGAGGGAGTCGAGGTAAGGCCAAAAGGAGGAGCGAGGGTCGAGGCGCTCCTGGAGAAGGAAGGCGGCGATGAGCGAATGCGTGCTGTCGAGGGCAGCGCCGGAGTCGGTGATGGCCCGGCCGATGGTGGAGGCGCGGGCGACATCCGTGGTGAGAAGGGACGATAGCGGGATGGAGAGGATGGGAGCGCCGGAGCGAATCGCGCTCGCCGCGCGAATCCCGCGGAACCCGCCGGAGGGATAGTGAACGTCGATGGGCGCGACCACGGCGCCGGCCCGGCGGAGGTGGCCCATGAGCGCAAGGACGGGCCGCTGCGCTTCCCGCCGCGGAAGGATCCCTCGGCTGGCGGTGCTCGTCTGTCCGGTGATCATGACTGAGCTCCTTCTGGACGTGGCGAGGGCCTGGTATCGAGCGAGCTCTTCCGGCCTCGCGCCCCGATGCGCACGCTCGCGTCGACCGAGGCCAAGAGATCTCCTACCCGGGTGGGGAGCGAAGGCGCTTCCCGGAGCGCGTCACTGGCATAGAGGAGCACGCCTTCGCGACGGGGCAGCACCGTGAGCCCGGTCTCTCGAAACCCGCGGGCCCGGAGCACGTGCCGAGAGGGCGTGTTGACGGCGAGCACCAGCGCGACGAGGCCCTCCAGACGATGGTGCTCGGTCGCGAGCCGCTGCAGGAGGGCGAGCGCCTGCGCGCCGAAGCCGCGTTGCCGGTGCTCGGCGCCGATCCAGAACCAGAATGCGCCGATCGAACCGTGGAAGACGAGTGATATCGCGCCCACCAGGCCGAGCTCACGATGGATGATGGCGAAGGGCTCCCAACCGCCCTCCCGGGCTCCCCGACGAATCCACGACTCCGTCGCTCGGCGCGTGCGCAACGGGGGCAGCCAGACGAGCTCGGGGAGCCGCGGATCGGCGCGGAACAGAGGCCCATAAGCGGCGGCGTGCTGAACCCCGAGCGGCTCGAGATGGATGGGGACGCCGGCGCGAGAATGGATGTCACCCGCGAGGGGAGTCCATGGCGGAGACGGCGCCTGCGCGAGGAGGGCTTCCATCCTAGCCCTCGTCGACCATGTCGATGGTGATCCCGGAGACGGTGCGAATCCGGTTCACGGCCGGATTCCGGCTGGTCACCGGAGAGGGCTTGAGCGGGTTGGGCGCGGCGCCCACGATGACCGGCCGATCGGGATCACCATTGACGAAGCCCACGAGCACTTCGGTGCCGACCCGAAGGGGGAAGTGCGTGCCGTAGCCTTCGCCGGCCGAGCTCTGGAGCATGCGCACCGGCCCGGACGCCGCGCGCGATCCGGGAGGTGCGTTGTCGAAGAGGAAGCGGACCCGATAGCGGCCTTGATCGTCGATGGGCGCAAAGGCCTCTGCGCCCATGGGGCCGGGATCGATGACACCGACCACCAAACCGGGAATGCGCGGGCGCGCCGTGGCGCGCGGCGGCCTGTAAGCTTGTCCCGCGGGTACGGCGCGGAACGCGTTGCGGTAGCTCGCCGCGCCTTCGTCGCCCGCATCGGCGACGACCAGCGAGGCTTCGTGCTCGACCTCGATGATCAGGAGATCGAGAGGATCGGCCGCGGGATGTCCCTCGATGCGCACCTCCATGCCGGCGGCGAGGGAAGGGAGATCGCTTTGGCCGACGTACACACGACGAGCGCTGTCCTGCTCCTCGGCGCGCACGCGGGCGAGCGCGCGGCCCTCCTCGGGCGTGCGGTGGTGGGCGCCGTGCTCGATGACCCCTCCAGGCTGGGCGCGGAGCTGGTGTTGGCTGGTGAGATCGAGGAGCGGTTTGGTGTAATCGTAGTCGCGGACGGCGTAATAACTCGGCGCCACGCGGCGCTGGACCTCGAGGGCGAAGACATCGCGCTTCTCGCCGCGCGTGCGGAAGGACACCGTGCCTTCGGCCGGGGTGAAGCCGGCGGGGTTGTCGGTGAAAATCAGCCGGTCGCGGTCGTCTTCGTGCTCGAAGAAGAAGCTCACGCCGAGGTGCTCGGCGAGCCGCGAGACGAAGGTGAGATCGGTCTCGTCGTACTGCACGCAGAGCTCGCGCCGCGGATACTTGCCGTCGAGGCGCAATTCGATGTCTGCGCCCAGACCGAGGAGAGCAGCTTTGCTTTCGATGATCTCCGGCACCGTGGCGTCGACGAAGACATCATGTGCCGAGACCTGCGTCAGGCGCTGCGCGCGCGGCGCGACGCGGACGCGATAACCATGAAGCTCGGAGGCGTCGGCGAGCTGATCGGCGACCTCGACGATGACGCCGTGGATGCGGCGCGACTCGATGCCTTCGCGCTCGAAGACGAGGGTGAGACGAGCGCCGAGCATGAGATCGGGATCGGGGCCTTCGGGGTCGAGAGAGACGATGTGGAGATCGAAGGAGAAGAGTCGGGAGATGGCCTCGCTGCCGGTGAGGCGGCGGATGCGGAGGTGATCGCAGGAGAAGCGGTTGGACTCGAGGCAGATGTCGGCGTGGTAGGTGGTCATGGGGAGGTCTCCTCCTGAGTTTGCGAGGTGATTGAGCGGCCGTCGGGATGAGGACAGGGGCGGGCGAGCGAGGTGACTATCGCTGGAGCGGTCGCGCGGCGTCCGCGAGGTGACCTGTGGCAAGCACAGAATGCGAGAAGGGTGTCGTCAATCGCTCGGAGTGGCCTGCTGCGCTGCGCTGGAGAGATCCTCGATGTTGTTGCTGGTCAGCATGTCCTTGCACCCATTGTTGCAGGCAGCCTTCCACTTCTCACCTCCGGTGCGAGTCCTGTCATAGGCTATGCTGAATATGAATTTCTTCTTGGGGAACTTGGCGAGGATGACCTCTTCGGCGCAGCTCCCTTTCCGTTTGTCTGCCGAGGATTTGATCCTTTTTCTATCATCGACGCTCACTGAATCCTTGGGCCCGCTTCCGGCGACGCACCTCTCCCCTTCGTCTGTCCACATGTAACAGATGGTCTTCTCCGCCGTGCCGATGGGATGGTCTCGCAAGTATTGCTCGGCGATCTTGCTCAAGTGTTCGAGGTCTTTGAGGATATCAGCTCTCAGCTTGGTCTTTCCTTCCGGCGTGAGCTTCTTTGTCTTCACGCGAGCGCTGGAAGCGCTCGTTGGTTCGGGGGCCTTCGCCATGGAGGCATTCATGCGGTCTGCCCAACTCAGGGGTCGGGGTGGTGCGCTGGACGGCGGAGTTGCGCCTTCATCCGGTTTGCGTGCCACCGGAGTCCCGCTCGTTTGCCCGCGCTTGTCCTCGGCGGCGTCACCGCCCTCCTCCTGGTCTTCATCCTCTTGCGCAGTCTGCTCATCTCTCGCTCTCAGCACGCGAGCTGATTGCTCATCCTCGTCATCCTGCGCGTTGCGGGCTTTTCTTTCGTCCTCTTCGTCCACGTTCCCGCTCTTCGCTTTGGCGCTGTGGGCATCTTGATCGGAATTCCGCGAGGGCGCGTCGGCGGGGGTGGGCTTGGCGGCTTGCTTCTGATTGTAGTCACTCAGGTTGTAGTCACTCAGGAGAGCAGCGGGCACGTGACCCGTTGGAGGTCCGAACGCGATCTCGATCTCATGAGCCGTATCCCCCCTCGGAGTCGTCTCGTTCTTGGCGTCGCTCCCTGGATCTCTTGCCGGAGGATGGTTCTGCCCAGATGATGCGTCGGAGGTCTGTGGCTTGACGGCTCCACCCATCGCAGGCCGCGCTTGGGTGGTGTTTCCCCTCCCTGTCGTGCCCCGATTCGAAGTGGCACCCCGAATTGAGCTACCGCCCCGACCCCGAACTGAACCAGTGGATCGCCTAGGATTCATGACATGCTCTCTCGTTCGTGCTCAGCGGGGCCCGCCTCCATCTCCACCTCCACCCCCTCCACCTCACCCCCATCCGGCAGCCGATACCGCACCTCCGACACCGCCCTCACGCTCCCCTCCGCCGTCACGCGCACCGCCTGTCCAACGCCCTTCCCATACGTCCTCTCCCCAATCACCTTGGCTCGCCCGTGCGCTTTCAGGCATCCCGCAAACAGCTCCGCCGCCGACGCCGTCCCTCGATTGACCACGAGCGTCACTGGCATTCGATAGACCGCCTCGTGCCGGCTCCGCAGCACCGTCTCGTCGCCGTGTCCGTCGAGCCGCGTGACCACCACGCTTCCCGCATCGAGGAAGTCGCTGGCCAGCTCCACGAAGGCCGTCTCCTCGCCGCCGGGATTGTCGCGGAGATCGATCACCAGCTCTCGCATGCCCTCTGCCGTCATGGCGCGAATGGCCGAGAAGACGCGCGCCGGCACATCCGCCGTGAAGGCACGAAGGGCGATGTGGCCGACGCCCTCAGCAGACAGGTGGCTTTCCACCGAGGGGCCATGGCTCCCGCAGGAAGCGAGATCCGCGAGCGCCTCTTCGTCGAGAGACCGCGCATATGGATCTCCATCTGCCTCGTCTCTCCTCTCCGTGTCCTTGGGTGCCAGCGTGTAAAGCACGTTCGTCGTGCTCGGGAAGAGGACGGCCCCGAACGCGTTCATGCTATCTCCACTGGCGGGGCAAGCGAGGTTGATGCCAGGGAGGTTGTTGATCTGGACCACGGGATTGCCCGCGATGTAGCCGCCGGCCAGATCGTTGGGCGGCAATGCGGGCTCGGCGCCGAGGGTGCGGGGGACCTTGGAGCGGAGGTTCAAGGCATTGGCGCCAGAGAGGACGACGTTGGGCGAGAACGCGATGGAGGCCGCGTTCTTGGCCAGATTGACGTAGGGAATCGGCACCACGGCGGGGCCGGCGGGCGTGGGGCGCACGTTGGGGAATGCGAGGCTCATGCCTTGGGCGCGGGTGGAGGCGGGGAGCATGATGCTTGTCTCCTAACCGAGGTTGATCTGCTTGCCGTTGATGCTCATCGTCTCGTCGGTGAGGATGGCGGCGGTGCGCGCGCGGGTGAGCGAGGCGTCTTCGATCAACATCTCGGCGTCGCGGGCGCGCACGCTCCACAGCGTGGTGACGCGCTGGACGAGGGAGCCGAGCTTTTGCATCATGGCTTCGGCCGTGAAGCGGAGTCGGCGAGCATCGATGTTCACCTCGGGGCCGCTCATGTGCACGCCGGAGCCGCCTTCGAGCCGCAGAGCGCCCGCGGCGCGGAGGGCGACGTCGCCGGGGAGCGTGAGGTTGGTCGCGCCCGTGCCGTCGAGCACGCCAATCACATAATGGGTGTCGCCGCGGCCGATGACGAGCAGGGTGTCACCGGGCGCGGGCTGGTAGGGGAAAGCGAGCGCGAGGCGCGCTGATACGATGTCTCCACTCGGCAGCTCGACCTCGGCGGCGGAGGCCGTGGCCGTGGTGACTTGGGCGGGACCGAGGTAGTCGGCTTGTGGGGGGTGCGGGAGCGGGGTGCTCTTCAAAGCTCGTTGCGACATGGATCCTCCTAAAGGGACCGCGGCGGGGGGCGCCACGCTTCGGCGGCGAGACGATCGGGATCGGTGCGGCGCGCGGTGAGCACGAGGGCCTCCGTCCAGCGAGCGCCGTCTTGTTGGATGGCGTGGAGATCGGCGCGGGAGAGGTCGGCGCTGCCGAGATCGGCATGGCGGAGATCGGCGTGCGCGAGCAAAGCGTCCTCCAGGCGCGCGGCCACGAAGCGCGCGGCGCGGGCCCGCGCGCGGGTGAGCACGGCTTCGCGCAGATCGGCGCCCGAGAGATCGGCCTCGCCGAGATCGGCGCCCGCGAAGACGGCGCCGCGGAGCATGGCTTTGAAGAGACGCGCTCCGCGCAGGGAGGCGTCGCCGAAGTAGGCCGTGCGCGCGGCGAGCTCGGTGAAGCGCGCGCGATCGAGGCGCGCCTCGGCGAAGCTCGCGCTCTCGAGGAGGCAGGCGTCGAACACGGCGCCCGAGAGATCGCTTTGGGCGAAGTTGCTGCGGGAGAGGTTGCAGCCGCGGAAGACCGCGCCGGCGAGGTTGGATCCGACGAGCTGGCAGCGCGTCATGGTCACGCCGGCGAGGCCGAGGGCGCGGACGTCGACGCCGCCGAGATCGACGTTGTCGAAGATGGCCCGCTCGACCTTGGCGCCGTCGAGGCGCGCGCCCGGCATCTGCGCCTGCTTCATGAGCACGCGGGTGAGATCGGCGCCCGAGAGATCGACGCCGTCGAGGATGGCGCGCTCCACGCGCGCGCCCGAGAGATCGGCGCCCGAGAGATCGGCGCGCGTGAGGATCACGCCCACGAGATCGCGGCCCCGGAGATCTGCGCCGGGGAGCTTGGCGCCGCTGAGCATGGAGCCGGTGAAGCTCGCGCCGTGGAGATCGGCGCCGGTGAGATCGCAGTCCGCGAGGATCGTGTTCTCGAGGCGGGCGTCGCGCAGGTTGGCGTTCCGCAGGTTGGCGCCGCGGAGCGACGAGGAGGACAGGTTCGCGCCCGCGAGATCGACGCCGGACAGGTCTCGTCCGTCGAGCTCGGCGCCGGAGAGGTCTTTGCCGCCGAGCTTCTTTTCGCCGAGGATCGCCTCGTCGAAGATGGTCTTGCTCATGCGCCGCGGGAGCACGGCGCCCGAGAGATCGGCTTTGACGAAGACGACCCGATCGAGCTCGGCGCCCGAGAAATCGGCGCCCTGGAGGTTGGCCGCGATGAGCGAGCACCCTTCGATTTTCGTGTCACGAAGGACTGCGCCGCCGAGCTTGGCGCGGATCAGCGAGACCTCGGTGAGACGCGCGCCGGTGAGATCGGCGGAGGTGAGCACGGAAAGGTCGCCGCGCACGTTCTCCAGCGTCGCGCCGTGGAGCTTGGCGCCCGTGAGGTTCGCGCCGGTGAGATCGGCGCCGGTGAGATCGGCGCCCGAGAGATCGGCGCCCGAGAGGTCTTCGTACGCGAGCTTGGCGCCGCGGAGATCGGCGTTCTGCAGCGAGGCCTCGCAGAGGTCCGTGGCGAGGAGGAGAGCGTCGCGGAGATCGGCCTCCGAGAGATCGGCGCTGCGCAGATCGCACTCGACGATTTCGGCTCCGCAGAGGTTGGCGGTGCCGAGCGCGGCCTTCGCGAGGATCACCTTGCGGAGCTTCGCGGCCGGCATCCACGCGTCTGCGAGCGAAGCACCCGTGAGGTCGAGCCCGGTGATGCGCTCGCCTTCGAGGGACTCGCCGGAAGCGATCGCCGCGAGCAATGCTTCGGCGGTGATCATGAAGCCTCCAGGGTGGAGCGGAGGGTATTGGCACCCGTGAAGTCGCAGCCCTTCAGCAGAGCCCCGAGCAGCTTGGCGTCGTACAGGTTGGCGCCGGTGCAGAGCGCGCGCGTGAGATCGGCTTTGCAGAGATCGGCGCGGAGGAGGTTCGTGTGGTCGAGCGCGGCGCCCGTGAGCGCGGTGCGGTAGAGGCGCGCGTCGGCGAGATCGGCACAGCGAAACAAGGCCTCTCGCGCATTGGCCTCGGAGAGGTGCGCTTCGGGCAGTGAGGCCCAGCGCAGATCGGCGCGGGTGAGATTGGCGCGCAGCCAGATGGATCGCGGGGCGCGGATCTCCACGAGGCGCGCGCCCGTGAGATCGGTGTTCGAGAAGCTCGTTCCGCCGAGATGGGCACCTTCCAAAAGGATGCGGGCGGCGCGTGCGTTCTCGATGCGACAGCGATCGAGACGGGCGCCGGACCACTGGGCATCTTCCAGGGAGCATTCATCGAAGATCGCTTGAACGAGCTCGGCCCCGCGGCCGTCGCTGCCGGTGAGATCGGCGCCCGCGAACGACGCGGCCTCGCCACGGACCTCGGCCAGCACGGCGCAGCGGAGCACCGCGCGTCCGGCGTCGAGCTTGTCGATCGTGGCTCCGCGAAGAATGACGCCGGTGGCGCGCGCGCGGCCGAGGCTCGCGCCGGTGAGGTTGGCGCGCTCGAGGTTGGCGTCTTCGAGGTTGGCTTCGCTGAGGATGGCGTCGACGAGCAGCGCGCCTGCGAGGCATGCACCCGAGAGGTTCGCGCCTGCGAGGTGGGCGCCGGTGAGATCGGCGCCGGTGAGATCCGCGCCGCGCAGATCGCGTCCGCCGAGATCGCGGCCACGGAGATCGACGCCCGGCCCGGGCTCGGCGGGCGCGGCCTCGCCCGGCATGCGGAAGCCGGGTGCGAGCTGCCGGAGGCGTGGATCGGCGAGCATCGCTTCGAGTCGATCGAGCCCCGGCACTGGCACGCCCTTGGCCGCCTGCGCCTTGAGCACCTCGACGTTGGCGACGATCCGCTGGAGGACCGCGGTGAGCGGAGCGCCCGGCTTCGCCGGCGTCGTCGTCGCGGTGCTTCGATCGTTGACGGCGCCGCTCAGCAGCGCGCGCAGATCGCGGCCTTCGGGGAGAGGCACGGTGCCCGCTCTCGCGACGGCAGCGCCCACGCGTGCTTGTTGCGGCTTCTCGACGTCGCCGAGCTCGTGACCGAGGAGCGCCGAGATGGGATCGGATGCATCGTCGTTTCCCGCGGGCGCCTTGCCGTTCGCGCGCTCTTGCATGAGGCGCCATGGGGCGCGCAGAGACTCGGGCACGGCGCGTTCGAGATCGCGCGGATCGCGCTCGAAATCAGCGAGCATCGCGTGATACTCCGCCGCCTCGCGTGCGGGCCCTGCGAGCGGCTCTTCGGCGAGGAGCACGGCGCGCACGTCCGCGAGATCGTTCTCCTCGACGGCATCCACGCCGCGCCACGTGAGGAAGAGACGCTCGGCGCCGAGGTCGGCGAAGAGCGTGTCGAGGTGGAGCGGGACCTCGCGGACGCGACCGTGGACATCGTCGACGAAGGCGCGGATGCGCACGCCGGGGAGGCGCTTCTCGAAGCGCGGCGCCTCGGGGTGAAGGTTCTCGAAGGCGATGATTTCGTCACCGCGCAGGTACCGATCGAGCTGCTGGTCGGCGGGCGCGGCGTTGAAGTAGGTCCAGTCGAAATCCTCGGCGTAATAGGGAGCGCGCTGCTTGCGCCAGGCGGCGCCGTATTGCTTGCCCACCTTGCCGGCGCGCGGCGACCAGGCCGGGTTGATGGGCGCGAAGCTCGCCGGTGCCGGTCGATCGCGGCGCGTGCGGAGGGGAGCGTCGGGGTGCTCCACGCTCGGCAGCTCGAAGGCGCCGAGCCCTTTGCCCATGGGGTTTTCGAGGTGCCCCGCGCCGCCGAACGCGTTCTCGTACGTGAGCGGCATGCGCGTGAAGGGCGCGGGCTCGGTCGGCGCTTCGCCGCGCGCGCTCGTCGTCCACACGCGCGGTCCATGCACCACGAGCGACTTCGACCACGCGCCCACCGCGAAGCGCACGCGGCACGAGCGCGCCGGGCGACCGCCGGGCGGGTGACACGCGCCCCGGAGCAGCACCTCGGCGTGCGGCTTGTAGTCGGCGAAATCACCGGGATAGAGGCACTCTTTCGCGCGCTCCTCGTCCTCCTCGGCGAACGTCTCGGCGCTCAAGCTCCCCTGCGAGAGCGGGAAGATCCCCTCCGGCACCGCGAGCTCCGCGTGCGGCGCGAGCACGAAGGCGCCGCGCACGACGAGCGTCATCTCCGGCTGCGGGGGCCGCCGCGAGGTGACCTTGTACCCGAAGAGGAAGGGGGTGAGGTTCTGCGCGCGCATGATCAGCCCAGCTTGATGACGGGGGCCATGACGCTGAAGCACCCGGTCTTGATCGACTCCGTCGTCGACACGCGCGACACGAGGCCCGACACGTCTTCCCGATCGCCCGCGAGCTCGCGCCGCTGCGTCAGGTTGTATTCGGCGCGCGGCCCCATGTTGATCGAGAGCGACCGGGTCGCGCAGATCTGGAGCATGGCCCCGATGGTGACGTCGAGCATCGCGGCCACGTTCACGTTCTCCATGATCCCGACGTTGAGGTTCGTGGTGTTGCCCGCGAGGTTCACGTTCGACATCTGCCCGGCGACGATCACGTTCGACATGCTCCCCGCGATGGTCGTGCTCAGCATGGAGTCGCGCACCCGTGTCTCGTCGCTCAGCGAGCGTGTGTTGGTGAGCGAGACGATCGTCTCCGCCCAGCACTCGCTCGCGATGCGGGCACGCGGCAGGCCGAAGAGCCCGTGTACGAATCGATCTGCCGCGCCCACGTGCGATCGGTGATCGTCGGGTTGGGCGCGAAGACGAAGACGGGCTTGCCCTCCGGGTCCCAGCTCGGCCGCATCTCGTCCTCGGAGCCCGTGGTGTTGTCCTGGCTCTCGCCGTAGTTGCGATTGACGCTCTTGCCGTGCTGGATGACGTGCGTGTCGCCGCGCTCGCTGGCCTCGTGCGTCTTCCACGAGCCGTCCTCCGACTGCTTCCACTCGATGCTGCTCTTGCCGCCCACGCCCTCGATGTGGCCGCCGGACACATCCCAGCCCGTGGCGCCGCCTGCCTCGTCCTGCCGGCCCAGCACCACGAGCTGGTAGTTGCCGCGGATGACCTCGACCTTGTCGCCGCGCGTGGTGGTGACGCGGTTGCCATCCGAGTGATCGCGCCACCCTCCTTTGGTGTGGAGCCGCGCCGTCTCGGCTTTGCGCTCCTCGACCGGCACGAAGCCGGGGCAACCATCGCGCACGCGATCGTCGTCGAGGAACGTGGTCGCGTAGGCCGCGAGATCCTCGCCCGTGGCACGAGGCGCGTCGTGCGCGCCCGCGATGCTCGGATCGGGAACGCTGCCGAGGCGCAGGTACGATCCCATCTGATCGGCCTCGTCCTCGGCGCGATTCCAATTGGGGACGTCGAGCAGCAGATACTTGGCCGCGAGCCTTCCTGCGACGACCTTCTCGTCCTCCTCGCGATGCGCGAACGACGTGCACTCCGGATCATCGGAGGGGCGCCACACGCGGCGGCGATGGCGGTCCGTCCTCGTGGGCGCGCTCGGCAATGCGCCGTTCGCGAGCGTGGGCTTGGCTTTGTCGTATGCCATGGTCGTGCCTCATTCGTCGGAGCCGGAGAACATTCCGTAGAGACCTTGTCGAAGCGCGGGCGCGGCGCCGGGCGGCGCCGGCTTCGGTGGCTTCGGCGGCGGCGCTGGATCCGGCGTATCCGCCGCAATCGTGATGGGCGGAGGTGCCTTTGCGGGCGCCGCCTTCGGAGATGCGTTTACGGGCGCCGGCGGAGATCCGTTTATGGGATCCATCGGTGGAGATGCGTTGACGGGCGCGGCCGGCGGAGGTGCCTTTGCAAGAGCGGCCACCGGAGATGCGTTGACGGGCTCAGGCGGCGGATCGGTACGGCGAGGCGGTAGTACCGGCGGCGGCAGCGGCCCGAACAGGGGCGGCGGCAGCGGCGCTGGAAGAGGCGATGGCACCTCACCAAAAGGGATCGCCCGCAGCGCCGCCGTGCGCGGATCGTCATCGGAGAGCTCGAGTGTTCCCGAGCTCTCGCGGGCGGAGGGCGCCGCGCCGTACGACACCCGCGGCGCGGGCGCCGCGGAGGTCTGGAAGGGCAAGGACACGCGTGATCGCAGCGCCTCGAGATCCGTGACCGCAATCGTGCTCGACGCGACCTCGCCGCGCGCCGCGGCGCGAGCGAGCTCACCGAAGGGCAGGGGCGCGGGCGATCGCAGCGACTCGAGATCGCCAACCGCCACCGTGCCCGACGCGAGCTGCTCGCGCGCCGCCGCGGGCCACACGAGCGGTCGTCCGGGGAGATCGATTCCGCCGGACACCGTGAGCCGAGGATGCGTGTCGTCGTCGATGGTGTGACCGGCGCGGAAGGTGATCGACACCCGCTCGGCATCGCCGTCGATGAGGATCGTGTCGGGCCGCAGCTCGATTTCCTGCGGCGCCGCCGCGCCGCCCCGAATGCGTGCGAACGCGCGCACCGGCGGGAGGGCCATCTGAAGCACGGAGTGCTTCGCAGAGAGGCCTTCGAGCCGAATCCACACCCGCCCGCGCAACACGGACAGCCGTTGATCCCGCGGCGCCGCTTGCAGCGTGTCCCACGCGAAGTCGTCCGGCACCTCCACGATCGATCCATTCGTGCGGAGCGCGTGTCGCCGCAGGGCACCCGACGGACCGAGCCCCGGCGAGCCCGCGCCGTCGACGATCGCATGCTTGTCGAGGAGCGGGCGCACGTCGCTCGCCAGCGCGAGACGCACGTTGGTTCCCCGCGCAGCCTCGACGCGCCCCACGAAGAGCACATCGACCTGCGGCAAGTACGGCGCGAGATCGGCGGCCGTGATGCGCGCGGGGGCCGTGAGCATGAGCTCGCCGCCGGGCACGAAGGCGAAGGTGGCCTTCACGATCGCGGTCACGCGCAGCCGGCGTTGCCAGCGCGAGAGCACCGTCGCTCCGGCGACTTGACCGACCGGCAGGAACGCATTCCCACCTTCGACGCGCGCATTCACATCCATCGGGGCTCGCCTTCAACAAGTCCCGTGCCGAACGCACCTCGAGCTCGGGCCGTCGTCGACACGCCCACCGCCGAGCGCCCGCCGCGCCGCTCATTCCCTCTTCCGTGTCAGTGCGTTCGGCCTGACATGTCAGCGCCGCTGCCTGACGTGTCAGCCCGCGAGCTTCCATGTCGGCGCGCCCCGCCTCGGACCTGCGCTCCGACGCACCTGACGTGTCGGCGCTCGCTATGACACGTCATCGCGCTCGACCCTCGCGCCTCTCATCGTATCTGGCCGCGGCGCTCGCCCTCGATCTCATCGTATCTGCCGCCCGGCACACAACTTGTTGAGGGAGCTCCATCATGACCGATGTTGCTCGCTTCTCTCCATCACGCGTCCTCGCCGTCGCGCTGATCGGGGTCGGCCTCCTCGCCTCCTCGCCTGCACACGCGCAGGCGACGGCGACGACGACGATGGCCGAATCATTCTTTCGTCAGGGGCAGGAGAAGATGGCCGCGGGAGATTACAACGCCGCCTCCGATCTCTTCACCCGCGCTCTGAAGCTCGACTTCACGCTCGGCACCTTGCTCAACCTGGCGGTGTGCCACGAGAAGCAGGGCAAGATCGCGACGGCCTGGGCCGAGTTCTCCGACGTGCAGGCCCGCGCTACCCGCGACAACGACACGCGCCGCGCCGAGTTCGCGCGCACGCACGCCGTCGCGCTCGAGAAGAGCCTTCACAAGATCGTCATCGAGGTGATGACACCCGCGCCCGGCATGCGCGTATCGCTCGACGGGACGGACCTCCCGCGCGAGGCGCTCGGCACTGCGCTGCCGCTCGATCCCGGCGAGCATCACATCGACGTCGTCGCCGAGGGCCGCGTGCCCTTCGTGCGCAAGATCAACCTGGGGCCGAGCGGCGGCACCGATCGCATCGAGGTGACCCTCGATCCCGTCGTCGTCGCCACCTCCACGAGCACCCCGCCCGTGAAGCTCGTCACGCTCCCGCCGCCCGCCGCGCCCTCGGGCAACGGACAGCGCATCGCCGGCTGGATCGGCATCGGCCTCGGCGCCGCCGGCCTCGGCACCGCCATCGCGTTCGGCGCGCAGATGGCTTCCAACACGAGCCGGCGCGACGATCTCTGTCCTCCCGGCATGCCCTGCGCGTCGCAGGCCGCCTTCTCGGCCGATCACACCGCCCGTGTCGATCGCCTGTGGATGTTCGTGAGCGGCGGTATCGGCCTCGCCGCGCTCGGCGCCGGCGTGGGCCTCGTGGTCGCGTCGCGCCGTAAACCACTCACCACCAGCAACGTCGAAGTCACCCCGTGGATGAGCACGACCAGCGCCGGCCTGAGCGCTCACGGCGTGTTTTGAGTCATCGAGGAGAATCCAAATGCGCCTCACGAAGCAACGAATGACCTGGTTTCTGATCGCCCCCGTGCCCCTCTTGGCCGTCGTGCTCGGCGCGATCTCCTGCGTCGGCTCGGAGCCCATGCTGCCCAATCTCGACGGCGGCATCTCGAGCGATGCGAGCACTTGCCCCTTCACGCAGTGTGACGGGATCTGCACCGACACACGTGTCGATTCGACCAACTGCGGTGCCTGCGGGCAGGCCTGCAATCCCGGCGAGGTCTGCGTCGAGGGGGCCTGTGCGGTCTCGTGCCCCGCCGATCAAACGAAGTGCGGATCTTCCTGCATCGCGACCAACGTCGATGCGCAAAACTGCGGCGCGTGCGGGCATGCCTGCAATCCGGGCGAGGTCTGCGCTGCCGGGACCTGCGCGCTGTCGTGCGCCGCCAATCAAACGAAGTGCGACATCGGCTGCGTCGACACGGCCAAAGACATCGCCAATTGCGGATCGTGCGGGCATGCGTGCAACGCGGGTGAGGTCTGCGTCGAGAGTGCCTGTGCGGTCTCGTGCCCTCCGAATCAAACGCAGTGCGACACCGCCTGCGTCGACACCGCCGGTGATCCTGCCAATTGTGGCTCGTGCGGACATGCTTGTGGGGCGGGCGAGGTCTGCCTCGAGGGGGCTTGTGCGGTCTCGTGCCCTCCGACTCAAACGCAGTGCGGCACCGCGTGCATCGACACGGCCGTCGATTCCAAGAACTGCGGCGCGTGCGGACACGCCTGCGGTGCCGGCGAGGTTTGCACGGGCGGCGCCTGCGCGGTCTCGTGCCCTCCGACTCAAACGCAGTGCGGCGCCGCGTGCATCGACACGGCCGTCGACTCCAAGAACTGCGGCGCGTGCGGACACGTCTGCGCGCCCGGCCAACTCTGCGCGTCCGGCGCGTGCGCGCTCACCTGCCCGGCGACGCACGCGATGTGTGAAGGAGGCACGTTGTGTGTCGACCTCCAGACGAGCAACGCACACTGCGGCGCGTGCGGTGCGGCTTGTCCCGTCGGTCGAACCTGCGTCTCGGGGCAATGCTCGCTCGTGTGCGAAGCGGGGCGCATCCTCTGCAGCGAGCCGGTCACGACCGACGCGGGCACGTCGCAGGTCTGCGTCGATCCCACCATCGACGTGATGCATTGTGGCAACTGCGGCACGATGTGTGACGCAGGTCAGTTCTGCTCGGGAGGCACGTGCGCTCATCCGACGTCGTGTGCCGACGTGCTGGCCCACACGGGCCCGGTCGCCGACGGTCCGCGTACCATTCAGCCTGTGGGCAAGAAGCCCTTCACGGTCCATTGCGCCGGCATGAACACGACGAGCCCGAAGGAGTATTTGACGCTCGCCTTCACGCGCAACAACGGATCCACCTCGAACTACTCGAGCTTCTCCTGCAGCAACTGCACGGACAAGATCAGTCGCTACTTCGAGAAGATCCGGATCAATCCGGCAACGCTCGTCGTCGATCGCACCGACAGCACCTTTGCGACCAACGTCACCAACACTCCCACTTGCTGGGCCGGTGCCGGGGGGGCCTGCGGGGCCGCCACCAACCTCTCCTATGCCCTCGCGGGGAACTGCATCCTCAACGGGGCGGCCGCGCCGGGCAACATCGACCTTCACGGCCTGCCGTTTTCCCTCGATCCCAGCGTCACCTTCACGCTGAAGGACGATAATCCCTACGGATCCGCCACGATCAGCACGGACCGCAAGAAGGTGGACCTCACGGGTGGCGGGTCCTGCGGCGGCATGTCGCCGAGCGGTGCGCTGCTCTTGAAGCAGGACTGACGCTCGCCGCGCTCAAACCCTCTTCCACCAGAGCCCCGTACACTCGGGGATCCGACGCCACCGCTCCTCCCGCACGCGCTCGCCGAACGCCTCACCGAAGAAGAAGCCCGTCGTCGCCGCCGCCGTGTCGACATCCGGAAAGGCATAATCGGTGCGAATGACGGCTCGCTCCATCCCGTGCTCACCCTCCATCCAACCGTAGTATTCCGCGAGCGCGGGCGAGGGCGGGAGTGGGTCTTCGCGGCCGGTACCGAGCGTCTCGATCACGATCATCGCCCCTCCGGGCCGGAGCGTGCGCTTCATCTCCGCGAGCGCGAGGCCGATGGCTTCCTGCCAGCCATCCGGCAGCCAGTAGCGCAGGTGGCCAAAGACCCATCCCGCAATGGCCACATCGGCCTCGCCGCTCGCCACGGGCAGCTCCCGCGCATCCGCACAATGGATCTCCCACGAGCCCGGCGCCTCCAGCGCCGAAAGGTGCCGCCGCGCGATCTCGAGCATCGCCGTCGATCGATCGACGGCGACGACCCGCGCCCCACCGGCGACGAGGAGCCGCGTGATCCGCCCAGTCCCGGCGCCGACCTCGACCACCCGAGCACCATGCACCGTTGCGATCGCTTCGATCGCGGGCAGCAGGTGACCCTCGCAATCCTCGGCGGCGACGAGCGCATCGTATTCGGCGGCGTGGCGTTCGTAGATCTGCTTTTGGTCCATGGCGCTTCACGGTAGCGCGGACGGGCCCTCGGGGATGCGCGTGATTTCCTGAAGCCGGATGCGCCGCCATGGCATCCTCGCCCTCGGAGGAGGATGACCATGCAACGAAGGCCCTGGCGTGTTCGCTCGGTGTGGCTGATCTCGTTCGTGACGGCGGCGCTCGCGGCGAAGGGGGCGTGGGCGGCGGAGCTCTACGTCGATCCGGTGATGGGCTCGGACGCGGGCGACGGCAGCGCGGCCAAGCCGTGGAAGACGCTGGAGCAGGTGGCCAAGAGCGGCGCGTTCGGGACCAAGATCATGGCGGGAGATACGGTGTGGCTGCGCTCCGGATACCATGGAGCGCCGACGCTCGGAGGGGGTGAGTTCTCGCCGCCCATCACCGTCGCCGCCGCGACGGGGGCCAAGCCGACCGTGAGCCACGTCGTCTTCAACGGCGCCAAAGGGTGGACGTTGCGAGGCCTGTCCATCAGCCCTTCTCATGCGCCGACGCCCATGAACGGCGACACGATGGTGACCGTCGACGGCACGAGCGCGCGGGTGGTGATCGAGGACAACGAGCTCTTCAGCGTCGCCGACGCGTCGTCCTGGGGAGCGACGGAGTGGATCGACGTGGCCAGCAGCGGAATCTCCGTCCGAGGGACCGAGGTGACCGTGCGGCGCAACAACCTGAGCAACGTGCGATTCGGTATCAGCGTGGATGGCGCGAGCGCGCTGGTGGAGCACAATCGCATCGTCGACTTCTCCGCGGATGGCATGCGCGGGCTCGGGGATGACGGGGTCTTCCAATACAACCTCGTCAAGAACGTGCACGTCGACGACACCGCCGGTGACGACAACCACGATGATGGATTCCAGAGCTGGTCCGTCGGCCCCGGCGGCGTGGGCACGGGCGTGGTGAAGGGGGTCGTGCTCCGCGGCAATGTCTTCATCAACCGCGAGGACCCGAATCAGAAGCTCCCCAATGCGATGCAGGGTATCGGCTGCTTCGATGGGACGTTCGAAGGTTGGGTGGTGGAGAACAACGTGGTCGTCACCGACCATTGGCACGGGATCAGCTTTTATGGGATGCGGAATTCACGCATCGTCAACAACACCGTGATCGACGTGAACGACGTCACGCCCGGCCCTCCGTGGATCATGGTCACGGCGCACAAGGACGGTACGCCGAGTCAGGATGTGATTGTGCGCAACAACCTCGCCACGGACTTCCAGCTCGAGGGGACCAACGTCACCGACGATCACAACGCCACGCTGACCGATCTCTCGATGTTCTTCGTCGATCCGGCCGCGTTCGATCTCCACCTCTTGCCCGGCGCTCCGGCGGTGGACACGGGCAGCGCCGACATGGCGCCGGCGCTCGACATCGAGGGCATCGCGCGGCCGCAGGGCAAGGGCGTCGATCTCGGTGCCTTCGAGTGGCACGAGCCGACGGTCATGCCGGTCGACGGCGGACCTTTCGGCGGAGGCGGCGACGCCGGGACATCGATGGATGCCTCGGCGTCGGGCTCCGGCGGGCACGGCGGCAGTGGAGGCGAGGGCGGCTCCGCTTCTTCGCCGGGAGCCTCTTCGGGCTGCGGGTGCACGACGGAGGGGCGATCGACGCCCAATCGAGCATGGGCGCTCGTCGCGCTCGGCCTCGTGTGGGCGCGGCGGGCGCGTCGTCGCGCTGTCGCGAGGATCAATGCCTGACGGAGAGTGACGAGGCGAGGGCCGAGATCACGCGGCGGATCGGCCGCTGCGTGAGCTCTTCTTGAGCGAGACGCGCATGGTGCGGACGCTCGCCACCGTGGCCACGAGCTCGGCCGGCTCGATGGGCTTCGTGAGGTGGGCCTGATATCCGGCGGCGAGCGCGCGGGCGCGATCCTCGGCGCGGGCGAAGGCGGTGAGCGCGATCGCGGGCACGTGGCGCGCGTTGCTGCCTTCGCTGCGCACGCGGCGCATCAGGGCATAACCATCCATCCCCGGCATGCCGATGTCGCTCACGATCACGTCGGGCACCTGAGCCCGCAAAAGGGAGAGCGCCTCCTCGGCGGAGGTCGCCGCTTGCACTTCGGCCTCGTTCTCTTCGAGCAAACGCATCACCAGATCGCGGGTGTCCTGCTCGTCGTCGAGCACCAGGACGCGCACGCCGCGCAGGCTCGGCGGCTCCTCCGTGACGAGCGCGGTCGTGGAGATGCGGGTCTCTTCGCAGGGGAGCGAGACCGTGAACGTCGCGCCCTGACCCACGCCCGCGCTCTCGGCGCGCACGGTGCCGCCGTGCAGCTCCACGAGGTGCTTCACGATCGCGAGGCCGAGGCCGAGGCCACCGTGCTGCCGCGTCGTCGAGGCATCGGCCTGCCGGAAGCGATCGAAGACATGCGGGATGAACTCCGCGGAGATGCCGTGTCCCGTGTCGCGCACGGTGAGATCGGTGAAGCCGTCGCGTGAGGAGAGCGTCACCTCCACGCGCCCGCCCGCGGGCGTGAACTTGATGGCGTTGGCGATCAGGTTCGTCACGATCTGCTGGAGCCGCGCGGGGTCGCCGCGCATGGGGGCTTCGATCGGCGCGATCGCGGCCGAGAGATCCACGCCCTTCGTGCCGGCGGCCGCGCGCAGCACGTCGACGCCGGCCTCGACCACGCTGGAGAGCCCGACGGGCTGGAGATCGAGGTGGATCTTGCCGGTGACGATGCGGCTCACGTCGAGCAGCTCGGAGATGAGCTGCACCTGCACGCGCGTGTTGCGCTCGATGACCTCGAGGCCTTTGTCGATCTGATCGGCGGTGCGACCCGGCCGCCGGAGGAGGCCGGCCCAACCGAGGATGGCGTTCAGCGGCGTGCGCAGCTCGTGCGAGATCACCGCGAGGAACTCGTCCTTCATGCGGTTGGCGCGCTCGGCCTCGGCGCGCGCGGCGCGCTCGCTCTCGAGCAGCGCTTCGCGCTCGGAGGCCGCGAGCTTCTCCGCCGTCACGTCCTGGAAGGTGACCACGAACGCGATCCGCCGGCCCTCGCGATCGAGCACCGGCGCGCCGTTGTACGAGAGGATGCGCTCGGGGCCGCCGGGCTCGAGGCGCAGGCAATGCTCGACGCGCTCCACGCGCTCGCCGCGCAGGAGGCGCGCGAGCGGCTGCTCTTCGGGCGCGACGGGCGCGCCGTCGAGCGTGCGGCGCTCGCTCGGGATGTCGCTGTTCCGCGCCTCCGCGAGGCTCGAGACGTCGAGCATGCGCAGGCCGGCGGCGTTCATGGTGACGAGCTCGCCGTCGGGGCCGGCGATGGCGAGCCCCTCGCGGATGCTCCCCAGCACCGCTTCGAGCTGGGCCAGGTTCCGCTCGGCGGCCTCGCTCGCGGCGCGCAGGCGCTGCTCGGCGCGCTTGCGCTCGGTGATGTCCGAGCACACGAGGTTGATCCCGATGATCGTCCCTCCAGCATCGCGGAGCGGATAAGCGCTCGTCGACCAGGTGCGATCCTCGTCCGGCCGAGCCGCCGTGCGCCCGGTGATCTCCACGTCGATCATCGGCTTGCCCGTGCCGAGCACGCGCCGCAGGAGAGGCTCGATCACATCGGCGAGATCGGGGAGCAGCTCGCGACAAGTCCTCCCGATGTGCGCCTCCACCGGCGCGCCATTGAATTGGGCGAGGCGCTCGTTGATGCGAATCCACCGCAAATCGGTGTCGAGCGTGCAGAGCCCGACCGGGGCGGTGCCATAGATGGACTGAATCTCCGCGAGCCTCCGCTCCGCCTGCTCCTCGCTGACGCGCCGGGCCGCGGCCTGCTCGGCCGCCTGCTCGATCGCGCGATGCATGCGCTCGCACACCAGGCTGATGGTCACGCCGATCCCGATGTACAGGGCCATGACCACGGCGTCGCTCGGCACCTGCGACACCGAGGTACGCGAGGGCGCGAGGAACGCGCGCCATCCGATCGCCGTGCTCAGCACCGTGGCCAAGAGGCCCGGGCCGAGGCCGCCGATGCGCGCCGAGATCGTGATCGAGAAGAAGAACATGATGAAGGGCGCGCGTGTCTTGAGCACGTCCCCGAGGCCGGCGCGCACGAGGTACATGGCGCCGGTCGACGCGAGCGCGGCGGCGTACGCGATCGGTTTGCTGCGGGCGGCGCTCCACGACGGAGACCGCGAGAAGTCGAAGCGTCGCATCATCATGGTCATACCGGAAGCGGCCGTAGCCTAGAATAGGGAGGAGCCTGGGAATGGGCGCCGTCGCCCACGGCCGGTGGTCGCCCGAGCATACATCGCATCGGCCCGACATCGTCTGCGCGCGGGCCCGATGATGCCTCGGGCCCCCTCGTGAAATCGGGCCCGATGCCGATATCGACGAGCCTGAATGCGGTGCCGCGCGCGCGCCCGGATCGACCTTCGCGGGGCGCGTGGAGCGGAGTGCTCGTCCTCCGCGCCGTCCGACATCAATCGATCTTTCTTCCGCCGCAGCATGGGTGTGCCTCGAACAGGATGTCGGTAGGCACGATGAGGTGCCAGCGACTTGCCGCGCATTGCTCGGAGTGAGGTGATTGCCAATCTCCGTTCCGCCGGTCGTGCGCACCGCTCCGGACCCTCCGGCTCGGGATGCCGTTGCGGGAGATTTGGAGTCGTCGGTCGAGCGCGCCTACGTCGAGGGCCCCACTTCGCGCGCACGCAGAAGCCAAGTAGGATCCTTCCATGCGGCATGCCCGGCCCCTGCTCTTCGGTGCTTTCTCCATCTCCATGGCCGCGGCCTGTGCGCACGGCAATCAGCTCGAAACGGCGGGCGGCACGGGCGCCGGCGGCTCCTCCGCGAGCACCGGCGGCGCGAGCGCCACGGGCACCGGCGGCACCGGCGGGAGCAGCACCGATGCGAGCAGCAGCACGACGGCGAGCGGCAACGTCACGACGGCGAGCAGCAGCTCGGGCAACACCACCGCCTCGAGCAGCAGCGCCAGCTCGTCGAGCAGCAGCGCATCCAGCAGCAGCAGCGCATCCAGCAGCTCTTCGAGCAGCGCGAGCAGCAGCTCTTCGAGCAGTGCATCGAGCAGCGCGAGCAGCTCTTCGAGCAGCGCATCCAGCAGCAGCAGCGCGTCCAGCAGCTCTTCGAGCAGCGCGTCGAGCAGCAGCGGCAGCGTGACGTGCCCCGGCACGATCGTCGATTGGAACTGGAACACGGGGACGGCGCCGACGGGCAGCATGCTCGGGTTCGGCGGCTCCACGTGGAAGGTCGGCACCGCGACATCGGGCCCGGCCGACGGCCTCCCTTACCTCGCGACGAACCCGGGCTCGACGTACCCCAACGGCGTCGACGATTGGGTCCGGCTCCCCACCGTCGATTTCACGTCATACATGAGCTGTAAGATTCGTTTGACCGTGGAGGTCTGGCGAAACGCCGAGAAATACGGCCTCGTCTATTACGACGGCGGCAACGTGCAGTACACCACCGATCCCGCGGCGGCCACCGGCTGGACCGCCGTCCCCGCCGCCAGCATGGGTTACGACGGCTCCCTCGATTGCGGCGCCGGCTGTCTCGTCAGCGGCCAGCAGGTGTGGTCGTCCTCGTCCAACCCGAAGTTGAAGACTGGCATCTACGACGCCGCAACGCCTCCCGGCTCCTCGGTCACGCTGCGTTTCACCTTCCACTCCGACTCCGACAACACGAATGGCCCGCTGCCTGGCCTCTACGTGCGCCGGGTGCTCTGGGAAGCATTGCCGTGATACGTATTCTTCGTCGACGCCAATCCGTATCCGGGTTGCGTCTCTTCTTCCGCTCATCCCATCAGCCGAAGCGCTCGATCCGATCACCGCTCTTCTCGTCGAAGAGCATCACCTTTTCCGGCTCCCACGTGGCCCACGACAGCTCGCCGGTGCGTGGGGCCATCTCGGCGGCGGCGCGGCCCACGAGGCGGACGCCGCCGATTTGCAGCGTCACCCAGGTCTCGGATCCGGTCGGCTCCACCAGGTAGACGCGGCCGGCCACGGCGCGTTCGGGGCGCGGGCCGGTGCCGACGGCGAGATCGTGCGGGCGCACGCCGGCGACGATGGCGCGATCAGGAGGGGAGTCGAGGCCCAGCACCTCGGGAGGAACCAAGTTGATGCGCGGAGAGCCGATGAAGCCGGCCACGAAGGTGTTGGCGGGGCGCGCGTAGATCTCCTGCGGAGACGCGACCTGTTGAATGCGACCGCCCGAGAGGACGACGATGCGATCGGAGAGCGTCATGGCCTCCGTCTGATCGTGGGTGACGTACACGAAGGTGGCGCCCAGCTCTTCGTGCAGCTTCTTGATCTCGGCGCGCATCTGCTCGCGCAGCGCCGCATCCAAGTTGGAGAGCGGCTCGTCGAAGAGGCAGAGCCGCGAGCGCCGCACCAAAGCCCGCCCCAAGGCCACGCGCTGTCGCTGGCCGCCGGAGAGCTCTTTGGGGCGCCGCTCGAGGAGGGCAGTGAGGCCGAGGCGGGCCGCGGTCTCGGCGACGCGCTCCTCGATGGCGGCGCGATCGACGCCCGCGACGTCGAGCGGAAAGGCGATGTTCTCGCGCACGGTGAGGTGCGGATAGAGCGCATAGCTCTGGAACACCATGGCGGCGCCGCGATCTTTGGGGGAGAGATCGTTGACCACGGCGCGGTCGATGCGGATGAGGCCCGAGGTGGGCCGCTCGAAGCCGGCGATGAGGTTCAAGAGTGTGCTCTTGCCGCACCCGCTCGGGCCCACGAGGGTGACGAGCTCGCCCGAGGCGATGCTCAAATCGACGGTGGAGAGCACGGGCGCGGCGCCGCGCCGGTACGTCTTCGTGACCTTCTCGAACGACACCTCCGCCATGATTCAACCCTTGAGGGCGCCGGCCGTGAGCCCTTGCACGATGCGACGCTGGAACACGAGCGTCACCAGCACGAGCGGCAGCGTGGCAATCACCGAGGCCGCCGCGATCTCTCCCCAAGGCTCCTCGTGCTCGCCCGCGAAGAGGGTAATCGCCACGGGCACCGTGCGCGCCTCCGGCGAGGACGTGAACGTGAGCGCATAAAGCAGCTCGTTGTACGAGAAGATGAAGACCAGAATGGCAGTCGTCGCCAGCGCCGGACCCGCGAGCGGGAGGAAGACTTTGTGGAACGCCTGCAGCGGTGAGCAGCCGTCGATGCGCGCGGCGCGGTAGAGCTCGTCGGGGATCGAGCGGAAGAATCCGGTCAGGATCCAGAGCGTCATGGGCAGCGCGAACGTGGTGTCCGTGAGGATGAGGCCGCCCAACCGATCGCGCAGGCCGAGCGCCCGAATGAGCAGATAAAGCGGGCTCACCGTGGCCACGGGCGGAAACATGGAGACGAGCAGCGCCGCGCCCAGCATGAAGGTGCGACCGCGGATGGGCAGGCGGGCGAGCGCGAACGCCGCCGCCGCACCGAGCGCGAGGCAGAGCGCGGTGGTGGCCCCGGCGACGATGGCGCTGTTGAGCAGGACGCGCGCGAAGGGCCGGCCTTGGAAGACGGCGGTGTAGTTCTCGAACGTGAGCGACGAGGGCAGATCGATGCGCGTGAGCTCGTCCGCCGGGCGGACCGAGGTGAGCATCTGCCAGAGAAAAGGCCCCACCGCGAACGTCGCCGCCGCAATGATGCCGAAGACGAGGATGAGCCGCCGCGTCACGCGCTCGCTCCCGCGCCGCGCTCGCGGAGCAACCGGAGGTAACCGAGGCTGAGCGTGAGGACGCACAGGAAGGTGACGACCGCGAGCGTCGAGCCATAGCCGAAGTCGCCGGATCGCATGAGGGTCTTGTAGGTGTAGATGGACAAGGTCTCCGTCGTGTTCGCCGGCCCGCCGCCGGTGAGCACGTAGACCGCATCGAAGACGCGAAACGCGTCGAGCGTGCGGAACACGAGGCAGAGGGCGATCGTCGGCTTGAGGAGCGGGAGCGTGATGGAGCGGAACGAGCGCCACCAGGAGGCGCCGTCGATCTCGGCGGCGCGATAGAGATCGCCCGGGATGGTCTGTAGTCCGGCGAGCAGGAGCAGCGCCACGAAGGGCGTCGACTTCCACACGTCGACGAGGATGGCCGCGTGCATCGCCCAGCCGGGCGTGCCCAACCAATCGACGTCCTTGAGCGGCAACAGATGGGGAATGAGCCCGTAGCTCGGGTTGAACATCCAGGCCCAGAGGCGCGCGGCCACCACGGTGGGTATCGCCCAAGGCACGAGGATGGCGGCGCGGAGCAGGCCGCGAAAAGGTGCGTTTGCGTCGAGCAGGAGCGCGAAGGCGAGGCCGAGCGCGAGCTCGAGCGTCACCGAGACCGCGGAGAAATAAGCGGTGTTGCCGAGCGCCGTCCAAAAGCGTGGATCGCGGAGGAGGAAGGCGTAATTGGCGAAGCCCACGAAGGTCTGTTCGTGGAAGACGATCATCATCCGCGACAGGCTCAGCCGGAAGGCGGCGGCGATCGGGAAGAGCGCCACGCCCGCGAGCACGATCGCGGCGGGGGCGAGCATCAGGAAGGCTTCGCGCGCGTCGCGCGACGCGCCGGGACGGCGACCGTTCACGAGGGGGCCTGCGTCAGGTGATCCACGAGCGCCTGCGCGCGGCGGAGCGCTTCGCCCGGTGGGCGCACGCCGGTGATGGCCGCCGACATCTCCGATTGCAGCGTGTCCGAGAGGGCCGGGTAATACGGTGTCAGCGGCCGCGGCTTGGCCCGCTCGATGATCGGCAGGAGGCTCGCCGTCAGCGGCATGGCGCGGACGAGGCGAGGATCGAGGTACGGCGCGCGCCGCGGCGGGTTGCGGCCATAGGCGACGGCCATCTCCACGTTCGCATCCAACGAGGTGAGGTGCGTGATGAGCGCGAGGGCAGCTTCGCGTTTGTAGGCAGGGGAGCGCGCGTTGAGCGCCAGCAGATAGCCACCCAGCGCGCCCGAGCCGTGACCACCTTTCTCCGAGGGCAAAGAGGAGATGGCGACTTTGCCGCGCACGGGCGATCCGGGCCGCTGGCTCTCGGCGTACGCATAAGGCCAGTTGCGCATGAACACGCATTGGCCCTCTTGGAACACACGACGTGATTCCTCTTCCGCCATCGAGGTGACCGCGGCCGGCGAGACGCCGCGCGCGAGCGTGTCGCGGAGCCACGCGAGGCCGGCCCGCGCTTCGGGCGTGTCGAGCAGCACGCGCGTGCCATCCATGGTCGCGCCGCCGTGCCCCCAGATGGCTTCGTAGGCATTGCACACGAGGCCCTCGTATTGGCGGCCCTGCCACACGTAGCCCTGCGCGGCGCGCTTGTCCTTGAGGGCGCGCTCGGCCGACTCCATCAGATCGGCGTGCGTGACGGGCGCGTTGGGACAGAGATCGACGCGCCGGTAGAGCAGGCCGACGTCGAGGTACCAAGGCACGGCGTAGGTGCGGCTCTGGAACAGCGCGGTCTCGGCGGCGGGCGCGAGGAAATTGCTGCGCACGGTGGCCGGGGGGAACGCGGCCGAGAGATCGGCGATCCACCCCGCGCGCGCGAGCTCCTGCGTCCACACGACGTCGACGATGAAGACGTCGAAGTCGCGCGCGCCGCCTTCGAGCGCCGTGAGGAAGAACTGATGCACCACGTCCGAAGCGCTCGGCAGCGCCTCCGTGATCACGGTGACGCCAGGGTGTCGCTGCTCGAAGCGGGCGAGCAAGCCGCGGAAGGTCGCCGGGTCTCCCCAGAACGGTTGGTGCTTGAGCACGATCCGGATGGGCCCGCTCGGCGGCCGCTCGCTCTCGTGATCACGTCGCGAGCATCCGGCGAGCGCGAGGGCAGCGAGGGCAGCGAGGGTGCGGCGGCGGGTCATGGGAGGCCGAACGGCAGCATCCGGTACCAGGTGTGTCAACCGAGCGGACGAAGGCGATCCGCAGCGTTCAGCGGGCGATCGTGCAAATTTGTTTGTGCTCAAACCAATTGGCGAGCCCGTGCGACGGGCATGCCGAGCGACGAGGCGGCGCCGGCTGGGAGCCCAGGTGCGCGCGGGCGATCCGCCGTGGATGGAGCGTGCCTTCGCGTCGAAGGCGGCGGCGCGAGGGATCGCGGGCGAATGGATGCGCGTTCCGAGCTTCGTGAAGCACGTGTGACGACGACGAGCCCGCTCGCTCGCGAGGGGTGGTTTCTTTTACAATCGGTTCGTGGCGATCACGTTCGTCCTGCCTCCATCATTGGGCTCGGCCAAGGCGACCGCGCGGGCCGAGCTGATCGAGGCAGCGCTCGCGCGCACGCTCGACGAGCCGGCCACCGTCCTCGTGGCCGAGAGCTATGCCGAGCTCGAAGAGCGGGCCGCGAGCCGCGACGTGGCCTTGGTTTGGGCGCCTGCGGCCGTGTGCGCGAAGCTCGCGGCGGCGCGGGCGGTCTTCACCATCGTGCGCGCGGGGCGACCCACGTATCGCTCGGCGCTCGTCGCGCTCCACGAGCGGGCCCTCGGTCTCGACAAGCTCACGGGCCTCTCGGCTGCTTGGGTCGATCCGCTCTCGGCGGGCGGCTACCTGCTCGTCGCGGCCCTGCTGCGCGAGCGCGGGCTCGATCCCGATCGCATCTTCGCTTCGCAGCTCTTCGCCGGCTCGCATCGTGCGGCCGTCGAGGCCGTGCTTCATGGCACCGCCGACGTGGCCGCGGTCTCCATCGTCTCCCCGGACGATGCCGCCGTCGCGGAGATGATGCGCTGGTATGCGGGGCCGGCCGGCGATCGGCTCACGCCTCTCGCCATCACCGACGAGTGTCCGAACGACGCGGTGGTGATCACGAACGCGCTCGCCGAGGACGAGGCGGCGCGTCTCGCCGAGAAGCTCGTGCCCGCGACGCCCAACGCCCGCGCCCGCTCGCGGCTCCTCTCGGCCCTCGAAGCCGAGGACCTCGTCCCCTCCGACCTCGGTACCTATCGCAAGCTCCGCGGCGCGCTCCTCCGCCCGGAGGCCACGCGCCGCACGTGGCCGCCGCGATCGCGGTAAGTCCCGGGAAGGGGCTGCGCGCCCTTTCCCTCCACGGGCACCGGCCCAGGCGGGCTCGCAAGCGAGCCCTGGACCCGTGGAGCCTCCCATACCTCGAACCACCCGAGCCTGCTTCGGCGTCGCGCCGCTTCGGGCTTGGCGTCAACTTTTCCGGTCAGCTTCTGATTCGCCATCTCGACAGCGCGCCTCCTCGATTGGAGTCCACGGGGGTAGGCCGGGGCGATGATTGCATGCGGTGAATGTGCGCAAAAACCGGCGCCGCGACGATTGTCATACTCACGGGGGGCCGCAGATCGCGTGATAGAAGACTCGCGCGCGCCCCACTCACCTTGCTTTGAGGGCGCCGACTTTCCGGAAGGACTGCGCATGGATGGAGAGCTCCAGATCCATTTCGAGGAGAGGGACTTCACCGTAGCGACCTTCCAGAGCTTATTGATCGCGTGCTTTCGCGGCGCGATGACGAGCGAGCGCCTCAAGCACACGCAGACGGCGCATCGGCTCTTGGCGCGGAAGCATCCCAAGGGCTTTGCGGTGGTGGGCATCATCGGCGAAGAGGTGCCCGTCGCCATGCCCGCCGACGTGCGCGCCCTGGCGACCGCCATCACCAAGGAGTTCCGGCCCAACTACTACGCGCTCTGCGAGGTGGTGGTCGGCTCCGGCTTTCGCGCGGCCACCCTGCGCAGCATCGTCTCCGGGATCCGGATGGTCGCGCGCACCACCTGCCCGGCGCAGGTCTTCGCCGAGACCGGCCCGTGCGCGCGCTGGCTCGGGCCGCACATGACGCAGGCCATCGGCGCGCCCATCGACGCCGCCGCCTTGGAGAAGGCGGTCGAACGCGCCCGCGTCGGCGCCGGTTGAGCCTGCGCTGAAGCGCCACTCGAGATGAGATCGATCGAAAGAGCGGCCGCGTAGCCGCTTCGTCGATCACATCTTCAAGCGAGCCCGAGACGATCGATGAAGCGCTGCACGAGCTCTGCGTGCACGTGCGGTGAAGGCCGGCCGACCGCGGTGTCCACCGTGGTCGCGGGGACGCAGCGGCGCAGCGCGCGGACCGCACGCGCGCGCGCGGCCGCGACACGCGCGCGCTCACGCGGGGTGAGCCGATCTTCGATCCACGACGAGACGGCCCACGAAAGCGCGGCGTGGCGTGCCTCGTCCGCGGCGATGCGCGCGAACGTGCGGCGCATGGCCTCGTCGGGGGCATGCGCCGCTTGGTAGGCCACGAGGAGCGCGCCGAACGCCTCGTGAATGCAGCCTTCGACGGCGTTCTCGCGCGCGATCGCCGCGAGCGATCGGGGCGCGCCCCGGCGCACGCGCACCTGCGGGATCGCGGTCCCGCGCGCGTGGGCGAGCCGAGCCATGGCGCGCGCGTGGCGCACCTCGTCGCGGGCCGATCGCGCGGCCGCCCGCACCAGCGCGGCGGGGGCGTCATGCGCTGCGAGCTCGTCGCCGAGGCGCGCGAAGGCGTGCACCGATGCAGCCTCGGCGTGGCTCATGCGCGCGAAATAGGCGCCCGTCGCCGAGCGCGCGTCGATCGCCCGCGGGCGCACGAGCCCTTGGGGACGCCGCCCGCCGCCGAGGCACTCGGGGCAGAGGATGTGCACCTCGCCTTCGGGCCCGGGCGCGAACGCGTCGGCGAGGCAGCCATAACCTTCCTGCACCGTGCATCCGAGCGGAATGTTCGGCGTCGAGTAGAGCGCGCAACCCACCACCGTGAGCCCTTGGCTCAAGCCGCAGGGCAGCTCGTAGATGCACCCCGGCTCGCCGGGGATCCCCGAGTCGAAGACGGTGATCTTCATCATGCAGTCCTTGCCCGGCGCGTCTTCGGACGTGGCGTCGAGGTCGGGCAGGGCGTCGGATCCCGCGTCCGCGTCGGCGGTCGCGGCGTCCTCGGTGCTCGCTTCCGGGCTCGGGCCGGCGTCGGGCGGGCCATCCATCGGCGCCGGATCGCTGCACGCCTGCGCGGCCATCGCGGGCGCGAGCGCCGCGAGGATCGCCGTGAATGCATGGCGCAAACGCCGCTCGGCGCGGCGGAGGCTCGGATCGGAGTCGGTCGTGGAGCGTGGGGCGGATGACGTCTCGATGCGCATGGATGCAGCGGCCCTGCGGGTCTCCGGAGGCTCTCACGGATCACCGCCTCCTTCCAGAGGCCCCATCGTGATCAGCGCCGGCTCGCTTGCGGCCCCATCGTGATCAGCGCCGGTTCGTTCGCGGCCTCATCGTGATCAGCGCCGGCTCGTCCGGCGCGGGGTTTGGGGCCGCTTGCGGCCCCATCGTGACGTGATCAAGCGCTGCGGCGCACCGACGAGGCCGCGTCGTAGGTCATCGGCTCCGGCGCGATGCGCACCAACGCACCGGGGCCCTCCGTCACGATGAGCCCCGGAATCCCTTCGATCGCCGCGCGGGTGCCGCACAGCTCCGCGATGGGCTCGCGTGGAGCCCAGCGATCCACGCGGAGCAGCTCGCCGCCGATCACCTCCGGCTCGGAGGTCGTGCGCGCCATCACCTCGCCCGCGTGCACGCACACGTTCACGTGGATGCGCGCGTCCGCGCCGGGCCGCGCGTCGAGCGCACGGCGCAGGGCCACGGCGATTTCGATGGCCTCCGCGCGCTCGAGCGTGGCGCGGATCGGCGATGAGTGCGCGAAGCGCACGCCGAGGAGCTGCGTCCCGGTCTCCAGCGCCATCACGAAATCACGCGAGCGCAGCGCCTCGTCGCCGATGTCGAGGATCGCGCCGATGTCGTCGCTCATGGCCTCGTCGACGTCGTCGGCCTCGGTGCGCATGCGGATCTCCACGAGCACGGCCACGCCGCGCGTGGGCGCGTGCGATTCGCTCGCGCGCGGGCGCTCCTCGCCGGCGGCCTCGCGCAGCGCCGCGAGGAACTCGGCGACGGTGGGGTAGCGCCGCTCGCGTCGCTTCTCCATGCAGCGGAGCACGATGGCGTCGAGCGCGGGCGGGAGCGGCACGCGCTCGCTCGGGCGCGGCGCCGGCTCTTCGAGGTGTTGATGCGCGAGCGCCACCGGGCTCCGCGCGTCGAACGGGTGCCGGCCCGTGAGCAGGCGATAGAGCAGGACGCCCAGCGCATAGACGTCCGTCCGCGCATCCAACGCTTCGCCGAGGAACTGCTCCGGCGCCATGATGGTGAGCGTCCCAATCTGCCGCCCCTCCGAGGTCAGCCCGCTCTCGGTCTGGGCGGAGAGCAGCTTGGCGATGCCGAAGTCGAGGAGCTTCACCCTCTGGCCTTCGCCTTCCGCCACCATGATGTTGCTCGCTTTGACGTCGCGATGAATCACCCCGGCCGCGTGCGCCGCCGAGAGCGCTGCGCACACCGGCTCGAGCAACGCCCGCGCCTCGTCCGGCGGCAGGCGCCCGCGCTCCTGGAGGATCTGCCCGAGCGTCCGGCCGGACACGTATTCCATCGTGTAATAAGGCCGGCCATCGGGGAGCGCGCCGACGTCGTAAATCTCGATGATGCTGGGGTGCGCGAGGAGGTTCACCACGGAGACCTCGCGGGCGAAGCGCTCCACCATCTTGGGCTGCGCGGCGAGCGACGCGTGGAGCACCTTCACCGCCGCCTCGCGGCTCATCGATCGATGCTGAGCGCGATAGACGGATCCGCACCCGCCGCGGGCCACGAGCGCCGTGACGACGTATTCGCCCGCGCGCGAGCCCGGCGCCAATGCGCCTTTCGACAACAGCACCTCTTGCTCGGAGTACGAGCGGGTCACCTCGGAATGCGCCATCGTTTCATTTCCCCCCAGCGAGGCGCCTTCGGGCGCGCCTCGCCGCCTCCGCTTCCGCGCGGCCCGAGTCAGGGCCAACCATTTCGATGGAGATTGCTGTTCGAGACGAGATCGAAATGGTCGTGGCCCGCCCCGTCGTGTCGATCGGCCTCCCTCGAAATCACCATGGATCCCCGGTCGGCACGCCTCTTCGGCAGGACGCCCGTGTCGTGCTTTCTATCTTGTCCCCCAGCCGCGAAGATCGGAGGCGCCGACCCTCGTAGCCAAAGCCCCATCGGGAAGGTGACATGGGCCGAGACGCAGCGTCAAGGATCGGCGGCAAAAGCCGCTCATCTTCCCTGTGCGCACATTCCCCGCCTGGTCATGCGATGAACCGGCACCTCGGGAAAACACCTTGCTTCGGGCCGAATTTCTAGGGGCGAGCCCGATGCGCGAAAAGGCACTTCCCGTCTCTCACGTAACGACGATTCATGTCTATCGGCGCAAGGGTCTCGGCCGGAGAGGAGATCGTGATATACGACGAACCACTGGGCTTTCTCAGGGGGAAGCCGCGCCGCGACCCGATCCGAATGACACCCTCCCTCCGCCGAGAAGAGCCTCCGGCTCCATCGAGCGCATGGCTTCGTTGCCCGGCGTGCGGTCGTCGCATCGCGGGCAGTTGTCCCGTCGACGGCCCACCCTCGCGCGCCGAGGCGCCGCCTTCGTCGCGCGCGCCCACGCTCGCGCCGCCGAGCATCCCCGGACATCGGGTCACGCGTCTGCTCGCGCGGGGCGGCTTCGGCCTGGTCTTCGAGGGGACGCGCGAGAGCGATGGGGCGCGCGTGGCCATCAAGGTCGCCCGGGCCGATCGCGCCGATGCGGCGGCCTGCTTGGAGCAGGAGATCGTCGCCCTCACGACCATCGGCGCGCCGCACGTGCCCACCGTGCTCGCGCGCGGCGAGACCGAGGGCTCCGCGCCGTACGTGGTGATGGATCTGCTCACCGCCCCGACGCTCGCCGAGCGCCTCCTCGGCCGCGTCGATCCGCTGCCCGTCGCCGAGGCGATCGCCGTGGTGCTGGCGCTGCTCGACGCCGTCGAGCGCGTGCACGCGTGCGGCTACGTGCACCGCGATCTCAAGCCGGAGAACGTCTTCGTCGACGCTGCGCGGCGCGCGACCCTCGTCGATTTCGGCCTCGCCTCGCGCATCGGCGGCGGCTCGTCCCGGGACGTGACCAGCGAAGGCATGGGCGTGGGCACCGCGGAGTACATGGCCCCGGAGCAATGCGAGGGGCAGCACGAGCTCGACGGCCGCGCCGATCTCTACGCCGTCGGCGTCATGCTCTTCGAGCTCTGCGTGTGCCGGCCGCCGTTTTGGGGGCCGCGCGCGCTCGTGAAGGAAAGCCACCTGAGCCGGCGCCCGCCGCGCATGGCCGCGCTCGCCGGCGGCCGCGCGATCCCGGCCGCCCTCGAAGACATCGTGGCCCGCTGCCTGGCCAAGGATCCGCGCGATCGCTTCCTGGACGTCGCCGCGCTGCGCGGGGCGCTCCTCGCCGTTCCACGCACCGGCGAAGGGCCGAGCGGGGCGTCTTCCCGATCGCCGCCCCGCACCTCGTCCACCCCGTCTTCCCAAGGCCGGAGCGATCGCGCAACCGTTGGGTTGCTCTTCTTCGAGACCGCGCTCGACGTCGCTGCGGTGAAGGCGCGCCTCGGCGTGCTCGGCGGGCACGTCGGGGAAATCGCGGGCGGCCGCTGCGTCGGCGTCTTCACCGAGAGCTCCGGCGACAACCCCGCGCGCCGCGCCCACCGCGCCGCGGAGGAGCTGATCCGGCTCGGCGTGTGCGAGCGCGCGCGCGTCGATCTCGCCGCGGTGGCCGCGCGTCTCCGGCGCGATGGAACGCGGGTGTTCTTGAGCCCGCTCTTCACCCGCGTCGATCGCTTCCCGAGCGCGCACGATCCGGATGGGGTCAGCGTCACCGCGGCGGCCGCCGATCTCGTGGGCGACGTCGGCGCCGCGCGCACCTCGATCCCGCCGCCGCCCTCGCGCCGCCCCGAGAGCTTCGCCAACGGCGTCGAAGCGTGGCCGTTCGTCGGCCGCGAGGTGCTCCTCACCACGCTGGTGGAGAGCGCGCGGACCACCATCGAAGACAGCGCGCCCACCATCACCAGCGTCATCGCCGACGCCGGCCAGGGCAAAAGCCATCTGGCCCGCGTCCTCGTGGAGCGCCTCATCGATCTCGGGGGCACGCTGCTCACCATTCGCGCGCCGGAGCCCGCGCTCGGCGATGCCGATCGCGCCCTCGCCGATCTCCTCGCCCGCGCGCTCGATCTGCCCGCCGAGCCGCCGCCCGACGGCGGCGCCGCGCTGCTCGCGGAGCGACTCGGTCCCGGCGGCGCCGAGCTCGCGCCCGCCGTCGCGCTCGCCCTCGGTTGGATCACGGCCACGGACGTGAGCTCGCCGCTCGGCAGCGCGCTCCGCGCGCAGGGGGCCGCGCCCGGAGCGCTGCGATCCGCGCTCACCGTGGCCGCCGGCGAGGCGCTCCGGCGCCGGGCCGCGCATTGGCCGCTCCTCGTGATCGTCGACGACGCTCAATTCGCCGGTGACGTCGTGCTCTCCGCCCTCGAATACGCGGCCCGCGCCGACGCCCACGTGCCCCTTTGGGTCTGCGTGCTGGGCCGGCCTCTCGCGTTGATCGAACAACCCGGTTGGGGGCAGAACGCGGCGCGCCGCGAGCATCATCGGCTCGGCCCGCTCGATCTGCGGAGCGCGGCCGTCCTCTGCCGGCGGCTCCTCTTCCCCGTCGAGAGCTTGCCCGATTCGGTGGTGCAGCGGCTCGTGACGCGCACCAAAGGCAATCCTCTGCTCCTCGTCGAGCTCGTGCGCGGCCTGCACCGCGAGCGCATCGTGCGCAAGAGCGCGCGCGGGGAAGCGTGGTATCTCGCCGCCGACGAGCTCGATCGGCTCCCCGATTCACCGCTCGTCGAATGGTTGGCGCGGCGCGAGCTCGACGCCCTCGCGCCCGCGCTGGCGGGGCACGCCCGCCTCCTCGCGCTCCTCGGCGAGCGCGTGAGCATCGATGAAATCGAGGGCCTTTTGCGCCACCTCGAATGGCAAGGTGGAGACATCGAGTTTCCGCTCGACGCCAAAATCGGCACCCGCCGGCTGATCGGGGCCCGTGTCGTCGTGGAGGACGCCGCCGGACGCATCGAGTTTCGCAATGGCCTCGTGCGCGAGGCCGTGGCGCGCGCCGTCCCCGAGGCCCAGCGCCGGCGCATTCACGCCGCCGCCGCCGAATACTACGGTCGCGAGCCGGGCGCCTTGAGCGAAGATCACCGCCTCGCCCAGCTCGCTTATCACGCCGGCGAGGCCGGCCTCCCCACCGAGGCCGCGCAATCGTATCTGGCGCTGGCCGAGCGCGCGCGCGCTCGCCACGTGTACACCGACGCCGAGCGTCTCTACAGCCGCGCCTTGGCAGAGCCCGCGCCCTCTTTGGCCATCGACAGGAGATCGGCGCATCGCGGCCGCGGCCTGATGCGATATCGCATGGGTCGTTACGACGACGCCCTCGCCGATTTCTCCGAGGCGCGCCGCCTGGCCGCGGAGGCCGGCGACGTCGCCGAGCAGATTGCCATTCTGCTCGACGAGGCCACCGCCCTCGATTGGATGGATGCTTATAAGGCCTCTCGCGATCGGGTCGAGTCGGCGCGCGCCCTCCTGCCTTCCGCGCCGTCACCGCTCCTCGATGCGCGTCTCCTCCTCGGCCTCGGCCGATCGGCCTTTCGCCAGAGCCGCAACGCGGAGGCGGCCGGCCTCCTCGAGCGCGCCGTGGCGGCGGCCGCGCCGCTCGGTGACGATGGCTACGAGACGCGCGTCATCGCGCTCATCCAGCTCGGATTCCTTCTCTCCGGCTTGGGCCGGCCCGACGACGCCGAGCGCGTGCTCGACGAGGTCGTCACGCTCGCGGAGGAGCACGGCGATCGCTTGCACCTCGGCTCCGCGCTCAACGTGCGCGCCATGCTCTGGGGCAACCTCGGGAGGAAGGCGCGCCTCGTCGCCGACATGGAGCGATCGCTCGCCATCGCGGTCGAGCTCGGGCAAACCTCGCTGGAGCTCATGGGCGAGTTCAACCTCGCCGAGTTCCTCCTCTTCATGGACGACGCGCCCGCCGCCGAGCTGCACGTCCGGCGCGCCGCGGCGCTCGATCGGTGCATCTCCGGCGACGCGGGGCGCGCCGACGTCGCCCTCCTCGAAGCGCGTCTCCGTCTCTACGGCGGTGACGTCGACGCCGCCGCCGCCATCGTCGCGCACCTGCGCGAGCGCGAAGAAGCGGCGCGCGCCCGCGGTGAAGCGCTGCTCGTGCCTTCGGACGAGGTGCTGTGCGCCATGATCGATCTCTCCGTGCGCGACGCCGACGGCGCGGCGTGGGATGCGCTGGAGACGCGGGCCGAGCAGTCCGTGGCGCAGGAGCGGCTCGAGGTCATCGAAGCACGCGGCCTCGCGGCGGAGCGGCACGGCCGTCCCGCCGAAGCCATGGCCCATTTCGAGCGCGCGCTCGTCCTGGCTCTGCAGAGCCCCAACGCCATGGGGATGCGCCTCGCCCGCCGCCTCGTTGCCGCGGCGGCGCTGCGATGAGCGCTCCGACATCGATGCTCGTCGATCAGGGGAGCGCAGACGTGATGATCACGTTGGTCGATCCCGACGAGTCTTGGCACGACGTGTAGAACGTGCCGTCGCCCCCGAGATTGGGGCAAACCGTGCTGCACGCGCCGGCGAGGGCAATCGGCCCACAAGGCACGGGCTGGCCGCCGTCGCCGACGGCGCCGGTCGCACACACACGCTGCGCGGACCGAGCGATGGACTCGTTGCTTGCGTTGTAACAGGCCGAGAGCGCCGGGCTCGTGGTGAACAGATTCCCCCAAAAGGCCCCTTCGACGTGCGGATACGCCGCGACCTCGGCGGAGGTGAGGTCTTTCTTGAGCGGGTTTTGCGGCGAGCGCAGGGAGATCTGCACGGTCACCCCGAAATAGTTGGTGCGCGCGGCGAGGCAGCCCGACACCAAACGTTGTTGCACCTCGTCCGAGAGCGGTTCTGTAGCCCACCCGGGCGCGAGCCCGATCATCCCGGTGTAGGTCTCGTCGTGAACGACGCCCTGCGCATCGGTCCACGCGAAGCTGAAAGAGTGTGTCGACTTCAGGGCACAGCCCACCGTGTACGCCACGAACATCCGCGAAAGCTCACCGGCGGCGCCCGGATCGGTGAGGGCCGCGCGCGCCCCCGAGCTCATCGCGGAGAATGCGAGGGCGTTGGGGACGATGGCATTGGGCACGATGGCATTGGGCACGATGGCGTTGGGGACGATGGCATTGGGTACGATGGCATTGGGCACGATGGCGGCGCTCACGGCCTCATCGACCTCCTCGCCGTCGAGGAGATCCGCGCCGCAGCCGGTGAGAACGAGGCAGCCCATGATCGACAGATGGAGAGTCGGCGTGTGCTTCATGATGAAAGCGCTCCTTTCGCCCTCGATGTCAGGAACGATGGAGGGCGCCGGCTCGCGCCGGCGTCGGGGCCCTCCACCGTGGCGCCGGCGAAATCTCCCCTTCACCGGCGCTCGGGCCTACGAGCTGGCCAATCGCTCGGAGGGGCGCGCTCTCACGCTCCTCCTCACCCCCTTTGGCCTACCCGCTCTCCCCAGCGCCGTTCGGTTCGACTCCGCTCGGCCCCCCGGAGCCCATCCATGATGAGCTCTCGAAACACCATGTTACGCGCAGCCGATAGGCCCCCGTCCATCGGGGGTTACCGGATTCGATCAGCCTTGTCGCCGCGCGCGCGGCGGTCTCCGACAGTGGACTCTAAGGTCTCCACCTCAACCGACGATCGCGGTCGATGCGATCGCGATCGCGATCCAGCCGCAGAGGAACAACAGACCACCAATCGGCGTAATGGCACCGAGGGCGCGTTTGCCCGTGAGCGTCATGAGATAGAGGCTGCCAGAGAAGAGCACGATTCCGCCGAGGAAAAGCCATCCAGCCATGGTTCCGCCGGGGACGCGGGCCGCGACCGCTGCACTGAGACCCACCGCGAGCGCATGGATCAAATGGTATTGCGCGCCGGTGTTCCACCACGCGAGCCGCTGCTGGCCATCGGGCAGGCCCTCGACGCGCGCCTTGAGCCCGTGTGCGCCGAAAGCGCCCAGCGCCACGCCGAGGAAACCGAGGATCCCGGAGAGTAGGAGGTAGGTGCGATCCATGCTGAATCCTGTCACGCGGTGGGCACGATTTCGGGGGTCGCCGCGCGCGTCGTGAGCCGGCGCCAGGCCACGCGGCCGATGAGCCAGCCGATGGTGACGAGGTGAAAGGCGCGGAGCCCGCTCGCTTCGCCGCGATACACGGGGCGCACCACCGCTTCTTCGATGCGCAGGCCGCGGCGGGCCAGCGCGCCGAGCAGATCGTTCGGATATCCATAGCGAGGCCAGAGGCCGTCGAGATCGGCGCCCAAGCGGCCAATGGCGCGCGCCGAAATGGCGGTGAATCCACATTGGCTGTCGGAGAGACGATCGAGCCCGGCAGCGTGGCGCGTGAGCCAAGCGAGCGCGGCCGTGCCGGCGAGGCGCGCGGGCGGCATGGTGGTCCACACGCCCGGGTGCGCGAGCCGATTGCCCTTCACGTAATCGGCCTCGCCGCGGGCCACGGGGAGCGCCACGGCCGGCAAATCGTCGGGGTGCATCTGCCCGTCGCCCGCCATCACCGCCACCACGTCGGCCCCGAGCGCGATCGCGCGTCGATATCCCGTGACGATGGCCGCGCCGACCCCGCGGTTGTCCGGGTGCTGGATCACCTCGACGCGCGCATCTCCCGAGGCGAGCGCCTCGCGCGTGGTCGCGTCGCGGCTCGCGTCGTCGACCACGATCACGTGATCGACGTAGCTCGGCATTTCCCGCACGGTCGCGGCGATCCACGCCTCTTCGTTGTGGGCTGGGACGACGACGGCGAGGCGGACATGTTCGATCACGGCGAGGGTCTAACCCGGACCGCCGCGGATCGCACGTGCTCGCTCGTCTCGCACGCGAGGCTTTCTCGCCGGGGCCTTTCGCGGTAGTGGCAGCGCCATGGCGTCGCCCTCCCGCCCGGATCTCTCTGCTGCCGCGCCCGCAGGCTCGGCGTCGCCGAGCGATCCCGCCGCGGCCGACGAAGCCGAGGGCGGCCTCTCGCGCCGCGCGCTCCTCGGCCTCGGCGGCGTCGTGTTGGGCCTCGCGGGGAGCTGGGTCGCTTACCAGCGTTTCTCGCGCTTCCCGCCGGACACCACGCCTGAAGGCGCGTACCTGCGCGTCGCCGTCGCCGTGTCCGACGGGCGCGCGCGCGACTGCTTCGCGTACCTCGAAGATCAAGCCCAGCACGCTTGTTATTCGATCCTCGGATATCGCAAGCGCGCCAGCGAGCGCGTGGCCGCGGCCTATCCGGAGCCCGAGCGATCGCGCCTGCTCGAGGCGTATCGCAAGCACGCGAACGCGGCCGATGGCGCCGACGTGTGGCTCGACATGGCCGAGCGACGCGGCTTCATCGGGCGCCTGCGTCGCGATCTCTCGGGTGTCGGCAAAGTCGAGACGAGCGGCGAGCGGGCGACCATCGAGACCGCGCGCGGCACGCGCTACGGCTTTCGCAAAAGGCCCAATGGCATCTGGGGCCTCACCCTCTTCACGGCCGAGCTACTCGCCGAAGCGGAGCGCGCCGCGCGCGACGCCGACGTGGTGGAGAAAGCCGCCGGCGATTACGAGCGCGCGCGCGACAAGTGACGCGCCCGCCGCCCGTCGAGCGACCCGGCCGCGCCGTGCGGGGCTTGCGGTAAGGCGCGAGCGCCCGATGAACCGCGGTGAGCACGGAGCGCCATCGCTCCGCGATCGCCGGACGATCACGGGCAGGGGAGGGGAGCATGGAGAGGGAGCTGTTCCGGATCCGCGAGGGCATGGTGGTGCTGAGCGCGGACGGTGAGAAGCTCGGTCGGGTGACGGGCGTCTTCGACGATCGCATCGAGATCGAAAAGGGCATCATCTTCCACAGCGATCGCGAAGCACGCCTGGCCGACGTGGCCGAGGTGCGCGACAACGACGTTTATCTGCGTTGCAACGAATCCGAGGTCGAGACCCTCGGTCCGCTGGAGAGCCGCGCCGTAGCCGCGAAGGCCCGCGCGCGCGCCGCGGAGCCGGTCGCGAGCACCGCCGAGCCGGCCGCAAGCTTCGCCGCGCCCCTCGTCGAGGAAGAGGCGGTGGTCGAGAAGCGCCTCGCCGACGCGGGCGAGGTCGTCGGTCGCAAAGAGACCTCGAGCGAAGAGAGGCAGGCGGAGGTGCCCGAGCCGCGCGAAGTGGTGCGCCTCGCCGAGGTGCCCGCGAGCGGCGACACCACGGCGACGCCCGCCGCCGTTCAGGAAGAGACCATCGCGGTGTTCCCGGTGCGCCGCGAGGTCGTGGAGATCTCGAAGCGCGCCGTCGTGCGCGAGGAGCTCATCGTCTCCAAGGAACTCCGCGAGGGCACCGAGACGATCGCGACCACGGTGCGCCGCGAAGAGATCGACATCGTCACCGAGGGCGACCTCGCCGAGCGCGAGGTCGTGGCCCGCGGGGAGCCGCCGTTCCGCAAAGCAGGTTGAGCGCCGCCGCTCGGCATCGAAGGCGGCGCGTCATCGCTCTCGATCCGCGCCGCCTTCGCCGTGCTCAGCCGCGCCCGGCCTTCTGGCGCAGCTCCGCGTAGGTGCCGCCCGTCGTCGCCACCGGCAGCCCCGCGTCCTGCCAGCCCGGCTCGCTCAACTGCCCGAAGGCGTCGCGCGCGCCGCCGAAGCCTGCGCGTTGATCGACCACCGTCGTGTATCCGGCGGCCATCAGCATCTCCGTCGCCCGCAGCGAGCGCGCGCCTGATCGGCACCCCAGCACGAGCTTCGCATCCTTCGGATAGAGCCCCTCGATCACCGCGAGAAACTCTGGATTCGGAGCGAGCCCCGACGGCCCCTGGCTCATCAGCGGCACGTTCTCCGCGCCCGCCGGGTGCCCCGCCGCGAACTCCGGCTCGCTGCGCACGTCGACGTAGAGATACCCCTCCTCGTCGATGAGCCTCTTCGCTTCCACCGGGGAAACGCGCTTGATGTTCGCCATGATCGATGTCTCCTCGTCTCGTCCTTCATGGGGCGGATGACGCAGCCTGCCATCCGTTCCTCGGGTCAGGGTTTCCCGCCTTCGCTGTGCAAGTCAAGCGAAGCGCGGCGAATCCCGCCTTCGTCGCGCATGCTCGCGTGGCGAAGAGGACGATGTCGTTCGGTCGCTGGCCTCGACCAGAGGCGCTCCGTGAGAATGGGTATCGCCTCGAGGCGCGACACCCACTCTCCTCGCGCTTCACCTCACCGGTGCGTCGATCCACCAGTGACCCGCGTCGGTGACCATCATGCCATCGGCCTTCGAGCGTGCCTGTTGGACGAGCATGCTGTCGCGCCGCGTTACTTCGCTTTGCGGAACGCCACGCTCCACGTGGGCGCGGCCTCTTCGATGAGCCGGACCATCTCCGGCGGCAGATCCTCCGCCTCCGTCATGCGATGAATGGTGAGGATGTCGTCGCTCCCGAGCCCCGAAGGGCAGCGCAGCGTCCATTCGATGGCCTCCTCGAGCGAGCCCACGTCGATGAGGTAGAAGCCGCCGACGAGCTCCTTCGACTCGACGAACGGCCCGTCGAGCACCGTCCGCTTCCCGCCCGAAACGCCGATGCGCACGCCTTTGACGGCGGGGTTCAGCCCTTCGGACGCCACGAGCACGCCGGCCCGATGAAGCTCCTCGTTGTACCGCATGTAGGCGGCGATGAGCTTCTCGTCGGGGACCGCGTCGGCGGCCGGCTTCGGGGCGTTGGGATCGGGGGCCGCGGTGATCATGAATCGCATCGTCGTCTCTCCTTCGGGCACGTTCTCCGGGAAAATCCGGGGCGTCCACCCCTGCGACGAACGACGGCCGCGCCGATCGACACGCCCCCGCATCTTTTTGTGGAGGGGCACACCCCGATGCCCCGGGGCGCCCGACGGTGGTCCGCCATCCGCCTCCGGCGCGCCCGCCGTCGCACCGGGCATGGCCTCTCGAGTGACCATCAAAATGGGAGTTCCTCAAAGTGGTATTCCGACCATGGCAGAGTGGTGAGCCTATCGCCGTCACACGCACAGCGGCGCATCGGGCATCTCCCGCTATCGCTTCATAAAGCTCCTTCGCCCGCTCGGAGACGACTCGCTCCGCGTCCTCGAAATGACACGAATTCCACGTCGTTTGTGGGTGCTCGTGGGCCACGCATGAACAGGAGACATTCTCTGCATGGGTGTCTCCATTGGAGTAGACAACCGAGCTTCGACGCTATATAGCCGATTCAAAGCTGCCAGCCCCGCGCTTGCTTATACGGAGGCCATGGCGGTGCGGACGAGTCCGCGCCGGGGAGGAGACTCTTCGATGCCTGGTCATTCCGTGGCTGAGTTACCGTTCACGTTCGTCGATGAAGGGGGGCGGGTGAGCAACGAGCCGATTTCTCACGTGGGTGGATCTCCACCGCACGCAACGCTGGTAACGCCGGAGTCCACCGGTGGTCATGAGGAAGAGCAGGAGTGCCTGTTCCCCTCTTCATGTCCTTCAAGAGAGGTTCTGAGATTCGATACCGAGCCACCCATGGCGATGAAGGCATCCTCGCGGGGAGGTGAGCTTTCCCTGGGTGCGATTCGGGAGGCGCGTTTTCCGGAAGGGCCCCCGTCCTCCGAGTCGCCCTCCGAGTCGTCCCCCTCCCGGCGCGGGCGCCCCTCCGTCGTGCCGAGCTCGATCAAGCTCATCTCCAATGGTCCTTTCTCCATCATGCCCTCACAAGAGGGGCCGTCGTCGCGGGTCTCGCCCGGCGGCGGGGTCATGCCGAGCCCCGATGGGCCGACCCTCTCGGACTACCTCGTCAAGCTCCTCAAAGGCCTCGGTATCGATACCGCCTTCGGCCTCACGGGCGGCGCCGTAGCCCACTTCGGTGCTGCGCTCGTACGTGGGGGGATGAACGTGCTCCACTGTCGGCACGAGGCCGGCGCCGTCTTCGCCGCCATCGAGTCGTACTACGTCAAAGAGCGCCCCAGCGTGGTATTCACCACGACCGGTCCCGGCCTCACCAATGCCATCACCGGTATCGCCGCCGCCCATCGCGACGGCGCCAAGCTCATTCTCATCTCCGGCACCACCGCCGCCCCTCAGCGTGGTCGCTGGGCTTTCCAGGAGACGAGCTCGTACACCATGCCCATGGCGGGCCTCTTCGCCGCCGGTCCCCTCTTCCATTTCGCGGCCGTCATCGAGCAGCCGGTGGAGCTCTGCGAGGCCTTCCGCCGCATCGCCTCGGGCCTGCAGAAGCCGGGCGGCTTCGTGGCCCACATCTCGCTCCCGCTCACGAGCCAAGTCGCTCAGGACTACGAGCCTTTCAGCGGTGGTCCCATTTCGATGCTCCCGCTCCGCTCCGCGGACGCGACGGCGGCGGACTGTGCCCAATTCCTCCGGCGCGACTCGTTTGCCATCTGGGTCGGCTTCGGCGCGCGGCACGCGGCGCGGCAGGTGCGTGAGCTGGCCAAGCGCTCGGGCGCGCCGGTGATGTGCTCGCCGCGCGGCAAAGGCATCTTCCCCGAGGACCATCCGCAGTTCATCGGCGTGACGGGCTTCGGCGGTCACGAGAGCGTCTTCGATTACATGGCCGAGCGGCGCCCCGCATACATCCTCGTGCTCGGCACGCGCCTCGGCGAGTTCACCTCCTTCTGGTCGGAGGACATGGTGCCTTCGAAGGGGTTCATCCACGTCGACATCGATCCCGAGGTTCCCGGCGTCACCTATCCGGACGTCAACGTGGTCGGCGTCCAAGCCGACATCAAGAGCTTCGTCGACGCGCTCCTTCACCACTTCCCCAAACAGGCGCCGCCGCTCGAGGGCGGGCTCTTCGACAAGGCACCTCCCGCGCGCATCGCCCACCGCAGCGAAGGCCCCGTCCGCCCCAATTTCCTCATGCAGGCCATTCAGCGGGTGATCGTGGACGACAACGATGCTCCCGTGATCACCGAGGCGGGCAACGCCTTCGCTTGGGGCACCCACGCGCTGCGCTTCTCGTCGCCGGGCCGATATCGAGTCAGCACGGGGTTCGGCTCCATGGGCCATGCCGTCACCGGCGTCATCGGGATCGCGCTGGCCCGCCGCGGCAAGGCCGTGGCCCTCGCGGGCGACGGCGCCATGTTGATGAACAGCGAGATCTCGACGGCCGTGCAATATCGAATCCCCGCCGTCTGGGTGGTCCTCAACGACTCTGCGTACGGGATGATCGATCAAGGCTTGAGCGCGCTCGGCCTGCCCGCCGTCGAGACCCAGCTCCCGCGCACCGATTTCGTGATGATCGCGCGGGGCATGGGCGCCGACGGCATCCGCGTCGAGCGCGAGGAGGACGTGATCCCCGCGCTGCAAATGGCGATGAAGGCCGAGGTCCCCTTCGTGGTCGACGTCGTCATCGATCCCAGCGTGAAGGCGCCCGCCGGGCGTCGCTTCAAGAGCCTTTGCGACGATCAATTCACCTGACGGAGGCGAGCATGAAAACACCCGTGGGCATTCGTTCGCTCTCCGTGAGCTTCCCCAGCGTCCTTCGCACCAACGATCATTTTCGCAAGACCCGCCCCGAGCTCGTGGCCGAGGCCGAGAAGGCCGCGCTCGCCCGCCTCTGGAAGAAGCAGGGCGGCTCGGGCGCGCAGTTCGATGCGGAGATGGAGCCTTATCTCGGCGACCCTTTCCGCGGCACGCGTTACCGGCGCGTGCTCGGCCCCGACGAGACCTGTCTCTCGCTGGAGATCCGCGCCGCGCGCCAAGCCTTGGAGGCCGCCGCGCTGCGCCCGTCCGACATCGATTGCATGATCGTCGCCTCCTTCCTCCCCATGCAGCCCGGCGTCGGCAACGCCGCCTTCCTCGCCGGTGCCCTCGACTACGAGGGCGCCGCGTACAACCTCGAGAGCGCCTGTACCTCGGCCGCGGTGGCCACGCAGAGCGCGGTCGCCTTGATTCGCGCGGGTGAATGCGAGCGCGTGCTCGTGGTGGTCTCGTGCACCTACTCGCGCGTCTCCGACGACAGGGACTCTCTCTGTTGGTTCCTCGGCGACGGCGCCGGCGCCTACGTCGTCAGTGCGGTGCCCGAGGGGCAGGGCGTGCTGGGGATGAAGATCGTCAATACGTCGAAGACCTGCAACACCTTCTATTACGATCTCCACGATCACCCCACCCGAGGCCCCATGATCCGCATCGGCGCGCACGAGCGCACGGGCCGGGTGCTGGGGCAGGTGTCGGGCCCTTATCTCGTCGAGTGTTGTGACGGCGCGCTCGCGCAGGCGGGCCTCACGCGGGACGACGTGCGCTTCTTCGTCTTCAATACACCCACCGCTTGGTATGGTCGGTTCTGTGCGCAGGCGCTGGGCGTGAGCCCCGAGCGCACGATCGACACCTACCCCGAATATGCCAACATCGGCCCCGCGCTCATGCCGGTGAATCTGTACACCGCAGCGCGGGCCGGCCGCATCGCGCCGGGCGACGTCGTGCTCGTGTACACCATCGGCAGCGTCTCCACGGCGGGTGCGGTGGTGATGCGTTGGGGCGATGTCGGCCTCGGGCCCGAGCCGCCGCCGCCCGCCATGGTGGAATGAAGAGGCGCGGAGCCTCCGGAGCGAGCCGGCCCGAGGCCGCCGACTGCAATTCAAGAGAAGGCGGCGCCCCGCGAGATCAAAGATGAATTCTGTCCCGACCTCGGGCGCGGCCCGGTGTGCGCGGGCGCTTCACCGTATTGCGCGGTATGGTTACCCGTTGGTGCTTCGCGGGCGGGCGACGCACGGGGCGCGTCGCTCGCCGTTGGGCGCAGCCATGTCGTGGCCTCGTGGATGATTGCATCTGATCTTCGCGCGCCGCATGCGCGGCGCTGATCCGCAACCCGCACGGTTCGAGGATGCTCATGCCCGCTCGTAGAAATGACGTGCCGCCGGGGCCTCCCGGTTATCCGCTCGTGGGCGCGCTACCGGCGTTTGCCCGCGATCCGCTCGGCTTCTTGTCCGGCGCCACGCGCCGCCATGGAGACATGCTCTTCCTGGGGAAGGTGCTCGGCCGCGGCGTGTACGTGCTCACGCGCCCCGATCACCTCAAATACATTCTCCAGGAGAACAACCGCAATTACATCAAGGGCAATGGCCTCGCCGCCCTCAAGCTCGTCGTCGGCGAAGGGCTCGTGGTGGCGGAGGGCGAGCGGTGGCATCGGCAACGCCGCCTCGTTCAACCTGCTTTTCACCGGCAGCGGGTCGCGGCGCTCGTCGATCAAATGGCCGACGTGATCGAGAAGGCCCACGCGCGCTGGCGCGAAAAAACCGCGCAAGAGCCAGTCCCCGTGTTGTTCGAGATGATGCGGCTCACCCAGCGCGTGCTCCTCTCCACGATGTTCGGCGTCGACATCGAATCGAAGGCGGATTCGCTCTGCAAGGCCTGGGACGTGGTCGTCGCCGTCCTCACTGAAAGGCTCTTGTCGCCGCCCATCCACCTTCCCATCAGCGTGCCCACGCCCAAGCACCTTCGCTTCCGGAGGGCGATGCAGACGCTCGACGACGCCATCTATGGAATCCTCCGCGATCCCGAGAGCGCCGACCGCGGCCTCCTCTCCATGCTGCGGGCCGCGCGCGACGAGGTCACGGGAGAGGGGATGAGCGATCGCGAGCTCCGCGACGAAGTGATGACCATCTTCGCCGGCGGCTTCGAGACCTCCGCCGTCGCCCTCTCGTGGGTTTGGCATGTGCTCGGGACACATCCCGAAGTCGAGGCCAAGCTGCACGCCGAGATCGACGAGGTGCTCGGCGATCGGCGCCCGCGGATGGAGGATCTCCCCAAGCTCCGTTACACGAAGATGGTCGTGGAGGAGACGCTGCGCCTCTATCCCAGCGCCTGGATCTTCGCGCGCATGAACCTCGCGGCCGACGAGATCGACGGATATCCCATCCCACCGAGATCATTGCTCTTCGTCGTTCCGTATCTGACCCATCGCCACCTCGGCTTCTGGCCCGATCCGGAGACCTTCGATCCCGAGCGCTTCACCCCCGATCGCAGCGCCTCGCGGCCGCGCTTCGCCTACGTTCCTTTCGGCGGCGGGCCGCGCTTGTGCGTGGGTGAGGCCTTTGCGATGACGGAGATGCAAACCGTGGTGGCGATGACGGCGCGGCGTTTTCGCTTCCGGCCCGTGCCCGGCCGCGAGGTGCGGGAGAGGGGGATGTTCACGCTTCGGGCGCGCCCCGACATCATCATGAGCATCGAGGAGCGGCGCCCCGCCCAACGCTCGATCGAAGAGCCCACGGCCGCCATTTGAGCCCGCCTGTCTCGTGAGCACGATGGGGCCGCGAGCGGCCCCAAACCCCGGGCCGGACGAGCCGGCCCTGATCCAGTGTCACTGACAAGCATTCTCATAATATCCAGTTGAGACGAACCTCGCCCGCTGCGCCCCAAGCTCGAGAACAGGGCGCGTCCGGAGCAAACAGCATCTCGACTTGCGCCGAGGCGGATGTTAGTGTGAGCACGATGCACGGCGGATTCCCATCTGCCGAGGCCGCGAACAGCAAGGGGGGCTGGATCGATGGCATCCAAGAACATGGTCTTTTCGGTGCTGCCCGTGGTCAACGGGGCTCCACTCGTGGTCGTGCTCATCGGCAAGGCCGGGCCGACCAACGGTGAATGGGATCTCTACCTCGGCGCGATCCGCAAGCTCGGGTCGCTCGACGACATGCGGACTCTGGTCATGACGGACGGCGGTGGGCCCGATTCGGTGCAGCGCAAGACGCTCATCGATTTCATGAAGGGCCGGCCGAGCCTGACGTGCATGGTGAGCAGCAATCCCATCGTCCGCGGGCTGACCACCGCGCTGAGCTGGTTCAACCCACAAATCAAATCCTTCGCTTCCGATCGGGTGGACGAGGCCCTTCACTATCTCCACGTCCCGCCCGAGAGCTCGTCGATGGTGTGGCACGAGATCAAGCGTCTTCGCGAGCAGCTCGAAGATCTCCCGTTACGAAAAGTCGCGGGCGCATAGGCGCCCTTCTTCGTCGTTTGGAGCCCGTCGGACAGCGCCCGACGCGAGGAGGAAGCACGTCGCGAGAGCCGACTCGCGGCGCGCTTTACGTCCACTGCGGCGCCGTGCGAGCCTTCCATGAGAGGTGTCTCGTGCGCGCGCCCATCATCACACTCTGCTCCTTGGCATTGCTCGGAGGTTGTGGCTCGGAGGCCATCGTGGCGGGCAGCGGCGGCTCCCCTCCCGGCAGCGGCGGCGCGATGGCCGGGACGGGCGGCCAAGGCGGTGGCACGACGACGACCAGCAGCGGTGGGACGACAGCCAGCAGCAGCAGTGGGACGACAGCCAGCAGCAGCGGTGCAACGACGAGCAGCAGCAGCGGTGGTGGTGCGTGCGTCTCGGGAGAAATGAAGGAGTGCTATTCAGGGCCTCCGATCACGAAGGGCATGGGCTCGTGCAAGGCTGGTGTAGAGACGTGCGAGAACGGGAAATGGGGTGACTGCATCGGTGAGGTCCTGCCGATACCGGACACCTGCAATGGCAAGGACGACGACTGCGACGGCATCCTCGGCACGAACCTCGAGTGCATCGATGGTCTGATGCAGCCTTGTTATTCCGGCCCTCCGGAGACGTTGGGCGTCGGCGTGTGCGTCTCGGGCATCTCCACGGGTATGAATGGCGCCTGGGGGCCCTGCGTCGGCGACGTCGTGCCCTCCCCCGAGACGTGCAATGGTGTGGACGACGACTGCAACGGCGTCGTCGACGATGGCATCTCCTGCAATTGATCTGGCCCCGTGTTGGTAAGCAGGAGTGGTGCGCCGGCTTTCCAGATAACCATTCTGGTTGCGCGTGATTATGCCCACTTCGACGACGTCGGGCTCGACCGCGTGATCCGGCCCACGAGCCACGGCGGAAGCGGCGCCAAGCGTGGGCTTCAAGTCAGGAGATGCCTTGCCTTTGCTCGCGGCGGCGGCCTAGGGTGAACACCTAGCCATTGATGACGACCCGCGTGACGACTGCCATTTCGAGCTGCAATGCTCGGCGTTCGTCTCCCTCTCTCTCCGGAGAGAGCCGTGCCGCCCCGTTCGAGGAGAAATGTCGGTATATTCGCTCGATCACTTGGCCCGCGTGCTGAGCAGTCAAATCTCGATTCCTGCGGTCTACAACTCGATCAACACGCGTCTCATCATCCAGACCGGGGTCAACCTCAAGAAGCTCAGCCCGGAGCAGTGTGCCAATCGCGAGCTGCTCCAGAAAGTGCTCGCCGCCCTCGACAAGATGGGCGTGACCGTGGAGGAGACCAAGTGACCGGCTCGTGCTTGGCGACGGCGCGGAGCGCCCAAACGGACTCCAAGGCTGCGGGCGCCGAAATCGTCGCGGAGCTCGGCGCCGTCGATCCGGCGTGCATCCTCTTCTTCGCCGGCATCCAGCACGACGGCGCGGCGCTCGGCGATGCGCTCCGGGCGCGCTTTCCCGAGGCGCAGATCCTCGGCTGCTCGTCGAACGGCGAGTTCAGCGATCGCGGCTTCGGCAAGGGCGGTGTGGTGGCGATGGCGCTCGGCCGCGATCGCGTGCGCCGCGCGGCCGTCACGCTGGCTCCGCTCGACGGCGGCGTCGAGGCCGGCATCGTGGCGGCGGCGCGCGCGCTCGCGCAAAAGCTGGGCACGTCGCTGCGCGAGCTCTCGCCCGAGCGCTACGCCTGCGTCGCGCTCCTCGAAGGCGCGCACGGTCACGAAGAGGCCATCAACGAGGCGTTCGGCAACGTCTCACCGTTCCTGCCCTTCGTCGGCGGCTCCGCGGGCGACGACATCACCTTCTCGGGGACGTGGGTTTACGCCGACGGCGCGCTCGCCCGCGACGCCTGTGCGTTCCTCGTCCTCGACATGGCCGTGCCCTTCATCGTCTTGAAGACGGCCAATTACCTGGCCACCGACACGACGACCGTGGTGACGCGCACGGACGGGCGCGTGGTGCTCGAGCTCGACGGCGAGCCCGCCGCCGCGCGGTATGCGCGTGTCATCGGCACCACGAAAGACGCGCTCGTCTTCGCCGATTTCCTCGCGCACCCGCTCGGCCTCATGATCGACGGGCAGCCGTGGCTGCGGAGCGTCGTCCGCACCGCCGACGGCGGCGGCCTCTTCTTCGCCTGCTCGATGCTCGAAGGCATGCGCCTCCGTTACATGCGCGGTGTCGATCTCGTCGAAGACGCCCGGGAAAAGCTCACCGACGCGGCCTTCCAGCTCGGCGGCCACATCGGCGGCGGCATCCTCTTCAACTGTGCTTATCGCATGGTCGAGGCGCAGATTCACGGGAGCGAGCACGCCTATCACGAGCTCCTCTCCACGTTCCCCCACGCCGGTCTGCACTCCAATGGAGAGAGCTACATCGGCCACATGAATCAGACGCTGACGGGGCTTCTGTTCGCCTGATCGTGGAGGGCAGGTGACTGCCCTCCATTCAGCCGAGACTGGGCCTCGACACTTTCGCGGTCAGGCGGCGATCTGCGCCGCTGTACACAGTACGTCGAAGAGGTTTTGCGAAAGGCTCGTCTCGCCCAGCTTCGACGAGACCACTTCGCGCAGGCTCTCGCGCCGAAGTCGAGGTCACGCAGCTCTCGGAAGATGGTCACGCCTCGCATCCACTGCTCGAGTTGCAGTGCCCGGAGGCGGTGCCGGATCCACGCGTCCAGATCCCGAAAGACCGTCGGAAGCTCGATGAGCCGGAAGTAGGCCTTCCAGCCCGGCAAGCGCGCCCGCGGATCCTGACAGATTCCTCGTATGCAGGGAGCCCGAGCAACGAAGGTGGGCGAGGCGTATCCGCCGGCCGGCGACGTGGAGGTCTACTGGGATCGGCTCTTATTCACACGGCTGATGACTTTGTCCGTGATCGCGTATCTCGATGCGACGAGCGCCAGGCCCGAAGCGGCGAAACGCTCTGGAAATTGCGGGTGGATCGCGGGGTGGTGGGGCCCCAGCGGCTTTGCCGGGGCGTGGGGCGTAGGGCGGCGAAGCCGACCCGAAGCCCCACATGAAGACTGGGGCGGCGGGGACGCGAGTCCCCGCCGTGTGAATCAGCCGGGACGACGAGCGCTGATCGCCGCTTCGCGGTCGTAGGCTTCCTGGCGCTTCTGGATCGTATCGATGTGCGCGACGGTCCAGGCATAGAGTGCCGCGAACGGCTCCTGGAGCGACCGGCCGAGCGGGGTGAGCGCATACTCGACGCCGGGCGGCGAGCCGTCGAGGATGCGCCGGCGGATCATCCCGTTGCGTTCGAGCTTCCGCAGCGTCTGCGTGAGCACGCGCTGGGTGATGCCCTCGAGCCGTCGCTTGATGGCGTTGAACCGCCGCGGCCCGGGGAGGAGCACGGCGAGGACCAGCATCGACCACTTGTCGGCGATCTGGTCGAGGATCGTGCGGCTCGGGCAGTCGGCCCGGTAGATGGGATCGTCTTCGGTATCGTTCGGCATACCAGGGATGCTCAAGGTACGTTCTTGATCCCAGGTATGCAATGTATACCTTCGGTGGCGTGACGACTTCGGCCCTCTTCCGGCGAGCAATGGCCTGCCTGCGGCCGCTACGCGCGTGGGGACGTCCCCCGGCACGTTCATCGTCACGATGTGAGCAGTCCCCGAAGGAGATGAATCGATATGACGCGTTTCAAAGACAAGGTCGTGGTCGTCACCGGTGGAAGTGACGGTATCGGCCTCGCGACGGCAAAGGCCTTCGCTGCGGAGGGGGCCAAGGTTTACGTCACCGGGCGCAGGCAAGAGAGGCTCGACGAGGCGGTCGACGAAATCGGCGGCGACACCGTCGGCATCCAGGGAGACGTCGGTAACCTCGCTGACCTCGATCGACTCTTCGAGCGGATCCAGCGCGATCACGGCAGGGTCGATGTCGTTTTCGCCAACGCGGGAATCTCCGAGACCGTGACGTTCGGTGCGCTCGACGAGGAGCACTTCGATCGTGTGTTCGGCGCGAACGTCAAAGGCTTGGTCTTCAGCGTGCAGAAGGCGCTGCCGCTCATGACCACCGGTGGCACGGTGATCCTCAATGGATCGGTCAGCGGTAGTAAAGGATTCGCCGGCCTGTCGGTCTACAGCGCGACCAAGGCCGCGATTCGATCGTTCGCGCGAACCTGGACGAGCGAGCTGAAGAGCCGAGGCATCCGCGTGAACGTGGTTTCGCCCGGGATGATCGACACGCCGGCGATGCAGACGTTCCTCCGGAACAACGCGGGAATGGAGGACGCGTTGAAACAGATGACGCCGCTCGGGCGAATCGGTCGGCCGGAGGAGATCGCCAACGCGGTGCTGTTCCTGGCGTCGAACGAGAGCAGCTTCGTCGCGGGCGTCGAGCTCTTCGTGGATGGCGGTGTCATGGCGGTCTAGAAGCGCCGAGGCCCGGTCTCGGCGGAGGCCGGGCCCCAAGCTCGAGGAGTGCCAAATCGGAGTTCGGCTCGGCTCACTCGCAGAGCAGGCCCCCGGGTCCGAGGTCGCACTTGCCGCTCGCACAGTCGCTGTCGTTGATGCACGATTCGTATTTCGCGCCGAGCGCGCAATGGCCGCTCGTGCAACGGCCGTTCGCGCAGTTCTCGGCGACGATGCATTCCTGGCCGGGGCCCCGACTGCGCTCCTGGTAACACGTCGCGATCTCGCGTCCATCGAAGGCTGCGCAGAACAAGCCGGCGCCGCAGGCGTCGACGCCGTAGTCCATGTCGCACGGCTCCGACGCTTGCTGCGATCGCGGGAGGACGCAAGTCGAGGTATCGCCGCGCGTCTCACAGGTGAGCCCGGCGGCGCAGGCATCGAGCCCGAGCGACGGATCACACTCCTTGGACTCTGCTTGGAGCGGCGTGCCACCGCCGCAGTTGCACAGGAGGACGAAAGCGGAGACCAGGCCGAAACGATGCACGATCATGCGCGCACGACTACGCGTCGCGACGGGCGCGGGCAAGCTCTTTGGGGGACGGGTTCGTGCTCTCGGGCCGTGTCGATTCCTCGCGGGTCGTGCGACACTCCGACCATGAGCGTGCTCGGATCGGCCCGGAATCGCGCCTTCCTCGTGGCTTGTTGGATTTCGGCGAGCAGCGCCGCTTGTACCCATTCGGCACCGGCGCAGCCAACGGCGGCTTCGCCAAAGCCACCATCGGCCGATGCGTCGCCGGAGCCACCGTCAAAGGATGCTTCGCCTTCACCGCCGCAGGCGTCGGCGAATGCGCCGGACGCGCCCACGCCTCCTCCGCCTCCGAAGATGGATGCGGATCTCGTGCTCCGATGGCGGGCGGCGCAGCCGCTTTGGGGAGAGGAGATCTTCGAGGTGCATCCCGATGGCCGCGCTCACTACAGCTTCGTGCCCACCCGAGGTCGGAACGGGCCGGCGCGTGCTCAACAGGTGAAGGTGTCGGAAGAAGCGTTGGCGCGCCTCGCGGAGACGGCCCGCCGGGTGGGATTCTGCGCCATGCAATGGCAGCGCTATGGCATTCCCGACGAAGCCGCTCCCACGCTGGTGCTGAAGCTCCCCGGCGTCTCGTGCGGCGTCACGCTCTGGGACGGCGAGTGGGAGCAGCGCCCCGGCCCGCGCGAGATCGCGCAGATCGTGAAGGAGATGAGCAAGGGGCAGTTGAGCGTACGGTGATGCCGTGTCGCGCGACGACGCCGCGCGACCGGGGCAGAGGAGGAGCCTTTGGCTCAGAACGTGTGGACGAAGAGCCCACTGCGCAGCTTGGGCTCGAACCAGGTGCTCTTCGGCGGCATGAGGAGGCCGGCGTCGCTGACGGCGAACAGCTCTTCGATCTGCGTCGGATGGAGATGGATGGCCACGGTGAAGGCCCCTTCGTTCACGCGGCGCTCGAGCTCCGCGATGCCGCGGATGCCGCCCACGAAATCGACGTGCTTGTCGCGGCGGGGATCGGTGACGCCGAAGATCGGGCCGAGCACTTGATCCTGGCAGATGGAGCAGTCGAGCGAGGCCACCGGATCTTTCGTGTCATACGTGCCTGACCGGACGCTCGCGCGGTACCACTGGCCGCCCAGGTAGATGCCGAATTGCTTGGGGGCTTTGGGCGTGGCGGCGACGCCGCTCTCCGCGGGCTCGAGGTCGAGCACGGCGCGCAGCGTCTCGAGGAGAGCCTCGGGGCTCCGGCTCTGGAGATCGCGGACGACGCGGTTGTAGGGCATGATCTTCATTTGATCGTGGGGGAACACGACCGCGAGGAAGGCGTCGTGATCGCCGCCGTCGCCCTTCTGCTTCTCGTGCACGCGCGCGGCGGCGGCGCTGCGGTGATGACCGTCGGCCACGTAGAGGACGGGCACGCTCTCGAAGCGCTCGGCGAGGGCGCGCGTGGCTTCGCGGCCGAGGACCCAGAGCTTGTGCTCCACGCCGTCGGCGGTGGTGAAGTCGTAGATGGGCGCGCTCTTCGTGCCCTCGGACACCAGGCGATCGATGGCCGCGTCCGCGCGGTAGGTGAGGAACACCGGCTCGTCGTGGGCGCCGAGCTCCTCGATGTGGCGCGTGCGATCGTCCTCTTTGTCGGCGCGCGTCTTCTCGTGCTTCTTGATGACGTCGCTCACGTACTCGGCGACCGAGGCGCAGCCGACGACGCCGATCTGCCGGTGATCCCCCATCTTCTGCGCGTAGAGGTAGAGGTGCGGTTCGGGATCGGGCACGAGCGCGCGCGACTCGACGAGCGCGCGCAGGTTCTCCGCGCCCTTCGCGTAGACCTCGTCCGCGTGCTCGTCGGTGCCTTCGGGGAGATCGATCTCCGGGCGCGAGACGTGGAGGAAGCTCGCCGGATTGCCGGCGGCGAGCGCGCGCGCTTCGGTGGTGTTGATCACGTCGTACGGCGGGCTGGCGACGCGAACGGCTTCGGACGGAGGCGGGCGATAGGCGGCAAAAGGACGGAGCTGGGCCACGCCCCGCGCGTACCGCGAATCGCGACGGGCGTCGAGCCGAGGGGTGGGGCATCCGTGATGGAGCCGAGGGCGCATCGCATGTAACCTCCCGCTCGCGCCCGGGCAGTCGGGCTGGAGGATGATGATGATCCCCACGCGGTTCGATGTGTGTGTGATCGGGGCCGGCCCGGCCGGCTACGCGGCGGCGATGCGCGCCCACGATTTGGGCAAGACCGTGCTCCTCGTCGAGAAGGATCGGGTCGGCGGCACGGGCATCCACGAGGGCGCCCTCTCGTCGAAGACCATGTGGCACCTCTCCAACGATTACGCGCTCGCATGCCGCACCGATCGCGGCTTCCGCGCCGTGGGGATCGAGGTCAGCTATCCCGAGGTCATGGCCTCGGTGCGCGCGGCCGTGTGCGAGCGTCGCGATCTCTTGGAGCGCCAGATCGACAGCTTGGTCACGCCTTCACCGCACGGCGGCCGCGTGTTCTTGCAGAAGGGCGCGGGCAAGCTCGTCTCGCCCCACGCCATCGAGGTGAAGCACGCGGACGGCACGCTCTCGCGCTTCGAGGCCGACAACTTCGTCATCGCCACGGGTTCGCGGCCCCGCATCCCCGAAGGCATCGAGGTCGACGGCCGCCACATCGTCACGAGCGATCACATCGAGCGCTGGGAGAGCTTCCCGAAGAGCCTGGTCGTCGTGGGCGCCGGCGTCGTCGGCTGCGAGTACGCCACGGTGTTCGCCAACTTCGGCAAGAGCAAGATCAACATCATCGATCAAAAGCCGCGCATCCTCCCCTTCGAGGACGAGGACGTGGCTGCCTGCGTGGCCACGAACTTCGAGCAGATGGGCATCACCATCCATCGCGAGAGCAAGCTCCTCTCCATGCGCGTCCACGAGGGAAAGGTCGAGTACGTCATCGCCACGCCCTCGGGACGGGAGACCATCGTGGTGGAGCACGCGCTCGTCTCCATCGGCCGCGCGCCCAACACCGCGGGGCTCGGCCTCGAGGACGTGGGCGTGAAGCTCGATCGCAACGGCGGCGTCGTGGTCGATCAAACGCGCTCCAGCGTCCCGCACATCTACGCGGCCGGCGACACGACGATGGATATCGCCCTCGTCAACGTGGCCGAGCTCGAAGGCCGCCACGCCGCCGAGCTGATGTTCGGGCTCGCTCCGCAGCCGATTCGCTACGAGGCCCTCTCGGCCATCATGTTCTTGAAGCCCGAGGTCGCGAGCGTCGGTTTGAACGAGATGCAGGCGCGCCAAAAGGAGGTGCCTTATCGGGTCGCCGTCCTCAAGAATCGCCTCATCAACCGCAACATCGCCATGCGCGACACCGACGGTTTCGTGAAGCTCCTCGCCGCCCGCGACACCAATGCCATTCTCGGTCTGCGTGTGGTCGGCCCCGAGGCATCGAGCTGCGTGCAGGGCATCGCCTTCCTCATCGATCAAGAGGCCACGCTCGCGGACATCGATCGCTGCGTCCACCCGCACCCCGCCATCACCGAAGGCGTGCAGGAGTGCGCCCGCGCCCTGCTCGGCCGCTCGGTCCACAAGGCCTCCGTCTTCCACGAAGACTTGCTCCGCTGCGGCGAAGGCTGATCGCGCCGCTGGCTCGACACGGGCGCAGGCCCGGGTCGCCTCGTCGAGGTGGCCCGGGCCGCGCGAGCGACGCTTTGGCGATCACATCTTCAGATGTCGTTGCTGCGAAAGAGCCGCGCGCCGTGGAAAATGGTCGCAATCTCGACGGCGTCGTGCCGGTGCCGATAGACGATGCGGTACATGCCCACGATCAGCTCGCGCACTTCGGGGTCGCGAAGCTCCGGGACCGTGCGTCCTATCTGTGGGAATGTGGCGAGCGTGTCGATGGCTACGACGATCCGCTGCACGACGAGCCGCGCGTAATGGTCCGATTCCGCGCGATGAAGGCCCGAATGGACTCGAGATCATCGGCGGCCTGTAAGGACCACCGGATCGCCGTCACAAGCCCATCCGCCGCTTGATCTCGTCATGGTCGACGCTCTGGCCGGCGTCGAGCTGAGCGAAGCCCTTTTCGGCCTTGGCGAGAAAATAGAGGCGCTCGATCGCCTCCTCGACGCTGGCGTCTTCCGCGAGATCGTCGAGGGCGTCCAAGATCCGCTTCTTTCCGGCTGCTGCGCTCATGGGTCGAGCCTAGCACGCCTTCACGGAGCGAAGCGCCCACAGGCGAAGGATGTGGGGCGTCGCGTTCGCTTGCTTGCAGGCCCTCATGGCGCGACGGTCTTCAGGATCTCGTGAAAGGCAAATGCGCTGCTCTGCGCGCGACTGTAGATCGCGAGGGAGCCCGAGCCTGGTTGATCGCGGTTGATGGCCCAAAACGACACCAGGCCGAGGTGCCTTTGGCGGGCGAAGGTGGCGAGGGCCTGCGCATCGGCGAGGGTGAAGACGGCGCCGGAGCCGCCGTTTTGGCCAATCATCGGAGTCACGCCCAGCATCGACCAGGCTTGGGCTTCGGCGAGGCCGGGGATGAGGGCTTGAAGCTGCGCGCGTGCATCGGTGAGCGTGAGCATCGCGAGGTCGCTCGGTGAGCGGGCGTGAAGGTCGGCTGCGGCGTAATTCATCGTCATCAGGTTGACGTGGGTGAGCTTCACGCCGGCTTGCACTGAGGTGCGGAGGACCTCGATCCCTGTGGCCGTGATGCCGCCGGGGGCGCTCTGCGCCGGGGGCGTGGAGGTGAGCGTGAAGCTCACGGTGATGGCCTTTTGACTCTGGAGCTGCCGGAGGGCCTCGGCGCGCTTGCGATTGATGGATGACGTCATGGCGGAGGCCTGTTCGACGTCGAAGTCGAGATCGGTTATCCCGGTCCGCTCGATGAACGTGCCAATGGCCTCTTTCAAGGCCTCGGCGTCGGGACAAGCGCTCTCCAGATACGTGCCCGAGGCGCCGCCGAAGGAGGCTTTGAGCTTGCCGCCGGTGCTGCGAAAGGCCTTTACGTCGGGGAGGTGCTCTTGAATCTCCGCGGTCGCCGCGCAGCCGCCCTGGGCCAGCACGAAGGCCAAGGTCACGCCGGGGATGCCGGTCTTCCGGCGGAGATCGGCGAGGCCGGTGAAGGGATAAGCGCTGTTTCCCCAACCCCAGGTGTAGAAATAAGGGGCGTACGTGGTCGCGCCGATCGCGATGCCGCCGGTGCTCGTCGACGAGCTCGAGGATGACGTCGAGGTCGGCGCGCCGAGGTCGAGCGGCGTGCGATCGTCGTCGCCCGGCGCGATCGCGCACACCGCGGCCTCCGGCGGAGCGGGGCCGAGGTCCGGCGGAGAAGCGAGGAGCATCACGGGCCTTGGACGCTTGTACGATCGCCGCGGGGCCGGGACCAAGCCCGCGGCGACGATCGTACGAGCGTGAACGATCGGGGGCGCCTGTCCTCTTGCCCACCCATTTGCACCCTTGGGCGCTCCCGCCTAGGCTCCGCCCGCCTTGTCGGACCTGTACGACTCCACCCCGCCCCCGCCGTTCTCGGGCTTCCCTCCGCTGCCGCCGTTCGAGGGGGGCGCGAGCGCGCGCGGGCGCCGCATCATCGTGGTCGGCGGTGGCCGCGGCGGCGTCGGCAAGACGCTGCTCGCGGTCAACCTCGGCGTGTACTTCGCGCAGCTCGGCCGCGAGGTGGTCGTGTGCGACGCCGATCCTTTCGGATCGAACCTCCACGCCGTCCTCGGCCTCGATTCGCCGCCGCTCGTGTCCTCCGCCGCGATGGAGGAGGGGACCGTCGATCTCGTAAGCTCCACCGTCCCCGGCCTCCGGATCCTGCCCACCGCGTACGATCCGATGACGGCCACGCCGGTGCGCACGAGCCGCAGCGCGCCGTTCCTCAAGCAGATCTTCGATCTCGAGGTCGACTACGCCATCGTCAACCTCGGGGCTTCGTCGGGCTCGGCCGCGCTCGACATCTTCCTCCAGGCCGACGTGGGCATCACCGTCACCGCGCCGGAGCCGCTCGCGATCGAGACCACGTATCGGTTCTGTCGATCGCTCTATCTGCGCACGCTGCGGCGCGCGTTGATGAAGGAGCGCTTCAAGCTGCGCCTCGTGGAGAAGGTGATCGCGGCCCTCCCGCCGCTGGCGGCGCCGCCGCAGATCGTGGCCGAGATCAAGCGCTACGACGACGGCGTGGCGGCCATCGCCGCGCAGGAGATGGGCCGGATCACGCCGCGGCTCGTCGTCGGTCAGACGCGCCTCAAGAGCGATCTCGAGCTCGGCCCGTCGATGGCCATGGTCTCGGAGCGCTTCCTCGGCATGCCGCTCGATTACCTCGGTCACATCGAGCACGACGACGCGGTGTGGCTCACGGTGCGGCGCCGCCAGCCGCTCCTCATCGACAGCCCCACGTCGAAGAGCGCGCGCAACATCGAGCGCGTGGCCCGGCGCATCCTCGCGCTGCTCGCGGCCGCGGCCGGCCGCCCGTCGGACGTGCTCGCGGCGCAGGCGGCCGCGCAGGCGCGGGTCAAAGGGCCGAGCACGCTCTACGAAGTCCTCGGCGTGCCGCGCACCGCCACGGACGACGAGATCCGGCGCGCGTACAAGCGGCAGCGCGAGATCTTCCGCGACGGCGGGCTGCCCGTGGTCTCCGTGGTCTCGCAGGCCGCGCTGCGGCAGGAGCAGGCGCGCATCGAGGAGGCGTACGACACGCTCCTCGATCCGGTGCGCAAGCGCGGCTACGACCTCTCCACCTTCCCCGACGACGCGCGCGTGGCCGTGGCCCCGCAGCGATCGACGAGCGCGTCGGCGGCGGAGCTGCTCATGCTCCAGGCCGAGCTCGCCCGCGAGATCAACGCGGAGACGCAGTTCTCGGGCGCGCTGCTCCGCAAGGTGCGCGAGTCGCAGGGCATCGAGCTCTCCGACATCTCCCAGCGGACGAAGATCTCGGTGCCCCACCTCGCCGCCATCGAGAGCGAGGCGCCCGGCGATCTGCCCGCGGCCGTCTACGTGCAGGGCTTCGTGCAAACGGTGGCGAAGTTCTTGAAGCTCGATCCGGCGCAGGTCTCGAAGACGTACATGCGCCGCCTGCGCGAGGGCGCCTCGGCGCCGAAGCGGTAGCGTGCCTGCGCGCACCCACGAGCCAGGAGGGCAGGACGCGTCGCCGTCGCGCCGCGATCTGCCCTTCACCGCGGCCCTCTTCGTCCTCGCCCTGATCCCGCGCCTCTACGTCGCCATCGCTTGGGCGCGCGAGCCGGTCTGGGACGGCCACTACTACGACTTCGGCGCCAAGCGCATCGCGGCCGGCCTCGGTTACTCGGACGACGTGGTCGTCGGCGCGCGAACGATCTGGCACCCGTGGTGCCATTACCCCGTCGGTTACAGCGGTTTTCTCGGCCTGATCTACCGCATCTTCGGCCAAGGCCCGCACGTCGCCACGGTGGCCAACGCCGTCACCGGCGCTCTCCTCGCCGTCGTCGTCCATCGCCTCGCGCGCTACGCCACCACGCCGAACCGCGCGCGCCTCGCCGGCCTCGTGACCGCGCTCTCGCCGGGCCTCATCGTCTATGCCGCGCTGCTCATGACCGAGCCGCTCGCCGCGCTCGGCGTCGTCACGGCGGCTTGGCTCTTCGCCCGCGATCCTCGGCCTCTGCGCGGCGGTCTCGCGGCCGGCGTGGTGATGGGCCTCGCCGCCCTCGTGCGTCCTCAGAGCTTGCTCTGCATCCCCGCGCTGGCCCTCATCGCCTGGCCCGCCGCCGGCGCGTGGAAGGCTCGCATCCTCGCGGCCGCGCGGCCCACTGCCGCGGCGCTCGCGGCCTCGCTCGCCGTCGTCGCGCCTTGGACCGCGCGCAACTGTCGCGTGATGGATGGCTGCGCCTTGGTCTCCACCAACGCCGGTTGGAACCTGGCCATCGGCGCGTTTCCCCGCGCCACCGGCCGCTTCGAGACCCTGCGCGCCACCGATGGATGTCCCGTCGTCACCGGCCAGGTGCAACAAGACCGCTGTTGGATGAACGAAGGTCTGCGTTGGATCCGCGAGAGCCCCGGTCGCTGGCTCGGCCTCGTGCCCGCGAAGCTCTCGTTCACCTTCGATCACGAGTCCTTCCCCATGGGCTACCTCGGCGAGGCCAACCCCAAAGCCTGGCCCGAGCCCCGCAAAGCCCAAGGCCGCGAGCTGCTCTCCGGCCTGCACCGCGCCTTGCTCGGATTGGCGGCGCTCGGCGTGATCGGCTTTCCGTTGGCGCGCGGCCTGCGGCTCCGCGATCGGCTCATCCAAGGTGCTTTGCTGGTCGCGGCGCTCGTCCTGTGCGCGCGCGGCTTGTGGATGGATACGCACCCGGCCTGGCCGCTCGCGGTCTTCATCCCGGTGGTGGCCTTGTTGCCTTTGCCGGGCCGGCCGCGGAACGGCGGCGTGATTGGCTATCTGGCGTTCGCCGTGGCCTCGGTGGCGCTCACCCATGCGGTGTTCTTCGGGGAGGATCGGTACCACATGGTGGTGACGCCGGTGCTCTGCGTGCTGGCCGCGTGCGCGTTGAGGAAGCCGGAAGGCGAGGGGAGCGCGCTCCCGCAGAATGGTTGAGGCGCGCGAGAATGGTTGTGGGCGAGAATGGCTGTCGCTCGGCGCGCCCGCTCGCTATCGTCGCTGCCCGTGCGCCATGGCCGCGCGGGCCTCGCGCTCGGCGTCCTCGCGGCGGATGGTCTCGCGCTTGTCGTAGCTCTTCTTCCCCCGCGCCAGCGCGATCTCGACCTTGACCCAACCGCCCTTGAAATAGATGCGCGTGGCGATGGCGGTCATCCCCTCCCGCGCGATGCCCATGTCGATGATTTGAATCTCGCGCGGGTGGAGCAGGAGCTTGCGCGCGCCCTTCGGTAGATGGCCGAAGGCGGCGCCCGTCATCTCGGCGATGTTCACCCCGTGAAGCCAGGCCTCGCCGCGATGGACCGAGCAGTACGAGTCGGTCAGATCGGCGTGGCCGGCGCGGAGCATCTTCACCTCGCTGCCCTTGAGGACGACGCCCGCCTCGAAGCGCTCGCCGAGCTCGTAGTCGAAGCTCGCGCGCTTGTGGCGCGCGACGAGGAGCTCACCCGGCCTGACCTTCTCTTTCGGCACGCGGAGGCCTTAGCACGTCGCGCCCGCCGCCACGCGCTCGCTGCCGCGCGTGCGCCGTGATCGCGCTCGGCACGGGCGAGGCGAGCTGCTGACGGCTCCGCGGATCGAGCCCGGTCAGCTCGCACATCGATGCTCACGAGATGGGCATCGTTCTACTGTGGATCGGCGAGCGCGACGTGCTCGTCCGTCACCACGATCTCGACCGGCGTCACGGCCCTGCGCGGAACCTGGCGCGCAGCCTGAGGTGCTGGAGGAGCTCCTGGCCGACCGCGGGATTGCCCAGCGAGAGCCGGAACAGGCGCACGCGCTCGGCCGGATCGAGCCCCTCCATGAACTCGCTCGGCGGGCTCAGCTCGCTGGGGCGGGTCGGGCGGACGGGCCCCATCTTCAGCATGTCCATCGGCGCATAGAGCTGAGCGCCGAACAGGCCCGTGAGGCTCTTCCAATCAGCCTTCGTGGAGCCCTCGTCGACCGTGCCGTCCTCCGCGAACTCGATGTGCCAGACATTGTTGTAGACCTGAGACTTGCTCGTCGGAACGACCACGCCTCCCTGGACCACGGCGGGCATGGCGTCCTTCTCGCTGGGGTCTTTGGAGTCCATGTTGGAGTACAGATCGCACTCGATCTTCATGTAGTGATCATCCCCCGCGGGAGTGCCGCGCTCGGGGTCGACGACCTCGGAATACCGGGCCTCGTAGTAGAAATAGACCTGATTCCAGACCTCCTCCGGCCCTTTGTAGCCGACGTAGCTCCGCATGTTCGCGGACAGGGGGTGGCCTTCGATGCGCATGTGCTGGATGAGCGCCGCGTAGAAGCGCGCCGCCTCGATGCCCATCTCGCGTTTCATGCGATCGGCGAAGCCCGACGCGTCGCCCCCGACGACGTTCCGCGCGAGCGACGCGCGCTGCGTCGGCGACAGTCGTGGGTAGTAGCTCTTGAAGGCCGCCAGCAGGGCCTCCTCCGTCTTCTCTCCACCCGGCTTGAGGAACGCGAGGATGGGCGGGCCGCCGGAGAGCTGATGCGCGCCACGGAGCTCCCAGACGTACTCCGCATGCTTGAAGTTGCCGTAGAACTCCGTGGCGAGGAGCTTCATCTCATCGGCGGCGAAGGTGTGCTCGGGCCCGTTGCCGTGCCGGATCGAGAGCGCCGTTGGCACCTCGAAGATGGCCGAGGCAGGAGAAGCATTGTGGCAGTGCCCCGCCCACCCGGTGTCGGTCACCCGGTGATGGTCCTCCTCCCATCGCTCCGCCGTTCGGTCCGAAGGGACGGCCTTGCCGACCGCCTCTGCATAACGCTGGACCACGCTCTCGCTGCTCCAGCCGGCGTACGCTGCAGGCCAGTAGTAGAAATTCCAGGGGATGAGCGGAGCGCTGCCCTGCGCCTCGCTCTCGCGCGACCAGGCCTTCTGCGTGAAGTCGCACTGGATGGCACCAGGCTCGCCGATCGAAGCGACCTGGTACTCGCCATGCTGCCCACGCTCGACCTCGTGGGTGATGTCCGTGGTGCCCTCGACGAGGGGGCCGCCGTTCGGCCTCGAGAGCTTGAGCTGGTTGCCCGTGGTCCTCGGGAAGATGATGTGCCTGATGCGGAGCGTCCCTCCCGCCTCGGTGGGAACCCAGATCCTCCACGTCTGCGAGGGCGCGTCCTGCCGCGTGAGGTGACCTACGGGGAGCCGGCGGATCGGGACAGCGACCGTGTTCTTGGAGATGGGCGCGACGTGGTTGGGCGTCGAAGGCTTCATCGTCGTTCTCGGGGTGGCTACGACCCGTGTGCGCGCACGATCGCCGCGCGCGTCGCCTCGTCGAGCTGATCCGTGAGATCGAGCCCGTGATCGCGCTGGAACCAGCGGATGGCGGCGCGTGATTCGGGATCGAGGGGCTCGTCGATCGCGCCCGCGTCATATCCCAGGTTGTGAAGGCGCGCCTTGAGGCCGCTCACGCCTTCGTCGGGCGTGTGCAGGATGGGGTTCAGGTGCCCGAGCGCGAGGTGCCAAGTGTGCTCCCCGATCGAGAGCTCCGCGCTCTCCGCGCCCGGCGGGATGATCACGTCGACGAGGCCGTCGCCGTCCGTCTTCCCCTCCTCGCGCGGGACGCCGTCGAACGACACGCGATAGCTCGCGCCCTTGTACGCCGCGCGCTCGTGGTCGAGGACCCTCACGCGGAGCCGCCGCTCCGGGACCTTGACGCGGATGCGGTGCACGCGGTCCGTGGCGATGGAGATCTCCTTCTGCTCCTTCTCCGGCACGACCACGCGATCCCCCGGGAAGAGCAGGTTCGGATCCGGGCGCTTCTTGCGGAGATCGGCGTTCTCCGGGTGCTGGTAGATCGCGCGCCAGTCGGCGAATCCGTGCCGCGCGGCGATCGTGCCGAAGCACTCTCCTTGCCGCACGACGTGCACCACGCTCATCCTTTGGCTCCCGCGAGGGCCCAATCGGGTCCGTGCAGATCGGGGAACGAGAGCGCGCACGCGCCGCCGGGGATGGACTTCACGTGAGCTCGCCCCTCGCGGTCCAAGCGCCCCTCGGCGATCGATCCATCGGGGAGCTTCAGGTGGTAGCGGAGATGGGGCATGGGCCGATCCGCGTCGTCCACCGCGACGATTTCGATCCAGTGCGTGTCGCGCTCGTCGCGCGCCTTGGGGGCGGGCGCGGGCGCAGGCGGCGGGGTGACCGCGGCGAGGCGCGGGCGCAGGCGATAGGCGATGAGCCGCCCCTCGCTGAACGCGAGGCGCACCGCGTTCCGGAGATCGCGCCACCCGTCCGGGTCCCTCGGCACCGTCACCCGCCGTGCGGCGAGATCGTGGAGCGCAACGAGGATCGTCGCCTCCGTGCTGTTCCACGGGCGAGCGAACCACGTCTCCACGCGCCACGCCGCCACGTCGGCAGGCAGCGGCTCGGCGTGCTCGGGCGTCGCTCGTCGCGCCGCGACGACGAAGATGGGCTCGCTCAGATGGGTCAGCCAGACTCCGTGCATGCAGGGATCCCCACGCGCGGTGGAGCTCGACGCAGGCTCACGAGCGAGCCGCATCGGAGCCTACGGCATCTCGGGCACTGCTGACCAGAGCGGGCGAGCCCGCGATGCGAGCTCGAGGGCCGGAGCGAGCACGCGGCCGCCGGCCCTTCCCCGAAGCCAGGACGTCGAGCGCCACCGCCGCCCACTCCGAGGCGCGCGGTTGGCATCTGCGCAGCCAAGCGCCGCACATCGCCCGAGGCCCGCATCTCCTTCGGTCCATCGGAGACTACGTGGTCCGGTGCATTCCGACGCTCGCGATCGATCCGAAGGCACACCTTCGGCCCGAACAGGTCGAGCTCGCGAGCTTCTATCCGAGCGATGTCACCGCCGTCTTCGAATGGCCCATGGCCGAGGAAGCAGCGATCTCTCGGGAAACCCCTTCTGCCCTTCGATGCGCCGTTACGACGGTCCTGCTCTTCGCCTTCGATCACGATGGGGCCGCAAACGGCCCTGGTCGTCGAAGCAGATCGGAGACCTCAAGTGCCCGTGAGCAGCGGCTCGATGGCCGCAGGCTCGGACCGCTCGCCGGCGAAGAGGATCTCGTTCGCGACGATTTCGGTCTTGTTCCACTTCTTGCCATCACGGCTCTCGAAGGTGGATGTCCGCAAAGAGCCTTCCACGAAGACGCGGGCGCCGCGGTGGAGGATCTTCGATAGCGTGTCTGCCCGACGGCCGAAGAGCACGATGGGGTGATACGAAGTCCGCTCCCGCCGGATATCGTCCTTGTCGAGGTACGTCTCCGTCGTCGCGAGGCGCAGCGACATCACCACCATGCCGCTGCGGGTCACGTAGACCTCGGGCTCGGAGGCGATGTCGCCGAGGAGCATGACGCGGTTGAGGCCGCTCGCCATCACGCCCTCCCCTGATCGATGGCGCGCAGCCGATCCTCGTCGCTGAGGAGCGAGCCGAGGAAGGTGTTGTTCGCCGGGACGCCGCACGAGACCACGCCGGGCGCGCTCGGCGCCTTCGGGCCGGCCACGGCGGTGACACGCTCCTTGAACTGGCCGAGGGCCACCTCGCGCCGCGTGGCGGAGACGCCGCTGTGATCGCACCACGCGAGCAGCTTGCGCTTCGCCTCCTTGTAGCGATCGGCGGACTTCTCCTCGGCCGCGAGGACGCCCTCGGCGACGGCCTGATTCACGGCCTCGCCCAGCGTGCGGGCCGCCTTCGGAGGCTCGCTGTCCTCGATCCACTCGATGAGAACGTCGGCGAACTCCACGCCCGGACGGCGCACCACCTCGCCCGGCGTGAGCCGGTCACAACGGCTCTTGGAGACGATGAGGGAGTTGTCCGGCACGGTCATGTCGAAATAGAGGTCGGGCTCGTAATCCACGCCTTCGCGCTGCACGGGCGCGAGGCCGACCTTCTGTGGCTCGCGCTTGCCGCGCTCGTTCTCCTGGATCACCCAATCCGTCTTGGCGCGCAGCGTGAAGATGATGTGCGCGCTCGAGCCGAGGATGCGCTGGATGAGGCGGTTGTGGATGGGCGTCATCGTCTTCCACCCCTCGCTGAACGAGTTCTTGGTGCGCGAGCGCTCGGTCACTTGATCGACCTGCTCGAGGACGCCGTTGATCCCGTTCCACGCGTGGGAGAGCGAGTCGATGAGGATGACGCCGGCGCCCTGCGACTCGCAGTAATCGAGGGCGGCCACGTAGGCGGCGGGGCTGTAGTCGTCCTCCGGCATGGCCACGTGCTTGAAGCGGTAGCCCTGCCGCGAGCGCGGGCTGTACGCGTAGCGGAGAGAGCTCTTGTTCTCGGAGTCGATGACGTAGAGCGGGCCGAGCCCGAGCCGCTCCACCATGCGCGTGCCGATGACGAGGCCCGTCTTGGTCTTGCCGCTCCCGGTCGGGCCGCAGATCCCGGCGCGGAGGAGGATGCTCTCGCGCGTCGCGTCGCTCGCTTGGAAATTGTAGACCCGCTGTGCCATACGCCGTCTCCCGGTCGCGCTCTCCAATCCCGCCGTGGATCGGTCGACGACCTGGAGACGAATCTAGCAACGCAAGGAGCGAAGTCTTCGGGAGAACGACGACTCGATCGGACATTACCCGTCCGCGTCAGGCCCGGTCATTGTTCGACCGGTTGCGGAATGACACGAGAATTCAGGCTCGGATCACGGGTTATGGCCAATCACGCTCGGCCGCTTCGATGTCCGGGACCGCAGGGACGGTCGCCCGGAGGGCGAGTGCGGACAATCGTGATTGAGTATCACGATTGAACAGCCGCGCTCGACGAGGATGATTGAGATGTGCGTTTGAGCGCGCCGCGCGCGTCCCAACCGAAGCTCGATTGTCGCGCTGCGCGTCGAGATGCGGAGTCGTGCTCGACATCGATCGAGGCTGCGCTGACAGCGCAGGTGAGCCGACGAGCGAGCGCGAGCGAGACACGATGCGCGCCGCATCTCTCGTGCGGGTGGGCGTCGGCGCAAGGCACGGTCGGCAGGGCACGCAGGGCGCCCTCATCCTGCGCCTTGGTGAAGGCTCGGCGCTGCGGATCGAGCACGAGGCGGCGCTTCTCGCGAGGCAGAGAGCACGACGACGACGGCGTCGGCGACGTCGAGGAGCGGTTCGGATTCACGAGGTGAAAGATCGAGGGCGGAGGAGGCGGCGCACAAAACGACGAGCCCCTCTCCCGTTGCCGGGAAAGGGGCTCATCATGCGGCTCCGTTGCGGGAGCCGAGGCCTGAATCAGGCCTTCTTCGCCGCGACGGTGAGCTCGAAGGTCGCGTTGACCGACGTGGCGAGACGGATCGTCACCTGGTGGGTGCCGATCGTCTTGATCGCGTCCGTCACGATGCGACGGCGATCGACCGCGAAGCCGGCGGTGGCGAGCGCCTCCTCGATGTCACGCGAGGTGACCGAGCCGTAGAGACGATCGCCTTCGCCGACGGGACGCTCGATGGTGATCTTCACCGACTTGAGCTTCTCGGCGAGACCCTCGGCCTCACTGCGCTGCTTGGCGTTCTTCACCTCGACGACGCGCTTCTCGTGCTCGATGCGCGCGACGTTCTCCGCCGTCGCGCTGATCGCGAGACCGCGGGGGATGAGGTAGTTGCGCGCGTAGCCGGGACGAACGCGGACGAGCTCGCCGCTCTTGCCCAGGTTCGCCATGTCCTCCGTGAGGACGACGTTGATGTGGTGAGCCATGACCCTCGCCTCCTTACGCCGTCACGGTGAAGGGAAGCAGCGCGATCTGCCGCGCCCGCTTGATCGCGAGCGTGACCTTGCGCTGGTGCCGCGCGCAGTTGCCGCTGATGCGGCGGGGAACGACCTTGCCGCGCTCCGAGATGAAGTACTTGAGCGCCTGCGGATCCTTGTAATCGATGACGAGCGCCTTGTCGGCGCAGTAACGGCAGACCCGCTTGCGGCCGGTGCGACGACGCCCCGGCGCGTCCGCGTTGAGGTCGGGCGTGCGCCCGAACTCGCGGTCATCCATGTCACCGTTGCGACCGGAATCGTAGCTTCGCTGGTTCATGGATCAGGTCTCCTCTTCCTCTTCGGACGCGCCGCCTTCACCCTCGATGTCGCCGTCCTCGTCGGCCGGCGCGGCCTCGACGCGCTCCGGACGGCGCTCGGGCTCGATGAGGCCGAGCTGACGCTCGCGCGAATCCTCGCGGTCGTCCTCGACCGGGGGCAGCTCGAGGCGCTCGAACTTCACGTCCTCGTCCGCGATGGTGAGGCCTTCGGCCTCGACGTCGGAGCGGACCAGCACCGTCTGGTACTTGATCACGCCGTCCGTCAGGCGGAGGTTGCGCTCGATCTCGGCGACGACTTTCCCGCCGCCGAGGTACTTCAGGTAGATGTAAACGCCGCGGCGCTGCTTGCCGATGTCGTAAGCGAGACGACGGCGGCCCCAGCTCTCCACCTTGGTCAGGCGGCCCTGCTCGCGGCCCACCACCTCGGCGAGACGCGTGCCGATGCGCTCGGCGCTGTCCGCGTCGATGTCGGCGCGCAGGATGTAAATGGTCTCGTATTCGCGCGCCCGGTTGGGCGCGGTGGATGCTCTGCTCATTCGTGCTCCTCGTGGCCTAGGGCCCCGGGGCAGAGCCCCGGAGCGAGGATGTCTCACGCATGCTCGGACGGACCGGGCGGGCGTGAGGGGGGCGGATGCTTACGGCGATTTTCGTCGCTACGCAAGGATCAAGAAGAAGGCTTGTCGCCATTTCCTGCGCTGGGCGCAGGCGCGGCCGCGGCGTCGCGATCGGACGCCGCGGGTTTTTCGGCGTCGGGCTTGGGCTTCTTCGGCGGCTTGGGTTTGGTGTTTCGCGCGTTCATGGCCGGGCCGAAGCCGCGGCGCGCGATGTCGAGGACGGCGTCGCCGGCCTTCTTCACGAGGTCGGGCAAGGCCACGCGCTCTTGGGGATCGAAGCCCGAGAGGACGAAGTCCGCGACCTCGCCGCGGAAGCCCGGCGGAGGCCGGCCGACGCCGATGCGGATGCGACCGAAATCACCGCCGGAGACGCGCTCGAGCAGCGAGCGCAGGCCGTTGTGGCCCGCGTGGCCGCCGCCCATCTTGAGGCGCACTTCGCCGAAGGGGATGTCGAGCTCGTCGTGCAAGACGACGAGCTCGGCCGGCGCGACCTTGAAGAAGGCCATCGCCGGCTGAACGCTCTGCCCCGACAGGTTCATGTACGTCGCGGGCTTGAGCAGGATCGCCGGCTCGCCCGCGATCTCGCAGCGCGCGTACTCGCCGGAGAACTTCTCGCGGAAGGCGTCCGCGCCCACGCGGCGCGCGAGCTCGTCCACGGCCATGAAGCCGACGTTGTGCCGGTGGGAGGCGTACTCCCTGCCCGGGTTTCCCAAGCCGACGACGAGGAGCATGACGATGCGGGGAAGGGGGAGCGGATCCGCGTGAAGGGAGCCGCTCCCGATGAGGTGTGAGGCGTCGATTCGACCCGGGAGACCGGGCGAACGCGACTACTTCTTCTTCTCGGGGGCCTTCGCGGGAGCGGCGGCCTTCGCGTCCTTCGCGGGAGCGGCGGCGGCAGCCTTCGCCGGAGCAGCGCCGGCGGCCGGAGCAGCGGCGCCCGGAGCACCCTTCGGCGCGGCCTCTTCCTCGCCACCCTTCTCGGGCGCGGCGATGACGACGACCGTCTGGTCCTCGGGGAGGCGCACTTTCACGCCCTCGGGGAGCCCGATCTGGCTCGCCTTGAAGGACTCGCCCATGTCGAGCTCGGTCACGTCGACCTCGATCTTGACCGGGATCTGCTCCGGCAGGGCGCGCACCGGGATGCGGCGGAAGATGACCTGGAGGATGCCGCCCTTGACCAAGCCCTTGGGCTTGCCGATGGCGAAGAAGGGCACCTCGACGTCGACCGGCTGATCGAGCTTCACCGCCACGAAGTCGGCGTGGACGAGCTCACGCGAGATGGGGTGGTACGCGTAGTCGCGCACCATGACCGTGAGCTTCTCCTTGCCCTCGAGATCGAGCTCGATGACGGAGTTCTGACCGTGGGGCGACGTCAGGACCTGGAGGAGCGCCTTGGGCGCCACCGCGATCTTGCGGGAGGGGAGCTCCTTGCCGTACGCGACGGCCGGGATCTGGGCGGTCTTGCGCAGGCGGCGCGAGGGACCCTTGCCGCTCTCGGGGCGGGGGGTGGCGTTCAGCTTGGTGATCTCCATCATGACGGCTCTACCTCGGATACGTGGGGCGGGCGGCTATAGCAGAGGTTTTCACGAAGGTCGAGCGGTGCGCGATGAACAACGTGATCGGCCTGCTCGGTTGAGCAGCCCGATCATCATGGCCCGTGATCGCAGCGTCCGATCGCTGCCCACCCGTCGCCCACCTCCGCGACACGGGCGAGCCCGCACGAACGAGACGCATACCTAGTCCGAAGCCCGTCCAAGTGAAATACCCACGCTCGCGCCCGCCCGACAGAATCGACATCCTCGTCAAGGGCGCCGGGTCCTTGGTCAAGGACCCGCGGTCCCAACGCAAGGACCCACGAGTCCCAACGCAAGGACCCACGAGTCCCAACGCACGGGCACGCGAGCCCGAACGCACGGGTACGCGAGCCCGAACGCACGGGCACGCGAGTCCCAGCGTACGGATCCGCGAATCCCAGCGCACGGATCCGCGAGCCCCAGCGCAAGAGCTCGCGAGTCTCAGCGCACGGATCCGCGTGTCCCAGCGGAAAGGCTCGCGAGTCCCAACTGGAGGGCTCGCAGATCCGAACGCAGGATCCGCCCGCAGGTTTCAAGCAAAGCTCGGGTGGGCTTTGCCCGTGGAGGGAAAGGGCGCGAGCCCTTTCCCGGGACTAAACGAACAACGAGCTGACCGAATCCGAGTGGTGGATGCGGCGGATGGCTTCGGCGAGGAGGCGGGCGATGCTGACGACCTTGAAGCGGCCGCTGGCCTTGGCGTCCTCCGAGAGCGGGATGGTGTTGGTCACCACGACCTCGGTGAGGGGGCTCTCCTTGATGCGCGAGACCGCGGGGCCGGAGAGGACGGCGTGCGTGGCGCAGGCGGCGACGCTCTTCGCGCCGGCCTTCATGAGCGCCTGCGCGGCGTTCACCAGCGTGCCGGCCGTGTCGATCATGTCGTCGAGGATGAGGCACTTCTTGCCGTCGACCTCGCCGATGATGTTCATCACTTCGCTCTCGTTGGCGCGCTCGCGACGCTTGTCGATGATCGCCAGCGTGCCGCCGAGGCGCTTGGAGAAGGCGCGGGCGCGCTCGACGCCGCCGGCGTCGGGCGAGACGATCACGGTGTCCTTGCCGTAGTGCTCGCGCAGGTGATCGTCGAGCAGCGCCGGCATGGCGAAGAGGTGATCGAAGGGGATGTTGAAGAAGCCCTGGATCTGCGCGGCGTGCAGGTCCACCGCGACGATGCGGTTCACGCCCGCGGCGACGATGAGGTCGGCCACGAGCTTCGACGTGATCGGCGTGCGGGGCGCGACCTTGCGGTCTTGCCGGGCGTAGCCGTAGTACGGGATCACGGCGGTGATCGAGCCGGCGGACGCGCGGCGGAGCGCGTCGACCATGATGAGCAGCTCCATCACGCTGTCGTTGACCGGCGAGCACGTGGGCTGCACCACATACGTGTCGACGCCGCGCACGTTCTCTTGGATGACGCAGAACGTCTCTCCATCCGAGAAGCGCGAGACCTTCGACCTGCCGAGGGGGAACTCCAGCGCTTGGCAGATCTCCTGCGTGAGCGCCGAATTCGCATTCCCCGAGAAGATGGCCACCCTCTTGAACACGGCACGTCTCCTGGGCCGGGGTTTGGGCCGTTCACGGCCCCCAACGCGACCAAGTTGAATGGACGACGGGAGCTGAAAAACGGATGCGCCCGGAGGCCGGGCGAAGAACCCGCGGGGGGTTCGGCGAGCGCGGCTCTAACAGTCGAGCCGAAGGTCGTCAAGGCTCACGCCACGATCCTTCCTTCGCGTCGCGCGAGCTCCCGCTTTGCGCCGCGCGTTCCATTGGCTACGTAGAGCGCGTGGATTCCTCGGAGCACGTCGCCTCCGCCCGCGCGCCGCGGCGGGTGGTCGCCATTGGGAACTTCGACGGCGTGCATCTCGGTCATCAAGCGGTGCTCCGCGACGTCGCCGAGGACGCCGCGCGCCGCGGATCCGAGCCGGCCGTGCTCACGTTCGCGCCGCATCCGCTGGCCGTGCTCGGCCGCCCCGTGCCGCCGGCGCTGACGTCGCTCGGTCGCAAGCTCGAGCTGGTGCGGCGCACGGCGCCCGCGATCGTGCCGTTCGTGCAGCGCTTCGATCTCGCGTTCGCCGCGCAGGATCCGGAGTCGTTCGTCGTCGAGACGCTGGTGAAGAAGCTCGCGGCCGACGTGGTGGTGGTGGGGAAGAACTTCCGCTTCGGCCAACACCGCCGCGGTGACTTCGCCGAGCTCACGCGGCTCGGCAAAGCGCACGGCTTCGCGACGCGCTCCCACGAGCTCGTCGGCGATGAAGGCGGCGCCTGGTCGAGCACGCGCATCCGCGAAGCGATCGCGCGCGGCGAGCTCGGCGAAGCGACGCGCATGCTGGGCCGGCCGCACATGATCGCGGGCCTCGTCGTGGAAGGCGATCGCCGCGGCCGCACCATCGGGTTCCCCACGTGCAACCTCGCCGGTGTCGGCGAAGCGCTGCCGCCCTTCGGTGTGTACGCGGTGCTCGTCGATCGCGAGCCGCCGGTGGACACGGTGCCCGCCGAGCTGCCGGAGCTCTTGGCTGCGTCGGCGTCGAGCGGCGCGACCGCGCTGGCGAAGGGCGTCGCCAACATCGGCGTGCGCCCGACGGTGAAGGACGGCGAGACGAAGCCGAGCGTGGAGGTTCATCTGTTCGACACGAACGCCGATCTCTACGGCGCTCGCCTGCGCGTTCACCTCGTCTCGCGGCTGCGGCCCGAGCAGCGCTTCGCCGGGCTGGACGCGTTGAAGGCGCAGATCGCGCGCGACGCCGAGGCCGCGCGCGCCGAGCTCGCCGGCCTCGTGCCCGAGCCCGCGGCCTTCGGCGCTTTCCGGTAGGCGGGCGCGCCGCGAAACACCCCGGAAACCGAGCGCGACCAGAGGCTCGCACGCGAGACGCGGGGGGAGCCCCTGTGGTAGCGTCGAGCCGATGCAACGGCAGGATTTGGAGCGGTTGAGCCGGGAGCAATTGATCGCGCACGCGGAGCGCCTCGGCATCGCGCGGCCGCGCGTGCTCACGCAGCCGGAGCTCATCGACGAGATCATCGGGCGCACGGCGAAGAGCGCCGGTGACCGCACGAGGGCGCGCGGGTGGCTGGGCCGCGCGCGCGATCTGCTCGCCAACGTGGTGGAGAAGGGCCTGCACCTGCCCGAAGCGGCGCGCGTCCTCCGGCAGGAGGACAAGGGCTGGCCCGCGCCGCCGCCGCCGCTGCCGACCGTGACGCTCGCCGAGATCTACGCGGCGCAGGGGCACTTCGAGCGGGCGATCACGGTGCTCGACGAGGTGCTCTCCCGCGAGCCCGAGCACCGCGAGGCGCGCGCGCTGCGCGAGCGCTTCGTGGAGCAACTGCAGCGCTCGCGCTCGCGCTCCGGCCGGCTCGAAGCGCCGCCGGCGCCGCCGGTGAAGGAAGCGCCGGTGAAGACGGCGAAGCCCGTCGAGAAGCGCGAGGCCTCCGAGAAGGAAGAAGCCGCGCCGCCGTCGCCGCGCGTGAAGCCTGCGATCACGAAGGAAGCCGTCCAGAAGAAGGAAGAGGCGGCACCGCCGTCGCCCCGCGTGAAGATCGCGGTCGCGAAGGAAGCCGTCCAGAAGAAGGACGAGGCCGCGCCGCCGTCGCCGCGCGTGAAGGCGGCGAGCCTCGCGGCGCCGGAGCCTGCGCGTATCGCGAGCGAGGCGCGCGTCGTGGTCGAGGCGCCGAGCGCCGCGCGTGCATCCACGAACGTCGTCGTCGAGGTCGCGACGCGATCGGCCCCGGTGGACGAGGTCAGCGACGCGGCGCTGGAGGCGGCCGCGGCGACGCTCGATGCGAGCGAAGAGCCGCCGCTTCCGCAGCGCTACGAGGTCGACGAGGTCGTGGCCATCGCGGTCGATCCGCGCACCATCTACATCTACTGGGAGATCCGACCCACGACGCTCGCGCATGCGCGCGCGGGGCGTCCCGATGGTCAGCTCGCGCTCCGCATCGCGAGCGTGACGGCGAGCTGGGAGGGGCCGGTCGTCGACAAGCGCGATCTACATGTGGATGCGCTGTACGGCGATCGCTTCCTCCGCGACGTGCAGCCCGGATCCAACGTGCGCGTGAGCATCGGATGGAAGAGCGGCGCCGGGTTCGAGCCGCTCGCGGTCGGCGCCGAGGTGACCGCGCCGCGCGCGGTTCCGGTGGAGTCGGTGGCGCAGGACGTGGCGCGTTGGGAGGAGCCCGTCGCGCCCTTCGCAGCCTGGCGTCCCGAGAGCGCGGGCCTCGCCCCGATCGGCACGAGCGCGCCGATGCGCACGAACGCGTCGGGGCACGATCCCTTCGTGCCGCCGCCTGCCGCCGCGCCGGTGCCGTGGGCTCGCTCGATCGCGGGCGCGCTGCCTGCGGGACAAGGCGCGCCGGTGGACACGGGCGTCGCGGTCTGGGGCGAGCCGGGCGCAGCGCCGGGTGATGTGATCGGCGAGGTGCTCGTGGAGAGCGCGTGGTTCGTGGCCGGCGGCGCGAGCGAGCTGTCGCGCAGCGGACCTGGACGCGCGCTCCCGGTGCACGTGCCGCTCTTCGGTGGAGCCAGCGAGCTTCAGCCCTAGTCAGCCCTAGTCACGATGGGGCCGCAAGCGGCCCCAAACCCCGGGCCAGGCAAGCCGGCCCTGAGTCACGATGGGGCCGCAAGCGGTCCCAAACCCCGGGCCGGGCAGGCCCTGAGTCACGATGGGGTCGCAAGCGGCCCCAAACCCCGGGCCGGGCGAGCCGGCCCTGAGTCACGATGGGGCCGCAAGCGGTCCCAAACCCCGAGCCGGACGAGCCGGCCCTGAGTCACGATGGGGCCGCAAGCGGCCCCAAACCCCGGGCCGGGCAAGCCGGCCCTGAGTCACGATGGGGCCGCAAGCGGCCCCAAACCCCGGGCCGGGCGAGCCGGCCCTGAGTCACGATGGGGTCGCAAGCGGTCCCAAACCCCGGGCCGGACGAGCCGGCTCTGATCGCGCTGCGCCGCAGCCCTGATCGAAAAAAATCTCCGAGCCACGCAACTTCTCCCTCGGTCGCGTCGATGAGTAGACGTGACCCCTCGATCTCGCCTCGTGCCGGGGGCCGCTCGTAGAGCGGCTTCCTTTCTCGCGCGTCGCCTCCTCGGTGGCGCGTTGCCGTTTGCGCTGGCGGTGTTGCCCGCACGTGCCCTCGCCGGGCCGGCGGACAGCGATGAGCCGCTCGTGCTTCCACGTTACGAGCGCGATCCGCGCGTCGAGCTCGTCGAGCCCGATGCGTCGTCGCGCCCGCTCTCACCGCTGCGCGCGCCGCTTTGGATCGCCATCGACACGTCGTTCGTGCGACGCGATCCGGGCGACACGTCGTTCGGCGCCATGTTGCTCTTGGGGCTTCCGTTGGATCGGTTGTTCGCGCGTGACGTGCGCGTCTCGTCGATCGGCGATCGCCCCTCGCCTGCGGATCACGGTGATCCCCCGCGCGCAGATCCTCCGCCCGCGCTCAAGCCGCCGCCGCGCGCGAAGCCCGAGCCGGCGCCCGCGCCGCCGAAGGTGCCGCCGGTGCCGCCGACCGCGACGCCGCCGTTGCGCATCCCGATCGTGGTCCCACCCGAAGCGGCCCGCGCCGCCGTCGAGGCCGCGCTTCGCAAGGCGCGCCTCTCGGATCCCGATGCGCGCCTCGACGCCATGGCCTCACGCGCCCGCGCCGCGGCCGCGTTACCCGAGCTTCGGTTGCGCGTGCTCCGCTCGGTGGATCAAGGCCAGACGCTCTCGCCGACGGAGTACGACGCGAACCGCACCACCGCGAGCGGCGGCTCCAGCTTCTGGATGGAGGCCCGCGCCACGTGGCGTCTCGATCGCTTGGTCTTCGCGGAGGAGGAAGTGTCGTTCGAGCGCATGCGCCACGAGCGCGCCGAGGCGCGGGCCAAGGTCACCGCGCGCGTGCTCAAGCTCCTCTTCGAGTGGCAGCGCGCGCTGGCCCTCGCGGACAACCCTGCGGCCTCGCCCGAAGAAAACCTCGCGGCTCGGTTGCACGCATTGGAGGCCGAGGCCGAGCTCGATCTGCTGACCGACGGCTGGCTCACGCGCTTCCAGGGAGGGCCGGCGAAAGCGCGCTGATCCAGCGCCGCCGCTGCGCGTCGCGCGTCCCTCGAGATCGCTCGAGAGACCGGGACGCGCAGCGGTTTGCCGGTGCGCTACTGCAGGATGTCGCTCGACAACACGACGCTGCGCGTCCCTTCGCCGACGTCATTCACCGGGTCGGTCACCGTGACCTTCACGTCGAGCGGGTGGCCGAGCAGCGTCATGATGTCGTGGCTCTCGTCGAGCTGGAAGCGCAGCCCGTAGAGCTTGCAGTAGCCGCCCTCGTCGGGCTCGAACGTGAAGATCACGTTGAAGGGACCGACGTCGATGCCGAGGTCGGGGAAGTGGCCGGTGACGGACGTGATCGATCCCGACTGCGCCAGGTTCTTCATCCGGATCGCCACCCAGATGTGATGACCGCCCTGCGGGCCGGCTTCGACTTGCGCCACCTCACCGTCTTGCAGCGCGAGGTAGTCGGCTTGTCCTTCGCCGACCACCACCGTCGGCGCGCCGCCGTTCGCCGGCTTGCACACGTCGTTGGTGCCGCTGCCCCAGCCCGGCGTGTACGGCTTGAGGTTCTCCGGCGCGACGTACGCGTCGGCGCACTGACCGGCGACGCAGGTCTCGGGCTCGATGCACGTGGGCGCGCTCGATCCCGGCGCCTCGATGCAGCGCGAGTCGACGACGACGCGATGGAGCAGCTTCTTCCCGGCGACGATCTCGGTCGCGGCGCGCCGCACCACGAGCGGGTTCGTGTCGTCGCCCGGGCGGAAGGCTTCGAGATCGACGTCGACCGCCGTACCTCCGGGGAGATCGGCGAAGGGCAGCTCGAGCGGGAGCTTCAAGGGTTTGGCGGTGCCCACCGAGAACGTCTCGTCCTCGATCACCGCGCCGCCGGCGCGCATCACCACGTGGATCGATTGCAGATCGACCCCGAGCCGCAGATCGCTGACGACGCCGATGATCACGGAGCCGGTCGCGCCGCTGCCATCGGTGCCGCCCGTGCCGCCGCCGCCGCACGCGGGAGCGATGACGAGCACGAGGAGGGCGGCGATGAGGAGGGAGAGTCTCTGAAGCATGTGCCGGCGATCCTCGGTAGGAAGCTCCCACCGGATCGGCCGGGGGAGTGGGATCAGTTCACGCCCTCGAGGGCCTTGAGGAACGGCTCGGGGCCGACGAACTCGGTGAACCGCTTCTGCTCCGCGCCGGTGGAGTCGTAGATCACGACCGTCGGCAGCCCTTTGACCTTGTACTTGTCCTTGATCTTGTCGACCTGCGGATCGTCGTCGTTGGTCGCGTCGACCTTCACGGCGACGAAGTTCGCCGAGAGCGCGCGGGCCTGCACGCGCGGATCGGCGAAGGTGTCCTTGGCCAGCTCCTGGCAAGCGCCGCACCAGGTGGCGGTGAAGTCGATGAGCAGCGGGCGCTTCTCGCTGCGGGCCTTGGCGAAGGCGAGCTCTTCCGAGTGCTCCCACGAGAGCGATCCCTTCGGCATCGTCCACCCGACGATGAACCCGAAGCCACCCGCGGTGCAGAGCGCGATGCCGATGCCCTTGCGCGCCTTGACCGCGACACCCTCGTCATCCCAGTAGAGGTGCACCGCCCCGAGCGCGAGCCCGACCACGACGGCGACCGCGGAAATCACGAGGAACGCTGTGTCAGGTCGTGCCAGCTTGGTGAGGCCGGGGAACGCGTTCTTGAGGAACCAGAGCGCGACGACCAACATCACCACGCCGAAGAACGACTTGATCCCGAGCATCCACTTGCCGCCCTTGGGCAGCGCGACCGCGAACGTGCCCACGAGCCAGAAGGGCAGGCCGAGGCCGATGGAGAACATCAGGCCGACGATGGTGCCGAGGAAGAGATCGCGCGAGTTGCCGATCCACACGAGGATGCCGGTGAGCACGGGGCCCGTGCACGGCGCCGCGACGAGCCCGCTCACGAGCCCGAGGAGGAACGCGCCGCCGTACCCGATGCCCCCGACCGACGAGAGTCGCTGCATCACCGAGTCGGGGAGCGTGAGATCGAAGGCGCCGAACATCGACGCGGCCATGGCCACGAAGACCGTGACGATGCCGAGGATCACGAACTTGTTGGAGAGCGCGGCGCCGAACAAGCTGCCCGTGAGCGCGGCGCCGACGATCATCGGCGTGAAGAGCGCGACGATGCCGAGCACGAAGCTCGTCGAGAGCAGCATCGCCTGGCCCCGCCCCTTGGCCTCGCGCGCGCCGAAGACGCTCACCGTGATGGCGATCATCGGATAGACGCACGGGGTCGCCGCCGTCAAAAGGCCGCCGGCGAGCGCGCCGATGGCGCCGAACACGGGCCCCTTCTTGATGAGCCGGGTGAAGAGATCAGGCTCCTCGGCGAGCGCCGTCGCCGGCAGGAGGAGCACGGCGAGCGCGGCGAGCGCCGCGAGGCGAGTCGAGAGGCCGATCCGCGCCGATCGAGGGCGAACACCGAGGTTCGACCCCATCAGGCGGCGCGGCAGGAAGCTGCTCCAGGCGTTTGCGTTCATGGATCCTGTGGTGGCGAGGCTGGGTGCGGCGTCTCACGGAACAGGAGAGTGTCCCGGGGCGTCGCGGCGCATTCTAGCAAAGGCCAGACGGAAGCGCGCGTTCCCCAGGTGACGGGACGTCACGTTGCCCGGGGCGTCGGGCGGCAAATCCCGTCTTCTCAGGGAACCGTCGATGTCGCCGCCTCTCCCTGGCCGCGCTCGCGAGAATCGCGCGCCGCCGTGATCTCGCGGCGCTCCTGCGAACGCTCATCGAGCCGTGCGATGCGTCGGCTCCGCGTTGCTGTGGTGCGCTCGCCTCGATGCGCAGCGGTCCCGCCATTCGAAATGGCGCGCGGGCTCCCGCAATTCAATGGGCGCGACGCGCCGGCGACGCAAGCGCTGGCGTGATGCTCGCGCCGGCGCTCACGAGCGCGCGCTCAATCCTTGGGCAGACGTGCGAGCGTTTGTTGGGCGAGCGTGACCTCGCCGTCGAGCGCGATGGCGAGCGCCGTGCGACCGCCGGTGCTGCGCGCGATGAAGGCTTCGAGGTAGCTGCGCGCGTCGTCCCAACGTCGTCCGTAGAACGCGAGCTGCCCGAGGACGAAGCGCCCGTAGCCTTGGCCCGCGGGCACGGCGGCGAGCTTCTGCATGAGCTCGGGCAAGTCCTCGACGGCTTCGCCGCCGGCGCAGCGGGCGATGGCGAGGTGACCTTGGTAGAGCGGCTTGTCCGTCGTCCCCCACCGCGCGGCCCGCGAGAGCGCGCTGATGGCCTCGTCGTAGCGGCCCGCGAGGAAGTAGAGCGAGCCGAGCGTCCAGAAGTGGAACGCCCGGCGCTTCGGCGGACCCGTGCGCGCCGCGAGACGAAGGTGACCGACCGCCGCGTCGATGTCGCCGAGCGCCTGCGCGGCGCGCGCCGCATCCTGATGGGCCACGTCGGGCAGCACCGCGAGCTCGACGCTCTGCCGCGAAACCTCGAGCGCCTTCTCGAAGCGCCGCTCCTCGTAATAGGCGAGGTAGAGCTGGCGCAGGAGCATCGATTGCGTGGTGGCGTCGATCCGCGCGTTGGACGCGAGCCCCCGTCGCGCCCAAATGCCACGTGCGCGCGGCGTGCGCGCCGTCATCGCGCGCTGGAGCATCTCTTCCGGCGAAGGAGCGCGCGTCGCTTGCTCGACCGGCTTCTTGCGGGCCGGCGCGGGCGGCTTGCTCGACGTCGCCTTCGCGCTCGCGCGGGCCGCTTTCTTCGGCGGGCTCTTCGCGGCGGCGCGGCGATCCGCCGTGGCGCGCTTTCGCGGCTCGCTCTCCGAACGCTTCCGCGTGCTGCTTTTCCCGCTGGAAACGCGTCGCTTGCCGGCTCGAGGCTTGCCGCTGCTCGCGGGCTCGCTGCGGGTGCGGCGCACGGGGCGTGGCGCGGCCTTCGTCGCTGTGCGCGTGCGCCGCTCGCCTTCCTTCGCTTTTCGCACGTCAACGATGTTAGCAGCACCTGTACAAGCGTCCAGAAACCTGCGACATCCTAGAAAGAGGTGTGGCCAACCCTGCCGTTGCGTCGGCAGGCTGGGGGCGCCATACGTCACCGCCGTATGTCCCTCTCGGTCTCCGTGCGCCCCTTGGCTTCTGCGATCGTCCTCGGCGTTCTCGGCGTCCTCGTGATGGGCTGCGGCCATCCGGCGACGCGTGAGGAGTGCGACGAGCTCTTCGCCAAGAACGCGGAGATCGAGCTCCGGACGCAGAACATCACCGACCCCAAGACGGTCACCGAGCGCATCACGGCGGCGCGCGCTGCCGAGGGCGAGGCCTTCGCGGGCCGCTGCCTCGGGCGCCGCATCACCAAGCGTGCGCTGGATTGCGTGCGCCGCGCCACCACGGCCGAGCAGGTCGATCGCTGCCTGTGAGCGACACGCCGGAGCAGGAAGGCGCCCCGCGGCGCGAGGTGATCGCCACGTTGGTGATCGTGGTCGCCTTCGTGGGCATCCTCGGTGGCCGCCCGGTGTGGCGGCGGATCATGCGGCATCCGACGCCCGAACGGTGCGCGGCCATGCTCGATCGCGCCGCCGAGCAGCAGGCGCGATCGTACGAGCGCACCCCGAGCCCGGCGCCCGCTCCGCACAAGCTCGACGCACCGGAGGTTCGGACCTGCGTCCGTGATCTGACCGACGACGAGGTCGAGTGTGCCCTCAATGCCGGCTACATCGATGCGCTGGAAAGGTGCTTGCCGCCCTAGTTTTCCTGGGGTGACGCGCGATAGCATCGATTCCCGATGCTGGCCCTCTCGATTGCGCCGCGTTGTGATAACGTAACCTGCACGCTCGCCGCAAACGTTGCTGCGGCCGTCCGGTGCCTGTGAAAGCTCCGTCCCCCCTGCTCGGCTTCAACAACAACGTCCGGCACAAGGGGCGCGTGTTCCATATCCAGACCGAGGACTCGGGCGTCAGGCATCCGCACGTCATCACGCATCTCTTCGCGGATGGCGGGCGCATCCTCAAGACGACGAAGACCTCGTACGCGGAGCACGTCGGCCAAGAGCGCCTCGCCGAGACGGTGCGGGCGATGATGCAGGAGCAGCACAAGGCGATGTTCATCGCCCTGCGCGACGGCCAGTTCGACTACCTCTTCGAAGAGGGGCCTGCGAGCCATGTCGGGCCGAAGCCGTCGAACCCGGGCTTCGTGCCGAACGCTGCGGCCGCGCCGCCCGCTGCTGCGCCGCCGGTCGTCGCCGCGCCGGTGATGCCTCCGCCGTTGCCGCCCGTGCCTCCGCCGTTGCCCGCGCCGCCTCCGGCCGTCGTCGTGCCTGCGCCCTCCGTCGCGATGCTCGCGCCGGCGCCGGCCGTCGCGGTGCCTCCGCCGCTGCCCGTGCGCGCGCCGTCTGCGCCGCGTCCGGCGCCGCCCCCGCTTCCGTCGCCTTCCGTGACGGCGCAGGCGACGCCTGCTCCCGCCGATACGAGTCCTGCTTCCCGCAGGCGCCCGCCCACGCGGCCCAAGCTCGACGTCGATCCCGCGGCCATCCATGGCGTGGGTGGCCCGCCGTCGATCGATCGCGATCTCGACGCGCTCGAGCGCGCCGCGGCCGAAGCGCAGATCCCGTTCTTGCAGCAGATTCAGGATCTGCCGCCGCCGCCCGCCACCGTGCTCGGGCAGAAGCGCCCTTCGCTCGGCAGCGCGGGGGGCTCGGCTCCCGGAGGTTATTCGGTGCGTGGGCCCGGCGAAGCGCCGGCATCGCCAGCGGCTCCCTCGGGGCGGCAGACGAGCCCCCGTCCCATGATGACGCCCGCCGCTCCGCCCGCTGCGTCGGCTCGCTATGCGCCTTCACGTCCCGCCTCGATCTTCGCGACGACGCGCCCGCAGGAGGGCTCGTCGATCTTCGGTGAAGATCTCATCAGCGAGAAGTCGCTGGACGAGGTCATCCTCGGCTACCTCGCCGAAGACCTCGATGGGCCCGGCGAGAAGAAGTGATCGCTCACGACCGGACGAGCCGGCGCTGATTCACGATGGGGCCGCGAGGGGCCGGCCACCGCAGCGATCGAGCGTGCCGAGGGAGCCGCTCTTTCTCGCGTGTGGCCGGTGCTATAGCGAGGTCGTGAACCTCGCGGTGCCTGCTCCGCTCGTCGACGTCGATTGGCTCCTCGCCCATGCGCGCGATCCCGCGGTGCGGATCGTCGACGTGCGCTGGTACCTCGCGGGCAAGCGCGGCGCGGACGAGTACGCGCGCGGGCACATTCCCGGCGCGATCTTTCTCGATCTCGATCGCGATCTCTCCGCCCCGGGCCGCGGACCGGGGCGTCATCCGCTGCCGGCGATCGCCGACTTCGCCGCGGTGCTCTCGCGCGCGGGAATCGGGCGCGACACGATCGTCGTCGCCTACGACGACGCGGGTGGCTCCGTGGCCGCGCGCCTCTGGTGGATGCTCCGCTGGGTGGGTATCGAGGGCGCGCGCGTGCTCGATGGTGGGCTCGGTGCGTGGATCGCCGCCGGGCAGGCGCTCTCCACCGAGGTCCCCGTGATCGCGCCTGCTCCGCCGCTCGATCTGCGGGCCGGCACGGGCGCGCGCGCCATCGACAAGCGCGACGTGCAGCGCCTCGCCGCCGAGCCACGCGCCCTCATCCTCGATGCGCGCGCACCCGAGCGCTTCGAAGGTCGCGTCGAGCCCATCGATGCCCGACCGGGCCACATTCCCGGCGCGCGCTCCGCGCCCTTCGCGCAAAACCTCGTCGCGCCCGGCGGCGCGCTCAAGCCCGCGGGCGAGCTCGCACAACGTTATCGCGCGCTCGGCGCCTTCGATGCGGACGACGTCGTCTGTTACTGCGGCTCCGGCGTCACCGCCTGCCACGACATCCTGGCGCTCGCGATCGCGGGGCGCGGTGACGTGTTGCTTTACGAGGGATCGTGGAGCGATTGGGCTGCGGATGCATCGTTGCCCGCGGCGACCGGCCCGTAGATTCGCGCCATCGCGGCGAACGTCGTCGGCACGCGCGCCATCCGTGCAGCGCGCGTGAGCTCATGATCGATGAGCTCGTGATCGATGCGGCTCGTGATCCGCGCCGGCTCGTCCGGCGCGGGGTTTGGGGCCGCTTGCGGCCCCATCGTGATGGCGATCCTCAGCGGCGCGCGCCGCCCAACGACGTCCCGCCCGGCGGGCTGAGGAGGCCGGCGGCGCCGGAGGGCGCGTCGTGCTTGCGCTCGGGGATCTCGATGAAGCCCGAGCTCTTCTTCTCCATGTGCGCTTGGATGATGCGCGCGTTCTCGCAGGCGCGCTGGCTCCCGAGATCGCAGCCCTTGCGGTAGTGATCGAGCGCCTTCTTCTGATCGGCGCGCAGGCCGCGGCCACGCTCGGTCGCGAAGCCGAGGTTGTTGCAGCCCGACGCGCCGCCGAGGGAGCACGCCTTCTTGTAGAGCTCGACCGCTTTCTTCTCGTCGGTCGGCACGCCGCGGCCGGACTCGTAGAGGATGCCGAGGTTCGAGCAGCTCACGGGGCTCTTCGCGTCGCAGCCGCGCTTGTAATACTCGGCGGCCATGCGGATGTCGGCGGGCACGCCCACGCCTCGCTCCGTGAGGTAGCCGAGGTTGGTGCAGTCGCTCTTGTCGACCTTGTTCTTGCCGGGCACGGCGAAGCTGCCGAGCGCCTGCTTCTGCGGCTCGCAGTCGTTCTTCATCCGTTGGAGGAGACCATTGAGGTATGAGCACGCGTCGTTGAGGCCGGCCTTGCACGCCTTCTCGTAGTACTCGCCGGCGCGGCCCAGATCGGCGCCGACGCCGAGGCCCTGCTCGTACATCACGCCCATGTTGCTGCAGCCCTGGGCGTTGCCGCTGGTGCAGCCCTTCTCGTAGAAGGTGATAGCCTTGCCGAGATCGCGCGGGGTGCCGAGGCCCTTTTCGCACAGGTAGCCGTAGCTCGTGCACGCGCTGGCCACGCCCAGGCTGCAGGCCTTCTGGTACAGGCTCACGGCCTTGCTCGCGTTGACGGGCGTGCCCTCGCCGCGCTCGTACATCGTCGCGAGGTTGTAGCAGGCGTCCTGCTGATTGCCGTCGCACGCGCGCGTGTACAGCTCGATCGCGCGCGCCATGCTCACCGGGACGCCGGCCCCATTGCGGTACATCACGCCCGCGTTCTTGCAGCCGAGCACGCTGCCGATGTTGCAGCTCCGCACGTAGAGCTCGGTCGCGCGGGCTTTGTCTTGGCCGGTGCCCTGGCCCTTCTCGACCGCGAAGGCGTAGTCGTTGCAGCCGAGCGACGAGCGGCAGTTGCACGATTGCCGATAGAGCTCCACCGAGCGCGCTTGATCCTTCTCGATCCCGCGGCCCTCCTCGTAGGCGCCGCCGAGCTTGTAACAGGCGTCGCCGTCGCCGCCGGTGCACGCCTTCTTGAAGAGCGTGAGCGCCATCTCCAGGTTGGCCGGCCCGTGCTTGCCTTCTTGCAGCATCACGCCGAAATCGGTGCAGCTACGAAACCTGCCCTCGTTGCAGGATCGCTCGCAGTCGGCGCGGCCCACGCACGATTGGCCGGCGATCGCGGCGCGCTCGCGCTCGTCCTGCTCTTCGAGGCACACCTGCTCGGGCCGGCATTTGCCGTCCTTCTTCACCGTGCCGACCGGACACGCCGGCTCGGGCGGCGGCTCGGGCATGGCGACCACCGGCGCCTGCGGCGGCGGCGGAGGCTCGGATGCGCATGCGGCGGTGATGACACCAAGGCCCAATGGGAGCATCGACAGCAGCGCGAGACGCGTCAGGCGAGCGATCATATCGGGCCATGATACACGCCGGCCCCACAGGGGAAGCGCCATTTGCAGGGCCGGCCGGGCCGTGCGAGGCCTCACCGGGTGGAGCCTCGATATCGGCTCCGGACATGCTGGCAGCCTTGGTTGCGCGCACCGCGGCGGTATGCTGCCTCGGTGTCCGAGCAGCTCATCACCGTCGAGCCCGTCGAAGCGGACCTCACGCAGGAGCGCATCGACGAGCGGCTCGCGGCCGGCTTCTTCCCGTGGGGACAGCGATGGATGACCTGCCGCGCGTGGCCCATGGAGGACGGGCCGCGCGACACCATTTGGGTGCGGGTACGCCTCGCGCCGCGGCGGCTCCCCGAGCGCTTTCGCCGTCTCGAACGCGAAGGGTATTCCGTATCGTTCCATCAGGAGCCGCTGCTCGATGACGAGCACCAAGCGCTCTACGAGCGGTTTCGCCGAACGAGGCACCCCGACTGGACCAAAGAAGTCGCGAGCCTCCTGCGTCACGACGAGACCGTCTCGCCACTCTTCGCCAACACCCGAGAAATCACGGTGCGCGACGGCGCGGGGCGGCTCGCTGCGTTCCGCTGGTTCTTGCAGGGAAAGGCCGCGATCGCAGGGATATCTTCGATCTACGACACCGAGACGAGCGGCCTCGGGACCATTGCCCGCGCGCTCTCGGAGCAATGGGCCGTGCGCGCGGGATACACGTGGTCGTATCCCGGGTACGTGTGGCCCGGCGCGGAAGACACGTGGTTCTACAAGATCAAAAAGGGCGCGACCGAGTGGCTCGAGCCCGACCTCGGTGATTGGCGTGCTTGGGATGGGAACGAGCCCAATCCCGACGATCTCGTGCTCGCCGACATGCGGCGCCGGCTCGCGCAGCTCGGGGACGTGTTGGCGTATGGGGGCTGGGCCGCGGCGTGCGTCGATCCGAGCCGGCGCGGGCTCGCGTCGCCGTACTTCGTCGTCGGCGCGGTGAACGGCGACGAGCTCACCGTCGTCGTGTGGAGCTTCCACCGCCGGCGCTACGAAGAGCTCCGCGTCATGGTGCAGCGCGACGCCGCGACGAACGAGGCCGAGAGCCTTGCCGCCGGATCACCGGAAGGATGAGATCCGCGCGGCTCGATGGAACAGCCATCGAGCTCGGCCGATGCGCGCGTGTCGAACGATGGATGGGATGCGCTCGGATCGAGCGGGAAAACGAGCCTATCTACGGCGTCGCGGCGCGGGCTCGCTTCGTCCGATCGAGCCAGTTGCGCTCTTCGTCGTTGAGATCGGAGATGGCGGAGATCTCCTTGAGCCGGCGCTCCGCGTTCGCGTGCGTCGCGCCGTCGTAGCCTTGGAGGAGCATGATGAAGTCCTGCCGGCGCGCGCGGATGATCGCGCCGGCGGCGACGTCCGCTTCGGGCAACGGCGAGCGCGCCACCACGTATGGCGCCATCCAGCGCGTGTCCGGCTTGGTGCTTCCGCCGATGACCTGCGTGCTCCCCGCGCCCTGCGGGGGGCTCGGCGTCTTGAGCATGGAGAGCGCCCAGTCGAGCGGCGCCTTCGCGCCCATGCCGGCGAGCGCGAACGTGATCTCGCTCTTGTTCTCGTAGTCGCCGCGCACGAGCTTGGTGAAGTACGCCTGCGCTTCGGGCGACGGGTAGCGCACGAACCACGCGGCGAGCCGTCCGGCTTCCTCTTCGTCGGCGCTCTCGAGCGCCTTCTGCATGGCGGGCCGATGCTCCGCGGCCGCGCGTCGGATCAAGGTCCACATGATCTCCCATCGCGCATGCTTCATCCCCGTCCCGAGCTTGACGTAGAGCTCCGCGAGCGCCGAGAGGCTCTGCGAATCGGGCACCTTGTCGTAGTAGTGCGCGATCGCGGGGAGCAGCGCGGCCGAGCGCGGCGGATCTCCCTGCGCCTGCTTGAGCAGCTGCGCGAGCAACGGCCCCGCCGCCGGATCTCCGCGCAGCGTGATGGCCAAGAGCGCCCGGCTCTTCGTGTGATCCGGCGGCGCCGCGTCGTACATCGCCTTGAGCTCGGCGAACGTCTTGTACACGTTCGGCGTGCGCGCATGCCGCTCGATGTCGGCGGCGAGCGCCGCCGGTTGGCTCGGCGAGGGATGCTTCTCGGCAGCGACACGCAGCGCTTCCAGCGCGGCCCGCTCCTTCACCGGATCGGCGAGCCCGGCGATGCGCGCGTAGTGCCGGACCGCCGCGAGCCAGGGATCGTTCGGCGCCGTCACCTCCTCGTTCACGCGTGCGAACGGCGTCCCCAGCGTGGCCCACTTGCTCGCAGATCCACGCAGCAGCAAGAGAAACTGCCCGCCCACCCGATAGTCGTACGCAATGCACGCGCCCGCCGACGCGCCCGGTCGCGCCCTCGAGAAATCATCGACGGGGCTGGGCCCCGCGTAGCGTGCGACGAACCCCTGGAGCGTGATGGCGTCCTTGGGCCGCAGCGCCGAGCCGCGCAGCGTCTCCACGACCTCGAACGTCACGTCCTGCGACGTCGCCGACACCGCGCGCGCCAACACGACCTGCTCCGCGAGACGGACGAGCTCGTAGTTCGACGGCGGCAGGAAGTCGCTGCTGAGGCTGCAGGCCCGCGCCCGCGCAGGCGCGAGCAACGCAAGCAGAAGCCCAGCAGCGAAGGCCCAACGCACGAGGCGCAGCTTCACGGACATGATCCAGCCTAACCCGGTGGGACCGTCATGCTTGGGGGCCACGCGCACGCGAGCACGATCGCGTCGTCGCGCAGCTCGCAGGCGTGGTGGACCGCTCACCAAGAGTCGGCAGCTCGTTGGAGCTCCAACGAATCCCCCATCGAGAGCGCCGAGATCTACGCCTGCACCGCCATCACGGGAGCGCTCGATGCATCACACCGACGAGCTTCTCGTCGCTCAGGGCCGGCTCATCCGGCCCGGGGTTTGGGGTCGCTTGCGGGCCCATCGTGACAACGCGGCTGCCGATACCGGAAGCTACCGCATCATCCGCAACGTCGTGCCGAGGGCACGAACATCGATCGGATCGAAACCATCGCGCATCGTCGCAAGAGGGGGCCGGTGAAGGCCCACCTCTTCGGATCGATCTGCGGTGGAGCTGAGGGGAATCGAACCCCTGACCTTCTGACTGCCAGTCAGACGCTCTCCCAACTGAGCTACAGCCCCGTGACGTCTTGGGAGGGCGGTATCTACAGCGTCTCGGTTCGTTTGTCTCGGAAAATCTTCTCGGCCATGTCGATTCTTTCCGGCCCCTTAGCGCGCCCCGACAAACGTCCCTTCGGCGCTCTCACGGAGCGAGCCGCGCGACGAACACATCCGAGGTGCCTTCGCCGGTCAGCTTCTTCCCGGCCACGTTGATGGCCGTGTAGAAATCGCCGCCGAAGTAGAAGGCGCCTTCGGGTGCCGGGGCGAGGCCCACCCCGGCTTGGGTCACCTTGCCGCCGAGCCCGTCGGTGGGGCCGAACGTCTGGCTCTTCAGCTTGGTCCCCGCGGCGTCGAAGGTGACCATGAAGGCCGACTGGATCGGGGTGCTCGGATCCACGTGGTGCACGTAGCTCCCCGTCACCGCGGTGGTGGTGCCGTTGACGGTGAGCGCCGCCGCGCTGCTCTGGAAGTCCTCGAAGGGGAGGCCGCGCGTGAAGCGGTGCTTGCCCGTGGGATCGAGCGACACGAGGAAGGCCTCGCCGCTCGGCAGCGGGCTCGGCAGCGGGCCGCCGCCGAAATCGGCCGTCTTGGTGCTGCCCACGAAGAGCGGGTTGCCCGTCGCGTCGACCGACACCGCGGCGAACGTGCCGGGGCTGTACGTGTGGCTCCATTGCGAGGCGCCGGCGGCGTCGAGATCGAGCGCCGTCATCACGTTGTTCTCGGTGTTGGTCGCCACGATGGCGTGGCCGCTCGGGCTGGCCGCGACGAACGCCGTCTTCCCCGCGAGCGCCTTCGCCCAAAGCGAGGTGCCCGCGTCGTCGAGCGCCAGCACGAACACGCCGCTCGTGGAAGGCAGCGGGCCCGTGCCCAGGTCGAGCGACCCGGCGAAGCTGCCGCTGACGAGCGCGCCGCCGTCGAGCCGACCCGCGATCGAGAGGCCGCGATCCGCCTGCATCCCGGTCGAGGATCCATACGTGTGTGTCCACGAGGGCGCGCCCGTCTTGGCGTCGAGCTTCACCACGAAGATGCCGTCGCCGCCGGGGATCTGCTTGGTGCCGACGGTGAGCGAGCCCTTCACGAAGCCGGTGATGAGCACTTCGTCCGCGGTGCTCAGGGAGACGGCCTCGGCCGCGCAGTCGCCGGCGGTGAGCGTCTGGCTCCAGAGCATTTTCCCCTTCGCGTCGAGCTTCACCACGAAGCCCGAGCGCAGGCCCATTTGCGGGAGCGGGCCCGAGCCCACATCCATCACGCCGTCGAACGAGCCCACGGCGATGACGTTGCCGTCTTGATCCGAGACCAGCCCGCGCAGGTGCTGGTGGCCGTTCGCGCCGAAGCCCTTCGCCCAAGCCTTGCTCGAGCCACCGCCGCCGCTGCCGCTGCTCGCGGTGCCGCCGCTGGCCGTGCCGCCGCTCGCGGTGCCCGCGCCGCTGCCGCCGGAGGGATCGGCGCCGCTGCCGCCGGTGGGATCGCCCGCGCCGTTGCCGGACGCGCCGAACCCACCGGAGGGCACACCGAAGCCGCCGGCGCCGGAATCACCGGGCTGACCTTCGACGTAGACGGTCGGGCCGCAGGCCGCAGCGCCGAGGATTGATGCCGCGGCGCCCGAGACGAGGAGGGAAGGGAAGCGCATCGCGTTCGCTGCCCTACCACAGGCGGCGCGCGGCGCGGGGAAGGTCGCTAAAAGCCCATGAGCTTCGCGAGGTAATACTTCATCGTCTCGCTCGTCCCGCCGCCGATGCGGAGGAGGCGCTGGTCGCGCCAGATGCGGGCGATGGGGAAGTCTTCGATGTAGCCCCAGCCGCCGTGGAACTGGAGACACTCGTCCGCCACCTCGCTCACGAGATCGCCGACCAGGATCTTCGCCATCGAGATGAGCTTCACCGTCTCCATCGAGAGCGGCTGCTTCTTCACGTAGCGCTCGTCGTTGTACTGATCGACCACGCGGTAGGTGAAGGCGCGCGCCGCCTCGAGCTTCGTCGTGAGGTCGACGAACTTGTGCTGCCACACCTCGCGCTTGATGATCGGCTTGCCGAAGGCCACGCGCTCGCGCCCGTAGTTGATGGTGTGCTCCAGCGTGATGAAGCTCCCGGCCACGCCGCCGACGGCCGCGATGAGGCGCTCGGTCTGGAAGTTCTGCATGAGGTACATGAACCCCATGTTCTCCTCGCCCAAGAGGTAGCGCTTCGGCACGCGCACCTCGTCGAGGAAGAGCTCCGCCGTGTCGCTCGACTTGTTGCCGATCTTCTTGAGCTTCTTGGCGACGTTGAAGCCCTTCAGGTTCGTCGGCACGAGGAAGAACGAGCAGCCGTGGGCGCCGCGATCGGGCGACGTCTTCACCAGCATGGTGACGAAGTCGGCGCGCGTGCCGTTGGTGATGAAGGTCTTCGAGCCGCTGATGAGGTAGTCGTCGCCGTCCTTCTTGGCGACGGTCTTGATGCCGGCGACGTCGCTGCCGGCGGCGGGCTCGGAGACGCCGAGGGAGACGATCTTGTCGCCCGCGAGCGCCGGCTTCAGGAACTCCTCGATCTGCTCCTTCGTCCCGATGTCGCTGATCACCGGGGTCGCCATGTCGCTCTGCACGAGCAGGCCCATGTTCACGCCGGCGAGGCGGCTGTGCGGGAGCTCCTCCGCCTTGGCCACGCTGAACCAGTAGTCGAGGCCCTGACCGCCGTGCTCCTCGGGGAAATGAGCGCCCAAGATGCCGAGCTCACCGGCGCGCTTGAACACCCAATTGGGGAACATCTCGTCCGCCTCCCACTCCTCGGCGTGGGGCGCGAGCTCCTTCTCGGCGAACTGCCGAACCGTCTTCCGGAACTGTTGATGCTCCTCGGTGAACGGCTGCCACATGGTGGTCCTCTCCTTATCGTGCAGGCTTTCGGGGCGATGATTCGTACACGAAAGATATACGAGCGCAAGGGTCCTCCGCGCGGGAAATCGGCTCTGTCGGGCACGCCACCGCGAACGCCGTGGGCGTGACGCGGCATCGGTCGAGATCTGCTAGGCTCCGCCCCCCCGCATGCGGCTCCTCGTCCTCTCTCGCAACGCTTCGCTCTACTCGACCAGCCGCATCGTGCTCGCCGCGCGCGGCCGTGGGCACGACGTCAGCGTCATCGATCCGCTCGAGTTCCAGATCGTCGTCTCCCGCGGGCGGCCCTCGCTGCTCGCGGGCGGCTCGGCGGTGTCGCGTTACGACATCGTCATCCCGCGCATCGGCGCCAGCATCACCAACTACGGCCTGGCCGTGGTGCGCCAGTTCGATCTCATGGGCGTGCCCGTGCTCAACGGCGCCGTGTGCATCGCGCGGAGCCGCGACAAGCTCCGCGCCTTGCAGCTCCTCACCCGCCGCAACATCGACGTGCCCATCACCGTGTGCGCGCGGAGCCCGGCCGGCGTCGAGGCCGCGCTCGAGCTCGTCGGTGGCTGCCCCGCGATCATCAAGCTCCAGCAGGGCACGCAGGGCATCGGCACGATGATCGCGGAGACCCCGCAGGCCGTGCACTCGTTGCTCGAGACGTTCTGGGCCATGGGCCAGGACATCGTGCTCCAGGAGTACGTGCGCGAGTCGAAGGGCCGCGACATCCGCGTCATCGTCGTCGGCGGTCGCGTCGTCGCCTCGATGCGCCGCGTGGCCAAGGCCGGCGAGTTCCGCTCGAACCTCCACCGCGGCGGCCGCGGCGACAAGGTGACCTTGCCCCGCTCGTACCGGAGCGTGGCCATCCGCGCGGCCAAGGCCATGGGCCTCGAGGTCGCCGGCGTCGACATGCTCGAAGGCAAGAGCGGGCCGAAGATCCTCGAGATCAACAGCTCCCCCGGCCTCGAAGGCGTGGAGCGCGCCAGCGGCGTCGACGTCGCCGGCGCCATCATCCAGCACGCCGAGCGCTACGCGGCGGAGCACAAGAACATCACCAAGGCCGCGCTCAACCGGCGCATCCTCGACGTGATCCACGACGAGCGCATGCCGCTCGCGCGCACCTCGCCCGGCCGCTCCCGGTCGAACCGCGCGGGCGCCGCCTCCTGATGACCGAGCCGGGCGATCCCGCGTCGGTGCGCGTCGAGACGATCGGCGCCGCGCTCCTCGTGACGCTCGATCGCCCGCACACCCACAACGCCATCGATCTCGTGGCCGCGCGCGCCATCGCCGCCGCCATCGCGCGGGCGGGCGCCGACGCGAGCGTGCGCGGCGTGATCATCACGGGCGCAGGCGATCGCACCTTCATGGCCGGCGGCGACTTGAACCTGATCGCCGAGCTCGTGAAGACCGGGCAGAGCGGTGAAGCCATCATCGATCTCGGCCGCGAGCTCGGCGCCTGCGAGCGCGCGCCCGTGCCCGTGATCGCCGCCGTGCAGGGCGACGTCTACGGCGGCGGCTGCGAGTTTCTGCTGCTCTGCGATCTCGTGATCATGGAGAGCCACGCCTCCTTGGCCTTCCGCCACGCGAAGATGGGGCTCGCGCCCGCGTGGGGCGGTCTCACGCGCCTCGTCGAGCGCGTAGGCCCACTGGAGGCCGCGCGCCTCCTCTTCACGGCCGAGAAGATCGACGCCGCCGAAGCCCACCGCCTCGGCCTGGTGAACGAAGTGGTCCCGAAGGGCACCGCCAAGGCCCGCGCCCTCGCGCTCGTGTCCCGCATCGCCGACAACCCGCGCGACTCCGTCGCCGCCCTGAAGCGCGCGCTCCAAGACGTCCGCGAAGCGCGCCGCGGCGACGCCGAAGAGCGCGAGCGCGCCGTGTTCCGCGAGCGCTGGGCCGGCCCGGATCACCTCGCCGCGATGAACGCGTACCGTTCGCGAAAGTAAGGGCTCACCGAGCGACGCGTCGCCGCTGCGATGGTTCGAGGTCAAACGATCGTGGGGCGGCGCAGCCGAGACGCGAAGCTTTGCGTTGCGCGTCGTTGCCGAGATGGTTTGAGGTCAAGCGATGGTGGCGCCGGGCCCACGTTGCGTGTGGGCTTCGAGGTGCGGCGTCGTGGAGATGGTTTGAGGTCAAACGATTGGGCGGGCGTCGTCGTGCGCGCTGCTCGGTCGTGACCGGGCGCGCGTGGGGGCGCGTCACTCGCCGGGCGGCGTCGCGAAGGTGCCGGGGAAGGGGTTGGCGCTGCGGCGCTTCCGGACCTCGTCGGGCGTCCACACCGGCTGGGCCTCGCCGCGCTCGTGGAAGAGGGCCACGCCGATGACGCCGACGTTGCGCGCGTCGCCGTGCTTCTGTTGCGCGTACGAATTGCGGACCGCGCCGAAGCGGAAGGCGGCGACCGTGTCCGTGCTCTGGCGGAAGCCGTCGACCTCGATGTCGCCGTGCGCGTCGAGGATGTAGCCGCGCTTGTCGAACGAGGCGCTCTTGCCATCCATCACGTCGAGGCCGTCGACGGAGAGCACCACCTCGAAGCGCGAGCTGGTGCGGTTGTGGAGCACGATGCTGTAGCGATGCCCGGCCTCGCCGACCGCGTACGAGCGGCCCGCCGACGTAAAGCCGTGGTAGGGGCGGCCGGCCTCGTCGCGAAGCTCGACCGACACGAGACCGCCGGCCACGGTGAAGCCGTTCGTAAAGCTCTGGCGCGCGCTGGTCATGGCGTTCGCGCCCGCTTGATCGTTGTAGAAGAGCGCGAGCGCCGCGAACGGGGAGGCGAAGTCGGCGCGCTCGAAGCTGACGTGCGAGATGCTGGAGTACCGCGTCTCGCCCCACTCGGTGCCGAGGCCGGGGCGATCCTTGCGCGGCGCTTCGTCGGCCGGCGGCGGCTCTTCGGCGCGGTAGTCACGGCTCGCGCTCGGTGCTCGGGGCGCTTCCGCTTCCACGACCGAGGCCGTGGAGGGGGACGGATAGCCGGCCGCATCCACCGGGCTCTTGGCCATGCCGCCCGTCATCGGGCCCGCGTCACCGCAGCCGGCGAGCATCGCCAACGAGAGCCCTGCCATCACCGAGACCGTCGCCAACCCACGTCCCATCGCGCTCATGTGCTGCCCTCCGTCCCCTCGTGTCGGCAAAGGAACGGGCCCGGCATTTCGGCCTTACACGCGCGCAACGATCTTTTTGCTTTCCACTTTCTTTGGCCTCCCGCCTCCGCGATTGCGTCGTGCGCGTTCGCTCCCAAAGCCTTCGTTCGCAAGCCATGGGTGACGTATCAACCAAGCGACCTCCACGCGCATGGATCGGCTACGTTCTCGTCACCATCGCGGCGCTCCTCTTCTCGGGGGTGCTGGCGCCGCCCGGGCCCAAGGCCATTCCCTACGACGACGCGGTGGCGCTCGTCGAACAGGGCAAGGTCGAAGGCGCCACCGTCACGCCGGACGAGGTGGTGCTGCGCCTCAAGGCCGAAGACAAGAAGCCCGAAGAGCGGGTCACGACCACCCGCTTGCCCGGCGTCCAGTCGGAGCCGCTCGTCGAAGCGCTGCTCAAGCAGAAGGTCCACTTGGAGGCCGAGAGCCCGCGCACGCCGCTGTGGATCCAAGCGCTCTATTGGGTGCTGCCGCTCGTCCTCATCAACGCCATCTTCTTCCTCGCCATGCGGCGCATGGGACAAGGGCCGGCGGGCAGCCCGCTCTCGTTCCTCAAGAGCCGCACGCGCCTCTACGATCGCGCGAAGCAGGAGCCCGTGCGCTTCAACGACGTCGCCGGCGTCGACGAGGCCAAGGAAGAGCTGATGGAGGTCGTCGACTTCCTGAAGAGCCCCGAGCGCTATCGATCGCTCGGCGGCCGCATCCCGCGAGGTTTGCTCCTCATCGGCCCGCCGGGCACGGGCAAGACGCTCCTCGCGCGCGCCGTCGCGGGCGAGGCCGAGGTGCCTTTCTTCTCGCTCAACGCCAGCGAGTTCGTGGAGATGTTCGTCGGCCTCGGCGCCGCGCGCGTGCGCGATCTCTTCGACCAAGCCAAGAAGGCCGCGCCCAGCATCGTCTTCATCGACGAGATCGACGCCGTGGGGCGCACGCGCGGGGCCATGGGATCGCTCTCGTCGCACGACGAGCGCGAGCAGACGTTGCATCAGCTCCTCGCCGAGCTCGACGGCTTCGACGATCGCACCACCGTGATCCTCATGGCCGCCACCAACCGGCCCGAGGTGCTCGATCCCGCGTTGCTCCGGCCGGGGCGCTTCGATCGACAAGTGGTCGTCGATCGCCCCGATCTCCGCGGCCGCGAGGCCATCCTCCGCGTGCACGCGCGCAAGCTCCCGCTGGGCGAGGACGTGGACCTCGAAGCCGTCGCGCGCCGCACGCCCGGCATGGCCGGCGCCGATCTCGCCAACATCGTCAACGAGGCTGCGCTCACCGGCGCGCGTCGCGGCGCGCAGCGCATCGGCGCGATCGACTTCGCCGAGGCGCTCGATCGCGTGCAGCTCGGCCTCCGGCGCAAGGGCATCCTCATGACGCCGGCGGAGCGCCGCCGCGTCGCGTACCACGAGGCCGGTCACGCCTTGGTGGCGCTGGCGCTGCCCGACGCCGATCCGGTGGAGCGCGTGTCCATCGTGGCGCGCACCATCGGCGCGCTGGGCACGACGATTCAGGTCCCACGCGACGAGCGCCACGTGATGACGGCGCACGAGCTCGAGACCCGCGTCGCGGTCCTCCTCGGCGGACGCGCCGCGGAGGAGCTCTCGCTCGGCGAGGTCTCCACCGGCGCGCACGACGATCTCGGGCGCGCCACCCACATCCTCCGCGAGATGGTGCAGAAGCTCGGCATGAGCCGCCGCCTCGGCCTGGCCACGCTGGCCCGCACCGTGGGCTCGCCGCTCCTCGGCGTGACGCAGGAGGAGCGCGTCTGCAGCGAGAGCACCGCGCGCGAGATCGACGAAGAGGTGCGCGAGCGGATCGAAGAGATCTACGAGCGATCCAAGGCCATCCTCGCCGGCCGCCGCGCCGCCCTCGAAGCCGCCGCCGATGCGCTCGTGGCCAAGGAGACCTTGAGCGGCGAGGAGCTCGCCGCCATCGCGGCGCGCGTCGAGATCGACAACCAGCCGGCCGCCGGCGCCGCGTGATGCACGTGAGATGAGATCGAGCGAGAGCGACGTGAGGTGACGCGGAGCGCGTGGGCGGCGCTCGCGGATGGCGGGGCGCCGCGGGGAGCGGCGCGCCTTCGCCTCAATTGCGGTCGGTGCGGGCCTCGATGCGGATCTTCGGATCGCGCGCGTCGGGCTTCTTCACGGTGCGGGCGAAGCTCTTCGCGACGGGCACGGCGACCTCGAAGGTCGACTGCGTCTCGCCGATGCGGATGGCGCCGACCTCGTTCCCGCGGATGTTGCCGCGCCGGCAGATCATGGCGAGGAGGCGGCGCGGATCGGCGCCGTGACGCTCGCCCCAGTTGATCTGGAAGGGCACGAACTCCACCGCCTCGGCCTGCTCGCGCGGAGCGCGGGGCGCACGCGGCGCCTGATCGCGGGGCGCGCGCGGCTCCTTGCCCGGCGCCCGCGGCGCGCGCTCGCGCGGCGGACGGGCGGCCTCTCCGCGCGCTTCCCATGTGCCTTGATCACGCGGCGGGCGGGTGGCCTCTCCACGCGGCTCCCACGTCCCCTGCTCACGCGGAGGACGCGCTCCTTGATCGCGCGCTTCCCACGTCCCCTGCTCACGCGGAGGACGCGCTCCCTGATCGCGCGCTTCCCACGTCCCCTGCTCACGCGGAGGACGAGCGCCCTTCTCACGCGGGGGACGCGCGCCTTGATCGCGCGGGCCACGCGGGGCCTGCTCGCGCGGAGCCCACCCGCCTTGATCACGACCGCCGCGGGCACGCGGAGGAATCGTGCGCGCGACGCGGGGCGCGGCCTGCGGCGCGATCGGCGTCACCTCCGCGGGCTCGCAGGGGCCGGCGTGGCCCGCGCGTCCGAGGAGCGCCGTCACCACGTCGACGGGGCTCGCGCTCGCGAGCAGGCGCTCGGCCAGCGCGCGGACCTCGGGAGCGATCTCGCCCTCGGCGGGGCGCGTGATCTCGGCGACGAAGCGCTCGTCGACGGCGGCGCGCACGTCGCGGCTCGACGGCGCGGGCGACCACGCGGCCTCGATGCCCGCGCGGCGCAGCATCGAGCGCGCGCGCTGGTGCATCGCGGGCGGCACGATCACGATGTTGGTGCCCTTCTTCCCCGCGCGGCCGGTGCGCCCGCTGCGGTGGGTGAGCACCTCCGCGTCGCCGGGGAGATCGGCGTGGATCACGCGCGTCACGTCGGGCACGTCGATGCCGCGCGCGGCCACGTCGGTGGCCACGAGCGTCGTGATCTTCCCGGCGCGGAAGGCGTCGAGCGTGCGCGTGCGATCGCGCTGATCGAGATCGCCGTGGATGGCGCGCGCCGGGAGGCCGAGATCCGAGAGGCGATCGGCGAGCTCCTGCGTGCCCTCGCGGGTGCGCACGAAGATGAGCGCGCGCTCGCCGGGCGCCATCAAGAGCAGGTTCAGCACCGCGCCGTCGCGCTCGTGCGGCGCCACCAAGTGGGCCACGTGGGTGATGTCCTCGTTCGCTTCGCCCGCGGAGGCCGAGGCCACCACGATGGGATCGCGCTGGCAGCGATCGGCGAGCCGCTGCACCTCGCGCGGGTACGTCGCGGAGAGCAGGATGGTGCGCCGCTCCTCCGGCATCTTCGCGAGGATGGCGTCGAGCTCGTCGCGGAAGCCCATGTCCAGCATCTGATCGGCCTCGTCGAGCACGACCACGCGGATGGCCGAAGGATCGATGCGCCCCCGCTCCAAGTGATCCACGAGCCGCCCCGGCGTCCCCGCGATCACGCGCGGCCCGCGCCGCAGCGCGGCCAGCTCGCGCGGGTAGCTCGTGCCGCCCGTCACCACTGCGACCTCGGCCCCGAGCGGCGCATACAGCCACGACAGCTCACCACCGATCTGCGCCGCCAGCTCGCGCGTCGGTGCGATCACCAGCGCGAACGGGCGAGCCGCACCGGCGGGCTGGCCGCCCTCGGCGATGACGCGCTCGAGCTCGGCCGCCATGGCGAGACCGACGGCCACCGTCTTGCCGGATCCCGTCTGCGAGAAGATACGAAGGTCGCGCCCGTCGTGCTCGGGCTCCAGCACGGCCTCCTGAATGGAGGTGAGCGACGTGAATCCGCGTTCGGAAAAAGCGGCCTGAATCGAGGGAGAGAGCGAATCGAGCGGGTGCTGCGTGGACATGAAGGGCGCGCACCCTAGCAGAACGCCGCGCGGGCGCTCGATTTCCTCATCGGCTGACAGATTTGCCTCGTTTCGCCGTGGTTTTCGCGGTGTGGATCGCGCCTTTGGCGGAGCGCCGGTGTTCAGCCTTGACCCGGAGAGCCCGTTCTGGATTTCTTCGCGCCGAGCTCGCTCCGCGTCATGAAAACCAAGGCCCGCTTCTTCGCTTTCGCGCTCGCATCCTTCGGCCTCGCCGCCGCCTGTTTCGCTCAGCCCGCGGAGGCCGCCGGCAAGAAGCACGCGCAGAGCCACTCGTCCGCGCCGTCGTTCCCGATGAAGAGCGACGACTATCGCAAGCTCGTCGAGAAGCGCATCGACAAGGTCCGCGCGGCCATCGACAAGAAGCTCGATCGCTCGGGCGTCTCCGCCGATCGCAAGAAGGCCATTCACAAGATCATCGACGAAGAGTCGAAGGATCTCCGCGCCGAGGTCGACAAGGCCGCCGCCGACGGTACCGTCACCGAGGCGGAGGCCGGCAAGGTCAAGACGCTCACCACCGGCCTCCGCGCCCGCGTCCGCGAGCGCCTCCGCGCCGAGAAGAACCCGAAGGCCAAGGCCACCCTCGACGCCATCCGCGCCAAAGAAGCGAAGGAGAAGGCCGACAAGGACAAGGTCGAAAAGGCCGCCAAGGACAAGGCCGAGAAGGACAAGGCGCAAAAGGCGATCGCCGAGGCGAAGGAGAAGTCCGCCAAGGACAAGGCCGCCAAGGAAAAGGCCGTCAAAGACGCCGCCAAGCTCGCCAAGGCCAAAGCCGCGAAGCCCAAGCAACCCACGAAGCCCGCTGCCGCCACCAAAGCGGTGAAGCCCAAGGCCGCCAAGAAGAAGCCTGCGAAGAAGGACGCGAGCCCGACGGCGGCCGATCTGTAGCGAGCGCTCAGGCGCCGGCGGACGCGAGATAGCCTTTCAGCGTCGCGTCGTCGTCGTCGGAGGCCATGGCGACGTACCCATCCGGGCGAACGACGAACGTCGACGGCTGCCCGATCTCGACGCCGTAAGCGCGATGGATGGCACGTTCTCGATCCACGATATCGCGGGAGCTCTCCGCGGCAGTCACGACGTGGTGGGCCTGGGCGACATCGGGCACCTGACGGCGCGCCCATCGAGCACGCAGCCCAACCGCTTCGGGAACGCTCTCCGTCGATGAGAGCTCTCGCTCGCTCAGGCCTGCTGCACCGGCCCGCGCCGCGGCGGCCCCGCCGCTTCGAGCGCGTCGATCTCGGCATCGTCGAACACCCGTGATCGCGTGAGGAAGCGCATCCCACGCGGGCTCTCCACCGAGAACCCGCTCCCGCGCCCGGGCACCGCGTCGATCACGAGCTGCGTGTGCTGCCAGTACTCGAACTGCTGCCCGCCGATGTAGAACGGGCACCCCTCGATCGAGCCCAGGTACACGTCGTTCTCTCCGACGCGAAAATCCCCGACCGGATAACACATGGGCGCGCTCCCATCGCAGCACCCGCCCGACTGATGAAACATCAGCGGCCCATGCTCCTCACGCAGCGATCGCAACAGCGCCGCCGCCTCCGGAGTCACCGTCACGCGCGCAACGACGGACATGCAAACCACCCTTCCTTCGTAGATCGAGTGCGAGCTTTCGCTACAATCTACTCAACTGGCGATATTCCGCCGGCAACTGGCGTTATGGAGCGTCCAACTGGCGATATTCCGCCGACAACTGGCGTTATGGAGTCTCCAACTGGCGATATTCCGCCGAAAACTGGCGAAATGGAGCGTCCAACTGGCGACATTCCACCAGAAACTGGCGAAATGGAGCCTTCGACTGGCGACATTTCACCGGCAACTGGCGTTTGGGGCCGCTGAAGTGGCGACATTCCCGCGGCAACTGGCGATATCAGCCGCGTGGGGCGCTCGTCTGGGATTCACCCCAGCCCATCGAGCGGCCCCACCCAACGCCTCCCGAAGCGACGCCGCCAGGCCCGAAGCGGCTCATCGTCCCAGGAGGCGCGGGTGGATCGGGGCGTGGGGGGCCCCGACGGCTTCGCCGGCGGGGGGAGAGGGGCAGCGCCCCTCTCCTGAGACTAGGCCTCAAAAAAAGCCCATCGGCTTCGGGTCGTAGCTGACGAGCAGGTTCTTCGTCTGCTGGTAGTGGTTCAGCATCATGCGGTGGTTCTCGCGGCCGATGCCGGATTGCTTGTAGCCGCCGAAGGCCGCGTGCGCGGGGTAGAGGTGGTAGCAGTTGGTCCACACGCGACCGGCTTGGATGGCGCGGCCGGCGCGGTAGGCGGTGCTCCCGTCGCGCGTCCACACGCCGGCGCCGAGGCCGTAGAGCGTGTCGTTGGCGAGGGAGACGGCGTCGTCGAAATCCTTGAACGTCGTCGCCGACACCACGGGCCCGAAGATCTCCTCTTGGAAGATGCGCATCTTGTTGTGGCCCTTGAACACGGTCGGCATCACGTAGTAGCCGCCCGCGAGATCGCCGCCGAGCTGCGCGCGCTCGCCGCCGATGAGGACCTCGGCGCCTTCCTTCTTGCCGATGTCGATGTAGCTCAGGATCTTCTCGAGCTGATCGTTCGAGGCCTGCGCGCCCACGGTGGTGCTCGGGTCGAGCGGGTTGCCGGGCACGTGCTTCTTCGTGCGGGCCACGGCGCGATCCATGAACGCGCCCCAGATGCTCTCGTGCACCAGCGCGCGTGACGGACAGGTGCAGACCTCGCCCTGGTTCAACGCGAACATGGCGAAGCCTTCCATCGCCTTGTCGGCGAAGTCGTCGTCCTTCGCGAGCACGTCGGGGAAGAAGATGTTCGGCGACTTGCCGCCGAGCTCGAGCGTCACGGGGATCAGGTTCTCCGACGCGTATTGGAGGATGAGCCGGCCCGTCGTCGTCTCACCCGTGAACGCCACCTTGGCCACGCGCTTGCTCGACGCGAGCGGCTTGCCGGCCTCCACGCCGAAGCCGTTCACCACGTTGATCACGCCCGGGGGCACGAGATCCTGGATGAGCTCCATCAGCACGAGGATCGACGCCGGCGTCTGCTCGGCGGGCTTGATCACCACGCAGTTGCCGGCCGCGAGCGCGGGCGCGAGCTTCCACGCCGCCATCAGGATGGGGAAGTTCCAGGGGATGATCTGGCCGACGACGCCGAGCGGCTCGTGGAAGTGGTACGCGACGGTGCCGTCGTCGAGCTCGCTGAGCCCGCCTTCCTGCGCGCGGATGCAGCCGGCGAAGTAGCGGAAGTGATCGATGGTGAGCGGCATGTCGGCCGCGAGCGTCTCGCGCACGGGCTTGCCGTTGTCCCACGTCTCGGCGACCGCGAGCTTCTCCAGGTTCTGCTCGATGCGATCGGCGATCTTGTTGAGCACGACCGCGCGCGCCGCCGCCGACGTCTTGCCCCACGCGCTCTTGGCCGCATGCGCGGCGTCGAGCGCCTTCTCGATGTCCTCGGCCGTGGAGCGCGGCACCTCGCAGAACGCGCGCCCGGTGACGGGCGTGATGTTCTCGAAGTACTGCTGCTTCACGGGCCGTACCCACTCGCCTCCGATGAAGTTCTCGTAGCGGGCGCGGAAGTTGATCTTGGATCCGTCCTGGTTCGGCGGGGCGTACACCATGCGTGATCTCCTTGTGCGTCGTTCGGCCGTTGCCCAGCAGGGTCGGTGCCAGCGCGTGCGTCATCTCGCAGAACGCGCGGAATTACTTGGTGATCGGTGCCCGATGCCGCGCCTCGATGTCGCGCGTTCGGGCGGCTTGTCGCGAAACGAGACGACACCGGCGAGCAGCCGACGCGACGCGGCAGGCGCCCTCGCGTGACGCTCGTGCGGCCTCATGAGATGCTCGCGAAATGCTGCGTCTCTGCGAACCGAGCAAGGCGCTCATCGATCGCTTCCACGCAGGCGATCTCGACGCGCACTCCATCGACGAGCACCCGGTGCTGGCGCGCTGGTCGCGCGCGGCCGCGGCCGGCCTGCGCGCCGACGCGGCGGCCTTCGTCGAAGGCACGAGCGACCTCGATCTGGCGACGCGGCGCGATCGCCTCGAAGCCGTCTTCCGCGAGGAGACACCGCTGCTCGCGCCCATCGCCGAGGAGCTCTCGGCGAGCAGCCTCGTGGCCCTCGTCGTCGATCCCGAAGGCATCATCCTCCATGCGCGCGGCGGCGGCGCGTTCGTGGGCGACGCCGCGCGCGTGCGCCTCGTCCCCGGCGCGCGCTGGAGCGAGGACGCGCGCGGCACCAACGCCATCGGCACCGCGATCGTGGAGCAGCGCCCCGTCGCCGTCGTCGGGCGCGCGCACTACGAGCAGCGCAACCACGGCCTCTTCTGCTACGCCGCGCCCATCCGCGACGCCTACGGCGACATGGTCGCGGTGCTCGACGTCACCGGCGCCGTCGCGTACGAGAGCGCCGCCGTCGGCCTCACCGTGCAGGCCGCGGGCGCGGCGCTCGAGCGCGCGCTCCGCCTCGGCGAGTACGCCGTGGCGACGGCGGGTGGGTTCGCCGTGATCGAGCGCATGCTGCAGCGCGCTTCGTCACCCGCGTTGCTCGTCGAGGCGACCGGAGCAGTGGTGGCCATGAACGGCGCGGCGCGCGTCGTGCTCGGCGTCGACGATCACCGCACGCTCACCGCCGAGCGCGTCTTCGGCGCCTCGGCCGGCGCCTTGCGCGCGCTCGCGCTCTCGCCCCGTGCGGGCGGCGCGCGCTTCGAGATCGCGAACAAGCGCTATCGCCTCGAATTCGAGCCCATCGACGGCAGCGGTGGCCGTCACCTCGCGCTCGTCGTCTACCTCGATCCCATCCACGACAGCGCCGCCCCCGCGCGCGTCGCGACGATGGGCCAGCAGGCGGCCCGCAGCACACCGGCGCGCGTGTCCATTCATCCCGCGTTCGACGTCGTCATCGGCACCGACCCCGACGTCGTCGCCGCCAAGGAGCTGGCCGCGCGCTTCGCGCCCACGCCCTTGCCCATTCTCCTCTTCGCCGAGACCGGCACCGGGAAGGAGCTGTTCGCGCGCGCCATTCATCAAGCCGGCCCGCGCGCCTCCGGCGCGTTCGTCGCGCTCAACTGCGGTGCGCTCGCGCCGAGCCTCTTGGAGAGCGAGCTCTTCGGCCACGGCGCCGGCGCCTTCACCGGCGCGCACCGCAGCGGCGCCGACGGCAAGATCGCGGCCGCCGACGGCGGCACGCTCTTCCTCGACGAGGTCGCCGAGATGCCCGAAGCCTTGCAGGCCGCGCTCCTGCGCGTGCTCGAGGACGGCATCTATTACCGCGTCGGCGAGGCGCGCCCGCGCAAGGCCGACTTCCGCCTCGTGTGCGCCACCTGCCGCGATCTCCCCGCGCTCCTCGCGGCCGGCCGTTTCCGGCGCGATCTCTTCTATCGCATCCACGGCGCCTGCGTGACCATCCCGGCCCTGCGCGCGCGCGGCGATCGCCTCTTCCTCGCGCGCGGCCTCCTCGCGCGCCTCGCGGAGGCCTCGGGGGTCCCGTGCCCGGAGCTCGCCGACGATGCGGCCGCGTGGATCACCGCCCACTCGTTCCCCGGCAACGTCCGCGAGCTGAAGAGCGCGCTCGCGCATGCGCTCGTGATGGCCGGCGACACCGGCGTGATCACGCGCGCCTGCTTCCCCCGCGTCCTCCTCGACGACGTGCGCGCCGACACGAAGCGCCCGCGCGTCGCGCACGACAGCGGCATGGCTCGCACGCGCGACGCCATCCTCCGCGACGCCGTCGCCGAAGCGCTGCGCGAGACCGGCGGCAACCTCAGCGAAGCCGCCCGCCGCCTCGGCGTCGCACGCAGCACGCTCTACCGCATGATGCCGCCGCACCCGCGCCGCGGCTGAAGCACGTCTTCATCAAGATCAAGCGCGCGTCGAGGCTCATCCTCCGTGCGCTTCATCATCCCACCGACAGGATGGTGAAGCGCACCTCGGCGAAGCTCCGCTCTCGCGGTTCAGCCTCGCGGCGAGCGCCGCCGCCTGCGCATCAGCACCGCCGCGGCGATCGCGCCCAAGCCGAGCGCCGCCTTGCTGTTGCCGGTGCCGGCATCGCCGGCCGTGCGGCACGCGCAGTTGCCTTCCTGCGAGACCGAGGCCGACGGCGTCTCTTCTTCGTCGTCCGGCGGCGGCGGCTCGTCGACGGCCGTGGCGTTGCCCTTCAGCAGAATGGTTTGCGTCGGCGCGTTGGGATCGTTCGACGTCACCGTGATCTGCGCCGTGAACGGGCCCGCGCTCTGCGGCACGAACGACACCGTCGCCTGCAGCGTCTGCCCCGGATCCACCGTCGCGCTCGACTGGAAGAGCGGGAACACGCCCGCGTCCGACGATTGCATCGTCGCCGCCACCAGCGCCTCGCCCGCGTTCCAGAGCTGGTACGAGAGGCTCTTGTTGGTGCCGACCTCCACCTCGCCGAAGTCGAGCACCTGCACGTCGAGCGCCAGATCCGGCAGCGGGAAGTGCACGCGCTGGGCGTCGAAGACCCAATCCGTCTTGGTGATGGGGAACGAGATGGGGATGTCGACGATCGGGATCTGCCACTCGTTGCCGAGGAGCGACACGTAGAAGGCGGGGATCAGGTGGATGATGCCGTCGTAATCGACCGTCCCTTCCGGGTGGATGTCGTATTCGATGCTCGGCCCGTTCTTGTAGATCGCCGACGTCGTCGCGTCCGCCTTCGTCAGCGGCCCGCCCTCGACGCCCGGTCCTTCGACCGTGTTGATCACCACCTGGTGGGTCACGTACGTCGCGGCGAGCTCCACCGCGACGTCGAGCTCGAACCCGCCGTCGATGCCCGGGATCGAGCCGCCGACGATGTCACCGATGCTCACCTGCGCGATCTGCTGCGGCGGCGTCTTGCCGCTGATCTTCACCCCGGGGTCGTAGCCCCAGGCGTCGAACACCTGGTCGGCCTTCACCTGCAGATCGAACTGCGGGATGTACGGGAGGTCGCCCACCCACGAATAGTCCTTCCCCAGCACGGAGATGGTGATCTTCCCCTGCGCGCCGAAATCGGCTCCGTAGTGGAAGCCGAAGTGGCCGCCTTCCTTCCGCCCGGGCGCGGCCAGCGTCATCGCCGTGGGCCACGAATTCATCAGCGAGCCGGCCAGGCTCACGTACGTATTGGCCCAGACGTCGGCCCAGAGGTGCACTTGCACCGGCGATCCCTGCGGCACCCATCCCGTGTCGAAGCCCCATTGAATGGGCAACGCGTCGACGCGATCGAAGCTGATGCCACCGACCCCGCACGTGAGCGGTGTGTCGAGGCAGGGCTGGGCGAGCACGTCATAGGCGGCCTCGGCGCGGCTCGAAGCCAGCGTCGTCACGGCAGCACATGCAAAGGTGGAGAGGGCGGCGAAGAAGGTGAAGCGCGATCGCATGGGTGCGGGCTCGCATTATCGCCGAGGCCGGCCGTGCCGTTCCACACATTCATTCATCCCCACGCAAAGTTGCGCGGTGCGGCGGGGGTATGGGGCGTCGCTCCGTCGCAACGTTGCGCGGTGAGCGCGAAGCGCCGACGTGCGGCCATGTGTGGCCGTTAGCGCATCCCGACGAACACCCCGATGGCCACCCCGACCAGCGCCGCCACGACCGCGACCACCGTCCAGACATAGGCCGCCCGCGGCTGCGCCCCCGAAACGGCCATCGGCCCATCCCCGAGGGGCGCCTGCTTCGGCGGCCGCACCGTCGCGATCTCGCGCCCTCCGCTCTGGGGCTGCGGCATTTCGCGGCGCTCGCGCGCGGCCAGGGCTTCGACCTCGTCGGCCCGCAGCGTCCGGGCTTGGCCGAGGGTCTGTTGCTCCACGTGCAGATCGGTGTCGACCTGCCCGAGCTCCTCCGGATTGTCCACGGCCTGCGGTGTGATCACGAGCGGCTGATCCCGCGCCGTCGCGATGGCCTCCGCCAGCGCGCGCGCCGAGCCGTAGCGATCGGCCGGATCCTTCGCCAGCGCCCGGAGGATCACCACCTCGAGGGCCGGCGTGATCGACGCATTGGGCCGCACCTTGCGGGGTGACGGCGGCGCCTCGCTGAGGTGCGCCGACATGATGCCAATCGCGTTCCGCCCCTGAAAAGGCACCTCGCCGACGGCCATCTCGTAGAGCATCACCCCGGCGGCATAGAGATCGGCGCGCGCGTCGACCTCGTCCCCGCGCGCCATCTCCGGGGCCATGTACTCGGGCGTCCCGAAGATCATCCCTTGCTCGGTGAGCCCAGTGCTCATCTGCCCGCCGTGGAGCACCTTGCCGAGCCCGAAGTCCACCACCTTCACCCGGAGCCCCCGCGCGCTCGACGGTGGCTTGGTCTCGCCGGGCGGCCGCTCGATGAGCACGTTCGCGGGCTTGAGATCACGATGAATGATGCCGCCCGCGTGGGCCACGCCGAGCGCGGCCGCGACCTGCAACGTGATCTCGATGGCCACGTCGAGGTGCAGCGGCCGCTCCGCTTCGAGCAGCGCTTCCAGCGAGCAGCCGGTGACGTGCTCGAGCGCCATCATCAAGAGGCCGTCCTCCTCGAAGAAGTCGAGCAGCTTGACGATGTGCTCCCCTTCGAGCTTCCGGAGGATGGCCGCCTCGCGGTGAAATCGCCGCGCGATCTGCGGGTTCCCCGAGAGGTGCCGGTGAATCACCTTGAGCGCCACCGGCCCGCCCGCGGGCTCGCGCTGCGCCAGGTAAACGTTGCTCTGCGCGCCCTCGCCGATCACCGAGACGATGCGATAGCGCGACGCCACCACCTTGCCGGCCGGCAAGTGCCGATAGCGCGTCGGCTCCGCGTCGCTCACCGGAGACCGCCTCGCCCGCGCCTCGGCGACGTGCCCGGCTCGGCCGGGTGCAGGATCGATCCCGGAATGGGCTTGTTCGCCGTCGCGGGAATCACCGGCGCCACGATGGGCGAATCATCCGGCGGCGCCGGCCGGATCCCCGCCGCGCTCGTGCACGCCCGCAGGATCTTCGGCGACAGCTCGACCGGATCGAGCACCGCCGTCGGATCCGCCGTGCGCCACGCCGTGCACGCCGTCTCCGCGAGCCCCTCCGAATCGAGCGCCACGTACGCTTCCGTCAGCGCCCGTTGAATCGAGGCCACCTCCGGTCGCGACAAGTCGCCATAACCCAGCATGCGATTGCCGCGCGACACCGCATCGACCCAGCGCCCCGCGCGCACGTCGCCCGCGAGCAGCGGCAGCTCGGCCTCGGCGCGTCGCTGCGCCTCGCGTGCTTTCCCTTCGGCCTCGGCGCGCACGAGCGCGCCCGCGCTCGCCGCTTCGGCCTTTCCTTCGGGCGTGAGCGGCAGCTCGGTGAGCGGCACCAGCACCACGTCCCCGCGCCGCACCGGCTCACCCTTCTTGTGGTTGTACCCGTCGAGCATCCACGCCTTGTCGCGCTGGCCCAGGAACCGATAGGCAATCGTCAGCAGCGAATCGTTGTTGCCCGCCACGTACCGCAGGTTGAACGGAACGATTAGCTCCTGCCCATCGGCCGGCGCGATCCACGGCATGGCCCCATTGGACATGGCCAGCACTTCCCCGCGCCGCTCGTCCCCGAGGAGCTGCGCGGCGAGCCCCGCCCACGTCTCCCCGCGCTCACCCGATGATGCCCGACCGCCGGCACCTCGAGCCGCATCCCCGCCACGATGGGAATCCCCCCGCCGGCGTCCAGCCCATTGGCCGCCACGAGGATCTGCTCCATCTGCACCCGCCCATACGTCCGCTCCGCGATCGCGGCGAGCGTCTCGCCCTTCTTCACGACATGCGGAAACGCAGCAGCATCATGCCCCGCGAGCGCGATCGCGAGCGCAGCGATCAGCAGGGCAGGGCGGCGGAGAGCACGGAGCGACACGCGCGCGAGGGTAGCACGGGGCGGCTCTCCGATCGCCGCGCCCGTGCGTGCAGCCTCTCACTCGAGCGGTCGCTGCTCCATCACCGCGGCACGCTCTGTCCGATGACGGCTGCGCGCCCCGCACGCTCGCTCTCGCCTCGGTCGTCGGACAGGGCCATTACGCCGCTCACCAACACGTATTGTTCGGCTCGAACCGCGTATAGAAATTGTTGCCGTAATTGCTGTCCCAATACCCGTGGGACTCGGCCGCGACCTCGATGTCCCAGGCGTTCTCCTGCCCATTCTGGTCCCAGCCCCAGTAAAACAGGCTCTGCTCCACCGCGTTCATGCCGCTGCAGATCCATTGCCCGCTCGAGTACTCCGGGTACGTCAGCCCATCGCACACCGACGGGTTCTGCGCATAATTGGGCACGCACCACACGCACGCGCGAGGGCCCGAGTCGAGGTACACGTAAGCATCGTTGTTGGTGCCGGCGCTCGCCGCGACGAACTCGTCGTTGCCATTGATCTTGATGTAGAAGTTGATCTCGTTGTCCGGGTAAGAGCCCCGCAGGTAGCCGTCATAGGCAATGGTCAGCCCGACGTGCTTGTCCCAAACATCGATGTTGCGGCGAATCACCTCGAAGGGACCGGTCGTGTGGGTCTCGGTGTAGCTGCAGATCGGGTAGCTGGGCGGGTAGTTCGAAGCTTCGCTGGTTCCGGACACGAGGCCGGCGGCGAGGGCGATCGAGGCGAAGAGCGCGGGCTTGATCTTCATGGTGGGTCTCCGGCCGCCGCCCTCAGCAGACCTCGTGCCACGCACCGGAGCGCCTTGGATCACCGCTGCTTTCTCGACTGCGACACGCGCGCCCCAGGCACGTCCCCTCCGTGGCAGGCCCGATGTCGCGTAGATCTCGCCGGTGCGACGCGCCTGTCGCACGCGGACCGTCCAGCCCGCGAGGCCTGCGACAGCGCGCGGGCACCTTGGAGCCTATCCCTGTAGACCGCCCTCGCGCCTCGGCGAGCTCACGTCTTCTTGGCAGGCTCGGTCCGGTCTACCGGGATGGGCTCCGAGCGATCCCGCGGAGTTACCCGCGCCGCCCGGGCCGCGAAAACACGCTGTATTTGGCCCATTTCGCGGCCGCGTACGATCCTCTCCCCGTGCGCGCTTGGTGGTGGCTGGTGGGGGCGGGAACGTCGATGGCAGCGCTGGGGTGCGCGGAGAGCAATGCCGCCCCGCATCCGAACAAGGCGCAGGTGGTGGCGCCGCCGGCCCCGCCGAACCGCTGCGCGAGCAGCCATTGTGCATCCATCGAGCGTTGCGACGAAGGCACCGGACAATGCGTTCCGGCGTGCTCGGCGGGGGAGGTCTACATCCCCCGACGGGGCCCGACGGCTTCGTCATGGGCAAAGGCTACATGGTCGGTCTCAAGGGTGGTGACGTCGGCAAAGGCCATAAAGAAGGCAGCGACCGGCCCCACAGAGTGGTTTTGACCAAACCCTTTTGCATGGATGAGACCGAGGTCACCGTCCTCGCCTACAAGGCCTGTGTCGACGCGGGCGCGTGCGTGCCGCCCAAGATCTTCGAGGTGCGGGCCAATTACCCGAAGAAGCTCGATCACCCGGTCAACGAGGTCTCCTGGCCCAAAGCGAAGACGTATTGCGAGGCCCAGCACAAGTCGTTGCCGACCGAGGCTCAATGGGAGTGGGCCGCGACGGGCGGTGACGGACGCCGCTTTCCTTGGGGCAACGAGCCGCCCACGTGCGAATGGGCCGATTACACGATTGGCAATCTCGTCTCGCCCGGCGGCGACTCCGGATGTCACGGCGGCGGCTCTTCTCCGGTGAAGGCGCACCCCAAAGGCAACAAGGTCTGGCCCGCGGGGGCCCTCTTCGATCTCGCCGGCAACGTCTGGGAATGGTGCCTCGACAGTTACAAGCCCTACGACGAGGGCGACGCCGTCGATCCCTTGGTGAACGACCCCACCAAGCTCGTTCACGTGGTGCGCGGCGGGGGGTGGAACCGATCGGTGCGCGGCATTCAGGCAGCCTTCCGCGGCGCGGCCGTCGAATCGTACGAGGTCGGCGCCCTCGGCTTCCGATGCGTGCGCAACCCGACGTGAGCCTCGCCTCGCAGAATCGCAGCGGCCGTTTTCACGATTGCGATGCGGGGCACCGGCCCCCTGCTTCAAATATCCAAAATCACTTGAGATTGTCCTGGCCCGAAGGCTGCATTGACGAATCCCCGAAGCGCCTGTGGACGGGTCCCCCCCACCGTCGAGCGGGCGCTTCGCTATTTTGTAGAAGCGCCTGTGACGGTATCCCCCCACCGTCGACGGGCGCTTCCCTTTTTGTAGAGGCGCCTGTGACGGTATCCCCCCCACCGTCGAGCGGGCGCCTCGCTATTTTGTAGAAGCGCCTGTGACGGTATCCCCCCACCGTCGACGGGCGCTTCCCTTTTTGTAGAGGCGCCTGTGATGGTATCCCCCCCACCGTCGTGCGGGCGCCTCGCTATTTTGTCGCTCCGATCATGCGCCGCCGTGACGTGGAGACGCGGGCTTCATCGGCCTCGCAAATGGGCACGCGCGAGCGCGTGACCGCGCCGGAGCACGCGGCGCCAAGCCTCCGCGTCGTCGCGCGGCTCGCCCGCGAGCAGCGCGGATAGCATCCCCGCCGTGAAAGCATCTCCGGCGCCCAGCGCTGGGCCCTGTATGGGGCGGCCGCCCTTTGCGGTCACCTCGCCGAAAGGCCCGAAGGCGCGCGCCGGCCCGGCGCCCGCCGTCGTCACCAGCACCGCCCGCCGCCGGAGGTGGGCTCGAAGCGCGGTGTCCGCGTCCAATCCGAGCACCGCCACATCTTCGGCGCTCGCCTTCACCACGTCGGCCTCTCGGATCACCTCGAGGGCCGCCGCTCCATCCCGGCCGCGCCACACGCGCGGCCGCGCGTTCACATCCACGACCACGCAAGCACCTCGCCGGCGCGCGCTTCGCGCCGCCGCGCGAAAGACCGCGGCGTGCGCGGCCAAAGGCATCACGCCGGTGAGCAGGAGCGCCCGCGCGCGGAGGGCTCTCGGCCATCGCGGCGCGGGCTCGTCCACCGCGCGATAACCCACGAAGCGCGAGCCCATGGCCCCATGCTCGGCGAACAACACCGCCGTTCGCGCCAAGGCCCTTTGCACGAAGCGCACGTCCACGCCCGCCGATTGCACCCTTTGCACGAGCGCTTCCCCCAAAGCCTCGTCCCCCACCACCGCCGAGAGGGCCACGCGCAAACCATGCTTCGCGAGGCCCAAGGCCACGTTCACGGCCGCGCCGCCCGGACGCATCGAGAGCGCTTCGGCCGTCGCGAAGGGCACGCCCTCCGGCGTGTGGAGATCCCAGAGCGCTTCACCCATGCAGAGGACATCGAAGGAAGGCTCGGGCGACGTCATCTCGATCCCACAAAACGACGCTGCGACCGTCGCGCGGGGCGACGATCGCAGTGTCCATCTCAGGCTCGCCGGTGGGCTTCTACTTGGCGTCGCCGCGGGCGTAGATGCTGGCCACGTAGTCGAGCACGTCGCGCGCGGAGACTTCGTTGTAGCCGAAGTACTTGATCATGCGCGTCTTGATGATGTCGATCTTCTCCTGCGTCTCCTTGTCGATGACGCTCGACACCAGGGTCTGGAGCTTGATCGCGTCCTTCTGATCCTCGAACAGCTTGAGCTCGAGCGCGCGGCGGAGCCGGTCGTTCGTGTGCCACTCGAACTTCTTCCCATCGACCGCGAGCGCGCCGATGTAGTTCATGATCTCGCGGCGGAAGTCGTCCTTCCGGTTCTCGGGGATGTCGATCTTCTCCTCGATGGAGCGCATGAGCCGCTCGTCGGGCTCCACGTCCTCGCGGGTGAAGCGGTCCTTCACCTTCTCCTTGAGCGTGAAGGCCTTGATCGAGTCGATGTAGTTGGCCGCGAGCTTCTGGATCGCGTCCTCGTCGGCGCTGATGGCGCGCTGGACCTCGTTCTTGACGATCTCGTCGTACTCGCGCTTCACCATCCCGATGCACTCGGAGAAGCGCTTGCGCTGCTCGTCGTTGGTGATGAGCGAGTGGTGGCGCAGGCCCTTCTCCAGCTCGCTCATGACCATGAACGGGTTGATGGTGCCCTCGCCCATGTCGTTGACGAGCGCGTTCGAGATCTTGTCCTGCACGTAGCGGGGGCTGATGCCCTCCATGCCTTCGCGCGCGGCCTCCTTGCGGAGCTCCTTCACGGTGTCCTGCGTGTAGCCGGGCAGGACCTTGCCGTCGTACAGCTTCATCTTCTGCACGAGCGAGAGGTTGTGCTTCTTCGGGTCCTCGAGGCGCGTCAGCACGGCCCACATCGCGGCCACCTCCAGGGTGTGCGGGGCGATGTGCTTGCCGGCGACCTTCTCCTTGCCGAAGTCCTTCTCGTAGATCCGGATCTCCTCCGACACCTTGGTGATGTACGGGATGTCGATCTTGATCGTGCGGTCGCGGAGCGCCTCCATGAACTCGTTGTTGAGGAGCTTCTTGTACTCGGCCTCGTTCGTGTGACCGATGATCACCTCGTCGATGTCGGTCTGCGCGAACTTCTTCGGCTTGATCTTGTGCTCCTGCGAGGCGCCGAGCAGATCGTAGAGGAAGGCGACGTCGAGCTTGAGGACCTCGATGAACTCGACGATGCCGCGGTTCGCGATGTTGAACTCGCCGTCGAAGTTGAAGGCGCGCGGGTCGGAGTCGGAGCCGTACTCGGCGATCTTCCGGTAGTTGATGTCGCCCGTCAGCTCGGTCGAGTCCTGGTTCTTCTCGTCCTTGGGCTGGAAGGTGCCGATGCCGACGCGATCCTTCTCGGAGAGCACGAGGCGCTTCACGCGGATGTGCTGCATCACCTTGGACCAGTCGCCGCCGTACTTCTCCAGCAGCTTGTTGAAGATGAAGCGGCAGGCCGGATCGAGATCACCGTCGCACTTGACGTTGAACTGGGGGTTCGACAGGCCTAGCTCCTTGATGGCGCGCGCCCGCCAGGCGGGCGGGATGAGGCGGAGCGGCTCCTCGTGCATCGGGCACTTGAAGTGGGCGCTCTCCGCGCCGGCCATGCCGACGTCGTCGAGGTTCGTCCACGTGAAGGTGTAGAGCGCGCCGTCGGGCGTGGTCGAGTAGTGCTCGAGGCCCTTCTTCAAGAGGCGCGCGATGGTCGACTTGGACGACCCGACGGGCCCGTGCAGGAGGATGACGCGCTTCTCCGGGCCGTAGCCCTCCGACGCAGCCTTGAAGACGTGCACGAGCCGCATCAGCGGGATGTCGAGGCCGAAGACGGCGTCGGATCCGTTGTTCTGCTCGTCCTTGAAGAAGTTGTACCGAACGAGCTTCTTCTTGTTGTCGGTGTACTCCTCGATCCCGTAGCGGATGATCATGTCGTACGCGCGCTGGAACGCGTTCCGCGTGACCTGGGGCGACTGCTTGACGATCGCGAGGTAATCCTCGAAAGAGCCTTCCCACGAGAGATCGCGGTACAGCGCGAAATCCTGCATCGACGCGATCTTGTCGACCATCCCTGCACGCATCTCGACCATCGTCGTCACCCTCTTCTTTCGATCGTGCTGCGGTACCGCCTCGGACCGAGCGTCGCCCGGGCTCCCGAGCTTACACCACGGATCTCGAGGACGCGACCGCCCACGGAGAGAGTTCGACCCACGTGCGCTCCGTCACGCCGAACGTGTCTTCGTGCCTTCGCCCTGTCATGCGGCGCGCATCACGCCGATCCCGCCCAGCGCGCGCCGCGCCGCGGGCCCCGCCTGCACGCTCGCGACGAAACTCGCTGGCTTCAGCGCGTGGTGCCGGGGCGCGTGCAGCTCGCCTCGCGACCAGGATGGGCCTGGTCGGCGCGTCGGGCGGCGGCGTCCCACACCAGCGCGCCGCCCTCGACGACACCGGGCCACGAATCGACGTAGTGTGAAGGCTCGCCCGGACCGGAGGTGTCGATCCACATCGGATGACCCGAGCCCGAGCGGCGCACGTCGACATGCACGAAGCGGTTGTTGGGATAAAAACCACAACCGATGTCTTCGAGCTTTCGGCAGACTTGGAAGAGCGCGGCGTTGGGGATGCCCATCACCGTCATGTCGAGCGCGCGCGCTTCGCTGTGCATGCTGTGGTGCGAGCCGGGCTTCTGCGTGCGAAAGTCGGGATCGTGGCGATAGCCCGAATAGATGTAGAGGGTGCGCCAGGGGAACGCGTCCGCGATGCGTTGGAGCGCCCAGAGCAGGCGCGGGTGCACGAGCCGCACGCCGCGGGCCCACTCGCCGCGGGCGAGGGCCTCGGGATCGGGCTCGTCGGGCAAGAGCTCGCCCGGGCCCGGCCGCGGCGCCAGGTTCTCGCGCGCGAGGATGGTGAGCCGATCGTAGGCCTCGACGGCGATGGCGCCGTTGCAGCGGACGAGCAGGAACGCATCGCTCTCGCCGCCGTAGCGGCTGATGCGCACGGGCCTCCGCCGGCAGCGCCAATCGGGGATCGGCTTCTTCGGCGGGAGGGCCCAGAGCGCGTCGAAGCCATTGGATTTGAAGCTCGGGCCCGTGCTCGGCACGAGCGGCGCGAAGGCCGCGGGATCGAGCCGCGAGAGCCACAGCGGCGCGGCCTCCGGCGCGAGGCTGAGCGCGCGCGGGCCGCTCGGGCCGAAGCCGAAGGAGAGCGCGTCGCCGCCCTCGTCGAGCAGCATCTGCGCGTCCGGATAGACGACGGCGGACTTGAGCGTGGCCCCCTCGGCGCCCGTGGCGATGTCGTGCTCGGCGCCGCTCGCAGCCGGATCCATCGGCCGGGACGGCGCGGTCGCGTCCGTGCTCGACGCCGCCGCGGTGATGCTCTGCCAGCTCAGGTTCCACCACGGCTCGGCGCGCCAGCGGCCCCACGTGCCCGCGAGGTAGCGACGCAGGCCGCCCGAAGGATCGACCGCGGCGTCCCGAAACGGATCGAGCAGCGGGAGGCGCGGCGTCGACGGATCGTCGAGCTTGAAGGTGTAGAGCTTGGGCGGCTCGTCGAGCAGCGCGGCCTTTGCGGACGGCGCCGCCGCCAAGGCCAGGAGGCCGGCGGCGAGAGCAGTCCAGATGGAGGGAGCGGCGCGCATCAAGGGAGCCCTTCCGGACGGGAGCCCATTGTTTGCCACAGGAATAGGGGGCCCGTCACCTTCCATTCAAGCGGCGGGGGCACGCGCCCCCGCCGCCCCGCCGGCAAAGCCGTCGGGGCCCCACCACGCTCGTTCACACGGCGTGGGCACGCGCCCCCGCCGCCCCGCCGGCAAAGCCGTCGGGGCCCCACCACGCTCGTTCACACGGCGTGGGCACGCGCCCCCGCCGCCCCGCCGGCAAAGCCGTCGGGGCCCCACCACCCCGCGATCCACCGTCGCCGACAAGCAGGTCTCGCCGCTTCGGGCCTGACGTTGATCGCATCGGGAAGCGTCGCTACGTGTGCGCTTGTCGAGGCCTCACCGTTTCGCGATCGCATCGGGAAGCGTCACGACCTGCGCGCTTGTCGGTCACGTTCGTCGCGTGTGGCGGGCAACGTCATTCACCGCGTGACTCAGGGGCCGCGGCGCGCTTCAATCGATCGCGTACGGCGGCCCACGCGGCGCTGTCCGGCACGATGGCGATGACGATGGCGTCGCAGCCTGCGTCCTCGAGCCGGTGCAAGGCTTCGTAGAGATGGGCCGCGTAGCCGGGCGCGTCGGCGGGCAGCGTTTCGTGTGGGCCGGTGGTCACGGTGGCGGGCGATCGCTCGAGCGCGCCGGTGACGAGGCCGTGCGCGCGGAGCTTCTCCACTTCGTCGTGGACCGAGGCGGGGGCGGTCATCACCACGCGTGCCCGGGGCGCATAGTGACGCTCCTGCGATCCGGGGGCCGCGGCGCGCTCGCCTGCGGGCACCACGATCGCGCCGGGATCCACGACGTTCGCGTGTGCGCGCAGCGCTTCGAGCGGCAGGGCGCCGAGCCGCAGCAACACGGCGGGGGAGCGGCTCACGTCGACGATGGTGGACTCGATGCCGTGTCCGCTCGCGCCGCCCGTGGGGCCGCCGTCGAGCACCAGATCGATGCGCCCGCCGAGGCTCTTCACCACGTGATCGGCCGTGGTGGGCGAGATCGAGGTGGAGCGGTTGGCGCTCGGCGCCGCGATGGGCAGCGCCGCCGCGCGCAGCAACGCGAGCGCCACCGGATGCGCGGGGACGCGCACGGCCACCGTCGGCCCGCCGGCCGCCGCGGCGTTCGCGACGGCGCCCAGGCGCCGCTCGAGCACCAACGTGAGCGGCCCCGGCCAGAAGGCTCGGGCCAGCGCTTCGGCCTCCGGAGGAAACGTCTCGGCCAGCGCGCGCGCCGCGGCGACGTCGGGCACGTGCACGATGAGCGGGTTGGTCGCCGGCCGGCCTTTGGCGGCGAAGATCGCGCGGACCGCGGCCTCCTCGTCGGCGCGCGCGCCGAGGCCGTACACGGTCTCCGTCGGGAAGGCGACGAGCTTGCCGGCGTGAAGCAGCGCCGCCGCGTGGGCGACGGCGGCGGGGGACGCAGCGCGCCGCTCGATCACCGGCCTCGGCGCAGGTAGATGGGATCGTACGGCGGCATCGTCGACAGCGTGAGCAGCGTGACCTGCTCCGCGATCGCGGTCACGCCGGCCTGGCAGTCGGGCGGGATCTTCACCACGAAGCCGCGCTGGAGCGCGTCGACCGCCGTGGCTTGCAGGCCCAGCTCGGTCGCACAGCCGGTGAGGATGATCTCGTCCGCGCGCAGCTCCTCCAGCACCGGACCGAGCGTCGAGCGCTGGAACGCGCTGTACGTCGGCTTGGGGATCACCCGATCGCCCGGCTGGGGCGCGAGCTCCGGGATCACGTCGGTGCCCGGCGTGCCCGCGAGCGCGTGCATGGGCCAGATGCCGTAATCGGGATCGTCCGCTTCGTGGCGATCGCACACGTAGATCACCGGCACGCCCTTGCCGCGCATCTCGGCGATGCGCGCCTGCAGCGCGGGGACGATGCCGCGCGCGCGCGGCACCTCGAGCGGGAGGCCGGGCGTGAGGTGATCGTTGATCATGTCCAGCACGATCATCACGGGACGCTCGGGCCTGCGCACCCGCGGGCGCGTGGCGAGCAGCCGCTCGCGCAGGCGGGCGGGCGGCGCCACGGGCTCGGCCGCGTGGGCGAGCTCGACCAGGTCGCCCCGAACGGCGACGAGATCTTCCGCGTCACCCGGCGCGGGCGTGGCGACGGCATCCACGGCGTGGTCGGGCGTGCGCGCCAGCAGCATCGCCAACAGTTGCTCTCGACCGACCCGTTCGATCATGCGCCGCCTCTGGCACTACGGACGACAAGAGGTGAGAGATCGGCGCTCCACCGTCAAGAGATCATTTTCCAGCGAAGCGAGGGAGCGACGCGAAGCCGATTTCAGGCCTGAGAGACGATTTCAGATCTGAACGGCGACGCCGGTTCGCGTGGACATGCGGAGGCGCGGCGAAAGCCCGAAGCTCCGCCGGAGACTCCGGCCGCGGCGCCGGCCCGATCGACGCGACGAGCCCCGCCCGAGCGCCCAGCGCCGCCGTCGTGCGGCGCCGCGGTTTGAGCCTGGGCCCCCATCGCAAAGGCGAGCGCGCCCGGCCGCTCGGCGTTTGGCGCGAGCGGCTGGATCGCGATGGGTTGTTCGGGAGAGAGGGCCGCGGTGGCGGCGCGCTGATCACGGCTGGCTTGCCCAGCCGGGGTTTGGGGCCGCTTGCGGCCCCATCGTGTCACGGCTTGCCCAGCCGGGGTTTGGGGCCGCTTGCAGCCCCATCGTGTCACGGCTTGCCCAGCCGGGGTTTGGGGCCGCTTGCGGCCCCATCGTGATCAGTTCTGCTGCGGCAGGCCGCTGCAGGTGTAGAAGGCGGGATCGCACTTGTCCGCGCGGCAGGTCTTGCAGGCCGCGCTGTCGGGCTGGAGACAGGCGGGGACGCAGTTGTTGATGACGCACTTCACCAGCGTGGAGAAGCAGGTCGCACAGGGATCCGAGAGGCCGGGGGCGGTGTCGGTCTTGGTCCCGTCGATGATGCAGGGCTTGACGTTGTCCGGGGTGGTGATGTTCGCCGTGCCGCAGTCGGTGGCGATCTTCTGCACGTCCTGGCTCTGGAGGATGGCGCCGTCGGCGGCGTTGATGCACTCGCCGGCGGGCGCGCCGCCGGTGCCGGAGCTCGACGAGGTGGTCGCCGTGCCGCCGGTGCCGGAGCTCGACGAGGTGGTCGCCGTGCCGCCGGTGCCCGAGCTCGACGAGGTGGTGGGGGTCGTACCGCCCGTGCCGCCGCCGGTGCCGCCGGTGCCAGTGCCGGTGGACGAGCCGCAGGCGATGAGGGCCACGGGAACGAGGAGCGCGGGGAGGGTAAGCATATGACGCATGGCGGGTCCTTTCGGTACGCGACCGCGCGGCGTGCGCGGGATCGTGGCCCGAGGCTACCTTGGGCCAACGCGAGCCCGCAATGTTTGCGTGCAACGGGGCTCACCGAGACTTCAAGAGCGGCGATGGTGCTCCAAGGCGAACACCTCTTCATGCTCGATATCCATGTTGGCGCGCATCGTCCCGTCGTGCGCATTGGCGTCGAGGCAGCTCGGTCTGCACGCAGCGCTCACATGGCGTGATGAGCCCGAGCAGGATGGATACTCACGCTCCGCGCGCGTGCGTCTTTCTCGAGCGGGACAACCAGATCTTCGCGGCGACCGGCGCGGCGGAGCTCGCCGTTGCGGCGAGCCCCGCACGAGGGATCGACCGGTCGGCTCCGAGCCACGCACCTCGAGTATGACATCGCGCCGCCGCGATCCGCGTTGCGCGAGCATGCGGTGTCGTTAACCGTATTCACACCTCGATGAACGGCGCTCACGCCAGGCGCGCCGCTCATCTCGTCCTTTGATCTCCAAGGAGGACTCGCATGCCGAAGAAGAAGGAACCGAGCCCGGCCAAGCCCGAGGCGCCGTCGAAGTCCGCAGAAGCGTTAGCGCTCGTCAAAGCCGAGGCAGCGGCGCTCGATCCGACGCAGCTCACCGCCATCAACGTCGACATTCCCCAGGCGGTTGCCCTCGTGCTCGGCGTGATTCCGCACCTCGCGGAGCTGCGGCCCGCCATCGTGAAGTCGCTCGTCGAGCACCCCATCGCGAGCTTCGACAAGCTCGGGACCTACGCGCTTGCCGCCTACCATGCGCACATCCTCGCGCTGCCGCCGGAGGGCTCGGCGCAGACCGTCGGCCTCTTGCTCGAAGAGGCCACGCCGCTGCGCGAGAACCTCCTCTCCGACGCCGAAGCGCTCGCGCGCCGCGGCCTGCTCGACACGGAAGCCGTGAAGGCCATCCGCGCTGGCCAGGGCAACATCGACAAGGCCAACGACCTCGTGGCGCTCTCCGCGCTCTTCTCGACCAAGTGGAGCGCGGTGCAGCACAAGACCGCGGCGGCCTTCGAAGAGGTCCAGCGCGCGGGGGAGCTCGGCCCGCTCCTCCTCGCAGCGCTCGGCGCGCGCGAGCACGGCATCGCGCTCACGCCCGACGAGGCCGCCGATCTGCGGAGGCGCACCTATACCCTCTTCTTCCGCGCCTACGACGAAACCCGGCGCGCCCTCGCGTACCTGCGGTGGCACGAGGGGGACGCCGATGTCCTCGCTCCTTCGCTGTTCAAAGGTCGCAGGAGCCGCACGACAGCAGACTCGACGAACACCCCTGAGCACGCCCCTGCGGCCGGCGAAGGCGGCGCGCAGGGCGATTGATCCGCCCTGGTCCGGAGCGCGATAGCGAGGGCTGCTCGACCAGCATGGAGCAACCGGATCCGGTCGGGGAGGGTTGGTCGAGCAGCCGAGTCGACCGGGATTGGGCTCGGGAAGGGCTGCTCGACCAGCGGGGAGCGACCGAAAACGGTTGGTGATGGCTGGTCGAGCAGCCGAGTCGACCGGGATTGGGCTCGGGAAGGGCTGCTCGACCAGCAGGGGGCGACCGAAAACGGTTGGTGATGGCTGGTCGAGCAGCCGAGTCGACCAGGATTGGGCTTGGGAAGGGCTGCTCGACTAGCAGGGGGCGACCGGAAACGGTTGGTGATGGCTGGTCGAGTAGCCGAGTCGACCAGGATTGGGGCCCCCGCAGCCCCCCGATCGCCTACCTCGCCGCGCGCCGCGCTCGGCGATCTGGGCGAGCCCGAGGTGCGCGGCCGCCGCCGTGGTGCGCCGCCTGCGTCTAGAATGGGATCTCGTCGTCCGAGGCGCCGCCGGGGGAGAAGCCCCTCCAACTTCTTGGTAACGCCCGATGTGCTCGCGCTGCCGGAGGTGGACGCGCTCGCGGCGATCGCCGTCGCGCTCGTGCCTCAGTAGACGCCATCCAGCCGAATGAGCTCGGCGCGCGCCTTCTTCTTGCTCGTGCTGTAGCCGACCAGCACGTAGACACCCTTGCCGGGCACGTCGATGAAGTTCGCGATGTTCGCGTTGTCGAGCAGGTCCGGCTTGATGAGCGCGTTGATGCTGTAGTCGCCCTTCCTCGTGCCCGTCGCGTCGAACACCTCGAAGCGTGACTGGTTGTACGTCGAGCACAGGCCGTCGCCGCAGCTCCAGGCGTCGTTGGAGATTCGTTTGCCCGTCTCGTCCGCCCCGAGCTTTTGGACGACTGCGCCGGTGCGATCGATGAAGAAGAGCTCGTTGCCGAACACCTTCCAGTCGCTGCGGGCCGTCGAGAGGAGGAGCAAATCGCCGGGCGTCGAGGAGATGCCATTCACGCGGGACGCGACGACGCCGGTGATGCTCGCTTCATGGTCCTTGCAGCTCGGATCGCGGAGGTCCAGCGCGTGGAGCTCATCATTGCGCTCGCGGCTGTAGTACTTGCCGAACGCGAGCGCCCCCTTGCCATACTTGAGCTTTTCGAACGCGTCGACGCGGCATCGTCGGAGCGGTGTCTCGTCGTCGATCGAGTACTCCTTCAACGAGCCGTCGGGCTCGAGCCCGAATTCGAAGCGAGCTTTGGGCTTCAGCGTCGCGCCGACGCGGTAGCCGCAACCGCCGTCGCTGGGCACTAGCTCGATGGTCCCGGCGTCGTCGGTGAAATAGTAGAGCTTGTTGCCTGGCGCGAGGTGGAGGCGACGCGCGCCCGTGACGGCCGAGACGCTGCTGTCAGCCTCGGGCGCCGCCGTTCCGAGGTTGCACCGAACGGCCTTCACGTCGGTGCCGATGACGGGCTTGGGCTTCCAGACTGGAGCGGCGCTCGCCGTGGCCGCGGGCGACGACGATGCCACCGGCGGCGTGGGAGCGTCCTTGTCCTTGCAGGAGACAGCTAGCGCGACAGCAACGAAGAGGAGTCGTTTCATGGATGGGGCACCCTACCTTCAGCTGGGCGCGACGGACATTCGTGGAGGGAGGTGGTTCCCGGCAAAACGAGCCGCGCTTTCCACGGAGCGCTTTGCGGAAGTGATCCTGGTCCCGCTCGACGTGCTGAAGGCGTGGCTCGTCGCCGACGGAGGAAGCACGTTTGACGAGCTGTCCAACAGCGTCGTGGACCTCATCGACCAGAGCCGCATCGACGAGGCCCTTGCGGTCTGCGAGAGAATCCAGCGCGATTACCCCGAGACGATCGACGTCCTCCAGCGCTTTGCGATGGTGCACGAAGCTCGCGGCGAGTGGGCGCTTGCCGCCTCCTACCACAGGCGCGCGCTCGCCTTCACCGACCTGCCAAACGAGCGAGACGGCTTCGACGACGCCGTGCGAGCCGATCTACGACAACGACTCGCTCACGTCGGATAGCGGTTGAGACCGTGCGACGAAGCCCATCACGATGCGGCGCCCGCCGAGCCACGGCCCTCGACCGCGGCGAGCAAGACCCCTGATCGCCTACCTCGCCGCGCGCCGCGGCTCCTCTGCTTCCAGCTCGGCAGCGGCCTCCGCTTCGGCGATCGCCTCCTCCTCCGCACTGCCGTGCGCGCGCAGCTCCTCGAAGGCCGCGATCGCGCCCGGAGCCACGATCTCGATCCAGCGGCGGCCCTCGGGGTAGGCAGCCAGCTCCTCGCCGAGGCGCGCGACCTCCGCGGCGCCCGCGCCGCCGCCCGCCGCGCGCACCAGATCCATGAGCAGCTCGTCGTGGCGCGAGGCGACCAGATGGGGCGGCGCGTTCGAAAGCGCCCGTCGCGCCTGGTCGAGCTTCCCGCTCCGCACGCAGCGCACCACCTCGACGCGGAGGCGCGCGGCGGCGCCGAGCACGTAGCCGGGCGGGAGGGCGGAGAGCTCGGCGGCCGCGTCATCGCCGCGATCGAGCGCGGCCAGCACGAAGGCGCGCTCGGCGAGGATGGCGGGGTACGTGGTCTCGCTGGTGGCCGCGCGCAGCGCCGGCGTGGGGAGCGCCGCCAGCGCGCGATCGCAAAAGGCGAGCGCGTCGTCGAGCGCGCCGCGGCGCTCGGCGATCTGGGCGAGCCCGAGGTGCGCGGCCGCCGCCGTGGTGCGCCGCCTGCTGCGCGCGATCTCCTCGAAGGCCGCGCGGCCCGCGTCGAGATCGCCGCGCATCACCAAAACCAGCGCGCGGCCGAGCCGGCGCTCGTCGCGGCGCGCCGGGACGATCAGCGGGGCGAAGTACGCGGCGTAGAACCCGAGAAACCCGGGCAGGGACACCGCCGCGAAGTCGAGCCAGCGCCCGATGGGGTTGCGATGGGAGGCGGACGTCAGCCAGGCGACCGCGAGCGTCCCCACCACGAACGCGATGGCGAGCGCGATGCCCGAGACGGTGAAGGCGCGCGGGGCCCGCCTCGGGGCGGCGGCGGGCGCGGGAGCGGCGGCAGGTGCGATCCTGCCGACCCAGGCGCCGAGGGCGGGCTCGTCGCCGGAAGCCTCCTCGCCGGAGGAGCGCGCGGGCGCTCGGTACACGCCCGGCGCGGAGGCGCGCAGCATGCGCTGGAAGGCCCGCATCAGCGCGCGCTCCCGCGGCGCGGTGACCTCGAAGAGCAGCGCTTCCTGCGTCGAGAGGAGATCGCGGAGCGCCGCGCGCTCGCCGCTCCGCTCCAGGATCACCGCCTCGGCGACCGCGACGTGCGCGAGCGCGGCGGGCGGCGCGTCCGGATCGGCGCGCACCGCGGCGATGTCGACGCGCGCCTCCTCGCGGCGATCCGCGTGGGCGCGCGCCATGGCGCGGAGGCCGCGCGCCACGGCCCGCACGCGCTCCCCCGACGCGCGCGCCAGCAGCCCGAGCGGCAGCGCGAGCAGCGCGTCCACCTGCTGCTCGGCCGCCGCGAAATCGCCGCGCTGGAGCGCGATGGCCGCGCGCTCTCGGGCGACGTCGCGGCGCGTCGCCGCGGTGCTCGAGGCGCGCTCCGCCTCGCGCAGCGCGGCCTCCGCCTCGGCGAAGCGGCCGGAGAGCACCTCGTCCGCGGCCTGCTCGAGCGGCCCCAGCGCGCGGGAGCGCGAGAGCCCCCACGCCCCGAGCGCGCCGAAGCCCGCGCCGAGCAGCGCGGTGATCAGCGCGCTCACACGGAAGTCGCGGTCGGCCACGAAGATCAGGCCGCCCGCGGCGACGCCCAGCGCGCCGAGCGCGGCCCAGCGCCGATACAGCGTGCCGAGCGGCGAGAGCTTCTTCATGACCCGCCGAACGTACCGCCGCGCCCGGGCGTCGCGCCGGATTTCGGCGAGGTGCGGATAGCGCTACCTGCGTGACCTGTTTCGGGTGCTGCCGCACTGGCCCCGTGATCGGTACCTCGAGCAACCAGCCGTGCAACGGCGGCTGCTGCTTCCACCGGAACACTTGGTCGAGATCGTCGGAGGAGCGCAGCGTGATCGCGAACTTCGAGAGGGTCAGATCACGAAGATCGAGGGACGCCGGGCTTCATGGGACGGTGCGCGGAGGACGGCCGAGAGCCTCAATTGCAAGACGGCAGCACCGGCCCTCCGCCGCTCGGCAGCAACCACGCGCGCACCTCCGTCACGTCGTCGGCCGCGTCGATCACCGCCAGTCGCTCGAACATCGGCAGACCGGGCGGCGTATCCACGGGATCGAACTGGAACACCGAGCTCGCCGAACCCATCTGCGCGCCCCGTGACAGCCGCACCCAGCGGGAGCTCTGCACCCACGTCTCGGCGAAGGCGCCGAGCACGTTGCTCGACGACGCGAGCTTCAGGCACGGCAAGAGCTTGGTGCCAGTCGCGAGCCCCGGCTCGGGCGCGTCCACCGGCGTCGAGCCGACCACGACGGGCCCTTTCCCCGCGGGTACCACCGGGACCTCGGCGCGCTCCACGTGGGGGCCGAGGTGCATCATCAACAGTGCTCCGGAGTCCTGCGTGGCGCGCCCGCAGGTCTCCACGGTATCGGTGCCTCCCACGACGGCGCCCGAGCCCCACTTCAGCGAGGCCGAGTTGTTGGGGTTCATGATGTCGGCCACGTCGTCGGTGTGGGCCAATCCCCAGGTGTGACCGAGCTCGTGGAGCGCGGTGGAGGCGAGGACCGTCGCCGCGCCGTCGGCGTCCACGGGGATCAAGAGCGCTCCGCTGTCGGCGAAGACGAGCGCGGTGTTCGCGGGATTGGCGTCGTCGCAATCGAGCCCGGCGGCCACTCCAGCGGCGAAGGACGGCGCGCCGACATCGTCGGGCGAGCCTCCGATCACGACCTCGGTGAAGGGGACGGTCGGGCGGCGCGTCGTCACCGACACATCGAACGGCGCCAGCGTCGCGACGACCAGCGCCGTGGTCTTGGTGATGATCGCCTGTCGCAACGCGCTGTCGGGGTGGGGACCGATCGCCGCGGCGAAGCCGGAGATCACCGTCTTGGGTTGATTGCCGAACGCCAGGATCCCCGAGGTGCGCGCGGGCGCGTCGTCCGGCCCCGCGGTCCAGACGGTGCCATTGAAGTTCAGGTAAACGACATGCTTTGCCTGGGGCAGCCCGCCTCCGCCACCGCCAGTCGACGCGCCCGAGGAGGACGTGTCCGCCGAGCCCGACGAGGAGGCGCCTCCCCCTCCGGCCGATGTCGAGCCGTGCTCCTCCGGCGTGGAAGAGCAGGCCAGAAAGCCGAGGGCGAGCGCGGACAGGAGCACGGAGATCTGGGAGCGGGGGTTCATTGCCGCGGTGGGTTGCGTTGCACCCCTGCAAATTCACGTGAGCGCTCATCGGCGGGTCGACGAGGTGCGCGGCTTGGCCGCACATCCGCCGGGCGTGGGCAGAAAGTATCTGCTGGCAGCGTCCGGGCCGTGATCGGGACGGGCGGGAAGCCCCTCCATCTTCATCTTCTTGGTGGCGCTCACAGAGAGGTGGTCGAGGGCGGGGGCACGCCCCGGCCCCTCTCACGTTCAGGGCTGGGGAGGCATGGTAGTCGACCGCACGCGCGCTATTGAGCCGCGCGTGCGCCAGACGCGACGCCGACCTGATCCTCACGCCGACGTACCTGCTCGTCGTGTTGACGTCTCGCGAGCGCCGAGCCTGGCTTCGCCCCTTGGTGCAGCGGTTCAACAAGGCTGGCTTCGCTGATTGGTCACATCGCACTCCCTGCGTGTCCGTCGAATCGCGCCAGCCATTCGCCCGTTCCATAGCCCGGGTCCGACTCGGCAAAGATCGCCGGATGCCGTTGCAGCCGCAGAGACGCCAACAACGAGCCGGCGCGTCGGTAGGGGGTCATCTCGTCCTTGTCCGGATAGCCCAAGGCCGGTGACGGACCGGCCTGGATCACCCAGCAGCCCGGCAGCTCATGCACCGGGCACACGCTCCCCAGTTCCTTGCGCACCTCTTCCAGGGCGGGCAGTCGCTGCTGAAGCCCCTTACCCATGAGCGTGAGCCAGTTCACGCACTTGATGGCGGGCGCACCGGAATGCTGCAGGGCGATGATGGTCGAGTCCATACAGTTCAGATCGATGCCCGGGTACTTCTTTGCGAGCATCAGCATCTGGCTCGCGGCCTCGTTCTCGTACTCTCCTTCCGGATCCCAATTGACCGCGAAGCCTGCGTGCCCCGAGTCGAAGTCGAAACCCTCGACCACCTCGGCCAGCAGGTTCGCGACGCTTTCGTATCCGGTGTCCATGAACCGGGATGGAAGAATGAGCCGCACCGCGCCCACCCGCGTTTCTTCTTCCTGATCGGCCAGCAGGTAGAAGCCATGCTCCGAGGGCTCGTCCTTGTCGTTGCCGCCTTCGAGACTCAGCATGTAGATGCCTTTGCCCTTTCCCCTGCGCTTGCGGAACCAGTCGGGCAGCAACTGCAAGGAGTCGGCCTTGAGCGGCCTGGAGCCCTCCATCGATTCGGTTCGGTAGAACTTCAGGTGGCTGCCGATCAGGCGGAGCGCCTTCGCATAGAAGCTCTGGATGCCTTGCGCGTGATCGAACATCGAGCCGCGCCAATACAGCGTGATGTCGGTCACGAGCCGCAGGTAGACTCCACCGTCGCCGGAGAAAACCATTCTGTTGGTTGCATCGCTCATGGGTGTTCCCTCTTTATTAAGGAATCGCCACTCCCGTCATCGATCTTCACCGGCCTGTGCCAGTGGCCAGCTCCTGCTGCTGCAGCTTTTGTGTGTCGACCGATGAGCCGTCGCGAACGCTCTTCTTGGGAATCCCACGTTGGAGCGCATGTGCTTGGACTGGGGGATCAGGTCGATGAAGACGAGCTCACTTACCTGGCACCTACGGACATGCAGCGTTGCTGCTTGGCGGCGACGGCAATGGCATTCCTAAATCATCGATGATGCACTCGAGGAGCTCGTCACTTCGTGAATCATCGAGGGGCGCGACCGTCGCCCCCATCGACGCTCGCTCACGGCGGGGCTTCGAACCCGAAGACGTGCGCCAGGTACGCCGCGAACGATTCGTACTTCCACCAGAACTCGATCCGCTTGTGGCACCCGAGCACCCGGAGCGTTTTGCGGCCGGGCTCGAGCATCAACAAGTGCTCCTGGTCCGAGCCAGGGCTCGGGAGCACCACGGCGTGCACGTCGGCGAGCGACGGCTCCGGCAGGCTCTTGAGCCAGTAGCCCAGCACGTCGTCGCCGACGTCCTCCATGAGCTCCTCGAGCTCCTCTTCCACGTCCTCGTCGTCGCTCTCCTGCATGCGATCGAGCCACTTCTGCAACGTCTTCCGCAGCGGGGAGGAGCGAAACGCCTTCTGGTCCTTCTTCAGGAGCGGAAACCAGGCCGCGTCGTATTGCAGCCACGCCACGAGGTCGGCAGGAAGCTTCTCCCCGGTGGGCAGCTTCAGCCCCGCAAGCACACCCGCAGGCAGCGGCTTCGGGCTCCGATACGTCTTTCCGTGGGACTTTGCGACGTCGCCTTGCGCGCGCAGGCGCCCAATCACGTCTTTCATCGACATCGACACGAGGCCACCCTCGGCCTGCCCCTCCGGCGAGTCAAGCGCGGGGCCCGAGGCCAGGAGCCATCGCCGGCGGTGCTCGCCCATGCGCACCAGGCCGGCCCCCCGGCCTTCGCGGGTGATTGGCCAGCCGATGGCGAGCGATCAATAGGCGTCGGGGCGAGTCGCCGATGAACGACGAGCTCTCCCGGCGGTACGGTGTGCGCTACTCGTCGTCGCCGAGATCGGGGTAGTCGCCCGGCGCGAGGTTGTCGAAGCGGGTGCACGAGGAGGTGAAGCGGGTGAGCACCTTGCCCGTGGGGCCGTTACGCTGCTTGGCGATGATGATCTCGGCGAGGCCCTTCGCGTTCGTGGTCTCCGGGTTGTAGTAGTCGTCCCGGTAGATGAACATGATCATGTCGGCGTCCTGCTCGATGGCGCCGGACTCGCGGAGGTCGGAGAGCTGAGGGCGCTTGTCCTTGGTGGTACGCGTCTCGACCGAGCGGTTCAGCTGGCTGAGGGCGATCACGGGGACGGAGAGCTCCTTGGAGAGCTGCTTCAAGCCACGAGAGATCTCGCTGATCTCCTGCTCGCGGCTGTTGACGCCGTCGCGGCCCTTCATGAGCTGGAGGTAGTCGATGATCACGAGGCCCACCTTGCGCTCGGCGGAGGTGGGGGTGGCTTCGCGATCGTACTCGGCTTGGATGCGGCGGACCTTGGCGCGCACCTCGAGGAGCGAGATGGCGGGCGTGTCGTCGAGCCAGATGGGCACCGAGGAGAGCCACGAGGCCGCGTCGGTGAGCTTGCGCCAGTCGTCGGGCTGGAGGTGGCCCTGGCGGACCTTGCCGACGTCGACCCGGCCCTCGGAGCAGACCATACGAACGGCGAGCTGCTCGCGCGGCATTTCGAGGGAGAAGACGATGCAGCCGAAGCCGGGCTCCTGCCGCTCGACGCCGTGGCCACCCTCGCCGGGCCCGGGGCTGACGACGGTGCGCGGGGCCGCGACGTTGGCGGCCATGTTCATGACGAAGGACGTCTTCCCCATGCCCGGCCGGGCCGCGACGATGATGAGCTCGCCCGGGTGCAGACCCGAGGTCATGGCGTCGATGCGCTCGAAGCCGGTGGAGACGCCGGTGATGCGATCGCCGCGCTCGGCGGCGGCGGTGATCTGCTGGAAGGCGGCGCGCAGGACGACGTTGATGGGGAGCGCCGAGTTCTTCGCGGCGGTCCGGGCGAGCTCGTAGATGGCTTGCTCGGCGCCGTCGACGAAGGACTGCGGATCGCCGACGTCGCCGTAGCCCTCGGCGGCGACGCGCTGGCAGGTGGCGATGAGGGCGCGGAGCCGCCACTTCTCGTAGACGACCTGCGCGTGGGCGCCGACGTGCGCGACCGCGGGCGTCGCGTCGGCGAGCTGCGCGAGGTACGTGGCGCCGCCGATCTGCGCGAGGCGCTCGCGATCGCGCAGGTACGACGCGACCGAGACGATGTCGATGGGCGTGCCCGCGATCGCGAGCTGCGTCATCGCCTCGAAGATGCGGCCGTTGGCGTCGCTGTAGAAATGCTCGGGCTTCAGGACCTCGAGCACGCGATCGAGCGCCTCGCGCGAGAGGAGGATGGCCGAGAGCACCGCGGCCTCGGCATCGAGATCGTGCGGCGGGACACGGCCGGCGATGATGGCCGGCTCGAGCTTTTGCGGAGGGCGTCCGCCTCTTCTTTGCTGACCCGACGGGTTCATGCGTCCACCGGAGCGCCTCGGGCGACGGCCCGAGCGCGAGCACGTTCAACAAGAAGGCCACAGCGCGCCCACGGTTTTTCCACAGGTGCGTGGCCCAAATGACAGACGCCCCGAGGGGCGAAGCCCTCGAGGCGCCGGGTTTAGAGAACAGTACTTATCAGAGATTCACGCGCCGCGCGACAATCCCGAATGGGTTCATGGGACGTAGTCCGACCCACCAGGCGCGATTACCGCGCGCGCCTCGGCGACGTCGTCGCGGCACGTGGCGAGCGCGTCGTGTGCGTCGACATGGGCGGGCGCGTGATGCGCGCGCATCGGCACGCGTGCGGTGCGGTGCGCTCGCTGGGCGAGAGAGCGCGCATCGGCTCGTGAGCGCGGGCGTGCACGTCGCGGGCGCGTGGGACGAGACGTCGCGCAAGTGCGGCGTTCGGGGCGTGTCGCGGGCGCTCGTGGGACGAGAGGGCGCGGCGCTCGCGCATCGTTCCGGCCGTGATCGTGGGCGCTCACGCCTGCATGAATCATCCGCGACGGAAGCGTGGAGAAGGCGTGAAAGACGCGGAGCCTGGGGCACGTGGAGCATGCTGCGAGAGCGCTACAGGATCTCCTTGTCGTTGTGGAATCTCGCCCGTATGGTGCGCGCGATCCGAGGCGGGCGTGAGCCCGCATGGTAGGCGGCGCGCATGATCGAACCTCCGAAGATGAAGCTCGTGCTCGAGGACGGCACGACGATGACGGGCGCCTGCTTCGGCGCCGCGAGCCCCGTGGCCGGCGAGGTGGTGTTCAACACCGGCATGAGCGGCTACGTGGAGACCCTCACGGATCCCTCGTATCGCGGGCAGATCCTGGTGACCACGTACCCGCTCGTGGGCAACTACGGCGTGCCGGCGCCGCGCGAGGCAGGCAGCATCGCGCGGCCGTTCGAGGCCGACACGATCCAGGTGCAGGGGCTCGTGGTGCAGAACTACGTGGACGCCTACAGCCACCACGCGGCGACGCGATCGCTCGGCGCTTGGCTGGCGAGCGAGGGCGTGCCCGCGGTGACGGGCATCGACACGCGCACGCTGACGCGCAAGCTCCGCGAGTTCGGCACCATGCGCGGCTGGCTCTTCCCCGCCGACATGGAGCTCGAGCGCGTGAAGCAGCGCGCGGGCACCGTGGAGATGCGCGAGGAGGTCTTCCGCCTCGTGTCCCCGAAGGAGACGATCCGCTACGCGGGCGGCGAGCAGAAGATCCTCCTCGTCGACGCGGGCGCGAAGGACAACATCGTGCGCAGCCTGCTCGAGCGCGGCTGCTCGGTGGTGCGCGCCCCGTGGCACGCGCGGGACCTCCTCGATCTCGCCAAGGAGTGCGACGGCATCATGCTCGGCAACGGCCCCGGCGATCCCAAGGATCTCGCGCCGCTCATCGAGCAGGTGCGCGTGCTCCTCGGCACGTACCCGCGGCCCATCTTCGGCATCTGCCTCGGCAACCAGATCCTCGCGCTCGCCGCCGGCGGCGACACGTACAAGCTCCCCTACGGCCACCGCGGGGTGAACCAGCCGGTGCAGGATCTGCTCACGCGCCGCTGCTACGTGACGAGCCAGAACCACGGGTACGCGGTGCGCGACAGCTCGCTGCCCGCCGACTGGGAGCCGTGGTTCGTGAACATCAACGACGGCACCAACGAGGGCATCCGCTCGCGCACGCGGCCCTTCTTCAGCGTGCAGTTCCACCCCGAGTCGAGCCCCGGTCCCGAGGACGCGGCGTTCCTCTTCGACGACTTCCTGCGCCTCGTCGGCGCCATGGCCAAAAGGAGCTGAGAGTTGTACGGCGCGTATCTCCCGAAGAAGCCCAAGCGCGTCCTCGTCCTCGGATCCGGGGCGCTCCAGATCGGCCAGGCCGGCGAGTTCGACTACTCCGGATCGCAGGCGATCAAGGCGTTCAAGGAAGAGGGGATCTTCACGGTCCTCGTCAACCCGAACATCGCCACCATCCAGACCAGCGAGGGCCTGGCCGACAAGATCCACCTCACCGCGGTCACGCCCGAGTTCGTCGAGCGCATCATCGTGAAGGAGGAGATCGACGCCATCGCGCTCTCCTTCGGCGGGCAGACGGCGCTCAACTGCGGCCTCGCGCTCCACGACTCGGGCGTGCTCGAGAAGTACGGCGTGCGCGTGCTGGGCACGCCCATCAAGTCGATCCGCGACACCGAGGATCGCAAGCTCTTCATCGATCGCTTGAACGAGATCGGGGTGAAGACGGCCAAGAGCCGGGCCTGCACCACCGCCGCCGACGCTCGCGCGGCCGCGATCGAACTGGGCCTGCCCGTCATGCTCCGCGGCGGCTACGCGCTCGGCGGCAAGGGCAGCGGCATCGTCGAGACGGAGGCCGAGCTCGACGCCGCCATCCGCCGCGCCTTCGACGGCGGCGTGCCGCAGGTCCTCGTGGAGGAGAACCTCCGCGGGTGGAAAGAGATCGAGTACGAGGTCGTGCGCGACGCGCGCGACAACTGCATCACCGTCTGCAACATGGAGAACTTCGACCCGATGGGGATTCACACGGGTGAATCCATCGTGGTCGCGCCCTCGCAGACGCTGAACGACGACGAGTACCAGATGCTCCGCTCCGTCGCGATCAAGACGGTGCGGCACCTCGGGATCGTCGGCGAGTGCAACATCCAGTACGCGCTCGATCCGTACAGCCGCGACTACCGCGTCATCGAGGTCAACGCGCGCCTCAGCCGCTCCTCGGCGCTCGCCAGCAAGGCCACGGGCTACCCGCTCGCGTACGTCGCCGCGAAGATCGCGCTCGGCTACACGATGCCGGAGATCCCGAACGCCATCACGCGGCGCACGACGGCGTTCTTCGAGCCGGCGCTCGACTACCTCGTGGTCAAGTTCCCCCGTTGGGATCTCGGCAAGTTCCGCGGCGCGGAGCTGCGCATCGGCAGCGAGATGAAGAGCGTCGGCGAGGTCATGGCCATCGGCCGCACCTTCGCCGAGGTCATCCAGAAGGCCGTGCGCATGCTGGACATCGGCGTGAAGGGGCTCGACCCCGACGCCTTCGTCTTCGACGACCTCGTCGACAAGCTGAAGAACCCGACGCCGCTCCGCATCTTCGCGGTGGCGCAGGCGCTCCGCGACGGGATGAGCGTCGACGAGATCCACAAGATCACCAAGATCGATCGCTGGTTCTTGAACGAGCTCGCGCCCATCGTGCAGACGCACAAGGAGCTCCAGCGCCGCCGCGACACGCTCGACGAGGGCGATCTCTCGGCCGCGAAGAAGCTCGGCTTCAGCGATCAGATGATCGGCCACCTCATGGGCAAGCCCCGCATGGAGGTGCGCGAGTGGCGCAAGCGCTACGGCATCCAGCCGTACGTCGCCCAGATCGACACGATGGCGGCCGAGTTCCCCGCCGAGACGAACTACCTCTATTCGAGCTACCACGCCTCCGCGACCGACGTGCCCCCGTCGTGGCGGAAGAAGATCATGGTGCTCGGCTCGGGCGTGTACCGCATCGGATCGAGCGTCGAGTTCGACTGGTGCTGCGTGAACGCCATCCGGACGGCCTCGGAGCTCGGCTACGAGACCATCATGCTGAACTACAACCCGGAGACGGTGAGCACGGACTACGACACGTGCGACAAGCTGATCTTCGACGAGATCAGCCTCGAGACGGTGCTCGACATCTACGAACGCGAGCAGCCGTACGGCATCGTGGTCTCGATGGGCGGCCAGGTGCCGAACAACCTGGCGCTCCGGCTCGCCAAGGCGGGCGCGCGCATCCTCGGCACCAGCGCCGAGAGCATCGACATGGCCGAGGATCGCAAGAAGTTCAGCGCCCTCCTCGACCGGCTCGCCATCGATCAGCCGAAGTGGGATCACGTGACCGACGCCGCGCGGGCGCCGGAGATCGTGCAGAAGCTCGGCGGCTTCCCGGTGCTGGTGCGGCCGAGCTACGTGCTCTCGGGCGCGGCCATGAGCGTGGCCCACGAGATCAACGAGCTCGAGCGCATCCTCGCGCGGGCCAAGGCCATCTCGCCGGAGCACCCGGTGGTCATCTCCAAGTTCGAGACCCACGCGCGCGAGATCGAGATCGACGCGGTGGCCGATCACGGGGAGATCGTGCTCTCCGCCATCAGCGAGCACGTGGAGGACGCCGGCGTGCACAGCGGCGACGCCACCCTCGTGCTGCCGCCGCAGACGCTCTACATCGGGACCATCCGCAAGATCCGCCAGATCGCCGCCAAGATCGCGCGCGCCCTGTCGATCACGGGGCCCTTCAACATCCAGTTCCTGGCCAAGCAGAACGCGGTCAAGGTCATCGAGCTGAACCTGCGCGCCTCGCGGAGCTTCCCCTTCGTCTCGAAGGTGACGGGGACCAACTACGTGGCCGAGGCCATGCGCCGCATGCTCGGCGTGCAACGCCCGGTGGAGAACCGGAGCCTCGATCTCGACTACGTCGCGGTGAAGGCGCCGATGTTCTCCTTCTCGCGCCTCGTGGGCGCCGATCCGATGCTCGGCGTGGAGATGGCCTCCACCGGCGAGGTCGGCTGCTTCGGCGACGACGTGCACGAAGCGCTCTTGCACGCGCTCATGTCGACGGGCTTCCGCTTCCCGAAGAAGGGCGTGCTCCTCTCGCTCGGTCCGATCCAGGAGAAGTACTGGTTCGCCGACGAGGCGCGCCTCCTCGTCGACGAGCTCAAGCTCCCCATCTTCGCCACGCCCGGCACCGCCGACGCGCTCAAGTCCCTCGGGATCCCCTGCACCAGCGTGGGCAACCCGCGGCTCGACGGCGGCGAGGCCATCTCCGTGATCGAGGACGGCAGCGTCGACCTCGTGATCAACGTGCCCCGCGAATACGACGAGCAAGGCCGGCCCGACGGCTACTGGATCCGCCGCCGCGCCGTCGACGCCGGCATCCCCCTGCTCACCGACCTGCAGCTCGCGCGCGCCGTCATCGAAGCCCTGCGCCACCGCCGGGCCGCGACGCTCACCACGCGCAGCTACGACGAGTACGTCACGCGGACCCCGGTCGATCTGCGGTAACGCGAGACGAAGAGGCGCGGGCGAGCCGCGCGAAGCCACGAAGACCGCGGGAGCGAACGCTTGCCGCGGTCTTCGGGTTTAAGGCGCCAAGAGACGCGGAGAGAGGATCGGGGCGGTGGCGTGGCGTGCTTGAGCCGCTGCACGCCGTCGCGGATCAGGGCTTCTTCTGCTGGCTCTCGAGGCGGGCGACGGCGCGCTCGAGCGCGGCCACGGTGCGCTTGAGGTCGCGCACTTCTTCTTGGGTGGCGAGGCCCATCGCCTTGGCGAAGTGCTCCTTCTGCTCGGTGGTGTAGCTCGACACCCGGCCGGGCATCGCCATCGCCGTCATCACCGCCTTCATGAAGCGCTCGTCCTGCATCAGCTTCGCGACCGCGGGGTTGGCCGCGAGCTTCATCCCCTCGGACATCAGCTTGTCTTTCAGTGCCATCGGGCGCGAGCCTAGCACCACTCCCCCGCATCGAAGCAACGCCGGCAACACCAGCAACGGCAGCAACGGCAGCAATGGCGGCAGCCGCGAGCGCAAGCGAGCGGACTAACCAAGCGCGTCGGGCAAGCTGCCTTGCGGTTGCCTTTGCTTGGTCCGGTGTCGTGGTCGTGCGGGCGTGGGGATGGCAACGGCAGGGAAGCAGACGATGTTTCCGAGCGGCGTGGAGGGCGGCCCGGGGCGCTTGCTGAATCCGCTCGCTTGCGCTCGCGGCTGCTTGCGGTCGCGGCTGCTTGCGGTCGCGGCTGCTGGCTCAGTCGGTGGGTGGGCGAGAGGAGGCGGTGTCCTTCGATGCCGATGGCGTCGTGCGGGTGCGCTTCTTCATCCAGGCTTCGATGAGGGGCCAGATGGTGAGGGGGGCTTCGCGGCCGACGATGAGGTCGATGTGGCCGCGGGGGAAGGCGCGGTAGGTCTTGTCGGAGGAGCGGGAGAACTCGTAGGCCGGGTGCACGGAGGCGGGGGGCGCGAGATCGTCTTTGGTGCCGGCGATGATGAGGAGCGGGACGTCGAGGTGCTCGAAGGCGCCCGCGTAGCCGGTGAGGCCGCCGAGGCGATGGCCGCTGCGACGCTGCTCGACGGCGCCGAGGAAGAGGCTGCGCAGCACGGCGACGCTGCCGGTGTCCATGGCCAGCGACATGTGCTGGCCGAGCACCACGGGCTCCATCGAGCCGGCGTCGAAGCCGCGGATCGGCAGCGGGAAGATGGGGCTCTCGATGAAGGCGCGGAGCAGGCGCATGGTCTCGCCGAGGGCCTTGAGCGGCGGTGACCAATGGCGCACGGGCACGCGGCGATCGATGGCCAGCATGGCGTCGCCCGCGAGCGTGAGGGCCCAGGATCCGCGGGCGAAATGATAGGGGCTGCCCAGCGTGGTGAGCCCGGCGAGGGCGCCGTTCACCGTGGCGGCGACCGCGTAGCCGATGAGGCCGCCCATCGAATGGCCGATGTAATAGATGCGGCGGCCGCCGGAGATGCGGGAGATCTCGTCGATGGCCGCGGGCACGTCCTCGCGCACGTAGTCGGCGACGTGGGTCGGCTTGCGCTCGCCGAGGTGACGCGAGCGACCGTGGCCGCGGAGATCGAGGTTGAAGACGTCGAAGCCGGCGCGCGCCAGGTAATTGGAGAAGCTGCGGGCGGGGAGGTGCCACGCATAACGATTCTGTCCGTAGCCGTGCACGAGCAGGACCGGCGCAATGGTGCCGCCGGGGCTGCCGACGTTGGCCGCCAGACGTTTGCGCACCATCGCCAGCGGAATTTCGTGCCCTCCCAATCCGCGGTAGCGCACGACGACGAGCTCTTTGATGAAGCGGTCCCGCTCATCGCGGTCGATGGTTTGGTCGACGGTCGTCTGGTGCAGGATCATGGGCAGCTCGATGGGCCCCCTCTGTAGGCTACCACGCGGGGCGGGGGTGCGCGGCGAGCGAGACGCGCGAGAAGCCTTTCGATAGGATCGGCCTCCGCCCTCGGGGAGGTCTTTCATGGCTTTTCGGCGTTTCCTCAGGCACACGCTCACGACGTTCGCCGCGGCGGGGGTCGCCGGATGCAACCTGATCACCGGCGCCTCGGACCTCCAAGTCGAGGGCGCGGGCGGCAAAGGCGGCGGCGCGGGCAACACCGGGAGCGGGGCCGGATCGAGCGGATCCGGCGCGGGGAGCAGCGCGAGCAGCGGCGGCGACGGCGGCGCGGGTGGGGCGAGCACGTCGTCGAGCGGCGGCGGGTCGGGGTGCACGCCGGCGTGCGGCGCCCACGCGTACTGCGAGACCGCGACCATGAGCTGCGTGTGCAGTCCGGGCTACGTGAGTCAGGGCGGCGGCTGCGTGGCGGCGGCGGCCGGCGACCCGACGACGCACACGCAGGCCGAGGTCTGCGATCACTGGAAGCAGGGGCACGTGCTCACGACCAACGCGCCGCTCATGGCCAGCGGGGCGATGTGCGATGCGGGCACGCTCACGCAGGCGGCGATCAACGACACGCTCGCGCGCCTCAACATGTTCCGGTGGATGGCGGGCCTCGGGCCCACGAGCGCCGATCCCGCGCTCAACGCCGACGCGCAGAAGTGCGCGAACCTCGAAGCGTGGTGGCCGTGGACGGGCGGCAGCCCCCATTCGCCGCCGAGCACGTCGCAGTGCTACACGCCCGAGGGCGGCGCGACCGCGGGGCAGAGCAACATCGCTTGGGGATCGGGGAACCCGGCGCAGGCCATCGATCAATTCATGGAGGACAGCGGCAACGAGACGACGCTCGGGCACCGCCGCTGGATCGTCAATCCGCCGCTCGATCCGGTGGGGATCGGGTATTGGCAGACGGGCGGCAAATACGGCAATGCCGAGTGCCTCCGTGTCTTCGGTCAGAGCGGCACGGGCCCGAGCCCGGCGTGGGTCTCGACGCCGACACCGGGCTTCGTCCCGCTCGAGGTGGCCAAGTGGACGTGGAGCTTCCACGGCGCGAACAGCGGTATCCCCACCGCGCAGATCACCATGCTGCGCGTGGACGACAACACGCCTCTCGCCGTCACCGTGACCCAGCTCGAGCAGGGTTATGGGCAAAAGGCCATCTCCTGGTTGCCCAAAGGCTGGTCGGCCGAGGCTGGCAAGACCTATCGTGTCACCGTGTCGGGGCTGACCGGCGGCGACGTGACCTATGATGTGAAGCCCGTCACCTGCAATTGACGATCTCCCGATCTCGAAGATGACATCGAGCTTGGTCGGCGGCTCACGAGCGGGGTAATCCCATTCATGCATGGACCGAGAGCGCCTGAGGGCCTCTCGGGCATACACCGATGGAGCCTTGGGCGCCGGCTTCTCATCGAGGTTGGGGCGGCTCGGTGTTCTTCGTCGGACGCGCGGATGCGCTGGACGCGCCGGCTGGCCAACGTAGGTTTCGCGCGGCCCGCATGGCGCACGGCCGTTCGCCGCGATGCGCTCGGCGGCCGGAAAGGGAGGGTTCATGTCCATCGCGCGAAAGGCAGCGGCCGAGGCGCTGGGAACGTTCTGGCTCGTCCTCGGCGGCGTCGGCAGCGCCGTGCTCGCCGGAGATCGGATTGGCAATCTCGGTGTCGCGCTCGCGTTCGGCCTCACGGTGCTCACCATGGCCTATGCGATCGGTCACATCTCGGGGGCGCACCTCAACCCGGCCGTGACCGTCGGGTTGGCGACGGCGCGGCGCTTTCCGGCGCAGGACGTGCTGCCTTATGTCGTCGCTCAGCTCGTCGGCGGGTTCGTGGCCGCCGGTGTCATCCTGCTGATTGCGAAGTCGATGCCAGGCGGCTACTCCGCCGCGGAGAGCGGCCTCGGCGCCAATGGATATGGCCTCCACTCCCCAGGTGGCTTCGGCGCGTCCGGCGGGTTCCTCGCCGAAGTGGTCATGAGCTTCTTCTTCGTCTTCGTGGTTCTCGGCGCCACGTCGACGCGCGCGATGAACGGGTTCGGCGGCTTGGCGATCGGCCTCTGCCTCACGCTGGTCCACCTCATCACCATTCCGGTCACCAACACTTCGGTGAACCCGGCGCGCTCCACGGGCCCGGCGCTCTTCGTCGGTGGCTGGGCGATCGCGCAGCTCTGGATGTTCTGGGTCGCGCCGCTGCTCGGCGCCGTGTTCGCCGGGCTCGCCGGCCGGCTCCTCGAGCCGGATCAAGCCCACGAGCGCGTCGGCCCACCGGGGCCGGCGGAGCGCCTCCCCACGCGCGCTTGAGCCTCAACGAAGCCCCCGAATCACGATACCTGCCAAGCCCCCACCGAGCACGAGCCACACCGAGCTCGGCCGATAACGCAACAGCACCGCCGCGCCGACGACGGCGAGCAAGGCCGTGGGCACATCCACGATCGACGAGCGCCCGAGCTGCCACGTGACGGCGGCCATCAGTGCGAGCGAGGCGGCGTTGACGCCGTCGAGGAAGGCGCCCGCGAGCGGCGATCTCCGCAGCTTGGGCACGAGCGGCCCGCTCACGGCCACGAAGACGAACGCCGGCAGAAAGATGCCCACCGTCGCCACGGCGGCGCCGGCCGCGCCTCCGAGCACGTAACCGATGAAGGTCGCCGTGGTGAAGAGCGGGCCCGGCGTGAATTGCCCGATGGCGACGGCATCGAGGAGCTGCGTTTCGGTGAGCCAGTGAAAGCGCTCGACGAGGTCGGCGCGCAGGAAGGCGAGCAATACGTAGCCGCTGCCGAAGAGGACGGCGCCCACCTTGAGGAAGAAGAGGAACAGCGGCGCGAGCCCGAAGGGAGCCGCGGCGCCGCCGGCGAGGGCCGTGCCCGCGAGCAGCGGAAGGGCGGCGCGCGTCGAGGGCGGCGCAGGGCTCGCGGGGCGATCGAGGTTGCGCAGCGCGGCGGTGATCGCGCCGGCGCCGAGCAGGATCACGAGCTCGTTGACGCCGGAGAAGGTGGCAATCACGGCGGCGACGGCGATCGCGATCATGGCTCGCTTCTTCAGCGCGGTGCGCGCGAATGCGGCGAGCGCTTGGATCACGACGGCGATGATGACGGGCTTGATCCCGTACATGACGGCGGTCGCTTGGGGCAGCGCGCCGAAGCGCACGTAGGCCCACGCCATGGCGCCGGTGATCAGCGCGGCCGGGAGAATGAAGGACGCGCCCGCGACGACGAGGCCCGCGAAGCCGGCGCGACGATGCCCGATGTGAATGGCCATCTCCGTCGAGTTGGGCCCGGGGATCAGGTTGGTCGCGCCGTAGAGATCGAGGAAGGCTTCGTGGGTCATCCACTTTCGCCGGCGCACGACCTCGTCCTCCATCATCGCGATGTGCACCGCCGGGCCGCCGAAGGCCGTGGTGCCGAGCCGAAGGAAGAGCGCGGCGAGCTCCCGTAAGGCGACGCTGCGCGGAGGCAGCTCGTCGGGGCGAGGGGTGTCGGGCTCGGAGCTCACGCGCCTCCATCGATGCAGCGCCGCGCGCGCGGTGTGCAATCGAGATCGAGAGAGCCTCCGGTGTCATCCATGTGCGTGGGAGCGACCGAGTCTGTCGATGTGCCGAGGATGGGTCAATGCGGTGGGCTGGGTGGGGCTCGTGGAGGGTGAGATCATTCTCTTGCAATCTGCCCCGCTTCGTTGTGGAGGGCGCTGCCTCGCATCGTGTACCCTGGCGCCGCCTGGCACACCTCGGCACGCCCGCTTCCCATAGGACCACCATGTCGTTCAAGCCTCCCGTGCTCGCTTTGGTTGCGGTGATGCTCGCCGCTTCGCCGGTGCTCGCCGCGCCTCCGGCCAAGAAGCTCACACCCAAAGAGCAAGCCGCCAAAGACAAGGCCGACAAGGAGGCTGCCGAGAAGGCCGCTGCCGAGAAAGCGGCCGCCGAGAAGGCTGAGAAAGAGGCCGCCGAGAAGGCTGCTGCCGAGAAGGCCGCCGGCGAGAAGGCCGAGAAAGAGAAGGCCGACAAAGAGGCCGCCGAGAAAGCCGCCAAAGAGAAGGCCGAGAAGGAGGCCGCGGATGCGCTCGATCCGTTCGAGGATCCGCTGAAGACCTATCGCTTCATCGGCGTGCGGTTCCGCGACGCGATCGTGCCGAAGTTCATGTTGAACTGGTTCACGCAGGGCGGGCGCAACGTGAACGTGCCCATGGTCGGCGTGGAGTTCAGCTCGCGGCGCGATCGGCTCCAGTACGACCTCGCGCTCATGTACGCGGACTACTCGATGAGCCCCACCATCTTCGCGGGGAAGAGCCAGCCGGACACGTCGTACGAGCTCGTCGCCAGCAAGCTCAAGCAGATCATGCTGATGATCGACATCATGTACGAGATCCCGCTGGAGAAGAAAGACGACAAGACCGGGCGCTTCTCGCTGCTCGTCGGCGGCGGCGTGGGGCTCGGCTTCGTCGTCGGGCCGCTCTATCGATCGCAGGCGTATCCCAAGCCGGGAGTGGCCAATCCCTCTCCCAACAACCCCGATCACTGGAACGCGTGCACCGGGCTCGGCATGCCGAACGCGACGTTCTGCGAGAACCCCAATGGGCACTTCTCGCCGAGCAACGACATCACCAAAGGCTACGCGGAGGCGAGCTGGGCCGGCGGCGGATCGAAGCCGATCCTCTTTCCGTGGCTCGCGCTTCCGCAGGTGAGCTTCCGCTACAAACCGATCAAGCAACTGCAGACGAAGGCGGATGTCGGGTTCTCCACCACGGGCTTCTTCTTCGGGCTCAGCGCGAGCTACGGGCTGTGACGGTGGGCGGAGAGATCGAGATTCACCTTCCGCCGCGGTACGCCAAGGTCGCGGCGCTCGGCAAGGGCGGCGGCGGTGAGGTGTGGGCGGTGCGTGATCGCATCGCCGGGCGCACCGTCGCGCTCAAGGCGCTCGCCGAAGGCGCGGACGAGCACGAAGTGCAGGCGCTGATCCGCGAGGCCGTGGCGCTGTCCGGCGTCGAAGGGCTGGGCGTGCCGCGGGTGCTGCGCTTCGGGCGGCTCTCGGCCAAGAGGGGCGGCGGCCGATCGTTCATGGTGCGGGAGCTGGTCGAAGGGCGGAGCCTCGCGGATCTGCTGCCCACGATCGAGCCGCTCGCGGCCATCGACGCGGTGGCGCGCGCGGCGGATCAGCTCACGCGGCTCCATCGCGCGCTGCTCCTGCACGGCGATCTCAAGCCCGCCAACATCATCGTGAGCCCGAGCGGTCGGGCCACGCTGGTGGATCTCGGTCTGGCGGCGACGTGGCGCGAAGGCGGCGCGCGGCCCGAAGGGCTCACGCCGAAGTATGCGGCGCCGGAGCTGCTGCAAGGCGCGCCGCTGACGGTGCGCGCCGAGGTCTACACGCTCGGGGCCACCATCGACGAGGTGTTGCAAGCGAGCGGCGATCGCCTCGAAGGCGAGGTGCGCGCGGCGCTCCGCGAGGTGGTGAGCCGCGCGACGGCGACCGATCCCGGCGCGCGCTTCCCGAGCGCCGACGAGCTCGGCAGCGCGCTCCGCAGCGCTGCACGGCTCGCCGAGCCGAGCCGCGACGAAGGCGGCGTGGTGTGGCCCATCGTCGCGCTCGACGGCGCCGCGGGGCAGCTCCTCGCGCAGATCGCCGCGCTCCGCGCGGGCGGCGGCGTGGTGATCACGGGGCCGCGTTTGTCGGGCCGGAGCACGCTGCTCCGGCGCATCGCCTGGTCGATCGGCGTGGAGCGACCCGTCGCGTGGGTCGAGCCGGAGGGCGTCGCCGACGTGGGCGAGGCGCTGTCGATCGAGCTCTCGGGCCTCGAGGCCGACCCGCGCGGATTGCACGAAGCGGTGGTGCTCGTCGACGACGCCGATCGGCTCGGCGAGGCCGATTTCCAGCGGCTCGACGCCATGCGCCGGGCCGGCGTGAAGCTCGTGCTGGTGCTCGGCAACGAGGCGGCCGCGCGATCGCTGAGCGGCCCGACGTTCGAGGTCTTCGCCATGCCGCGCCTCTCGCCGGAGCACGCCGGTGAGCTGGTGCGCCGCACCATTCCTTCGTTGAGCGACGCCGGGATCGCGCACGTCGCCATGCGCGCCGAGGGCTGGCCGGGCCGCGTGCGCGAGGTCGTGGCGCGGCTCTCGCGGGCGCCCGTGGTGGCGCCCGCCGACGTCGATCGAATCCTCGAAGAAGAGCCGACGCCGTCGACGGGACGCGGCGACCTCGCGCGGCTCCTCGACAAGGGCCACTTCGACGAGGCCGCCGAGATCCTGAGCCGGTACGAGGACGACGCCTCGCCCGAGATCGCCGTGGCCCGCGCGCGGCTCTTCGCCAACCGCGGCGACGCGCCGCGCGCGATCGCCGAGCTGACGAAGGTGATCGATCAGATCCCCGAGGAAGGCGACGACGAGCTCGCGGCCGGCTTCTGGTTGGCCTGGGCGCGCGCGCATCTGCGCGCCGGGGACTACGCCGAGACCGAGCAGCGTGCCGCCGCCGCGCTCGAGCGCTTCGGCGTGGGCGCGTCTTCGGTGAGCGACGCCGACTCGCGCACGCGGCTCGCCGGATCCGCGGAGGACCACCGCATCGCGCGCGCGCTGCCGGCCTCGGTGCGCCGCGCCGTGGCCGAGCTCGTCGCCGTGCGCGGCTTGGCCCAGAGCTTCGCGTCGCGCCACGCCGAGGCGCGCGCCACCATCGAGCAATCGGTGCGGCTCGCGCGGGTCATCGCCGAGCCGCGGCTGCTCTCGCTGACCTTGGGGTCGCTGGCGTTCGCGCTCCATCGCGACGATCGCCTGCCCGAGGCCAAGGCCGCCTACGAAGAGGCGCTCGCCGCCGCGGAAGAGGCCGGTGACGCGGGCACGGTGGCCACCACGCGGCTCAACCTCGCCAGCATCACCAACGCGCAGGGCGACATCGCGGCGGCCGTGCGCCACTACGAGGCCGCCATCGACATGGGCCGTCGATCCGGCCGCGTGACGACGGTCCGGCAAGCGCTGCTCAACCTCGCGAACCTCGAGCTCTACTTGGGCCGGCTCGCGCGCGCGCGGGTGTCCATCGACGCGCTCGCCGGTGAGCGCGACGATCTCTTCGCCTACCAGAAGGCGCAGCTTCAAGCCCTCGAGGCCGAGTACGCGGAGCGCAGCGGCGATCTCGTGACCGCGGAGCGCCTCTGCCTCGCGGCCGCCGAGGCGTACAACGCGCTCGGGCGCAACGTCGACGAGGCCGAGGCCCGCCTCGAGCGGGTGCTGTGGATCGCGGCGCGCACGAGCCGAGACTCGCAAGTGGATCGGGCCGATCGCTCCCCGGACACGGTCGCCGAGCCCGCCGCGCTGGGCCGCGAGATCGCGCGCGCGGCCACGCTCCTCGGCGGCGCCACCGCGCACCGCGGCCTGCTCCTCTTGGCCCGCGGCCGCATCGCCGCCCTCGCCGACGACGAGGCCGGCGCGCGCGAAGCCTACGACGAAGCGCTCGAGGCGGCCCGCGCCGCGGGCCAGAAGGATCTCGTCTTCCGCGTGCTCGACGCGCGCGCCGCGCTCGAAGCCGAGGCCGGTCAGGCCGTGAAGTCGCGCCGCGATCGCGAGGCCGCAGTCGCCGTGCTCGAAGAGATCGCCGAGCGCCTCCCGCGCGATCTGCGCGAGGTCTTCTGGAACGATCCGCGCCGTCAGGCCGCGCGCGCCGCGTCGATCCGCGATCTCGTGAGCGCCGCCACCGCGCACAGCGCGCCCGTCGGTGAGGATCGCCTGGCCCGGGTCCTCGAGATCAACCGCGCCATCGCAGGCGAGCTCGATCTCGATCGCCTCCTCGAGAAGGTCACCGATCACGCCATCGCGTTGCTGCGTGCCGAGCGCGGCTTCGTGATCCTGCGGAGCGGCTACGCGAGCCACAACGCTTCGTCGGGCGCGCCGGCCGTGGTCCTCGATCCGCCCGTCGCCGAGGCTCCCGAATCCCCGGTCGCCGAGCTCTCCATCCATGCCTCGCGCGATCAGTTCGGCGCCGATCCGCACGCGCGCTTCTCGCAGTCGATCGCCGACAAGGTCATCAGCAGCGGCGAGCCCGTCGTCACCCACAGCGCCCGCGACGACGCGCGCATGGCCGGCTATGTCTCGGTCCACCAGCTCATGCTCCAATCGGTGGCGTGCGTGCCCATCCGCGCGCGCAGCGGCGCCGTCATCGGCGCGCTCTACTTGGAGACGCGGCTCCGCCCGGCGGGCACCTTCGCCGAGGAGCTGCCCACGCTCGCCGCGCTCGCCGACCAGGTGGCCATCGCCATCGAGACGGCCCGCCTCGTCGGGGAGAACGCGCGCCGCGCCGCCGAGCTCGAGCGCGCCAACGGCGAGCTCGAAGCCGCGCGCGCCAAGCTCGAAGAGCTGCTCGGCCACCGCACCGCCCAGCTCCAGGCGACGCGGCGCGATCTCCGATCCGCGCGCGCCGTGATCCGCGGCCATTTCGGCTATGAAGGCCTCGTCGGCACGAGCGAGGCCATGCGTCGTGTCTATGCCTTGATCGATCGCGTCAAGGACACCGACGTCCCCGTGCTCATCACCGGCGAGAGCGGCACCGGCAAAGAGGTCGTGGCCCGCGCCATCCACAACGCCGGCCCGCGCGGGAAGAAGCCGTTCGTCGGCATCAACTGCGGCGCCATCCCCGAGCACCTCCTGGAGAGCGAGCTCTTCGGTCATGTGCGCGGCGCCTTCACCGGCGCCGATCGCGATCGCAAAGGCCTCTTCCGCGAGGCCACCGAGGGCACCATCCTGCTCGACGAGATCGGGGAGATGCCGCACAAGATGCAAGCGGGCCTGCTCCGCGTGCTCCAGGAGAAGCTGGTGCGCCCCGTCGGCGGCCCGCGCGAGGAGCCCGTCGACACCCGCGTCATCGCCGCCACGCACCGCGATCTCTCCGCCATGGTCGAGGCCGGCAAGTTCCGCGAGGATCTCTATTATCGCCTCCACGTGATCCAGGTGCGCGTCCCGCCGCTGCGTGAGCGCCTCGAAGATCTGCCGATCCTCATCGATCATTTCCTCGGCATCTTCGCGGCCCGTTACAACCGCGAGCGCCGCAGCGTCTCGCGCGCCGGCTTGAAGCGGCTCATGGCCTTCAATTGGCCCGGCAACGTGCGCCAATTGGAGAACGTGCTCCTCAATGCTTGGGTGCTCTCCGACGAGCCCGAGCTCTCCATCGACGACTTCGAGCTCCCGAACGCGCGCCCCCCGCGCCCGCCGGCGGAGGAGCCCGCGCGCCGCGTGGAGACCTCGCTCGACGCGCACAAAGCCGGCGAGCGCGAGCGCATCCTCGAAGCGCTGGCCCGTTGCAATTGGAATCGCGTGAAGGCCGCGCAGCTCGTCGGCTTGCCGCGGCGTACGTTCTACCGTCGTTTGAAGGAGTACGGAATTCAATGAGCGAAGGCGGAAGGCCGGCGTTGGTGGTGCTGAAAGACGGCGCCCCGCTCCCCGATGACGAGGCGCGCGCCCTGTGGACCGAGTTCAGCGCGCACATGGAAGCGAATCGCGGCGACACCGCCGGCTTCGCCAAGCAAAAAGGCTGGCACGCCGTCGCGCCCGAGTTCCGCATGGGCCGCGCGGTGCTCGTGGTGTCGACCACGCCGGAGGCCGCCGCCAAGGCCAAGGCCGCCGCCCCGCCGCAAGGCAAAGGGGGGTCATCGGGCCCGAAGCCCGCAGGGAAGGGGAGCCCGCCCCACAAGGGTGGCTCGGGCGCGAAGCCCGCGGCCAAAGGCCCTTCGCCCAAAGGCTCCTCGGGCCCCAAGCCCGCTGGCAAAGGCGGCCCGTCGAAAGGCCCCAAGCCGGCGGCTCCCGCGAAGAAGCCGCCGCGCTGAAGACGTGACCGAAAAGCGGCGTGAAGCTGCTTTTCGGTCACCCGCCGAGATGGGTTTGCCCGCGAAGGTGGTTATTCCGGAAACGCTCCCGTACAAGCGTTGAGCGCCGCCTTCGCGTCTGCGCAAGCGCTCCTCCAACCGCACGACGCGTCCGATACGCAATCGAGATAATCGTCGAACAAGTCGCCGCAACCTCGGCTCGAGACGAGCGATTCGAGCGCTTGCCCGTCGCTCATGCACTCGCGGTAGCCCACGTCCGGGCAGTTGTCGTCGAGGTCGGAGCACACGTCATCGACCGTCTTCTGACAGCCCGTGACCATGATCACGACGGCAGCCAGCGCGAGCCGAGCCCAGGGCTTTGCCCTCATGTTCCACCTCCTTCTCCACCTTCGACGCCGCCGTCGCTCACCGTTGCGCCGCCGGTGCCCGCGCCGCCCTGACCACCGGCGCCCTGGCCTCCGAATCCACCGCTGCTGCTGCTGCCGTTGCTACTGCTGTTGCTGCTACTGCTGCTGGTGACGTCGTCGCAGACGCCGTTCGCGCCTGCGAATTGGTTGCAGACGCAGACCTTCTTTCCGGGCGTATCCTCCTCGAACGGGTTGTTCGCGATGGAGGAGGCGCGTTGGATGCATGCGTTGCCCGCTGGGCAATCCGCGTTGCTCGCGCACTCGGTGGCGGCCACGCAGGTCCGGCGGAGCGAGAACGTCGCTTCATCGTCACAGACGAAGCCGGTGTCGCAGTCCGAATCTCCGGTGCAGTCATCCTCGATGCCGCAGCCGTGGAGGTCGAAGCACGAGGCCGAGAACAAGACGATCAGGGCCAAGCCCAGCGGCGGAAAGGGGCTGCCACGGGAACCATGAAACAGTGTCGATCGAAGAAAGCGCATGCCTCGAGCGTAGAGCCGAATGCGGCCGACTTCCATCTCGCCCGCCGGCGGAGGTGCGCCCGCGCCGTTCTCCCGATGACGGGATAATCGCCCTGCATTTCCCGGTGAGATCGGAGGCGCTCGGAGAATCCCGTCACGCCCGTCACGCTGGGAAACTCGTCACCGGGGCGATCCGGAACCATCGTTGTCTTCGCGACGGCCGATGAGGCCTGTTCGCGACGGCGATCGCCATGCCCATGACGCGTGGAGATCGCATGACCGCTCCGGCGAAGCGTCGCTGGAGCCAGAGCGCTGCCTCGCGCAGCGCAGATATCTTGGAGGAGCTTCGATGAAATACGATGTCGTCCGGTGCGGGAGCCTTCTGGCTTTGGTCCTCTCCTCGGTCGCGTGCGCGGCCGGCAACGGTGGGGGAGAGGGCAGCGGTGGTGAGACCACGAGTCCATCCACGGGGAGCGGCGGGCATGATGGCGTGACCACCGGCAGCGGTGGATTCGGCGGCCAAAGCACCACGGGAACCGGCGGTCAGAACACCGGCGGATCCATCAACCAACCTCCCGAGCCCGGCGCGCCGTTGCTCTTCCAGCTCACCCGTCGCATCGCGCTGGTCGACACCCAAAGCGCGGGCGCTGCGTGCGGTGCCTTTGCGCGTATCGAGGGGAATGCGCGGCGCCTCGTCATCGACCTCGATCAATGCGATCTCGGCCCGGAAGCGCCGGCCGGCGCGGTGGGCGTCATCGGCGCGGTCACGGTGCGCGCCGACACCGCGGAGACCTTCGAGGTCCGCGTCGAGCCCACGGGCGCCGCCGTCCCCGGACCGGCTTACACCGTAGGTCCTTTGCAGACGACCTCGCATGGATTCATCACCCTTCTGGGGCAGGCCGATCGCGCCTTTGCCATCGAAGCTTCGGGCTCGACTTCATTGGACGTGCTCGTGGAGATCAGCGGCTTCCTCGTGCCGGCCGCGACGGGTGGCCAATACGTGCACCTCCTCGATCGGCCGGAGCGCTGGTATGCCTCGAACCCCAACGACGTCGGTCATCGCGATCCCTGGAGCGAGCTCGGTACGGTGCTGAGCTATCCGGTGCTCGGCGCGGACTTCGGCGCGACAGGCATGCTCGGCGCCGTGCACCTCGGTCCAGGCGTGTGGCGGGAGGTGCCCTCTTCGTTCTACATGGGCCCGGCTGGGTCGGATGGCCCGCTCGTGCGCTGGTCGACCACGCCGGCCGATACCCACTTTCCCTGGCGACACACGAGCTTCTTCGTCGTGGGCGCCGGCCTCGGCAAAGAGGTCGAGATGCGCGCCGACGCCGAAGGCGTCGTCCCTTGGGACACGGGAATCGAGCCTTGGATCGACGCCGTGGGCTATCTCTCGCCCAAGCCTGCGGGCGGGCTCGTCTATCGCCCGCTCGCCAAGCCTCTTCGGGTGACCAATCCCGTCGTCACCCACAATGGAGACGACGTCCGCTTCACCACCGGCCTTCCCGAGGCGCGCGGCGTGGCCGGCACGCTCGACTTCGACCTTCCTCACTGGCCTTACGACCATGCCTATCGCTACTTCACCGTGATGGTCGGCGCCACGACGTCCGTCTTCCCCGGCGCGCTGCCCGGCGGCCTGGAAGGGCCCGATTTCACCACCGTGCAGCTCAACCAGAATGGCCACGTCACGGCCACGTTCATGACCCGCACCGACGCCGAAGGAGCCTTCGTGATGCGACACTACTCCTATGCGAGCGGCGGCAGCACCGGTGCGCCGGCCGAGCTCTCCGCGGTCTCGGTGCGCATGCGCGTCGATGCGGTGCTGACCGAGCCTTGAGGTTGGGAATCGACGGCGAGCTTTGCCGGCGAATGCCCATGAGATGATCGACATCGGGTGTCGCGAGACGGGCGCTCGTGACACCTTTCATCCCATCTCGGGTCGATGAACGTGTGGGGTGATGATGGTGTTATTGGCGCCGCTCACCGTTGCTCGGGGAGCAGCTTGCGCAGGTGCCAGGCTTGCAAGAAGAGCTGTCGCTCGGCGGCGTTGAGCGCGTCGCGCACGCTGCCCAGGAAGATGGCGGGCAGGGCGACGAAGGTCACGCTGGCGTAGATCAGCATCGGTACCGTGGTGTGCGGCGCGAGGTACACGGCGCGCGAAAGGAGCGTGAGGTTGCCGTGCTCGAAGACGTAGGCCGGTGAGAAGACGTTCCCGAGCTCCAAGACGAATGGCACCAAGACCGCGAGCACGCCGAGCGCGACCACGGCCCAGCGCTCTTGTCGTCTCCGGCATTGGAAGGCGATCCACAGCGTGGTGATGGCGACGGCCTGCGGGACGAGCACGAAGGGGCCGAGCCAGCAGGCCACGCTCGCCACCGTCGCGAGCGACATGGCCGTGAGGAGCAGGCGGTGCGCGCCCGCGAGCTTCTCGGTCTTCCGCGCCCAGAGCGCATAAAGGTAGGTGAACACGCTGAGCACCGTGCACACCAGGAAGGGCAGCCATTGCCGCACGCCCATGGCGAGCACGAGGAACGGCGTGAGCGTCCAGCTCCCCAGCGCATACGATCCGAAGCGCGCGATCTGATCACGGTTCTGGCTCGTCATCGTGTTGATCTCGGCCTCGACCTCGGGAGGCATCTGCGGCGGAGCTTCGACGAAGAGGCGGACCAGGAGGCGGCGGGCCTCTTCGTTGTCGGAGTCGAGCGCGAGCGCCGCCGTCACCTCGCGCACGGCATCGGTGCGCGCGGTCGCGGCCATCTTGCCGCTCGGATCGGGCGTCGCCGCCTGCGCGAGGGCCGCGTCCGCCGCGGCGACGCGCGCGGTGCTGAGCGCGCGGCGGCGCTCCAGATCGCGATCGCCGTCGAGGTAACGCTCCACCGCTTCGGCCAGCTCGCGCGCGCTCTGGTGGCGATCGGCGCGATCGCGCGCCGAGGCCTTCGCGCAGATGGCATCGAGCTCGGGCGGCACGTCCTTGGTGACGTCCGCGGCGCGTCGCGCGGTGGGCGCGCGCGTTGACTCCGCGAGCTGGTCGAACGAGTCGCCCTGATGCATTCGGCGATGCGTGAGGATCTCGAAGAGAATGGCGCCGAGCGCATAGACGTCGGTGCGCGCGTCCTGGCTCTCGCCGAGGCCGAGGAGCTGCTCGGGGGACATGTAGCCGGGCGTGCCGACCATGTTTCCCTGGGCCAGCAGATCGGCGTCCGACACGACCATCGGCGCGCTCGTGGTGTGCTCGGTGACGAGGCGGGCCACGCCCCAATCGAGCACGTACACCTCGCCGAAATCGCCGAGCATGATGTTGGAGGGCTTGAGATCGCGGTGCAGGACGCCGCGCGAGTGGGCGTAGTCGACCGCGAGGCACACGCGCACGAAGGCGTCGAGCAGCTTTCGTCGCGAGTGGTGGGCGACCATGCTCGGCTCGCCGCGGGCGAGCCCGTCGAGCACCTCGGCCAGCGTGTGCCCGCGCACCCGGCGCATCGTGAAGAAGAGCCGCCCATCGTCGCCCGTCCCGAAGTCGTAGACGGGCACGATGGAGGGGTGCTCGAGCTGCCCTTGCACCCGCACCTCGCGCACGAACCTTCGCTGCGCGACCACGTTCCCGTGCTGCGCCTCGAGCAATGTCTTCAATGCGACGTCGCGCCCGATGGCCCCGTCGCGGCAGAGCCGCACCTCGCCCATTCCGCCCGACCCGAGCACCTCGTGGATGCGATAGCGCCCCGTGGTCTCGTGGACCGCGGTGATGGCGCCCTCGGTGGTGGCATCGAGCGGCTCGGGCGTATCGGCGACGAGGGTCGCCGCGTGCCACAGGGAACGCTCCACGGTATAGGGATAGGTCTCGTCCGGGCTCGGTCGGCTCGCTCCAGGCGAGGGCGATGCTTCCCTGTTCGGTCCCATGAGCCTCACCCTATACTGGCTTCCGTTGAACACCGAGACGATCGACGAACTCTCTGCTCATCCCTGGGGCTCCGATGACGCGAGCCACCCCGGGATCTTCATCGTGCACTCCGGTGAGCAGCCGCAGCGCCTGGTCCTGCCGCTCGAAGGCGGCGCGCTGGAGCTCGGCCGCGACGAGCTGGCCGCCGCCGGCATCCCGGACGCGCGGATGTCGCGCCGTCACCTGCGTGTCGAAATCGACGCCGAGGGGTGGACGGTGCACGATCTCGGCAGCCGCAATGGGACCTTCGTCGACGGCCGTCAAGTGCAGGTCGCACGTCGCTTGCGGAACCCGGTGGTCCGCGTCGGCCGCACGCTCCTGCTCCCCGTCGGCGATCGCCGCCCGTACGAATCTCCCGGCGTCACGGTGCAAGCCGGCGTCGTGACGGGGCCGACCATGGCGAGCTTCTACGAGCGCATCACCTTGATCGCGCAGAGCGGCGCCAATTTGCTCATCAATGGCAACAGCGGCACCGGCAAGGAGCTCGCGGCCAATGCATTCCACGCGGCCGGCGACAAAGCGCGCCCCTTCGTCGCGGTGAATTGCGCCACGATACAACGCGAGATCGCCGAGCGCATTCTCTTCGGCGCGCGTCGCGGCGCGTACACCGGCGCGGTGGCCGACGCCGTGGGTGTGGTGCAGGCTGCCGATCGCGGCACGCTCTTCCTCGACGAGGTCGCCGAGCTCGATCTCGCCGTGCAAGCCAAGCTCCTCCGGGTGCTCGAGACGAAGCGGGTGGCGCCTCTAGGGTCCGTCACCGATATCGCCGTCGACGTCCGCCTCTGCGCCGCGACCCACAAAGATTTGCGCGCCGAGGTGGCGGCCGGTCGCTTCCGCGAGGATCTGTATTTCCGCATCGGCCGTCCGGCCCTCCGGCTGCCTCCGCTGCGCGAGCGTCGCGAGGAGATCCCGTGGCTCATCGAGCAAGCGCTCGCCGCTCAATCGGTGCGCGTCACCGCCGGCGCGGAGTTCATCGAAGCGTGCTTGTTGCGCGCGTGGCCCGGCAACGTGCGCGAGCTGCTCGCCGAGGCGAAGACCGCGGCGGTCGCAGCGGTCGCGGCGCGGCGCGGCGCCATCCTCGCTTCCGATCTCGACGACGAAGCGGGCCGCGTGCACGGGCCGAACAGCGAGCGATCCAGCGAGCGATTCGAAGAGAAGAGCGACACCGACGCTCGCTCCGAGGCGCCCGCTCCCGACACCGCCGCCATCGAGGCCGCGCTCCGCGCCGAGCAAGGCAACGTCGCCCGCGCCGCCGCCCGCCTCGGCCTCGCGCGCAGCAAGCTCCGGCGCGCCATCGAGCGTCAGGGGATCGACGTGAAGGCGCTGCGATCGGGCTGAAGCGCGGAGATATCGAGTCTGCGCTCGCAGGCGCTCGCCGTTCTCTGCTTCGGCCTCGACGTCGGCTTTCTCGGTCGCGATTCGCGTCCGGGAAAGGGTCGCTGCCGAGCGCTCGTTTCGTGAGCATTCGCCGGCCCGCTTGCCCCACGTTGCAGCTCTCCCTCGACCGGCGTTGCGCTGGGCGCGCTGCTTTCGATACCCTCGGCGGTCATGTCGCTGGAGCGGGAGGCGAGCGGTATGTCGACAGGCATCGAGGACGAGAATCGCGCGGCGCAGGTCGCCGACTTTTTGCGAGGGTTGTTTGCGGGGCCGCAATTCGAGCTCTTCCAAGACAATCGCGACGACGAGAAGCAGCGTTACCTCGAATCGAGCGGTCAATCGGAGGAGCTCGTCAGCCGGGCCGTCGACGGCCTCCACGAGGCGCTCGACGGACAAGCGCTGAGCCACGACCGGCTCGAAGCGCTGGAGGCGATCGTCCTCAAAGATCAGTGCCCCACGCTGGAGATCGCCGACGACACCTTCGTCCCCCCCAAAGGCCGTTGGGAATCCCTCGGGCAGCACCAGGCTTGGCTCACCGACGTCATCCGCGCCGCCGGGAGGGTGGATTGCGCCTCGCTCCGCGAACCCTATGTCGGCTCGGGCTTGCTCGTCGCCCCGAACTTGGTGATGACCAATCGCCACGTCGCCCGCGTCTTCGCCAACGGCTTCGGTTTGAAGGAGAACCTCGAGCGCCGTTTCCCGAGCGAATTCGATTTCCGCCACGAGAAGTCCACGCCCCTCGCCCGCGATCCGGTGACGGTGGTGGACGTGCTCCTCATCCATCCTCACTGGGACATCGCCGTCCTTCAGGTTGCGCCCCCCGCCGCCGACCAGCACGCTCCCGTGCAGCTCTCGGGCGTGCCCCCGCAGAAGCTCGAAGAGCACGAGATCGCCGTCATCGGATATCCCTTCTTCAGCTTCGTGGGGAGCGAGTACGACACGCGGGTGTTGCTCGACAACTTCGGTGACACACCGGGCGTCAAGCGCCTCCAGCCCGGTCGGTTGACGGAGCGGCTCTCCTATTTCGATCCCACGGACCGCTGGCCCAAGGTCCTCGCCGTGGGCCACAACGCCTCCACGCTGGGTGGCAATTCGGGCTCTCTGGTGGTGAGCCTCGCCGAGCGGCGCATCCTCGCCGTGCACTTCGCCGGACAAGCCTTCAAGACCAATTGGGCCGTTCCGACCTGGGAGCTCGCCCGCGATGCGCGGATTCGCGATCTCGGCATCACCTTCCACGGCGACGGCGCCGACCTCACGCCCGATCCCGAGGTCGAGAAAGCCTGGGCCGCGCTCGCGCCTCGCCCTGCGACCATTGCCGTGCCCACCCCACCGCCGAGCCCCGAAGTGACCGCGCGCGCGCCGGACCCGGTCGCCGACGTCGTCGTCCGCGCCGCGCCCAAGGCCGCGAGCGATCTCGCTGCCCCCTCGCTTCCAGATGCTTCGAGCTTCATCATTCCCCTGGAAATCACGGTGCGCCCGCTCGTCATCGAGGCTCGGCCGCGAATCTCCGCGGCGTCGCCGCCCACGGAGAGGGTGGCCGCCGCGCTCGAACGCATCGCCGTCGATCCCGATTATGCGAGCCGCGACGGCTACGATCCGGATCACCTCGACGTCACCATTCCCATGCCGGCCCTCACGGACGCGGCCATGGCCCTCGTCTCCCGCGATCGCACGCAGGAGGACGACGACAATCACATCCTCCACTATCACCACTTCTCCCTGGTGATGAACAAGCGCAGGCGGCTCGCCTTCTTCACCGCTTGCAACACCACCCGTGATCCGGCGCTGTTCGGCAAGAAGAGCCGGAGCACGCTCTCGAACGGCGACACTTGGGTCCCGGATCCGCGCATCCCCGTGCAACATCAGATCACGACGGCCGAGCTCTACGGCCCTTCGCCCTTCGATCGCGGGCACATCGTCCGGCGCGAGGATGCCTATTGGGGAATGACGGATCGCGAGCGGGAGTGGGGGAACTTCGACACGTTCCATTACACCAACTGCTCTCCGCAGCATCCGGACTACAACCAATCTCAGAAGCATGGTGTCTGGGGCGAGCTCGAAAACCAGATCGCGGGCGAGGCCAAGGCCAAGGATCTCCGCCTCAGCTATTTCGCCGGCCCCGTCCTCGCCCCGCGCGATCCGGTGCTCTGGGGTGTCCGCGTGCCGCGCCAGTTTTGGAAGGTGGTGCTCTGCGTCGACGATCGCACCCACGCGCTCTCCGCCTTCGCGTTCCTCTTGAGCCAAGCGGATCTGGTGGCCGGCGTGAAGGAGGAGTCCACGTTCGACGCGGGCGCGCTCAAACCCCATCTCGTCTCGATCGCGCGGCTCGAGCAGCTCACGGACGTGCGCTTCCCCGAGGTGGTGAAGCTCGCCGACGTGCGCCGCAGCAAGTCGCCGGCGGAGAGCGTCGTCCTCCTCCCCGGCCGTCCCATCTCCACGTGAAGCGAAGAGACTCGGCTCGATGAAACGCGTGATCGTCACGATGCTCCACGAGGAGGAGCAGTCTTTGGCCGCCCAACACCTCACCTCCGTGCGGGCGTGGGGAGAGAGCCTCTGCGTCGGTGAAATGGACGACGCCGGCATCGACACGCTCCGCGAGGCCGGCCTGATCGTGGAGGTGATCCCCTCGGACGACGATCTCCGGGCCCAAGGCTTCCTCGTCCCCCATGCGCTGAGCAACGTCGCCTCTTTTCTGCCGATGGCGCCCGCCACGGTCGCGCTCGTCACCTACGGTCCCATCTTGCCCGAATGGGTACAGCGCCTCTCGGCTCTCGGTGTGCGCCGGGTGGATCGCGCGGGCGGCGATCGCCTCCGGATTCGCGTGGAGGACGACGCCACGCTTCGGGAGATTGCCTCTCTCGATTGGGTGATCGGGATTCGCGGCGTCGATCCGCCGCGCCCCTTCAGGCTCCCGACAGCGGGCGAAGAGCCCGACGACGTGCCCTTCTCGCCCGACGGCTCGCCGATTGCTCCGGGGCCGGACATCGAGCGTCCTTGGGACGTGCGCGTCCGCGACGGCATGACGGCCGAAGACGTCACGAGCTGGGCGAATCAGAACGGGATTGCCATTCTCGGATCGAGCGCACGCCGCGTGCGCCTCGGCGTCACGTCCGCGAAGGAGCCCAAGCTCGCCGATCTCGACGAGCTCGGTTTGGAGGTGACCCTCTTCATCCCGCCCACGTGGCACAACGACTGTGCGCGCGCCGGTATCGGCATTCCCATCGACGCGCGCGTGCGTGTCGGCGCTGCGGACGTGACGTTGACGGGCCGCGATCAGATCGTCGCCGTCGCCGACTCCGGCCTCGACGACGCCCACCCGGATTTCGCGGGCCGCATCGCCCGCGTGATCGCGCGCGGCCGCCCCGGCAATGCCAGCGATCCGCACGGCCACGGCACGCACGTGTCGGGCACCATCCTCGGCAGCGGCGCCGCCTCCGCCGGCCGATATCGCGGGATCGCGCCCGAGGCGCGGCTCGTCTTCCAATCGATCCTCGACGGCCTCGGCGGCCTCGGCGGCCTCCCGGTGGATCTCGGAGATCTCTTTGCCGAGGCGCTCGCCCAAGGCGCGCGCATCCACAACAACTCTTGGGGATCGGCGGTGCAATCGCGTTACACCGGCACCTCCGAGGACGTGGACGCCTTCGTGGCCGCGCACCCCGAAATGCTCGTCGTCCTCTCCGCCGGCAACGAGGGCACGACGCTCGTCGACAACAACGTCCCTGCTCATTTGGAGCCGGGCCTCGTCCAACCCCTCTCGCTCGGCGCGCCCGCCACCAGCAAGAATGCGCTCGTCGTCGGCGCCGTCCGCAGCAGCCGTGTCTCGGGCGGGCTCGCGCAGCGCACCTATGCCACGGTCTTCCCGCAGCGATTCCCGCTCACCGGCAAGCCCGCCGACGTCGCGGCCGACCTCGTCTCCGGCGATCCCGAGCAGCTCGCCGGCTTCAGCAGCCGCGGCCCGTGCGACGATCGCCGCATCAAGCCCGATGTCGTGGCCCCCGGCACCGATATCGTATCGACGCGCAGCGCCCTCGCCCCGAGCAGCCATTTCGCGGAGACCCTCCCCGAGCCTTATGGCTACATGAGCGGGACGAGCATGGCTGCGCCCGTGGTCACCGGGCTCGCCGTGCTGGTGCGCGAATACTACGTCCGTCATCGCAACGTCGAAGCGCCGAGCGCCGCCCTCCTCAAAGCCACCATCATCAACGGCACGCGCGTGCTCACCGGCGGTGACGCCGGCGGGCCCGTGCCCAATCCCCATCAGGGATTCGGATGTGTCGATCTCACCACCACGCTGCCCACCGGCGACGGCGTGAAGCTCGCGTTCCTCGACGTGCCCGCGACCGAGGGCTTCACGAAACCGCTCGATCGCCGGCGCTTCACCTTCGTCGTCGCCGCGCCGGGCGAAGTGCGCATCTGCCTCGCGTTCATCGATCCTCCGGCGCGCGGCCTGCAAAACGATCTCGACATCATCGTCGAAGGCCCCGGCACGCCGCGCCGCAAGATCCTCGGCAACGCCGATCTCCGCGGCCGCCTGACGGCGGAGGATTGCGAGAACAACGCCGAGATCGTGCGGATCGGAGACGCCGCGCCCGGCACGTGGCTGATCTCCATACGTTGTCGCAACCTCATCCACGGGCCTCAGGGCTTTGCGCTCGTGGTGCGCGGCCCTTTGCGCGACGAGATCCTCGCGAGCGCTTGAGCCGTCGCGAGGGCCATGCCCATCTCCCGCCGATTCCGGATGATCCTTACGCGCATAGGAGAGATCGGGTAAGCTGATCGAGCCCGGCGTGGAAGGGTCATGCCATCATGGCCATCCGGCGAACATCGGTGCTCGGGCAAGAAAAAACCGAGTCACGAGTCGGGGCAAGAGAGGAGAGACATGATTCCTTCACGCGTGCTCAAACGACCCCTCCGCGGCGACGACGTCGAGCGCTGGCAATTGTTCCTCTTGGGGCAAGAGCTCGATCCCGGCCCCATCGACGGCCTCTTCGGCGCCGGCACAGAGCAGGCGACGCGTGCTTTTCAACAGCAGCACGGCCTCGATGCCGACGGCAAGGTCGGCCGTTTGACGTTGCAAGCCGCCCTCGCGCTCGGCTTCGGCTCCCTCGACGAGCCGGACGACACCGACGAGCGCGGCCCGCAATGGCCACCGCGCCCCGACTTCGCGCCCATCTCGACCTTGGCGGAGCGACAAGCCCTCTTCGGCGCGTTCCAATACCGCGAAAGCCCCACGGAGACCGATCGGGAGCGCATCGTCATCCTCGATCATTGGCAGGAAGAGAACATCGTTCGCGTCGAGATCCCCCAAATCCGCGGCCTGCCCGGCGCGGCCGCGAACGGCGCCATCTCCTGCCATCGGCTCGCGGCGGAGCCCATCCTCGCCGTCTTCGCCGCGTGGGAGCGCGCGGGCCTCCTCGATCGGGTCCTGACGTGGGGTGGTTGTTACAACCCTCGTTTCGTCCGCGGCCTGGCCTCTCAGGGCGTGCTCAGCAATCATGCCTTCGGGAGCGCGTTCGACATCAATGCTCCCTACAACCCGCTGGGCGCGGAGCCCGCGCTCGTCGGCAAGAAGGGGAGTGTGCGCGAGCTCGTCGAGATCGCCAACGACTTCGGCTTCTACTGGGGCGGCCATTTCGACTCCCGCCCGGACGGCATGCATTTCGAGCTCGCCAAGCTCGTGGAGGACCCGCCCGTTCTTCATGACCTCGGCGCGCATTCCACCCTCGAAGGTCTCTCTGCCGACCCCTCCGAAATGATCGCATTACCGACGCCCGACGCCCCGATGACGGGCACGCAGTTCCTCGAGACCATCCGCAGCGCGAGCCGTCCCGCGCGCGAAGAGGCCATCGTGGCGGCCCTCCTCGAAGGCCACGTACCCTCGTTCCTACGGGTCTTTCAGCACCTCGCCGTCTCCGCGCCGGGGCGCGACGGGGCCATGCACGCCGCCCTCGTCCGCGTGCTGCCGGATTATCTCGCCATCGGCACCGACGACGATTTCATCCGTGTCCCCATGTCGCCCATCTCGGCCCAACGCATCGCCGACGCCTCGGGTTGTCTGCTCCCCACCACCAAGCTCGTCACCACCATCTGGGCCAATGCCGCCCTCAAGCTCCGCCCCAGCCGCTCCCGGCCGGGCCGAGCATGATGTCGACACCCTATTACGAGCAGCACCAAGCGAAGATCGAGCAGCAGCGCGCCGGCCGCGCCACCGGCGCCCTCCTCGCGGGCCACAAGAAGGATGTGGTCATCACCAATCGCCTCGGTTGGAAACCGAAGAGCGTAGCCATCTTCGGCTGGCATCAATTGAACGGCGTGCCCATCCAGCCGCTCAGCACCGTTCACGAGAACACCTATGCCGACTACAGCCATGGGATTCGGCTCATCCACGGTGAGGTGCTCGTCGACGGCGCGAAGCGCGCTACCGCCGACGTCCTCGGCGATCGCATCCTCGCTCCGCTCCTCAGCGACGAGGGCGTCATCTCCGATCCGCGCGCCATCCGCTGAATCTCCCGTCGCTGGCCTGCGGATACGCGGCGCGTGCCTGCGTTGCTCGGCTTCGGCGTACGAAAGTACGCCTTCGCCTTCGCGCCTTGACGCGCTTGCGTCTCCTTGGCCTGCTCGGTCCGATCCTGTTAGGCGCTCGGAGGGCGAATCCAGAGCGCCGCGCTCGGGCCCTCGCCGCGCTTGACGGCGGCGGCCCGGCGGCGTCTCCTTCTCGGTCAGGCTCCGTGCGGTGTGAGGGTGAGCGCCATGCTGAAGATCTGTAGCCCCAACGAGACCGATTATCCGAAGTTTCCCCGGGTCATCGACATCACCATGGGTGAATACGTGTTCTCGGATTTCTATCCGGTGCACAGCGACTCCTTCGCAACCTGCTTGGGCGTGGTGATAGGGGCCGTGAATGGATTCGGTGTCTGCGTGGGGCACCTGGATCCTTTGGCCGGTCCTACGGGGTCTTTCTACAAGAGCTCGCTCGACGCCATGATCAAGACGCTCCTCACCAAGGGAAGGGCGGCGAAGTTCGACATCCTCTTCTTCAAGGACGGTTATGGCGCCGTGGGCAAATTCGGCCTGGTCGAGTACGTGAAGACCCGCTTCAAGAACATCGTGGTCGAGATCCACGACCGCACCGATGCCGCCGCCAAGAACGTCCGCTACGACGAGGTCATCGCCCAACCGAGCGCGCTCCACTCGGCCTATGTGGGCCTCCACATCCAAGGGAGCGGCGCCTCCGAGTGGGACGACGGCCGGACGGTGATGCGCAATCAGGCGGACGGGGGCAGCAACCTGGCGGCGAGCAACCTCGGTCGGGTTCGCGAGATCGTCTTCGATGGCAATGATTTCAAGAGCGCGGAATCGCGCGAGTGACGGCGACGGCGCCGCGCATGGCCGACACGCGCGACGCGGATGCGGGCCCCATGGCTCGTGAGGCGCAGCCGCTCGTCGGTGGCTGGGTGGCGGGGGCGGTGCGGCCATCGGTCCCAGTCGGGGCCTTGGGGGTCGGCGTCCAAACCTTGCTCTCAGGAGAGAGCGATGGAAATGGCGGTGCGATGGATGCGAGCATGCCGGCCATGCTCAAGACTTCGTTCGCCGCTACGTTCGGGCTCATGTTGGTGTCCGCGATGCCGCTCGGTTGCATGGCCACCGCGGAGGTCGAGCCGGCTCAGGCTGCACGTCCGGCCGCGCGCCACGGCGGCAACGTGCCTTTCCACGGCGTGTTCGCCAAGTTCGCGGAGGGCACCTTCCGCAACGGGCGCCGCGTGCGGATGGCCAACTCCAACGGCTCGGCCACGGTCCGGGTCGAGCACGGCCGCGTGACCTACGATCAAACCTACGTCTCCAACGGCATGTTGAAGCGCGTGATCCAGGTCTATGCGTTCAACCCCGGCGACGTCCGCCACGCCGGCCCCGGCGACTACGAGGTGATGCTCAGCTTCCGCGGCATCTCCGGCGACACCTACGGCTACAGCCCCGACCGCAACGACCCCCGCCTCGAAGCGCACCGTGTCGGCTCGGGCTGGGAGCTCAGCCTCCTCACCACCGACAACAACGGCGTCATCGGCGTCGTCGAGTTCCAGTAGCCTTCCGTCCCCATCATCGCCCCCGGCCCCAAACCTCCGAGCATGTTTGGGGACAGGGGGTGATGACACGAAAGCCCACCGCGCCTTGCTCCTCGAAAGAGGAGAGGGGAAGGAACGCAAAGACGCGAAGGGCGCAAAGACGCAAAAAGACGGGGGAGAGATCACGCTTCGCGCGCTGCTCTTGCTTCGGCAAAGCGGCTTTCAATCTCGGCGCGGCCCATCTCCCATTCACCTTTGCGTCTCTGCGCCTTTGCGTTCCTTCTCTCCTCTTCTCGAAGAGACGCGCTGGCACACCTCAACCGCCTTGCACCGCGAGCGCGAGCGCGTCGGCCTGTTGTCGGGCGGACTCGAAGCGTTGTTGTGGCTCGCGCGCGAGCGCCCGCAAGAACCAAGCATCGAGTGATGCGGGCAGAGGAGGGCTCTCCTGGCTGGGCAGAGAGAAGGTGCCTTGGGAGACGGCGAGGCAGAGATCGCCGAAGCTCTGGGCGCGGAAGGGCACGCGGCCCGTCATGGAGTGATAGGCGACGACGCCGATGGACCAGAGATCGGCGCGGAAGTCGACGTGCTTCGCGCTGATGAGCTGCTCGGGGCACATGTAGAAGGGCGTGCCGACCTTCTCGTTGGATCGGGTGACCGCGAAGTCGTCCCCATCGGCCTTGGCCACGCCGAAATCGAGGAGCTTGCAAGACACCTCGTCGTCGGTGTCGAGCAGGAAGATGTTGGCCGGCTTGATGTCGCGATGGACGATGCCGAGCGCATGGGCCTTTGCCAGGGCCTTGCACGTTTGGGTGACGATGCGGGCCGTCGCGGCGGGGGAAATTTTCCCTTCGCGCTTCAAACGCTTTTGCAGCGACTCGCCCTCGAGCAGCTCCATGGCGATGTAGGGGGTGCCGTCGAGGGTGACGCCGTGATCGAGGACCTGCACCACGTGCACGCTGCGGATCTGCGCGGCCGCGTGGGCCTCGCGGGCGAAACGCGCCACCAGGTTGGGCTTGTCGATCATCTCGGGTGACATGAACTTCACCGCCACCTCGGTGCCGAGGCCGGCGTGCTCTGCCACCCACACGGTGCCCATGCTCCCCTTGTCGAGGTGCCGGACGAGCCGGAGATTCGGTGTGACGGACTGACCGGGTTCCATCAAGAGATCTCGCGGCCAAGCTCGGCCAAGCGCGGGGGCCCGTCAAGCCCCGAGCACGCCGGGCGCCGATCCAGCGAGTGCGCGCGGTGTCGTGCTCAGCTTCGCATCGAGCCGATCGATGATCTCGTCCAGCTCGCTGGGCTTCCAGGAAGCGCTAGACGAAGTCGCTCGGCAGCGGGCCGTTCGCTGGATCGTTGATGAACCGTCGCGAGTCACCCTCGGCCGCGCCGCAGGCAGCATCGACGGCGCCGCAGGCGCTCCCCGATCGCTCCACAGGCGACACCGGCCGCGCTGCAGGTGGCATTGGCCGCGTCGCAGGTGACATCGGCTGCGCCGCAGGCGGCATTGGCCGCGCCGCAGGGCGACATCGAGCGCGGCGCAGCCGCCCACGGCCGCGCCGCGGGCGGCCCCCCATTGCTCCGCGGGCGACATCCAGCGCGCCGCAGACGGCCGCGCACCCGCTGCAGGCGCCCTCGGCCGCACCGCACGGTTCCGGGAGCTGCCGCAGGGCTTCAGAAGGCCGCCGCAGGGTTGGGGAGCCTTCGCAGGGGTTCGAGGAGGGAACTACGCGGGAGGGGCGGGGGGCGGGGAGCCGGGATCGTCTTCGTCGTCAGCGTGAGCGGCGCGCTCGGCGCGGAGCTTTTGATAGTCCTTGTCGCTCCGCCCGAAGGCGCCGGCGAGCGTGCGGCGGAACGCTTGGAGCTCGGGGTCGAAGGCGGCGGCGGCGCTGCGGACCTCGGCGAGCAGCTTTTGATAGGTGCTGTCTGCGGCTTCGGCCTCGCTCCACTCTTTCTGCGCGGCCTTGAGCGGCGGATCGAGCGCGTCGAGCGCCGCGGCCTTGTAGGGCAAGGGCTTGCCATCCTTGTCCTGGTGCTCGTCGATGACGCTCACGAGGCGCTCTCCATCCTCGATGACGTCGTCGGGGACCGCGGGTTGGTCGGCAAACGTGGAGGCGTCGAACCCGGGCACGTCCCGCTCGACCCTCGGGAGCCAAGCGCGAATGGCGGCGACCAGCGCGGCGATGGCGCCTTTGCCTTCGCCCATCTCCTTTCGCCACTTCGCCTCGTACTTGGTGGAGGTGTCGTAAGCGGTGATGAACGCGTCCGCTAGGCCCGTAATCGAGGAGTACGCAGCGACCGCCGCGCTCTCGTTCGCGCGGCGGTCATAGACACGCTTGGCGCGCGGAGCGATGCGCCGGAGCTTCCAGAGTGCAGAGCTGGCCATGGTGGCAAAGCCTCCTTCACATGCGGGAGGGGCGAGATTGCCCAGTGCGTGAGATTACGAGCGCGGGAGCATTTGGCGAGGAGAAATCGTCCAGGGCGACGCGCGCGGCTCACGGCGCTTTGGCGGTTGCGCGGGCCGACAGGTCGATCACCTGTCCAGGGCTCGCCGCAGCGACGAGCTCCGTCGCACCGGTCGCCGCGATGATCTGGTTGTCCCGCCCAAGACCCACGAGCGCATGGAGGAAGCGCACACGCGCCGACGCGTGAATGTGCAGCTCAGGCTCGTCGATAAGCACGAGTGAGCCGTGTAGCCCGAAGTGCGCGAACGCGAGCGCGAACAGGATTCCATGCCTCTCGCTCTCCGAGAGGTCTTCGAGGCTCATCTCCTCCCGCGTGCGACGCAGAAAGCGAGGCCCCTTCCCGCCAGACATCGCTCCGCCCTGGAGCCGTAGATCGGGCACCACTGCGGCGACAGCGGCCTCGTACACGGAAAGCGGTCCCGGCTCGCCGCTGCGCAGCGCGACGCCGCTCTCGCGTAGGTCTTGCGCCGCGCGCACGGCTTCGGCCAGCGCGGCGGCGCGCACGCCCTCCACGAGGCTCGCATACTTGTCCGCTGCGCGGATTGCGCGCAGCCGCGTTTCGGCCTCTCGGCTGGGACCTCCGAAGGCGGGGTGAGGGCTGCTCCCAAGCACGCGGTTGGCTGGGAAGTATTCGAGCTTGCTGCGCGACGGCGCGCAGGAGTGCTCGGCGAACAGGCGGCGCAGCCCGGGCTCGGCGTCGCAGCGCGACGCGCCCGCGCTCAGCTCCCACCTGACCGTCTGTCGCGCGTCGTCGAGGCGTGTGTGATCGCGCTCCGCGTCGGATAGCAGCCAAGTCGTGACGAGCCGCGACTCCCGTGCTTCGCTGCGTACGAGTCGCTTCGGGTCGGGTGGCGTGCCGTAGCTGCCGATGGCTTCTTTCGCGGCAGCGATCGCTTCGAGCAGCGAGGTCTTGCCGGACGCGGGGCCGCCGGTGACGAGGACGACGGGGAGCGGAGTGCCGCTTCGAGGATCGGTGAAGGCGTAGGTGCCGTCGGGCACGCCGCGAATGCCCGTGGCGGCGAGATGGGTGAGCTTCATGGAACCAACCGATGCTCGCCTTGAGCCTTGAGGCGAGCGATGAGTGGGCTGATGACGGCGCGGAGCTTGGTGAGCGCTGCGGGCTCCGCGCCTGAGTAGACACGCTTCGCTTCCTTGCCTCCGACGATGGCCGAAAGCTCCGTGCGAATGCTGTCGTGGGCCCGCTTTTCGTCCACCGGAGCCGGGCTACTGAATGCACCGCACTCGCGCACGAGCCCGGCGATGCTCCTGACTTCGCTGGGACTCGCCGTCAGCTTGTAGACGTGCCGCGGGTACGCCTCGCCTTGCTTCACTTGGGTAGTGAAGTCAGGGGTCACGAACTCGATGGTGTCGCGACCGTGGTCCACGAAGAGGCGGAACTGCTCCGACCGGTAGTGCGGAGGAGGCAAGCCGCCGCCGACGTAATGCTCGATCTCCAGGCCATCGAGCTTGCCAGTCGTCTCTGCTCGCGAGATTGCCGCGAGCGCCGTGCTGTCGTCCATGCTGCCTCCTTCCAAGCCGAACCTTTCGCCGTTGCACGATGAGCAACCCGAAATGACGAGGACGCCGGCGAGGGCGACCAGGAGCCACGCGGATGCCGTGATCCGATTCGTCTTCATCGTCATGGTCTCTTCCCGTTGACCAGCTCGTCGAAGTTGTGGGGCGTTGGACGCGAGCCCGGATCGACATAGCCCATGATCCCGCCGGGCGGCCCCGTTCGCACGATGGATCGGTGTCCGTCCGGCGTCTTGGGGCCTTCCCTGTACTCATCGTCCAGACCCATCGAGTGCCCGAACTCGTGTGCCGGAATGACCCTGTCGCCGTCAGTGTCGGTGCTGTGCTGGTAACCAGCGCGTCCAGCCTGCCACGACGGGTCCCTATCGGTGGTCGTCGCTGGTGGATCCGTCGTGTGCTTGACGTCGATCGCGTTCGCCAGCGGAGTCGCCGGTGCGCCGGCGCGTCGGCCGGTGACCATGCACTCGACCTTGTACGGCTCGCCGTTGAGCGTCGTCGGTCCGCTCCACGTCTTGTTGATACAGTCCGTCGCGCGCTTCACGTACTCATCGGAGGCGCCGTCGCCTTTGTACTCCTGGACGCCGACGATCCGGATCGTGTGCGTTCTCCGATCGACGATCACCAGCATGGCGCCGCGCCTACGGACCGATACGCCCTCGGGCGTCTCGCCGATTAGGACCCGGGAGAAGCCTGTCACGAGGCAGCCCCCGTGCTCAGTAACGTCGGTGATACGGCTTGCGGGCAACTTGCCGATGAGCACCGTGGGTGCGCCGTCGGCGATGGCGTCGACTGCGGTCATGCAGGACGCCATGTCGCTGTAGCGCGCAGCGGAGCGTGTGCCGATGAGAACGCTGGGCTCGCCGGGCGCCGTGACCGGCCCGGGGACGTGGAGCACGTTCGGGCATGCGTGAAGCTCACCAAGCCTTGCTGCGGGTCTGGTCATGAGTGCCTCTCAGCAATTGAGCTTCACGACGGCGCCGTTGACTTCAACGTCGCCCGCGCTCGTGATCTTGATAGCCCCATCGGTGATGTGGATCGACGACCCACCCACCTGGAGATGAATCTCCTCCCCGCCGAACACATGCACCTTCGGCGCGACGACCTGCACCCCGGAGCGGCCCTTCACGAACACGGCATCCGCCTCGAGCGCGTGGTTGCCCGCCGTCGTGTCGTCGCGGTTCGAGCCGCACGAGATCAAGAGGTGCGCGCCAGCGTGGATCATCATCCGGTCGTCGGAGGTCATGCTGACCGTGTCGCCGTGGAGCGACAACGCGCCGGTCGCGTCGATGCTCTTGTCGCCTTCGACCTTCTCGGTCTGGTTGCCGACCACCCTGAGCGAGCGATTGCCCTTCACCGTGCGTGACTCGTTCCGCCCAACGATGGTCTCTGCATCGCGCTCGACGACCTGCTTGAAGTCCCGCTGCGCGTGCATGGTCAGCCGCTCCGCGCCGGCCTGGTCGTCCATGAGGATCTCGTTGTAGCCGTCGCTCTTCGGCGTCGAGCGCGAGCGCCACACGCTGATGGCCTTGTCCGCAGGCAGCTTGAGCGGCGTCGTCACGAGCGCGTTGTGGACGCGGCCGACGATGATCGGCTGATCCGGATCGCCGTCGAGGTACGCGACGATGACCTCCTCGTTCACGCGCGGGAGCATCACGAACCCGAAGCCCGCGCCGGCCCAACCCTGCGCCACCCGCACACGCCGCGAGACGCCGCCGGTGTGCTTGTCGCGCCGATCCCAGCGGAATTCGATCTCGACGCGGCCGTACTTGTCGACGTCGATCTCCTGGCCTTCGGCGCCCACCACGAACGCCGTCTGCGTGCCGTGGATGCGTGACTTGGGCCGGAGCGTCGGCCGGAAGGGTTGGGCGAGATCCATGAGCTCGAGCTCGTGCGTGCGCTGGTCGTCGCCTTCTCGCTCCGTGCGGGTGCGGACGACGAGGAAGTCGCCGGCGAGGTCTTGGCGCGGGTGGTCGACGAGCGGCATCCGCGTGCCCGGTGGCAGCGCGAAGTTGCTCGTGCAGAGGATGCGGCGGCGCGCGTTGCGGGCAGCGTCGAGCCGGTGGGCGGCGCGGGCATCGCCTGGGGGCTGCGTCGTGAACGCTCCGACCTCGAAGGTATACGCTTCGAGCGGGCTCTCGTTCGTGAACGCGCCCGACGTTCCCGCGTCCTTCTTGGCTTCGAGCACCCGCTCGGGCTTCTCGAAGTCGTAGTCGCGCAGCGTCACCGAGGAGGTCTCGACCGCGGAGCGGATGACGGCGGTCAAGACGTGCGGCGTGTCGGTCTGCCCCTCGACGAGCGCGTTCATGTTCGATGGATCGGAGAACGGGATCGATCCGGTGAGGCTCGGCGCGGCGGCAGAGGTGTCGTCGACCAGCGTCCACGTGCTGGCATTCGCGTGGTCGAAGTAGGTCGCGATGCCCTGGTCGGCCAGGATGCGGAAGAGGAAGTCGTGATCGGTCTCGGCGTACTGCACGACGTACTCGCGTGCGGGCGCGTCGCCGACGCCGCGCGTGTCCGGTGCAGGGATGTGGCCGCCGTACGTGGGATCGGCGAGCACGGCTTCCACGATCTCGGGGACGCTGAGGTTCTGGAAGATGCGATGGTCGCGGCGGCGCGTGGTGAGCCAGAGCGGAGGGACAACGGTGAAGACGTAGTGCGAGCTGCCATCGGGCACGGCGGTGCGCTGCTCCATGCGGCGGACGATGCCGTGGATTTGCTTCAGGAATGGCTCGTCACCGAAGTCGACGTCGACGGGCTGGCCGACGATGGCATTCTCGTCGAGGCTCGGATCTGACGAGAGGACTTCGACTGTCAGCTCGTAGAGCGCGCTCAGCTCTTCGCGGAGCTCGTAGCGGCGGACGACAAGATCGCTACCAGCGGCGCCGGGCGATGATGGGAAGGAGAGTGTGACGTTGAGGGGCATGTTGCTCTTCCTCCTCAACGAGAGCTGGTGAATGGGAGCGTGGGCCGCGGGAGGATCGCGCCGAGCTCCAACGTCTCGTTGGGCGTTGCCGACGGCGCGTGGAACGGGAGCGGCGGGACTGGGAGCGGATGCGACGTTTCGAGCGTGTCGGCGACGGCGGGCGGCGGGGGCGCGCCCGTGGGCCGGGTGGGCGGCGCGGGCGGGATCGGCTGCGCGTCGAGCAGCGGCGGCGGTGTCGCGGTCAGGTCGCGGCCGACGGTCGCAGCCTCGTCGCGCCACGGCTGCGCCTCGGTCGAGAGGAAGGCCGCGCCGGTGGGCAGCGTGTCGTCCACGTCGACCTTGCTCGCATCGCCGTGCTTCACCCGCTGGGTGGTCTCGCGGTAGCTCTTCCCGAAGAGGCGCGCGAGCGACTCCGCGTCGCCGTCGCCGGCGCGCATCCGCGCGATCCAGCGGGCCTCGATCGCGTCCCACGCCTCGGCGTCGAGGCCGAAAGCGTGGAGGATCTCGTGCTCGTCGGCGAAGGGATCGTCGAGCAAGGCAGACAGCTCGGCGAAGCGTTCGATGGTGTCGACGGGATCGGGTGACGTGGGCATGCGGGTCTCCTCCGTGAGACAAAGAGGGGCCGAGGCGCCGCGGAGCGGTGCCGGTCGGGAGGATGAGGAGGCAGGGCGCCTCTCGGCGCGGTCACCTCGACCCCTCACCTGATAAGCGTCACGAGCCCCGCGATGGAGCCGGCTCGGCGCACGATTTCGACACCGGGAGGGGGCCTCGAAGAAAAAACGAAAAAAGTGCTCCTCGGGCCCGGCTCCATGACGGGGCTCGTGACGCTTCCCTTTTAATGGGGCGCTGCCACCGTTCGCGGTCCGTCACCCCCACAGGCTCGCTCATGCTCACCTTCAAACCAGGCGACGTGTTCGGACAACTGGCGATCGAGAGCTTCCTCGGCGCCGGCCTGCACGGCGAGGTCTACGCCGTGCGGCACGTCCACACGGATCAGTCCTTCGCGCTCAAGGTCTCGCACCTCGTGCAGCGCGCCGATGCCAATGCCGTTCGGCGCGCGCTCACGGCGGCGAAGGGCACCTACTCCATCGAGCACGCCAACGTGGTGAAGGTCTTCGACCTCGGTTGCGAGGACGACGGGATGGTGTGGATCCGGATGGAGCTGCTCCAGGGGTGCAGCATTGCGACGCTGCTCGCGTGGCAGGGGCGGCTCTCGCCGCGGATGGCGCTCGCGGTCGCGTACGAGGCGGCGTGGGGGCTCGCCGCGGCGCACGAGGCGCAGATCGTTCATCGCGACGTGAAGCCGGGCAACCTGTTCCTGGTCAACCTCGGCCGCGGGCGGACGGCGGTGAAGCTGCTCGACTTCTCCGTCGCGAAGGTACTGCCCGACTCCGTCGCCACGACGCTCGGGCGCAACGGGCTCGGGACGCCGGGCTACATGCCGGCGGAGCAGATTTTCGGAGCGCCCGCGCACCCGTGCTTCGACATCTACGCGCTGGGCATGACCCTCTGGACGATGCTGGCCGGCTACCACCCTTTTCAGGCTCATCTCCACGACATGCACGTCATCGCGCAGAAGCAGGTGTACGAGCTGCCGCCGTCGCTGGCCGACGCCGGCCTGCCGCCGTCGATCGACGACCTCGTGCGCCGCGCAGTGCTCAAGGATCCCTCCGCGCGTTACCCCTCGATGACGGCCTTCGCGCGGGCGATCGGCGAGGCGCACGTCTGGCTCGCGGAGGAGATCGCGGCGGGCCGGCTGTCGTTCCCCATGCCGCCGATGGAGCCCGCGATCCCCGGCGCGATCACGCACCGCGCGTATGTGCCACCCGTGTCGTTGCGCCAGGCACCGAGCGCACCCGCCGCGCCGGCGGAGCGCGTGATCCTCGCCGGCGTGCCCGATGGCGCCGCGGAGGCCGAGGATGTCGCGGCGACGCTGCCGCTCGGCGAGGAAGGACTCGCCCGATTTTTCCCCGTGCGCGACGCCGTGATCCCACCGGCGCCGCCCGATCGAAAGGAGAACCGATGAGCCACACGAACGCGCCGGACCCGAGCCCCCTCACGCCCGAGGAAGAGGCGTTGATGCAGGAGCAGATCGAGGCCGCGATCGCGCCATATAAGGCGATCACGCCGCCGCACCTCTACGCCGTCATGCGCCGCGAGGCCGAGGAGAAGATGCGCGCGCACCCGGCGGTGCGCCTCCTGCTCGCCGCCGGGACGAAGCGCGCGGCACCTGACACGAGCGCCGAGGTGCCGAAGGACGGCGTGGAGGTCATCGAGCCCGAGGAGCAGAAGGAGGGAGCATGAAGGACGTCGCGCCGCCCCCGCCGCCCACCGAGCGCGAGCAACGGCTCGTGCGCGAAGCGGTGCACGTCGTGGCCGAGTGCGCCGCCGACGTGGCGCCGCGCTGGTCGCGCTTCGTCTCCAATCCGGAGGAGCTCTACGCGGTGGGGACGTTCGCGCTCTACCGCGCGGCCCGCGCGTTCCGCGACGAGATGTGCCCCTCGTTCGTGCTGTTCGCGCGCTGCCGCGTGCGCTGGGCCATGCTCGACAACCTGCGCCTCCAGGCGCGGCGGCACCGGATCGAGCGCGCCGCCATGGCAGCGTCCGATCGGTTCGCCGCGGAGTACGCGCTCGCGGGCTTCGACGTCCTCGACCACGACCAGGACGACATCCGCCGGCACCTCCACGAGTTCGCGAGCCGGCTGTTCGCCGCCACCTTCGCCGCTGGGATTGATGAGGTGTTGCGTGGCGACGATCGGGAGGCCGTCGAGCTGCGCGCGGAGTACGCGCACGCGATCACCTCGCTGCGCAAGGCGCTCGGCGCGTTAGAGCCGAGGGAGGCCGAGGTGGTCGTGCTCGTCTACGGCAAGGGGAAGACGTTGCAGGAGGTGAGCGAGCACGTCGGCGTCGCCTACTCGACCGCACGCGAAAGGCACGCGCGCGCGCTCGACCGGCTGCACAAGTTCTTGACCGCGTTCGGGGTCACGCGCGCGCCGCCGCCCATCGACGCGCCGGGCGTCCCACCCGTGCTCGCTGCGAACGACATCGCGCCCTCATTAGGCGAAGCCGGAGAAGGAGGGCCGCCATGAGCCTTCGAGGCATGTTGTGCAGCGACGGCAAGGCTTCCGCCCGCGTCTTCACGGTGCTCGCGCTGCCGGCGGCCGGGCCGAAGCCGAGGGATGAGCTGACGCGCGTGCTCTTCACGCCTCCGCCCGACGTCCCGCGACGGGCGGCTCCCGTTCAGTCCTCGGGGCCGCGGCAGCCGGATCAGGTGCGCCGCCAGGAGCCGCGCCCGGGGATCGAGTTTCCCGACAACCGCTCGGCCTTGTCGACCCAGCGGTTCATCGTCGATCCGGTTTGGGCCGCCGTGGAGCTGCGGCGCATGTTCGCGGAGGAGCCATGAGCGAGATCAAGCCGGGCGACGTGGTGCTCGGGAAATACCGGGTCGAGCGCGTGCTGGGACAGGGAGCGATGGGCTGTGTGCTCGCCGTGATGAACGTGGACCTCGAGCAGCGCTTCGCGATCAAGCTGATGAAGGCGAGCCGCGCGCCCGCGGAGGCGCACGCGCGGTTCGTGCGGGAGGCGAAGATCACAGCGAAGCTCCGGTCCGAGCACGCGGTGAAGGTGCTCGACGTCGGCACGACCGAGGGCGGCGAGCCGTATATGCTGATGGAGCACCTCGAAGGGCGCGACCTCGCGGACGAGCTGCGCGCCCGCGGGCCGCTGCCTGTCGGAGAGGCCGTGGAGCACATCCTCCAGGCGTGCGAAGCGCTCGCGGAGGCACACGCGGCGGGCGTGGTCCATCGCGACATCAAGCCGGCGAACCTGTTCCTCGCGCGCGGCGCGGGCGGGCGCGTGGTCTTGAAGGTGCTCGACTTCGGCGTGTCGAAGCTCGCGGGCGACGGCGCGCTCACGGGCGATCTCGCGGCGCTGGGGAGCCCGCTCTACATGTCGCCCGAGCAGATGAACGCGTCGAAGGACGTCGACGCGCGGTGCGATGTCTGGGCGCTCGGGGTGACGTTGTTCGAGCTGCTCGTGGGGCGCACGCCGTTCCACGCCGACACCATCCACGTGGTCGTCGCGCAGGTGGGGCTCAAGGATCCTCCGCCGCTCGCCCCCCTCCGGCCCGACTTGCCCGCGGGGCTCGAAGCGGTGATCCGCGCCTGCCTGGAGAAGACTCCGGAGCGGCGCATGGCGAGCGTCGCTGCGCTGGCGGCAGCCCTCGCGCCGTTCGGGCCGGAGCGCGCCAAGCGCCACGCCGAGCAGGCCGCGGCGGTGCTCGGCGAGCAGGTGGCGCCGGCGCGGCCGACGGTGGAGCTTCCGCCGGCCGAGAGCGCGACGCGCACGGGCGTGCAGACGGCGCCGCTCCCACCCGCGGCGCTCACGGCGACGACTGGGGGGAGGGCGGCGTTAGCGCAGGCGACGCTGTCGACGTCCGCGCTCACACCGCCGAAGCGCCGGCGTGGAGTGTTCGCCGCGGCCGCGGCGGCGCTCGCGGCGGGCGGCGCGCTCGCGGCGGCCTTGGTCGGGGGACGAGGACGAGCGTTGGGGCCTTCGCTTGGTGCGGGCACGGTACCCGAGCCGCCGGCGTCATCGCCCGCGCTGCCGCAGGTCGAGGCTCCGCGTGTGGGGCTGTCCGAGGCAGGCGCGTCGAGTGAGGCGGCGATGGATGCGGGCGCGCCGGCTGCCACGGCAACGGCGAGCGCGCGGGCGACGGAGGCGGCGCCTCCGAAGAGCAAGCCCGCGGCGCCGAAGGCTGCGCCGCAGTCCGAGCCACGCGCGCCCGCGGAGACGCCGAAGGCTGCGCCGGTGAAGCCGCCGGGCACGACCTACAACCTTTGAGGGGAGCGAGAGCATCGATGAAGAGGACACGGAGCGTTGTTGGGGGCGCGACGGCGATCGCGATCGTCGTCGCGACGACGGCGATGCCGGCACGCGCGCAGGGCACAGCGGACGAAGCCGCCGCCGTTGCGCTGTTCAACGAAGCGAAGAAGCTCGTGGGCGCCGGCAACTATGCGGCAGCGTGCCCGAAGTTCGTGGAGGTGCGGCGGGTGATGCCCACCCCGGGGCTCTTCCTGAACCTGGGTGATTGCTACGAGCACCTTGGGAAGATGGCGAGCGCCTGGGGGGCGTTCAAAGAGGCCGAGCGGATCGCGGGCGCCGCGCGAGACGCGGATCGGTTGGGAGAGGCAGGTCGGCGCGCGAAAGTGATCGAGGGGCAGCTCTCGCGGCTGACGATTACGGTGGGCACGGCGGAGCGGCTGCCCGGCCTCCAGATCAAGCGCGATGACGGTGTGATCGGCGAGGGCCAGTGGGGCTCGGCCGTGCCTGTGGACGCCGGCGAGCACGTGATCGAGGTCTCGGCGTCGGGGCATCGATCGTGGCTGACGACGATCACGGTGCCGCCGAATGGCGCGGCGATTTCGGTGGCCGTGCCGCGCCTGGTGCCGGATCCGGTCCTGGTGGCGCCGCCGGAGGAGCCGGGCTCGTGGTGGACGGGGCAGCGCATCGCGGGGGCGAGCGTCGGCGGGGTGGGTGTCGTGGGGCTCGTGATGGGCGCGATCTTCGGGGGCAGACGCTCTCGAAGATCAAGGAGTCCAAGGCGCACTGCTCGCCGAGCGATCCCAACTTTTGCAACGACGTCGGCGTAGCGTTGCGCAACGACGCGAAGACGGCGGGCACGGCGTCGACGGCGGCGCTCGTGGCGGGCTCGGTGCTGCTGGTCGGCGGCGCGGTGCTGATTCTGGCGGCGCCGGCAGCGAAGGCGCCGGGGGAGAAGACGAGAGAGGCCGCGAGGCTGGATCTGCGTCCGCTGGTGGGCTCGGGTGAGGCGGGGCTCGTACTCAGGGGCAGGTGGTGACGATGACGACGCGATCGATGTTCGGGTGGGCTCTGCTGCTGATGACGGTGCTGGGGGCGGGGTGCTTGCAACTCGCGGGGTACGAGGACGCGCGGCCGGGATGGATGGTGGCGAGCTGCGCAGACGGCATGAAGAATGGAGACGAGACAGGAAGTGACTGCGGCGGTTCATGCTCGCCGTGCGCAGACGGTGATGGCTGCATCATCGGAACAGACTGCGCGAGCCAGGTATGCGCCGGCGGGACGTGTCTCGCGCCGACCTGCGATGACAAGGTGCAGAATGAGGACGAGACGGACGTCGATTGCGGCGGAGTGAGCTGCCCGAAATGCGGCCCCGGCAAGGGCTGCGCGGCTGATCTGGATTGCAAGAGCGTGATTTGCGACGGCAGTAACCTCTGCGTCTCGACCTGCACCGACGGGCTCAGGGGCGGTGATGAAGCTGATGTCGACTGCGGTGGGAGCTGCCCGGGTTGCGACGCGGGAAAGGCGTGCGCGACGAACGGTGATTGCGAGAGCGGGGTATGCAAGGTCGGAGTGTGCAGAGACCTCTTGGTCTGGGCGAAGATGGCAGGTGATGCGAACTCCGATCAACAGTCCGGTTCCGTGGCTGTAGACTCGATGGGTAATGTCGTGGTTGGGGGCGTCTTCAAGGGAGCCCTGAATTGGGGCACCGACACGCTGATGAATCCTGGTCCCGTCCAGAAGCTATTTTTGGCAAAGTTCACGAATGCCGGTTCGCCTCTGTGGGCAAAGAGCTTCGGGGACGGGCAGGCGTACTCAACGATGAGCATCGCCGCGGACACCCAAGGCAATCTGCTGGTGGCAGGAAACCTCAAAGGCGCCGTCAACTTCGGGACCTCGTCCAGCTCTACGCTCGTGAACAAAGGGCCCGATGGCGACATCTATGTCGCCAAGCTCGATGGGGGCGGAGGTCGCCTGTGGAGCATCGATTACGGGAGCGGCGGTGCTATGGGGGTTGTCGTCGACGGAGGCGGCGATGTCTACGTGGCAGGCTGGTTGTCGGGCTCGGCGGATTTCGGCACAGGGCAGATCATGGCGGCGGGGTCGACCGACGCTTTTGTGATCAAGCTCAGCAAGCAGTCCGGCACCGGTTATTGGAGCCGACAGTTCGGTGGAAATGGCGCCCTTGCGCATGCGCGCGCCTTGACGGTGGACGGTGCGGGAAACGTCATCGTGTATGGCTCGTTCTCCGGTACGATCGATTTCGGTGCCGGAAACTCGCTCACGAGCGCGGGCGGCACCAACATGTACCTCGCCAAGCTCGACCCCGACGGTAATACGACATGGGCGAGGCGCCTGAGCGGCGGGGCGATGCCCACAGTTACGTCGGTTGGTGTCGATAGCCTGCAAAACATCATTCTCGCGGGGGCGTTCAAAGGGGAGATCGACTTCGGTGGGGGGCCTCTGGCCGCGTCGGTCTTCGGCAGCGTCTATGTCGCCAAGCTCAATCCCTCCGGTGAGCACGTGTGGAGCAAGGTCACGGCGAGCGGAGCGACGCAGTCTGGGCCATTTCCGTTGGCATCGGTGACGGTCGATGGCGCTGACAACGTCATCATCGCCGGAGGTTTTCCGGGTGGTGCCGACTTTGGTGGTGGCATGCTCATGAGCGCGGGCGGCACAGATGCCTTTGTGGTCAAGCTGGCTCCAGATGGTGAGCAGATCTCAGCCAGGGTCTTTGGGGATTCCCAAGAACAACGGGTGAGTGCCGTGGCGGCCGATGTCGATACCGTATACGTTGCCGGTTCTTTCGCGGGAACTATCGACTTGGGCAGCGGACCGGTGGCAAGCCAGGGAGGCTACGACGCCTTCGTCGCCAAGTTCCTGCTGCCGTGATGCACATCAGGGAGCGGGTCGCCTCCGTACCGATCCTCGCTCCCGCGTGCGTCAGCGCGGTGCGCCCGGTGACGGCGGGACGCTCGGCGCCGGGGCCGGAGCGCTCGGCGCGGGGGCTTGAGGCGTGGGGCCTTGAGGCATGGGGGCTTGAGGCGTGGGGCCTTGAGGCGCGGGCGCGACAGGCACGCTCGGAGCTCCTGCGTTGGGCACGGCGCCCGGCGCGGGCCAGGGGCGCGGCGCCGCATAACCAGGCAGCATGTACCCGCTCGAAGGCACGTTGTATCCGCCCGGCGCGCCGTACGGTTGGCCATAAGGCGGTTGTTGGGGGCCGAAGCCCCACGGGGCCGGGAGATCGTCATTGTACATGTTGATGGCGTTCCACATGTGGGGTTGGGCGCTGCTCGCGAGCACCGACGCCACGATGCTGGCCACGAGGCCGCCCACGGCCAGCGAGATGGCCCCGGCGCGCGCCCCGTTCGAGGGGTTGTTGGAGAGCTCGTTGCCGACGAGCAGGCCCACGCCGCCCGCGCTGGCCAGCGATCCGAGCAGGCCCACCACGAAGCCGCCCACGGTCTTCGCTTGATACGTGGAGACCTCTTTCTCCGCGCGGGCATTGCCGCGCACCGCATCTTCGAGGCCGCTGCCGAACATGCCAATCGAATAGGTGTGCCCGTCGCGCGCGAGCGCGAGGCCGCTCCCGTCCGACACCATTTGCAGGCGCGGGCTCGTGTGCGGGCGATACCCCGAGGCGCCGCAGCCGGCGAGGGCAGGGACCATGATCAAGGCAGCGAAAGAGGTGCGGTGGTGCATGGGAGCTCGGGCGAGCCTATCCCGGTCGGGCGCTCGTCGCCAAGCGGCTCCACCCGCGATGGGCGCGCGTGCGGAGGGCCGATGACGTCCGCGTCGATGGCCGGCGGACACGCGTTGTTTCGTTTGGATCGCGCGCTTTTGCGCCTCGGCATGCTCGCTTCTCTTGGGCCGCCTCGGTGGGGAGATGCTTTAGGGGCATCATCCAGGGCCTGACGGGGGCGCGATCGCTCGTCGTTGACGAGGCCGCGTGCGTGCCCCAACCTCGCTTGCTGGAGACCGAACCATGATGGCGAGAGAGCAGAGCCGGCGGGTCACGGAGGCGCTCGCGTCGTTCTTCGCGACGCCGCTCGATGTCGTCCTCGAACGGTGCCAGCACGAAGATCCGCGCGCCGCCGCGCTCGCCCTCTTCCACGACGTCGCCGCCACCGTGCCCGCGTACCAGGCCTTTCTCGCCGAGCACGGCGTCGACCCCGAAGCCATCCGCGCGCCCGAAGATCTCCGGCGCGTGCCGCCCGTGACCAAAGCGAGCTACGTGCTCAAATACCCGCTCCCCGATCTCTGTCGCCACGGCCGCCTCGAGGCCTGCGACATGATCGCGGTCTCCTCCGGATCGACGGGAAAGCCCACGTTCTGGCCGCGCTTCGTCACCGACGAGCTCGGGGTGGCGCGCCGCTTCGAGCAAGCTTTTCACGATGCGTTCCGCGCCCACGAGCGGCGCACGCTTTCGGTGATCTGTTTTGCCCTCGGCACCTGGGTGGGAGGCATGTTCACCGCTGCCTGCTGCCGGCACCTCGCGGCCAAGGGATATCCCATCACGGTGGTCACGCCCGGCAACAACAAAGAAGAGATCCTCCGCATCGTGGGAGAGCTCGGCCCGCGCTTCGATCAGGTGGTGCTGCTCGGTTATCCACCCTTCCTCAAGGACGTCATCGACGCCGGCCTCGAGCGCGGCGTGCGCTGGGCCGACCTCGAGGTCCGCATCGTCACGGCCGGCGAGGTCTTCAGCGAGGCTTGGCGCACGCTGGTCGCGGAGCGCATCGGAGCGCGCGCGCCCGCCTATGATTTCGCCTCGCTCTACGGCACGGCGGACGCGGGGGTGCTGGGCGTGGAGACGCCGCTCAGCATCACCATTCGTCGCTTCCTCGCCGAGCGTCCCGACGAGGCGCGCCGGATCTTCGGCCAAGACCGCTTGCCCACGCTGGTGCAATACGACCCCTTCGCCCGCCACTTCGAGGCCGAGGGCGATCGGCTCGTCTTCACCGGCGACAACGGCGCTCCGCTGATTCGATATGACATCCTCGACACCGGCGGGGTGATTCCCCACGACGACATGATGCGATCGCTCGCGGATCTCGGCTTCGATCCGCGGGCCTCGCTCACGCACGGTGGCGCGCGCGCTTTGCCGTTCGTGTTCGTCTTCGGGCGATCGGATTTCACGGTCTCGTTCTACGGCGCCAACGTCTATCCGGAGAACGTCACCGTCGGTCTGGAGCAGCCGGAGATTTCGGCCTTCACTTCGGGTAAATTCGTGATGACGGTGGAGCGCGACGCCGACGAGAACGAGCGGCTCGCGGTGGTGATCGAGCTCGCGCCGGGGCAGGCGCCGAGCGAGGAGCGGCGGCGCGCGGCGGCGTCATCCATCGAGACACACCTCGTCCGGCTCAACAGCGAATACCGCACCTACGTGCCGGCCGAGCGGCGCGCCCCGCTGGTCACGCTCTTGCCGGCGGGCGATCCCAGCTACTTCCCCGTCGGCGTCAAGCATCGATATACGCGCCGGCCTGCCTGATCCTCGGTCGGGAGTGCGATAGAACCCGGATCATGGCCCTCCTCTCCGACGCCGTCGCCCTCGAGGCCCTGCGCCTCGCCCAGCGCGCCCACCGGCGTCCGGCGCTCGCGCCCCTCCTCGAAGGCAAGAGGCTCGGCCCTTATCGTGGTTACGGCGAGCTGCTCGACGAAATCGAGATCTTGGTCGAGCGCGGCGCGCGCCTCTCCCTCCTCGGTCGATCGGTGCGCGGCGAGCCCATCTTCGCCGTGCAGCTCGGCGTCTCGCGGCCCAACGCGCGCACCTCGGTGACGCTCTCGGCGGTGCATCCCATCGAGTGGATCGGCGTCGAAGTCCACCTCGGGCTGCTCTCGCGGCTCGCCGGCGCCGATCTCGATGGGCGCTCGATCGTCTCCGTGCCCATCGTCAATCCAGATGGTTTGATCCGCGTCGAGGGGGACCTGCGCGCCGGCAAACGCCGCTTCGTCCGGCACAATGCGCATGGGGTCGATCTCAATCGCAACTTCGATGCACGCTGGTACGACCGCAGCATCGCCCAAAGGCTCCTCCCTTTCCTCTTCGCCTCCGGCAGCCGCCCTGCGAGCGAGCCCGAGGTCGCGGCGCTGGCCCATCACCTCTCCTCCCGTCGCATCGATCGCGCGCTCTCCCTGCACAGCTTCGGCGGGGCCGTGCTCTATCCCTCGGCGGCCACGCTCTGGCCGATATGGGACGCGGCCGAGCATCGCGCTTGGGCCAAACGCATCGCCGCCGCCGCGGACGAGAGGCCCTATCGAGCGATGTCCTGCGCCGTTTGGTCCTTGGGCCTCGCCGGCGGCGGGCTCGAGCTCGATTGGCTCCACGATCGCCACGGCGCCGTCTCCCTCCTCATCGAGTGCTCGCGCCGCAATGTCGGCCTTCATCCGGCGCGCCTTCTCCAGCCCTTCGCGTGGTTCAACCCGCGCCGCCCCGCGCCCGTGGTGCATGCGCTGGTCGATGCCATCTTGCCTTATGTGCGCGGCGACGGGCTTTGAGCTCCGGCGCGGCTCCCGTTGGTTTTGCCGATCACGTTCCAATGCCCGTGGGCTTGCGTCGGCGCGCGCTCGTTGCGTTGGGTTTCGCGCCGGCGTGATGACGGCGCGCCCGCGATCGCTCGTGTGCTAAGGTCCGCGGCCGTGCCCCTCGACGAGACGGATTCCCTCGCGCGGCACACGGCCTATCTGCGCACGGCGCACTTCCCCTCGCTCGATGGGCTCCGTTGCCTCAGCATCGTGCCTGTCGTCTGGCATCATGCCACCTCGGGGCCGATCGACGGCATCCTCGGCAAAGGGCCGGTGGGCGTCGATCTCTTCTTCGCCATCAGCGGCTTCCTCATCACCACACGCATGCTCGACGAGCGCGCGGCCACCGGCACGGTCGCGCTCGGGCCATTCTACCTGCGGCGCTCGCTCCGCATCTTTCCGCTCTATTATGCGGTGCTCGCCCTCCACGTCGCGCGGGCGTTCTTCCTCCTCCCGGACGGGCCGCAGCGCGCGCACTTCTTCCGGAGCCTGCCGTATTGGGCGACGTACACCGCCAATTGGTTCGTCGACTTCGACGTTCCGCATCCGGTGATCTTCGCCTTCGGTTGGTCGCTCGCCACGGAGGAGCAGTTTTATGCGATTTGGCCTCTCGTCGTGCGCACGGCCCGCGGCGCGGCCGTTCCCGTGGTGACGGCGCTCCTCCTGCTCCTCGTCGATCAGGGCATCGAGCATGGCCTCTTCCTCGACTTGCCCCCGCTCGCGCGGCGCATGCTCGCCAGCATCGCGTCACCGATCTGCATGGGCGCGCTGCTCGCGTATGCGCTGCGCGGATCACGCTCCTTCGCGGCGATGTGGACGCTGCTCGGACATCGGGTGAGCGCGCCGCTCGTGCTCTTCGCGGTCATGGCGATGCTCCACTTCGACAGCGTGCCTCTCGTGGCCGTGCAGCTCGGGCTCGTGCTGCTCGTGGGTGCGTGCACGATTCGCCCGGATCACGGCCTCCGCGCGCTCACCGATGCGGCGCCCGTGCGGTTCATCGGGACGGTGAGCTATGGAATCTATCTGATCCACGTCTCCATGATCACGCTTGCGAGAGGGGTTTTGCCGAGCGCGTGGCGGAGCCCCGTTTGGGTGTTCCTGTCGGCCTTCGCGCTCACGCTCGCCGTCGCGGCCGCGTCGCATCGCTGGTTCGAGCAGCCGTTCGTGCGGCTTCGCCACCGCTTCGGGCGGCGGCAACTCAACGCGGCTTGAGCTTGATCAACGCGAGGTGGAGCGGCTCTCTGGTGTTGCCGCTGTAATAGCCGGTGCGGACCGGATCTCCGTGGCTCTCCGCGTTGCGCTCGAGCACGACCTCGCCGGCGTATTGATCGAGGATGCGGCGGCAGGGGCGCCGCATGGGGACGTCATTGGGAGGACGCCAGTCGGCGGTGGAGTCGAACGAGTGCTCCGGGGTGTAGCAGCGGACGCCGAGGTAGAAATAGGCATTCGGGTACTTGGGATCGCGCTCCCATTCCACGATGTCGCGCACGATGCGATCCCGGCCCGGCGGCGAGAAGAGGTAGTCCGGGAAATAGAGGTGGACCGGCGCGCCGGAGCGCGTGCTCTCGATGTCACCGTACCCGAGGCGCACGAGGAGGTAACCATCGCTCGGCAAGGCGGCGCGGGCGGCCCGGAGGAAGGACTCCTCTTCATCTTCGTTGGTGCGCCGGAAGGAGGCCGGGAGACACGGTATCGTGCTGATGGCCATGACGCCCAGGAGCGCGGGGAGCGTTCGTTCGCGCAGGCGCATCCGGAGCGCGGGCGAGGCGAGGGCGCGATCGATGCCGGCGGCTACCACCAATGAATAGAACAGCGCACCGGGGACTTGGACACGAAGGATGTTGGCGGGATCGAGATCCACCATGGTGAGGGCGAAATCCACGGCGGCCACGCCGAGCAGGATCAGGCTCCGCCACGGCTTCGGAGCATGCGCGCGGGCGCCTCGCGGGAGGATGGCGAAGATCGCCAAAGGCACGAGCACGATGGGATAGAGCGTGCGATCGAGGACGCCCACGCGGACGAACGAGGACGCATAACGGCCCATGGGGAGGCTGTTCTCGGCCGCGAGCAAACGCGCGCTCTCGTGCACGTGCGCGAGGTGCGGTATCACGAGCACGGCGAGCGCCGGCGCCAAAACGGCGATGTGCGGAATCGCCCAGCGACGGCGCGCGTCGGGCAGCGCGATCGTCACGGCGATGGCCGCGATCGGCACGAAGAGCGGCATTTCGGGGCGGCCAATCATGGCCAGACCCAAGAGCGCGGCCGCGCCCGTGAGCGTGAAGGGGCTCTCGTTCTCCAGCGCTTCCCCGAGCAGGAGGAGGCCGGCGAGCAGACAGAAGAGAATGGGGACCGTCACCGCCTCGGAGGCATCATGGGCAATGAAGGCGGGCACGAGCGCCCAGAGAAAGGCGGCCGCGACGGTGATGCGGGGCCGCCGGTGGATGGCGTGCGCCAGCGCTGCCACGAGCGGGACCAAGGCCACACCGAGGATGGTGTGCGCGCGCAGAATGGTTGTGTGATCGGCGGTGAAGGCCCGCAGGATCAGGTGATGAAGCGCGGGGACACCCGCGCCGTAGCGGGGAATCGGCTGGAGCGTGAGGGATTGAGCGGTGAGCTGATAACCGACGTACAGCATCACCAGGCGGAGCGGCGCGAGGACGAAGCGGGCGAGCGCTGCTGCGGCGATGGCCCCGAAGATCGCGTGGCGCGCGGGGCGCGGGAGATCGGAGAGCACGCGCCAGGCGCGCCGGAACGCGAGGGCGAGCCACAACGGTGCTTGCGCGAGCAGGAGCCATGCAATGGGGAGCTGGAGCGCAGCGAGACGTCGAATCGAGGCGGTGCCGGGTGGCTCGGGGCTTCGGGCTTCGATCCACGTATACGAGGCCTCGTTTTCGTGGAGGCGGCGCGCGAGGGCGTCGAGGAGGGGCGCGGGGACGTCGGGCGAAGCGGCTTTGAGGGAGAAGCGATCGGTGCGGCGCGCGGGCGCAGCCACGGTGTCGCGATGATGGAGCTCGATCTCGGCCCGACCGGCGGGGCCGACATAACGGAAGACGCCGAAGGTCTCGCGAATCTCGCCACCGTCGAAGCGATAGCCGGTGCCGGCGCCGTCGGGGGCGAGGGACATCCAGCGCCCGAGGATCTCGCCCTGCGAAGGGTCGATGCGGACTTCGTCGTCCGATCGCTGCGGGGGCGGCGTGCGCCGGAGGATGGTGCCCACGAAGAGCACGGCGACGATGAGAAACAGCGCCGGAACGAGCGCGCGGAGTCGCTTCACGGATGCTTCGGGCCCGGTCGATCGCGCAGCAGCCCTTGATACGCGAGCGTGAGCAAGGCGACGGCGAGCAGCGCGGCGATCGCCTGCGTGCGGCCGCTGTCGACAGGGGCTTTCTGTACCTTGCCAGCGGCGGGCGGCGTGGGGGCAGGAGGCTTGCCGAAGTGCTCGGCGAAGGCCAGCGCGCGGGCTTGCTCGACGACCTCGCGCTGCACGCAGCCGCGAGGATCGGGCCCTGAAGCGCACCCGGAGAGGAGCGCGAGCGTCTGCTTCACGCGTGCCTGCTTCTCGACGGCGACGTCGGGGCGCGGCTCGGTGAGCGAGAGATACCGATCCAGATCGCGCGCGGCTTCGGCGGGATCGCGCCGCACCTCGATCACCGCTCGACAATAATAGATGTCCGGATCGGGCCTGCCGGCGCGGGCGGCGCGATCGATCAAGACCTCTGCCTCCGCCTCGTGACCGGGGGTGTGGAAGGCATTCATGGCCATGTACATGGCCACGCGCGGCTCGCTGTCGATGAGCGTGCCGGACTGCTTCAACCAGCGCGTCGACTCCTCGTAATGGTGCAAGTAATGATGGATGACGCCGACCATCATTTGCAGGGCCGGCACGCCGGGGTGTGCTTCGGCGAGCCGCAGGTAAGCAGCGAGCTTGGCCTCGGTGGGATCGGCGCTGAGGAGACCGAGGTATTCGCCGAGGAGGCTCGGGCTCGCTTCGCCCGCGAGCAGGAGAGGATCGAGCAGCGCCAGCGCGGCGTCGCGACCCTCCTCGATCTTCACGCGGTTGGCGCGGCGCACGGTGAACTCGACGTCGCGCGGGAACTGCGCGAGCGCCGCGGTGAACGCCTCCTCCGTGGCGCGCGTATCGCGGGCGCGCACCGCGATCTCGATGCGCGCATCGGCCACCGAGCGCGCGCGCGGAGCCGCCTCTTGCACGCGGGCGAGCAGCGCCGTCGCCTCGGTCGTGCGGCCGGCGTCGGCGAGCGCCATGGCCGCGGGGATGAAGCGGCACGCATACTTTCGATGCGCATCCGGACGCGCGGTGACCTCGGCGAGCCGCGCCGCTCCTTCGTCGATGCGATGTTTGCGAATCAGCGCCGCGGCCTCGTAGATCGCCGCGATCGGCGCGGCCTCTGCGCCCTCCTTCGCGACCATGATCTTGGCGGCGGCGACGGCCTCGTCGAACACCGCATCGGCGCTCGGATCGGGCAGCGATGCGAGCAGCGAGCCCGCCCACAGGAGCAGGAATGGATCGCCGGCCGCGTGCTTGCGCACGTCGGCGACGGCGGTGCGGACCTTCTCGGCGTCCTTGGTCCCGAGATCGTGCCCGGCTTGCACGAGCGCGTGGATCTCCGGTGAATCGGGCTTCGTCTCGCAGGCGTCGAGGGAGAGCGCATCCGCCTTCGCGAGGCTGGGCGCGCAGGTGAGGGCGGCGGCGATCGCGGCCGCGGAGAAGCGATTCAGGATCTGGCGCAACCTCGAGCCCGGCCGTGCACGGGAGATGTCGTGAGGCGATCGCCGTCGGGGCTTCTTCGTCACGATCCCTCCGGAAGCCATCGGGTCACGAGGTCGAGCCAGCGATCGGGGACCTCGAGCTGCGGCACGTGCCCGACACCTTCCATGCGTTCGACCTTCCAATCCGACCGCAGGCGCGCGGCCGCTTCGCTCACCACGAGAGGCACCAGTCGATCACGGGTGCCCTGCGTGAGCAATGCCGGCGCGCGCAGCCGACGGATGGCGTCATACACACGCTCGCGTTGCACGAGCACGCGCACGAGCGAGCGCGCAGCGCCCAGGTACGCGTCGGTGGCCCAGGACAAGCGCGCCCGCTCCTGCGCGAGCGTCAGCGTGGCCTGCCACACCTCGGGGGCGAGGCTCTCGACCCGGAGGCCGCAGAGATCGAGCGTGTCGCGCAGCACCTTCTCGGGCCCCGCGGAGGCGAGCCGATGGCGCATCGTCATTTCGCCGAAGACGGGCAGGAGGAAGAGCGAGAACAACAACGCCACCTGTGGATCGACGGGCGCCCCGGGCGGGCGCGGCAAGGCCGGGCCCACGAGCACGAGGCGCGCGATGCGATCGGGGCACGCGGACGCGAGCATCACGGAGACGAGGCCGCCCATCGAGTTGCCGACGAGCGTCACGGGGCCCTGCGTTTCTCGATCGAGCAAGCGACGGAGCATCGCCACGTTGGACTCGATCGACGGCGCGCGCCCCGCGAGCGGCGTGCGCCCGAAGCCGATCAGATCGGGCGCCAGCACGCGGCCGCGCTTGGCGAGCGCATCGCCCACGGCCATCCAGCTCGTGTGCGAAGCGCCGAGCCCGTGCAAGAGCAGGATCGACGCGCCCTCGCCGCCGAAATCGGCGACGTGCACCGGGCCGTCGAGATCGATGATGCGCGTCTTCACGATGCTCCTCCGCGGCCGTCGCCGTCGATGCAATCGCGCGCGGATGCCGTCGTTCGTGCATCGACGTCACGCAGGGATCCAAGGGTGACCATGTGTCGCATGAAGATCGAATCGGGGAAGCTCGTGGTTTCGTCGGGCATCGTCGTGCTCCGGGCGGAGAAGCCGAAGGGTAACGCCGTTCGCCTCGCGGCGGGGGACGACGCGCGCTACGATCGGCGTCATGTGCGGCCGTTATACGCTCACATACTCGGACCTCGGCCAGGTCGCCGAGCTCCTCGGCGCGATCCTCGATCCGGCCGCGGCGGCGCTCCACCGACCGCGCTACAACGTGACGCCTTCGAGCGCGTGCATCCTCGCGCGCTTCGATGGTGAAGCGCGGCTCGTGCCGGCGCTCTGGGGCCTCAAGATCGCGGGCCGCTTCGTGATCAACGCGCGCGCGGAGTCCGCGGCGATCCGCTTCGAAGAGGCTTATGCGCGCGGGCGTTGCGTCGTGCCCGCCGACGGCTTCTACGAGTGGAGCGGCGACAAGAACGCGCGCCGCCCCGTCTGGTTCCACGATCCCGGCGGCCGCCCGCTCTTCCTCGCCGGCCTGCTCGTGGATCAGCCTGCTGCGCCGCCCGCCTTCACGTTGCTGACGGTCGCCGCGCGCCCGCCCGTCGCGGCCGTGCACGATCGCATGCCTCTCCTCCTCTCGCCCGAGACCGCGCGCCGCTGGCTCGCCGAAGCGCCGGACGCCGTTCCGACCGAGGAAATCGCGCTGATCGGGACGGAGGTCTCGCCGCGCGTCAACGCGACCGCGCACGACGATCCGGCCTGCATCATGCCGGAGCGCACGAGACAGCTCGTGTTGTTCTGACACGAATCGAGGTACCCAAACGGCGAACGACGGGTTAACCATTGTCCGCTCGGCCGCGGCGCCGAGGTCCGGAGAGGGAGCCCATGAAGCACATCATCCAGCACGATCTCGATATGGCCACGGCGAAGAAAGCAGCCGACCGCGCCTTTGCCGAATACAAGAGCCGCTTTCCGGACTACAGCCCCGAGCTCGCCTGGGTGAACGATCGCAAAGCCGATGTCGCCTTCAACGCCAAGGGCGTGAAGCTCAACGGCGGGATGGAGATCGCGCCGACCTCCATCGCCCTCGAGCTCGACGTGCCCTTCCTCTTCCGCCCATTCCAGAAGAAGGCCATGGAAGTCATCGAGCGCGAGGTTCGCGTCTGGCTCGAGAAGGCCAAGAAGGGCGAGCTTTGATCGACACGGCGGGCGCACGCGCACGCGCCGGTCTCGCCGTGGGGCTCCGGTCGGCAAAGCAGCCTTCGCGATCCAGCCTCGCCGACAAGCACATTTCTCCGCTTCGGATCTCGCGTCGGTCGCGTCGAGCAGGCGTTGACAGCCTGTTGATTTTCGTCGCGAGCGCTTCGAAGGTAGCGAGCCCGACCGAGGAATCCTCTGCGATTTTGAGGGAGGGCGAGCGACGATTCGGAGCGCACAGCAGAAAATCAGCAGGCTGTTAGCTGCTCTCGCGCCGAGCCAGTACGTCTGTCAGAGTCTTCAGCGACCACCGCTGCTCGGTGGTCGCGTTCTCCAACGCTGGGCCCTCCGCGGGCCTGAAGAAGGTCGAGCCATGTTGGTCGAAGAGATCAAGCGCCGGATTGCGGCGGCGATGAAGGCGGGCAACACCGTCGAGAAGGAAATCCTGCGCCTCGCGCTGGGCGAGATCCAGACCGCCGAGGCCCGCGGCACGAGCGTCACGGACGAAGGCGCCGCCGCGATCGTCCGCAAGATCATCAAGTCCAACGAGGAGACGCTCGCGGCCTCCGAGGGCGAAGAGCAGAAGCGCGTCCTCGCCGCGGAGAACGCGGTGCTCGCCTCGCTCCTGCCCAAATCGCTCGGCGTCGACGACATCGTCACCGCGCTCGACCCCGTGCGCGATGCAATCAAGGCCGCCGGCAACAACGGCCAAGCCACCGGGATCGCCATGAAGCACCTCAAGGCTTCGGGAGCGGTGGTGAACGGAAAAGACGTGACCGAGGCCGTGACGCGCATGCGCGCGTGAGCGCTCCCACGAGGCGCGCGCGAGCCGTGCGAACGTCGTAGGCGAGGCGCGGCGGACATCCTGTGAGCGAGGGCGCTTTGAGCCGCGCTCACACGAGATTCCGAAACCACGTGTCTCTCCCGCGCCCGCTCGACCAACGATTCCGGCTGCACCCCAGGACGGATTGATGAGCGGCATCGCGCCCGTCCTCCATTGATCCTGGTTCGTCCCGCCGCTCGTCGGTTAACATGGACGCTGTCATGCGTCCTTCCTCTCGCTTCCTCCCCATCCTCCTCGCGTTGGCTGCTCCCTGGCTGGGGATCGCCTGTGGGCTGTCCCCCATGTCTCCTCCCACGGGCTCGACCTCTTCCGGCGGCGCGGGTGGCCATGGCACCTCGAGCAGCTCGGGAGACAGCGTTTCGAGCAGCTCGGGCACGGGCGGCGCGAGCACCAGCTCGAGCGCGAGCAGCGGTGGCGCTGGTGGCACCGGCGGTCAGATGGGCACCGGCGGCGCGACGTCGAGCAGCTCGACCGGGGCGGGCGCAGGGGGCGCGACGTCATCGAGCAGCTCGAGCAGCTCCGGGAGCACCACGTCGTCGAGCAGCTCTGGCGGCGTGGAGGATGCCGGTGACGGATCGACCTCCCTCTGCAACACGACGGTCACGAAGTATGCAGTCGATCCGGCGCTGCACATCACCGCGTGCTTCCCGGTGGTCTATCCGACGAACCCGCCGACCTCGGGCCCGCACTATCCCATCTGGGCAGCTTACAAGACGTATACGAAGCCGGTCGACCGCGGCTTCACCGTCCACGATTTGGAGCACGGTGCCATCGTGATCTCCTACAACTGCCCTGGTGGCTGCGCTGCCGAGCTCGCTCAGCTCCAAGCCTTCTTGGACGCGCGTCCGGTCGATCCCATCTGCACCGCTCCCGTGCGCAATCGCTTCGTGGTCACGCCGGATCCGCTGCTCGACGTGCGTTTCGCCGCCGCCGCGTGGGGATGGGGGCTGCGCTCGCAATGCTTCGATCTGACGGAGCTCGGCGCCTTCATCGACGCTCATTATGGGCAAGGCCCGGAGATCACGTGTTACGACGGCACGGAGCCCCCGACGTGCGACGGCGACGGTGGCGTGATCTCGGCAGACGCAGGTCCGTGAGTCATCGGCCGGCGTGATCCATCAGGGATGTCGGCCAGCATCGTGCGCGCCGGCGCCGCCATCGTGCGCGCCGGCATGGTGCGCGCCGATGGCGCTCTCCGGATAGAGCGGCCGGGCGGCGGGCATGGCCGTGTCGGGCGGCGGAGGTCCGGCGTCGGCGGGCGCGGCGAGAGGGAGCGCACCGGCGTCGGCGGCGCGCGCACCGATGGCGGAGACCGGCCCGGGATAGCCCGAATAAGGTTGGTTTTGCTGCTGGCTGTAACCCGAGATCGGCGGAATGGGCGCCATCATGCTGCGCTGGCCCGGCGGCGGCTCTTCACGAGCTCGCTCGTTGGGCATGGTGCGACAAGCGGTCGCGGCGAGGGCGAGCAGGCTGAAGAGGCAGAGAGATCTCATGAGGGCCTTGGGAAAGAGGCTTTGCGATGAGCATGCCTGTGAACGCGGCGCAGTCGCGCACAAGCTCACGAGAGAATGGCTGAGGCCGGCGGCTCCGCCGACCCTGTGGCGTGGCCGGGGAATGAGCGCCGTCGGCCACGACACGATCAACGAATGACGAGAGGGGTGTGATAGAAGCAGAGAGGCAGAAACCTTTGCCTCTCAGGGTGGACCATGACGCGTGCTTTTTCTTACTTCGCGCCGGAAACACAGCAGGACCCGTATCCGCAGTACGCGGCGGCCCGCGCCGAGGAGCCGATCTTCTTCTGCGAAGATCTCGGCATGTGGGTGGCGACCCGGCATGCGGATGTCACCGCGATCCTCCGCGACACCGACCGCTTTTCCTCGCGGCTCACCACGGTGGCCGTGAAGGAGCCGCCGCCCGAGGTCGTCGCCGTCATGCGCAGAGGGTTTCCGCGCACCGGCTCGATCATCCACCTCGACCCGCCGGAGCACACACAGGTCCGGCGGCGGATGAACGCGGCCTTCACCGCCGAGCGCGTCGCCGCCATGGAAGGCGCCGTCACCACGTTGGCCAATGAGCTCGTGGATGCGTTCGAAGCCGAAGGACGCGCAGATCTCGTGAGACGCTTCTGCGGCCCGCTGCCCGTTTCGGTCATCGCAGACATCTTGGGTGTCTCGCGGGCCGATGCCGGCAAGTTCGGCCAATGGGCAAACGATGCTGCGCGGTTGCTCATGAGCGGTAACCTGGCCACCGACGAGTGGGTGAGAGCCGCCGAGAGCGTGGTGACCATGCAGCATCACCTCGCGGATCTCATCACGGCACGGAAGAGCGCGCCGACGGACGATCTCCTCACTGCCCTCGTCCAAACGGCGACGGACGCGAATGGTCAGCTCGACATGGCCAAGGCCGTCGGCTATGCGACGGCGTTCGTCTTCGCAGGCCACAAGACCACGACCGACCTCCTCGGCAACGCGCTCCGCCTCCTGCTCCTGCACCCCGAGCAGCTCGCGGCGCTCGTGCGCGATTCCTCTCTTGCGAGCGCCGTCGTCGAAGAGACCCTCCGCCGCGACTGCCCCGTTCCCGGGACGGCCCGTGTCGCCAACGTCGATGTGAAGATCGGAGACGTCACCATCCCCAAGGACGCGCGGATCCTCGCGCTCTTGGGCTCCGCCAATCACGACGAGAACCTCTTCGAGGCCTCATCGAAGTTCGACATCGGGCGCACCGACGTGGGCGATCACCTCGCTTTCGGCCGCGGCGTCCACTTCTGTCTCGGCGCGCCCCTCGCGCGTCTCCAAGGGCGCGTGGCGCTCACCGTGCTCACCCAGCGCCTGCGCGGCCTGCGCTTCGCGAGCGAGCAGCCCGTGAAGTTCTGGCAAGTCACCATGTTCCGAGGGCCGGTATCTCTCGATGTCGCTTGGGACGTCGCGAAGTAGTCTCACCATCAGCAGCGCCACTCCAATCCTCGAAGCTCCGAGGAAAGGGGCTTTCGTCTATGAACGCCGCCGGCGTGCTAGGTTCGACGTCATGGGCCTCGGGATTGCAAGCCTCGCCTTGGACGTCGCGAGTGAATAGGGGGCTCCCGCATCTCGTACTCTCCGTGAAGCGGGCCGACCCGCGCTCCGAGGCTCGGTGATCACGAGAGAACAAGCGCATCGCCTCGTGCGCGCCCATGCCGAGCGGAAGGGCGCCATCTGGTTCGATGATGTCGTCGTCGATCGGGGCGGATACTGGTTCTTCCGTGTCGGGTACGTCGGATCGTGCGGCGTGATCGTCGACAAGGCCGATGGTCGCCTGAGCGTGATGGGCTCGGCGTTGTCGCTGGACGACTGCTTCTGGGGGCACGAGCACGGCTTTTCTCCTGGTTTTCTCTCCCTCTGTATCACGAACGTCCGCGACCATCGTTCCACCGTCGAGTTGCTCCTTCATCTCATCTCGAGCGGACCACCGCGCACGAGGAATCCAAACCCGAAACGTGCTTGGCTCTCCGAAAAGATAGAGTCGCTCCCATGCGTGTTCGAGCCCCAGAATCTCTGGCTCTCGATTCCGACCTTTCGCGAGGTCCTGCAGCAGGGGTGGTTCGAGTACCAAGTGCGGGAGCCATGAGCGAGCGCGGACCGAAACCGCTCGATGACTGCGATGCGACTACCTGAGCGACTCGATACGGACCGTCTGATCCTCCGCCGCTGGCAGCCCGCGGACGCGCCCCTGTTCAAGAGCGCCGTCGACGCGAGCTTGGAGCACCTGCGACCGTGGCTGCCTTGGGCGAGGGCCGAGCCGACGCCGCTCGCGGGCGTCGAGACGCGGCTGGGTGCTTTTGCCGCCCTCTTCGATGAAGGGCGCGAGTGGCTCTATGGCATCTTTCCGCACGGCGAAGGTGAGGTGCTCGGCGGCATCGGTGTTCATCCTCGAAACGTGGTTGACGGTCGCCCGGAGTACCTGGAAATCGGCTACTGGCTGCGCGTCGACGCGACCGGCCACGGCTTCATGACCGAGGCCGTCGGCGCGGCCGTCACGGTGGTGCTCGCCTCGGAAGGCATCGCGCGTATCGAAATTCGCTGCGATCCGCGCAATGCGCAAAGCGCCGCGGTGCCGCGCAGGCTCGGATTCCACCTCGCGCGTACGCAGGAGAAAGACGCGCTCGATTCCCAAGGTCAACCGCGCGATACGATGGTGTGGGAGCGGCTGATTGCTCCGAGCGGCGCCTGACGGGCTTTGGTTTCCGAAGTGAAGCGGTGTGGCGACATGGCGTGAGCCTTGGGGACGCTTGCTTGCCCGCGCGGGCAGGACCGTCTCGAAATGATGACGATTCCCCGCGCGCCATGAGCTGGCTGCATATCCATCTCGCGCTCTGGGCTGCGCTCTCTTTCGTGTGGCTTTGGGGCGTGCCGCCCTCGCGACGGGCCGCGCAGCGAGAGCCGCTCGGCTTGCGTCTCGCGTACCGCGGTCCGCTCGTCACCGCGGCGCTGCTCATTTTCACGCGCACCGGTCTGATCTCGTTCGGGGTGCTTGCTTCGTAAGTGCTTTGGCTCGAAGGATCGCGCGTCGTTCAGTTGCCGTGGCAAGCGTCGCTTTGCATCCCTCCTTGAGCCTCGTCACGGTGGCCCGCACGCAGCCCCGAGCATCGGACTCTCCCGGGTAAGTGCAGGCCGAGGGCGAAAACGGCCATGGCCTGATCGTTTTTTGAGCCCGCTCCCGAGGCCCGAAAAGGGGCTTGGTCGTGCGGAGGCTCATGGGCGCAGGCGGCGGAAACTGGAGAGGGATCGGGCCTCAGGGTAGAGTCACCGGCTCGACCCATGGATGCGCAACGCCGAGGCGCTCTCTTTACGATCGCGATCGTGCTTTCGGCCTGCCAGGGCACCGAGGATGTCGACCGCGCGGAAGGCGAGCGGCGGGAAGACGTGGCGGCGGCGCCGGCGGTTGTGGAGACGAGGCCTCGAAAGGAGACTGGGCCAGAGCCGGTCAAGGCTGTTCCCCAGCGTACGCCAAAGGCCTCTCCTCGCTCACGGAAGAAGAACAATGCTCCTCCACGTATCGATGTCGTGAGGGATGGCACGTACGAGACGCCCGGTTTCACGAGGCATGAGACAGGGGCGCAGATCGTGGTGCAGCACGTGGCGGCGGGGCGGGTTCGATTTCGTGGATATGCCCAGTGGCTGGGCGCGAATGCCGTCATGGGGGGCGTGAACGTGGGTGAAGTCGAGGGCGAGGCGGAGGTGAAGGGGGATCGCTTCGAATACCAGTCGGGGCGATGTCACCTCGTCTTCGTGCGGGTGGATGAGAATACGATTCGGGCCGAGGAGGACTCCGACGCGTGTGGAGGGCTCAACGTGACCTTCGGGGGGATGTTTACAAACGACGGGGGCCCGCACGATTCGATGAGGAGTGACACGCTCGGCGAGGAGCCGAGCGCAGCGTGTGTCGCTTCGGCGAGAGGTTGCTCGTCGGGCAGGCGGCTCCCGCGGTGGGAGCGCGGCGCGTGATGCGTTCGGGCGTGGCTCGTGGTGAAATCGCGGCTCCTCGATGAGCTTTCCCGCGCCTGATGGCACCAGCTTCGTTTCGCTGCTCGGCACGGGGAGCGTGTTCGTGGCGGCGCTGGTGCGTGAGGGGGACGAGGTCGTGGTGTGCAAGCGGCTTCTGCCGCGTATGCGGAGCGAGCCGGCGGCGCGGGCGGCCATGGCGCGTGAGGGGTTGTCGCTCTCGCTCGCGCGGCATCCGGCGCTTCCGGCGCTGCGTCGTGTCGGTGCCGATGGACATGGGCCCTTCGTGATCGAGACCCGCGTCGAGGGGATGAGCTTTCGCGCGCTCGCGGATGCTTGGCGGGCGCGTCACGAGCCTGTTCCGCCGCGCTTGGTCGCGTACCTCGCGGTCGCAGCGGCGGAGGCGCTCGCCGGCATTCACGAGCTCGCCGATGCGCGCGGGCCGCTCGGTTTGTCGCATGGAGACGTGACGCCCGATCATGTCTTCGTCGGGCCCATCGGCGACGTTCGCTTCGTCGATCTCGGCGCGGCCCGTTGGGCGGCGATGGATCGCGCGCTGGGCACCGAGGATCGCGGGACGCTTCCGTTTGCGGCACCGGAGGTCGCGCGTGGTGAGGTGCCGCCGGATCAGGCCGCCGATGTGTATGCGCTCGGGGCGACGATCCTCGCGCTCGCCGCCGGCGGGCCGATTTCCGCGGCCGAGAGCGATGCGGCCATGTTGCTGGAGATCGGCGAGGACGGGCTCTCGGCGGCGCTCGTCGCGCGCGCGGTGGGGCTCTCGGCGAGCGCCCAGGACGCGCTGCGGCGAGCGATCGCACGCGACCCCGTCGAGCGGATCACGCGGGCCCGCGAGCTTGCGCGCGCGCTTTCGGGTTGAAGTCATCGAGACCGCGCTCTACACGTCGTGCCCGATGCGTAGAGACGGAGACCTTTCCCAGCTTTCGCTCGATACCCTCGCGATTCACGCCGGTCAGGAGCCGGATCCGCAGAGCGGCGCGGTGATGACGCCGATCGTGCTCGCCAGCACGTTCGCGCAGGACGGGCCGGGCAACCACAAGGGGTTCGAGTATTCGCGGAGCGGCAACCCCACGCGCAAGGCGCTGGAGGCGTGCCTCGCGGCGCTCGAAGGGGCAAAGCACGGGTTTTCGTTCGGGAGCGGGCTCGCCGCGACGACGACGGTGCTGCACACGTTGAAGCCCGGCGATCACGTGGTCTGCGGGGACGACGTGTACGGCGGCACGTTCCGTCTGCTCGACAAGGTGATGAAGCCGTTCGGTCTCGAGTACACGATGACCGACATGCGCGACCCGGCGAAGGTGCGCGCGGCGGTGCGGCCGAGCACGAAGATGGTGTGGATGGAGACGCCCACCAATCCGATGCTCAAGGTGTTCGACATCGAAATGGTGGCGGGCGTGGCGCGCGAGGCAGGCGCGGTGCTCGTGGTCGACAACACGTTCGCGACGCCGGTGCTGCAGCGGCCGCTCGATCTCGGGGCGACCGTGGTGGTGCACTCGGTGACGAAGTACCTCAATGGCCACTCCGACGTGGTCGGCGGCGCGGTGCTCACGTCGGACGCGGCGCTCGCCGAGCGGATCGGGTTCTTCCAGAACGCGATCGGCGGCGTGCCGGGGCCGTTCGATTGCTACATGGTCCTGCGCGGGCTGAAGACGCTGGGCGTGCGCATGCGGCAGCAGGTGGCGTCCGCGCAGTCGATCGCAGCGAAGCTCGAGCGGCATCCGAAGGTCGCGCGCGTGCATTATCCGGGGCTCGCGTCGCATCCGGATCACGCGCTCGCGTCGCGGCAGATGCGCGGGCCCGGCGCGATGATTTCGGTCGATCTGAAGGGCGGCCTCGACGCGGCGGTGACGTTCCTCAAGCGGCTCGAGATCTTCGCGTGCGCGGAGAGCTTGGGCGGCGTGGAGTCGCTCGCCGAGCACCCGGCGATCATGACGCACGCGTCGGTGCCGGCGGAGGCGCGGCGGGCGCTCGGGATCGCGGATGGGTTCGTGCGGCTCTCGGTCGGGCTCGAAGCGGAGGCCGATCTCTGGGCCGACATCGAGCGCGCGCTCGCGGCGACGTGAGGCCGAGGAGCGAGGCGCGGGCCTCGCTCCCAAGCTTCGATGAGCTTCGATTCAGTGGTTGTTGGCCGGCGGCGCTGCGCTGGGTGCGGGCACAGCGCTCGCGGAGGCGGAGCCCGCGGGCTTCGTGCCGCAGAGGTTGCTTCCGGCCTCGAGCTCCACGGCGAGGCGGGTCATGGCCTCTTCGGCGTCTTGCCGATCGTTGGCGAGGCGCTCTTGGAGGGGGGCGATCGCGACGAGCGCGTCGCCCAACGCGCGGAAGGCGGTGGCCGCTTCGCGCGCACGGCGGGTCGTCTCCTCGCGTGACTTCGCCTTCGGAGGCGCGGGCGGCAGCGCGTCCACGGCCTTGGCGAGCGCGTCGAGCGTGTCGGCGCGCGTGCGCGCGGCCTGACCGGCCTGCGCAAAGCCGCGGGGCACGCGGACGTTGTCGAGCTTCTTGAGCTCGGCGACGACGTCCGCGCAAGCGGGCGGGGCGCCGGTGCCGCAGCCGACGTTGGCCCCGATGTCCTTGCCGATCGCGTCGATCGCGTCGTTCGCGGTGCCTTCGAGCTTGGTGACCGAGCCGATGCGCGCGTCGAGATCGCGCACCGTGCGGGCCAGTGCGTCGAGCTTCTGGCCCGAGAGGTTGCCGAGCATGCTGGCGCCTTCGGCGGCGTCGGCGAGATCGGGACGCTTGGGCGCGGCCTTCTTGAAATCGGCTCCGATCTCGCGCGCCGTCTTGCCGAGCGCCTCGGCGTGCGCCGCGGCCTCCGCGAGCGGTGCATTGGGATCAGGGCCTTTGTTGTTGAGATCGAGCCAACGATCCAGCGATCGTTTGGCGAGATCGCGCACCGGCGCGCAGGCCGCGGCATCGTCGGCGGGGGTCGGGCCGCCGTTCTTCCGTTCGCACCCCGCGCTCAGGAAGAGCATCCCCAGCGCGCCCGCCGCCGTCCACCGTGCCCCCGTCCTCCATGCTTCGTCGAGCCAACGCATTCGCCGCGATCCTCCGCTTTGCGGGGGGCACCCTATCACTCTCGGGCCGCGGGGCGCGTGTGGCCCTTCGCGAGAATCGGACGGCGCGTTTGCTCCCGCGCGCGGGATTGCGCTAGAAACGATCCGTCCTCTCACACCTGGAGCTTTTCCGATGCGCTTCGCCCACGCCGCCGCCGCCGTCGCCGTCACCGCCGTCGCCTTCGCCATGTCCGCCGGCTGCAGCGAGCCGGTGCCCGTATCGGCCGATGGAGCCTTCTTCCTCGCCACCATCCAGGACGACCCGCTGAAGTGCTCGCACGCGGGCCACACCGTGCAGGTCGGCGCCGTCGACTCGGTGCAGAAGACCACCGTCATCATCGATGGGACCGACCAGATCACGGTGGACTGCAACGTCGTGAGCCTCAAGGAGTCGGGCGCGCCCTTCAAGGTGCAGGGCAAGATCGACGCGCAGCTCAAGAGTGGCAACTACATGGAGATCGCCATCCCCAGCATCTCGCCCAGCGCGACGGCCGACGCGCCGGCCGCGGGCAGCATCGTCTTCTCCGATCCGAAGACGGCCGGCCAGCCCTACAGCGGCTCGTGCGACTTCTACTTCGAGCAGAAGAACCAGACGGTCGCGGATGGCCGCATCTGGGTCTCGTTCAAGTGCGACGCGCTCACCTCGGGCATGTCGACCTGCCCGCTCAAGCAGGGGTACGCGATCTTCGAGAACTGCCTCACGCTCAACGGCGACGAGTGATGCAATCGGGAAGGCTGCCGTCGAGCAGCCTCCCTCGAAATCACTCGGGGCCTCGATTCCCCATCTCGTAGGCGCTCGCGACGGCCATCGCGAGCGCCTGAATGCCCGATCCTCCTCGGCCGGCAATCTCGCTCACCAATGCTCGCAGGACACGACTCGTGTCTTGTTCCGGTCACGCGTTGCTCACGAAGGATGGAGGTCTCCTGGGGCTCCACCTTAGAGCCCATCCCAGTAGACCTCCACGTCGCCGACCGGCGGATACGTACGAGGAGTACGCCTCGGTCCGGTCCACTGGGATGGGCTCTTACGGACACGCGTCAGCGATCGTCTGTGTCCCGGTGGGCGAGTGCCACATCTCGGTCGTGACGCGTGTCCCGTTCGTCACGATTCCGTTGGGTTCGTCGGGCCACGTTGTCACAGATGAAAATGCTGTGTACGGCGGGCGAGGCGTGCAAACCTCGATTTCTCGTGTCGTTCCCGTCGGTGCCTTTCGCGCCGGCAGCACCGCGCCGGTGTTCGGCGCGTCGGACCTGATCGCTGCCGTCGCCCGCGTGCGTGAGCCCGCGCACGTGGTGCGGGAGGGCATCGCCGGGCGCGTGGGCGTCGCCTTCGGCGGCGAGGTGCTGCCCGTGGCGCAGGCGAGCGCGGCGGGCGCGGTGCCGCTCCTCGCGACGCTGCCGGCGCTCTATCCCGAGTGGCTCGGTGATCGATCGTTCAACGAGGTTCATCGGGTCCGCTTCTCGTACGTGGTCGGTGAGATGGCCAATGGCATCGCCACCACGCGCATGGTCATCGAAGCGGCGCGCGCGGGGATGCTCGGGTTCTTCGGCGCCGCGGGGCTCGGCTTCGAGCGCGTGGAGAAGGCCATCGCCGAGCTCACGGCGGCGCTCGGCGACGCGCTCCCGTGGGGCGTGAACCTCATCCATTCTCCCAACGAGCCGGAGCTCGAGGAGCGGGTCGCCGATCTCTTGATTCAGCGCGGCGTGGCCCGCGTCTCCGCGTCCGCGTTCATGGCGCTCACGCCGGCCGTGGTGCGGTATGCGGCGAGCGGGCTCACGGTGGATGCGTCGGGCAACATCGTTCGCCCGCGTCACGTGTTCGCCAAGATCTCGCGCGCCGAGGTGGCCCGCCGCTTCATCAGCCCGGCGCCCGAGGGGATGCTGCGCGCCCTCGTCGAGCGCGGCTTGCTCACGCCGAACGAGGCTGCGCTCGCGGCGCGCGTGCCCGTCGCCGAGGACGTCACCGTCGAGGCCGACTCCGGTGGTCACACCGACAATCAAGCGCTCACCGCGCTCTTTCCCACCATTCTCTCGCTGCGCGACGAGATCGCGGCCAAGCACGGTTACACGCGTCCCATTCGCGTGGGCGCCGCGGGTGGCCTCGGCACGCCGGGCGCGGTGGCGGCGGCGTTCACGCTGGGCGCCGCGTACGTGCTCACCGGCTCGGTGAACCAAGCCGCGGTGGAGGCTGGGCTCTCCGATCACGGCAAGAAGATGCTCGCGCAGGCCGACCTCGCCGACGTGATGATGGCGCCCGCCGCCGACATGTTCGAGCTCGGCGTGAAGGTGCAGGTGTTGAAGCGCGGCACGATGTTCGGTGTGCGCGCCGCCAAGCTCTACGAGGCGTACGTCACGTATCCCTCGCTCGAGGCCATCCCGCCCGAGGTGCGCGCGCGGCTCGAGAAGGAGACGCTCCACGCGACGTTCGACCAGATCTGGGCCGACACGAAGCAGTTTTGGCAGCGGCGCGATCCCGCCGAGGTCGCGAAGTGCGAGCAGGATCCGAAGCGGCGAATGGCCCTCGTGTTCCGCTGGTACCTCGGCAAGGCCAGCAAGTGGGCCATCGACGGCGATCCGGATCGGCGCGCCGACTACCAGATCTGGTGTGGACCGGCCATGGGCTCGTTCAACGCCTGGACGCGGGGCTCGTTCCTCGCGGAGCCGGCGAACCGGACCGTGGTGCAGATTGGTTTGAACCTTCTCGAGGGCGCGGCGGTCGTCACGCGCGCCCAACAGCTCCGCACGTATGGCGTGCCCGTTCCGCCGGGCGCGTTCGACTTTAGGCCCCGCGTCCTCGCCTGAAACACGCACGCATCGAGGTCTCCACAATGCCGCAGATCCCCATTGCCATCGTGGGCGTGAGCGCCCTCTTCGCTGGATCCACCGACGCCCAGGGTTTCTGGCGCGACATCCTCGCGGGGCGCGACCTCATCACCGACGTGCCGCCGACGCACTGGCTGGTGGAGGATTACTACGATCCCGATCCTTCCGCGCCCGACAAGACGTACTCGAAGCGCGGCGCCTTCCTCCCCAACGTGCCCTTCGATCCCATGGAGTTCGGCGTGCCGCCGAGCATCGTGCCGGCGACGGACACTTCGCAGCTCCTCGCCCTCATCGTCGCGCAGCGCGTGCTCGAGGACGCCACGCAGGGCCAGTTCGCCAAGATGAACCGCGAGCGCGCCAGCGTGATCCTCGGCGTCACCTCGGGCCAAGAGCTGCTCGGGACGATGGTGAGCCGGCTGCAAAAGCCGGTGTGGATCAAGGCGCTGCGCGACTCCGGCATTCCGGAGGACGAGGCACAAGCCATCTGCGATCGCATGTCGCGTGAATACGTGCCTTGGCAGGAGTCCACCTTCCCCGGCCTGCTGGGCAACGTGGTGGCCGGGCGCATCGCCAACCGCTTCGATCTGCGCGGCACCAACTGCGTCACCGACGCGGCCTGCGCCAGCGCGCTCTCCGCGGTCTCGATGGGGATGAGCGAGCTCGTCACGGGGCAGTCGGATCTGGTGATCGCCGGCGGCGTCGACACCATGAACGACATCTTCATGTACATGTGCTTCAGCAAGACGCCCGCGCTCTCCAAGAGCGGCGATTGCCGGCCCTTCTCCGACGCCGCCGACGGCACGCTCCTCGGCGAGGGCATGAGCATGATGGCGCTCAAGCGTCTCGCCGACGCCGAGCGTGATGGAGACCGCGTTTATGCCGTGATTCGCGGGATCGGATCGTCGTCGGATGGTCGCAGCAAGAGCGTCTATGCGCCGCTCCCCGAGGGCCAGGCGCGCGCGCTCCGGCGCGCCTACGAGGTCGCGGGCTACGGGCCCGACACCGTCGAGCTGGTCGAGGCACACGGCACTGCCACGAAAGCAGGCGACGCCGCGGAGTTCGAGGGCCTCCAGATCGCGTTCGGCGAGGCCGGGCGCACGGATCGGCAGTGGTGCGCGCTCGGATCGGTCAAATCGCAGATCGGGCACACCAAGTCTGCGGCCGGCGCGGCGGGCATGTTCAAGGCGGTGATGGCGCTCCATCACAAGGTGCTGCCGCCGACGATCAAGGTGGATCGGCCGAACCCGAAGCTCGAGATCGACAAGAGCCCGTTCTACCTCAACACCCAGGCTCGCCCGTGGATCCGCGATGCTTCGCACCCGCGGCGCGCGTCGGTGTCGAGCTTCGGATTCGGTGGCAGCAACTTCCACCTCACCATGGAGGAGTACACGGGGCCGGGCGCGCGCGCGTCGCTCCTCCGCAGCCATCCGGCCGAGCTCGTGATGCTCGGCGGCGCGAGCGCGACGGAGCTCGCAGCCAAGTGCGCGGAGGCCGTGAAGCAGGCCGAGGAGCTGGGGCTCGCCGCGGTCGCGCGCACGTCGCAGGAGACGTTCCGCGCTTCGGATCGCCATCGCCTCGCGGTGGTGGCGAGCGACGCCCAGGATCTCGCGGCCAAGCTCACGCAGGCGCGCGCGAAGCTCGACGCGGCGTTCTCGACGCCGACGGGGATTCATTACGGCATCGGCGAAGGCGCGGGCCCGGTGGCCTTCTTGTTCCCGGGGCAGGGGAGCCAATACGTCGGCATGGGCGCCGATGTCGCCATGAGCTTCGATGCGGCGCGCGCCGTGTGGGACGCCGCCGCGGCGACACGCTTCGATGAACTTGGTGTGCACGACGTGGTGTTCCCGCGGCCCGTGTTCACCGATGCGGAGCGCGAGGCGCAGACGAAGCAGCTCACGGCGACGGAGTGGGCGCAGCCCGCGATCGGGCTCACCAGCTTGGCGCTGCTCGGCGTGGTGCGCGCGGTGGGCGTCGCGCCCGTGTGCGTGGGCGGGCACAGCTTCGGCGAGATCACGGCGCTGGCGGCGGCCGGTGCGCTCGATCAAGCGAGCGTCGTCGCGGTGGCGCGCCGTCGCGGCGAGCTGATGCGTGACGCGTCCTCGACGCCGGGCGCGATGACGGCGGTGGCGCGTCCCATCGACGAGGTGCGCGCGATCCTCGCGGAGCTCGGCGATCGGGTCGTCGTCGCGAACCACAACCATCCCACGCAGGTCGTGCTCTCCGGCGCCGTCGACGAGATCGCGCGTGTCGAGCAGCACCTCGCGGGCAAGGGCATCACGGCCAAGCGCTTGCCGGTGGCGACCGCGTTCCACAGCCCGCTGGTGGCGCCGTCGTCCGCGCGCTTCGCGGAGCACCTCGCGGGGATCCCGTTCGCGGCGCCGTCCGTCGAGGTGTGGTCCAACGCGGAAGCGGCGCCGTATGGTGCGGAGGCGGACGCCATTCGCGGTCGCCTCGCCGATCAGATCGCGCGGCCGGTGCGGTTCGTGGAGGAAGTCGAAGGCATGTGGGCCCGTGGGGCGCGCGTCTTCCTCGAGATTGGGCCGGGCGCGGTGCTCACCGAAATGGTGGGTCGCATCCTCGGCGATCGGCAGCACGTGGCGATCGCGCTGGATCGCAAGGGCAAGAATGGTGTGACCAGCTTGCAGGAGGCGCTCGGCCGCTTGGCCGTGGCCGGCGTGGCCATCGATTTCGCGCCGCTGTGGGCCGGGTATGCGCGGCCGGGCGCGCCCAAGAAGAAGCCGGCGATGACCATCCCCATCAACGGGGCCAACCACGGCAAGCCCTACCCGCCGCCGCGCGGCGCGGCCGCCCTGCCGAAGCCGAATCCGCCTCGTCCGAAGGAGATCGTGAAAGTGGCTGCGCCTCCGTCCTCTGTCTCGACGCCTGTCGCCGCGCCCGCACCCGTTGCGGCGGCTCCCATTGCCGCGCCCGCGCCCATTGCGGTGGCTGCGCCCATTGCCGCGCCCGCACCCATTGCGGCGGCTGCGCCCATCGCGGCGCGCGCGCCCATTGCGACGGCCGTGCCCGTCGCGGCGATGCCGAACGACGCGCACCTGGCTTGGGTGCGTGCCTATCAGGAGTCGCAGCGCCAGACGGCGGAGGCGCACGCGGCCTATCTCAGGACGATGGCCGACACGCACGCGACCTTCCTGCGCACGGTGGAGTCGTCGTTCTCGGGCCTCTCCGCGATGGTGACTGGGCAGCCGATGATGCCTGTGGCGCACACGACGCCGAGCGTCCACGCGGCGCCCATCGCGATGTTCGCGGCGCCGCCGCCCGTCGCCGCGCTTCCCGCGCCGCCCATTGCGGTGGCTGCGCCCGCTCCGGCGGCGTCCATTGCAATGGCTGCGCCGGCGGCGCCCATTGCGGTGGCTGCACCGGTAGCGCCCATTGCGGTGGCTGCGCCGGCTCCGGTGGTCGCGGCGCCTGCTCCGGTGGCGCCCAAGGCTGCTGCCGCGGGTGTCGATCTGCAGGCGCTGATGCTGACGATCGTGGCGGAGAAGACTGGGTATCCGGTGGAGATGCTCGGGCTTCAGATGGAGCTGGAGGCGGACCTCGGGATCGATTCGATCAAGCGGGTGGAGATCCTGTCGGCGATGCGGGAGCGCGCGCCGGGGCTGCCCGAAGTGAATGCCAGTGAGATGGCGGCGCTTCGGACGCTCGATCAGATCGTCGAGTACATGCGCGCGCGCGGCGCCGTCACGGCACCTTCGGCGCCTGCGCCGGAGGCAGCGCAAGCGGCTGCACCGGCCGCGCCTTCCGCCGATCTGGAAGCGTTGATGCTGACGATCGTGGCGGAGAAGACTGGGTATCCGGTGGAGATGCTCGGGCTTCAGATGGAGCTCGAAGCGGACCTCGGGATCGATTCGATCAAGCGGGTGGAGATCCTGTCGGCAATGCGAGAGCGCGCGCCGGGGCTGCCCGAAGTGAATGCCAGTGAGATGGCGGCGCTTCGGACGCTCGGGCAGATCGTCGATTACATGCGTGCGCGGAGCGGCAATGCTGCGCCTGCGGCGCGCCCGCAGGCGGCGAGCGCACCGGCCGCGCCGGCAGCGGCGCCGTCCGTCGATCTGGAAGCGTTGATGCTCACGATCGTCGCGGAGAAGACGGGCTATCCGGTGGAGATGCTCGGGCTTCAGATGGAGCTGGAGGCGGACCTCGGGATCGATTCGATCAAGCGGGTGGAGATCCTGTCGGCGATGCGGGAGCGCGCGCCGGGGCTGCCCGAGGTCAATGCCAGTGAAATGGCGGCGCTTCGGACGCTCGGACAGATCGTCGAGTACATGCGTGCGCGGAGCGGCAATGCGGGAGCGAAGGCTCCGGCGGCGCCGGTCGCGGCTGCGACCGCGGAGGCAGCGGTGCCCGCGGCGTCTGCGATTCAACGCTTCGTGCTGATCGAGGAGGCGGCGACGCCGTGCGGGCTCGCCATGTCGGGGCTGCTCGGGGCGCGACGCGTGGTGGTGACCGAGGACGGCGGTGGTGTCGCAGCGGCGGTCGTGCGCGCGCTCGATGTGCGCGGCGTGAAGGCCGAGGTCGTGGACACGGTGAGCGGCGAGCCGGACGTGGTGATCTTCCTCGGCGGCCTGCGCGCGGTCGCGACGGTGGATGAAGCCGTCGCGGTGAATCGCGAGGCGTTCCGCGCGGCCAAGTCGATCGCGGCGCGCTTCGCGGCGAGCGGAGGGGTGCTCGTCACGGTGCAGGACACGGGCGGCGATTTCGGGCTCTCGGGTCGTGACGAGCGGCGGGCGTGGCTCGGTGGTGTCTCGGCGCTCGCGCGCACCGCGGCCATCGAGTGGCCGAGCGCCGCGGTGAAGGCGGTCGATCTGGAGCGCGGCGGTCGCAGCCCGGAGGCGCTCGCCGAGGTGCTCGTGCAGGAGCTCTTCACGGGCGGCGCGACGCGCGAGGTCGGGCTCCATGCCGATGGCACGCGCACGCGCCTCCGCAGTGTCGCGCGCGAGGCCGTGCCTGCCGCCTCCGTCGTGGATCAAGAGAGCGTCGTGGTGGTGTCGGGCGGTGCGCGCGGCGTGACGGCGGCGTCCGTCATCGCGCTGGCGCAGCAGGCCCGGCCGCGCATCGTGCTGCTCGGGCGCTCGCGCCTGGAAGAGGAGCCGGCGGCGTGCCGCGGCGTCACCGACGACGCGGGGCTCAAGCGCGCGCTGCTCGAAGACGCCAAGGCGCACGGTCGCACGGTCGCGCCTGCGGAGCTCGGGGCAGGCGTCGCGCGCATCCAAGCGAACCGCGAGGTGCAGGCGACGATCGCGGCGATTCGCGCGGCGGGATCCGAGGTCCGCTACGTGCCGGTCGACGTGCAGGATGCGCGCGGGCTCGCGGCGGCGCTCGACGATGCGCGGCGCACGTGGGGGCCGATCACCGGCATCGTGCACGGCGCCGGCGTGCTCGCGGACAAGCTCATCGCGGAGAAGACCGCGGAGCAGTTCGATCGGGTCTTCGATACGAAGGTGCTCGGGCTCCGCGCGCTGCTCGACGCCACGGCGAGCGATCCGCTACGCTTCGTGTGCCTGTTCTCCTCCGTCGCGGCGCGCACGGGCAACCTCGGGCAGAGCGACTACGCGATGGCCAACGAGGTGCTCAACAAGGTCGCGGCCGCGATGCGCCACGCGCGCGGAGGATCGTTCGTCGCCAAGTCGATCGGCTGGGGCCCGTGGGAGGGCGGCATGGTGACGCCGTCGCTCAAGGCGCGCTTCGATCAGATGGGCGTCGCGCTCATCCCGCTTGCGGATGGAGCGCGACGCTTCGTCGCGGAGCTCTCGGGCTCGCCCGACGAGGTGGAGACGGTGGTGGGCGGCGCCATGGGCGACGGCGCGCTGGGCGCCGCGGCGGGATCCGTCGTGTCCGCGGAGGTCACGGTGGGGATGCGATCGCATCCGTACCTCGGCGATCACCGCGTCGGTGGCAAGCCGGTGGTGCCCGTGGCCATGGCCATCGAGTGGATCTCGCGCGCCGCGCGCGCGCTCCGTCCCGATGCCGGCGCGGTGGTGCTGCGTGATCTCAAGGTGCTTCGGGGCATCAAGCTCGATCACTTCGAGAACGGCGGCGATCGGCTCTCGCTCTCGTGCAAGCCGCGCGCGAACGGCCGCGCCGGCGAGCTCACCGTCGAGCTGCGCGGGCGCGACGGCGTGCTCCACTACAGCGCCAACGTCGAGGCCGCCCGCGAGCCGCAGCCCTTGCCGAACCGCGCGCCCGAGCCCTCGCTCGGCACGTGGACGCACGAGGTCGTGTACGACGGCCACGTTCTCTTCCACGGCCCGAGCTTCCAGGTGATTCGATCCATCGACGGCGTCTCCCGCGAAGGCATCGCGGGGAGCCTCACCGGCACGCGCGAGCGTGGTTGGGCCGAGGAAGCGTGGCGTGTCGATCCCGCGGCCCTCGACGGTGCCTTGCAGCTCGCGGTGCTGTGGGCGCGCGACGTCCTCGGTGGTGCGTCGCTGCCGATGGCGGTCGCGGAGTTCGAGAGCTTCGTCGACGGTCTCCCGGAGGCACCGATCCGCTGCATCGTGCGCGGCCGTGAAGTGCACGCGCAGCGCGCGGTGTGCGAGGTGACGCTCGAGGATGCGTCCGGTCGGCCCATCGCGGCGCTGCGCGGCGTGGAGACCATCCTTCGTCCGGGGAGCAGCCCGGCCGGACCGCCGCGCAGGCGGGCGCGGCCTCGTGAGGTTCGAGCCGATCGCCATCGTCGGCGAGGGCTGCGTCCTGCCGGGCGCGGCCTCGCCGTCCGCGCTCCGCGAGGCCGTGCTCGCGGGGCGCAACGCGGTCACGGGCGTGCCCGACGGACGCTGGCGACTCCCCGCCGCGCACTCCATGGGCACGCCCGATCACGCGGTGGATCGCGCCTGGTCCGACGCCGGCGGATACGTGGAGGGCTTCGAGCCCAGCTTCGATCCGACCGGCTTCCATCTGTCTGCAGACCGCGTGCGCGCGCTCGATTCCTCGTTCCGTTGGGTGCTCCACGCCGCTCGCCAAGCGCTCGCATTCGCCGGCGCCTCGCGGGCCTCGGCGCGCGCCGGGCTCGTGCTCGGCAACCTCTCGTTCCCGACGGCGACGATGACGCGCTTCGCCGAGAGCGTGTGGCTCGACGCGCAGGGCGAGGCGTTCCTCGGCGGCCGCGCGCGTGCGCTCGCGGGCGTCGATCGACCCGATCCGCAAAACCGCTTCATGTCCGGCTTCCCCGTGCAGCTCGCGGCCGAAGCCCTCGGCCTCGGCGCGGGTGGCTTCGCGCTCGACGCGGCCTGCGCCTCGTCGCTCTACGCCATCAAGCTCGCGTGTGATCGCCTCCACGATCGCTCGGCCGATCTCATGCTCGCGGGCGCCGTCAACGCCGCGGACAACCTCTTCCTCCACGTCGGCTTCTGCGCGCTCGCGGCCATGAGCCGCACGGGCCAGAGCCGCCCGTTCCATCGCGATGCCGACGGGCTCGTGCCCGCCGAAGGCGCCGCCGTCGTCGCGCTCAAGCGGCTCGCCGATGCGCGCGACGCGGGCGATCGCATCCTCGGTGTGATCCGCGGCGTCGGCCTCTCCAACGACGGTCGCGGTCGCGGCCTCCTCGCGCCCGCGGAGGAAGGGCAGATCCGCGCCATGCGCGCGGCCTACGCGATGTCGGGCCTCACGCCCGCGCACGTCTCGCTCGTCGAGTGTCACGCCACCGGCACGCCCGTGGGCGACGCCACCGAGGTGCGCTCGATGACCGCGCTCTTCGAAGGCCTGCGCGACGTGCCCATCGGCTCGCTCAAATCGAACCTCGGCCACCTCATCACGGTGGCCGGCGTCGCTGGTCTCATGAAGGTGCTCGGCGCCTTCGCGGCCGGCCTGCGGCCTCCCACGCTGCACGCCGACGCGCCCATCGACGCGCTCCGCGGCTCCCCGTTCCGCTTGCTGACGAGCGCCGAGGAATGGCCCGCCAACGGCCCGCGCGTCGCGGCCGTCAGCGCCTTCGGCTTCGGTGGCAACAACGCGCATCTCCTCGTCACCGAGGACGATGCCGGCGCCTCCGTGACCTCGTTCGTCCCCGCATCTCCCGCGCCGCCCATCGCCGTCGTCGGCATCGGCGCCATGCTCGGCGACACCACGGGCGCGGATGCCGCCGCGCGCGCCGTGCTCTCCGGCGAGCGCTGGAATCCGCGGCGCACCGACGTCACCGTCGCGCTCGAAGGGCTGCGCGTCCCGCCTCGCGATCTCGAGCAGACGCTTCCCCAACAGCTCCTCGCGCTCGAAGCCGCGCGCGAAGCCGTGCGGGGCATCACGCTCCCGCGCGAGCGCACCGGCGTGCTCGTCGGCATGGGCTGCGATCCCGAGATCGCCCGCTACGGCACGCGCTGGCGCCTCGCGGATTGGGCGGACACCTGGGCCTCTCGCGAAGGCAAGGTCGTCTCCGACGATTGGCTCTCCCGCGCCCGCGATGCCGTGCAGACCAAGCTCCAGGCCGCGGGCGTCGTGGGGACGATGCCCAACATCCCCGCGAACCGCATCAACAGCCAGCTCGATCTCGCCGGCCTCGGCTACACCGTCTCCGCCGAGCAGGCCTCGGGCATTGTCGCCTTGGAGATCGCCGCGCGCGCGCTGCGTGAAGGCGAGCTCGACGCCGCCGTCGTGGGCGCCGTCGATCTCTCGGACGAGCCCGTGCACCGCGCCGCGCTCGGCCCCGACGCGAAGCCCGGCGATGCCGCCGTCGTGCTCGTCCTCAAGCGTCTCGACGACGCGCGTCGCGACGGCGATCGCGTCCTCGCCCTCCTCGACGGCGACGGCCCCGCCACGCTCCGCATCGGCGACGGCGGCATCGATCCTTCCGCGCATGCGACCGCGCACGCCGCCGCCGGCCTCGTTCACGTCGCCACCGCCATCTGGAGCGTCTTTCACGGCGCGCGCCCCGCCGATGGACGCGCCGCCACACCGTGGCTCGGCACCCGCAGCGCCGAGACCGTGACACGCTCGCTCGCCGGCGCGCCCACCACCGTGCGCATCGCGTCCGCCGCGCCGCCGGCCCCGCTCGCCTTCGAGCCTCCGCCGCGCCTCCACGTGATCGCCGGCGCCGATCGCGCCGCCGTGATCCGCGCGCTCTCCGGTGGCCCCATCTCCACCGAAGGCCCGGCCCGCCTCGTCATCGTCGCCGCGACCGACGAAGAGCGCACGACCCGTCTCGCACAGGCCAAACGCTACCTCGAAAAAGGCGGCCCCGCGCCCGAGGGCATCGCCTACCGCGACGCGCCCCTCGCCGGCGATCTCGCCTTCGTCTTCACCGGCGCCGCCGCTTCCTACGTTGGCATGGGCCGCGAGCTCGCGCTCGCATTGCCCTCCGCCGTCACGCGCCTCGGCGCGCGCTTCGCGACCCTCGCGGACGCGACCCGTTGGATCTTCGGCCCGCCCGCCGCGCCCAATCACCCGCTCGAGCAGCTCTGGGCGAGCGCCTTCCTCTGCCAGCTCCACGTGGAGATCTCGCGCGGCATCCTGGGCCTCACGCCGCAGGCGACCATTGGTTATTCGTCCGGCGAGAGCAATGCTCTCTTCGCTTCGGGCGCCTGGCGCGATCTCGACGCCATGGTCGCCGAATCGTGGAAGAGCCCCATTTTCACCGACGGCATCGTCGGCGACTTCACCGCCGCGCGTCGCGCCTGGCGCAAGCTCGGCAGCGACGGCACGTGGGAGGCATGGAGTGTCGCCGCCCCCGTCGAAGCCGTCCGCGAAGCGCTCCGCGGCGAGCCCACGGCGCACCTGACCATCATCAACACCCCCGAGGACTGCGTGATCGGCGGCGAGGCCTCCGCCGTCGGCCGTGTCCTCGACAAGCTCGGTCGCTCCCGCGCGCTCCCGCTCGACTACGAAATGGCCGCGCATTGCCCGGAGATCGAAGAGATCCGAAAGGAGTGGTACGACCTCCATCACCGCGCCACGTCGGACGTTCCCGACATCCGCGTCTACTCCGCCGGCAGCGCGACCGCCTTCCAAGCCACCTCGGATCGCGCGGCGGCGGCCATCACTGCGCAGGCCGTGGGCACGCTCGATTTCCCCCGCATGATCGAGCGCGCCTATGCCGACGGCGTCCGCATCTTCGTGGAGCACGGCCCGCGCGGCCTCTGCAGTGGTTGGGTCAAACGCATCCTCGGTGACCGCGAGCACCTCGCCGTTTCACTCGACGTCGCCGGCAGGAGCGGTGTCCGCCAGCTCGCCAATGCCGCAGCTGCCTTGGTCGCCGCGGGCGTCCCCGTCGACACCGACGCGCTCCATTCCGCGCTCGGCGAAGGCGCGCGCATCGATAAGCCCACCGGCGCCACCATGCGAATCCCCGCCCATCCGCCGGCCATTCAACTCCCTCCATTCGAGTCTTCCGTGCAAGTGATGGTGCCCGCGCCTCCGCTCCCGCCCGTGTTGGAGCAACCGCTCTCCGCCGCGATCCCGGTGCCTCGTCCCGAGAGCCCCAAAGCCTCCTCGCCGACACCGCATCTCGCGACACCCACCGTGACCGCCCCGCCGCCGGTGCCCCTCGCGGCCGCGCCTCTGCCTGCCGCGACAACCCTTCTCCCGGCCCCGGCGGCACCCGAGCTCACGGTCACGCCATCTCCCACGGTGGAGATCCTGGCCCGCGCCACACAACAACACGCCCTCCTCGGCGCCATTCATCGCGACTTCCTGGAAGCCCAGGCCGCGGCGCACACCCAGTTCCTCGCGCTCCAGCAAACCATGCTGGCCGGCTTGATGAGGGCCTATTCGAGCGCCCCGCCGAGCCCCGCCGTCGAGCTCCTCGAGCACCCGGTCACCGTCTCTCAGGTCCTCCCGGATCCTGTGCAAATTCAACAGCCTGCACCGGACTCGGCACCTCCCGCGACCCCGCTCCGCGCGGCGCCGCCCCCGAGCGCTCTGCCTCGTCCGGCAGCCGTCTCGCCGCCTCCGAGCATTCTGCCTCTCCCGGCCGCCGCCGCGCCGCCGGTGTCCCTCTCGCGCCCCGCCCCGGTCGCGAAAGCCACGCTCCCCGGCCCCAAGTACGATAGGGCTCAGCTCGAGGTCCTCGCCTCCGGCAACATCTCTTCCGTCTTCGGCCCAGCCTTCGCCGATCAGGATGGCTTCCACCGCCAAGTCCGCATGCCCATGCCGCCGCTCCTTTTGGCGGATCGGGTGACGGGCATCGCCGGTGAGCATCACGCGGTGGGGACTGGCACCATCTGGACGGAGACGGACGTCACCACCGAGAGTTGGTATCTCCACGAGGGCCGCATGCCCGCGGGGATCATGATCGAGTCGGGTCAAGCCGATCTCCTCCTCATCTCCTGGCAGGGCGCCGACCGCCAGAATCGCAGCGAGCGTGTCTATCGCCTCCTCGGCTGCGACCTCACGTATCACGGCGAGCTGCCCAAGCCGGGCGACACGCTCGTTTACGACATCCACATCGATGGCCACGCCCGCCAGGGCGACATTCGTCTCTTCTTCTTCCACTACGATTGTCGCATCAATGGTGAGCTGCGCCTCTCGGTGCGCAGCGGCCAGGCCGGCTTCTTCACCGAGGCCGAGCTCGCCGACTCCGGCGGCATCCTCTGGGACGCGCAGACGGGTGAGCACCGCACCACGGGCCCGCTCGATCCTCCCGCCGTCGCTTGCGCCAAACGCAGCTTCACGGAGACCGAAGTCCGCGCCTTCGCCGACGGACGCGTGGTCGATTGTTTCGGCCCCGGCTTCGAAAAGACCCTCGCCCACGTGCGCACGCCGCGCATCCAGTCCGAGCGCATGCTCTTCCTCCGCGAGGTCGTCGAGTTCGATCCGCGCGGCGGGCCTTGGGGACGCGGATACCTGCGCGCCGAAGCGCCCATCACGCCCGATGATTGGTATTTCACGGGGCACTTCCTCAACGACCCTTGCATGCCTGGAACTCTGATGTTCGAGGGCTGCGTGCAGGCCATGTCGTTCTACCTCGTGGCCATGGGCTTCTCCGTCGATCGCGACGGCTGGCGCTTCGAGCCCGTCGCCGGCCACAAGATCCCCATGCGCTGCCGCGGGCAGGTCATCCCGAGCTCGAAGCGCCTCACCTACGAAGTCTTCGTCGAAGAGGTGATTGCGGGGCCAGTGCCCACCGTCTATGCCGATCTCCTCTGCACCGTGGATGGCCTCAAGGCCTTTCACGCGCGGCGTGTCGGCCTCAAGCTCGTCCCCGATTGGCCGCTCGCCGATTGGGCTCATCTTCCCGTCGCCTCCGCCGCGGATCCGGCCCATCGCACCATGGATCAGCGGAAGCTCGGCGGTCTCGCCGGCTGGGTGGAGCCGAAGCCGGTGGCCTCGCACGAGGGCTTCCCGTTCGATTATCCCTCGCTCCTCGCCTGCGCCTGGGGGCGCCCGTCGGCGGCGTTCGGGCCCATGTATGCGCCCTTCGACGGCCCGCGCAACGTGGCCCGTTTGCCCGGGCCGCCCTATCACTTCATGTCACGCATCACCCGCACGGACGCGCCCATGGGCGCCTTCCGCGCGGGCGCATCGATCGAGGCCGAATACGATGTCCCGAAGGAGGCGTGGTATTTCGATCTCAACGGGCACCCCACCATGCCCTTCTGCGTGCTCATGGAGGCCGCGCTCCAGCCTTGTGGTTGGCTCGCGAGCTACATCGGGAGCACGCTCACCGCCGACATCGATCTCATGTTCCGCAACCTCGATGGAACGGGGACGTTGCTCGCGGAGGTCCTGCCCACCTCGGGCACCCTGCGCACGCGCGCCAAGGTGACGGACGTCTCCCGCTCGGCGGGGATGATCATCGAGTCGTTCGAGGTCGAGTGCTTCGTCGGCGACACCTGCGTTTACAAGATGAAGACCGTCTTCGGGTTCTTCCCCAAAGAGGCCTTCGAAAACCAGGTGGGTTTGCCCGTCACCCCGGAGGAGCGCGCCCGCCTCGAGGCTCCCTCCTCGTATCTCGTCGATCTGCGGAGCCGCCCGTCACGCTACTTCGAGGCCTCGCCCCGCCTGCCCGAGCCCATGCTCTGCATGCTCGATCGCGTCACCGCGTGGGTGCCCGAGGGCGGCAAAAAGGGGCTCGGTTGGGCCCGCGGCGAGAAGGACGTCGATGCGAGCGAGTGGTTCTTCAAAGCCCACTTCTTCCAAGATCCCGTGCAACCCGGGTCGCTCGGCATCGAGGCGCTCGTCCAGCTCCTGCAATTCGCCATGATGGAGCGGGGCATGGCCGAGGGCGTGCCCGGCGCGCGCTTCGAGCCGGTCGCGGTGGGCAAGCCTTCCGTCTGGAAATACCGCGGTCAGGTGGTGCCCTCGAATCGCCGCATCACCACCGAGATCGACATCCTCGAAGTCGGTGAGGACGAGCGCGGTCGCTTCGCGGTGGCGGAAGGCTCGTTGTGGGTCGACGGCAAACGCATCTACCACACCAAGTCTCTCGCCATGCGCATCGTCCCCGGCGGCGCGCCCCCGCGCGGGCCTCGTGTCGGGCAACCGCGTGAGGAAACGCTCGATGCCGCGGTCGACACGTGGCTCGGCGATCATCGGCCCACGTGGACGCTGCCCGCGCTGCCGATGATGTCGATGGTCGATCGCCTCGCCGCGGCCGCGCAGCCTTCGCCGAGCGGGCGCGTCGTGGAGATCGCCGACGTGCAAGTGAAGCGCTGGCTCCCGTTCCCGGGCGGCCCCGTGCGTCTCACCACGGAGGTGAATCATCGCGACGACGGAGAGCACGTCACCCTGCTCGCCTTCCGCGAAGCGCGTGACGCCGCGCTCTCGCGCTTCGAGCCCGTGGCCACGGGCCGCGTGCGTCTCGCGCCGCGTTTCCCGGCGCCGCCCGCGCCCTTCGCGCCGCTCGCGGACGCCGCGCCCATCGACGATCCGTATGCCTCGGGCGCGCTGTTCCACGGCCCCTCGTTCCAGATGCTGCGGTCTCTGCGCTTCGGGTCCAAAGGCGCTTCCGCCATCCTCGACATGGCCGAGCGCGGCGTCCCCCGCGGGGCGCTTCATCAAGGCCTCCTCGACGCGCTCACCCACGCCATTCCCCACGACGATCTCTCCCGGTGGTCGCCCGACATCGAAGGCGATCAGGTGGGCTATCCCTACCGCATTCCCTCGATTCGTTTCTTCGGCGAAATGCCTTCTGCGGGAGAAGGCCAATTGGAGGTGCGCTTCGCCGGCTTCGACGGACAACCGCGCTTCCCGAAATTCGAGGTCCAGCTCCTCGTCGGCGGCGTGGTGCGCGTCGCCCTCACGCTCGTCGAAGTGCTCCTCCCGCGCGGCCCCATCGGACAGCGGAGCCGCGCGGATCGCCGCGCGTTCCTGCGCGATCGGCGCTTCGTGCCGGGCGTGCGCCTCTCGCGCGCCGAGGGCGCCCTCACCGTGGCTGCCCCCGAGGACGTGAAGCCGAGCGATTGGCTCCCTGGCAACGTCGCCTGCATCTATGGAGTCGCCCCGGGCGCCGATCTCGTGGCCGAAGTCGCGGTGCGCGATCACCTCGCCCAACGTGCCTTCGTGCACCCGAGCACCGTGCGCCCGAGCGCGGACCTCGCCGACGCCACGGTGGCCATGCGGCCTTTGCGCCGGCATTTCCTCGACGTGCGGCGCGACGGCGACACGGTGCGCGTCTCCGATGCTCGCCCGCCGGCCATGGACCTCGGCCCGGTGGAAGCGCATTGGCGCAAGTGGTTCGGCATCGGCGCCTGGCCGGTGGAGGACCTTTATTACGGCCTCATCGAGCGCTTCGTCGGCGACGTGGTGATCGCCGATCCCGAGGCCTTCGCCAAGGTGCGCGGGCGGAGCTGCCTTTACCTCGCCAATCACCAGGTCGCGGTGGAGTCGCTCCTGTTCTCGGTGCTCGTCTCGGCGCTCTCGGGCGTCTCCACGATCACGCTGGCCAAGGCCGAGCACCGGGCCTCGTGGGTGGGCGAGCTCATCCGGCAGAGCTTCAGTTATCCCGGCATCACCGATCCCGGCCTCATCACGTTCTTCGATCGCGAAGATCGAGAGTCCTTGATGCGCATCATCGGCGACCTCGCCGCCGAAATGGCCCAACAGGGCAAGAGCGCCATGGTGCACGTCGAAGGCACGCGCTCCCTCTCGTGCCGGCACCCGGTGGTGAAGATGAGCTCCGCGTTCATCGACATGGCGCTCGCCGTGGGCGCGCCCATCGTGCCCGTGCGTTTCGTGGGCGGTTTGCCGGCCGAAGAGCTCTCGCAACGCATCGAGTTCCCCGTCGGCCACGGTCGCCAAGACTTCTGGCTCGGCCGCCCCGTGCTCCCGGAAGAGCTGCGCGCCCTGCCGCTCAAAGAGCGCAAGCAAGTCGTGATCGACGCCATCAATGGCCTCGGTCCCGGCCCGCAGCACGAGGAGCCTCATCCGGGGGACACCGCGTTCACCGCGCGCGTCGAGTCCTGGAAGCCGCGCACCGGCGGCAACGCGGAGCGCGCCACGCTGCTCGCGACCCTGGAGGCGCTGCCGGCCCATCGCTCCGAAGCGACGGGGAGGCTCGTCGAGAGCGCCCGCGAAGGGCGTTCGAGCTTTGGTGCGGAGCCGAGCGAGCAATGGCTCTCTGGGTTTGCGCGCTGGCTCTTGGGTGGCTGACGCGCGACATCACGCTTTCTCCGAGCAGAGGCGCAGAGATGCAAAGAGGCCTGAACTGAAGCCTCTCCATCTCTGCGCCGGCTCATGCCGCACCGTGTTGAGCCGAAGCGCTGGATTCCCCCGCGCGTGCCATGCGACGCTCGGCGGATGCAAAAGCGCATAGCTCTGGCGCTCTTTCTCACCTCCACATCTTGTTTGAGCCTCGCTTGCTCGCGGCGCGACGATCACGGCGCGGATCTCCGTGATCCCGATCCTCCACACGTCACCGCGCCCAAGCCCGCAACGACACCTGCGGCCGCGGCGCCGGCCTCTCATCCCAGCGCCGCGCCCAGCGTGAAAGGCCCGAGCTGTGCCGACGTGCACCCCAACGTCGGCCAGTTCCCCGGCCTGCTTCCCTTGGGCGTGCCAGCATCGCTCGCATCCCATCTCGTTTACATCTCGCGCCGCAACAACAGCGTTTTTCCGCCCACGCCCATCGTCGTCGACGGTGAGGTCCTGTTCATCGAGCACACCATCGATCACGGTGAGATGGCCATCACCCGCGCGGCGGGCGACAAACGGGAGCCCTTTCGTACCATCCGCATCCCGAACCAGGGATCCTCGCAGTTCTCATCCTATCAATTCGACGCGGCGGTCGGCGAGCACAACATCGGTGTGGTCGCCATCGCGGGCAAAGAGGCCTTTCTCCTCCTCGTCGACAAGAAGACTTGGGCCCTCAGGAAGAACGTGCCTTTGAAGCTCGACGAGCCGGCGAGCCTGTATGGGCTCGAGCACCCGCACATCGCCTTCGGTGGAGGGGTGTTCGGCATGGCCGTGCAGGGGAGCATGTCGGGCGCCCGGTGGGATCTCGCTTGGACGACGGCCGGCGAGGACGGTCGCCCGCACGGCAAGCCCCTTTATCTGAAGTCGGCGACCCACGTGAAACCGTGGGTCGCGTGGAACGGCGCGAGCTTCGCCGTGCTCAGCGCCAGAGACCGCAAGGCCAGCGGCCTCAGCCTCGGAATCTACGTGATGCCCGACAAGCCGGACGCGAGCCCGACCTTCGTTTCGTGGCTGGATCCGGAGAAGGTTCCTTCGTATCAGCAGTCGTCCTTTCAGCAAGGTGGCAGCTTGATCTTCCAGGAAGGGGCCTATCACGTGGCCATCGAGGTTTCGCCCCACGGCGAGTCCGAGCGGGTGACGCAGGTCGTCCACGCCCCGCCCGGCGGCGCGGCGAGGGTGGAGACGTGCAAGCCGGAGAAAAAGCGGTAACGAGAGGCGCGCTCGTGACGCCGGGGGCCTATGCAGAGATCCGGAAGCGGATGCGTTGAGCGTGCTCGACGCGTCGTCTCGCACGCTCACCTCCCGGTCACGCGCCCAGCGTTGCCCGCCTCGCGGACCACGGGTGCGCCGCTTCGAGCTGCGCGGCCAGGCGGAACAGCGTGGCCTCATCGGCGAAGCGCCCGACGAATTGCATCCCGATCGGCAGCCCGCTCGCGCTCTGGTGGAGTGGCACGCTCATGGCCGGTTGACCGGTCGTGTTGAACAGCGGCGTGAACGGTGAGAAGGCCACGATTTGCCGCCAGAACGACTCCAGCGTGATCCCCGGCGCGTTCTGATCGAGCGCGCCGATGGCCGGCGGAAACGTGGCCGTGCCCGGCGTGAGCAGCACGTCGTGCGCCTCGAAGAAGGCGCCGACGCCGCGCGAGACCTGGTTGAAGATCGCGAATGCGCCGGAGAGCTCCAGCGCCGTCATGCGTTTGCCGACCTCGTAGGCCGCGAGCGACGCCGTCTCCATGGTCTCGGTGGAGATGGGCCGATTCAACACCGACGAGAGCATCTCCACGAGGCCCACGAGCGACGCGGCCCAGACTTGAATCGTGGCCTTCTCGAAGGGCTCGGCGTCGTACGAGGGCGCGGCCTCGACCACGATGTGACCGAGCGACTCGAGCGCTCCCGCGGTTCGGCGCAGCGCGGCTGCGATCTCCGGATCGACGGGGCCGCTGCCGGGGAAGCGATCCGTGAATGCGATCTTGAGCCGACCCGGGGGCGCGGCGATCTCCTCGGCATAAGGCCGCTTCGGTCGCTCCGCCCAACCCGGCGCGCCCACGTCGGGCCCGGCCACGGCATCCAGCAACGTGGCAGCGTCGCGCACGCTGCGCGTGAGCGCGAGCTCGACCCCGAGGCCGTGCAAATGATCTCCGACGTCCGGCCCCGCGGGGACGCGGCCGCGCGTCGGCTTCATTCCGAAGAGCCCGCAGCTCGACGCGGGGATGCGGATCGATCCGCCGCCGTCGTTGGCGTGCGCCAAAGGCACGATCCCCGCGGCCACCGCCGCGGCCGCTCCACCGCTGGATCCACCGGGGCTCCGCGAGAGGTTCCACGGGTTGCGCGTCGGCCCGAAGAGCACCGGCTCGGTGACGGCGTTGAAGGCGAACTCCGGTGTGGAGGTGGTGCCGATGGTGACGAGCCCCGCGCGCCGGAAGCGCGTCATCAGCTCGGTGTCGTAAGGCAGCGCGAGCCCATCCGCGAGGCGGCTGCCCATGCGCGTGGGGACGCCGGCCGCGTGCAGGCCAACCTCCTTGATGAGGAACGGTACGCCGGTGAACGGTCCCTCCGGCAGACCGCGTGCGATCGCCGCCTCCGCCTCATCGCGGAGGAGGTGCAGGACGGCATTGATCTTCGGGTTTTGCGCGGCGATGGCGTCGAACGCCAAAGCCACGAGCTCACGCGGCGCGACCTCGCGCCTCCGGACCAGATCGGCGAGCCCGGTGGCGTCGTGCTCGGCATACTCCTTCCAACTCAGCATCTGATTCCTCCCGTCCGGATATCGAGTCTCGGCGTCTCGTGAGCCCGGCGCGATCCGGACCGCGAAACCGTAGCGCTCGGCGAAGGCCCCGTACACTGCCGTTCAGGGGGACGCGCGCCGGCGACACCCAGAAGCCATCTCTCCTCCAAGACCACCTGGCGCACAGCGTCGTTGTATCGGAGCGGGTCGCGCCGGCGCGTGGGAGTCGAATCCGTGCTCCGCGTGGAGAGCATCTTGCGGCGAGGCCGGCATCCTGGCAGCGCGCTTTCATGAAGCCTCGCTCGATCGCACCGCTCGCCCTCGCCCTGGCCTTCGTCCTCGGGCCCGTCACCACGCGTGCGCAGGCGCCCGCGCCCACGGATCTCGCGGCGATCCTCCGGACGGCGGCGGCGCGCCAGGCGCGGCTCGAGGCCTTCGAGCGGCGCTCGAGCCACGTGGAGACCACGCGCACCGACGACCTCGACAAGAACGGCAAGGTGGAGTCGACGAGCGTCACCGTCCTTCGCGTGGTGACGAAGGACGGCAAAATCGAGCGCACCATGTTGAAGAAGAGCCGAGATGGCAAGGACGTCGAGATCGACGCCAAGGAGAAGAGGCAGGTCAAGGACCGCACCGTCGAGCTCCCGAGCCCGTTCGAGGCCGCGATGCAGCCCAAGCATCGCTTCACGCTGGTGGGCCCGGTCCCCGAGGCGCCCGGCAAGGTGCGGGTGCGTTTCGCCGCGGCGGATCGCGTGGAGGGCGCGAGCTCCGGCGAGGCCATCGTCGATCCCGTGACCGGCGACGTGACGTGGACGCGCTTCTCGCCGGCGAAGCTGCCGACGCTGGTGGATCGCATCTCCATCACCGTCGATCTCCACGCCCAAACCACGGAGGGTCTCATGCCCTCGGCGGCCGACGTCGACGTGGACGCGAGCCTCCTCTTCATGAAGAAGCGCATGCACACGCACACCGATTATTCGGAGTACGCCGCGCTGCCCTGACACGCGCGCTCGCTCTCCCATGAATGTATCGGTCACCAAAGCGTGGATTGCCGATGGTCGCAATCCACGCTTCGACGACGCAGAGACGATGTATCGCACGAGCGATTCGTCCGGCTCGAATCGGCCTTGAAGCGTGGGGCCGGCGCCTCCCGGGTGACGGCGCACGGCCATCTCCGCGAGGAAATGGCCCGCCGTGGCCTCGGCCGGCGCCGGGCGAGCGTTTGGGGGGCTCGTCAAACCATTGAAAAGACATCTCATTGTGGCAAGGATGAATCTCGTCGGGAGAGTCGTCTTCCCGATTGCATGCGCGCGGGCTATCGTGGCTGCCATAACGGATGATGCGCGCGGCTCACCTGACGGACCGATCTCGCTTTCTGGCGACGCTCGTCGACTACGCGGGTGCGTGTTCGAGCCTCGCGGAGTTTCGCCTCCAGATCCTCACCGATTTGAGCCGCAGCGCCGGCTGCGACGGCGCGCTCTTCCGGCCCGGGGAGCGATGGGCGGGGGCGCGTCCGCTCTACGTCAATGACGATTCCCGCTTCACCGACATCTACGTCAGCAATGCTTCTCGCTTCGGCCCCGAGCTCCGGCGCTGGTGCGAGCTCTCGCGCGGCCGCCGGGCGTTCATCGACAACGAGGTTCACAGCGACGCCCAGCAGCAGCGCATGGCCACCTATCGGGAGATGATGCATCCCGAGAGGATCAGGAGCATTCTGGCGTGTCCGCTCGTCGAAGGCGGCAGCACGGTGGGCCTCATCTTCCTCTTCCGGCGCGGGCAGGGGAGCGCGTTCCCCGGTGACACGGCGCTGGCGGCCACGCGCCTCCTGTCGGCGCTGGCGATCGCGGATCGCATCGTCGACATGGCCTTTCGCCGCGGCCGCCCATTGCCGCGGGACGCGCGCCCCGCCGCGCCCGAAGGTGGGTTCGAGTCGCTGGGGGCGCGCGAGCAGCAAGTGGCCATGCTCATCGCGCATGGCATGCAGAACAAGGAGATCGCCGAGCTCCTCGGCTCGTCGCCGAATACGGTGCACACCCAGGCTCGGCGTGTGTTCGACAAGCTCGGTCTCCACGGTCGCACCCAGGTCGCGCTCTTGACGAAGGAGATTGGCCTCCTCGGTCGAGCGACGCCCACCGAAGATCCGATGCTCTCGTCCTTCGGCGCGCTCCTCTGTCGCCGCTTGGCGCGTCGGTTCGGCGATCACGCGCTGCCCGCCGAAGGTATCTCGGATCCTCCCGCCGAGCCCGAACAAGGCCTCTCGGCGCTGGGGACGCGCGAGCGGCAGGTGGCCGAGCTCGTGCTCGGGGGCCTCACGAGCCGCGAGATCGCGCGCCACATGGGGACCTCGTTCCACACGGTCCGCACGCAGACACAGCGAATCTACCAGAAGCTCGGGGTTCGCGGCCGCACGGAGCTCGCCGTCCTCCTCTCCGGCACCGAGCGCGCCGAGCGGGCGGGTGGGCGCTCCAGCGATCACCCATTTGAGTGATTGCACCCTTCGCGAGACTCTGAATCTCGCGCCGGCGATCACCCATTTGAGTGATTGAACAATCCACGAGGCCTACCGCATCATCGTCCGCGCATAAGCCGATTCCCGCTGTCCGATGCGCGGATGCGATGGGGTCGAGCGTGCACCTGGAGGGTTTGCATGTTGAAGCGCACGGTCGGATTCGGGCTCGCGGCGACGCTCATCGCGGGGGCGGGGGCGTTCTTCTTCTCGTCGGCGCCCGCCAAGGCGTCGGAGGGCGCCGATCTCCACATCCACAACAAGACCGGCACCAGCGTCGAGGTCTACATCTTCGAAGACGACAAGGTTCACAAGGACCGGTCGGGCGGCCTCCACTCGGGCGACCTCAAGGACGGCGAGACGGGGACGGCACACGTGAAGGCGTGCAAGTTCTCCATCGTCCTCTTCCACGAGAAGGACGCCTATCACGCTGAATTCCACGACTGCCACATCACCGACATCACCATCACCGGCTCGAACAAGTAAGCGCGCCGAGCCGCGTCGGATCGAGCAAGCTTTGGAGGCGTGAGGCGCCGGGCCGCTGTGGCAGGCGGCGCCTCCGCTGGTTCGGAGCGGGCGAGCCCGTTCGACGCGGTAAACCACCCTGCGCGCCCTCCCCATCGAGGCCGCGAGGCGCGACACGAGCGCGGTTTGCGCCCGCGAGCTCGCTCACCACCCTTCCATCCATTGGCCTCCTCGCGCGTGGCGCCGAGAGACGAGATCCCCATGAAGAAGATCATTCGAGCCGTGGTGTTTCTTTGCGCGCTGGTCGCGTTGATGCGCCCGGCGGCGGCGGACGAGCCCGCTGCCGACGCCCACAAGGGCGACGCGCCTGCCGATGCCCCCGACAAGGAAGATCGGAGACCGCACGGCCCCATCAAGATGAGCCTCGGCGTGCACCTGACCGGGCTCCACAAGCTCGATCTCGCGCTCGGGACGTTCCAGGCCGAATTCATCCTCAGCGTCCGCTGCGACAAGGAGCCTTGCAAAGGCAACATCGGTGTCTCCAACGGCAAGGTCACCGGCAAAGACAAGCTCCACGACGACAAGCTCCACAAGATCTACAAGATGAAGGCGGACCTCGCGGGGGACGTCGATCTGAGCGAATACCCGTTCGATGCCCACATCCTGCCCATCGTCTTCGAGGACGACGACGATCCGGAGCAGAGCATTCTGGAGGTCGACAAATCGCACTCCAAGATCGAGGACGAGATCAAGCTCGCCGGCTGGCACATCGATGGTTGGGAGTCGGCGATCGACACCGACGAAATCGGAGATGGAAAGAAGCTCACCCAGCTCGTTTATGGCGTGGAGGTCTCCCGCCCGCGGCTCGCGGCGATCTTCAAATCGATCCTCCCGGCGCTGATGATGGTCCTCGTCGCGGGCATGTCGCTCTTCCTGCGATCGAAGAGCGCGCCCGCGCGGCTCGCGGCCTCGACCGGCGCGCTCCTCACCATCGTGGCGTTCCACATCAGCTCGACATCGAGCCTCCCTCCGCTCGGTTACCTGACGCGGATGGATAAGTTCATGACGGCCAATTACCTGATCTACTTGGTCAACATCCTGTTCTGCGTGCTGATGCTGCGCGCCGAGGACGCGAAAGACGAGGCTCGCGGCGCGCGCCTCTACGCGTTGGCCTGGAAGGTGGTGCCCGTGTTGACGGTGCTCGCCTATGGCCTCGTGTTCAGCCGCGGTGTTTGAGCCCTGCCCAGCGTCTCTGCCGTCCGCGGAGGACGCGCTGCAAGCGAAGCTCTTGGCCTCCACCGGTAGCCCACAAAAGACCAACGGCGAGGAGCCCTCTCGGAGCTCCTCGCCGCGGGATCGATCGCGATCGACGGCGACGCTCAGGCGTCGCGGCGCGCGATCAGGCCGACTTCTTCACCACGTCGACGATGCCCTGCACGCTGTCGGCGCTCTTCTTGAGCATGGCCTTCTCCTCGTCGGTGAGGGAAAGCTCCACGATCTTCTCCACGCCCTTGCCGCCGATGACGACGGGCACGCCCATGTAGAGATCCTTGTAGCCGTACTCGCCGTCGAGGTACGCGGCCGCGGGGAGGAGGCGCTTCTGATCGAGGAGGTAAGCCTCGGCCATCGCCACGGCGCTGGAGGCGGGCGCGTAGTACGCGCTCGTGCCCATGAGCTTGACGATCTCGCCGCCGCCGCCGCGCGTGCGGGTCACGATGGCGTCGATCTTGTCCTTGCTGATGAGCTCGCTCGCGCGCACGCCGTTGATGGTCGTCGCGGAGAGGACCGGCACCATGTCGTCGCCGTGGCCGCCGAGCACCATGGCGCGCACGTCCTTGATGGAGACACCCGCCTCGCGCGCGAGGAAGAGCGAGAAGCGCGCGCTGTCGAGCACGCCGGCCATGCCCACGACCTTCTCCTTGGGGAAGCCGGTGCGGCGCATGAACTCGTAGACCATCGCGTCGAGCGGGTTCGAGATCACGACGACGAACGCGTTCGGACAGTACTTCTTCGCGTTGTCGGCGACGTCGCGGATGATGGGCAGGTTGATGCCGACGAGATCGTCACGGCTCTGGCCCGGCTTGCGCGGGATGCCGGCGGTGATGATCAGCACGTCCGCGCCGGCCACGTCGGCCCAGTTGGCCGTGCCGCTGATGTTCGAGTCGTAGCCGAGGACGGCGCTGTTCTGCTCGAGGTCGAGCGCCTTGCCCTTGGCGAAGTTCTCCTTGGCGGGGATGTCGAAGAGGATGACGTCCCCGAGCTCCTTCTTGGCGATGAGGGCGGCGAGCTCGCCGCCGATGTTCCCGGCTCCGATGAGGGCGATCTTCTTACGGGTGCTCATGCGCCGGGCTCGTAGCACCGCGTGCCGCGTGACAGAAGCCCCGATGGCGCTCGCGCGCGGCCGTTCCCGGCTTCCCGCAAAGATTGCGGCCATGGACGTCCGTCCGCACCTCGTCGTGCTATAGGGCGGCGCCATGATCGACACCGAGACTCTACGTGCCGCGCTCGCTCGCACGCTCGACGGCACCAGCTTCGACGTCCTCGGCGCCAAATACGAGGGCAAGGTTCGCGACAACTACACGACGGCGGACGGCCGGCGATACATCGTCGTCACCGACCGCATCAGCGCCTTCGACCGCGTCCTCGGGACGCTCCCGCTCAAGGGCCAGATCCTCAACCGACTGGCCGCCTTCTGGTTCGAACGCACCCGCGACGTGGCCCCGAACCACGTGATCTCGGTGCCCGATCCCAACATCCTCGAGGCCCGCGAGTGCACGCCGCTCCCCGTGGAGATGGTGATGCGCGCCTACGTCACGGGCGTCACCTCGACCAGCATCTGGACCCACTATCAAAAGGGCACGCGCGTCTTCTGCGGCCACCGCCTGCCGGACGGCCTGCGCAAGAACGAGCGGCTCCCCGCGCCCATCCTCACGCCCAGCACCAAGGCCGAGAAGGGCGATCACGACGTGTCGGCGTCGCGTGAAGAGATCCTCGCCATGGGCCGGATCACGCCGGAGGACTTCGACGCCGCCGCCGGCATGGCCGCGGCGCTCTTCGCGCGCGGCCAGAAGTGGTGCGCCGATCGCGGCCTCATCCTCGTCGACACCAAGTACGAGTTCGGCAAGGACAAGGACGGCAACATCGTGGTCATCGACGAGATCCACACGCCCGACTCGTCGCGCTTCTGGTTCTCGAGCACGTACGACGAGCGCTTCGCGGCCGGGCAGGATCCGGAGAGCTTCGACAAGGAGTACGTGCGCCGCTACCTCGCCGGCATCGGCTTCAAGGGCGACGGCCCCATCCCCGCCATCCCCGACGACGTGCGCATCGAGGCCACGCGCCGCTACATCGAGGCGTACGAGAAGATCACCGGCGAAGCCTTCGTGCCCAACCTGGAGGACCCCGCCGTGCGCATGCCGAAGAACCTCGGCATCGCGCGCTGACCGGGCCCTCCGTCCCATCGCCCGCGCATCCGGCGGAGGGCCGAGAGCCCTGGCCTTCCGCACGGATACCCACGAAACGCCGTGAAAACCGCCCGTTTCTGCGTCTCTTGCCTGCATCTTTGCAGCGCGGCGCGCCGGCAATCCGCCTCCGCGCGGGATCCGATCACCCCTTCATCACACTGCGGTATCCTGCGCGCTCGATGACGATCCACCCCGACGTTCCGACGCGCGGTGCCTTCGTCGGTCGCACACGTGAGCTCGGCGTGCTCGGGAGGAGCCATGACGAGGGCGCGCGCCTCGTGACCGTCACGGGGCCCGCCGGCATGGGCAAGACGCGCCTCTCGCTCGAGTGGGCGCGCTCCGCGCTCGGGCCCATGCGTCGCGATGGATCGCATGTGCTCTTCTGCGATCTGAGCGACGCGCGGAGCCTCGACGACGCGTGCGCCATCGTGGCGCGATCGCTGGCCGTGCCGCTCGCCGCCGGCGGCTCGACCGTCGAGGCCGTGGATCAATTGGGGCGCGCGCTGGCCTCGTCCGGTGTCGGCGTGCTCATCCTCGACAACCTGGAGCAGCTCGTCGCCGACGCGCCGCGCCTCGTCGAGCCTTGGCTCGCGCAGGCGCCGGCGGTGCGCTTCGTGCTGACGTCGCGCGAGCGCCTGCGCATCGTCGGGGAGGTGTGTTTGCCGGTCGAGCCGCTCACCGTGCCACCCGAAGGGGCGCGCGAGCTCGCGGAGATCGCCGGCACGGAGGCGGTCGCGCTCTTCGTCGATCGCGCGCGGGCCGCGCGGCCCGGCTTCGAGCTCTCGGCGGGAGACGCCGTTCACGTGGCCGCGATCGTGCGGCAGCTCGACGGCATCCCGCTCGCGATCGAGCTGTGCGCCGCGCGCGCGGGCATGCTCTCGCCGCAGCAGATCCTCACGCGGCTCGCGCGTCGCTTCGAGCTCCTCGCCCAAGGCGCCCGCGGCGCGCCCGCGCGCCAAGCGACGCTGCGCGGGGCCCTCGATTGGTCGTGGGAGCTGCTCGATCGTCGTGAGCGCAGCGCGCTCGCGCAGTGCGCGGTGTTCCGCGGCGGCTTCTCGCTGGAGGCCGCCGAGGGCGTGATCGATCTGCGCGAAGGGCCCGACGACGCGCCGCCGCCCGTGCTCGACGTGCTCCAAGCGCTGCACGAAAAGTCGCTCCTCCGCGCGTTCGACGCGCCGGCCACGCGCCGCTACGGCCTCCTCGAGAGCATCCGCGCCTACGCCGAGGAGCGCCTCGATTCCATGCGCGGGACGGCCGCGGCCGCCGCGCGCCACGCCTCGTTCTTCCTCGCGCCCACGCGCATGGGCGGCGCACCGATCCTGCGCGCGAACGATGTTCGCCGCCTCGCGCTCGAGGTCGAGAACCTCATCGTCGTGGCCACGCGCGCGCTCGCGCGCCGCCCCATCCTCGACGCCGACACCGCGCTCCGCGCGCTGCTCCTCATGGAGCCCGTGCTCCTCCTCTGCGCGCGCGGCCGGCTCGAGCCCTACGCGACGATGCTCGACGCCGCGCTCGAAGCGGAGGGCGCGTCCGTCGATCCCGTGGTGCGCGCGCGGGCCCTCTACACGCGCGCGCTCGCCGATCTGGTGCGCGGCCGCGTCATCGATTGCATGCTCCGGTTCCAACGCTCGCTCGAAGCGGCGCGCGCCGCCGAGTCACGCGCCGACATGGCCCTCGCGCTCACCAAGACCGCGCTCCTCCTCGACCGCATCAACCAAGTCGACGAAGCGCGGAGCCGGTTCGCCGAGGCGCGCGCGATCGCCCTCGATCTCGGCGACCCGGCGCTCGTCGGTGATTGGATGCTCACGTACGGCGGCGCGCTGCTCTGGCGCGGCCGTGCCGCGGAGGCCGAGGTCCACGCCGAGAGCGCCGTGGAGAGCCTGCACGCCGCCGGCGATCTGCGCGGCCAATCGGTGGCCTCCGCGCAGCTCGCCCAAGCGCGCTTGAGCTTGGGCCGGCTCGACGACGCCGAGCGCGCCGCCGCGGAAGCGCAGGCCCTGCTCGACGCCATCGACGATCGGCGCACCGAGGGCTACGTGCTCAGCGTCGAGGGCCGCATCGCCGAAGCGCGCGGCCGCTTCCCCGAAGCGCGCGCCTCGCTCTCCGCCGCGCTCGCGATCCACCGCGCCGTCGGCGATCGCTGGTCGGAGAGCCTCGCGCACGGTTACCTCGGCAACGTCGCCTTCGAAGAGGGACGCCTCGACGAGGCCGCCTCCGCGTACCGCGAGGCCACCGCGCTCCTGCACAACACCGGCGAGCAGCACTACGTCGCCGTCTTCGCCGCCGCGCTCGGCGCCGTCGCCATCGCGCAGGGCCGCGACGACGACGCGAACGCGCATTTCAAGGCCGCGACGCGCGCCGCCGACGGCGCCCGCTCGCTCTCGACCAAGGCCGCGGTGGACGTCTTCTGCGGCTTCGGCGACGTCGCGCTCGCCCGCCGCGCGGCCGCCGAAGGCGATGCGGAGGCCACCGATCGCCATCGCCGCGCGGCGCTCGCGCGCATCGCCTTGGCGCGCTCGCCGGCGCCCGACGGCGCGCTCGCGCCTGCGCTCTCGGCCGAGGACGTGCGCCTCGCGGTTCGCCTCCTCGAGCGCGCGCTCGCCGAGCACGAAGCCCCGATCGAAGGTGGCGCCGCGCGCTTGCCCCGCGCCCCGCAGCCCTCTTCGAGCGCCGTCCCCATGCTCGTCGTCGGCCCCGAAGCGCGCTGGTTCCGCGTGCAAGACGGCGACCCCGTACGCCTGCTCAAGGCGCGCGCCGCTCGCCTCGTGCTCTTCCGTCTCGTGCGCCGCCGCCTCGAAGCGCCGGGCCGCGCGCTCACGCTCGAAGCCCTCTTCGAAGCAGGCTGGCCCGGCGAGCGCATCCCGCGCCCCGCAGCCTCCAACCGCGTCCACGTCACCCTGACCAAGTTGCGCCGCCTCGGCCTCGCCGGCCTGCTCTTGAGCCGTGACGACGGCTTTCTCCTCGATCCCGCGAGCGTCGTGCTCGAAGCGCTCGACCTCGATCCCGGCTGATCCCGGACGCGCCGCGCCCCCAAACCCACGCTCGCCTGACTCCCATTCTGGGGCGCCATGGCATCTCCTTCGCCATTCGATACCTGATCTCCGGCGTGGGACCCATCGTCATCCGGAGATCCAGAGTTGCACGAACGCGCTTTCGGATGCTCGGATGCAGGCGAGTCGAATTCGGCATTTGCGCACACACGACGATTGCAGGCCGCGCCGCGGCAGGGCAATCTGCTTGGCCCGACAACCATTCTTACCCGAAAGAAATCATTCGATATGGGGTCTTGGAGCCTCGGCCCATCCCGAGACGACATCGCTTCTTCTGCTTCTCCACTCCGCCTCTCCGGGCGGAGCCTCTCCGCCGTGCGCCGCCTCGCCACGCTCCCGGGGACGGGCGCGTTGGTGCGCGCCGTCGTCATGGAGGTCCTCGGCATTCGCGATCTCGCGCGGCTGCCACCCGAGTTTCGTGGCGAGCTCCCCGACGTCCTCCAACCCGTTCGCGCGCGCGCGCCGCGCCGCTGGGACGATGCGCGCCTCGGAGCGCCGTCTCGCGACGGCTTCCCGCACGCGAGCCGGGCTTATCTCGACGCCTACGCCACGCGCCGCACCACCCCGATCGAAGTCGCCGAGCGCGCGCTCTCTGCGCTCTCGCAACTCCAGCGGCGCACTCCATCGATGAACGTGCTCGCGGCCCACGATCCCGAAGCGGTCCGCGCCGCCGCGCGCATCGCCGCCGATCGCTTCGCCCAAGGCTCGGCGCGTCCGCTCGAAGGCGTGCCGTTCCTCGTGAAGGATCAACACGACGTCGCCGGCATGCCGACCCGCTTCGGATCGGGCCACGATCCGGCGGTCGCCGTCGCGGACGCCACCGTGGTCGCCCGCCTGCGCGCCGCGGGCGCCGTCGTGCTCGGCAAGAGCTTGATGACCGAATGGGGCGTCTCTCCGATCGGCAACAACGTTCATGCGGTGATGCCACGCAACCCCCATGTCCCCACGCGCGCCGCGGGCGGCTCGTCGACGGGATCCGCGGTCGCCGTCGCGCTCGGCATCGGCCCCTTCGCGACGGGCGGCGACGCCGGCGGATCGATACGCGTGCCGGCCGCCATCTGCGGCATCTTCGGCATCAAGCCCACGTTCGGGCGCATCAGCCGCGCGGGCGAGGCGTTCGGCGGATCGCTCAACCACCTCGGTGGTCTCGCCGTCGGCGCCCGAGATCTCGCGCTCTTCCTCGACGCGGTCGCCTCCGCGCCGGATCCGGCCGATCCGATGACGTCGTGGGCCGACCCGCCGCCTTCCGGCGGCTTCGGCGCGCGGCTCGGCGACGGCGTGCGTGGGCTGCGCATCGGCGTCGACGAGGAAGATCTTCGCGACTGCGATCCTGCCATCGCAGCCGTTCATCAAAGCGCATTGCGCGCGCTCGAGCGCGACGGCGCCACGCTCGTCCCCGTGCGCATCCCGCTCGCGCGCGACGCCGCCGCCATCGGCATTGCCACCCTCGGCTGCGAGGGCGTGGCCTTGGCCGAGACGGTCGCGCCCGAGCTCACCGCGCTGCTCGCGCCCGACGTGAAGCTCGCCATGAGCGTGGCCGCACGCGTCTCGGCCAGCGAATACTTGGACCTCCAACGATTGCGCGCCGGCCTCCGCCGGCAGGTGGCCGCCGCGCTCTCGATCGCCGACGTGTTGGTGTCGCCGACCGTCTCGTCCACGGCGCCCTCGCTCTCCGATCGCGAGCTCAACGGAAGCTTCAGCGACGCCGATCTCGTCCTCTCGCTCACGCGCCATGCCTTCCTCGCGAACCTGACCGGCTTGCCCGCGGCGACGGCGCCCATCGGCGTCGACGCACATGGTGTCCCCATCGGCCTGCAAATCCTCGGTGACGCTTGGGACGAAGCGAGCGTGCTCGCCGTGCTCGCCCATGTCGAGCGCTCGGGGTTGGCGAACGTGCCGCGTCCGGCCGGCGCGATCGATCTCGTTCCGCACGCGCCCGCGATCGATCCGCCGGCGAGCGACGCCGTCTCCGCGCTGCGCATCACGACCACCAGCAACGAAGCGACGAACGCGAGCTGGGATGTCATCGTCATCGGCGGTGGATTCACGGGCGTGCATTGCGCCGCCGAAATCGAGCGCCGCCTGCCGGACGCACGCGTGCTCTTGTTGGAGGCCTCCGATCGCTTGGGAGGCCGCGCGCGCTCCTTCGAGGTGCCCGACACCGGCTGCGCGCTCGACCTCGGCGCGCACTACCTCGGCAACGAGCACACCCGAGCCGTCGCCTTGGCGCGCAGGCTCCTCCGCGCGGATCAAATCTACTCGCACGTCGAAGCCTACGGCCCCGATCCGGCCTCGCGCACCTACCTCGAAGGCCGCTATCGCGAGACCACCAAGAAGGGCAGCTTCCTCGAGCTTCAAGGCCTCGCGCGCGACGTGGGTTGGGATCACCGCGTGCGCATCTTCGAGTCCCTCTCCGGCTACCTCGCCCTCGAGGCCGCCGTCGATCGCCGCGAGCCTTGGCGCACGAAGGACGCCGCCGCGCTCGACTCCATCACGGTCCAAGCATGGATCGACGCGCAGCGCGTACCTCGCTGGATCAAACAGATGTGGGGCCTCGCCGTGCTCGACATCCTCTCGATCCGGCCGGCGCAGATCTCGATGCTCTATTGGCTCTGGTACAACGCCGCCAACGGCGGCTTCCTCCAAGTGGCCAACGATCACCGCGGCGGCCCGCAGGAGCTGGGCCTCACCGTCGGTCTCGAAGGTCTGCTCATGCGACACGCCGCGGAGATTCGTGGCCTCGTGCTCCGCGACATGCCCGTCACCGACGTGCTCCACGACCGGCCCGATCGGGTGATCGTGCTCGCGCCGGGCGGCCGCTTCGAAGCACGTCGCGTCGTGGTGGCGGTGACCCCGCACGCGGCCGGCCGCCATCTTCGCTTCGATCCGGATCTCTCCGCCGCCCGCCGTTTGCTCCACGCCCAGCCCATCGGGCACGCCGCGAAAGCCGTGTTCGTCTACGACACGCCGTGGTGGAAGGCACCGGGCGGTCTGCAATTCATGTCGTACACGGCCGGCGCCGAGGCGAGCGGCATCGAATGGGCGCTCGACACCTCGCACCCCTCGGGCCGGCAATGGTCGTTGTCGGCGTTCGTGAGCGATCGCTTGATCGACGCCGCGCAAGGCGACGACGCCGAGCTCCGGCGCCTCCTCTGCGCCTCGATGGCCGAGATGTGCGGCGACGCGCGCGCGGCCCAGCCAAAGCACCTCGACGTGTGGGATTGGCGTAACCACCCCTGGGTGGGCGGCGGCCCCAACACGTGCTTCGCCCCCGGCGTCCTGAGCGCCGTGGGCGACGTCTGGAACCGCCCGGAGGCCCCGCATCGCCGCCTCTATTTCGCGGCAGCTGAGTATGCCACGGAATTCCCAGGCTACGTCGAAGGCGCGCTCTCCTCGGCGGAGCTCGTGGCCGAGCGCGTGAGCGCCGACCTGGCCGTCGATCGCGGCGGCGAGCGCCCCGCGCCCTCCCTCCAGCCCGCGGACTCGCATGGGCGGCTTCGTGCCGGCGCAATGCAGGCCGCGCGCACCGCGCTCTACCCCGCCATTCTGGCGGCGGACGTGATGCGCTCGCTGCGCGGCCGCGAGCCGCGCCTCTAATCGACCTCCGATTAAAGAACGTTAAGCAGCGCAGCACCCCACCTCTGCCCACGTTCCGGGCATGAGACGCTCCGTCCTGTGGCTCGCGTCGAGCCTGCTTCTCCCGGCCTGTGCCCCCACCGCGCATCAACGCTTCGGCGACGTCGCCCACTATGCACCGAGCCACGCCGCCTACGTCGTCGGCGAAGGGGACGATCTCGTGGTCCTCCGCGACCCCATCACCACCGAGAAGATCCGCTGTCGCGAAGACCTCGCCCGCTTCGCGCCCGCGGTGGCCGACGCGCTCGAAGACGACGCCCGCGATCGGCACGCGCGCAGGGCGTCCGCGATCGGAATGGGGCCATTCACCGCCGTGGGCGTGGGCGTGCGCCTGGCCGGGGACGGGCTCCTCTTCCCGCTCTTTCAGCTCGATACGCTCTTTGCCTCGAGCCAGCCGCGATCGGTCTACATCCGCGCGCGCGACGCCTACGTCGCGGGGCGCTTCGCGGAGGCGCGCGATCTCTTCCTCATCCTCGTCGTCAACCAGGGGCACGGCGATTCCCAGATCGAGAACCTGCCGCGCGCGTGGGTCGATCTGAGCCTCTACTACTTCGCCGTCTCGAGCGAAGCCACCCAGCGCCCCGACGACGCCAAGGTGGCGCTCCGCCGCTTCCTCGCCGTCTCCACCACCGAAGGCGAGCTGCTTTATCGCGACGCGGAAACCCGCCTCGCGCGTCTCGAAGGCAAGCCTGCACCGGCCTGCGCCTCGCGCGCCGATCTCACCCTCACGTGGCGGAGGCCGCAATGAAATCGTGGCTCCCCGGTCTCGCGGCGCTCGCCGCCGCGTCCATCGGCTGCACCCCTGCCGGCCTCTGGGGAAACGAGGCCCGCTATGCGCCCGACACCCGTGGATACGTCGTCAGGCACAAGCCGGACTCCGCCGCGATGCTCGTGCTCTGGGACCCCCTCACCGGCAAGAAGCTCCGTTGTCGCGAGGAGCTGGATCGCCATTTCCTCCCCGTCGCGCGGGAAAAGGCGACGGTGTTGTCCGATGAGAGGACGGCCATGACCACGACCATGCCCGTGTCGCTCCCGATCATTCCCCTCACGGCCGGCGGAGTCCTCCTCAACATGCTTGGCGCCGGGATTCAAAGCCCGGCCGAGGGGCTCCATTGGCTCCTCTCCTCGCCGTCCGCCGACACGACGTACGAGCGCGGCAAACGCGCCTTCGACATGCATCATGACGCCGAGGCCAAGCGTCTCTTCGAGCTCGCGCGCCTGAAGTCGGGCGGCAACTTCGACACCCATCGATCCACGTATTTCCTCGGCCTCCTCTACGAGCGCGAAGGCCGCCGCGACGACGCGGCCCGCGCCTATCGCACCTTCATCGAGCGCGCCATCGTGCGCGACGAGAAGGCCTTCGACGACGCCGAGCAACGCCTTCTCGCGATCGAGCCTTCCGCGCTCTCGCCTTGCCAGTCGCAAACGGCCTTTGCGTTCACGTGGCCTGCGCCGCGGAAGTGAGATCCGGAATTCAACGCAAAGGCGCAAAGGCGCAAAGACGCAAAAAGGCGCAAAGGAGATGCCTTTGCGCCTTGGGCGACCACCGATGAGCTCTTCTCCGAGGCTCGTTGCTCGGGCTCCGGGAGCGTTGATTGGGAAGAGGGGAATCGGGGAGGGGAGGGCGCGCTCGCTGCTTTGGGGCGAGCGCGCCTTGGGCGAGCGTGATTATGCGGGACCGCCGCCGCCGCACTTGTAGGGCGTGCCGCCGCCGCCGCAGGTCTTCGGCGCCATGCACTCGCCGCACTGCAGGACGGCGCCGCAGCCGTCGCCGACCGGGCCGCACTCCGCGCCGATCTCGGCGCAGGTCTTGGGCGTGCAGGTCAGGTTGCCGCAGACACCCGGCTTGCCGCCGCCGCCGCACGTCTCACCCGCGGGGCAATCACCGCATTGGATGAGGCCGCCGCAGCCGTCACCGGCCGGGCCGCACTCGATCGAGAGATCGGCGCAGGTCTTCGGCGTGCAGGTGGGGATGTCGGGCGTCACGCAGGAGCCGAGATCGAAGAGCATGAACTCGACGAGCTTCTCCTGCGGCGTCATCGCGGTGTTGTCGCACTCGGCCGGGAACACCTTGCCGCCCGTGGACGCATTGGCCACGTGGAAGTCGCTGAACACCACGCGACCGCACTGGTCGTCCGGCATCGCCTCCACCGGCGTGTTGAACGTGAAGTGCAGCGGGATCCCCGCCGGGTTCGTGGCGCTCATCCACTCCTGCGCCGTCCCCACCGCGTCGGCGTCGTGCCGGACCACCTTCACGGGCATCTGGCCGAGCGTCGTCGAGGCACCCACGTTGACGAGCCATTGCGCGAACGCCTGCCCCTTGGGGAACGTCATGTTGATGGTCCCGTCCTGATCCGAGGGCGTGCTCTGATCGACGTTCCACGTGGCCACGCCTTCCCACGGGCCGGGGCCGGGGTTCCAGGTGGTGCTGGAGGCGACTTTGCCGTGGAGCCAAACGTAGCTGTAGTGCGTGGCGAAGATACGTCCGCCCGAAGCGGTGTATGCCTTGAGTCGGTCCCACATGCCCGGCCAGTTCGCCACGGCCGAACGATTCGAATAGTACTCGTTGCCCTGGCAGGGGAAGAGCAGCATGTCGTATTGGTTGAGCGTCGTCTGGCTCCCCCAAAGCGTGCTCTCGTTCGGCGTCCCGGTGCCGCGGTTCGCGCCCGCGCTGCCGCCGCCGAGGTACATGTGGATGCGCCCGTCACCGCTCGGTTGGGTGAACTCCGCATCGTCGATACCAATCTTGCGGAGCACGCACTCGAGCGCATCCACGCTCCCGGTGGCAATGGCCATCTTCGGGATGTCACCCTCGCTCTTGTTGCGCGGGAGGCGCGTGAGCTGGGCGTCGACCGGGTTGTCCTGACACGCGGTGACGCTCGGAATCGTCACCTGGCGGCGCCAGCGGCCGAGCTGAATCACGAGCGGGATGTTCTGGCCCACAGGCACGTTGGTGAGCTGGAACGAGCCGTCGGGCCCCGTCGTCGCGCTCACGAGCGGTGAGCCCGACACGTTGGCGTCGCACTTGTCGCACGTCACGCCGGCCGCGAACGGCGCCACGGCCGCATTGGGGATGTAGACGAGCGCGCTCAGCAGCGGATCGCCGACGCCGGTGCCTTTGCCGGGCGCATACACCTTGCCGCTGATCGTCGTGGTGACGTTGCCCGAGCACGAGACCTGTTGGAGACAGAGGTTGGTGCACGAGGCCGGAATCGCGCACAGGCTCGGCGTCCCGCTGCCGCCGCAGGTGTTCGGCAGGCTGCACGTGCCGCAGTCGAGCACGCCGCCGCAGCCGTCACCGATGGGGCCGCAATCCGCGCCGGCCTGCGCGCAGGTCGTCGGCGTGCACACGAACGTGCCGCACACGTTGGGCTTGCCGGCGCCGCCGCACGTCTCGGGCGACACGCAATCGCCGCACTGGAGGATGCCCCCGCAACCGTCGGCGATCGCGCCGCAGTTGGCGCCGACATCCGCGCAGGTGACCATGTCCTTGCACGTGCCGCTGTCGGGGATGTTGATGACGTTGCCTTCACCCCCCGAGCCCGATCCGCTCGTATGCCCGCCGGATCCCGTGGGATGTGCGCCCGCTCCACCGAAGGTCCCGGAGGAATTCGTTCCTCCGGACATCATCCCTTCTCCTCCGCCACAGTTCCCCATGGCAAAAGCAACCGCGGCAAAGCACACGAGGGTAGGCCAACGCGCTCTCATGCTTACCATGTTACTCAAATTCTTCTTGGTTCGCGGAACAAATTGCTCGATATACGAATTTTACAGCTCTGTTGCGTAATGCGGCGCGGCGCGTGAGTGCGCAGAGGTGCGCCAATCTGCGTTCCGTGGTGACGCACACTTTTGCGCACTTTGTCGAATGCGTGGCGCGCGCGTGACCCTCGGGCGTCCGAGGAGATTTCAATGCCCAAAGGCATGAAAGGAAGGATTCGAGCCTCGGAGCGCGCTCGGGCGTGAATGGATGTTGGGGGCGCGTCGAAATGGATGTCTCGACGATGCCAAGTCTCGAGAGCTTCGATGTCGAGAGGTGCGGAGTCGCGAGGGGTGAAGGGAGAAGGCCTGACCCTCTGCGTCCGATGACGGAGCGCTGCTATCCGGCGGTGTACATGGCCATCAGGGCCCGCGCGGCGTCTTCGGCGGCGGTGTTCACGGGCGCGACCAAGGCGGCGTCGGCGCCGAAGGTCGTGCGCAGGGGCCTTTGCCCATACGGCATCTCCGCGAGCTTCAAGAGCAGGTCGGCGACGTCCTCCGGCGCGGGGCCATCCATGTTCTTCGCGCCCTCGATGCCGGCTTGCACCATCTTGCCCAGCGCGCCGTACTCTTCTGCGACGGCCTCGTCGTCGTGGAGCCAGATGTTGTGAAAGATCTTGGTGCGCACGAGGCCCGGTTCGAGGATCACCACGTCGATCTCGAACGCCCGCAGCTCGTTCTTGTAGCCCTCGGCCAACATCTCCATGGCGGCTTTGGTCGCGCAGTAATGGGCCGTGTTGGGGAGGAGGGTGCGCCCACCCATGCTCGACGTGAAGGCGAGGAGGCCTGTCCGGCGCTTGCGCATGTGCGGCAGGACCGCGCGGCAAACGCGGTGGGCTCCGAAGAAGTTCGTCTCGAAGAGCCGCTTCACCTGATCGACGCTGCTGCACTCCACGAGCCCACCGAGGCTGGTGCCGGCGTTGTTCACGACCAGATCGATGTGCCCAGTCTTCTCCAGCACCGCCGCCACCGCCGCGTTCACGGAGGCATCGTCCGTCACATCGAGGGCCAGCGCCTCGATCGCCAAGCCCGTGCCCGCGAGGGCTGTGAGCTCGTCGCGCGCGGCTCGATTCTTCCCCTCCGGATCGCGCATGCCCGCAAAGGCCACGTATCCATTGCGCGCCAACGCCTCGGCCATGCTGCGGCCGATACCCGTGCTGGCGCCGGTCAAAAGCGCCACCTTCTTCGCCGTCATTCGTGCCTCCCCGAGCGCCGGGGCCAAACCCGGCGCTCGATGCGCGGCGACGATAACACGCGACTCGTTTCGGGATGATGTCTCGGAGAGGTGATTATCTCGGCAGATCGGACGCGCCCATGAGCGCCTCGTCCACCGCGCGTGCCGCTTGGCGCCCCTCGCGGATGGCCCACACCACCAGCGATTGCCCGCGGCGCATGTCGCCCGCGGCGAAGACCTTGGGATTCGAGGTCTGGTATCGATGGGTGTCGGCGAGCACGTTCCCGCGCCCGTCCAGGGCCACGCCGAGCTGCTCGAGCATCCCGTTCTTCACCGGATGCAAATAGCCCATGGCGAGGAGCACGAGGTCCGCGCGAACATCGAACTCGGACCCCGGGACCTCCTGCGCTTGGAAGACGCCGCGCTCGTCTTTCTTCCACTCGAGCCGGACGGCGTGGAGCACCTTCACTTGCCCGTCCTCGCCGGAGAAGCCTTTGGTGGCGATGGCGAAATCGCGCTCGCATCCCTCGTCGTGGGAGCTCGAGGTGCGGAGCTTCATCGGCCAGTTGGGCCAGGTGAGCGGCTTGTTCTCCTTGTCGGGCGGCCGGGGCATCAATTCGAAATTGGTCACCGAGGCTGCGCCTTGACGGATGGAGGTGCCGATGCAGTCCGACCCCGTGTCGCCGCCGCCGATGACGACCACGTGCTTGTCCTTCGCCAGGATCTGCCCGGGCACCTCGTCGCCGGCCACACGCTTGTTCTGCTGCGGCAGGTAATCCATGGCGAAGTGAATCCCACCGAGCTCGCGGCCGGGGACGTGGAGATCGCGCGGGTGCTCGGCGCCGCCGGCCAAGACCACCGCGTCGAAATCCTCGATGAGGCGGTGAGCATGGTAGTTGACCCCGATGTGGATCCCCGTGCGGAACACCACGCCTTCGGCGCGCATCTGCTCCACGCGCCGATCGATGTGGTGCTTTTCCATTTTGAAGTCGGGGATGCCGTAGCGCAGGAGGCCGCCCACGCGATCGGCCTTCTCGAAGAGCACCACGTCGTGCCCCGCGCGCGCGAGCTGCTGGGCGCAGGCGAGGCCCGCCGGGCCGGAGCCCACCACCGCCACGCGCTTGCCGGTGCGCCGCGTGGCCGGCTGCGGCACGATCCAGCCCTCTTTCCAGCCGCGATCGATGATGAACTGCTCGATCGATTTGATGGTGACGGCGTCGTCGTTGATGTTGAGCGTACAGGCCGCCTCGCAGGGCGCGGGACAGACGCGGCCGGTGAACTCGGGGAAGTTGTTGGTGGAGTGGAGGACGTCGAGCGCCTCGCGGAACGAGCCTCGGTAAACGAGATCGTTCCAGTCGGGGATGACGTTGTTGACGGGACAACCATTCTGACAGAACGGGATCCCGCAATCCATGCAGCGGGCGCCTTGGCGGCGCATCCCGGCGTCCGCCAGAGGGAGGCTGAACTCCTTGTAGAAATGGATGCGCTCCGCCGCCGGCAGATACCCCGGCTCCTCGCGCGCGATCTGCAGAAAACCGGTCACTTTACCCATGGACAACGGCCTCCGTCGCAGGCTTCGCCCCGCTCGCGCGGGCCGCGGCCTCTTCGGCCGCGAGCTCGGTGAGCGCGCGGCGGTACTCGTGGGGCATCACCTTCACGAACTTGGGGCGATATTCATCGAAGTTGTCGAGGATCTTCCGCGCCAGCGTGCTGCCGGTGTAATCGCGGTGCCGCTCGATCAAACCGACGAGGATGTCGATGTCGCTCTTGCCCAGGTGCCGCGCCGCGGGCGGGGGCCTTCGGCGTGCGGATCTTCGGGGACGACGGGCTCGAGCTCGACCATCGATCGATTGCAACGCAGCTTGAAGTCGCTCGTGGTGTCGAGCACGTAGGCCACGCCGCCGCTCATGCCGGCGGCGAAGTTGCGGCCGGCTTTGCCGAGCACCACCACCGTGCCGCCGGTCATGTATTCGCAGCCGTGATCGCCGCAGCCCTCGACCACCGCGGTGGCGCCCGAGTTGCGCACCGCGAAGCGCTCGCCCGCGACGCCGCGGAAGAACACCTCGCCGGTGATGGCGCCGTAAAGCACCGTGTTGCCCACGATGATGTTCTCCTCCGGCGCGAGGCGGGACTCGCGCGGGGGATAGACGATGATGCGCCCGCCGGAGAGGCCTTTGCCTACATAGTCGTTGGCTTGGCCTTCGAGCTCGAGCGTCACGCCCCGCGCGAGGAACGCGCCGAAGCTCTGGCCCGCGGTGCCCACCGCCTTCACACGGATGGTGTCCTCCGGCAGGCCCGCGTGCCCGTAACGCCGCGCCACCTCGCCGGAGAGCATGGCCCCGAAGGCACGGTGGGTGTTGCGAATCGGGATCTCGAACGACACCGGCGCGCGCCGCACCAGGGCCGGGCGGGACTCGGCGATGAGCTCGTGATCGAGGGCCTTGTCGAGCCCGTGATCCTGGCTCTCGCAGGCGCGGATGGGCACGTCCGGACCGACGTCGGGGCGGTGGAGGAGGCGTGAGAAATCGAGGCCCCGCGCCTTCCATTGGGCGATGCCGCGGCGCATGTCGAGCATGTCGGAGCGGCCCACCATCTCGGCGAAGGTGCGGAATCCCATCTGGGCCATGAGGGCGCGCACCTCTTCGGCCACGAAGAAGAAGTAATTGACCACGTGCTCCGGCTGGCCGGAGAAGCGCTTGATCAATTCGGGGTCTTGCGTGGCGATGCCCACCGGACAGGTGTTGAGGTGGCATTTGCGCATCATGATACAGCCCTCGACGACGAGCGGCGCCGTGGCGAAGCCCATCTCGTCGGCGCCGAGGAGCGCGGCCACCACCACGTCGCGGCCCGTCTTCATCTGCCCGTCGGCCTGCACCACGACGCGGCCGCGCAGGCGATTCAAGACCAGCGTCTGCTGGGCCTCGGCGAGCCCGATCTCCCACGGACCGCCCGCGTACTTGATCGAGGACAGCGGGCTCGCGCCCGTGCCGCCGTCGTGCCCGGAGATGGTCACGTGATCGGCGTGCGCCTTGGCCACGCCCGCGGCCACCGTGCCCACGCCGATCTCGGCGACCAGCTTCACGCTCACGCGGGCCTTGGGGCTCACGTTCTTGAGATCGTGAATGAGCTGCGCCAGATCCTCGATCGAGTAGATGTCGTGGTGCGGCGGAGGCGAGATGAGCCCCACACCCGGTACGGCGTGCCGGATCTTGGCGATGTACTTCGACACCTTGTGACCGGGGAGCTGGCCGCCCTCGCCGGGCTTGGCGCCTTGGGCCATCTTGATCTGGAGATCGTCGGCGTTGACGAGATACTCCGTGGTCACGCCGAACCGGCCCGCGGCCACCTGCTTGATGGCCGATCGCATCGAGTCGCCGTTGGGGAGCGGCACGTAACGGCTCGGGTCCTCACCGCCCTCACCCGTGTTGGATTTGCCGCCGATGCGGTTCATCGCGATGGCCAGGGTGCTGTGCGCTTGATGGGAGATCGACCCGAGCGACATGGCGCCGGTGGAGAAGCGTTTGACGATCTCCTTGGCCGGCTCGACCTCCTCGATGGGAATCGGATGCTCGGCCTCTTTGATGGTGAAGAGGCCGCGCAGCGTCATGAGGCGCTCGCTCTGATCGTTGATGAGCTTCGCGTACTCTCGATAGGTCGAGTAGCTGCCCGAGCGCGTGGCGTGCTGGAGCTTGGCGATGGAGTCGGGCGTCCACATGTGCGCTTCGCCGCGGACGCGGAAGGCGTAGTCGCCGCCGCTGTCGAGCGCGTTGCGATAAAGGGGAGCATCGCTGTAGGCGAGGCGGTGGAGGCGCACCGTCTCCTCGGCGATCTCCTGGAGGCCGACGCCCTCCACGACGCTGGCGGTGCCGGTGAAATACCGATCGACGAAGCTCTCGCGCAGGCCGACGGCCTCGAAGATCTGTGCGCCGCAGTACGATTGATAGGTCGAGATGCCCATCTTGGACATGACCTTCAAAAGGCCCTTGGAGATGGCCTTGATGTAGCGGTTGCAAGCCTCCTTGTGGCTCACGGCGGGGGGCAGCAGATCACCGAGGGCCTTGAGGGTGGCGAAGGCCAGGTGCGGGTGGATGGCCTCGGCGCCGTAGCCGGCGAGGAGCGCGAAATGGTGCACCTCGCGGGCCGATCCGGTGTCGACCACGAGGCCGGTGCGGGTGCGGAGGCCCGCGCGCACCAGGTGCTGGTGCACGTCGCTCGTGGCGAGGAGGGCGGGAATCGCGATCATGTCCGCGCCCATCTCGCGATCGGTGAGGATGATGATGTTGACCCCGCCGCCGCGGACCACGTCCTCGGCGTCGGCGCACAGCTTGGCGATCGCCGCCTCCATGCCCTCCGCGCCCCACGCGGCCGGATAACACATGGACAGCACCACCGAGCGGAAGTGGCCTTTGGTCAGCTCCTCGGCGCGGCGCAGCTTCTCCATGTCCTCGAAGGTGAGGATGGGTTGGCTCACCTCGAGACGCATGTTGGGCCCGCTCTCGTCCAGGCCGAGGATGTTGGGCCGCGGGCCGATGAACGACACCAGCGACATCACCGTCTCTTCCCGGATGGGATCGATGGGAGGATTGGTGACCTGGGCGAAGAGCTGGCGGAAATACGAATACAGGGGCTTCGCCCGATCGGAGAGGACCGCGAGCGGCGTGTCGTCGCCCATCGACCCAATCGCCTCCTGCGCGGAGGCGGCCATGGGCGCCATGATGAGCCGCAGATCTTCCTGCGTGTAGCCGAAGGCCTGTTGTCGATCGAGGACCTTGTCGCTGTCCGGCATCGGCACCACCTCGGGCGTGGGGATGTCGGCGAGCCGGAGCTGCGTCTTGTCGAGCCACTTCTGATAAGGCCGGTGCTTCGCGAGCTTGTCCTTGAGCTCGCGGTCGTCGACGATGCGGCCCTCGACCAAATCGATGAGCAGCATCTTCCCCGGCTGGAGGCGCCATTTCTTGACGATCTTGCGCTCGGGGATGTCGAGCACGCCGGCCTCGGAGGCGAGGATCACGTAATCGTCGTCGGTGACCACGTAGCGCGCCGGGCGGAGGCCGTTGCGATCGAGCGTGGCGCCGATTTGCCGGCCATCGGTGAAGGCCATGGCGGCCGGCCCGTCCCAAGGCTCCATGAGCGCGGCGTGGTATTCGTAGAAGGCCCTTCGCTTCTCATCCATGAGCGGGTTGTCGGCCCAGGCCTCGGGGATCATCAGCATCATCGCGTGAGCCAGCGAATAGCCGCCGAAGAAGAGCAGCTCGAGGGCGTTGTCGAACGAGGCCGAGTCGGATTGGCCATCGTAGATGAGAGGCCAAATCTTGTAGAGGCCCTCGCCGAGGAGCTTGGAAGCGATGTTTTGCTGGCGGGCGCGGAGCCAGTTCACGTTGCCGCGCAGGGTGTTGATCTCGCCGTTGTGCGCGATGAGGCGGAACGGGTGCGCGAGATCCCACGTAGGGAATGTGTTGGTGGAGAAGCGCTGGTGGACCATGGCGAGCGCGGACGCCAGCGCCTCGTCCTGCAGGTCGACGTAGAACTCGCCGACCTGATGCGCGAGGAGCATGCCTTTGTAGACGAGCGTGCGCGCCGAGAACGAGGGCACGTAGAATTGGTGTGCGCGCGAGAGGCCGAGGGCGCGGATGGCGTGGCCCGAGCGCTTGCGGATGACGTAGAGCTTGCGCTCGAAGGCATCGACGTCCGGCGTGGAGAGGCCGCGGCCCACGAACACTTGGCGGATGACCGGCTCGCTCGCCTTCACGCCCTCGCCGAGGCCGTGGTTGTCGACGGGCACGTCGCGCCACCCGAGCATCTCCTGCCCTTCGGCGATCACGGCGCGCTCGATCTCCCGCTCGCACGCGGCGCGCGCGCCCGGATCGCGCGGGAGGAACATCATCCCCACGCCGTATTCGCCGACGTCGGGCAGCTCGATGCCGATGCCCGCGCACTCGCGCTTGAGGAAGACGTGGGGGATCTGAATGAGGATCCCCGCGCCGTCGCCCTGCAAGGGATCTGCCCCGGTCGCTCCGCGATGGGTGAGGTTCTTCAGGATCTTGAGACCCTGGGTGACGACCTCGTGGCTCTTCTTGTCCTTGATGTGCGCGATGAAGCCGAGGCCGCATGCGTCATGTTCGTGACGCGGATCGTAGAGGCCTTGGCGAGGAGGCAGCGCGGGGTGGTTCACACCTATCAAATACGGCGAATCAGGGCCGGAGCACAACCGCCGCGGTGCGTCGAGACGTCACGGCCCGCCCCGATCCGACCCCCACGGCCGGCATGGAGCCCGAGGGACGCGTACCGAACGGACGGCAAAATCGCCGCGGCCGGGCGCGATCGGCGATCGGTGGGGCGCCCGTCATCGGACGAGCCTCGCTCGACCGCGACGGGCCGCGCAATGCGTCCGCGCCGTGCGGCGGCGGCGCGGGGACAGATATCGAATCAGCGCTCCGGCACCAGCTCGACCTCGAGCGTCGCCTGGCGGCACGTGAGGCCGAAATGAGAATGGCAGATCGAAGCGACCGTGATCTCGTGCGCGCGAAAGCCGGGCTTGGTGATGCGCACGCGGCACTCGGGATCGATCGAGGGAACCTGATGGAAGGTGATGCGCCCGTCGGCGCTGCTCGTCACGGGCTGTGTCGTGTAGCCCGGGCACGCGAGCGTGATCTCGGCGCCGGCGAGCGGCCCGGCCGGGCTCTTGATGGTGCCCGTGAGCCAGAAAGCCGGATCGCACGCGGCGGCGAAGGCGGACAGGACGATGGCGAGGGCTGGAAGGATGCGCGGATGCATGGCGCCTCCGAACGGATTGCGCGGCGCGAGCTTACACGATCGCGGCGAGGATCGACTCGCCGCGACCGGCGCGCTGCGTGTCAGTCGTACTGCGCGATGAGGAAGTAGGCGGGATTGTCTTGCCCGAGCTCGGCGACACGCTTCTGGTGCGCCTCGTCGGAGAGATCGACCTCCTCGACCTCGGGGCTCTCGTACTGCGTGTAGCCCACGCGCACGCCCCAAACGCCGGTCGCGAAGCGATCTTGGGACATGTCCTGTCCGGTGAAGTATGTGCCCGGCTTGCCTTCGTCGTCCTCGCTGCCCTCGATGCCGAAGGCCAGCGTCGCGGCGGCGAGCGGGCCGACGCACACGAGCTGAATCCCGGTCTCGGCGTCGCGCAGCGTCTCGCCTTCGCGCTCGGGCAGGAGCGCGGCGATCTCGCGCCAAGCCGCGTCCGTGAGATCCTTCGCCTTGGCGAGCTGGCTCAAGGCCCGCTCGCGCTCGATGACATCGGGCTCGTAGCTGCCGCCGCTCCCCGCGGGCAGACCGACGGCGCAGCCGCCGTACACGCCCTCATCCATTCCCGGACCGGTGTCCGTGAAATCACCGCCCGGCACGACGACGAGCGTCAGCCCGGCCTTCGCGCCGATCCCCGCGACCGCGTCGCGGAACGCGACGAGCTGTCGTTTGGTGATGCCGCTCAGCTCGAAGGCGCGACCCGCGACGAGGCGACCCGCGGTCTCGTCGTCGAAGCCGCCGTCGTCGCCGTCGCCGTCATCGCCGCCCTCCTCGTCGCCGCCGTCCTCGTCCTCGAAGTCTTCGTCGTCGCTCATATCGTCTCTCCCGGCGCGTCACCCTAGCAGGGTTCGTGGTGGACGTTCGTCGAGAAGACACGCGGCCCCTCGTGTCTCATCGCTTCTCCCCGCGCGCGTCACCGGCGCGTCGCGGCAACGCGCTGGGCCACGGGCAACCACAATCCCTGCCCGAGCCGCGCCCCTTCGGCGCGGCAAAGGCACCATCGATGAGCGAGCAGCGAGCATCGGTGACCCGATGGGCCATTCAGCCCACGAGCCCGCGTGATTCCATCCCGCCGCACGCCATTCCGACAACGTGCCTGTACACGGCCCGAGGGGCACCATTGCAGGTCAGCCTTCGTTACCTGGGTACCATGCGATCTGTGATATGCGATGGACATGCGCCTCTTGATCCTCCCCATCGTCGCTTCGTTCGCTCTGGCCGCGTGCTCGGGCGGTGATTCAAACGACACCTCGTCGACAGGTGCCGGCGGCACCGGCACGGGCGGCGCCACCACCTCGAGCTCGACGGGCACGGGCGGCACCGGCACCACCACGTCGACGGGGACGGGCGGCCAAACCCCCGGGGATGGGCCGATCGTCGCGCCCGACGAGACGTGGACGTGGATCCCGTTCGACAATGCCTTCTGCGGGGACGGCTCCACCACCGGCATCGGTGTGAACCTCACGAAGAAGAGCTCGCGCGTGCTCATCTATCTCGAGGGCGGCGGCGCCTGCTGGAACGAGCTGACCTGTACGACGTTCAAGACGGCTTCGAACTTCACCACGGGCTTTGGGGAGTCGAGCTTCAAGAGCACCGCGAGCGGCCAGCTCGCCGGCGGCTTCTTCGATCGCGGCGACGCCACCAATCCCTTCAAGGACTACAGCGTCGTGTACGTGCCTTATTGCACCGGCGACATCCACGCCGGCGACAACACCGTCATGTACGCGGGCAAGCCGGCCAAGCACACGGGCTTCGCCAACATGACTGCCTTCCTCGAGCGCATCGTGCCCACCTTCCCCTCGGCCGATCGCGTGATCCTGAGCGGCGTGAGCGCGGGCGGCTTCGGCGCGGCGCTCAACTGGGATCAGACGCAAAAGGCCTTCGGCAACATCCGCGTCGATTTGATCGACGACTCCGGCACGCCCATGCCGCCGGAAATCCCCATCGCCGCCGAGGACGCCTGGCGCACCCAGTGGAACCTCGCGAAGACCCTGCCGGCCGGCTGCACCGAGTGCGCCCAGCACCTCGACGCGCTCCTCGGCTATTACGGCAAGACGTATCCCGATCACCGCGCCGCCCTCATCTCCTATACGAAGGACACGGTGCTCACCACCTTCTTCAGCATCTCCCAAGACACCTTCAACACGGGTCTGGAGACGGAGATCACGACCTACTTCGACCCGCAGCCGAACTTTCACTCCTTCGTTTACGACGGCGCCGGCCACGTGCTCTGGTACTCCCCCACGCTCGCCACCAAGGGTGTCACCGTGAAGGAGTTCATCACCAAGATGGTGACCGACGACCAGACCTGGGCGAGCGCCCACCCCTGATCCGCCTCCGCCTTCGAGAGCGCTCCGGCGCCGAGACACGAGCCGCAAACGGCATCTCGGCGCCGGCGCATGTCCGCTCGAAGACAGGGTGAGGCATCCATGGACATCCGGGCTCGGGTAAGTACCATCCCGGCCCGGAGGTCTGCATGAAGCTTATTTCGAACAGCGCAATCGTCACTGGGGGCGGACAAGGAATCGGGCTCGGCATTGCCGCGCGGCTCCTGCGCGACGGCGCGAACGTGGTGCTCTTCGGCCGGACCGCGAGCAAGCTCGAGGCGGCGGCCGAGGCGCTGAATCGCGCGGCCGCGGGGCCGGCGCGCGCGCTGCCCTTTGCGGGAGACGCATCTCGCGCCGAGGACGTCACACGTTGTCTCGAGGCGGCGACGGCGGCGTTTGGGCTGCCCGGCATCCTCGTCAACAACGCGGGGACGGCGACGCTCGCGCCCATCGTGGACATGCCCGAAGAAGACTTCGATCAAATCCTCGCCATCAACCTGAAGGGCCCATTCCTCTTCATGAAGGCCGTGGCGCGGAAGCTCATCGCCGAAAAGAAGCCGGGCGCCTTCGTCAACATCTCCTCGTTGAACCAAGTCGCGCCGACGGACGGGCTGGCCCACTACTGCGCTTCGAAAGCCGGTTTGGGGCAGCTCACCAAAGTGGCTGCCGGCGAGCTTGGTCGCCATGGAATCCGGGTCAACGTGGTGGCGCCCGGCCTCATCCACACTCCGCTCGCCGACGGCGCCGGCCTCACCAAAGGCCTATCCGCCGAGAAATTCGTGGAGCGCACCCCGCTCGGCCGGATTGGCGAGGTCGAGGACGTGGCGCCCGTGGTCTCCTTCCTCTGCAGCGAGGACGCTCGCTGGGTCACAGGGGAAACCATCCTGGTCGACGGTGGCAATCACATCCGCGGCCTGCACAGCTATTGGGACACGATGACCGCCGGGTGATGCGGCTTCGCGAGGAAACGCGCTGACGCGCACTGCCCAAACGCTCTCACCTCGAACGAATGAAAGGCCGGCCCCGTGCTCGGGCGCCGGCCTTTTCATTCGATCACCTCTTCAGCGCTCTTGGGCCACCGCGAACGCCGCCGTGCCCGCGAATCCGGCGTTGTAATCGATGGTCACTTCGGTCGATTGGTAGCTCTGGACGTTGTCGGTGAAGGAGCCGTTGACGCTGCTCGGCCCGCCGACGAGGGCGCCGGAGAGCACGTATTTGTGTGCGGCGTTGTTGTTGAACGGCGTCCACCCATCGGCGTTGTCCTGCGAGCCGGGCGCGGGATCGTAGCCGAAGGCGTTGCGGTGGTGCGGGTGCTGCGGCGGGTTTTGCCCCCAACCCACGACGAAGGATCGGCTCCCGCCCGAGCCCGTGCCCTTCACGAACTCGAGCGAGCCCAAGGCGAACGTGCGGTATTTGTCGTTCTTCGTCACGTCGTAGAGCAGCGCCGCCGAGAACGACGCGCCCATGCTGTACCGGAGCGCACCCCACGAATCGAAGAACGCCGGCGTCCCCTTGCCGACGTAGCTGTCCACCGCGCTGGTCCATTTCGCCAGCGAAGCGGGGTTTGCCCCGGCCTTCACCAGCGTGTGGCGCCCGAGATCGGCGGTCGTGCTCCAGCACAACGGCCATTGGGTGTCCTGCTTGTCGTAGCTCTTCGCGTCGTTCAGATACGTGTCGCTCTTGGTGGCGGCATAGAGCTCCGCCGCGCCGCAGAGCATGTCGTCCTCGTACGACGTGTTGGCGTAGAATGCGTCCCCATAGGTGCCCGGGTGGCTCTTCCCGAAGGTGAAGAGGGCTTTGGCCTTCTCCAGATACGTGGCCGCGAGGGCGGCGTCGTAGGGCGCGTAGAGGCGGGACATCAGCGCCAGCGCCGCGGCGGAGAGGCCGGCGATGTCCGCCTTCCCATCCGTGGCGATGGGCCGATTCTTCCCACCCTTGTTGGCCCCGAGGGTCGATTGATAAGGCGAGGTGAGCCACACGTCGTGATCGGCGTTGTCCCCGATGCGCGACACCAGCGTATTGGAGTCCACGAGGATCTTGGCCAGATAATCCACCGCGTACTTCACCTCGTCGAGCACGTCGGGGATCCCGTTGGGGGCGCCGTAACGGGCGTCGTAGAGATCGTCGTAGCCTTTGGGATAGGCATCATAGCCTTTGAGCACGGTATAGGCCGCATAGGCCACCGTCAGGGAGAACTTGATGTGATCCCCCGCGTCGTGCCAGCCGCCCGAGAGGTCTTTCCCGCCGAGCGTCGCGCCGTCGTCGGTATGGCACTTCGGGCCATGGGCATTGTCTTTGATGATCCAGTTGGCGCCGTCGCCGCACCGCTCCGCGCCGTAGAACTTGAGCGCGAGGCGCGCGACCTCTTCATTGGGCGTATCCTTGCTCGGATCGGGATCGTTCTCGACGCCGGTCATCGGGCCGGCGCCCGTTCCCGTGCTCGCGTTCGTGCCCGTCGTCGCTCCGCTGCTCGTCGCGCTCGTTCCCGTACCCGAGCCGGTGCCCGCGCCGCCCGCGCCGCCGTCCGCACAACGCGCGCCCTCGCACGGCGTCGAGCTCCCGACGTCGCACGCGGCGAAGACGGTGAGGGCGGCAATGCCGGCCAGGGCTCCCGAAGACTTCCGCTTGATGCGTAGAGAGGCCATGAAGCGAGGTTAGGCGAAAGCACGGAGGGCCGTCCACCGGTTCGTGAACAAACTGTCATACCGCACTGACACGAAATGGAAGCGGCTGTTCGCAGCGGATTCATGGGCATCACGCGTTCGGGGCTGCGGTACGGGTGGTGGCTGTGGGAGAAGCTCCGCCGGGAGCTACGGCGGCGAGCTCTCCGCATCGGCACCGGCTCGTCGGATGCGGAGCACGGTGCGTTGAGGTCCTTTGGGCAGATGACTATTGCGCGACCTCGACGACCACGACGCCGGTCGCGCCGTTGCCCGGTACGGGCTTGCACTCGCCTTTGGACGGGGGAGGGACGCAATCACAGGACGGCACGCCGGTGCACGCCGCCGGGAGCGGCACGCACTTGGTGACGCGATCGGACTGATCGCCTTGGCCGTAAGCACAGTAGGTGGTGGCCGCGTCGCAGAAATACGGCCCGCAGGCGAACGAGCCTTGGGGCGTGAGATCATGAGCGCATTGCTCCAGGCCCGGGGGCCCGCCGCCGATGTCGATGCCGGCCGCGTGGGCTTGGCACTCGCTGGGATAGACTTTGCCGTCGCACCCGCAGACGGGAAGCACGCTGTCGCAGGCGCTGCTGCGCAGGTGGCAAGAGGCGTCCTCTTCTTTCAAGGGATCGCCGCACCAGTTGTAGCCGAAGTCGCAAAACTGGTCGGCTCCACATGGCTGATCGGGATAGCAGGCCGCACCGACAGGGTGCGCGCCCGCACCGCCATCCCCGTTTGTGGCCTGTCCGCCGCAACCCCAGAGGAGAGCGGTGGGATATAGCAATGCACCCGAGACGAGATGGCGGAGCGTCATGCGCGGCGAAGCTGCACGATTCGTTCCTTCGCCGGTTGCCGGGCGGCGCGCGCCATGTGTGGTGAATGGGCCACGGTGTGCCGGCCAAGAGCGGCGCAAAGCGGCCGGCACGAGGAGGGAGGATGCCATCGGTGTCGATTCGTCGATGTGTCGGCGGCGATCGACATCGATGGATCTTTCATGAATCGATGTCTCGACGAGCGCGGCGATCGATGTGACAGCGGGCGTCTGTGCGCCTTCGCGATTGCGGCTCGATGGTTGGCGGCTTCATGCGAGCATCGTCAACTCGGTTGGTCGATTCGGGCTCGATTCGCCGAGGATTTTCATGAAGGGCGTGAGGTTCGGCCTTTGCTGTCGGGGCCTTGGCCGCGGCGCTGCTCGAGCTGCCGGCGGCTCGGAGGTCGTGCAATGTCGAAGCGAGAAGCATTCTTCTGTGTCGCGACGAGCATGTTGGCGTTTTCGCTCGGAGGGTGCACGGGAGATGTCTCGGTCCCGGAGGGGACGCCTTCGTTGGAGTGGAATCCGATGCGGCGGTCGGCGATCGGCGTCGACAAGATGGATGTGCTTTTCGTCATCGACAACTCGGGGTCGATGGCGGACAAGGATGCGGTTCTGAAGACGGCGATTCCCGATCTCGTGCGGAGCCTGCTGAACCCCAAGTGCGTCGATCCGAAGACGAACGAGCCCAGCGCGGCCCAGCCTGCGGGGCCGCTCGATACGTGCCCCGATCCGAGCACCCAGCGCATGTTCCCGCCCATCACCGACGTCCACATCGGTGTCCTCTCATCGAGCCTCGGCGGGCATGGATCGGACGCGTGTTTGGGAGCCGGAGCCCCGAGCGCCTGTCCCAGCGGCGTCAATCCCGCGGACGACAAAGGGCACCTCGTCACCAGGACGAGCCCCTGCGGTGACGGTGGACCGAGCTATCAAGGCAAAGGCTTCCTGGCCTGGGATCCGAGCGGGACGCTCGCACCGCCGGGCGAAGAGAGCCTCGGGAGCGATGGCCATTCGGGGCTCACGGGAGCGATCGCCGATCTCGTGGGCGGGGTGGGCCAGAATGGTTGTGCCTACGAGAGCCAGCTCGAGAGCTGGTATCGATTCCTCGTCGATCCGGAGCCCTATGCGTCCATCGGCCTCTCCCCGTCGGGCGTGGCGATGCCGAGCGGGACCGACCTCGTGCTCCTCCAACAGCGCAAGGATTTCCTCCGATCCGATTCGCTGTTGTCGATCGTCGTCATCAGTGACGAGAACGATTGTTCCATCCGCGACATCGGCCAGGCCTACTTCGCGGCGCAGCAGCAGGATCCGAAGAGCCCGGGCGCCGCCTTCCACCTGCCGCCGGCGCGCAGCGAGTGCGCGGTGGATCCAAACGATCCTTGCTGCCTCTCCTGCGGCCAGGATCAGAAGGCTTGTCCGCCGGATCCGAGCTGCACGGCGGCGCTCCCCGCGAGCGCGGACGACGTGGGGTTGCGCTGTTGGGAGCAGAAGCGCCGTTTCGGCATCGACTTCCTCTATCCCGTCCAGCGTTACGTCAATGGTTTGACCCAACCGCTGGTGTCGGACCGGGCCGGGAATCTGGTGCCGAATCCCATCTTCAGCGATCTCGATCCGAGCGACGATCTCCACGATGTGCGCGACACGGGGCTCGTGTTCTTCACCGCCATCGTCGGCGTGCCGTGGCAAGATCTCGCCCGGGATCCGCAAAACCCGAAGCTGGGGTTCAAGCCGTCCGAGGAGCTCGTCTACGCGAATGAATCCGGCGTGGCGGCGTGGGACATGATCCTCGGGGATCCGGGGAAGCACGTGGCGCCGCTCGATCCGCACATGATCGAGTCGAGCGCGGCGCGCGTCGGGAGCGGCCTTGGAGCACCCTCGAAGGCGGCGCTCGGTGACGCGCCGTCTTCGTGGCCCGATCCGGTGAGCGGCCGAGAGCGCACGCCGAGCCTGGGCGCGCCGCTCGCGGTGGACGACGTGGGTTTGCAATACGCATGCGTCTTCCCGCTCTCCGAGCCGCGCGATTGCTCGAAGGGCGGCGCGCCGTGCGACTGCGCGGATCCGAACAACGACAGCCCGCTTTGCGAGGCGGACCCCAGCAAGATGCTGCGCATTGGTCTCATCTCCGGGCGAACAAGCGGGGCGCCGTCGACGGTGAAAATGACGGCAAGCGCAGTCCCCCTAAGAGCGGGCGCACTGGTGGCCATGTTGTCGTACTTGACAACGGTCGCGCTGATGGGCGCGCCGCGGGATGGGCGACAGCAGTGAGGTTCAGCGGTGGGCGGAGGAGCAGGTGGCGTCGGCGAAGCTCGGCGACGCGCGTCGCGTTCGGCGGGCCGCGTCGATGTTGCGACAAGCCGCCGACCAGCCGGCAGGTCGACTGACGGAGGTCTTCTGCACGCGCGCGGAGCTGCAAGCGGCGTACGACTTCCTTGAGACCGAAATGGCGCCGAGGGCGCTCACGACGGCGTTCGCAGAGGCGTCGCTCCGCGCGGTGAGCGACGCTTCGTTCGTCTATGTGGTCGTCGATGGGACCAGCCTCTCGCTCACGGACGTCTCGAAGACGAAGGACTTCGGCTCGCTCGGCATGCGCTCGCTTCCGACGCGAGGGTTGAAGGTCATCGACGCTCTCGCGGTGACTGCCGACGGAGCTCCCGTGGGGCTGCTCGACCTCGAGTTCTGGGCGCGCGGGCCGAAGAGCAAGAAGGGGCGGTACGCGCGTCGACGCGACCTTGAGACCGAGACGGCGCAGTGGGTCGACGTCGTGGCGCGTACGGGCAAGCTGGTGCACCAGAAGGCGCCCTCGTGCATGCCGTGGTTCCTGATCGACCGCGAGGGCGACAACGCCGAGATTCTGCGCGCCGTTGCGAAACAAGGGCGGTTCACTATCCGCGCGAACCAGGACCGCCTCGTGGTGCTCGTGGATGGCCGACGGCGCCTGCTGCGCCGGCACATGCGCAAGCAACGCATCGTGGGCAGCTACGACGTCGACATCCCCGCCGGGCCGACACGAGCCGCCCGGCGCGCCCGGCTCGACGTACGCTACGCGGATGTCGTGCTCGATCTACCCGAGCGTGCAACGCACCACCGCACGACGATGAACGTGCGCGTGGTCTGGGCTCACGAGCGTCGCACGCCGCGCGGCGAAGAGCGCCTCGACTGGATGCTCCTGACCAACGCCGAGGTGAACGGCTTCGAGGACGCCAAGGGCATCATCCATGGGTACTGCTTCCGGTGGCGGGGGGAAGACTTTCACCGGGCCTGGAAGCGCGGTCATTGCAATGTCGAGGACACGCAGCTGCACACCAAAGATCGCGTCATCCGCTGGGCTACGATGCTCGCCGCGGTGGCAGCTCGCGCCGAACGCCTCAAGCACCTCGCCCGCACCCAGCCCGACGCTGCGGCGAGCGTCGCGCTGTCCCCGATGGAGATCGAGGCGCTTCGCGCCGCGAAAACCAAGTACAAGGCGCGCACGGAGACCATCCCGGAGGGCGTGCCGACCATCGCCCAGGCCGTCCTCTGGATCGCCGAGCTCGGCGGCTACACTGGCAAGTCCTCCGGCGGGCCGCCGGGCTCCACCACGATCGGACGTGGGTTGAAGCGGCTGATGATCTGGACCGAGGCGTTCGAACACTCCGAGAAGCTGCGGCGAAAATGAGACCAATGCGCAGAGCAAGATGGGGGGGCGCACGCTCCAGCGGCGGGCCAAAGCCTATCCGGGGATTCGGCAGCTCTCGGTCGTGAAGGCGCTCGGCTCGCAGGGAATCGCGCGATCCATCTGTCCGGTGCAGCTCGACGACGCGGGCTCGGACGACTTCGGTTATCGCTCCGCGCTCGCACCGCTCTTCGAGCGGCTCCGCGTCAGCGTCGGCGGACAGTGCTTGGCCAGATCCTTCCCGACCGACGAGAACGGACAGATCGCGTGCGTGATCCTGGAGGCGCGCAAGGTGGCGAAGCAAGAGGCCGAGCATTGCGACGCGTTCTGCAATGGCCTGCCCGGTCACCGCGCCGTGCCGGCGAAATACGCTGGAGAGCTGAAGGCGGTGCAGGCCGATCCCGCGAGCAAGGGGACCAATTGCGTGTGCGAGGTCGAGCAGCTCTCCGGCTCGGCGACGACGGATTGCTCCAACGTGAACAACCCGCTCGCCGCCTGTCAGTGTGAGCCCTCGGCGTCGTTCGACGGGAAGACGGTCGATGGATGGTGTTACGTCGATCCGTTTGGGAGCCCGCCGATCGGCAGCCCGGAGCAGGTCGGCGCGTGCGTGCAGAGCCAGCGTCGCATTCTTCGCTTCGTCGGCGGCGCCGCCATCGAGGGCGTGGCGTTCATCAATTGCTCCTCACCTTGAGGAGACACGATGTCGTGCCGAGGAGGCGGCCGTGCTCGTCGACCCATTGCGGTGAGCCGGGGCTCACGCGTGCGCGCGGACGGGCGGGAGCGGGCGGCGCCGGCAGCTCACCTCGATGAGGATGTCACCGGGGGCTTTGAAATAGAACATCACGCCGCGGTTGCTCTCGCTGACGTCGCCGCTCTCGATGCCGGCGGCCACGATTTCGGCGTGCTTTCGGCGCACCGTGACGTCGTCGTCGACGATGAAGCCGATGTGGAAGCCCTCGGGATAAGGGCCGTCGGTGGCGCGCTTTTGCTGGAGGACGAGGGTGAAGTCGCCCGGGCCGGTGAGAATGGCAATGGCCGGCGAGGTCCGATTGCCATGGATCTCGAACTGGAAATGACGCTCGAAGAAGGCCGCGGTCGCGAGGACGTCGGGGACCTGGAGATCGAGATGATTGAGCTGCATGGGAGCCTCCACGAGGGACGAAACGGGACGCGGACAAAGCGATGTCCCGGCGTCGTGGGTCCTCACTCCGTGGTGGAGGGAACAGGGCTCCCGACATGGGAGCGGCCGGGGCTCACCGAACCGGCCTGCCTTTTTCGACGGGCGAGAAGATAGCGAGCCGAGCGCGTCCGTGCAACGACGGATGGCGGGCGGCGCGCGTCGAAGCCTATCGGTGCGCGTGATGTGTGATGCGGCGCGGGCAGGCGCGAGTGTGATCGCGCGCGCACGAGGCGGCTCGGCGCACGGGGAGCACCGCGCGATTGCCCGGCGGCCCGCGCCGCGATAGAGCCGCGTCCAACATGAAGGCCACCGTCTACGTTCGGCTCAAGCAGGAAGTCCTCGATCCCCAGGGCGACGCGGTGAAGCGCGCGCTCGGCTCGCTCGGGTTCTCGGGCGTGAAGGGCGTCCGGGTGGGCAAGCTCATCGAGATCGAGCTGGATCCTTCGGCGGGCACGCCTGACGAGCTCACGCAGAAGCTCAAGAAGATGGCGGACGAGATGCTCGCGAACACGGTGATCGAGGACTACGAGGTCTCGGTCTCGTAACGCGCCGCCCGCGCTTGACGCCGCGGCGGCACGCGAGAATGCGAGGGTATGTCGTCCCTCACGTTCCACGCGAGCTGTCTCTGCGGTCAGGTTCGTTGGGAGGTCGATGGGCCGCTGCGGCAGCCGGATCCGGCAGACAGCCCGCTCGCGGTCCTCGCCATGTCGCATTGCCATTGCGGGCGATGCCGCAAGGCGCACGGCGCGCCGTATGCGACGTACCTCGCGGTGTCGGCGCGCCGCTTCCGGATCACGCACGGTCACGATCACATCGCGCGCTTCGCTTCGAGCCCGGCGATGGCTCGGGCGTTCTGCGATGTCTGCGGGTCGGTGGTGCCCGATGGATCGGTGTCGGCGGAGGGCTTCGCGGCGATGCCGGCGGGGCCTTTCGACGAGGACCCTGGGCTCACGCCCATGTGCCACATCTTCGTGGCCTCGAAGGCGCCGTGGGTGACGCTCCCCGAGGATGGGCTGCCGCGCTTCGCGACGTATCCCGAAGCGCTCGGGGTGACGCCGATGGAGACGCGCGCGCCGGTCGATCCCGAGGGCAGCGGCGCGCGGGCGAGCTGCCTTTGCGGCGCGGTGGCATTCGTGGTCACGGGGACGCCGATCCGCTGTCGGACGTGCCATTGCTCACGCTGTCGCAAGGCGGGCTCGGCGGCGCACGTGTCTTATCTGGTGACGGCCTTCGACGGGATGCATTTCACCCGCGGCGAAGCATTGGTGTCGACGTACAAGGTGCCGGAGGCACGCTATTTCAAGCACGCATTCTGTCGCGAATGCGGGTCGACGGTGCTGCGCAAGGACGCGGAGCGCGGGATCGCCATCGCGGCCATGGGCGCGTTGGACGACGATCCCGGGGTGCGCCCCGCGAGCCACATTTACGTGGGATCGGGCGTGCCTTGGGACGTCATCACCGATGGTCTGCCGCAGTTCGAAGAGGCGCCGCCGGGCTGACGATCAAGCCTCTTCGCGCCACGCGGGCGGCGGCTTCCACGCGAGCCAACCGACGCAGCCGGGGATGATCCAGAGGGTGAGCGCGAGGACGATGAAGGAATAGCTGCCGTGTCGCTCGACGGAGCGGCCGATCATGGGATTGGCCACGATGTGCGCGATCGATTGCGCGGCGGCGCCCAGGCCACAGGCGGTGGCCACGGCGCTCGGCGGGACGCGAATCGAGAGATCTGCGACGGGGAGCGCATAGAGGCCGCCGCCGCCGACCATGGTGACGCACATGGCCGCGACGACGAGCTCGGGTGTGGGCGCGAAGGGGATGTAGAGGCCCGCGAGCATGACCACGCATGCGGTCGCGAGGAGCGAGCGCGGCACGCCGGTTTCACCTTGGCCGCGCGCGCGGGCGACGCTGGCGAGGTGGCCGAAGAGGATGGCACCGGCGTCGAAGAAGAGCGGCGGGAGCCAGAGATAATGGCCTGTCTGCCGTTGGGTGAGGTGGTGATCGTGGACGAGGAGCTTCGTCCCCCAATTGAAGAGCAGGCTCAAGAGCGGTGCCGAGGCCAGCACCACGAGCACGGTGCGGAGGACGGCGGGATGGCGGATCAAGGCCCCGGCGCCGAGGCGAGGCGCGGCGGTGACGGTATGGCGATCGAGCGCGCGGCGCGCGCGATCGGCATAGGCGACGCGGACCCAGAGCGGGACCCAGAGGAGGCCCGCGAGCGCAGTGCCGATGAAGGCGGCGCGGAAGCCGTAGCGATCGGCGAGCCAGGTGGCGAGGGGAGGCGCGATCATGGCGCCGATGGAGCTGCCGGTGAAGAGGACGCCGAAGCCGCGCGCGCGATCGGCGGGGGAGAGGGCGCGGTGCACCGTCTGCGCGGCGCCGGGGAACGAGGGCGCTTCGGCCAGGCCGAGCGCGATGCGCAGCGCGAAGAGAACGGCGAAGCTCGGGACGAGCGCGTGCAAGGCCGCGACGACGGACCAGAGCAGAACGGCGCTGAGCAGGCCGCGGCGCGCGCCGATGCGATCGATCAGATATCCAGCGGCGGGCGCGCCGACGAGATAGGCAATCGAGAAGGCGGAGACGAGATCGCCATAGGCGCTGTCCGGGATGGCGAGCGCCTTCTGGACGCTGGGGGCGATGGCGGCCAGCGTTTGCCGATCGATGTAGCTGACCGACATGGTCAGCGTGGCCGTGAGCGCGAGCGCCCAAGCGGCCGGGCGCGAGAGGAGCGGGCGAGCGAGCGCGGCGCTCGTCGCGGGAGGTTCGACGGAGGCTTCGTCGAGAGGGGCGCGGGCAGGCGTGCTCAAGCGTCGCTGGTCGCGAGCTTGCGAGACCACACGATCGCGTCTTTGCGCTCGCCCTTCACCATGACGTGCTTCGCTAGCACGCCTGAGCGGCGGAAGCCCGATGCGAGATAGACGTGCGCGAGCGCGGCGTCGTCCGCGGGGCTCAGGCAGAAGGTGCTGACGATGCCATTTTGCGCGAGGCGATCGCAGAGCGCGCGCACGGCCGCCGTGGTCCAGGGGATCTCGGCCGCGTCGGAGGGGCCTTTGAGGATCTCGAGGAACGAGTTGCCGAAGCAGGCCTGCGACTCCCACGAGGCGTGGAGCTCGAAGCCGCCGCGGCCCGTGACCACGAAGGCGCCGCGCTCGACGTCGCGGCCGAAGGTCTCGAAGCCGGTGAGCGCGCGGCCGGAGCGCGCGGCGGCGGTGACGGCCTTGCGCAGATCGGCGTCGCGGACGGGCGCGATCTTCACCGCGGGAATCGCGGTCTCGTCGTCCTTGAGCTTGCGGCGCGCGCGGGCGATGGTGCGCTCCGCGAGGGCGGAGGCCGGCGAGCTCGGCTCGGCGTCGTCACCGTCGTTCTCGTCGTCGTCGTCGTCCTCGTCGAGGCGCGCGTTGGCGCGGAGCGGGCCGACCTGCGCGACCACGGCGCCGAGGATCCACGCGTCGCTGCGCTTGTAAAAGGCGTTGATCGAGCCCTCGCGGGTGAAGCCGAGGCGCGTCCACGTGCTCACCTCGTCGCGCTCGACGAGGGTGAAGACCTTCTCGACACCTTCACGCTTGGCCGCGGCCAAGACGAAGTTGCGCTTCGCGGGCGTGGCGCCGGCGCGGAAATCGATGACCCGAAGGGTCTTGTGCCGGCGATTCACCAGCAGGCAGAGAGAGACGGTGTCGTTGTGGAAGAGGAGCTCTTCCACACCACTGTTCGCGGAGACCGTAGACCAATTCTTGGCTGCCATACCCACCCGGCACCGGCCGCGCCTCTGCAATGGGCGACCGGGCGATTGTCATTCATGTGCGCCGGCAGAGACGCGATGCGGAAAGACCCCAGAAACTGCGGGCTCGGCGACTACCGGCATTGCAGATCTGAAAGGGGCTCTACCAGCCGTGCAAGGGAGCGTCAACGGGTCCGTTCGGGCCCGAGAAGACGCGGTGAGGCGGGAGACCAAGGGCCGCAATGGGGCCCGATCACCGCGATCCAGCGAGAGGCGCGGGCGGGCCCGGGCTCTGGGAATGAATGCGAGTCGCGGACGCGCTTCAGCGATCGACGGCAATCACGCGGCGGATCTCTTCCGCATTCACGCCCAGCGAGGTGAGCGCGCTTTCGAGCTTGGAGCGCTGGATGCTCACGCGCGTGGGCATGCCGCCGGAGATGCCGAAGGCGGTGAGGAAGTTCACGCCGCTCTCGAAGCCGGCCGCGAAAGTGACGCTGTCGGCGTCGATGACGGCCGACATCTTGGCGCGCTCCTGGCCGATGAGGAGCAGGAGCGTCTTGTCGTAGGGCGCGCGGCGTTTGCCGGGGCTGGCGTCGACGATGACGAGATCGCCCGAGATGCGCTCGTAGCCATTGGCGAGACGGCGGGTCTCGGCTTCGAGCGCGGCGAGCTCGGCGCCGGCCGCGTCGATCGGCTCCCACAGCGATCGATCGGCGAGGCCGCCGGCGAGGAGGCGGACGATGAGGCCGAAGAGGGCTTGATCGCGCGGGCGGGCGCGGAGCGCGCGATCGATGCGCATGGCGACGGGGCCGGGCGTGCCGATGCGCGTGTCGACGGCGCGCGCGTCGGCGTCGCAGCCGGGATAAGGCTCGATGCCGCCGCGGATCCATTTGGCGCCGCTGGCGAGGCCGTCGAAATCGACGTGGCAGACGAGCGTGTCGACGTGACCGGCGCGCGCGACCACCTCGGGCGTGACCATTTCGGGGCAGGCGCCGTGCTCGGCCTTGGTGGAGAGGACGAAGCGCGGATCGCCCGCGAAACGCGCGTGATGCGCGCTGTCGTGATGATCGACCCAGGCCGCGAGGCGCGGGCCGAGGCCCTGGATGAAGGGGAGCGTGGTCGACTCGAAGCTGTGGCCCCAGCCTCCGAAGCGAAGGCGATGTCGAGCACGGCGACGTTGCCGCGGAGCTCGCGCACCTTGGGCAGCTTGCGCGGAGAGGCGAAGGCGAGATCGAAGTCGGAGGACGAGGTCATGTGGCCGGCCGCGGTGAGGTAAGGCAGAGAGGTGACGCGTGCAAGCGCCTCCGCCGGCTTCACGGCGGTTGCCGTCCGTCCTCGTCCGCGATGCGTGATGCGCGGGACGGAGGACGAAGGAAGGGATCGCCCGCCGGTGAGGCACGCTATGCTGGCCTGCCGGACCCACCCGGAGAACGAGCATGAGGTCGACGATCCGGACGACGGCGATGCTGGCCATGGGCGCTCTCGGCGTTGCGCTCGGGCCGAGCAAGGCACGCGCCGACGAGCCTCCCGCGGCGGCACCCGCCGGTGTCACGGGGCCGGGATGTGTGCTCAAGGGCACGTTTCCCGGGCCGAAGGGGACGACGATTTACGATGCGCCTGCGGGCGGTCGCGCGGTGGCGTCGTTCACCGGCGCCATGCAAGCGCTGATGCTCTCGGATTTCCAAGCCGATCCGACGGTGGGCCGCGCGCGCGTGGCGACGAGCGTCGGCGGCGGGGCGCTGCGCATCGAGGGGTGGGTTGCGCCGGGGCCCATTGCGGTGTTCGCCGCGCGTGATTTGGCGATCGCGCCGGGCCACGTGTGGATCGCGGAGGCGCACCGCGTGCGCTTGGTGCAGGCCGCGAGCGGATCGCTGACGGCGGAGATCACGGTGCCCGGATCGAGCGGGCAGACGGCCCGCGCGACGGCGCCGTGCGATGCGTTCGCGCTCGCGCCCGGCACGCCCGAGCCGGTGTGGGTGCCGAGCGATGGACGTGGTTTCCTGACGCGCGGGGCCGCGCTGGAGCTGTTCGATGCGCCCGGCGGAGCGGTGGTGTTCATGTTGCGCGGCGCGGAGGGAACGGCGCAGCTCTTCTGGAGCAACGAGGCGCGCGCGGGCTTCGTGCGGGTGCGGGGGCGCGGGGCGCTGGTCGTCGATGCCTGGGCGCGGCAGCGCGATTTGGAGCCGCTGAAGAAGGGCGAGATGATGGATCAGTTCGCGGCGCCCACGACCACGTACGCGGGCGCGGCGCTCTCGCTCGATGGGGCTCCGCGGGTCGTGAAGGCGACGCGCGACATCGTAGTGCGCGCGCGGCGCGAGGAGAAGGACAAGCCGATCGGCGTGATCGAGAGCGGCGCGGAGATCTACGTGCTGGAGACGCTGCTCGGATGGACCAACGTGCTGCCGAAGAACCTCGGGCTCTCGCCGGCGGACGACGGCGGGTTCTGGATCCCGGCGGCCGAGGTGCCGAAGTAGACGTTCGCGCTCGCGCCGATCGCGATCACGCCTTCAATCGAGGTTTCGCCGACGATGCGCGCGATCGAGCCTTTTTCGGGGCTCGAATCAATGGACGATCATGAACACGATCGTGCCGAGCAGGAGCAGGGCGACGGTCGCGGCCACGATGAGGACGATGATCTGCGTGTTCTGCGGGGCGGCGCGGTAGCGCTTGACCAGGCCTTCGCCGGTGCGGCCCACGCGGACGAGCGCGCGATCGAGGGAGACCTGCCAAGCCGGCTTCGGGGACGCGGGCGCAGAGGGCGGCGGCGCGTTCGGTGCCGAAGGGAGCGAGCGCATGATGTTGCCGAGCGGGACGCTCCCCTTGGGGAGCGGCATCGTCATGAGCGCTGCGGCGGGGACGCCGAGCTCGTTGGAAGAAGGCGGCGCGGCGGGCGGCGCCGCGGCGGGAGGGGGCGCGCCGAAGCGCGGGCCCATGAGGCCGGCGGGATCGTCCATGCGCGCGGTCGAGGTGCCGGGCTCGTGCTCGTCGTCGAGCGGCGAGGCGCTCTTCAAGGTCTCGACCATCGGCGCGCGCGAGACGGAGAGCGGGACTTCGTAGGCGCGGGTGGGCGTGTCGCGATCACCGGCCGAGTCGCGCTCGGGCGGCGAAGGGATGCCGTGCACGCCCTTCACGTACATCTCGGTGGGCGTGTCGCGGCGCCCTTCGGGACGATCGGGCGGAGGCCAGGCTTGGTTGGTCGCGGGCTTGTCGGCTTCGTCGAGCGGGGGCGGCGAAGCGACGGTGGGCGCGACCGCGAGCAACGGCGTCATCGAGCTCGGCCCGAGGACGGCGCGCGGCGGTGAAGCGACGCCGGCAGCAGGGCGCGGCACGGCGAGGGGACGCGGGGCCGGCACCTCCGCGAGCGAGCTCATGGGCGCGCGCGGGGCGAGCGCGGGCTGGCGGCCGTCGACCTTCACCCAGAGCGCGAAGGCCGCGTTCGCATGCGGGAGGAGCGCGGCCGCGAGATCGACCATGGTCGTGGGGCGATCGTCGCGGTTGGCGCTGAGCGTGCGCATGACCACGTCCGAGACCTCGGCCGGGAGATCGGGGCGGAGGCGCGAGAGCGGCGTGGGCGGGCCCGAGCAGAGGGCGTACACGAGGTCGCCGATGGTGTCGGCCTGGAAGGGCTTGCGGCCCGAGAGGCACTCGTAGAGCACGACGCCGAGCGAGTAGACGTCGGCGCGCGCGTCGACCGCGGACGAGTTCCGGAGCTGCTCGAGGCTCATGTAATAGGGCGTGCCCACCGTCGAGCCGGTGCGCGTGAGCGAGCTCTTCGGGATGGCGCCGCCGCCGTCGGCGACCTTCATCACGCCGAAGTCGAGGACCTTGACGTCGTACTGACCGGGCCACGGGCTCGGGCAGAGGAAGACGTTCTCAGGCTTCAAATCACGGTGAATGATGCTCAGGCCGTGCGCCTCCTGGAGGCACTCGCAGACCTGCATGGCGATGTTGACGGTGAGCTCGAGCGGGAGCTGGCCGGCCTCGTCGAGCAGATCGCGGAGGCTCTGCCCTTCGAGCAGCTCCATCACCATGTAGGGCCCGGACGTGCTGCCGGGCTCCATGTCGATGATGCGGGCCGTGTGCCCGTTCTTCATGAGCGAGGCGGCGCGCGCTTCCTGCTCCAAGCGGGCGAAGCCGGTCTCGTCGAGGAGCGCCTTCAACGCCAGGCGCCGGCCGGTGCGGGTGTGCTCCACCTCGTACACCAAGCCGTTGCCGCCCTGGCCAATGGAGCGGATCACGCGGTATCGCCCGTCGACGATCGTTCCCGGCGCGATTTCGCCGTCCGCCTGCTGGTTCAGCTTCGCCATGAGCAGCGTGGGCCCGAAGCCCGGAGGCGCAGTCTACCGATCTTGTCGCCGAGTGGATAACCCTTCCGCTCGCACGGCGGGAAAACAGGGCCATCGCACCGCTTGGAGCTGTACTAAAGTGAAGCGCGATGCGGCCTCTCGGCGCTCTTCCCGGGCTCGTCCCGCTGCTCCTCGCCGCGATCCCCGGGCTCGTCCCGTTGGTCTTCGCGGCTTCCTGTGCCACGCCCGAGCCCGGTGTGTGCAGCGACGTGCTCGCCGCCGCCGCTGCGGATGTGACCCAGGATGCCGGCAGCAAGGACGCCGGCACGAAGGACGCGGGATCGAAGGATGCCGGCGGCAAGGACGCGGCGACGAAGGACGCAGGCGCGAACGACGATGCGTCCACCGGCGATGACGCGGGCACCGATGACGGCGGCTCCGATGATGCGGGGAGCGACGATCCTGGGGCGCAGGATGGAGGATCGACGAAGGACGCCGGGACCACGAAGGACGGCGGTGCGAAGGACGCGGGAACGAGCGAGCCGAATGAAGGTGTCTGCGGCGCGTGCGGCACACCGAGCACCTGCGGTGTGGTGAGGAGCACCGCGATCACCACCGCCTCGGGGATCGCGGCCAGCGCCGTTCACGATCGCTTGTTCTACGTGCACAACGGCGGGCTCGAGCTGCCGCGGTTCTATGCAGTCGATGCGGGTGGGAATGATCGCGGATCGTTCACGCTCCAAGTGCCGAGCTTGGGGAGCACGGGGCTCGCGGACATCGCGGTCGGGCCTTGCGGGACGAAGAGCTGCGTGTTCGTGGCCGACACCGCCGACGCGACGGAGAGCCGCAAGACGTACGCGATCTACCGCACGACCGAGCCGACGGCGCTGGGCGCGGGTGATCAGAGGATCACGCCCGACGTGCTCTCGTTCACGTATCCCGATGGCAGCCACGATGCGCAGGCGCTCTTGGTCCACCCGCGCACGGGGGTGATCACGCTGGTGACGCGCGATCGCAGCGGCGGCGATGTGGTGCGCATCTACGATCTGCCGGTGGTCCAGCCCGGGTCGACGATCACGGCGACCTTCCGCAAGCAGATCGTGCCGGGCGCGTTCTCGGCGTTGCGCGCGGGCGTCACCGGCGCGGACGTGCGCGCGGGGCACGGGATCTTGCTGCGCACGCCGGCGTCGGTGCTCTTCTATCCGATGGATGCCTCGCAGTCGGTGGCCGATGCGATCGCGGCCGAGGCTTCACCCTGCGAGCTGCCGGTCGCGAAGGAGAGCGACGGGAATGCCATTGCGTGGCTGCGATCGGGGCAGGGATACGTGACGATCGATCGCACGGCGTCGCCGGTGCTCCATTACGTGATCTGCGAGGGGCCGTGATCGGAGGGATGGTGCGGCGCTTTCGCGACGGGCGCGCCTACAAGCGCCTGCTCGACGAGGTGACGACGCTGCTCGAAACGGGTGATCACGCCGGGGCCGAGGCGCGCTGCTCGGAGGCGCTGACGATCGCGGAGAGGCTGTACGGTCGCGAGCATCCGGAGCTGTGCACGCCGCTCTATGCGCTCGCCGCGGCGCAGCTCGCGGCGGGGAGGATCGAGCTCGCGCTCGCGGGTTGCCAGCGCGCGGTGGCGATCGCGGAGAAGGCGCCGAGCGCGACGGATCCGCCGCTCCCGCGCCTGCTCGAGCAGCTCGCCGCCATCTTCGAGCGGCGCGGCGAGCCCGAAGAGGCGGAGGGCGTGTTCCGTCGCATGCTCGCGGGCTACGCGAAGATGCGCGCGCCCGACGCCGCCGAGGTGGGCGCGATCGCGAACCGGCTCGCGCTGTCGCTCGCGCGGCGCGGGGAGCGCGCGGAGGCGGCGCCGCTGTTCGAGCAGGCGATTTCGCAGCGCGAGGAGGCGTTCGGCAAAGATCACGTGCAGGTCGCCGAGGTGCTGCACAACTTCGCGACGTATCGGCCGGAGACCTGCACGCTCGGCGAGGCGGAGGCGATGTTCCGGCGCGCGCTCGCCATCGTCGACGCCGCGGGCGAAGCAGGAAAAGAGCTGCGGGCGCCGATTCTCCACAACCTCGCCGTCGCCGTGGAAGAGCAGGCGCGGCGCGACGAAGCGGCGGCGCTGTTCGCGGAGGCGCTCTCCGCGCGCGAGGCGGAGCTCGGGGCGACGCACCGCGATCTGCGGCCGACCATCGTGCGGCTCGCGCGGCTCCACGACGACGCGGGGCGCGCGGAGGATGCGCTCGCGCTCTACGATCGGGCGCTCGCGATCGCGGAGGGCGACCTCGGCACGGATCACCGGATCACCGAGGCGATCCGCGCATGGCGGGAAGACGCGGCGCACCGGGCGGCAGAGGCGAAGCGCGCCCGTTCATGAGCGGCGTGTGTCCCCACCCGATGGCCGCTCGATAGGGACAGACCTACGATCCTCGTGACCGGCGGAGGCCGATCGGGGGAGATTTGTCATGAAGCTCAAACCCATCAACCAACAGGTTGTGGTCGTCATGGGCGCGTCCAGCGGCATTGGGCGCGCCACGGCTCTCCGCTTCGCGGAGAAAGGTGCAAGCGTGGTGGTGGCCGCGCGCAACAAGACGGGGCTCGACGCGCTCGTCACCGAGATTCGTCGGAAGCGCGGGACGGCCGTGGCCGTGGTCGCCGACACGGCGCATCCGGATGAAGTGAAGCGCGTGGCCGATCGCGCCATCGCGGAGTTCGGCAGGATCGATACGTGGGCCCACGTCGCCGGGGTCGCCCTGTGGTCACCCTTCGAGCTGACGAAGCCGGAAGAGATGGATCGCGTGATCGCGGTGAACCTGCTCGGCCAGATGTACGGCGCGCTCGTGGCGCTGCCGCACCTGCGCGCGCAGGGGCGCGGCGCGCTCATTCACGTCTCGTCCGTGGAGGCCGACGTCGCCTTCCCGTGGAACAGCTCGTACGCGGCGTCGAAGCACGGCATGGTCGGCTTCCTCGACGCGCTTCGTCTCGAGCTCGAGCGCGAAGGGGCGCGCATCGCCGTCGTGAACATCAAGCCGGCGACCATCGACACGCCGATCTTCCGCAACGCGCTCACGCGCCTCGGCGTGCAGCCGCGCGGCGCGGGGCCCGTGTATGCGCCGGAGATCGTGGCGAACGCGATCGTCGCGGCGGCGGAGCACCCGGTCCACGATCTCATGGTCGGCGGAAGCGCCGCGCTGCTCAGCGGCCTCAAGCGTCGCGCGCCGCGCGTGCTCCACAGCCTGCTGCTGACGCCGCTGGGCTTCGAGGCGCAGCTCACGAAGACGCTGAAATCGGCCGACGCGCCGAACAATCTCTTCGCGCCCACGCCGGATCAGAACCTCGGCATCCACGGCGATCTCCACGCCGAGGAAAAGAAGACGAGCCCGTTCACTCGGCTCCAGACCTCCGCGCCGATGCGGCTCGCGCGCGGCATCACGCGCCCGGTGACCACCCTCGTGGCGCGCGCCATCGAGATGCTGTGGGCGACCCGCTACGGCCAGCAGCTCCAGGGGCTCAAGCTCCGCTCGGGCGCTGGTGCAGGGCTCCCCGAGATCGTGCAAAAGCAGCTCGCGAGCGCGGGTATCTTGATGGTCCCGAGAATCGAAGGCCCCGGCCTTCGTCGCCCCATCATCGCGCCGACGACGGGCCAAGGCACGAAGACCGAGAAGGCCCAAAGTGTGAAGGTCGAAAAGGGCCAACACGCGAAGCTCGAAAAGGGCCACGCAAAGGCCGAGAAAGGCCAGCACGCGAAGCTCGAAAAGGCGCAGAGCGTGAAGCTCGAAAAGGGGCAACACGCGAAGCTCGAAAAGGCGCAGAGCGTGAAGCTCGAAAAGGGCCAGCACGCCAAGCTCGAGAAAGGGCAGCACGCGAAGCTCGAAAAAGGGCAGAGCGTGAAGGCCGAGAAGAGCCAGGGTGTCGAGATCGAGCAGGGCCAGGGCGTGAAGGCCGAGAAGGGCCAGGGCGTGAAGGCCGAGAAGGGCACGAAATCGCGAAAGGTGCGGCGAGCGAAGCGCGTCGCGTCGCAGCGCGCTCGGGGCCTGCGGCAGCGGGCGAAGCGCGTGAAGGCGCAGGGCACGCAGTGGGCGAAGGTGCAGCGGGCGAAGCGCGTGAAGGCTCGCAAGGCGCAGGGCGCACAGGCGCGGCGCGCGGTCCGCGCGAAGATCCGCGGGGTCCGGAAGGCGCAGAGCGCGCGGCGTACGAAGGGGCAGGGGAGCGCGCGGTGACGCGCAGGTAGATGACCTCGCGCCCGCGCGGGCCGAGGTCGCTTGGGCCCGGGCCGGATCTCGTGCGAGATCCGAGCCCGGGCGCCTCGTCTCTACTTCTTCGCCGGAGCGCTCGATTTGCCGCCGCCGCTGGGCGCGGCCTTCTTCGACGCCTTCACTGCCTCGACGACGTCCGTGTACGTCTTGCCGCTCGACAGGCGCCCGTCGTTGGCCGCCTCCTCGAGCTTGCGGTGGGCCGCGCAGAAGCCGGCGATCGCCTCGCCCGCCTCGCGGTGCTCGCTCTCGAGCAGCGCGGCCTGACCGAAGACGTTGGCGTACACGTACCGATCGACCGGCGACTCGCCCACGCAGATGCTCCGGCTGTCGAGCGTGCCGCAGCGGCGATCGGCGCGGGAGGCGTGCTTCTTCTCCACGTCCTTCTGGATGTCCGCGAGGCTCTTGCCCTGCGCCTCGAAGTAAGCGGTGAGGCCGTCGCACAGCGTCTTCACGTGGGGGCCGGCGTCCTTCACGGCCTTGCCGAGATCGCCGCCGGAGGAGCGCGTCTCCATCTGCACCACGAGCTTCGCCGCCGCGTCGCGCGCGGCCTGCTCGGGCCCGCTCTCGACCTCGATCCAGTTGCTGCCGCGGATGCCGGTGCCCGCGGCTTCCATGAGGCCGGCGTTGTCGGTGTTGCCGCCGGAGGCGAGCTCCTCGAGCGTGGCGCCGTGCGCCGCCAGCACGATCATCGAGCGACGCCAGAGCTGATCGCTGCGCAACGCCTTGCTGCAGCTGTCGCTGAGCTGCTTCTCGGAGCCCGAGGCCGGCGCGGAGAGAGCCTCTTGCAGCGCGCAGACCTCGGCGCCTTGAGGTGCCGCGTGCGCGTGCCCGGACAGACCACTGCCGGCCTTGCCGACCGCGACGCCCGAGCCGACGGCGCCGCCGCAGGCCGGCGCGGCCATGAGAAGGAGGAGGCCGCCGATTGCTCCTCGCCAGCAGGACGTGCGCGGGATGAATGTGCTCGCGTTCTCGTTCATGCCCGCGACGCTACCACGCTCCGACGCGCGTCGACCATGCCGGCCGTGTCAGGAAGTGCGCTTGGTACACCGAGTTTCCGCGTGGTCGCGACGGTGACCATTGCGCTGCGTGAGGGCGAGGATGATGACCCCGACTAGCCTTCCGGCGGCGAGAGCTGGATGGGATAAACCACCGTGACCGTGCCGCCGTCGGGCTCGGGAAACGAGAGGCCCGAGGCCGCGCTCTCCACGCATGCGACGAGGTTCGCATCGCCGAGGTCGGACGTGATCGACGTGGATGTGACCTGGCCATCGCGCCCAATGACGAAGCGCATCGAGATGCGGCCGGCGAGGTTCGGGTAGGTGGAGAGGGCAATCTCGTAGCAGCGTCGGAAGCGAGCATGCCTCTCCTGGACGGTGCGCTGCACGGCGGTGAGCGGCAGCGCACCATTCACGGTGACGTTGCCTCTCTGGATCTGCGCGGTCACGAACGGCGTACGCGGATCGAGCTCCCATGGCCGCTCGCGCGCGGCCTCCTCCATGCGCTCGACCTCGTCGAGATCCGCGCGCACCAGGGCTGTGAGCCTCGGATAGCGCCGAACGAAGCCCGATCGGAGCACGCCCTCGAGCTCGTCCTTCACCACATGCAGTGGTGATTGCACGACCGCGTGCGCGATCCGCGCCTCGACGCAGCGCTTCGCCGCGACCGGCAGATCGGGCGGCGGCTTGCGCGGCTCGCGGGCGAGCATGCGCTCGAGCTGCGCGCACGTGGCGAGGAACGAATCGCCCTGATCCGCTTGGAGACGCCCGATGGCATCGACCACCTCCTCGAACGCGACGGCGTCGCCATCGATGATCGACGGCCCTCGCGACGGCACAGGCGCGCTCAGCGCAGCCAACGCGAAGCCTCCCGAGACCAGCCCGAGCACCGCCGCGCCGAACGGCAGGCCGAGATCGGAGCGAGGCACCGGCGTGGGCTCGCGCTCATCGGACAGGTCCGCAAACGAAGGTCGGCGACGCCGCGCGACGAACAGCGTGGTCACGCCGCCGAGCAGTGGAACGGCCGCGAGCGCGAGCCCGAGCCCAGCCGCGCTCCGCGCTTGGCGATAGCCCACGCGCCGGAGCGTGTCGGCCCGCGCAGGGCTCGCATCTCCATGTGCGATCGTCGCCTCCGTCGCGGCGCGGCCCTGCGCCACGCCGACGGCACCGAGGCCCGCGCACAGGACGCCGAGGGCCACGATCGAGAGAGCGAGCCGGAATGCGGCCGCAGGGCGAACGACGGCGAGGACGAGCGCGACGAGCGCGCCCGGTGCGCCGAGCAGACCGGCGGGAACGATGACCCACGCGACGGGCCCGGCTTCGCGAAAGGTCTCCCACATGCTGGCCAAGGACATGCGAAAGCGCTCCTCCGGGGCGTCTCCCCAGGAGCGAGTGGGACAGCGACGATCGCGCCGGGTTCCGTGGATTCTGCGAACGCTCGCTACTTGGAGGAGCGCGCCGCGCGCTGCTTCGCGCGCAGCGCGTCGGCGCGCTGGATCGCTTCCAATGCGTCGCGGGCGGCCCGCGCGATGGGCCGGTTCGGCTCACATACCTGCGGCGCGTTCCCGCGCGTCGTGCACACCTGCCCGCCGACATCGTGGGGATCACGGGCGAGCTTCGTCAGCGTCGGCCGCGCGCTCGGCGCGCCCAGCCGGCCCAGCGTGGTCGCCACGGCCTCGCGCACCTCCGGGTTGGGATCGCTCGCCAGCGCGGAGAGCCGGCGCACCGTGCTCTCGATGCTCGACGCGTTCACCCTCGTTTCGCAGATCCCCATCACGTTTTGCACGTGCCGCTCGAGTCGGCTCGATGCGTGGCCCCAGCCGATGCCGAAGCTCGTCTCCAGGCACGGATCGTAGCCGCGATCCTCGACGAGCCAGCCGAGCGCCTCCAGCGCTTCCCCGCGCATCGTGCCTGCGCCGTGCTCGGCGATCACGAGCAGCCGAGCGAGCCCCGCGCGCTGCGCCGTGTCCGCATAGCCGGGGATGGCGCGCACACGCATCGCCCACGCCTCCGGCCCGCGCTGCGCGAGCCGCGCCAGCGCCTCGCCCGCGCGTGTGGGCAGGGCCTTGAGCGCGCGCTCGAGCTCCGGCACGTCGTCCCTGCCCAACGTGTAGAGCGCGCCCGCATACGCGCGCCCCACGTCGATCCCGGCGCGCGCGAGGCGCTCCGGACCGTAGACGTGATGCCGATCGAGCGACACCGCGAAGAGCCTCTCCGCCGCCACGGCGCGGCACCCGCGCCGCAGCTCGCCGGCGCGGATGATTCCTTTGATCTGCTCGTCGCGCCGTGACGCCGTCGACGTCCCGCACATGCCACCGCCCGGGTGAGGCCGTCGATAGAGCGCCTCGGCGAGCGCGTATCGACCGAGGACCTCCGCCGAGCGCGCCGCGTCCCGCATCACGAACGACACGCCCGCGCCGCCCCAACGCATGTCGCCTTCCTCGGCCATCCGCAGCGGATCGGGATAGCCGAGCGTCCGCAGATAAGCCTCGGCCGCGCGCAGGTGATGATCGATCTCGCCGTCGAGCAGCGCCCCGCGCATCTCGTCGTGGAGCTGCTCGCGGGCCGCGATGTCGGGATGATCCTTGGGCAGCGGCGCGCGCGATCGATCCTCCTCCACGCTCCCCACCGCGGGGCCCGCATCGGCGACGATCGCTTGGAAATAAGCGATCTCGTCGAGCTCGGCCGCCGTCGGGAAGCGCGCCGCGAGCCCCCTCGCCGGGGCCGCGGGCGGCGCAACGACGGCGAAATCCGCGAGCGATTGCCGCGCCGCCGCGATCTCGGCGGCGCTCGGCGGCGCGCACGATCCGAAGCTCGCGACCATGCGCCGTTCGAGGATGCGCGAGAGCCCTTGATCCGCCTGCCACATCCCGCGCGTGTCGAGACGCACGAGGAGCCGCTGCGACGCGCTCCCGAGCGGCGCGGGATCGGCGATCTCCGCGAGCACCTCCAGGAGCGCAGCGATCGCCTTGCCCGCATCGGTGGCCGTGTCCTCGGCCGCTTTGCAGGCCGCTGCCTCGCGATTGCGCTCCGCGAGGCACGGCTTCGTCAGCGCCTCCACGAGGCGACGCGTGCTCGTCTCGTCGACCCGTTCCTTCGCGATCCACGCGGCGCGCTTCTCTTCGTCGGCGTAGCGCGCCTCGGCATTCCACGATTCGGCGATCGCGCGCCCGCGCGCCATCGCCTCTTCCATCGATGGCAGCGGCTCCTCCACCGGCGCGCTCGCCGGCGGCGGTGCCGGCTTCACCACCTCGACGATCGCCGCCTGCGGCGCGGCGGGAGGCGGCGGCGGCGCGCAGCCCGCCGCAGGGATCATCGCGATCGCGGCGGCCAACGAAGCGTGTCGGGGGATGGTCCGCACCACCGCGAGGATACGCAGAGCCTTCCGGGAATCACAGTCCGCGGCGCCCTGATTTCCGGCCGGGTCCGTGCGCGTGTGGTCTCCATCGCGCAGCGGCGATCCGCGATGTCCGCGCGCTGATGATACAATCCCCGGGTGGTCGTGGAGCTCCGGCCGGACGCCGTCATCGCAGACAAGCTGCGTTTGCTCCGACCGCTCGGGCAGGGGGGGATGGGTGTCGTGTGGGCGGCGCAGCACCTCGCTCTCGACACCGACGTCGCCGTAAAGTTCATCCGGCCCGAGCGCGTGGCCGCCGATCCCGGGCTCGTCGCCCGTTTCCAGCGTGAAGCCAAGGCCACCGCGCGCATCGCGCACCCCCACGTCGTGAAGGTCATGGACTACGGCGCCGTCGACGGCGCCGTCCCGTACATCGTCATGGAGCTGCTCCGCGGCTTCTCCTTGGCCGACCTGCTCGAGCGCGGCGGCCGCCTCAGCTTCGCCACCGCCAAATCCCTGGTGCAGCAAGTGGGCAGCGCGCTCGCGAGCGCCCACGATCGCGGCGTCGTCCACCGCGACGTCAAACCTCACAACATCTTCATCACCGAAGAGACGAGAGGACATCCTCTCTTCGTCAAAGTGCTCGATTTCGGCGTCGCCAAGATGCTCCGCGACGCCGACGTCCCCGAGGCGAGCTCGACGCTCACCGAGACGGGAATGGTGATCGGCTCACCACCGTACATGAGCCCCGAGCAGCTCGAAGGCAGCAAAGACGTCGACCTTCGCTCCGATCTCTGGTCCCTCGGCGTCATCGTCTACGAGACCCTGACAGGCACGTTGCCCTTCAAAGGCAGCTCCTTCGTCGCGGTCGGAGCCGCGGTGTTGGGAGGCAGATATCGCCCCGCCTCCGAGCTCCGGCAAAACCTCCCTCCCTCCATCGATGATTGGTTCGCCAAGGCCTTGAGCCTCGATCCACGAGATCGCTTTGCCTCGGCGAGCGAAATGGTGGAGGCCTTTCATCGCCTCGACGCGCCCGAGGTCGAGGCCGAGCCGCCCGCCGACGACGCGCGCCCTTCTCCTTATGCCACCACCGTGAGCGCGCCCGTGCTCGCGCTCGCGGGCGGCACCGCCGATCATGCGCCGCTCGCGCGCCGGCCGGAGACACCGATCGTCGCCGCCGCGCACCCCACGCTCCGTCGCGCCGCGCTCGTCGCCCTCGTCGCCGGCGGCGCCGTCCTCGCGGGGATCCGCTTCTCCCCGGCGCGGACCGCTGGGCGGACGAGCTGTCCTTCTGGCACCGTCCTCATCGACGGCGCCACCTTCCCCATGGGATCGACCGAAGGCGCCGAGACACCGAGCGACGAGACCCCTTTGCACGGTGTCACGGTGAAGCCGTTCTGTCTCGACGTCACCGAGGTCACCGTCAAAGCCTATTGGGCCTGCCCCTCCTGCGAGCGCCCGCAAATGACGGTGGATTTCGAGGGCCTCACGCCCAATGGCCGCTCCTTCGAGAGCCAGTTTTGCAACCGCGAAGGCGCCCTCGATCACCCCATCAACTGCATCGATTGGCATCAAGCCAAAGCCTATTGCATCGCCCAGGGGAAGCGCCTGCCCACCGAGGCCGAGTGGGAGCTCTCGGCCCGCGGCAAGGACGCGCGCAACTATCCTTGGGGCCAAGCGCCGCCCTCCGGCGAGCGCCTCAACGCTTGTGGATCGGAGTGCAGCCGGATGCTCAGCGAGCGCCGGGAGAAGGTCGGCAAAGGCCCTTGGCCGGCGATGTACGGCGACGACGACGCGGCGCCCACCACCGCGCCCGTGGGGCGCTATCCCGCCGGCGCCTCGGCGGCGGGTGTCCTCGATTTGGCCGGCAACGTGTGGGAATGGACCGAGAGCCCTTATTGCCCTTACGGCAAGGAGGATTGCGGCGACAGCCGCCGTGTCCTCCGCGGCGGCGGCTGGGACACCACCGAGAGCCAAGAAGTCCGCGCGGCCCGCCGTTATCCCACCGCGCCCACCGCCCGCGGCAAGAGCATCGGATTCCGCTGCGCGAAGACCCTTTGACGATAACCATGGATCGTCACGGATCCATGCTCATTCCGATTTCGTGCGCTTCCGATGACGCAGCAGCTTCCCCCGGGACACCCCGAGCTTCTCGGCCGCTTTCGTCACATTGCCGCCCGCGGCGGCGAGGGCGGCTTCGACCATCTCCTGCGTGAGCGCCGTCTTCTTCGCGGTGCTCGCACCGAGCACCTCCTCGAGCGCCCACAGCCGTAGCCCGCGCTCGGGATCGACACGGCGTGTGGCCGCCAAGGTCGCGTCGAGCTCACGCACGTTGCTCGGCCATGATTCGAGGAGGAGGCGCTCCATGGCCTCGACCTCGACGAGATCGGCCGTGAGCGATCCGCCGGCGCGCCGGGCGAGCTCCGCGGCCACGCTGAAGATGTCCTCGCCGCGGTCGCGCAGCGGCGGGATGTGAATGCGCGCCATCGCCAAACGCGCGAACAGATCACGCCGAAACGCGCCTCGCTCCACCATCTCTTCGAGATCGCGATTGGTCGCGGCCACCACCAGCACGTTCACCTTCACCGGTCGCTGCGCGCCCACGGGGAGCACCTCGCGGTTCTCCAGGAGGCGCAGGAGCTTCGCTTGCAGATCGAGATCGAGCTCTCCAATCTCGTCGAGGAACAACGTGCCACCGTCGTGCGCCACCACGATGCCCGGCGCGGCGCTGCGCGCATCGGAGAAGGCGCCGGCCACGTGCCCGAACATCTGCGATTCGAAGACGCCGCGCGCCACGCCGGCCGCGTTCACGGCGGCGAACGGCGTCTCCCGCCCCAACGCCGCGGCCGCCGCGCGCGCCACGAGCTCTTTGCCCACGCCCGTCTCGCCTTCGATGAGCACGTTGCTCGGCCGACTGCGCCCGAGGCCCAGAATGGGCTCGGCCACGCCGCGCAGGCCGAAGGGGCCCACCAGGCCACCTACGGGCAGCGCCGGCTCGAACGATCCCGAGAGCTCCTCGCGAAACACGAAGAGCGTGCGCCCGAGCCGCACGACCGCGCCATCTTCGAGGGGCACGAGATCGCGGGGCGCGAGCCGCGCGCCATTCACCCATGTGCCATTGCGCGAGCCCACGTCCGCGACCCGCAGCGCGCCGCCGGCGCGATCGATGCGCAGGTGCGCACCCGAAACCTCGGTGTCGGCGAGGCCCCGCTCCGCGAGCCACGCGCGGCCCACCACCGTTCCCGAATCAGGAAGTGCGAGCGCCAGAGGCTTGGGAAACGCGCACACCAGCGCCGGCCGCCGCCGCCCGCCCTCCGGCTGAGCCGGGCTCCGATGCTCACTGGTGCTGGGCACGTCCCTCGGCATGTTCCCTCAGGCTGCCATGCTCGGCCACCGCGCGGAAGGGCTGTTCGAGAATGGTTATCGGCGGCGCGCGTGGGCAAGGCCACGATGCGTGTCGGCGAGCCTCACGGCGACAATCGGTTTTGCCAAACGAACCCTTTCAGCACGATCCGGCTGTCCGCCGAACCGTCCCACACCACGTCGAGGCCCTGGGCGCGGCAGGCCGTGGCCACGATTTGCCCGATCGCTTGGGTTTTTTGCGCGGCGGTCTTTTGCGCGTCCGTCTCACCGAAGGTGCCATAAGCGAGCATCAGGCCTCGGCCTTCGAGAGCGCCCACGGTGTCTTGCTCGTGGAAGAAGCAGAATCCTTGGGCCGGCGCGGCGCCGTCGTCCACGCGAGCCAAATCGATGTTGGAGACGCGCCAGATGCCGTCGTCGAGGTGCATTCCGCAGTTCTCGGCCGTGATGATGTGGGCCGCTTCGAGTGTCTGGAAGGCGGCGCGGAGGCGATCGCAGTCGGTGACGGCCGGCCACGCGCACATGTCTTCGGCCTTTTGCGCGACGGCGTCGTCGATGCCTGCGTCGATGGCTGCCATCGTCTCGCGGGGGACGTCGTGGAGGCTCGTGGCGTTCTCGTCGATCCCGAGCTCCGTGCCGAACCACTGGGCGATCGAAAAGCGGATGGTCGCCTTGTCGTGATACCCGAGCAGCACTTCGCCCCAAATCGCTTGGAGCACGTTGTCGGAGAGCTTCATCGGCGGCGATGAACGCCCGCGCCGCCGCCGGTCGTCAAGCTGCTCGTCGATTTTCTACGGGCTCGTGCCGGCGTCGGGGGAGGGCGGGGCCGGCGGCTTCGGCCAGGCGAGGACGGTGAGCTTCACCGAACGGAGCTTGCCAGCGTCGTTGTTGTCGCCGTCGGCCAGGCACACGCGCCAATCGCCCGCGGGGCTCTGACCGTTGAAATCGGCGAGGCCCGTCCCCGGACCGCTGCCGTGATTCGGGTGGTATTTGCAGCGCTGATCGTCTTTGCAGACCGTCTTACCGCCGTCGTTCGAGCTGCCCATCTGCTCGGCGTCGTCGGTCTCGGCGTCGTCGAAGAGAATTGGATAGTCGGGGGCGAGATGAGGAGAGTAACCGTTGTCCTCGTTGTACTTGTCGGTCGGCTCGTTGAGCCCGGGGCGGCTCATCATGGTGGAGACCGTGCCCATGGGGCTCACCAGCTTGAGCACCAGATCACCGACGTACGGGTGCTCGATGCCGACCTCCAAGGTCACGTGCTGGATCTCCGGGAAGCCCTGATCCACGAGCGTGATGGTCGCGCAATCCATCGTCTCGAGGGTCCCTTTGTAATAGTCCTTCTTGTCGGTGATGCTCACGTCGAGGCCGGTGACGGTGACGACCTGCGGCGGGATGAGCGTGCACACGCTGGGCGCGCCCGCGCACGTGTAGCCGGGCGAGATCGAGCACTTGAAGCAGCCGTCGTCGGCCGTCTCGTTCTTGTCGTCACAGGTCTCGTCGATGTCGATGTTTCCATCGCCGCAGATCGGAGGCGTGCCGCCGGTGCCGCCCATGCCGCCGGTGCTGCTCGTGCCGCCGGCGCCGCCCGTGCTGCCGGTGGTCGTGCTCGTGCTCGCGGCGCCGCCGGTGGATGGATCACCGCTCGAGCTCGACGAGGTGGTGCCCGCCGTATCGGCCGTGCCGTGGACGTGGAACGCGCACGAGATGGCGAAGGTGCTCGCGACGAGCGCGAAGGATCGTGAGAGGAAGGTGCGCGAGAAAACGAGGGCGCCGGTCGACCGCCGATGACGCATGCCGGCATCCTAAGCCAGAGCCCTCGATTCTCGAACATCCTTTCGCGATCGATCGCATCGATCAGAACAGCGGCTTCCCGTCGAGGCCGCACCCGGGATCACCTTCGGCGCATCCTCGACCTCCGCCGTGGTCTTGAGGCCTCACGGCCACGGCCCGTCCCGCGGCGCTCGGCGTCTGCGCGAGCGTGTCGCGGAGCTGCGCGAGCGCGCGATCGTAGCTTTGGAGCGAGGCTTCGTCGCACCCTGTCTTCGCGCGCGCGGCCGCGGTCCGGGCTGCGGTGGTGGCCTCATTCCGCTTACGATCGGCGGCCCAGGCGAAGAGATCGTCACGCCTGTGATCGAGCAGCTCGAGCTTCTCGACGAAGTCGATCCGCGCCGCCATGGTGTCGAGCGCGTCGCCGAAGGCGCGCATGCGATCGTGATCGGGAGCCTTCACGTCGATGCGGACGCGCGCGGCCTCGGCGGCGATGCGAGCCTCTTCGGCGTCGCGGGCCGCAGGGCGAGCGCGCAGCATGGCGAAGCGTCGATCGAGCGCCGTGAGCTCCGTCGCCTTGGCGTTGTCGCGCTCGCGCGAGAGCGCCTGTTGCCCTTCGCGCAGTTGGTCCGCGCTCTGCTCCAGCGCCGTCATGCGCCGCGTGACGCCATAGGCCGCCGCGCTCCCGCTGCACACCGCGAGCCCGATCACGGCGCCCAGCATGATCTGAAGGCGGCGCCGCCCGCTCTCGGTCTGCACGCGCAGCACCGCCAGATCGTGCGCGCGGGCCGCGTTGTCCGCGTCGAGCCGCGCCTTCGCCTCGGCCTCGATGCGCGCGACCTCGAACGCGGCCTTCTCCCGAGCCTCGGCGCGCGCTTGTCGCTCCACCTCTTCACGGCGCGCCCGCGCGCGGGCCTCGTTCTCGGCGGCGAGGCGTGCCTCTTCCTCGGCGCGGCGGCGAGCCTCGGCCTCACGGCGCTCCTGGGCCTCCTTTTCCCGCGTGCGGGCCCGCTTCGTGTCCTCCTCGCGCACGCGCTCTTCTTCGATCTTCGCCAGCTCGGCGAGCGAGAACGTGACGGACGTGTCGGAGCTCCTCTGGATCATCGTCGACATGGGCGGTTCGTCTCCTCGCGACCACCCTTTGCAGCCGGTGTGCCGGACGAAACCCACGAAAATCCGCTGGTTTGAGCCGATGGAACCGAGCGCTCCGCCGATCGCGATCAGCGGAGGCGCCCCTTTGGGCGATCGCGATCACTTCACGATCGATCGCGGGCCCGGAGCGGCGCGATGGCGGGGGCGAGGTTGGTTGGTGAAGAGATGCTCAGCGCGGCCGCGCGCGAATGGCCGCGATGGTTCGCTCGAGGGCGCTGCGCGCATGGCGGACATGATGGCCATCGACGCTCTCCAACGTGCCTTGGGGGAGGGCGGCGAGGATCGTTTCGCTGCGGGCCGCGATCGCCTCCAAGGCTGCGGGCGCACGGGGATAGAGCCGCAGGAGAGCCTCGATGTCGCCGTCGGAGAGCGATTGACCATCTCGCGCTGGGCGACGATGTCGTCGGGCACGGACTCCATCAGCACGTCGGCGGCGGTCAGATCCTCGACGATGTGTCTCTCGACCATGGTCCTCCTCGATATCGAATGTCGGCGACATTGGGCCCGAGGCATGCACGTCTGTCAACGACGCGCGAAGACGAGATGTGGAGCACGCCGAGCGGCGATGGATCGATATCGGTGTACGGCATCGTGCCGAGGATGCGAGTCGTCGCGAGGTCGCGCTTCGAGCCGTCAGCGGCCGTGGCCTTCGGCGAAGAAGCGCGCGTTGATCTCTCGATATTCGGCCCAAGCAGGGGGCAGGTCGTCTTCGTCGAAGATGGCGTCCACCGGGCACTCCGGCTCGCAGGCGGCGCAGCAGATGCAGGCCTCCGGATCGATGTAGAGTTGGAGCTTCTCGCGCGCGGGGCGAGGCAAGCTCGCGATGTCGTCTGCGGGAAGGGGGCCGTGGATGGCGTCCACCGGGCAGACGTTCACGCAGGCAGTGTCGCAGGTGCCGACGCAGGGCTCGGCGATGACATAGGCCATGATCTCTCCTCGCGCGGGGGCATGGTGGGCCGCGCGACGAACGTCTTCGCAGGAGGCGTGCCGCCGTGCTCACGCGGGAAATCGGGCCCTTGTGCGCTCGGAGCAACGAACCTACGGTGCGGCGCAACGACCCTTCGGTGTCGACGTTTCCATGTCCGATTCAGCCTCGCGCGCGCTCGACCTGATTGCCGATCTCGGCGAGGCCGCGGCGCGCGCGCACACGGAGGCGACGCTCGTCCCCGCGGCCACGGCGGCGATCGCGCGCCATGCCCCGATTCGCCGGCTCGATCTGCGCCGCGGCGAGGCGGCGCCGGCGCGACCCGAGGTGCAACGCGCGCGCGGCGGAGAGACGACGGCGGTCTTCGCGCTCCGGGACGCCGAAGGCATCGTCGGCCGAGCGACGCTGATCCTCGAAGGAGACGCGCCGCTCTTCACGATCGATGTGATCGAAGCGATGGGGCGCGTGCTCGCCGCCGCGCTCCGTCAGGTGGAGACGCTCGGGCGCGTGGCGGCCATCGCGCGCCGCGCGCAGGGCGAGAAGCGCGCGCTGCGCGAGGAGCTCGCGCGGGTCGCGCTGCCGCGGGAGATCGTCGCGGTGGGCCCGGCCATGCGGGCCATCGTGCACGAGATGGTGCCGCTCGTGGCGCGACAGGACACGACGGTGCTCGTGCGCGGCGAGACGGGCACTGGCAAAGAGGTGGTCGCCCGCCGCATTCACGCCCTCTCGCGCCGCGCGACCCGGCCCTTCCTCGCGGTGAACTGCGGCGCGCTGCCCGAAGGCCTCGTGGAGAGCGCGCTCTTCGGGCACGAGCGCGGCGCGTTCACGGGCGCAATCGCGCGGCACACCGGCTTCTTCGAGCGCGCGCACGGCGGCACGCTGCTGCTCGACGAAGTGGGCGAGCTCCCCAAGCCTGCGCAGGCGCGGTTGCTCCGTGCGCTCCAAGAAGGCGAGATCGAGCGCGTGGGCGGCGAGGCGGTGATTCGCGTCGACGTGCGCGTCATCGCCGCCACGCACCGGCCGCTCGAAGCCATGGTGACGAGCGGCGCCTTCCGAGAAGACCTCTATTATCGACTCCAGGTCTTCCCGATCGTGATTCCGCCGCTCCGCGATCGGCCGGAGGACCTCGAGACCTTGGTCCGCGTCATCACCGACAAGCTCGCGCAAAAGCTCGGTCAGCCGTCGCCGCGTCTCTCCGCCGCCGTGCTCGCGCGCCTCCGCGCGCATCGTTTCCCGGGCAACGTGCGCGAGCTGGAGAACGTGATCGAGCGGGCGCTGGTGCTCTCGCCGGGGCCCGACCTCGTGCTGCCGGAGACCTTCGTGGCCGCGCCGAGCATGCCTTCGGCGGATGGGCCCGTGATGACGTATCGCGACGCCATGCGCGCCTGCATCGAGCGGGCGCTCTCCGCTTCGGGCGGGAAGATTTACGGAGCGGACGGCGCGGCCGCCGCCCTGGGGCTCAAGCCGACCACGCTGCAAAGCAAAATGGCAAAGCTCGGGATCCGGCGGTGATTCGCGGAACAGACCGAGCCGTCGGAATCGAGACCTCTTGGAGAGATGGTCGCGAGGCCCCGAAAAATGCACGAGGCCGGAGCGGGCCGGAACAATCTCCGGAGGTGCCGTGTTCGGGCCCGCATGGCACGACGCGCGATGGGCTGGCTCTTGATGCTTTTCACCCTTCTCATGGTCGGGTGTGATCACGCCACCAAGGCCGTCGCGCAGACGGCGTTGGAGCGACGCGGCGCCGTATCCATCGTCCCGGGCCTGCTCGATCTCCGCTATGCCGAGAACCGCGATACCGCCTTCAGCCTGACGCGCATCCTGCACTTCGAGGGCAAGGGGGCGATGCTCGTCGCGCTCTCGCTGCTCGGGCTCGTGGCGGTGGGGATCATGTGGTGGCGCCGTCGTCATGCTTCGCTGCTGGAGCAGAGCGCTTATGCGCTCATCCTGGCCGGCGCGCTCGGCAATGCCATCGATCGATCGCTCCGCGGCTACGTCATCGATTTCATCGCGCTGCATCGCTGGCCGATCTTCAACATCGCCGACGTCGCCATCGTGGCCGGTGGCCTCCTCCTCGCGATCCTCTCCTTCCGCCGCACGCCGGCCGCCCCTTCGCCCACCGGCTGAGCCACGTCGCTCGCGACCTAAAGCACCTTGCGCGCAACGCGCTTTTCGAAGCGCGTGACGAACACCGCCGGCGCAATCTCGCGTCGCCCGATCTCCTCGAACCCGAGCGATCGATAAAGGCTCACTGCGGGTGTATTTCGTGTCCCCGTGGAGACCTCGAAGACGGAGGCGTCGGCGTGCTCCGCCATCACGTGCTCGACCAGACCCCTGCCGATCCCTCGACGAAACGAGCCTGGATCGACCACGAGACGGCATATCGTCAACATGTCTCCAGCGCGCTCGCTGGAGAGCGCGCCCGCGATGCGCCCGTCGATCCGGAACGCATAGAAGGTGTCCGGACTGCCGCGCAGCGCTTCGAGGCTCTCGTGCAACATGGGGATGCCGTCGAAGCCGATGAGCGCGGCTTCCAGCGCGTAGCTCTCGCGCTGGAGCTCTAGAATGCGTGCGGCGATGTCGGCGTCGCGGATGTCGATGCGGTCGATCAAGCCGTTTCCTCGTGTGGTCGCGTGGGTCTCGGATGTTTGCGATTGCTGTGATGCGCCCAACGGGCTCCGGCGAAATTCTCCCATGTTCGCGGCGTGTGCGGCGACAATGGCGATCCGGCGCGCCGTTGTCTGGAAATACCATCCTGTTCGAGGAGGATCATCACACCCGTATGAGCATCCTGGCAGCCACCGGCGGGTCCGCCCGGCCGGACGCGGAGAGCGCAGTTCACGAGGCCTGGAGTCGCTTGATCGAGAAGGTGCCGGCACCGAGCCTCGTCCTTCTGGCGGCGACGGTCGGCTACGATCTCGAAGCGGTCCGCACCGCGCTGCTCGGGCGCTCGGGCGACACGCCGTTCATGGGCGGCACGTCGTGCGGCGGGGTCATGACGGACGAAGGGTTCTTCGGCGTCGACGGCCATGGCCTCGCGCTCTTCGCCATCTCGGATCCCGAAGGTGATTTCGGCGTCGGAATGGCGCCTTTGGGCGACGATCCGCGGGCCGCGGCGCGCACGGCAGTCCAGGCCGCGCTCGAGAACGCGGGCTGCGCGGGGCAGTTGCCGAGCGCCGTGTGGATGGTCACCACGCCCGGCGGTGAAGAGGCGGTCGTCCGCGGCATCGCCGATGTCGTGGGCGAGGACATGCCGCTCGTCGGCGGCAGCGCGGCGGACGACAACCTCGAAGGTCGTTGGCGGCAAATCGTGCCCGAAGGCGTGCTCGCGGATCATGTCTGCGTCGCGGTGCTCTTCCCGTCGGGCGAGGTGAGCGCCTCGTTCCACAGCGGCTACGACGCCACGGCGCACACGGGCGTCGTCACGCGGGCCGAGGCGCGCACGATCCACGAGATCGACGGCCGCCCGGCCGCGCACGTCTACGATGGATGGACCGGCGGCGCGATCGCCGGTGTCATCGCCGAGGGCGGCGGCGCAGTGCTCTCCAAGACCAACCTGTGCCCGCTCGGACGCTTTCTCCGCGAGGTGTCCGGCGTCCCCTATTTCGTGCTCTCTCACCCCGAGCGGGCCACGCCGGAAGGCGCGCTCCAGCTCTTCACCGACGTGGCCGTCGGCGATCGCTTGGTGTGCATGACCGGCAGCATCGACGGCCTCGTGGCCCGCGCCGGCAACGTGGCCCGCTCGGCGCTCACGATGACGGGAGGCACGGTGGCGGAGGCGCGCGCCGCGCTCATCATCTTCTGCGGCGGCTGTCTCCTCACGGTGCGCGAGCGCATTCACGAGGTGCACGAGAACATCCGGCGCGAGCTCGGTGGCATTCCCTTCCTGACGATGTTCACCTTCGGCGAGCAGGGGCGCATCGTCGACGTCGGCAATCGCCACGGTAACCTGATGATTTCCACGCTCGTGCTCACCGAGCGCGCGGCCTGAGCGTCACCGTGGACGACGAGAAAGAGACCATGGCCGGAGAGAAGTCCGCGTCCGAGATCACCGCCGAGCGCCTGCGTGAAGTGGTGCTCGACCTCGAGGTCGCCAAGGAGCACGAGCAGCAGCTCCGCGAGGAGGCGAGCGCGCTGCTCCTCGGCCTGCGCGCGCTGACGGAGGCGAAGACGCCGGAGGAGGTCTTCCTGCGTCTGCTCGAAGCGCTCCGCGCGCCGCTTCGCTTCGACGAAGCTTTCGTGCTGCGCCCGATCGACGCGGAGCGCGCGCTCGCCGTCGACGTCAGCACGGAGCCGCGCTTCGTGGGCGCGCGCTTTCCACAGGGCCGGGCGCTCACGCGTGCGCTCGACGGCAAGGTGACGACGTTCGTCGACACGAGCGTCGTCGCCGAATGGCAGGCCGCGCCGGAGCACGTCCGCGCCCACGCGCAATCCGCCCTGTGCTTGCCGCTCCGCGGTGAGTCGGAGCGGGCGCTCGTGGTGTTCACCCGGCGCGAGCCACGCGCCTTCCAAGCGCGTCACGAGCAGCTCGCGCGGCGTTTCCAGCCCCTCGCGATCCAAGCGCTGCGCGACGCCGAGCGCGCCAAGGCCTTGCACGAGAGCAACCGGCAGCTCGCCGAGAGCCTCGCGCGGCTGCAACAGACGCAGGGACAGCTCGTGGAAGCGTCCCGCCGCGCCGGCATGACCGACGTCGCCACCACCGTCCTTCACAACGTGGGCAACGTGCTCAACAGCGTGAACGTGTCGGCGGGCATCGCCGTCGACACCATCAAGCACTCTCGCATCGGCGGTCTCAGCAAAGCCGCCGAAATGCTCCGCGCCCACCGCGACGATCTCGCGGCCTTCCTCACCACCGACGAGCGAGGCCGGCTCCTGCCCGACTACCTCTCGGGCGTCGCCGACGCCGTGAGCGGCGAGATGGCCACGATCACCGAAGAGCTCCAATCGCTGCAAGGCAACATCGAGCACATCAAGATGATCATCGCCATGCAGCAGGCGCACGCGCGGCCCGGCGAAATGGTGGAGACCGTGCGCCTCACCGACATCGTCGAGGAGGCTTTGCGGATCAACCTCATGTCGCGCAAAGGCAGTGACATGAAGATCGTCCGCGACTTCATCGACGAGCCGACCGCGCACCTCGATCGCCACAAGCTGCTCCAGATCCTCACGAACCTGTTGAGCAACGCGCGCCACGCCGTCAAAAACGACGACCGGCCCGACAAGCAAATCACGGTTCGCATCCGGGCAGAGAGCCCGGAGAGGGTGGCCATCGAGGTCGAGGACAACGGCTGTGGGATCGCCCCGGAGAACTTGAGCAAGATCTTCAGCTTCGGTTTCACCACCAAGAAAGAGGGCCACGGCTTCGGCCTGCACAGCAGCGCTTGCAGCGCCATCGAGATGGGCGGCAGCCTCGCCGCCCACAGCGACGGTCCGGGTCGAGGCGCCGTGTTCACGCTGCTCCTGCGCCGCGGCGAGCTGCCTTAATCGAGACCGCTCGACGACGAAGGGCGCCGGGCTCGGCGCGGAGAATGAGCAACTCCCATTCTCCGCGCCCGCTCTTTCATCGACTCCCGCGCGCGTCTTCCCGAAGGCGCCCTCGGTGTGCGCGGTGCTTCAGGTGCGGGGCGCGCCCTGGCGGCGGAGGCGGCGGTTGGTGAGGCCCCAGGCGAGGTCGAGGACTTCGCGTGTCTCGAAGGGTTTGCGCAGCAGCCGGAGCTCGGTGCGCTTCAACGTGCCGATGACCTCTTGCCACGAGTAGTCGGAGTAGGCGCTGCAAATGGCAATCTCGATCTCGGGATCGACGGACCAGATCTTGGCGGCCGTCTCCACGCCGTCCCAGCCCGGGGGCATGCGCATGTCGATGAACGCGGCCGCGATGGGGCGGCCGATGCGCAGCATGCGGCTCACCAGCTCGAAGCCTTCGCGGCCTTGCACCGCGGTGTGGATCTCGAACGACCCGCGCTCGACCTGAGGCACGTGGGGGCTGCCGAAGAGCGCGCTCTCGAGCGCGTTGAGCTCGTCGCCGCCGCGGGCGCGCGCCGGCGGGTTCAGGATCTTGCGAAAGTCTTCATGAATGGAAGGGTTGTCGTCGATGACGATGATCCGGCGCACGCCGTCGGCAGCACCGCTCGAGACACCGGGCGACGGAACGCCCCCCGCTTGCGGCCGCGAGGAAGGCTGCTTGTCGTTTCCACCCGGCTTGCGGTCGCTGTTCGGCATTCCCCTGGCTCCTCGATGCGTGGAACGACACGGCAGGCAACGCTGCAATGGTCACCGCGACGCCGGGCGAGACGCAAGCATGGACGCCCATCCTCGCGGTTTTCCCGCTCACAACACCCGCCCGAATCGCCGCGCATGCGCTCGCATCATCCAGGCTCACGGCAAAGCACACGAATCGACTGCACGCGCTTAAATGGAGAGGGGAGTTACCACGAGCGGTCGCGTGCGGCGCGCGAAGCGGCGGGGGCCTGGATTCGCACCCAAAGGGCGCTGGGCCATTGCGCGAAAGCCCAATCCCATGAACGTCTGTCATGGTGTCGTGTCGTCAAACATCGTTCCTGCGCTGAATCGGATCTTCGAGGCAAGGAGCGTTTGGAGCGCTCTTCGCACGGCGCTTCCGCGTCGATCGCGCTCTCAGCCCGCAGAGGCCTGTGCGGCTTGGGCGATCTGCTCGCGCAGCCACTGGTGCGCTGGGTCGCGATGCAAACGCTCGTGCCAGACCATGGCGAGGTTGAAGCCCGGCACGTCCACGGGCGCGGCGACGACGCGGAGGTCCTTGCGACCGGCCACGAGCCGCGATGGCATCATCGCCACCAGATCGGTGCTCACCACCGCCGACAGCGCGAAGAGGAAGTGAGGCACCGAGAGCACCACGCGCCGAGAGAGACCGCGGCGGGCCAAGACGCGATCCGTCGCGCCGACGAACCCGCCTCCGTCGGGCGAGACGACGACGTGCTCGAGCGCCTGGAGCTGCTGGAGGGAGGGGCGGCGCTTGAGCTTGGGGTGTCCCGCGCGGCCCACGAGCACGTAACGCTCGCGCAGGAGGAGCCGGCTCCGGAGCCCGGGCGGCACGTCGTCCAGCGTGTGGAGGCCGAGGTCGATGTCCCCGCTCTCGGCCTGTCTCGAGAGCTGCGACGGTTGCAGTTGGAGCACGGCGAGCCTCGTGCTCGGCGCTCGAGCGCGCAGGTGACGGAGCATCGGTGTCAGCGCCGCGCTCGCGCCGTAGTCGGCCGCGGCGATGCGAAAGGTGAGCGTCGCTTCGGCGGGATCGAACGACGCCGGCGCCGACACGGCGCGCTCGAGCCCCTTCAGCGCTTGCCGGAGCGGCTCCCGCAGCGCGTCGGCGCGGGTGGTCGTGCGCATGTCGCGCGGCCCCGGCAAGAGGAGCGGATCGTCGAAGAACCTCCGCAGCTTCCCGAGCTGCACGCTCACCGAGGGCTGCGACAGGTGCAAGCGTCTCGCCGCGCGGGTCACGCTCCGCTCGGCCAGCAGCACGTCGAGCGTGATCAGGAGGTTCAAGTCGAGATCACGCAGATTGCCCATGACTATACCGGACATTAGACCCATTCATTGGCGCTATGCCACCGGCACGCGTAGCCCTTGCTCCATGAACGTCTTCATCGTCTACGCGCACCCCGAGCCTCGCTCGCTGAACGGATCCCTCGAGCGCTTCATGGTCGAGCACCTCGAGCGCCAAGGCCATGTCGTGCAGGTGTCGAACCTGTATGCCATGCGCTGGAAGTCGCACCTCGACACCGACGACTTCCCGGCGCGATCACCCGACGCTCGCCTGCACGCCGACCGCGACTCGCGGCACGCCTACGAAGGAGGGACGCAGACCGCCGATGTCGTCGCGGAGCAGCAGAAGCTCCTGTGGGCGGACGTGGTGATCCTCCAGTTCCCGCTCTGGTGGTACGCGATGCCCGCCATTCTCAAGGGCTGGGTCGACCGCGTATTCGCGTGCGGCTTCGCGTACGGCGTCGGCGAGCACTCCGACAAGCGCTGGGGCGATCGCTTCGGCGAAGGTGTGATGGTCGGCAAGCGCGCGATGCTGGTGGTGACCGCCGGCGGCTGGTCACCACACTACGGCCCGCGCGGCATCAACGGTCCCATGGAGGATCTGCTCTTCCCGATCCACCACGGCATCCTCTTCTACCCGGGCTTCACCGTGCTGCCGCCCTTCGTCGTGTACCGCACCGACAAGATCGACGACGCGCGCTTCACGCAGACCACCGAGGCGCTCGGCCGGCGGCTCGACACGCTGGCCACCACGCCGCCCATCGCCTACCGGATGCAGAACGGAGGCGACTACGAGATCCCGGCCATGACGCTGCGCCCCCATCTCGCGCCCGATCGCGAAGGCTTCGGGGTGCACGTCGACGAGCGCTGAGCTGCCGCTGCTTCGGCTCGCGGGAGGAGAGGCGAGGTCGCGCGAGCCGCCGCTCGACGACACGCCATCGATGGGCTCGGTGAGGTCTCGGCTGCGAACGAGTCGTCTGGCCGCTCGCGTTGCTTGGTCAACGTCCGCGGCTCTTGATCGACTTGGCTACTTGGGGTGAGTAACGGGGATCGAACCCGCGACAACTGGAACCACAATCCGATCTGAAGCGGCGGAAAATGCGGCGTTTTACGGGTCTTTTGAGGGGCACATCCTCACGATTGGCCGCGTCTAAACCCTCGGGGGTCCAAGTCTGGGGTCCACCGGCGGCCGGCTCCGACGTGCTTGGCGCTCCGTGCGCGTGGGGCTCCGGCGCGCTGAGCGCAGAGCTCCCCGAGTGCGGCGTGGAATCGCCGGGGGAGGGTGGTGCAGACCCCTCCGACGAGGGCGGCGCGGAGCCCTCCTCTCGCCGGTCGTGCGCTCTGTCGGCGTCGAGGGCAGCCAATTCGGGCACAGTCCCCGTCAGCTCGGGGAAGGGCTCGATCCGCAAGTCTTCTAACGTGCGCGCCGCGCGTGTGTAGCGGTCGATCATCTCGGGCGAGAGGTGCCCGGTGCGGTCGCTGATCTGGCCGTCCGTCCACCCGGCGCGGCGGGCCCAAGTCGTGAACGTCGAGCGTAGATCGTGGAAGCGGAGCGGTTCCACGTTCGGGCCCTTCTCGAAGAGCACCGCGCGCGTCACCTTGGCTGCCTGGAGGTCATCGCGAAGCGCTTGGGCCTCGGTGCGGATCGCCTTCTTCGTGGCATCGCGCGGGTGGGTGAAGCCCAAGTCGTCGCGCGTGATGACCCGTTCCGTTCCCGCGGGGCGACCCTTGGTGGTGTACCAGCCACGCAGAACCCACACGAGCCCCGCGGGGAGCGCGAAGTGTTGCGGATGTCGGTTCTTCGTGACCTTGGCCACGATGGTGCGGTGGTCGAGGTCGAGGTCGGACCAGCGAACGCTATAGAGCGTGGACTTGCGTAGGCCGGTGTAGATCGCGAGCAGGTAGAACACGCGGCGCCCGAGCGGAACGGCGGCGCACGCGAGCACCGCGAGCAGCTCCGCCGGGAAGAGATAGGAGAAGAGCTTGGGCGCTGGCTTGGGTGGCTTGTGGTACTTCTTCACCGGCGAGTCGGCGCGGAGCCGCGCTGGGAACACTGCCAAGGCGAAGCCCTTGCTGAGCAGCGCGTACACCTTCACGCGAGTCCCTGCCAGCCTGTCCGGGATGCGCGCGATCGTGCTCTCGATGTCCTGCTCCGTCACTTCGCGCACGAGCTTCGAGCCGATCGGCGCCTTGTAGAGGTACTTCTTGGCGCGCCACGCGTCGACATCCGCGCTCGCTTTCGGTCGTAGCCCGTTCACGGGGCCGTGCTTCGCGTACAGCTCGCCCGAGATCCATGCCTCGAAATGTTCACGTACCGTTGGAGCTGCGGGCGTCTCCAGGGCGAGCTTCTCGGCCGTGTACCCGTCGCGCGCCATCCGTTCGAGCCACGCAGCACCCTTCTCGTGCGCGCGGGCCTCAGACATCTCGGATAGGGCGCCAAGACGCAGTCGCCTTCGCTCGCCGTTGATCCGAACCCGCAGCGTCCAGAATTTGCCCTTGGGCTCGACGTTCCCGGCCAGCGGCTTGACCTCGGGCTTCTTCTTGCCCGAGAGCGGCGGGCGGCGTGGTGGCTTGCTCTCCGTCGATGCGGGAGCGGGTTCGGGTTGCGTCCCTGCGGACGCGTCGCCGCCACGGGACTTCGGACGCGATTGCGTGGTAGGGGCTTTCACAGCCTGTACTCCGGGTCGTCGGGGTTGCGGGTCAGGGGCACGAGGCGGGGTCCAGCCGCCTCGCGCTCCGCTCTTGTACTTCTTACCTCACGGCTCGTGGCTCGTCACCGAGCCTGCTGAATGCTCGTCCGCGATGCCGGGGCTGCGGATCCGCTTCGGCAGCGGGAGGCGCGGGCGGTGGGACTTGCAGGGGTCGATGGAGCGATCGCACCGCGACCAGGAGCGTCGGTGAAGTCCCCTCACCGACATCATCGGTGTGTTCATGACCTCCATCGAAGGGCGGTATGAACTGAAGTCGAAGCCCTGCAAATCCCCAGCGGTCCAACAATCCGCCCTGGCACTTTCTCCTGTGCGTCTCAAGCTATCAGCGTCATGACCCCGCCCTTCGACATGCCGCCGCTCTTCGCTCTGTTGTTCGGGGAGGATGGCCGCACGCACGAGGTGGGTGCCTTGCTGCACGCCCTTGAGCACGCGACCTCGGAGGCGGACGTCGTGGCGCCCCCGGACACGTTCATCGGTTCGAAGGCGGCCTCGGTCGAGAGAGGCGACGCCGCTTCTCCCGAGATCGAAGCGCTTCTGCACGCGCTCGAGTACGTCACCAGCGAGGAAGAGGCCATCGCCGTCGCGACCGCGTTCGCCGACCAGGCGGTCCTGGCCAGCTCGAACCCTGTCGAGACCCTCATCCGCGTGCTTGGCGCCGAATGCGCGACCGCGGTAGCCGAGGTCGCCGTGGCCACCGTCGCTGATTTTGAGGCGGCGACCGTGGCGACGGGCGGGCCCATCACCGACAGCGTCGCGGACCGCATCGCTCGCAAGATGGTTCGTCGCATCATCCGACGCGCTGAACGCACGGTGACGCGTCCGCCGCGTGGGCGCGATGTTGGTCGTGTCCGCATCATCCTCATGTCCCGTGCGCGTCGTGCCCCTCGTCGCCGTGCCGTGCGCCTCTCCGCGGTGGCCTCTGCTGGCGACGGGCCATCACCACCAGAACGCCCGCCCGCCTTTTGCGGCGGGCTTGAACACGAGCGCGCGCGGCGTCACCGCGTCGCGATCGATCTCGCTGGCGACGCGCTCCCGGCGTCGGAGGTGCGGCGATGAGCGCGCGTGCCTCGCGAGGAAGCGCGGGCGATCTCGTCGCCAAGGTCGGCGCCGCGCTCGCACCTGTACTCGTCGCGCTGGTGCGAGACGCCGTACGCGAAGAACTGCGCGACGCGGGCGACCCCGACCCCTGGGTGCCTCATCCGAAATGGCCGTGCACGTCGCGTCGCGCCGCGTGTGCGCTCGCGCGCTCTGGCGCCCTGCAAGGCGTGCGGCGTGTCGGGCACGGGCGCGGCGCGCTCTACCTCGTGCGGCGCTCGGTGCTCGATGCATGGATCGAGGCGCAGCCCGTCGACGTCGCGAACGACGCGGAGGACGACGACTACGAACGTGAGATGGCGCGGCGCGGGTTGGCGCCCGGCGCGACGGCGGCGCCGAGGAGGCGCCGATGAGCACGTACAGACAGTCTTCGGCAGCGCCACGAGCCGATGGGCTCGCTGCGACTGCCCAACGAGGAAAGGCAGGGTGACACCATGGGCAACTTCAGCGACGACGACACGAACGGCGCACCTCGTAGGCCGTGGACAGGTGGCACCGACGGCCCGCCCGGATGGAGATGGGACCACCCCGCGTCGCGCCCCGGCACTGGTCGGCGGGTGGTCTGGCGCAACCAGGTGCACGTCATCTCTCCCTCGCTGCGATGCTATTGTTGCGGGCTGTACAAGGATCAAGCGACCGCGGGCCAGTGCTACTGCGGCGCGATCAACTGGACCGAGACCGGGCGCCGGCCGGCGTCGCCGCCCGCCGACGTGGGCCTGCCCGTTGACCACGACGCTCCTCCTGCGCGTTTCGTGGCCGGAGCCGACATTCCAAGCATGGCTGTCATCGACTACGAAGGCGCGCGACTTAACGAGCTGCTTGGCGGTATCAAGAAAGGGGCGCTCCTCCTGGTCGCCGGCGCCGCTGGTGCGGGCAAGTCAACCTGCTGCGCAGAGCTTGCCGCGTTTGCGGCGCGTTACTGGTCACGACCCGAGAGGGGCGATGATCGGCAGCCCGACTGCAAGATCTACTGGCTCGACAGCGATCAGAAGGACGCGAGCCTCGTCCGTGAGTGCTTCCGGGTCGCCAACGTGGAGGGCGCGTTCGTGCATCGTGTCCGGCTCTTGCCCGAGCGCCGTGAGCCCTACTCCTTCGAGGAAGCGCTCCGGATGCTGCCTCGGGATGCGCGCGTGCTCGTGTGCGACTCCCTCGAAAAATGGGGCGCCAACGATACCGAGAGGGTCGCGCTGCTGGACAAGCTTCGGGCACATCCAGCGTGGCTCAAGCTCGTCATCGCGGGCACGAACAAGCTGGGCGGCGTGTCGGGCGTCGGCGCGCTCGAGCGCGCCGACGATGCGACGATCTACGCCGAGCGGACCGCCGATGCTCGGCACGCACTGCGCTTCACGAAGCGCCGATGGCAGCCGTGCGAGACGGCGAAGGCCCGTTGCGTGCGCCTGGATGCGACCTCTCCTGACGCGGCCTCCTCCTCTGCGGAGTCCCCCGTAGAGACCAGCGACGAGGCGCCGCTCTCCGAGCGCGTTGCGGCTGCTCATGCAAGGCTCGTGCGGTCGTGGCCCTGGAAGGACGCTGTGCGCGCGAACACCATCGCGCAGGCGCTCCTCGTCCCGGGGCTCGAAGAGCTTGGCACCGCTCTTCGCGAGCTGCTCGGCAAACCTGATGACTCGCAGCTCAACGCGAACGAAGTTGGAAACGCCCTGAAGATCGTACGTGACGTGATCGTGAATGAGATGAAGCTGACCCGCGATCTCGACCGAAAGGGCATCGCCCGCTGGCGCCTGGTCATCTGCGATCCGGCGTGAGCCGGGCCGGTCATTCTTTACTTCCGTCGTAGCGTGAGCCCGAGGGGACGCGGCACCGGCGAGGCGATCGGCCCGCCACCGGCCGGCGCGCGAGCATGCATGGCGATCGGGGGCGCGTTGCGGCCCCGCGAGCGGCCCGGCGCCGTCGCGGCACCATGTACAGATCGGGCAGCGGCTCGGCACCACCTGGCGTCGGCCCGGCACCACCGGCCCGGCGATCCCCTGGCACCGCGAGCAGACCCGGCGCCGTCCCGGCACCATGTGCAGATCGGGCAGCGGCTCGGCACCACCTGGCGTCGGCCCGGCACCACCGGCCCGGCGATCCCCCGGCGCCGTCCCGGCACCATGTGCAGATCGGGAAGCGGCCCAGCATCACCGGCCCGGCGCTCCCCCGGCGTCGGCCCGGCACCATCGGCCCGGCGATCCCCCGGCGCCGCGAGCAGGCCCGGCGACCGGCTCCGCGCTGGCTGGGCAAGCGGCCTGGCACCGCCCCGGTGTCGGCCCGGCACCGCCCGGCGCCGGGCCCGGCAAACGGCCCGACAGCGACCCAGCGTGGGTTTGGCACTGGTGAGAGAGGGGGACCGCCCGGCGGCCCGGCGTCCGCGCCCATCAGCACCTCGGGGTCGAAGCCCTCGCCGAATGGCAAGCCAAGAGCCTGTCAACGCTCAGACCCTTCGCGCGAGGACGACGGTCGCGTTGTCCTCGCCGCCAACCGTACTGGAGCGCCGGACGAGGCACTGGGCCGCAGCCGCGAGATCGCCGCCAACGCCCAGGGTTCGCGCGATAGTCCCGTCATCGACGCGGTCCGTGAGCCCGTCGGTGCAGATCAGGAGGACATCGCCCGGCCTCCAACGCAACGCGAGCGGCCACAGCTCGATCGCTCGCTCGGTACCGATCGCGCGCGTGAGCGCGTGCGCGTCCGGCCTCGTGGCTACGACCTCGAGCGGCACCCCGCGCGCGAGTGCCTCGGCAAGTACCGTATCGTCCTGCGTCAGCCGCGCGAGTCGGCCCGTGCGTGGCCGGAACAGGTAGACACGCGAGTCGCCAACGCACGCGACGCACAAATAGTTAGAGCAGACGACGGCTCCCGCGAATGTGGTCCCCATCCGCTGCGCTTCCTCGCGGTCCTTAACGTAGAGTCGGCCATTGGCCTGCACGACGCCGAGACGGAGCCGCTCTCCGGCCTCTCCGGGCCATCGCTCCGCCGCGGGCAGGTCCAACCACGGCGAGAGGAACAGCTCACGTACGGCTTCGAGCGCCATCCGCGCGATGACGCCGGAACGCGGCGTGTCGCCCATCCCATCGGCCACAGCGAAGAAGCCGGCCGCCTGGTCGATGAGATACGCGTCTGCGTTGATCCTGCGCCGACCGGTGATGGTGGCAACGCCTACCTCGAACGCCGCGCCAGTCGCGGCTTTCGCCACGCTCGCGGTCGCTACGGTCGGCGACAAGGAGATATGATCAGGCATTTGACCGTGACCTCGCGTTCCCCGCTTCCCACCGGACAGCGACAGCGGTGACGTTATCGGGGCCACCGAGCTGGTTTGCGCGGGTGATGAGCCATTCCACTGCGCTCTCGAGGTCGTCGGTGTGCATGAGGATCTCGAGCATGTCGCGCACGCCGACGACACCGCTGAGCCCGTCTGAACAGAGGAGAAAGGTGTCGCCGGGCACGACCTCCACGACTCGCGCGTCCACCTCCACTGCCGGGGCCGTGCCCACTGCGCGCGTGATGACGTGACGATGAGGGAAGCTCTCCGGCCGATGAGGGATCGCGATCCCCGCGCGCACCCAATCATTGAACAGCGAGTGATCCTCAGTAAGGAGCGTGAGCCTGTCCCCACGTAGTCGGTAGATCCTGCTATCGCCGACATGGGCCAGAGCCGCGCGGTGGCCGCACGCGAGCAGTGCGGCGACCGTGCTCCCCATACCGCGCCACGCCGGGGTGCCTTGTGCGCGGTCGTGAACTTGATAGTTCGCGTGCTGGATCGCGGTAACGAGCGTCGGCAGCGGTGGCTGTGGGCCGATGGCGCCCGCAGTGACGAGAGCCTTGCAGGTCTCCTCGATGGTTATCCGCGCGGCGACCTCGCCGGCGGCGCGGCCGCCCATGCCGTCGGCGACGACGAACAAGCCGAGGTCGGGAAATACGCCATAGCGATCCTCGTTGTTCGGGCGGCGCTTGCCGCGGTCCGTGCCGCCGGCAGAGACGAGGCGACAGGACTCGATCTGCGGGTGCTGGGCGGAAACAACGGTGGTGCCGGATGTGGAGAACAAAGCCACTCCTCCCGATCGCGAGCGATCGTCCTTGGGTCGAGGTTGTGCGCGGCCGGATGACGGTTTCGGCGCGGAGCCGAGAGGCGAACGGTGTCCGCCCGCGGCCGGCTATGTTCTCAGGCCAGTCATCCGGGGCTCACCAGACGGAGAAAATTCTTCGTGTCGAATTTGTGAGCCCCGTGAAGGGCAACTGCGAACTCAGCGGGGTGAGGTCGTTCAAGACCTTGGAGCCTGCTGCGCCATGAGTGAACCCACGTCCCGAGCACCCGCCGACGGCCCGCTTTCGCTCGACCCCTTTGCCGGGTCGAGCTACCGCGCGATCCGCAAGCTGGGCACAGGCGGGGCCGGCGTGGTCTATCAGGGGGTCCACGTTGCCTTGGGCAAGCCCGTTGCGATCAAGCTCTTGCATCAAGGTCTGCTCGACGCCCCCACGGCCATGGAGCGGATGCGTGTGGAGGCGCAGGCACTCGCACGTCTCCGCTCACCGCATCTCGTGGAGGTTTCGGATTTTGGACAGACGCTCGATGGGCGTCCCTTCTATGTCATGGAACTACTTGCTGGCGCGAACCTCGCCAACGAGTTGCGTCGTCGAGGCCACCTGCCCGTAGCAGAGGCGGTTGGGTTGGTGCAGCAGCTTCTCCTCGGGCTCGCGGTCGCACATCACGCGGGGATCGTGCATCGAGACATCAAGCTCGAGAACCTCTTCTTGAGCACAGCGGACGATGGATCCTGCGTGCTCAAGATCCTGGACTTCGGCATTGCCAAGGTGCTCCCGGAGGCCCAGGGCATCGAGCCCCCTGCACTTCGCACCGGCGAAGGACAGATCCTCGGCACGCCGCGGTTCATTCCGCCGGAGCAGGTGATGGGGCGTGGGGTCGACGCTCGCGCCGACATGTACGGCGCAGGCATCGTGCTGTACGAGCTGCTCACCGGCCGCGATCCGTTCTATGGCATCGACGACATCGCCCTGCTGCTACGGGCCTCGGTGTCGGAGGACCCGCCGTTGCCGTCACAGGTCGCAACGCAGCCAGTGGAGCCCGCGCTCGAACACATCGTGATGCGGGCTCTGGCCAAGCGTCCAGAGGATCGATACGCGAGCGCCGAGGAGATGTCGTGCGCCCTCACGTGCGCGATGGAGCTCATCGACTCGATGCGCGCGCCCGTGCCTGCACGGGGCCCCGCCGGCGCGCCGCGCCTCGTCGCCTTACTCCTTGTGATCGCCGGCGCAGCGCTGTCGGCCGCACTGACGCTGTGGTTCACTCGACAGCCGTAGACGGAGAGATTCGTGCACACGTTCAAGTCAGGGGATCGCTTCTTCCACTACGCCGTCGGCCGCCTCTTAGGCGAAGGCTTCCACGGTGCCGTGCACGAGATCATCCACGCCCACACCGGCGACCGTTTCGCCCTCAAGGTCATGCACCTGGAGAACGTCGGCAACGCGCGGATGGTGCAGCGTGCGCTGGCCGAGGCGCGCGGCACGTACGGAATCGATCACGCCAACGTGATCAAGGTCTTCGATCTCAACTGCGAGGCGAGCGGCCTCGTCTGGATGCGCGCCGAGCTGCTCGAGGGGGAGACCATCGCTGAGTTGCTCGCGAGGCTCGGACGCCTTTCGCCGCTCTTCGCGATCTCGGTGGCACTTGACGTCGCGCACGGGCTCCACGCCGCGCACGAGGCGCAGGTCATACACCGCGACGTCAAGCCTGCGAACTTGTTCTATGTGCGGCGCACGCGCACCATCAAGGTGATCGATTTCTCTATCGCCAAGATCTTCCCGGAAGGCTTGCAGACCACCATGGGGCGCGCGGGGATGGGCACGCCCGCGTACATGTCGCCGGAGCAGCTTGAGGGTGCGTCGCCGATGCCCGCGTTCGACGTTTACGCGCTCGGCATGACCCTCTGGCAGATGCTCACGGGCCGTCACCCGTTCCAAGACGCGCTCAACCATTCGAGCGAGCTTTTTCGCAAGCAGTTCTCGGAGATGCCGCCGTTGCTCTCCGAGGTCGCGCACCTGCCGGCGAAGCTCGATCGGGTGGTCCGGCGCGCTGTGGCTAAGGATCCGGCCGAACGGTACGCCACGATGAAGGAGCTCGCGCAGGATCTCGCCGAGCTTCGCGCCTGGCTCGAGCACGAGGCCGACGCCGGTCGCATCGTGTTGCGTGCCCCGCCCGGCGAGCCGCCCATTCCCGGAGACGCGCGCTCGCGGCGTGACTACACGCCGCCGACGGCGCTGCCGCGGACAGACACCCCAGCATCCGCTCCCAACGCCCGCGTGGTAGTTCCCGAACCGGCGCCACATCAGCGTCATACAGGAAGCGGCCTCGCGAGGACGGTGCCGCTCGGAGAGGACGGTAGCGGTCTCGGCGGCACCGTTCCGCTCGGCCAAGACGCGATGCAACCGCGTGCGGGGCGCGGGACCAGTCTCATCCGGACTCTCGCTGCATCACAGCAGTCGCGGGAGGCGTCATCCACACCATCGTCGTCCAACGTCGCGAACTCGGTCGCCCCACCCGCGCCGCGACATGTGCCGTGGCGCACCGTCGCCCTCGCGGTAGTCGTTACATCGCTCGCGTGCATCGGGCTCGTGGCGTGGCTGCGAACGCCGCGGCATCACGAAGCGGCGGCATACGCGGTCGTCCCCTCACCGAACGTCAGCGTGCTACCATCGCCGCGCTCGGCCCCGGAGCAGCAGGAGACCGCGGCTCCCCAAGCGCTGTCTCCAGGCAATGCCCCGCCTCCATCACCGCGCTCCGAGCCGGCGGATACGGAAAGCATTGCCCTGCCGTCATCGTCTGCGAGTGCGTCGCCAACCTCCGCCGCCACGCAGCGCGCGCTAACCCAGCCTCGCGCGAGCGCCGCGCGCCAAGCGCCAAGCGCACCGCCGGTGGCTACCGCGCCCCCCACTGTGACGCTGGTCCCCGCGCAGCCGCAGCCGCAGGAGCAGCCGCACGCCCCGGGGCGCATGTTCGGTCTCGAGAACTGACGCCCTGCCTAGGAGCCCCATGCACGACGACGATCCTGATCCGCTCACCGAAGAAGAAGAGGCCGAGCTTCACAAGGAGATCAACCTCGCCATCAAGCCGTACGAGTCCATCACGCCGCCTGCGCTGCTCAAGCAGATGCGCGACCGGCTCGAGGACGGTCTGCGCACGCACCCCGTTTCGCGCTCGCTGCTCCGCAGACTCGCGCCGCGGCCAGCGTCCGACACGAGCGGCGAGGTCGCGCGGCCGGGCGCGAAGCCGGATGACGAGGCCGGCAGCGGCGAGGAGGGCGCGTGAGCACCGGCGACGAGCCGGCGGACGGCGAGGAGCCCGCGCCGCAGCCCGATGCGAAGCCGGTGCTGACGATCCGTCAGCACACGCTGGTGCGTGAGGCGCTGCACGTCGTCGAGCGCGCCGCGAAGCGCGTAGCGAAGCGGTTCCGGCGCTTCTTCCAGCCCGAGGACCTGCTCGGCATAGGCACGATCGAGCTCTACAAGGCCGTGCAGGACTTCAAGCCCGAGTACAACACCGACTTCGCCGACTATGCGTACTGGCGCGTCCGCTGCGCGATGGTGAAGGGCGTGGGGGAAGAGATCTACCAAGAGCGCATCCGCCGCGCGGTCGACATCGCATCGGACCAATTCTGGGCGTATCTCACGGACCGCGAGTACGACGCCAGCAAGCACGACGACGAGGAGGCGCGGCGGCGTTTCAGGACGATCGCGAACGGCATGCTCGCGGCCGCCTTCATCTCCGGTGTCGAGGAGGCGCGGCGGAGCACGCCCGAGAGCGAGAGCGCCGAACGCCAAGAGTACGAGGTCGCCATTCAAGCGCTGCGCGCGGCGTTGCGGCAGATGTCCGACGCAGACCATCGCCTGCTCGTGCTGCTGTACCGCGAGCTCAAGAACATGAAGGAAGCGGCCGAGGATCTCGGCGTCTCGCACAGCACGGTCAAGCGCCGCCACGCCGCCGCAATCGAACGGCTCCGCGACCATCTCCTCGCTCACGGCGTGGACCAGGTACCCCGACCGCGCGTCGTACCCGAGGGGGGCATCGTGGTCGCCTTTCGAGCACCGCACGCGCCAGACGATCCAAAGCCCCCATGATGGTGGTAGGAAAGTGGGAGCAGTCATGCGAACCATGATGAGCAACGGCCAAGACGAGGCACGCGCGTACCTCGAAACGGAGGTGCCATCCAACCGCGTTGAGCCGACCCTTGAGATGGACCGCGTTGCGTTCGTCAATCCCCGACACACGCCGACGCTCCATCTCGGCGCCGCAACGTTGGGCTCGGGGCCGCGCAACCCCGAGCAGGTGGCGCCGCCCGCTCCCGAAGACGAGCCCCGGATTGAGATGCCGGAGGGGCTCCCTCTCACGGCGGCGCAGCCGGTGTACGTTCCGCCCGAGCTCGCGGCACGCTGGCGGGCGGAAGCGAAGCAGAAGGGCGAAACATGAATCATGGCCCCATGAACTCGAGCCCGTATAACCCCGGCGATCTGTTCATCGGGAGGTACCGCGTGGAGCGCGTGCTGGGCGCCGGCAACATGGGGATTGTCCTCGCCGCGACGCACATAGGCCTGGAGCAACGCGTTGCGATCAAGTTCATGCTCCCCGGTAAGGCACCCGCCGAGCAGTACCAGCGCTTCCTCCGCGAGGCGCGTGCGTGCGCGAAGCTCAGAACACAGCACGTCGCGAAGGTGCTCGATGTCGGAACGACGCCTGACGGCGCGCCCTACATGATCATCGAGTACCTCGACGGCCGCGACCTTGCGGCCGAGCTCGCGGCGCGGGGCCCGCTGCCCTACGAGGAGGCGGTTGAGTGCATCCTCCAGGCATGCGAAGCGCTCGCCGAGGCGCATGCGGCTGGGATCGTTCACCGCGACATCAAGCCCGCGAACATGTTTCTCACGCGCGCCCCGGGGGGCGCGCCCTGCGTGAAAGTGCTCGACTTCGGGATCTCGAAGGTGCGGGACACCAACCTCGCGCTCACCTCCGACATGCAAGCCCTGGGATCGCCTCTGTACATGTCGCCCGAGCAATTCGACTCGGCCAAGGAGGTCGATGCGCGCACCGACATCTGGGCGCTGTGCGCCAGCCTCTACGAGCTGGTGTCCGGGTTGACCCCGTTCCACGCGACGAAGATCGAAGAGCTCTGTACGCGGGTCTTCATGAAGCCACCAACGCCGCTATCGAACTACCGGAACGACGCGCCGCCCGGCTTCGAAGGCGTGCTGTTCGGGGGATTGGAGAAGGAGCGCGACCGCCGCTACCCCAATGTCGCCGCGCTCGCGGCGGCGCTCGCACCCTACAGCCCGTCGCGAGCGGCTCCGTACGTCACGCGCATCAGCGCGCTCCTGGGGGAGCAGGCCGCGCCAGCGCGACCAACGGCGGAGCTCGCGATGCCGACGCCGTTTGCGGCCGTGCCTCTTCCCCCGCCGGAGGCTGGAACCGGAAGCGCCGTCGTGCTGCGACCTGTTGCCACAGCTACGCCTAGCGCGTCCCGCCGCTTTGCCGCGGCGGTGCTCGGGGTCATGATGGGTGGCGCCGTACTCGGCGCGGCTGGTGTAGTGGGATGGCGCGCCCGCACGTCTCCGCCTGCCCCCGCTGCCGTCGTGGCCTCGTCATCCGTCCCGCTTGCTTCAAACACTGCGTCGCCTGCCGCGCCCCCTGTTCCCGCAGACCCCGAACGTGCGGAAGCCGACGCCGGCACCACGCTGGCCGCAACAGCAGCAGCAACTACCTCCGCCGCCTCAGCTAGGGTCGCACCATCGTCGCCGCGATCGAAGGAGACTGCGATGCAGCGGATTCCTCCGGCGAAGGCAGCCCCGACGGCGGGCGCACAAACTCCAACACCCAAAGCCCACAAAGATCCGTACGCGCAATGAGGCTTGCTTCGACATGAGGATTGCTCACCTACACCTCGCTCTTGCCGCCGCGCTCTTCATGGCAGCATCGCCGGCCGTAGCCGCAGGCCCCGGAGACCAGGCCGCTGGCGCTGCGCTCTTCCAAGAGGCGAAGCAGCTCGCGGCCGCGGGTGACTTCGAACGTGCCTGCCCCAAGTTCGCCGAAGCGCAACGGCTCTTTCCAACTGCCGGCACGGTGCTCAACCTCGGCAATTGCTATGAGAAGCTCGGCAAGCTCGCGAGTGCGTGGGGCGCATTCAAAGAAGCCGAGGTTATGGCACGCAACCTGAACGATGCCGACCGCGAGCAGGAGGCGAACCGCAGGGCGCAGGCCATTGCTCCGCAGCTCGCGCGACTGGCCATCAATGTGCCACCGGTCACGCGGGTGCCTGGTTTCGAGCTGCGTCGTGACGGCGCGGTCATCGGCGAGGGCCAGTGGGGCTCGGCGATGCCGGTGGACGCGGGGCTGCACACGATCGAAGCGAGGGCACCAGGGCGGAAGCCGTGGTCGACGTGGGTGCGGATCGAGACGAACGGGTCCTCGACGATGCTCGAGGCGCCCCCGCTCGAAGCGCTGCCTGCGGACACTTCGGCGGCTACACAACCGGTCGCTTTCTGGGGTCCGCAGCGCATCGCGGGTGCGGCGCTCGGTGGTGCGGGGCTCGTGCCGCTCGTGGTCGGTGCGATCTTCGCTGCCAAGGCCGCAAGCAAGAACGGCAACTCGCTGCCGCACTGCCTTCCGAACGACATCACGAAGTGCGATATGACCGGTGTCGCGTTGCGGAACGAGGCGTTCGATGCAGCAAAGATCTCCACGATCACCTTCATCACCGGCGGCGTGATGGCCGCAGCCGGCATCGTGATCGCTCTGACTGCACCTTCAGCAGCGCCGCGGAAGACCGTAGGCGCAGCGCTGCGGGTGCAGCCTATCGTCGGGCCCTCCATTGCTGGGGTGGCTCTTCACGGAGCATGGTGACATGTCGCGAACATTTGCTGCTTTCTTTTCTCTGGCTGGCGTCTTCGCTGCGAGCGTCGTCGGCGGCCTTGGTTGCGACGCCATCTTGGGCCTGAAGCACGCCGACTTTTACCAAGCTGACGCGGGTAACGGCGGGAGTGGGACGGGCGGGCACGGTGCAGACGGTGGCGCCTCGCAGGGGGGCGGCGGGCACGGCGGTGCAACGTCTTGTGCGAATCACGTGAAGGATGGCAACGAGTCCGATACCGATTGCGGAGGTTCCTGCCCTGCCTGTGGCAATGGACAGCAGTGCAATACCTCCAGCGATTGTCAGAGCATGGTCTGCTCCGCGGGCATTTGTGCACCAGTCTGCACCACGCCGCCGTGCCCTGGCGACACGCTGTGGGCAAAACGCTACGGAGACGGGGCCGACCAGCAGGGTCGGAGCATCGCCGCGCGAGCAAACAACGTCGTCGTGACGGGCTGGTTCGGCGGCAGTGTCGACTTCGGCGCCGTACCGCTGGACAGCATCGGAAATCCAGACGTATTCGTCACGATGCTGAGTGCGTCGAACGGATCCCACGTCTGGAGCAAGCGTTTTGGCGGAGATGCTTCTAGCTATCAGTATGGAAACGGCGTCGTCATCGACGGATCGAACAACGTCCTCATCATTGGTGAGTACAGTGACAAAATCGATCTCGGTGGCGGGCCGCTGGCTGGCAGCGGGGGCAGTGACATCTTCGTCGCCAAGCTGGACCCTTTTGGGGGCCATGTATGGAGCGCCCACTTCGGCGACAGCGCGGATCAGTACGGCGCTGCTGTTGCTTGCGATTCGGGCGGGAATGTCATCATCACGGGTCGCAATGAGGGTACGGTCAACTTCGGCGGTGGCGCGATTGCGAATCCGACCGCCGGCCTCATCGGCGGCGGCGCCGTCTACGTAGCGAAGTTCAATGCATCCGGCGGCCATGTTTGGAGCCACGGGTTCGGCGATGGCTCAGATCAATACGGTGTCGCCCTCGCAACTGACCCCCAGAGCAACGTCGTCGTCATGGCGACAGGTGGCGGCTCGATCGACTTCGGCAATGGCCCGCTCACGGGCTTGGGCGGCGGAGACGTGTTCTTGGCGAAGCTGGCTGCACAAGATGGCTCGGTCGTCTGGTCCAAGCGTTTCGGCGACGAGTCGGTGCAGTACGGGCAATATGTCGCTACCGATGCAGAGGGCAACATCCTCGTGCTCGCCTCCGGTACAGGCGTGATGAACTTCGGTGGAGACCCACTCGTGGCCGCTGGCAATCAGGACGTCTTCATCGCGAAACTGAACAGCAGTGGCGAACACGTGTGGAGCCACAGGTACGGTTCTCCTGACGGAACGGCAGCAAGCGCGAGCGTCGTCGTCGATGGCGTCGGGAACGTGTTTCTTACGGGATCCTTCGCTGGACAGATCAATTTCGGCGGCGGGATGCTGGCCAGCGCTGGTGGTAAAGATATCTTCCTGGTTAAGCTGAGTAAGGGCGGTGAGCACATCTGGAGTCGTCGGTATGGCGACGGCGACGACCAAGAAACGACTGCTGCCGCACTGGCCGGGGGGCTCTTCCTCACGGGCTACTTTGGTGGCGCCGTCGACTTCGGCTCAGGCACGCTCACGAGCGCCGGGAAGAAGGACGTGTTCGTTTCGAAAGTCTTTCCGTAGGCCAAGAGCACGACCGTCCGCGGGACGGCCAGACTCCGTCAGGGATGCGGGTAGTCTGCGCCCGTCCGCGGGTAGACTTCGCGATACTTTGCGGTCGGCATCTGGGTCGGGACGAAGATACCGAAAACGCCGGTCACGGAGGTGAAAGTCGTCTGTGTCATGGTCAGCCCAGTAAATGCACCGCCCGACAGGAAGAACGGACTCAGGCTCACGACGTTTTCTGCACCGGCATCGACGAACTGATTCTTGACGTACAGCCCGAAGGTCTCGCTCGGCAACTGCGGAGTTCCGGTAACCTTGGGCACCGTCACAAGGAGCGGTCCCACCTGATCGTAGGTCGCGAACATCAGTTGGCTGAGCTGCTGCACAAGGACCGGCTGCGCATCGCCGGTACCTACCGGCTTGGCGCACCCCTTCAACTGCAGGTTCACCTGGAGCAGCAGTTCATCCTGCCCCATCAGATTGTAACGCCAGGCATAGGCATCCACATCGACGCGTTGACCGACGTGAATTCCGGTGAAGTGGTCTGCGGCGTTGCCGGAGACGAAAATCTTGATCGCTTGCTGTGACCCAGCGGCGATATCGGCGTACGCCAGATCTTGCTGCACGTAGATCTGACAGGCGACTCCGGGCTCGCACCCGCCCTTCGATACGGCGGTGACGTACACGCCTGGCACCCACACCTGCGTAGGCTGAGTGGGGTTGTCCGCATAGATCGCGTGGATGGTCTTCTGCACCGCGCCGAGCTCTGGTGCGTCGCAAGTAGGCCAGCCCCCGCCCGAGCCGCCCGTGCCCCCGGAGCTCGCGGTCGTCCCCCCGCCGGAACCGCCCGTGCTCCCGGAGCTGCTCGACGCGCTCCCTGAGCCGCTCGACGAGGTTGTGCTTGAGGTCGTGGTTCCAGCGCCCCCCGAGTTGCCCGAGCTAGACGACGCCGAGGCGGCGCCGCCGGAGCCGGTCGTGGTGAGGCTGGACTGCGAGTCGCCGGAACAGCCCACAGCGATGCCGCCCGAGATCGATGCGCCAGCCAGGACGAGAACCACAGTAGGGCGGCGCAGGTGCCCAACAAGCGAACGACGCATTGCACCACGTTACCCGGAGATGACCCGCGGCGACAATGCCGAGCAAAGGCTCCATCGCCTGGTATCGATGCGCGCGAGCTTGCGTTCGTAGATGCCCCGATCCTGGCGCTCTGCTCGAGTCATGTGCCTCTCGCCCCCGGCGAGCTTCATGGTCGCGTCGAGCAATGCTACGCATCTCACCTGCGATCACCGCCACGCGGCGCGGGAAGAAAACGACGCCTACCCGTCGAATTTGTGAGCCCGCTCGATTCGGACTGCGAACTGGATGGGAAGGAGCGACGCGGCTCGCTCCTGGGCGAGTGCACGTCGGCTCGTTGCTCTCGCACCGCTGCGCCCAGACGACCTATGCGCCCCATCTCCCGCTCCCGGCCCCTCAAGCTGCACCGCTCGTCGCAGACCGCTCAGCGTCTCTGCCGAAGTTTGTGGCGTGCCTCACAAGCATGCCGAAGAGCAGAAGCGTGCGGTGCCCAAGCTCGTGCCGACCATGACGCGCGTGCTCGCGCGGGGATGAGCAGCGCGTTGCCCCTCGTTCTCGCGTCTCATACCGTTGGCGCCGCCATGGAAGGCGCACCGCCACACTCGTTCCAGCTTTCCCTGACGTCGCCCTACTGCCGATGACGACCAGCTCTCTCCCTCCGTACCAGCTCGCGATCGACGGCTTCCCTCGGGGGCATTTCCGCGTCCATTCGCTCACAGGCAAGGAGACCATCTCCGAGGCGTACTCGTTCGAGATCGTCGTCACCTGTGAGCCGGGCGGCGACGAGGTGGAACGTACCGCGCTGGGACAGCGCGCGGTGCTCCTCTTCAGCGTAGGCGAGGCGCAGCGCGCCTTCTACGGCGTCATCGCGTCCGTGCGACTCACGCAGGTGCATGCGGTCGATCGCACGGTGAAGTACCACGTCCGCCTCGTCCCGCGGCTGTGGCTCCTGAAGCGCAAGAAGCGCACGCGCATCTTCCAAAACATGCGTGTCACCGACATCGTCTCTGCCGTGCTGGCCGAGGCCGGCATCGCCACACGCTGGCAGCTCACCCGCGCCTATCCCATGCGCGAGTACTGCACCCAGTACGAGGAGACCGACTATCGCTTCGTGAAGCGTCTCCTCGCTGAGGCCGGCATCTACTTCTACTTCCCGGAAGGCCCGCCCGTCGATGACGCCGCCCTCACCGCCGATGCTGCGATTGGCGCAGTCGCTGCAGCAGGGAGCACCGTGCTTGACGCGATGGACGCCTCCGCCGTGGGCTCCATCGTCGGCCAAGTGGCCTCCATTGCCGAGACGCTCATTCCAGGCGACACCGTGATCTGCGCCGACGACGCGAGCTGCTATCCGCCCATGAACGGCGACGATGCCGCCGCGCTCGCCGCATCGACCGCCGCCGCGCTGGCGCCCGCGGTGGGGGATCTGTTCGGCGCGGGCGACGGGATCGCGGGCGCCGCCATCGGCACCGCATCCGCGGTGGCCGGCACCGTCATCGCCGCCGTGACGGAAGGGAGCCGCGATGTCCCCGTGCTGCACTTTCTGACCAACGAGGACGCTCGTGTCTCGGTCCTGGACAAGGTCACTCGGTTCTCGCTGCGCAACACCGTGCGCTCCACCGGCGCTGTCTTCCGCGATTACGATCCCGACCGCCCGATGGTTCGGCTGCAGAGCTCGGCCGTGTCCACCCAGCCGTTCCCGCCGTCACCGTTCGAGCAGGCTGCGGCGGCGCTCGCGGCAGCCGAGAACGTCGCCTCCGTCGCGCAAAGCCTCGTGCCCCTTCCGAGTGCCGCGAGCGGGGCCATCGCCGCCTTCGAATCGGTGGCCGAGACCGCGGACGCCGCAGTGAACGCCGTTGCCGGCGCGCTCGGGCAGAAGGTGCCGCACGAAGTCTACGAGCACCACAGCCCGTTCCTCTTCCCCAAGTGGGGCTTCGCGAACGAGGAGGCGCCGCGCATCCTGCGCCAGAAGCGTCGGCGCGCCTCGGTTGCGACCGGCGAGGGCGGCTGCTCGGATCTCTCGCCGGGGCACCGTTTCGCGCTCCACGACCACCCAGCGCCGCAGCTCGACAGCACCTATGTTGTGGTCAGCGTGGAGCATCACGGGGAGACGCGCCCCGAGAGCGGCGGCATCTGGCGGGTGTATCGGAACACCTTCGAGTGCGCGCCCGCGGAGATGCCCTATCCGCCGCCGCGACCGAAGCGGAAGAGCGTGCAGGTGTCGCTCACGGCAACGGTGGTGGGCCCGCCGGGCGAGGAGATCCACGTCGACGAGAAGGGCCAGATCAAGGTCCAGTTTCATTGGGACCGCGAGGGCAAGTACGACGACAAGAGCTCATGCTGGATCCGGGTGATGCAGCCATGGGCCGGTGCCTCGTGGGGTCACCAATTCATTCCTCGCGTCGGCATGGAGGTCGTCGTGGTGTTCGAGGGCGGTGACCCGGACAAGCCGATGGTGCTGGGGGCGCTCTACAACGGGTCGCATCCGCCGGCTTTCAAACTGCCCGAGAAGAAGACGAGGAGCGGGATCCGGACGTCGAGCTACCCAGGCGGGCACGGGCACAACGAGCTCTCGTTCGAGGACCTGGCCGGGCAGGAGCTTGTCTATGTCCATGCCCAACGCGACCTCGAGGAGCACGTCGTGCGCAGTCGCTCTGTCCACGTCGGCGGCAGCGAGAGCACCAACGTCCACGGGGTGGCGAGCGCACGCGTCGCCGGTGACCGCCTCGTCGAGGTCGGCGGCGGGCGCAAGGTCACCGTCGAGCATGAGGATCAACTCGACGTCAAAGGCCGCATGGAACGCCACGTCGGGGGAGCGCTCCGAGCAACCGTCGCGCACGAGACAGAGGTGAAGCTCTCCGGCGGACTCTCCATGTCGATCGGTGGTACACACGCCGTGCACGTTGGTGGCGAGCACGCCGCACAAAGTGACTATTTCGTCGAGGGCTCCCATTCGCTCGGGGCCAAGGAGCGGATCATCGTCCGCGCCGAGCAGGGCATCACCTTGGCCTGCGGCAAGGCAACCATCGAGCTGCTCCCCGACAAGCTCGTGCTCAAGGCGCCGGCAATCGAACTCTTGGCCGAAGAGACGCTCGAGTGCGCCAGCAACAAGGGTCCCAGCATGAGCCTCGGAGACAAGGCGGAGATCCTCACGAAGAAGTTCGCGCTCTTCACCGAAAACGCAGCGCTGGAGCTCGATACGGAAGTCAAGACCAAGGGGAACGCGATCAAGCTCGGCTATGACCCGAGCAAGCCCTCCAAGGTCGACAAAGATCAAAAGAGCGAGACGAAGCCGTTCAAGGTCAAGCTGTCCAACTACTTCCTAACGCCATACAAGAACAAGAAGTTCCACGTGCTCGTGGAAGGGCAGCGCATCGAGGGCGAGACGGACGGCGATGGCTTCGTGAGCTGCGACGTCCCCGCGAGCGCGCGCGCCTTGCAGATTAGGCTCTGGCTCTCCGACTACCCCCAGGGGCCGCGGCGTGAGTACACCGTTGATCTCGAGGATTTGAAGCCGGCGACGTCGGTCGCGGGGGCGAAGGAGCGGCTCAAGAACCTCGGATACTACAGAGGGAGGATCGATGAGGTGCAGGATGACGAGTTTGCGGCAGCGCTCGGTGAGTTCCAAGACGACCACAAGGACACGCACGGACTCGAGGTGACGAGCGACGCCGACCAGTCGACGCTCGCGGCCCTTGCCGACGTGCACGGGAGTTAGCCGTGGATAGGGTTCCGAAGAAACTGCTCAAGATTCCGCCCGGCGGTACGGGGCAGGCGTCCGACGGTGACTGGGAAGCGCCGCGCCTCGGGAAAGCGCTCCTCGAAGCAAAGGCGGGCCAGGGAGCTTACCAGACCAAGCTCGAGGCGGCGATCAGCACCAATGCCCGGCAGAAGATCGGCCTCAGAGATTCTGATCGGTCTAAGTTCGAGAGCGAGCTCAAGGCCCTTTTCGGCCACATCGGCGAGCGGCTCGCCGGTTCCCTCGACGAAGTGTGGATGTCGAGCGCGGGCTACAACTCGCCAGAGCTCGCGGACCTCGTATCCAAGGCTCGCAAGCAGCAGAAGGCTCCCTCCGAAGTCATGGACAAGAGCGATGTTGACATGGCCGAACTTGCCCTCTTCTACGACTCGCCCGAGGAGAGGTGGGCGCGAGCGTTCTGCGAGATGGTCGTGTTCTCCATGTACCACACCCCCGGACAGGTCTACGGCTTCCCCGGGGACGACACGACGCTGTTCCTCCAGTTCCCCCAGGTGCATGTGATCGCGTACGCATGCCAGACGCTTTCCACATACGGAATCATGTCTCGCGGTGTTGGTATCGAAGTCGACTTCAAGAGCTCATTGGGCTCTGGCTGCGGATGCACGTGTGGCACCGTCAACTACAAGGCGTTTGATAAACGCCTGACGAAGCCGATGAAGAAGCCGTCCACGAAGACAGAGAAGGACGTGCCGTCGGGCACGCCCCCGAAAAAGTCAAACAGGAGCTCGCCAAGCTTCAACAACAGGAGCTCAAACAGTTCGGGGACAAGGGCGAGAACCTCGGTGCTCCTACGTGGGCAACCACTGAGGAGCTGGCGAAAGCGAAGATCACGCCGGGCAGCGTTATCGTGTTCAACGCGGGGGGTATCGATTATAACGGGCAGGACATCAGGGTGGGCGAAGCTGGGATCGCAGCGGCGCACATCGCGTCCGTAGTCCGGACCTTGGGATCGAAGATCCAGTTCATCGACACAGGCGTCATCGTCGGAAACGCCGAAGGTTACGCCGGTGAGGGTGGCACGGCGGACCATGCCTGGCGCACGGGAGCGATCTCCAGCGCAAGGAGCGCGGTTGGTGTCGGTGTGCTCCGCGATTGCTCGGGAACGCTGTCGGAGTACGCGAAGAAGACCGCCGCTGCGAAACCGCTGGGGCTCACGCGCCTGGTCATCGCCACGAGCGACAAAAAGCGGGTACTCTTCGTCAGCAAGCTGCTGCACATGCGCTGGCCGATATCCAAGCTCATCTGGTCTCTCCGCGGGCTCCCAACCGATGGATTGACGGTCGCATGGCTCGTGTACGTCACGCGCGCCAAGGAATGGACGAAGGCTGTGATCAAAGCCCTCACGGGCGCCCCCGCCGCACCAGCGACACTTCTAACAGGAAACGGGGAGCTGAAGCTGGCCAACGCCATCATTGCAACCGATAACAGCCCCGTCGACGTGTATCGATCACATCTGCTGACGCCTGGGGATTGGCGCCACAACCTCAACCAGGGCAGCAGATCGACGCCCGGCGACGTAGCGAAGTGGACCATCGATGCGGCCACGCCGCAGGACGTGCTCGAATGGTGCGTCAAGCCAGGTAACTTTGGTCAACGGCTCATTCGCCAGGTTACGGACAGCGACAAGGGGACGAGCGACGACGCCGCGACCGGCGATGCGCTTGTGGACCCTTGAGATGGGCATGGCACTTTCGATGAGGGTCGTGCAAACAGTCCTGCCAATGCTGGCGCTGGTCGCGTGCGCGAGGCATCCAGCGCCGCCGCACGAGAGGACCGTTTCCCTCTCGCCCAGTTCCTTCACCGCCGCCCCGCCACGCAATCAGACATCGTCGGACCTGCCCGCACTCAAGACTGCCGAGCAGCTCGTCGAAATCCAGATGCTCCTCGACGATGCCGATGCGGCTTTCTTCGGGGCGATATGCAGGGCGCCCGGGCGCGCTTCGAGGAAGGATGGCAGCGTCTACACCCGAACCCGCTCGCTCTGGTCATGGCAGCGCACGCTGCTGCGGCAACGGGGGACGATTCCAGCGCTTCCGCACTCCTCGACCGCGCTCGGGACGACGCCCGTCACGCCAGCGTTCAGTCAAGGTGCGAAGCGCCCACGACGAACTCGCCAGCCTTGGTCGACCGGCTCGGCGCTGCATGGGCCAGTGACAGGCGGTGGTTGAGGATTGATGCGAGGGGGCACCGGCTCCTCTACGCATTCTGCGGAGCTCCAACCCTTAATCCGGCGGCCAAACCCGGCGCACCAGTGAGCTGGGCACCGCCGTTCCTCATTGCAGAGTGGGATCACCCGCCTGCTTCTCCGCAGGCGCCGAGCCCAATCGGCGAGCACATCAATCTACACGATGTGATGCACGACAGGTCCTTCGGGGTCGTGCGGCATCGTGTCATGCACGACGACTACAATGAGGGATACCACGGCGCGATCGCCTTCTCGCGGGATCGGTCGCGGATGGCATCGGGTGGCAACGGAGCCGACAAGGAGGTGCGGATCTGGCGCACGGCGGACCGAAGCCTCATCCAGTCGATCAACTACGGCGATGCCATTCGCGAGGCTCATCTCCTGCGTTTCTCGCCCGACGCGACGTTGGTCGCAGGAGCCGACTGCAATGGCATCGTCGTCTGGGAGGTCGCCTCCGGCCGTAAGCTCGCGGTGATTCGCCCGCCGCACATGCAATGCGTTTACGGAGGAGGCGTCGGCAACCCCGTCGAAGACGTGGTCTTTTCTGAGGACGGCAGCACGCTCGCCGCCAGTTACATCGTCATCGGTCCGCCAGCGGATCCCGTCCCGAAGGATCAAGGAGGAGCCTTTCTGGCCCTCCATCGGTCCCGTGACGGAAAGCTCCTCCGACGGTGGAGATCCGATGGGTCTCCGTCGCAGAACCTCGAGGCATTCACACCGGATCAGAGCATGCTCGCGGGACTGAACTGGCGTTTCGACCTAAAGGCGGGGAAGAAGCTGGAGATTGAGCACGGGGTCGAAGGTGGCCGACCCGCGGCGACACGGTGGCTCGTGCACGGCAGCGAAGAGGTCGTGGAGGTCGGGCCAGGGGACCGAGTGCAAGCCTTCGCACTGCGAGGAGGGCCGCTCGAGCAGATCGGTCCCTACTTCCTTCCCAGATCAACGGGAGCTGGGCGCTGAGGCCAGCCCTGAAGTAAATGGTTGTGCACGAATACGACAGGACTCTGCTGACGGAACGAGGACGCTGCGCATGACGACGCCGAGCTTGGAGACATACGCCCGCATTCTCGCTCGCCTTGCCTGCAGGCGAGGTGCACGGCCCGAAGAGATCCTGTCGGAGTTTGGCATCGATGCTGACGACTTCCACCGTGCCGAACCGGCGCTTCGCGCGGAGCTCAGCGGTGCCTGGCCAAACCGCAAGGGCATCACGGCGATGAAGTTCGCAACCGCGCTGGGCAATGAGCTCGAGCGGCTGGGCGCGCTCTCGGCCGACTCCGGTCAGCCGGCCGCTCTCGCTGGTGATCCGTGCCTCCCGCTGCCGTCCATCGATGAGCTGCGGTCACGCGAGCCTGAGGTGCCCAGCTTCCTCCAGGCGGCACGTTCCCCGGCTTCTATCCCGCCCCTGATGCCCATCGTCGCGTCACCAGAGCCGCCCGCGCCTCCGCTCGTCATTCACGCACCCATTCCAGCAGAGTCGGCCCCGGAGTCCAGCCTCGCTGGGACCGCCAACATGGATCTCCACGCGCTCGTGGCAGCAACCAAGCGCGGCGAGAGCGCACTCCCGTTCAACCCTTCCGAGGCGCCACCGCCCAGTGCCGCCGCAGAGCCCCCCGTCCGGCCGACTGTGGAGCTCCCCTCCCGACCGCGCCTCAGCGGAACGATCGACGCCGACCTGAGCGCGATCGTCACTTCCGTCAAGCGAGGCGCGCTCCCGTTCGGTGCGTCCCAAGAATCGACCCCTCCCAGCGTCGCAGCGTCCGGTTCGGATGTCGACTTCGCGCAGTTCCCACTCGAGCTCTACGCGAGCGTGACCGGCGCGCTGGCTCGCGGCGAGGCCCGCGATGCCGTGCTGGCGAGGCATGGTATGAGTCCGGACGCATACGATCGCATGGCCAAAACGTGGGCGCAGCGCTTTCAACGCGAGCCGCAAATGCTCGCAAAGTTCCAGGAGCTGGCCAGGAGCAACGCGGCGTTGCCACGCCGAACCGAATAGGCCGCCGGTCCACGCATAGGAGAACTGCCATGTCCAAGCTCGTCGTGAACGGCGCCAAGTTGCGGTGTAGCGAAGGGCTTTCGCCTTCGACGCTCACGATATTGCCGGTCGGACCAACGAACGCAGACTCGCAAACTGCGGCTACCGTCATGGACTACAAGCCGATGGTGAACGTCGCGCCCTTCGGACTGTGCAAGACCCAAGCGAATCCCCAGGTCGCGGCTGCAACTGCTGCGGCGATGGGAGCGCTGACGCCGATGCCATGCATTCCTGTCATTGTCGCGCCCTGGTCTCCAGGCGCGAGCAAGGCGCTCCTCGACGACCAAGCCGCGCTCACCGACGACTCGAAATGCTCGTGCATGTGGAGTGGGAGTATCGAGATCACCGACCCGGGAAGCGAGATCGAGATCGAGTAGCAGTAACGTGGCCAGGATCACCGGACGATCCGTTTCGATGTCCCTTGCAGATAGGCATCGTACGAATTTCTGATTTCGCCAACGAGTCGCCATCCACCGAGACCGACGATGACCACCAGCTCTCTCCCTCCGTTTGAGTTCTCGATCGACGGCTTCCCCCGGCACACTTCCGCGTCCACTCGCTCACGGGCAAGGAGACCATCTCGGAGGCGTACTCGTTCGAGATCATCGTCACCTGCGAGCCCGGTGGTGACGAGGTGGAACGTACCGCGCTGGGGCAACGGGCGGTGCTCCTCTTCAACGTGGGCGAGGCGCAGCGCGCCTTCTACTGCGTCGTCGCGTCCGTGCGACGCACGCAGGTGCACGCGGTCGATCACACGGTGAAGTACCATGTTCGCCTCGTCCCGCGGCTGTGGCTCCTGAAGCGCAAGAAGCGCACGCGCATCTTTCAGAGCATCCGCGTGACCGACATCGTCCACGCCGTGCTTGCCGAGGCCGGAATCGCTACGCGCTGGCTGCTCACCCGCGCATACCCCATGCGGTGGGTGCAGTGTTCCACGGATCGCCTATCATAGGGTACACAGGAGATTTGACGCGTGCCGCACGACACTAGGACCGATCGCGACTTGCCCGATAACAGCAGCAGCACCTTGCCGTGGGTGTCCGCACCACCAATCTCAGCTACCCCAGACAGGGCGACCCCTCTCAGACCGCCGGCCTGTACGGACAACAGTTGCTCTTTTAATGAGGAACAGCTTGTCGCAGCAGCGCTTCCTGACCAAATCGCGTTGGAGGCGGCCCAGGCAGCACCAGGGAATCCTTCTGAGCCACTTCAATTCGGGCCTCCGATCGCGAGTTCGTATTCTCGAAGCGCGGCGGTAGACTATGCGAGAGCATGGGCGCACAGTGGAAACCCCGTGTACGGGCGATTCTTTGAGGACTGTACTAACTTCGTCTCGCAATCGCTCTTTGCTGGTGGTCTGTCCATGGTGACAAGTGCAGCCGCATGTGGCGACACCAGCGACCTTGACGTCTGGTGGTTCAGGCGCGACGCATGCTGGCATCTCCTGTCCAAGAACGTGCACTGCAGCCGAACCTGGTCGGTTGCAAGATATCTGTATTGCTTCCTGTACAGAAGCGGGCGAGCTGACTTCGTAAAGAGCGTATGGCACCTGGAACCTGGCGATGTTCTCATGATGGATTGGGGTGATTGGTGGGTTAAGCATAGTATGCTAGTCACCAAAAAGACCGCAGACAATATCTTTGTTAGTGCCCACGATATCGATCATTTGGATGAGCCGTTCTATGGTTCAGGCAAGATTCTCGACCGAAATTCAAGGTCGCACTGGTGGGGCTTTCGCATTAAGTAAGTCGGTGTCCGAGGCGCGATTCGCGATATGGGTATTATATTGCGACGAGGTGCAAAGGAAGTGCTCGCAAAGATCTGTCGCGGCGCAGTTGTTGTGATCGCTCTCGGAAGTGTCGCCACACTATTGGGCAGTGGCACAAGTGAGATTCGCTATCGAGGCGGAGTTGTTCACCTGCCTGTGCCGTATGGTAGCGTCAAGATCGCATCGGGCGAGGGACGCGCAACCTATGTCATGCTCGGCTACCCCGATCTGATCGGTACGTTCTCTGAACGCGGCAGAGCGATGGGATGGGTGTTCTACGATCGAATGGGTGGAATCTACGTAATGGCTTCCACAGAGAATGAGTCGCTTCGGCTCGTTGCTACTACGGATCCGAGAACGCGATTCTTTACCGACGTGTACTTCCGTGTCGAAGATATGCGGGAAGGCAAGCCGTAGTGCCGGGTTGGGTGTCTCGTGTGTAATGCCAATCGACTCAGGGGGAGGTCAAGATCGAGCAAAGGAGCGCCGCCACAGCATTAAGGGGCCCGCCCATCGAAACGCAGACTTAGACGTCTTTTGGGGGGAATCCCCCGTTAATCGATATTCGCGAGATCGCCGATGACCACAGTCTCTCTTCCTCCGTACCAGCTGTCGATCGATGGCTTCCCTCGAGAGCACTTCCGCGTCCACTCGCTCACAGGCAAGGAGACCATCTCCGAGGCGTACTCGTTCGAGATCATCGTCACCTGTGAGCCCGGTGGTGACGAGGTGGAACGTACCGCGCTGGGACAGCGCGCGGTGCTCCTCTTCAACGTAGGCGAGGAGCAGCGCGCCTTCTACGGCGTCGTCGCGTCCGTGCGACTCACGCAGGTGCACGCGGTCGATCACACGGTGAAGTACCATGTTCGCCTCGTCCCGCGGCTGTGGCTCCTGAAGCGCAAGAAGCGCACGCGCATCTTTCAGAACATGCGTGTCACTGACATCGTCTCCGCCGTGCTCGCCGAGGCCGGCATCGCCACGCGCTGGCAGCTCACCCGCGCCTATCCCATGCGCGAGTACTGCACCCAGTACGAGGAGACCGACTATCGCTTCGTGAAGCGTCTCCTCGCTGAGGCCGGCATCTACTTCTACTTCCCCGAAGGCCCGCCGGTCGATGACGCCGCCCTCACCGCCGATGCCGCGATCGGTGCAGCCGCCGCTGCGGGAAGCACCGTGCTTGACGCAATGGGCGCCTCCGCCGTGGGCTCCATCGTCGGCCAAGTGGCCTCCATTGCCGAGACGCTCATTCCAGGCGACACGGTGATCTGCGCTGACGATGCGAGCTGCTATCCGCCCATGAACGGCGACGATGCCGCCGCGCTCGCCGCATCGACCGCCGCCGCGCTGGCGCCCGCAGTAGGTGACCTCTTCGGCGTGGGCGACGGCATCGCAGGTGCTGCCATCGGCACCGCATCCGCGGTGGCTGGCAGCGTCATCGCCGCCGTGACCGAAGGTAGCCGCGATGTCCCTGTGCTGCACTTTCTGACCAACGAGGACGCTCGTGTCTCGGTCCTGGACAAGGTCACACGGTTCTCGCTACGCAACACCGTGCGCTCGACCGGCGCCGTCTTCCGCGACTACGATCCCGACCGCCCGATGGTTCGGCTGCAAAGCTCGTCCGTGTCCACCCAGCCGTTCCCGCCGTCACCGTTCGAAGAAGCTGCGGCGGCGCTCGCGGCAGCCGAGAACGTCGCCTCCGTCGCGCAGAGCCTCGTGCCCCTTCCGAGTGCCGCGAGCGGGGCTATCGCCGCCTTCGAATCGGTGGCCGAGACCGCGGACGCCGCAGTGAACGCCGTTGCCGGCGCGCTCGGGCAGAAGGTGCCGCACGAAGTCTACGAGCACCACAGCCCGTTCCTCTTCCCTAAGTGGGGCTTCGCGAACGAGGAGGCGCCGCGCATCCTGCGCCAGAAGCGTCGGCGCGCCTCGGTTGCGACCGGCGAGGGCGGCTGCTCGGATCTCTCGCCAGGGCACCGTTTCGCGCTCCACGACCACCCAGCGCCGCAGCTCGACAGCACCTATGTCGTAGTCAGCGTGGAGCATCACGGGGAGACGCGCCCCGAGAGCGGCGGCATCTGGAGGGTGTATCGAAACACCTTCGAGTGCGCGCCCGCGGAGATGCCCTATCCGCCGCCGCGACCGAAGCGGAAGAGCGTGCAAGTGTCGCTAACCGCGACGGTGGTGGGCCCGCCGGGTGAGGAGATCCACGTCGACGAGAAGGGCCAGATCAAGGTCCAGTTTCATTGGGACCGCGAGGGCAAGTACGACGACAAGAGCTCATGCTGGATCCGGGTGATGCAGCCGTGGGCTGGCGCGTCGTGGGGCCACCAATTCATTCCTCGCGTCGGCATGGAAGTCGTCGTGGCGTTCGAGGGCGGCGACCCGGACAAGCCGATGGTTCTGGGCTCACTCTACAACGGTACTCATCCTCCTCCGTTCATGCTGCCCGGTGACAAGACCAGGAGCGGCATCCGCACGCAGAGCTCACCGGGCGGCGGCGGGTTCAACGAGCTCTCGTTCGAGGATGCGGCTGGTAACGAGCAGATCTACATCCACGCGCAGAAGAACTTCAACGAGGTCGTCGAGAAGAACCACACGCTCCTTGTGAAGAACGACGAGTTCATCCGCGTGCTCGCCAACCGGTTGGATACGATCGAGAAGAACCTCGAAGAGCACGTTCACGGTGACCACAAGAGCCTCGTCCAGGGCAACCGCCTCGACGTCGTGGAGGGCAACTCCGACGAGCGCGTCTCCGGCATGCTGGTGACGCGCGTCGAAGGGAAAGAGCGCCGCATTGTCCAGGGAGCGACGGACCTGGAGTACGCGGACGACATCACGACACGAGCAAAGGGGTGCGTGACCACGCTGGTCGGCAAGAACGACAAGAAGCGGAGCTGGGTCACGCACGCCGAGGGCACCGCCGATCTCTCCAGCACCGACTCCACTCGCGTCACCTCCGAGAAGGAGCTGGTGCTCGGCGTTGGCAAAAGCTGCATCCGCATCACCTCCGACAAGATCGAGCTCATCTCGGGGAGCGTCAGCGCGAAAGGTGGGGGCGCTGGCCTCTCCGCCTCGGATGACGGCCTCGCACTGTCCTCCAAGGGGGACGCGCAGGTCGTGGTGGGTAAGAAGCTCGTGCTCAAAACCGAGGGTGCGTCGCTGGCGATGGAGAAGGAATTCAAGGCCGACGGCCAGAAGATCCTCCTCAACTCCCCCTCCAAAGCGAAGGATCCCCCGCCGAAGGCCCCCAAACCTCCCACCAAGATCGAGCTCCTCGACGAATCCGGCATCCCGCTCGCGCACACGCGCTTCCTCGCGGTGCTGGACGACGGGTCAGAGGTCTCCGGCTTCACCGACAAGGATGGCAAGGTAGAGCTCGATCTTCCCTCTGGCGGCAAGATCACGTTTCCGGATCTCAAGGACACCCAACCCGGCTGAGGACGTGTCCGATGAAACCGTACGTCGTCAAGCAAGGTGATTATCTCGAGAAGGTCGCGCATGCGCTCGGCTTCAACGCCGACGAGGTCTGGAACGACCCCAAGAACGCCGAGCTCAAGAAGCAGCGTGATCCGAACCTGCTGCATCCGGGTGACATTCTCTACGTCCCTGATCGCAAGATGCAGTGGCTCCCGCTCAAGTCGGGCACCGACAATCTCTACATCGCCAAGGTGCCGCGGACGACCGTGCGCCTCGTGTTCAAGGATCTCGACAAGCCGCACGCCAACGAGCCGTATGTGATCCTCGGCATGGGTGAGCCCGAGGAGGGAACCACCGATGGAGACGGCGCGCTCGAGATCAAAGTTCCGGTCCACATCCGGGAAGTGCAGATCTCGTTCCCAAAGTCGCGCATCACCTATCCCATCCACATCGGTGACATGGATCCCGTCGAAGAAGCCTCCGGCGCGCGAAAACGCCTCCGGCACTTGGGGTACATGTGGGCATTCAGCGGAGATGAGGCAGATGATCGCGAGGCTGTGGATCGTCTTGCGATCCTCGCGTTCCAGCAGGATCAGGGGCTCGAAGTCACTGGCACCTTGGACGACACCACGCGGGCGGCGCTGGCGAGGGTTCACGATGGCGAAGCGACATGAGGGCGGCTTTGACGCGATTGGGCTCCCGACGTTCGGGGTCGTTTCCCATTCACTCTGATTGATTGGAGCTTAGATCATGGGCAAGGACGCCGCACAGAATGGATCCGACGGGTCGTCTACCACAGCTCCTCCGATTGCTGCTACACCCGGCACCTCCACCACAATCAGCACGGGTGTCAACGAGAAGCGGCAGGCCATGCTCGATCTCGTAACCAAGTGGATGCCCACGTCGCTGAACCATCCAATGGTGCCTCCGGGGGAGAAGCAAGATCTGCTCGCGCTGTCTGGTTGGACGAAGGCAACGGGGGATGCTTCCAAAAAGGTTGTCGACGACAATCTCGCCAATGGAACCCATACGCCCGTGGTCACCAGTTGCGGAGACGTACTCAAGGCCTTGCTCGTATTGTGGAAGAGCGAGTTCGTCGGCGCGTTCTACATTCGAGACGAGACGCCTGGTCACAAGCCGGGCGCAAGACAGCGCGGGTACTATGTCGAAGCAGAGAAGATGAAGGGAACGGATCCCAAGACGCCCAAAAAGGGCGACATCATCGTTCTGCGCAGTGGCTTTGGCAAGGGCAGCATCGGGACGATTGGTCATGTGGGCATCCTCGTCGAGGGGTCAGCCACGGTGTGGCGTACAGCCGACGGTGGTGGCGGGACACTGCCGGATCAGACCGCGGCCGTGACCGCTCGAAGGTTGAGAATGTCCCCAGATGGCATTCCAATTCTCATCTCGCCTACGGATGGCAAGGAGAAGCAGCTCGACGGATGGATCGACCTGGATCTGCTTCCGCGGAAAGGCTGACGATGAATCAAATCGTCGAGAGCCCATCACGGCGGACTGGACCAATGCTTGGCGAACGTCCCAATAACGTCGGGAGAACGGCGCGCCTTGTCACGGCATTGTGTTCAAGCATGGCGCAGCAAGCCTGCTTCCGCGCGATGGCGCTGCTCGTCTGTAGCTGTGCGACGCCTCATTCCGAAGCTCCCACGACGGTGCAGACCTCGCCATCTTCGTCGAGCGCACCGTTGGTGGATCGCACCATCATCAGCGTTGCCTCTACACGCGCTCCAGTCTCGCTGGTGATCGATGGCGATCTTCGCGAGTGGGGAGCGCTCCCGCCGGCGTTGCCATCTCTGTCGACGCCCATTGCTTACGACGAGCCCGACGCGAAGGCTGAGAGCACGAAGGCGCCGAACCCGCCAAGGGCAGCGTCGCGCCTGGCCTTTGCGCTGACCGCGCAGGGGGCGGTGATTGCAGCAGAGCTCGGAGACGCAGCTCGCGACGGAATCTGGCTGGGTATTGGCTCCGTGCCTGCTGACCTGCCGCTTCCGGGACACTACATGGGTAACCTGGGATACGTATCCTTCGGTTTGCGACCAGAGCACTGTGCGACGACCCCGAAGCTCACAGAAGACGGCGAAGGTTACTATGTCGCGACCAACTCGCCTGCAGCGGTGGCTGCCTGTCAGGCAGAGATCGCGCGCCACATGGAAAGAAAGAAGGCGCACGCGAGGCGTTTTACGCGGCTCTACAGAATCGATCAACGAGGCGTGCGCGTCGTCTCTGAAGGAAGCAAGCTCGTCGCGATCGATGGTGCGAAGTGGGCGTTTAACTCGCACACTGGCGGTACGATGATGGAGGCCTCGATACCACTCGATGCTCTGCCTCGCATGGCCGAAGCTCCTCTCAAATCAGTGCGGCTCTTCGCGCGCGCAGCGTTGTCGTCGGAACTACCAACGCTCGATGCGTGGGTCTGGCTCGATCTGCTCACGACGTTCTCTTTTGAGCCCTATGGTGAATTGCGAGCGCATGCTTTCAGGCGCGCGCTCGACTACGGTCCGGCTGGTCTGGAAGGATCTGACTCGACCACCTACAGGCTGCCACGAGGGCTATCGTATCAGCCCGGCGATCCGCTACACCTCGAGGTCGTGGACTCTTCGGACTGCGTGACCCTCGCCGCCCGCGAAGTGCCTCTTTACAAGAAGGAGGCGAGCCTTGGTGACGTCGAGGTCGGTTACGTTGCGGCGCCGAGAGGCACGTCCTGCGCAGCCGAGATCGAGCCATGGCTGGCGATCTTCGTGAAAGGCAAGCTTGCGAGCATCGAACCCTCGGGAAGTCCGCGGGGCACGGTCAGGCGGGGCGAGGAGCTGCACGTGCTGAGTTTTGCGGAGACACGCTGGTCTCCTGTCGGGGGAACGTGGTCTGTGATCGCCTTAGCATCCGATGGCACCCGCCGTACCGGAGTGATTGAGCCCGTCGCAGGTCTGACGGAACCGGGGGGCAAGGATCCATACTGGGATAACGTATCGGACTTCACCGGCCCGGACTTCAGCAGCTTCGGCTGGCGCGGGTCGGCAGGGAAGCGTGGCTTGGAAGCGATCTGGCACTGGGATGAGACCCGAAAAGTGTACCGTGGCAAACAGCGATCGATTCCTTTGCAGCAGGGCCATCGACAATAAATGACTTCCGTGAGCTCCTGAGGACATGACGCCGTGAAGCCCTATGTCATCAAGCAGGGGGATTACCTCGAGAAGGTCGCGCACGCGCTCGGCTTCGACGCAGACGAGGTCTGGAACGAGCCCAAGAACGCCGAGCTCAAGAAGCAGCGTGATCCGAACCTGCTGCATCCGGGTGACGTTCTCTACGTCCCGGATCGCACGCCGCAGTGGCTCCCGCTCAGGTCGGGCACCGACAACCTGTACATCGCCAAAGTGCCGCGGACGACCGTGCGCCTCGTGTTCAAGGATGTGGACAAGCCTCGCGCCAACGAGCCATACGTGATCCTCGGCATGGGCGAGCCCGAGGAGGGAACCACCGATGGAGACGGCGTGCTGGAGATCAAAGTCCCGGTCCACATCCGGGAAGTGCAGATCTCGTTCCCAAAGTCGCGCATTACCTATCCCATTCACATCGGGGACATGGATCCCATCGAGGAGCCCACCGGCGTGCGAAAGCGACTCTTGCACCTCGGGTATGGAGCGGCCCCCAGCGCTGACGAAGACGTGGCGAATGAAGATCTCGAGGCGGCGGATCGGCTGGCGATCCTGGCCTTCCAACAAGACCAGGGGCTCGAAGCCACGGGCTCCATGGACGATGCCACCCGCGCCGCACTCGCGAAGGCACACGACGGCTGAGCCGTAAACGACTGTAGAGGCGGAGGAGCCTATGGGTGAGGCGGATGCAGGTACGGGTGGGAATGTCCTTGCTCCGGTCGTGAGCGCGACGCCGGGGGGCACGGGCACGCCGGTGCAGTCCGGCCCGGGGTCGTGCTGCATGGCCAACCATGGAGAGCTCGCGGGCGAGTATCTGGAGCTGAACGGCCTATCGATGGAGGATCTCCTCAAAAGCTGGAATCGGGCGGTCGCGATCACTTGATGGCTTTGCGCGCCCATGTCGCCGAGGCCAGTGGCGTGTTCAACGGGCGGCTCATGACCGCGATGGATGCGGTCTGGTACCGGAACTACGAGCCTGCGCTGAGGGGCATCGGTGAGCAGCTCGTGCAAGCCGATCTGGACGCCTTCCTCACGAACGAGGTGGACCAGCGCGCGGCGGTCACGCAGTACATGCAGACGGACAACCGCCCCCGAGCGGCCGCCCGCCCGGCGCCTTCGGCCTCCTGCGGTTCGCCGTTCCCAGATAGCCAGCTCGCGGCCTTCGGCACTGCCGAGCAGACGGCGTTCAAACGGCAGGTGTATAATGCTCACGTGGCCACCGCTCAACGGGCAGGACGGCAGTTCCACAGCGACTTGCCCGCGGCTCAGCTCGCGCCGGTTGAGGGAGGCAATTCGATGCAAATCGATGCGGCTACGGCTTGCCGAGGGCTCCTTGCACAGGCGCGGGCCGACCTCGTCGCAGCCCAAGCCGCGAAAAACGAGCTTGCCGTCGCGGCGACGTCGATTGGCGTCGGGTCGGCCTATCGCTCTGCGACCCAGGAGCTCGCGATTTGGGAGTCTCTATTCCCACTATACTACGCTGCGACGGCCACCGCGCGCGCCGCTGCAGCGTGACCGCTCAGCGACGCCGGGATGACAGTGCCGGCAATCGCGGCCAGCGTCGGAGGCATGCGACGAAAGATTCTGGATGAGCGGGATGCGCGTGCCTGCCTCCGCGCCGCGACGGCGGCAGGCGTCAGCGTTGGGGAGTGGGCGCGGGACAATGGTGTCGACGGCCGGTCTCTCCACGCTTGGCACATCAACCTCTCCCGCGCTGGTGCGAGCGTGGAGGCCGTGGCGAAACCGCGGTTGGTCGAGCTCGTTCCTGCGGTGCTGCCCCAGGCCTCCGCGCGCTATGTCGTGCTGGTCGACGGCGCCCGGATCGAGCTCGCCGACGACTTCTGCGAAGAGACCCTCGTGCGCCTCGTGCGAGCGTTGCGCGCATGCTGAGCCTCCCGCCCACGGTGCGTGTCTTCGTCGCCGTCGAGCCCATCGACATGCGCGGCTCCTTCGACGCGCTCGCCGGCGCCGTGCGGCGCCTCGACCTCGACCCGGTCAATGGGCACCTTTACCTCTTCCTCAACAAGAGGCGACGAATCGCCAAAGCGATCTGGTTCGACGGCTCGGGCTGGTGTGTCCTCGCCAAGCGCCTCGAGGCTGGGAGTTTCCAACTCCCGCCCATCGAGGGCGCAGACGGCAGGGTGCAGATCGACGGCGCGACGTTCGCCTCGCTGCTCGCGGGCATCGACTTCACCGCCGCACGCCGGGGCTGGTTTCGACGGCTTCCAAGTCGATAGGGGATCGACATCGATCGCGAGGCGTGATCTCGTCATCGCGTGATCGACGTCGAGGCGCTGCGACGAGAACATGCCGAGCAGCGTGCGCAGATCGCCGAGTTGCTCTCAACGAACGCGAGGCTCGTGACCGAGATCGCGAAGCTCAATGAGCGGCTCGCGGAGCTCCTGGCAATCGCCGAGCGCAAACAGCGCAAGACGGCGTCGCGCCCGGAGAAGAAACCCGAGCCGCCGCCCGTCGTGGCGGCGGAGGCGCAGCAGGCGTTCGACGCGCGGCCCAAGCCTCCTGACCTGCCGGAGAAGACGAAGACGCCGAAGAGCGGCGCGCGACGGGTCGGCCGAAGGGCCATTCCCGAGCACCTCCCCGTCGAGGAACACCGCCTCCGGCCAGTGAGCTGCGAACACTGCGGCTCGACCGAGCTCGATGTCGTTGACGAGGTCATCGAAGAGAAGCTTCATGTCGTGAAAGAGCACCAGCGCCGCCGCGTCGTGAGGCGCACGACGTGTCGCTGTCGAAAGTGTCTGGAGCGCACGACACCGGCCTCGCTGCCCGCGCCCTATCCGCGCTCGAAAGTCACCTGCGACTGGCTCGCTTGGTTCATCCACCAGAAGTTCGGCCTGCTCTCGCCGCTCGACCGGATCCGCCGCGACCTCGCGGAGCGCGGCATCCCGCTCGCGATGGGCACACTCGTGAGCTTCGTAGAACGCGCGGCCGACTTGCTCGCGCCGATCGATGGCCACCATTGGCGAAAGCTGTTGTCGGGCTCGTGGATGGCCACCGATGGGACCGGCCTCAAGGTGCTCGTTCCCGGTCTGCCGGCCGCGCACGACGGCTACGTCGAGCTCTATCGAAACACCGAATGTGCGGTGTTCCAGTACGCAGCGCAGAAGGGGAGCGACGATGTCGTCGCCAAGCTTCAACCCTTCTGCGGAACGATGACCGCCGACGCCGAGCACCGATTCAACCCCGTATACGCGACCGGCCGCGTGATCGAAGCCGGCTGCAACGCGCACGGCCGCCGCAAGTTCCGCGACGCCGAGCAGACGCAGCCGGTGCTCGCGAAAGAGGGCGGCGCGTTCATTGCCGCGATGTACGCCGTCGAAGCGGAGGCACACAAGGCCGGTCTCGTTGGCGCGTCGCTGCGCGCTCACCGGCAGCAGCACATCCGGCCCATCGCTGATGACTTCGCGAAGTGGCTCGCTGCCGTCGAGCCAACACTCCTGCCCTCCGACCCACTGACCACGGCTGTCGGCTACTATCAAAAGCACTGGGAGGCACTCACCCGCTTCATCGCGGCCCCCGAGGTGCCCATCGACAACTCACCCACGGAGCGCGAGTTCCAGAACCTCGCCAAGCTGCGGCTCAACATGTTGTTCGCGGGCAGCACCGAGGGAGCACACCGCGCCTGCGTGCTGCTCGGTATCGTCGCGACCTGCCGCGCCATCGGCGTTCCGGTGCAGGCTTATCTCACATGGGTGTTCGAGCGCCTCGGCACCCACCGTGAGAGGTTCGGCCTCGCGCTCGAGGCGCTCACCCCAGCCGCCTTCAAGGCCGCGCGCGGCTGACGGCCGCGACCACCTGGGCCACGGCACATCTCGGCTGCGGCCGCATCCCGGCTTCGCTGATCGGTCACGCTGCAGCCGACGGTGAGCATGGAGCTGCTGCCGTGACCATCATGGTGGGTCACTACTCGGGTCGGAAGGCAGCACCCGGGTTCGGTAATCACACCAACGGGATCGCCGTGGACTTCGTCGCCACGCAGGGCGGCTCGACGCTGGGCGCGAACGTGTCCCAGAATCGGCTCTGGCTCGCATCATGGTTTCATCAATGGCTCGTGGCGCACGCGGCCGCCGACTTCCACTTCAAGCCGATCGCCACGGAAGCCTGGCACTGGGAATACCGACCCTGAAACGGACATTCATCTGTCCGTACCAACGTATACACCGCCGGATAGCCAGCCGACGGCATCCCCTCCGAGATCCTGGCACTTTCCGCCCACTGCGCAGAGTTGCGTTCCAATCAGGAAGTGCTTCCCGGAGCGGTCGAAATGATACCTACCACACGGGCCGGACGGGACCGCGTCGAGCTCCCCCCACGACGCAGCCACGGGCGGCGTCGCGAACACCTTCTTGACCGGGTCGTAGAGGTGGCAGCCGAAATGCTGGCAGTCACCCTGGGTGAAGCTCGTCACCACGAGCTCCACGCCGCTCCCATCGAAGGGGATTGGCTTTCCGCAGGAGTCCGCAGGGCATTTCGATCGGCGCGCGGAGAACGGGGCCGCCGGTGGCGCCGCGCTGGAGGGAAATTCCCGTCGCGCCACACGGGTGGTGCCGGGTTCACGCGCGATCTGCCCGCGGAGCCAGGCTACTCCAATGAGGGACGAGCCTTTCGGCTCTCTCCAGCCCGCGGTGTCAGCATCGAGGAGCCGGAGTAGAGGATTCTCTTTCCATTCGAGCGTGAGTGAACGGCCCGCGTCACAACCGCTTGGCGATGCAGAGGCGTGCGTTCCGCCGTCGATCGTCCGCGTGATGCTGATCGGGATCCCGGCTGGCAGCCCTTTCGCGATAGCGATCACCTCGTCTCCTCCGGCACGGAGATCAACGACGTCGAGAGTGTCATTCCTCTGCACCCAGACGAGATCGAGCGTCGCATCGTGCTCGACGAATGTGGCCGCTCCGGTCCACAGGACGCGCGACCGACCGCTCTCGATGGCCTTCGCGATCAACGCATCACGTGTGTGGACGAGCGCCACCGGCTCGTCGCCCGCCCATCGCAAGAGGGGGCAGGGGTGCTCTTCGCCGTCGATCTCGGGGTGCCGCTCTGTGTGGATGAGTCTGCCTTGCGCGAGCACGCGGAGAGGGCCGTTATGATCGTCAGGAGCGCGGTGGCGGTGCCGAGGTTATGGTTGCTCAGGATGCGTGATCTCACTCGGCGGCCTCATCGAGCGACTTGCATCGCTCCGTCAGAGGATTCGCGGACACGGCCACGCAACGCGCTCCCAGAGCACAATCCACGTCCGGGGTGCCGCACACTGCGCCGCGTTGCACGATGCGTCGTGCAGTCTCCGCGGGGCGACCTACTTGTTTTTTGAGGATGGCGATGCCTTCGCATCCGAGGCGGATGACCATGGTGCTGTCGTCGAGCACGATGACCTCTGAAGGTACATTCGTCAGAGGCGTGGGCGTGGCAGTCGAGGCGGCGCCAGGACACGAGACTTGGAGAAGGCGGGAGCGCTCGCGATCGCGGAGCCCCCAGAAGCTCTCGAACGCCGTGCACGGTCGCACCGCATTCGGATCTGCCAGTTCCGAGCTCGTGTCGCGCGCGAGCCAGAGCACCGTGCATTCCCTGCGAAGGTCCCCAAGCGCGCTGGTCAGCGTACGTGAAGCGCGATCGAGCGAGATTGTGAGGCGCTTCCAGTCCGCCCATGGAAAGCTCGTGAGCTGCTCCAGCGGCCCAGCACGCACGGAGCTCACCGTCCATGTCCCCCAGACCGATCCCGGGAGCGGCTCGAAGACGCGATCCGCACAGGGCACCCCTGGTAGATCACGCTCGCCGAGAAACACGCCCCCCAGCAAGATGCGGTGAACGTCATCTACCCATGCCCACAACCGACCCCCGGAAGCGAGCATGAGAGAGCGGTCACGCACGAAGAGCGGCGGGCGCGTAGCGAGGATGTCGTTCTTCAGCGTCGCCGCGAATATCTCATTGTAGTGCACGAGGAGATCGGCGGATGCGGCGATGTGCTTCAAGCAATGCGCTGTGTGGACGCGAAGCGGATAGCGGACGAGGGCTGCGACCTTGGTCCGATCATCCCGTGCGAGCCCGTCGTGCAGCGAGGCGACAAACCGCTCGACGTCTCCGCGCGAGAGGCAGAGATCGCGATAAGGCCCCTCGATCTCTTCAGGCGGCCGCGCGCAGGCACCCCCGTCCATTGGTGCGCTGCTCGCGCCGCCATCACGTGCCGGCAACGCGCCGGCGTCGGCGCTTCTGTCACGCGCTCGGCAACCGAGCACCAACGAAGCGACGACGAGGACCCCCGTGGCACGCACGATCACCGATAGCCTCGATCCACGTACCTTCCTTCGACAAATAGTGTTTTTCGTCGCGCGCCGCGCTCGCCATCGCGCGACCCGAGGAGCTCCGCGACCTTGTCCTTGTCACCGTTCCGGAGCGGCTCCTCGATTTCCTTCCGCCAGCTCTGGAAACAAAGGTCCACGATGGCATCGAACTCCGTTTGCGTGAGAGTGAATCTCTTGGAGTTGACGAATCGCTCTTTGCCTTGCAAGTCGCTATCGAAGTACGCCTGCGCCTGGGCCAGCGTGATCGTTCCGACCTCTCCTTTGCTCGGGTCGCACGGGCCTCTGTGGACGAGGTGGCCCCAGCCAACGGTGCAGTTGCGCTTCGACACGTCTGTCACCGCCGCCTGCGAATCAATATCGTAGTAGTCGAGTCGGAGGGCCTCGCTGTTCCTGATCCACACCCTGCCGGCTTCACTTGTGACCATCTTGGGGGCATCACCCGCCCCGTTAACTGTGGTCTTTGCACCTCCGGGCGCTGCATTCGTGGGCGGCGCGGTAACAGGGAGCGCCTCGACCACTTCGATCTGCATGAAGGCCCAGACGTCGCCGTTCTTGTTTCTGGCCTCCAGCATCGCGTTGCCGACACGATCGCCACGCACTGTGAAATAGCGTAGGTCCGGTGGATTCGGCGACGTCTCGGTGGCTCGCCCGATGCTGGGATCGTTGAACGCTACGACGAGTTTCTCGCCATCGACGCCACCACCGTAAAGCGCGACATCGGATGTCCTGCCGACCTCGATGTACTGCTTGTTGAGCGAGGCCTCGTACCCTTGCTTGTCGCTCGTGTCTGGCTTGGAGAAGTTCGCCATGGCTCAGCCTCCGTGCTTCTCCAAGAGCATCGATCTCGTCTCGTCGTCCAACGTGCCGGTCGGCAAGAGCTCGTGATCGATTTGGAAGGCGTGAATGGCCGCGCGCTCGGCAGCCTCGGTGTCTCCCTCTCCGGCGTCCGCCGAAGGCTCCTCGTAATAGCCGAGGTGTTGAAGGCGCTTTCGCACTCCTGTGGGCTCTCCGATCGGGTCCATGTCACCGACATGCACGGGATAGGTCACGTGGGACTTGGGGAACATCACCTGGAGCTCTCGTACATGAACGGGGACGCTGATCTCCAGAGCTCCGTTGCCATCGGTGGTGCCCTCCTCGGGCTCGCCCATGCCGTGGATGACGTAGGGCTCGTTGGCGCGAGGCTCGTCGAGGTCCTTGAATACTAGACTCACTTTGGTCCGAGGGACCTTGGCGACATATAGGTTGCTCGTATTCGCCGTGAGCGGCATCCATTGGGGCTCGGGGGCCGGAACATAGAGGATGTCGCCGGGGTGGAGGAGATTTGGATCGCGCTGCTGCTTGAGCTCGGCATTCTTGGGGTCGTTCCAGATCTTGTCTGGATCGGAGCCGAGGGCGTGCGCTACTTTCTCGAGGTAATCACCCTGCTTGATGACGTATGGTCTCATCGGCCGAGTGCGAGAACGGTACTGGCGGAGTTGAGGTGCGTCAACGCTCGGCGCGAGCTGATCGGGAGTTCAACCGCTGGTTCAGCAGGGCGCCTCGATCGAAGGCCGCACGGTGTCGCCGCCCCGCTCCCGGTCGCGAGCACTAACATTGGAGCCTCGCTGGAATCGGGTGTCGGTCGTGGAGGATTCTTGGAGCACGAGGCCCCAGACGACGCGCGATCGAGCGTGCCCGCGCGTGCGTCGGACGAAGCGAACAGCACGCCTTCGCGCGGTAGCAGGTAAGGACCATGACGTTCCAGATGCGCCGCGCGAGTCGCTACGCGCTCTTGCGGGTGCAAATCGCCGGGACCGCCTCACCGGCTTGCTCCGACAGCGCCGCGCGAGCCTCCGTGAGGGACGCGCTCGGCAGCGCCACTGGCGCCCTCTTCGCATCTTTGGCCTCCGCGAGCTCCACGTTCAGCGCTTTCAGCGTCGACCTCTCCTTTCGCAGCAGCAGGCCCAGCGCGACGCTGCCCTTGCGCGCCTCCTCGCCGAGCTTCTCTGCGTCCATGCGGATCGAGTCGCTAGGCTTGCGCATCTTGTCGAGCCGTTCGAGCTCATTGTGGATGCGGTGCTCGATGTCGGCGAGTGCCTTGATGTCGACGTCATCGTCCGTGCGCCGCTGCCGGCTCGCGAGCGCGAGCCCGAGGAGGATGGCGTGTAGGTACGGGTCAGTCGCCTCGTCGGGTCTCGTCCCACACCACGAGGATGTCGTCGCCGTAGCGCGCGAAATTCGGGAACGCCGCGGGGGCATGGCTGCGCGCCATGACGAACACGCCGCTGTGCGCGGTGCGGTTGCCGCGCGCAAGATCGAGCTCGTGCAGGGCCTTGGTGACGGTGTATGTGCCATCGTGCTCGCCTTGATGACCATGGCGCCGCCAGCGTAGATGCTCTCGGGCGTGAACCGCACGACCTGATGGCCGACCTTGCAGTTCGGCTTCGCGCCGGTCGTGTGTGTCGTTGTGTCCACCGTGACGGGCGCACCGCTCACGGCGTGCTGCACGAAGCGGAGCACGGCCCGCTCGTAGTCGAGGCCCCCGCGTGTTGACCTGGCGTCGCCGCGCCGGCGCTCCTCCAGGCGGACGAGCGAGTCACGGATCTCCTGCTCGAGCTTCACCTGGCGCTCCTGCATGGCGACCATCGCCTCCTGCTGCGACTTCAGATGCTGCGAGAGCTGCGCCGAGATCGCGTTCTTCAGGACGGCCATCGGCGAGTTGGGCACGTCGGGGTTCATGGCCGACATGAAGGTCGTGCGGGCCGACGCCGTCTCGCGCATGAGACGGCTCAGAAGTGATCTCTCGTCGTTGGCGTCGAGCGCCTTCGTAGCGAGCGCGAGCTGCTTGTTGCGGTCCTTGTCTGTGTCCTCGAGCTCCTCGCGCAGGGTGCGGAGGAAGCGGGCGACAGCGCCGTCCGCCGCGACGGGGTCGAGGGCGCGCGCGAGCTCGGCGTGGTTCGCCTCGAGCGCCTCGCACAGCTTCGATTCGAGCAGGAAGATCACTCCCTCGCTGTCGGTGGGGCTCAACCGGTGAAGCAGGGGCTGTTCTCGCCGAGCTCGCCAGCGAGCGTCTGCGCGAGGGCGCCGCGCTCCGGCGCCAGGAAGCGCTCCATCGTCTTGGTGAGATCGCCGCCGTCGCGAAGGAATCCATCGAGGCGGGCGACGACCTGCCCGTCGCGGGGATCGAAGTAGCGGGCGAGCACCTGCACGAAGGTCGCCTGCTGGCGCTCGACGTAGGCGGCGAGCTGCTTGTCGAGGTCCTCCTTGAGCGTCTTGCCGACGTCCTGCAGGCGGGACTCCTCGGCCTGCCGGTACGCGTCCAGGAGCGCGCGCATGCCGACGATCCACGCGTCGGTGACGAGCCCCGCGCGCTGGGCCTCATTCAGTGGGTTGAAGACCGCGAGCTCGTCGCTGCGGTGATTGCGGATGTGCGCCTCGATGGCGCGGGCTTCGACGCCGACGAGAACGGTGAGGGGGCTTGGGTATTCATGGTGCGCCGCCCTTCTTCATGTCCCGTTCCATTCATTTCGTGGTCGCGCCGCCGGGGGGATCGTGGGCGCTTCTCGGGATCGCGGATCTGGCGAGGAGAAGGAGATCTCTGCGAGCAGAAGATTTGTTACTGTGCCCCGGCGATGGTTTGCGTTCTGCTGGCGTGGATCGGGAAGACCGACATGAAGGCTGCTGCGGGGGACGCCTCGGCAGGTGACGGCCCCATCGCGCAGGCCCTCGCTGTGCGCACCTTTGAACACGTCGTCCTGCTGAACAACTACCCGGCGACGGAGATCGCGCCCTTCGAGCGCTGGCTCAAGAAGAAGACGAGGGCGAGCGTCGTCGTTCGGCAAGCGTCGCTTTCTTCACCCACCCATCACGAGGAGATCTACCGCGCCGTCACGGCGGAGGTCCGGTGGGCGATCGAGGCGTTCGGCAAGAAGGCGAAGCTGATCTTCCATCTGAGCCCCGGCACCCCGGCGATGGCGTCCATTTGGATCATCGTCGCGAAGACACGCTTCGAGGCGGAGCTCATCGAGTCATCGAAGGAGGCGGGCGTCCGTACCGTGGAGGTGCCTTTCGAGCTCGCTGCCGAGTTCATCCCGGACGCGATCCGGCGCGCCGACGAGGACCTCGAGCGGCTCAGCGGAGGGCTTCGCCCCGAGGAGCCCAAATTCGGGGACATCCTCCATCGCAGCGACGCGATGAAGCGCCTCGTGCGTCGCGCCCGGCAAGCGGCGCCGTACTCGGCGCCGATCCTCATCGAGGGCGAGTCCGGCACGGGTAAGGAGCTTCTGGCCGCCGCCATCCACGAGGCGAGCAGGCGGAACGGCAAGGAGCCCGTCGTCGTAAACTGCGGTGCAATCCCGAAGGAGCTCGTCGAGTCGCAGCTCTTCGGGCACGTGAAGGGCGCGTTCACCGGCGCTCACGCGGATCACTTGGGCTTCTTCGAGCAGGCGCACCAGGGATCGCTCTTCCTGGACGAGGTTGGCGAGTTGCCGCTCGACGCGCAGGTAAAGCTGCTCCGCGCGCTGCAGGAGAAGAAGGTTCGGCCCGTCGGCGGCAAGAAGGACGTTCCCGTGGACGTGCGAGTGATCTCTGCGACGAATCGCAACCTGCTCACCGAGGTCAGCGCCGGCCGGTTCCGGGAGGATTTGTACTTCCGCCTCGCCGTGCTCGTGCTGAAGGTGCCGCCCCTTCGCGAGCGTGAGGGAGACGTGGGGCGCCTGGCGCAGCACTACCTCGATAAGCTCAACGCCGAGATGGAGGCGCAGAGCGGGGGCATCCAGAAGAAACTTTCTGTCGGCGCAAAGAGTCTTCTGCAGCGCCACCCCTGGCCGGGTAACGTCCGCGAGCTCCAGGCGACGCTGCTTCGCGCATTTGTCTGGTCGAAGGGGCCGACCATCGAGGAAGGCGAGGTCCGCGAGGCGCTCGTCGCTTCGCCACGGTCGGCCGTGCCGGAGATCCTCGGACGGCCGCTGGGGGACGGCTTCAAATTGGAGGATGTCCTCAGCGAGGTGGCACGGCACTATCTGGGGAGCGCTATGAACGAGACCAACGGTATCAAGACCAAGGCGGCAGAACTGCTAGGGTTCGCGAGCTACCAAACCCTCACCGGCTGGCTGAAGAGATACGGAGTGGAAGCTTGATGGAACGGGCAACGCGAGTTCAAGAGTCTCCGGCCATGCCGGGACAGCTTTCGAGTGTTCTGGTATCAACCGTTGAGATGATGGCACTCCCCGTGCAGGAAGGGGACTGAGACCATGAGCCGCAACGAAGCCACGACCTGTCGCGAAGTCATCGAGCCCGCGCTCATTACTGCGCAATGGGCATTCGACCGGCAGGTCACCATCGGTCCCGGTCGCGTGAACCTGACCGGCGAGCGCATGTATGACGACAACCAGAAGATCATCGCGGATTACGTGCTCCGCCTCTGGTCCATGCCGCTCGCGGTGCTCGAAGCCAAGGCAGAGGGCGAAGACGCTGCCGATGGCATGCAGCAAGGATCGCGCTACGCCCAGCGCCTCGGGTTGCGTTTCTCCATTGCGACGAACGGCTCGTCCTGGATCGTCACCGACAACGAGACTGGCGAGTACGAGCCGCTGACCGCGGTCCCAACGCCGGGCGACATACTGCGCCGACTTGGCCGCGAGACGATTCCCCAGGAATGGCACGCGACCTTCGCGGCCTCCTGGTACATCGATCAGGTTACCCGGAAGCGTGTGCGCCCGTACCAGGAGGTGGCCATCTTCGAGGCCCTCTATGCCTTTAGCCAGGAGCGCAGGCGCGCCCTGCTCCTGATGGCCACGGGCACCGGCAAGACCTTCACGATGTTCCAGCTCGTCTGGAAGCTCCTCGAAGGGAAGGCGCTCCCCAACAGCCGCGTGCTGTTCCTCACCGACCGGAATAGCCTCAAGGGACAGGCGTACCGCGCCTTCTCTGGCTTCTCCAAGCACGACCGCGTCGTGGTGGAGAGCGAGCTGGTGGCGAACAAGAACCACCTCGTCGGCAAGATCTTCTTCGCCAACTACCAGAACCTGGACGAGGATCTGGAGGGGAAGAAGATCTACGAGCACTTCCCCGCCGACTTCTTCGACCTCGTCATCATCGACGAGTGCCATCGCTCGGGCTTCGGTGACTGGTTCAGCGTGCTGGAGCACTTCGGCTCGGCCTACCAGCTCGGCCTCACTGCTACGCCGCGGGAGCTGGAGCTCGAGTCGCGCGAGCTGACTACACAGGAGAAGCGCCGCGACACGTACGAGTACTTCGGCGCCCCGATCTATACGTATTCGCTCAAGCAGGCCATCGAGGACGGATACCTCGTGCCGTACCTGCTCGAGCAGCGCGTCACCAACGTAGACGATCACGGCTTCACCGGGCCGGACGGCAAACTCTACAGGACCGAGAACTTCGAGCGCGATATCCGCATGCCGGATCGCACGAAGTTCATCGCCGAGGATCTGTACGAGACACTGCGGAAGCACGACCTCCACAACGAGAAGACGATCGTCTTCTGCGTGGACGACACGCACGCGGCCTTCATGGCCCAAGAGCTTCGCCGCGTCGCGGGCGACCGGGACTACGCCGCGCGCATCACCCGCGCCGAGCGCAACTCCCACCAGCTGGAGCGCAATTTCGCCGAGGTAGGCCGCTCCAAGCCGCGCGTCGCGGTCACAGTCGATCTCCTGACCACCGGCTTCGACGCGCCGGACGTTAAGAACATCGTGTTCGTGCGGCCGCTGAAGAGCGCCATCCTCTACAAGCAGATGAAGGGGCGCGGCACCCGGCTCTGCGAGGACATCGACAAGCGGTACTTCACCATCTTCGACTACTCCGCCGCGTCCACCCTTGAGGACGCCGAGTTCGACGGCCACCCGGCGAACGTGCAGAAGCCGCCGAAGCCCAAGTCGAAGCCCAAGGCGAGCGCCGCTGGTGACGGCTCGTCGGCCGGCGACGGTTCTGCGGTCGACGACGGAACCAGGCCCACTGCAAGCGGGACAATCACTAGGCCCATCGGCGGCGGGGTCGCGATCTCGCTGTCCCGAACCGAGCGCTTCGTATGCCTCGCCGACGGGCAGAAGATTCCCTTCGCCGACTATCGGGAGCGATCCAAGGAGGTGATCCGCGGCATCTCTGCGTCGAGCCCCGACGAGCTGCTCAAGCTCTGGATCGACAAGAATTCGCGAAAGGAAGTGCGCGAGCAGCTCACGGATCGCGACATCCACATCGCCGCGTTCCGACACTTCTTCGACCTGGTCGACGCCGACGATGTTGACATCCTGGGCAAGGTGGGGTTCGACCTCGGTCGTGTTCCACTCCGCCGAGACCGCGCCGACCGCCTCTGGACCCAGGACGAGCCCTGGCTCCTCTGGCAGCTGGAAGAGGCGGGCGTCACCCCCGAGCAGGCGATCCGCCTGCCCTTCTGGTCGGCTTGCCTCGACCACTACGCCCTGTTCGGCATCGACGACCTGGAGGACGCGCGCACGTACGGCGCGCCACAGTTTGTCGAGCGCTTCGGCGGTTTCCGCGCCTTCGCCGATCGCTACGGCGGCCCGCACCGAATGCGCGCCGACCTCGAAGCGGTCAAGCAGCACCTCTATGTTTCCATGGCAGCTTAGGAGCGCCTTCCGATGACCCAGACTTCTCTCCCCCTCGCGAACGGTTCCGAGGGTCGCCGGCAGGACGTGCGCAACGCGGTGAAGAACGCGTGCGACTCGATGCGCGAGGACGGGGTCAACCCGCGCGACTACGTCGAGCAGCTCGCTTGGATGTTCTTCCTCAAGGCCTTCGATGAGGCCGAAACGCGCCGCGCGAGCGAGGCAGAATTCTCAGGCGAGGCCCACGAGCATCGCCTGCCTCCGAACCTGCGCTGGTCGAACTGGTCGAAGATGACCAACAAGCCCGACGACCTCCTGACGTTCGTTGACGGCAAGCTCTGGCCGGCGCTCCGGAAGCTCGGCACCGACGCGATCGGCCAGCAGTTCAATCGCATCTTTTCCACGGTGCGCAACCACTGCCGGACTGGCTCAAGTCTGGCGAAGGTCATCAACCAAGTCAACCGGCTCGATTTCGGAAAGACTACGGATATCATCGTCCTGTCGGAGATCTACGAGGGGCTCCTCAAGGACGTCGCGGCCGACTCTGCTGGCTACGCGGGCGAATTTTACACCCAGCGCCATATCGTCCGCGCCATGGTCGAAGTGGTTCGCCCGAAGCTCGGTGAGCGTGTCTACGATCCGGGATTCGGCACCGCTGGTTTCCTCTTCGAGTCCGCGGAGTACATCCGACGTCACACGCCGCAAATGGCCGCCGAGGACCTGGAGCGCCTGCAGCACCACACGTTCTACGGCCTGGAGTTGAAGCCGCTGACCTACCTGCTCGGAAGCATGAACATGCTCCTGCACGGAATCGAGGGCGCCGGGCTCGAGCTGGCGAACACGCTGGAGGTGCACCAGTCCAACGTTCCAGAGAAGAATAAATACCAGGTGATCCTCTCAAATCCGCCCTATGGGGGGAAGATGTCGAAGGAGAGCCAGGACAACTTCACTGTTCGTTCGGGTTCGACTGAGATCCTTTTCCTGCAGCACATTATGGCCAATCTCGCCAAGGGCGGTCGTGCAGCGGTCGTCGTGCCAGAGGGTGTGCTGTTTCGCGGCGGTCCCGATGCCAAGATGCGGGAGAGGCTCATCAAGGAGTTCCAGCTGCACACCGTGCTCTCGCTGCCCGCCGGATGCTTCCTGCCCTATACGGGCGTAAAAACGAACGTGCTGTTCTTCGACAGACCGATGAACGGAAGCGTGACCGAAGCCGTTTGGTACTATGAGCTCACCAACGACGGCTTTGAGCTGAAGCAAACGAGGCGGCCCATCGCCGGCAACCAGCTCCCCGATTTTCTCGCCAAGTGGGAGGAGCGGGTGCTGGGCGATCAGTCATGGCCCGTTACCATCTCGGAACTGGAGAAGAACGGATGGGATCTCACGCCACGAAACCCGCGGCACCCTGAGGACGATGGCCACCGGCCGGCGCTGGATCTCGTGCGTTCGATCCGCGAGAAGGAGGAGCGGATTGCGGAACTCCTGGGCGAACTCGAGGACATGCTGACGGGTGACGTATGACGCCCTGGCCTCAGCTCCCGATCGGAGAGGTCTGCCGTCTCGTCAACGGCCGCGCCTTCAAGCCGTGCGACTGGGGTTCAGTAGGCCTCCCGATTGTTCGAATCCAGAACCTGAATGACCAGGAGAAGCCGTTCAATTTCTACGATGGCCCCGTCGATCCGAGGCATGTGATCGACTCTGGAGACGTTCTTTTGTCTTGGTCCGGCACGCCAGGCACGTCGTTTGGGTGCTTCGTCTGGGATCGTGGTCGCGCAATTCTCAATCAGCACATCTTCAGGGTCGAAGTCAACGAGTCAAAAATCCTGAAGACCTTCTTCGCATACGCCGTGAACGAGCGCCTCGATGAGATGATCGGACTCGCCCACGGCGGAGTCGGGCTACGGCACATCACCAAAGGGAAGCTCGAGTCGATCAAGATCGGTGTGCCTAAGATCTCCGTTCAGCGTCGGGTGGTCGCCCGTATCCGCGATCTTCTGGACAGAGCGGCGGAGATTCGACAGCTCCGTTCGGCATCGCTGTCTCAAGCCAACAGGCTCTTGAGCGCGGCCCTGGGCGACGCCGAAGGGGCGCTCAGCCTCGCTGGGCGCGTTGCCGTATCCGATCTCATCCTCGAGTCGCGAAATGGCAGATCAATTAAATCATCGGGAGAGGTCGGCGACGGACATGTCCTGACGCTGTCTGCCGTCCGGCAACCGCTCGCCGCGCTCGACGAGCAAAAGGCGATCGTGCTCGACGACGCGACTGCGCAACAGTTCGCGGTGCGCCAAGGCGATATCTTCGTTTCTCGAGCCAACACCATCGAGCTCGTGGGCCTGTCTGCATTCGTGGAAGAACGCCCCATTTCGCGTCTGATTTTTCCCGATCTTCTAATTCGTCTGCGGCCAGACGAACGTCGGATCCGGCGCAAATACCTCACCTACGCACTTCGATTTCCTGGTGCCAGAAGACAGATTCAGGAGCGCGCGGTTGGGTCCAGCCAGAGTATGGTGAAGATTTCGGGCGAGCGGTTGCGCGAGGTTACGGTGCCGCTGCCGGACCTTACCGCTCAAGACCGCGTGGTGTCGTGGTTGGACGGTGTATCCAAGCTCACCGCAGATCTCCAGGCGCGCCTGACCGCGGAGGCCGGCCGCGATGTGCATCTCCCCGCTTCGATCCTCCGCAAAGCCTTCGCCGGCGAACTCTGATCATGCAAGCCCCCGCTGATGCTGCATGGCAGCTCCTGACGGCGGTTCGGGGTGAGGTTACCACGCACTCCCTCATGGGAGCGGTTGTCGCACCGTTGGCGCTTCTCTTGGCAATGCGGTGGGCCGATGCACAAGATGCCGATCTTGAGGCCATCGCCGCGTTCAACGGCGAGGTCCACGAGGGGATTCTTCCTCCCGCCCTTCGCTGGGCCGCGCTGCGTGCGAAACCCGATGCCTTCACGCCGGCGCGCGCCGTAGCGGCTTGGGGTGCTGTCTGCCGCGTGGTCGGGATTGATGAGCGGCGAGCGTCAATGTCGCTCATTGCCCCGCAAGGCAAGCTGTTGCACCAGATGCTCGCGTGGGTCGACGCCCTCCCGTTCAGCTCGCCTGCAGAGCGCCGGGCCGCCGGAGACGCGTTCTCTGAAGTTGTCACACTGGGGATCGATCGCAGCCGCTTCGGCGGCGAGCTAAGCACGCCGGCGCCGATGGGGCGCCTGATGGCCGCGCTCGTTGACCCACAACCCGGCGAGCGCATCTACGATCCTTGCTTCGGCACCGGGGGGCTCCTCGTGCATGCGACCGCTGCGCTCTGGGAACGAGGTCGCCACGTCGCTGCTGGCGAATGGGCTCGGGCGCAGCGCGTGCCGGTGTTCGGTGTCGAGCACAACGCCGATCTTCATCTCGTCGGCTTCGTCCGGGTACTGCTCGCTGGCGCCCGCCCAGCCTTGGAGCTCGGGGACGCACTCGAACGAGAGGCCGCCGGCCGACACCACGATCAGGGTTTCGACTGTGTGCTTGCGGACCCGCCGTGGGGCGTCCGGGTCGAGGAGGGCACGCTTTACGATTTCCCAATTCGATCGAAGACGATCGAGACCCTGTTCCTGCAGCACGCAGTACGCTCTCTCAAGCCGGATGGACGAGCCGTCATCGCTCTGCCCCCCGGGGTCCTGTCCCGCGGTGGTGCGGACCGTGATGTCCGCCGGATGCTGCTCGAGGAGTACCGGCTCGAAGCCGTTGTGCGCCTACCGGCGAAAGCACGACCAGAGGCGTCCGGACTGCCGACGACTCTCTTGCTGGTTCGGCGCGCTCCGCCCAAGGACAAGGTCCGCGTCGCGGAGCTCGAAGCGCTGCCCGATTCGGCGGAGGACTGTAGGAGAATCGCCGATGCGTTGCTCGCGGGTCGACGCGAAGCTGGAGTCGCGGTCCGAATCGTGTCGGTTGCGGAGATGGCGGCCAATGAGCACGCCTTCGATCCAAGCCGGTATCGCGGGCAAGGTCCGGCGAGCCTGGAGGAGCTGGGGGGGGCCGTCCGTCTCGAGCCGCTCGGTGAGGTCGCGACGTTGGTGTCCGGCTTATCGCTCTCCAGAAAGACGATGTCCGAAAAGCCTGCTGAAGGCGCTCCTGCGATCGTCCGGGTCTCAGACGTGGAGAACGACGGGCCGCTCGCCCTCGGGGCCCGCTACCTTCTGCCGGAAGGAGGCCTGAAGCTCAAGGACACTCAACGCATCCGGCGCGGCGACGTGCTCTTGACCTCCGACGGTACGATCGGCCGCGCGCAGCTCGTACGCGAGTTCACGGAATCGGGCCGACGCTTCGACGACGAAAAAACGCCTGGCGCCGTCGCGGCCCGAGGCGTCGTCATCCTCAGAGCCGATCCGTCGATCGACGCGCGCTATCTACACGCGGTCATTTGCTCCGAGGCCTTCCAGAAGCAGCTCGGTGGTCTCGCCCGCGGCATTACGGTGCAGCACGTCCCGCTTGGCGAGCTTCGTAAAATTCCGATTCCCGTCCCTGCTCCCGCCGTTCAGGAACGCGTTATTCGCCGCCTCCTGGAGCAGCCTGGGGATGCTCTCGAAGTCCTGAGTCTGGTGCTTCGAGGCGAAGACGACGACGACCTGGCTCGGCTGTTTCGCGAGCATCCCGCCTTCATGCGACTTTCAGGCGATGGCGAGCCGGAACCGCCCGAGCTCCATCGCCTCGCCCTGGAAGTGTTGGATGTCCTTCGGAAGCTACGAAATCGCACCGTGCACTCGTACGGCGCTGGGGCGACGAAAGTTCCTCTCGAATTTCATCCCTGGCTCTTGCGCATCGGTAGCCTCCCGATCGGCGTGATCAGACCGGGCACCAGGGCAGAGGACCAGTACGAAGCGCTCTCGGCGGCATCCGCGATCCTAGACTCCGCGGCCGAGCTCTCTCGCGCCGCTCCTGGACTGCTCGGTCGCCTCGCAGCCCGGCTCACGGAGCGGCTCTCCTCGTGGGCGCAAGCTGCGCAGGCGCTCCTAGTGGCCGATGTGAGGATCGAGATCCGGCAGGCTGATGACGGTCGCATCGAGCAGGGCGAGCTCGGTGTCGAGGTCGACGTCACCGCGAAGGGACGCGGATTGATCCGCGACCTTCGGATCGTCGCGCCCGACGGATGGATGATCGCGTCGGCTGACGAGCAGCAAGCGGTGCCGGCAGGGCAGACGGAGGTGAGCCTCGCGGAGGTATCCCAGGTGACGGCTGGACGGCTACGCCTGAGAGGGCCGGCCGCGGCGGCATCAGCTCACTTGATGTGGGAGGGCAAGCGCCTCGACGGCTCCCTCTCGAGCGGCGTGGTCGACTGCGAGCTGTCGGGACGGCCACCAGCGGAGCTATTGCATGAGCCGACGCCGGTCGTTGCGCAGACCGACCTGGGGGTGAGCCCGTATGTGACTGGTGACGTCGTCGATGATCCGAAGATGTTCTTCGGTCGTCGGACCATCATCAACGACGTCCGCACGCACCTTGGCGGGGGACGAAGGTGATCCTCCTTGAGGGAAACCGCCGCACCGGCAAGACCTCGATCCTGCGCCAGCTTCAGCGCCCAGAGTACGACCTGTTGCAGCGCTGGGTAGCTGTGGAATGTAGCTTCCAGGGCACGATCGGCGACCAGGCCAAGGACGGCATCCCGACGCGCGAGCTCTTCCGGCTCATCGTCCGCGACATCGGCCTCGCGTGCAGCCGAGCCGGGTGCCCCGTGCCGCTGCCAGGGATGGAGCCTGCGAGCGCCCCGACGCTCTATAAGTTCCAGTTCGTGCGCGCTCTGAACGGATTCTTCGAGGATCTCGATCCTTACGAGGCGCTCCAGGTCTACGTCGACCTCGTCCTCGAGAGCATCGCGCCGCGCCGCCTACTGCTCATGCTCGACGAATTCGACAAGCTGCAGGTCGGCATCGACAACCAGGTCACGAGCCCACAGGTCCCCGAGAACATCCGGAATCTGCTGCAGATGCGCACGGGGCTGGCGGCGATCATCACGGGCTCGCGCCGCCTGAAGCGCCTCCGTGAAGAGTACTGGTCGGCGCTCTTCGGTTTCGGGCACCGCATCGGCGTCGATCCGCTCGAAGCCGATGAGGCTCGGGAGCTCATCATGAAGCCGGTCGAAGGGCGCCTCTCGTTCGAGAAGGCGGCTGTGGAATCGATCATTGATCTCACTGCCTGCCAGCCGTTCCTCGTCCAGTCGCTCTGCGCACGCGTGTTCGAGCTGGCCAAGCGGCACGGTCATCATCGCATTACCGCCGCAGGTGTCGAAGAAGCAGCGCAGAAGATGGTGCGGGACAACGAGCACTTCATGGCGCTCTGGTCGTACGCGGTCACGGAACGTCGACGTTTTCTTCTTTGTCTGTGCCGCGAGCTCGCGGGTGGCCCGCTGCGGGTGAGTGCGGATCTCCTTGCACAGCGAATGGACACTGCTGGCGTCCACGTGCTCGTTGACGCCATTGACGATGACCTCAGGTTTCTCCTGGAGCTGGAGCTCGTCGCGCTTGCCAACAGCGATGTGGGGCCAGACTACCGGCTGGCCGTTCCTTTGATGGGCATGTGGATGAAGGAAGCGGTCGACGCTGAAGCTCAGCGACGAAGGGCCGTTCACGAAGCTGGAGGAGTGCGGACATGAGCCGGTTCTTCGGCCGCAAGAGCATAATCCGTCAGATCGCCGAGCTGCACGCCAAGTCATCACCGGACCACATCTCTGTCGTCGGCCCCCGGTCGATGGGTAAGACGGCGCTCCTGCAGGCGGTCGTTGCGCAGCACCGCGAGGGCTCACGCGTTTTTGCAGGCGCCGCACTCCTCGACCTCAGACACGATCCGCCGACGACCAGCGAGGCCGCACTCGCCCGTGTCGGGTTCGCCATTCGCGGCATCCTCGCAGGTCTCCGGTCCGAGCACCGAGAGCTCGCGAGCTACATCCAGGCGGAAGACGTTGTGGAACTCAGGGACCAGCTCAAGATCGCGGTGGACGAGCTGGCCGGTGCTGGGCTGCGCGTCCTGCTTGTCCTCGATGGGTGCGATCCTGTGCTCCAGAACAGCGCGATCCCACGGAACCTCTGGGACAGCTTGCGGGCGCTCGCCCAGAGTCCGGGGCTCCGCCTGATGACCGGCACCCGCGCGCCCCTGCACGAACTCTGCTATAATCCCGATGCGAGGGTTTCGGATTTCTTCCGGATTTTTTACGACCAGCCGTTGTTTGTGGGCTCCTTCGAGCAGGATGACTGGGCGGAGGTGTATAGGGGTTGTGGAATAGCCCTAGACGCGTCTGCCCAGAAGGAACTACGCAACTGGGCGGGGGGGCATCCAGACCTCGTGAACCTGCTGCTCGATCGACTTGCGCCTGCAGGCAAACCCCCCCTGAGCAAGGCCCACGTAGATACGGCGGCCGAGGGCATCCTCGACGGTGGAAGCCAGCGGCTCGAGGCGCTTTGGAATGAGTGCCCCGCGGAAGTGAAAGGGGATCTCGTCCAGCTCACCAAAGCTGAACTCTCGGTGGCGGAGATCCCGCCGGAGCGTCTGCACTACACGACAGCGCGCGGGTTCGTGACCAAGTCGGGGGGCAAGGTCCGGCTTTCCTGTCGCCTCATCGAAAAGAAGGCGGTCGCCCGAACTGGTGACGTGAGTGGCGTGCGGCAGCTCTTCGGCACCCCCGAAGCGTTCGAGACCAACATCCGAGCGGTGCTTGAGATGCAACTCGGCGTCGCTGTGGACGTGGATCCCGAGCTGAGGCGGACGGTGCTTCGATGCATCCGCCATCTTCCGGACGAGCCTGAGGCCACGCTGGATGGGGCGCGCAGCATCCTCGACCGGGCGCTCGATCTCATCTGGGAGGTGGAAGCACCTACGGGAATTGTGCCTGATGGGTGGATACAGCATTGGAAGTACACCCCCGCAGCCTCGAAGTCGGTCGAAGTGTACTCCCGTGACCGGTCACTTCCCGAAGAGCGCGGCCGTCAGTGCGACCTGCTCCGCCTGGCTACTGGCCGGCCGGGGATCAAGCCGATCGCAAGCAAAGTATCCAAGCAAGCGTGCGTGCTCGTCGAGCACATGAACCAGATCGGCAACATGAAGAATCACAGCCGATGCCCGCCCACGTTGACGATGGCTGTGGCGTTCTGTTTCGCGGCTATTGAATTGTGTGAAGCACTGCGCCGCGATCTGGGTTGACGGCGTCGACTCGCTATAGGCCTTCGGTTCGTCGCTGAAAGAATGCCATGCTCACTGATGAACGTAAGTCCCCGCCGTACCCCGTCGAGACAACTACCTCGTAGTGTGGTTGCCGGCCGCGGTACAGGCGTCAGCGTCCTGCCGCGAGCTCGTGCGGCAGCGGCACCTCTTCGCCCGCGAATGCGGCCGAAACGGCACGCCGCAGATACTCCGCAGGATCGACACCCATGAGCTTCGCGCTCTCGAGCAACGAATAGAACAACGCCGCCACCTGCCTGCCGCGCAGCGAGCGGGAGCCGTAGTGGTTCTTTCTACCTATCACCGGGCCGCGCAACGCGCTCTCCGCAGGATTATTGTCCAACGGCAGCGTGGGCTCGTCGACGAAGCGGCAGAGCAGACTCCAGCGGTTCGTCAGGGAGACCATGCAGGCCCGAGCCTCACCATACAAGACCATGCGTGAGGGCGACAGAAGGATCCTTCTCCTGGCAGAAGGTCCGTTACGGAGAGACACTCGGCACCGTGATGCAGCCAGCGCAGCGCAGCGCCGCGGTACCGCAGGAAGTAGCGCCTTCCTCGGTCGTAATGACATTGGCATCACGCGTGCTCGTGCTCCAGTTCGGAGGGCGAAACCGTGGCGGAGCTATTCTTCCAGAACATCGTCGACCATCGCCCCGGCGTCGCGCAGAGGGCGACCTACAACAACCTCCAGGCCTTCTACCAGTACCTGGACCGTGCGAAACGCTACCTCGAGCGCACGCGTTTCGAGCTGGCGTGGGCGCCGCTCGGGGCCGTGGTGCGGCTGGATCCGCCGCGCAACGTACGCGATGCCAAACAATGGCGTGAAGGGCTCCGGCGACTCCTCGGTGCCCGCCATCTTTCGCTCCGCGTGGCGCGTGGCGCGGAGATCGAGGTCATCTGTGCATATGCCGATGTCGGCGCTCTGGCGCTCGACGTAGCGCCGCAGTCGGGCGCTGAGATCGAGCTGACCGCGAAGGAAGCCGCGCAGACGTTGCGCGCTTCAGCGGTCGTGTTGGCCACGGAGGAGGACATCCAGGAGGCTCTGCGCGAGGCCGGCCCGGTGTGGATCGAGCTCGACGAGCCTGAGAGCGAAGGCCGCAACGACGCCGTGGAGGCGTTCTTCGACGAGGACCTGCGCGATGTCTACGAGGTCACGCCCGGCGTACGGGAGCGCAACGACTACGCAAGCGCGCGCCGGATCCGTGTGCTCGATCGTGACCGTGATCGCCTCGCGCTCCTGCTGGAGCGGCTGCCAGAGACCCCGGCCATCTGCGTCCGCCCGAACACGTACGTCGTCCAGTGCGAGCTGCGCGCCATCCGGGCGCTCGAGGATCAGCCGGTCGCCGGGCATCGCCCGCTGATCCGGCTCTTCGAGAACCAGACCGAGGCCTGGTGGCCACCGCTCCCCCGCGCGCCGAGCCGCTCGCGTGGCAGGTGCTCACCAATGAGGCCCGGCCCGGCACCAGCGAGCAGCGGAAGTTCGTCGACCGCGCGCTCCGGACGCCGGACTTCATGCTGCTCGAGGGGCCGCCCGGTTCAGGCAAGACGACGGCGATCGTGGAGCTCGTCCTCCAGCTCGCCGCGCGTGACCGCCGCGTGCTGCTCTGTGCCTCGACACACGTCGCCGTCGACAACGTCATCGAACGCCTCAAGGACCCAAAGCGCAGCGGGACGCCGGTGCTGCTCGTGCGGATCGGCGACGAGGGGCGCGTCGCCGAAGGCATCAAGGACTACTGCCTGCACCGGATGGTCAATAAAGAGCTCAGCGACGCCCGGACTGCGCTGCAACGAGCCAAAGGGCGCAGCCGGGCGCAGGCTCACATGCTCGAAGCTCTGCACGCCGACGATGGTTCGAGAACGCTCCAGCGCATCCTGCTCGATTGTGCGGAGGTCGTCTGCGGCACGACCATCGGGATCCTCCAGCACCCCGATGTCCGGGAGCGGGTGCGGAGCGGCAGCCCGTGGGAGCCCGTCTTCGACACGCTCATCCTCGACGAGGCGAGCAAGACGCCGTTCGCGGAGTTCCTCGTGCCCGCGCTGCTCGCGCGGCGCTGGATCATCGTCGGCGATCGGCGCCAGCTTTCCCCCTACGTCGAGGAGGCGTGGATCGAGACCAACATCGAGGCCGCGATTCCGGACGGCGTCGCCTCGCGCGAGGACGCGAGTCAGGCGCTGGCGGACGTCTTCGCCATCGGGCGGGCCGGCGACGGCGCGCTGCTCGTGGCCACGGAGAACGCGGAGCTACGCGAGATCTACGCGGCGCAGCTCGCCGGGATCTTCCCCGAGGAGCCGATCGTTCGCCTCGACCTCGACGCTACGCCGAGCCCGCTGATCCTCGGATCGGCCCGCGCGGTCATCGGCACGCCCGCCCAGCTCGCGGCGGTCGAGGGCGCGCTCCCGCTCGCGACGCGGATCATCCGCCTCCCGACCGGCGAGCTCCTCGCCGCGCGGCGGCGGCACGACGCGCGCGCGCAGCGCCACCCGATGGACGAGGATCCCTGGGCGAAGGCCGTGGCCTGGCGGCTCGTGCGCGACTACGAGCTGCGCCTGTTGCCCGAGCTGCTCGACGGTGCTGGGGACCTCCCGAGCGCGGGGATGTATGCGCGTGAGATCGATGCGCTCCAGCCGTGCGAGGGCACGGTGCAGGCGCTCGCGAGGGTGCGCGACGACATCGATCGCGTTCGACGGGTCGCGCTCCCTTCGATCCTCGAGTCGCTCCAGGTCGGCTTCGATCCTGCGCGCGAAGCGCGTGGTAGCCGCTTCTGGAACAACGCGCTCGCCCTCGGGTTGCCGCCCGGCGCGCAAGCCGAGCGCCTCGTCTCCCTCCGCTACCAGCACCGGATGCACCCGGAGATCGCGAGCTTTCCCCACGCGCGGATCTACGGGGGCAAGCTGCTCGACACCCCGGACGACATGGCGGAGCGGCGCCCGTTCGACTGCCCGAGGTACCGCACGCGCGTGGCGCTGCTCGACGTCCGCGGGCAGGAGACGATGCGCCCGATCAGCAACGAGGCCGAGGCGCGTGTCGTCGTCCGAGAGCTGCAGCAGCTCGCGGCGTGGGCGGCCCACACGCGGAGAGAGCCTGTCTGGTCCGTCGCCGTGCTGACCTTCTACCGTGGGCAGGAGCGGCGCATCCGCGAGCTCCTCCGCGGCGTGACTGGCCAGCGCGGTCAGCGTCGGTACTTCACGTTTCACGATGGGGACCGCCCGGTTTTGAGCGTTGAGCTGTGCACGGTCGATCGGTACCAGGGGCACGAGGCCGACATCGTGATCCTCTCCTTCGTCCGCACGAAGACCCCCGGCTTCCTGAACAGCCCCAACCGGCTGAACGTCGCGATCACGCGGGCGCGCTATCAGCTCGTGCTCGTCGGGAACGCGCCGTTCCTCGCCCGACAAACGCGACGGGCTCCGCTATGCGCCCTGCTCGCCGAGGACATGAAGCGCCGCGGTTGCGTCGAGCTCCGCTACCAGGAGGGATAAGCCATGAAGATCGTCTTGCGAAGGTCCCTATCGGTCCACTGCGCGCTCGCCGTCGGGAAGATTGCCTTCGCCGAGAAGCGGATAGCAGAGCACGCCGTGGTGATGTGGGCCGCGGAGCGCCTCCGCGCCGGGCTCGAAGTGCGCAGCGAGCAGCTCTGTGACGTTGCCGCGCAGGGGCCGCTACTCGGCATGTCGCCCATCGTGGGGCGGAGGCTCGGCCAGGTCTGCAAGGAGCTCGGTCTGCTCGACCTGGAGAAGGATCACATCGTGCGGCTCACGAACGAGGGAGAACGCGTCGCGGGGAGCCCCGAGCCTCGCGTCTTCGTCCCCCAGGTCGGCGCCTGGCTGCTCTTCTGGGCCGAGGACCCGCTGCTGCCGCAGCCGTTGCTGCGCGTCGAGCCCGGCAAGGAGCCGTCGGCGCGCGACGAACGTCAGGCCCGGAACGGAGACGTGAAGCGCCGCTTCGAGACGGTGCCGGAGGTGCTCGTGAAGGCGTGCGATGAGCACGGCGAGCAACCTCCGCTGGAGCTCCCGGCCGCGAAGGACGGCTTGCCCATCAGGCTCGTCGCGATCGAACGCAAGGTGCAGCATCTCGGCCTGGAGACCACGATGGCGCTGGAGCTGTCGTTCGAATCAGCCAGCGCTGAAGTATCGTTGCGGCTCCGTGGCACCCTTGCGGGCAAGACTATCGACCAAGCCCTGCCGGCGCCGCGGGGCTACGATCACGCTGGCGTGTGGCGCGCGCTGCTCCGCTCGAACGGCGCCGAGGATTGGTGGAACCCACCCTCCGGAAAGCTGAGAGCCTCGTTCAGGAACCTGCGCGAAGATGCTCGCGCGAGCTTCCAGATGCGAATGACCTTCAAGGCTCCTGATGTCCAGGGGCTTGGACGCTTCGAGGACACCACGGTGGACGGCGTCCCGCTCGAGCCGGCCACCGGGGCGGACGCGCAGCGGTGGTTCGAGTGGCTCCTCGCGGCTCGCGCCGATCGCACGCAGTGGTCCGACCTCTACGCGGTCAACATCGCGGAGCTGCAGGCGCTCTTTTCGGGTTTTGATATCCGCGTGCCGGTACAGCGCGACTTCGCGCAAGTCATGCGCGGAGCGGAGCGCCCGCGCCCTGCGTACTGGCACCTTCAGGCACCGATGGATCTTGATGGAGGGGTAGCGTGATAAGCCCCACCGTACCCGGCACACCCTGGATCGAAGATCGGTCCGACGACACGATCGAGGATGTGTGGACGTCGACGAGCGCGCCCAGCGTGGCGCGCGTGTCGGCGCTCGGCCGCATCCTCCAGGCGGAGGAGAGCGGCGCGCTGGCCCGCGCCGTGGCGGAGATCATCGAGGGCGCCCGCGAGGTCGTGCTGGTCTCGAGCTTCCTGTTCGCCGACGACGCGACCGAGCGAGCGTTGCTCGACGCGGCGAAGCGCGGCGTGCGCGTGTACCTGCTGGTCGCCACGGAGGCGCGGCTCGAGAAAGAGGTCCGCGGCGACGACAGCTTCGGTCAGAAGGTCGTCGATGAGCACAAGGGGCTCCTCGATCGGCTGGCCGGCTGGGTCTATGTGCGCTCGGCGGAGCACTTCCACGCGAAGTTCGTGGTCGCTGATCCGAAGATCCGGCCGCGCGGGGTGCTGCTCACCGCAAACCTCACGTGGGAGGCGCTGACGCGCAACCACGAGCTCGGCGTGCTGCTCGGCACCGACGAGGCCCGGGCGCTGGCGGCGCTGTTCACATGGGCGTTCTGGGAGTCGGCGCAGCGCGAGCTCCTCGCGGCGGGGAGCCTACCGCCGGTGACAGTAGCGGGGCGGATCTCGCTCCCACCGCATTCGGCGAGTCTCGTGGCGACGGCGGCGGAGAGGCGGGATCTTCGCGCGGCCGTGCTCGAGACGATCCGCGGCGCCCAGCGTATGCTCGTCGTCGCGACGTTCGGCATCGACGACCGCGAGGTGATCGAGGCGCTCGCGGAACGCGCCCGGAGCGGTGTCGTCGTCACGCTCCTGGTGCGGCACCCTCGCCCCACGATGTTCGAGACGCTGCGTGAGCTGGTGCACAGGGATGTATGCGTATTGGGGGTCAGTAGGTTTCTCCACGGCAAGGCGATCATCGCCGATGGCAGGCGCGGCCTCGTGATGACGGCGAACCTCCAAGAGCACGGGCTCGACAAGGGCTTCGAGGTTGGAGTCCAGCTCACCGGTGACGATGCGGCGGCACTCGATCGGATGCTCGCGTCCTGGCAACGGGGGGCAACATCGCTGCTGTGTGCCTCCACGCGCCTCGGGGACGCCCGCGGCTCGATGCACGTGATGAACGGGAAGGACTACCGCGAGATCAGCGTCGAGTTGGATGGGCGTGTCGATGACGGCGTCACCAAGGTCGACTGCTGCACCCGAATTCCTAGCGCTCGACGCGCTACCCCGGCACGCGCGCCAGCGGGGAAGCTGTATCACCGCATCGAGCACACGTGGTTGATCGCGCCTCCAGTGCTCGCGAAGGGTGGGCGGGCGATCCCTGCACCGAAGGATGGGGGTCCCGTCCCACCGTTCCCCGTCCACGAGGAGCCCGGCGGTCGGCGCGTCTTCGCGATCGGCAGCCTCGGCGAGGTCGCGGCGGCGCAGGCCGCCATGACCGCGTTCGGCATCGAGGCCATCGTGCTACGGGGCTGAGACCATAAGTGGCGGCATTGCGCGCGAGAGCCCGCGGTGCGCGGTAGGAAGAGCCGATCAACGCAGGGATCCGAGGCCCGGGCGCCCTCCCGGCCGCCGGTCCCAGGGAAACGCCATGCTCCCGCGGTCGACCGCGCGGAAGCGCACCTTCACGGTTGCCGTCCTGGTCATGGCCGCCGCGTGCACGGATCGCGCGCCACTGGCCGACACGCGCGCGCCGCTTGCCGGGCACGCTTCGCAGTTCGCCGCGTCGCGCGTCGTGGGGGCCGAAGGCTTCGGCTTGGGCATTACGGACGTTGCCATCGCGGACCTCGACGGCGATGGTACAAGTGGAAGCCGATCAAGAAGTGACTCGGCCACCACAGGAAGAGGACACGTGTCGGACTTCCGTTCCATCGGTTTCTACGACGCCGCCACGATCGAAGCGATCCGTCTTCCAGTGTGGCAGCAGCTGCTCGGCGCCGTCGGCTATCCCGTCGGTCTGACCGCGAACTCGATCAGCTACGCTTCGCTAAGGACGGCGTTCGCGGGGGCGACCTCCCGAGTGCTCTCGCTCATGCCCTCCAAACCATCACCGACCTGAGCACCGAGCCGGCGCGCGAAACCCTGCTCGAAGAGGCGCATGCTGCGGGCCTGGACACGTCGACGTGGCACGACACCGCTCCGGTGGAGCTCGTCGCGCGGCTCTGTGCCGAGGCACGAAGCCGCGAGCCCCTCGTTCGAGTGCTGCAACGGGCACAGCTCAGCGTGTACGAGGCGCGCGCCCCGCGCGCCGTCAAGGAGTACGCCGGTCGGGCGCCCCGGAATCTCCCGGATCCAGAGCGCAAGGCCAAGCGGCTTGAGCGTGAGCTCGCCGCGTGGTTCGCGGAGAACGGCATGAGCGATCACGTCGAGGTGAACGCCATCGAGGACGACCACGAGGTTCGGTTCGTGATCGTCCACGGGCGTCGGCTCGCGGCACCGCTCGTCGTCGCCGAGCAGGGCCGGATGCTCTTGCCTCATCGGCCCGTACAGTGCGATCTCCTCCGCTACGAACCGTCGAGCGGGCGGCTGAAGGTGTCGGCCCCGTACCCTCGGCTCGTCCGCAACTACCGGGAGTCGGCCGGCCGAGTCTTCTTCGACGACGCCGACTTCTTCGAGAACGAGACCGCTTGCAGCCTGGCCCCACTGCGCGAGCACGGGGCGACGGCGCTCACTCGGCATACGTGCGCAGAGGTCGAGCAAGTGCGTCTGACCTACGCCGTGTGGCGTACTCCCGAGGGCGACAGGTGCACGTTCACCAGCAACGATTGCTTCGCCCTGATGGAGCGGCTGAACCTGCGTCGCGCCGAGGGCGAGCTCCTTGAGGTGCGGCTCGCCATCAAGTTCTACGGCAAGGCGCCGAACCGAGTGACCGTGACGCTGCGCGAGCCGGACTACCTTGACTATCGGGAGACCAGCGAGGCGCGCAGCATCCTCGTCGAGCGACTCCTCGCGGAGCTCGGCATCTGGCAGGCGGAGCGGGATCGACTGGGGCGCGACCTCTGGGGACTCGCCGCCGGCGCTCACACGATCGAAGCCTGGCGCATGGCGCTCGGCCGAGAGGCCGATCGTATGGCTCGCGAGGGGCTGCTGCTACCCGCGCGGCTTCCCGCGGTCGTCGAGCCCGGGCATCCGTCAGGCGCCCGTGTACTCGACGTCATCGCGATGGACGACGATCCTCCATTTCTGGGCGTGCGTCCCGCTCCGGGCGCAGTTGGCCGGCCGCTCTCGCCGACCGATGTCCAAGGATACGCGGTCCGTGTGCCGGACGTCGCGCGGCTCTTCATGCAGGAACTTGGCCTTGAAGGGGCGCTCGCCCCGACGCTCGCCGACGGCGTGTTCGACATTGGCCGCCGCACGTTCGGCGCAACGACCGTCCGTGTGCTCCTCGCGCTGCGCGAACCCGCGGCGGTGGAGTCGCTGCTCCGAGAGATTATCCGCGCGCCCGAGGGGTCGGTGGTGCTCATTCCAAAGGGGCGCTCGCTCCCGACCGGCTACGCCGTGGCGGACTTCAGCCACATCCTCCCGCCCCATCACGACACCCTTCGCTCCATCATCTTTGCGTTGCACCTCGAGAACCAGGTGGAGGCGCTCCTGATCGCGCCGCCAGACACGAGGCTCGTAGTGGATCGGAAGCTGCGTCGCGCCTGGCTCGATCGGACCGACCTCGTGATGCTCAAGGACCAACCGTTCGACTTCGTGCAGCATGTCGTCGACGCCGCCGAGCAGGGGCGCGTCATTCCAACGGCGGAGCTCGACGCGAAGCTGTCAAAACGAGACGCCGCAGCGAGGCAGGCGAGAAGCCGAGCCCGCGACGCCATTCAGAAGAGCTTCGAGCTCGCGGGAAAGGCCCCGCCGACCGATCTGGAGACGCTCTTCGAAGGCCAAGGCGGAGGCAACGGCTGGCGCCTGACGGCATCGCACTTCATTCGCTGAGCGTCGCGCGGGCGTCGCCGGGGACTGTTCGCAGGGGGCCCTCGCCGCGACGACGCCGCGACGGCGTCGTCCGGCCATCTGACGCACGTTTCCGCCTGTGCACGGCGCCAATCGCTGTGGACACGAGGACACCGTGAACACCCGGACCATCCCGATCTTCATCAACGGCCACAAGTACGACCTCACCGAGGCGACGCAGACCGGCGCGGCGCTGAAGCGCCTCGCGGGGATCCCGCTCACGGACGTGCTCTTCCTCCAGCAGCCCCACGAGGACAAGGTCATCGCGAACGAGACCGCGATCACCCTGCAGCCCGGCGCGCACCTCCACAGCCAGCCCCCGGCCGACTACGGTCGCGGCCCCGCGATCGACGCCGAGGCGCTCGGCGTGGCGAGCGCCTTCGACGTTCTCCCCCAGCCCGATGGGTGGACGTTCGTCGTCGTCCATGAGTACGCCCTGCCCAACGGATACCAGCCCCGGTCCGTGAAGCTCCTCGTGAAGCTCCCGCCGCTCTTCCCCGAGGCGCAGCCGGACATGTTCTGGCTCGCGCCCGCCGTCAAGACGTCGGCTGACGCGGTGCCGGCGGGCGCGAGCATTGAGCAGGCGCTCGACTCCTCGTGGCAGCGCTTCTCGTGGCACCTCAAGCCGGGCGCGTGGAAGCCCGGTGTGAGCACGCTCCGCGACTTCATGCGCTGCATCCGCGCCCGGTTCGAGCGCGGCAACTAGGGAGGGTCCCACCATGCACCTCCGCATCCCGCAGCAGCTCTGGGAGCCCTTGCATCGCGAACTCTTCGCGCGCCTGGACGTGGAAACCGCCGGAATCATCCTCGCCGAGCCGTACACCCTCGCCGAGGGGGCTCGCCTCCTTGTCGCGCGCACGGCCGCGGTCGTGCCCGAGTCGGCTTACGTGATCCGTGCGTTCGACCAACTGCGCCTCGATCCCGTTGCGCTGAACCGCCTCGTCCGTCCGGCGAGGGAGTACGGGTGGGCGATCATCACTGTGCACACCCACCCGGGCGCCACGGAGCCCTGGTTCTCGTGGGCCGACGATCGCGGCGATGCCCGGCTCATGCCGTCGTTCGCCACGCAGGTTCCGTCCGCTCCGCACGGCTCCATGGTTGTGGTCGCGGACGGATTGCCGCTCGCGCGCATCTTCGACGGGGGACCCCCGCGCGAGATCGGCATGCGCATCGTGGGCGAGCGGCTGGTCTTCTGGCCGCCCGCACGCGCTCCAGCGGCCGATCCGGCCTTCAATCGCCAGACTCTTGCCCTGGGCGCCACTGGTCAAGCGGCGCTCCGCGCGGTTCGGGTCGGCGTCGTCGGGCTCGGGGGAACGGGCTCGGTCACCGCCGCGCAACTCGCCCACCTCGGGGTCGGTGGCCTCGTGCTCGTTGACGGCGATCGGGTGGAAGCCTCGAACGTTCCGCGTGTCTTCGGCGCCACCAAGGCGGACATCGGGGCGCTCAAAGTCGACGTTGCCGCGCGGTACGCCCGCGCGCTCGACGTGTCGGCCGTGAGCGTGCCGACGGCGCTCGCCGGGGACGAGCAGATCCGGATGCTCTACGGCTGCGATGTCGTCTTCTCGTGCGTGGATCGGCACACGCCTCGCGCGCTCCTCAACCGGCTCGCCTATTCGGCGTGCATCCCGGTCATCGATCTCGGCGTCGCCTTCCGTGCCGACGAGCGTGGCGACATCGTGGGCGATGCCGGGCGCGTCGTCGTCCTCGGCCCCGGTCGCCCCTGCTTGGCGTGCTGGGGCGTCCTCGACCCGGAGCGACTCCGGATCGAGGCGCTCTCTGAATGCGACGCCGCCGACGAGGCCCGCGCGGGCTACATCGACGGAGCCCACGCCCCTCAGCCGAGCGTCATTGCCTTCAACGTGATGGTCGCTGGCGCGGCCGTCGTGGAGCTGCTTCGCCTGGTCACCGGCTTCGCCTCGGGCGCGGCCGGGCCGAGCAGACTGAGCTTCTCCTTCTCGGCGGCCACGATGCGCCGGACCAGCCTCGCGTCCTCGGCGGTCTGCTCAATCTGCGGACACGGCCCTGTGAGGGGCTGATCCGAACCAATACCAGGCACCATAGCGCCGCCAGCGCCGCGCTTCCGGCCGGCAGCCCAAGCGCCCGCTGCAGTTCATCCTCCCTTCCGAGGGGAGTGCTCGACCGAACACTGCGGCAAATGTTCGATCTTCCTTGTGAATCATCGATCGGTGTTGCCAGCTTACCACGCGCCTGGTGCCGGCGATCTCCCGAGCCGCATCGTGCTCGCCCCCCGAGGGGCGTGGGGCGGCCCGCGGCGTCACGCAGGCCACGGATGCACCCGCGCGCATGGCCCTACCGAGGGCTTGCGTGCGGCAACGCCCCGGCGTCGAGCAAAGCCCAGAGGAAGCGCACCGCGTTGCGCGTCGCGTACTTGCGCAGCGCGCCGCCGCCGATGGCGTCGAGTTGCTCCTTGCGATGATCGCCGTAGTCGGAGATGCCGCGGATCACCAGCGCCGCCACGGCGGGCTCGCGCGACCGCGCCACCTTGAGGACGGCGAAGGATTCCATGTCGAGCCCCTTGATGTTCCGGTTGAAGCGGCGAATCCACTCGGAGAAGGCCACCGCTGCGCCCACGACCGGGCCGCAAGCCTCGTGCCCGTTCGTCAGGATTTCCGCCTCGGCGCGCACCATATCGGTCGCCCAGAGCTTGCTCCGCTTCTCCTCGTCGGGCAGCAACCGCGCCAGGTCGGCCTTCGCTTCGGTGCGCCAGGCGTCGAAGAGCGCCTCGTGGCTCAACTCGAACCCGCTCGCACGCGTGTACGCCTCGTAGCTCGGCTCCACCTGCGGAGCGCCGGGCACGATCGCGAAGCCCCCTTGCTCCGTGGGTGTGGACTTCGCGTCCTGCATGTACTGCTCGACGTGAGACGGCACGAACACGTCCCCGACGCGGACGTCCTTGTGAATGCCGCCGGAGATGCCGATGTTCACCACGCAGGCCGGCTTGAAGATCGTGATCTGGCGCTCGGTGACCCGCGCCGCCTCGGTCTCGCCCATAGGCCCGACGATGGTCAGTACGCAGCGGTAGCTCCCGCGCTGGAAGAGGTACGAGTTCATCGTGCCGTCGCCACACGGTTCCCGCCTGTCCACGAGAGCCAATAGCTCTTTTCCCTCCTCGTGGAGCGCGATCACGATCCCGATGTCGACCTGAGCGGTGCCGTTGGTCATAGAACGTTCCTCTGATTTCCCAGGTGCGGGGCGCGGGCCAAGCGCCAGGACTTCCTGGGCGGTGAGGGGTACCCACGTGCTCTGCGCAGCCGCCTCCTTCGCGCCGTGGATGGCCCAGGTGTAGTCGCGCGCCGGAAGTTCGCACTGGATGCGTTCGAGGGCGGCGATGGCTTCGGGTTTAGCCCGAGAGATGATCTCGCTCAGAACCGCGTCACGCAGCTCCGCTACCTGATGACGAGGGGTCACCTCGGCGAAACCACGCATCGTATCCCGCGGATCCTCTTCATGCGGAAACTCGTGCGCGAGCCAGACATAGAGATCCGCAGCATCGGCGGTCGACAGGGGGGCGCTCCAGTTGCGGGAATGGCGTAGATCATACTCACGAACGAAGGAGAGAAAGACCTCACGACAGAACGCGCTATCTGACTGGAGCGAAGGGAGAAGCGCGGCCCAGCCAACCTCGGGCGCAAAGGCCATGAGGGCGTGCCCCGCGGCACGTGCCTTCAACCGCGCCGAAGCTTCGACTGATGGAGGTGGAGACATGAGCGCGGTGGCCCACTCAATCGATCCTTCGATATGATGTTGGATGAGCGCATCCAGCAAGTTGCCCATGAATTTGGGCTTGAGATCGTTGTCGCGGATAAAATTCAAGACGAAGCTTCCCAGTCGCGCGTCCCAGCACTGTTCCATCTTGTAGACAGGGAAGGGAAAGTCGTAACGGTCGTGATCCTGTCTCAGCAGCGTATCGAACACGGCGAGGACTCGGTCCGGGACGGCGCGGTAAGCGCGAGCGGTAAGTTGCTTGGCTCGGCCCTCGGCGTTGGGGGCGAACGCGACCGCGATCGCGGCCCAGTTCGGCCAGATTTCTGGGTGGCTGTCGAACCAGGCCGGATCAAGATGATCGATGAGGCAGAGGTATCGGTAGCCTGCCGCGGCCGGGAAATAGATGACGCTTCGGCCAAGCCACTCTTCGGGTGTGTCCTGGTTTCTAATTAGATATTGCTTCCCTACCGCCAGAATTCGCCCCCGAATCTCCTCGTCGGCTCTGGCCCATCCCGGAAACGCCTCCAAGTCCCCCTCATGCTGATGGGCGTGCGCCTTGCCGTCAGGATCCATCCTGAGCCAGTGATGGAGCTGCCACGCGGCGGCCGAGTTGCCTGCTTCCGCCAACCTAAGGAGTCGACGAATCCTCTTCTCGGCGTTAGGAAGTTTCCTGCGCGGCCTCGGCTTGAGCTTATATTTGGCGCAGTACTTCCTTGCCATTCGCTCTTCACGTCGCATCCATCGAGACTCCGCGGATCCGAGCGGGACTTCGCGGACCGACAACCATGGCATCGCCTCGGGTAACTCCGGGACCCGATCGAAATTTTCAATAATCGGACCCAACACTTCTGCAGTCCAATTCATGCCCACTAGGGCCGCCAGAACATGAGCCCAACGCCTTCGCGTTCCGGCGTCGGACATGGCTTGTATTTGTTCAAGGATCCATGAGACATCGGTCGCGAGCACGATGCTCTGATGAACGAAGCCCGAATCATGGTGCTGATCAAAGGGAGGCAGGGCCATCAGCGCGGACGCGAGCAAGCGCCTGCGCAGGTCGTCTGCGCGCACGTCAGGCACCGGATTGAGCGCGCTGCGCGCGGCGAATACGCCATCATAGTGGCGCAAACGACGGTGAACCGCCCGCGCAAAGGCGTCTCGAACATGCAACTCCGACAGATGCTCCCAGCCCAGCCTCAAAGAGGTGTCGCGGAGACCTTCCGGGTAGGCCGACTCTACCTCGTGATCTCGAGGCAAGTTCGCCACCCACGCGAGAGCGGCGGGCAGGTGCCAGAGGGACAGGTTGCGCTCGAGATCCATGAGGAACATCTCATAAGATCCAGAATGGCGGTGATTCTGCGGCCGCGTGAGCAGGGCGAACAACTCCTCCGGTGCAAGCTCCTTCCAGAGCGCCCGGAGCGCATATCCCTTCAGCTCATCGTCCGGATCGGTCCCAGCGGGAGGTGACAGCAACGGACGCAGACGCCGCGTGCTGTCGACGGCTCCCACTTCGAGGAGAGCGCGCGCCGCGACGGTGCGCACCTCCAGGTCTTCGTCTCCATCCAGCGTAATATCGGCCAGCACACCTCCCAGCCCCGCTTGCCCGCACTCCTCGGCGATGTGGATGGCGACCCGCCGTACCGGCGTCCCGTTCGACTTGTCCCGGAGATAAGGGGCAAGCTGGGCGCAGAGCGCAGGATGACTCAGCCGCGCCAGCATCGGGCCGAAACCCCGGACGACATGCTCCGGGAGCGCACGGCCGGCGACGCGAGCGAGCAGCCCGCCCACGATTGCCTCCAGCTCCGCGTGCCCCACCGCCGCGAAGTCGCTCCGGAGCAAGATCTCCGGCTGCGTCTCCAGCAATCGATCCAGAAACCCCTTATTCATGCTTGCCAGCCAGGCCGCCGCCTCGCGCAGGGAGGGGACCACCCGGTCCCCCTTGGCGGCAAATACCCGGCGAAATAGCCCCTCCGCGTCGCCCCCGCGCCGGTGCAGATACCGGGCGGCCAAGAACTCCGCATAGGTTTGGTGAACCCACCCCGCGACATCCTCCCCGGGCGCGGTGAAGAGCCCACTGATCCCCAACACCTCGTCCACCGCCCCTTCGGCTACCGACGCGCGACCCAACAGAGTCGGCTCGTCGCCGCCCACCAGATCGGTCTTGGCCACCGTCCCATCCGGCGCCGGCCCCACTGTCCCTTCCAGGAAAACCGCGTCACGCCCCCCGAGCACGCATACAGCGGCGATGCGGGCCGCGATCGCTAGCCGCTCCACCTCCTTCAGCTTCCCCGTCTGCTTCGCCCCCCGCCGGCTCGTGCTCGTCTCTTCGCAGAGCACGCGGCACCCCTCTTCGTACAGCTCCACACGCGTTCGCGGCAGTGCCCCTGTCCGCCGGAACTGCTCCACCAGGAAGCGCAGCGTCACCGGCGACATCGCCAACGGTTGCGCCTCTCTCGCCGCCACCTCACCGAGGAACTTCTCTGCGTCCTGTTCCACCGCGAGCGCGACGTCCACGCGCCGCAGCGGCGCGAGCCGGTAAAGCCCCACCCGATCCGCCTCCCCCTTCTTGTTCCACATCTGGGGGAGCTGCTCGTCCAGTGACACCGGCCACTCTGCCGCCCGGCAGGCGATCCGCAGCCTCAACCTATCCAGCGGCCCGTTCAACAAGTGGCCCCGGATCACCTGCCCCGCTTCGTGCGCCCCGATCCGAAACTCGTCCAGGCTGTCCACCAGCAACGTCAGCGGCGTGTCGCCCGAACACCACGCCCGGTACGCGCCGGCTCGGCCCAGGTCCCGATCGAGATCGCGATGCGAGCGGCCGTCGAGGAGCAGCACATGATCGCCTCCCGTACCAGCGCGCAGGCTCTTCCAGTACGCGGCCAGCTCATGCGACTTCCCGCTCCCCGGCTCCCCGAGCAGCACCACGCACGGCATCTCCGCGAGCGCATCCAGCGTCCGCGCCTCCGGATTCAACTGGGCCCCGAACGGACCCTCAGGGTCTGCCAGGTACCCGTGCCCATCGAGCGGCGCCGAGGTACCTCGCGGCATCCAGAACCGGCGCCAGGGGACGTTGTTCGAGAACCCGCGCATCGCGACGCCCCGGCGCGCCCGCTACTTCCCCGGCGCGGCCAGCTCCGCCCCGAGCGCGGCCAACTTGGCGGTCGCCTTCTTGGACGCCGTCGCCTTCGTCTGCTTCGCCGCGATCCCGCAAGTCGAGAAGAAGGCCGGGAACTGCATCAGGTAGTCGTCGATCTCGGGGAGCGGATCGATGGACGTGAAGGTCTTGGCGGCGCGCACGGGCCCGAAGATAGATCCCGCGCCTGCTCATCGGAAGGCCGATCGCCGCCGCGCCTCTTCGCGGCGTACGTTCGCACCCGGCGCCCGCCACGAGCCACCTCGCGGCGGCGACCACTGCCGCGACCGCCGGCACCCGCCGCGGCGACGGCGGCGGCGCTCGCGACGCCCGCCGTGCATCGCGCCCACGGGGGTGGCGTGCCGGGAGGGATCGGCGGTCAGCGTGAGCCGGTGACACTCGCGGTGCAGCAGGCTGTAGATCGATGTCGGCGAGAGCTTGCCCTCACAGTACTTCGCCGACGACCGCCACAGGTCCACCTGCTCCGGCGCGCGACCGAGCGTCATGCCCCCGACTACGCTTGAGACGCGAGGCAGTCGTCAACGAAAAACTCCAGCCACCTAGTGCGAGCGCTCGCCAGCGTGTAGCATCGGCCGTCCCACGCAGGGTAGTGAGGTGTGAGGAGCAGCGTGAATGGCCAGCAAGCCAGGGTCGCCGTGGCACGACGTCCTCTTCTCGTGGATCCACTTGTCCGACATCCACATCGGGCACGGCGACGCTGCCCATGGCTGGGACCAGAAGCTCGTGCTGAAGGTGCTGCACGACGATGTGGAGCACCTGATCGCAGGCGGAAGAGTGCCTCCGCCTCGCGCCGTGCTGGTGACCGGCGACATTGCGTTCAGCGGAGCCACACGTAGCCGCAAGGAATACGCAGATGCGCGCGAGTGGCTGGCCTCCATCGCCGCGGCGGCCGGCGTGACGAAGGGCGACGTCTTCGTAGTCCCGGGCAACCACGATGTGCAGCGCCGCGTCGACAAGGACGACAAGACCGTCGGCGCCTTGGTCCGCCGTATTCGCAAGGGCAAGGCGGGCCTAGACGCCGCGCTCGCGGACAAGGCGGAAGTCGCGCGGCTCCGCAAGCGGATGGCTCGCTACCTGACCTTCGCGGCGGGCTTCGCGCCCGCCTGTCGCGCGGACGCCACTGGCCCGAAGAAACCCCTCTGGTGGACCCACCGGCAATCGGGCGACGGCGCGCTCAAGGTGCGGATCATGGGCCTCAACACCGCCTTGCTCGCCGCCGACGAGAAGGACCGGGGCAACCTCCGCCTGGGCAAGGCGCAGCTCTCCCAGGCGCTCCTCGACGACGCGGATGACCGCGCAACGGTAATTGTGGCGTTGAGCCACCACCCGTTCCGCGCCGGATGGCTGGCCGACGAGGAGGAGATTGCGACGTGGGTGCGCAACCACGCCCACCTCCACCTCTCGGGGCACGTCCACGTCGCAGACGCCGTGCAGACCGTGTCGAGCGGCGGCAAGTCCTTCCTCCACGTCTCCGCTGGCGCGGCGCACGGCGACGCCGAGAAGCACGTACCGCCGAGCCACGGGTACAACTTCGCCGCGCTGGTGCGCACGCCCGATGGGAAGGTCGAGCTCGTCATCTGGCCTCGCCGGTGGTCGCCCGGCGCCGCCAGCTTCGTCGTCGACGCGTTCAACGTGCGCGACGGGAGCGAGTGCTCACGACACGACGTCGTCGGCGTTCAGGTCCCCGCGCCGGCCATAACGACGCCGCCCGCGCGGAGCGCTAGCCTGGTCGCACTCCTCCACGAACTCCCTGCGACGAGCAGGTACTCGGGCCGCTCGGAGCTGCTCGACGGCATCGCGATCGGACCGTCCCTCAACCGGGACGAGGAAAACAAGACACTCGATCTGGAGAAGATCGTCAGGCAGCTCCAGCGGCGAAAAGTGCCCGACGGGCGCCCGTGCCTCGCTGTGCTCATCGACAACGCGTTGCGCTACGCGGGCGATGGCGACCTCGCCGCCGCGTTCCGCCAGGAGCAGGCCAGGCTCGGCCGCTGAGGCCCATGACCCCGCAGCAAGAGCTCGTCGAGTTCCTGGTGGAAATCCCACTCACCGGGACGTTTGATGGCCGCTCCCAGCTCCTCGAAGGCGTGCTCGGGCGGGCCCGCTTTGACCGATCCGAGGAGAACCGCCAAAGGGATCTGGAACTCATCATCAGGCAGGTCCGCCGGGATCGCCATGCGCTGCGCTGCCTGGTCGACAACCTGCAACCGCCGCACCTACAAGCGCACGAGGTGGAGGAGCTCAAGCGGCTCACCGGCGCGATCCGGGAGCGTCCGCGGGCGCCGGCGGTCGATCTGCTCGCGCCGCACCGCTTCGATCTGAACGGCCTACTCGATGTGTGCCTGCCCAGCATCGTCAGAGCCAAGGGCCTCGTCGGCTTCACGCTGAGGTGCCCCTGCGACCTCGTCCTCGACAACCTGATCGAACGGGTGAAAGACGACCGCAGCACCTTCGGTTCTGCGTTCTCCCACAAGCTCAACACCGCCGGCGGGCTCAGGAACCTGGAGCGGACCATCGCCGAGCTGCGCCGCCTCCGCCGTACGGCCGAGCGGCAGGAGGTGGTGAGCGGCGTGCTCCTGGTTGACGGCCGCGCGGCGGCGGAGCTGTGGGCAGGCGCCGTGGACGTGCTCGCGGACTGCCCGAACCGCTTCGTACTCTTCATGCTGATCCGGGAGGACTTCGCCGCGCCCGGCGGCATGATCGAGCTCCCGGAGCCGGTGTTCCTCGAGCACCACGTCACGAGTTGGTGGCGCGAGGTGCTCGCCGTGCGCGGCTGGAGCGCGGCGCACCTCGACGTCCTGCTCCGCGCGTTCGGCACCGCCGCGGACGGCCGGCTCGACATGGACGGCGTCTACATCGGCCTCCGGAGGGCCGTCGAGCTGCTCCGGACCTACACTGACGAGGACGAGTTCATCACCGCCTGGGACGACCAAGGAGGCCCCTGATGCCGCGCCAAGCCCTGGACCTCTCGGTCCGCCTCACCGCCGACGACTTCCGCAACCTGCCGGCGTTCAAGCAGATCGAGAACGTCGACTCCGAGCAGGACGTCGCTGAGGCGCCCGTACTCGCGGAGGTGCACCGCGAGCCGTACGTCGCGAGCGACGCGTTGGTGGAGGCGCTGAACATGGCGGCGGCCCTCGGTCGACCGCTGCTGCTCCAGGGCGAGCCCGGCTGCGGCAAGACGCAGCTCGCCCACGCCGTCGCCTTCATCCTCGGGCTGCCGCTCGAGGAGGCATACATCAAGTCGACCAGCCGAGCGCACGACCTGCTCTACACATTCGACGCCGTCCGGCAGCTCTACGACGTGCAGCGGAGCGAACTTCACGCGCCCGGCACCTACGTGCGCTACGGCCCGCTCGGGCGCGCCATCGCGCGAGCGGCGCATGGCAGGCGCTCGGTCGTTCTGCTCGACGAGATCGACAAGGCAGATCTCGACTTCCCCAACGACCTGCTGTGGGAGCTGGACCGGCTCGAGTTCCGCGTCGCCGAGACCCCGGGTCGGCGCTTCGCGGTCCCGAGGCCGGAGCTGCGCCCCCTCGTGATGGTGACGCACAACGAGGAGAAGCCGCTCCCCACGGCCTTCCTGCGCCGCTGCGTCTTCTTCCACATCGAGTTCCCCTCAGACCCGGCCTTCCTCAGAACCCTGCTGAAGGAGCACGGCCGCGACGCCACCCTGGGGGCGCGCGCGATCGAGGTGCTGCTCCAAGTGCGGAAGCTCGACCTCACCAAGCGCCCCGGGCTCAGCGAGCTGCTCGACTGGGTGGGCTACCTGGACGCGGTCAAGACCCCCGTGGACAAGCTCGGGGAGCTGCCGCACCTCGGCCTCTTGCTGAAGCAGCAGGTCGACCAACAGGTCGCCCGCAGGGAGCTGGCCTCAGCGGCGTCCAAGAAGGAGCGCTCCTGAGGCCGCATGCCCGATCTCCCTTCCAGCCACCCGCTGTGGCGGCTGTTCGAGCAGCTGCGGCGCCGGGGCCTTCCGATCGGCTTCGACGACCTGATGGCGCTGCACTTGCTGATGCAGGCGGGCTTCGGCTGGTCCTCGCGGAGCGCCCTGCGGGACCTGTGCCGCGCGCTGTGGGCCAAGTCGCGCGAAGAGCAGGACACGCTCGACGCGGTGTTCGGTCAGCTGATGACGGAGGACTGGGAGCTGTCCCGCGCCTCGCCACCAACGTCGCCCAACAGCGACCCGGAGGCGACCGCACAAGGCGACTCGACGTCGCGACGGCCCGAAGGATTGCCGGAAGCCGGCCCGCACGCCCCATCTCCGGATGTGGTCGCGTCACCCGGGCGCCTGCCCGCGGTGCGCATCGACGAGCGTCGCCTCTCGGCGCGCACCTTCGTCCTCACGCCGCAGTACCCGATGACCTTCCGCGAGGCCGCCCAGGCGTGGCGCCGATTGCGACGCCCGGTGCGCTTCGGCCCGCCCGCGGAGCTCGACGTGCGCGAAACCGTCGTGCGGCGCATCCGCACGGGCGTGGCCACGCCCCCGCTGCTCGTCCCGCGGCGGCGCAACACGGCGCGCGTGCTGCTGCTGGTCGATCGGGACGGCTCGATGGCGCCCTTCCACGACTTCGTCGACATGGTCTGCCGGGCCATCCTCCAGACGGCCCAGCTTGGCTCGTCGGCGCGCTTCTTCTTCCACGACCTGCCGGTGGAGGGCGCGAACGACGCCGCCATCGCGGCGCTGCCCCAGGACGAGCTCTTCCCCGAGGTCGACGACGTGCTGGCGAAGGTGCGCCCAGCCGCCGACGGCTGGCTTTACCGGGGCGCCGACCTGGCCGAGCCGGCGCCACTCGCCGAGGTGCTGCACGACCACGGCGCGTCGCGCGCGGTCGTGGTGGTGAGCGACGCGGGCGCCGCGCGGGGCCGCTACGATCCAGGGCGCGTGATCGACAGCCTAGGCTTCACGCTGGGCCTGCGGGCCAGAGGGGCGGCGGTGGTGTGGCTGAACCCACTCCCGCGCGCGCGCTGGCACGCGACCACCGCTGGCGAGCTGGCCCGCCACGTCCCCATGTTCCCTCTCGACCGCGAGGGCACGCACCGCGCGGTGAACGTGCTGCGCGGCCAAGGTCCCCACGTCGAGCGGCCGGTGTGACATGGCGCTCTCCCGACCTCTCGCCCAGCGCCGCCTGCAGCAGCACGAGGCCCGCTTCGGCGCGCGGCATGTCGACTTCGCCGCGCACGCGGCGCTCCCGGTGGTGCTGGACCCGCGCCTCGTGCACCTGCTCCGCATCAACTTCTTCCTCGACGCCGACGACCCGCTCCCCTGGACCGCGGAGACGGACCTCCTCTTCTCTCCCATCTGCACCGATCTCGGCGACGGCCTCTACGAGATCGAGGCGACCACCCGCACGCTGCTGCTGGAGCGTCTGGCGGCGTCGGAGCACGGTGAGCGGCGCATCGGCGAGGTGGCGAACCTCCTGTGGGTCTACCTCCACAGGCGCCCGGCGCCGTGGGCCCATGAGCCCGGGCTCGAGCGAGCCCAGGAGCTGACCGCGCTCCAGCTGCTCGATCCCGGGGAGTGCGAGCGCTGGCTGTCGCGTGCGGAGGTGGCGGTGAGCGGCGATGCGGTCGCGGAGCGGCCGTGGTTCGTGGCGATGCGGCGGAAGCTGGAGCCGATGCAGGCCGTCGCCGCACGGAAGAAGGAGGGATGGCCGCGCTTCAACGGCCGACGCGTGCTGGTCGTCGGCACGGGCACGGAAGGGCTACGCGGAGAGCTGCAGTGGATGAGCCAGGCCCTCGGCGCCGCTCTGGCCCGGGCCGGCTTCGGGCTGGTGGGCGGCGGATGGCCGGGGGTCGATCGCGTGGTTGCGGAGAGCTACGTGACAACAGCGAGGGAGATCGACAGTACCGATGGCCACCTCGAACATGTGCGGACTGCCGGATCGCCATCCTTCTCCAGCGGCACGGTCACCTTCGTCCCGGACCAGCGGCTCATAGACGCCACCCTTGAACGCGCGGACGCGGTCGTGCTCATCGGCGGGCGAGAATGGACCATGAGAACCTTCGAGCGCGCCCTGGCCCTCGGCAAGCGCGTCTTTCCCGTTGCCGGCACGGGAGGCAGCGCCGCGAAGGCGCTCGAGAATCTGAGGTCGCAGCCCAACGCGGACACCGAGCTACTCGACGCGCTCGACGGACCCATACGAGCCTCCGGACGCGCCGAACTGCTCGCCGCGCGGCTGATCGAGCTGCTGAACCGGCAGCAGGAGGAGGAGCTGAAGATGTCGGTCAATGGCACCATGCCGCAGGCGTTCCCGTTTACCAGGTTCCGCGCCGAGGGTTTCGCAGACCTCGATCCGGTTGAGGCCAATGGCCTGACCCTGCTGGAAACGCTGCGCGGGCCAACCGACGCGCGCAAGTCTGCCCTCATCGCCGCGCTCCAGTTGCTCGGCTTTCTACTTGATCACGGAGAGACCGGCTTCGGGCCGCCGTTGCAGCAAGTGACGCCGGTGCCCTTCGGTCCGGATCACGCAGGCGCACTCGGGAGCACTCCCGTCGTCATCAGCGCCGACGTCGTTGTTGCGCCGGAGCATTACAAATCCGTGCGCGGGGTTCCGGCCGTCCTCTCGCTCGATACCATCGGCATCACCCTCTGCCTCAACTGGGGTGGGACATTCCCGGGGAGCACGATCCGGCGGTTCGTGGTCGGAACCGGCCGTGATTTCGCGACGGGAGAGCGTACAATTCCCGAGATCCAGGATCTCCACCTCGGCGTGTACATCCTGGTGGCGATGATCAGCTCGGTGCTCGCCGCTGCGCGAGCCCCTCGGCCGACCGGCATGCCGAAACCGGCGCTCGGCGAACGCGAGCAGCGCATCGTGGACGTCGTGGTGGCGTACGCGCTCAAGAACGGCCAAGCGACTCCAAATGCCGAGGTCTTCCTGAGCTTTCCGCGCGGTAAGGCGGAAAAGGAAGCGGTGCAAGCCGCCGTCGAAAGCCTCGTGCGCCAGCGCCATCTGCAGCAGGCTGGCGAGGGGCCGAACGGCGAGGCGCTCATCCCGACGCTCGCCGGCTTGATGGCCTCCGCACACGCGGACGAGGTGGCGGGGGTGGCCGAACGGCTACTCGACTACCTGGTGTACCGGGCCGGCAAGGAGCGCGGGCGATTTACGCACTACACGCTCCACGATCTCGAGCTCGCCAACGTCATCGGCCATGATCAGCTCTCGCTCGCGCGGGTCGTGATCGCGTTCTTCCGATTGGGGGCTGGGACCGGGACCGTTTGGGAAGTCCGGCCTGACATCGCGGAGTTGCGCGACATCGAGGGCATCCGTGGCCTCCTGGATAGGTGCGTGCGGCTCCACGGGGAAGAGGAGGCGACGAGAGCTGTCGCCAGCGAAACCGCGCGGGAGCCTACCTCGACCGGCACCCATCGGACCGACGTCCTCCTCGTCACCGTCACCAAGATCGAAACCCAGGCCGTCCTCGCCGCCGCTGACGCCCCCTCGCCGCCCGCCGAGCACATCGACGGCCGCGTCTACTTCGACCTCGGCGACATCAACGGCGCCCGCGTCCGCCTCACCCGCTGCGAAATGGGCACCTCCACCCTCGGCGGCGCTCAGCAGGCCATCGCCAAGGCCGTCGCTGCCCTCTCGCCGTCGGCCGTCGTCATGGTCGGCATCGCGTTCGGCATCGCCGAGGGCAAGCAGAGCCTCGGCGACATCCTCGTCACCGAGCAGCTCCGCCTCTATGATCTCGCGCGCGTCGGCACTCACGAGGGCAAGGCTCACATCGTCCTGCGTGGCGACAAACCGCACGCCTCTCCCAGCCTCATCAACCTCTACAAGAGCGCCGACCTCACCTGGAACGGCGCCGCCGTCCGGTTCGGCACCGTCCTCTCGGGCGACAAGCTCGTCGACAACCTCGATTACCGCGATCAGCTTCGCGGCTTCGAGCCCGAGGCGATCGGCGGCGAGATGGAGGGCGCCGGGCTCTACGTGGCGTGCCACGAGGCCAAGGTCGACTGGATCCTCATCAAGGCCATCTGCGACTGGGCGGACGGCAAGAAGGGGCGGGACAAGGACGCGCGGCAGGCCCTCGCGGCCAAGAACGCCGCCGAGTTCGCGCTGCACGCCCTGCGATTCGTGAAGGTGGACTGGAAGCGCGGCTGAAGCTCCAGGCGAACGAGGAAAACCGGAAATCGATTCTCCCGCACGGAACTCCCACCAGGCCTGCGTCGATGAGGAGGTATGCGCCTCCGATTCGACCAGCTCGGCAAGCAGATCGGCCGGCACGCCCTCGGTCCCTCCGGGCCCACGGTCGCGCACGACGAAATCGTGCCAGACGCCCATCACGCCGATCTCTCGCACGAGCCCGATCCCGCGCGCGGCGCCGAGCGCGATCGGCTCGGCCTCGTGGGGCGAATCGCGTACGTCCTCTGCCTCATCGAGATCTGGGGCGCGACCTCGGACGCTGCCCCTGCGCCCGTACGTGCAGCAACGCTTGGCAGACGCGGAGATCGAGCGGACCATGCTCGCCCGGCGCGTGGAACTGCGTGATGTGCTCGCGGCAGCGCCCGAGCCGAAGCCCGAGACCCCTGACTTCGGCGCGAAGCGCGCCAACATCGCCGCGCGCCGCAGCCGTCTCGTCCAGGCGGTAACCGCCGGCAAGCTCGCTCTGGGACGACATCGACGCCGCGGTGCGCGAGCTTGATGCCGAGTTGGCGGACGTGGAGACGGCCGCCGCGGAGCACGCCGCGCGCTCCACCGGCGATACCGTCGAGGCCCGGCGGGCGGCGCTGGGGGTGGTCGGTGGGCAGGACTGGTGCCGGGCGAGCGGCGCACCGTGTTGGCGCTCCTCGCCGAGCGCATCGTGATGACCGTCGACCGGAGATCTAGGTCACCTGGCGGGACGCCTTCGGCCTCTCCACGTCCGTCGCGTCGGTGCGGCCCGAGCTCATGACGCGGCTCTCGGACGCCGCCCCTGCCAGCGAGGCGACCGCCCCCGCGGCCCCTCGAACCCGGAGCCGTGCGGCTAAGCGGACGCGCGTCGTCGTGCGTCCCGCGGCTTAGCCTCGCGGCTGCGTGTTCGGTCTGGCACTTCCCTGCTGAACATGCCGATCATGTCGGCTGCGAAAGCCCGCGAGGCGCAATCCTAACGGATTGCGCCTCTGACCGTCCGCAAGAACCGCCACGGCGTCCTGCGCGCAGCTCACTGCTCGCCGCGCCTCCGACGCTCGGCCTCAACGCCGACAAGCAGCGCGGGCTCAACGCGCGCTTCGGGCGCGTCGTCTACCAGTCCTGAGAGGGCAGTGAGCATCACACGGGCGGCACGCGTGTCGCCGGCGGCCATCGCTCGCGCGAGGGCATCGGCGAGGGCGCGCCCCACGTCGGCGCGGATGCTGGTGACTGGTGCGCCGCTGCTAGCCTCGGGCACCGCCGTCCCGCTCAGGAGCGTCGTGTCGGAGCCGCCGAGCAGGGCAGGGGCATCGCCCGTCGGGGCGTGGTCACCACCGCCCGTCGTGGACCCCACTTTGGACCCCGCAGGCTCCGGGGCCCCTTCCTTCACCTCGCCCGTCGCGTTGCTTTCCTCAACGCTTCCGGCGGCTTCTGCTTGGGGTGAGTAACGGGGATCGAACCCGCGACAACTGGAACCACAATCCAGCGCTCTACCAACTGAGCTATACCCACCGTACCGTCTGCCCTTTCGGGCACGCGGGAACGGCATCATACTCACCCAGCGACGGATCGCAACCATCACCGTACGGGCGACGTCGCTTCGGTAACCTGCACCGGCCCGGCGGCCTCGACCGCCTCGCGGATCTGTTCGACGGCCTCGGCGTGGCGCGGGCCGACCTCGCTGCTCGGCGCGGGGGCGGGCGAGCCCAGCGCGCCTTGGATGGCGGCGGCCATCGAGGCTTCGATGGCTGGGAGATCGTAGCCGCCCTCCAAAACGAGGCCGATCCGGCCGCCGGCGGTCGCGTCGGCCACGTCGCGGAGGGCGCGCGCCATCCAGCCGTAGCCGACGTCGGTCAGCAGCATCGAGGCCAGGGGATCGCGCGCGTGGCCGTCGAAGCCGGCCGACACCAGCACGAGCTCGGGCGCGTAGCGATGCAGGGCGGGCAGGACGATCTCGTCGAACGCCAGCCGGTACACCGCGTCGTTCGAGGACGCGGGGAGAGGGATGTTGAGCGTGTAGCCGCGCCCGCGACCCTCGCCGATCTCGCGCGCCGCGCCCGTGCCCGGGTAGAGCGGCGACTCGTGCAGCGACACGAAGAGCACGCGATCGTCGGTCCAGAAGATGTCCTGCGTTCCGTTGCCGTGGTGCACGTCCCAGTCGACGATGGCCACGCGCGAGAGGCCGCGCGCGAGCGCTGCATAGGCGGCGAGGGCCACGTTGTTCAGGAGACAGAAGCCCATGCCCTGATGGCGCGTCGCGTGGTGACCGGGCGGACGAAGCAGCGCCACGCCTTGCTTCGGATCGCCTTCGCCCGCGGCGACGAGCGCTTCGGCCAGCGCGATCGCCCCACCCGCGGCGCGTCGCGCCGCCGCGAGCGACGCGGGCGCGAGGTACGTGTCGGCGTCGAGCGACGCGTAATGCCCTTCGAGCTTTTTGAGCTCGGCAAGGTAGGCCGCGTCATGCGCGGCGAGGATTTCGGCGTCGGTCGCGTCGCGCGGCGCGAGCGCCACCACTTGCGCGCCGGCGCTCTCGCATCGAGCGAGGCCGCGTCGCGCGGCCTCGAGACGCTCCGGTCGCTCGGGGTGATAGCCGCGCGAGCGATGCTCGAAGAAGAGCGGATCGAAGGCCAGGTACAGCGAAGAATTGCGGGGGTCGGGCATCGTCGGTGAGACCACGGTCACGGCTTCGTTCGGATGTTGTGAGCCGACCTTTGCGGATGGTACCGTCGACTGGGGCAACGGGCGGATGTCGCTTCCGCTCGCTCCTGGCTCAAAGGAGGCCAGCACCGCATGCGCGGAAAGCTCATCGCCGTCTTCGCCTTCGTCGTGCTCGTCGTCGGAGGGCTATCATACGCGCTCACGAGGGCGACTTTAGGCGATCTGTCCACCCCCGGCGAGACGCCGCGCGCGTTGGCGGGCGCGTCCGCCCAGCTTCAGGTCGACGGCCTCGTCCTCGAGCGCTGGCTGGCCAACGAGGTGGCCAACCCGAAGCTCCGCGAGCCCTACAACGCCGGCACCGAGTCGGCCCGCTTCGAGGGGGCGCGGCAAAACGCCGACAAACTGCGGGAAGCCGCGGTCAAGACGCCCGAGCTCGCTGCCCTCAGCATCCAGCTCGTGGCCATCGTGGACCGGAACGGGAAGGTCCTGGCCCGCAACGGCTCGGCCCTCATGCGGGGGGACGACCTCGGCGGTGTCTACCCGGCCCTCAAGGAGACCCTGAAGAAGGGCGGCACCGGCTCGGACGTGTGGGTCAGCCGGGCGCGCAACGAGCAGATGCTCGCCTCCTACGCCGACATCCGCGAGGCCGATGGCAGCATCATCGGCGCCGTGGTCGTGGGGACGGCGCTCAACGACGAGCGGCTCACCGTCGCCAGCGACAAGACCAGCGGGCGCATGATCGCGGCCGCGGTCCGTGACGGCGACAAGCTCGAGCTGGTCGCGAAGTCGAACGGCGTCACCCCCGATCTCGTCGCGGCGCTCACCGCCGCCCCCGCCAAGGATGGCGCGTTCCAAGCGCTCTCGACCGGCCAGGTCGTCGATCTCGGCGGCCTCCCGCGCGACTACGTGGCCTCGGCCCGCGCGCTCGAAGGCTACGGCACCGGGCGTCGCCTCGTGCTCGTGAGCATGATGAAGCTCTCCGCGCCCGCCATCCTCTCGGGCCTCGTGTGGCCGGCCTTCGGGGCCACGTTGATGGGCCTCATCCTCGTGATCGTCGGCGCGTACTTCCTCGACAGCTACTTGTCGCGGCCCATCTCCGAGATCGAGGACGGCCTGCTCGCCATCATGAACGGCCGCACCGATCGTCGCTTCGAGATCGAGCACGCGGAGCTCGGTGGCCTCGTGTTCCGCCTCAACTCGCTGCTCAACCAGCTCTTCGGCGTGCAGGAGGACGAGACCGACGATCAGGGCCGCCCCTCGCGCGCCCCCGCGGCCTCTTCGTTCTCCGACGCGCTCGAGGTCGACGAGCGCATGGCCTCCATGGCCGCGGACGAGGTCGCCGACGCCGGCGCCCTCCGCGACGAGCCGCAGGAGACCTACTACCGCCGCATCTTCGACGAGTACATCACGGCCAAGCGCGGCCTCGGTGATCCCGTCGATCACATCGCGTTCCCCGCCTTCGTCGAGCGCATCATGGCGAGCGAGAAGGAGATGGGCGAAAAGCACGGCAAGCCCGTGCGCTACAAGGTCGAGGTCCGCGGCCGCGAGGTCGTCCTCCTCGCCGTCCCGCTCGGCTGATCTCGGGCGACCGCCCCCCAAAGACCAATCCCACCTTCGCGAAGGCCTCGCCCCGCTGTTCAAACGGCGGCCGCGAGGCCTTCGCCGCTGTTGCCTGCATCACGAACGTCGTCGATGCTCACGGCATGCCTTCGTTACCTCCCGGTCCTCGCTCCACGTTGATCTCGTCCTTCGATCTCGGCCTCGGCCCGGTCCACGCTCTCGCGCGGGCGCATGCCCGCTACGGTGATCCCTTCGCGCTGCCGACCTTCAATGGCAGCTTGATCCTCACCGCCCGGCCCGAGCTCATCGGCGAGGTCCTCACCCAAAAGGACACCGAGCTGTTCGAGCCCTTCGCCGACGACACGCTCTCCCCCTTCTTCGGCACGCACTCGCTGCTCTTGATCAAAGGCGAGACGCACCGGCGCGAGCGGCGCCTCTTGATGCCGCCCTTCCACGGCGAGCGCATGCGGGCCTACGGCGCGACGATGGCCGAGGTCGCGCGCGAGGCCGTCGCCGCGCTCGCGCCGGGGCAGGCGTTCCGCGCCATCGATCTCGGCATGGAGATCTCGCTCGAGGTCATCGTCCGCGCGGTCTTCGGTGTCGAAGGACGCGCGCAGGTCGACGAGCACCTCGCGGCCTTGAAAGCGACGCTCGACGCCACCTCGCCGTTCTTCTTGTTCGGCAAGGCCTTCCAGCGAGCGCCCTTCGGCCTCGGACCTTGGGCGCGCTACGAAGCGAGCTCCGCGCGCGTCGATCGCTTGTTGTTCGATCAGATCGAGCGCGTGCGCCCGCGCGCCGCCGAGCGCACCGACATCCTCTCGCTCATGGTCGCGGCCCGCTACGACGATGGATCGAGCATGACACCGCAGCAGATCCGCGACGAGCTCCGCACCCTGCTCATCGCCGGCCACGAGACGACCGCGATCACCTTGGCCTGGGCCTTCGAGCTGATCCATCGCCACCCGCACGTGCGCGATCGCCTGCTCGCGGAGCTCGACGCCGCGGGTGACGCGCCCGACGAGCTGGCCAAGCTCCCCTATCTCACGGCCATCGTCGACGAGACGCTGCGCCTCCGCCCCGTCGTCGAAATGGTCGCCCGCAAGCTGCGCCGCCCGTGGACCTTCGCCGGCTACGATCTCCCCACGGGCGCCACGATCGCGCCCGCGATCTCGCTCGTCCACATGCGCCCGGATCTCTATCCCGATCCTCTCCAGTTCAAGCCGGAGCGCATGCTGGAGAAGAAGCCCGGTCCCTTCGAGTACATGCCTTTCGGCGGCGGCAACCGCCGTTGCCTCGGCGCCGCCATGTCGCACTACGAATCGTGCATCGTCCTCGCCACGGCGCTGCGCGGCTTCCGCTTCGCCCTCCGCGAGCCGGAGCCGGTGCCCTTCGCGCGGCGCACGTTCACCGTCGGCCCCAAGACGGGCGTGCGCATGGAGATGCTCGGCGTCCGCCGCGAGGCCGCCCTGCGAAACGTGGCCTGATCCGACGCGCCCGCGGGACGGCCCCGTCCCGCGGGACGCCCTCCCCAGCAGAGGAACGGGCTCCTCCGTCGCGGCCACCGTCCCCGACACCCTCTCGCGCCCCTGCCGCCCTCTGCTATAAGCCGCCCGCCGTGTCCGACCCTCTTCTCCATCGCGAAATCGCCCGCCGGAAGACTTTCGCGATCATCTCTCACCCCGACGCCGGCAAGACCACGCTCACCGAAAAGCTCCTGCTTTACGGAGGCGCGATTCAGGCAGCCGGCGCCGTCAAGGCGAAGAAGGCCCGCGCGCACGCCGTCTCGGACTGGATGGAGATGGAGAAGGAGCGTGGAATCTCCATCGCCTCCTCCGTCCTCCAGTTCCCGTACAAGGGCAGGCTCTTGAGCTTGGTCGACACGCCCGGCCACGCCGACTTCAGCGAGGACACCTACCGCGCGCTGATGGCGACGGACGCGGCCATCATGCTGCTCGACAGCGCCAAGGGCGTCGAGCCGCAGACGAAGAAGCTCTTCCGCGTGTGCAAGATGCGCAAAATGCCCATCTTCACCTTCGTCAACAAGATGGACCGCCCCGGCCGCGATCCCTTCGAGCTCATCGGCGAGGTCGAGGAAGTGCTCGGCATCGGCGTCTATCCGGTCACCTGGCCCATCCAGTCCGGCGGCCGTTTCCTCGGCGTCTACCACCGCATCACCAAGCAGGTCTTCCTCTTCCAGCAGGTCGCGCACGGCGCCGAGATCGCGCCCATGGAGGCCATGAGCCTCGACGCGCCGCACCTCGTCGAAGCGCTCGACGCCGAGGGCATCAAGCAGCTCAAGGAAGACATCGAGCTCATCGAGGCCGCCGGTGACGGGCTCGATCTGGAGAAGCTCGCGCGCGGCGAGGTGACGCCGATGTTCTTCGGCAGCGCCATCACCAACTTCGGCCTGCCGCAGCTCCTCGACTCGTTCATCGAGCTCATGCCCGCGCCCGCGCCGCGCAACAGCGATCGCGGCCCCATCCCTTCGGACGACGGCCGCTTCACCGCCTTCGTCTTCAAGATCCAGGCGAACATGGATCGCGCGCACCGCGATCGCATCGCCTTCTTCCGCGTCTGCTCCGGCCGTTACGAGCGCGGGATGAAGGTGCACCACACCCGCCTCGACCGCGACATCCGCCTCAACAACCCGGTGCAGTTCCTGGCGCAGGAGCGCACCCTCATCGAGGACGGCTACGCGGGCGACATCATCGGCGTCTTCGACCCCGGCATCTTCCTCATCGGCGACACCATCTGCGGGAGCACGCCCTACGTGCAATACGACCCGCTCCCGCAGTTCCCGCCCGAGCTCTTCGGCCGCATGGTGATGATCGATCCCCTGAAGCGGAAGCAGCTCAAGAAGGGCCTCGAGCAGCTCGCGCAGGAAGGCAGCGTGCAGCTCTTCAAGCCGCCGGAGGGCCGCGAAGGCGAGTCCATCCTCGGCGTCGTCGGCGAGCTCCAGTTCGACGTCATCAAGCACCGCCTCGGCGCCGAATACGGCGTCGACGTGCGCGTCGAGCAGCTCGGCTTCTCCATGGCCCGCTGGGTCGAAGGCGAAGCCGTGCCCCTCGCCGATCTCGAGTCGCAGCTCTACGGCTACGGCGCCCTCGACGTCTACGGCAACGCCGTCGTCCTCTTCAAAGGCGAGTGGCAGCTCGAATCCTGCGCCCGCGCCTTCCCCCGCACCCGCTTCGTCGAGCTCGGCAACGCCGCCCCCAAGATCGAAGGCTGAACATGTGACCGAGCGCGTCGCGCGGCGTCGGTCGTCCTCTCTATCCGCGCGACGCTCTCTCGGTCACATCTCGACCCCCGAAAGGCCGACGGGGCGCTCCGAACCACGGAGCCGCCCCGTCGTCGAGCCCTGTCGCGCGCTCCGAACCACGCCGCCGCCCTTGGGGGAGGGCCATCGGCGTGGTCGAAACCAACGCGATCCTCCCTTCAATCCCCCTCCGCCGTGGTCCAGAGCGAGCGGCCTACCTTCGCCATACCCCCGCAGCGTGGTTCAGGCGCCGCGCATCCCGTCTCGATGAGCGCCGCCGCGTGGTTCCGAGGCCGCGATGGAGGGTCGGTCACGTCTTCAGCCGTCCTTCGACGGCTCGGGGGTGTCCTTCGGATCCTTCTTCTCGCCTTCACCGGCGCCGCGCCGATCCGCTTTGCGTTCGGCTTCGTCGATGCGGCTGAGGAGCGCCTGCACCTTCTCGTCCTCGGTGCCGACCAGCTCCAGCACCGTGCGCACCGCGCTCACCGCGCGGATCCAGCGGTTGCGCGCCGCGACCGCGTCGGAGGGCGCGGCGCCCTGCGGGCCCCCGAGGGCCGCGCGCTCGTCCTCGAGCTTGCCGAGCTTGGCCGCGAGGGTGGTCCATTCGTTGGTGGCGTCCCACAACGTGCCATCGAGCGTGGGAATCTCTTTCAGGAGCTCGATGTCCCCGGCGCCGAGGCGCGTCTTCAGCAGCTTGGCCTGGCCGGCCTCTTCTCGATAGGTCTTCTGCGTCGCCAAGAGCCCTTCGGGCAGCAAGGTTTTCTGGAGCGCGAGGAGCGCTTTGGCCCGCGCGGGATCCTGGGTCAGATAGGCGAGGGCCTGTAGGAGATGGAAGCAACCACGGAGCAGGTCGTCGTGCCGGACATCGATGGTCTTCTCCTGCTCTTGGATCTCGGCGAGGCGCGCGGACGGCGCGGCCGCCTGGGTCTGGAGGAGACCGCGATGCGAGGCATCGATTTGCGGGACGAGGGGCTCGACTTCCTTGATGGCCGCGAGGGCCTTTCGGTCGGGGCTGTTCTTGGTGGTCCACGACGTGGTGAGGCTGATCATCTCGCCGGTGGTGAGACGCTTGAGGGCCATACCATCGCTCCTTGCGCGGGTTGGGTACGCAGCCCGAGCGCGCTCCCTCGGGCGGGTGGAAGCTAAGACGGGCCATTGGGCTCGTCCTTGGAGAGCAGGAAGTCGACGCGCCACTTCCCCACCATGAGACGCGCGCGCCGATGGGCTCGGGCCGGTGTGATGACACCTGCCACCATCCTCGAAGCCTTCCGCGAAGCGTCCCCCTTTCTCACAGCGAGCGCGCAAACCTCCAAACCATTCTCACGGCGCCCCTTGCCGGCGCGCCCCGACTTCCACATCGTCGACCTCGGATCGCTCGGACCGTGGAGGGGCGCATGGACGGAGAGCTGCCGAAGAAACGCATTCTGGTGGCGGGAGGCACCGGCCAGCTCGGCCGGCTCGTGGTCTCGGGGCTCCTCGAATCAGGGGCTCGGGTGCGCACGCTCTCCCGCCGCGCCGAGGAGACGGCCCTGTCCCTCCGCGCGCGCGGCGTCGACGTCCGCCTCGCCGACGCCACCGACAGCACGTACCTCGCCGGCGTCTGCGACGGTGTCGACGTCGTCTGCTCCTGCCTCGGCGCCTCGGTGAGCATGGCGAGCCGCGAGCGGCGCGGCTTCAGCCAAATCGATCTCGTCGCCAACCAAAACCTGCTCGCCGAAGCCCGTCGCGCCGGCGTGCGCCGCTTCGTCTACGTCGGTGCCTTCGTGGGAAATGGCTGGTCCCACACCGCGTATTCGCGCGCCCATGAAGCCTTCGCCGAGGCCTTGAAGCAATCCGGCCTGCCCTACGCCGTCGTGCGCCCCACGGCGCTCTTCAGCGTCTTCGCCGAAATGATGCACACCGCCCGCCGCGCGCCCTTGCCGCTCATCGGATCCGGCGAGGCGCGCACCAACCCCATTCACGACGCCGACGTCGCGGCCCTCTGCCTCGAAGCCATCCGTTCGCCCGTGCCCGCGCTCGAGATCGACTGCGGCGGTGAGGAGATCCTCACCCGGCGCGCCCTCATGGAGGCTTGTTTCACCGTCCTCGGCAAGAAGCCCTGGTTGCTCCCCGTGCCCAAAGCCCTCATGGCCGGGGCCGCTCGGCTCGCGGGCCTCTTCAATCCTCGCCTGGGCGAGCTCCTCGCCTTCGCCGCCGCCGTGAGCACCCACGAATGCATCGCCCCCGCGCGCGGCCGCCACCGCCTCGCCGATTATCTCCGCGAGCGCGCCGCGGCGTAATCCATCCTCGACCCGCTCGTCATCGCACCACGGCGAGCCCCATTTCCCTCTCGCTCACCTCGTCAATCGCTCACGCGAGGCCGCGTGCCCAAAGCAAAGTGCCTTTGGAGGCATCCCTCTCCACGAAGTGCATGTCGCATTGCGCGACGAATTGCCGCCGATGACGCCCGTCGGCCACCTCGTGCGCGACCCCGAACGCGGCGCCGGGCGGTCGTGTTACCATCGATCCGACTTTTCGGAGGTTCTTCGCATGTCCGATCGCCGTCCTTTCTCGTTCGCGCTTCTCCTCGCCCTCGGCGGCGCTGCCTTCGCCGCGGCCTGCGGTGGCAGCGGGGGCACGGGCAGCACCGGCCAAACCTTCACCACGGGCTCCGGCGGGCACGGCGGCTCCACCGGCCACGGCGGCGTCAGCGACGGCGGCTCTCTCCTCACCACCACGGGCACCGGCCAGACGGCGACGCTCGCCATCACCCCGCAGGATCCGATTCTCGACGTCACCGGCTCGCCGGGCACGCTCCAGCTCTCGGCCGTGATGAGCGATGGCAGCGACCCCGGCAAAGTCACTTGGGACATCGGTGATGTCGTGGTGGGCACCGTCTCGCAAACGGGTGTCTTCACCTCACCCGGCTTCGTCTCCGGCGTCGCCCACGTCACCGCCAGCGCCCTCGGGCTCACGGCCACGACCAACATCACTGTGCGTGTCCACATCACGGACAACCCGGGCAACGTCTCGACCACCGATCAAACCACGTTGCAGGCGGGCGGCGGCGCCGACGGGAGCTTCCGCTTCCTCTATCCTTATGACGGCACCGTCTTCCCTCGTGCGTTGCGCGCGCCCGAAATGCAGCTCGGGGGCACGGCCGCCGACGCCACGTACGTGAAGATCTCGTTCGGCAACTACCTCTACGAAGGCTACTTCGGCGCCTCGAATCCGGTGCGCGCCACGCTCCCGCAGGACGTGTGGAAGGGCCTGACCCAGAGCGCGCAGGGCACCGATCCCGTCAAGGTCGAGGTCACGAAGCTCTCGGGCGGGCAGGCCACCGGCCCCGTGAGCGAGACGTGGAAGGTCGCGCCCGGCTCGTTCAAAGGCATCATCTATTACAACACCTATCTCTCCAAGCTCACCAACACCGGCGCCGTCATGCGCGTGCGGCCCAACAAGGACGCCGAGGTCTTCATCGGCGGGTGCACCGTTTGCCACTCGGTGAGCGCCAATGGCAACGTCCTCGCCGCCGGCATCAATTGGACGGTGGACAACCCCCTCGACAGCGGCACCTTCGACATCGCCTCCGACGGCACGCAGACGTCGCGCTACACCGACTCCGACGGTCGCAAATACGCCTTCGGCGCCCTCACGCCCAACGGCGATTTCCTCCTCGCGAGCGGCATCCCCGGGACGGGCAGCCCCATCCGCGGCCTCGCCGGCGCTTTCCCGTCACGGATTTACGACACGAAAACCGGCGCCCTCGTCTCCGCGCCCACGCTCGACGCGCTGGTCACCAACGCGCTCACGCCGGCCTTCTCGCCGGACGGCAAGAAGGTGGCTTTCAACCACTGGGATCAGGGCGGCGGCAAGACGCTCGGCGTGATGGACTTCGATGGATCGCAGTCCCCGCCCGTGTTCTCCAACCTGGCCACGGTGGCCACGGCCACGCGCAGCATCGCCGGTTGGCCGAGCTTCCTCCCCGACACCGGCGCTGTCGTCTACCACGACGGCGACGCCTTCGACACCTCGGGCGGCAGCGGCGTGCCGCGTTATGCCGAGCTCCGCCTCGTCGACCTCGCCACGCAGAACGTCTCCACGCTGGGCGCGCTCAACGGCCGCCACCCGGACAACACCTTCTATCTGCCCTATGGTGAAGGCGAGGAGGGGAATCTCGATTACGAGCCCACCGTGCTCCCCATCCCCGTCGGTGGTTATTACTGGGTCGTGTTCACGAGCCGCCGCGCCTACGGCAACACCATCGCTGCGGGCGGCACGGTGCCCGGCGGCGACAACAAGTGGGGCTCGGTCGTCAACGGCGGTGAGGTGCCGAGCGTCCGCAAGAAGCTTTGGGTCGCCGCCATCGATCTCGATTACACCGGCAAGGTCGATCCCAGCCACCCCGCGTTCTACCTGGGTGAGCAGGAGCTCGAGGCCGGCAACATGCGCGCCTTCGTGTCGCTCGAGCCCTGCAAGTCCGATGGCAACACGTGCGAATCGGCGGCCGAGTGCTGCAATGGATTCTGCCGCCCGACGGGGACGACGGATCCCGACGGCAACCCGATCACGGCTTGTGTCCCGCCGCCCGGCGGCTGCTCCAAGATCGATGAGGCCTGCACCACCGCGGCCGATTGCTGCGACACCAAAGCCACCTGCATCAACGGTCGTTGCGCGCTCCCGCCGCCGCAGTGACCCGAACACAACACGAGCGCTCGGACGTCCGGGCGCTCGTCTTTGCACTCCTCTCGGCGCGCCGTAGGATGGCGCCGTGCATTCCCATCATGCATTTCTCCTCGGCTCGGTCGGAGCAACCCTCATCGCTTGTGCGCGGGGCGAAACGCTCGATCTCGGCCCCGGCGGCAATGACGGTAGGGGCGGCAGTGGGTCTCAGCCCAAGGGGGATTCGACATCTTCGTCAACGCAAGCATCGAGCAGCTCTTCCTCGGGCGCTCCGTCGAGCGCATCGAGCAGCTCTTCATCCAGCAGCGGCAGCCCAGCGTGTGATTTCACGGCCCCGACGGCCTGTTCCGACGGACAAGTGCTCCAAGCCATCGCCGGGGACGATGCCCATGACGTCCGCTCCGCGAGCGGCACCACGTCGAAGTGGTTCAAGATCTACGTCAAAGAGGTCGTGAGCAGCCTGTTCGATTATCCCCGTCTCAGTTACACGATCACGCTCACGTCCCCGCCCGACACCGCGTACGGCCTCTTCGTGTACACCGGCACCGAGTCGGTGGCGACGTGCTCCTCCGGGCTCAAACAGGGCTCGGGTGTCCCGCAGACGGTCAGCGACACTTGGGGTGATGCGCTGGGCGCCGACGACAGCACGTGGATCACCGTCGAGGTGCGTTATCTGTCCGGCGACGCTTGCGGCCCCTCGGACGAATGGCGCCTTTCGGTCCGCGGGCACACGAACCCTTGAGGATCGGTATCGCCGGAAGATCGGGAGTTGTCCCGCGCGGCTATTCGCCTCGGGCTCTCTCGATCAAATACTCCGCGGCGATGAGCTGACGCTCGAGATCCGAAATCTCCGGCAGGGCGGCGACGACGTCCGTGCCGCTCCGCGCGCGCTCGGCGTGGAGGATGTACTGGGCCGTGATCTGCGCTCGCTGCAGGTCGGTGAGCGGCTCTGCCGGCGGCGCCTGGAACAGCACGGCGCCGCCCTGGGCCGGCGCTGCGTGCACGAGCGCGTGCAAGCCGGCGACCGGCGCGACGACCGGGTCGAGGCTGGGCGCCGGCGGTGTGGCCCGCGGCGCGGTCTCCGACAGCGCGTGACCGAGGTGGGCCGCGCGCTGCACGCGCGCTGGCATGTTGGCCACACGCTCCGGGCAAAAGCGCTCCAGGATGGTGCGAAGGATGGCGGTGTGATCGAACGTCGTCTTGCACACGCCCCGGCGCGGCGCGAGCGGCGACACGACGATCGCGGGCACGCGCGGGCCGTACCACTCGAACGGCGCCGCATCGCCCGAAGGCACCGGCGACACGTGATCATGAAAGCCTCCGTGCTCGTCGTACACGATGAAGAAGAGCGTCGTCTCCCAATGCGGCGAGCCCCGGAGCGCGTCGTAGATCCGTTTGACGAGCCGCTGCCCATGCTCGATCGAGGTCGGTGGATGATCGTCGTTCGCGTGCTTCGTCGAGACGACCTTCATGTTCGGATCGATCCACGAGACCGCGGGCAGCCCCTCCTGACAATGCCTCTCGAAGTCGTCGTCGAAGGAGGAGAAGTGCTCCGCCGGCGTGAGGCGGTACTTGGCGTCGACGAGCGCGGGAATGGCAAAGTCGTGAGAATAGGATCGCCACGAGACGCCGGCCTCGTCGAGCTGGCGAAAGAAAGACTTCTTGAAGAAGAGGGGCACCGCCGGGCCGACGACGCCCTTGGACTCTCCACACAGCGAAAAGAGCCGATTGGGAAACGTCCAATTCGGCATCGAGCAGAACCACCGATCGCAGAGGGTGAACTCCCGCGCCAGGAAGTCGTACATCGGTACGTGCTTCTGGTTGTAATAGCCCATCACCACACCGGGTGTGGCGTGGCCCTCCTTCTCGTAATTCCGGACGAAGCCATCCATCGTCCAGGTCCCGTCGGCGCGCAGCGTGCCGAGCTGCTCGAGGACATCGGCATGCTCGTGACGTGGGCCGGGCCGCACCGCGCGCACATCGGCGAGCACGCCGGTGAAGTCGTCCATGGGACGTACCCGCTGCGGGCCGCCGGCGGTTCCCGGATTCGTCTCCGCGCCGGTGAGGCCATCGACGTCGTCGCGGCCCTGCTCCAAAGACAGGTAGCCGAGCATGTGATCGAAGGATCGGTTTTCCATCATCAGCACGACGATGTTGGTGACGCGCTTCAACTTCTCTTCGGGGCTCATGGGACCTCCTCGGGGCGCTTCTCGCTCGATGCTACGCGACGGAGCGCGCTCACTTGCGCTTCAATTCGAAAGACGTGATCAGGTTGTAGACGTGGGAGCGGGTCAGCCCGAGGCGCAGCGCAGCTTGGGTGACGTTCCACCCCACCCCCTCGAGCACCAAGCGCAGATACCGTGCTTGGAAACGTCTCGTGGCCTCCTGGAACGTGAGCGGCGCGCGATCGTGATCGCTCGTGGGCCCTCGGGCTCGAGGCACCGATCCTCCGTCGTCCTTCGCGTCGTCCTTCGTCGATCGTATTCGGGGCGTTGGGGATCGGTGGGGGCTCGCCGCGCGCTGACTGCTCTCACGTCTTCGGATTCCTCTCTGGCGGCGCGCCTCATTCATGCCTCGTGCCATGGCCCTTTGATCCGCCGAGCAGGTGTTCGTCGCGCGTAGGTCGGGAGAGAGGTGGATCCGTATGCGGGCGCGCGTCGCCCGCGCCGGGAGGTACGTGTCCATTCTCCTGGACACGTGTGGAAATCCGAAGACTGCCACCCAGGTCTGCTCGAACGTTGCGCCGCTTCGGGTCAGCGTTTCTCGGTCCGCCTCGAGCATGGTTGAAGGCGACTACGCTGCTCGCGCCGGGACGAGGATCAGGACGCGTGTCCACCCGATTGGATGGATTCACCACCGCGGGGCACCCGAACGACCTGGTCGACCCGGCGCCGCAACGCGCCGTGCCTGGCTCGATGCATCATGGCTAGTGACGCATTGCGGAAGCAGGAAGCACAAAAGATCTCGCCCAAGCCCGCGCCCGCGGCCCGCCCTCCGAACCGAGGAAGAATCCACCCATCATTTCAAGCGCTTCGAGCTCGTTCATCACCGCTTGCCGGAGTGGTGATCGAGGGTGCTTTGCTGGTGGTTTATTTGCTTGACGTTTGATTGGCCATTTGCATCCGCGATGAGGCGCGCCGCGGAGAAGCCTTGTTTCCAAGTCCTTTCTGCGATTCTCCGGTGGGGCCGAGCGTGTTGCTTGACGGGAAGCGCGTCGCGCGATACCCACAGATAGTTGCTGGTCGCCAACAAGTAAAAGGATCGTATGGAAGCGCGCATGGCAGCGGCGACCAGACGCAGGCAGGAGGACCGAACGGCCCTCTCCGACCGGCTCATGACCGAGGCGGCGGTGAGCCTGCTCGTAGAACAGGGCATCGCAGGGACCACGCTGGCGAGCATCGGCCAGCGAGCGGGGTATTCGCGCGGGCTCGTCACCCATCGATTCGGATCCAAGGCCGGGCTGCTCGCGCACGTGCACGACAGCGTGGCGGCGGAGTGGCTCCGGCGCGTGGGCGCGAGGGTGGGTGAGGCGACGGGGGTCGTGGCTTTGCAGCGCGTCACCGACGCTCTCTACGAGTTCATCGTGGACGAGCCCGACGAGCTTCGGGCCATGTATCTCCTGCGTTACGCGAGCATCGATCCCGGCGCGGAGTACCGGGCCAACGTGGCCAAGGTCAACAAGGCCCACATCCGCGCGCTCAAGCGTTGGATCGAAGAGGGCAAGTCGGCGGGCAACGTGACCGCCGACGTCGATCCCCTGCTGGCGGCGGAGCTGTTCGCCAGCGTCGTCGATGGGCTCCTGTATCGCTGGTTGGTGAACCCCGACATCCCCGTCAAGGCGCTGCACGATCTCTTGCGCCGGCACATCGAACGTTCGTTGAAGGCGGCCTCGCGCTAGGGGCCGCTCCTCCGGCGGCCACGCGGCCGCTCATTCTCGATCGCTTCGCTGCGAGGCCGCGCGCCTCGCGGTGACGCCGATCCTCGCCCGGGCAGAAGAGGCAATAGGCATGATCCCGCGGACCCACTACGACGCCGATCACGAGACCTTCCGGGCCGCGGTCCGTCGCTTCTTCCAAGCCGAGGTCACGCCTCGCGTCGATCGCTGGCGCGCGCGGGGCGTCGTCGATCGCGACATCTACGAGAAGGCCGGCGAGCAGGGCTATCTGCTCATGTGGGCGCCCGAGCGCTACGGCGGCGCGGGCCTTCCGGACATGCGCTACGAGCAGGTGATTCAAGAGGAGAACGCGCGCTACGGCGATCCGGGGCTCTGCATCACGCTGCATTCGCGGGTCGTGGCTCCTTATCTCGGCAAGCACGGGACCGAGGAGCAGAAGCAAAGGTGGCTCCCGCCCACCATCCGCGGGCAAAAGATCCTCGCCGTCGCCATGACGGAGCCCTCGGCCGGCTCGGATCTCGCGGCCATGAAGACCCGGGCCGAAGATCGCGGGGATCACTGGCTCTTGAATGGGTCGAAGACCTACATCTCGAATGGCCTCTTGGCCGACCTCGTCGTCGTGGCCGCCCGCACCGGCGAGGGCAAACGATCGATTGGCCTCTTCGTCGTCGAAGCGGAGATGGCCGGCTTCCGGCGGGGGAAGAAGCTCCACAAGCTGGGGCTGGACGCGCAGGACACGGCCGAGATGTTCTTCGACGACGTGGTGGTGCCCAAAGCCAACACGCTGGGCGATCCGACGGAAGGCTTTCGATATCTGGCGCAGGCGCTGGCCGTGGAGCGTTTGCAGATCGCCATCGGATCCATGGCCCACGCGCAGGTGGCCTTCGATCTCACGCTCGCCTTCGTCAAGGAGCGGCGGGCCTTCGGCCGGCCGATTGGCACGTTCCAAGATCCGCGCTTTCGCCTGGCCCGCATGCGCGCGGAGATCGACGCGATGCAATGTTACGTCGATCAGTGCGTGCGCTTGTCCAACGAAGATCGGCTCACGGCCGAGGACGCGAGCGGCGCCAAGATGCTCGCCACGGAGCTCGAAGGCCGGGTGATCGACGACTGCCTCCAGCTCCACGGCGGGGCCGGGTACATGGAGGAATACCGCATCTGTCGCATGTACCGCGACGCGCGGGTCACGCGGATCTTCGGCGGCGCCAACGAGATCATGGCCGAGATCATCAGTCGAGGCCTGGGCCTCGACGAGCGCAAGCTCGGCTGAAGCTTCGTCTCTGCGACTCTCGCAGGGCCGTGAGAACGGCGCCCGCAGCCTCGCGCGGCGCCGTCATCGTGGTTTGGGCTCGTTCCAAGGAACATGAATGAGAAAAGGGGACACATGGCGACTCGAGCAAAGAACCCGTTCGTTTTGGCGGCGCTTACGGTCGTCGCGTTGATCGCAGGCGTCGGTGGAGACGCGGCAGCCACGCCGCCTCCGCTCTTGGACAAGGCGGCCATCCGCTCGCCGTGGGCGGCCGCGTGCCAGGGGAAGCCCGACAACACTCCGCTTCCCGTCGACCCGCGCACGCTGGTCGTCCCCGGCATCAACACGCCGGGAACGGCCGTGCAATTCAATGCCTTCTGGGTCGACCTCCACAACCCTCCTCCGCCCTTCGAGACGACGCTGGCGCCCAACCCGACGAACTGCGGCGAGTTCCGCGCCAGCGTGGAGCGCGGGCGGCAGAACGTGCTCACGCGGGCCTATTTCCAGCCGTTCAGCACCGCGAGCGGATACTACTACCTGTATCTCCAGTGGGGATATCTCCTCCGCCCCTCGGACTTCGACGCCCAGGTCACCAAGCGATACGGCATGATCGAATCGCCCTGGCGCAATCCGTATCCCTATCCGTGGGAAGATCCCAACCTCACCAACGGTGGCAGCGGCCAGCTCCCCCTCGGTCTCGTGCAGGGGAAGGACTCGAACGGCCGGTGGAACGGGCTCATCTCGTCCACGTGCTCGGGCTGTCACGACTCGCGGCTCGGCACCAAGACGGAGTCCGCGTTCTCGTGGGGCCGCTCCAACGATGCCAATGACGCGGGCCTGCTCCAATCGGATCTCTTCCAGGCCAACGGGCCCACGGTGGTGCTTCAGCTCGCGCCCCTCCCGTGGAGCGTGGGGCGCGGGTCGACCGACGCGATTGGCATCGTCGATCTCCTGCCGGCGCTCTTCGACATGGATACGCTGGGCTTCGTCCCGAGCCTGCTCGAATACTTCCCCTCGCACGCGGGCGGCATGGCCAAGGCGCCCAACTGGTGGTACCGCGCCTTCAAGACGCGGCAGTTCTGGGACGGGGCGCTGACCTCGGACAACGTCCGTTCCGAGATGGCGTTCGGCATCGCCAACCTCTTCCGCGACGGGCCGGAGCGGCGCGCGCTCACGTCGGAGTTCGAAGACAACGACAACTTCTTCATCTCGCTGTCACCGCCGCAATACCCGAAGACCGTCGACGACGCGCTCGCCGAGGAAGGTGCCATTCTCTTCCACGAGCGCGATCTCTGGCAGGGCACGGCCAACGACGACATCCCCCGGCCGGCCGGCAACGGATCCTGCGCGAGCTGCCACGGCGTGTATTCGCCGCGCTACGCGGCCGATCCGAGCTATCTCCCCGATCCTCGTTTGAAGGGCGTGGCCGGCGTGATCACGCCCATCGAGACCATCGGCACGGATCCCGAGCGCGCCGAGCTCATGGCCGACGAGAAGAAGCGGCGTGCTTGGAACACCAGCTATCTGGCCTACAACGACGAGAGCCCGGATCACCCGGGGTATTCCGATGATCTGGTGTCGAGCGCGCTCCGCCGCATCCCGCGCCGCGCCTACGATCTCGGCGAAGGGCCGGAGTTCTCTCCGGTCGGGCCCAACACCTGGATCGATCCCTTTGGTTACATGGCGCCGCCGCTCTACGGTGCTTGGGCCAACGCCCCGTATTTCCACAACGGCAGCGTCCCCGATCTCTGGGGCGTGCTCAAGCCCTCGGCCCGCCCGGCCATCTGGAAGCGCAAGTACACGGCGGCCAACATCCTCGGGACGAACGCGGGCTACGACGCGAGCTATGCTTCCTACGACTTCCAGAAGATGGGTTGGAAGTACACGGCGCTCGCCTGTCAGGATTCGCCGTTCAACGATCCGTTCCTGCCCTGCACCAACGAGATGGCGACGCCAGACATCCTCTTCGCCAACATCGCCAACGCGGTCGCCCGGTACAACTCGCTCGCGTACCAGTCGCCGCCGCCCGTCACCAACAAGCAGATCCGGTCCCGGATGATCTTCAACAGCTATCTTTACGGAATGGGCAACCAAGGTCACGAGTTCACCCAATCGCTCACGGACGACGAGCGCTGGGCCATCATCGAGTACATGAAGACGCTGTGAGCCCCGAGCCGAACGTCGCGCCGTTTCGGGCCTGACGTCGGCTTCTCGGGTACGTTCGAGTCCGGGGAAGGGCACGTGTCCTTCCCCAAACAGCAAAGCTGGCTCGGGGCCACCACACCCCGAGCCACGCCCGTCGCGTTCGAGGCAGCCGATGGATGGATCCTTCGCGGACACCGCGCAGCGCAGCGAATTTCGGAATCATTGCCGGACGTGGCTCCGGAACAACCTCCCACCGGAGCCGCCGTTTCGCCTGCCGCGGAGCCCGCTCGAGATCGCGACGGAGGAGCAACGTGATCATCTGTGCGCCTTTCAGCGAGCCGCGTATCGGGCGGGGCTCGTGGGGTGCGACTATCCGCTCGCGTTCGGGGGCGGCGGCCGTCGAGATTGCCAATCCATCGCCAACGAGGAGATGGCGGCGGCCGGAGCGCCCTTCCTTCCCAACGTCGTCGGCCTCGGGATGGCGGGGCCGACCATTCTTCATCATGGATCCGAAGCGCTGAAGGAGCGGCTCCTTCCACCGCTCCTCTCCGGCGACGAAATTTGGTGTCAGGGCTTCAGCGAGCCTGGCGCCGGATCCGATCTCGCCGGCGTGCAGACCTTCGCCCGGCGCGACGGCGACCGCTGGATCATCAACGGTCACAAGACGTGGACGTCTCTCGCCCACTTCGCGACTTGGATGATCCTCCTCTGTCGCACCGATCGCGCCGACAAATACCGAGGGCTGTCCTATTTCGTGATCCCCATTCGCGCGACCATCGGCGCGGGCGTCACGGTGCGGCCGCTCGTGAAGATGACGGGGGAGCTCGGGTTCAACGAGGTGATCCTCGAAGACCTCGTGGTGGATGACGACCTGCGGCTCGGCGCCGTGGGCGACGGTTGGAACGTGGCCATGACCACGCTCCTTCACGAGCGCAGCGCCGGCGCGCTGGTGACGCCGGCGTCCGGCGGCGAGAGCGTCGATGATCCTTCGCTCGCCGACGGGCTCGTCGAGCTCGCGCGGCGCTCGTACCGCGCGGGAAAGCCGGTGGCGGACGATCCGGTGTTTCGCGACGAGATCATGAAGCTCCTCATTCGCCGCCGGGCGTTCGAGGAGACGATTCGCCGCGCGGCGGTGCCGGGGCTCTGCGATCATCCCATGCGGCTCCCGCTGCAGCGCAAGCTGGTCGGCTCCGAGCTGGTGCAAGACATCGCGCGTCTCGCGTGCTCCATCGAGGGAATGGCGAGCTTGCGTCAAGCCACGAGCGAAGACCAAGACGGCCCGACGTGGCCGCTCGCCTACATGCGATCGTACGGAATCACCATCGCGGCGGGATCGAGCGAAGTGCAACGCAACATCCTGGGCGAGCGCGTGCTCGGGCTGGCGAAGTCGAGATGAGCATGAGCACGACGGAAAGCCTTTGGAATTTCGGCTTCGGCGAGGACGAGCACGCCTTGAAGCAGAGCGCGCGTCGCTTCTTCGAGACGCGCTGTCCGGTCGAGGCGCTGCACCGGCTCGTGGCGCGGAATCCCGATGCGGCGGCCGCTTGGGATCGCGCGTTGTGGACCGAAATGGTGGCGCTCGGATATTCGGCCCTGGCCGTCCCCGAGCGGGCCGGTGGTTTGGGCATGCGCATGGTCGCAGTCGCCGGCCTGGTGGAAGAGGCGGGGCGCGCAGCGATTCCTTCTCCGCTCATCGCGACGATCCATGCAACTCACGTGCTCTCTGCGTGCCAGACGGAGGTCGCCGATGACCTGCTCCGGCGCATCGCCGCCGGCACCGCGGTGAGCCTCGCCGTCATGGATGCGCGGGGATCGTGGGAAGCGGCGGACACCGACGTGGAGGCCCGCGGCTCGGATGAGATCGTGCTGAATGGCACGGCGTGGTTCGTTCAAGATGCGATGAAGGCCGATGTGCTCGTGGTGAAGGCGCGCTCGGCCGAGGGGATGGGCCTTTATCTCGTCGAGGTCGGCGCCGAGGGCGTGACCATCGTTCCCGACTCCATCGTCGATTTGACCCGCGATCAAGCCCGCGTGGAGCTGCGTGACGTGAAGGTCTCCAAAGTGGCGGCGGCGGCAGGGCAGGGGGAGAGGGCGTGGCGCGCAGCGGAGCCGGCCGTGCTCGTGACCGTGGCCGCCGACATGGTGGGCGCGGCCGAGTGGCAATTGCAGACGACCGCGGAGTATGCGCGCACGCGCGTCCAGTTCGATCATCCCATCGGCTTCTTTCAAGCGGTCAAACACCCGCTCGTCGACATGATGCTGATGATCGACGAGGCCCGCTCTCTCCTCTACGCCGCGGCTGCGACCATCGATGGTCGTTCCGATGCGGCCGAGGTCGATGCGCGCATGGCCAAGTCCGCGGCGAGCGATGCCGCATCGTATTGTTCTGGACGGTCGGTGCAGCTCCACGGCGGGATCGGGTTCACCTGGGAGTGCTTCGTGCACCTTTATTTCAAGCGGCAGAAGCACAACGAGGTCCTGTTCGGCGACGGCGCCTACCAGCGCGCCAAGCTCGCCGACATCCTGATGGGGCCGGTCGGCTCTTCTGCTCGGCCGTGAGCGCTGTATCGTGGAGGATGCCATGAGGATCCGCGCCGCCGTCGCCCGGGAGAGTGGCCCTTTCGTCATCGAGACCTGCGAATTGGCCGCTCCCGCGGCGCGCGAGGTGTTGGTCGAGGTCGAGGCCTGCGGCATGTGCCATACCGATCTCTCGGCCCAAGAAGGCCTCATGGGCACGCCGCTGCCGGCCGTCTTGGGGCACGAGGGCGTCGGGCGCATTCTGGCCCTCGGCGACGACGTGAGTGACTTCGAGGTCGGCGATCGCGTGGTGATGAGCTTCGGCGCTTGTGGCCGGTGCCCTCGTTGTTTGGCGGACATGCCGGCTTATTGTCGCCACGTCGTCGATCTCAACGGGCGCGGGCGCCGCCTCGACGGGACGTCGCCCATCACGCTCGATGGCCGGGCCATCACCGGTCATTTCTTCGGACAATCGAGCTTTGCCACGCACGCGGTGGCCGCGGTGACGAACCTCGTCAAGCTGCCTCCCGACGTGCCCGCCGCGCTGATGACGTCACTCGCTTGCGGCGTGCAAACGGGCGCCGGCGCGGTGATGAACGTCCTCGCCGCCGGACCGGAAGATGCATTGGTCATCTTCGGTTGTGGCACCGTCGGCCTCGCCGCCGTGATGGCCGCGCGCCTCGCCGGCTGCGCGCGCATCATCGCCGTGGATCGACGCGATGCGCGTCTCGACGTGGCCCGCGATCTCGGCGCCACCCATGTCGTCAACAACGCCCGCGAGGACGTGGCCGCCGTCCTCGCGGACCTCGGCGGTGTGTCTCTCGCGTTCGACAACACCGGCGATCCGGCCGTGATCGAGATGGGTTATGGTTGCCTCCGGCCCCGGGGGCAGATGGTGCTTTGCGGCGTGAGCCCGCGTGGGGCGCGCATCCAGATCGATCCCAACAAGATGATGGCCACCGGGCGGACGCTCCGCGGCACCGTCGAGGGAGACGCGGTGCCGCGCACCTTCATCCCGCAGATGATCGCGTGGTACCGGAGCGGCCATTTCCCCCTCGAGAAGCTCGTCACCTTCTATGATTTCGATCGCATCGAGGAGGCCGCGGCCGACATGCGATCCGGCCGCGCCATCAAGCCGGTGCTGGTGATGCCATGATGACTCCGGAGGCTCCGTGAACGCAGAAGCCCGTTTCCAAGCGCTCGTCGCGAGCGAGGTCGAAGTGCCGCTCGACGCGCTCCACGCTCTCTTCGATTCGCTCCCCGCCATCGAGCCCTCCTTCATGCTGGGCGCGTGGGAAGGGGGCGTGTTTCGCACCGGCCACAAGGGCGAGCGGCAGCTCGCGACCATCGGTTGGATCGGCAAGACATTCCACGACGAGAACGACGTCGACCCCATCATCTCCCGCGGCGCGGACGGCGGGCGCGAGGTGAATCCCATCCTCGGCAAGGCGACGCTCCGCTTCGTGCGCTACCGCGGCGTCTCCACGGCCACCATGGTGTACGACCAACACCCGATCTTCGATCACTTTCGCAAGATCTCGGACGACCTCGTGCTCGGCGTCATGGACCGGAAGGGCGACGCCTTCCCGCTGTATTTTCATCTGCGCCGCCTCGCAGGCCAAGCCGCACAATAAGCCATCTCGTCGCGACCTCGAACCCTCGGGAGGACATTCGATGAGCACCCTCACTACCGTGATTCGCAAGCATGCCGCGGCCCGCCCCGACGCGGTGGCGCTCGTCCAAGGAGACGAGGTCGTCACGTACGGCGCGCTCCACACGCGATCGAACCGAACGGCCAACGCGCTGCGCGATGCCGGTGTCGGCCCCGGCGATCGGGTGGCCTTCCTGGACAAGAACGGGATTCCCTATTTCGAGCTCCTCTTCGGCGTGGCCAAGCTCAATGCGGTGCTCGTCGCCATCAACTTTCGCCTCACGGCGCGGGAGGTCGCGTACATCGTCAACGACGCCGAGGCCACCGTGCTCGTGCTCGGCGCCGAGTATGCCGATCTGGTGGCCAGCATCGCGCCCGATCTCAAGACGGTGCGGCGCTTCGTGGTCATCGACGGCGACCGCTTCGAGCCTTATGCGTCCTTCCGCGACGCGGGGCGCGACACCGATCCCGGCGTCGAGCCCGGCGGAGCGGACATCGCCTTTCATCTCTATTCGTCGGGCACCACCGGCCACCCGAAGGGCGTGCTCCTGAGCCACGACAACGTGTTCTCCCTGCTCCCTGCCTCCTCGGCCCAATGGGGTGTTGGCTCGGACTCGGTGAACCTGGTGCCGATGCCCGTGTTCCACATCGGCGGCTCCGGCTGGGCCATGGTGGGCCTCTTCAATGGTTGTAAATCGGTGCTCATGCGCGACGCGACGCCGGCGGGGATCCTCGAGCTCATCAGCGCGCACCGCATCACCCACACCTTCCTCGTGCCCGTGCTCCTCCAGCTCATGCAGTTGGTGCCCGGCGCGGCGGAGAAGGACTATTCGAGCTTGAAGCTCATCGTCTACGGCGCCGCGCCCATCAGCGAGCCGGTGCTCGCGGGTGCCGTGCGCCTCCTCGGTTGTGGCCTTGCGCAGGCGTACGGATTGACCGAGACCACCGGCGCCATCGTGACGTTACCGCCCGAAGATCACGTGTTGGAGGGGCCGCATCGCCACCGGCTGCGCGCCGCCGGCAAACCGCACGACGGCGTCGAGGTGCGCATCGTGTCGCCGCAAACGGGGGAGGATCTCCCGGTCTACGTGCCCGGCGAGATCTGGACGCGATCCCGGCAAAACATGGTCGGCTACTGGAGGCGGGAAGGGGACGGCGCCTCGGCGATCACGGCGGACGGCTGGCTCAAGACCGGCGACATCGGGTACTTCGATCAAGATGGATATCTGTATCTCCACGATCGTTTGAAGGACATGATCATCACCGGTGGAGAGAACGTGTATCCCGCCGAGGTGGAGAACGTGCTCATGGCTCACGAGACGGTGGCGGACGTGGCGGTGATCGCGATCCCTTCGGAGAAATGGGGCGAGTCGCCATTGGCTTTCGTGGTGCCGGCGAAAGGGACCGAGGTCGACGAGAAGGCGCTCCTCACCTTTGCCCGCAAGCACCTCGCCGGCTTCAAGGTGCCCGTGCGCGTGGAGGTTCGCGCGGAGCTGCCGCGAACGGCGTCCGGCAAGGTGCTCAAGAAGGACTTGAGAGCACCGTATTGGGCGGGGCGATCGCGGGAGATTGGTTGACGATCGATGCGCGCCCGCGCCCCTTCGGAGGGGGCGCGGGCGAGCCCACGATGGATCAGGCGGGGATGCGGCTCGTGTCGCGATCCCAGTGGCGGACCACGGCGATGGCTTGCACGAGATCGAGAATGAAGGGCTTGATGCCCTTTCCGCTCTCGACCGTGACGACGCCCTTGTCGCTCACGGGCTTTCCTTGCGCCGTGGCGTCCGCGATCTTCACGCCGGTGATGCTCGTGGCCTTCAAGACCTCGACGCCCTCGCCGGAGGCGCCGATGGGCTTGTGGTGTTTGTAGGCTTCGTTGATGAAGTGGAGCGCGAGCCCGAGCGCTTTCAGCGTATCGGCGCTGGCCTTGCCGCCGGGCACGTAGACCGCGTCGTAGAGCACGGAGGCGGTCGTCTGGAAGGACACCGGGGTCTTCTCCAAACCACCTTCGGCCGTCTTCACGGAGCCGACCCGCGGTCCCACGAGCTCGGGAACGGCACCGTCGGCGAGGAGCGCGGCCCGGACGCTCTGGAGCTCCGCACCGCTCACGCCGTCCGCCACGAGAATGGCAATCTTGCGGGTCTTGATGCTGTTCTTGACCGTGTTGGCCATGCTCACCGCGGGGGACCGCGCGACCGAGCGCTTGCCCGGAGCGGGCGTCGCCTGCGCCGGCACGGCGGGCGGCGGCGCCGCGGGCGGGGGCACGCCGATGCCTTCGGCGACGGCGCGCGCGAAATCGATGTCGACCTTGGCAAAGCCCTCCACCATGCGTGCGCGCACGGCTTCGGTCTCGACCTTGCCGAGCTCGAAGCGGGCCGCGGCGATGAGGTGCTCCTTCTCCCACGGAGCGATGCTGTCCCAGAAGAGCTTGGCCTGGGTGTAGTGATCCGCGAAGCTCGGGCTGCGCATGCGGATGGTCTTGCCACTCACCTTCTCGGCGTAGTGCACGAAGCCACCCAGCTTCTCGGGCGCGGCCATGGGGCAACCACCCGCGAGCGAGTTGGGCGTGTAGGCGACTCGGCCCTTGAAGATGCGGTGTTGCATCAAGCCGTCACGGTTGTTGTTCTGCACCTGGGCCACCGCGCGGTTGATGGGCAGCTCGGTGAAATTGGGCCCGCCCAAGCGGAGGAGCTGCGTGTCGAGGTACGAGAAATTGCGCACCTGGAGCAGCGGATCGTCGGTGAAATCGATGCCGGACACGACGTTCTGCGTGCAGAAGGCCACCTGCTCCGTCTCGGCGAAGAAGTTGTCCGGGTTCCGGTTCAAAACCATCTTGCCCACGCGGCGCACGGGGACGAGCTCTTCGGGCACGATCTTGGTTGGATCGAGCAAATCGAAGGCGAAGGCGTGCTCGTCCTTCTCCTCGATGATCTGGAGACCGAGCTCGTATTCGGGATAGTTGCCGGACGCGATCGCGTCCCAGAGATCGCGGCGGTTGAAGTCGGGGTCCTTGCCGTAGATCTTCTGGGCTTCGTCCCAAACCAGCGAGTGGACGCCGAGGAGCGGCTTCCAATGGAACTTGACGAAGTGCGCTTCACCCTTGGCGTTGACGAGCCGGAAGGTGTGGACGCCGAAGCCCTCCATCATGCGATAGCTGCGGGGAATGGCGCGATCGGAGAGGACCCACATGAGCATGTGGGTGATCTCCGGCACCAGCGAGGCGAAGTCCCAGAAGGTGTCGTGGGCCGAGGCGGCCTGAGGGATCTCGCGATCCGGCTCCGGCTTCACCGAATGGATGATGTCGGGGAACTTGATGCCATCTTGAATGAAGAAGACGGGGATGTTGTTGCCGACGAGATCGTAATTGCCCTCTTCGGTGTAGAACTTGGTGGCGAATCCCCGCACGTCACGAGGCGTGTCCGACGAGCCGCGTGAGCCTACGACGGTCGAGAAGCGCACGAAGACGGGCGTCTTGACCGACGGGTCTTGGAGGAACTTGGCCCTGGTGAGATCGGCGAGCGACTCGTAGACCTGGAAGTAGCCGTGCGCGCCCGATCCCCGCGCGTGCACGACGCGCTCCGGAATGCGCTCGTGATCGAAGTGCGTGATCTTCTCGCGAAGATGGAAGTCCTCGAGCAGCGTGGGGCCGCGATCACCCACCTTGAGCGAGTTGTCCGTGTCCTCGACCCGGACACCCTGCTCCGTCGTGAGGTAACCCTTTTGCTCCGTGTCCACGCGGTTCCGTTCCAGATCCGCGTCCTTGCTCTTCTCGTCGTCCCGCTCCGGTTGTGCTTTCTTTTCGCTCATTCCGCCCTCCCCATTCGAGCGTGCGGGTTTCGCCCGCCGCTCGGCGGCTTCGTGTCAGCGGTCGTCCCAAGGGCAACACGTGAGCCCGCTCGACTGGAGGGTATGTCCCGATGGCCGTCCACTGGTGAGGCGCAAACCTTCCTCGCGCAGCCAAATGGAGAATGTGTGCGCGCGGTGTCGGGTCGTCTTGCGATGATCGCGTGAGCACCCGAGATCGCCGTCATGAAGATGGGCCCCGCCCCGTATCGGGCTCCTGCCGTGGCGAGACGGATGGTCGACGCCGCGTTGCACCTCTTGTCGATCCTGGATCCGCCTCGTCGCGCGGCGGTGCGTTTCGCGTTCACCGATCAGGAGCGATATCGGTGGAACTATCGACCGGATGGTTTCGTGTGGGAGGAGCGAACTTTCTGGCACGAAGGCTTGCGCCTCGTGAACATGACGGAGACCCAGCAGCACGCGGCGTTTGCCCTGTTGGCGTCGGGGCTCGGCGTTGACGGCGGCCCGAAGGCGCGCGCCATCATGATGCTCGAACGTCATCTGCGAGAAGCGGAGCGCGTCGGCTCGTGGGCTCCGCATTTCGTGCGCGACCCCGAGCTCTATGCCTTTGCCATCTTCGGCGATCCGGGCGGTGACGAGCCTTGGGCGTGGCGTGTCGGCGGGCATCATCTGGGCGTGCATTTCACCCTCGTCGACGGGGATCGCATCGCGCCGACACCCTTGTTCTTCGGCGCCAATCCCGCCGAGGTCCGGCATGGATCGAGCCGTGGTCTACGCACGTTGCCCGAAGAGGAGGAGCACGCCCGCGAGCTCCTGCGATGCCTCGGCCCACGCAACAAGGCTCGTGCGCTGGTGAGCGATGTCGCGCCCGGCGACATCGTCACCGATGCTTACCGCGACGCGAGCCCCGCCGTGCTCCCGGAAGGAGTGCCCTTCGGCGCGCTGACGGCGAAGGAGCGAGATCGGTTGATCCGGCTCGTGCGTTTGTACGTGGATCGGACGGCCGACGAGATTGCCACCCTCGAATGGCGCAAGATCGAGGACGCCGGTCTCGAATCCATCACCTTCGCCTGGGCCGGCGGGGAGGCTCCGGGCGAAGGGCATTATTACTGCGTCAAAGGCCCGACCTTCGCCATCGAGTACGACAACACCCAAGACGGGGCCAACCACGCTCACTCGGTGTGGCGCAGCTTCACGGGCGATTGGGGCGAAGACCTCTTGGCCCAGCACTACCGGGAAGCCCACCAGGCATCGGTCCGGGCTGCCAAGAAGCGTTGAGCGGGGATGCGCTTGGGAAGTGACACGATCGTTCCAGGACGTGCGATTCCCATTCCTACGAAAAGCGTGCCGACATCATTCGGCAAGGCCTCACAAGCCGGACTCGACAATCCGAGGTGCGCCCGGCGAGCCCCCGGCAGTGATCAGATCGTAGATGATCGGTCGGTGATCGATGTGCCAACCGGCAATCTCGCTCGTCGCACCGGCGACGACCTTGAACTGTTTGTCAAGGGCGCCTTTGACGTCGGCATACACCGAGTCCGTCTCTGCAGATGGTTTCAAGACCAGCGTGCCGATTCCAGCGACGGAGCTCTCCTTGGTGTCCACGAGCACGGACGTTTTCGGCGTGGATGGCCATTTGGGCAGGTATAGGGACGAATTCAGGAGATCGATGTCTCTATGGAAGTTGGTCTCGGCACGTGCGACCACGCCACAGGTGATCATGAAGTCGATGACGCCTCCCGACTTCTGCGTGATGTCCCACTTGGGGTCGCGGCTTTGGATCGAATAGAAATACGTGGAGGTTCGCTTCAAGCGCCGCGCGGTGTCGATCTCCTCGTAGACCTCGTCGACGTGCATCATGAACGGAGAGAACTGCGCATTGAAGTCACCGACCGCGAAGCCCTGATAGTGTCCGCGGCTTCTACGGCACTGGTCGCGGAAGTAGTCGCAGATCTCCGCCACCGTCACGCGCCCGAGCGGCCCGCCGCTGCTCGGCGCGTGAGCGATGATGACCTCGACCCCGGAAACGTTGGCGGTGAGGATGGGCCGAGCCAGCTTGACAGGCCCTTTGCTGGTCATCAGCGTCGTGTGGAGCGGCGTTAGCTTGCCATGGATCTCGTGTATCGTTGCTCGCACCCCCAGCGCGAGCCCCTTCGGCGTGTCCTTCTCGTCTTTGTCCTGAATGAGGTGCTCTTGAAAACGGTAGTTGGGAAACTCCTCGTACGGGAACTTGAGCCCGACTTCCGCGAAGCAAATGATGTCGGGTTTGACAAGCTCGATGGCCTTCTTGACCACATCCAACTTGACGTTGCCCTTCGCCGTCCCCTGAATGTTCCAAAAGAGTACTTGCCAGGCCATTTTAGCTCCGTGAGTCGCGTGAAGCACGGTATCGTGCCGTCCAGGCTCGGTCAAGCGGCAGACTGGTGCGGTCTCCGCCCAACTACCATGAGCGCGACACAGAAAGATGCATTGTCGAAGATGGCTTCGACAGGGCCTCTGCGTCGATCGTGGAGCGAGTGCATCGAAGGTGCCAGGCCACGCCAGGCGTCGATCTCGGGTGATCCGGCTTCCGTTTGGCCCACGTCAGAGCGCTTCGAGGGCGCAAATGGCGCCTTCCGCGTCGATCCGCGGAGACGTGATGATCGCTCGGCTCATCCACGCTTTCGCTTCGGCGGCGCCTCGACCGTGTCGAGCGCGCCGCCCAGCGATGCGAGGATGGGGCAGTCGCCGTGCGGCTCCCCGCGCTCGAGCAGCGTGTGGATGGCCTTCTGCATCCGGCGCAGATCTTTGATCCGCGCATCGAGGTCGGCGAGCTTCGCTTCCGCGGCCGGCCGGATTTGCTCGGCGCGAAGCTGTCCGCGCGCGTCGGAGGCCGCGAGGAACGAGCGGATCTCCGCGAGCGTGAAGCCGAGCTCCTGCGCGCGCCGGATGAAGCGGAGCCGCTGCACGATGGAGGCGGGTAGATCGCGATATCCGCTCTCCGTCCGCGCGGCCTTCGGCAAGAGGCCTTGGGCCTCGTAAAAGCGTACCGTCACCACGCGCACGCCCGCGCGCCGCGCCGCTTCACCGATGCGCATGAGATCCTCTCACGTTGCTGCGCGTGCTTGCCCCGGCGCACGTGCGACCCGCGCCCAGCCGGCGAGCTGCGCGATCCCGAACGTGATCTCGGGAACGAGGAACAGAGTGAGCAGCCGCGTCTCGCCCGACGCGAGCGCGAGCAGCATCCACACCGAGAAGGCGACGCGGCCCATCCCATCCACGAGGCCATGCTCGATGCGCGGGCGAACGAGACGGAGCAGGGCCCACATCACGACGACGGTGCCGAAGAGGCTGACGAAGAAGAGGGGCAGTGGCTCGAAGGCCGGAGGCGGCGTGCCGCCGGCACCGAGGGCGCCGTGGACGCGCGAGAGCTGCGTGAGCGCGAAGCGCGCGGTCCACGGCGTGGCGAAGGCGGCGGTGACGAGGAGATCGTAGAGGGCGCTGAGCCATACGAGACGAAGGTATCGCGAGAGGGGCATGCACGAGAGGGTGGACCCTCTACCTTGGTGGAGGGTCAAGGGGACAATCGGCTGCCTGCCGAACGTAGATTGTGGGCTTGATTGCAGTCGCTTGGCCCCGTGGATGGACTCGCGAGGATGCATGTCGCTCGCGGCTGATGGGGGACTGACGATGACGCTCGAGCGATTGAGCGCGAACGCCGAGGCCGGCGCCGTCTCGCATGCTTGGAGAGCGCGCGCTCGGCGGAGAAGCCGAGATGCTAAGGCTTCGGTGCGGCCGGCGTAGGTGCGTCCATCGCGCAGCGGAAGCCGATGGCCACGTGGGCCACGCTCGGGGGCATGGAGATGCGGGAGGTGGCTTTGAGCTTGTCGTCGCCGTCGATGAAGCTGCCGCCGCGGACGACGCGGGTCGGGGAGGCGGGGTTGCCTTTGGGATCGGCGCCGCCGGCGGGCTTCTCGGCGTAACCGTCGCTCACCCATTCGCTGACGTCGCCGCCGAGATCGTGAATGCCTTCGGGCGTGCGGTCGGCGACGTGCAGGCCGCCGGCGCAGGTGGTGACTTCGCGGCCGCGCTCCAGACAACCACCGTTCTTGTCGTAGCAGGCGCGCCCGCACTCCGGCGCGTCGTTGCCCCAAGGGTAGGGGCGAGCCTCGCTGCCGCGCGCGGCGAGCTCCCACTCGGCCTCGGTGGGGAGGCGCTTGCCGGCCCAGCGACAGTAGGCCTCGGCGCTGGCAAAATCGACGCAGTTGATGGGGTGATCGCCGGCGCCGCGCGGGGCGTTGCAGCGGCGTGACCAGCGCTCGGCGTAGTCGTCGGGCGGGGTCGTCGCGTCGGGCGCAGATTCGGTATCAGGCGGCGCCCAAGGGTTGATGAAGCCGGGTGGCAAGGCCACGTGATCGGCGGCGCCGCACATGCGTTTGGCGGTGCAACCCTCGTAGGCGCGGACGCTGACCTCGGTGCGATCGAGGTAGAAGCCGCGGGTGACGCTGATTTCACGGGCCGCGTCGCCTTCGCCGGTCTTCAGGATGCCGGGCGCGACATAGACCATGTCCGAGGGCGGAGGGCCCGGATCGACGAGCGGCGCGGCGGCGTCGACGCTGGTCGCTGCGGTCGCCGAGGCGGGGGCCGTGGGCGCGGCGGCGTCGGGAGGGCCGGCGTCGTTGCGGCGGACCGGCGGGCCGGCCTTCTTGCCGAGAGGGGAGGCGCTGGCGACGGGCTTGGTCCCAGGCTCGGGCGCGGTGCCGAGGATCACGGCCGCAGCCGCGATGGACGCGACGAGGATACCGCCGATGATCCAAGGGCCGCGCGAGCCCCGCTTTTCCGGAGCGACCAAAGCACCCTTCGGCTGGACGGCGAGGCTCGCAGGGGTGGGATTGGCCTTCTCCGGACTACCATTCTGCGCGTCGGGACTACCATTCTGCGCCTGCGCCGCCCCGGGCTTGCTCATGGGCAAATGGTGGCGCTGGAAGAAGGGGGTCTCCGACATCGGATCGAGGGCGGGCTTGGGCGGCGCGCCGGGGGACGCGGCCGTCGCCGATGGATCCGATTTCGCAGGAGCTTGGGCGTCGCCTCCGGGCTTCACCACCACCGAGGCGGGCAGCGAGATGCCCGCGGCCTCGATGGGGCGGGTGGCTTCGAGACCGCCCGCGGCGGCGTCTTTGCGTGTGGCTTCGCGCGTCTCCGGGAGGGCGCCGTGCGGCCGCACGGTGGGCGCCTCGGCTTTGCCCATGGGCTCCGTGGGCGCGGGGCCGGGCGGGGACAGGCGCGGTGACGAGAGGCGTTGAATCGCCGACGGTGCCATGCCGGCGGCGTCGAGCAGCGCGTCCCACATTTCTCCGGCGTCGGTCCAACGGGCTTTGGGCTCGACGGCGAGGGCCTTGTCGAGCACGCGCTCCACCGCGTCGGGCACGTCGGCGCCGCGTGCGCGGGGTGTGGGGCGCAGCGTGGGATCGGCCGCGGCGATGTAGAGCTGGGTGGGATCGTCGCCTTCGAGCGCCTTCGTCCCCGTGAGCAACTCGACGAGGATGAGGGCGAGCGCGAACACGTCCGTCCACGGGCCGGTGGCGCCGCGCTGCTTGTTGAACTGCTCCGGCGCGCCGTAGCGAGGCGTGAACGCGGCCGGCGTGGCCCGCGTGGCGTCGAGCGCGGAGGTGAACGTGGTGTAGTCGGTGAGGACCTTGGCGATGCCGAAATCGAGGACTTTCAGCGTGCGGTTCTCACCGACCTTGGTGACGAAGAGGTTCTGCGGCTTGACGTCGCGGTGCGCGACCTTGAGCCCGTGCGCCACGCCGAGCGCGCGCGCGGCCGGCTCCAGCAAGCGAATGGCGTCGGCCAGCGAAAAGGGGCCTTCGCCGCGCGCGAGCCGCTTTTGCACGTGGTCGGCGAGCGTCTCGCCGTCGAGCCACTCCATCACGAGATAAGGCACCCACATGCCCGCGGGCGTGGTCACCGCGCCGACGTCGAGGGCCTGCACGATGCCGGGCGTGGCCTTGGAGAGGCGATGGAGCAGGCGGCCTTCGTCGCGGAGCTGCTCGAGGAAGCCGTCGCGCTGCTTGTCGGCGAGCGCGTGCGGCAGCTTCAGGCATTTGATGGCGATGAGCTCGCCGAAGCCGAGGTGCACGCCGCGGTACACGACGCCGAAGCCGCCGTCTCCGATCACGGAGGCGATCCGGTACTTCCCCTCGATCGTGCTCCCGCACAGCTGAAAGGGGTCCCGCGCTTCGTCGTCGATCTCCGGCATGACGGCGACACGCTCCTAGCGCGGTGGGCCCGAAACCGCAATTCGTGCCGGCCGTTCTCGGGCATTGCGCTTCTATCCAAGCTCGGGCGGGACGGGATACGCTGCCGCGCCATGGCCCTGCCCGACATCTCCCGCTTCGCCACCCGCCTCGACGTTCTCCGTGATCTCGGTCGTACCCTGAAGAAGCTCGGGGTCACGTTCGCGGCCGCTGCGCCCGTCGTCAGCGCGGCGGGTGCGGTCCCTCCGGCGCACCGCCAGCCCATCCGCGCTTTCCATCTCCGCAAGATGAAGAACGCCCTCGGTTACGCGATGCGCATGTTCATGTTTCGCGATCCGGTCACCGAGGCGGAGGGCCGCGAGGCGCTCGGCGATCTGCTGCCGGCGCTGCTCGACGTGGGCCTGCTCGGGCGCAGCGCGGACGGCGGCATTGTCTCGCAATTCATCCTCGTCGTGCTCGACGATCTCTACATCCTCGCCGACGAGCTGGCCCAAGGCGACGAGGCCGTCATGGGCTTCGGCGAGACCACCATCGCCTTGACGGGCGCTGCCTTCCCGCGCCGTCCGGTGGAGCGCGTCTTGGAGATCGGCTGTGGATCGGGCACGTCCGCGCTCTTCTTGGCGCGCGCCGCGCGCAAGGTGGTGGCGACCGACATCAGCGAGCGCGCCGTGGCCATCGCGCGCGCCAACGCCGCGCTCAACGGCGTCGAGAGCCTCGATTTGCGCCAAGGCGATCTCTTCGCTCCCGTCGCCGGCGAGACGTTCGATCTCATCGTCTCGCAGCCGCCGTTCATCCCGCAGCCCGAGGGCGTCGCCGACGTGACGTTCCTCTACGGTGGTCGCCGCGGCGACGAGCTCTCGCTCTCGCTGCTCCGGAACCTCGTCGCGCACCTCACGCCCGGCGGGCGCGCCGTGCTCTTCGTCGAGTGGCCCGAGTATGGCGAAATCCCCTTGGAAACGCGCCTTCGCGACGCGATCGGGCCGAACGCCAACCTGCTTCTCCTGCACTCGCAGGGCAATGGCCTCGACGTGCACGCGGCCACGTACGCCGCCGGCTTGCACCCCGGCCTCGGTCCGGCGTTCGAGGCGGAGACGCTGCTGCGCCGCGCGCATTTCGAGCGCGAAGGGATCCGCACGCTCACGCCGTCGCTCACCGTCGTGGAGCGAACCACGGGCGCGCCCGGGTGGACCGCGTCGATCAACATCCAGCAGATGTCGCAGGTGATGTTCTCCAGCGAGCGGATCGACAAGATCATCGCGGCGCGCGCGGTCGCCGCGGATCGGGATCGCCTGCTCTCCGCGACGCTGCGCATGCCCGAAGGCACGCTGCTCGCGCAGGAGCAGATCGGGCCGGGCGCCGAGGTGCCCTCGACGCTCACGGCGCGCTTCCCGCCGAAGGCGCTGATCCCCCAGGTCGACATGACGATGGAGCTGCTCGGTCTCTTGACCTGCGTGCACGAGGCGGAGACGGCGCGCGAAGGCATTCTGCGCTTCGCCGAGATGTTGGACATGCCGGTCGATCAGGCCATGTCCCAGGGCGGGGCCGCGATCGAGGAGGCTTTGCTCCACGGTGTGTTGGAGCTCCAGAAGGCTTGACCAGGCACGATGTGAGACTCGATGAGACGGCGCGCCGCCGGTCGTGCGGAGCGCCGTTGAGCGGGCTCGGGCAGGTGGGTTTGCCGGCTCCGGAGCTCGCTCAGATGCGGAAGGCCGGACGCGCATGAAGGGTGTGCGCCACGCTTTCGAGCACAAGCATGGTCGGCGCGATCACCACAGTGTCCAGTAGGCACGATCTCCGCGGCGCCGGCGGCGCGATCGCCGGCCTCGGTGCCGCGGGGTGATTCTCGATTCGTCCGCGCGCATTGTGCGGCGAAAGGAGAGGCGCCGGCTCACACGCTCGATTTGCCGCAAAAAGCCGAGGATCGGGGCCTCCGCGAGGCTCGTGACATCGAGCTGACACATTCCGTTCAACGTGACTATGCTGCGCGGCCGATGCGTGCCCGCGAGCTGATGCAGAGTCTCCGTGCGCCGGCGATGCGCGCCGAGAGCGGGTTGCTCGCGGGGGTCGTCATGCTCGCGGTGGCGAGCCTGATTCACGCGCATACGCTGCCCGGAGCGAACGAGACGCGGGCCGTCGCGGCGATGCGCGACGTCACGGTGGTCGGGCACCTGCTCGCGGCCGGCGTGCTGTCGTCGTCCGCGGTGGCACTGTGGCGGCGCTTCGGTCCCGCGCGCCCGCGCCTCGCGTACCTGGCCATTGCGATCGCATCGATTGCGGTCACGGCGCCTGCGCTGCGCGAGGACCTCTCGGTGCTCGCGGGCAAGCTGCGCATTCCGCATGGCCTCGCGCTCGCCCTGCTGATCGTGATCGTGGCCGCGGCGGTGCCGGCTGCGGCGTTCGCGGGGCGCATGCTCGCGCGGCCTTGGCTTCGCGCGGTCGGCGTGGTGCTCGGCGTGGCCGTCGCGATGGCCAATCACTTCGTCCTGCCGGGCGATTATCCGGGCATGCACCTCGTGGCGGCGATCGTTGCGGCCACGCTCTTCGGCGCCGCGCTCACGTCGTCCTCGGCGCCGCCCGGTGGGCGCGTGACGTTCGTGCTGCGTGGCGCGCTCGGGATGTTCGGGCTGTGGGCGGTGATCGCGCGGCCGAGCAACAGCGTGGCGCTGGCGATTCACCGTATCCCCGGTGATGTCGTGGCGCCGTGGCTCGCCCGTCTGCGCGAGCGCGACGAGGGCTTGGTCGAGCTCGGCGAGGCGCATCCCTCGATCGTCGCGGAGGTGCAGGACGGCTGGTTCCAGAGCCGCATCGGGCACGCGCAGGTGCCCGCGTCGAGCCCGCGGCTTTTGCCGGCGAGCCCGATCGTGATTCTCATGGTCGTCGATTGCATGCGCGCCGATCTGCTCGACGGCGACGCCCGCGCCGCGGATCTCCCCGCGATGACGGCCCTGCGCCGCGCCGGCACGCAATTCCGCACGGCGCGCGCCACCGCACCGGCGACGTCGGCGTCGGTGAGCGCCATTCTCTCGGGCCGATACTATTCTCAGCTTTATTGGTCGCAGTGGCCGGGCGCGACCACGGAGTGGGTCTATCCCCACCTCGACACCACGCCGCGCGTTGCCGATCTGCTCGGCGCCGCCGGCGTCGACACGACCGTGATCTCGGGCATGCCGGGGCTCGTGGCCTCGTATGGTGTGGTGCACGGCTTCGCCGAGGAGCGCGTCATCAAGGCCAAGGGCCGCGGCTACGCGGACGCGCCGCCCATCATGGAGGCCGCGATCGCGCGCATCCGCGCGCAGCGCGCCGATCGCCCGCTGTTCCTCTACGTGCACTTCACCGACGGCCACGCACCCTACGATCACGGGAGCAACGTGGGCACGCCGTTCGAGCGCTACCTGCGCGGGATCAAGCGCATCGACGCCGAGCTGGGGCGGCTCGTGGCGCAGCTCGATGCGAGCGCGGAGCTGCGCGAGCGCACGGCGGTCGTCCTCACCGCCGATCACGGCGAAGGCTTCGGCGAGCACGGATCGAGCTTCCACGCGACGACGCTCTACGACGAGCTCCTGCGGGTGCCCTTGATCATGCGGCTCCCCGGGGGCATGCCGCACGTGACGACGCGCCCCGTGACGCTGCTCGACGTGGCCCCGACCCTGCTCGATTTGTTCGGCCAGCCCACGCCCAGCGAGATGATGGGCCAGAGCCTCGTGCCGTATCTCCGCGGTCAGGATCCCACGCCCACGCGGCCCATCGCCGCCGACTCGTCACGGCTCATGCGGGCGATGGTCTTCCCCGACGGTTTCAAGATCATCCACGACCGCCGCCTCGGCACCGTCGAGCTCTTCGATCTCAACACCGACCCTCGCGAGAAGCACGATCTCTTCGAGCAGCGCGGCGAGGACGGGGCCGCGCGTCTCCGCGCCTTGCAGGCGTTCTTCCACACGCACACGTTGAAGCGCCCAGGCGGGTACCGGGTGCCTTACGGGCGCTGAGGAAGAAGGCTGCTGCGGTTACTTCTTCGCGCCGACGAAAGACGCGATGGCCGCGTAATCGCGATCCTCGATCGCGCCCTCGATCACGCACGTCGCTTGACCGCTCGGCGCGACCAGAATTTGCACGGGGAGCTGCGGAGATTCTTTGAGCCCGAACGCGCCCAGCCACCCGCTGCGCTCGCCCTCGGGCAGCCAGTAGGTGGAGCGCACGCCGTCCTTGGGTTGGGCGTCGAGGAAGCGGCGCATTTGCCGCTCGTCGTCGTCGAGTGAGACGAAGGCGAGATCGATCATCACCCCGGCATCGGAGAGCTTCTTCTGCCAAGCGATGAGGCGAGGCATCTCCTCTTTGCAGGGCCCGCACCACGCGGCCCAGAGGTTCACCCACGTCCATTTGCCGACGCCCATCGGGAGCGGCGACGGCGGCGGCGTCGCGCCTTCGGCGGCGGCCGTCTTCGGTGAGCTCTTGGGCGCGGAGCGCGGCTTCTGACCGGTGCAGAGCTGCCGGGGCGCGGCCGCAGTCGCGCTCGCGGTCGTCGATGTCACGGCGGGTGCAGTCGCGGTCGCGGTGGGCTTGGCCGTGACGGCATTGGCGCGGCCCGTCATCGGGGGAGGCGGAGGGACATCGGTCTTGGCGTCGTCACAGCCGGCGAGCGCCGCCGAAAGGGCCATGAACGCGGCCCACGATCCCATCGCTCTCATTGTCTCTTCTCGCCTCACAACTGACAATCCACCCACGACACGAAGGCGCTGCGGTTGATGGCCTCCGCGGTGCACTTCTTCCGGTCGCGCGACACGTTCCACTCGCAGTATTCCTTGCCGAGCTGGGCGAACTCGTTGCCGAGCCAGAGCATGCCGACCTGCTTGTCGAGGTCGGGCTCCTTGAACTTGTCGGCGAGGAGGAACATCACCGAGTTGGCCCGCTTGTGCGAGAGCGCCCGGTTGAACTCGGGCGTGCCCGACTTCGACGCGCGCGCGAGGACGAAGAAGTAGCGAGCGCCGCGGCGATCGATCCAGAGGTCTTCGATGATCTTCTTGGCGCCGTCGTCGAGCTTCTCCGAGCCGTCGTCGAACATGATGACGGCCCCGCGATCCTTGAGCGGGGTGAAGAGGGCGTTGAAGTCGTCGTCGCTGATCTGGGCGAGCGACTTCACGTCGGCGGGCTGGCAGCCGCGGCGCGCGTCGGCGCCCACGAGGCCGCAGGCGTGGAGCACGCGCTCGAGCACCTGCTTGAACGCCGGCGTGCAGTAAGGCGCGTCCGCGTCGTTGGCGATGGCGACCTTGGGCTTGTTGGTCTCCGTCGCGCCCGTCTTGAGGCGCGTTCCGGCCGCCTGCACCTGCGATTGCACGCCGAGCGCGGTGCCCGCGAGCATCGCGCACCCGGCGACGAGGCCGATGAGCCATGCGTGCTTCATTTGTCCCTCAACGCCGGCGCGAGCTTGCGCATCGTGTACGCGAGGCCCATGTCCGTGTCCTCGTCGCAGAGCCGCGTCTCGCCCAAGAACATCTGCGGCGTCGACACGGGCAGGTGGTTTTGCACGATGTAGCGGAGCGTGCGATCGAGGCGCAGCTTCGTGTCCTTGGAGTCGATGCAGGTGTCGAGCCCGGGCCAGCGATCGCGGATCATGGCCCGCACGTTGACGAGCCCCGCGCCGGCTTTGGCGCCGTCGAGGATGGCGTCTTGGCGATCGTAGGCCCACTCCAGCACTTGGAGCGCGCGGTGCTCGCTGCACATGATGGCCTTCGTGACGAGGCACGAGCCCGGGTGCACCGGACGATCGAGCATCCAGTTGCAGTCGCTGTCGAGCGGGAAGAGCACCAGCGTGAGATCGAGCTTGTCGAGCATGCCCTCGGAGACGAGGCGCTGGTGGAACGCTTTGCACGTCGGGCAGAGCGGATCGGCGAAGAGCGTGGCCGGCTGCTTGGCGCCCGGCGTGGCGATGTGGAGGAGCGCCTTCTCGCTCTCGGCCGGCTTCTCCAGCTTGCCGCACGCGGAGATGTAGCTCGTGTAGCTCGGCAGCGCGCTCACGTAGAGCAGGCCGGGGATGGCGGAGAACAAACCGAGGGCCAGCGCCCACGCGGGGATGAGCGCAATCCCACCCGAGGGGCGGCCCCACTTCTGCTCGAAGGTCTCGGGATCGCGGACGGTGCTCTCCGCGTCGGCGGTGCCCGGGAACGTGGGCGGCACCGCGCGGCGCGCGATGGGGGGCGTGCGCAGATCGCTGACGAGCCCGGAGATGCAAGCGATCGCGAGGAGCGTGGACGAGATGTAGATGCCCACGCACGTCTTGCAGAAATGCCCGAGCCGGAGGGCCGTGATGGTGGCCATCAAGATCGAGACGAGCAGCGGGCTCACGCCGAAGACGCCGAGGAAGATGATGGCCTTCTTCGGCGCCGCTCGGCCCGCGAGCAGCATGTAGAGCGCGAACGCGGTGAAGAAGCCGAAGGCGCCCACCGCGAAGAGCGAGATGGGGACGCCGCCCCAGAAGCGATCGCGGAAGAGCGCCGCGTACGGGCTGTACATGGCCGCGCGGCAGGCGTTGTCCGCGCCCTGCGCCGCGGTGAGGCCCGGCACGTAGCTGCAGTGAACGTCGTGGACCTGTCGATCGAGGTGCTGAATGTAATCGAGCGACGACAGGCTGCCGAAGGTGAGACCGAGCAGCGCGGCCAGAAGGGCCAGCGCCGCCGGCCAGCGCTCTCGAACACCGGACATGGTCGAGGGCTTACGCGGTCCCGAGCGGCCGGTCAAATGGCGCGAACACGCGCTTGGTTGGGGGGCGCGCCGACGTCTTGGAGATCCAGGCACGGGCCTCTGCGAGGCGGAGCCTGGTAGGTCCGACTGGTCACGCGCGCGGACACCATGCGTGCGGGTGTTGGAGCGCGCGCGTCGACGAGCGCGATGCGCCGAGGATCGAAGTGCTCATGTCGTCCAGCAGGATCGTCGCGCCTCGAAATCATTTCGCGCGATCACCTGCGCTTCAGCACGAGGCGCGTTCATCGATTTTGTAAATTTCCGCCAAGCATTCTCATCATGACGATGGATGGCCATTGAGGGGTGCGAGGCCGTCACGACAGGTGGGAGGAATCGTCACGCGCGCGCTGGTCGCCGGTTCGGAATTCGGGCCACGCTGCCCTATTCTTCGAGGCCGAGAAGGGGCTTGCTCCGGCGCTCACCGACGCTGCGCGCGAGCCTCCGCGGCCGATGGAAGGCGATATGGATATCAAGGCTAGTCGCGCGCTCGATCGACGGAGGAAAAGGCTCTCCTCCGCGTACGCCTGGGCGGGCCTCGCCACCGCAACGTGCTTGGCGGCTGCGGCCATGCCCGCGTGTGGTGACGGGGGCACGACGTTGTTTCCCACCGGCACCGGCGGGCAGGACAGCGGCTCGACCACGGCGACAGGCCCCTCCACCACCACCACGAGCACGGGCGGCGGCGGCAGCGGGGGCACGGGCGGCGGCCCGGTGGGGCCGACGATCAAGCCGGCGGCGGCGGGCGCGCGGCGCTTGATCGGCCGGCAGTACGTCGGATCGATTCGCACGCTCCTCGGCAACGCGGCCGCGGCCGCGGCCACGCCGCCGGCCGATCCGCAGCTCAGCGGCCTCGAAGCCATCGGCGCCACCGATCTCGCCACCGCGCCCTCCTCGGTCGAAGCCTATGAAGTCTCGGCGCGGGCCGTCGCGTCCGCGGCCGTCGCCGATCCCGCGACGGTGGCGAAGATCGTCCCCTGCGTGCCCAACGGCTACACCGACTATCCCTGTCTCCGCGCGTTCGTCACGAGCTTCGGTCACCAGGCCTATCGCCGCCCGCTCACCGACGCCGAGATCACCCGCGTGACCAAGGCCGGCGTCACCGCGGCCAACGCGTATGCGAGCTTCGACGCGGGCCTCGAAGCGGCCATCAGCACGATGCTGCAATCGCCCTACTTCCTCTACATCGTGGAGCTGGGCGTGCCCGACGCGAAGGATCCGACGATTCATCGCCTCACCGGGTCGGAGATGGCGACGCGCATGTCGTTCTTCCTGCTCAACAGCACGCCGGAGCCGGCGCTCCTCGAATCGGCCGAGAAGGGTGAGCTCGAGACCGACGAGGCCATTCGCAAGGCCGCGGAGCAGATGATCGCGCGCCCCGAGGCCAAGGGGGCGCTCGCGGCGTTCTACGACGAGGTCTATCACCTCCGCGACGTGGCCACGATTCAGAAGGACGCGGCGCTCTATCCGCAATGGACCGCGGGCCTCCGCGCCGCCATGCGCGAGGAGACGCTGCGCCTCATCGAGGACGTGGTGTGGACGCGCGACGCCGATGCGCACGAGATCCTCACGGCCGACTACACGTTCGTGAACGCCGAGCTGGCGTCGTTCTACGGTGTCGCGGCGCCGCCGGCGGGGCAGTTCGTGAAGGTCAATCTGCCGGCGGCGCAGAAGCGCGCCGGTGTGCTCGGGCACGCCAGCATCCTCTCGCGCGGCGCGCATCAGAAGGACACGTCGCCGACCCGTCGCGGCGTCTTCGTGCGGGAAGCGCTGATGTGCGATCCGGTGCCGCCCCCGCCGCCCACCGTCAATCCCACGTTCCCCGAGGAGAGCACGCCGATGACGGCGAAGCAGAAGCTCGTTCAGCACATGAACGATCCGAGCTGCTCGGGTTGTCACAGCCTCATGGATCCCATCGGCTTCGCGCTGGAGAACTTCGATTCCATCGGCGCGTACCGCACCACCGATCAAGGCTTCCCCATCGACGCCGAGGGCAGCGTGGAGGACATCGGATCGTTCGTCGGTCCGGCGGAGCTCGCCTCCCTGGTCGCGAAGGACCCGCGCAGCACGAGCTGCACGGTGCTCAAGCTCTACCGCCACTCCATGGGTCATCTCGAGACGGACGGCGAGCAGCCGGCCGTCGACGCGCTCGTGAAGGCGTACGCGGACTCGGGGCGCTCGCTCCAAGGCCTCCTCGTCGAGCTCTGCGCGAGCCGCGCGTTCCGCCTCGTCGGCGATCCGAAGTGAAGGGTGATGGACTGATGAAGCGCAACGTACTCGATCGTCGCACCATGCTTCGTGGCCTCGTCGGCGGGGCCACCGCGGCCGTCGGCCTGCCGCTCCTCGACGCGATGCTGAACAACAACGGCACCGCGCTCGCCGACGGGAACCCGCTCCCGGTCCGCCTCGTGACGTGGTGCTTCGGCAACGGCGTGGTCTTGAATCGCTGGGTCCCGGGCGGCATCCGCACGCCGGTCACCGGCGCCAACTACCCCATCAGCGCCGAGCTCGCGCCGCTCACGCCCGCCATCGATTACGTGACGGTGCTCTCCGGCTTCGAGAACAAGTGTCACGACAAGATCACCCACCACGAGGGGATGACGATCTTCAGCGGCCACACGATGGCCGACATCGGCAAGGGGCAGGGCATCTACTCCAACGCGCGCGGCCCGACGATCGATCAAGTGGTGGCCAAGAACATCGGCCAATACACCTCGATCCCCTCGGTGCAGGTGGGCGTCGTCTCCCAGGTCAGCATGGCTGATTACGGCACGACGATGCACAACCTCTCGCACAAGGACTATCTGCAGCCGCTCCCGCCCATCAAGAATCCGCAAACCATCTATCAGTCGTTCGTCGATCTCTTCACTCCGCCCGACGATCCCAGCAAGCCCGTGCGCCTCGGCGTGGCCGACGCCGTGCTCGAGGACTTCAAGGATCTGAAGCAGAAGCTCGGCGCGGCCGACAAAGTCCGCATGGATGCGCACATGCAGGGGCTCTCCGAGCTGGAGGCGAAGATCAAGGCGCTGCCCCCGCTCTGCGGCCTGCCGACGCAGCCGACCGCGGTGAGCGACGTGCTCGATGGCATCACCAAGATCAACCAGGTGATGAGCGATCTCATCGTCTTCGCTTTCGCCTGCGACGTGACCCGCGTGGCCAGCTTGCTCTTCGTCGGCGGCGCGTCGGAGGCGTCGTACTCCGAAATCGGCCTGACCTCGCAACACACGATCTCCCACGCCTTCACGACCAACGCGGTCGGCTCCACCGGCGCCTACACCGAGTCGGGCAAGGTCGAAGAGATGCACAAGGGCGTCGTCTACACGATGGAGCAGCTCGGTTATCTGGCGAAGAAGCTCAAGGAGACGGCCGACGGGGCGGGCGAGAACCTCCTCGACAACAGCGTCATCTTCGCGTCGAGCGACTGCGCCGAAGGCTTCAACCACGGCCTCAAGGATCAACCGATGCTCGTCATCGGCAAGGCGCGCGGCAGGCTCAAGTACCCGGGTATTCACTACCGTGCGCAGAACTGGCGCAACGCCTCCGACGCGCTGCTCTCGGTGGCCAACGCGGTCGTGCCCACCATCACCGAGGTCGGCTCGGTGGCCACGCAATACCTGCTTCCGGATGGGCCGGACCCGGCTCATTCGAACACGCCTTTGGCTGAGATCCAGGCCTGAGAGCCCGTAACCCCATCCTTCGGAAAACCGTGCGCCATACCCATCGACGACTCCGAGCGTCCGCGCTCGCCGCCCTCCTCTCGCTCCCTTGCTTCGCGGCCACCGCGCATGCGGCTCCGTATTTTCAGGAGGTCACGAACCCGTTTGGGACACAGGCCTGCTCGGGCAGCAAGCAGGGCTGCTGGACCAACTACATGCGGATGACCGACATCGACGGTGACGGCGATCTCGACATCCTCTTTCCCAACGCCGATGGGTATTTCTCCAAGGGCGCGGCCCAACCCTTCTCGGTGTACCTCAACGACGGCGCCGGCAACTTCACGAACGGCTCGACGATCTTCAACAACTACACCGGCTACGTGCGCCAGATCGCGGTCGGCGACGTCGACAACGATGGAGACCTCGACGTCTACATCCCGGCCGCGTGGGGCGACGCCGACGTGCTCTTCCTCAACGACGGCGGCGTCTTCGTCGATCACGCGGCCACGCACCTGCCCAATCTGCACTCGCACGCCGGCGCGGCGCGCTTCGCGGACGTGGACGACGACGGGGATCTCGATCTCTTCGTCAGCGACGGGTGGGCGCAATCGGCTCCGCAGGTCACGCACCTCTATTTGAACGACGGCACCGGCAAGTTCACCGACGCGACCCTGCAAGTGCCGCAGATGACGGGCGAGCAGCCGATCGATTTCGACGTCTTCGACGCCGACGGCGATTTCGATCTCGACCTCCTCATCGATCTCCACAACACCAAATCGCTCCTCTGGATCAACGACGGGACGGGGCACTTCACGAGCGCGCCTTCGTTCCCGGCGCAATCAGGCCTCAAGTATGGGCCGGTGACCTGCGACGTGGACGGCGACGGCGATCTCGACATCTGGGTCGACAACTCCGGGCCCAATTACACCGAGCAGCTCCTCATCAACGATGGTGCGGGCAACTTCGCCGACGAGACGGCGGCGCGGGTGACGGGCAACAGCGCAAACGCCGACGACAACCAAGTGGCTTGTGTCGACGTGGACGGGGACGGTGACCTCGACGCGGTGATCGCCTCGCTCAGCAACGTGGAGCGCATCCTCATCAACGATGGCACGGGCCATTTCACCGCGTTCACTGGTGGATTCCCGCAGGTGAGCGACTCGACGCTGTGGTTCGAGTTCGGCGACGTGAACGGCGACGGCCGCATCGACGTGGTCACGGCGCAGGGCGAGGGCAGCTTCATCGATCGGCTCTATCTCGGCACCACGATGGTGCCGGCGGACGTCGTGCCGCCCAAGCTCCGCGCGGTGCAATCGGTGACTGGCCCGGTGAGCGCGGGAGACAAGCCGGTCGTCCACTTTGCCGTGAGCGACAACGCGTCCACCGATGAAGGCCCCCGCCTCCAAAAGGCTTGGGTCCACGTCAGCTCGCCGAGCGGAACGAGCGACGTCACCGCCGTCTTCATGGGGGGAGACATGTTCCGCGCCGTGCTTCCCGCCGAGACCCAGAGCGGCGCGACCGTGAGCTACGAAGCGTGCGCCAAGGATCGTCAAGGCAACGAAGCCTGCGCGCCCGCGAAGACCTATGTGGTCGACCCCGGCGCCACGACCAGCAGCAGCTCATCGAGCAGCGGCGCGACGAGCAGCTCGAGCAGCGGCGGCTCATCGAGCAGCAGTGATGCGACGGGCAGCGGCAGCGCGAGCTCCGGCGGTACGGGCGGCGCACCGGGCACCGGCGGTGCTCCGGGCACGGGCGGCGCGACCGGCGGCGACGGCGGCGGCTCGGGCGACGATGGTGGTTGTGGCTGCGCGATTCCAGGCCATGATTCCAGCGAGCGTGGCCTCGCCGGTATGATCGGTTTGGCGCTTTCAGCGCTGGCGATCCGGCGTCGTCGCTCGCGCGGGTGAGGGGCTTCGACCGGCGTCATCGGAGGATGGCGCCGGTCATGCGTTGGGGGAAGGTGCTTTGAACGGCGTCATCAGAGGATGATGCCGTTCACGCGTTTGGGGAGCGTCCTTGCGCCGGCGTCATCGCGGGATGACGCCGATGGCGGGTGAAGGTGCTTTGGCCGGCGCCTTGGTGACGTGCCTGGTGCTCACGGGCAGGCCGCGCTCGCGATTTGCACGTCGTCGATGTTCCACGAGCTGACGGTGAAGACGTCGGTCTTGCCGATGTCGAAGCCGAAGCGGATCTGCATCGCCGCGTTCTTGTAGACGGTGATGTCGTGGGACACGTACACCCATTGGTTGTCGCTGATGGTGCTGCTGCTCTTCCAGATCTGGATCCACGCCGTGCCGTTCCACACCTCGATGACGTTCGTCATGTAAGGAGCGAAATCGCTGTTGAGCCAGCGGTAGAAGCCGAGCATGACCGAGCCCGAGGCGCTCGCGGTGTTGAAGGGCGGGCTCGTCAGGTAGTACTGCCCGTGGATGATGGAGCCGGTGACGGCCGCGTTGCCCCCGAGGGCGACGCCGGCGACGCCGTTGTCGTTCGTGCTCGTGTGGTCGAGCGCGGGATCGGGGTTGCCGTTGTCCTGGCCGTTCGAGACCGAGGTCGGTCCGATCTGCCATTCGGTGCCGAGCGTCCAACCCTTGCTGTTGTCGTGGAAATCGTCGGCGAAGTAGATGGTGGGGCCTTGGCCGCCGCCGCATTTGCCGCCCGTGCACACGGTGTTCACCGTGCATGCGCTGCCGTCGTCGCAGGCGAGGCCGTCGTTGGCCGGGACGCCGCCGACACAGGCGCCCGCGAGGCACGTGGTGGACGCGGTGCAGACGTTGCCGTCGTCGCAGGCGGCACCGTCGTTGCCGGGGACGACGGTGCAAGTGCCGAGCGCCTCGTTACAGGCGCCCACGAAACAGGGGTTTCCGGAGGTGCATGCTTTGGGGCCACCGCCCACGCACGTACCGCCCTGGCAATGGTCGTTGATGGTGCAGAAGAGGTTGTCGTCGCACGGGACGCCGTCGGCCGTGGGCTTGGCGATGCAGCCCTGCGCGGCGTCGCACACGCCCACCGTGCAAAGGCCGTCGAGGAACGAGCAATCGACGAGCACACCCTTTTGGCAGAAGCCGCTCGCGCAGGCTCCATTGCCGGTGCACGGGTCGCCGTCGTCGCACGAAGCACCGTCGTTGGCCGGCTTGTCGGTGCACCCGAGGAGTGGATCGCAGGTGCCGGCATGACAGGCGTCGCTGGCTTCGCAGACGATGGGCGTGCCTGTGCAGGTGCCCTGCGCGCAGTAGTCGTTCTCGGTGCAGGGATTGCCGTCGTCGCATCCGGAGAAATCGAAGGCCGGCGCGACGGTGCACGCGCCGTTCACGCACGCGGGGCCCATGCACGCGATGCCCGCGGCGGGACAATCGTCGGCGGTGACACACGATCCGGGCGGCGCATCGGGGGGCGCGTCGAGCTGCGCATCGCCCGCGTCGCCCGCGTCGACGGGATCGCCGCCGGCGCCGCCCGTGCTGCTGGTGGTGGGCGCGGTGGTGGTGCCGCCCGCGCCGGTCCCGGTGGGGCTGTCCGTGGTCGACGAGCAGCCGACACCGAGCAATGCGATTGCCGTCACGCTCAAGCTCAAAGGACGCCGCATGATCCGACCTTGGGCAAAGGGGATCGCCAGCCTAGAGGATGTGAAGCGCGACGGGGAGGTCTCTCGGACATTTCTGCCGCGCATCGTGCCGGTGCGATGGCACTGACACCCAACCACCTCGAGGGCGGGTCGAGGAGCGGCGCGCGGCGCCGTGATGGCCGCGCGCTGCCCTCGCACGAGGTTCAAGGCGCGATGACGATCACCGGCGACGAAGTGACGCTCACCTCGACTTTGCCTGCGGAGGGGGAGAGCGTGTCATTGGCGTTGGTCTGGCTGTGATTCCAAGGATAGACGAGCGCATCGCCGCCCGCGGGGAGCGAGACGGTGCCAGTGCCATTTTCATCGGAGGCTTCGGCCCAGACGACATAAGCATGCTTGCCGGAAGGCGTGCGGAGGGCGACGCCGTTCGTGCCGCTCGGGAGGCCGAGCGCGGCAGTGCCCGCGGTGTCGGACAGCGAGCCGGCGAGGAGGTGACCCATGCTGGCGTAGGCAGTGCCGGTCTCGGTGATCTTGGCGTCCTTGGGATCGCCGACGTTGCTGAGATCGAGATAAAGGCCCATGTAGCTGAAAGGATCCGTGGATGCGCCCTCGGCCTTGGAGTCGCCGAGGATGAACCAGTCGACGCGCTCGACCGCGGTGTTCTGCGCGAGGGCCATGGACTTCATCAGGTAATTGCGCGCGTAGTCGGCCCCGCCGGGGGTGCTGCCGAAGGCGTAATGGGGAGCGCCCGACTCCGTGATGATGTAGCGTTTGCCGCTCACGCCCGCCTTGTTCAGCTCGGCTTGGAGCTGATCGTGCAAATCGACGAGCCCCTTGGCGCCGACATCGGAGCTGCCGGTCCCGAAGACGGGATAGTAATGGTAGCTCACCACATCGAAATAGGCGCCGCCCTTCTCGGGGTGATCGGCGTCGACCTTGCCCATGGTGGGCTCGTCCGTATAGCGCAGGATGGCGCCGAGGAAGCTCGGATATCCGAGGCCGCCGAGCGCGACCTTGCCCTGCGGATCGAGCTTGTGCACGACCTCGTGGGTGACGCGCAGCATGCGAATGTAGGCGAAGATGGTGTCGTTCCACCACACGAGGTCGCTCGGCTTCGGAGGATCGGTGTTCCAGGCCTCGGTCGCTTGCCAGTTGCCGCCCACTTGATCGGGCTCGTTCCACACCTCCCACGTGTGGATGAAGGGGCTGTATGTCTTTACCAAGCGCTCGACGAAGGCCGCCCAATGGTTGTTGGGATTGACGTCGCCGGAGGTGGTGAAGACGGGCTCCCAGAGGTTCTTCGGGGAGTAATGCTCGCGGTCGTAGTCGGAGGCGCCCGCGGGAGCATTGGAGTGCGCGGCGGAGGCGCCGATGATGAAGCACACGAGATCGTGCTCGCCCGCCTGCGTCATGGCGGTGAGCTCGGCAACGTGGATGTCGTCACCCCACGTGTCGAGGAAAGGCTCGGTGAGCTTGTGACGATGAGAGCTCGCGCCGGCCGCGAGGCCGAGCTGTGAAGACTCGATGTCACTGAGCTGGCTGTTGTAGTAACCGAGGTTGAGGCCGTAGCTGAACGCTGTGCCGGCGGGGCCGCCGCCGCTGCCGCCCGTGCCGGTCGTGCCGCTGCTGGCGCTGGTGGCGTTGCCGCCCGCGCCGCTGCCGGTGGTGGTCGTCATGGATTGTCCACCGCCCGTGTTGCTGGAGCCGGTGGTGCCATTGCTGGAGCAGGCGGCGGTGAGGGCAAGAAAGATCGCGGGAATGCAGACGCGAGGGTGCATGGTGACTCCTGGCGGCGAAGGCTTCGAGCAGGGGATTCGAGGTAGGGACGATTGATCTGCGCCCGCAGCGCTGGTCGAGATCGTTCGAAATACGTGCGTATCCCTCGCTCTCTTTACCTCGCTGCGGTGCGCTCGTGACGTCGCCGGATAGAGCCTACCGCCGCAGCCGGAAGCTCTGCCAGACCTTCTGCCTGCGGCGGTATGGGGCGTAGCCCCATCGAAAAACAACCGTGTCGCAAAGCCGGAGGCCCATGTGACCGAGCTTCGGGCGGGCGGTACGAGGGGCGGCGATACCATGCGCGTGCTGGTCATGGTGGCCCCGACCGCGGACCGGAGGCGCACCTACGGGGAGGCCTCGACACGAAATCGATGGGGCCCAGCCTCTCTGCTTGCGGCGGTATCGCTCGACAGGCTCGGAGGGGAGCGGCTAGGGTGTTGACGCGTCTACCGTGACATCTCCGAACCATCGACAGAGCTCCGCTGCCAACCTGGGCGATCGCGCCGCCAAGGAAAAGGCGCAGGCGCTCGTCGGGACGGTGCTCTCCGGCCGGTACAGGATCGCCGAGCTGCTCGCCATGGGCGGCGTCGGCGCGGTGTACCTCGGCGAGCACGTGAAGATGCACAAGCACGTCGCCATCAAGGTCCTCCACCCGGACGCGGCGAATTTGCCCGATATCGCGGCTCGCTTCGAGCGTGAGGCCGTCGCGGGCGCCCACATCCAGCACCCCAACGTGGCCGTCGCCACCGATTTCGGTGAGCTCGACGACGGGACGCATTTCCTCGTGCTGGAGTACGTGAAGGGGACGACGCTCCGCGAGGTGATCAAGCGCGGGCCCATTTCGGTGGCGCGCGCCGTGGGCATCATCAAGCAAATCGCGGCCGCGCTCGGGGCCACGCACGCCGCCGGCATCGTCCACCGCGACGTGAAGCCGCGGAACGTGATGCTCATCGAGGGCGAGCGCGACGTCGTCAAGCTCATCGATTTCGGGCTCGCCAAGCTGAACGTGAAAGAGGTCTCGGAGCTGGCCGCGAGCCGCGCGTCGATGGCGGATCAACAGATCACCGGGACGGGCGCGGTCTTCGGGACCATTGCCTATCTGGCCCCCGAGGCCGCATTGGGGATGGATTCGGTCGACGTCCGGGCCGATCTGTATGCGCTCGGCCTGGTGCTCTACGAAATGCTGGCCGGCCGGCACCCGTTCGAAACGGGCGATCCGGTGGCGCTCTTCAAGCACCATGCGCGCACGATTCCACCGCCCATCGCGGAGCGCGCGCCCGGCGTGACGGTGCCGCCCTCGGTCGAGGCCGTGGTGCAAAAGCTCCTCGCGAAGCGGCGGGACGATCGGTATCCGAACGCCGAGGCGGTGATCGCCGCGCTCGATGCCGCTTGGGAGGGCAGCGCGCACACGCCCACGCCCTCTCCGGTGTCGCTCGGAGAGCATGTATTCCCGGGGCCTTCGATTCTGCCGCCGCCGCCTGCGACGACGCCGCCTCCGCCGGTGGCGGCGCCGATCGCGCGTGCGCCGCTGTCGACGTCGCCGCCCTCGATGCCGAGCGCGACGGCGCCTTCGGCGGTGCGTGACATCGAATCTCCGGTGCCGTCGCCGCCGGGCCGCTCACGTTGGTTGTACGTCGCGGGCATCGCCGGAATGGCCTTGGTCGCAGCTGCGGTGTGGTGGTCGGGGAGCGAGACCACCACGGGCGGCGTGGCCACCGTGGCGGCTGCCGAGACGACGGCGAGCGCGAAGTCGAGCGCCGCGAGCGCGGCTCCCTCGACAATGCCTTCGAGCAGCGCGGGGCCTTCCGCGGCCGCGACGGGCTCGCCGTCGAGCGCCCCTGCGGTGGTGGCGATGGACCCCGGCGTGGCGCGGGCCGCCCTGCGGCGCGCGGCCGCGGCGCGTGACGTGTATCGCGGGCAAGAGGCGTTTTATGCGCTGGCCGATCGCGAGCCGGCGGCCTTCCGCGAGCCCGTGGTGGCCGCCGCGACACGGGATCTCGCGACCGCGACGGCGCTCGCCGGCGGCGCCGAGATGGATCGTTTGTTCGACGCGCTCGCGCACAAGCTGGGCGGCGACGGGCTCGACATTCTTTACGAGATCGTGCGCGTGCGCGGCGGATCGAAGGCAGCCATGCGCGCGGAGGATGCGCTGCGCGCGTCCGGCGTGCTCGATAACGCCACGCCTGCCTTGCGCGTGACCTGGCTGCTTCGCGATGCGCCCTGCGCCGAAAAGGCGGCGCTCCTCGACAAGGCCGCATCCGAAGGCGACGCCAGGACACTCATGGTGATGCAGACGACGGCGCTGTCGTGCCTGGGCGCGCAGAATGAAGCGCTCCGCAATGCCACCAAGACACTGACGCAGAAGCAGAAGGGGCGTTGAGCAAAGCCCCCTTCGTGTCCGTATACGTGTAGACGACAGGCCCAGCGCAGCTGCCTTCATTCATCGGTGTGCAGCTACGGCTGTGGGGCTCTCCGTCGGAGCAACGAAGCCGCGCCGATGCCGAGAGATGCGAGCCACGCAGCTCCGAGGACGCCTGCGCCGATGAAGCCGCCCACACCGCCGAGTGCGAGCGCGGCGCCGCCGGTGACGAGGATCCATTCGGGCTCGCTCTTGGTCACGGCGGAATCCGGTCCCGGAGGTTTGTCGCTCACTTGGCATCCGGGGAGGCTCGGGTGGCTTTGGCATCGCTCGAGCGCATGGGCGGCGCCGACGCCCGCCGCGCCGAGCATGCAACCCATCCCCGCGAGCAACATCGCGAGCGCCGGAAGCCAACCGAGCCAACGAAACCACCGTGCCCGCATCGCGCGGAACGAGAGCGCGAGGAGCAGCACCGCGATCCCGACACCCGCAACGGTGACGCCCCGCGACGCCCAGTTTTCCGCCGCGCGATAGCCATCCCAACCACCGGCTCCAGCGCCATACGCCGAAGCGAGCGCGCGCGCGATCGCACCCGTGATGGGCGGATGGAAGCGCACGCGCCAAGCGATCCACGTGGCGCTCGCGGCGGTCCCGATGCCGATCGCGAGCGCGAGCGCTCCTGCGCACGATAGCCACGTGGTCGGTTTCATGGTGTGAGCGTGCCGCAGGCGGCGTCGCGGTCCCTATGGAGTATCATCGATGGCGAGCGCAGGGCCACGAGGTCGAATACCACATCACCGTCGCGTCCGGTGAGGACCATCCGGGATTCACACCATCGATGTTCGAGATCACCATCATGGTGGGACACTTTCGCGCCTTTGGGCGCGGCTCATTCATAGATCTTTCCGCAGTAGAGAAACGTTGCGAAGCGCTTCCACGGTGACGCCTCCGCGAGGTCTTGGCGTTGCCCGAAATCGGAGTCGCGAGCCCACGCCAGCGCTGCGCTCAAGAAGGCTTCGATGGAGTGGTTCTCCCAGCCGTGCGGGCCCCTTCCGGCCACATCAGGCGCGCCGGCGGCATCGGCGTGCCTATCGGCGATCAGCGCCTCCACGAAGGCGAGGAACGTGGCCTCGTCCATGACGCGGTCCAAGAGATCGAAGAGATCGGGAGCAGGGGAGATCGGAGCAGACATGGAAGCGCACCTCGCGCACGCCATCCTATCAGCTCGTGTCCGTCCGCCGAGGTACCCGAGCTTGGCGACGTCGATGTGGCGACGAAACCCTTCCCATCGCGCCCGGGTTGCCTGACCATGTCGGCATGAGCCAAGCACATACCGACGTTGGACCCGAAGGCCTCTCTCCCCACACCGATGTGCCTTCGGACTACGAAGCCTTACGCAACCTCAAGGCCCGATATGCGACCCTCTCGGATCGGTGCCTGACCACGCCGAGCCGGGAGAGCGCGGAGGCGCTGGCCGCGCTCTTCACCGAAGATGCGCTGGGTGATTACGACTTCTTCGGGCGCTTCCAGGGGCGCGAGCAGCTCACCCACGCGTTCGAGGCGGTGCTCCCCGCCGGGATGCGCTGGAGCATGCACTACATCACCAATCCTGCGCTGGAGATCGACGGGAATCGAGCCAAGGGCCGCTGGTATTTCCTCGTGCAAGCGGTGACGAAGGACGGGCCTCCCGGCACGATTCAGTCCTTTCACGGCAGCTACGAGGATGTTTATGTGAAGACGCCCGCGGGGTGGCGGTTCGCGTCGCTCGTGGTGCATTTCAATTCTCCGCCGCGCTGAGCGAAGGCATGAGTCTGCTGCGGCACCTCGACCGATCGAGCAAGACGCCGGCGCCGCGCGTGCAGAAGGCGGCTGCGGTCCTCGGCCTGACGATGGTGTGGGGCCCGCCCCTCCAAGCGATGTTGATGCAGCCACGGGCGCCGGTGATGGCCGGGCTCCTCGTGCTCGTCGTGCTCGAGCTCGCGCTGTTCGTCGGCCTCTGGAACATGAAGCGTTGGGCCGTGATTGGCATCGCGGCGCTGCTCGCGCTCATGTCGATCGCGAGCGGCGTGACGGGGCCGCTGTTCCTGCTCACGCTGTTTCTGTGGCTCCCGCTCGCGCCTTCGATCTTCCTATGGGATCGCATGACGTGGGCGCCGGCGCCCGTGGCGAATCCTCGTGAAATCGCGCGGACCGTCGGCTTCCTGATCGGCGGCGTGCTCGTGACTTGGGTCGCGCTGACGGCGATCTACTTTGCCATCGCCACGCTTTTGCTCCCCATGCCTTGAGCCGCAATCCTCCATGGCGAGGAAGGATCGAGCGGTGACCGAGAGAGCGGTGCAGCGCCGCTTTCTCGGTCACTCCTTCGATCGTCGACATCGATGCTCGCCGAGCATCTCGAGCGCGGCGGCATTCGCGCCCGCGCGCTTTCAGAAGGTTGTCGTCGTATCGTGCAAAAAGTTTCCAAGGGGTGGACTCGAACTCACCAACCGCCCGGGTAAGAGCCGGGTGCTCTTGTCGTTGAGCTACCTTGGAGTCTCGGGGGTGGGGTCGAACACACCATCGACGCGGTCCCAGAGCCGCGCGCTCTACCATTGAGCTACCCCGAGGAACGCGCTCAAGCGCGCCGATCGACGGCCTTCAGCGCGAAGCCGTGCGCATCCCTTTCCACGTGTACGTCGTTCACCAAACCACGCATCTCCTTTCCGGAAAAAGCACCAGCCTTCCGCAGAACCTCTGCGAGCATGGGGCTCGAGATCGTCACGCCGTGCACGAGCTCCGGCGTGGGCCGGAACGGAACCGGCCGCCGCTCGATGCGAGGACCCGTCCAGGTCTCCGGTGCGACGTCGGCCCGCCTGCAAGCGTTCACGATGTCGTGTCGGGTGCAGATGCTTTGGCCGCGGACGACCTCCCACGGCGGCGGCAGCGCCGCCCACACGCGCGTGTCCGGGTGGATCTGCCCGCCGCTCCGGCAATGCCAGGCCGCCACGTCGGCGGCCATGAGGCGCATCACCTTCCCCGGGCAGACCGCGTCGAGCATCGACTCCATCCCGAGCGCGTGGACCACCGAGATCCAATGCTCGCGCGCCTTGTTCCACCCGCTCGCGACTTGGTTCCAGCTCGACGAGTCGTTGCCGCGCGCCACGATCATCGTCGCTCGTTCGAACCGGCCGGCCTCGGACAAGTCGTGGAGCATGTCGGCCATGTCGACGAGCAGCGACCACCACGCGCCGAGGAGCCGGCCCTTCTCTTCGTCGTCGAGGTGACGGAGCACCGAGGCGTCCGGCATGACGTGCGCGAGCACGAACCACGCTGTCGTCTCGCTCGCCTCGCAGTGCTTGAACAACGCGTCCGCGACCTCGTCGTAAGCGCGGTCCTGCGCCGTGTTGGTGAACACGCTGCGCATCGACATGCGCGCCGAGAGATAGGCCACGAGGCACGCCGTGCCGGTGTCCGCGCGGAGATCCTCGCGCGCCAGCTTGGTGGCGAGCGCGCTCTTCCCGACCCGCGTGAACGCGTACTTGCGCGTGTTCCACGCGAGCCGGCGGATCTTCTCCTCGAGGTTGACGAGGACTCGATATCGCTTGTTGTACCAGCGCTGGCACTTGAACAGCCCGACGGCCTGTCGCTCCGCCCGGTTCATGCGCCGTCGATCTCCATATGCCTTGTGGACGCTCACGGAGATCTCACGCACGTACGCCTCGACGCGCGCGGGATCGGCGCAGAGGGTCGCCGGGAGAGGGCGCACGCCGAAGATCGTCGCCGCCGTCTGCACCTGCCGTTGCGCCGAGACGGGACGCGTGAAGTCGGCGGCCATCGACGAATAAGCATGGACGCTGCGCTTCAACGAGCCGCGCGCGGCGGTCTCGACGAGCTTCCGCGCGGGCGTGGACAGCTCGGCGCCGATCCCCTCGAGGACGAGCTCCGCGACGTCCTCGGGGCGAGGACGCGCCTGAATCGCGTCGAACAGCGCGTTGAACAGCATGTCGCGGCACCTTCGCAACGGGTGTGCCGAGCCGTATTGGCGAGGATGCGCGGGAGACGTGCGTCGTGTGTAGATGGAATGATAAATTCGTATATCCGAGGAGATACCGTGTCGGCGGCCTGGCCGGCGTGTGTCGATGACGGGCTCGGCAGCTCGCTCGGTTGGCTCTTCTTGATCCCGAGCGCGCCTTCCTCCTACGCTCGCGAGCGGGACGGGAGAGGCCCTCCCTGCGCTTCAACTCCTTATCTCCGTCGAGCCCCGAGGTCGTGTCCGTGGCCTTCATCCGACACCGTTTTGCGAAGCTGATCGCTGCCGTGATGATCGCCGCCGCCGCGACGGCGTGCTCGGGCGGCCAGAGCGACGAGGGGCCTCACGACGGCGGGACGGACGCGCCCGAGACGGCGCGACCCAAGCTCGATCCGAACGACGTCTCGATCCTGCTCACGTTGCCGAGCACGCCGGAGGAGCGGTCGTCGTATCTGTATCTCCTGCCGTCGAATGACATCTTTCCGGCGGGCCTCGAGTCGGAGCTTCCCTCGCTCTTCTCGACGGCGCCCGGTACGCCCGAGCAGCTCTATCAATCGATGCAGGTGACCGCGTTTCGCTTCGTCCCCTGCTCGGCCATCGCCGCGCCCTCGTGCAAGCCGCAGGTGCGGCTCGGTGTCCAGTTCGTTTCACCGGGCGCGGGCGGCGATTACATGATGGATGAGGTCTCTCTCCACCTCTTTTACGATCTCTCCCCGGAACAGCCGGCCCAGATCGCGCGCGAGCTTCTCCTGTTGAAGGAAGCCTCGCCGGTGCCGACCGAAGGGAAGGCGCTGTTCGTCCATCCGGCGCTCGAAGGCGGCGGCATGCTCGGCCCGTGGGGGAGCAATTCCGGACGATGGTGCGGCGCTTCGCCAAGAAGGAGAAGCTCGTGCGCGTCACGAGCGTGGGATTCGTCTTCGATACGTGGCCGTTCCGCGACACGAAGATCGACGGTGGTCACGTCGTCGAGCAATCGATGCTCCAGCATCTCGCCGAGCCTTCCACTTCGCAGCTCTGGGACATCTTCGGAGATGCGGATCGGGTGGGAAACATCACGCCGGCATCGACGGTGGAATCCGGTCCGGATTTCTTCACGCTGCGGAGCCGCTATCTCGACGGCGACGTCCCGAGGGACACGCCCGAGGTTCATGCGGCCACGGACTCCCTCGAGCGAACGCTCAATCCTTCGAAGCATACGGCCGAGTCCGTCGACTGCGTGTCGTGCCACGTCGCTCGCTTCGTGAAGGAGCGCGCGAAGACGAGCGGTGTGTCCTTCGCTTCCGCCGACGCCTACCAGCCGCCGGCGTGGGCGAACGTCGAGCGGCTGCAAGATCAACGGATCGAGCGCGCCGCCGCCAACGTCGTGCAGTTCGGTTACTTCCTGCGCCAATCGAGCAACGAAGGGCTCCCCGAGGGCAAACCGCTCCCGTCCGTGAGCGAGCGGGTCATTCACGACAGCATCGAGGCTGCCCGGCTCGCGTCGAAGTTGCTCGACGATTGAGCGGTGCGACCTCTCCGTGCTCAGCGGATGGGGAGCACCGGGCGGGATGCATCGACGGTCTCGACGGCGCCGACCTCGATGGCCCCCTTCGCGCCGACGGCGACACGGAATCCGAGCGCGCGATCGGCGGAGCCGTCACCGTCGGTATCGAGCCACGCGATGGCCATTCCCTCGAGGCCGGGCTTCACGAGCTGCCATTGCAATTGGAAGGACATCGGCTCGTCGATTTGGAAATGGGCACAGGCCCACACGGGCGTTTTCCAGTCGGCGGGTGGGGCCGAGTACGGGCCGGTTTTCAGCGCGCCGAGCGTGGCCGGCACGGCGGGGGAGCTGCCCGGGAGCGCGCGCACACCGTGGCGAATGCAGTCGCCGAGGCCGCCGCGCAATCGTTCGAGCGCTTCACGCGCGCGGGGCTCGGTAGGGGCCGGCGCTGCGGGGGTGACGCTGGGCGCGACCTGCGCCTCCACCGAAGCGGGCGCGGGCGGTGCAGGCGGCGCGGCGCTCGCGGGCACAGGGGCTGCGCCGGACGAGCGCGCGCGGAGGTGCGGCGCGAGCGAGAGCACCGCCGCGCCCACGACGACGACGACGGCGCCGATGCGCGCGCGCCTACGTCGCTGGGCTGCATCGCCGGCCTCGCGCTGCTGCTTCGTGCGCTCGATGATCGCGAGGACGGCGGGCGTGCGCTCCGTCGTGCCGGTGCGGTGGGTCTGCTCGACCAGAGGCGCGAGGTCGCTGACTTGAATGCGCACGGTGGCCCGAGCCTGCGTTTCGGCCGTGGTCGTCGCGAGGATGTACGACGAATAGTCGAGCGCCGGATCCGCGAGCGGCGTGGGCCGATCTCCCTCGGGCACCGAGGGACGCTGGACTGCGGGATCGGAGGCGCGGGTGGTCGTCGTGCTCGTCTCAGGTCCGGGGTCACCCACGAAATGAGAGTAGCGTTTGGCGCGGCGGAGGGTCGAGCAATCTCGCCAAAGCCTCGGCGTCGCACATCTGCGCTCACGCGGCGCGCAGGCTCTCGGCGAGCGCGCGACACGCGAGGCGGGTCGGGTGCGTAGGGGCGAGCGCGTGATCGAAGACGCGCAGCGCCGCGTCGCAGAGCGGCCGCGACTCGTCGAAGCGGCCGCTGCCGTGCAGCAGCACCGCGAGGTTGTAGCGGGTCAGCGCGAGATCGGGATGATCGTCGCCCTGCACGGCCCGCTTGATCGCCGCGGCGCGCGTGTAGTGGATCTCGGCCGCGTGCGTGTCGCCGCGCTGCGCGTACAGCGCGCCGAGGTTGTGGAGGATGACGGCGACCTCGTGGTGATCCTCGCCGTGGATCCGTTCGAAGATCGAGAGCGCGCTCCGGTAGAGCGGCTCGGCCTCGTCGAGCCGGCCTCGATCGGCGATGATCACCGCGAGGGCCGCGCTGTCCGCTGCGAAGGCCGGTGTCGATTCACCTTCGGCGGCGCGGCGCAGCGCCACGGATCGTCGCGCGTAGCGCTCGCCGCGCGCGAAGTTGCGGCGCTCGTGCTCGAGGCCTCCGAGGTTGTGATAGACGACCGCGAGCTCGGGGTGCTCGCGGCCGAGCCGCCGCTCGAGGATGGCCAGCGCGCGCAGGTAACAACGGCGACCCGTCGCGAAGCGGCCCGTGTATTTGCACCACATGCCGAGCGCATTGAGCGCGGCCGCGGTGTCGAGATCGTCGGTGTCGAGCTCGGCTGTCGCGATCGCGACGGCGCGCCGGAGCAGCAGGCCGGCGCGACGATATCGACCGACCTCGCGCTCGAGCTGGCCGAGGCTCATCGTGGCTTGGACGTGGATGCGGCTCGTGTCCGGCGAAGGATCGAGCTGCGCCACGATGCGTGCGGCCCGCCGGAAGCAGCGGCGCGCGCGCGCGACGTCGCCCTCTGCCATCGCGATGTGACCGCGCAGATCGAGGATGTTGGCGACGTCGGGATGATCCGGCCCGACGGCGTCGCGCATGCGCCGGAGCGCGCGCACGACGGCGCTGCGTGCGGCGCGGAGATCGCCCGCCGTCACGAGGGCGACGGCTCGTTCGTGGAGCGCGACCGCGGCCTCCACGGGATCCTCACTCGCTGCGGCGGGCTTCGACATGGTGTGCGCTGCGTGGTGATCAGGGCCGGCCTGTCCGGCCCGGGGGTTGGGGCCGCTTGCGGCCCATCGTGATCAGCGGGCCGCGATCTTCGCGACCGACTGGTTGTGGTTGACGCTGCATTGGGTGCAACCGTAGCCGCCGCCCGGGCCTGCCTTGATGCTCGTCCGCACCTTGACGCCACCCGTCTTCGCGACCGACTGGTTGTGGTTGAGGCTGCATCCGATGCAGCCACCGCCGCCGCCCGGGCCCGCCTTGATGCTCGTGCGCACCTTGATTCCACCGGCCTGCTTCGGCTGCGTCTCCGCCGTCTGCGTCGCCGCAGGCGGGGGAAAGCTGGCCGTGGAGGTGTTGTGGTTGAGGACCGGACCGTCGCCGGCCTTCACGCTGGTGCGGACCTTCATGTTCGACGCTCCCTGAGTAGCCTTCTTCATGATCATTCCTCGTTCTTGAGCGGGGGCCTTCGTGGCTCCTGATCGAGAAGCGCAGACGGCCCACGGGAACCACAACGGGTCGGAGATTTTTCCCGCGCGGAGCGCCCAGGGACGAGACGTCGTGGGGGAGGGGACCCGATGCGCTCGATCGGGCGAGGTGATCCGGTCGAGCCGCTGACGTCCTCTGGGGTGCTCTCGTTCGGGACCCACGGAGATACGGATTCATGCGTATGAGATATGGAGTTTGCCGGCGGCGTGTCTTCTTCGGAAGTGTTTGACTTTCAGAAGTCGTATCGAGATCGAGGGGTTGCGCGTTTTGGCCTCCGACATCGCTCGATCTGGTCGTGAAAACACCGTTCGATTAGGCCGTGACAGGCTATGACAAGGGGGCTGTGCGCTTCGTTGACGCCGCTCCGGGAGCGCATCTACATGGGATGTTCGCAGTCGCTGCCGTGTCGTTCGGGGCGACCAAGGTGGCCGATCCGGGGGAGCGGTCGACTGCGCAGAAGGAGCATCGTTATGGCCGTTGCCAGCACTGCGGAGCTCTCGACGTACATCATCGGTCTGGCCGGGGCCGCGAGGGTCGCGCAGGCGACCCTCTCGTCCGGCACCGATCCGATGACGATCCAGGAGTATCGCTTCAAGGCGAACATCTCCTCATCGTTCAACGTGAGCTCGGAGACGAGCGTCGGGCTCAACATTTGGCGCCTCTCGATCCAAGAGAAGATCACCATCGGTTACAAGGCCGAGTGGGGTCTCGAGGTCGAGTGCAAGATCGTGCCGACCGTGACCATCGAGTGACGGAGCCGTAGCCTCGAGGCGCCTCCGGAGCGGCGGCGCTCGGCAAGCTCCCACGGGGCTCGTGGGGAGCCGCCCTCCGGAGGCACCGATTCCGCGACATCGCCGAACATTCACCAATCGTGACACGACTGCTTGATGGAGAGACCAGAATGCCGCAAAACGACGCTACCCTCCCAATCCCTTCTCCCTCCAACGCCTGGGTCGACCTCGTCGACGTCGTCACGATGATCCAGTCTTCGATACACAAGGCGAACGCGAGCATGCTCGTGACGTCGAAGGCCGAAGGCCAGAGCATGCAGTACGTCGTCAACGAGCTCAACGTCAGCATCGCCGCCGAGCTCGTGACGGAGAGCGGCGTGACGATGCTCCGCTTCCCGTCGAACCTGGCGGACCCCACCACCTCGATCCCCGACGCGCAGCTCTCGCGCATCTCTCTGAGCCTCCGGCCCGTGCCCATCCTCACGGAGGAGACGCAACCGAGCGGTCCAGGGACGTCGCCGATCAAGCCGTGGACGCTGAGCAAGACCGAGGTCACGACGCGCTTCAACGGGGTTTGGGGAGGCGACGATGGAGTCATCCACGTCGTCGGTGACAAGGGGATGATCCTCCGCTCGAAGGACGACGGCGCGAGCTGGACGAAGAGCGCCATCTCCAGCGGAGCAGCCCTGTTCGGCATCTGGGGGAGTGATGCCAGCCAACTTTACGCGGTCGGCGACAAGGGCACCCTCCTCCGAGGAGATGGGCAGTCGTGGGAGCAAGTGCCTTTGGGGACGGGCGCCCGCCTCGTGTCCGTTTGGGGTACGGGCGCGGACAACATCTATGTCGCCGGCGTCGCAGGGACGATCCTTCATTCGACGGACGGCGGCGTGAGCTGGGCGTCGCAGGACTCGGGCATCTCCACCGATCTCCATGCCGTCTGGGCCTTCGATGGCAAACGGGTCTTCGCCGGCGGCGACGGCGGGGCGCTGCTTCGGACGATGGATGGCGGCGCGAGCTGGCAGCCGTGCTTCCAGGCGGCGACGGACATCATCGCCATCAGCGGTAGCAGCCCCACCGAGATCGTCGTGGCGACCCACGGTGGCCCGCTGTTCCGCTCCGCGGATGGTGGTGATTCGTGGACGGCTCTCACCGGCGGTCCCGACGTGGCTTACGTCGACGTGTGGGCGTTCGGCGGCGGCGAGATTCACGCACTGGCCGAGGACGGATCCATCGTGCGCGCCCGGGATTTCGGCAAGATCTGGAGCGTTCAGAACGAGCTCTCGGGCTACTCGTTGCGCTCGCTCTGGGGCAGCGCGCCGGACCGGATGTTCGCCGTCGGTGCGAGTGGCGTCGTCCTCCGCGGCCCCGTCGCGTCGTGAGACAGCGCCCTAGGCTCTGTCCGACGACTGCTGCGCGCCCCGCATCGTCGGTCGAGCTCGCTCGAAATACGAGAGTATTCCTCGCTCGCTCTCCCTAGCTGCGGTGCGCTCGCGACGTCGTCAGACAGAGCCTAGCGCCCTCGTCGAGCGTGTCCACTGCACCGCATGAATGGGTGCAGTGGGCGCTCGCTCGTCATGGTGAGTCGAGTCCTGTCGTCGTACCTTCTTGGTACGACGCGCCAACACCGCTACTCGCGATGCACCCGGGCGACGATGACCTCGCTTTGGAAACCCGGTGTCGCGACGAGGAACATCTCTCCATGCATACGCAGGAGGGCGAGGGAGCCGGCATCATATCGGCCGCGCGCCGACTCCAGCGTTTGCGTCGATGGGGTCAGCTCGCCTTGTACGATGGTGCCATAGTGAAGGCCGTCGTCCAGGTCCGCCGAGAGGAAGGCGTACGAGCTCCCGTCCCCGGCCACGACGGCGTTCAGACCCTCCTTGGAGCCGCCGGAGAGCTCTTGGGACTTCGTGACGGCGCCGTCGTCGACGACGAACAGCAGGCTCCCATAGGGCTTCGACAGGCTGATGACAGCGTCGTTTTCGGAGGTGGCGATGGCCGCATGGGCCCAGAGCGACGCGTCGAGATCGAGTGGAGGCTCGACGGGCGAGAAGGCGCTGTCGAGCGTGTGGACGCGCACGTGCTCGCCGCCCGCGAGCAGGAAGCCGTCTTTCGTTGCGGCGAGCAGCGCGCGGCTGGTCCAGTCGTCGTTCATGGCGGCATCGAACGTGGCCGTGTTTCCCACGGCGCTGCCGTTGCTCGCGACGCGCGTGATCGCGAGCTGCCCCGGAAGCGTGTAAGCCAGCGCGAACGTGCCCGAGCCGTACGCAAGGGAAGGCCCGACGCCGGCCACGGACAAGGCGGCGGTCGCGGGGCCCTCGCCGACAGGCGCGGTTGCACACGCGATCTTCTCTTCATCGTGCTCCCAGCACGCGAGGTAGACGTCGCCGTCGGTGGCGAGCGTCAGCCGGCCACGGACGCGTGCATCCACGGCGCCGAGCTCGATCGCCGGGCCGCGCACGGCCCCAGCACCATCGAGGCGCTGGAGCTTGAAGACGGTGTGCGGGCTCCCTGTATCGGATTCTGCATAGGCGACCGCGCCCTCTTCGTCCGTGGAGGCGGCGGCGATCGCACCAAGATTCCAGCCCGAGGTGGGCTTCCACGATGTCTCGAGGTCGGTCGTGATCGGTCCCTCTCCGGGGGAAGACTTGCTCGGGGAAGCGCACGCGGACAGAAGGGCAATGGTCGAGCACACGAATCGAAGATGTTGCAAGCGCATGGCCGCCTTCGAGCAAGCAAGGTGCCACGCGTGAAGATTCGAGGAAACGAGGGCACGGAACGCGCCGGTTTCCAGGGGAGTTACCAGCGAGTTGTCTCCTCCGGTGACTCGACCCTTCACCGCGGTGGCAGGTGTTTGCGGAACCACGCTGCCATGCGCTCGGCGCGGTCTCTACGGTGCGCGGGTTGCGAAAAGCCGTGCGGCTCGCCGGGATACACCACGAGCTCGGCCGGCGTCCCCTGCTCGGAGAGCGCTTGCCAGAATTGCCGTGACTGCGGTGCGGGACAATCGACGTCGTTCTCGCCGACGATCATCAAGGTCGGTGTCTTTGCTTGTTTGATGAAGAGGATGGGTGAGCTCTTCGCGTAGGCTTCCGGCTTGTCGTACACCGAGCCGCCGAAGTACGGAGGCATCCAGCCGGTGGTGTCGGTTTGCCCGTAATAGCTGGTCCAATCGGCGATTCCCGCACCGGCGACGGCAGCGCGAAACTCCGAAGTCTGCGTCACGGCCCACATCGTCATGTAGCCGCCGTAGCTCCAGCCCGTGATCCCGACGCGCTCCGGATCGATGGGCGCGGCTTCGATGGCTGCGCGTACGCTCGCGCGGATGTCGCGTAGATCTCCAAACCCGAAGTCGCCCACGTTGGCCTCCTGAAAGGCCTCGCCTTGGCCCAAGCTGCCGCGCGGGTTGGGACGCAGTACGAAGTTGCCGTCGGCGGCGAGCGCGAGATCGTCACTGGGCGCCGCGACTGCCGATGCCGCCGGGCCACCATGCACGTAGACGACGAGTGGATATCGACGGCCCGGCTCGACGATGGGCGGTGCGATCAAGAAGCTTTGAATCGAGTACGTGTCGCTTCTCGCGTGCAGGCTCTTCGTCGCGCCCCAAGCTTTTTCGAAGGTCTGGCGTGTCGAGGTGATGGGCGTCGGAGCGCGCGGCGCGCCGCTCCAAATGGATTGCGGTGTGTCGAACGAGCTGTGGAGAAAGGTCACCGTCTGACCATCGGCGGACATGTCGAATGCCCAGAATGCCGCCTCGGCCTCGAACAACGTCTCGCCTGCGCCTCCGTCGATCGGTATCGAGCTCAGCGCGTAACGACCGTCGGCGATTTCGTCGACCACGAGCGATCGTGCGTCGGGCCGAAAGCGCGCCGCGACGATCGTGCCTTTGCGGCCGCGGGTGAGGTTCGTGGGTGTGCCGCCCTCGAAGGGCACCACCCATAGATCACCGCCGGTGACGCCTTCATCGCTCATCAGACCTTCGATGAACGCGACGAGCTTGCCGTCGGGCGAGACCTGCGGATCGCCGAGCTGGCGCGCTGGTTTGTGAAGGATGCGCGCGGTGCTGCCGGTGAAGACCTGGAGCGTGGCGCGGAACCAATCGGGGCGCGGAGCACGGGGGGACACGACACCGATGAACGATTGGCCATCGGGCGTGAAGTCGTATTCGTGCACGTGGAGATCCGGCGGCGAGACGGCGCGTTGATCGCCTGTCGCGAGATCGAGGACGTGGATGCGCTGGCTCGGCGCGGGATCGCCCATCGTGTGGACCGTGGGTGCCGCGGGGCTCGCGGGAGCGGCGTTCGGCACGCTCTCCGTGGCGAGATAAACGAGGCGTGCGCCGTCGGGGGAGAAGCGCAGCGCGACGATGGATCGCGTCGTCATCACGAAGGACCGTGGAGCTGCGCGCCCGTCGAGGTCCACGATCCAGATCTTCGGCGGCTCGGACGGGGCCTCCGAGACGAATGCGAGGCGCTTTCCATCGGGTGAGAACGCGGGTGATCGATCGGACGAGGTGCCGGTGCCCGCGCCGGTCACGCGGCGCGGCGTCGCGTCCGGTGAGCGGCGATCGATGACGAAGACCGAGCGCTGCCTCGGCGCACCGAGCGGATCGGGCGCGAGGCTGTAGGCGACGTGCGCGCCGTCCCGCGAGAGGGTCAGTTGGCGATACGCGCGCAGGCCGAGCATCGCGTCGACGCCGCGTCCCACCGCGGTAGTCGGGGCCGGTGTGGTGGTGGATGCGGTCGACGTCGTCGGCGCGGCGGAAGCCTGCGTGCTCGCGCGCGGTGCGACGGGCTCGGATGGCGTGCGCTTGGGGTCGTCGCAAGCGATGAGCGGGACGACAAGCGAGAGCAACAAGCGAAGGCGGAGAGAAGGCATTCCCTGCTCCTGATTCATGCGGTCGATGACTTGCGTCCGGACGCGACGAACGCTAGGGCCGAAGCGGCGAAGCATGCTGGAAATCTCGGGTGGATCGCGGGGTGGTGGGGCCCCAGCGGCTTTGCCGCTGGGGCGGCGGGGACGCGAGTCCCCGCCGTGTGAATAAGAGGGGTGTTGCGCGGCGACAAGCCGCCTCGCGGGACACCGGGCCTCCGTGGGGTGGAGTGGCGCTCGCCGACTTCCTACGTGCTCCTCTGCGACAGTGTGGCACCCCATCGTGTACCAAGGGATTGGTGCCGAAGGGGGAATGCGCTACATGCTCCCGCCGTGGCACCGCTCCGAGATCTGGGGCTGCCGCTCGATCGTAGATCCGAAGGATGACGGAGCAGAAATCCATGCGCGCTACGATTGATGGCCGAGCCGTAGAGCCTCACGTGCTGTCCTATTGGTCGGCGAGCCCGTCGAGCGAGCGCTCTTCCTACGACTGGCATCGGATCGAGATCCATCTGACCCGCTCCGAGCTCGAGGCGCTGCTCGGCGCCGAGTACGCGGACCTCCGCCGAGAGCTGGCCGATGATTTCGCCCGCTTCCCTCCGAAGGACCCGGACGAGCGCGCCCTCGTGGCTCATGCGACGCTTCACGACCTCGTCGAGAATGCTCCGGGGAGCCTGCAAGGGGTCATCCGCGACTTCCTCTGGCACGACCTGCTCGCGCGTCTGTTCGCCTCGAATGCAGCCGGCGATTTGCGATATTGGATCTGCGATCTCGTCGGGATGACGATGGAGGCGGAGAGCATCGTTCTGACGGGGGAGGCCTCGAGCCGCCCGGCGTCGCAGAGGTCGTAGCGTCGCCCCGTATTTCGAGCGAGCTCGACGATTGAGGTCCTGGAGCGCGGGCGCTACCTTCCTGGAATGAGCCCTTTCGAGCTGCAGCTCGTGGCGACCACGGAGGAGATGGCGGCGGCCTTTCGCGCCAGGTTTCAGCCCTATCCGGCGGTCGATGTCGTCTTCGGGCGCTGGGAGGATCTGCCGCCGCACGACTGTTTCGTGACCGCGGGCAACGCCTATGGCCTCATGAGCGCGGGCATCGATGCTGCCGTGGTACGCCGGCTCGGACCCGAGGTGCAGGACGCCGTCCAATTGCGCATCCTGAATGAGTATCTCGGGGAGCAACCCGTGGGGACAGCGTTCTTGCTTTCGACCGGGCACATGCACGTACCGTTTCTCTGTCATGCGCCGACCATGCGAATCCCCGGTGACATCACGAGAACCGACAACGTTTATCGAGCGACACGCGCTGCGCTCTTGTGCATTCATCACAACAACCGAGCATCGGATTCTGCCATTGGCAAGGTTGTGTTTCCTGCCTTTGGGGCGGGGTTCGGCGGTGTCGCGCCGGACGAGGTGGCGCGTCAGATGGCCGTGGCGTGGAAGCTCTTCTTGGAGCCGCCGTATCCTCCGAGCTGGGATCGTGCGGTCGAGCGGGAGCGGCTCATTTGCAGGGATGGAGACGATAGGCGTGTTGCACCATGATGTCTGACGCATGAGGAGCGTCGCGCTCGAGGGTGGGCAGAGACGACAGGGGGAGGATCCTTTGGCCGAGGTGTGGATCTCCGACCCATCGGCCCGCCGAGCTCCCGAGCGCTTCGTGGACGAAGTTGGGGTGGAAAAGCACTTGGCGGCGCTGGCGCGATGGAAGCAGTGGAGCGCTGTTTCGCCGTACGCAAACCGCCTGACGAGGTCGCGCTCTTCTCGTTGGTTCACCCGAAGCCCGGCGCCATCATCGCGGTCATCCGCGTCGGATTCACCACGCCTTGCGCGAGCATCCAGCGGTCGGCGGCGGCCACGAGGGCGGCGCCGCCGTCGCCGCCCATGAGCTCGCCGGCGCGGCGTTGGGCGGCTGTTGCGAGCAGGTTCATGCCGGCCAAGCGGAAGCCTTCGGCGGCGCGCTCCACGGTCGCGAGCGCGGTCGCGTCGTTGCCTTGGAGCGCGGCGACGCCGGCGCGGAGCGCGTCGGCGAGCGGATGGGCCCAGGGCATTTGCTCGGCGTCGAGCGCGGCCGCGTCCCGCGTCACTTCGGCGAGCAACAGGCGGCGGCGCACCATCCCCCAGCGCGACTGCTCCATCGCGGCGCGCGCCAAGGCCGTGCGCGCGCGCAGATGGACGGCGTGGATGCGAGCGGCTTGCATGCGCAGCGAGAGCGATCCTTCGAGGCGGGACCAGCTCGACGCGAGCACGCCATAGGCGGCCTCGGGATCGCCGACGTAGAGCGCGATGTGCGCGCGGGCCAGGAGATCGTGCAGGTGCTGGAGGTGGAAGCCGGCCTTGGACCAGCGCTCGATGGCGATGGCGGCCTCGCGTCGCGCGCTCTCGGGATCGTCCTTCACCAGCCAATGGGCGTTGGTGAAATAGGAGCGCAGGTTGGTGGCGAGGTAGCGATCGCCGCGCTCCTCGGCCTCGCGGATGACGAGCGGGACGCGGCGGCAGAACTCGCGGAGATCGCCGGTGAGAAAGCGGGACCAGAGGCCGATGGTGAGGCCCGATCCGAGCTCCCAGGCGACGCCGGTGCAGCGCTCGCGGAACATGGATTCGGCGCGATCGAGCTCGGCGATGGCCTCGGGGAAGCGACCCACGAGGTAGAGCGCGGTGCCCGATGCGAGGCGTACGAGCGCGTGCGCATGCGGGTGGCCGGTGCGGCGGGCGACGGCGTCGGCGGCGGCCAGGAGCTCGAGCGCGCGCGGGCGCGCGGGGCCGCCCGGGACCGCGACGAAGCCGACCTCCAGCGCGAGCGCGCGCGCGACGCGGTAGGGCTCACCGGCGTCGAGCGAGAGGAGGACGTTCGTGCTCTGGAAGTAGGCGCCGCGGATGTTGTCGATCATCGACAGGCCGAGCGCGGCCGACCAGCACACGTCGATGCGCCGCAGCGCTTCGGGGCTGATGGCCTGGGCGGCGCGCTCGGTGAAGCGAAGGCCGCGGGCGCGGAGCTCCGCGCGCCGGAGGAGGAGCTTCGCGAGCGCGATGGAAGGTGTGCGCGGCACGCTCATGCCGGCCGCAGCGAGCACGTCGTGCAGGCCGGCCATGCCCTCGTCGAAGTAGCCCGAGCGCAGGTGATTTTCGGCGGCGCGGCGGCGCAGCTCGAGGGCGTCGCTCGGCGCCATGTGCGGCTCGTCGGCGATGGCCGCGAGGTAGGCCGAGGCCGCTTCGGCGCCGCGGCCCGCGTTGGCCAGCGCGTCCCCGAGCTTCACGCGCAGCGCGCGCCGCTCGCGCGAGCGGGCCGCTTCCTCGCGCGATGCGCTCGAAGATACGATCGTCGTCGGGCTCGAGGCGCCGAGATCGAGGGCCATGCGATAGAGACGCGCGGCGCGATCGAAGGCGAGCGCATGCGCGGCCTCGTCGCCGGCGCGGATGGCGTAGCTCGCGGCGCGCGCGGTGTAGCCGGCCTCGCGGTGGTGCGTCGCGATCGCTTCGAGCTCGGTCGAGCCGCTCGTGGTGAGCGCGTGTGCGAGCCGCTCGTGGTGCGCGCGCTTCGTTTCGGCGTCGAGGTGGCCGAGCACCGTCTCGCGGATGCGATCGTGGAAGGGTTCGATCGGATCTCCGGCGCCGACGCCGCCGGTGCGCGCCAGGTGCGCCGCGCGCAGCGCCGCGTCGATCGGGCCGAGCGCTTCGACCTCGGTCGAGGCGGCGAGCGCGGCCACGCTGCGCGCGAGCGGGCGACCCGCGACGGCGATGATCTCCAAGAGGCGCCGCGCGGGCGCGTCGAGCCGCTCGATGCGCGCGAAGATGGCGTCGTCGAGCCGCACCGGCCCGCCGCCGCCCGGCGCGAGGCGATGTCGCAGGAGCGCGTCGATGAAGAGCGGATGACCGCCCGTCTCGGCGAGGAGCGCGTCGATGGCGATGCCGTCGGCGCCGCCCTCCGATTGCGAGAGCAGCTCCTTGGCGAGCGCGAGCGCGTCCTCGTCGGGGAGGCGGCCGAGCCGCAACCGGCGCACGATTTCCCGCGGGAGGCGCTCGATGACACCCTCGCTCGCGCGGGTCGTGCCCACGAGCAGGAGCGCGGGCGCATCCGGCGGGCGCAGCACCTCGGCGAGGAGCGCGAGGCCGTCGGCGTCGGCCCATTGCAGATCGTCGATGGCGATCACGAGCGGCGCGCGCTGCGCCGCTCGACGCAGCAGCTCGCGCAGCGTCGCGAAGAGCTGCGCGCGGATCTCCCTTGGATCCGGCGGCTCGCGCGGCGCCGTGGCGCGCTCGATGACGTCGACGCGTCCGAGCGTGGGAAAGGCCACGCCGAGCAGCGACGCATCGGGCGGGAGGAGCGCGGTCGCCTCGCGCACGGGCAAGCGAGCGAGGTACCGGCCGAGCGCGTCGACCACTTCGTCGACGGCCTTGTAAGGCACGCTCTCGCGCTCGTAACAGCGGCCTTGGAGCACGATCGCGCCCGTGAGCCCTTCGAGGAAGCGCCGCGAAAGCGCGCTCTTGCCGACGCCCGACTCACCCTCGATGAGCACGGCGATCGGCTCTCCGCGGCGCACGTCCGCGAACGCCGCTCGCAGCGCTTCGAGCTCGCGCCGCCGCCCCACGAACCCGGACGGCGCCGCCGGCACGCTCGGCGCATCGTCTTCGACACCGAGCCGGCGCAGGATCTCCGCCGCCCCCGGCCGCGCCTCCGGATCGATCTTGAGCAAGTCGACGCAGAGCTGCTCCACGTCCTCGGGCAATGGATCGGAGATCAGCTCCCGGGGCCGCAGCGGCTCCTTGTCCTGCTTGAGATCGATGGCCTGCTCCGGCGGGACGCGGAACGGGTAGTAGCCCGTGAGCGCCATGTAGAGCATGGCGCCGACACCGTACCAATCGGCCGCGGGCCCGACCTCGCCGCCCGCGGCCTGCTCCGGTGCCATGTAGTGCGCGGTGCCGACCACCGAGGCGTCGCGCTCGTCCCGCTCGACGTCGAGGAGCAACCCGAAGTCGACCAACACCACGCGGCCCGCTTGGGTGACGAGCACGTTGGAGGGCTTCACGTCGCGATGCACCTTGCTCGCGCGATGGAGCGCGGCGAGGCCCTTCACGAGCTGGCCGAACGCCTCGCGCAGCCTCGCTTCGTCGAAGCGATCGCCGTCGCGGCGCAGCCAGGGCGCATCGGGATCGTGCGCCGCGTAGCGGGCCTTCACCACGGAGGCCTCGACGCGCCGGAACGCGCGCGGCGTCACCGGGCGCGCGCCGGAGCCGGGCCGCACCCACTGCATCAGGTGCACGCCGCTCACGAGCTCCATCGTGAAGAAGATCCGCCCGTCCTCTTCGATGAGCTCGCCGAGGTTCACCAAATTGGGATGGTGAATGTCCTGTAAGCGCCTGAACTCGTTCTTGAAGCGAACGAGCGCGTCGGCCTCCATGGAGCGCAGCGTCTTGAGCGCCACGCGCCCGCCGCGCTCGCCGTCGACGGCCTCGTACACCACGCCCATGCCGCCCGTGCCGAGGACCCGCTCCACGTGGAACCGGCGCATGCGCGGGGGCTCGGAGGCGCGGAGATCGAGCGGCACGCGCCGAGGAGAGCACCGAAGCTCGGGCCACACAAGGCGCTCTCCGCGGCGCGGCGGTCACGTGATCGTCATGGCGCTCAGCGCCGCGCCGTGCGGCATTCTCCGCTGTTTTCGGGCCGATTCGTGAGCGGGGACGCTGGCTCGAGGCGACCGTGCAAATGTCTTTTGCGGGCGCGACCGTGAGGTGGGATCACGGGTTTCCATCTGGTGCGCGATCCAGTCCTCGCGCTCTCGTCGGCGTCGCGGCCTCGTCGTCGAACATGGGTCGGCGAGCGCTTCGTTCGCCCGATGCCGCCGTCGTTGCCCTGCGGATCCGGCGCTGCTACGAGGCGCGCTGCCGATGTCTCTCCCCGCGCTCCCCCATCGCTTCCACGACGATCCCGATTTCATGGCGGATCTGCCGTACGACCCCGAGGTGCTCTTCTTCGACGAGCTGCTCGAGATCGACAAGGAGAAGAGCCGCATCGTCTGCCGCATGCCCACGCCGGCGGATTTGCCGATCACGCGATCGCAGCGGGCGCATCCGGTCTTCCACCCGCGCCACGTGGCCGGCGCGGTGATGGTGCACGCCACCGGCATGCTCGGCTTCGTGCATGCGTATCACGTGCTCGGGCTGCGCCATCGCGACGGTTGGATCGGGTACGGCACGCACATCAACCGGGTGGTGTTCCGCAAGCTGGTGCAGCCGGGCATGCCCATCATCGCCGAATGCCAGGCCACGCGGACGCGGGCCGGGAAGCAGCGTTACTTCGTGCGCTATCGCTTCGAGTTTCGGCACGAAGGCGCGATCTGTTACGAGGGCGAGCAGACGGCCGTGTGGCTCCTCCTCGACGGCACGACGCCCGTGGCGATCGGCGCGGGCGACGAGGGCTGATCCCTTCATCGGAGACGCGCGTCGCCGTCCGCCCGCTTCGCGCGTCTGCTCGCGACGGACAAGCACGCATCCCCGGCGCTTGCGCTCCCCTTCGACATCGTTTACCCCCGCGCGCATGCAGCACGTCGACGTCGGTACCATCGTCCCCTCCACGCGCGATCTCTTCCAGGTGCTCGGCACGCGCCGCCGCAACCTGGCGCTGGTCGGCCTCCTCGGTCCCGAGCGGCCCGCGGAGGAGGCGGCGCGCCTCGCCGATCTCAACGTGTCGGCCCTCGCGTGTGCCGAGGCCGGTGCGGCCATGGCGCTCGTCGCGCGTGCCACGAAGACGGTGCCCGTGCTCAGCCTCGGCCCGGCCGCCGAGCGCGATCACTTCCTCGCCGCGCGGCAGTTCGGCGCCGACGGCGTCGCCATCGACGCGCTCTTCCCGCTCGATACATGGGATCGCCTGGCCAAGACCGCGCGCACCATGCGCATGCTCCCGCTCGCGCTCGCGGGGGACGCGGCGGGCATCGAAGGCGCCGTCAAAGCGGGCGCGCGGGCGCTCGTCATCCGAGCGGCCACGGCGGCGACCGTGATCGAGCTCAGCGCCGCGCTGCCGAAGAGCCTCGTCCTCGTCGGTCACGTCGAGGGCGCCGATGCCGACGCCATTCGTGCCTTGGCCGGCAAGGTCGACGCCGCCATCGTGCCTCCGAGCGTGCACGCGGCGTCCTCGTTCGCGGACCTCGTGGCCGAAGTCGATCCCTGAGGCATGATCCCGTCATGACCTTCGACGCCGAGCACCGCGCCGCCACCGAGGGCGCGCTCATTCATCCCCGCACGGATCTCGCGGTCTTCGCCGTCACGGGCAAAGATCGCCTCTCCTGGCTCAACGGGCTCGTCACGCAGGACGTCGGCAAGCTCGCGTCCGGCGCGGGCGCCTATTCGCTCGCCGTGGGCAAGACCGGCCGCATCATGGCCGAGCTGTGGATCGTGGGCGGCGCCGATCGGGTCTACGTCGTGGTGGCGCGCGATCGGCTGGAGATGATCCGCCAGCACTTCGACAAGCACCTGATCATGGAGGACGCCGAGATCGGCGACGCTCTCGATCGCGACGTGCTCTTCCTCCATGGCCCGCTCGCGCGCGATCTCGTCGGCGACGCTCGTACCTTCGGCGCCGACGCCGCCATGGTCGACTGGACCGGCCGCGGCGACGCCGCCGTCGTCCTCGCGCCGGAGGGCAAGCGCACCGAGCTCGAGGATGCCTTGTTCGCGCGCGCCGGCCGAGCAGGCGCGACCGCGACCGACGAAGCGTGGGAGTCGATCCGCATCGCCTGGGGCCTGCCGCGCTTCGGCGTCGATTTCGACGAGCAGAGCCTGCCGCAGGAGGCCGCGCTCGAGCGCGTCGCCGTCTCTTTCTCCAAGGGTTGTTACCTCGGGCAGGAGACGGTCTTCATGCTCGAAAAGCGCGGCCACGCGCGCCGCCGGCTCGCGCGCATCGCCGTCGAGGGCGCCGACGCGGTGGCCGCGGGCGCCGAGATCGCGCTCGCGGACGACGGCGCCGTCGGCACCGTCACCAGCGCGACGCCGGGAGGCGAGGGGACCCTCGCTCTCGGATACGTGAAGTTCAAGCACGCGAGCGTGGGCACCGCGCTCGTGATCGCCGGTCGCCCCGCTCGCATCATCGGCCTCGCCGCCGATCCCGTCGCCAAGGCCTGATCGAACATCCGCTGCTCGATTCGGGAGCAGCGGATACCCGATCTCGATTCACCCGATCACGCGCGGAGCGCGGCGAGCCGCTCGTGGAGCAGCTTCTCCAGCGTCTCCAGCGCCTTGCTGAAGCCGGTGATGCCCTCGTCGAGCTTCTCCGTGGACATGCGATCCTGCGCGTGCATGGCGCGGAACGTGGCCTCGTTCATGACGATCCGCTCCACGTCCTTCTGCTGCGACGCGGCCGCGTCCAGCTTCCGCTCCAGCGTGCCCGTCGTCGACTGCAGCTCCGCGAGCAGCGCGGGCGCGATGGTCAACAGATCGCAGCCGGCGAGCTCCACGATCTCGCCCATGTTGCGGAAGCTCGCGCCCATGACCTCGGTCCGGTAGCCGAACTTCTTGTAGTAGTCGTAGATGCGCTTCACGCTCACGACGCCCGGATCTTCGTGCGCCGGGTAGGACGCGCGCCCCGTCTCCTTCTTGTACCAATCGAGGATGCGCCCCACGAACGGCGAGATCAGCTTCGCGCCCGCCTCCGCACAGGCCACCGCTTGGTGGAGCCCGAAGAGCAGCGTGAGGTTGCAGTGGATCCCTTCCTTCTCCAGGACCTCCGCCGCGCGGATGCCCTCCCACGTCGAAGCGATCTTGATCAGCACCCGCTCGCGCGACGTGCCCGCCGCCTCGTAGAGCTGGATCAGGTAGCGACCTTTGGCGATGGTCGCCTCGGTGTCGTACGAGAGCCGCGCGTCGACCTCGGTCGACACGCGCCCCGACACGATCTGGAGGATGCGCAGCCCGAAGTCGACTGCGAGCCGATCGATGGCGAGCCCGACGATGCGCTTGTCGTCCGCGCCGCCGGCCTCTTTCTCCGCCCAGCGGAGCGCGCCGTCGACGATGTCGCGGTACTCGGGCATCTGCGCCGCCGCCGTGATCAGCGAGGGGTTGGTCGTCGCGTCGCGCGGCCTGAACTTCTCGATCGACTTGATGTCGCCGGTGTCGGCGACGGTGACGGTCATCGTGTTGAGCTGGTCGAGCAGGTTCTGGGACATCTCGCGCCTCCGGCCCGCTGTATACGCCAGGGACACCGATTCACCAACGCCGCGCGCACGGCGACGGGCGCGCACGTCCCCGACGCGAAGAGCGCGAGGCGGAACGTGCTGGAAGTCACGGGTGGATGGTCCCGTCGTCCACCGGCTCGGGGAAGATCTCGTTCACACGCGCAGCCGGCAGGGTCCATCGGTAGAGGACCGGCTCCGAGCTGGAGAAGAGGGTGAAATGAGGAGATCCCAGACGCCGGGCGGTGGCGGACGCGCTCCGGATCCGCCGAAGCGCGCGCCACGGGCCGAGCCTGCACGCGACCGCGCGACCTCCAAGCGGACGACGCCGCCGCTCTCCCAGGGCGGGCTCTCGTTCTTTCAACGGACGATCGGCAACCGGGCGGTCACGCGGCTGCTCGCCGAGGCGGGAGACGGCGCTCTTCAAATGAAGCGCTCCACGCGTGAGCCGAGCGACGCCACGCCGGTGGAGTCTCCCGGCGCGCCGCTCGCCGGCGAGGTGCGAACGAAGATGAGCGACGCGTTCGGTGTCGATCTCTCGGACGTCCGCATCCACGAGGGCGGCGCAGCGAGCGCGCTCGGCGCGGACGCGTTCACCATAGGCACCGACATCCACTTCGCACCCGGATGCTACGACGCCACGGGCCGCCGGGGGCTCGCGCTCCTCGGCCACGAGCTGACGCACGTCGTGCAACAGAAGGCAGGGAGAGCAGCGGCTCGGGGCGACAGCGTGGTGGTGAACGCCGATCGAGCGTTGGAGGCCGAGGCCGACGCGCTGGGCGCGCGGGCCGCGGCCGGCGAGCGGGTCACGGTCAGGGGCGCTTCACCGGGCGGCATCCAGTGCGGAAACGACGCCAGCAAGCAGAGCGGCGGCGCCCCGCGGCGGCGCCGGAACAGCGTGGAGAAGCAGAAGGACGACGACGAGGAGTGGGTGAAGAACGCTCCATCGGACTTCAGTCGGCACATCGCATCGACGGCGAATCAGCGACCGTCATCGACCACGCCGCAGCGCGATCCGAACCAGAACGATGCTCCGCTCGATCCGAACCAGAACGACGCACCGAGCGAAGCCGTGACGCGTGCCGCCGAGCACACACCCGTCGTAACGCCCGCGCCGCGCGATCCGAATCAGAACGACGCGCCGAGCAAAGCGGCGCCGCGCGACGAAACGCTCCCACCCGGCGCGGTGCGGACGATGGGCGGTGTCTGGAGCATCGACAACTCCGTGCACCAGTCGGAGCCCCAGCAGCATCCCTACGAGGATGGCATCTCACTCGAGGAACGAGACCTCATCGTCGAGGGACCAGAACAATTCCGGACGCACAAGTCGCAGGACAAGATTGGGGTCCACATCGACCTGCGCTTCTCGCCGTGTCCTCCGGTGAGCGCGACTTCGATCGGGCTCACCCAGACCGTTTACAATTACGACAAGGGACAGCACCTCGAAAGCCATCAGTACCACGACGTGATCGCCATCGGCGGAAAGGGCGCGAAGCCACCCGTGCCCGATGCGCTGAAGCAAGGAGAGGATCCCGCCCAGCCGGGAGCGCCGCCCGGCAACGACGGCATCCACCTGGACAAGGCGGCCAACAATCGCAACCCCATGTATGCGGGGAAGGCGCCGAAGTCTGCTCTTGCGAAGAACCTCGTCACGCTGGGCGTGAACCCATGGTACGGCGAATACGGTTATTGCTACCTCGCGAACGGAGCGCTTCTGACGCACGACGCGACGCTCAAGGACGACCCGTTCATCGCGGATCGTACAGCGAACGCCGGGCAGGTCTTCGAGACCACGGCGCTGGCGCTCGATGGTCCGCAAAAGGGGACGTACTACGGCTCGATCAGGTGGGGGTGGCAGACCGATGCAAATGGGAATTTCACGGTCATCCCGCTCACCGTGGTCTCCCCCGGTGTGCCGACGCCGACCTTCATGCTGGCGGCGCATATCTGGAACAAGGGGTATGTGACCAAGGACATGGCGCGGCCCCTCCCACTCCCGACGAGCAAGCATGAAAACCTGGCGGCGCTCCGGTACCTCGAAGCGTCGTTTCAGGGAGAGGCGCTGGCGGCGCGTCTCCAAGAGCTCAGGGCGAAGGCGAGCAACGATCCGAACGTTCTTTTCGAGATTGCCTATCTCGAGCATCTCCAAGCCAAAGAGACGGAGCAGGCGGAGAAGGGTTGAGCGGAGCGTGCGAGCGCGGATGGAGAGAAATTCGGCGCGCTCCCGTTCACACCGTCCGCCGCCGGGGTCTACCCGATCACATGGGTATCGAGCTGCTCCTCGCGCACGCCGACGATCATCGACCCGTCCTTTCGGAGGGGCTCCCGCTCGGAGCGGCCTCCTCTTCGCCTAGGACCGAAGGAGAGCGGCTCCCCGAGCACCTGCGTTACGACAGCGCCGATCCAAACTTGCTGCCGGCGCAGCGCTGGGGGGTGATCGCGCCGGAAGGGCCTTTGGGCGATCGGCTGCTCGGCGCCATCGAGCCTCTGCGGAGGGCGCGCCGAGAGGATCAGGGCGGGGCCGAGATCCACGTTTATCGCGTCCCTCCGGGGATGGATGCGGCCAGCGCGATGCGGTGGCGCGACGAGGTGTATTGGGACGAGGCGGTGCCCGAGGAGGAGCTCCCACGCTACCTCCTCGTGCTGGGCGACGCGGATGTCGTGTCATGGGAGCTGCAACAGCTCCTCGCGAGCGACACCTTCGTGGGACGGCTCGCGTTCTCGGGCGAGCAGGGATACGAGGCTTATGTCGACAAGCTGCTTCGGTGGGAGCGAGGCGCCGCGGCCCCGGGAGCGCGGGCGCTCTTCCACACCGTCCGCGATGGGACGGCGGCGACCACGATCGGTCACCAAGCATTGATGGCGCCCAGCGTGGCCCTCGCCGAGGAGCGCCACGGGAAGGGGGCATTCCCCGCGAAAGAGATCGTCGACATCGGATCCGACGAGGGCATTTCGAGCGCGGCGCTCCTCGAGCAGGCGGCGCGGCCGGAGCCGAGCATGCTTTTCTCCATCAGCCATGGTCTCGGAGCGCCGCGGCGGGGCTATCGATCCTTCGACGAGCAACGCGCCTTGCAAGGCGCGATGAGCCTCGGCGGCGGCCAGCGGCTCTCCGCCGAGCACGTCGCGAAGGGGGCTTTTCTTCCGGGCGGCGTCTGGTTCTTCCTCGCGTGCTACGGCGCCGGGACCCCGGCGACGAGCGCTTATCATCACTGGCTCTCTCGGCTCCAAAGGGCAGGGAAGTACGCTGGCCGGGTCGACGCCGTCCTCTCCGGGATCCCCAAGGAGGGTGATCGGCCCTTCGTCGCCGCGCTCCCGCAATCCGCGCTTTCGAACCCGGATGGGCCGCTCGCCGTCATGGGCCATGTCGATCTGGCGTGGACCTACAGCTTCCAGGATCTCGGCGCGACCACGCGAAACCGCCCTTCGCGCTTCCAAGGCATCTTCCGTTCGCTCGTCGACGGCAACCGTGTCGGCGTCGCCCACCGCGAGCTCTCGCGCTTCTTCTCCGAGACGAGCGTCGAGCTGTCGACGATGTACGACGAGGAGGCGCGGCGAGAGCAGCGCGGCGCGCCGATCCCCGACGACGACGCGACGCTGGCCAAGAAGGCGAACCTGTGGATGCTCCGGCAGGATCTCTCCGCGTACGTCGTCCTCGGCGATCCGGCGGCGAGGCTCCCGATCGCGCCCGCCCGAGCGATCACTGCCGCGCCGAGCGTTTCCGCGGCCTCGGTGCTCGGCTTCGCGCCCGCCCCGGCGCCGGCCGCCGCGCGCGATGTGAACGGCATGGTGGAGGCGGTGATTGCCCTGCTCGCAGGCAACGAGCCTCCCAATGCGATCGCCGCCCGCGCGGGCGTGACGCGGGCCGAGCTGTCCCGCTGGGCACAAGTCTACGACGAAGCGGGGCGCGCCGCGCTCGCCAAGCTCGCGTGATCGCGCCGCGCCCGGCGAGGCGCGGAGATCCGTATTCGACACGAGCCGACGACGCGAAGCTCACGTGATCGAGCCGCGCCGGGAGAGGAGCATTCGACATGACGAATCGAGAGGACCATCGCGGAGAAGCCGAAGAACGAGCCCAGGACGAGGGCGACACGCTGCCCATCTGGCAAGACATGGTGTTCACCCCGCCCGAGCCGCCCGATGGATGGGTGCCGGGCCCGGCCAGCTTTGCCGACGATAGCCATCCTCCGCAGCTCGTCCGCACGGTGAACCTCCTTCCCATGCCGGAGCACGACATCGAAGGACCGAACGAGATCCAAGCGATCGCCGACTTCATCATCGCTCGGGCCTACGAGGGGATCGACGACATCTTCGCGCACGAGGACTACGACGGCTTCGACGACGCGACCGAAGCCTGGGCCCGCGCGATCGCGGAGCACCAGACCGGCATCCCGTACACGATGCCCGTCTATTTCCACGACGGTCCCCAGAAGAAGATCGCCGACGCCGTCGCGCAGGAAGGGCGCTATCCGCTCGCCGGCCAATGCCAGCAATCGGTGACGACCGCGCTGTGCATGGGCGGTTGGGACGGGGGCGCGTACGGCGATGTCGGCTGCGGCATCGACGCCCAATTCGCCAGCGCGAAGCTCGGCCAGGGCTGGACCGACGTGCCTTTGATTTTGAAGGATTGGCCCGACGATCTCTGGGACGCGGTGACCGTGGGATCGTGCCTGTTCTGGTCGGCGCCATGCCCTCTGTCGAAGAACGGGGAGACGTGCGGCGGCGGCAAGCACGTGCCGGGCTGCGGGCGGGGCAGCGGTCATGTCGTGATGGTGCTGCGCAAACACCCGAGCGAGAGAAAATGGCAGCTCTGGGACACGACGACGTCGTTCAACGATCCCGCGGCCCACGCGGCCGTGGCCAAGGGCGCGAGGATGCTTTGGGAGTCGCATTGGTGGGAGTACATCCCCAAGACCATGTCGAGTGGCTGGAGCTTTCGCGGAATCAGCCTCATCGATGGAATCGGCGAGGTGACGGCGACGCTCGCGCCGCGGGGGCGGTGTCGGCTGCTTCTCCGGCGCCGCAGTGATCGAAAGCTCCTCTTCCGATCCGAATGGTTTTCGATGGAAGAGGAGGGACTGCCGATCTCGTGGCTGCTCCGCTCGCTCCGCGGCGCGCCCTTCCACGATCGCATCGAGGCGACGTGGTGCATCAACTCCGCGTGTGATCAGCCCACGAAGAACACCCCTGACAACCGCCCTCTGCTCGATTGCATCGCGGATGCGAAGGGGAATGCGACGATGTCGTGGCGTCCCAATCAGGGCCTCCACGACCGGCCCAATCCGGGTGACTGGTCACCGGCCGCGCCCTTCCTCGCCACGTCCTTTTGAGCGCGGAGCTTTCCGATGCAAACCCCTCTCGAGCTGACCCTCGAGCTCGCCAGGGCGGAGGATGCCGGTGATCCTTTTGCCTTTCGCTTCGCGGAGCAGACGTATCTGCTCCGCGGGGAGGACGGCTCGGTCGCGGAGTCGTCCTTCCCTTGGGGAAGCGCGATCGTCGAGGATCTCGCCGGTGTGCAGCGGGCCCGGCCGGATCGGGCGGCGGCGCAGCGGCTCGGCGATCGACTCCGCTCCTTCCTCGACAGCGCCGGATGGCGGGCACACGAGGAGCGTATTCGGCAAGCCGAGCGCGACGGGCGGCCCGTTCACCTCACCGTTCGATCCGCGGCCGCCGAGATGTACGCGCTCCCTTGGGAGCTTTGCACCCTGCGCTCGAGCGGACGTCACTTGGGGGAGCTCCCCAATTGCTTGATCCGCTACGAGTGGCCCGGGACCGAGACCACGCTGCCCGACATCGATCCTCCGCCCGCCGGCGGGCGCATCCTCTTCGCGTGGTCGGCCGCGGGCGGGGCGGTGCCCGCGCAAGCTCACCTCGGGGCGCTGCTCCGTGCCACCTCCGAAGGAGGCGTTCCTTTCGACGAATCCACCGATGTCGTTCCCCACGTCTCGCGGGCGAGCCTGCAATCGGCGCTCTCGGCGAAGCACGGTGAGCGCACGACGATATTGCACATCCTCTGCCACGGTGGGCGGGTGGCCTCGTCGACCGAAGCGCATGGCCTCGTCTGGAATGGATCGGAGGACGGCGATCCACCCGAGATCGTCGACGCCGGCACGCTGCGACAAGTGCTCGCGCCTCACGCCGGCACGATTCGTCTCGTGGTGTTGTGTGCCTGTCAGGGCGGAGACATGGGCGCCCTCGACAATCACCTTGGCAGCGTCGCCCAGGCCCTGCACAGGCTTGGTATCCCAGCCGTGGTGGCCTCGCGTCATCCCCTCTCGATCGATGGATCGGTGATCTTCGCCGAGTCCTTTCATCGACGCTTGCTGGTCGAGCCGAGCTCGCTCGAGGCCGCGTTCCTCGAGGCGCGGGCCAAGGTGGCGGAGCGGGCCGAGCGCATCGATTGGGCCTCTCTCCAACTCTATGTTCGGGCCGCCGACGGCCCCGATCATCGGCCCATCACATTCCGGCCCTACCAAGGCCTCAGCGCCTTCCAGCCCACGGATGCACGCTTTCATTTCGGGCGCGCCGAGGACGTGGCGCGCATCGTTGCTCTCCTCCAGGACGGGCGTCGATTCGTATCGGTCGTGGGCGCTTCGGGATCGGGCAAATCATCGCTGGTGATGGCCGGTGTGATCCCGGCCCTCGCGCGGGGCGCGCTCGGAGGTGGCCCGATCGAGGCGCGCGTTCTGCGCCCCGGCCGCGCTCCCTGTCAGGCGCTCGCCGCGGCGCTCGCGGATCGATCGGAGGGGAGCGCAGACATGCCCGAGATCCTCGTCGTGATCGATCAGTTCGAGGAGATCTTCCTGGAGCACGATCACGCGGAGGCCGCGGCGTTCATCGATCGGCTCATCGAGGCGACGTCGTCACCGACGCTCCGCGCCCGCGCCATCATCACGCTGCGCGCCGATTTCCTCGGTCATTGCCTGGATCATCGCGCGCTCGCCGAGCGCGTCCGTGCCTCGATGGATATCTCACTCCCGATGAGCGATACGCAGCTCCGAGAGGCCATCGTGCGGCCCGCGGAGCTCACCGGCCTTCGCTTCGAGGCGGGCCTCGTCGAGGCGCTGATCGACGCGCTCCGCGACGAAGGCAGAGAGGAGCAGCCCCGGTCCGCCGAAGACGCCCCCATCGCCGCCGGCAATTTGCCTTTGCTCGCGTTCGCGCTCGAAGCGCTGTGGGAGAACCGGCGTGGAGACACCCTCTCTTGGAGCGCGTGGCGCACGATGGGAGGCCTGCGCGGCGCCATCGCGCGGCGCGCGGATCGGGTGCTGGAGGCGCACGGGGATCGGGATCGCGATCTCCTGCGCCAGATCTTCGGCCGGCTCGTGCAGCTCGGTGAAGGCGCGGCGGACACGCGGCGTTCGGCGACACGCGCCGAGCTCGAAGCGGTCGCTCCGGGCGAGGCGCGCTCGCTCGTCGACGCATGGATTCACGCTCGGCTGCTCGTGGCCGACGAGGCCGAGGTGCGCATCGCCCACGAGACGTTGATCCGCGAGTGGCCGACGCTGCGGCGCTGGATCGACGAGCACCGCCAGGCGCTGCGGGCGGCGCAGGCGATCCGCGAAGGCGCGCAGCGCTGGGAGAGCGCCGCACGAAGCGCGGACGAGCTATGGCGCGGTGAGCGCCTCAAACGAGCGATCGCATGGCGCGAGGATCTCCACCTCTCGCTCTCGGCCCGAGAATCCGCGTTCCTCGAAGCAGCGGCGTCCACCGAGCGGCATGAGCGCGAGGCCGTCGCGCGAAGGCGCGCGCATGAGCGCGAATCCGATCTCCGCGTCGGACGCCGCCCGACCCTCGTGGGATCGGCCGTGCTCGTCGCCCTCGTGGCGATCTGCGGTGTCGTGCATTTCGAGGTGCACCCGATCGCTGCGGATCACGTGAGCGCCCTCTCGTTCCTGGGGCTCGTGAGCGCCTTCCTCGTCGCGATGGTCGTCGTCACGCGCAGGAGATCGATTGGCAACCGGGCGAGCCGGACCTTCTGGGCCTCCTATCTGGCCGTCCTGCTCACGATGCTCCTGAGCCATGCGACGGCCCTGTGGCACCACATCCCTGTTCTGTACACGTTCGTCAACGATGACATCGCCGGGGTCGCGACGATGACGATCCTCGGGATTGCGTTCCACGGCCGGCTTGCGGCCGGCGCGATTCCCTTTCTGCTGGGCATCCCGGCCATGCGGCGCTGGCCGCACGCGTGCGTGGGAATCGAGCTCTTGGTGATGCTGCTGTTCCTCTCGACGACGACGCTGGTCTGGTACTTCATGCCGGAGGCGCCCGACGGCTCGGAGGAAGAACCGATGCTGGAGGCGCGATGAAACGACATGACCGCACGCGGCGCGCTCGCCCGAGCGAGGCACACGATTCGACGGCGACCCATCTACGGAGCCACGGCGCCGCGCCGCGCGCGCCCCGCAGCGTGACCGCGGCCCTTCCCGACGAGGTGCTCGCGCTCCAACGCACGCTCGGCAATCGCGCCGTGCGTGGTCTCCTCGCGCCACCTCGCGCGAAGGTGATGACCCCAGCGGACGAGCTCGCGGACGCGACGTCCGGCGCGGCGAGCCCGCTGCCATACCGGCGCGAGATGGAGCGCGCCTTCGGCGAAGACTTCTCCTCCGTCGAAGCTCACCTCGGGCGCGCCGCCGAAATGAAGGCGCTCGGGGCGCATGCCGCGGCTGCGGGAGAGACGATTGCGTTCGCCTCGCCGAGCCCGAGCAAGAGCCTCGTCGCGCACGAGCTCACCCACGTGGTCCAGAGTCGAAGATCCGGTGTCGCGCCGCTCGCCAAATCGTCGGCCGTGGGCGACGCCGGCGGCGCGGCCGAGCGGGAGGCGGACCTCGTCGCTCATCGCATCGCCGCCGGCGCGACACTGCCCGTCATCCGCGCCGTGCCGGACGGTGGCATTCACCTCGCCGTCGATCCGAGCCTGCCCCGACAGACGCGCGTCAAGCGCGGCGAGAGGACTGGCACCATCGAATCCGAGGACACGTCGAGAGGGGGATATGTCGTCGCGTGGGGCAATGACAATGACAACAATGCATCGACCTTCGTCAGCTACGAGGATCTCGATCTCTCGCCGTCGGAGGAGGGACGTCCGCCACGGGTGTTTACCGGACTCAATGGGTGGCGTACGACCCTGAAGCGCACCGTCGGCCAACCAGACGAACCACGCCGCATCGAGGCCCCGGCGGAGAAGCACGATGTGGACGTGGACGCCGACCTCGCGGCGTACAACCCTCGATTCGGCGAAACCCCCGCGTCCCCGCTCCCCGGCCTGATACCGATGTACCCCGTAGTCGCGCGTCGGGAGCACGAGAGGAACGACTACGAGCGCCAACCGCTCGCGCGCGACAAGGAGGACGGGAAGTATGTGTACGAGGGCATGTTCGGGCCGCAGGAGGTCGACAAGGGAAATTACCAGTTCGCCATCCGTTGGTCCGCGCCGCACGAGGTCCTCTTTGGTCACACGGGCCACATCAACGTCGGAAACACCGGCCCTGTCGTCTATGCGGGCACGCTGTACTTCACCGCGGATGGCGTCCTCGGCTATTGGAACAACAACACCGGTCACTACAAGTGCTCTCCCCGCCTCGCGTCGCAGGCATCGACGGTGAAGAGCGATTTCAACGGCGAGCCCGTGTTGCCGCTCGGGAAATTCCAATCTTATCGCCGCTCCTGAAGCGTCGAGCGAGGAGGAGAGTAGATGTCGGCGACGCGTCGATTCCAAGCGGACCCGACGGACGGCGGGAAGCGTCCGGCGCGGCCTTCGCAACCCGCTCCGGAGACCCCTTCGGCTGCGCCTTTGCGGGCTGCGTTCGGACCTCGTCAGGTGAATGCCCTCCAGCGCTCGATTGGCAATCGGGCCGTCCGCGCGCTGCTCTCACAGGGCGCGTCGGAGCCGGCTCAGGCGCTCCCGCACGACGTGCGCTCGAAGATGGAGGAGAGCTTCGGCGCGGACTTCGGCGACGTGAAGATTCACGAGGGGCGGCGGGCCGAGGAAATCGGCGCGGAGGCGTTCACGCGAGGAGACGACATCCATTTCGCTCCGGGGCGCTACCATCCGCACGACGAGGCTGGGCAGCGGTTGCTCGGGCACGAGCTCACCCACGTGATGCAGCAGCGGGCCGGCGGAGGCTGCGTTTCGCAGGCCAAGGGTGGGCCGCTCGTCGCCGATCGAGGGCTCGAGTCGGAGGCAGACGTGCTGGGGGAGCGGGCCGCGCGCGGAGAGCCGGTCAGGGTGCGAGGGACCGCGGCGCCGCGAGGCATCCAGCGGATGATCGCGAGAGGAAAGCAGCCGGGCTTCAAGGTGAAGGGCGTGTATGACGACACGCCCTTCACCGGCGTCGTCGCGTCGGAGAAAGAAGAGGGCGGGCGGCCCAGCTATCGAATCGAGCTCGACCCGGAGTCGGCCAAGGTCTTGGGAAAAGAGCACGTCGACGTCGAGCACCTTTATCTGGACGCGAATCAAGAGGACGAGGCTGCGAAGGTGCCGGCACAGGATCCGGTCTCCGACAAGGCGCTCGCCGCCTTCAAGGCCATCGCGGGAAAGGACGGCGCGAATCTCTCGGAGAACCAAGTCAAAGGCTTCGAGACCAAGATGCTTTCTTGGATCTCCGGGCCCGCTGTCGCGAACGCCGAGGATCTCCTCCTCGCCGTGGTGAGCAAGCGACCGGCGAACGCGCTCACCTTCGTCAAACCGCTCACGAACCTCCTGCTCCGCGAGCCCGCCTTCATCGTGAAGCTCGCCCCCCGCATCCACGAGCCGTTGATCGAGGCGGTGCGCTCCAAGCAGATGAGCACTCCGGCGGAAGCCTACCTCCTCGAAGGGATCATCCAGGCCTGCATTCTCACCGGTGATCTCGCACGCGCGCAGGAGATCCTCCTCACCTGCCTAACACAGCCGATCTCGATGGACATGGAGTGTGGCAGGCTGCTCCTCAATCTCGTGGACGCCGACATGAACGTCGGGCTCGCGGCGACCGAGCAGTGCATCCGCGAGAGCCCCGAGCGAATGAGCCCCGGCGTGCTCCTCCGGGTGGCCGAGCGGTGCGTCTCCTCCGCGCCCGATGCGATTGGCACGTGCATCCAGCTCTACGCGCGCGCGGCGCCGAAGGAGATGATGCACCTCGCCTCTCTCTTTTATGCGCTCCCGCTGCCCAAAGCAGCGCTCCGTGACGTGCTCTCGAAAGCGCTATCGCCTGTCAACGAGCCCGTGCCGATGCGCTTGCTCACCCACGCCCTCCTCGACAAGGTGGAGACGACCAGCCTGCCGAAGAAGGACGCCGACACGATCCACGGCGCCGAAGGCCTACACCAGCGAACAGCCCTGTTCGAATTCGGCAAGGCGCTGATCGGCGTGCTCGACCGCCTGGACCAGGACAGTCGGCTCTCGGCCTCCCAGGAGCCGCTCCGGCGTCTCCATGCGGCGCTCGCGGAGTGCCGCGAGTACGTCATCCTCGTGCAAGTTCTGTTGGAGGGACAGCTCGACGACAACGACAACGCCAACGTGGAGGGCATTCGGATGCTCGTGGAGTCGATCTCCGAGAGCATCAAGAAGCTCGGGACGCCTCCGGAAGGGCGGGAGATCTTCGTCTATCCCACCGGCTTCACCGTTCACGCGACCCTCCTCGCCGTCATCCGGCAGCTCGACGACCTTTATCAGATCGTGCAGCTCAACACCGGGGATGGGGTCGACGCGCACGGTGCCCGGAGGACCATCGGCGGCAAGGCGAAGCAGCGGACGTATCTCCGGATCCGCGACGTCAAAGCGGAGGACGCCACCTCGCCCGAGCTCTGGGGCTCGCTCGTCCGCAACGACGCTGCCAAGGACATGACGGGCGTCTATTCCACCTTGGCCAAGGTGCCTGGAGCTCGGGAGAACGAAAACGATGTTCCCGATGTCTACTTCGAGATGGTGCAGAGGATCGGCACCTGCACGTGGCAGTCGATCATGGCGCTCCTTCGGTTTTACCTGCTCGAGGCATACCGCACGAACCCCAAGGAGGGCCTCCTCCAGTACAAGATCCTGAAGTCGAAGATGAGCGACGCCGTCTTCGATGAAGTCATGGCCGTGCGTCCTCCGGAGCTCTCTTCGGCGATCGTCGAAGCCGCCTCGATGAAGCGCATCAAGCGCGCCCGCTATCGACCCCTCGAGCGCCAAGGCGCGGAGATCGACTTCGAGGGCGTGAAGAAGGAGCTCGTCGCCCGGCTCGAGCGCCTCGCTCCCGAGGGCAAGAGCGAGCGGGTGGCGCGCGCGATCGGGATGGTCGCTTCCCTGAAGAAGCCGGCGGCGCTCGCCGACATCGATGTCGTGGACCTCCTTTACGAGACGTTCGTCGCCGCCCTGCGCGAGACCGGAATCGACCCCGTCGGGATCGATGTCGACGGCGCGAGCCCCATCTTGGCGGCCGCCTTCGCCCGGTACCGAGAGCCCTGACGCGCAGCCTGCCGGCGCGGAGAGCGCCGGAAGGGCGACCGCGACAAATTGTTTTTCACATCCGCCGCGGGCCGGGTCCACCGGATCGAAGGCGACGAGGACAACCGATCTCGAGGCCGATCACCGGCGCTCTCCGCGCCGGCCCGAGGCCCTCCGGGAAGAGGATTCATCCATGTTTCACGATCTCGACAGCACGCTCGCCGAGCTGCTGAAGCGGGAGCTCCCGCCGGCGCTCGTCGAACAGGTGAGCTTCACCTTCGCGACGCCCGATGGGCAATTCCCGCCCTCGTCGGTCGCGCTCCCGACGATCAACCTCTTCCTCTACGAGATCCAGGAGAACCGCGAGCTGCGGAGTCACGATGCTTGGGTCGATCGGCAGCCGGACGGCCGGGCTTCGCGCGTCACCGCGCCGGTGCGGGTCGATTGCCATTATCTCGTGACGGCATGGGCGAAGTCGGAGCAACCGGAGCGGGACGAGCACCGCCTCCTCGGCGACGTCATGCGTGTGCTCCTTCGTCATCGCGAGCTCCCCGCCGAAGTGCTGCGCGGAAGCATGAAGGAGCAGGCGTTTCCGCTGCGCGCCGCGGTGATGGCGACGAGCCAGCAGCAGAGTCGAGGGGACTTTTGGCAGGCGCTCGGCGGCCGGCCGCGGGCCGCATTCAACTACACGGTGACGGTGAGCATCGATGTCCACGAGCCCGAGGATCTCGGCCCCGTCGTCATCGAGGCGCGCACCGGCGCGGGGAGGTCGTGATGGGCGCGTGGTCGAAGATCGATGCGGCCAGTCATCGCCTCTCGATCGCGGGGAAGGTGATCGACGCCGTGACGAGCCGGCCCATCGCGCTTGCGCTCGTGGTGATCGAAGCGGCCCCGCCGGCCTTTCATCCGCGTTTGAACGCGAAGGGCGAGCGGACCGATCAAACCACGACCGCGGAGGACGGCTGTTTCCGCTTCACGGACCTACCGGACGGCACGTACGAGATCGCCGTCTCGATCCCCGGCGGAGGCCGTTTTTACGGCGCAACTCGGCATGACTTCATCGTGCCAGGCGATCTCGTCACCACCTCTCCAGATGGAGGTGCGGCGCTCGACATCCCGCTCGTGGCCATGCCGCCCACGGGCGTGCGCGGACAGATCCTCGGCGCCGAGTCGGCCCCGCTCCCGATGGCGCGCGTGCGCGTGCAGGGGAGCGGCGAGAAGGCCTATGGCGACGCGGAGGGCCGGTTTTTCCTGACCGGCGTCGAACCGGGCCTGCGCCGACTCGAGATCTCCGCGCCGGGATACGAGCCCGCGCGCACGACGGTGACCGTCACCGAAGGCGCGTTGACCCCCATGAGCCCGCTCGAGCTCGTCCCCGTGACGGCTTGAGGCATCCATCGATGTTCGATTCACCCTGTTCGCTGGAGAGACCATGACAGACTACGCAAAGAGAGCGCCGGGCGTGTACGTGGAGCAGGTCCCGTCCGGCTCCGCCCCCATCGCCGGAGTCGGCACGAGCACCGCCGGATTCATCGGCATCGTCCCGGAGCTGGTGGCGGCGCCGGGCAAGGTCGAGCTCGTGACCAACTTCACCGAGTTCAAGAAGGCGTTTGGAGACTTCTCGGCGACCGACGCCGGCCAAAGCATCTTGGCCCACGCGGTCTACGGCTTCTTCAACAACGGTGGCACCCGCTGCTACGTGACGACTGTGGCGCCCGCCGCCGAGGGATCCACCACGACCGTCAGCATCGCCCCCGCGCTCGCGCTCTTCGAGCCCATCGACGAGATCGCCATCGTGGCCGCGCCGGGGCTCTCGGACGCCGCGTGCTACGCCGATCTCAAGGCCCATTGCGAGCGCGTCCAGACCTGCTTCGCCATCCTCGACACGCCGGCCGACGTGCCCAACTTCGGCACGGCCCTCGGCGAGAACGGCGCGCACCTGCCACCGCTCTCGGACTACACCGCGGTGTACTTCCCTTGGATCGAGGTCTACGACCCGGCCAGCAAAGCCACCAAGGTCGTTCCCCCGAGCGGCCACCTCGCCGGCATCTACGCGCGCGTGGACGCGAGCCGGGGCGTGCACAAGGCGCCCGCCAACGAGGTCGTCCAGGGCGCGCTCGACGTGCGATATGCCGTGAGCCGCGCGCAGCAGGACGGGCTCAACCCGCAAGGGGTCAATTGCATTCGCCGCCTGAACGGCAACATCAAGGTGTGGGGCGCCCGCACCGTGGGCGGCGAGCACAACCTCGATTTCCGCTACGTCAACGTCCGCCGCCTCTTCAACTACCTTCGTGGTTCGATCGAGCAAGGCACCCAGTGGGCGGTGTTCGAGCCCAACAATCATGAGCTGTGGGCCAAAATCACCCGGAACGTGAGCGCGTTCCTCAACACCGTTTGGACCTCGGGCGCGCTCTTCGGCGACACTGCGGCCGAGGCCTATTACGTCAAATGCGACGCGGAGACGAACCCGCCCGAGGTCCGCGATCTCGGGATGGTCGTGACCGAGATCGGCGTCGCCATCACCCGTCCTGCGGAGTTCGTCGTCTTCCGATTGGGTCAGAAGTCCGCGAGCTAGGAGCGTCCGATGCCCGTCCCTCAGGTCTACCTGGAGCAGGTGACGCCGAGCCCGAAACCGGCGCTCGAGACCGGCGTCCCGGTGTTCGTCGGCCTCGTCGAGGCCAAAGCACCGGGGCTCTTCGACGCCGCCGGCCTCCTCGCGATGCACGCCTCCACCTGGTCCACGCTCGAGGCGCGTTGGGGCACGGCGTGGATCGGCGGCAGCGTGGGCTTCGCCGTGCGCGGGTTCTTCGAGAACGGCGGGCAGAGGTGCCATGTCGTCGCGCCGCGACAAGCATCCTATGGCGGGAGCGCCGGGCAGATCGCTTTGGCGCGCCTCGCGGACGGGCTCGACGCGCTCTCGGGGCTCGACGATTTCGATCTCGTCTGCGCTCCCGATCTGGCGATGTCGGGTGCGGAGGCGCTGATTCAGGGGCAGTCCGCGCTCGTTGACTTCTGCCGCAAGCGGACTGGGTGTTTTGCCATCCTCGACGCGGTGGGATCGGCCGCGCCGTCGAGCATCGATGTCGCCGCGATCACGGCGCACGCCGATTCCCTGGCCGCCGCGTTGGACGCGGGGGCCATGGGCGCCTCCGGCGCGCTCTACGGGCCATGGATCAAGGTCCGTGGCGCGTGCCCGCAGTGCGGGGGCGAAGGGACCGTGGCGCGCGCGGTGTGCTCGACGTGCTGGGGGACGGGCGCGGGCTTCATCCCCCCGAGCGGTCACGTGGCCGGCGTCTACGCCCGCGCCGATCGGCGCGCGGGCGTGTACAAGGCACCTGCCAACGAGGCGATCTCGGGCGCGCAGGACGTCCAAGTCGCGATCGACAACGCCTCTCAGGCGAAGACGGACGCCTCGCGCCTCAACGCGATTCGTGGCTTCCCGGGCCGCGGGATCCGCATCTGGGGCGCGCGGACGCTGAGCAAAGATCCCGCGTGGGCCTACGTCAGCGTGCGCCGGCTGTTCCTGACGCTTTCGCGTTGGCTCGAGCTCGCCATGGTGGAGTTCACGTTCGAGCCCAACGATCTCAAGCTCTGGATTCGCATCCAGCGCACCCTCGGCGTCTACCTCGCAGATCTCTTTCGCAGCGGGGCGCTCCAGGGCAAGACGGCCGACGAGGCCTATTACGTCAAGTGCGATGACGAGACCAACCCTCCCGAGATCCGGGATCGCGGGCAAGTCGTCGCGGAGGTCGGCGTCGCCGCCGCCTCTCCCAACGAGTTCATCATCGTTCGCCTGGTCGGCGGCGCCGGCAAGGCGAGCGCGACCACGGCCGACACATCGACGGAAGAAGCATGACCCGGGTGCGCCGGGGAGCCCTCTTCCCAGCATCGTAATCGCAGAGGAGCAACCGACATGGCATTCGAGCGAAAAGACCCGTTTGGCGCCTACAACTTCGCGGTGGAGATGGACGGCATCACGCGGATGGGGTTCAAACAATGCTCGGGGCTCGACAGCTCGAGCGACGCAGGCAAGTACCGCGAAGGCACCGATCCGACGCTGGCGCAGCGCCAGATCCCCGGCCTGCTCTCGTTCTCCAACATCTCTCTCCAGCGCGGCATCACCGACGATCGCGCCCTCTGGGATTGGCGCAACGGTGTGGCCGGCGGCGATCCGGTGCGGCGCACCATCTCGATCATCCTCCGTGACAGCGCCGGCAACGAGAAGATCCGGTGGAACGTGAAGAACTGCTGGCCGGTGAAGTGGTCCGGGCCGAGCTTCGATGCGGGCAGCGACGGCGTCGCCATCGAGACGCTGGAGCTGGCCCACGAGGGCATCGAGGTGCAGAAATGGTAGCGGGCGCCGGCCTCACCGAATTCCCCTTCACGCTCCCGCACGGGCTCGTGGGGGAGGGCGGCGCGATCCACCGCGAGGGGACGATGCGGATGTCGACGGCCTACGACGAGATCGCGCCGCTCAAGGATCCGCGCGTGCAGGCGAATCCGGGATACCTGGTGATCATCCTGTTTTCGCGCGTGATCCTGAAGCTCGGCGCGCTGGAGATGATCAACCCCAAGGTCGTGGAGGCGTTGCCGTCGGGAGACCTCGTGTACCTGCAGGAGCTCTACAAGCGCATCAACCAGCAAGGCCACAGCCGGTTACTCGTGAGCTGCCCGCACTGCCAGGGAGACTTCGAGGTGGAGACCGCTGCCCCGGGGGAAGCTTGAGCTACCCCTCGGACCGGATGTTCGAGGAGGTAGCTTATGTCTCTCGTTATCTCGGTTGGTCGTACGACCACGTGATGAGCATGGATCACCGGGAGCGGCAGCGCTGGGTCCAAGAGACCTCCCGGATGAACGAACGGATCAACGAGCAGGGCGCCGCGCGTCCGTAGCCGAGGAGAGGAGTCTCGACCATGCCGGTAGGTGTGAACGCCGTCTTCGCCGCTGCCTCGGGCGCGCTCGGCGTCCGGCTCGATCCGTACGTCGCTTACAACTTCCTCGTCGAGATCGACGGCCTCCTCGCCGGCGGTTTTCGCGAGGTGAGCGGCCTCGAGAGCAACGTCGAGGTCAAGGAGTACGCGGAGGGTGGAGTGAATGAATATCTCCACAAGATCCCCGGCGAGACCCGTTATCCAAACCTGGTGTTGTCGCGCGGCCTGACCGATCTCGACACGCTGTGGGGTTGGTACGACGACGTCTCCCGCGGGATCGTCCAGCGTCGCAACGTGACGATCATGCTGCTCGACGGTCGCCGGCTGCCGGCCATGTGGTGGGACGTCCGCGGCGCGCTCCCGGTGAAGTGGACCGGGCCGAGCTTCAACGCGGCCTCCGGCGAGGTGGCCGTCGAGTCGATCGAGCTCATCCACCAGGGCTTCGTCAAACCCGCGCTCAGTCGGGCCTTGTCCGCGGGGCGGGCCGCTGGGCAGTTGGTCAAGTAGGTCTTGGAGGGGTCATGTCGAGCAGCCATCACCCGTCCACGCCGAGCTGGCAAGAGAGCCTGGATCCCGCGTTCGTCGCGCGGCTCTCGCGTCCGCTCACCCGGCCTGGGCTCATCTCGCGCTCGCTGTCACGGCGAATCCTCGCGACGCTGGACTACTTCGCCGGCCGGCGCTCCCTCGTCGACGACCTGTCACGGCGGCGCGGGCGGGCCGGCGAGAACGACGGCGAGAGGCCGCCCATCGTCCATGCTCGCTGGTGGGCGGACTCCATCACCGTCGTCCCCGTGGTGGAGCGCACCGACACCCGCGTCGTGGAGCGCATCGTGGTGCAAGCCGCGACGGCGAAAGCCGGTATGCACCGCGAAGCACCCGTGACGGCACCGAGCCCATCGCGATTGCGGGTCTCCGCCGTCACGCCTTCTGTGCCGCAGGTGGTCGCCATCGATCCTTCCGCGTCGCCGGCACGAAGGGCCGAGATGGAGCGATGGCCCTCCATCGCTGCGCCAAAGCCATCTCCCGTGTCGGCTGCGGGAGCCTCGCGGCTCGAAGGAAAGCGTCTGGAACGACCGCTCGCCATCCGCCCTTCGCGGGCGGCGCTCCTCGCGCGCGCGGAGGAGAGCCGGGCTGTCGTGACTTCCCATCCCATGATGGGACACACCCGCCCGGTGCCGCCTCCGCCCATCATCGAGGCACCGCGTGCAGGCACGGTCGAGGTCGCGGCGACACCTACTCACGTGATCGAGATCGCGCGGGTGTCGCAAACCGATATCATATCTCGTGCCCTTCCGGTGGTGAGGGCCCGTGATCCGGAGATGCTGAGATCGGTCGTCACGGACCGGCGCGAGATCAACAAGGCGGTCATGGTCCCGTCGCCGGCCGTTGCTCTCGATCTGCCGAGGAGCGTGCCCATCGTCGCACCCACCGCGCCTCGAGCGTCCGCCGCCGGGCAAAGCGCGCTCGTCCACGCGAACGGTCGCGCGCAGGCGGGCGGAGGCGTGCTCTCGCCCAGCAGCGCGCCCGCGGCGAGCGGGAGGAGCTTCGTCGATGCGGGGCCATCTCCCCGTCCTCGGGCGATGCATGCGCCTGCGAGCGCGCCTGTGAGTGGAACCGGCGCCCTGCCGGCGCCGAACGGCCCAGTGCCTTTACATCGAGACATGCAGTCTGCGGCCGCGGCCGCTTCCGTCGACATCGATCGCATCGTCGATGAGGTCGGGCGCAAGTTGGTCCGCCGGCTCTCCGCCGAGCGCGAGAGGAGAGGAGGTTTGCGATGACGCTGGAGAAGCTCACCATTCATTACGAGAAGGGCAAAGAAGGTCAATACGATGGCAAGATCAAAGCCCTCTTCAACCCGAGCCAGCTCTCCTTCTCCAAGTCGTTGAGCTGGGAGCGCGTGGACGCTGCCTCGACCCCCAACGAGGGGACGTACGGCGCCGTGCAGTTCAAGACGAGCGAGCCGGAGACGCTGTCGGTGAGCCTCTTCTTCGACACATATGGGGAGGGCGCGGGCGATGGGCTCCTCTCGCTCGCGCCGGGCGCGAGCGCTAAGAGCGTGCTCCCGTACCTCGACGAGGTGGCGGCCCTCGCGCGGCTCGATCGCGAGCTGCACCGTCCGCCGATGTGCGAGCTGCGTTGGGGCAAGGTCCTCCTCCTGACCGGCGTGCTGGAGAGCATGAGTCGGCAAATCTCGCTCTTCCTCGCGGACGGCACGCCGGTCCGCGCCACCATGGAGTGCTCGTTCCTCGAGTGCCAGAGCACCGCAGGCACGGAGAACGAGCTGCACTCGGCGGACGTGACCAAGAAGTACACCGTGCTCCCCGGCGACACCCTGCTGCGCATCGCCGCGGAGCTCTACAACGATCAATCGCTGTGGCGGTTGATCGCCGAGACGAACGGCATCGACAACCCGCGCGTGCTCACCCCTGGTCGGGTGCTCGCCATTCCGAAGATCCGTTGAGCGGAGGCCCCTCGTGACGTATCAGAGCCGCGTCGCCGCCGTCGGCGTGAAGATCAACGGGCAGAACCTGCCCGCCGCCGCCTATGCCGATCTGCTCGAGGTGAGCGTGGAGGAGGACATCGAGGCTCCCTCGGTGTTCACCCTGCGGCTCATCACGTGGGACGAGAGCAAGCTGTCGATCTCCTGGGCCGACAACGACCTGTTCACGCTCGGAAACCAGGTGGAGGTGAGCTTCGGATACGTGAGCGCGCTCTCGCCCCTGCTCACCGGCGAGATCACCGGTTTGGACCTCGACGTCTCGTCGGGGACGACTCCCATCCTGATCGTGCGCGGCTACGACCGGCGCCACCGCCTCCTCCGCGGCGGCCACACACGCTCGTTCCTCAAGGCGAAGGACAGCGCCATCGCGACCCAGATCGCGCAGGAGCAGGGCCTCACACCCGAGGTGGTCGACACGACGGTGATTCACGAGCACGTCCTCCAGCACGGGCAAACCGATCTGGAGTTCCTCGGCGCGCGCGCCGAGGCCATCGGATACGAGGTCGTGGTGGAGGGGAAGACGCTTCATTTCAGGCCGTATCGGAACACCGAGAAGGTCTCGCTCACGCTCCGGGTCGACCGTGACGTGATCGAGTTCCACCCCCAGCTCTCCGCGCGCAGCCAGGCCGGCGAGGTCACCGTGCGTGGCTGGGATCCGAAGGCCAAAGCCGCGCTCGTGGGCAAAGCCAGCATCGATGATCCATCGTGGAAGAGCGCCGCGGGGAGCGGCGCGGACGCGCCCACGCTGGGCCCGAAGGCCGCCGACGAGAAGTTCGGCAAGGCCATCGCCACGGTGGTGGACCGGGCCGTGCAGAGTCAGGCGGAGGCCGACGCCATCGCGCGCGGGCAGCTCGAGCGCATGGCGCTCTCGTTCATCAAGGGTGAAGGCACGTGCGTCGGTAGGGTCGATCTCCGCGCCGGGATCGTGGTCGATCTCCAGGGGATCGGGAAGCGCTTCGGCGGCGCGTATTACGTCACGTCCGTCACCCACTCTTTCGCTCCGAAGCGAGGATATCGGACCGGCTTCACGGTACGGAGGAACGCGGCATGATGTCGATTGATGTCCTGAGTGATCTGCTGCCCCGAGAGCGGCAGAGCGAGCGCATCCACGGCGCGGTGGTCGGCGTGGTCACGAACAACCGCGATCCCGAGGGGCTCGGCCGCGTCAAGGTCGCCTTCCCGTGGCTCGCGGATGGTCACGAGAGCCATTGGGCCCGAATCGCGGCGCCCATGGCGGGAAAGGATCGGGGGATCTACTTCCTCCCCGAGGTCGACGACGAGGTCCTCGTCGTGTTCGAGCACGGCAGAGTGGATTGCCCCTTCGTGCTCGGCGCGCTCTGGAACGGGAAGGACACGCTCCCGGCGAAGAACGAGGACGGTAAGAACAACCTGCGTGTCATCAAGTCGCGGAGCGGACACACCATCACGCTCGACGACACGAATGGCGCCGCCCGGGTCACCATCGCCGACGGCACCCAGAAGAACACCGTGGTCCTCGACTCCGCCGCGAGCTCGATCTCCCTCACCGCGGAGAAGGATCTCGTCCTCAAGGCCAAGGGCAACATCACCTTGGAGAGCAGCGGAGGTGACGTGTCGATCAAGTGTGTCGGCCTCTCGGCGCAGGTAAAGGAGTACACCTTCAAGGCCGACACGAACGGCACCGTCGAAGCGACGGCCGGGCTCGCCGTCAACTGCACGAACGGCGTCAACGTCAACAGCGGCGCGCTCCTGGTGAAGTGATGCCCGGCTATCTGCTCGCCTCCACGGCCAAGGTGATCTGCGCCCACGGCGGCGCCGCGCAGCCGTCCTCCGTCGCCGCGCGGGTGACGGTGATGGGACAGCCCCTCCGCGTCCAACCGGCGCCGGAGGTCGTCTCCGGCTGTCCTCACACGACGCCGGCGGGCGTGCCACAGCCCTGCGTGACGGCAAGCTGGTTGAGCGCCGCCACCCGCATCACCGTGCTCGGGCAGCCGGTGCTGCTCGCCGACAGCAAGGCCATGGCCGTCGAGACGGGCGCGCCCGCGAGCGTCATCCCTGGGCAGAACCGCGTGCAAGGCATCTGAACGAGGCTCGGAGAGCGAACATGGATGAAGGATTTCTCGGGGTCGGCGTGCGATTCGGCCTCTCGGACGAGGCGCCTGGGATCGATCTCGATTCCGTGCATCACATCGCCGCGGCAGGCGGCGAGGATGCCATTCGTCAATCAATCTGGCTCATCCTCGGCACCGCGCCGGGCGAGCGCGTGGGCCGCCCGTCCTTCGGTTGCGGGATTCACGATCTCATCTTCGCGCCGCGCACCGCCGGCACCATGGGTGACGTGATCCGCGCGGTGGAGAGCGCCCTCACGCGTTGGGAGCCGCGCATCGACGTCCTCGACGTCGACGCCTATCCCCACCCCGACGATCCCGCGGGGCTCATCGTCGAGATTCATTACGAGGTCCGCGCCACCAACAGCCGCGTCAACCTCGTTTATCCCTTCTACCTCTCCACCTGAGCGGACTCGCCATGACCATCGAGAGCCCCCTCGTCGACAGCCGATCCTCCGCCGACATCGTGGCAGAGGTGGAGTCCTTGGCCCACGCTTATTCGGGCTGGATGCCACCGGACGCAGGCGCGGCCGACGCCGGCTCGGCGCTGATCCGGATCTTCGGGCACATGGCCCAGGAGGTCATCGATCGCGTCAACCGCATTCCCGACCGGAGCTTCCTCGCCTTCTTGAACCTCATCGGCGTCGAGCCCGAGCCCCCGCGCGCCGCGCGCGTCCCGCTCACGTTCGACCTGGTGAACGGGAGCGCCGCCGAGCCGATCGTCCCCGCGGGGACGCGCGTCGCCGCGGAGGCCGCCGCCGGCGATCGAGGTGAGGTCGTCTTCGAGACCGAGAGCGAGCTCGCGTGCACGCGAGCGCAGTTGATCGCGGCGTTCGTTCGCCAGCCGGACGAGGATCGTTATGCCGATCGCACCGCGGCGGTCGCGAACGGCGCATTCTTCCCTGCGCTCGTCGGCGAGGAGCCTTTGGAGCACAGCCTCTATCTTGCGGCGGACGACGTCCTCGTGGCGCCCGCGGGGACACGTGTCGACCTGACCATCGAATTCGGGGCCGCCGCCGAGGTGGATGCCTTTCGCGCGCTGCAAACGAGCCTTCGACCGATGGAGTGGTGTTATTGGAACGGTGCCTCGTGGACCTCGCTGCCGGGGCTCTTCAAACCCTCCTCGTCGCCTGACCCGACATCGTGGCCGCTCGTCTTCACGGTGCCCGCGGACATCGTGGCCCTCACGGCGGGAGGCCGGACCGCACGCTGGATCCGCGCTCGCCTCGGGAGCTGGCCGGAAGCGCCGATTCCCGCCATCCAGCGGGTCACGATGAGCGCCAAGACGGTGGCGAGCGGCATCGCGCCGGAGATGGCCTCGTTCAATGGCCAATCGCTCGATCTCAGCATGGACTTCCGCCCCTTCGGCGAGCAGCCGCGCTTCAACGACGTGCTTTACGTAGCGAGCGACGAGGCGCTGTCGCGGCCCGGCGCCACCATCACGGTGGCGCTCACGTTGAGCACCCAGGCGCCGGCGCGGCGCGACTCCGATCAACCCCAGATCGCTTGGGAGGTGTGGAATGGCCTCGCGTGGATCAAGCTCGCGACGACCACGCTCGTCGAGCCGTTCACGACGCCGTCTGCGGACGGCGCCCGCGCGTTCCTGAAGAACGCCGGAGATGGGATGTCGCGCACCGTCACGTTGACGCTCCCGGAGACGGTCGCGCCGAGCGTCGTCCTGGGCCAGAAGCGTCATTGGCTGCGGATTCGGCTCGTCGGTGGAGATTTCGGCAAAGGCATTCAGATTGCCAACGTGACTGCGTCGGGCGGCTCCACCGTCTCTTCGGTGACGGTGAGCGACGACGGTCATCGGGCGCCCATCCTCGAATCGATGACGCTCGGCTACACCGACGATCGGACCGCCACCGCGACGTGCCTCGCCTACAACGACTGGGAATGGTCGGAGTACGCCCCGACGGACGCGGGATTCGTCCCCTTCGTCCAATCGAGCGAATCCGATCCTGCGCTGTACCTCGGCTTCGATCGTCCCTTTGCCAATCGAGCGATGCTGCTCTACGTCCAGGTGGCGCTTCTCACGGCGACCGAGGCGCAGGCCGATGCGCTTGCCGGTGGAGAGCCGGCCCGCGTGGTCTGGGAGTATTCGACCCCGAGCGGAGGCTTCTCGCCGCTCGGCGCCGAGGACGAGACGCGATCGCTCGCCGGGAGCGGGCTCCTGCATTTCGTCGGGCCGTTGGACGTCACGGCGCAGTCTCGGTTCGGGGTGAGCGCCTTTTGGATCCGAGCACGGCTCGATCAGGGGCAGTTCGCGGTCCCGCCTCGCGTCGGGCGCGTGCTCACGAACACCGTTTGGGCCACGCACACTTCCACCATCCGGGGCGAAGTCCTGGGGTCGAGTGATCAGAGCGGGAGTCAGACGTTCCTGCTCGCGCAGCGCCCGGTGCTCGACGGCGAGCGAATCGAGGTGATGGAGCCGGTCATGCCTGCTCCGGACGAGCGGGCGGAGATTGAAGCGCTGGAGGGCAGCGATGCCGTGACCGTCGTCCAGAGCAGTGGGCGAGAGGAGATCTGGGTCCGCTGGCACGCCGTCACGGACTTCTATGGATCCGGCCCGCGCGACCGGCATTACCGTTTGGATCACGACACCGGAGAGGTGCTGTTCGGCGACGGGAGCCGCGGTATGGTCCCGCCGCGCGGCGTCCGCAACATCCGGGCGGCGCGTTATCAATCGGGCGGTGGCATGGTGGGCAATCGCCCTGCAGGCACCATCAAGCAGCTCAAGGCCACTGTTCCGTATGTCGAGGGAGTGCAAAACCACGAGCCGTCCTCCGGCGGCGCCGACGGCGAGAGCGCGGATCGCATCAAGGAGCGTGGCCCGCGCTCGCTGCGGCACGGGCACCGCGCGGTCGCCGCGGAGGACTTCGAGGATCTCGCCCTCGAGGCGTCGCCCGCCGTGGCGCGCGTGAAGGTGATTCCGCCTCATTTCGATCCCATCGCGCAGGGGGAGAGCCCCATCGACGTCGCCGACGCAGGTGTGGTGTTGATCCTCATCGTCCCTCACTCGTCCGACCTCCCGCCCACGCCGGGCCTGGGGCTGCTCCGCGACGTGGAGGAGCACATCGCCGCACGCGCGGCCCCCGCCGTGTCCATCGAGGTGTGCGGGCCGGATTGGGTCGAGGTCAGCGTCGTCGATCTGACGATCGTCCCCGTCGCCGTCGAGGGCAGCGAGGCCCTGCGAGGCGCGGTGATCGCTGCCCTCGAATCGTTCTTGCACCCGATCACCGGCGGTTTCGACGGCAAGGGTTGGCAGTTCGGCGCGATCCCGCGCAAGAGCGATGTCTACCGGCTCGTCTCGTCGCTTCCAGGCGTCGATTCGATCGAGGATTTCGCGCTCGTCACCGACCCTGCGATTCCGAGCGACGACGCGGCCGAGCGAGTCCTCATTCACTCGGGCACACACAACGTCCGATTCACCGCGCCGCGAGGAGGCGTGTAGTCATGCCCACGAAGCTCCCCAACCTGGACGACAAGACCTATGACGAGCTCGTCGAGGACGCGCGCTCTTCCATTCCCGTTCTTTGCCCTGATTGGACGGATCACAACCCGTCCGACCCCGGCATCGCCCTCATCGAGCTCTTCGCCTGGCTGACGGAGATGATGCTCTATCGCACCAACCGGCTGCCGGACGCGACCCAGCGGACCTTTTTGAAGCTCCTCAACGGCAGCGCTTGGAAGGCCCCGAAGGCCGGAGCCTGGATGCGCTCATCGGTTCCACGATTCAAGGGCTTCGAGAGCGTTTTCGCGCGGTCAGCATCGACGACTTCGAGTTCCTGGCGATGCGCACGTGGCCCGCCACCGAGGAGGGACGCGCGCTCGGCCAAAGGCTCCTGCGCGTGCGCTGCCTCGGCGAGCGGAACCTCGAAGGCGCTGATCCGAAGGCGCGGACGCCTGGACACGTGAGCTTGATCATCCTCCCGGAGACGGGCGCCGGCATCGCTCCATGGCTCTCGCCCGACGAGGCGCTGATTCGATCGCTCGTCGACTTCTTCCGCGATCGCGTGCTCATCACCACCCGATTCCACGTGACGGGCCCCGCCTACCGGAGCGTGCCTATCGCCGCGACCATCCATCTCAGGGACGACGCGCGCGCCGCCGGTGAGGTCGCGGCGGCCGCGCGCGCCGCGATCGCCCGCCATTTCGATCCGCGTTACGGCGGCGCCGGCGGTCGTGGATGGTCCTTTGGTCGCGGCGTCTCCGTATCGGAGGTGTACGCGATCCTCGATGCGGTTCGCGGCGTCGACTTCGCCGACGGCGTCACCTTCGCGGGCGCGAACGCGCCCTCGATCACCCTCGCGGCGCACGAGCTCCCGCGGATCGGCGAGGAGGACATCACCCTGACCTTGATGGAGAGGCGAGGACGAGAATGGGCACCCGTGAGCCTGTGAGCACGTATACCGCGCATCTGCCGGCCATTCTCCAGCAGGGCGCGTTCATCGGGCAGTTCCTGCGCGCGTTCGAGGCGATCTTCGCCGGCGGCGTCGCCGCGCCGGCGGATCGCGCGCAGGGAGACATGCCGAAAGGCCTCGAGGAGACCCTCGATCGAGTGCACGAGCACTTCGATCCGAGCGTGACACCGGAGGGGTTCTTGACGTGGTTGTCGCAGTGGGTGGCGACGAGCCTCCGCGACGACTGGACGGTGGAGACGAAGCGCGCCTTCCTCGGCGAGATCGTCTCGCTCTATCGCAAGCGCGGCACGCGCGCCGGCATCGAAGCGGTGCTGGGCCTCTGCACGAGCGCCGATGTCGAGATCGTGTCCGACGACGACGCCATGCCGCGGCACCATTTCGACGTGATCCTGACGGTGAGCGAGCGCGACCCCGTCAAGCTCTCTCGGATGGCGCGGCAGGTGCGGGCGATCGTCGATCGCGAGAAGCCCGCGCACACCATCTATGGACTCAAGCTTCGGTATCCGGCGATGCGGATCGCGAGGATTCCAACGGAGAGCGCGCCGGGGATCACCCTCGGCACCGCGACGTCGGTGCTCGGCACCGTCACGGCCACGCTCGCCCAGCGCCAACAGCCCTGAAAGAGGGATCGAGGAGAGACTTCATGCCTGCCACGACCGACCAATACACGCTGCCCGAATACGTCCTCTCGCGTGTCCGCTATTTCGACGGACAGTTCCTCACGGACGAGGACTTCATCGCCGATCAAAACCATCACATCGATCGGATGAGGCGCCACGAGCGGCTCCTCCACGCCTCCGGCGTCACTGCCGGGCTCGACGTCACCATCACCGCCAATGGCAGGACGGTGGTGATCGCGCCCGGCAGCGCGGTGGACGATCAGGGACGTCAGATCCTCTTGGCCGCGGCGCAATCCATCTCGGTCGACGCCTCGTGGCAAGGGACGATGTGCGTCGAGATTGCGTATGTCGAGTTGGGGACGAACGCCTCCGAGGACGGCTCGTTCACGCGCTTTTCGCTGAGCGCGAGCCCGGTCGCCGTGCGCGCCGCTCCGTCCCCCGGCGCGGTTCAGCTCGGGCAGCTCGTCGTCTCCGGTGGCGTCGCGACCAGCGTGACGATCACGGGGCGCACCTACGCGGGCGTGCGCCTCCCCGGCCCGGCGACCGCCGGCGGCGGCGGCACGCTGCGCTCGCTCGCCGAGGGCGGTTGGGCAGGGCTTCAAGGTCACTTGAGCGTCGATGGCATGGTGTCCGTCGGCGCGGGTCTGCGCGTCGGGACGCCGGATCCGAAGAAAGCGGCGCCGCTCATCGCCGCTCGGGTCACCGACACGAACCCGGACGACAGTGCCGAGGGCAGCGATCTCGTGCTCTTTCAGGGCAGCGGCGGCACCGAGCTCAACACCATCACGCTGCGCGCCCCCGCGATCCGGCTCCAGACGTACAGCGGCGGCGTGACCGGCATCGACGACGCGGGCGGATCGAACGACCGTGTCTACATCGATTCGAATGGCAACATCGGTATCGGCACCACCAGCCCGGCGGGCTACCTGGTCAATGTCGCCGGTCCAATGAGGGCTGGTGTCGTGAGCGGTCCGGCGAGCGATTACGTCAAGGCGCAAGCCTCGCTGAGCGGGGGAGGGGCGGTGACGTGGGCCAATGGGCGCCTCAAATGGACCGTGCGGTTCGTGCACTTCGGGATCGAGAACGACACGACCTTCCCCGGTGGCTACGTGGAGATCATGCCGCCGACCCAGAACATCCCCGCTGCTTGCGTGTACAACAACGTGGAGCGATCGGTCACCGCCGACGGGGTCCAGCTCTACTCGTGGGAAGTGCTCTGGGTGGTCCACGAGCCGGGGGCGAACGCCACCAACCTGACCTTCCGCATCACGCACGCCAACGCGTCGGGAGCGCCCTACTCGGTCCCTGGCAATTGGGTGTTCCTCGCCGCCGTCAATGGCGAGGACAACACGGTGAAGCTCGGGACCGGCGCCATCCTCGCCGCGAAGGGCACCTATTCCAAAGGCAGCTCGATGCCGAAGGGGACCGTCGTGATGTGGTATGGCGCGAGCGACACGATCCCCGACGGCTGGGCCCTCTGCGATGGCAAGAACGGGACTCCCAATCTGACGGATCGATTCGTCGTCGCCGCCGGGCACGATTATGCGCTGGGGAACACGGGCGGCCTCGCCGCCGTGAGCCTGGCCGAGAATCAAATGCCGGCCCACGCCCATTCCGGCAACACCTCGACCGTGGGCGATCACACCCACTTGGTGCCGTTCGACGACGACGAGGGCGGCGCCGTCGACACCATCGCGACGGCGAAGACGGCCGACCACGTGAGGTCCGCCAGGCCAAACTTCGACGTCCCCACGAAGGCCGCGGGGAGTCACTCCCATTCGTTCACGACCTCGACCACGGGCGGGGGCAATTCGCACGAAAACCGGCCGCCCTATTTCGCGCTCTTCTTCATCATCAAGCTGTGAGGTCACGATGCCTTCGCGAGAGCCCGAAAAGCAACGCCGCCCGGCCGGCACGAGCGCCAAACCCTACAAGAGCTCGCGCGAGCACCTCCTCGACGAGCTCGGGCGCATCGATCTGTTGATCCGAATGGCGGTGACGCGCGCCCGCAGGGTGAGCGGCGACGACGCGCTGCGCGGGCTCTCCATCTCCGAGGCGGACGTCGACGCCCTCCTCGGCCGACCTCGGGGCACCCCACACTGGGCCTCCGCCCCCGCGGACGAGCGCGTCGATCGCGCGCAGACGGCCGTCGATCGGAGAGCACGCGAGATCCGAGCGCGGGTACGGAAGAGTGAAAAACGCGGCGTTCAACTGCGCCTCTCGATGCTGGCCGAGCGCTTCGGCCTGGACCGGTTCGACGTCGATATCGTGTTGATCGCGATCGCGCCCGAGATCGAGCTCCGCTACGAGCGCCTCTTCGCCTACCTCAACGACGACGTGACCCGGAAACGTCCGACCGTGGATACGGTGCTCGGGCTCCTGTGCTCATCGTTCGAGGACCGTTTGGCCGCGCGAGGGCGCTTCCTCGCGGGGGCGCCGCTCCACCGTCATGGCCTCTTGTCCTCGTCGTCCGACGCGTCCGACCGGCAAAGCTCGCTCCTCGGAGCGCCGGTTGCTCTCGACGAGCGTGTCGTCGAGCACATCTTGGGCGGCGACGAGATCGACCCGCGGATCGCGCGTCGAGCCGTCCTCGTGCTCCCCGATCGAGGCGCCTCCGATCCGCTCACCCACGATCGCGAGACACATGCCTTGATTCGATTCATTCGCGCGGAGCAGGAGCGCGATCGAGGCGGACCGCTCATCCATCTACAAGGGGCCGACGAAGCCGGCCGGCGCGCGACGGCCGAAGCCGTTTGCCGGGAGCTCTCGATTCCGCTCCTCGTGATCGATGGCCATCAGCTCCTCGCCGCGGGCGACGACGCGATCCGATCCGCGGTGCCTCTGTTGATGCGGGAGGCCGCGCTCCGCGGCGCGGCCATTCACTGGTCGGCGTCGGCAATGGCCGAGCTCCTCGATGCCGACAGGGCCACCGCCCATTCGGTGGTGACGGACGCGCTGATGGGCCATGCCGCGCTCACGTTCATCTCGGCGAGCAGCGCATGGGAGCCGCCCTGCGCGCTTCGTGAACGCTCGTTCCTTCGCGTCGATCTCCCATCCCTCGACGCCGCGGCGCAAGCGCGGATCTGGACCGCGGCGCTCGAGCGCGACGGCGCGCCCGCGGAGATCGATCTCGACGTCCTCACCAGCATGTTCCGCCTGACCGGCGGTCAGATCCGCGACGCCGCCGAAGACGCGCTCACGCTGGCCCGTTTCCGCGCGCCGAGCGCGCCGGCCGTGACCCACGCGGACGTCACCGCTGCTTGCCGCCGAAAGACCAGCCGCACGCTCTCGGCGCTCGCTCGCAGGATCAGACCTCATCATGGTTGGGATGACCTGGTGCTCCCGCGCGATCGGAGAGAGAGGCTCCAGGAGATCGTGTCCCACGTGATGCACCGGAGTCAGGTCCTCGGGAAATGGGGATTCGATCGAAAGCTGTCGCTCGGCAAAGGGGTGAGCGCGCTCTTCTCGGGGCCGCCGGGCACGGGCAAGACGATGGCCGCGGGGGTGATCGCCGCGGAGCTCGGGCTCGACCTCTACCTCGTCGATCTGTCGAGTGTGGTGAGCAAGTACATCGGTGAGACGGAGAAGCATTTGGAGCGTCTGTTCTCGGAGGCCGAGGCCAGCAATGCAGTTCTGTTCTTCGACGAGGCCGACGCGCTCTTCGGGAAGCGCACCGAGGTTCAAGACGCGCACGACCGCTACGCGAACCTCGAGACCAGCTTTCTCCTGCAGCGGATCGATGCCCACGAGGGCGTGGTGATCCTCTCGACCAACTTCGCCAAGAACATGGATGAGGCCTTCGTCCGGCGCCTCTCCTTCGTCGTCGAGTTCACGCTGCCGAGCGAGCAGGAGCGGCTCGCGATCTGGCAGCGCATCTTCCCGCCCGAGACGCCGACGAGCCCCGACGTCGACCTCGCGTCGCTCGCGCGGCGATTCGAGATCTCGGGCGCCCACGTCCGCAACATCGCGCTCGGGGCCGCGTTCCTCGCCGCGCGGGAGGGGGCGTCCATCGGCATGGGCCATCTCTTGACGGCCACGCGGAGGGAGTATCTCAAGATGGGCAAGGTCGTGGAGCCGCGACAGTTCCTGCCTCCGAGCGCGACCCCGACCGGGCCGGCGCTGCGCGCGCATTGAAGGACCGATGTCGGCTTCGCTTCACACATGCCCCGGACCGGGGCCATCGTCTCGCGCTTCGGCGCGCTCGACGACTCCCATGGATCCCAACCCAGCTTCGAGGGGCGCTCACGGAAAGCCGACACCGATCATCGATCGAGAGGTTCGAAGGGACGAGGTTGACATGGAACGAGAGCCGAACATCTTCGTGTTTCAGATCCGCGCTGCGGCCGGAGTGCCCGCGCGTGAGCTCGAACAGGCGTTGCTCGCGCGGGCCGCGACGTTCGCGCTCGCCGCGCATCCGACCTTGGATCCGACGCTGCTCTCTCATCGCATCCTGCGAGGCGCGGGCGGTGAGCATGCTTGGGAGATCGCTTTCGAGGGGATCGAGCCCATCGCCTCCGGCGACGAGCCCATGGAGAGCCTCGGCGATCTGCTCTTCGCGGAGGTGCGCGCGACCGTCGCCGGCCTCGGCGAAATCGGATCCTTCGTCGCGTATACCGATCTCACGATCCCCGCTCCCGGTCGTGGATTCGAGCGCGGGCGGGTGGGCGAAGAGAGCGTGCCTTTCGCGCCCGACGATCTCCCGGGCTGGGAAGACTACGCCTCCGACGCCGGGACCGAAGACGCGGGGGCCGAGATCGACGCCGACGTCCTCGACGAGATCGCGCGAAGCCGCGCGGCCGTTCCGGTGGAGCCGGGGCTCAAACGCTGGGGCTCGGGGCACATGTACGGCGGCGGCGACGCCTTGCATCGCACGTATTTGAACAGCTATCTCGAGGCGCGGGCCGCGCGGGCGAGCGCGGCCGATCGACGGAGGATCCTCGCGTTTCGCGCGTTCCAATCGCGCGAGGGGAGCACCGCCGCCATCAACACCTACGACAACCAGATCGTCACGTGGGGCACCGGCTGGGGCGGCCTCGGCGGGCTGGGCAAGGTGATGGAGCGGGTGGTCGCGAATGAGACGGTGCGCGAGACGCTCGGTCGATCGGGCCTCCGTTACCGCGGCAAGAACGTCTATGACGTCGTCGATCTCGACACGCAGCGCGTCGTCACCGCCCAAAAGGAAGCGCTTCAGATCGTCAAGCGCTCACTCCCGCTCTTGTATCTGCTCATCTTCATCGCGCGCGACCCGAGCACACGCGACGCCGCGACCGAGGCCCAACTGCAAACCTTCATGCTCGGATCGGCGAACATCCCCGGAGCGGACGCGATCGCGACCCAAGCCCTGTTCAACTTGGTCGTTCACCTGAAGCACTGGGCACCGGGATACGTGATTGGATGTATGGAGTGGGCCACGCCGCAGGCAGGGGATGGGCCTCCCTCCGAGGTCCGTGATCGTCGCCTCGCGACGCTCATCGGCCGATACTTCTACGGCAAGGCCCGCAAGACCAGCTGGATTCCCGACTGGAAGCAATTCCAGCTCTACTTTCGCCACATGAAGGAAGACGGGCTCGATTGTCTGAGCGACCCGTTCATCCAGGCTTCGGCGCCGCCGACCGAAGATCCCTTTGCAGCCCCTCCACCGGTGCTCGTGACTTCGACGCTGAAGAATCCACCGCTCGCCGGAGAGCCGGAGCTCGAGGCGCTGATCGCTGGCAAGAGCGCCCTCCGCAAAGGGGCCAGGGGAGCAGGCGTGAAGGCGCTCCAAGAGGCGATGATGGCGATTGCCATCGATGTTCCGGGCGGCGCCGATGGGGTGTTCGGCCCGAACCTCGAGCGCGCCGTCATGGCCTTTCAGGAGAAACAACATCTCACCGTCGATGGAGTCGTCGGGCGGAAGACGCTCGAGGCCCTCGACGCGTGTCTCGGAGCCGCGCCTTGAAAGAGCGCCATCCCCGAGAGGAGCCGGACACCGGCGGAATGGAGAGAGCACATGCGCACGCTCGTCATCAGCGATCTGCACCTGGGCAACGGCGGTGACTACGACGCGTTCGCGGGGGCCGAAGCGCTGCCCGCGTTCCTCGACCACGTCGCTGCCTCGCCCACACGGGTCTTCATCAACGGCGATGGCATCGACTTCCTCATGAACGAGGATCCGCTCGAGCTCGATCGGGAGCGCGCCGTCGCGCAGGCCCGCGCGATCGTCGCGGCGCCTTCGAGCCGCGGCGTGCTGCGCGCGCTCGGGCGCGTCCTCGCTCGAGGCGGCGAGGTCGTGATCCGCCTCGGCAACCACGACGTCGAGCTCTCGCTCCTCGAAGTGCAGGAGATCGTGCGCAAGGCGCTGGATCAACCGTCGGCCGTCGCGGGGCGCCTCGCCTTCCAGCTCGGAGACGAGCCCGCGATCCTGGACGTGGGCGGCGCTCGGATCCTCGTCACCCACGGCGAGCACGGAGACAAGTGGAACAAGGTCGAATACGAGGCCCTGAAAGATCCGGAGACCTACGCGTACACGGCCGGATCGACGCTCGTGAAGCAGATCATGAATCCCATCTCGCGCGAGCACGGGATGCGCTTCGTGAGCTTGCTCAAGCCCGATTTCCAAGGCGCGGCGCTGACCGCGCTCGCGATCGCGCCCGAGATCGTGAAGGTGCTCTTCCAGCGTGCCTCTCTCGACATCGCTTGGCAGCTCTTCAAGAGGGCGGACATGGCAACGGCCTTCGACGACACGGCGCCGAGCCTCGGGCTCGCCGAGCGGCTCGCGGGCGCCGGTCTGGACGACGAGGAAGAGGAGGCGCTCGAGGCGTTGCTCGGCGACGGGCCGGTCGCGTTCGCGGCCGAGGACGACGGCGTGCTGTCGCGCGCGAGCATCAAGATCGCGCGTGCCGGCCTCGAGCTCTATGCGGGCATGCAGCGGCGCCTCACCGGCACCGCGGGCGACGACTACTTCCGCCTCGATCCCGATGACAGCGAATGGGAGGACGCCAAGCGGCTCGCGAAGAAGTACGACGCGGGGGCGGTGATCATCGGCCACACCCACGCGGCCCGTTGGAAGGAGGCGGGCGGGGTCGTCTTCGCCAACACGGGCACGTGGATCTGGCTCATGGCGCTCCCGCCCTTCGACGCAGGCAACGAGGCGTGGGCCGATTTCCTCGCCGAGCTCGCGCACAACCCGAAGCTCCTGCCCGAGCGGCAAAAGCACGCGCGGACGATGCGCCGGCTCACCGCCGTGCTGATCGAGCCGCGCTCGGGCGATGGCGCGCTGACGTCCCTCGTGGAGTGGGACGGCGGGAACGTCCGCACGTTGGGGAAAGCGCACGTAGAAGCGGCGAAGGCCTGAAGCCTGCACGCTCGAAGACTGGAGCATCGTTGAGCGTGGGGGCTTCGAGAGAGCGAGCTGCCCGCGCAAAGGCCGATCGAAGACGCCGATGCAGCGTGGCGCGCTCGCCGTCGAAGGGGGGCATGCGGCGCGCGTTTCCGCAGCACGAATCGGGTTGTCGAGGACGGTGCCATGAGCTCGCCTGCGCCGCGCATCCGGCCCTTGACGTGACGCCCCTCGGCTCAACGTCACGCCGGAGGATCTCGTCATGGCCATCACGCTGAACCACACCATCGTCCCTGCGCGCGACAAGGCGCGGGCGGCGGCGTTCCTCGTCGAGATGCTGGGGCTCGGCCCTGCTACGCCCCGCGGTCCCTTCGCCGCGGTGCACGTGAACCCGTCGCTCGATCTCGACTACGCCGACAGCGACTCCTTCGAGCCGCACCACTACGCGTTCCACGTCACCGACGCCGAGTTCGACGCCATCTTCGCGCGCGTGACCGGCGCAGGCATCGTCTACAGCAGCGACCCGCATCAGAAGGACGTGGGCCGCATCAACCATCGTTATGGCGGCCGCGGCTTCTACTTCCGCGATCCCGAAGGCCACGTCCTCGAAGTGCTGACGCGCGCCGAGCAGGACGCCGCCTGAAGATGTGAGCGAGAAAGCTGCTGTGCGCCGTGCGGCGCTTTCTCGGTCTCATCTCGAGCGCCGGGCCGTCAGGGTCTGCGAACAACTCCTCTCCGTCCGTTATGGTGGACTATTGTTCGGACGGACGACCCGTCCGACGACGAACGTCGTTGACGCAAGTTGACCTTCGAATGAGGCACGCGCGAGCGACGATCCTCTCCCCTCACGAACCTCTTTCCCGTCGCGGTCGCATCTGTTATAGCGGATGAAGCTTCGAGGGACGCCCTGTCGTGAGGACGAGGGCCGTGAGGAGGACCGATGCGCTTCCGACCCGATCCCACGTTTTATCCGTCGCCGCGTCTCGCCATCCAGGCGCCGGCGGAGCGGCTCGCGTACGTGACGTCGTTCGACGCCAATGCGGCGCTCGGCCGTCCCGGTGAGCACCTCCACGACGCGCTCGCCACCATCGATGTCGATCCGCGCTCGCCGACGTACGGCACCATCCTCGCGCACACGGAGCTCCCCACCAAAGGTGACGAGCTCCATCACTCCGGCTGGAACGCGTGCAGCGCCGCGCTCTGCCCGTACGCGCCGCACCCGCATGTGGAGCGCCGGTATCTCCTCCTGCCCGCGCTGCGCTCCTCGCGCATCTTCGTGATCGACACCAAGGCCAATCCCAAGCACCCCAAGCTCGAGCGCGTCATCGAGGCCGAGGAGATCGCCAATCGCGCCGGCTACTCGCGCCCGCACACCTTGCATTGCGGGCCCGACGGCATCTACGTGAGCGCGCTCGGCAACCCCACGGGCGGCGGCCCCGGCGGCATCTTCATCGTCGACTGCGAGAGCTTCGAGGTGCTCGGCCGCTGGGAAATCGATCGCGGCCCGCAATATCTCCATTACGACTTCTGGTGGCACCTCGGCCACGACACCCTCGTATCGAGCGAGTGGGGCACACCCGACATGATCGAGGGCGGCGTCGTCCCCGAGCTGCTCCTCGGCCAAAAGTACGGCCACCGAATCCACATCTGGGATCTCCGCCGCCGCCGGCACCTCGAGACGCTGGATCTCGGCGCCGAGCACCAAATGGCCCTCGAGCTCCGCCCCGCCCACGATCCCACGAAGCCTTATGGCTTCGTGAACGCGGTCATCAGCGTCAAAGACCTCTCCGCCTCGATCTGGCTCTGGCACCGAACCCCAGAAGGGAAGTGGGCGATCCGCAAAATCATCGAGATCCCCGCGGAGCCGGCCGACGTCGAAAAGCTCCCTCCAGCGCTCAAGCCCTTCAAGGCCGTTCCGCCGCTCGTCACCGACATCAACCTCTCGCTCGACGATCGCTTCCTCTACGTGTCGTGCTGGGGGACCGGTGATCTCCGCCAGTACGACGTCAGCGATCCCTTCAACCCCAAGCTCACGGGCACCATCCGCCTCGGTGGCATCGTCTCGCGCGCCGCGCACCCGAAATCGGGCCCGCTCACCGGCGCTCCGCAGATGGTGGAGGTGAGCCGCGACGGCAAGCGCATCTACTTCACGAGCTCCCTTTATGCGTCCTGGGACGAGCAGTTCTATCCCGAGCCCGAGCCCGTCACGGGGTGGATGGCCAAGGTGAATGCCCATCCGGAGGGTGGCTTGTCCATCGATCCGAGCTTCTTCGTGGACTTCGGTCCGCGGCGATCCCACCAGGTGCGTTTGGAGGGCGGGGACGCTTCCTCGGACTCGTTCTGCTTCCCGTGAGCGATCTCGGCCGCTGGACCACGCTCGCCCTCTTGGGCGCTTACCACGGTGTCAATCCCGGCATGGGTTGGCTCTTCGCGGTGGCGCTCGGCCTGCAAGAAAAGCGGGGCGGCGCGGTGGTGCGCGCGCTCCCGCCCATCGCGCTCGGACACGCCGTCTCGGTCGGGCTCGCGGTGGCGCTGCTCGGCATCGGGCAAGCCAAGGTGCCTGCAACCTACCTGCGTTGGGGCACGGCCGCGGTGCTCGCGGCATTCGGTATCTACAAGCTCGTGCGCCCGCGCCATCCACGCTGGGTGGGGATGCGCGTCGGCTTCCGCGATCTGACCTTGTGGTCATTCCTGATGGCGAGCGCGCACGGCGCTGGGTTGATGCTCTTGCCCGTCTTCCTCCTCCGCGATGCAGAGCTGCCTTGTCACGGCGCCTGCCATGACGCCGCCGGCCTCTCGCTCACGAGCTGGGGTGGTTATCTCGCTGCGATTGGCGTCCACACCGGCGCCATGCTGCTGGCCGCGGCGGCGGTGGCGTTGATCGTCTATTACCGCCTCGGCGTCGCCATCCTCCGGCAAACCTGGTTCAACCTCGACTCCGCGTGGGCCGTGGCCCTCATCGGCGCCGGCGCCATCGCCGTCGTGCTTTGATGATCGACGTGCCTTTTTCACCTCCAGACGACAGCTGTCGATAGGCAGGCGCGCTGCGGCGCACCTGCCTCGTCACGATGGGACCGCAAGCGGCCCCAAACCCCCGGACGGCATGCCGTCCGTCGTCGCGTCATCGGAGGAGCCATGAGCAAGATTCTCGAAGAGGTGCTGTCGGCCAACGCGCATCATGCGGAGTCGTTCGGGGACAAAGGCAAGCTCGCGCTTCCGCCGGCGCGGCGCTTCGCCATCCTGACGTGCATGGATGCGCGCATCGATCCGGCCAAGGTCGCCGGCCTCGCCGAGGGCGACGCCCACGTGATCCGCAACGCCGGCGGGCGTGCCAGCGACGATGCGCTTCGCTCCCTGGTGATCTCGCACAAGCTCCTCGGCACCAAGGAGTGGTTCGTCGTTCACCACACCGACTGCGGGATGGAGCTCTTCACCGACGAGATCATCCGCGGCCTGCTCGCCAAGAGCCTCTCCACGGCGCGCGTGGACGCGAGCGGCTGGCACGACGACAACCCCGGCCCCGGCTCGCATCAAGGCGATTACATCGATTGGCTCACCATCCGCGAGCAAGCCGAGAGCGTGGCCACGGACGTCGAGCGCATCCGCTTCCACCCGCTCGTCTCGCGGGAGATTCCCATTTACGGGTTCATCTACGACGTGCGCTCGGGGCGCCTCGTCGAGGTCCCGCAGGCGACCGAGATCGGCCGCCCTCGGTGAGGTGAGAACGCCGCGTCTCTCGAACACTTCGTATCGCGGATCAACCCTTCGCGGCCACGAAGCGCCGCGCCTCGTCGACCAGCCGCTCGCGATCGTTGATCGCCGGATCGTCGATCACCTTCTCCACCAGGTGCGCGAGGATCTCGCCGACGATGCGGCCCGGCGGGATGCCGAGCGCCTTCATCAGCTCGTTGCCATTCAGCACCAGATCCTTGGCCGAGAACGCTGCGCCCGCGGCCAGCATCGCTTCGACGCGATCGCGCAGCCGCTCGATCGAGGAGATGTCGACGTCGCCCGCCTCGGCCTTGCCCTTGCCACGTGCGTCGGCGAAGCCGAGCTCGTACAGATCGGGAGCCAGCTCCGGCGTGATGCGGCGAATCCACCGGCGCACGGCGGCGTCGGTCCAATCGTCCGAGTAACAGATGAGGTGGTGGCGCACGAGCGCGGTGATCTTCTGCCGCTCGTCGTTGGAGAACTTGAGCCGCATCAGGATGGGATCGGCCATCTCGGCGCCGATGCGTTCGTGCTCGTAGAACGTGTAGTCGTTCGTCTTGTCGGAGAAGGCGCGCGTCCGCGGTTTGGCCACGTCGTGCAGCAGCGCCGCCATGCGGAGGATCGGCTCGCGCTTGCACGCGTCGAGGCAGGCCATGGCGTGGCCCCACACGTCGAAGGCGTGCCACTTGTTCTGCTCGCAGCCGACCGACTCCATCAGCTCGGGACAGGTGATGGTGAGGATCGAAGTCCGCCGCATGGCCTCGAAGGCCACGCTCGGCCGCGCGGCGCGCATGGCCTTGAGCCACTCGTCGCGCACGCGTTCGGCGCTCACGCGGCGGAACGTGTCGTGCGATCGCGAAGACCCCATGGCCCGCTCGGTCTCCGAGTCGATGGAGCACTCGAGCGTCGCCGAGAAGCGCGCTGCCCTGAGCACGCGGAGGCCGTCCTCGCCGAAGCGCTCGTTGGGATCGCCCACCGCGCGGATCGTCTTGTTTTGCAGGTCTTTCCGGCCGTCGAACGGATCGATGAGGTGACCGTCCACCGGATCGATGGCCATGGCGTTGATGGTGAAATCACGGCGGGCGAGGTCGGCCGTGATGTCGTCCACGAACTCCACCGAATCGGGCCGGCGGCCATCGGTGTAGGCGCCTTCGCCGCGCAGCGTGGTGACCTCGTAGTGGACCCCGCGTTTGACCACCGTGACCGTGCCGTGTTGGAGCCCGGTCGGGATCACCTTCTTGAACATGGTGATGACGTCGTCCGGCCGCGCGTCGGTGGCGACGTCCCAGTCCTTCGCTTCCTGCCCGCGCATGAGGTCGCGCACGCAGCCGCCCACGATCCAACCGCGCTTGCCCTTCTCGCGCAGGCGGCGGCAAATCCCGAGCACATCCTCGGGGACTTTGGCGATGAGCGACGGCAGATCGTGGGACATGGCCGGGTTTTATAGCGCGTCCGGCTCGTCTGCACCGGTGGATCGGCGCGGCTGCCCGCCCTCCGCGTCGATCACCGGGCGATCTCGGCGACTTCGTCCTTCGTCAACGCGATCTTCCGAGCCTCCCAGTTCTCCTCGAGGTGCGTCACCGAGCTCGTCCCCGGGATTGGCAACATCACCGGCGAGCGCGCGAGGAGCCACGCGAGCGCGATCTGCGCCTCGGTCGCGCCGTGCCGCGCGGCCACCTCGGCGAGCACCGGCTTCACCTTCCCCGCGTTCCCGACCGCCAGCGGGAAGAAGGGGAGATAGGCAATCCCGTGGGCCTCGCAGAGCGCGAGCACCTTCTCGGGATCGTCGACCTCGGCGTGCGTCGCCTTGGCCAGCGCCCCGCGGCCGCCGGCGACGTTGAAGAGGTTCTGCACCGCCACGATGGGCGTGCGCGCGAGCGCGGTCTCCACTTGATCCGCCGATACGTTGCTGAGCGCGATGTGCCGAATCTTCCCCTCGCGCTTCAGATCGATCATGGCATCGAGCGCCTCCGTGAAAGGCACGCCCGCGATGGGCATGAAGCGCAGGTGAACGACGTCGATCCGCTCGAGGCGCAGCGTGCGCAGATCTTCCTCACAGCCTTTGCGCAGCTCCTCCGGGCGCAGGAACGGAGCCCAGCTCTTGTCGGGGAGCCGCTTGCCGCCGAGCTTGCACGCGATCACGAGATCGGTCGGATATGGATGGATCGCCTCGGCGATGATCCGATTGGCGACGAGCGGCCCGTAGTACCAGGACGTGTCGATCAGGTTCACGCCCAGCTCCACCGCGCGCCGCACCACCCGGCGCGCGCGCTCGAGGTCGGCCGGCTCGCCCCAAACATCCGGCCCGGGGAGGCGCATGGCACCGAATCCGAGCCGGCGCACCTCGAGATCTCCCAAGCGGATGGTGGAAGGGCCGTGCGCGAAATCGCTCGCAGAGGTCATGTCGCTCATCACCCGAGGATGCACCTGCCGCCGTCGCGTGGCTCGGAGGATCGGCACGCGCCGTCACGAAGGCTCCGGGCTTTTTGCAGGCCTCCCCAAAATCTTGCCGGTGCACCGATGAGTTTGGCCCTCTCCCGCCGTCCAAGCTTTCGAATGCACGCCAAGGAGGCGCCCATGACTGCTCCGCGTTCCCGCAAGATCTTCGTCAACCTCCCCGTCCGCGATCTCCCGCGCTCGATCGCCTTCTTCACCCGCCTCGGCTTCTCGTTCGATGCGCGCTTCACCGACGAGCAGGCGACGTGCATGATCGTCAGCGAGGAGGCCTTCGTCATGCTCCTCACCCACGATCGCTTCAAGGACTTCACCAAGAAGCCCATCTCCGACGCGACCCAAGCCACCGAAGGCCTGTTCGCGCTCTCGTGTGGAAGCCGCGCCGAGGTCGACGAAATGGTGAGCACCGCCATCGCCTCCGGCGGCTCGCACGCCATGCCCCCGATGGATCTCGGCTTCATGTACGGATGGAGCTTCTACGATCTCGACGGCCACCACTGGGAGGTCCTCTACATGGACCCCGCCGCGCTCGCGCAATGAGGTGATGGTCTCTCCGAGAGACTGGCGCTGCGCGGTTTCATGAGCCCGATTTCTCGGACCTCGGACAAGCTTTCAAACCCAAGGCGCGAAGACGCAAGAAGGCACGAGGAGAGGCCCTGTTGCGTCTTCGCGCCTTGGAGGCGCAGCTCGCGAGACGTGCTTTTGCGCAGGTCGTCAAAACGCGTGGAAGCAATCGTAGTTGTGCTGCGACACGATGCGACCGTCGCGGAAGCGCAGGAAGACGGCGAATGCAGCGTGCATCCGCCCGCCGGGCGGCGTGTCGCCGAGCGGCACCTTGAGCGTCCCGCTCCAGTCGAGCTCGACGGCGACCTCGTCGCCGTTCGCCACCACGTGGCGTACGGCGAAGCGCTGATCCGAAATCACGCGCTGCCCCTTCTCCGCCGAGGCCGCGAGCTCCGCGAGATCCCGCTTCACGCCCGCGGGGACGAGCCGATTCGGATACTCGATCTGCTCCACCTCCGGATCGAAGAAGGCCGCGAGATCGGCGCCCGTGGCGCCGGCCTCGACGGCGGCGAGGTAGCGGAGCGCGAAATCGACGTTCGGGTTCGACGACATGATGGCGATCCTTTCGTGGTTCTTCGAGATGTACAACTATGGTTGCACAACCGTGGTTGTGTTACAAGAAGGCCATGAAAGACCGCGCTCCCCAGAGCACCGTGAGCCTCGAGTCGCTCGACGTCGGGCACCTCGCGCTCTTCGTCGGGATGGCCGTGGACGCGGAGGTGATCGAGGCGCTGAAGCGGGCCGGGTTCGATTCGCTCCGGCAGTCGCATGGCTTCGTGGTGCAGCACCTCGTCGAGGGGCCGCGCACGGTCGGCGAGATCGCGCGGCTCCTCGGGATCACGCAGCAGGCCGTGTCGAAGAGCGTGCGCGAGCTCGCGGACACGGGCTATGTCGAGGGCGTCGAGAGCGAGGACGGGCGCGTCCGTCGCGTGCAGCTCTCCGCGCGTGGGAAGGCGAGCGTCGCCGCCTCGCGCGCCGCGCGCCGCAAGATTGAGCAGCGCCTCGCGCGTGTCTGTGGCGACGAGGCGCTCGCCGATGCGCGCAAGGTGCTGGCCAAGGCCCTCGAAGCGCTCGGCGGCGCGGAGGCCGTGCGCAAGCGGCGCGTGCGCCCACCGGGATAGCGCTCTGCTCGGGGCGGCCTCGTGCGGTATCGAGCAGAGGCCACAACCATTCTGGTGCGCGGCTTCGACGCACGATGGTCGAGGCACGAATGCTCGATTGCCCCGGGCAGCGTGCCGGACGAATGATTTGGAGCCTCGATTGACCACCCGTGCCGACCAGCGACGCTTCGATCGACCCTGAATCGCGGCTGAATCGGCGGTTCAGCCGTTGGCACTCTCGGTGCAGGGAAGGGGCATCCCCCGGAGTCGGGCCCAGTCCCGATCTCCCTCTCAGGGAGGAGGCAGCCATTGAAAGCGCTTCATCGTCGCTCGATCCTCGCAATGGCCATGGCGAGCGCATTCTTCGCCAGCGCGTGCGCTTCGATTCTCAATCCGCATCCCCCGCCGGATCCCAACAACATGGATCTCAGCGAGCGCCGAGCCATGAACCAGAGCATCGTCGCTGACCCGGATCCCGCGCCGCTCTCGGCGTGGCCGTGGGCTTCGGCCGATGCCGGCGCGGCGACCGCGCCTCCTCAGCCGCCACCTGCGTTGCGCGCCGAGCGGAAGCCATGAGCAAGTCATGACGTAGCTGTCAGGGCGCGGCGGCGGTTGCGTCGTCGTCGCCGTCGCCGACGTCGGCCACCATCGTTCCAGACGCGGCGAGCGCGGGATAGAGGCTCTCGACGAAGGTGTCGCCGACCTTGCTCGCGAGCCGAGCGTCCATGGCGGAGAGCGCGTCGCGGAGCCGCGCCACCGCGTCGCGCACCGCTTGCTTCCGCGGCAGGCGCTCGCGCATCTCCATCGCGGCGAACGCTTCGTCGAAGCCGCTGCGAATGGCCTCCGCTTCGCCGCGCTCGTCGTCGTCCCGCGCGGTCTCCGCGAGGTGGGCGGCGACGCGCAGCATCCCGCGGAAGCGGGTGCGATCGCGCTCCAGGAAATCGCGGTACGCCTTCACCGCCGCGCTCAGATCGTTCACCTGCGCGCGGAGCTTCACGCTCTCTTCGAGCACGAGATCGCGCTCGGGCTGCGCGAGGCGACCGTCGTGCTCGTGATGCGCTTCGAGCGTGCCGAGGATCTCCCGCGCCCACCGGAGGTGACGCAGGCCGGACGCTTCGGCGACGAGCTTCGCCATCACGCCACCGCAGCCGCGCCGCCGGCGGCCGGCTTGGCGCCGCGGATGGCCGCGTTCTCGTTCACCTTCACGCTCACCAGCTTGGACACGCCCGGCTCCTGCATGGTGACGCCGTAGAGCACGTCGACCGACTGCATGGTGCGCTTGATGTGCGTGATCAAGATGAACTGCGAGCGATCGGTCATGCTGCGAATGGCCTCGTTGTAACGGGCCACGTTGGCCTCGTCGAGCGGGGCGTCGACCTCGTCGAGGATGCAGAACGGCGAGGGCTTGAACTGGAAGATGGCGAAGATCAAGCTCACCGCCGTGAGCGCCTTCTCGCCGCCGCTCATGAGCTCGATGTTGCCGAGCTTCTTGCCGGGCGGCTGCGCGAGGATCTCGATGCCCGTCTCCAGCATGTCGTCGGGGTTCGTGAGCCGGAGCTCGGCCTGCCCGCCGCGGAACATCTTGGGGAAGATGATCTTGAAGCGGGCGTTGACGGTGTCGAAGGTCGTCTTGAAGAGCTTCTTCGACTCGCGGTTCATCTGGGCGATGGCCTTCTCGAGATCGTCGAGCGCCTTCTCCAGATCGGCCTTTTGCTCGGCGTAGTAGGCGTATCGCTTCTCGGCCTCGGCGTGCTCGCGCACCGCGTCCACGTTGACCGGGCCCATGCGATCGAGCAGCTCCGTGAGCTCCTGGATGCGCGCCTTGTGGGTGGCGTCGACGGGCGGCCGCTTGTGGTAGTCGCCGACCACGCGGTGCAATTCGAGGCCGCGGAAGCGCTCGCGCACGCCCTCGACGAGGTGCGTGTGCTCGATGTTGAGCTTTTCCAAGGCCATCACGTGCTTGCCGAGGCGCTCGCTGGCGTCGGCCGCCTCGGTGCGCAGGCCCTTGAGATCGGCCTCGCGCGCGGCCAGCGCTTGCCGCGCTTCGTCGAGCGCTTGGCGCGCCGTCGTGAGATCGGCGTGCGCCTGCTGCGCCGTGGCCACCGCGATCACGAGCTTCTCGCGGGCGATTACGATCACGGCCGCGGCCTTGCCCGCGTTCTTCGCCGCCTCGGTGCGCTCTTCGTCGAGCTTCTGGATGCGCGCCTTCACCTCGTCGACCGATCGCTTGAGGCGCTCGACCGTGCCGCGCATGGCGGTGGCCCGCTCGCGCACGCGGGCGAGGCGCACCTTGCGCTCGGTCACCACGGACTGCTGGCCGAGCACGCGCTCGCGCCACTCCGAGGCCAGCATCTCGGCGTGCTCCAACGCCGCGTGGGCCTCCTCGCGCTGGCGCTGCCCGCCTTCGAGCCTCTCGCGCGCCACCTCGTGCTCGCCCGTGGCGCGATCGAGGGCGTCGCCCATCTCCTCCAAATCGTGCTCGACCTGCGCGCGGCGCTTGTCGGCGTTCTGGATCTGGTCCTCGGCGCGCTTCAGATCCTTTTCGGCCGTGACCAACGCGAGCTCGCCTTGATGCGCCTCGGTGCGCGCGCGCTCGAGGGCCGTCTGCACCTCGGTGATCCGGAGGCGCAGCGCCTGCTGCGCTTCGAGGAGGGCGGTCACCTCTTCGCTCTTCTTCGCCACCCACTCGTGCAGCTCGCGCATCTCGCGCTTCTGCTCGATCATGCCGGCGGCCACCGCGTCGCCCGAGCCGCCGCTGATGCGGCCGCCGGGGCGGACCACGGTGCCGTCGAGCGCCACCAAAGGCACGGAGGCGCCCGCGCGCGAGAGGCGAATGGCATCCTCCGCCTTCTCGACGACCACCGCGTGACCGACGAGCGCGTGGGCCAGCGGCTCGTCGCTCGGCGCGAACACGAGCCGATCGACGAGGGGCCCGATCACGCCGTCGCCGCGTACCGGCTCGGGCGCCGCGCCCGCGACGAACGGCGGCCGCGCGGAGACGAGCGAGGCCCGCCCGCCCTTCGTGCGCGCCAGATCCGCGAGCAGCGCAACGCCGCGCTCCACGTCGCTCACCACGATGCTCTGCAGCTCCGCGCCGAGCAGACCTGCGAACGCCGCGGTGAGCTCGGCCGGCGCCTCAAGCCGATCGGCCACGAGGCCGAGCAGCGCCGGATCGCGCGTCTTCAAGAGGTTCTTCACCCCTTGGCCCACGCCTTCGAGCCGCGCGTGCAGCTCTTCGAGCGCGCGCAGCCGGTTGCGCTTCTGGCTCAGCTCGTTCTTGGCTTGATCCACCGAGCGATCGCTCGTCACGGCCTGCTCGCGGAGCAGCTTCATCTCCGCTTCGAGGCGCGTCCGCTCCTCGGCGCTCATGCGCTTGCCTTCGGCCAGCTCGGTCGCGTGCCGTTGCAGCTCGTTGCGGCGCCGCTCGAAGTCCTCGCCTTCGAAGCGCAGCCGGCCGAGCTCGTCCTCGAGCTTCACGCGGCGCTGCGACATCTCCGAGAGCCGCCGCTCGAAGCCCGAGAGCGTCGCCTCCGCGCCGGCCACCGCCGCCTGCGCCTGCGAGAGCCGCTTCCGGAGATCGTTGGCCTCTTGATCGGCCGTGCGCTCGCCGTAGCGCAGCTCTTCGAGCCGCTCGTGCTCTTCGATGGCGCGCTCCGATTCGCTGGCTTCTTCTTGATCGACCGCGAGGAGCTGCTCTTCGAGCTCCGTCTTCTCGCGCCCGAGGTCGCCGATGGTGCGCTCCAGATCGGCCTGCTCGGTCGCCGCGGTGGCGCGGCGATCTTCGAGGTGCTTGAGCTTGTCGCGCGAGCGCGCGATGTCGGCCTCGTTGGTGCGCACCTCGTTGTCCGCGAGGAAGGCCGCCTGCTGTGTCTTCTCGGCTTGCTCCTCGCTCGTCAGCGCCGCTTGCCGCACCACCTCGAGCTCGGCCTCGCGCGCGCCGAGCGCCGTCTTCGCCACCTGCTCGCGCTCGCCTTGCTCCGTGCGCGCGCTCTCCTCGACCTGACGGCGCACGATGATCTCGAGCAGCTTGTGCGACGCTTCGTGGAGGATCAGATCCTCCTGCTCGCGCCGGTAGGCCACGTAGCGCTCGGCCTTCGCCGCCTGCCGCTTGAGCGAGGCCAGGCTGCGCTGGATCTCGGACACGATGTCGCCGACGCGGAGCAGGTTTTGCCGCGTCTGATCCATCTTCAGCTCGGCCTGCTTCTTCCGCGCCTTGTACTTCGTGATGCCGGCGGCCTCTTCGATCAGCATGCGCCGATCCTCGGGGCGGGCCGAGACGATGAGGCCGATCTTGCCCTGCTCGACGATCGAGTAGGCCTTCGTGCCGACGCCGGTGCCGAGGAACAGATCGGTGATGTCCTTGAGGCGGACCTGGGTCTTGTTGATCAGGTACTCGCTCGTGCCGTCGCGGAAGAGGCGGCGCGTGACGGCGATCTCGGCGTACTCGCGATATTCGAGCGGGAGGGTGGCCGCGATCTCGGGGTCCGAGTTCTCGAAGGTCAGCGTGACCTCGGCCATGCCGTGCGGGCCGCGATGCTCCGAGCCGTTGAAGATGACGTCGGACATCGCCTTGCCGCGGAGGTGCTTGGCGCTCTGCTCGCCCATGCACCAACGGATGGAGTCGACGATGTTGGACTTGCCGCAGCCGTTCGGACCGACGATGCCGACCACGTCGGTGTCGAAGTGGACCACCGTACGATCCACGAACGACTTGAAGCCGCTGATCTCGAGCTTTCGAATACGCATGGGCTTGCTCTGGGGGGCGACCCGCGATCGCCTTGCGAAGCGGGGCAGCCACGGCAATCCCGGCGGCGCCTCACCAACCTTCGCGAGCGCCAGACTAGCCGAACCCGCTCGCTCGTGCACGTAATGTCACGTAGTGCAGAACGACGTCGACTCGATGTGTGTGGGGCAGAAGGATGGCAGTCCGTTCAGGTCTACGCCAACCTGGAAAACGCAGCACAATCGCGGATCTGCTCGCCTGCTCAGCCGAGCATGCCCTGCTGGCACTCTCCTTGACAGGTGGCTAGCAAGACCATAGTTGTCGGCGTTCGCCTGCCGCCTGGCGCGGGGGCGAACGGGGCGTGTGAACGGCCCGAGGAGTTTCGCCCATGCCGACGTACGAGTACGCGTGTTCGTCTTGCCAGCACGAGTGGGAGTTCGAGCAGTCCATCAAGGACGCCGCGCTCACTGAATGTCCGAGCTGCCACCAGCAGACGGCTCGCCGGCAGATCTCGCGTGGCACCGGCTTCATCCTCAAGGGCGGCGGGTGGTACGCCGACCTCTACAGCTCGTCCTCGAACAAGGGATCCGAGAGCAAGCCCTCGGGGGATCTTCGGGTTCGTCGACGGGAGGATCCTCCGATGCGTCGGGCTCGTCGTCGACGAGCTCGTCGGGCGGAGAGAGCTCGACCAAGAGCGAGTCTTCGAGCAGCGCCGCGTGATCGTTCGATCATCGCGCGCCGCCGCGCGCCGCGTCGAGGTCGCTGGTCGGCCCCGCGGCGCGTCGGGTCGCGCGTAATCGAAGATCGCGCGTCGGGGAGCAGCGGCCCCACACGCCGTCCATTTTGCTACCTTGGCGGGAATGGACGAACGAAAGCGCATCGAGGAGCTGCGGCGCCAGCTCCTGGACACGGACATCGAGATCCTGCGCACAGTCGAGCGCCGAGCGCGGGCCGCGCAGGAGCTGTCGAAGCTGCGGAGCGGTACCGCGCGCTACGCCCCCCTCGCGGACGGCACGCACATGGCCGCGCTGGAGAAGCAGGTCAACCCGCCGATCCAAGCGGACTCCATCCGACCCATCTTCAACGCCATCGACGCTGCGTGCCGCGTCTTCGAGGTCGTTCCCCGTGTCGCCTTCATCGGCGCCGAGGGCGGCTTCGGATGGATGGCGGCGCGCAGCTACTTCGGCCCGAGCGCCGAGCTCGTACGCGCCGACAGCCCGAGCGCCGCGATCGAAGAGGTCGCGCGCCAGCGCGCCGAGTTCGCGGTCGTCCCGTACGAATCGCTCAAGGACGGGCCCATCTTCCCGACGATTCAGACGATCGCCTCCGCCGATCTCAAGCTCGTGGGCGAGCGCGCGATCGATCAGGTGCTCTCGCTGATGAACGGCAGCGGCAACCCGGCCGACATCGAGAAGATCTACGTCTCGGCGCAGGATCACGTGGGCTGCGTGCAGTACCTCGAGTCGAACCATCCGCGGGCGCTCGTCCTCGACGTGCGCTCGCCGGTGATGGCGTGGGAGCTCGCTTCGGAGAACCACGGCAGCGCCGCCATCGTGCCGCGCGGCGCGGTGGGGACGCACGATCTCCGCGTGGCCCGCGAGAACATCGGCGACGACGGCGAGGTCCGCATTCGCTACGGCGTCGTCTCGCGCTTGCCGGCACAGCGATCGGGCGCGGACGCGACCGCGCTGCTCTTCAGCGTGCACGATCACCCGGGCGCGCTGCACGACATCCTCCAGCACTTCAAGGAGCGGAGCTGCAACCTCCGGCGCATCCAATCGCGGCCCGTGCCGGGGGAAGGTTGGGATTACCTGTTCTACGTCGAGGTCAGCGGGCACATGACCGATCGCACGCTCGTCGCCGCGCTCGAAGGCGTGAAGCGCGAGGCCAAGGTGCTGAAGATCATCGGCTCGTTCCCCCTCGAGCATCCCGATCCGCCGCAGTCGGAAGCCGACGCGCGCACGCGCTGACGACACGGCGGGGCACGCGCCTCGCCCTCGTCGCAAACGACCCTCGATTTCCCAACCGCTTCACTGCATGACCCGCGCTCGTCGCATCGAGCGCGGGCGTGTGCCTACATCGAGCAACGTCGTCTGACCTAGGATTCAGGGCGATTTCGATATCGGCCGATGATTCCGGGCTCATGGCAGACGCCTGTTCAACGGGCTGTCATACTCGGTTCCGGTCGAGTGGACCGTGGTAGCGTCGAGGCATCATGGTCCGGCCGGAAGCGCTTCACACCTCACCGCAGGTCGAGATCTCCGCGCACCGCAACTTGCTCGTGCTCGCATGGCACGATGCGCCGACGGTCGCGGTCATGCGCGAGGTTGCCCGCGCGGGCCGCGCGGTGGCGAAGAAGCACACCGCGGGCTACGGGCTCATGAACCTCTTTCTCCGCGGCACGCCGCGCTTCACGGACGAGGTTCGCGACGAGGTGGTCCGGCTCGATCGTGATGCGCAGTTCGCGCCGCTCGGCGCAGCGCGGGTGATCTTGTTGCCGGGCCTCGCGGGGGTCGCGGTGCGGGTCTTCCTCAACACGGTGACGCTCATCGCGCGGCCGGCGCGTCAGGTTCAGGCCTTCAGCGAGCTTGCGGAGGCGGCCGCGTGGCTCGCGCCCAAGCTCAACGCCGGCGGGCAAACGTGGGCGGCGCCCGACATCGTGACGATCGCCAAGCCCATCATCGACGCGCGGCAACGCGAGGAGCGCGGCGCGGCCTGATCGAAGGCTGCGCGCGCAGGCGCGCTGCGATCACGGGGCCTGTGTGAAGGATCGATGCGAGCGCGGCGGCATGATCGCGAAATCGCGAGCTCGTGCGAACGGTCGGCTCGAGCGCGATGCGCGTGAAGGAGAGCTCGCGGTGATCACGGTGCATGCGTGATCGCTGCGGAGTGCGTGGCGACGAGCCGTCGTGAGCGCTGGGTCGATCAGCGGCGGCCGCGCGGCTCGGGGGGCTTGGCGGTGAGCGGATCGTCGGGCCAGGCGTGCTTCGGGTATTTGCGGCGCAGCTCTTTGGCGATGGCGGGATAGTGCTTGGCCCAGAAGCCGGCGAGATCGGTGGTCACTTGCACGGCGCGCTGGTTGGGCGCGAGGAGGTGGAGGACCACGGGGACGCGGCCGCGCGCGACGCGCGGGCCTTCGCGCATGCCGAAGAAGTCTTGCAGGCGTGACTCGGCGTTCGGCGGCGCGTCCTTCGGGTACGCGATGCGGATGCGACGGCCGCCGGGGAGCGTGATCGCTTCGGGCGCGAGCTCGGCGAGGGCCTGCGATTGGGCCGGCGTGAGGCGCGTGCGGAGGCCTTGCGCGAGATCGTGATCGCGAAGGTCGGCGAAGCTCTGCGAGCCTTCGCAGAGATCGGCGAGCGCGGACTCGATGCCGGCTTCGTCGAGCGCGGGGAGGCCGAGCTCGGGGCAGTGGACGTTCACGAACGCGACCCGGGCGAGCCAGTGATCGAGCTCGTCGCCTTTGGCGAACGCGCGCCAACCGCGGGCGCGCACGGCGTCGGCGAGGACGCGGGCGACGTTCTTGGGATCGCCGTGCTGCGCGCGGGATTCTTCGAGGATGAGGCCGTCGTAGGAGAGGCGGCGCCAGACTTCGACGCGCTCGGCGCTCGCGTTCCACGTGGCCTCCGTGGTGTCGCGGATGGAGTCGGTGAAGAGATCGAGGAGCCAGTCGGCTTCGACGGCGCTGGCCACGCGAATGACGGCGCGCGGGCGGCCGGCGCGTCCCGGTGCCGGTGCTTCGGTGCGCTCTTCGACGTCGACGGCGACCACGAGATCGACATCGGCGACGCCGCTCGCTTCCGACAGCGACGCGGTCCCGCCGGCGGCGAGCACCACCTCGCGCGCGCTGCGGCCGGTGGCGTTGCTCGGCGCGCGCAGCCGTCCGACGCGATCGGGGAAGCCCGCGAGGATGCTGGTGAGCATCGCGTTCTCCCAGGCCACGGGGCCGCCCGTGATCGCGGGCGCGCGGCGATCGACGAGGCGCGCGAGCTGCTTGCGCACGCGCTCGACCGAGGCGGCGCGCATGGGCTCGATGCCCATCCAGCGCAGTCGATCGGGGGAGAAGCCCGCGCCCTCCGCCTCTTCGAAGCGGTTCAGCGCATCGAGCACGTCCGAGCGATGGCGCGCGTCGCGTGGGCCGCGGCCGGTCTGGATGTCGCGCTCGCCGAGGAGCGCGGCCGCGGTGCACGCATCGGCGGCGACGCCGCGGCGCTCGGCCTCGACGAGCATGCGCCCGAGCCGCGGATGCACGGGGAAGCGGAGCATGCGCTCGCCGGTCTTGGTGAGCGCGCCGTCCTCGATGGCGGAGAGCCGCAGGAGGAGCGACTCGGCCGCTGCGAGCGCGGCGGCGGGCGGGGCCTCGAACCAACCGAAGGCCGCGCGATCACGGACGCCCGCGGCGCTGAGCTCGAGCGCGGTCTCCGCGAGATCGGCGCGCGCGACCTCGGGCGACTCGTGCTCGGGGCGCGCGAGGAAGTCGCCTTTGGTGTAGAGGCGCAGGCAGCGCCCCGGGCGCGTGCGTCCCGCGCGGCCGGCGCGCTGGGTCGCGGAGGCACGCGCGATCTTCGCGACCTTCAACGTCGGCAGGCCGGACCAAGGCGAGTGGGTGGCGATGCGCGCGAGGCCGCTGTCGATCACGGCCACCACGCCGTCGATGGTCACGCTCGTCTCCGCGACGTTCGTCGAGAGGATGATCTTGCGCCGATCGGCGGGGCGCACCGCGCGATCCTGCTCGGAAGGGGAGAGCGATCCATGGAGCGGAAGCACCAGGAGATCGGCCTTCTTGGCGATGTTCGCGCAGGCCTCGGCGGCGCGGCGGATCTCCAGCGCGCCCGGGAGGAACACGAGCACGTCGCCGTCGAGGCCCTCGTCGACGAGGCGCCGCACGGCGGAGGCGATCTGCAATTCGAGCGCGCGATCATCGCTCTGCGCGAGGTGCTCGAGGGCCACGTCGAAGAGGCGGCCTTCGGATCGCACGCGCGGCGCGTCGCCGAGGAAGGCGGCTATGGGGCCGGCATCGAGCGTCGCGGACATGGCCACGAGGCGCAGATCCGGGCGCGGGCCGAGCTGAAGGCGGCGCAGGAGCGCGAGGGCGACGTCGCCGTCGAGGTGGCGCTCGTGGAACTCGTCGAGCAGCACCGCGGACACGCCCGAAAGCTCGCGATCACGGAGGAGACGGCGCGTGAGCGTGCCCTCCGTGACGAAGCGGACGCGCGTTCGCGGGCCCGAGACGTCCTCGAAGCGCATTTGGTACCCGACGGTACCACCGGGCTCTTCGCCGAGCTCGTCGGCCACGCGGCGCGCGGCCATGCGGGCGGCGAGGCGGCGCGGCTCGAGCACGACGATCTCGCCGTCCTTGGCGAAGCCTGCATCGAGGAGCGCGCGGGGACGCGGGTGGTCTTGCCGGCGCCGGGCGGCGCTTCGAGGACGAGGCTCGGCGACGTGCGCAGAGCGTCGACGATCGCAGGGAGCAGAGGATCGATCGGGAGAGGCTGCATGCGGCGCGGTTTCGGGCAGCTTAGTAGCGGAGGCGCCGAGGGAGCGCACGGCTCGTGTGCATCGTCGCGTCGAAGGCGAGGCTTTACGGGCTCGCGCAGCCGGATTAGCTCGAAATCATCACGATGAGCACCCTTTGCCAGAAGCCTGCCCACGAGCTCGCTCGACTCCTCGCCTCGCGCGAGGTGAGCTCGGAGGAGCTCACCCGTGCCCACCTCGATCGCATCGCGGAGCGTGACGGTGCCCTGCACGCCTTCACGACCGTCCTGCGTGACGAGGCCATCGCGGCTGCGCGTCGCGCCGACGAGGAGCGCCGTCGCGGCGAGGTGCGCGGCCCGCTTCATGGATTGCCCATCTCGATCAAAGAGTCGCTCGATTGCGTGGGGCACGCGTCGACGCTGGGCGCGGCTTCGCGCAAAGGCACCGTCGCCAAGGAGGACGCCGCCGTCGTCGAGCTGTTCCGCAAGGCGGGCGCGGTGATCCTCGGACGCACCAACGTCTCGCAGCTCCTGCTCTTTCACGAGAGCCGCAATCCGATCTTCGGACAGACGGCCAATCCTTGGAGCCTCGATCACACGCCCGGCGGATCGTCGGGCGGCGAGGGCGCGGCGATCGCGGCGGGCATGGCGCCGCTCGGGGTCGGGACCGACATCGGCGGGAGCATCCGCGTGCCGGCGCACTTCTGCGGGATCGCGGGGCTCAAGCCCACGCTCGATCGTTGGAGCAACAAAGGATCGAACACCTCGATGCTCGGTCAGGAGGGCATTCGCTCGCAGCTCGGGCCGATGGCGCGCAGCGCGAAGGATCTCGTGCTCGCCATGCAGGCCCTCGATCCGCGCGCGTTCACGGCGATCGATGGGCGCGTGCCGCCGCTCCCGTTCGAGGACCCGGCGCGCGTCGACGTCGCGCGGTTGCGTGTGGGCGTGTACACGGACGACGGCGTGCTCTCGCCTTCGGCCGCCGTCGTGCGGGCCGTGCGCGAAGCGGCAGATGCGTTGCGCGCGCGCGGCGCGGAGGTCGTCGACTTCACGCCGCCCGGCCTGCCCGATGCGGTGTATGCGTACTTCTCCGCGCTCACGGCCGATGGTGGCACGACCGCGCTCGGTGCCATCGAAGGCGAGCCCATCGATCGATCGCTGTCGTCGATGAAGCTCCTCACCCGCGTGCCGCCGCAGGTGCGTGCGACGGCGGCGCGGGTCGCGCGCCTCGCCGGCGAGAAGCGCCTCGCGCGCTTCTTGGAGTCCGTCGGCGCCCGCGATGTCGCCGCTTATTGGAAGCTGATTGCCTCCCTGCGCAGCGAGCGCGCCGACATCGCGGCATCGATGCGGGCCGCGAACATCGACGTCATCCTCTGCCCGCCGCACGCGACGCCGGCCTTGCCGCACGGCCTCTCGCGCGATTTCGCGCTCGCAGGCACGCCGGCGATGCTCTGGAACATCGTGCAGTTCCCCGCGGGCGTCGTGCCCGTCACCCGCGTGCGCGCCGCGGAGGCCGCGCGCCCGAATGCATCGGATCGCCTGGAAAAGCAGGCTGCGGAGGTCGATCGCCGGAGCGCCGGCCTCCCCGTCGGCGTGCAGGTGGTCGCGCGTCCGTGGGAAGAGGACACACTGCTCGCGGCCATGGTGGCCATCGAAGAAGGCGTGTCGCAGAGCGCCGACTTTCCGCGCGCGCCGGTGTGAAGCGCTTCACCCGAAGCGCGACGTAACGAGTCCCCAAGCGGCACACGCACGAGTCGGCGCGCTCCCGAACGAGCTTTGCTCGATTGGGGGCGCGCCTTCCGCTCCTGCGAGTCACGACGAACCTCCACCACGTCAGGCCCGAAGCGGCATGACGTTCGCGTTGGCGCGGGTGGTTCGGGGTGTGGGAGGCTCCACCGAGCTTTGCTCGGTGGAGGGAGAGGGCGCGAGCCCTCTCCCGGGACCCAAGGGCGCGAGCCCTCTCCCGGGACTAAGCCTTGCCGAGGCCGAAGCCGTCGTGCAGGGCGCGGACGGCGAGCTCGGTGTACTTGGTGGCGACGAGGCAGCTCACCTTGATCTCGCTCGTCGAGATGGCTTGGATGTTGATGCGCTCGTCGGCGAGGATTTGGAACATCTTGGCGGCGACGCCGGCGTGCGAGCGCATGCCGAGGCCGACGATGGAGACCTTGGCGATGTCCTCGTCGTAGCGGACGTCGGCGGCGTGGACTTGGGCCACGATGCGATCCATCAGCACCTTGGTCTTGGCGAGATCGGCCTTGGTCACGGTGAAGGTGACGTCCGTCTTGCCCGCGGCGCTCGACGCGTTCTGGATGATCATGTCGACGCTGATGTTCTCGGCCGCGAGGGCGCCGAAGACGTTGGCGACCATGCCGGGCGCATCTTCGACGCCGACGAGGAGCACGCGCGCTTCGCCCTTGTCGTAGGCGACGCCGGTGACGGTCACGCTCTCGAGCGAGTCCTCGCCCACGACCCAGGTGCCCGGAACGTCGGAGAAGCTCGACCTGACATGCACCGGGACACCGTACTTCATCGCCACCTCCACGCTCCGAATCTGAAGGACCTTGGCGCCGAGGCTGGCCAGCTCGAGCATCTCCTCGTAGCTGATGCGCTCGATCTTGCGCGCCGTTTTGCAGATGTTGGGATCGGTCGTGTAGACGCCGTCCACGTCGGTGTAGATCTCGCAGGCCTCCGCGCCGATGGCCGCGGCCACCGCGACCGCGCTGGTGTCGCTGCCGCCGCGGCCGAGCGTGGTGATGTTGCCGGCCTCGTCGACGCCTTGATAGCCGGCCACCACCGCGATGGAGCCGGAGGAGAGCGTCTCTTGCAGCTTGCTGGCGTCGATCGCTTTGATGCGCGCCTTGGTGAAGGCGCTGTCCGTCAGCACCTTGAGCTGGTGACCGAGGAAGCTCCGCGCCTTGCCGCCGAGCGACTGGATGGCGATGGAGGTGAGGGCCGCGGTGACCTGCTCGCCGGTGGCGGCGAGCGCGTCGACCTCGCGGCCGTCGGGCAGGGGCGTGACGTCGCTCGCCAGCTTGAGGAGCCGGTTCGTCTCGCCGGACATGGCGCTGACGATCACCACGACGTCGTTGCCGGCCGCCTGGGTCGCGAGCGCGCGGGCTGCGACGTTCTTGATCCGGTCGATGGTGCCGACCGAGGTCCCGCCGAATTTCTGGACGATGAGGGCCACGAGAGACGCACGATTAATCGTGCGGCGCGCGCGGGTCAAGCGGGCCCGACGCGGCGCGTGATCGCGGGTTCCGACCGTGTGATATCGTCCTCGGTGGCGCAGCGTACGGGGGCGTGGGGGCGACCCGTAGGGCTCGTGATGGAGGGATGATCACATGAGCGCGGCGAAGGACGAGACGAGCTTTCTGGAGCTTGGGGCACGCGTCGGGATGTGGTGGCTTTGCGGGCTCGCGTTCTTTTTGATCGTGGGCTTCGTGCTGAGTCGCGCGACGCTCGCGGCCTCGCAGCGCGTGCCGCGGGAGCCGGGCGGTCACGCGCAGGGGCTCGATGCCGTCCTGCGCCGCGTGTACCGCGCGGTGCTCTGGTGTTGCTGTGCGTATTACTACGTCTCGATACCGATCGTCCTCGGCGGCGTCGTGGCGCTCGGCGGAGGGCTCATCTATGCGTTCTTCGCCATCGGCACCATTCCCATCAAGCTGGTGCTCATCATCGCCGTCGGCGTCTTCGTCACCGTCGCTGCGGTGCTCAAAAGCCTCTTCGTGCAGCGGAGCAACGCCGATCCGGGCACGCCCGTGGATCTCGACGAGAACCCGAAGCTCCGCGCCGTGCTCTCCGAGGTCGCCGAGCGCGTGGGCACGCGGATGGTGGATCGCGTGTACATGACGCCCGGCACCGACATCGCCGTGATGGAGCGGGGGAGCATGCTCGCGCAGCTTCGCGGCAAGAGCGAGCGCTGCTTGATTCTAGGCGCCGGCGTGCTCAAAGGCATGGAGGTCCTCTCGTTTAAATCGGTCTTGGCCCATGAATATGGGCATTTCCAAAACGAGGACACCGCGGGCGGCGGCTTTGCCATCGCGGTGCGGCGCTCGATCTTCGTGATGATGCTCCACCTCGTGCTGGGCGGCGCCGCGGCTTGGTACAACCCGGCGTGGTGGTTCGTGCAGGGCTTTCAGCGGCTCTTCCTGGTGATTTCGCAAGGTGCCTCGCGCCTCCAGGAGGTGCTCGCCGATCGGTGGGCCGCGTTCTCGTATGGATCGGAGGCGTTCGAGAAGGGGATGACGCACGTGATTCGGCGCTCGATCCGCTTCGATGCGCACGCCGACGCGTCGCTCAAGGAGATCATTCAGAATCAGCGCGCGCTCGTGAACCTCTATGCGTACAAGCCCGATGATGGGCCGCGCGCGGAGACGATCGACGAGGCCTTCGAAGACGCGATGAGCCGCGAGCCCTCCGCGTACGACAGCCACCCGGCGCCCTCGGATCGCATCGCCTGGGTGCGCGCGCTGGCGGTGCCGCCGCCCGCGCCCTGCGAGGCCGATCAAGCCCTCGTGTGGACGCTGTTTGCCGACCGGAAGAAGGTCGAGCGGCAGATGACGGACGTGGTCCGCGCGCAGATCCGCGAGCGCCACGGGATCGTTATCCCGTGCAAGCAAGCCGCGGCGGACGATCAAGAAGCGGCATGATCGCCAATCGCCGATAGCGGCCGCGAGAAACTCCCTTTATAAGATTTGGGGCATGGTGCCCCGATTGTCATGGCGGAGCCGATGTGTCGTCGCGTGTTGTGCGGCGTCATCGGTGTTCGTCGCGGCACCGCGCTTTGCGTGGAGTGGGCCGGACAAGCCGGGGGAGGAGGTGGTCATGCCTTCTCCCGAGGGGCCGACGGAGCCGCCTTATCCCGCCGGGGCGACGGGGGATGCGGAGGTGATTCTCGTGCTCACCATCCGCGCGGATGGCACCGTGAAGAGCGCCGAGGTGCGTGAAGGCGAAGAGCCTTTTGCGAGCGCAGCCCGCGAGGCGGCGCCCTCATGGCATTTCACGCCGGCGCGCCAGCAGGGCAAAGCCATCTCCGCGCGCATCCGCTTCAAGGTGGTCTTTCACGCGCCGGCGCCCGAGCCCAAGGCCTCGCCGGCGCCGCCCGCGAGCGTGCCAGTGCCGGTGTCGCCTCCGCCGTCGTCATCACCGCCTCCGCCGCCGAAGCCGCTCGAGGTGAGCGTGGCCGGCGAGCGATCGGCGCCGATGACACGCACGCTGACGCGCGAGGAAGTGCGGTTGATGCCGGGCGCGTTCGGTGATCCATTTCGAGCCGTGGAGGCTTTGCCCGGCGTCACGCCGGTGGCCACGGGCGTGCCCTATTTCTACGTGCGCGGGGCGCCGCCGGGGAACGTGGGTTATTACCTCGACGGGGTGCGGGTGCCGTTGTTGTTCCACGTGGCGCTCGGGCCGAGCGTGATTCATCCCGCGCTCGTCGAGCGGGTTGATCTCTATCCAGGTGGTTATCCGGCGCGATTCGGGCGCTTCTCCGGCGGCATCGTGGCCGGTGAGGTGAAGGACCCCGAGCCTCGTTTTCACGGCGAGGGCAACATTCGGCTCTTCGATGCGGGCGCGTTCGTGGAAGCGCCTTTTGCGGATGGGCGGGGATCGGCGCTCGTCGCGGGGCGATATTCGTATACGGGAGCCCTCCTGTCCGTCTTCTCGCCCGATGTGGAGTTGGGATATTGGGATTACCAGGGGCGGGTCACGTACGACATCACGCCGGAGCATCGGATTGGCATCTTCGTGTTCGGGGCCCACGACAAGCTCGCTCAGGTGCGCGACGGGGAGAAGCGGACCGTCCTCGAAGGCGGGTTTCATCGGGTGGATCTGCGTCACGACGTGCGCCTTCCGCGCGGGCAAATTCGGCACGCGGTGACCTTCGGCTTCGATGAGAGTGGGACGCGGAATGGGGAGCAGACAGGCAAGTCATGGCTTTTCGGGGCGCGGACCGAGATCACGTGGCGGACCGATGAGCTGGTGACGGTGCGCGGCGGGGTGGATGGGCAGTTCGAGCGATTCGCCATCTCCATCACCGATGAGGATGGCATCTTGAGCGCGCGTGAGCTGGCGCTCCTCCGGTTGCTCACGAGCCGTGACGATCTCGCCCTCGCGGCGTGGGCCGACATGGTGTTGCGGCCGGTGCCGGGGCTCGAGATTACGCCTGGTGTGCGCGGGGATCTCTTCACCTCCGGCGGCGTGGCGACCCCCACGGTGTCGCCGCGCGTGGCCACGCGGCTCGAGGCTACACCGCGGATCGCGCTGACGTCGGCCTTCGGGCTCGCGACGCAACCACCGAGCTACTTGGGCGCGATCCCGGGACAACAAGTCGGCGGGCTCCGCGGCGGCGTGCAACAAGGGTGGATGGCGAGCGCCGGTGTCGAGTTCAAGCTGCCGGGAGACGTGGTGACGTCGCTGACGGGCTTCAAGAATGCTTTCTTCAACCTGAGCGATGCGCTCGGCAACCGCGCGCCCCGCAGCGATACGGGCAACGTGCGGCGCGCCGAGCTCCGGAGCACGGGCAACGCTTACGGCATCGAGATCATGGCGCGCCGGAGCTTCAGCAAGCGGCTCGGCGGCTTCCTCTCGTATACGCTCTCACGCTCGGTGCGGAGCCTGGACCGTGACGTGTTCGATGCGGGCTTCGACCGGCGGCACGTGCTCAACATGGCGCTCGGATATGATTTCGGGAAAGGGTACAAGGCGGGGCTGCGCTTCGTGTTCTATTCGGGGATCCCGATGACGATCGATTACGACGTGCCCCGCCGTCAAAATGGGAATGGCCCGCCGACGGTGGTGGAGGCTCTGCAGCGGGAGGTGGAGCGGCGGCGGCTCGAAGCCCATGTGCGGACGCTGGGGCTACCGGATCGGCTGCCCCCGTTTGCCCGGCTCGATTTGCGGGGGGAGAAGCGGTGGGTCTTTCAGAAGGGGCGTTGGATCGCGCTGACGTTGGAGGTGCAGAATGCCAGCGCCGGGAAAGAGGTGCTCCAATACGAGTGCTCGTTCGAGAAGGGGTGTGTGACCGATGCGCTCGGGCCGATCGTGATTCCGAGCTTGGGAGTGGAGGGCGGGTTTTGAGGGGAGCTCGGCGCAAAAGCCAGCAGCCTGTCAGTGGAGCGCGAAGCGGGGGAGCCGCATGACGAGCGATTGGATGCCTTCGGCGAAGGTGGGGTGAACGAACTCGGCGCGGACGATGGACGAGGCGCTTGCGCCGGCTTCCACCAAAGGCACGAAGATGTGGAGGAGCTCGCCGGCTTCGGCGCCGACGAGGCGGACGCCGAGGATGCGTTCGGTCGCCGGATCGAGGAGGATCTTCATCGTGCCGAAGGTCTCGTCGATTTCGATCGAGCGGGCGATGTCGCCGAACGACATGGTGGCGACTTCGTAGGGGATGCCGCGAGCCTTGGCTTCGCGCTCGCCGAGGCCGACACCGGCGACCTGGGGATCGGTGAAGACGGCATAAGGGATCACACGGTCTTTGCGGCCGCGATCGGAGCGGCCGAGGAGGCGGTCGAAGAGGATGCGGTGATCGTCCCAGGAAGTGTGGGTGAACTGCGCAGGGCCGGCGACGTCGCCCACGGCGTAGACGCCGGGCGCGCTGGTGGCGTAGCCGTCGTCGACGATGACGAGCCCGCGGGCGTCGAGGCGCACGCCGGCGACGTCGCAGCCGAGATCGTCGGTGTTGGGGCGGCGGCCGGTGGCGACGAGGAGATGCGTGCCGCGCAGCGTGTCGCCGTCCGCGAGGTGAACGGCCACGGGGGCGCCGTCCGTGTCGATGCGATCGACCTTCGCGCCGAGCACGAGGCGGATGCCTTCGGCCGTGAAGGCCCGCTCGAGGGCTTCGGAGACGTCGGGATCTTCGCGGCTCAAGAGGTGCGGGTTGTGATCGACGACGGTGACCTCGGCGCCGAAGCGACGGAACATCTGGCCGAGCTCGCAGCCGATGTAGCCGCCGCCGAGGACGATGAGGTGGCCCGGGATTTCGCGGAGATCGAGGGCGCGGCTGCTGGTGAGGAAGGGGACGCGATCGAGCCCGGGGAGGGCGGGCACGGTGGGGCGGGCGCCGACGTTGAGGATCACGATCGGCGCTTCGAGGCGCTGGCCGGAGGCTTCGAGGGCGCGCTCGCCGACGAAGCGCGCCTGGCCGCGCACGAGGTGGAGGCGATCGCCCGCGCTCCGCAGGCGGCGATCGACGCCGGCACGCCAGCGGTGGACGATGTCGTCCTTGCGGTCGACGATGGCCGGGAGGTCGACGGTGACCGCGCCCGTGCGCACGCCGAGGCGGCCCGCGGTGCGCGCCACGTGGGCGGCGCGCGCGCTCGCGATCATGGCCTTGGTCGGCGTGCAGCCGTTGTTGACGCAGGTGCCGCCGAGCTCGCCGCGCTCGATGATCGCCACCTCTTTGCCTGCCTGCGCGAGCCTTGCGGCCAAGGGGACGCCTGCCTGGCCGCTTCCTACGATGATGACATCGACCTTCATGCGGGCCTCCGACGCTATCACGAGCCTCCGAGCGCTCGGGGGCGATGACCAAGCACGACGCGGACCACGGGCCGCGGCCGCCCACGCCCGCTCGGGCCGAGCCGAGATCGGCGAACGACGGCCGACGGGAACGCAGCCGAGGAGATGAGGCGCTCGCCGGATGCTCGCGATGGAGAGCGAAGCCGGCGGGCAGGTCGCGCGCGCATCGTGTAAAGAAGACTCCACAGCGGATGGATCTCGGGACGATCGTCGGCGACCGGTTCGCCATCGAACAACAGGCGGGTGCCGGCGGAATGGGCACGGTCTACCGCGCGCGGGATCGACGCTCGGGGCAGGACGTGGCGCTCAAGGTGCTGGGGGCGCCGGGCGCGCAGAACGCCGAGCGGTTCGTGCGGGAGGCCGAGATCCTCGCGCGGCTGTCGCATCCGGGGATCGTGCGGTACGTCGCGCACGGGCAGCTCGCCGATGGCCGGCTGTATCTCGCGATGGAGTGGCTCGCGGGGCGGGACCTCGCGAGCCTGCTCACGGAGCGCGGGCCGACCCTGGGCGAGAGCGTGGCGCTCGTGGCGCGCGCGGCGGAAGCGCTCGGCGCGGCCCACGCGGGCGGTGTCGTGCATCGCGACGTGAAGCCCTCGAACATCTTCCTGGTCGGCGGGGAGGTCGAACGGGTCAAGATCATCGACTTCGGCATCGCGCGGCTCTCTTCGTACACGCGGGTGACGACGCGCACCGGCGCCATCGTGGGCACGCCGGGCTACATCGCGCCCGAGCAGGCGCGCGGCACGCGCGAGCCGAGCAGCGAGACGGACGTGTTCTCGCTCGGCTGCGTGCTCTTCGAGATGCTCACGGGAAGGCCGCCTTTTGCGGGCGATCACGTGATCGCGGTGCTGGTGAAGATCCTCGTCGATCCCGCGCCGCGCGTGAGCGAGCTGCGCGAGGACGTGCCGCCGCCGCTCGACGATCTGGTGGCGCGGATGCTGGCGAAGGATCCGATGGATCGACCGCGCGACGGCGCGGAGGTGGCGGCCGAGCTCTCTGCGCTCGGCGGCGAGGGCGCCGATCTCCGCGGCGCGCGCGCGATCGCGAAGCCGGCGCTGACCGCGCGGGAGCGGCGGTTCGTGAGCGTCATCCTGGCGGCGCCCGAGCAGGCGGAGCCCGATCGCAGCGACGCGCCGACGGTGAGCCTCGACGAGGTGGAGGCGACGCACGCGCGGATCGTGCGGCTGGTCGAGGGCTTCGGAGGCAAGCTCGATCAGGTGGCCGACGGCGAGCTGCTCGTGACGTTGTCGGGCAACGGCGGCGCGGGGGCGCAGGCCGCGCGCGCGGCGCGATGCGCGCTCGCGATGCGCTCGATGCTGCCCAACGCTCCGCTCGTGTTGGCGACGGGGCTCGGCGTGGTGGCGGAGCGGCTCCCCGTCGGTGAGGCCATCGATCGCGCGGCCCGCATGCTGGCGGCGGCGAGCGGCGCGCCGCTCGCCATTCACGTCGACGATGCCACGGCGGGGCTCCTCGACGCGCGTTTCGAGGTCGAAGGCGAGCCTGGATCTCGGACGATTCATGCCGAGCGCGAGGTCGACGAGCCGGTGCGCACGCTGCTCGGCAAGCCGAGCCCGTGCATAGGGCGCGAGCGTGAGCTCGGGTTGCTCGAGTCGCTGTTCGCGGAGTGCGTCGAGGAGCAGGTGGCGCGCGCCGCGCTCGTGACCGCGCCGCCGGGCTTCGGCAAGACGCGCCTGCAAAAGGAGTTGCTCGCGCGCCTCGGCGGCCGAGCGTCCGTGTGGATCGGCGCGGGCGATCCGCTGGGCACGGGATCGCCGTTCGGGCTCCTCGGGCGCGCGGCGCGGAGGGCGCTCGGGATCCGCGCGGGTGATCCGCTGGCCGCGCGGCGCGAGGCGCTCCTCGCGCGCGTCGCCGAGCGGTTGCCCCTCGAAGAGCGCGGGCTCGTGGCCGAGTTCTTGGGCGAGCTCTTCGACGTGCCGCTCTCCGAAGAGGAGAGCGTGCAGCTCCGGGCCGCGCGGCGCGATCCGGTCCTCATGGGTGATCGGATGCGCTGGGCGTTCGGTCGCTTCCTCCGCGCGGAGGCGTCCGCGCGGCCCGTGATCTTGGTCCTCGACGATCTGCATTGGGGTGACCTCGCCACCGTGAAGCTCGTCGACGCCACGCTGCGCGATCTCGCGGACTGCCCCATCTTGGCGCTGGCGCTGGCGCGACCGGAGATCGAGGAGCGCTTCCCCGCGCTGTGGCGTGAGCGCGGCACGCTCGTGCTCGGCTTGGGGCCGCTCACGCGCCGCACGGGCGAGCGCCTCGTGCGCGAGCACCTCGGCGGGCGCGTCGACACCGCGGCGGTGGCGCGCATCGTCGATCGCGCCGAAGGCAACGCGCTCTATCTGGAAGAGCTGATCCGCGCGACGTCCGAAGGGAAGGACGCCGATCTGCCGGAGACGATGCTCGCCATCCTCGACGCGCGGCTCGGGCGGCTCGATCCCGAGGCGCGGCGCGTGCTGCGCGCGGCCAGCATCTTCGGGCAGGTGTTCCGCGCGGACGGCGTGCGCGCGCTGCTCGGCGGCATCGATCGCACGGAGGTGGTGCTCGACATCGTGCGCGATCTCGTGGAGCGCGAGGTGCTCGTGCCCGCCGGCGCACCGGCGGGCGAGCCCGCGTATGCGTTCCGTCACGTCCTCGTGCGCGAGGCCGCCTACGCGATGCTGACCGACGCCGATCGCGTCCTCGGTCATCGCCTCGCGGGTCTGTTTCTGGAGCAGGCGGGCGAGCTCGATGCCGTCATCGTCGGCGAGCATTTCGAGCGCGGCGGGGAGCGCGCGCTCGCGGCCGCGCGCTACCGGCAAGCGGCGGAGCATGCGCTCGCCGGGGCCGATCTTGAGGCCGCGCTCGCCTGGGCAGCGCGCGCCGATCGCTGCGGCGCCGAGGGCGAAGAGCTCGGCGCGGTCCGGCGCGTCGAGGCCGAGGCGCATGCGTTCCGCGGGGCCAACGCCGAGGCCGCGCGCGCGGGCGTGGCAGCCATGGGTCTCCTCAGGCGCGGGAGCGCGGCCTTCTTTCTCGCGGCGGCCGACGTGGCGACGGCCAAGAGCCGCCTCGACGAGATCGGCGCGCTGGTCGCGTTGGGGGACGATCTCGTGGCCGCGGACGCCGAGCCGGGCGCGCTCGGTCCGCATCTCGTCGCGCTCGCGCGCACCGCGATCCTTCTCCTGCACGTCGGGCGCGACGCGCAGGTCGCGCGCCTCGTCGCGTGCATGGAGGCGCTCCTCGATCGGCGCGAGTCGCTCGAGCCCACGGCGTGCGCTTGGCTCGATCGCATGCGCGCCGTTCAGGCGCTCCACGCCGGCGATCCCGCGATGTACCTCGCGCTCACCGCCGCCGCCGCCGCGAGCTTCGAGGCCGCCGGTGATCAGCGCAGCGCCAGCATGCAGTGGGGGAACGTCGGGTATGCGTATCTGGAGCTCGGGCTCCATGCGGAAGCCGTCGCGGCGCTGCGCGATGCGCGCGAGGCCTCTCGCCGCCTCGGCGCGCACCACAACGTCATGCTCATTCAACACAACCTCGGCCTCGCGCTGGCGCGCAGCGTGGTGGGCGCGGCGAGCTCCTCCGCGGAGCGCGCCGCCGTCCTCGCCGAGGCCGCGGCGCTCGAAGCCGAAGCGGAGGCCGCCTTCGCCGCGCAGGGCCACCCGCGTCTCGTGAGCTTCGCGCGCCTCTACCGCGCGCGTATTTGCGCCCTCGCCGGTGATCTCGACGAAGCCATGCGCCTCGGCGCGGAGGCGGTCGCGCTGTTCGCGGGCACGCTGCCCGGCCGCGCGCCGGCGCTGGCCACGCTCGCCGATTTCGCGCTCGCGCAGGGCCGCACCGAGGAGGCGCTCGGGCACGCGCGCGAGGCCATGGAGATCTTGACTAAGCTCGGTGGCATCGAAGAGGGCGAGTCGCAGATTCGTCTCGCGCACGCCGAGGCGCTCGCGGCCGCCGGTGAGGTCGAAGCGGCGCGCGTGGCCATCGTCGAGGCGCGCGATCGGCTGCTCGCGCGCGCCGGCCGGATCAGCAAGCCCACGCTGCGCGAGAGCTTCCTCGAGGGCGTTCCGGAGAACGCGCGCACGCTCGCGCTCCACCGCGCCTGGGTCGAAGAGGTCGCGCGCGCGTAGGTGCTCTACAGCCTTTGCCGGCGCTGCACCTTCTTCGGCGCGCTGCGTTCGCGGCATCGCGAGACGGTCCGTCGAACGAGGGAAGATCAGGTGACCTGATCGCATGGAGCCCGGACGTATCGACGGAGGCCACCGCTGGCCCCACGTTCTCCGTGTCGGGACGGGGGCCCCGGCGCGGGACGACGACCACGCGGTCCGTCGTCTTCTCGCTTTTGCAGCCATGGACCGCTCCGGAGAGACGACATGATCTCCATCCGATCCTGCGCAGGTGCGCTCGCGATCGCGGCGGCACCCTTGATCGTGGGTTGTGTGGCGGCGGCCGAGATCGGCGATACGCCCAACGAGCCTGAAACCGGTGAGGCCGAGAGCGCCTTCCGCGGCATGGCCCGCGTGCCTTGGGGCGGCTTCCTCAACGTGCGTTTCGGCCCTGGATTCCAGTACGGCGTGGCGTATCAACTCCCGAGCTTCCAGCCGGTCGAGATCGCTTGTTACACGGTCTCGCCCTTTGGGAACGTCTGGTATCGGCTCTGGGACGGCAACTTCGTCGACGGCTCCTACGTGCGCGCGAGCCCCTTCGTCCCGATGTGCGGCGGCTTCGGCGTCGTCCACGGAGGCGGTGGCTTCGGCAGACCACGTCGCTGAGCCTGGAGCGCTGCCCGACGCACGCATCGGGCAGCGCTCGCGTCACGCGTTTCGATGACCCTCGTTCGCGCGCCGGTAGCAGCGCGCGTGCTCACATGCAGTTGACCAACACGAGCCCCGTGATGGCGAGCATGGGCTTCTGCTGACCGGAGCGAGGCCCGCGTCGGCGCGCTCGCGGCCTGCGCCCGCCGTCACCAATCGTCGTCCATCGATCGTCGTCGTTGCATCCTGCGACACCCGATCCGCGCATGTCGCGACGTGCATCGTGGGCTCCTCCACCGTCATCGCATTTCACCGGCGAATCGCGACACAGCGGAGTGACACGCGATTTCTCGTGCGATAGGGTCGCTCCCGGCCACGGCGCGCGAGGAGGCAATTCATGTCGATGCAGGGCCAGCTCGAACGGCTGCTCACCGTGCTCGCCACCGGCGCGGGGGCGGCCATCTTCGCCAAGCGGATCGCGGTTCCGTACAACGTCGCGCTGGTCGTCGTCGGGCTCCTGCTCGTGCTCATGGACGTGCTCCCCAAGACGCCCATGGATCCGCAGGTCATCCTCTTCGCGTTCCTGCCGGTCCTCGTCTTCGAGGGCGCGCTCTTCGCCGATGCGGATGGGCTTTTGCGCGCGCGCCGGCCCGTGCTCGCGCTGGCCGTGCCGGGCGTCGCCATCTCGCTCCTCGGGACGGCGGCGGTGGCCACGATGGCGCTCGGGCTCTCGTTCTCGGCCGCGCTGCTCCTCGGCGCGCTGCTCTCGATCACCGACACGGTGAGCGTGCTGCTCGCGTTTCGCAGCGTCGCCGTCCCGCACCGGCTCGTGGCCATCATGGAGGGCGAGAGCCTCTTCAACGACGGCACCGCGCTCGTCTTGGTCAGCCTCGCCACCGTGGTCGTCGCCCGCGGGACGTTCGACGGCGTGGAGGTGATGCGCGCCTTCGCCCTGGCCATGATCGGCGGGATGCTGGTCGGCGGGGCCGCAGGCGCGCTGGGCGCGCTGGTGCTGCGCCGCACGCCGGATCATCTCACCGCCATCCTCGCATCGGGCGTGCTCGTGCTCGCGACGTCGCTGCTCGCGGAGCGGGTGCACGCATCGCCGGTGATGGCCGTCGTCGTCGCCGGGCTCGTGGTCGGACGCGCCGCGCGCGCGCACCTCGAGCCGTCGCGCGTGCTCGCGCTGCAGGGTTTCTGGGAAACGGCGGGCTTCGGGCTCAACGTCATCCTCTTTCTCCTCGTCGGGATGCAGCTCGACGCGCGCACGCTCCTCCACGAGGCCGCCTCGATCGGGCTCGCGCTCGTGGCCTTGCACGCGGGGCGGGCCGTCGCGGTGTACGGTTGCTTCGCGGTGCTGCGCGCGCTCACGGGCGAGCGCGTGCCCGTGCGATGGCAGCACGTGATGGTCATCGGCAACATCAAGGGCGCGCTCTCGATGGCCGCCGTGCTGGCTTTGCCCGCCGATTTGCCGAGCCGCGCGCGCCTCGTGACCATCGTCTTTGGCGTGACGCTGGTCACCCTCGTCTGCCAAGCGCTCCCGTTCCAGCGCGTGCTCCGCGCCCTCCAGGTCACGGTAGCCGCGTCGAACGCGGCCTTCGACGCGGCCAAGGCCACGCTCATCTCGGCGCGGCGCGGGCTCGCGGAGCTCGACGAGCTGCTCGACGCGGGGCTCGTCTCGCGCAGCGATCACGCCCGCCGCCGCGCCGCCTTTCATCGTCAGGTGATCGAAGCGGAGGAGGTGCTCCGCACCCCGGGCGGCACGAGCGAGCGCGATCGCGCTGCCGACGTGGCCTTGATCCTCGCGCAGAAGGCCGCGGTCATCGACGCGGCCCGCCGCGGGCTCGTCGGGGCGACCGCCGCGGAGGAGCGCATCGCCGCCTTCGATCGCGCGTTGATGGATCTGTCGCATCACGAGGAAGGAAATCATTGAGCATGCGCGTCGTCATCGCGGGCGCCGGGCACGCCGGCCTGAGCGTGGCCGCCCACCTCCAGCGGAGCGGCCACGACGTGACCGTCATCGATCGCGACGAGCTCTCCGCGCGCCACGCCATGGAGCAGCACGGGCTCGTCGCGCTCGCCGGCGACGCCACCAGCGCCCGCGTCCTCCGCGACGCGGACGTGCCGCACGCCGACGTCGTCGTCGCCATGTTGCGCCGCGACGCCGACAACCTCGCGGTCGCGTTGCTCGCGCGCGAGGCCGGCGTCCGCCGGGTCATGGTCCGCATGCGCGACACCGAGTACCGCAGCGTGTACCTCGCGGCCGGCGTGCACCGCATCCTCTCGGAGACGGACGTGCTCATCGGCGCCTTCTCCACCGCCATCGAGCACGAGGCCGTGCGTCACTCGATGGTGCTCGGAGCGGGCGAGTCGATCGCCGTCGAGATCGTGGTGCCGGAGGAGGCGCGCGTCGTGGGTCGCACCGTGCGTGAGATCGCCGCGGATCCAGGCTTCCCCACGTCGTGCGTCTTCGCCGGCCTGTCCGCGACCGGCGCCGTCGAGGTGCCGCGCGGCTCGTCGGTGATCACCGCGGGCATGGCGCTGCTCCTGGTCGTCCGCCAGCGGGACCTGAGCATGACCATCAAGTTCTTCATGGGCAGCGACGGCTGACGATCGCGGCGCCGCGCTCCGCCTCGACCGAGCGCTGCGCGGGCCGTCTCGTCGTCTTCCGTGCGGCATGAGCTTTTCGCGGAGGCGCGACTACCATGGCGCCGCGCTCGCGACCGCGATGGAACCGAAGAGAGGATCCGCCTGATGCCCCTTGATCCGAGTTGGAGAAACCGTGCCGTGTCGGCCGATGACGCGCTCGCGCGGGTGCGGAGCGCCATGCGCGTCTTCGTGCACGGCGCGGCCGCGACGCCTACGCCGCTCCTCGACGCGCTCGCCCGCCGCGGGGACATCGAGGACGTGCGTCTCTACCACCTGCACACCGCCGGGCCTTCCGCCTTCGTGCAGCCCGAGCAGGAGGGACGCATCCGCTCGATCTCGCTCTTCACCGGCGCGCCGCTGCGCCGGCCGATCGCCGAGGGCCGCGCCGACTTCGTCCCCGTGTTCCTCTCCGACATCCCCGCGCTGTTCACGAGCGGCCGCATCCCGCTCGACGTCGCGCTGGTCCAGCTCTCGCCGCCCGACGCGCACGGCTACTGCACGCTGGGCACCTCGGTCGACGCGGCGCGGGCCGCCGTGGATTCGGCGCGGATCGTCATCGCCGAGATCAACGAGCAGATGCCGCGCACGCACGGCGACACGGCGGTGCCCTTCGATCGCGTCGACGCCTTCATCCTCACGAACCGCCCGCTCCACGAGGCCGAGGCCCCTCAGCAGGGTGACGTGGAGGCGCGCATCGGCGAGCAGATCGCTGGCCTCGTGGAGGACGGCGCCACGCTCCAGATGGGCATCGGCGGCATCCCCGACGCGGTCCTGCGCAGGCTCGGCGACAAGCACGATCTCGGGATCCACACCGAGATGTTCTCCGACGGCGTGATCCCGCTCATCGAGAACGGCGTCGTCACCAACAAGAAAAAGAAGGTGTACCCCGGCCGCACGATCACGAGCTTCGTCAACGGCTCGCGCCGCCTCTTCGACTTCGTGGACGACAACCTCAAGGTCGAGCTGCACGCCTGCGATCACACCAACGACACCGCACTGATCCGCAAGAACGACAAGGTCGTGGCGATCAACTCGGCGGTGGAGGTCGACCTCACGGGCCAGGTGTGCGCCGACTCGATGGGGCACACCATCTTCTCCGGCATCGGCGGACAGATGGACTTCATCCGCGGGGCCGCGTTGTCGCGCGGGGGCAAGCCGATCATCGCGCTCCCCTCCACGGCGGCGAAGGGCACGGTCTCGCGCATCGTCTCCACGCTCAAACCGGGCGCGGGCGTCGTCACCACGCGCGGCCACGTCCATTGGATCGTGACCGAGCACGGCATGGTGAACCTGCACGGCCTCACGCTGCGCGAGCGCGGCGAGGCGCTCATCGCCGTCGCGCACCCGGACTTCCGCGCCGAGCTGCGCCGCGAGCTCGCGCAGATCCGGCACTTTCCACTGCTCTGATCCTCGGCAGCGGATGCGCTGCCGAGCTCCTCGTCAATCCTTGCCGGGCGTCGTGCCGCACGACGGGCGTGTTTGAGAGCGGAACGAATTCGGGCCGCCGTTCCACGGCATCACCGGGTGAGCGGGGATGGTCCCGTCTTCGTTCACGTGGGTCACGTAGTAGTTGTATTGATTCCAGATCCGCCTCGCGGGGATGGATCGCTTCTCGTTGTCGTCGAGGACCCACACCAAGCTCCTGTTCCATCCTTGGAGGGTCACGACCATGTCGACCGAGCCGTCCGCGTCCACGTCTGCGAGCACCGGATAGGGGAATTCTCCGGCGTACGACGTGTCGAGGATCGAGCCCAAGCCGAAAGAAATGCCCGGAAAGATCCAGAGGTGCCCCCAGTGGGTGGTCCGGTCGAAGCCGATGTAGTCACCGCCCTGCCCCCGCAGATCGAAGAACATCGAGCCTCCGGCCGACCATCCCTCTTTGTTGTCGGCGACGGGATAGGTCATGAGCACGGTCGGGCCGCTCGCGTCGAGGCGCAGGATCATGTGGCTGCGATCGGTGTTGATGATGGCTTCGGGCAGGCCGTCGCCGTCGACATCCGCGAGCGCGAGCGGGTGCTGCCAGACGAAGCAACTCGGCGCCGTCGCAGGGCACGAGGTGTCGTCGTCGACGGGACGGAGCGGGCCCCAGAGCACCTGTCCTGCGGCGGAGACGAGCCGCAATCCTTCGATGCTGGCCAAGAGCACCTCGGGGCTGCCGTCACCATCGAAGTCGGCGACGGCCATGAAGGCCGGCGGTCCGGGCACGGTCCAGAGCTGGTTCCCGAAGGCGTCGTACGTCACGTTGCCGAACAGCACCTCGAGCGTGCCATCGCCGTCGAGATCCACCGCCGTCGGGCGGATGGTGGCGAACGTCATCCCATCCTGCGCGTTGGCCTCTTCGGCCGGCACGTGGAATCGCTCGCTGCCATCGTCGTTGAAGACGCGCAGCCCGGCGAGGATTTCTGGGTGCCCATCACCGTCGAGATCGTGCAGCGCGATGGCCGTGTCGGCGAGCCGATCGAGAGGCTCGCCCGGGGCCGGCACGGTCCAGAGCTGCTCTTGCGAGGCCCAGAGCACGGTGCCGTCGGCGTGCATCGCGATCACGTGGCCATCGTGGTCCGTCGCGACGATGTCCGCTCTGCCGTCACCGTCGATGTCGCCCAGGGCCGGCACCACGCGGTGCCAGAAGTCACCGGAGATCGCGCCCTCGATCGATCCGTCGCTGCCCGAAAGAACGTAGATGGTGCCGGTGGTGTCCGCATTGTCGCGCGCGATTACGACGACATCGGGGACGTCGCACAGATCGATCACGCCGTCGCCGTTGTCGTCCGTGAGATTCGCGACCACGGGCTGACCGAGCTGCTCGTCCTCGAACTCCGCGCCCCATTTCCTGTCCCCCGGATAGCTGTCGAGGATCCCCGGCGGACCACTGCAGATCGGCGCGGCGTCGATGGTGCCGGGCGCGACGGTACAGTGCGACACGGGCGAGCCTCCTGTGCCGCCCGTGCTCGTCGTCGCCATGCCCCCGCCGCCTGTGCTCGTCGTCGTCGGTGCGCCCCCGACGCCGGTGCTCTCGCCACCCGTGCCTCCGTGGCTCGTGCTCGGCACGATCTCCACCGACCCACAACCATGGAGCAGCGCGAGGAGCGTTGCACCACACGAAAAGAGCCGTCGCAAGCTGGCCGGAGAAGTTCCTATGTTCGCCATGATCATCGATCATACCGGATTCCAGATCGATGACGGGAAGGCCGATCGAAGTCCCTGACCAGCTTCGAGGTCGCGCTGCTCCGGGCTCTCGTCAGCCCCCATCGGGGCACGCTGCGGGCGAGGCGCGCGGCGCGGGCCAATACGAGGCGGTGCGGTAGGCGCTTGCGAAGGCGAACAGGACGACGGCCCCGACGAGCAGGGCCATCGTCCAATCGCCGGCGCGCCGAGCCCCCGTGCGGGTGTCCGGCACGGGCGCGGGCATTACACCACCGCGCCCTTTCGCTTGGCGGCGCGCTTGCGCGAGATCTCCTTGCGCCGCGTGGCGCCGCCGCCGAAGAAGCGGACGTCGATCCACTCCGTGAGCGGGGCGGCGATGTAGATCGAAGAGTACGTGCCCACCGCGATGCCCACGAGCAGCGCGAAGGCGAAGTCCTTGAGGACGCCCGTCCCCCACACGAGGAAGGCGAGCATCGAGAGCGCCGTCACGCCGGACGTGATGATGGTGCGCCCGAGCATCTCGGAGATGGACAGGTTGATCACCGCGGCGAACGAGAGCCCGCGGTGGCGCACCAAGTTCTCGCGGATGCGGTCGTAGACGACGACGGTGTCGGTGATCGAGTACCCGACGATGGTGAGCATCGCGGCGACGGTGGAGATCGTCACCTCACGGCCGGTGATGGCCATGGCGCCCATGGCGATCCCCACGTCGTGCACGAGGGCGACGATGCCGCCGGGCGCGAAGCGCAGATCGAAGCGGAAGCCGATGTAGGCCATGATGAAGAGGATGGCGATGGCCACGCTGCGGATGGCGGCGTCGCGGAGCTGGGCGCCGGCCTTCGGGCCGATCCACTCCACGCGCAGCGGCTGCTCGGGCACCTTGTCGGCGCCGAGCTCGCGGCGGAGCCCGTCGACGAGCTGATCGCCCTTCGACTTGAGGTGGATGTCGACCTTGTGCTCGCGCTCGCTGGCCAGCACGACGGCGCTCGATCCGGCGCGCACCTCCACGCCGTCGACGCCGCGGACGCGGTCCGCGATGGCCGCGAGATCGGGGGCCGCCTCGTAGCGCACGGAGATCTTGTCGCCGCCTGGGCTGAACCGGATCTCGGTGGCGCGGGCCGAGGGCGGGCAGCGATCCTCGGGGAGCGCAGCGCCCTCGGTCTCGAGGCAGAGGCGATCGCGCAGGGCGCTCTTCTGCGCGTCCGAGAGGAGGCTCACCTCCTGCACGCGCACCAGCACCCGGTTGGGGTTGTCCTTGTCGGTGACGGAGACGACCTCGGGCGCCTCGAACCCGGCGCGATGCACGGCCGCGCGCACGTCGGCGACCGGGACGTCGGCCTTCAACGCGATCTCCACCTCGGTGCCGCCCTTGAAATCCGTGCCCAAATGGAGCCCGGGCCAAATGAAGGAGAGGCACGAGAGGAAGAGCAGGAACAAGCTCGCGCCGATGAAATAACGGCGCTTGCCCATGAAATCGAATTGGCGGCCAGGTTGGATGAACTCCATGGCTCAGCCTCCTTCCGAGGCGTCGCCTCGCGAGATGATGCGGGCGACCGCGCCGGCCACGGTGCGAACGACGATTCCGGCCAGCAGGAAGGCGGAGAGGACGGCGAGGGTGAGGGGAACGGGAGCAAGATCGACGGCAATATCGGACATGAGCATGCCTCGAAGGCGACACGTGAGATGAAGCCGCGCTGGGCGCGACTCGACGCCTGCGGTCTCACCGAGCCAACGAGGCTCGAAGGCGAGAGTCCGCCGCGATAGCCACTCTGGGCGCACCCGTCCCTCGAAATGGTTGAGGCGCGGTACGGCCACGGGCCGCGATTCCCGAGGTCCGGCCCAAAGGCCTTTGGTGCAAAGGGCCTTCAGGGCAGCCGTCGGGCGGCGAGCGCCGCGCGCGAGGCCGTTTCAAGGCCTTTGCGGGGCTCGCTCGAATCGCTGGAGGTCAGGAAAGGACGTGCGCCGGCGGGCCACGGACGGGGTGCGCCGCGCCGTGGGCGGCCGATTCCGGCGTGCTCGCGCGGAAGGCAGCGGCGCTCCGCTGCGCGGCCGGTCCTGCCAGAATGGTTGTCTGCGGCGCGGCGCCGTCGCGCGTCGCGACCAGGGCGGGCGGCGGCGGAGATCGAAAATCGAGCCGCTCCGGCGAGCGTGCGCGCGCGACCGCCGAAGGCGAGGGCGCCTGCCGCGCGAGATCGGCGAGCTCATCCTGACCGGTGGCGGAGATCGCGTGGGCGACATCGTGCTCGACCGGGAGGGGCTCGGCCCGCTCCCAGGCCTGGCCGGCGCAGGCATCCTCGATCACCGCGGGCACGAGGCCGCGGCGCGCCACGGGCGGCGGGCTCGCGGGCCCACCGAGCCACACGGCGCCGCCGAACGCGCTCACCGCGAGCGCGAGCACGCCGAGCACGTGCACCCAGAGCGCAGACCACGCCGTCGCGCCGGGCGAACCGGACGCTACCCGCGGGGCGCGGGGCTTCTGCGGCGATGGCGATCGCGGTTGCACGGACTGCCCATGTAGCACGAATACGAGCCGAATCGCGCCTCGGTCCGCCGCGAATCTGGACCGCGCGGCAGGCCGGCGGACGCGACGGGAAAACGCCGGTTATCCATCCCTCTTCGCGCGTCCGGCGGCGTCGGTGAAGTGAGCCGTCTCGCTCCCGGGCTTGGCATAGATGAGATCGATGACGGCGAGGCGGCGCTCTCGGTATGCGGCGGCCAGCCCATCGATCGCGGCGGTCTCCATCGCACCGGCGGGCTGATAGCGATGGAGGCGATGCCCTCCCTCCTCCCGCGTCGTCAAAAAGCCGTGCCGCACGAGGACGGCGAGGCGATCGCGGATGGAGGTCTCGCTCGATTTCAGCGCGCGATTGACCTCCTCCACGCTCCATTCGTGGCTGGAAGCGGAGCGCAGCAGGAGCAGCACCTCGAGCTGTTCGACGGAGTCGATGTGCGACCGCAGGAATCGACGTACCGAGTCGGGAATATCACTGTCCCTCATCAGGTATTTCCTTGCTTCGACCAAGGCTCCAAGGAGCAGCGCCTCTTCGGCCCCTGCCCATCGAGCTTCATTGACCGCGCTTCACAGAAAAGGCGTCGAGCCACCGCACGGCGGGCCGTCTCTCTGCTGGCATGTTTCGATGATTGCATTTTCAATGGCGATCCGAAAGGCATCTCCGTCCCCGCGGCGACGCGATCGTTTGAGCTCAAACGATCGCCGCGCCCCTCGGGTGCAGGCGTTTCGCGATGGAGCCCGGCAGGCGCGCGGGCTCGGCGCCCGCGACGGGCGCGGTTCGGGGGTGTAGCAGAATGCAGCGTGTAGAGTTGCGCGGCGGCTGCACGTTTGCCGTTGATCACCACGACCCCTGGAGTAGGGTGACAGCTCCGGCTCGGCGCAAGGTCTCGTGAGACTCTCGCGCGCCGGACCGGTATCGTGCGTCGGCGCCTTTCTTCAACCTTGAATGGTTGGCGTTGGCGCGCGTACCGCCTCGTGTTCCGGCGCATCCTGCGTTGGGCATCGAGGGAATCGCCGACTGACCATCTGATCACGATGGGGCCGCAAGCGGCCCCAAACCCCGGGCCGGACAAGCCGGCCCTTGATCACCGCTTCGCCCAAAGGGCTTGGCGGTGCGATCGGGTGGTGAGCATCCGAGCATGATTCCCAAGGTCGATGAGGCGTCTCCTCCGGGACGCCTCCTCGGGGGACTGGCCCGTAGCGCTATCGCGCCTCATTCGGTGCCGGTCCCCTCTTTCTTTTTGTGATGGGCTCTCGGTCACGTCCCGCCGCCGCGGAGCGCGTAGCGCTCGAGCTTGCGGTACAGCGTGGCGCGGTCGAAGCCGAGGATCTGCGCGGCCTGCGTCTTGTTGCCGCCGGCGACCTCCAGCACGCGGGTGATGTAGCGGCGCTCGATCTCCTCCATCGGCACGAGCTCGGCCGGATCGTCGCTGGAGACGATGACGTGGGAGCGGCGGAAGCTGCGGATCTTCTCGGGGAGATCGTCGACGCCGATCTGATCGTAGCGGGCCAGCGCCACCGCGCGCTCGATGCAGGTCGAGAGCTCGCGGACGTTGCCGGGCCACGTGTAGGTCATGAGCTTGTCGGCGGCGGCGGCGGACAAGCCCTCCACCGGGCGCCCCTTGCTCTGGGCGAAGCGCTTCAAGAAATGCTGCGCCAAGAGGAGCACGTCGGCGCCGCGCGAGCGGAGGGGCGGGAGATCGACGCGCAGGACGCTGACCGCGTAATAGAGGTCTTCGCGGAAGCGGCGCTCCTCGACGGCGGTCTCGACGTCGCGGCTCGTGGCGGCGATGACGCGCACGTCGAAAGGCACCTCCTTGCCGGCGCCCACGGGGCTGACGACCCGCTGCTCCAGCGCGCGCACGAGCTTCGGTTGCAGCGAAGCGGGGAGGCTCGCGATGTCTTCGAGGAAGAGCGTGCCACCGCTGGCTTGGAGGAAGAGGCCGGGCCGCGCCGCGCGCGCGTCGGGGAAGGTCTCGCGCGCGTGCCCGAAGAGCTCGCGCTCGAGGAGGGCCTCGGGCATGCCCGCGCAGCTCACCGCCACGAAGGGGCCGCCGGCGCGCCGGCTGCGGCGGTGCAAGGAGCGCGCGACGAGCTCCTTCCCGGTGCCGCTCTCGCCGGTGACGAGCACCGACGTCTCGGCGTCGGCCACGCGCTCGAGCAGATCGAAGACGTTGCGCATGGCCGGGCTCTCGCCGATGACGTGCTCGTCGCCGCGCGCGCCCGCGGCCACGCGGCGGAGGCGCTTCACCTCTTCGCGGAGGGCGCGGTGGCGGACGGCGCGCTCCAGCGTGAGCTTGAGGGCGTCGAGCTCGAAAGGCTTGGTGATGAAATCGTAGGCGCCGGCGCGGATGGCGGCCGTGGCCGTGTCCAGGCTGCCGAACGCGGTGATGACGATGACCGGCACGTCGGGCCGGTTCTCCACGACGCGGGAGCAGAGATCGAGGCCCGTCATTCCGGCCATGGTCAGATCGGTGACGACGACGTCGAAGTCTTCGGCGCAGATGAGATCGAAGGCCTCCTGGCCCGATGTCCGGAAGGACACCGCATAACCCTTCTTCGTCAAACCCGCTTCGAGGAGCTCGCACACACCGCGATCGTCGTCGACGATCAGGACTCGACTGCTCATTGGCGGAGAGCCTATCTCGGCGAGACGGATGGGGCCAGGTGGTCGAGGCCTTTTGGATGTCGAATCATGGCGCGATTGCCGCGCGGAGCCCGCGAGCCGCGCGGGCGCTCACCACCTCGACGAGGGCGCCGCGATAACCCCTCACGCGACCTGCGCGAGCGAGCGCTCGCCCGGCGGAGCTCCATTCACGAGCACGGTTGTGGGACCGTCGCTCGTTCGTTCGTGTGTGGGTGAGCCGCGATTCGATGTCTCGGCGCGCGGGCGCTCAGGCCGCAAAGCGGCGACGACGTCCGGCCTTATGTGGCCGGACTTCGGGCGGGCAGCACTAGGCTGCTACCCGCAGGGGAAATAGAAGGTGAAGGTCGAGCCTTCGCCGGGGTGGCTGTCGACCTGAATCCAACCGCCGTGCTCGCTGATGATGCCATAGGCGACGGAGAGGCCGAGGCCCGTGCCTTCGCCGACGGGCTTGGTGGTGAAGAAGGGCTCGAAGATGTGGTCTTTCACGTCGTCGGGGATGCCGTCGCCCTGATCGCGGACGGAGAGCGCGAGGTAATCGGCTTCGGGGCCGCCGTGATCGGCGGGCGGGCGGGCGCGCTCGCGCTTCAAGGTGACCACGATGTCGCCGCCGCGAGGCATGGCTTGGATGGCATTGACCACCACGTTGGTGAGGGCTTGTTGGGCCTGCTCGGCGTCGCCTTCGATTTCGGCGAGGCTGCTTTCGCCGTCGCGACGCAGGGTGATGCGCCGCTTCTGCGCCAGCGGGGAGACGAGGGTGAAGGTGTCGCGGACGACGCGCGCGAGATCGGCCCGGCCCGTGCGCATGGTGCCGCGGCGGCGCGCGAAGTCGAGGAGCTGGCGGATGATCTGCGTCATGCGCCGTGACTGCTCCTGGATGATGCGCGCGTTCTTGATGGTCTCGGCGGTGTCGCCGTCGCCCTCGGCCAGCATTTCGGCCCGGCCGGTGACGATTTGCAGCGGCGTGCCGAGCTCGTGGGCGACGCCGGAGGCGAGCTTGCCGACGGTGGCGAGGCGCTCGGCGTGGCGCAGCTGCTCGAGCGCGGCGATGCGCGCCGAGGTGGCGCGGGCGATCTCGGCCTGCGCGGTGGAGAGGCGCTCGGACATGCGGTTCATCTCCTCGGCGAGCTCGCCGATCTCGTCGCGCGAGCCGATGGGCAAGCGGCTCACGAGATCGCCGGCGCCGATGCGGCGCGCTTGCTCGCGGAGCGCGCGCATGGGGCGGCCCACGATCCACACGCCGAGGCCGGTGGTGATGAGGCCGCTCACGAGCGTGAGCGCCGCGGTGGCGAAGAGCGTGCTCACCGCGGTGGCGCGGATGTACATGCGCTCGCCCGCGAGCGACTCGGAGATCTCCAAAGCACCGAGCCGCGCCGAGGGGACGGGGACGGGGAGGCAGGTGACCATCCAGCTCACGCCCTCGCGCGGGGTCTTCTGCACGACCTCGCGGCCTTCGCGGATGGGGCCGACGTTTGCGCGAGGCAGGCGCGGCGCGAAGGCGTCGCCGTCGGGCGCGTCGAGCCACACCCAACGGATGTCGACCTGACTCTCGCGCTCGTTCGCTTCGCTGACGATGTGGAGCGCGCGCGCCTCGCCCTCGGTGCGCCACACCTCGAGGACGGCGGCGGAGAGCGCGCGGCCCATGGTGTGGTTGTCCCGGCGAATGTCGGCCTCGAAGATCCCCGCTTCCCGGCGCACGCGCACGTAGGCGCTGAGCGCGAGCACCACGAAGACGCCGAGGACCAAGGCGAAGGTCAGCTTGCGGGCGAGCTTCATCAGAGAGCGCGATAGCGCATTCGGCGGCCGTTGGGCACGGCCGCGCTCACCCGAGATGCGATCGAGCGAGCACGGCCCGAGCAGCCCGCGCTCATCCGGGGCGCAAGGCCCCGAACAGGCAGGGGATCGCGAACCGATCGCTCGCGAGCCGCGTCGGCCGATGCTCGTTTGCGAGGCTAACGGCGCTCGCTGGCGGCGATGGCCCGGGGCCGCACCACGCGCGGCGCGGGATGGACGATGGCGTCGGCCACCAAGCGCCCCACGGTCTCCGCGCCTTCGGGCGTGAAATGCAGGCAATCGTAGAAGGTGCGTGCGCTCCGCTCCAAGTCGGGGAGGAGATCGACGTGCTGCACGCCCATCCGATCGGCGACGGCGGCGGCGCGCGCGTCGATGCGGCGCATGAGCGCGTCGACGACGCGCGCGGAGAAATACGAGGTGACCTTCTCGCGGTACGGGCGGCCGAGGCCGAAGTTCCACAGCAGGCGCTGCTCCTCGGGGCCGAGATCGCAGCCGAGCCACGGCTGGCGCACGAGGATCACCCGCGTCGCGCCGCTCTGCGCGGTGTGGAGGAGCGCGGTGAGGTGCTGCGCGAAGTTGTCGAGCATCGGTGTCGCGTCGGGCTCTTCATCGATGATGCGCTCGGCTTCGGCGCGCATTTTCCGCGTGCGATGGAGCCAGTCGCCGCCGCCGCCGATCTCCGCAATGGGGTGGCGGACGTTGCGATAGAGGCTCGCGGCGATGCGGCGCAGCGCGGTCCTCTCGAGCGCGGGGCCCCACGGCCCCTCGGGGTGCTGCTCGAAGAGCTTGTCGAGATCGGGCGGGCAGTGATCGAAGGTGCGCGGCAGGCCCTGCTCCATCCAGCTCACGACGTCGCTGGCGCCGACCATGACGAGGACGAGATCGAGCTTGGGATAACGGGGGAGCATCTTCTGCAGCGAGAGATCGATGTGCGCGCACGGGACGATGGCGCGGGCCACGATGCCCACGTGTACGCGCGAGACACCGAGCGCACGCAGGTTGCGCGGCTCGCTGAGGGTGCGCTCGACGACGGCGCCCCAGGTCTGATCTTGATCGAGGAACAAGCACTCCGCCGCGCTGCCGCCGACGACGAGCGCGCGCAGCGCCTTTTCGTCATCACGCGGAGGCGGGCCCCCGCGCTCGCCGTCGCGGTTGATCTCGACCCGGGCGACGGGCCGGAGCCGCGGGAGCGCGGCTCGATCGATGGACATGTGGAGCCGCGTGTTGGGAACGTAGCGGTAGTAGCCGCCGTAGCGCCGGAGGGCGATCCGCGCCGCGCCCTCCGCCACCATCGGGAGCGCCATCGCCCCCGCGAGCATCTGCGTGATTCGCGATTTCATCGTGCCCTGCTCCGCAGCACGCGCGGGAGGAAGCGGTCCACCCGCGCGCCGAGATCGAAGTAAGGATCGTCGCGGTAGACGAAGAGGATCCACGTCAGCGCGAAGACCACGACCATCGCCACGCCAGCCCCGAAGAGCCGGAAAAAGAGAGCGGTTCGGGTGAGCTCAGCCGAGAACAAGTGGAGGCCGCGCGTCAGCGCCAGCAGGGTGAGCACCGGCGCACATCCTCCGATGGCGGGACGAAGGAGCACGTAGCGCAGGTAGGTGACGAAAGAGATCTCGATCTCACGACACGCGAGGTACGCGAGCACTGCCGCGAACACGATGCACGGCGCCGCGGTCCCGATGGCCACGCCGAGGATGCCAAAGGGCTTCACCAAAAGGAGGCTCAGGAACAGATTGACGGCGCCCATGACGAGCAGGGCGATCGCTGGCAAGCCTGGTTTGCCGAGGCCCATGAGCGTCGGTGAGGCGACGCCGCGCACGGGCAGGAAGAAGAGGAACGCAATCATCAGGAGCCGGGTCACCTGCCCCGAAGGACCCGCGAAGGACGGCCCCATCCACCACGCGATGAACTCCGGCGCGAGGACGAGCAAGAACGCTGCGAGGAGCATGCCTATCGACGAGGCCACCTTGGACCATTTGAGAAAGACGTGGCGCAGCTCCTCCATCTGCCCCGTAGCTTGCAGCTTGGTGGCTGTCGGCATGATCACCATGCCAATGCCGAGGACGATGCCCGTGAGCGGTTGGAAGAACTTGTTGCCGATGTCGAAGATCGTGCCTTCCTCCGGCCCGGAGAAGGCGTTGATCACGAGCTGATCGCATTGAAACGCGAGCTGACTGCCCATGTTGAGCAGCATCACGAAGATGGAGAATCCGAGGATGCTGCGGAGCCTTTGCCCATCGAAGCTCCGGAGCCCGAAACGGATCTCGGGGAAGCTCCGTCGGATCACGAGCAGGGCCACGACGAGCTCGAGCACGGTGACGGCGACCTGCACGAAGGCGAGCACGACGAGCGATGGGTGGCGCCGGAGGACGCCCACGACGAGCGCGAGGCGGATCAAGAGGCCGGCGACCTTCACCCCATTTCGCGCGACGAAATGATGATGGGCGTCGAGGATGCCATAAGGCAGTTGCCCCGCGAAGCTGAGGCCGACCTGGACGATGACAATCCAATAGGCAATGCGTGCTTCGCGGAGGACGTGGGGGCCGAGCGCCTGCCACGCCGCGCCGCTCAGATACACGCGCTCGAAAAAGAACGAGAGGGCCGCGCCCACCAGCATCGCGGCTGCGCCCAGGCCGAGCGTGGCGCCGAGGCACGTGGCGATGGCCTGGTTCGCTTGATCGATTTCACGCCGCGCGACATGGCCCGAAATGAACCGCACGGACGCCATGGGCACGCCCAGGACGAGCAGGCCGAGCACACTGGTGAGCGAGGCAATCGTCAGCCAAGCGCCTTGTGCGGGCGCGCCGAGGGCCTGCACTTGAATGGTCGTGAGCTGGACGAGGACGACGAGCTGAATCAGCGCCAGCATCCAGTTCGAGCCGATGTTGCGCAGCATTCGGATCTCGCGGCGCGCGGAGTCGCGCGCTGAGGGTGCCAGTCAGGGACGTTCGACGACGTCCAAATGAATCCCCGTGTCGTGGAAAACACGGGCGCGGACCGCTGATCATGCACGGAAAGATACCGAGAGCTACTCGGAAAAAGTCCGATGTCCTGGCTGGTTCATACGATGATGGTGAATCAGCTGCGGTCGTTCGCGAGATCGGTTTCGGCGAGCCACTTGGCCAATGTCTTCATGTCGATTCCGAGCTTCTCGGCCGTGCGCGTGCGGTGCCCGCCGAGCTCTCCGAGCGCCCACAGAGCATATCGACGCGTGAGATCGCGAATGGGCAGCACCTCCCCCGTGAACAGGGGCGCGGCGGCGCTCTTCGCCGCGAGCGTAGCGGGCGGGAGATCGTCGACATCGATGTCCGCCCCGCGCGCCAGGACCACCATGCGCTCCACTGCATGAGAGAGCTCACGCACGTTGCCCGGCCAGCGATAATCGACGAGACGCCGCACCGCCTCAGCGGAGAATCGTTGTGCCGGTGAGGCAGGGTGTCGGGCACGGGCGAGACGGAAGAAGTGCTCGAGCAGGAGCGGGATGTCGTCACGCCGGTGACGGAGGGGCGGGATGTCGATGGAGACGACGTCGAGGCGGTAGCGGAGATCTTCGCGGAAGGCGCCCGAGCGCACGCGCTCGTCGAGATCGCGGTGCGTGGCGGCGATGATGCGGATGTCGACGGGGCGCTCCTTCGAGCCGCCCACCGCGCGCACCACGCGGCGCTCGATGGCGTGGAGCAGCTTGGCCTGGAGGGCGGGGGACATCTCCGCGATCTCGTCGAGGAAGAGCGTGCCAGAGCTGGCCTCCGCCATGAGGCCGGCGCGATCGCGCGTGGCGCCGGTGAAGGCGCCCTTCACGTGACCGAAGAGCTCGCTCTCGAGGAGCGGCTCGGGGAGCGCGGCGCAGTTGACGGCGACGAACGGGCCGCCCGCGCGATCGCCGTCGTCGTGGAGGCGGCGCGCGAAGAGGCCTTTGCCGGTGCCCGTCTCGCCGAGGAGGAGCACCGGCAGATCGGTGCGCGCGATCCGTTCCACCACCGAGAGCGCCGCGCGGAGCGAGCTCGATGCGCCCACGATGCCGGGCGTCTCGCCGCGATCGCGGAGCACGGCCCGGAGCGTGGTCACCTCGCGCCGCACGCGCCGCTCGTCGATGGCTTTGTCGAGGAAGATGGCGAGCTCTTCGATCTTGAAGGGCTTCGTCAGGTAATGGCTCGCGCCCTGGCGGATGGATTCGACCGCGGTGTCGATGGCGCCGTACGCGGTCATGACCAGGACGGGCAGCTCGGGCGCGAGGCGTCGCGCGGCCGCGAGGAGGGCGAGGCCGTCGACCTCGGGCATGCGCAGATCGGTGACGAGCGCGTCGAACGAGCCTTCGCGCAGGCGCTCGAGGGCGCGCTCGCTCGTGGCGGCGGCCTCCGCGTGATAGCCGCGATCGACGAGGCCGTCGGCGACCATCTCGGCCATCTGGATCTCGTCGTCGACGACGAGGACACGCGGGGCACGGTGCTCAGGCTGCGGCATGACTCTGGACCTTGGGGACGGGGATGAGCAGGGACGCGCACGTGCCCCGCGGCGACGCGGGGCGGAGGCTCAACGTCCCGCGATGAAGCTTGACGATCTCGCTGGTGATGGCGAGCCCGAGGCCGGTGCCTTGGCCCTGCGCCTTGGTGGTGAAGAACGGCTCCAAGGCCCGCGCCGCGGCCTCCGCGGTGATCCCCGCGCCGTCGTCGATCACGGTGAAGGCGATGTGATCGCCCTCGACGCGCGCCGCCGCCTGCACGTGGCCGCCGCGCACGCAGGCGTCGCAGGCGTTGAGGAGGAGGTTGACGATGGCCTGTTGCAGCATGGGCGCGTCGCCGTGGAGCACGGGCAAGCTCGCGGGGACGTCGGTGTCGAGCGCGACGCCCGCGGCGGTGAAGCGATGCTCGACCAACGCGATCGCGCCCGCGAGCACCGCGGCCGGCGTCGTGTCCCCGAGGGCCGGCGCCGCGCCGCGCACGAGGTCGAGGAAGCCGCGGATGGTGCGGCGGATGCGATCGGTCTGCTCCAGGATGGCTTGCACGGCGCGGTCGGCGCGCGGGTCGCCTTCGACGCGCGCCGTGAGCTGCTCCGCGCGGCCCGCGATGATGCCGAGCGGCGTGGAGACCTCGTGCGCGATGCCCATGGCGAGCGTGCCCAGCGTCGCGGCGCGGCTGGCCGTGGCGAGCTCGCCGTCGCGCTCGCGTGCGACCGCTTGGAGCGCGAGCTCGCGCTCGAGGAGGAGGCCGCGACGTTGCCGGCGCAGCGCCAGCGTCCCGAAGACGAACACGAGGCCGCCCACCACGAGCACGCCCAGCACGAGCCGCCACGTGGCGTGCTCCTCGCGCGAGCGCACGCGCTCGGCGGTGGTCACCACCGCGATGGACCAGCGCCCGAAAGGCCCGGCGTCCACGATGTCGAGGCCCACCGCCGCGCGGCGGCTGGGCAGCCCGAGGGTGATGGCTTCGGCGGCCGTGAGCCACGCCGATCGCCGGCCCGAGTCGAGCCCGCGCTGCACCGGATCGAGCTTCACCACGCGCCCGTCGGTGGTGCGGAGATCCCTGTCGTCGGGGCCGCGCACGAGGAGGCGCGAGAAGCCCGGCCGCTCGATGCGCGCGGCCTCTTCGAAGAGCTTCGCGGGCGGGACCTGGAGATCGAGCACGCGGTTGTGCGACGCCGGCAAGCGGAACACGAGGCTCGCGCCGAGCGGCGGGCTCGGCGGATCGTCGGCGGCGCGCAGCGTGTAGCCGGCATAGCCATCGATGGCCGTGGCCGGCGTGCGCCGTCCGTCCTCGAGGCTCTCGGCGAGCACCAAGCCATCGCGACGAATGGCCGCGAGGCGCGTCTCCAGCTCGGACGCGACGCTGCCCGCGAGCGTCGCCTGATCGTCGGCCAGCTCTTGCAGCACGACGGCCGCCTCGCGCTGTTTGTCCCAGAACGCGAGCCCGGTCACCGCCGCCACCGAGAGCGCCATGAGCACGATGAGCGGCCAAGCGTGGGTCGCGTCATCCCTCGGCGCCGGCCGGATGCGGCGAGCGGTTGATGAAGGGGGGCTCATCGAGTGGCCAGGGTCTCCTTCGGGCGCCCAAGCAATCGCGAGGCCCGCGGATGCGCTGCGAGTATGGCGGAGCCTCGGGGCGACGCGCACGGAGTTCTTCCGGGCCCGGGGTGGGAATTTCTCCGAGCCCGGGAGTCGCTCCCACAGCGAGCCGTCGCTGCGAAGGGGCGTGTTGCCGAGCTTCGTATGCGCGGCTGCTCATCCATCCATCGTTTGCGCGACTGCGATACGCCCCATGCGCCCGCTCGCGATGTGGCGAATTGCACCTGCGTAGAGAAGCGCGACAGCGGATCGAGCTGCGGTATGGGCGGCACGGTGGGCCGCAGCGAGCAGCGATGTGGAGACGGCGAGCCGCCGGCCGCCCTGCAACCTGCGGGTTGCGCGTGCCGATCGTCCTGCAACCTGCCAGTTGCGCGTGGCGAGTGGTGAGGAATCGCCGGACGTGCCTCTCGGGCCCCTGGCCGTGGCTGCGCTCGTGGTCGCGGCGCGCTGCGGCGCAGCCGGCGAATGGCCGCGTAGCGACAGCTCAATCGACCGACGAAGGACGCGGGAGCCCTTCATTCCCAGGCGTTCGCGCTGCGACAGGGTAACTCCTCCTCCCAGGGAGAGGCCTCGTTCGAGCGGCGTCAGCGCCGCCGATCGCGCGTTCCGTGCATCTTGGCACTGGCCCTCCCGACGCAGCCGGGAGAGAGTGGAGGCTACCCATGCGCAACATCATTGCTTTGATCGCCGCGTGTCTAGCCGTCACGACGGCTGTCGTGTCATGCGGGACTGGAGGTGGCGTCGCCACCACCGGCTCGCACTTCGGGGGCAGCACCAATACCGGGACCGCCAGCGGAATGGGCGGGGAGGGGGCCAACGACTCGACCGGTGCGAGCATCGGTCTCGATGGTGGCAATGACGGCCCGAGCTGTGCGGGCGCGACGAGCTGCGAGAAGGAAGGCGTGCAGTGCGGGCCCATCGGTGATGGATGCGGCGGCATCCTCCAATGCGGCGACTGCACGCTGCCCGACACCTGCGGCGGCGGCGACAAGGCGGGCGTCTGCGGTCACTTCTCGTGCACGCCCAAGACCTGCGCCGAGCTCGGGGCCAACTGCGGCCCGGTGAGCGATGGTTGCGGCAACGTCCTCCAATGCGGCACGTGCTCCAACGGCGAGACCTGCGGCGGCGGCGGCACGGCGAGCGTGTGCGGCTCGGGCAGCAGCTGCACGCCCAAGAGCTGCGCGGCGCAGGCCGTCAACTGCGGCCCCGTCGGCGACGGTTGCGGCAACGTCCTCCAATGCGGCACGTGCAGCGGCAACCAGACCTGCGGCGGCGGCGGCATCCCCAACGTGTGCGGCGCGCCGCCGTGCGTGCCGAAGACCTGCGCGCAGCTCAACGCGTGCGGCCCCGTCGGCGATGGTTGCGGCAACCTCCTCCAATGCGGCACGTGCAGCCTCCCGCAGACGTGCGGCGGTCAGGTGCCGAGCCAATGCGGCATCCCCGCGAGCTGCACCAACCTCTGCCTCAAGCAGGTCACCTGCTCGAGCCCGAGCGTCACCACCACGGTGACCGGCACGGTGTTCGCGCCGAACGGCACCGATCCGCTGCTCAACGCGCTCGTCTACGTGCCCAACGCGGCGGTGCAGGCGTTCCCGGCCGGCGTGTCCTGCGATCAGTGCGGCGCGCCTGCCTCCGGATCGCCGCTCGTCAGCGCGACCACCGGCGTCGACGGCAAGTTCACGCTCAAGAACGTGCCCGTCGGCACGAACATCCCGCTGGTCATCCAGCTGGGCAGGTGGCGCCGTCAGGTGACGATCCCGAGCGTGGCCTCGTGCACCAACACGGCCGTGGCTGCGTCGCTCACGCGCCTGCCCAAGAACAAGACCGAAGGTGACATCCCGCTCATGGCCTTCTCCACGGGCGCCGTCGACGCGCTCGAGTGCGTGATGCGCAAGATCGGCGTGGACGACAGCGAGTTCACCGCGCCCAGCGGGACGGGGCGCATCCACCTCTATCAAGGCCTCACCGACAAGAACAGCACGTACCACACGTCCAACGTGTGGGCGTCGGGCGGCGCGGTGGCGCCGGGCGGATCGCCGCTCGAGGATCAGCTCTGGACCACCCAGGCCGCGCTCAACAAGTACGACATGGTGCTGTTCCCCTGCCAGGCGGACGAGGCGAGCCCGGGCCTGCGCAGCGCGGCCGTGCACCAGAACCTCGTGAACTACGCGAACGCGGGCGGCCGCATCTTCGCGACGCACTTCAGCTACATCTGGCTCTACCAGACGGCGCCCTTCAGCTCGACGACGCAGTGGCACGTGGTGCAGGGGACGCCGGTCAACCAGACGGGCTACATCAACACGACGTTCCCCAAGGGCCAGGCGCTCGCGCAGTGGCTCGTGAACGTCAACGCCTCGACCGTGTACGGTGAGATCCCGATCGTGCAGATCCGCCACGACTACGACGCGGTCATCGCGCCCTCGCAGTCGTGGATGAGCATCAACAACCCGAGCGCGAGCGTGCATTACACGTTCAACACGCCCGTGGGCTCGCCGGCCGCGCAGCAGTGCGGGCGCGTGCTCTTCGACGACTTCCACGTGGAGAACACGAGCTTCGCGCCCACCGTCGGCGCGATGTTCCCGACCGAGTGCGCCGCGGGCGCGATGACGCCGCAGGAGAAGCTGCTCGAGTTCATGATCTTCGATCTGGGCTCGTGCGTGACGCCCGACATCCCGACCTGCAAGGCGAAGACGTGCGCGGAGCTCGGCATCGGCTGCGGGCCTGCGGGCGACGGCTGCGGCGGCGTCATCCAATGCGGCTCGTGCACGCTGCCCGCGACCTGCGGCGGCGGCGGCCAGCCGAGCCAATGCGGTGTCCCGACCTGCGACGCGCGCACCTGCCAGGAGCAGGGCATTCAGTGCGGCCCGGCCGGTGACGGCTGCGGCAACCTCATCCAATGCGGCGCTTGCCCCCAGGGCCAGACCTGCGGCGGCGGCGGTCAGCCGGGCGTGTGCGGCAACCTCACGTGCATGCCGAAGACCTGCGGACAGCTGGGCATTCAATGCGGCCCGGCCGGTGACGGCTGCGGCAACCTCATCCAATGCGGCGACTGCACGGCCCCGCAGACCTGCGGCGGCGGCGGCCAGCCGGGTGTCTGTGGCAGCCAGACCTGCAAGCCGAAGACGTGCGCGGAGCTCGGCGCCAACTGCGGCCCCGTCGGCGACGGCTGCGGCAACGTCATCCAATGCGGCACCTGCGCGGCCCCGCAGACCTGCGGCGGCGGCGGCGTGGCCAGCGTCTGCGGCGGCAGCGGCCCGCAGTGATCCCCGAACGAGAGGCCGCAGCGCGCGGCCTCTCGTCGTTCCGAGCGCTCGTCCCGAGCGCATTCTTCCACCGAAAACGAATGTCTGCGGCCTCACCCGCCGGCCTGCCGGCGGGTCGAGGTGAAAAAAGATCGACCGCCGTGTCGATCTCGCGGACCTTCGTTCGTCGCCCAGATGAAGCGAGGTTCGAGCCCGGTCGAGAGCGTCCGGACCCTCTCGACCCCACCTACCGAGGAGAGACGACCATGCGATTCATGATCCTGATCAAGGCCGACAAAAACTCCGAAGCGGGCGTGATGCCGGACGAGAAGCTCCTCACCGAGATGGGGAAGTACAACGAGGAGCTGGTGAAGGCCGGCGTGATGCTCGCGGGCGAGGGCCTCCATCCGAGCTCCAAGGGCGCGCGCGTGCGGTTTTCGGGCACGTCGCGCACGGTGATCGACGGCCCCTTCGCCGAGACGAAGGAGCTCATCGCCGGCTTCTGGCTGTGGCAGGTGAAGTCGAAAGAAGAGGCCATCGAGTGGGTCAAGCGCTGTCCCAACCCGATGCTCGGTGAGTCCGAGATCGAGATTCGTCAGGTGTTCGATCCGGCCGACTTCGGCGAGGCCATGACGCCCGAGCTCCAAGCCCAGGAGGATCGGCTGCGCGCCGAGCTTTCGAAGAAGTAGAGCGTGCGCCGTCGATTGATATCGGCGGGTCGCCGCCGCGCCGGGCGCGCGTGAGATTCGATGTCGGAGCCGGTGTCCACGCTGTGCGGACACCGGCCTTCGAGCTTCGTTTACTGGAACTTGGCGATCAGCGAGAAGGGCCCGGCTTCGTCGGGCCGGAAGCCGTCGACCATCACGGTGATGAGATCACCGGCGTTCATCTCGAAATCGATGTGCTCCGAGCCCAGCGGCGGGGTGCCGCCGTTGGAGCAGGAGGTGACGGCGGCCTCGCTGAGAGGCCCGCAACCGCTCATGATCGACAGCGCGAAGTTCGCGCCCGGCTCGGGGAGCGTCAGCGAGAGCGTGCCTTTCTTGGGCGCCGTGTAGCGGAACATCGCCTCGTTGCTGCTCCCGAGGATGCTGGTGCAGAACCCGTCGGTGTTGATGAGGTTCTGCCCATTCGTGGTGTCGCCGGTGTTGGGCGCGGAGGTGGAGAGCTCCGGCAAACCGGCGCAGAGGACGGGCCACTCGATGGTGCTGCAATCGGCCGAGCAGCCGTCGTTGCCCACCGTGTTGCCATCGTCGCAGGCCTCCGGCCCGGCGATCAGGCCGTCACCGCAGACCGCGGGCGTGAACTTGGCGCGCAGGGTGAAGTCTCCGACGTCGGCGACCGAGTTGCCCACCACCACGATCATGACCGGCTTGTCGGGCGTGGTCGCGAAATCGAGCGAGAGGTTCTCGGTCAGGTGCCAGTCGGCGTGACACGCCATCTCGCTGCCTGCATCGGCGCAGTCACCGAGGACCAAGAGATCGAGGTTCTTCTCCGACGTCATGGTGAGCGTGAGACGACCCGGCCCCGGCGGGAGGAAGCTGTACGTCTTCGCGGGGACGACCCAATAGAGTCGGCAGCTCCCCGCGTAGCCCGTGGGCCCGCCCATGTTGGTGCCGTGGATGTCTTGATCGAGCACGAGCGGCTCGGCCTTGCTGCACAGCACGTCGAGCTCGGGCGTCTTGCAATCGCTGCTGCACCCGTCGCCGGAGACGGCGTTGCCGTCGTCGCAGGCCTCGTTGACCGGATCGAGCTTGCCGTCGCCGCACACCGGCACGGGCCAGCACAAACCGATGTTGGGATTCTCGAACAGGCCCGCGCAGTATTGGTCCGTCGGGCAATCGGGGTTCGCCGTGCGGCAGGTGCGCTCGCAGGTGAGCGTCGTGACCTCCGGGAAGAGGCTGACGCACAGGCCGCGGAAGGCGTCTTCATCCGCGCCGCAATCGGTGTTCGCCGGGACGCCTTCGGCGCACGAGCCGCCGATGGGCGCGGGATCGCCGCTGTCCTTGGACAGACAGGCATTCTGCAAACCACACACGCGGCCCTCGGGGCAACCCGGGTCCTTGACCATGTACGAGCAGATCTTGGAGCACGAGGCCGGATAACCGGCGCACACGCTCCCCGGCTCGCAGCCGGTGGAGACGTCCGGCTCGTCGCAGGGATTGCCCGTCTTCACGGTGCCGGTCTTCTTGCAGATACCGATGCTCTGCACCGGATCGATCGGGACGCACTCGGAGCCCGTCGCGCAGGAGCCCGCGTTGAACGGCGTGCACTCCGTGTAACAGGCGCCCGCCGAGCTCTCGTCGGGGACCTGGGTGATGCAGCGTTCGCCCTCGGGGCACAGCAGGTCGAACGTCATCAAGCATTGATAATGGGTGCATTGGCTGGTGTGCGGATCGCAGACTTGCCACATCGTGTTGGGGCAGTCTTCGGCGCGATCGCAGGGGAGGCCGTCGACGGGCGTGGTGTCGAACGACCATTTCTCGATCGTGTAGCAGGCGCCGCCGGGCACGATCTCCCACGAGAAATCAGGCTTCTGCGTGACCTCGACGAGCTTCACGTCGGAGAGGACGCCCGCGCCGATGGAGCGATCGTTCTCGTCGATCTTCGTGAGCTCGAGCTTGCCGCTCGATTGGAAGAAGGCGCGCTCCGGCTCGTCGGCGCGATCGTAACCGACGACCATCGTGCAGTGCTGGCAGGTGCCGTAGTTGTCGTCGGGCGTCTTCGAGAGATCGAACGTCCCCGTCTCGAGCGGCGGGAGAACGCCGGTGCCGTCGTCCGCATACAGCTCGAAGGTGGCGCGCGATCGATACGAGCCCGGGACGGTGGGCTCGATGCGCGCCTCGATGCCATAAGCACCCACCGAGCGCCGGAAGATCCCCGTTTGGCTGATGGTCAGCGGGATGCACCCGTCGCCGCCGCCCGTGCCTCCGGTGCCGCCGCTGCCGCTGGTGGTGCCGGTCGTCTGCGATTCGTCGCCGCCGCAGGCCGAGAGGAGGAGCCCGAGCGATCCGAGCAAAGCCAAGAGATATCGACGCATGTTCACCTCGATGCCAGCTTGCCTGGGGAGGGGCGCGGGGCCGTTGAAAATTCGTTGAAACCCGCCGCGCGGACCGTCCGGCTCGCGATGGGAGCGCAAAATGCGCGGGGATTCCGCGCTCTCCATTCCCTATCGTGACGCTGTCTCGGTCACATCTTCACCCGAGGACGAGCGGGATTTCGGGGGAGAGCAGGTATCCCTCGCCTTTTTGCAGGATGACGCCGCGGAGCCCGAGGCGGCGGAGCGTGGCCACCGCCGCATAGACCCGCTCCGCGCCGGCGCCCGCGACGATGCGCTCGCCGGGCCAGCCGGCCTCCACGAGCATCGAGAGGGACGCGGCCTCGCCGGGACGATCGCGCCGCTGCTGCGCCAGCGCGCCGAGCACGCCGCGAATGGCTTTGCGCCGATCGAGGGCGATCGATGTCGACGCCGAGGGCGGGCGAAACCAGCTCCCATCCTTGGCCACGAGCAGCGGCGGCACCGCGCGCGCCGGCGCGATGGGCACGCGCAGCCGAAGCGCGAGCCGCACCTCGGAGCACGCCGCGTGCTCGGGCGGCGGCTCCGCGCCCGCGAGCACGCGCACCGCAGCGAGGAACATGGGGCGCGTGTAACGCAGGAGCGACTCCTCCGCGCGTCGCAGGAGCAGGGCCGCATCGTCGGCGGCCCCGCGTCGCGCCGCGATGATGCCTTGGGCCGCGAGGATCATCCCCTCGTGATCGGGGCACGTGGCTCGCACCAAAGGCAGCGCTTCGCGCAGCCGCTCCGCCGCGGCGCCCAGCTCACCGGCCTCGATCAGCGCGGTCGCGAAATGATACCAGGCCACTGCTTGCGCCCGCCGCACGCCCGCCATTTCGATGTGCTGGAGCGCCTCGGGATAGAGCGCGATGGCTGCGGGGAGATCGCCCATCTCCTGTTTCCATCGGGCCAGGTACGAGAGCGTCAAACCCTCCCAATGCAGTGAGCCCAAGCGCCGGTAAGCCTCGAGCGCGTCCGAGAGATAGGCATGCGCTTCTTCGAGCTGCCCGACCTCGAGCAGCATCACGCCGAGCGCGAGCCGCGAAAGGGCGGCACCGGCTTCGTCGCCGCAGCGATCGGCGGTGCTCACCGCTTCGCGAAAGAGCACCTCGGCGCGATCGTGATCGTCCTCGTTGCAGAAGGTGTTGGCCACCATGGCCAATCCACGCGCGCGAAACTCCGGCGCGGGATGCGCGTCGAGCGCGCGCACGAGATAGTCCCGCACCGTCTTCCAATCGGCCGACACCGCCGCCGTGTTGCCGAGGCCGGCGAGCGCTTCGGCGAGGAGCCCGCGATCCGAGGCCTCCTCCGCGACGGCGCAGGCCGCGCGCAGATCGGCCTCCGCCGCCTCGATGCGCCCGAGGAAGCGCCGCACCGTCCCGCGTTGCAGCGACGCGCGCCCGCGCAGGGCGAGCGCTTCGTTGGCCGGCATTTCCAGCGCGGCCCCGAGCACCTCTTCGGCCGTCGTGTACGGCAGGCCCGAGGCCGGCGCGGTGAGGACGAGCGCTGCGCGCAACGCGAGCGCGGATCCCACACGCGCGCGGCGATCGACGACGGCGAGGAGGTTCTCCCGCTCGCGATGGAGAGCACGGCGCGACGAGGCATCGGCGCGTGCGAGGAGCTTTTCGCCGAGCGTCGCGTAGTGCTCGGCGTGTCGCATCGAAGCGCCTTCGAGGATGGAAGGCGGATGCGCCGCGGCCTCTTCCTCGACGAACGCGCGGATGGAGAGCAGGAGACCGTAGCGCCGCTCCTCGGGATCGCCGTCGACGGTGAGGACCGAGTGATCGAGCAGCGATTCCAGGAGATCCAGCGCCCACGGGGCGCCCTCCTCGACGAGCACCGCTTCGGCCGCGTCGAGCGTGAAGCCGCCGCGAAAGACCGAGGTCGCGATGAGCGCGCGCTGCTCTTCGGGCGACAGGAGCGCAAACGAGCCTCCGATGCTCTCCCGCAAATCGGGCCGCCCCAGCGCGCCATCGGGTCGGCGAAGGACGCGGAAGCGATCGGAGAGGCGCGCCAGCACCTGCGGGGGCGCGAGCAAGCGAAGCCGCGCCGCCGCCAGCTCGATCGCGAGCGGGAGACCATCGAGCTGGGTCGCGAGCTGCTCGATCGCCTCCCGCTCCGGCTCGGAATCGAAGGCTTCTCCGGTGATCGCCTCGGCGCGCGCGGCCAGCAGCTCCGCGGCCTCGGACCAGCGCTCTCCCGGCCTGCGATCCGTCGAGAGCGGGTGCAGCGTGACCACCGACGACGGCGCGCCCGCGAGCCGTCGTCGCGTCGTCACCACCACGCGCGGCGTCTCGTGATCGAACCAAGCCGCGAGCCGCGCGTCCGCCGCCTGCGGGAGCTGCTCGAAGTTGTCGAGCACGAGGAGCGCCGCCGTGTCTTTGCCGATGCGCTCGCCGATGCGCGCCGCGAGCTCGTCTTCGGACACGTCGAGCGGCACCGTCGCGCCCACCGCGCGCGCCACTTGCAGCAGAAACGCGCCCGTCGACGTGGCCTCGGTGAGATCGCAGAACCGCACGGTCGTGGGCGTCGTGCGGCGCGCGAGCTCCAGGGCGAGCCGCGTCTTGCCCACCCCGGGCGGGCCCACGATCTCCACCAGCGCCCGCCGGCGCAGCGCCGTCGCGAGATCCGCGAGCGCCTGCTCGCGTCCCACGAACCGATCGCTCTTTTCGGAGCGCGTCGCGCGGGCGGGCGGGGGCATGCGGTCCGAGCTTAGCAGCCCCGTCGCGAGGCGTCGCGATGGGGCTGCTCCCCGCGTGCGCGCGCCGACATCATCCCTTCGTCGTGAAGAATGCTTCCGCCTCGAAATAGGGGACCCCGAGCGCCTTCGCGAAGTCGCGATCGCTGTCCATGTCGCCGACCATGACGACATGCTCGCGCGCGAGCTCGTGCCGCTGGATCAGCGACACGCCCATCCCCGGCAGCGGCTTGCGACAGAAGCACCCGGCCGGGAAGGCGGGGTGGGGGCAATAAGCGACCTCGCTCACGGGCACGCCGAGCAGCTCGACGGTGCGCGCGAACGCGCCCTCGGCGTCCGCCGCCGTGAGCGTGCCCGAGGCGATCCCGCTTTGGTTCGAGACGAAGAAGAGCTTGTATCCCTCGCCGATCCAGCGCTGCAAAACCTCACGGCGCCCGGGCAGGATCTCCACGTCGTCCGCGCTCCGCGGGAACAGCTCGCCGCTCTTCGTCTTGCGCAGCGTCCCGTCGACGTCGAGGAGGAGCCCTTTGCCCTGAAACTTCGGATCGACGCGCCGGACGAAGGGGATCTCCTCGACCACCGAGAACCCTTCATCCACGTTCGGCGCCTCGAAGCTCGCGGCCCATTTGGCCATCGCCGCCGGCGGAGGCAGGTTGGGATCGTCCTTCCCGAGCTCCTTCAGCTCGTCCGGACCGAGCAGCTTTCCGTAGCGCTCCAGGATCCGCAAAACCACGTTGGCATAAGCCTCGTCGATGGGCGTGGCCATGAATCGGCAGCGCACGGGGACGTGGTGTGCGTGGGCCATCCGGATCACCGGATAGCGGGACACGCGGGTCGCATACGTGTTGTCGAGGATCACCCGCTTCTGCCCGGAGGCGAGGAGCTCTCCGAGCTTCGGAATCAAATCCTCCAGCGTGCCGCCGAGGAGGTCGCGATTGAGGCGCGCATAACCACGCTCCAGATATCGATTCACCTCCGACGACTTGCCCGCGCCCTGAACACCCATGATCACCACCACCTCGGGCGCGTCGCCGGGCCCTTCGCCCGCGGCGAGCGGGCGCAGGCCTTCGGGCGTCACCGGAGGCGCGGTGGCGGCCTCGGCCTCGGGCGTGGCCGCGAAGGTGATCTTGCTCGTCAGATCGGCCCGGTCCTTCGCGTCGAAGGGCACCTTCAGCGCGGCCAGGCTCGACGTCACGCTCTCCCGCTTGGTGGCGCCGAAGAGCGGAATCACCGGCGCGCCCAAATCGAGGAGCGCAGCCAACGCCGCTTCGTGGGGCGTGATCCCATGGCGCGTCGCGATCGGCTTCACCGCGCGGTTCTTGAGCAGGTTGCCCGTCTTGGCGTGGCCGCCGAGCGGGCGGTGCGCGAGGAAGGGAATGCCCATCTGCCGGGCCAGCACGACCAATCCATCGACACCGCTGTTGCGGTCGATCACGCTGAGCTCGTTTTGAATGGCACGCACCGGGAAATGCCGCTCCGCCTGGCGGACCTCGGCAATGGTGGTGTTGCTCAGACCGAGGTGCTCGATCTTCCCCTCTTTCTGCAGCTCGGCGAGCGCGCCGAGGCTCTCCTCGAAGGGCGTCTTGGGATCGTTGGCGTGCAGGAGGAGCATGAAGATCCGCTCGACCCCGAGCGCCTTCAAGCTCCCTTCCACCATGCGGCGCAGGTGATCGCGCCGCCCATTCGGCACCCAGCGCCCTTTGGGCCGCGCGAGGCCCGCCTTGGTGATCACCCGCACGTCGGCGCGCGGGCCGCTCCAGGCCGCGAGCGCCTTGTGCACGAGGCGCTCGCCGTAATGGAGATCGCGATCGTCGAGCGCATACGAGTCGGCGGTGTCGAGCAGACGGATGCCCTGATCGAGCGCCAGGTGGATGACGCCGATGGCTTCTTCTTCAGAGGGGCGCCCCTCCGTCGAGAGCCGCAGCAAACCGAGCCCGAGCGGAATGTCGAGCGCGCCGAGCACACCGTACTTGTTCGCCGTGGAGGTCATGCGCGGCCGAGGAAGCCATGATCGCCGCCTCGGCGCAAATGGAACCGCGCGCGATGATGACGCTCCATCCTCGACATGGTGGGCCGGCGCGCTCATCGCTCTCCGCCTTCGCGTACACCGCGACGATCCTTCCGCGCTCGCGCATCACGGTGATGGTGCCGCGTCCGTGCGCCGTCGCGCTTTCACGAAGCGCGTGATGCTCGTACCATCGCCGCCCTTCGAGCCTCGTCGTGACTGCGCCGCCGAATTCCCGTGTCGAACGTCTCCTGCGCGATCTCGCGCCGCAGGTGCTCGGCGTCATCGTTCGGCGTTACCGCGACTTCCCCGCTTCGGAGGACGCCGTGCAGGAGGCGCTCATCGCCGCGGCCGCGCAGTGGCCCCGCGAGGGCGTTCCCGACGAGCCGCGCGCGTGGCTCATCCACGTCGCGGCGCGGCGCATCACCGATCAGGTCCGCAGCGACGCATCCCGGCGGCGGCGCGAAGCCTTCGTGGTCAGCCTGGTGCCGCCCGAGGAGCAGCTCGCCCTCGCCGCCGACGACGAGGTGCGCGAGCAGGACGACGCGCTCCTCCTGCTCTTCATGTGCTGTCATCCGGCGCTCACGCCGCCCTCGGCCATCGCGCTCACGCTGCGCGCCGTGGGTGGTTTGACGACCGCCGAGATCGCGAGCGCGTTCCTCGTCCCCGAAGCGACGATGGCGCAGCGAATCAGCCGCGCCAAACAGACCATCAAAGCTTCGGGCGTGCCTTTTCAAATGCCCACGATCGAGGACAGCGCGGCGCGCCTCGGCGCGGTGCTGCACGTGCTTTATCTGATCTTCAACGAAGGCTACACCTCGAGCTCCGGGCCCGACTTGCACCGCCCGGACCTCTCCAGCGAAGCCATTCGCCTGACGCGCACGGTCCACGCGCTCCTGCCCGACGACGGCGACGTCGCGGGGCTGCTCGCGCTCATGATCCTCACCGACGCGCGGCGTGCGGCGCGCACCGGCCCCGCGGGCGAGCTGATCCCGCTCAGCGATCAAGATCGGAGCCTTTGGGATCGAGCGGCGATTGCCGAGGGCGTGGCCCTCATCTCGCAAACGCTGTCCCGCGGCTCGCTCGGCGAATACCAGATCCAAGCGGCCATCGCCGCCGTGCACGACGAGGCCGCGCGCGTCGAGGACACCGATTGGCCGCAGATCTTGGCACTCTACGGCGTCCTCTTGCAGATGTCCGACAACCCCATGGTGACGCTCAACCACGCCATCGCCACGGCCATGGTGCACGGCCCGGCCGCGGGGCTCGAGCGCCTGCGCGCGCTGGACGGCGACGCGCGCCTCGCGGATCACCATCGCCTCGACGCGGTCCGCGCGCACCTCTTCGAGCGCGCCGGTGACTACGATGCTGCCATTCCGCTCTACGACCGCGCCGCCGCGCGCACCACCAGCGTCCCCGAGCGGAATTACCTGATGATGCAGGCAGCGCGGCTCCGTGAGAGCAAGGGTGGATGAGCCGCGAGGCTTCGGTCCTGATTTCGTATCTGCGCGACTCGGCCTCTCCTCGGCGAAGAGGCCGAGTCGTGATTCGCCATGGCTCCTGCGCTCAGCTCAGGCTCCGCCGCCGCCACGCGTCCTCGGCGGGGATGCCGAATCGTTCCAAGCCGGGCACCACCGCTTCGCTCATCGTGTGACGGAACGTCTCGGCGGCGAGGCCCGGCGGGATGACGCCGAGCGCGTCGTCGTCCGGAAGCGGCGTGAAGCGCGCCATTTCGCCGGCGGCGAACTCGCGCTCGACCACGGCGAAGGCGAAGCGCAGATATCGGCCCACCGAGGCCCGCACCTCGGGTCGGGCTTCGAGCCACGAGGCCCAAGCTTCGAGGTAGGCGAAGCCGAAGCGGCCATGGAGCACCTCGTCGGCCAAGAGGCGCCGCGTGACGTCGCGCAGGAAAGGGTCTTTCATGCGCTCGAGCGCGGCCACGAAATAGGTGACGCTGTTCATCTCCGACAAGCAGGTCGTGAAGATGACGTTGCGAAGCGCCCGCTCCTCGTCGCTCGCGCCGGGGTGACGCGCGATGGGGGCGATGCGCGTGTCGCGCGGGCGGCGCGCGTCACCGCCCAAGGCGCGGACGACGCCGGCGCAGATCTCGGCGTGGCGCAGCTCGTCCTGCGCCATGCGGAGCGCGACGGCCGTGGTGTCGAGCGAGGCATTGGCCTCGACGAGCTGGGCCGCGAGCTGGGAGAACACCGTCGTCGACGTGTATTCGTTCACCATGCGATCGAGCCACAGGCCGCGCGCCCGCGCGATGGCGCGGGGATCGTAGGCGCCCGCGTCGAACGCGAGATCCGCGGGGCGCACGCGCGAGAGACGCTCGTCGAGGGTACGATACTCGGTCTCGATCAAGGTACCTGAGGTGCCGGGCGCGAGATTGGCAATCATGCGAAGCTCGCCGGCAGCTCGGGAGGCGGGAGCGGGCCCGAGATCGTGCCCACGTCAGGCACGTCCGCATCCTGCGGCTCCCCGGCGTCGGGGATGTTCGGCACCGCCGTGGCGATGGGATTGGCACCTTGGAGCGACGCGCCGCCGGCGCCGTCCTCGGTCGTCGTGGTGCTCGTGGCGCTCGGCGTGCTCGTCGTGGCGGTGGTGCTGCCGGTCGTCGCCGGCTCTTCCGACTCGTTCGTGCTGCCGCAGGCAGAGAGCACGATGGTGCTCGTGAGAGCGAGCGAGCGGGCGAATTTCACGTAGTGCGCGAGAGTGTCGGCCATGATTCGTCTCCTCGTTTCGGCGCCGCGTCGGCGCCACGAGAGACGAATCGCACGCCACCTCGCCGTAAGACGATTAAGGCCCCTTAAATCCGGCTTTGGTGCGTGCTCCGGCGGGCAGATGGCGGGCGCGTCGGGGAACGTCTCGTTCCCCATGAATGCTCTTGGCCGTCGCGCTGCCGAGAGCGAGCCTCGAGCAACGAGCCATCATCCGCTCAGGTGTCAGCAAGGCTGCCGCACACCGCCGAGCGCTGGCACCCTCGCAAAGGCGGATCCCGGGACGATGACAGGGCACGATTCCGCGCCGGGTGAACCGACATCTCTGTCCCAGCGTGTGCGCTTCGTGGAACAATCCACCCGACGTGTCTCGCTCGATGGGAAGCCCGCGCCGGCGCCGTGACGCGCCCACCAACGTCTTCGTCGATGATGGGCCGCAGCTGGTGGGCCGCGTGAACGATCGCGCCGGCATCGCCGCGTTGTTCAACGAAGGAGCCCGCCTCGTCAGCGTCGTCGGCCCCGGCGGAATGGGGAAGACGCGGCTCGCGACGTCGTTCGCGGCCGAGCAGGTCGAGGCCTATGCCGGCTTCGGCGACGGCGGCGTGTGGTTCTGCGATCTCACGCCCGCGCGCACCATCACCGCGTTCGCCGCGGGCCTCGCCGAAGCGCTCGGGGTGCAGCTGGGCGCGACGGAGGACGCGGCGCGGCTCTTGGAGCAAGTGGGCAAGGCCCTCCAGCGCCGGGGTCGCGTGCTCGTCGTCCTCGACAACTTCGAGGAGCTCGCGCCCTTCGCCGCGGCCACGGTGGGCGTGCTCCTCCGTGCCGCGCCGCGCGCGCGTTTCCTCGTGACGACGCGCGTCGCGCTCGATCTGCCGGACGAGCATCGCTGGCCGCTCCAAGGGCTCGCGCTGCCCAAGGCCGATGCTACGAGCGCGGCGCTGCTGCTCGGTGTGGAGTCGATCGATCTCTTCGTGCGGCGCGCGCGGCAAGTGCGGCCCGAGCTCGATCTCGACGAGGCGAGCGTCGCGGCGATCGCCGATCTCGTGGCCCGCCTCGACGGCATCCCCCTCGCGCTGGAGCTGGCCGCGGCGCGCGTGGCGGCGCTCTCTCCGGTGCAGATCCGCGATCGGCTCGCGGAGGGGCGCGCGGATCTGCTCTCACGGCCGCGCGACGGCGGGCGCCATGCGTCGATGCGCGGCGTGGTCGCGGAGTCGTTTCGCCTCCTCGACGATCGCGCGCGCGATTGCCTCCTGATGTGCGCGATCTTTCGCGGCGGCTTCACGCTCGAAGCGCTCGATGCGATGGCGGCGCACGACGGCTCGGCCGATGCTTCCGCGCTCGCGCCGCTGGAGGCGCTCTGCGCCCACTCGCTCGTGCGCATCTCGGCGCGCGCGGAGCCCGGTGGCGCGCCGCGATTCTCGCTCTACGAGGTGATTCGCGAGTTCGCCGAAGCCGAGCTCGCGGCGCATCCTGCGCTCTCGATCTCGCTCGCTCTCCGGCACGCGCGGCACTTCGCGAGCGTCGCGCGCGCGCACGCCGATCGGCCACTCCACGACATCGAAGCGCGCCTCGCGATCGAGGTCCCGAACCTCCATCGCGCCCACGCCACGGCCGCGGCCGCGGCGCGCGCCGAAGGCGGCGCGCAGGCCGTCGAGGACGCGCTCCTGCTCGCGCTCGCCATTCATGCGGTGTCGCGCCCGCGCGGCTTGCTCGCGCCCTGCCTCGCGGTGCTGGACGAAGCGCTGGCCGCCGCGCGCGCGGCCGACGCGACCACGAGCGCGCGCTTCGCCGAGGCGCTCATCGTCCGCGGCGCCCTGCACGCCGATCGCGGCGATTTCGAGGCGGCGGCGCGCGATCTCGACGAAGGCCTCGCGCTCGCGCGCGCCTGCGACGCCGGCCTCGAGGCCCGGGCGCTCATGGCGCGCGGCGCGATCGTCGAAGCGCGCGGCGCGACCGAGGCTGCGCGCGAAGCCTACACGGAAGCCCTCGCCTGCGCGCGTCGCGCGCCGGTGCAAGCGATCGCGCTCGCGCGTGAGGCCGAGGCGCGGGCGTGCCTCGCCCACGCCCACCGGCGCGAGGGCCGGCTCGCGGCTGCGGACATGGAGATCGCCGCGGCCATCGAAGCGTTTCGCGCGCTCGGCGACGAGAACGGGCTCGCCGCGATGATCCACGAGGCCGGCGTGGTGGCCCTCTTTCGCGAGCGTCACGACGAAGCCGCGGCGCGCTTCGATGACGCGCTCGCGCGTGCGCGGCGGCGGCAAGCGCGCCAGCGCGAGGCCGCGGTGCTCACCGCGCAAGGCACGCTGGTGCAAGAGCAGGGGCAGCTCGATCGCGCTTCGGATCTGCACGAAGCCGCGGTCGCCCTGTACCGCGAGGTCGGTCATGTCTACGGCGAAGCGAGCACGCTTTACTACTTGGCCGGTTGTCATCTGGAGCGCGGCCAGCGCGAGGACGCCGACGCGGTCCTCGGCGCCGCGCTCGCGCTCGTGCGCACCGTCGGCGTCCCGCGCTACGAGGCCTTGATGTTGGGCGCGCAGGCGACGATCGCCGCCGACGCCGGCCGCAGCAACGACGCGCACGAGATCCTCGCCGCCGCCGACGCCGCGGCCGCGCCGTGCGGGAGCGAGCCCACGCTGCTCGCGACGATCGCCATTCATCGCCTCCACGTCCGCCTCGCGACGGACGCGAGCGCGCTCCCCGCGGAGTCGCGCGCCGCCCTCGTGGCCGAGGCCCGCGCCCTGGCGGCGGCGCACGCCTGCGACGATCCCCGCTTCGCCTATCGCGTCCTCGTGCGCTCCGCGGCCCGCGCGGCCGATCCCGGTCCGGCCGCTGCGCCGGCGTTGATCGTGCGCGCCGACGGCAAAGGCTTTCAAATCCCGGGCGCCGCCCGTGACGTCGATCTGTCTCGCCGCGTGCCGCTCGCGCGCCTCGTCCACGTGCTCGCGCGCCATCGCATCGAGGCGCCGGGCGAGCCGCTCCGCGTCGAGGATCTCCTCGCCGCCGGCTGGCCCGGCGAGCGCATTCGCTACGACGCCGGCGTGAACCGCGTCTACGTCGCGCTCGCCGAGCTCCGCAAGCTCGGCCTCCGCGATTGGATGATCACCGACGCCTCCGGATATCGCCTCGTGACCACCCACCCCGTCGTCCTCGAGCGTCCCGCGGCCTGATGCCGAATCGCATATGGGCCGCTGCTGCTATCCCCCCGTGAGCTTCTTCAGCCCTCGGAAATTCGCATAGACGAAGGCGATGGCGGGCACGTGGAGCCACGATATCCCCGGCAGGCCCACGCAATACCGGCTCGCCTGGGCCTCGATGCAATACCACCGGTCGCGGAACACCGCCCACGCCGGCCAAGCGCCCATGAGCAGCACGAAGACCACCATGGCGAGCAGCACCGCATTCGGCCCCATCCCCACCGCGTGGGCGATGAAGGTCGCGGCCATTCCAGGGAGCGCCCCGAACAGAGCGACTTCACCGAGGAACGCGGCATAAACGTAGGCCCAGGCATCGTGGCGCCCGCGCGCGAGGAGGTGGTGCTCGCCGGCCGCGTCCCCATACACGACCACGCTCTCCACCCCAGCGGCGAGCAAGCTCTGCCGCGGCGGATTCGCGTCGAAGCGATTGACGATGATGCGTCTTCGCGAAGGTGTCCCGTCGGCCTCCCGCACCGCGGCCGCCGTGGGCGGCCACGTGGACGGCGGCGCCCCGCCCGGCTCGGGAAACGAGCCCGGCGCGAGCGGCCCGTACGCCGAGCCGAACGCGCGATAAGGATCCTGCGCCCGCAACGCGCCCTTCGGCGGCGCGCGCGGAGGCCCGGATCCTCGAGGCATGGCGCAAGTGTTCGCGCTCTCCGCGCCGTTGTCCACCCGCGGAGGCCGCCATTGCGCCGATGCTGCGCAACGGACGCGATCGAATTGTGCCGGAGTCGCGCAAGGCCGCAGGAATCGCCGCGATTGCGAGGGACATCCATTGCGGCATGCTCGTTGCGAATGGGCCCATCGACCGGACGCTGCAAATGCCGGTCGAAAGGAGCATTCCGTCATGAAGATCAAGACCTCCGTGAAGGCCGGTGCCGGTGACGAGCGCCCGCCGCCCAATGGTTTGAACCACGGCCTCAAGGTGCGCGCGAGCGTGAAGCGCTGAGCGGCGCGACCGTTCACGAGCCGAACGAACGACGAAAGGAGCATCGAGCCATGAAGATCAAGACAGCCATCAAAGCGGGTATCGTCGGCGAGCGTCCGCCGCCGAACGGTGCCAATCACGGCCTCAAGGTGCGCACGAGCGTGAAGCACGCGTTTCCTCGAGGTTGATTGCAGAGGAGCAGGCCTCGCCGCTCGAGGGGCGAGGCCATCGCGGAGGGCAGGGCGGCGCCGGACGGCTCCGTCTCTGCCCTTCCGTCGATCGAAGAGACAAGGGATGGAGGACAGATCATGATCGTCGACACGCAGGCCATCGAAGCCCGTTGGGAGCAGGCCGCGCATCTGCTCGGATCCGCAGAGGAGGAGCTCGCCGCGGGGCGCCTCTCCGAGGCCGAAACGCAGGCCGCGCGCGCCGCCGCCGATCTCGCGGCGACGGCCGGCGCCGAGCACCCCGATCATGGGCACGCCATCCTCGTCGAAGGCGCCATCCTCGCCGCGCGCGGGCAAATCCAAGAGGCCGCGCAGCGCTACGACGAGGCGCTCGCCATCTTCGATCTTCATCCCGAAGAGCCCGTGGTGCGCGCCATGGCGCGTCGGGCCCGCGGAGACCGCGCCGATCTGTTGATCAAAATGGGACAGCTCGGCGAAGCGGAGACCGCTTTGCGCACGTTGCTTTTGGATGTGGAGGCGGAGTCGCCCATCGACGCCCGCGAGGAGGCGTTCGTCCTCAATATGCTCGGCGTGTGCCTGCGCTTCTCCGGTGCTTACGAGGACGCCGAGATCGCTTATCGGCGCGCGCTCGAGGTGCGCGAGCGCGCGGGCCTTTCTCCCTCGGCCACCTTGTTGCACAACCTCGCTGGGCTCGCGGCGGCGCGCGGTGATTTCGCCGCCGCCGAGCGGGACGCGCGCGCGGCCCTCGCCCAGCGGAGGGCCGCGCAGGAGAACGTCTTCGCGGTCGCCATGGAGCTTTGCGGCCTCGGCGACGCGCTCGCCGGACAAGCACGCTTCCTGGAAGCGGAGGTGGCTTATCGAGAGGCGATTGCGCTCTACACCGGCTCCGAGCAGCTCGACCACCCGGAGGTGGCTTATGCGCTGCACAACCTGGCCGACACCTTGGTCGAGCTCGGGCGCACCGGCGAGGCGGAGAAGGCTTATGCCGACAGCCTGGCGCGCAAGGTGCGAATCCTCGGCGACGAGCACCACGAAGTGGCCGTCACCTTGAACAACCTCGCAGCGCTGCTCTTCGAGGTCGGGCGCCCCGAGGAGGCTTTGGCGCGGAGCGAGCGTGCCTGCGCCATCGTCCGCGCGGCGCTCGCGTCCGATCACCCGGTGCGCGCCGGCTGCGAATCGCTCGCGGCCTCGCTGCGCGCCGGGTGATGCCTCGGTCACATCTTCAAACGAGCTTGGTCGAGAGGGTGATGGGCGTCGCGGCCAGGGCCTTGGAGAGGGGGCAGTTCTTCTTGGCCCCTTCGGCGATGGTCTGGAGCTTCTGGGCGTCGATTCCCGGCACCTTGGCCTCCAGATCGAGCCCGATGGTCTTGATGGCAAAGCCTCCTTCGCTCTTCACGAGATCGACGTTGGCCACGACGTGGAGCTCCTCCGGGACGTGCCCCGCTTCGGTCAGCGCGAAGGAGAGCGCCATCGCGAAGCAGCCTGCGTGGGCCGCGCCGAGGAGCTCTTCGGGGTTGGTGCCGGCTTTGCCATCCTCGCTCTGAAACCGCGTCTGGAACGAATACGGTTGCGCCTTGAAGACGCCGCTCTGGGTCGTCAGCTCGCCTTTGCCGTGCAGGCCGTCACCGCGCCAAACTGCCGTGCTCTTGCGGATCATGCGATCTCTCCTGTGTGGGGTTTCTCGGCGCGGACCGTACCAGAAACCCACGCACGGGGTAGCCGCGATGCGGTGTCGTCACGAGCATGGATGAGCGTGGATATCCAACGATCGCGCTCACCCGCCCGTGAGCGCGCGGAGCCGCGGCACGAGCGGGCTCTTGGGATATCGCGCGAGGAACGCCGCCGTCCGCGCGCGTGCCTCTTCGGTGCGATGGAGGCGCACCAAAGCCTCGATGGCGAGCGCTTCACGCTCTTGCGCGAGCGCGCCGCCGGGGAAGGAGCGCGCGCTCTCATCGGCGTCCGCGAGCACATCGGCCGGCCGCTCGCCGACGCGCGCGCGCAGCCCGGCGAGGTGTCGCACCTCTTCGGCGAGCAGTCGGCGCGACGCGGGCGCCGGCGCTTCCTCTGCGCTCGCCGTCGATACCGGCGCTGCCGCCGGGGAGGCGGCCGGCCCGGGGTTTGAGGCCGCTCGCGGTCCCATCGTGATCACGGCCCGCTCGTCCGGCCCGGGGTTTGAAGCCGCTCGCGTGATCACTGCCGCCTTGTCCGGCCCGGGGTTTGGAGCCGCTTGCGGCCCCATCGTGATCACGGCCGGCTCGTCCGGCCGGGGGTTTGGGGCCGCTTGCGGCCCCATCGTGACGGACTCCGCGCTCGCCGGCGATACCGATGCCGGCGCCATTGCGATCGAATTCGTGGACGCTCGAGGAGCGTCGCTCCCACGAATCGAGACCGTGGCCACGATACCGGCGGTGCCAATGGCCGCGACGGCCCAATACGCACCTTTCCCGAGCAGCAATGCGAGCCCTTTGCCCGCATTCGTGGCCTGGACCAGCGTGGACGCGGAAGCACCTGCCTTCGCTGCGCCGGCTGCCTTCGCCGCGCCGGCCTTCGTCGCAGAGGCGGCGGCATCCGCCGCGTTCTTCACGGCCTCCGCGCTCGGCGCCGCCGGGCCCGCATTCACGGCGACCGCGGCGAGCAGGCGCGTGAGGCCGGCGTCTCGAGCGAACGACGCCTGGGCCTTGGCGGCCTGGTCCAGATCGCGGCGAAGATCGAAGGTGGCCGCGGGATCTTCCCGGAGGCGAATGGGCTCCTTCATGTGGCACCCCTCGGCGCGGCGATGGTGTGGGCGAGCATCTCTGCGGGAGCCTTTTCATAGGCCTTTTGGAAGCGGCGCCGGGCGTGGTGGAGCCGCGAGTACACCGTGCCCACCGGGATGCCGAGGCCCGCGGCGATGCTCTCGCAGCTCTCTCCTTCGAGCTCGAAGAGGACGAACACCGCGCGATGATCGAGATCCAGGGTCGAGAGCGCGTGCTCCACGCGCCGCAGGGCTTCGGACGAAGCCGCGGCCTCGAACGGATCGTCGGCCGCGGCGACCAGCGCGATGGCTTCGTCGTCGCCTTCGGTCGGCTTGCGTCTCCGCGTGCGGCGGGCGTTGGAGAGGACGCGCAGCGCGATCTGCGCGAGCCACGTCGTGGGCCGCGCGGGGCCCGGATGATGACCACCGCGGCGATGCGCCACGAGGAAGACCTCTTGCAAGAGATCGTCGAGCTCCGCCCGCGGAGCCCCGAGGCGCGCGAGGAACGTGGCCACGAAGCCCGCGTGCGCTCGGTAGAGCGCCGCCGCATCCATGACCTCGCCGGGGTCTTCTTCACCCATCGAAGGGTTCATGTCCTCGGTCGCCGAGGCCTTCACGGAAAAATGAAGACCGCGCCCCCGAAGGCGCCGAGGCCGATGGGCGGCACCGACACCGAGGTCACCGTGTCGTGCATCAGGCTCTCCACCTCGAGGTGCGGCGCCACGATCGGCACTAGCCCCTCGAGGCCCGCGGTGAGCGCCAAGGCGGGCAGAATCGAGAAGCGCCCCGCGAGGCGCCCCGTCATCGAGACCCACGGCGCGGCCGCTTCAGCGTCGCGATCGAACCCCGCGCCGCGCGCCCCGAGCCGCCCGGCGGCCGCGCCGATGCACCCATCGAGCGCGAAGCGGCCGGGTTGAAATCGAAGGCAGCCATCCAACCGGCCGGCGGCGAGGCGTGCCTCGACGGTCCCCGATCCGACGGTGAAGCTGCCCGTGCTCGTGAGGAGCAATCCCCCGCGCACGAGCCCGACCAAGGGCGCCGCTCGCCGGCCGATGCGCAGACCGATCGTCGCCGACATGGCCCCGACCGGCGCCGGTACGACATCGACGGCCACGCCTCCTTCGATGCTCATTTCGAGCGCGAAGAAGGGGCCCGGCGGGGTCTCCTTTGCTACGCGCGCACCACCGAAGCCGCTCGGCACGTGCAGCGTGCGCGCGGGCGGCGGCTCCCTCGTCCCTTCGACGGCCGGCGAAGGCGTGTGCGCCGGCGCAGGTGGCAACGCATCGATCGACACCGCGAGCGTCAGCGAAAGCGCTTCGCGGAGCTCCTCGCACGACGCGCCCGCGGCCTCGATCGCGCGCTCGCCGATCACCTCGCCATCGCGCTTCAGCACGAAGCGCGCGCCGCGCGGCGCGCTCTCCACGATCTCGATGCGCAGGCGCGCGTCGACCCGATCGTCTTTCCTCCACGTGGACACGGCGCGGACGAGCGCATCCGCCGTGAGACACGCGGGCTGCTCCACCGTGACGGCCTCCGCGAGCGGTCGCGTTTCGGCGCGGGCGGGCGCGCTCGCGATCGTGACGGCCAGCGCGCAAAACAGGCCGCCCATCGCACCGCGCACGGGTCTTTGCTACGCGCCGGGCGGTCGTGGTTCAAGGACAAAGAAAAATGGAAGGACCCGTGAAGGGGCCGGCAACTTCCGGTCATGGACGAGACATGACGCGCACCCTTCGTCGCTTCGGTCTCCCTTCGCTCCTCCTGCTCCTCCCGCTCCTCGGCGGATGCGCTTCGCGCGCGTTGGTCGGCGTCGAGGACAGCCCCGAGGGCTCCAGCGAATGCGAAGGCGCGTGCCCCGCGCCCATCTACACCGCGGGATTGCACGCCGGTTGGTCCGAGATCCTCGACCTCGCCATCGGCGACGACGGCAGCTCCGTCTTCGTCGGTCGCTTCGCTGGGGAGATGACGGTGGGCGACACGACCCTCGAGGCCTCGAACCTCGATGGATCCGACGGCTTCATCATCAAGCTCGATCCGACGGGGAAGCTCGCGTGGGCGCGGCAGACCCTCTGCAATCCCAACTCGTTCGCCGTGGCGGTGCGCCCGGGCGGCGAGATCTGGGTTGCGGGCGGGTTCAACCACCTCATCGATCTCGGAACGGGCCCGCTGATCAGCGAAGGGGAAGCGGGCCTCTTCATCGGGGAGTTTCTCTCCGACGGCACCGTCGGCAACGCGCGCGCCTACGACGGGAGCTCCTGGGTGAACGATCTCGCGCTGACCACCAACGGCGATCTCGTGATCACGGGCGTGGTCGAGGCGCCGACCAAGCTCGGGTTCATCACCATCAAGCCGGCGGGAAGCTTCGAGGGCGCGCGCAATGGCTTCGTCGCCCGCCTCGATTCGAGCGGCGACGCCGTGTGGGCGCGCCGGCTCGGCGACGCCGTGTATGACGCCGTCGCGCTCCCCGATGACGCCGTCGCGCTCGTGGGCGAGTACACGGGCCTGGGGAACATCGGTGGTCTGACACTGCCCTCCGAGGACCTCCCCAACAACACGTTCCTCGCGGTGTTCGATGACGCGGGCTCGCCTGTGTGGGCGCAGCGGGTCGATCCGACACCGGACGCTCCGGCCTTGGTCCCTGCGTACGCTCCGACGCTGGCGCTGGCGCCCGATGGAAAGCTCGCCCTCGCCTTCCTCAGCTTCCCGCCGCTCGAGGAGCTCACGCCCTCCGATCAACGGCTTCACGTCCAGACCTTCGAGTCGAACGGCTCGCGCGCGAGCCACGTCGATCTCGGATCCGGCAGCGTGGGCCGATTCATGGTCGCGGTCGCGCCCGACGGTGACATCGTCGTGGGCGGCAGCTTCGACGCGTCGCTGGAGATCGGCGGCGCCACGTTGGCCTCGCCGAACAGCCAAGACGGGTGGCTCGCGCGCTTCTCGCCCGCGGGCAGTGCGCTGCGCTGGGCGAAGGGCATCGGCGCGCCGACCTCATCGGAGGTGGTGATCCGCGTGGGCGTCACCCCGAACAATCACCCGCTGGTCGGCGGCCTGTACGTCGGGAGCTTCGCGATCGACGACGAGGAGCTCCCTCTGACGGTGGTCGACAACGAGAATGGATTCATCGCCTCCTTCGAGCCGTGAGCGCCTCGTCATCGATCCGTTGGCGAATCGACCACGCGAAATGACATCGGCGCCCGCGGCTACTTCGCGCAGTCGAGCCGGGCCGCCCACGTATCGTCGAACCCGTTGCTCTCGCTCCTCCCCGACCAAACGAGGAACAAGCTCCTCGGTTGCGTGAGGGCCGTGCCCTGCGGCGCACCATACGTTTGCCAGCGGGTCACGGGGATGGCGACACGCGTCGAGAGCACCGTGAGATCGAGATCGAGATGGGTGGTCACGATCATCGATCGTCCCGGGACGTCGTCCGGAGCCGTGATGTCGCCGTCCTCGGCCCACGTGGCGCTCACGCCGAGATCGCTCGCGACCAGCGTGAGCCGGCTCTGCATCGGCGCGGCGTCGTCGATGGTCACGGGCCCGCCGACGAGATCGCCTGTCGGGGAGAGCTCCGCGATGCGCACCCTCCGCGGGTTGCCAGTGCCGCTCTGATCGCCTTCGCTGAACGCCACGTAGGTGCGGCCCGCATGATGGGCGATCGCGACGCGCCCGATCACGGCGGAGCCTGGGGTGGCAGGCAACGCTGTCACGAAATCGATGCCGCTGTCGTCCTTGCCGTCGCCGCTCGCTGGACGGACGCGCGTGATCACCACCGAGAGCGGAGCGCAGAGCATGTCGCCGCTCGGGCACGTCGTGAACGAAGTGGCCATGAGATAGGTGGACCCACTCCAGACGATGGCGGTCGACGCGCCCGGATACTCCGCGGCGGCAGCCACGGGATGCGGACCGAGCACGCGCTCTCCCTGCGCGTTCAGAACCACGGCGACGGGCCTTGTATTCGTGCCCCCGCCCGGAATGACCTCGCGATGGATGACTCCATATCCATCGCCGCCGTAGCCCACGCCATTCGTTCCCACGCCGGCGCCGGGCGCCGTGGCCAGCACGCCTTCGCCGTTTGGGGAGATGTCGATGGGGGCTTTGGGGCTCCACGTGGCGATGTCCCAAAGCCGGAAGAGCGGCCGGCCCTTGCCGCCCGGATCACCGTGCCACGTGAGGGCGAGCTCGGCCTGGCTCCGCGCGAGCACGAGGTTCGCCCATCCGTGCGACTCGATGCCGAAGAGCTGCGGCGCGGCCGTTTGCGCGAGGCCGCTCGGCCACGCGTCGCCCATCGTGAAGCCCACGAGCTGGATGTCGTCGTGCGCCAGGCTGTTTCCCCCGCTCGCGAAGACCTGAACGGCGACGCCCATCGCCCCGAAGGCGACCGCCGAAGGCGCGGTCGCATGCCGATCCGGAAGCGCCACCACGTCGACGGCGGCACCTGCGGCGACGAGCGCGCAGGGCGGTGGTGGAGGCGGCGCGTCGGGGCCGGCATCGATCACGTCACCGCCGTGGCCACCCGTGCCACCACCGATCGCGCCCTCGAGACCGAGCAGGTTGCTGCGCGCGCCGCACCCCGCGGCGACGGCGAACCCCATCATCAAGACGACCAAGAAAGTGTGCTGCATACACGAAGGTTACCGCGACCCGCGGCCGATCGTGATCAGGCGCAGACCACTTGCGGCGTGCTCAGGGCCGGCTTGCCCGGCCCGGGGTTTGGGGCCGCTTGCGGCCCCATCGTGCTCACGGCTCCGTGACGCTCACGGCGGTCGACGGCGCTTCGCTCTTCGCAGTCTCGGCGGCGGCCCGAGGCGCGCCGCTCTCGGAGGTCCGCGCCTTGCGCATGATGAGACGCTTCAGCACCAGCGAAAGGAACGCGACCATCACCAGGATCGACGCTACGCTGAACGCCGCCGAGCTGCGGTACTCGTTGTAGAGGACCTCCACGTGGAGCGGCACGGTGTTGGTCGCTCCGCGGATGTGGCCCGACACCACGCTGACCGCGCCGAACTCGCCCATGGCGCGCGCCGCCGACAGCACCACGCCGTAGAGCAGCGCCCAGCGCACGTTGGGCAAGGTCACCTTGAGGAAGGTCGTGAGGCCGCTCGCGCCCAGCACCAGCGCGGCCTGCTCTTCCTCGGGACCGCGGCTTTCGAGCAGCGGAATCACCTCGCGCGCCACGAACGGGAACGTCACGAACGTCGTCGCCAGCGCGATGCCCGGCGTCGCGAAGATCACCTTCAAGTGATGCGCCTCGAGCCACGGCCCGAGCAGCCCGCGTGCGCCGAAGAGCAGCACGAAGAGCATGCCCGCGATCACCGGCGACACCGCGAAGGGCAGATCGATGAGCGTGACCAGCAGGCTCTTCCCTCGGAAATCGAAGCGCGCGATGGCCCACGCCGCGGCCAGCCCGAACACCGCGTTGAGCGGCACCGCGATGAGCACCGAGATCAGCGTGAGCCGCAGCGCGGTCAGCGTCTCCTCGTCCGTGATCGCGTCCCAATACGGACCGAGCCCCGCGCGGAACGCCTCCACGAAGACGGCCAGCACCGGCAGGAACAGGAACAAGACGAGGAAGCCGAGCGCGAGCAGGATGAGCGCCGTGCGCGCGCCCGCCGGTCCGGCGAGCACCGAGCGCGAAGGCATCCTTCCAGGACCGCCGCCGCTCATGCGGGCGACCGCCTCCCGCTCCAGCTCTGGAGCCGATTCACCACGAGGAGCAGCACGAACGAGATCACCAGCATCACGACCGCGATCGCCGTGGCGCCCGCGTAATCGTACTGCTCGAGGCGCGTCATGATGAGGAGCGGCGCGATCTCGGTCTTGTTCGGCATGTTGCCGGAGATGAAGACGACCGAGCCGTACTCACCGAGCGCGCGCGCGAAGGCGAGCGTCGTCCCCGTGAGCGCCGCGGGGAGGATGGCCGGCAAGATCACCCGGCGAAACGTGTGGAAACGCGACGCGCCCAGCGTGGCGGCCGCCTCCTCCTGCTCGACGTCGAAGTCCTCCAGCACCGGCTGCACCGTGCGCACCACGAAGGGAAGCCCCACGAAGATGAGCGCGATCACCACGCCGAGCCGCGTGAACGCCGCCTCGATGCCCACCTTCGCGAGCGCGCCGCCGATCCACCCGCGCTGGCTGTACACGGTGGTGAGCGCGATCCCGCCGACGGCCGTCGGCAACGCGAAGGGCAGATCCACCACCGCGTCCACCGCGCTTCGCCCCGGGAAGCGATAACGCACCAGCACCCAGGCCAGGATCACGCCGAAGACCGCGTTGACCAAGGCCGCGATCAACGCGGCGCTGAAGCTCAGCCCATAAGCCGCCATGGCCCGCGGCCCGAGCGCGATGTCCCAGAAGCGCGACCAGCCGACGTTCGCCGCCTGCAACACGATCATCGCCAGCGGGATGAGCACCACCAGACAGAGATGAACGACGGTGATGCCCAGCGCGGGGCCGAAGCCCGGCAGGATGGTCTTCTGCCGGAGCAAGAGGTCACTGAATCGCCGCGGTCTCATCGGTTGGCTTCGTAGATGCGGTCGAACGTACCACCATCCGCGAAGTGCTCGCGCTGCGCGGCGGCCCAGCCGCCGAAATCGGCGATGGTGACGAGATCCAGGGTGGGGAAGGGGGCCCGCGCGAACGGGAGCGCGGCCTGCGATCGCGGCCTGTAGAAGTGACGCGCGCCGATGCGCTGCGCCTCCTCGGTGAAGAGGAACGAGAGATACGCCTCGGCCACCGCGCGCGTCCCGCGGCGATCAACGATCTTGTCGACGACGGCGACCGGCGTCTCTGCGAGGATGCTCGCCGAAGGCGTGACCACCTCGACCTCGTTCGGCCAGAGGTGATGCGCCGCGAGGAGGCCTTCGTTCTCCCAGGAGACGAGGACATCACCCATCCCGCGCTGCACGAACGTCGTGGTCGCCCCGCGCGCGCCCGAGTCGAGCACCGGGACGTTGCGGAACAGCCGGCGCACGAAATCCTCCGCGGCCGCGCGGTCCCCACCGCTTCGCTTGAGCGCATAGGAGAAGGCCGCGAGGAAGCCCCAACGCGCCGCGCCCGAGACCTTGGGGTTCGGCGTGATCACCCGCACGCCGGGCCGCGTGAGGTCGTCGAAATCGCGGATGCCCTTGGGGTTGCCCTTGCGGACGAGGAGGACGATGGTCGACGTGAAGGGCGCGCTGTGGTCGGGCAGGCGCGTGGCCCACTCCTTGGCGATGAGGCCGGCCTTCACGATGGCGTCGACGTCGTAGGCGAGGCCCAACGTCACCACGTCGGCCTCGAGCCCATCGATCACGCCGCGGGCTTGTTTCCCCGAGCCGCCGTGCGATTGACGGATGGCCACGCGCTGGCCTCCGCGCGCTTCCCACACGCGATTGAAGGCCGCGTTGATCTCGCGATAGAGGACGTACGTCGGATCGTACGAGACGTTGAGCAGCGTGGGCCCGTCACCCGATGCGTTGCCGCAGCCGATCGCGCCTTCGGCGATCGCGGCGCCGAAGAGACCGAGGAGCGTGCGTCGCGACGGGCTCGTCGTCATCCGGTCGCGGCCAGGTGCTGCTCGCGGATCGCGAGCGCATCCAGCAAGGCTTGGAAGCGCGCGCTGCCGCAGCGGCGAATCACGAGCGACGAGCGGCCCGCACGCTGGGCCAGCTTCTTCGCGAGGAGCACGGCGCCGTGGCTGTTCACGTCGGTGACGATCACCAGGAAATCCGAGCGCTCCACCAAGGCGCGCAAATCGCCGGCGCCGCGGCCGCCCACGTGGCCCGAGTGGAACTCCAGCTTGTGCCCGCTCCGCTCGGCGATCCGCTCGAGCTGCGTTTCGTTCCGCTCCCTGCCCCCGACCCAGCCGATAACCATGGACGCATCCTCCTCCCCCGCGCGCCCGAAGCGCCTCGTGGGATCAACAGCCACTGCCCCGTTCCCGCCCTCGGTCCGCCGGCCATCCATCGCGGGGCTGCGCTCGACGCGCTGCTCGCGGAGGATCGCCGGCCCTCAACAGCAACAGCGAAGAACGCGCACGCCCACCGCTCCGTTGGCCCCTTCGCTCGCGCGGATGCGCGGGCGGGCAGGTGCAGGGCGGTGGGCGGCGATCGGGCTCATGGTGATCAGTGATCGGTGATCGTGTACGGCGTCGTTTGGTCCGGTGCGCTTCGCTCGGAGGCTCGGTCCGCGGGCTGGGCGGTGCCTGTTCCCCGACGACAGATGAAGCATCCGCTATAGCGGACGACTTGTCAAATCGAATTGTCGCGCCCGCTCACACGCCACCCGGCACGCGTGCTGCTCGTCCGTCGAAGCGTGCGAACAGCCGCCGCCTCGTGCGCCGTCCTCTGGGTGCTCGCGCCTTCGATCGCGATCGCCGCGCCTCCCATTCTGCCCCTTCCTTCCCAAAGCTCCGATCTCGCCCCGCGCGTACGCGTCCACCTCGGCGGCCTGCTCGACCCGACGGTGAGCTTCGTGTTGCGCGGCGGTGGCGGCCGGGATGATGCGCTCGCCAGCCCGCTGCTCCGCGCCTATCGCGCGGCGCCCGAGATCGTCTTCGGTCTCAGGCCCGCGCCGCACGTGGAGATCTTCGCGGGCGTCGGCGCCGGCCCCGCGCACCTCGTGCTCGAGCCGGGGGCGCCGGGGGGGCCGAGAGAGGGCATGGCGCTCGCGATCTCAGCGTCGATCGGGGCGCGTTTTCCATGGCAGGGCGTGCCCTTCTCGGCGATCGCGCGCGCCGAGAGCGTGCACGGTCTCGGCGCTGCCGTGATGATCCGCTTCGCCCTCGATCTCGCTGCGGCGAAGTGACCGGGGCAGCGACGCAGAGTCGCCGGAAAATACCTTTCTGTTCGGAGGAGTGCGAAGGTCCATGAACGGAACGCAGGGACCGCTCCTGGATGGGACTTGATTTTTTTCGGAATAGAAGCGAAAGCGCGCGGTTAGGCGGGGCGCTCATGTTGACACGGATCGCGCTGCCGCTAGGATGCGCCGCCGCTCGACGGAGGCCATTTTGTCGGCTCGTTCCGTCGAAAGGCGGCGTGAGCTCTCGGTGGTGGAAGGTTCCCCGCGGCTCCGCCCCGGAGGCGGTTCAAGGCTCGCTGAGGAGAGCCAAAAGGAGGTCGGATTGTCTAGCGATGTGATGATCGAGGCCAACGCGCTGACCAAGCGATACGGGTCGTTGCGCGCGCTCGACAAGGTCAGCTTCGAGGTCCATCGCGGCGAGGTGGTGGGCTTCCTCGGGCCGAACGGCGCAGGGAAGTCGACGACCATGCGCATCTTGACGTGCTTCATCTCGGCCTCCGGTGGGAGCGCCAAGGTGCACGGCTACGATGTCTTCGACGACCCGCTCGAGGTGCGGAAGCGCGTCGGTTACTTGCCGCAGCGCGCGCCCCTCTACGGCGACATGAACGTGTGGGAGTACCTCTCGTTCGTCGCCGACATGCGCGGGCTCGAGCAGTCCACCTTCAAGCGGCGCATGCGCGGCATCGTCGAGGTCTGTGGCCTCGCGCAGGTGCTGGGCAAGGACATCCGCGATCTGTCGCACGGCTATCGCCAGCGCGTCGGTCTCGGGCAGGCGCTGGTGCACGATCCGCCGATCCTCATCCTCGACGAGCCCACCGCCGATCTCGATCCCAACGAGAAGGCGGAGGTCATCAAGTACATCAAGGAGATCGGCAAGGATCGCACGATCCTCCTCTCGACCCACAACCTCTCCGAGGTCGAGGCGGCCTGTGCCCGCGCCATCATCGTCTCCAAGGGGCGCGTCGTCGCCGACGGCCCGCTCGACGAGATCCGCGCCAAGAGCGACAAGGTCCGCTACGTGGTCATGGTCCACGAGCAGCGCGTGCTCGAGGGCAGCGGGAAGAAGGCACCCAGCGCGCAAGAGGTCCAGGACGCGCTCGGCAAGCTCCCCAAGGTCAGCGCCGTCGGCGAGCTCCCCACGGACGACAAGGCGCACCGCTTCCAGTTCATGGCGCCGCTCTCCGTCGATCTGCGGCCCGAGCTCTTCCAGCTCATGGTGCAGAAGGGCTGGCTCCTCCTCGAGCTGCGCCGCGACGCGCAGACCCTGGAAGACGTGTTCCGCACCCTCACGAAGGGTGACGAGCGCAAGGATCGCGGTCGCTCCCTCGTCGAGGAAGACGACGAGGACGAGGACGACGACGACGCGTCCGAGACGACGGCCGGGGCGGCCGGGGACGATGATGAGGACGACGACGAGGACGAGGACGACGAGTCCGACGGCGACGACGACGCGTCCGACGAGGACGACGAGAAGCCGGCGAAGAAGGGCTGACCTCCCATGAGCACCACACTGACGATCGCGAAGCGCGAGTTTCGCAGCAACTTCGACTCCCCCTTGGCCTACGTCGTGATCTGCCTCGCGCTGGTCATGCTGGGCGCCTTCTTCTTCTTCGTGAACGACTACTGGCAGATTGACCGAGCCACGCTGGCGAGCCTCTTCGATCTCGCTCCGCTCGGTCTGTCGCTGGTCGTCATCCCCGTCGTCACCATGCGCCTCCTCGCGGAGGAGAAGCGCTCGGGCACGTTGGAGATGCTCATCACGCTGCCGGTCCGGGACCACGAGGTCATCCTCGGCAAGTTCCTCGGCGCGTGGGCCCTCGTGCTGGTCCTCATCGCCACGACGACGCTCTACCCGATCATGATGTTCAAGGCGCCGTGGCACCTCGGCTCGCTCGACAGCGGTCCGGTGCTCTCGGGCTACCTCGGGCTCGTGCTCTACAGCGCGGCCGCGGTCTCGATCGGCCTGCTCCTGTCGGCGCTGACGGAGAGCCAGGTCATCGCCTTCTTCATCACGTGGGCCCTGCTCGTCTTCTTCAGCGTCCTCGGTCGCTTCGCCAGGGGCTTCCCCCGGGCACGGCGCGGGACATCCTCAACTTCATCAGCTTCGATGCGCATATCGCGCCGTTCGCGCGCGGCCAGATCATCACGCGGGACATCATCTACTTCCTCTCGATCGCGATCGGCTGCCTGATGGCGGCCTTCCGGGCGCTCGAGCGGCGGAAGTGGGCATAGGGAGACGGCCATGGAAAGAAAGACGAAAGCCAGGGCCGAGACAGGGATCTACCTGCTCGTCGTCGCGGCCATCCTGGTCGTGGCGAACCTCGTGTCGGTCCGCGCCTACAAGCGCATCGACGTCACCAAGAACGAGCGCTACTCGCTCTCCAAGGGCTCCGCGCGCCTCGTCGCCGAGGGCCTCACGAAGGACCTCGACGTCACCCTCTACGTGACGCGCGGCCTGCCCAAGCACGAGGCGTTCATCCAGGACCTCACGGACCTGATGAACGAGTACGAGCGCGCCGCCGCCGGCCGGATGCACTACACGATCGTCGAGCCCAAGACCGACGAGGAGCGCGCCAAGGCCAAGGAAGACGGCATGCAGGAAGCCGCCTTCGGCGAGGGCAGCAAGACGGGGAAGGACCAGGCCCTCATCTCGAAGGGCTTCATGGGCATCTCCTTCAAGTACGGGAGCGAGAAGGAAGCGATCCCGATCATGTCGCCCGAGCAGGCGCAGGGCCTCGAGTTCTGGATCACCAACAAGATCCGTGAGATTCGCGACCGCGCCGACAACCGCTTCCAGAAGATCGGCATCGTCACCGGCAAGGACGAGATCAAGCTCAGCGAAGCGAACCTGATCGCGGCCGGCGGTGGTCGCGGCGGCGGCCCGACGATGAAGGGGATCATGGAGCAGGCGCTCCCCTTCTACAAATTCGAGGACGTCGATCTGCAGGGCGGCGAGGCCGAGATCAACAAGGAGCTCGTCGGCCTCATCATCACGCAGCCCGGCAAGGACTTCACCGAGAAGGAGCTGCGCCGCATCGACCAGTTCCTCATGCAGGGGAACAAGGCGGTCGCCATCTTCGCGAGCGCCGTGAACCTCAAGGCCAGCGACGCCGCGATGAAGGCGGAGCTGAACCTGCACGGCCTCGACAAGCTCCTCGACGGCTACGGCGTGGAGATGAAGAAGGACGCCGTCTTCGACTGGGCGCGTCCCGCGGTCGTGCGCGTCATGACGCAGGGCATGCCGGTCGTCGCAGGTCACCCGGCCACGGTGCTCACGCAGTACGACGGCCGCGCCGAGGAGACGACGCAGTTCCTCGATCAGAGCTTCCCCGGCTTCTTCCGCATGGAGGAGCTGGTCTTCCCGTTCCCCTCGACGCTCGTCACGCACGCGGACAAGCAGCCGGGCGCGACGGTGAAGATCGTGGCCCGCACCACGCCGCGTTCGACGGCGGTCGCCGCCGACACGGTGGAGATGAAGCCCGCCCGCGGCGAGCTCAAGCCGAAGGGTGAGTACGGCCAGCGCGCGATCGCGGTGGCGGTCGAGGGCAAGCTGAAGAGCGCGTTCGCCGGCAAGGCGGACGGCATCGAGGCGCCCGCGGAGTCGAAGGACAAGAGCCGCCTGCTCGTGGTGTCGTCGTCGCAGTTCCTCGCGAACCCGTACGCGCGCTCGGGCAACGCGCCGCCGATGCCGCCGCAGCTCCAGATGATGGGGCCGATGGGCGGCGACGAGGAGCTGATGATGCTCTCGCAGCCGTACGCGCAGCAGTACCTGACGGGCACCATCCTCGCGTTCAAGAACACCCTCGACTGGATGGGCGGCGACTCGGATCTGATCGCGGCGAGCGCCAAGCTCATCGGCGAGCCGAACCTCACCTACCTCGACATCCAGAAGCCGAAGGAGGCCGCCACCGACGCGGAGACGGCCAAGCGTCAGGAAGAGGAGACGGCGGCGGAGATCACCAAGGTGCAGCAGCGGGTGCAGTGGACGATGACCCTGTTCCCGGCGTTGCTCTTCGCGCTCTTCGGCATCGTCCGCTGGCGCCTCCGCGAGTCCGCGCGCAGCGCCATCACCCTCGACTGAGCCGAGCCCGAGGGCCCGCGTGCGGATCGCCGCGGGCCCTCGATTCACGACACGCCACGAACGTGCAGCACACCGGCCCGATGCGGCCGCGTGTCGCGAGGTCAAGATGAAGACGGAGCACAAGATCTACGCTGGGCTTGGCATCCTGGCCGCGCTCGGCGGCGGTCTCTGGATGACGACCCAGGACAAGAAGAAGCAGATCGAGAAGCACTCGGTGACGGCGGCCTCCGCCGACCTGCCGGCGATCGCCCTGCCCAAGGACGACGGCGACAAGGTCACCAAGGTCGAGCTCACCACGGTCGACAAGGACGACAAGACCAAGAAGGTCAAGGTCACGCTCGAGAAGAAGGGCGAGGACTGGTCGGTGACGGCGCCCGTCGCCGCCAAGGCCAACGCGTCGAACGTGAAGAGCCTCGTCGACAACCTCAAGGACCTGAAGGTCAAAGAGGTCATCGATCGCACGGCCGGCTCCTACGAGCAGTACGAGCTCAACGACGACAAGGCCGTGCACGTGATCGCCTACAAGGGCGACGCCAAGGCCGTCGACGTCTACTTCGGCAAGAGCGGCTCGCGCGGGCAGATGGCGCGCGTTGCCGGCAAGGACGGCGTCTTCATCGCCCAGGGCTACTCGGCGTACCTCTACACGCGCGAGGTGAAGAACTGGCGCGAGACGTCGATCCTCAAGTTCGAGGACGCGAACGCCATCCAGGTCGAGGTGACCAACAAGAACGGCCTCTTCTCGTTCTCGAAGAACGGCGACAAGTGGTCGGGCTCGATCACCAAGCGTGACAAGGAAGGCAAGCTCGACAAGCCCGAGAAGGAGTGGAAGAAGTTCGACGAGGGCAAGGTCAAGGACCTGCTCCGCGCCTTCAAGGGTCTCAACGCCGAGGACTTCGGCGACGTCGCCAAGGACAAGGCCGGCTCCGGCGTGGACGACGCCGAGAAGAGCGGCGGCGTGGTGAAGATCAAGCTCAAGGACGGCGCCGGCGACATCGTCGTCAAGGTCGGCAAGGTGCAGAAGGGCACGAGCCGCTGGGCTTGGAAGGACGGCGGCGACACGCTCTACGCCGTCTCCTCGTGGTCCGCCGACTGGGCGACCGGCGAGGCGACCAAGTTCGAGAAGGGCGACGACAAGAAGAAGGACGACAAGGGGCCCCCGGGCGGGATGCCGGCCGGCCTGCCGCCCGGCATGCAGATGCCGGGGATGGATCCCCACGGCGGCATGGACGACCAGTAGCCCTCTCCGCGGCGCGCTGCACCTCGCGGCGCGCCGAGCTCCTGCTTCGCGCTTCCCTCGACAACACGCATCCGATCGACGCGGCGTCGCTGCGGCCAAGAGCCGAAGCGGCGCCGTGTGTCGTTGGTGGTAGATGGTTTGAGCTCAAACCATCGTCGCCACCGGCGCGAGCTTGGGCGACGAGCGTGTCGGGCGGCGCAGGACGAACCGTTTGAGCTCAAACGATTGCGCTGGAGACGTGGCTGCTGCCGTCGATGCGATGGTTTGAGCTCAAACCATCTTGCCGGCGAGCGATGGGCAAGCGGCTCTGCAGAGAGCACGCGGATGCTGCAATCGGCTGCGCTGCTGTCGCCGATGGTTTGAGCTCAAACCATCTGGTCGGCGACCCGCGCGCCGATCACTGCAGATCCATGTCCAGCGGGTTCTTCTTCTTCGCCGGGGGCGCAGCCGGCGGCGGCGCGGCGGCGGGCGGAGGTTGCGGTGCTGCCGTCGGCGCAGCGGGGGCGGCGGTTTTCGCGGCGGAGGAGGCCGCGGGCTTTACGCTGGGGCGCGCGGAGGGAGCTGCTTCGCCGCTGGCGAGGGGCGCGGCCGTCTCCGCGGCGGTGATGGTGGGCGGCGCGCTGCCGGTCGCGCCGGGGCGCGCAGTGCTGGTCGCGACGGCGGGCACGTCGACGGTCGCCGCGGTCACGACGGTGGTGACGGCGACGACGTTCACGGGCTGCGACGTGGGGACGTCGCCGCGACCGCGGAGCGCGACGATGCCGGCGATCGCGAGGGCGGCGACACCGGCGCCGACGCCGACGATCTTCGTGCCCGTGCGGCGCGCTTGGATGGTCGGCGCGCCCGACCAGGCGGCGCCGGTGGCCGAGGCCGTGGCGGCGGCTGCGCCACCGGGTTGCTCGCTCGTGGGCGGCGGGATGGAGGGCGAGCCCGCTGCCGTGGGCGAGGCGGGCATCGCCGCCGCGACGGAGGGGATGCTCGGGCCGGCGGAGAGCGCCGAGCCGACGCTGCCGCTCGTCATCGCCGCGGGCGGCACGATGCTCTGCGAGGTGGGCCGCTCGATCGAGGGCAGCGGCGCGCCCTGCACGCGCGCGATGCGCTCGGCCGAGAGCGCGGCGCCGGCGTTGCCGAAGGGCGCGATGGCGGCGGCCAGCTCGCTCACGCTCGCATAGCGCTCTTCCGGCTTCTTGCGGAGCGCGCGGAGGATCGCGGCTTCGAGGCCGGGCGGGAGATCGGCCCGATGCGTCGTGGGCGGCGGCGGGTCCTCGTTCACCACCATGATGCAGAGCGCGACGAACGACTCGGCCTTGTACGGGACCTTCTTCGTGAGGAGCTGATAGAGGATGATGCCGAGCGACCAGATGTCGGCGCGCGCGTCGACGTTGCGCGTCGACTTCATCTGCTCGGGAGCCATGTAATAGGGCGATCCGAGCACCGCGCGCGTGCGCGTGAGCTGCATCTCCTCTTCGGCGCTGGTGTCGCTCGTGTCCTTGGAGATGCCGAAGTCGAGCACCTTGACCACGGCGGAGCCGTCGGCGCCCTTCGTGAGGAAGAGGTTCGCCGGCTTGAGATCGCGGTGCACGATGCCGAGCTGGTGGGCCTCGCCGATGGCCTCGCAGGCCTGGAGCACGTAGTCGACCGCGTCCTCGACGGACAGCGGGCCGCGCTTCTTGAGCACCTGCGAGAGGTCGCTGCCCTCGAGGTACTCCATCACCATGAAGGGCGCGCCGCCCTCGAGCTCGCCGACATCGAGCACGCGCGTGACGTGCTCGCTCTTCAGCCGCACCGCCGCGCGCGCTTCACGGAGGAAGCGCTCCACCACCTCCTGCGTGGCGTCGGGCAGGAGGAACTTGATGGCCACCTTCTGCCGCAGGTGGATGTGCTGCGCGGCGACCACCACGCCCATGCCGCCGCGGCCGAGGACGCGCTCGACGCGATACTTGCCGGCGAGGATCTCGCCCTCGGTGAGCGGGACGTCCGATGGCTTGGGGGTGCTGGTCGTCATGGTGCTACCCGGTCTGCGCTATTGCGCTTTCGGCAGCCGGACCACGGCGCCGCTGGGATCGCTCGATCCGCCCTCGCTCAGCCAGTAGATGGCATTGGCGTCCGTCACGACGGCGCCGGGCGCCTTCTGCCCGCTGGCGAGCGTCTTCGGCGCGTCGCCGGCCTTGGCCGAAAGCGGGAGCGACATGACGGTGCCGTCACCGCGGTTGGTCCAATAGACGTTGGCCGCGTCGACGGCGATGCCGTTCGGATAACCGAGGTTCTGCGCCATCTCCTCGGGCGCGCCGAGGCTCCCGTCCGCCTGCACGACGGAGCGCATCACGGTGCCCTTGGCGGCGAAGCTCACCCACCAGACGGCCGTGGTCGCGCCGTTCGTGCCGGCCTCGAGCGCGAGCGCGCGCGGCGTTTGCTGCCCGGTCGCGAACGTCTCCACCGTGGCGGTCCCGCTCTTGTGGCTCACGCGCGCGAGCGAGCCATCGGGCGTCTGCGCCATCGCGGTGCCTTCGTTGGTCCAGTAGACATAGGTGTCGTCGGCGACGAGCCGATACGGGTAGTTCCCGGTCGCGATCTGCTTCGAGCCCGCGCCGTCGAGGCCCGCGGAGAAGATGCCGCCCGATTGGAAGTCGCTCCAGAAGAGCTTGTTCGCTGCGAGCGCGATGCCCTCGGGGACGTCGAGGCCGTTGACGATCGCCGTCGGCGTGCCGTCTTGGAGGCGGAAGATCGCGCCCATGCCGGCCGCGCCCGGAGCGTCGGTCCAATAGATGGTATCGCCCGAGGCCACGAGCGCGCGCGGCGCGGTGCTCGCGCTGGTGAGCTGCTCGGGCACGCCGCCCGCCGATGCCACGGCCTTGACCGCGCCCTGCGCGCCGGAGAGGCCCGCGTTGGTCCACACCACGCCGCCGCTCGTGAGCGACAGCGCCACCGGGAGCGGCTGCCCGCCCGCGAGCGCGATCGCGCCGGTGTACGCCGCCGGCTGGATCTTCGCCGCCGACCACGGACCGCACGTGGGCAGGCTCGTCGACTTTTGCCCGCAGCCCGTCGCGATCGGCGTGGTCACCACGTTCACGATCTTGCCGGAGGTGACCTGATCACACACGCCTTGAGGCAGCGCGATGCGCCCCTCTTCGTTGACCTTCCAGCCGGTGTCGCTGTCGGCGTCGAGCGTGACGAAGCACCCGACCGGCCCGCAGATGCCCTCGCCTTCGGTCTGGAGCGCGACGTTGATGCCTTCGGCGTTGGGGATGGTGCAAGTCGCCATGTCGAGCGCCGCCACCGTGGGCGTGCCCCAGCAGTTCGTGCTGTCGAAGCAGCCGCCGTCGCCGAAGATGCCGTCTTCCGTGTAGGTGGGGAGCTTCTGCGAATCGAGCTGCTTGTCCACGCAGGTGCCGGCCACGCACGACTTGCCTTCGGGGCAGGTGCTCGTCGCCTCGCCGCTCAGGATCTTCGCTTGCCCCGAGCAGAGGAACTCGAGCGGAAGCTGGAGCGTCACCACCCGATCGACGGGCACCGTGGTCACGATCTCGCGGAGGATCTTCACCTCGCCGTCGCGCCCGCCGCTGCGCGCGCTCACGATGATGCGAACCGCGTCGTCCGCGTTCTCGGGCGCGATGAGCCCGATCGTGCCGGGCAGGTGGATCTCGCCGTCACCCGGGCCCATGCGATCGTAGTCGTTGCGGAGCTTGGGCACGCCTTCGGTGAAGGCCTCGATGCGGATGGCGTCGATGTCCTTGGGCAACGACAGATCCGTTTGCACCGCGAGCATGATCTGCCCGAGCGGCTTCGCCTTGCAGCCGCCTGCGGCCAGCGCGCACGCGGCTGCCGCCATCAGGGCCAAGTTGACCAACCTCATCGCCGACCTCCAAAAGAAAAGCCACCAAAGCCCCCCGTCGAAAGCTGCACTTTGCCGGGCGCGAGGTTGCCCTCGATGGCCGGCTGCTGCGACGGCTTGAAGAGGAACGCGCCGCCCACCGCAGCGCCCGCGGCGAGCGCCGCGCCGCCCACGATCCAAAGCACCGTCTTCGTCACGTCCTTGGGGAGCGGGTTCAGCGTCACGTCCACGCGGCGGAGCTGATCGTCCTGGATCACCACCTCCGATTGGTACGCCGCCATGCCCTGCGCGGTGACGCGCAGCGTGTGCCCACCGCTCGGCAGCGAGCCCTCCCACTTGCCTTTGCCGATGACCTTGCTGTCGACGGAGATGAGATCGTTCTCGCCCGCGTTCACCTGCAGGCGGCCGCGGTGGATCTCCTTCTCGATCTGCGCGTCGAACGCGATCTCGCCGCCGCCCACGATCTCGCGCGTGACCACGAAATCCTTGAAGCCGGGCTTCTTGATCTTGATCTTGCGGTTGCCGACGTCGACGAAGATGGGCTCCGCGATCGGCGTCGTCCCGACCTTCTCCTCGTCGATGAAGACCTCGGCCCCGTCCTCGTTGGCGCGCAGCTTGAGCGCGCTCACGAAGGTCTCCACCGTCTTGATGATCTCGGCGGCGTTCGTCCGATCGTCGTCGGTGAGCATGGCCGCGGCTTCCTTGCGGTAGCGGCGGATGGTCTCGAGCATCTTCGCGTAGCGCCGCAGGTTCTTCTGGCAAACCGCGACGTTCCACAGGAGGCGCGGATCGTTCGAGAGCTCGAAGGCGCGCTGGAACTTGACGATGGCGTTGCCGAAATCCTTGTCGGCGTAGAGGATGCGACCAGCCTCGTACTCGGCCTTGGCCATGCCGGTGAGGGTCTCGGAGAGCGGCTTCACCGGCGCGGTGGGCGCTGCAGGCGCGGCCGCCGGAGGCGACGGCCGCGCGGTCTGACCGGCAGCCGGCCCCGCCACGAGGAGAGCACCGAGGGCGGCGGAGACGAAGAGGGCGTTGATCTGCGATCGCATGAGGTGATCCCGGCTGGCGCTGCGATGGAAGGCGAGCGCCCACCGTGCGGAACATGCTAACCGAAATGGTAGGGCCGCGATACGGAACGGCGCCCGCGCCGCGCAAGATAGGCGACATGCTGGGCCCGCCCGAACTAGGATGCGCCCTCATGAGAGTCTGCGTCGCCGGCGCGGCCGCCCTGCTCGGCGTCCTCTTCGGAGCCGTATCCGCCCGCGCGGCGGGGAACGGCGTGGCCCTCGATCAATTCGAGGCCGCGCCTCCCGGCGACACCTTCTTCGGTGTCCCGTCTCCTCATGCGCAAGGCAACTTCGTGCCGCGCGCGCTGGCCTACTTCGACTACGCGAGCCAGCCGCTCCGGATCGCCGAAGGCGACAACCACGCGTCGGTCGTCGGTGGGCAAGCGATGCTCCACATCGCCGCCAGCCTCTCGATCCAGGACCGCCTGCTCATCTCCGCGTCGCTTCCCATCGCGGTGGCTCAGAACGGGGACAGCCCCACGGTGCGTGGCACGAAGCTCTCGTCGCCGACCTCGGCGCAGGTGGGCGATCTCCGCGTCGGCCTGCGCGTGCGCATGGTCGGCGACGACGGCGACGCCTTCCAGCTCGGCGTGGGCCTCAACCTGCACACGCCGACCGCGCCGGCCGGCTCGTTCACGGGCGAGGGCGTGGTGCGCGCCGCGCCGCAGCTCCTCTTCGGCGGCCGCTTTCGCGCGGGGCCGACATGGGTGTGGTCCGCGGCGATCGGCGCGATGATCCGGCCGACGACGAACCCTTCGACCATCACGTACGGCGGCGGCATCGCGGCTTCGCTCTTCGACGATCGCCTCCAGATCGGGCCCGAGGCGTACGCCTCCACGCCGCTCCAGACCGGCGCCTTCACCCTCGACGAAGACGTCGACATCCCGGCCAACACCCAGACCAACGCGGAGATCTTGCTCGGCGTGCGGACGCGGCTCTTCCGCGGCCTCGTCATAGGTTGCGCCGTCGGCCCGGGCCTCACCAAGGCCATTGGCACCCCGGAGTTCCGCTTCGTCGGCACCCTCGGCTGGGCGCCGGGCCTCAGCAAGCCGGAGGGCACGCCGGCCACCACCGGCGATACCGACGGTGACGGCATCCCCGACGTGCGTGACGCCTGTCCTTATGCCTTCGGTCCCAAGGACACGAATCCGAAGAAGAATGGTTGTCCCGTCATCGACGATGACGAAGACGGCGTCCCCGACGACGAAGACGCGTGCCACGGCAAATACGGCCCGCGCAGCAAAGACCCGAAGAAGAATGGTTGTCCGGTGGCGCTCCCGCCGCCTCCACCGGCCAAGGCTCCTCGATGAGAGAGCGCCATTGCAATGGTGACCATTGCAATGGTTCTCATCGCCATGCCGCGCGCGGGCGTCGACAATTCCGCGCGGTGATCTAGCCTCGGCCCTCCGTGACCTCCGGCGACGATCTCTTTCGCGCGTGGCCCGATCTCCTGCGGCTCCCCGCGGGCGCTCAGGCGGAGCTCGTCTACGAGCCGTTCGGGCGCGCGGGGCACGTGCTCTCCGCCGAGCGGGCGCGGGTGCTTGCCACGTGTCGCGGGCTCGCCACGCTCGATCAACATGCGGGCCGCATCGCAGCGCAGGTCGGGCGCGCGGCGGCGGCGGTGCGCGTCGATCTCGCGGAGCTCGTCGCCGCGGGCCTCTTGGTATCGGCCGGCGCTCTCCTGCGGCGCATCGCCGAGGCCGCGCCCCGCACGCCCGAGGAGCCGCCTCGCATCGCGACGCTGGGGATCGCCACGCGTGATCGCCTCCCCGATGTGCGCGCCGCCCTCGAGAGCTACCTCGTCAACGCGCGGGACCACGGGCGGACACTGGAGATCGTCGTTGCCGAAGGGGCCGTATCCGAGGCGACCCGCGAAGCGACGCGCGCCGATCTCGTCGCGCTCGCATCGCGCTATGGCGCCGCCGTCTTTCATGCGGGGATGCCGGAGCGCGAGGCCTATGCGGCGACTCTCGCGGCGCGCGCGGGCGTGCCCCTCGACGTCGTGCGCTTCGCGCTGCTCAATCCCGAGGGCTTTCCGCAGGACACCGGCGCGGGTCGCAATGCCATTCTGTTGCATGCGGCCGGCGAGCTGCACGTGCAGGTCGACGACGACACGCGCTGCCGCCTCGCGCCGGCGCCCGGGCGCGTGCCTGGTCTATCGCTCACCTCGCAGCACGATCCCACCGAGTCGTGGTTTCCCGCGGCCGGCGAGCCCGCGCTGCCCGAGCGGGTGCGCGTGGATCGATGCTACCTCGCGGTGCACGAAGAGCTGCTCGGTCGCAACGTCGCCGCCTGCGCGGACGGCGCGCGCCGGCAGGGCCTGGAGGTGGAGCGCGCCTCGTCGGCGTTCTTTCGCCGCCTGTCGCCTGCGGGCGGCCGCGTGCTCGCCACGATGACCGGATCGGCCGGCGACACCGGCACCGGATCGATGTGGCACTACCTCCTCTTCGGCGGCCGTACGCGCGAGCGATTGCTCGCCTCCGAGGATCACTATCGGCGCGCGTTCACCAGTCGACAGGCCGTGCGCGCCGTCCCGCGGGCGGCCGTGAGCGACGGCATCTTCTGCATGAGCATGAGCCTCGGTCTGGATGGGCGCGAGCTCCTGCCGCCCTTCCTCCCCGTGCAACGCAACTCCGACGGCGTGCACGCCTTCGTGGTGCGCATGACCCAGCATGGGGCGTTCACCGGCTTTCTCCCGTGGGTGATCGAGCACAGCCCGTCGCGGCCGCGCACGTCGTCGTTCGCCGACTTCTTCGCGAGCCTCGGGCGCACGGCGAGCGAGGACATGCTCTGCGGCCTCATCGCCACGAGTGGCATCACGCCCGACCCCAACGACTCGCGCGTCGCTCTCCGCGCGCTCGGCGCGACCCTCGCGCGCTGGGGAAACCTCGCGGCGGCCGACTTCGACGACGTGGTGCGCACGCCGGTCCTGCGCGCGCGGAGCCTCGACGCGCAGCTCCTCGAGGAAGCGCTCCTCGCCCATCGCGGTGCGCCCGCATTCTGGGCGCGCGACGTCGAGCGGGCCGCGGCCGCATTGCAGGCGGCGCTGCCGCGCGCGGCGGAGGTCGCGCCGATCGACCTCACGGCCGCTTTCGGTGTCGAGGATGGGAAGGCCGCGATGCGGCGCATGGTGCGCGGCTACGGCGTGCTGCTCGAATGCTGGCCCGAGATCTGGGAGGCCGCGAAGGCGCTGCGCGCCGAAGGGACGAGGCCTGGCGCGAGGGTCGCGTAGCTTCGCGTCAGCAGCAGCTCGCCACGATCTCCCAGCATCGCTCCGCGACCTCGCGGTATCCATCGCGCGGCAGCGGCGTCGGTGAAACGCCGTGCTCGGCGAACAGCGCGGTCAGGCTCGCTTCGAGCTCCGCGCTCGTCGCCTCGCGGAGATAGCCTTCCACGGCCGCGGTGATCTCGCGCCGCACCCGCGCGGGCATCTCGCGCAGCGGATGATCACCGGAGAGCCTCGGCTCGATCTCACCGGCGATGCCGTCCGCCGCCGCGGGCAGCCCCACGAGCGCGCGCTGGAAGGTCGCGCCCAAGAGGCGCAGGATCTCGCGGGCCAGCGCGCGCACGCGGGGGCGCTCGATGTGCTCTTCGTTCTCGGCCAAGAGACCGAGGTATTCGTCGGAGAGCAGCCGGCGCATGTCGTTGCTGAGGAGGCGCTGCGACTCCGGCGTGAGGCGGAGCGAAGCGATCTGCGCGAGCACGATGTCGCGCATCATCGAGAGGCGCGCGGGCAAGGCCCCCGGCGAGTCCTCGATGACTTCGCCGAGCGGATGCACGAGCCGCGGGCCGAAGGTCTCGAGCGCGTGACCGATGGCGCGGCGGCGCTGCTCTCCGCCGCCCAGCGTGGCCAGCGCGCGGGAGAGGGACGCGCGGCTCGGCGCGTGCACGAGGACGTCTCGGCCTTCGCGGTAGCGATCGTCGTACATGCGCAGCGAGTCGAGCAGCTCGCGGAACGCGTCGCCCGTGGGCGAGCCTCCGTACACGCGCACCGTGAGGCCGCTGTCGGGCCCCGCGTCGAAGAGGCGTTGCACCTCGAGCAGCGCCTCCTCGGCGGTGGGCTCGTTCGATCGATCCGGTGCGGTCGTCGGTAGTATCGATCGCGATCGGGCCTCGCCGCGCTCGCGAGGAGCGCGTCCTCTTCTGCGCGGCGCCGGTACGATCGACGAGGAGGCCACGCCGGAGGGTAGCGCAAGGGCACGCCGGTAGCAGGCGATCCTGCGTCGATCACGTGCTCGTACCTTCCATGATCACGGCGTTCGCGACGAACACACGACGGCGACATGAGCGCCGAGCAGGCCGCCCGAACGTCATCGCGGCTGCACGGATCGTGCGCGTTCGCGACGCATGTCGATCCTCGATCGATCGGCAAACTGCGCCGCAAGCGAGGATGTTTACATGTGAACCATCCTCGTCCGCGCGCCCGCGACGAACGCGCGCTCAGGGAGGCGGGAGCCAGATGGCGATGGCGTGTCGCAGCGGCCCGCGCGGCGGGAGATCGTGCGTGCCTTCGCCGTCGCGAAAGGCGGCGCCGGTGGACGGACCGCCGTCCAAGTTGAGGGCCGCCTCGCAGCCTCGGCTCACGAGCATGTCGGCGAGGAGCGAGAGCGTGGGCCCGGCGCCGGCGTCGCCGCGCGCGATCACCGCTTCCAACGTGCGTCCCGCGTCGCGCACGCAGAGGGCCGTCCGCGGCGCAGCGCGGCCGTCGTCCTTGACGATCGTGCTCTTGCCCGAGACCACGAGCCGCGGGCGCGCTTGCACGGCGAAGCGAACGTCCGGCGGCGGCGTGTAGCCCTCCGCCGGAGAGAGCGAGGCGCGCTCCGCGGTCACCGCGATCACCCCGCCGCCCAATGTGTCGCTTCGCGGCGAGATCGTCGTCCCTTCCGAGATCACGAGCCCTTCGGGTGCTTCCTCCTTGTCGAAGAATCCGCCGTTGATCACGAGCGAGGCCTCGGTCCGCGCGCGCGTGGTCGCGAGATCGCGGGACATGCCCAGGTCGATGACCCGGAAGCGCGCGCCTTGCAGCGGGATCGTGAACACGTGCAAGCGGAACGATTCGTCGCCCGCGACGGTCGTGATCTCGGGCGTGACGGGCGCGCCCGTCGGCGTTGCTTCACGCGCGGAGGTCGGGGCGAGCGGTGCCGTCGCGCTCGGCGCGCTGGGCTCGCTCGGCGCCGGAAGCCGCGCCTCCGGTGACGAGAGCAGCCACGCGAGGAGCGCCGCCAGCGTCGCCGTGGCGAGGACGATTGCAACCACGCGCCGCACCCGAGCGCTCGCGCGTGTTTCGCGGTGGGCCATGGCGTCGCAGGATAGCCCCGCTGCGACCACCTGCGGGCGCTGCGCATCGGACCGGGGTGCGTGGAGCTTGAGCTCGCCTGGCTTGCCGTCTCCGGCAGCTTCCACCGTTCCGTACGTCGGGTCGTTTCGGGCGACGGATGGGGGCGAGGAGCTCCGCGCCTCGCGGGTTCTGCGCTTCGATGCGCGGGCCCGGACCTCGTGGAGGTGATGACATGAAATTGCGCGACGTGGCCCTGTGCTTGGTTGGCGGTTCGATCATGTACGTCTCGATGGCGGCCTGCGCAGGCCGGCCGTCCGGCCAATCCAGCTCCGGCATGACCGTGCATCAAGGGACCGGCGGCAGCACGCCGGGGACCGGCGGATCGGGCAACACGATCCCCGACAGCGGCATCGGCGACGCGCTCACCGATCCCGTCGGATCGGCCCACGCCGAGCCCACCCCTGGATCGCGTCTCAAGCCCAAATACCGCGTCGGCGACGACGGCGCGAAGGAGTACCTCGCCGGCCTCTGGTTCGACTCGCAGCGCAACGAAGACTGCTCCTTCGCGCTCGCCGCCGACGGCAAGACGCGGTGTCTGCCGCAGGGCACCGAGTTCCGTTATTTCGCGGACGCGTCGTGCGAGACGCCGATGGTGCTCCTCCAAAACGCCTGCTCGGCGCCCAAATATGCAGTCTCCAACACCGACGCAGCCTGCGGCCTCGATCCGAGCGCCATTCACGTCTACGCGGTCGATCAACCGACGACCCCGGCGATGATCTACGGCAAATCGGGCGGATCGTGCTTCGCCATCGGCCCGTCGGCCTCCGAGTATCTCTATTACACCGTCGGCGCCGAGGTGCCGGCCAGCGCCTTCGTGGCGGCCACCGTCGCACACGACTGACACCTTCGTTCCCCATCGCATCTCGAGTCTCCGCTCAACCATCCTCGGCGCTCCGTGCCCCGTCGGAGCGCCGGGGATGGTCCCCATCGACATCGAGCGCGGGTCTCTCTCGCCCGCGCCGAGCCCTCCGCGCCAACGCTCGCGATTGCCGTGCCGGCGACGCCGTGCGAGCGTCGCTCCATGGTCGGTCTGCGCGTGGGGATCGCGTGGCTCTCCCTCTCGCTCGCGAGCTGCAGCAGCGTCTTCGAGGAGACGAAGGCATCCTCGAGCTCGACCTCCGGGGAAGCGCCCATTTGCGCTGCGGGTGCCGTCCTCGCGTGCGATTGCCCCGGTGGCCACCAAAGCTGTCTTCCGGACGGCTCCGGATTCGGCGCCTGCGAAGGGTGCGTGGCCGATGTCCCGTGGAGCAAGGCCTTCGGCGATCCCGAGGTCGGCATGCTGCCATCGGCCCTCGTCGCGCCGGACGACAGCGTCGTCGCCACCGTCCTCGTCGGAGGCAGTGGCACCGATCCTCAATCACGCATCCTCAAATTCGATCCCAGCGGCGGCCTGGTATGGGAGCGACACTCGCCGGGCCGCCTGCGGGCACAGGCCGTCGACGAGAATGGCAATGTCGTGCTCTCGGGCTGGAATTGGAATCATGGCCTCTCCCTGCTCGACGGCGTCGCGCCCTGCGCCGCGAACGGCGGCGACGACGATGCGTGCGTGTCCCTCGCCAAGCTCGATTTCTGGACCGGCGACCTCGTGTGGAGCCGGACCTATTTCTCGCAGGCGAACCTCGAAGTGCGCATCGACGTGGCCGGCGCGACCGAGAGCGGCCAGGTGGGCATCGTCGGCCTCTTCGACCACGATCTCGACCTCGGCTCGAAAGCACCGCTCGTGAGCACGGGCGCGCAGCGAGCGGCTTACGTCGCCTCGATCGCCCCCGACGGCGCCACCTCGTGGGCCCGCGTGCTCGGCAGCGCGAACGATTCCCTCGGCGCGCTCCCGCGCGCGTCGGCGATGAGCTCCGATGGCAGCATCGCCGTGACCGGGCTCGTCACCAATCAAATCGATTTCGGATCCGGCGTGGTGACGGCGCCGGTCGGTTTGGGGGGCACGAGCGTGTTCGTCGCCGTTTATGGCCCTTCGGGGGAGATTCGATATACGAAGCTCCTCGGGAGCGAAGTGGATTTCAACGGCCAGGAGCCTTCGGTGAGCTTCGATGCGGAGGGCCATTTGTTCTTCGCGCTCGTGGCCAAAGGCATCTTCGATCTCGGCGCGGGGCCGCTCGGTGAAACGGGCGTCACGAGCAACGTGGTCGCCAAGCTCGATGACGCGGGCCAACCGCTCTGGACCCGCGTCATCTCGGCGAGCGCCCAGCAGATCGAGAATTTCTACGTCACCGCCGACGCGGCCGGGAACGCTTGGACGTGCGGTGGCTCCGCGCCGGAGATGACCTTTGGCGCCGAGGTGGTGCCTTATGCGGGGCACCCCGATCCTCTGCTGCTCGCATGGAGCGGGGCGGGCGAGCCCCTCGCGATGAAGGCATTCCCAGGGACCGGCTGGCAGAGCTGCACCGGGGTTCGTCTCGGCAAGCCCGGGGGTCTTGTCATCGTGGGAAATCTCGCGGGAAACATCGATTTCGGACAGGGGCCGCTGCTCGCCGTGGGGCCGGGCGCTGGGTTCATCGCCAAGCTGGGCCCGTGAGCGGCGCGAAGATCGCGCGCTCCCTCCGTTCGGATGACCTGGGATCGGGCGGGAGCGGGGAGGGGGCCGCTGCGAACTTGCAGTCCCGGGCCACCTTGGGCACGCTACTTCGCGCGATGAAACCCTCCGCGCGCTCCTTTCGCCGCCCCGACGTCGTCGGCGTCGCTCTTGCTCTGGCCTTCGCGGCCGTGCCCGTCCTCGGGTGCTCGAGCAATGCGCTCCCCATGATCCCGGTGCCCAAGAGCGACGAGCAGTCCGCCCTGCCGCGCTGGTACCCGGAGCGCCCGTGGACGGCGAAGGACGCCGACAGCCGCATCTACATCGAGGGCAAGATCGTCTTCGACACCGACAAGGCGACCATCCGGCCCGGCAGCGGTGAGAAGGTGCTGATGACGCTGCTCCAGTTCCTCAACGAGCACCCGGAGGTGACGATGATCCGGGTCGAGGGCCACACCGACGATCGCGGCAGCGACGAGCACAACATGGAGCTCTCGGCCAACCGCTCGCTCACCGTCTGCGATTGGCTCGTCGATCACGGCATCGAGAACACCCGCCTCATCGCCGTCGGCTTCGGCAAGGCGCGCCCCATCGCGCCCAACGGCCGCGCCGATGGAATGCAGGAGAACCGGCGCACCGAGTTCCACGTCGCCGAGGTCAACGGCCGGCCCTTCATCACCAAGGATCCGGCGAACGGCGGCTACGCCCTCACCGTCAAGTCGGCCGAGCAACGCAAGGCCGAGCGCGAAGCCGCGCTCCACCCGCCCCCGCCTCCGAAGGCCAAGCCCTTCGTCCCCGAAGGCGACGTCGTCAAGCCGCTCGACGTGAACAAGGTCCTCTCCGCGCAAGCCAAGGATCGCGAGAAGAAGGACCGCACCCTCCCGCCGGCGCCCGATCCCAAGTAGCCGCGCTGCTACAACGCTGCGCCCGTGAGCCAAGGGCGCAGCCTCCATCGATGCTCGAGGCTGCGCCTGCGTCCGACGGCGCGTCTATTTCGAGCGCGCGCCGCGCTTTGCGGCCGCGGTCTTCTTGGTCTTTGCGGCTGCGCTCTTCTTGGGCTTCGCAGCCGCGGCCTTCTTGGGCTTTGCGGCTGCAATCGTCTTGGACTTCGCGGCCTTCGTTGCCGTTTTCGAGACGGCGCCCTTCGTCGCGGCCTTCTTGGCCGTGGCTTTCGCGGTGCCGGGCTTCGCGGTGGCGCCCTTCGATTTCGTGGCAGTCTTTGCCGACGCGGCTTGCGTGGCGGCGCGCTTGGGCTTCGCGGAGCTCGCTTCTTTCGGCGAGCGCTTCGCGGCCATGCGCTTTGGGGCGGCGAGCTCGTAGCTCTCCTCGATGCAGGCGGCGATCATCGCCCAATCCGGGGAGGTGTCGAGGCGCGCGCCGATCCAGCCGCGGGGGCCGACGTAGGGCGGCACGAAATAGCGGGCCGGATCGGACTCGACGATCATCGCCTGCGCGTCCGGCGGTGCCTTGCACCAGATGGCGAGGCGGCCGTCGCCGTGATGATTGTCCATGAACATCACGAACGTCTTGCCGCGCACCGCGAAGCACGGGCGCTCGTGATTCACGCTCTCCGCCACGTCCGGCAGCGTGATCGCGATGTCGCGAATCCGCGCGAAGGCGGCCTCCACGGCGCGTGCGTTGGCCTTCGCGGGCGGCTTCTGTCGGGCGTGAACGGGCACGGTCGGCTGGCTCATGACGGCGAGGATAACGTCCTCGGCCTCCACGCCGAGCACTGATCGCATCCAAACCCCGCTGCCAATTCGCGACCGGAGGCCACGACACAACCGACGCTCGGGCATGAGATACCATCTCTCCTCGCCTTTTTGCGTCTTTGCGCCTTTGCCCCTTTGCGTTCCTTCTCCCTCTCCCTCTCTCCCTCAACCGATCAAGCCTTCCGCGCGCTCCGAACGAGGCCGTGCGCCTTGATCAAATCGTTGAGGTGCGAGCGCGCGAGCCCCACGCGCCGCGCGGTCTCGCTCACGTTCCAACCATTCTCTTCCAAGGCTTCTTTGATGAAGCGCGCTTGGAAGCGGCGCATGGCGTCCTCGTAGGTCGGCGTGCCGCCGTCGCTTTCGGCGGCGCGATCGGGGAACAAGTGACGTGGCTCGATGGCGGTCGCGCCCTCCGAGAGAGCCATGGCCCAACCGCGTTGCAGCGCGTTTTCGAGCTGGCGCACGTTGCCGGGCCACTCGCTCTCGGCGAGCGCGATGCGGGCCGCGCGCGACAGGGAGACCCGGCGATCGTGGGCCGTGCCGAGCGCGTGTGCCACGGCCTCGGCGATGGGGGCGATGTCCTCCGGGCGATCGCGGAGCGGCGGGACGCGCACCTCGAGCACGTTGAGGCGGTAGTAGAGATCTTCGCGGAATTTGCGGGCGGCGCAGCGCTCTTCGAGATCGGCGTTGGTCGCGGCCACGACGCGCACGTCGGCCTCGAGCGCCTGCGTACCGCCGAGGCGGTAGTAGCGCCGGCTCTGCAGGAAGGTGAGCAGCTTGCTCTGCACGGTGATGGGGATCTCGCCGACCTCATCGAGGAAGAGCGTGCCGCCGCGGGCCGCGTCGACCTTGCCTTCGATGCGGCGGGTCGCGGTGCTGTGCGCGCCCTTCTCGGCGCCGAAGAGCTCGCTCTCGAAGAGCGTCTCGGGGATGGCCGCGCAGTTGAGCTCGACGAACGGGCCGCGCGCGCGCGGTGAGCTGTCGTGGAGCGCGCGCGCGATCGCGGTCTTGCCCGTGCCGCTCTCGCCGGTGACGAGCACCGCGACGGGCACCGGCGCGGCCACGAGGACCTGGCGAAACACCTCGGCGAGCGCGCGGCTCGTGCCCGCGATGCCGGAGACGGCGAGGCGCGCGCGCAGCTCGGCGGTGTGATCGGCGGAGACGACGGCCTCTTCACGGGCGAGCAACCGATCGGCGAGCGGCGCGAGGTGCAGCGCGAAGATCTCGGCGTGCGCGCGATCCTCTTCGGGGAAAGGCCCAGGCGCGGCGCGGCCCGCGAGGTAGACGACGCCGATGGGCGCGCCGCGTCCGATCGGCGCGCACAGCACGGCCTGGAGCCGCTGGGCCTGGACGCTCTGCTGCGCGCGGAAGCGCGGATCGTCGACGGCGCTGGCCGTGCTCACGGTGCGCCCGCTCGCGATGGCCTCGGCGATGATGCCCGTGGAGATGGCGCGGCGCGCTTCGGCGATCTCGGTGTCGTCGAAGCCGCTCGCGATCCAGAAGGGGGCGCGCTTCCCCGCGCGCACCTCGAGGTAGCCCTTTTGCGCGGCCGTCACCTCGACCACGAGGCGGAGCGCGTCTTCGAGGAAGGGGCGGAGATCGTCGCGCGTGCCGAGCTCCAAGAGGCGAAGGAAGAGATCGCGCTCGAGGCGCAGGCGATCGATCTCGGAGCGAGGCGCAGCCATGGGCGGGGAGCATAGCGTCTCGACGGGCCGCGGCGCCGAGGTCCGCCGGCATCTGCGCTGGTGGTCACCGATACCATCGCTGAGGTCCGCGGATATCAGCGCTAGGGTCCGCGGATGTCAGCGCTGGGGTCCGCGGATGTCAGCGCTGGGGTCCGCGAACATCAGCGCTGAGATCCACCGATGTCGGCGCTGGGGGCCAGCGATGTCAGCGTTGGGACCCGCCGATGTCAGCGTTGGGACCCGCCGATGTCGTCGCTGGGACTGCGGATATCAGCGTTGGGAGCGCCGGTCCCAGAGTTGCTGGAAAAATATCAGCAGAAGGGCGCGATGGTGGGAGGCCACCCCCGTCGCGCAGGCACTACCGGCCCGGCGGCGCCGCGCTCGCGGTGGGGGCGCTCGGAGGCACCGGCGGCACGGGCTTGCTCGTCGCGCGCAGCACGAAATAGCCGGCGAAGGCCGTGCAGGCGACGATCAGCGCGAGGGCCACCATGCTCCACGGGAGAGCCGGCGGTGCCGTGCGCGCGCTCGGCGCCGACCGCTTCGTCGTTTGCGCCAGAGGCTGCGCCGCGGGCTCTCCGGCCTTCGTGGGCGTCGCGCTCGGCGGAGGCGCGTGGCTCGCTGCTACCGGCGCGGCTGCGACGGGCGGCGGGACGCTCCCCCTGTGTGCGGCCACGATGCGCTTCGTTCGCTCCGCGGCCGCGCGCGCGTCCGGCGGACCGAAGGGCGCGAGGGCCTCGGCGAGCGCGCCCACGTTCTCGAAGCGCTCGTTGCGATCACGTTGCAGGCACTTCAGGATCGCGGCCTCGACCCCTTCGGGCACGTCGGCCCGGAGGCGGCGAATCGGCGGCGCGCCCTGCACGATCTGCTCGTAGATGCCCATCACCGTCGGCGCCAGGAAGGGCGGCGATCCCGTGAGCAGCGTGTGCAGGATGACCCCGAGCGACCAGATGTCGGCGCGCGCATCCACGCCGCGGGCCGAGGCCATTTGCTCGGGCGCCATGTAGAGCGGCGAGCCCATCATCACGGCGGTCGCCGTCATCTCGCCCTCCATGCCGTCGCCGCTCGTGGGCTGCAGCTTGGAGATGCCGAAGTCGATGATCTTGATCGAGGGCGACCCGTCGACCCGCTTGATCACGAAGAGATTGCTCGGCTTGAGATCGCGGTGGATGACGCCCGCGACGTGCGCCTCCGCGAGCGCTTCGCAGGACTGAAGCACGAAGTCGATCGCGCGCTCCACCGCGAGCGGGCCCTGCGCTTCGAGGATGGCGCCGAGATCCTTCCCGTCGAGGTACTCCATCACGAGGAAGGGCGCGCCCGTGGCCAGCGTGCCCACGTCGTGCACGCGGGTGATGTGCTCGCTCTTGAGGCGCGCGGAGGCTTGCCCCTCGCGGATGAAGCGCGCCACCACGTCGGGCCGCTCCAGCGCGTGCGGGAGCAGGAACTTGATGGCCACCCGCTCGCCCAGCGTCAGGTGCTTGGCCGCGACGACGACGCCCATGCCGCCGACGCCGAGCACGTGCTCCACCTTGTACTTGGACGCGAGGACGTCACCGACGTTGACCGGAGAGGACATGGAGTGCTCCGAGCGCCATCACCCTGCGGCAAGCGCGGCTCCTTGAATAGTATCGCCCCCGCTCGGTGGCCACAACGAAGCGGGCCGCGCCTCAGCCTTTCGGCTTGCGGCGATAGAGCCACCAACTGCCCACGTGATCGACGCGCTCGATGCTGGGATCGGCGGCGAACAGCGCGTCGGGTGAGCGGCCTTGCCGCACCAGGAACCAGTCGAAGAACGCCCCCTTTTGACGGACGTCGAAGAGGTGCGGTGTCCACTCCCATCGGAGCGGCACCGGCGGCGGCACCACCGCGCCCGGCTGCTCGCGCGGCCGATACGCGATCGACGACGCGCCCCACACCGCGAAATGAAAGCTGAGCCACCCGCCGCGATCCGCCTGCACGTAGGCCGGCAGGTGGATGAACGGCGTGCTCGTGCGCGTGGAGCCGCCGTGATCGAAGATCAGGTACATGAGCTTCGGCGCCTTGGGGATGTGCTGCACGATGGCGTCGAAGTCGCGCGTCTGCGCGTCGAACTTGCGGTAGTTCGTCACCACCACCGAGGAGACGCCGAGGCCCGCCAGCGCGATCCCCGCGGCCAGCGGCGCGCGCAGGAAGAGCGGCTTCGGCAAGTCGGGGCACGCGCCGAGCAGCAGGAACGCCGCCGCGGTGGCCTCGCGCGGGTACACGTACCACCACACGCCCATCTGCATGGGCAGCATCAGAAACAGCCCGAGGAACACGGCCGCGCACGCGAGCGGGATCACCGTCACCCCGATGCTCCACGCGAGCGACGAGCGCTTGCCGCCTACTTGGCGCTGCAGCAACGCGACCAGCGCGCTCGCGCCCGCGACGGCGAAGGCCACCGCGAAGAACCGATCGAAGGCCAGCCGCTCCGCCGGATCGGTGAACGCGCCCGTGAGCAGCCCCGTGAATTCGCCGAGGCGCTCCGTGTGGATCGCGAGCCGACCCATGTCGCCCTCGAGCGCCTTGGGCCGCACCGCGAGCCACACGATCATCAAGGCCACGGCGGGCACGAGGGGCGCGACGATCGGGCGGATGCGCCGCGTGGCCGGATACATCACGATCGCCGTCCCCACCACGGCCGCGAGCGCGAACGGGTAACGGAAGATGTGCGTGAAGAACAGCGCCACGAGCGTCACGCCGAGCGCGATCTGCCGGCCGCGCGAAGGTGCGTCGACGAGCCGCAGCGTGAGCCCGATGCTCATGACGAAGAGCCCGAGCGCGCCCACGAAATTCAGGAAGCCCCAGTGCGTCAGGTTGCACCAGAGGAGCCCCAAGCCGAGCAGGCCGAGCAGCGGTGACTTCTTCATGCCGTGAAACATCACGGCGAGGCCCGCGGGCACGAGCGCGAGCATCACGGCGGCCGCGATCTTCACGGCCACGATCGCCGGGAAGACCAGCATCAGCACCGCGCCGATGGCGTACATCGAGATGTACGGCACCGCGAGCGGGTGCCACTCGAACTGCTCCCGCTGGTGAAACGACGGATCCCAGTAGTGCCGGAGCGATCCCGTCGAGGCCGTGTGGAAGGGGAGATCCGTCATCGGCGGGTACTTCGCGGCGGCGAAGGGCGCGATGACGGCATAGGCGGCGACGGCGACGGCGAAGACGGCGAGCACCGTCTCGGCGGGGGCTTCGCGGGCGCGGCGATCGAGGCGGGTGAGGGCTTCGCGGATCACGGGCCGCGCGACGGTAGCACGCCGCAGGCGGGCCTCCGCATCGGGGCGCACCGGCCTGCTCCGGTTGCAACGACGTGCCCCGCCGCGCCGGCTGTACTAGCTTCGCGCGCCTTCATGCTCCGGCGACCTCTCGAGCCCCCGCGCGACCTCGATGGCCTCCCCGTCGCCGACCCGCTCGAAGAGCGCGTGGCCCGCATCGTCGTGCGGATCGCCACCGCGTGGTTCGTGCTCGCGGCCGCGTGGGAGATGTTCGGCCCACTCCTCGCCGGCCATTACGCATCTTCGGCGAGCATGGGGATCATCGCGGAGAACATGCTCCGCTGGCACATCCCCGGCCCGGTCTGGGAGTACACGCGCACGCGCCCCGGCCCGGAGATGTACTACTGCCATCATCCCTGGGGCATCTTCTGGACGACGGCCGCGCTGATGAAGCTCCTCGGCCGCCACGACTACCTCTGTCGCCTCGCGCCCGTCCTCTTCAGCGCCGCCACGCCGCCGCTCCTCTACGCCATCGGCCGCGCCATCTGGCGTCCCGCCGCGGGCGCCGTCGCGGCCGCGGCGTTCGTGGTGCTGCCCATCACGCTCGCCTTCGCGCATTTCAATGCGCTCGAGGTCCCGGTCATCGCGTGGTCGCTCCTCGGCCTCTGGGGCTTCGTGCGCCTCACGCAGACGGGCCGCCGCCGTCACCTCGTCGCGGCCCTCGGCGGCATGTTGCTCGCGCTCCACGCCGATTGGCCCGGCTTCATGCTCGCCGGCGCGATGCTCGGCTTCGGCCTGCTTCGCGGCTTCGTGGCGCGCGATCTCTTCGGCCCGATTCGCCATGAGCGCCGCTACGCCGCCTGGTGGGTCGGGAGCGCGACCCTCGCGGTGGTCACGCTGCTGCTCTATCTCCTGCTCTTCAAGCACTCGAACAAGCTCGGCGATCTCTTCGGCAGCTACGACCAGCGCGCGGCCGGCAACGGCGGCTCGCTCGCTTCGGTGCTCGCTGCGCGCCGTTATTGGATCGAGCTCTCGTTCACGCCGATCGCCATCTTCCTCGGCAAGGTCGCGGCGGTGATCTGCGTGCTGCGCCTCCTCGTCCTGCGGCGCGAGCACGAGGTGATCCCGCTCGCCGTGCTGGCCATGGCGACCGCGCAATACGTGGTCTTCAAGCAGGGCGCCGACATCCACGTCTTCTGGCCCCATTACTTCGGTGCCTATTTCGCGCTCGCGATGGGGGCTCTGGTCGCGACGCTCGCGCCGCTCTTCGCGCGCATCACGGCGCTGCGCTCGCGCGCGCCGATCGTCGCGCTCGGCGTGGGCCTCGTGCCTCTCTTCGCCATCCTCCGCGATGCGGTCCCCGCGCTTCGCTATGCCCGCGAGACCGGCGGCCGCTTCAACGAGAAGGGCCTCGTCATCGACTCCGACGGCGACAAGGCGGCCTTCCTCCGCCACCTCGATCCCGTGCTCCCCAAGACGGCCGTCATCGGCATGCACGAGGGCATGAAGGCCACGTGGTCCCAAGTGTGGACGCTCGGCGGCCGCTTGATCGCCGCCAACAAGCCCGCGCCCTCCCGCACGCGCGGCCATGGATCGATCTACCTCGCCGACACCCGCTACATGCTGAGCGAGGTACAGGGACAGCTCGCCCGCGACTACCACGTCACCGCGGTCGGCCCGCTCTGGATGATCGACGAGAACACGCCTTCCGCGCCCATCGATGCATCTTCATTCGTCGAGCGGGAGCCGTCGCTCGCCGAGTGGTACTTCATCTCGGGCACCGAGCCGCATCGCGACGTCGCGAGCGATCCGTTTCTCACCTGGGAGCTCCGCACCCACTTCGGCCAGCCCGCGGATCCTCCGTCGGTGGAGCCGGTGACGCTCGAGCAGAAGCGCATCGCGCACAACATCGCCGTCGCGACGGGCAATCCCGCGCGCGCCGCGGCGCTGCGCGGGGAGATCGAGCAGGCGCTCACACGCGTGAACGCGGCCTACGACGACGGGACCAAGCTCATCGGCACGACCTTCCACGAAGGCGCGCGCTCGCTGTTGACGATCTGGATCGAGGCCGGCGGCCCGACCCAAGCCGACGTGCAGCTCACCGTGCGATCGAAGGTCACGGCGCGCGCGCCCTGGTCGCTCACCCTCGCCGATCCGACCGATCGCGAGGTGGGCCTGCCGCTCGCGATCGCGCCGCAGCGCTGGAAGAAGGGCTTTCTCTATGCTGATCCGGTGTCGATCCGGAAGCGGCCCGGCACCGAGGTGTTCCGGGCCAGCTTCTGGGTGCGAGGCCCGGGCACCGCGCCGAAGCGGGTCGGGCCGGGTGGGCCGGCGGTCGAGGTGCTGACGCTGCGCTGATCACTGCGGCCGCCGACATTTTTTCACGCAGGGCCCACTTCGTTCGTTCGGGGGGCTTCGCGTCGGCGCGCTCCAACACTAGAGTCCCCTCGCCATGCTCCTCGTCATCGACGTCGGCAACACCAACATCAGCTTCGGCGTGTTCGACGGGCCGAACCTCTTGCATCACGTCCGCTGCGAGAGCGCCCGCTCGCGCACGTCCGACGAATATGCCGTGCTCGTCCGGCAGATGCTCGCCCTCCGCGGCGTCGATCTCGCCGGCATCGACAGCGCCATCATCGCCAGCGTGGTACCCACGCTCACGGACACGATGGCGGGCCTCGTGCGCACCGCGTTCGGCCGGGAGCCGCTCGTCGTGGGCCCGGGCATCAAGACGGGCATGGCCATCCTCTACGAGAACCCGCGCGAGGTCGGCGCCGATCGCATCGTCAACGCGGTGGCCGGCTACGAGTGGGCCAAGGGCGCGGTGATCGTCGTCGATTTCGGCACCGCCACCACCTTCGATTGCGTGACCCCGCGCGGCGAGTACCTCGGCGGCGTCATCACCCCGGGCGTGCAGATCAGCGCCGAAGCCTTGTTCTCCCGCGCCGCGCGCCTCCATCGCGTCGAGCTCGCGCTGCCCCCGCGCGTCGTCGGGAGGAACCCGGTGCACTCCATGCAATCGGGCATCGTCTATGGCTATGCGGGCCTCGTCGAAGGGCTCGTGCGCCGCCTGCGCAAGGAGCTCGGCTATCCCTGCCGCGTCATCGCCACCGGCGGCCTCGCGCGCCTCATCGCGCCGCAGACCGATGCCATCGAGCACGTCGACGACGATCTCACGCTCACCGGCCTGCGCCTCATCTTCGAGCGCAACGATCCGCCCGGTTCGACCAAGCCCCCGCCCCCGGAGGCGCCGCGGATTGACCGCCGTTTCCGGTCGCGGTGAGGCCGCAGGCGGCCCGGATGATCATGGCCCCGCACGCGGCCCTCGGCCTCCAGCGGGCGGCCGTGCGTTGCACATCGGGGGCGCCGTGGCCGCGCTCGTCGCCGTCGCCGCACTGGCGGTCGTGTTCGGCGCCGAGCCCGTCTCCCTCGGCCGCGCGTTCGCCGATCCGGCGAGCCTCGATCGCACCATTCTCCTCGACGTTCGCCTCCCGCGCGTCGTCCTCGCCGCCGTCGCCGGAGGTGGCCTATCGCTCGTCGGCGCGGCCTTTCAGGCCCTTTTGCGCAATCCGCTGGCCGAGCCTTACGTGCTCGGCGTCTCCGGTGGATCCGCGCTCGGCGCCACCGTCGCCATCGCGCTCGGCATCGAGGCCACGACCATCCTCGGCGCGGCCCTCGTCCCGGCGGCGGCGCTCCTCGGCGGCCTCGGCGCGACCATCCTCGTTTATGGCATCTCGCGCGGCGCGCGCGCCGGCGGCTCGGGCACATCGATTCTGCTCGCCGGCGTCATGGTCAATGCCATTGCCGCCGCGCTCATCACCTTTCTCAAAACGCTCGTCTCGCCCTCGCGCGCCCAGCAGCTCCTCCGCTGGTTGACCGGCTTCATCGATCTCCCCACCGCGCCCGGCCTCGTCGCGGTGACGATCTACGTCGGTCTCGGCGCCGCGATGCTGCTGCGCGACGCCGCGCGCCTCAACCTGCTCGCCCTCGGCGACGAGGCCGCGGGGACGCTGGGCCTCGACGTGCGTGCTCTGGAGCGCCGCGTGTTCTTGGCCTCGTCGTGCGTGGTCGGCGCCATCGTCAGCGTGACCGGCTTGATCGGCTTCGTCGGTCTGGTCGTGCCCCACGCGCTCCGTCGCGTCGTCGGCCCGGATCATCGCAGCTTGCTCCCGCTCTCGATCGCCGCGGGCGCCGCCATGGTGGTCGCCTGCGATCTCGTCTCGCGCGTGGCCTTTCGCTTTCTTCACACCGAGCCGCCCGTCGGCGCGGTGACGGCGATCCTCGGCGGCCCGGTGTTCCTCTGGTTGCTTTGGCGCGCGGGGCGAATCGAAGGGTAGTGCCGTCCGCCCGAAGTCTGGCCACCCCACGCCCCGGACTTGCGGACTTTGCCGACACGCCACGTCACTCGGTGGGCGGTTTCTTCCCCTCGGCCTCCTTCGTCGCCTTCGCCCTCCGCGCCGCTGCCCTCCTCCGCCGCTCGTATGCGCTCGTCGCCTCGCGCACGATCTCCGGCTGCCCGCGGAACACGAACCGCGCCGCCGCGCGCACGATCGACATCCGCTCCCAGAGCAGCGTCGCCACCTTGTTGCGCAGCGCGATCGCGCGTTTCGCCTCCAGCGTCGTCGGCGCCGGCGTCGCTGGCTTCTCGCGCAGCGCTCTGGCCACGACGCGCGCCTCGTCGATGTGCGCGACGTCGAAGCCGCCGAGCCCGTCGATGGCGTCGCGGTGCGGCTCCGCCAGGACCGCGTAGTCGTCGAGCGCGCCGGCCAGCGCGTCGGCGCTCTGGGGATCGTCGGCGTGCGCGCTCCCCAGCGCGGAAAGCTTCGCGTCGTTCTCGTCCTCGACGCCATCGTCGAAGTACCACTCCAGCGTCGCAGTGATCTCGTCGAGCAAAAAGCGGCCGCGCTCGGTGGGATCCGCGAGCGCGCCGGGGCTCACGGTGAGCAGGTAGCGCGTGTGCGCGTCCTGTCCGGCGCGCTGCAGCGAGAGGATGTCGTCCGCAATCGCCTCGTAGAGGCGGCTCTTCTCGCCGATCGCGGAGACGAGACCACGGCGTACCACGCGCTTCTTGGCGTCGCGCTCGGGCTCCCAGTACTTGGCGGCGAAGCGGGCGACGTCGACGGCCTCGCCGAACAAGACGTGCAATGGGAGGTTCGATGGTGGCAGCTCGACGCTCTCGATCTTCGACGCGGCGTCCGCCCACCGATCGAGGTCGCTCTTCTGTGACGGCATGGTGATCCTCCCTGTGCGGGGGAGCGCACGGCCCACGCTGGGCGCAGGAGCACCATGCCCCGTCCCCACGCGCCCCGAGCGCTTCTGGAGAGACGGAACGGTCGACAAGTCGAAACACTTCCCGGGACACGCGCGCGGCGACGCCGGTGTCCCGGAAGGCTGGTAGCGCGTCCCGGATGGTCAGCTCGATGTCCCGGAAGGCCCGTTGCGTGTCCCGGAGGGCCGGTAGCGCGTCCCCGGTGGTCAGCTCGATGTCCCGGGAGGGCTCACCACGCGACGGCACGGCCAGAAGGCGATTGAGCAAGCACGAGGCTCCTCTGCTCGACGTGGGGCAGACCGCACGACGGAGCAGGAGAAGCGACGCTTCGTCGTGCACCCGACGTGGACGATGGCGAGGGTGTTTGTCACCATGCGCGAAACGGCGCAGCTTCCTTCCCGTAGGAGATTGACGATGCCCACGATCCAAAGCGCCCTGCCGGCCGCTCTGCTCCTCGCTCTCGCGCTCGTCGGTTGTGGCAGCGACACGACCGGCAGCGGCGGACAGACCACCACGACCTCGGGCCCGGCCTGCGCCACCGATCCGCGCGTGACGAGCTACGCCGTCGGCATCTCCGCCGCGTCGACCGATGGCAGCATCAAGGTCACCTTCGCCGACGCCTTGCCCGCGCCGCCGGAGAAGGGCGGCAACGTGTGGACCATCGACGTCGCCGATGCGCAGGGAAACCCGATCGACGGCGCGACCATCACGCTCAAGCCCTTCATGCCCGAGCACGGCCACGCCGCCACCATCATCCCCACCGTGAAGGCCGGCGACAAACCGGGCCGCTACGTGGTCGACAACATCGAGCTCTTCATGCCCGGCATCTGGCAGAACACGTTCACCATCACCCCGAGCGGCGGCGTGGGCGAACCGGTGGTGTTCACCTTCTGCGTGGATGGATGATCGATTGGGGAGCTGATCCGCGCGCGCTCTCTCAATACCCCTGCGATCGCATGTAGGCGATGATCTCCGAATAGAAGTCGAGATACTTCCACTCGTTCCCGAGGCCGGGATTCGCCCCCAGGATCTGGCCCACCTCGTCGAGGTGATCGGCGGGGAGGCAACCCCAGTATTCACCCCAGCGCGCGTCCTTGGCGCGCACGAGGCCGTCGTGAATCGTGTTGCTCGTCCCCCGACGATGAGGCCCGTCGCGTAGAAGAGGGGATTGAGCGGATCGTATTCGCTCTCCCACGATTTCACGAACGGGACGACGATGTCGGCCTCGCAATCGGAGCCCATGCCGTGCAGCGCGGAGCGGCCGGCGATGGAGGCGTAGAAGACGCCCGGTGAATTGGGGTGCTTCTGGTTGAAGGCGGTGATGCCCGGCTGCGAGAAGAGCTCGAGCGCTTTGGTCAGGCTGGTGGCGTTGCCGACGGTGTCGTAGAGCGCGCCGCCGATGAGCTTCGCGAGATCGTCGATGACGTCCTGCGCGTTGGGATCGGCGAGGAGCTTCATGGCCACGTCGCCCACGGGCGTGCCGTGATGCGGTGTCGAGATGGTGACCACGCTGGCCACCAAATCGGGACGCAGGTGCGCGACCACGCGCGCGTCGAGGCCACCCTGCGAGTGACCGATGATGTTCACCTTGGCCGCGCCCGTCTGCGCCAGGAAATCCTGCACGCGCAGCAGGAGCTGCTGCCCGCGGAAGTCGGAGCTGTTGAAGGGATCGACGGCGGGCGTGTCGACCATCTCGCCCTGGGCGGCGAGGTGCTCTTTGACGTTGAAGTAATAGGTCTCGAAATCGAGGCCGGCGAACTCGTCGAAGCCGAAGAAGCCGTGCGCGAGCACGAAGGGATACGGCGGGCCCGAGCCCACGCTGCCGCCCGTCCCGCTGCTGCTGCTGCTGCTCGTGGTGCTCGACGGCATCGTGGTGATGCCCCCGCCGCCCGCGCCGCCGGCGCCCGTGATCACGTCGCCGCCGCCCGCGCCGGTCGCGCTCGCGGACGTCAGCTCCTGCCCGGCGGATCCGCACGCGGACACGCTCGCGGTCGCGGCGAGGAAGAGACACGAGAGGCCCAGAACCCGACTTCGGACTAAGCGCATGGGGCGCCAGGTTCTCGCTTGATCTCGACGATTGTCAAGCGCGCTTCCACGTCGATGAGAGCCTCATTTCCGTTTCCGTCACGCGTTTTCCGCCCCACGCGCCGCGCGGCGGTTGTCGTTGGTGTGGCGCGCCGAGTCCGGTAGCTTTCGGCCCATGCCCCGAGGCCTGATTCGACTCGCCGCATCCGTGTTGTCTCGCCCCATCGATCGTCAGCCGTCCAATCCACTTTGCCTCTCGGAGAGGCGAAGTGGGGTGTGGCTCGGCGCGATTGCCCCGCTCGTCCTCGCTGCATGTGGATCGAGCACCCCGCCGCCCACCGCCGCGCCTCTGCCCACCGCAGAGGCGAGCGCTGCGCCCACCGCCGCGCCCGTGGCCGAGGAGGACCAACCCTTCGGCAAGATCCCCACCGAGTGCACCGATTCCCAAGGCAAGATGTGCCTGCCCCCGGCCAAGTTCGTGAAGCGCCTCTGCGCCGGGTTCTATCCCGACGTGGCGCTGAGCATGCTCGGCAAAGGCACGCCGTGGCAGCGTGGTTATCTGCGCGTGAAGAGCGTCGAGGCGTGGAACGCGTCGGGCGGCGTGTCCTCGGCGGAGAAGATCGTGTTCGAGGAGGAGTTCGTCATCCTCGCGCGCCGCGAGGCCAAGACCGGCGGCATCCAGGTGAGCGGCGCCGGCGGCAGCTACGACGTGCTGCGCTGGGACGGCACCTGCGCGTCGCTGATGGAGGACGAGGTCTCGCTGCGCGGCTCCTCGACCCCGAAGCACGCCAAGATCCCGTGGAAGAGCCTCGACGACAAAGTCCGCGACGCGCTCGCCGCCAACGACAAGATCGGCAAGGTCTACGCGGATCGCCGCAAGGAGTGCAAAGGCGCGACGATGGGCGACGTGACCGCCAAGTGCCAGAAGGCCGACGACCTGCTGAGCACCGTCGTCGTGGAGTTCATGCGCAACGGCGGCGCGCTCCCGGCACCCGCGAAGCTGCCTTAGAACACGATCCGGCTCGAACGAACGTGAGCTCGCGCCCGCGTTCGTTCGAGCTTCGCGCGCCCGCGCTTCAGGCCTGCCCGTAGCGTTGGAGCCGCGCCTGCAGCGTCTTCCTGTCGATGCCGAGCAGCCGCGCGGCTTCGCTCTTGTTCCAGCCCACCGCGTCCAGCGTCGAGAGCACGTGCCGGCGCTCCACCTCCGAGAGCGGGAGGACCTCCGTCGTTCCGCTCTCGGCGGCGGGGGCTTGCTCGCCCTCTTCGCGTAGGCGCGACGGCAGATCGTCGAGCTCGACCGCCCGACCGCGCGCCATCGTCACCGCGCCTTCGACCGTGTTGCGCAGCTCGCGCACGTTGCCCGGCCACGCGTAGCGGAGCAGGTGCTCCTCGACCTCGGGCAGGAAGCGCGTCACCGGCTTGCCTTCACGCTCGGCGATCTCCTTCAGAAAATGGCGCGCGAGCAGGAGGATGTCGTCGCCGCGATCCCGGAGCGGCGGCACGTCGATGGAGATGACGTTGAGCCGGAAGAAGAGATCGGCCCGGAAGTCGCCGTCGCGCACCGCCTGCTGCAAGTTCCGGTGCGTCGCGGCGACGACGCGGATGTCGAAGGACACCTCGTGATCGCTCCCCAACGGGCGCACGTGCTTCTCCTGCAACGCGCGGAGGAGCTTCGGTTGCAGCGCGAGGGACATGTCGCCGATCTCGTCGAGGAAGAGCGTCCCGCGATGCGCGCGCCGGAGGAGGCCCACCCGCGCGGCCCGCGCGTCCGTGAACGCGCCCCGCTCGTGACCGAAGAGCTCGCTCTCGAGCAAATGGTCGGGCATGGCCGCGCAGTTGATGGCGACGAAGGCGCCGTGGCGCCGCTTGCTGAGGTTGTGGATGGCGCGCGCGACCAGCTCTTTGCCGGTCCCGCTCTCGCCCATCACCAGCACCGAAGCGTCCGAGTCGCTGATCCGTTGCACGACGTCCGCGAGCCGCGTGATGGGCGGTGAGGCGCCGAGGATGCCGGCGAACCCCGGCCCTTCCTGCGTCATGCGCTGGAGCCGATCGGCCTCGCGCAGACGCTCGCTCTGCGCGGCGGCGCGCTTGAGGACGGCGTCGAGCGCGTCGGTCTCGAAAGGCTTCGTGAGGAAATCGAAGGCCCCGGCGCGCAGGGCCGCGATGGCCGCGGCCATGTCGCCGAAGCCGGTCATCAGGACGACCGGCAGATCGGGGCACGCCGACGTGAGCGTGCGACAGACCTCGAGCCCCGAAGGCCCCGGCATGCGGACGTCGAGCAGGACCACATGAAACGGCGAGCCGTTCTGATTGAGGGCCAGCGCCTCGTCGCCGCTCCGGACGGCGACCACGTCATAACCCTGCTCCGAGAGCTCCGCTTCGAGGAAGCGGAGCAACGCCATGTCGTCGTCGACGAGAAGGACGCGGGTCTTCATGACGCCTCCGCCTGGAAGAAGAGCTGCATCGTGGTGCCGTGCTCTCCGCTCTGGGAAGGCGCGCCCGCCGTGTGGCTATCCATGACGATGAAGCCCCCGTGCTCCTGGACGATCTCGTGGGTGATGGCGAGCCCGAGCCCGGTGCCCTCGCCGACGGATTTGGTGGTGAAGAAGGGATCGAAGATCTTGCTCTGGAGCTCCGTCGCGATGCCGCTTCCATCGTCGCTGACCTCGAGGACCGCCCACCGCGAATGCGCCGTGCTCGGGCCTTTGTCGGGGGCGGGGCGCCGCTCCTCGCGCGCCGCGACGCGCACGGTGCCGCCCACGCCGACGGCCTGAATGGCGTTCAGCGTGACGTTCGTCAGCGCTTGCTCCACGAGCCCCATGTGCGCGACGCAGCGGACCTCGGCGTCGCCCGTCGTCAGCTCGAGGCGCGCCTCCTTCTTCTTCGCCAGGGGCGCGAGCCAGGCCGTGACCCGTCGCGCCACCTCGCCGAGCGAAATGGCATCCGGCGAGCCGCCGGGCTTGCGCGCGAAGGTGAGCAATTGCTCCACGATGAGCCGCATGCGCTCGCATTGCTCCCGGATGCTCTCGGCCTCCTCGCGGACCTTCTCGGTCACGCTCGACGAGCCCGCGATGCGCTTGGCGCGCCCCGCGACGATGAGCAGCGGCGTGCCGAGCTCGTGCGCAATCCCCGCCGCCAGCGTGCCCACGGTCGCGAGGCGATCCGTGTGCCGCATGCGATCGAGCACCGCGACGCGCGCGGCGGCCTCGTTCTCGGCGCGCTCGCGCAGCTCGTCGAGCTTCTGCACCATCGAATCGAGCTCGGCGCTCAGCATGGCGATCTCCGAGCTCGAGTGGCTCTCGTCCTGGAAGCGGACCGTGAAATCGCCTCTGCCGACGAGCCGCGCCTTGTCGACGATCCGATCGAGGGGATTGGAGATGAGCCGCGCGCCCAGGATGACGGCGGCCGCGAGCCCGACGAGGATCGTGAGGCCCGTCGGGATGAGAAACGAGCGCAGGCTCCGGGACACGAAGCTCGACTCACCCTTGAGCGAGCTCGACATGGCCACGCCGAGCGGGGCGTTCGACTCCTTGCCGACCGAGAGACGATCGAAGGCCACGACGAATGGCGGGCTCGCGCCGTGGTCGACGAAGACGACGCGCTCCCCGGCCTTGGCCCGCTCGCGTTGCTCCGGTGGCAGGTGCGAAAAGAGGGGATCGCGCTCCAGCGCATCGAGGCGCACGCGGTGGATGGCGAACTCGTCCTGACGCTCGTCCAACCGTTCGAGGTAGCGATCCAGCCCATCCGCGCCGCCGCTGCGGAACGCGAGGGTCGCGCTCTCGTCGAGGGCCGAGAGCAGCACCTCGATCTGCCCGCTGCACACCTCCCCGAAGCGCGTCTCCAGCCGCCCCTCCTGCTCCCAGGTGATCGCCGCGAGCGCCACGACGAAGATCCCGATGATCAAGAGTGCAAGACGGAACGCGAGACGCATCGGCGATCATCCTCAAAGGGGCAGACATGCTCTTCGAGCAACGGGCTCTTGGACAGGCCCGTGAAGGTTCCCCGTGGACGAGGTGGACGCAAGCGTCGTGCTAGCTCCCATCCCCCGCGCACCGAGGCGATGGGCCGCGATTTGTATGCGCCGGCTCGTTGGTCTCGAGATGGGACCGGGAAAGCTGCTGCGCGTCGCGCGGCGTCGGTCGTCCTCCCTCAAAATCGCGGAGGATTCCTCGGTCGTCCTCCCTATCCGCGCGACGCTCGCGACGCTTTCTCGGCCCCATCTCAGCAGCACGCCGGATCGCGAATGGCCCCGCGAGTCCGTGATGCCATGAGAAAGCGGGATCGAATGTCACGATGATCGGCTTCCCCGCCAACACACGTCGAGGAACGTTTGCCGCACACGGGGCAGGGAGGTTGGGGAAATTCGGGGCACCCACCTGAGGAGATTCTCCCCAACTGGGCTGCCTGCAACGCGTCTGCTGCGGCGCGGCAGGTGGCATGTCCCGTGCTCGCGGCGCACGGGCGGCAGCCCGCGCATCGAGTTCATGCGCGAAACGCCGACGGACGGCTTCTCCACCTTCAAAAGGCCCTGCAAAACCATTGCATGCTCCCCTCTGCCCGAGGGCGTTCGTGCATGGCACCGCGGGGACCGTGACGCCGAATCACCTGCGATGAACCGACTCCCGACACCTTTCGTCCTGCTGGCCGCCTTCGCGGTGGTGGGGTGCCACCACGAACATCGAGAGACCGAGGAGCGAGGCAAGTTCCTCGTCACGAGCCCTCTTCGAAAGGACACCGAGCTCACGAAAGACTACGTCGCTCAAATCCGCGCGGTGCAGCACATCGAGCTGCGCGCCCTCGAGAAGGGCTACCTGCAAGGCGTCTTCATCGACGAAGGCCAGCACGTCGCCAAGGGCGCGAAGATGTTTCAAATCATGCCTGCGATTTATCAGGCAGAGGTGCAGAAGGCCAACGCCGAGGCGGAGCTCACGGCCATCGAGCTCAAGAATACGAAGCTCCTCGCCGACAAGAACGTCGTGTCGCCCAACGAGCTCGCCTTGGCCAACGCCAAATTCAGCAAGGCCAAGGCCGAAGTCGCGCTGGCCACGACGCACAAATCGATGACCGAGCTCCGGGCCCCGTTCGACGGCCTCGTGGGCCGCTTTCACGTGCGGCTCGGCAGCCTGGTGGCCGAGGGAGACCTGCTCACGACCTTCTCCGACAACAGCAAGGTTTGGGTCTACTTCAACGTCAGTGAGCCGGAGTACCTCAAATACGAGAGTCTCCCGGCCAACGAGAAGGCCACCACGGTCAAGCTGCAGATGGCAGACGGCCAGATCTTCGATCAGTCCGGCACGGTGGAGACCATCGAGGCCGACTTCAACAACGAGACTGGCAATCTCGCCTTCCGGGCCACGTTCCAGAACCCCAAAGGCCTCCTCCGCCACGGCGAGACGGGGAAGATCTTGATGGCCGTGCCGCTCAAAAATGCCTTGCTGATCCCGCAGAAGGCGACCTTCGACGTGCTCGACAAGAAGTTCGTGTTCGTCGTCGACGACAAGGGTGTCGTCCGCTCGCGCCCCATCACCGTCTCTGCCGAGACTCCGCAGGTCTACGTGGTCGCGAGCGGCGTCGACGAGCACGACAAGATCCTCCTCGAAGGCCTGCGCAAGGTCCGGGAGGGCGCCTCGATCGACGTCGATTACAAGGAGCCTTCCGACGTGTTCAAGCACTTGGAGGTGCCGGCGGAATGAGCGCGACGGCGAAGTTCATCCATCGCCCGGTGCTGGCGATGGTCCTCTCGATCGTGCTCGTGTTCCTCGGCGTCATCGCCATGCGGACGCGCCCGGTCGCGCAGTTCCCCGAGATCTCCCCGCCTCGGGTGATGGTCTCGCTCACCTTCCCGGGCGCGAGCGCCGACGTCCTCGTCCAATCCTCGATCATCACCTTGGAGCGCGCCATCAACGGCGTTCCCGGGATGATCTACATGATCTCCGACGCCACGAGCGCCGGCGAGGCGACGATTCAGGTGGTGTTCAAGCAGGACGCCGACCCGAACGAGGCCGTCGTCAACGTCAAGAACCGCATCGATCAGGTCATCAGCCGGCTTCCGACGCTCGTCCAATTGGAAGGCGTCGTCATGAATCGCGTACAGCCCAGCATGCTGATGTACGTGAACCTCTACAGCGAGGAGAAGACGGCCGATCAAAAGTTCCTCTACAACTTCGCCAATGCCAATCTCCTCCCCGAGCTGAGCCGCGTCGACGGCATCGCGCAGACACGCATCCTCGGCTCCCGGCAATACGCCATGCGCGTCTGGCTCAACCCGGACAAGATGCGGGCGTACAAGGTGTCGACCGAAGACGTGATGAAGGCGATCGGCGAGCAGAGCGTGATTGGCTCTCCCGGGCGCCTCGGCCAGGCCACCGGCTTCACGGCGCAGTCTCTGGAGTACGTCCTCGTCTATCAGGGCAGGTTCAACAAGCCCGAGCAATACGACAACATCATCCTCCGGGCGAACGGCGAGGGCGAGCTGCTCCGCCTCAAGGACATCGCCAAGGTCGAGCTCGGGAGCGAGTTCTTCGACATCTATTCGAACCTCGACGGCCACCCTTCCGCGGCCATCGTGCTCAAGCAGACGCCCGGGAGCAACGCGAGCGAGGTCATCGCCAACGTCAAGGCCAAGCTCCAAGAGCTCAAGAAGGGCTCGTTCCCCGCGGGGATGGACTACGAGATCAACTACGACGTCTCGAGCTTCCTCGATGCATCGATTGAAAAGGTCCTCCACACGCTCGGTGAGGCCTTCATCCTCGTGTCGCTCGTCGTCTTCATCTTCCTCGGCGACTTCCGCTCGACGCTGATCCCCGTCCTGGCGGTCCCCGTCTCCCTCGTCGGGAGCTTCGTCTTCATGCAGATGTTCGGGATCACGATCAACCTGATCACGCTCTTCGCGCTCGTCCTCGCGATTGGCATCGTCGTCGACAATGCCATCGTCATCGTCGAGGCGGTCCACGTGAAGATGCACGAGGATCGCTTGTCGCCGTACAACGCCGTGAAGAGCGTCGTCGGCGAGATCAGCGGCGCCATCGTCGCCATCACCTTGATGATGGCCGCGGTCTTCGTGCCCGTGGCCTTCATGACCGGCCCGGTGGGCACGTTCTACCGTCAATTCTCGATCACGATGGCCTCCTCCATCGTCCTCTCCGGCGTCGTCGCGCTCACCCTGACGCCCGTCCTCTGCGCGATGATCCTGAAGAACACGCACGGTCAGCCGAAGCGGCGGACGCCGATCGCGATGTTCCTCGACGCCTTCAACCGCGTCTTCGAGCGCGGGACCAACGTTTACGTCCGGGTGCTCCAGCGGGTGGTGAATCGAAGGGTCGTCACCTTCGGGATCCTGCTGGCCTTCGGCATCGGTATCGTGCGGTTGAACCGGGTCGTCCCCGCCGGCTTCGTGCCCAACGAAGATCAAGGCATGATCTACGCGATCATCCAGACGCCTCCGGGCACCACCCTCGAGCGAACCAACGACATCTCGCGCGAGCTGCAGAGCGTCGCGAAGAGCGTGGACGGCGTCTCCTCGGTCTCTTCGCTCGCCGGCTACGAGATCCTCACCGAGGGGCGCGGCTCGAACGCCGGCACTTGCCTCATCAACTTGAAGCCTTGGTCCCAGCGCACGCGCGGCGTCACCCAGATCCTCGACGAGCTGGAGCACAAGGCCAAGGACATCGGCGCCATCGTCGAGTTCTTCGAGCCGCCCGCCGTCCCGGGCTACGGCGCCGCGAGCGGCTTCTCCCTGCGCCTCTTGGACAAGAACAACGAGACCGATTACCAGGACTTCGATCGCGTCAGCAAAGAGTTCATGGATAACCTGCGCAAGCGCAAGGAGCTGACGGGCCTCTTCAGCTTCTTCGCGGCCGACTATCCACAATACGAGATCGTGGTCGACAACCAGCTCGCGATGCAAAAGGGCGTCTCCATCAAGAGCGCCATGGATAACCTCAACATCCTCATCGGCAGCACCTACGAGCAGGGGTTCATCCGCTTCGGCAACTTCTTCAAGGTCTACACCCAGGCTGCGCCGGAATATCGCCGCTTCCCCTCGGACCTCATGAACCTCTACGTCAAGAACGACAAGGGGGAGATGGTCCCGTACTCGGCCTTCATGACGTTGAAGAAGACGCAGGGGCCGAACGAGATCACGCGCTTCAACATGTACAACTCCGCGGCGATCCGTGGCGGTCCGGCCAAGGGGTACACGAGCGGTGATGCGATCGCGGCCGTGCGCGAGGTCGCCGCGAAGACGTTGCCGCGCGGTTACGACATCGCCTGGGAGGGCCTCTCCTACGACGAGGCGCAGCGCGGAAACGAGGCCGTCTACATCTTCCTGGTCGTGCTCGCCTTCGTCTATCTGGTGCTCGCCGCCCAATACGAGAGCTTCATCCTCCCGCTGGCGGTCATCCTCTCGTTGCCCGGCGGCGTGTTCGGCTCCTTCATGATGCTGAAGCTCCTCGGCCTGGCGAACGACATCTATGCGCAAGTCGGGCTCGTCATGCTCGTCGGCCTCCTCGGCAAGAACGCCGTGCTCATCGTCGAGTTCGCGGTCCAAGCACATCACCAGGGAGCGACGGTGATGGAGGCGGCCATTCAAGGCGCGAAGGCTCGCTTCCGACCCATCTTGATGACGTCGTTTGCCTTCATCGCCGGCCTGATTCCCCTCGTCATCGCCACGGGGCCGGGCGCCGTCGGCAACCGCACCATCGGCGCGTCGGCGCTCGGGGGAATGCTCGTCGGCACGATCTTCGGCGTCGTCCTCGTGCCCGGTCTCTACTTCATCTTCGGGACGCTCGCGGAAGGAAGGAGCCTGATCCAGGCCGAAGAGGAAGAACCCCTGACGGAGGATGTGAATTACCATGTCTAGGACAGGGCTCACGCCGTCCGCCGCGGCGCTCTCGTGCCTCTGCCTCCTCGCGGGCTGCGCCCCTTCTCTCTCCGGAAACGAGCCCCGGGAGGCGAACAAGGCGGTTCCCGCGAGCTATGGAGAGGCGAGCGCCGGCGCGAAGCCCGCGTCTCTGACCGCGAGCTCGACGCAGGCAGTGTGGCGTTCGTTCTTCGACAGCGCCGAGCTCCGGGCGCTCATCGAAGCCTCGCTCGACAAGAACCAAGAGCTGAACATTCGGCTGCAGGAGATCATCATCGCTCGCACCGAGGTGTCGGCGCGGCAGGGTGAATATCTCCCGAAGCTCAGCGTCGGTGTCGGCGCCGGCGTCGAGAGGACGGGGAAGTACACGAGTCAGGGCGTCAGCGACGAGAAGAATGGAGTGCCGGCGGTCCTGGGCGACTTCTCGTTCGGGCTCCAGGGCTCGTGGGAGGCCGACATCTGGGGGAAGCTGCGGAACGCCATGAAGGCGGCCGACCGCCGTTACCTCGCCAGCATCGAGAGCCGGAACTTCATGGTGACGCAGATCGTCGCCGAAATCGCCCGCTCCTATTTCGAGCTCATCGCCATCGACAACCAGCTCGAGATCCTGAAACAGAACCTCGACACCGTGAAGGACGCGCTCGAGATCGTCAGGCTCCAAAAGGAAGCTGCTCGGGTGACGGAGCTCGCGGTGCAGCGGTTCGAAGCCGAGGTGCTCAAGAACAGGAGCCGGCTCTATGCGCTCGAGCAGGAGAAGGTCCAGGCCGAGAACCGGATCAACTACCTGGCCGGTCGCTTCCCGCAGCCGGTGCGTCGAAACGCCGAGAAGCTCAAGGACCCTCCGCCCGCGGTGACGTCGGGGCTCCCTTCCGATCTGCTCAAAAACCGCCCCGACATCCGGCAAGCCGAGCTGGAGATGGAGGCCGCGCAGCTCGACGTGAAGTCGACGAAGGCGGCATTCTATCCTTCGCTCAGCATCGATGCTTCGGTGGGTTATCGGGCCTTCAACGTCCAGCACTTCTTCGCGACGCCGGATTCGCTCGTCTTCGGCTTGGCGGGGAGCCTGACGGCGCCGCTCTTGAACCGGACGGCGATCGAGGCCCAGTATCGCTCGGCGAACGCCCGGCAGATTCAGACGGTGTTCAAATACGAGATGACGCTCCTGCAGGCGTTCACCGACGTCGCCAACCAGCTCGCGTTGATCAAGAACCTGCAAAGCGCCTACGAGCTCCAATCCCAGCAGGTGGAGGCGCTCACCCGGTCGAACGAAGCGGCGATGACCCTCTTCCAGTCCGCGCGCGCCGACTACATGGAAGTCCTCTTGACCCGGCGAGAGTCACTGGACGCGAAGATGGAGCTGCTCGAGACGCGGAAGCGGCAATGGCTTGCCGTGGTGAATCTCTATCAAGCGCTCGGGGGTGGGTGGCGATCGGGGACTTGAAGCCTGCTGAATGAGGCTTGGGGAGGGAGATGCCATGGGGCTTCCGCACCGCTCGCGCGATGCTGAAGCCCTATCGAATGGCGCTCAGCCGCGGAGAACGGCGCCGAACTTCTGCTTCACCGACTCGACCACGGCCTGATGGCGCTTGTCGACCTCTTCGTCGGTGAGCGTCTTGGCCTTCTCGGGATCCGTCGCCGCCTTCGGATCGCGGTAGACGACGTGGAACGCGAGCGAGCGGTGATCGGCCGGCACCTGCCCGCCGCGGAACAGATCGAAGAGCTCCACCGACTCGCAGAGCGCGCCGGCCGCCTCGCGGATGGCGTCGCCCACGGCGCCCGCGCTCACGTCGTCGTGCACCACCAGCGCGATGTCGCGCGTCGCCGCCGGCAGCACCGGGATGGGCTGGTATTTCGCTGTGCGGTGACCGAGGTGCGAGAGCGCGCGCACGTCGATCTCGACGATGAGGCACGAGCCGCCGAGGTCGAGCAGATCGGCGACGTCCGGGTGAATGGGCCCGAAGCAACCCACCACGGTGCCGTCGACGATGACGTCGCCCGCGCCGCGCGGGTGGAGGAAGGTCGCGCGACGCTCGAGCGGCTGCGCCGCGACGCTCGCCTTGCGGCCGCTGACGCGCTCCACGATCTCCACCACGAGACCCTTGGCGTCGTACACGTCGACGTCCTCGGGCTTCGCGAGGTGCGCCGAGCGCTTGCCCGCGATCACCGCCGCGAACGAGGGCACCTCGTCGGGCAACGCGGCGCTCTTCAAACCGAGGCTCTTCTCGATCTGCGCGCCCGCGACCACGTTGGGATCCGGCGCCATGAACTTCGCGCCGAGCGTGAAGAGCCGCATCGTCTCCACGCCGTGCCGCCGCGCGCGGCGGAGCGCGTCGAGCAGGCCGGGGAGGAGCGACGTGCGCATCGCGCTCCGCTCCTCGCCGAGCGGGTTCTTCAGCGTGATCGGCGCCGGCGGGAGCCCGAGCGAAGCAATGTCCTTGGGGGACACGAAGCCGAACGTCACGGCCTCCGAGAGGCCCAGATCGAGCGCGGCTTTGCGCACGCGCGCCTCGGTCGCGCCGGTGCCGCGCGGCGCCTGCGGCCGGATCGCCGGCAGCACCGTGGGGATCTGATCGAGGCCGCGCACGCGCACGATCTCGTCGATGAGATCGGCCTCGCCTGCGATGTCCGGCCGGTGCGTCGGCGGCGTCACCACGGCTTCGTTGCCCGCCTCGACCTGCACGCCGAAGCCGAGCCGCTCGAGGATCTGCGTGGCCTCGGTGAACGGCACGGGCGCGCCCACGAGCGCATCGAGCCGCGCGCTGCGCAGCCGAATCGCCGCGGGCTTCGCCACCGGCACGCCCGCGAGGATCGTCCCCGGCACGGCCTTCCCGCCCGCGAGCTGCGTGAGCAGGCTCGACGCGTGCGCGAGCACGTCGGGCACGTCGGCCGGATCGACGCCGCGCTCGAAGCGGTGGCTCGCGTCCGTGTGGATGCCGTGCCGGCGCGCCGAGCGACGCACGCCGCGCGTGGTGAAGTACGCGCACTCGAGGAGCACGCGCTTCGTGTCGGGCCGGATCTCGCTGCCCTCGCCGCCCATGATGCCCGCGAGCGCGGTCGCGCCTTCGCCGTCGGCGATCACGAGATCATCGGTGACCAAGATGTGCTCGACGCCGTCGAGGGTCTTCAGCTTCTCGCCCTCCTTCGCGCGGCGCACCACGATCTTGCCGCCGCGCACGGTCTCGAAATCGAACGCGTGCATCGGGTGGCCGAACTCGAGCATCACCAGGTTGGTGATGTCGACGACGTTGGAGATGGAGCGCACGGAGAGGCTTTCCAGCCGGTATTTCAGCCACAAAGGCGAAGGCCCGACGGTCACGTCGACGACCATGCCCGCGCCGTAGTGCGGGCAGCGCTCCGTGTCCTCGATGCTCACGCTCACCATTTGAGCGACCTCGCCGCCGGCGACCTTCGTCGGCGCATCGGCGCGCGGCGGCTGGAACGGGAGCCCGACGAGGGCCGCCGCGTCGCGCGCGAGGCCGATGTGGCCGAGCGCGTCCGGACGGTTCGGCGTCAGATCCAGCTCGTAGATGAAGTCGTGCACCGCCGGCAGCGCCTCGCGGAGCGGCGTGCCCGGCTTCGCGATCCCCGCGGGGAGGATGAGGATCCCGTGATCGTCGCTCTTGCCCTCGCCGACGAGGCCCATCTCGCGGTCGGAGCAGAGCATCCCTTCGCTGACCACGCCGCCGATGTCGCGCGGCACGAGCGTCATGTTCACGGCCGGCAGGTGCGTACCGAGCGGCGCGAAGCACACGAGCCCGCCCGGATCGGGCACGTTGGGCGCGCCGCACACCACCTGCTGGAGCACGCCTTCTCCGCGATCGACCGTGACGAGGCGCAGCTTCTCGCGCTTCGGGTGCGGTTCGATCTTCTTCACCTCGGCGACGACGATGGCCGCGGTGCCGGCGCCGTACTCCTCGATGCCGTCGACGGCGATGCCGGCGCTGGAAAAGCGATCGGCGAGCTCCTGCGCAGAGAGGGAGAGACCGGGGAGCAGCGCCGAGAGCCAGCGGTAGGAAGCCTTCATGGGGCCCGGGGCTTATCACAAGCTCCTCGGCGGTTCGACCCGCTTGGGGAGGCTCCGAGCCCCGATCGAGAAAGCCGCAGTCTCGCGCGGGCGACGCGCGCTTCTGGGGCTCAGCCCTCTTCCTTCACCCGGCAGCGCGCATCGCCATCCGCGGTGACGATCACGGTGCTGCGCGGGCGGTTCGAGCGGGCATGTCGCCGCCCTTCGAGCCGCCCTTGGAGGGGAAGGCAGCCGGGCGCGACCGTCGGGGGCAGCACCTTCCGTTCCGGCATGATACACAGCCCGAATCATGGACCAGGGCATCCACGAAAAGCTTTCCCGGTTGCGCGCCCGCCTGCGCGAGCTCGGCTCGGTTCTGGTCTGTTATTCGGGCGGGGTCGACAGCGCCTTCGTGCTCGCCGTCGCCCATGCCGAGCTCGGCGCGCGCGCCGTCGGCATGACGGCCGTCTCTCCCAGCCTCGCGCCGGCCGAGAAGGACGAAGCGACCACCGTCGCAAAGCAGATCGGCGCCGATCACCGCCTCGTCGAGTCCCACGAAATCGAGGACCCGAGCTACGTGGCCAACAACCCCGATCGCTGCTTCCACTGCAAGAGCGAGCTTTATCGCATCGCCGTCGTGAAGCGCGCCGAGTGGGATCTCGCGGCCATCGTCAATGGCACGAACCTCGACGATCTCGGTGACTACCGGCCTGGGCTCGAAGCAGCCAAGCAAGCCGGCGTCGTCAGCCCGCTCATCGATGCCGGCTTCACCAAAGCGGATGTGCGCGCGGGCGCGGTAGAGGTGGGCCTCGGCATTTGGGACAAGCCGGCCGCGGCCTGCCTCTCGAGCCGCATCCCTTATGGCACCTCGGTCACGCGCGAGCGTCTCACGCAGATCGGCGGCTTCGAGGCCGCGCTCAAGCAGCTCGGCTTCCGCCAAGTGCGCGTGCGCTGGCACGAGGGGCTGGCGCGCATCGAGCTCGCCGTCGAGGAGCTTGCGCGCGCCGCCGATCCGGCCGTGCGCGGCGCCGTCGTCGAAGCCGGCAAGAAGCACGGCTTCCGCTATGTCACCCTCGATCTCGGCGGCTACCGCATGGGCAGCCACAACGAGGTCCTCGTCGGCCGCGCGCTCCGGGTCGTGAGCTGATGGGTCGCTTCGATCACCTGGCCACGAAGCCCGTGCGCGGCCCGCGCGACATCCTCAAGTGGAAGGTCGTCGACGCCCTCGCCGGCAAGAACCGCACGGATCCAGGCGGCTTCGTCACGCCCCGCCGCGATCCGGATCGCGCCCTCATCGACTCGGGCGCGCCGCAGATCACCTGGATCGGACACGCCAGTTTCCTCTTCACGCTGGGTGGCAAACGCATCCTCGTCGATCCCATCTTCTGCAATTGGCTCGGCCCCGTGTCGCGCCTCGCGCCGCCGGGCCTGGCCGTCGAATCGCTGCCTCCGATCGACGTCGTCCTGGTGACGCACAACCACCGTGATCATCTGGATCCGTGGAGCCTCGGTCAGCTCGGCCGCGCGCCCACGTTCGTGGTGCCGCTCGGCAACGGTGATCTCCTGAAAAGCCTCGGCGCCGAGAAGGTCATCGAGCTCGATTGGTGGAAGTCGACCGATCTCGGCTCCCTCGAAATCGCCCTCGTGCCTGCGCGTCATTGGTCGATGCGCTACCCCTGGGATCGCAACGACGCCCTGTGGGGCGGCTTCGTGGTGCGCTCCAACGACGGCTCCGCCTACCACTCCGGCGACACGGCGTTCTTCGACGGCTTCGCCGAGATCGGCAAGACCTTCGGCCCCATCGATTGGGCCATGCTCCCCATCGGCGCTTACGAGCCGCGCTGGTTCATGGAGCCGCAGCACATGGGCCCGGAAGAGGCGGTGGAGGCCGCGCGCCACCTCGACGCGCGTCACCTCGTGGCCATGCATTGGGGCACCTTCCGCCTCACCGACGAGCCCATCGGCGAGCCTCCCGAGCGCGCCCGCAAAGCCTTCGCCGAGGCCGCCGATCGCGACCGCGATCTGTGGATCCTCGACGTCGGCGAGACACGCCGCCTCGAGCGGCGTTGAGACGGTCGCTCCCCCGACAACCATTCTCGCGGCAGGCCCGATGAGCGGGCCGCGAGAATGGTTTACGCCGCTTGCCGGCGCCGGCGCACGGCCATGATCCCGATGGCGACGGCGCCCGCGTAGAACGGCAGATCGCCGACGCGCTCGTAGACCGTCGCCGGCGTCATCAAGCGCACCTCGCTCACGAAGCTGTCCTCTTGGAAGAGGCCGCCGTGCTTCACGACGCGGCCGGCCGGATCGACGATGGCCGACACCCCGGTGTTCGCCGCGCGCACCAGGAAGCGGCGATGCTCCACCGCGCGGAGCTGCCCGAGCGCGAGGTGCTCCCACGGCTCGATGCTGTCGCCGAACCACGTATCGATGGCGATGTTCACGAGGAGCTCGGGCTTCCCCTCGCTCACGGCCTGGTTCACGAACCAGGGGAGGATGTCCTCGTAACAGATGAGCACCGAGATCGGGTGTCCGGTGAGATCCAAAGGCGCCACCGACTCACCGGGAATCATGTGCCCCGCGTTGGGCAAGCGATCGTAGAGCGAAGGGAACGACTCGCCGAAGGGGATGAATTCGCCGAAGGGCAAGAGATAGTGCTTGTCGTAGCGACCGATGATGGCCCCGTCGAAGTTCGAGACGAGGGCGCTGTTGAGATCGCGCACCGCGCCGCTCGAGCGGCGCCGCAGCGTGGCCCCGAAGATCACCGGCACCTCCAGATCACGCGTGATCCGCTGGGCGCTCTGCTTGTAGGTGGCCTCGTCGAGGATGTCGGGAATCGCGCCCTCGCTCCACACCACCAGGTTCGCGCCCTGTCCGCGGAGCTTCTCGGTCAAGCGCCGGTGGACGCCGACGCCGCCCGCGCGCGTGATCAAAGGCAGGTTGCCTTGCGCCACTCCGACCTTCACCGCCGGCGCGGCCGCGGCCAGCGCTTCGACCTGCTTGATGCGATAGGCACCGTAGGCCGCGCCGAGGAGCGGTGCGCACAAGCCCGCGAGGACCAGATTGCGATTCGGTCGCACGCGCGAAAGGCGGGCGCTCACGAGCTCGGCGATCGCGAGGTTCGGCCCGAGGAGCAGCGCGCCCGCGAGGTAGACGCCGCCGAGATCCGCCGTCTGCATCAAGAGTGGCGTCTCGTGCATCATGAAGGCGAGATACCAGGGGAAGAGCAGCGGATAGACGAGCTCCGCCGTCGTGGAGGCGAGCACGAAGGCGATCGCGCCGGGCCAGCCGCGCGCATCGGCGCGGGCCGTGAGCCACGCGGTGAACGCGAGCCGCCCGCCCTGATAAGCGCACATCGCGATCATGAGCAGCGCGCACGCCGGCCCGGGCAGGCCGCTGAAGCGCTGAAACATCCCATACAGCCAATGGAAGCCGAGCAGCGAGGCTACGAAGCCCGCGACGAGCCCGAGCTTCGCCGCATCCCGCGGGGCGCGCCCGCGCAGCGCGACGAGCAGCGGCACCAGGGTGACGAAGGCCATGGGCCACACGTTCACCCCAGGAACGCCGAGGAAATACATGACCCCGGAGAGCACGGCGAGCGCGTAGGCGACACGAAGCGAGAACAGTGGCGCGGCCGACGGCAGGGGCGCGCTCTCGGGCGCTTCGTCGTCGGCAACATCCTTTGCAGCAGCGGGCGTCACGGCGCGTGCGTATGACGGCGGCGCGCCCGCGCGTCAACGGAGCGCGCGCCCCCGATTGGCAACGTGACCGGGAAAACCAGCCACGAAGACGAGCGCGCCTTCGTGACCCGAGGACGATGGTGCGCGTCTGATCGCAAAGCCCCCCTCGCGGCACACCTCGGCACGTGCTCTCCGGCGGCTGCGTGAAACGCGGACCCTTCTTCGCGGCACGACACGTGTCATGCTCGGCCCCATGACCGCTCGTGCCCTCGTCGCGCTGGCCCTGGCCTCGCTCTCCGCCGTCACCGGGTGCCATCAGATCCACCTCGATCCCAACGCGAAGCCCGAGCTCCAAGTCGGCACCGGCGAGGACGACTTCGAGACGCTGGGCACGGGGGTCACAGTGCCGGTGATCTATGGCCCGCAGGGCGGGAGCCACATCTGGTTCGCGGCGCGCTGCCGCGCCCTCGGCGAGCACGCGGTGCTCGACTACAGCCTCGAAGACGAGCAGGGCAACGTCGTCAGCGGGCCGCAACAGGTGATGCTCCCCGACGATCCCGACGACGACGAAGGCTGGCGCACGCTCACCGGCCTCCAAGCCTTCGTCGGCGACCTGGGCGAGGGCATGCACCTGACGTTCAAAGGCCACGTCGACGACTCCATCGGTCACACGCTCGACGCGAGCGGCGAAGCGACGGTGCACGGCAGCGACTCGCTCTGATTCACACGGCGGGGACTCGCGTCCCCGCCGCCCCGTCCTCATGTGGGGCTTCGGGTCGGCTTCGCCGCCCTACGCCCCACGCCCCACCGGCGGAGCCGTCGGGGCCCCACCACCCCGCGATCCACCCGCAATTTCCAGGGCGTTTCGCCGCTTCGGGCCTGGCGCTCGTCGCATCGAGATACGCGCTCACGGACAAAGTCATCAGCCGTGTGAATGAAGGGGATGGAGGACGTTCGCCGCGCGGAAGGGCGATATCGTGCTTCGCGCGGCGGACGTTTCGTCGATTCGTTTGCGGTGAACGTTGGGGACGCGCCGCTCGCCGCCATCACCCCGGCCGCCCACCCGGCGGCCACCCGCCCGGGGGGCTCTGCTGCTCCGGATGCGCGGCCTGCGGGCTCCACTGCTGTGAAGGCTGACCAGGTTGCGCATGGGGATTCTGCGCCGGCGGATACCCCTGTTGCGGATAGGGATTCTGCGCCGGCGGATATCCTTGTTGCGGATAGGGACTCTGCGCCGGCGGATACCCTGCTTGCGGCGGCGCGCCTTGGGCCGGCAACTGGGCCTCGGCGGCGAGCCGCGCGGCCTTCTTCTTACGCCGGATCGCGCCGAACCCCGCGACGCCGCCGCCCGCCGCGATCATGACCAACCCGATGGAGAGCTGGATGGTGCCTTCCATCAAGCGGTCGCTCTCGTAGTCGCGGGCCCAGTGGGCCTGCTTCTGGAGCGACTCGCGGGTCTTCGCGTCACGCGCGGCCTTGGCCTCGCGCTCGAGGCGCACGGCGCGGTCGCCTTCGTCGCCGGCCCGGGTGAAGCGATTGGCGCCGCTCACCACCATCAGGAGACCGGGCAGCACCAACACGCAAATGCCGGTGGCCGGGTGCGTCAGGCCCGACACGACGCCTTCTCGATCGAGGGCCGGGAGCGTGAGCACGGGGCTCGGCTTGGGATCGCCCTCGCGCTGGAAAGGCTCGTTCTTGGCGCCGAGCAGATCGAAGAGGAGCCCGAGCCAGAGGCCGGCGATCATCACCGCGTCGCCGCCGTCGAGGCGCGCGCCCGTCGGGCCCGCGTCCCATTTGCGATCCGAGGTGATCGTCAATTCGAGCGCGCCGGGCTGACCGAGGAAATGCTTGGTCTCGAAGCCCTCGGGCAGCTTCAGCCGCTTGTATGCATCGGGGCCGAGCAGGGCGGCCTCGGGGTAGGCGTCGGGCGCAAAGCGCAGCGCCACCGCGTCGTGAAACCAGCCTTGGGTGCGCGTGCGCGTGATGCGCGTGTTGCCGCGGACCTCGACCTGCACGGCGCGCCGCTGCGAATCGGCGCGCGTGTAACGGAAGCCGACGCCGCCCTCGATCCGGCCTTCGACGAGGAGCCAATCGTCGTGATGGTACGTCACGCTCCAGCCCGTCTCGTCGCGATCGATCTTCTTTTTGCGCCCGAGATCGAGGGGCGCGAGATCGAGCTTCACCTTGATCGGCGTGCCCGGCTCGAGCCGGAGCCGGCGGATGAACCCGCTCGCCATCTCCACGCGCTTGTGCTCGGGGCTCGGCTCCCGTGACCAGAGGACGCCGAGCACGATCGCGCCGCCCACGCCCAAGAGCAACGCAATCGGCGACGCCGGCGCCTTGTTGATGATGTTGGCCAGCACGAAGCCGGCCACGAGGCTCCCGAGCAGCCCGAAGAGGTACAGCGCAGACCGCGATTTGCCGCGCGCGCGCAGCGCCCGGATGGCCGCGAGATCGAGCTCGATCTCGTCGACGGTCGCGGTGCGCTCGTAGACCAGCGACGTCAGATACGCGCGAATGGCAGCGCTCTCGATGAGCTTCAACGCGTTGGGCGCCGGCGCGGGCGGCGGATACGGTGCCGGGCCGTAGGCGACTGGATTCATCGGACTCCTCCACCCTCCAGCCTAGCGGCGGGGCGATTCGTCCGTAAAGGCTTGAAATGAGCCGCATCCTCCACTTCTCGCGGAGCCCGCCGGCGCCGCCTTCGGGAGCGGGAATGGAGTGTTGCCCGCAGATGCTTTTCGACACGGCGCAAAGCAGCCTGCGGGATTCGCCGCCTCCCTCCGGTGTCATTCACGCGGCCGAGGACTTTGTCCGCATCCCGATGCGACGAACGTGAGTCCCCGCCGTGTGAACCAGGCCAAGCTCACTTCGCGGCGACCTGGCTGACGAGCCCGTATGCGCCGTATTCGATCAGATACGGGAGCGCGTAATCGGGATACGCCTTCGCCGCGAGCCCAGCGATCTTCTTGTGATGCTCACCGGCTTTGGGGCCGCCGAGCTCGCCCTTCGCTGCGCCCAGATCGGCGACGTATTTCGTGACGAGCGCGTTCATCGCATCGAGATACGCCTGCTCCGCCTTCACGGCCTCGGCGACCTTGGCGGCCTCACCGCGCCCACCGTAGACGGTGGCGTCCTTGTAAGCCGAGAGCTCGTCGAGCGCGAGCTTCCACGACGACAGATCCGGCGCCGGCTTGCCACCGACGATCCCGCCCTCGAGCCAAGCATGTGCCTTGTGATGCACGAGATCGCCGACCACGAGCCCGTTCAACGCGGGGATGAACGCCACCGTCTGCGTGCTCGAGACACCGCGGTGCGAAAGCTCGTGGAGCTTCACCTGGGCGCGGCCGTCGAGGGAGAGGTCGAGATCGCCCTTGAAGGTGATATCGATTTTGGCCTCCTCGGGATACGTCGCGTCGGTGAACATCTTGGCGACGTTCACGAAGTAATACTTCTTGTAAGCGTGGACGCCGGGGATCGCCTTGGCGGTGCTCTCGCTGGCGACGACCTTCGCGCCGATGGCTTGGAAGGCGCTCGCGCCGTTGAACTTGTCGGGGTTCGGGTGGGTCACCACCAGATAGCGAATCGGGTGCGCGGTCTTGCTTTGGATCTCCGCGATCAGCTTCTTCGCCAGGCCCGCGGTGAACTGCGCGTCGAAGACGACGACCTCACGACCGGTGTCGAGCCAATGGGAGTGCGTGTCGAAGCCGGCGGCATCGGAGGTGAAGGTGACGAGCTGCGGCGCCACACTGGGCTCGGACGTGGGTTGTGACGCGGTCTCCGGCGCGCGGGCGTCGGCGCAGGCGGCAGTGAGCACGGCGAGGGCGAGCAGAATGGATCGCATGATGAGGTTCCTCGTGAGCGCAGGTCTGTTTGGGCAAGGCGGGAGTCACGGCGGCGCGGCCGTCGCCGTCTCGTCTCCCGCTCACGAACGAAACCTAAGCGCATCAGGCTTGGCAATCTCGGCGCGGTTGGACAAAGAATAGGTCGAAACGGACATGAAACGCCCTTCGGCCATCCGCCCTCGCGGCCACATCGATCCAGACGCCGCGAAGCGCCCCGCATTCGTGCTCGCCGACAGCCATGGCCCGACCGAGGGCACGTGGCACGCGCACCGGCGCGCCCAGCTCGTGCACGCGGCCGAAGGGGTGCTCACGGTCATCACCAAGGCGGGCCGCTGGGTGGTGCCGCCCCAACGTGCGGTGTGGGTTCCCGGAGGGATGGAGCACGCGGTCGCGTCGCGCCGGCCCTTTCGATTGCTGACTCTCTATCTCGATCCCGCAGCCGCGCCGCTCCCTCCCGCGTGTCGTGTGGTCGCGGTGGACCGGCTCGCGGAAGAGCTCTTGCGCGCGGCCGCGGCGTTCGGATCCGATTACCCGCTCGGCGGCTCCGAGGAGCGTTTGATGGCTGTCATCCTCGATCGCCTGCCCGCGCTCACGGAGGCGCCGCTCTCTCTACCTCACCCCGAGAGCCCCGCGCTCCAGCGTATCGCTGCGGCGCTCGCGGTCGATCCCAGCGACGGGCGCACGCTCGAAGCATGGTGCGCCGGCGCCGGGATGACGGCGCGGACCGCGGCGCGCCGCTTCGTGACGGAGACTGGGATGACATTTGGAAGATGGCGCCAACAGCTCCGCCTGCTCGCCGCGCTCGAGCGCCTCGGGGCCGGCGAGAGCGTCACCACGGTGGCGCTCGAGGTCGGCTACGAGGACGTGTCGGCGTTCATCGCCGTGTTCAAAGCAGCGATGGGCGAGACGCCGGCCCGCTATTTCAAGGCGAATGCATGATCGAGTGAAATGAGCGAGAGGCCTTTGCGCCGAGCCGACGTGCTCAACCATCCTTGGCGCAGCGGAAACCATTGTTGTTGAAGGGGGCCTGTGGGTCGGCCTTGCCGCGATAGAAGAGGCCATTGCCCTCGCAGGTGCACGCGCCGCACCACCAGGATCCGCCGCGCAGCACGCGGGCCTTGCCCGTGTCGGGGCCGCGGGGATCGAGCGCCGGTGCGCGCACCGCCGCGCGAGCATAGGTATCGTCGGCATACCAATCGGCGGTCCATTGCCACACGTTCCCGACCGGATCATGGAGCCCAAAGGCGTTGGGGGCGAAGGCTCTCACCGGAGACACGTAGACGAAGCCGTCCGTGCGGAGGTTCTCGTGGTGGGACGATCCCTGCCAGAAATTGAGCGCCGGCCGGCCGTCGCGTGCGGGGGAATCGCCCCAAGGATAGCGGGTGCCGCTCGATCCGGCGCGCATCGCATACTCCCATTCGGCCTCCGTGGGGAGGCGCTTGCCGGCGTGCGCGCAATAGGCCACCGCATCGTGAAACGTCACCATGACGACGGGCGCGTCGGGGCGGAGGAAGGCGCGCGTGTCCCCGTTTTCTTCGCGGAACGGCCTTCGCCAGGAGGCGTGCGGGATTCGCTCCCACGTCCAATCATCCATCCCTTCGGCAGAGCCGAAGCCATATCCGATCCGCTCGGCGGTGGTCACATACGATGTCTCCTCGACGAAGCGCGCGAACGCTTCGCGGGTGACGAGCGTGCGATCGAGGAGGAAGCCGCGCAACGCGACCTCGTGCGGGGGCGACTCGTCGCGTCGCTCCGTCTCGTCGCGACCACGGATGAAGCGGCCGGCCGGAATCCGCACCATCTCGTCCGCCTCCGCGAGGGGGCGGCGCAAAGCCTCCACGGGCTCGCTCTTCGGCGCGCCGGAGCATGCGCCCGAGAAGAGCACCATCGAAAGGAGCGCCGCGCGGCGCACGTCAATACTTCCGGAAGAGCGAGAAGTAGCGATCGCAGCCGGGCATCACGCGCTGCTGACACTTGCTCTGGCAGTCGGCCATCTGCGCGTACGACACCTCCTTCGCCTTCTTGCTCAACGCGCTCACGCACGTATCGGTGCAGCTCACGAGCTTGGGGACGAGCTTGGGACAAGGCCCATGCTCGTAGTCCGCGTGGAGCTGCTCACTGCACGCGACGGCCTCTCGGGCGCATTCGCCGGTGGCGCAGTGATCCTTCTCTTGCAGGCAGCTTTGCCGGCAAGCACCGCAGCGCGCGGCGCAATCGCGCCGGCAAGCATCGTCGCGGCACGCGCTCTTGCACGCATCACAACCCTTCGCGCACGTGTCCGAGCACCCGTCGCAGGTCTCCGTGCAACGCGGCACGCACCGCTCCAGCACCGCGTCGCATTCGTTGTAATTGCACGACTGTTCGAGGTGCACCGCGCATGAGAGTGCGCCGGGGCCGTCGGCGCTCGACGGTGGTGTCCAGCGGCAATCCTTTGCAAGCTGCGCCACGGTGCCCGGATCGGTCCACGCGGCCGTCGCCGGGTCCCATGTCTCCGGTGCCGGCGGCTTGGGCGCCGGCACGGAAGCGGACGCGGATGCCGTGGCGAGGCCCCGTGGCTCGCTCGCGCGGAGAGGTGGAGTCTGCTGCGCCTCGGCGCACGACGCGGCGAGGACCAGGAACATCACGGCGACGTGGCGCGGGTCGAAAAGTGAGACCGGGAGCACGCGCACAATCCTAGTACGGCTGCGTCCGCGTGCGAGCGGCTCGCGCGCGCGGCGGGTGCGGAGACATTGAACGAGGGCGACATCGTATCTCGCGCGGTGCGACGATGCTCGACGAGCGCCGGGGGCTTGCGCCATGCTGCTCCCGTGCGCGACTGGCCGTCTCCCGATCGTAGCAGGCTGCTCGGTGTCCCCGCCCTGGCGGCGTTGATGGAGCGTGAAGGCGGTGACGTCGATCGTGCGGCGAGCGCTTGCACGCGGGCCGATCTCCTCGTGCTCTGCGTGCCGCTCGCGACCGGCTCGAGCGCGCGCGTGCTGCGCGCGGCGGTGCGCGTCGCGCTCTTGCACGCGGAGCGCGAGGGCGTCGCGCGCGAGCACGTGGAGGGCTTGTCGCGCGCGTTCCACGCGTGGTTCGAGGAGGCGGGGCGGGCAGAGGCTCTCCTCGAAGCGTTGCGCGTGCCGGTGCTCGCGATCGTTGCCGGAGACCGGCGCGACGCGTTCCTGAATGCGATTGGCGATCTCGGCATGGCCGCGATGTTTGCGGAGCGCGGGGATGGATCGATGATCGCGTTGATGGGGAACAGCGCCATGGAGCGGCTCGGTTTTGCGCTCGCGGACGTGTCCTTCGGCGAGCTCGACGCACCTGCCTATCTGCGCGCGCAGGCGATGCTGGCCGCGGAGATCCGCGCGCACCTCGAATCTCCTCTGCTGTAAGGCCCGATTTAATGCGCCTTAAAGTGCGGGCGGCCAGCGCGCCGCGCATCTTCGGGCTCGCTTGAACGAAGCGAGCAACGAAGGAGACATCATGCTTGGACTTGGGAGCGCCTCCGGGCGCGTGAGCGCGGCGGCGTTGATGGGGATTCTGCTTTTGGCATGCGGTGGCGGCGTCGCCATCGCACCGACGGGCACCGGAGGCGAGAGCAGCACCGGAAGCACTGGAGGCGCGGGCACGACGTCGTCCTCGTCGAGCGGGACCGGCGGTCTCCCGGCGCCGGTGTGCGTGGCGGGGGAGGGCGCGATCGTCGCCGCGGCCGGCACGGACGGGCTCATCGCCGTTGACATCGAAGGCGCTTGGCTTGCGAGCTCCCATCCCATCCCCGCCACCACTGCGGTCGCGACTTACGAGAATGTCCATCATCAGCTCGGCGCCTTCTGGATCGCGTGGGACCAAGGCGTGGCCACGAGCCATTTCGTCGCGACCAGCGACGGCAAGAGCTTCGACGAGCGCACCGCGCAGAGCTTTTCCCCGTTTTGGGTGGAGAAGGTGGGCGGCCCGCTGCTCCTCGGCACCACGGACAAGGGGTCGGAGCTCGCCTACTTCGATCCCGACGCGATCGACTGGTTTTCGTTGGGTGATCCGGCGCCGCTCATGTTGAGCGCAGCCGCCCGGGGAGGGACCGTGGGCACCTTGCTCGGCGTGGGCGTCGACCCGGAGAACAGGCTTTGCGACACTGGCATCTTCTGGGAAGAGAATGGCAATTGGACGGACCCGCACTGCCGCGACGACGTCAAAGTCTTCTACGGCGGCGAGATCTCGACCGACCGGCCGCACGCCACGACGCTGCCGAATGGTGACGTGGCCATCGTCTTCCACAAGAGCTTCACGGAGATCGCTTTGACGATGCTCCATTCGGGCGTGTGGTCCACGCCCGAGAGCGTCACCCTGCCGGAGCAAAACCTCGTGCTGGCGATCACCGCGACGCCGGCGAACGAGGTGGTGGTGGCCGGCCCGACGGGCACGGGCGCCGTCCTGGCGGTGCGCTACGTGCCTGGGACGGGTTGGGGCACGCCCCTCGTGATCGACGAGCAGGCCCAAGACCTCTCGTCGATCAGCGCGGCTCCCGGCATCTGCGGGGACGACGCGCTGATTGCCTATTACGGCGGCGGCGACCCCATGGAAGTCCGCGTCGCGCGCCTGCGCGGCTCCACCTTCGAGGTGAGCACGGTCGCTTCGCTCGCGCCGGGACAGGTCCCGGCGAACGTCAGCATCTCCACCCGCGGCGCCTCGGCACCGTAGGTCGTGAGTCCATTCAAGGCGTGCGGCGCACGAGCGTGATGGCCTTCTCCGGACAGGCCACCACGCACAGGCCGCACGCCTTGCAGCGATCTGCGCCGGGGGTGTAGGCCGTCTTCCGCCCGTGGGCGCGGCTCTTCATCTGCGCGAAGAAACCGAGCTTCTCGAAGTCGGCATCATCCATGCGGCGCACCTCGAAGACGTCGTAGGGACAGACCTCGATACAATCGTCCTTCCCTTCGCATTTCGCACGATTGACGAGGGGCACATACGTGCCTGCGTCGGCCCGGCACTCCTCACCGGGGCGGTCCGGATGGGCCGCGGCGCGGCGCGCTTTCTTGGTATCGATACGCGAGGTGCTCATGGCCTCACCCTATCGAAAGGCGTCCTTTCGGCGCATGAAGAAGCGTGAAGCTCCGTGAACGAACAGCGGGGCGCCATCGTGCGCTATGCTTCGCGTCGATGAGGGGTGATCGCATGGACCAGGGGAAGGCGAGGGAAGGTGGATCGCGCGCTCCGGCGACTTCGCCCTACCGCCGTCCCCTGCGTGAGCCGCCGCGGATCGCGCGCTCGCAGCGGGCGTGGATCCGCGCCGCGCTCGCCGCCGTGGTGATGCTCACGCTGCCCTTCGCCTGGTCCGAGGATTTCACCTGCAGCAAGGAGCCGCAGCCGACGGTCACCGGCGCCGAGATCCTCTTTCACAAGCTCTCCGGACCGGAGGTGGCCGTCTGGTTCTTCGGCCTCTTCATCGTGGCCGTGGGCCTCGGCTTCGTCGCCGCGAGGACGTGGCGTGTCGTATGGCAGCTCGTCTGTCACGTCGTCGCCGGCCTCGCGGGCGTCGCTGCCTTCCTCTTTTGCGTGGCGATGATGAGCTTCGGCCGCAAGGATCAACCGCTCGTCTATCCCGCGGCGTGGATTGGCACGCTCACGACCGTGGCCATGGCGCTCGAAGCTTGGTTCGCCTCCGGTCAGTCGCTGCGTCGCCTGCTCGCCGATCGACGCGCCGCCCGCGCGCTCGAGGCCTCTCCGCTGTCCCTCGAAACCGCGCCCATTGCGATGGGAGACATCGAGAGCTCCACGGCCGCCGAAGCCCCGAGCGGAGCGCAAGAGCCCGCGCCGGAGCCGGAGGAAGAGGAGCACGCAGCCGATGAGGCTCGGGCCGAGAAGAGGGCTTGATTCGCTCCGGCGCGCCTCTTCGTGATCCATCATTTCGTGTCGTCACGGAGTGACAGCCATGGATGTCGAGCGAGAGCGAGCGCGCTCCGTCGCTTGACGCAGGCGGGGGTGGGGAGCAAAGGGCCATGATGGACCTCTTCACCGGAGAAGCCGTGTTCCTCTTCCACTCGCGCTCGAAGGACGCGCCGCCGGGGCGAGGCGTCGGTGAGGAGATCCACGTCCCCGACGAGACCTACAGCGAGCTCGCGCGTCACCGCGATTGGCGGCGCAAGCTGTCCAATTTCGCCGAGTCGCCCTTCACCATGGATGGTTTGACGTGGCGCTCCGTCGAGCACGCCTTTCAGGCCGCGAAGTTCATGACCGTGGATCCTGGGTACTATCGGAGCTTCTCGATCGAGTCGGGGAGCGCGCTCGGGGCCGCGCTCGGTGCCGAGGTGCGGAGCGCGGGCGGCAAGCGCGGCCGCCCTCTCGGCCCAGCCGATCTCGCCCATTGGGAGAAGGTGAAGCACGACGTCATGGCCCGTGCGCTCTACGCCAAGTTCTCGCAAAATGAGGCGTCTCGCATCATCCTCCTCGCGACCGGGCTCGCCAAGCTCACCCACCGCCCGCTGCGCGCGGCGCACACGCAGGTCGAGATGGGGATGATGGATGTGCGGCGGCGGCTGCGGGAGGCGCGCTGACGTTCGAAGTGTCTTGGCGTTGGCCGGAGTCAGGGCGCAAAGAGGCAAACGATATGAAGGGCTGATGGGCGCGCTCGCGTTTCATGTTGCGGAGCTGGACATCTCGAAGAATCATCTTCGGATGAAGAAGCCTGCTTGGGTCTTCCTTTTCATCGGCTCATCGCTCGCCTACAACGCCTGCTCGAGCCCGGCAGACCAGGAAGAGACCTGCCCGGACGGTGAGCACAAGACCATCGGGGGCGGTACCGGCTTTGTCGACAATTGCTGTCCGGAGGAGCATGACAATGGTTGCTGTACCGGCGACGGCGCTTGCTGCTGGTGCTTTCCGGGCTTCTGTCGAACGGTCGAATTCATCGATTGCGTTTGCAAGGCTGATGTCTGCGCCGACGTGTGCGAGGAAGAGTGCCTGAGCCACGGCTTCACGCACCCCAACGCGGGCGTGAACACGGTTTGCCGCGACTGCGCCTTGCAAGCCTCGACAGGCGCTTGCTCGGCCGTTGCCTGCAAGTGACGAGCGCTTGGCAGGATGATGGGTGATCAGCGCGGGGTTGGGCCGCTTGCGGGCTCATCGTGCATCAGCGCCGGCTCGTCCGGCGCGGGGCTTGGGGCCGCTTGCGGCCCCATCGTGACGCGATCACGCCCCGACGTCGTAGGCGCGGGCGAAGCCGGACTCGAGATCGGTAATCGTCACGCGCACGATGCCGTGGTGGGTGACGGCGTATTCCTCTTGGATGAGCGGGCCTTCGGTGGACAGGCGGCGCACGGGGACGGCGGAGAGATCGCGCAGGGTGCGGACGCCGCGATCGAAGGGGAAGAGGACGTCGTTGTAAGCGGTGATGTCGCCGAGGGGGACGCCGGTGCGGTCGAGCTGGGCGCATTCGACGAAGCGATAGCGACCGATGTTGTGCATGGGGCGATAGACGCGGCGGTGCACCACCGGCGCGTCGTGCTTGCCAGGCACCTTGGTGTCGCGGCTGAAGATCTCGTCGAAGATGACCTCCGCGCCGCTCTGGCCCTCGCGGAACACCCCGAAATGGCGGGAGAGCCGATCGGAGAGCTGATATCCAGTCTCCTCGTCGCTGGCGATGGCGAGGCCCATGGCGATGGCCGCCGAAGGGTATTGCGAGCGGTGCACGCGGCGGCCGAAGATCTCGCGGAGCACGCGGCCCACGACGGGCAGCGAGCTGGCCCCGCCGACCACGTAGATGCCGGCGATCTCGGCCAGGGGATCGTCGTTCTTCTGCTCCAGCCGGGCCATGACCGGCTCCATCACCTCGATGGTCTTTTGCACGAGCGGGACGCAGCGATCGTAATAGTCGGCCACGGCGATGGTGATCTCGGGCACGGGCGCGTGATCGCCGAGGCACGACTCCAGATCGACGACGATGCGCTTCGAGCTCGGGTTGAGCCGCTCCTTGGCCTCGCGGCACTGCTCGGCGAGCATGAGGAGGGCGCGGCGGGGGAGGCCCGTGCGCTTGATGCCGGCGGACTCGAGCGCGAGGTTGGCGAGCACGGCGTCGAAGTCGTCGCCGCCGAGCTGGTTTGATCCGGCGGTGGCCACGGCGTCGTGGCGCTTGCCGCTCATGTGCACGAGCGAAGCGTCGAAGGTGCCGCCGCCGAGGTCGTAGACGACGATGTGCTCGCGGCGCGCGGTGATGGTGTTGCGATAGCGGTGCGTGTACTCGAAGCCTGCGGCCGAAGGCTCGTTGAGCATGCCGATGACGTCGAAGCCGGCGCGGCGGAAGGCGTCGAGCGTCACGAAGCGCTGCGTGCCGTGCGCGTTGGCCGGCGTGGCCACCACGCTCACGAGCTCGTCGGTGTTGCCTTTGGGGCGGTTCGAGCGCGACACGATGGCGTCGCGCAGCGAGCGGAGGAAGCGCGCGATGAGCTCGCTCCCCGGCAAGGTGGTGTTGCCGAGCTGGACCTCGAAATCGGGCGCGGAGCGCGGCCCCGTGAGGAGGCGCTTGAACGACCGGAGGACGACCCACTCCGGATCCCCCGCCACCGCGAGCGCATCGAACCCGAAACGAAGCTCGCCCCGCCGCTCGGCGGCCACCGAGGGATACCAATCGACGGGGTTGCCCGTCTCGTCCTCGAAGGTGACGACCGGGAAATTACCGCGATCGCTGCAGGCGACGACGGTGCGGGTGGTGCCGAAATCGATGCCGAAACGCATGGTGAAGCTCGCGGAGACGGGCCGGAGGGTACCATGGTGCCGGACGGATGGGAAATTCAGGTGGTTAGCGGAGCGAGGCGTCGGAGGACAGGCGAAGGCAACGTTGGCTGGGCCTCGGATGCGACCTGATGGCGGGACCCGAACCCTGCTTGGCCGAGCTGCGCATGCAGCCTCACCGTGTGCGGTCGCACATCGAGGACTGGATTGGTGCCAGCTAAGTGCGCAAACGCGCGCGAAGCAAGATGAATCTGCTTGAACCTGTGTTGCTAGGTGAGAGCGCGCATGTTGGTCGACGCGAAATCCGTATAACTCTACTCGACATCAGGATCGAGCCGTTGCGTGATGCTGCCACTGGCTCGTTTCAAGGGGCTCGACTTGATTCTGATATCAGCGGGCTTGATGTTGGCCCCGGGAACGGCTGTGCTTGGCGTGCGGGCGATGAGCCATGCGCGGTATCGATGACTGTGCGGACTTGTTGCAGCTGGGCTGTCTGCACGGAAGCGTCAGGTTGCATTGTGCGGTTGTTTGCCCGTCGGGCGCGAACGAGCATGATCGACAGACGGATGGCTGATGTTCGGATAGGACAAGCAATGATCCGTTGTTGCTTTGCTCTTGCGTAAACAAAACGTCCAGGCCACACTACTAATCACAACGGAACAGCGTTGTTGTGCGGGCCGACATGGGCGGCGAGGCACACGTCGATTCATTGTGGAAGAAAGTACCCGGACGATCTTGGAGCACAACAAGCTTTTGAGGGGCGTCGGGTGCAGGTGGTGGCCGATTAGGTCAGTGGCACGTCGCCGAAGCTAACGTTGCAGCTCGGGCACTTGAGCGATGGTCGCAACTGAAGCAATCGTTCGGGGACAGCGGAGAGCAACGCGCAGAGCGTGGGCTCGAGTGCAACGAACATGCTCTTTGCGCCGGACGCAGGCGCTACGCCGCTGCTCGGCTTCGTGCGTCTCCGTATCGTGCTCGGCGGGACGTCGCCGAACGCGCACGTGAAGATCACCGCGGTGGGGCGGGACTACGGGGCGGAGTCGTCGGCTTCGCAGCGGGTTGACGTCGTCTTGGTGTGCCATCTCGAGTTTCCGGGGCGTGACCACGAAGGCAACGCGACACACGCACCATCGCCGGTCGCAGGCTCGTGTGGAGCACTGGGGCCGCACACCACGGCATGGTTGGGGAGAAGGAGGCGCTTCATGCAAAAGATGACCGTGTTGGCTCTAGACGACATCGTAAACTCTAAGGGCTACTCGCCCGATCAATACAGCAAGATCCTGGGAGAGTGCGACCAGCTCAACATTTACCTTCTGATCGATCAGCCCCCGACGACGTCAGGCGGCACGAGCGTGAAGCTTGTGCTCGAGCACTCGGGAGATGGTCTTGTCTGGATGCCGAAGAACTCGACGCCGGAGATCAACAATGTGGCACTTGGCGCATCGCCACTGAGCGCAACGTTCAGCGTGTCCGATCCCGGGACGAAGCCGAGCCTGGGCCTCGTGCGTTTTCGCCTCGAGCTAACCAACTCAACAACAGGCTTTGGGATGGTGGCGAAGGTCAAGCTGTATGTGACGGCGCGCGATCGCGGTGCGGGTAGACCGATCAACGAGGAGGTCGCTCTCGACGAGGGCATCATCGTGAGGTCGCCGGCGCTTGGCGTCGAGGCTGACGGGGAGCGAGCGCCGATCTGGAAGGATGCATCGGATTGCGGTTGCGACGATTGCGGGTGTAACCGAGCTAAGGTACCTGCATCCGCGTCGTCCGCTGCGCGACGGCTGGAAGCACTGATTGAAGCGGAGCGCATCTCAAAGTCATTTCCAGACGCACAGGGGATGCGCCGTCCTTGGGCGGCATTCGTGAAGAAGATCGAGCGCCTCCTCAAGCAAACAGTAAACAAGCCTGGTAAGCTGACATCAGATATCGATAGCGCTCCGCCGTTGCTGCATCTGCTTGATGATCCAGATCCGGATCCGCCTACGGGGCCGATTCCGGAGCCCGTTGGGACGGATACTGCAATTGAATGTAGCGATATTGATGATCTGGGTGAGGCGATCGGTTGTGCCTTTAAAGCCATCGCTGATTGGTTTGCTAATATCGATCTGGATAGCACTGACGAGGAGGCTGAGGCGTTTCTCGATAATAAGACGTGTGCCGAGATTAAGCAGGTTTCGGTGGATCAGTTGGCCAAGCTGTTTCAGGATATGGATGATGGTAAAACAGGAGATCCCGAACATTTTACTATGACAAGGGCTCTTAAGTGCATGACGTGTGAGCAGATGCAACCGCTCATCAATAAGATTGGGTTTGCCGATTTCAATTCGAATTGGGATGGGGACAACCGCAATCGGATGTTGATGGAGCTCGCACGGTGCAACGCCATCACGATGAAGGACCTGGACGGTGATGCGGCAGCGGTTCTCGCGCTCGTGCAGCCATGCAACTTCTTCAAGTCGCTTTCGAAGGGGCAGCTCCGCGACCTGCTGCAGGTGCTCGCCGATGATGAGAAGGGGTTCGCCATCAGGACGATCCTGGGCTGCTTCGATGCCTGTGCCATGACCAACCTGTTGAAGACGCCGGGGATGACCATCTCGGACCTGGCGGAGGGCTTCGACGACGATGTCAGTCTGGGGAATTTCGTCAACTTCACGATGAACAAAGCCGTCGAGTGCGCGCTGTCGAAGGTTAGCTGAAAGCGCGTCGGTGCGGCCTGCTGCTGCATGGCCGAGGCCCGACTCGGCCATGGTGACTTCTATCGTGCGCCGCGACGTTGTGCGGCGCTCTCTTGGTTGCTGTTGGTGTTTTACGAAGGAGATGAAGACATGCGACGCTACATGATGACTGCGATGGATGAGTTCGTGGTGAGCACCACGGCTGTGTACACGTCTCAGGACCACAACCAGAAGCTCGGGTCGACCGACCAGCTCGCCATTCAGGTGATTGCCGACCAGATCAGCGGCACGTCGCCGACGCTGACGCTGCAGATCGAGCATTCTGCGGATGGGCGCAACTGGGCGAGCAAGGCGGTCACGCCGGAGATCAACGTGCAGGCGCTGAGCTCCGCGTCGACCAACGTGTTTTACGCGTCGGACGCGGGTGCGACGCCGACGCTGTCGTTCGTTCGCTTCAAGATCACGCTGGGCGGGACGTCGCCGGTGGCGCACTTGAAGGTGAACGTCACGGGGCGCGACGAGGCGTAAGCCTCGGCGCACGCGACCTCGGATTGACAACGAGACGGAGCAAGTATGCGAACCTATACGAAGACGGTCTTCAATGACTTCGTGGTTGGTACTGGGAGCACTTACACGACCTCGGAGCACAACAAGCTCTTGGGATCGGCAGGGAAGATCGCGTTCCAGGTGGTGGGCGATCAGGTGAGCGGGACGTCGCCGACGCTAACGTTGCAGATCGAGCACTCGAGTGATGGCCGGAACTGGAGCAATCGTTCGGGGACAGCAGAGATCAACGCGCAGAGCTTGAGCTCGAGCGCGACGAACGTGCTCTTTGCGTCGGACGCAGGCGCTACGCCGCTGCTCGGCTTCGTGCGTCTTCGGATCGCGCTCGGCGGGACGTCGCCGAACGCGCACGTGAAGATCACCGCGGTGGGGCGGGACAACGGCGCAGAGGCATCGGCTTCGTAGCGCGTTGACGTGGTCTTGGTGCTCCACATCGAGCCTTTTTCGACCGTGACCGCGATGGGGGGCGACATCGCACCATCGCCGGTTGCAGGCTCGTGTGGAGCACTGCGGCTGCACACCACGGCATGATTGAGGAGACGGAGGTGCCTCATGCATAAGATGACTGTGTTCGCTCTCGACGGCATCGTAAACTCTAAGAGCTACTCGCCCGATCAATACAGCAAGATCCTGGGAGAGTGTGACCAGCTCAACGTCTTCCTTTTGATCGAACAGCCCCCGACGACGTCAGGCGGCACGAGCGTGAAGCTTGTGCTCGAGCACTCGGGAGATGGTCTTGTCTGGATGCCGAAGAACTCGACGCCGGAGATCAACAATGTGGCGCTTGGCGCGTCGCCGTTGAGCGCAACGTTCAGCGTGTCCGATCCCGGGACGAAGCCGAGCCTGGGCCTCGTGCGTTTTCGCCTCGAGCTAACCAACTCAACAACAGGCTTTGGGATGGTGGCGAAGGTCAAGCTGTATGTGACGGCGCGCGATCGCGGTGCGGGTAGACCGATCAACGAGGAGGTCGCTCTCGACGAGGGCATCATCGTGAGGGCGCCCGCGCTCGGCGTCGAGGCTGACGACCTGGGGATGGGGGAGCGGTCGCTCATCTGGAAGGATGAATCGGATTGCGGTTGTGGCGATTGCGGGTGCAACGAAAATGTTGCGCCACGGTGGTCATTGCCAAGAATTCCTGAGCTCCTCACAAGGGTGTCGCGTGCACGGGAGGGCAGTTTGGCGAATGCTCGCGAGCTGCGTAAGCAACTCGAGCAAGCGAGGAGCGTTATCCTGAGCGCTCTGGGGGATATTCAGGGGTTGGCCGACGCTGCTAAAGATGAGGCGGACATCGGCGCTCGTCTGCAGCAGGTAGTACTCCCTCTCGTGGAGTTGGGCGTACTCGATCAGTCCGCCATGACGGCCATTTTTGGCACATTTGGTGATCTGCTTAGACCGCTCGATGACCAGCGAAACTGGAATTGTGTAGATGGTCCCAATGGTGACAAAATCTGTAACGTGACGGGGGGTACATCCAAAGGGATTGATGTGGTATTTTTCGGTCTTTTGCTGTTTTTTGCGGCGGCTGCGGTTGGTGTTTTGGTCTTGCTCGGCCTGGGGATTAAAGAGTTTGGCGAGTGGTTCTTTGGTCTTTTTGACGATCCGGAAGACCAGGTGGCTGAGCTGTTCTTTCGTGTTCTGAATTGTCAGCAGATTCAGACGCTCGACGTTGATGTGCTGAAGCAGATGTTTGACTGGATGCTGGATGGTCCCACGAATCAGGACTCCCATGAGATGATGACGAAGGCTCTTGGGTGCATGACGTGTGAGCAGATGCGGTCGCTCATCAATAAGATTGGGTTTGCCGATTTCAATTCGAATTGGGATGGGGACAACCGCAATCGGATGTTGATGGAGCTCGCACGGTGCAACGCCATCACGATGAAGGACCTGGACGGTGATGCGGCAGCGGTTCTCGCGCTCGTGCAGCCATGCAACTTCTTCAAGTCGCTTTCGAAGGGGCAGCTCCGCGACCTGCTGCAGGTGCTCGCCGATGATGAGAAGGGGTTCGCCATCAGGACGATCCTGGGCTGCTTCGATGCCTGTGCCATGACCAACCTGTTGAAGACGCCGGGGATGACCATCTCGGACCTGGCGGAGGGCTTCGACGACGATGTCAGTCTGGGGAATTTCGTCAACTTCACGATGAACAAAGCCGTCGAGTGCGCGCTGTCGAAGGTTAGCTGAAAGCGCGTCGGTGCGGCCTGCTGCTGCATGGCCGAGGCCCGACTCGGCCATGGTGACTTCTATCGTGCGCCGCGACGTTGTGCGGCGCTCTCTTGGTTGCTGTTGGTGTTTTACGAAGGAGATGAAGACATGCGACGCTACATGATGACTGCGATGGATGAGTTCGTGGTGAGCACCACGGCTGTGTACACGTCTCAGGACCACAACCAGAAGCTCGGGTCGACCGACCAGCTCGCCATTCAGGTGATTGCCGACCAGATCAGCGGCACGTCGCCGACGCTGACGCTGCAGATCGAGCATTCTGCGGATGGGCGCAACTGGGCGAGCAAGGCGGTCACGCCGGAGATCAACGTGCAGGCGCTGAGCTCCGCGTCGACCAACGTGTTTTACGCGTCGGACGCGGGTGCGACGCCGACGCTGTCGTTCGTTCGCTTCAAGATCACGCTGGGCGGGACGTCGCCGGTGGCGCACTTGAAGGTGAACGTCACGGGGCGCGACGAGGCGTAAGCCTCGGCGCACGCGACCTCGGATTGACAACGAGACGGAGCAAGTATGCGAACCTATACGAAGACGGTCTTCAATGACTTCGTGGTTGGTACTGGGAGCACTTACACGACCTCGGAGCACAACAAGCTCTTGGGATCGGCAGGGAAGATCGCGTTCCAGGTGGTGGGCGATCAGGTGAGCGGGACGTCGCCGACGCTAACGTTGCAGATCGAGCACTCGAGTGATGGCCGGAACTGGAGCAATCGTTCGGGGACAGCAGAGATCAACGCGCAGAGCTTGAGCTCGAGCGCGACGAACGTGCTCTTTGCGTCGGACGCAGGCGCTACGCCGCTGCTCGGCTTCGTGCGTCTTCGGATCGCGCTCGGCGGGACGTCGCCGAACGCGCACGTGAAGATCACCGCGGTGGGGCGGGACAACGGCTCGGAGTCGTAGACTCCCAACGCGTTGCAGTTGCCTTGGCGCTTGATCTCCAGCGTCGCATCCACGAGGACGGGCTGAGCCTGTTCACGTGGTTGCGATGCACGGAGGGGAGCGCCGGGCTCGCAGGCATCGATCAGTACGAGATCGAAGCTGTAGCGAGTGAGACTGTTGTTGCGGTGTCCGAAGTGGGAGCACGGTGGCAACGTTGTTCGTTGCTGCCGTGCTCTCGCTATGAGCCGAAATGGCGTGACGGGTTGAGGTGGACCATGCGCAGATATTCGATGATTGTCTTTGATGACTTTGTGCCTACCGATGTGACCGTCTACACGGCGCCTGAATTCAGCGAGCGGCTTGGCCTGCCAGACAAATTCGCCTTTCAAGCGATAGTCGACAATAGATCGGGAGGCGGGACGCTCTTCATCAATGTCGAGCATTCGGCGGACGGGAAGAACTGGACCAGTAAGCCGGGTTGGTTCGAAGTAGATCTGGACTATCCGCTTACGACTTACACGCTGCTCGGTGCGGATGATGGGTCTACGCCAAGCTTTCGGTTCGTTCGTCTGGCGATCAACATCATGGGAGGAGCCTATGTGCAGCTCAGAGTCAGCGTGACTGCGCGAGATGGCGCTTGATGGTGAGATTGCCAATGTGACGACGACCGAGCAGAGAATGCCGTCGCGACGGATGCGGTCTTGGTGGCGATGGACGCGAGAGTGCGCTTGCTCGCGCTGGCTGGCCCACGTGGAGCGCTGTTCGAGTGAGATGCAACGGAGCAACTGAAAGGGGTGCGACTGTGCAGAAGGTGACTTTGTTGGCTCTCGATGATGTTGTAAATGGGAAGGGCTATACGCCCGACCACTACAGCTCGACGTTGGGCGAATGCGACAATCTCAACATTCAGCTAACGGTTGAGCTGCCATCGGCGACATCGGGTGGCACCAGCGTGAAGCTGGTCATCGAACATTCGGGAGATGGTCGCACCTGGATGTCGAAGAATACGACGCCGGAAATCAACGGTGTTGCATTGGGCTCGCTGCCAGTGACCACAACGCTCACTGTGTTCGACGCGGGGACGAAGCCGAGCCTAGGGCTCGTGCGTTTTCGGCTGGAGTTCACGAACACCGTGACAGGCGTGGCGATGGCTGCAAAGGTCAAGCTCTATGTAATGGGGCGGGATCTAGGGGCAGGCAAGCCGATCAACGAAAGGGTCGAGATTCCGTCGGGAGTCGTGACGAGAATGCCGTCACGACGAGCCGAATCCAGATCGAGCGGAGGTGTGAGCGCTCTGACGTCTCTGCTCGCGCGTGGATCCGTGTCGGTTCGGGAGGGGAAGGTTGTCTTGAAACCCGGGGCACCGCACCAGCCTCAGACGCCGCCGAGTCCTCCGCAGATCACGAAGACAACCACACTGAATAGTGATGGATCGACCACCGTCGTGATCAAATCCACAAAGGGAAGTGTTGTCGTTACGACAGACCCCTTTGATAAGAACCCGTGGGTCAACAGCGGGGCGGCGATTTACGGGAAGGATAATGCGATGAACGCGAGCACGTTCGTCATTGATCGAGATACCGGGGATATGGTGTTTATTGGAGGGGGGATTTCATCGATTGGGTCGTCTGATGTGGTGGTGATTGGGAAGAGTGACGGCACCCCCAAAGAGATTTGGGGCCATTGGACTGATGAACTCGGAACCGTGACAGCGATCGTTGTGCAAACGAACAGCGACGGAAGCGCGTCAATGACGGAGACGGTGACGACGGTAGAGGATGATGGGTCGAAGGTCACGGTTAGAACCGTCTCGCCTGACGGAAAATGCACCGAAGAGATTTTTGTAACGGATGAGGGCGGAAATCGCACAGATACGATCTCTGCTTCGAAGAACTGCAAGCGGGATACTGAGGTCAAGAAGACCCTGAACGATTCTACCGTTGAAGGAGATGATGATGACGATGGCGATGACGATGACGAGGACGTGGACGAGGACGATGGCGACGAGGACGAGGACGATCTCGGGGAAGCCGAAGACGACATGATCTTCACTGGCGGTCGGTCCTCTGATGACGATGCGGATGAAGGGCCTCCAGACTTGAACCTGAGATTCCTTCATGGCTTCGATCCGAACGCGTCAGCCTCCCCCTCCAACAATGACGGTGGGCTTACCGATTGGACTGCGCCGGAAGAGCCGATCGATCTGGTGGCGCTGCTTCGAGGGAAACGCGGAGGCGGAGGTGGAGGACATCCGGGGGGCACTGTCGGGTGGGGAGACTCCACGAGCGATGAATCGCCGAACGAGATCGATCCGAAGGCTGTTCGAGGTGGCAGGGTCATTTCCAGCGCAGACGATAGTGGCTGGGGCGATCTCAATCATCCCAATGCGTTCGTCAGCCTGCTCGCGAGCATCTTGGGTACGTCGCCGGCCGGCATTGCGCGCTCGGTAGCTCAGGCTGCTCTCCGGTCGCGTAATTGAATGCATTCTCAAGGCCGGTGGGGCCATGCCGCTCCGAAGGAGCGACCTGCTCGGCGATTGAAGAGCTATCGAGACGAAGAGTCCGCTGCGTTGATGGGGATGCGTCGCCCGCGAGCCGCTTGCACGATACGTCGCCGGCGGCTCGCGCGTTCCTCGATGGTGCTCCAGCGCGTGCAGCGCGCGTTCGCCTCGTCGAGCTACTTCGGCGTCGGCGGGATCACGATGGTGTTGATGGGCTGCACGTTCATGCCGCCCGGGTAGCCGTAGGACACGTTCTGCGTGAACGAGCTCGTCAACGGCGTCCCCCAACCCCAGACCCAGAGCCCGAATCGACCCTTGCTCTTGATCTCGTGACGGCCAGTGGAGCAGTTACCGACACCCTCGAATTGGTGGGTCGTCGGGTTTGCCCTTTCGATGTCGATGCGGGTCCACTCGTAGTCGCCCACCGGCTGCCAGCCCGTGAGCGCGCCTGCGCAGTCGAGCTCGACGTCCTCGAAGGCGCCGTTGTTCTTGGAGCGGACGACGACGAGGTTGGTCTCCGGATACGTGGGATCGGTGAAGAATACGTAAGCGGACATGTATTGATCGGGCGGGACGCTGATGACGAAATCGGCGTCGCCATAACCATCCATCCCAGCCTTCCACGACGAGCCGCTCATGTACGTGAAGAGCATGAAGGGGTGATCGCCGTCTTGGCTCTTCACGGTGAAGGGCTGATCGGTGATGAGGTCGAACTGCTGGCCGGCGCCCAGCGTGGCCGGGCCGGCGACGCCGCCCGTCCAGGTGAGCTGCGTGTCGTTGACGGCGCCGACGAGGTGCCAGATGGCTTGATCGCCGGTGACGCGCGGCCGGTACATCACACCCACGTATTCGTGGCCGAGGGCGCGGACGGGCGGGATCATCTGCTCGCCGTGATCGCAATAGGCCACGCCCTTGGGCGCGCGCATGCAGGGCTGGCCGGCCATGAAGCCGATGGGCTTGTCGGATTGGAGGACGCTGCCCGTGAGATCCGCCGGCTGGGTGAACTGCGCGTTCTGACCCTTGTTGAGCTTGAAGGTGTAAGGCGTGTTGGCGGAGCCGGGCGCGAGCGCGCCGCCGCCGGCCACGTTGGTGACGGGGAGCATGGTGATGGTGGTGTCGTCCTGCGAGGCCACCACGTTCATCGACGGCGGGTAGATGTCGTTGGGAGAGACGGTGACGGCGACGTAGTTCGTGTCCCAAACGCTGGTGGGCAGGAGGAGCGAGGCGCCCGTCACCGCGGCGCTGCCGCCGCCATAAGGGTTGATCTCGTACGCCACGACGGGGACGTCGGAGCTGATGCGGAACGACTTGCCCACGCCGCTCGCGCCGAAGATCTGCGAGCCGGAGGGGACCGCCGTGGTGATGCCGACGGGGCATGTGATAGGCGCGCCCGAACCGCCGCCGCCGAGGAAGAGGATGACGACCTCGCCGGGCGCGAGGCCGGCGGCCGGATCGAAGGGCGCATAGGTGAGCGACGGGCCGCTGCCGGAGGGGATGCGCGCGAAGCTCGCGACCGAGAGCGGGCTGCCGCCGAAATCCACGTTGATGTGCGCCGGCGTGTTCCAGGTGTTGGCCACGAAGGCGGCGAAGCACGGGCCCGCCTGGAACATGTCCATGTTGGTCGCGTAGTACTCGCAGCCGACGGACTGCTTGTTGTTGATGGCGGCCTGACAGGCGTTGGAGCACGACCCGATGGAGAGGTCACACCCTTGATCGTTGCTGCATTGCTGGACGACCGTGCCGTGGCAATCGATGACCGCGTGGAAATCGGTGGAGCACGTGGTGGCGCAGGTGGGCCCGTCGAAGCCGCCGCCGTCGGTGAAGACGATGTCTCCGCCGCCCGATCCAGTCCCCGTGTGCGTCCCGCTGCCGGTGGTGCCCGAGATCGGGCTCTCGCCGCCGTTGCCGCCGGTGAAGGTGTTGTGGTTGCTCGCGGAGCACGCGCCCACCAATCCGAACGCGGTGGCGAGTGATCCGAGCACGAAGAATGAAGCGATAGAAAGGGGGCGGATCGATTTCACGGCGGGCACTCCTGGCGTGAGGCGGACACACAGATTACGCCGAAGACGCCTCGTTGGGAACCGTTCAACCTGGTTTTGCAGCGCTAGCGCTCCTCGGACCGTGGCCATCGGAGAGCCGATTTCACGCAACCGGTGGACGGCGCGCGACATCACGCCGCGCTATGCTTGTTTTCGGGTCGCGGTCTGCCAGCGACCGAGGAGGGGAAAAGCGATGTCCGATCGAGGCTTCGATCAGGGTGAACGAGTGAGTTTCGACGAGGGGCGCGCGGCGCTGCTGCGGGTCTCCTTTCAGCGGCTTCTGCCCATGGCCGATTTGGTGGCGGAGCTGTTTTACGGACGCCTGTTCCTGCTCGATCCATCGCTGCGCGCGCTGTTCCGCGGCGACATGAAGTCACAGGGGCGCAAGCTGATGTCGGTGCTCCAGGTGGCGGTGAACAACGTCGATCGCGTCGAGACCATCCTCCCGGTCGTGCAGGGGCTCGGCCGCCGCCACGTCGGTTACGGCGTGCGCGACGAGCATTACGAGACGGTTCGCTCGGCGCTCATCTGGACGCTGCAACAAGGCCTCGGCGACGATCTCACGCCCGCCACCGCCGCCGCGTGGGCCGATATGTACGACATGATTGCCAGCGTGATGCGCGGGGCCTCGCGCGAGCCGCTGTCGCAAGGCATGCCCCGCTCGACGCGCGCGCCGATGTCGAGCCGTGCACCGATGTCGAGCCGTGCACCGATGTCGAGCCGCGCGCCTCTGTCGGAGATGCCGCAGGTCTGAGCGGGCTGCCAATGCATGTTGCATTGGCAGCCACGTTGTCGTGTCGAGGTGCGGTTACATCGCCCGCACCCGATCACCCTCCACCCTCCATACCGATGACGTGCAGCGCGCGGCAAACGCGCTGTCGTGCGTGACGAGGAGGAGCGCGCCCGGATAGGCACCGAGCGCCGCCTCCAGACGTTCGATGGAGGGCAAATCGAGGTGATTGGTGGGCTCGTCGAGGACGAGGGCCCAGGCGTGGCGGCCCAGGCCGAGCGCGATCAGGGCTTTGCGGGCCTCGCCGGGAGAGGGCTGCTGAGAGGCGAGGAGGCGATCGGGATCGACGCCGAGCGCCGCCGTGAGCGAGAGGACGCGCCCGCGATCGCGCGGCGGGATGGCGCGAATGCGATCGAGGACGGCGCGCTCCTCGGCGGCCGAGAGATCTTGCGGGACGTGGAGGATGCGATCGCTCGGCAGATGCGCGGCCGCGAGCAGGGCGCGGACGAGCGTGCTCTTGCCGGCGCCGTTGGGGCCGTCGAGGCGCACGCGATCGTCGCGCCCGAAGGTGAGGCGCACGTCGCGCAGGATCACGCGATCGCCGGCGCAGATCTCGTCCATGTCGAGCGTCGCGAGGCGCGGGCTCGGGGCGCGCGCGTAGTCGACGAAGACGGAGCGGCCGATGGTGGGATCGGCGACGTGCTCGGGGATCGCCGCCTCGGCACGCGCGGCCTCGGCGCGGATGACCCCGACCTTGCGGCCGGCGCGCGCCTCGGCCCAGCCGGCCACGTTCTTGGCGCCGAACTCGCGTCCGTCGTGATCGTTGCGATCCTTCATGCGCGATCGGGAGGAGAGGTTCTGCTCCGCCTGCGCGCGCTCCCGTCGCGCATCGGCGAGCCGCCGCGTGAGCGCGCGATGCTGCGCCCGCGCGCGATCGTGCGCCTCCTCGGCGGCGCGCGCCTCCTGCTCCCAGAGGAGCCGCGCTTTGCCGTACGCGCCCGGATAGGTGGTGACGGTGCCACCGTGCACGCGGAGCGTGCTGGTGGTGAGCGCGTCGAGGAGATCGCGATCGTGGGAGACGACCACGCCGATGCCGCGAAAGCGCGCGAGCGCGGCGACGAGGAGATCGCGGCCGCCCGCGTCGAGGTGGTTCGTGGGCTCGTCGAGCAGGAGGACGTCCGGCTCGGCCGCGAGGGCCGCGCCGATCTGCCAGCGCTTGCGCTCACCGGGCGAGAGCGAGGGCCAGCGCGCGAGGTCTCCAGGATCGAGCGCGAGGCGGCCGCGGAGACGCGCAGCAGTGGGATCCGCAGCGTCGGCGAAGCGGTGGATGTGATCGTCGATGATCTCGACCGTTTGAGCACAAACGATCACCGAGGCGTCGTCCGGTCGCACGAGGACGCGGCCCGCGTCGGGCTGCAACGTCCCCGCGAGGAGGCGCAGGAGCGTGCTCTTGCCCGCGCCGTTGGCCCCGACGAGGCCGTGGAAGCCGGGCCCGAGGTGGAGATCGACGCCGGAGAAAAGCGGGGCAGCGTCGCGAAAAGCGAACGAAAGGCCAAAGGCCTGCAAAGCCAACATGAACGAGCTCCTGATCCGGGGCGGACGCACGCGCGCAGCGCGGGCCGTCACGCCGAGTGGCACTGAGGGGAGAGCCTGGAATCAGGAACGAAGGGCCATGATGGCGACCCGCCGAGCGGGGCGCGCGCCATGCTTAGCACGGTTTCCGTGCTCGTCGACAGCGACGCGCGCACGCGGATCGCGTCGATGCGTTCGCGAGCGCACGATGGCGTGCGCCGGTGTGATCGAGATGACTGGAGAATGGTGCGTCGCGCGTGGGCTCGCGCACGCAGCGGCGAGACCTCGAAGAGGGCGCGGGTGATGTTCGAGGGAGGGCGGGAAGGGCGCGGCGCTTCGGCTCAAACGAGCGCGGAGCGAGCGGCCTTGGAGCGCTCGTCGCGCTCTTTGATTTGCTCGAGGATGATCACGGCGGTCTCCTCGATGGCGCGGCCGGTGACGTCGACGACGGGCCACTCGGGGTGCTGGCGGAAGAGCTGGTTCGCGAACTCGAGCTCCTGCCGGACGTGCTCGCGCATGGCGTAGTTCGTCTCGGGAGGCATGCCCAGCTGGCGCAGGCGCGCTTGGCGGATCTCGCAGAGCTGCTCGATGCCGATGGTGAGGCCGACGACGCGATCCTGCGGGCCCTCGAGGAGCTCGTGCGGCGGGTTGACGCCGAGCACGAGGGGGAGGTTCGCCACCTTGAGGCCGCGCTGGGCGAGCAGCGTGGAGAGCGGCGTCTTCGAGGTGCGCGAGACGCCGACGAGGACGAGATCGGCCTTCTTGAAATTGCGCGGCTCCTTGCCATCGTCGCTCTTCACGGCGAACTCCACGGCCTCGATGCGCCGGAAATATTCGTCGGAGAGCGGGAGGAGCGCGCTCGGCAGGTTGATGGGCTCGCGCTCCAAGTAGTTGCCGAGCTTGCCGATGAGGGCGCCGATGACGTCGATGGCTTCGACCTTGAGCTCGGCGGTGAGGGCATGAACGAACTCGCGGAGCTCGGGCGCGACGACGGTGAAGACGAGGAGTGATCCCTCGCGCGCACAGCGCTCCAAGATGGGACGCGCAACCTCCTTCGTGCGCACGCGCGTGTGCAGCCGGATGTGCGCGGCTGCTTGAGGAAACTGGAGCAATGCGGCGCGGACGACCTTCTCCGCCGTCTCTCCCGTCGAATCGCTCAAAACGTCGATGTAGCGCGGATTGTCCAAGCGAGATGCTCCATTCTCAAACGAGTCGAAACCGACTATAGCGCGACCTCGGAGGAGAGAAGATCCGATGAAGAAGAAGTATCGCTGCATGGTGTGCAGCCACGTCTATGATCCCACGGAAGGGGATCCGGATTCCGGCATCGCCCCCGGGACCGCCTTCGAAGACCTCCCCCCGATTGGTCTTGTCCCGAATGCGGCGCGCGCAAGGAAGACTTCGAGCCGATGGATTGAGTCTCGGCAAAAACGGCGTCCCCGGCTTTTCCTGGGCAAAAGCCCGTTTTGCCCAGCGGAGCCTGCTTGGACGTCCGCACCCGAAGCACGTTTGAGCGCGTGAGCCCGTGAGTCGTGGAGAGGGGCATCTGCCCCCCTCCATTGGACCCCATCGACAGATGAGCGACAGACAGGTGACAGATGCGCTGATTCGGGCGCACCGCGTCATCGAGCGTTGATGAATTTGATGCTTGAACCGAGCTTCGATTCGCGCTCGCTCAACCGAACAACGATCTCAGCTTCTCCATGAAGGTGGCCTGTTGCGGCTGGACGCTCTCACCGAGCTCCTCTGCGAGCTTGGCGATGAGCTCCTTCTGCGAGGAGGTGAGCTGCGTGGGGACTTCGATGGTCACCTCCACGAGCTGATCGCCGCGGCCGCCCGTGCGCCGGGGGATGCCTTTGCCCTTCACGCGGAGGACGCTGCCGGGCTGCGTGCCCGGAGGGATGCGCAGCTTGCCTTTGCCATCGAGCGTGGGGATGGCGAGCTCGCCGCCGAGCGCGGCGCTGGCGAAGCTGATGGGCATGGCGCACACGACGTCGTCGCCCGCGCGACGGAAGAAGTCGTGCGGCGTGACGCGGATGATGAGCTCGAGATCGCCGGGCGGCCGATCGGGCCGCGGGACGTTGCCGCCGCGCTCGACGAGGCGCGTGGCGCCGTTCTCCACGCCGGGCGGGATGGTGACCTCGATGGTGCGCGTGCGACCGCCGACGAGGCCGGCGCCGCGGCACGTGGTGCACGGATCGACGACGACGCGACCCGTGCCATGACAGCGCGAGCACGGCCGCTCGATGGCGATGGGGAGCACGCCCTGCTGGAAGCGAACGCGGCCGCGGCCGGCGCACGCGGGGCAGCGCTCGGCCGAGGAGCCCGGCGCGGAGCCGCTGCCGGCGCAGCCTTCACAGGACTCGACGCGCTCGTATTTGATCTCCTTCGTGCAGCCGAACGCGGCCTCTTCGAAGGTGATGCGAATCTCCTTCTGGAGGGCGCCGCGATCACCGACCTTGATGCCGAGGGCACCGAGGAGATCACCGAAGATCCCGTCGATGTTGAGGTCGGCCATGTCGAAGGGGACGCCGCCCGCGAACGGGCCGCCGGGACCGCCGGCGGCGCCGCCCATGGCGGCTTCACCGTAGCGATCGAAGGCCGCCCGCTTCTGCGGATCGCTCAGGATCTGGTAGGCGGCGTTGATCTCCTTGAAACGCTGGTGCGCGCCGGTGTCGCCCGGATTCTTGTCCGGGTGATGCTGCGACGCGAGGCGCCGGAAGGCGCTCTTGATCTCGTCCTGCGTCGCCGATCGGTCCACGCCGAGGATGTTGTACGGATCCGGCACGCGACGGCATTAGCATACGAGCCAGCGGGCCTCATCCCCCACGCGCCCCTTCGCTCGCCGGCGCCGTCCGGACGAGCGCGGCGGGGAGTGGCCATGCGCTCTTCGGCGCGTGAGCATGATGCGCGACTTCGCATCCATCGGGCAGCGCGCGGAGGGTGGCGTGTCGATGCGTCATCGAAGCGCAGGGCGTCTCCCAGAATCGCGACGGCGAGAGCCACCACTACCGCGCGTCGCTCGTGCCCAGGCTCTGGCTCCTGGGCCGGGGCCGGGACACACCCGCGCTTTCTTGAAGGTCGCGCCGCGCGGGCCTGACGTTGGCTTTCTCGGTTGCTCGCGACGCATCTGTCTCGCCGCCGGGCCTTCGTGCATCATCCCTTCATGCCATCCATCGTCACCTTCGACTCCACCATCGCCGCGCGCACCCGCGCGGCCGATCGCATCCTAGCGACCGCCGACATGCTGGCCGCGTACGAGGCCAAGGGCGGCCTCGCCGAGGATCTCCAGCAGATCAGCGCCGCCGGCCATCAGGCCGAGGTGCTGAGCCAGGTCCGGAGCGCCGCGCAGGCGGCCGGCGGCGCGGCGACGCTCGCGGTGCTCACCGACTTCGTGGGGCTGCAGAAGGAGTACAGCGCGATCATGGCCGTCGTCTCGGCCGCCCTCCACGATCTCGCGGCCGCCGGCGCGCCGGCGGAGGTGATCAAGGGCGTCGAGCGGATCCTCGTCAACGAGGCGGAGATCATGATCCGGACGGTGACCTCCGCCGACGGCAAGGGGGGCAAGCCGAAGAAGGCCGCCGTCAAGCGCGCCTCCCAGGAGGCCCTGCGCGCCGAGATCGCGCGGGACGCGCGCGCGCTCCAGTCGCTCGCCGTGATTCACCCCGTGCTCCAGAAGCGCAAGGTCGACGCGCCGCGCCTCGACAAGCTGCTCGCCTCCGCGGAGGCGCTCGCCGGCAAGCTCGCCGATCGCGCCGCCGCCAAGGGCGACGGGAAGCAGGCCACGTCGGCGATGCACGAGGCGGTCACCGCGCAGAAGAAGAAGTGGGCCGCGTGCTATCGGCTGCTCGCCGCCCTGGGCCGGGAGGACGCGCGGGTGGCCCAGCTCCTCGGCGACGCCGTCCCGAAGCGATCGAAGAAGGGCTGATCCCGCTTCGTCGATGCCTTTGCGTCTCGGCGTCGAGATCCGGTGTCACGCGCGCGATCACCGGCGCGGCTCGGGGGCCTGTGCGCGTCGCGGGGTGTCCGTCGCTTCCTCGGATTGGAGGGCCTCGATCGCGGCCACCACCTCGTCGTCGGGGGACGCCGCGCGCGCCACGTCGAGCGCGAAGCGCAGCCGGGGCTCGGCGCTCGCGGCCGCGATGCGCGAGAGGCGCGCTCGGCCGTCTTCGCCCAGGTGATCGCGCAATGCGATCGCCGCGCCGGCGCGATCGACGGGGGCCGCGGCGGGATCCTCGACCAGCCGCCAGAGCGCGTCGAGCGAGAGGGGAGGTTCGCGGTAGTGCGTGCGCGTGCTCTGGCGGAGCTGTCGCAGCGATTCGATCCACGCGCGCACCGTCCGGCCCTCCCGATCCGGCAACGTCGCCTCCGAACCTGGGCTCGCTTCGCGGGCCTTCTGGGCCGTGTGGATCCGGTTCCGCATCCCGCTCGGATCCTCCTTGGTGAAGAGCGCGTGGCTCCTCAGCGCCGGGAAGCGAAGGATCTTGCCCTTCGCCGGCTTGAGGACGAGATCGTCTCCTTCCACGTTCGCGTGGACGATGTCGCGGTGGGGGATGAAGCGGCGGGTCCAGAGCCAGCGCAGCTCCACGCCATCCGTGCCCACGCGCATGCGTCCCGGTGTGATGCTGGGAATCAGGAACGCCAGCGCCCCCGCCAGGAGGATCCAGATCGGCCACACGTAGCCGTTGTAGGCAGCGATCGCGACGAGGCCCGCGAAGACTTTCCACAGGGAGAGCGCGCGAGCGAGCGCCGTCCCGCCCAGGAACTGCGAGCCGGTGCGGAACTCCATCCCGACCCGTGCGGCGTCGAAGCCGAGCATGCGGAGCACGCGCTCTCCATGCGCCTCGTCGGCCACGAGCAGGTCGATGGGCGGGAGGCCGTGGCGGAGGAGGAGCTGCACGCGGGGGACGCCGCCCGACAGGAACACGGCCGCGCGGATGTGCCGGCGTGGGACCAGCGGGACGCCGTCGCGGAGGACGTGATCGGCATCGACGGAGAGGTGCCCGCGCACGCCTCCGCCGCTGTCCATCGCGTACCAGAAGAGGGCGCGGGCCAGCAGGATGAGCAGGCCAATGGCCCCGAACCGAAAGATCTCCGGCCCTCCGGAAAGCCGCGCGTAGGCCCACTGGCCGAGCATCGCCATCCCGAAGAAGAGCGGGGTGGTCATCAGCAACCGCCGCAGGCGCCGCTCCCGAACCACCACCATCTCGACGTGCCCAGGCTTCTCCACCTCGGCGAGGGACCCGGGCTCTGTGCGGGGGAGCGAAAGCCAGTGAAGGAGGGTGGCGCGATCCACACCCATCCGTTGCTCCGCTTCCACCAGCTCACGCTCGTGCTCGAGCGCCGCCGTTTGCTGCTCCGCCTCCGCCGTCTCACGCCTGAACCGCGCGGCTTCACCCCTGAGCCGCGCGGCTTCACGCTGCATCGTCGCGATCTCACGCTGCGTCGCCGCGATCTCACGCTTCATCGCCGCGTCACTGCGCTCCAGCTCTGCGTTCTCGCGCTCCAGCTCTGCTCTCTTGCGCTCGAGGTCCGCGATGACTCGCGCGAGCTCCGGATCTCCGTGCTCGAAGGAGACGGAATCGCCCTCCTGCGGCGCGTCCTCGGCGTCGTCGAACGCTTCTTCTTCCGCCGCCGCGCGGGCATTGGGGTTTTCGTTGCCGTCCATCGTCGAGCGATCGCCACCAGGACGTCCCACGAGCATCGCCCTGTCAAGGTCGGTCTGGTCGTCACCTCACCGACTTCGGTGGAGGAGCACGCGTGAAGCTCGATGCTTCCTACAGCGGTTTTACGTGGGTGAGCGACCACGGACACCCGTTCGAGTGACCGGGGAGCGTGACCCGTGACCACCAGGAGGGTCGGTCGAGCGACCAGGGACACCCAGGCGAGCGACCAGGGACACCCAGGTGAGCGGCCAGGGAGGGTGATGGGTGATGACCGGGGAGGGGCGGCCCCGCGACCAGGGATACCCGGCCGAGCGGCCCGGGAGACCCCGTCGAGCGGCCTGGGAGCGTGAGGGACGACGACCTGGGAGAGGGGGGCCCGCGATCCGGGACAGGCCGTCGAGCCGGCTCCTTACCGGAGCGCGCTCCAGCGAGGGTCGCTCACGGGCTCGTCGTGGGCGAGCTTCACGAGCAGATCGGCCATCTTCTCCACCACCCACCCGAAGTGCGCTTCGCCGAGGGAGCTAATGTCGAAGTCGGGCGCGGAGTTCATGAAGTCGATGGCGTAGGGGATGCCGTCGCGGATGGCGAACTCGACGGTGTTCATGTCGTAGCCGAGGGCGCGGCAGAGCTTGCGTGCGTCTTCGCAGACGCGGGCCTCGAGCTCGGGAGAGAGAGGCGCCATGTGCGTGGCGGCGTCCGTGTAGCGCTCGAAATGGCCCTTGCGCGGATCCCACAAAGCCGGGCGCACGTGCTCTTTGCCGACGACGATGCAGCGGACGTACTGCGTCCACTCGATGGCCTCCTGGGCGATCATCGTGAGCGTGCGGGTCTTGTCGTAGACCTTCCACAGCTCGTCGAGCGAGCGCACGCGGTGGACGTCGCGCCAGCCGCCGCCCCAGTGGGGCTTCAAGAACATGGGGAAGCCGAGCTTCTTGGCGGCACCTTCCCAATCGAGCGGGAAACGCAGGTTGTGCAGCGTGGCGGCGGAGACGCCTTCCACGTAGTCCTTCGAGGGGAGGACGACCGTCTTCGGCACGGCCACGCCGAGGCGCGCGGCGAGCGCGGTGTTGAAGAACTTGTCGTCGGCGATGCGAAAGAAGGGATCGTTGACGACGCGCGCGCCGAAGAGCATCGCCTGCTTGAGGACCGGCTGATAGCAGGTCACCTCGTGCGAGATGCGATCGAGGAGCACGTCGTAGGGGAGGGGCGCGTCGATCGAGGTGATGTCGACGGTCGCATACTCGGCGACGACGCCGGCGTTGCGGCGCCCGATCTCGGCGATGAGGGCATCGGGGAAGGATCGCTCGCGACCCGTGAGAAGACCGACCTTCTTGGGCATGGCGCTCACCCGAGTACCATGTTCCGGAGGTCGCGCTTCAAGATCTTGCCGGTGGGGTTCTTCGGCAACGTCTCGAGGAAGACGAAGTCGCGCGGCACCTTGGGGCCCGCGAGGCGATCGCGGCACCAGGCTTTGAGCTCGTCTTCCGTGGCGTCGCGGCCTCTGCGCTTGACCATGAAGGCGCGGACGCGCTCACCCCATTCGCGATCGGGGACACCGACGACGGCCACCTCGGCGACGGCGGGGTGCGCTTCGATCACGGCCTCGACCTCGGCGGGGTACACGTTGACGCCGCCGGAGATGATCATGTCGCGCTTGCGACCCTCGATGTGGAAGCGGCCCGCGGCGTCGCGGCGCGCGAGATCGCCGACCGAGAAGTATCCTTCGAGCATCGATTGGCGGGTGGCGTCGGGATCGGCGTGGTAGCCCTCGACCATCATGCCGTTCCGCGCATAGAGCTCGCCGACCTCGCCGTCGCGCACGTCGTGCCCGCGATCGTCGACGAGGCGGATCTCGTTGCCCGGCACGGCGCGGCCGATGGTGCCGGGCGCGGCGCGGAGATCGGCGGGCGAGGCCAGGGTGACCATGCCGGTCTCGGTGGCGCCGTAGAAGTTGTAGAGCTTGTCGCCGAGGACGTTCATGGCATCGATCGCGAGCTGCCCGCCGAGCGGCGCGCCGCCCGAGAAGATGGCCCGGAGCGAGCGGAGATCATGGCCTTGGATCGCGGCAGAGCCATGCTCGATCAAGCGGTGAATCATGGTCGGGACGAGCGCGGTGGATTGGATGCGGTAGCGCTCGACCGCGTCGAGGAAGGTGTCGGGCGTGAAGGCGCCGAGGACGACGACGGTGCCGCCGAGGAGGAAGGCCATGGTGGAGAAGCCGGTGGCCGTGGCGTGGTAGAGCGGGCACACGGCGAGGTGCATCTCGCCGAGCTCCATGGGCGTCTGATCGATGAAGGCGAGGCCCGCGGCGAGCGCGTTCTTCTGGAGCTTGCGCACGGCGCCCTTGGGCTTGCCGGTGGTGCCCGAGGTGTACATCACGAGGCCGGCCTCGTGGCTCACGTCCTCGGGCTGCTCGCGCTCGGAGGCGACGATCTCTTCGAGCGAAGGAAAGCCCGAGATCGCGCCGCCCACGGAGATGAAGTTGCGGCGCGGGATGCCGGCGAGCGACTTCACGGCCTCGCGCACCGTGCCCTCGACGTCGGCGTCGAAGAAGACGGCCTCGGCACCCGAGTGGCCGGCGAGATAGGCGAGCTCGGGGACGGTGGAGCGCCACGAGACGGTGACCGCCGCGGCGCCCGCGCGGTTGGCCGCGAGGCTCAAGAGGAAGAACTCGATGCGGTTCTTCACCATGATGAGCACCGCGGATCCGCGGCCGACGCCGCGCCGCACCAAGGCCATGGCCAGGCGATCGGCGATGGCGTTGGCCTCGCCGTAGGTGAGCCGCTTGGCCTCGCGGGCGAGGGGCTCGCGGTGATCGGGCAGGCCGGCTTGCACGAGCGCGGGGCGATCGGGGTTGTCGGCCGCGTGGAGGCGAAAGATCGTGGAGGCGTTGGCGCGGCCGCGGAGGACATCGCGCGCCACGACCTTCGCGCCGGGGAAGTGCACGCTCTTGTGCACGCCGAGCTTGAAGCCCACGCGGAGCACCGTCTCCGCACGGAAACGCGCCGAAAGACCGAGGCGGCGCAGCTCGGAAAGCCGATCGTCGAGGAGGCCCATGGCCCGGACGATACCGGAGGGAGCCGGGGCCGCGCACCGCCGTTCGGCGACGATCGCGCTCGGGGCCTCGCGCTCGCTTGCCGCGAAGGGCCAGAGGAGCGCGGCATCTTGCGCCGGTAGGAGGCGCCGAGCGGGCGGCGCGTGGTAGCGTAGGATCGTGAACCCCCAAGACCGCCGCAACAACCTGCGACAGGCCATTGAGCTCGCCGTCGAGTACAAGCGCCTCAACACCTTCTTCGCCGACTACACACGCAACATCTCCAAAGGCGGGACCTTCATCCGCACGGAGCGCCCGCTGGACGTGAAGACGGAGTTCGTCTTCGCGTTGACGATTCGTGGCTTGCCCGAGCCGCTCCGGCTGCGGGGGCGCGTGAAATGGATCGTGAAGCCCGCCGATGCGCAGCCGGATTCTCCGGCGGGGATGGGCATCGAGTTCCAATACGCCAACGACGAGGAGCGCCGCGCGACCGAGGCGATCGTCGAGAAGCTCATGGCCAACGAGCTGGGCGAGGGCCTGACCCAGCGCTTGCTCGGGCGGAAGGACGGCGACAATGCCGGAGATACTTCGCCCTCCGCGGTGATGCCGGGCGAGGAGTGAGGGGGCGCGGCGTGGGCTGCGCCGCGCGAAGCCATATCCGCGCCTCGCTGCGGCGAAGCGGCACAGAAGGCCGGCCAACCACGGGCGGTCACTGTGCGCGTGGGCCTAGCCGACCGGCCGACCACGTGTAAACTGCGCCGGAATGCGCGCTCTCCTCCCGTGGATCCACCGTGGCGCTCTCCTCGCGTCGCTCGCCCTTCCGCTCGCCACGACCGGGTGCGTCGGGACGCAGTCGTCCGATCCGGCCACGCCGCACGGGGAAGGGCAGATTACTGCCGTCGCCGTCCCGGACGAGGCCTTCGCCGCCAGCCTGCAACGGTTGCTGCGGGATGGGCGCGCGACGCCGGAGCGCACGGGGCTCCTTGTCGGCGTGGTCCGCCGGCAGCTCGCGCATGCGGCGCAGCGCTTCGAAAAGGGAAATGCCTCGCGCGCGACCGATGGAGTGATCGGCGCGCTCTACCTAGTGCGCACCGGCGAAGGTCGCGGGGAGATGGTCGATGCCGATGGAGAGAAGGCGCTCGGCGGCGCCGTCCTCCGGCTCAGCTCGCGCGGGGACGAGGGCCGCGCCGAGGCGCTCATGCGGATGCGCGCGGCCGCGCTGCCCGCGGGGACGCCGGCGCGCGCCGATGTCGAAGAGCACCTCGCGGCGCTCGCGCAATGGCAGCAGGACACGCACAACGGCGGCACGATGCGACGCCTCGGCGCCATCGAGCGGGCCGCGGTGTCGCGCGCGCTGGTCGAGCCCTCCGACAAGGCGACCGAAGCCGCGGTGCGCGCGGTGAGCGAATGGATCGCGCGGGCCATCGAGGCCAACATCGCCTTCCAGCAGACGGGCAAGCGCTTCTCGCGCGAGGAGGCGGTGGAGATCCAGCGCGCCATCTACTCCGGCGCGGCCACCATGGCGACGCTGTTCCTCCGCAACGGCGACGCGAAGGGCGCGCTCGAAGCGCTCGATCAAACGGGCGCGCGCCGCGTGATGAAGCCCGCGCTCTACACGCGCATCCACGACGTGGCCCAGAACGACGGCGCGCGTGATTGGATCATGCTCGCCGCGGCCTTCGCGGCCCGCGAGCCCGACGACGAGGAGCCGGACACGGACATCGATCCGCAGCTCGTCTCGGCCGGCCTCTGGGGCACCGCGCTGGAGGCGTATCGCCGCGAGCCCGCCAATTTCGAGGCCGCGCAGCTCCTCGCGCGCGCTCTCGTGCGCTTCGGCATGCCGGAGGCGGCGCCGCTCGTGCTCGCCGACGCGCTCGCCAAATCGGCCACGCCCGCGAGCACGAGCGCGGCGATGGACATCCTCCTCGCGGCCATGGCGGAGAGCGCCTCGATCGACGATCACGAGGCCGCGCGCCGTACCTTCAAGGCCGCCGAGGGCCTCTTCCAACATGCCGATCGCGCCGAGCTCAAGAACAAGATCGAGCCCTCGGCGGCGCGCGCCCGCTTCGTGATGGCGGGCATCGAGGTGCGCACGGGCAACCTGGCCGCGGCGCGCCCGCTCCTCACGCGGGCGACCGCCGACGAGCCGACGGTGAGCGCGTACACGACGCTGGCCATGGTCGATCGCCAGGCCGGCGACGCCAAGGCCGCGCTCGAGGACGTGGATCGCGCGTTGCGCGCGCCGGATGCGCGCACCTCGCTGCTCGACGTGGCCGACGCGCACCTGCTCACGTACGAGCTGCTCCGCGACGGCGGCTCGACGCCGCAGGCCAAGGCCGCGCTGGACGCGTCGCTCAACGCGGCCCTGCAAGCGCGGCAGATCCGCGGCAACGCCGGCCAGCGGGCCCGCGCCGAGCGCATCCTCGGCCGCGTGCTCTCGACCTACGGCGACGCGCGCGGCGCGACCCGCGCCTTCGAGCGGGCCCTCACGCTGGCCGCGACCGATCGCCCGAGCCTCGGCGCGGCCATGCTCGACACCATCGGGCGCGCGCTGGTGCGCCGCGATCTGCCGAGCGCGCGCGCCGCGCTCAAGCGCGGGATCGAGGGCGACGTCAGCGACGAGGATCTCGCCTACGGCGGCCTCTGGGTCTCGCTCCTCGAGCGCGAGCTCAAGGCGACCTCCGATGGCACCGTCGATCGCGCCTTCCGCGCCGGCCAGCGCAGCGCTTGGACGGCGAAGCTCACCGCGTGGGCCGCCGGCAAGATGACCGACGCCCAGCTCAGCACCGCGGCGCAGAGCGCCTCGCAGCGCGTGGAGGCCGCGTTCTACACGGCCATGGCCCGGCGCCTCGCCGGCGACCCGACCGCCGACCAGAAGCTCCGCGCCGTCGCCACCGCGCCCGTGATCGATCTGCTCGAGGTTCAGCTCGCGCGCGAGCTCACCGCGCCGCGCGTGGGCGCGGAGCTCCCCGGCGGCGTCCAGCTCCCGTAACCTCGATCCCTCTCGATCGAGCGAGGAACACCACGGCATTCCTCGCTCGATCGCACGGCGCGAACCACGCTCGGTGCGTGCGGGCTATTGCCCTTCGAGCACCGCTTGCAGCGCGCCGTCGTCGAGCAGGCTCCGGAACACCCAGCGCGGGCCGTGCTCGGCCAACCGTTGGACCTCGAACGATCCCGTCGCCACCGCCACGCACTCCGCGTCGATCGCGTGCGCGGCCGTGATGTCTTTGGGCGTGTCGCCGATCACCACCACCCGGCACTCGGCCCGCGTCACGCCCAGCTGGGCCGCGCCGCGCTCGGCGCCGATGCGGAGGAGCTCGCTCCGGATCTCGTGATCGCTCCCGTAGCCGCCGAAGGCGAATCGATCCCAAATGCCCACGCGGAGCAGCTTCAAGCGGGCGCCGGCCTCGATGTTTCCCGTCCCGAGGCCCACCGCGCATCCCACGCGGGTCGCCGCGTCCAGCGCGGCCACGATCCCTTCGTGGATGCGGGCGCGCGTGGAGGCCGCGAGCTCGTCGGCGAGCGCCTCCAGATAGGCGTCCAAGAGGCCGTCGACGGCGGGCGCGGTCACCTCTTCTCCGATGGCGGTGAGGCCGGCGCGGCAGATGGCGCGATCGGTCATGCCGCCGAACGAGATCCCCGCGCAGGCGTCGCGCTTTCGGTGCAGGCGATCGAAGGCCTTCTCCAGCGCGCGCCGCCCCGCGCCGCCGGTGTCGAGCAAGGTGCCGTCGATGTCGAAGAGCAATACCGTGGGTCGCTTCATGGGATCTTCGAATTGGATGTCGGAGCGTCGGGACGAACACCGCCGGGCCGGCGCGATCCCGCCTTCGTGACGGGGCGAGCCTAGCAGAGGACGCCTTCTAGGGGCCGGTCCCGAGAGGCGGTGTGTTCCCGCGAATCCATGTCATGCCTGCCTGCCTCGTCGCGCGCGTCGAGCCCGGCCGCCGGCCATGCGTAATGGGCGAATGCGCGGCGCCTTGTGATACAAGCGATGAACGCATGCGGCTTCGCTCGTTCGTCCGCGCAATCGCGATGGGTGTCGTCCTCGCGACGGCGCCGGCTTGTGCTCTCTTCAAACAGCCCGAATGCCCGAAGAAGAAGTACGAGCCCCCGGACGAGCGCTTCGTCTTCTTCACGCTGGGCAAAACCGATGTGGTGCCGGACGGGTATTATTCGATCGGCTACGTCGTCGCCCAGCTCGACGCCGATCCCGCGCTCAACGTGCTCATCGTCGGCCACGCCGACCCGCGCGGCCGCCCCGACGCCAATCACGAGCTGAGCTTCAAGCGCGCTCGCGTCGTGCGCAAAGTGCTGCTCGAGCACGGCATCAAGGAGGCGCGCATGCGCGTCGCCGCCCCGCGCGAGGAGAGCGACAGCTCGCTCTCGCAGCTCAATCGCCGCGTCGATCTCTTCGTCTTCGATCCCACCCAGGAAGACGCGCAAAAGCGGGTCGGCTACCCGCTCGACATCAAGAACGAATGAATGGCTGAGCCCGAAAGGGCTCGGCGCTGCCATTTCAATGCGAGCGCGCGGCGCCGATTCAGCGGTGGGGCGCGCCATACGCACGTCGACGAACAACCATTCTCGCGCCGGCGGGGGATTCGCACGCTCCGCCGGCGCTCGTCGAAGGGGGATTGTCCGTCAGCTCTCTTCGGCGGCGGCCGCGGGCTCCTGCGGGGCCGGGGGCGCGTCGAGCTGCTTCTTGGCCTTCATGGTCGAAGGGTCGAGCACGAAGCGCAGCGTGCCTTTCCCGTCCTTCCAATCGACGCCCATGACGCCGCTCTTCTTGAAGCCGGTGAAGCCCACGTCGCCCACGAGGGCCTGCGAGAGCAGCGTGAGGGACGGCTCGTGCCCCACCACGGCGAGCACGCCGTCGACGGGGTGCTCGCCGAGGCGCTTCACCAGATCGCCGGGATCGCGCCCCGGCGTCAGCTCCGAGATGGCTTCGAGCTCGCCGTCGTACTCGACGCGCTCGGCGATGATCTCCGCCGTCTGCACGGCGCGCACGAGCGGGCTCGTCCAGATGACGGTGGGCGTGCGCTTGTCACGCTTGGAGAGCCAAGCCGCGACCTTGCGCGTGACCCTGCGACCTTTCGCAGAGAGCCAGCGGCCCGCGTCACCCAGGCCGGGCGCCTCGTCGACCGCGTGCCCATGGCGAATGAGGAGGATCTTCATGTCCCGGGGTCTCTACACCGTTCAGCCCTTCGTGACGAGGGGGCGGTCACGGTGTCTCCTGTTCTTCACCATTCGGCGCTTCACCATTCGGATCGGTCTGCTCGTGCGGCTTGGGGGTCGCCGCCGGGACGAAGCCGACGCGCACGAGCCAATACTCCGCGGCGAAAGGCACGCTCTGCTCGGGATCGCCGGGCGAGCAATCCGTGCCTGCGCCCGGCCCCGCGCCGCCCACCGTGTGGAGGCGCAGCACGTAGTCGGCGCGATCCATGAGCGCGTCCTCGTAGAGCCCGGTGCGCGAAGCATTCACCCGCCGCATCCGCGCGAGCGGGAGATCCTCGTCGGAGTGGCCCGGCACCGTCTTCTCTTCGACGGCGACGAGCTCGCTGTGCGAATGGAGATAGCGCCCTTCGCTGTCGAGCGTGAACGTCGCCGTCGCCGCCTCGCGCGAGAACATCGTCGCCGCCGGCGCGGCCGTGAGCGTGGCCGTGAAGGGGACGAGATCGGGATAGTCGTCGAGATCCACGTCGAACGGCGCGAGCCACGCGCGCGCCGTCGCGGCCCAATGAGACGCGCCCCAACCCTCGCGCACGCAGCGGTACACGATCGTCGAGGGCTCGCCGTCGGGGCTCGCGGTGGTCACCCAGGCCGCGGTGACGGTGGCGTCGTCGAGCGAGGTCGTGGCCTGCGCATAATAGGGGTTCGCGATGTCGAGCAGCTCGTCCGGGACATCGTCGGGGAGGCTGTAGGCTTGATCCTCCACCACGGTGAAGATCGTCGTCGGCGCCGAATCCGCGCGCGCGGCGATCGCGAGGTCGTCCCGGTGATCCGTGATGTTCGTGCACGCCGAGGCGACGGCACCGAAGGAGATCGCGAAGAGCTGCCCACGCCGCATCGAAGCATTCCTCCGCTCGCTTCGATGTCGTGCCTGCCCGAGCGGGCGCGCCGCGAGGTCGGGGCCTCCGCCGATCGGGAATCGCCTCAGCGCCCGCCGCGCCGCCGCTCCTTGCCCGGGCGCATCCGCACCCGGCCGCCCGGATCCTGCTTGGCGATGAAGGACACCATGCGGCGGAAGCCCTCGTGCGCGAGGAGCGCTTCACGCGTGTGGAACTCGCGCTCCAGCTCCTTGTTCGAGAACGTCGCGTGGATGGCCAGATGGCAATCGCGGCAGAGCGTGGCCGTCACCCGGCCACCGCGGCTCTTCGGCACCAGATGATGATCCGAGGGATGATGATTGGGCCGCTCGCAGAGCGGACACGGCTCCAGCGTCGTTTCGGCACCCACGGCGCCCGAGCGTAGCACCCGAGGCGCCGGCCATCGACGCGCCGCGCGCGCCACACCCCGCGGGCCACGAAGACCCACGCGCTGCCATCGAGGCGACATCTCCCACCCGCAGCACACCCACGGCTCCGTTTTCGGAAGCACCTCCGCGTGCAGCACACCCTCCGGAATCGTTCCGCGGGCCCAACCCGCGCGCAGCACACCCTCCGGAAACGTTCCGCGGGCCCAACCCGCGCGCAGCACACCCTCCGGAAACGTTCCGCGGGCCCAACCCGCGCGCAGCACACCCTCCGGAACGCTTCCGGCGACGGTGCGGCGGGATTTGGGGGATCGTCGGACCCTCGGGATCCGCAGCTGCTGCTGCCGCCGTGGCTCCGGCGGTGCGTTCGCGGGCGTCGAGATCATCGCGCCGGGCACGGGCCCAGCGCGCGATCTCGGTCGCCGCTCAGAACTCGCACTGCTGCGTGGTCAGGTTGCAGGTCGAGCCGGGGGCTACGAAGGGGCAGACGTCGCCGATGAAGTTGTCGCAGGGGATCCCGCAGGCGAAGGCCGTGTGCGTGTAGCAGATCTGGCCCTGACCGGCGCAGTCGGCGTCGGAGGCGCAGCGGCAGGAGAAGTCGTCGATGATGCCGTTGCCGTTGTCGTCGACGTCGTTGCACGTCTCGGTCAGGTAGTAATCGCTGGCGTGACAATCGGAGTCGGCGCCGTCGATCTTGCCGTCGCAGTCGTCGTCTTCACCGTCGGTGCAGGCGCCGGGGCCGAACTCGGGCTTGGGATCCTTGCCGTTGTTGCACTTGAAGCACTTCGGCGCGTTCTTGCAGTCGGGGTCGGCGCAGTCGACGTAATGGTCACCGTCGTTGTCGATCCCGTCGTCGCAGATCTCCGGCGGGTTGGGCGTGAAGTCGACGTTGAGCACGTAGGGGCCTTGATCGGGCCCGTTGTTGACGTCGACCGTGAAGCCGTCGAGGAAGACGAAGTACGTCCCCGGATAGAGGAGCGTGAAGTCGAGCTTGGCCGCGTGCATGCCGGCGCTGTCGTCGTCGCAGCCGAGCTCCTTGCCCGCGGTGCAGGCGCCCTTCCGCAGGTAGAGGCACGAGTCGAAGCCCGTGCCCACCGAGTCGATGTGCACCTTCGTCGGCTGGCTCAAGGTGAAGGTGAAGACCGCCTCACCCGCCGCGCCGCCGCACGTGCCCTTGCTGTTGCTCGGGTGCCCGGTGGTGTCGCCCGTGTAGCTGGCCGCGCCGGTGTTGATGATCTGGAAGGCCGTGCCGCAGTTGTCGTGGGTGAGCACGCAGAGCGGGTTGTTGAAGCACTGCGGGTCGAGACAATCGGTCTTCCCGTCGTGGTTGTCGTCGATGCCGTTGTTGCAGATCTCCGGCACCGGCGCGCAGCCCGGCGCGAAGGCGCAGGACGGGTCGGCGCAGTCGATGATGCCGTTGCAGTCGTTGTCGATCCCGTCGTCGCAGACCTCGGGCTTGCACTCCTTGCAGGCGGGCGAGCCGATGCAGGACGGGTCCTGGCAGTCGATGAGATCGTCGCAGTCGTCGTCCTTGCCGTTGCCGCAGATCTCGGCGGCGCCGGGGGTGCACTTGCACGCGGCGGTGCCGGCGCAGGCGGGATCCTTGCAATCGATGAGGCCGTTGCAGTTGTCGTCCGAGCCGTTGCTGCAGTCCTCGACGGCGAGGGTGCAGGCGCAGATCATGGTGGCGGCGCAGGCGGGATCGTCGCAGTCGATGAGGCCGTTGCAGTCGTCGTCGATGCCGTTGTCGCACTTCGACTCGGTGGGCGCGCAGCCGCAGGCCGGGTTGCCGGAGCACATCGGATCGTCGCAGTCGACGAGGCCGTCGCAGGTGTCGTCCTTGCCGTTCGCGCAGTCCTCGCCGCTCGGCGAAGGGTTGCAGCCGCAGGCGCCGAGGACGCAGACCGGATCGAAGCAGTCGGCCACGGTGTTGCAGTCGTTGTCGACGCCGTCGTCGCAGATCTCGATCTGACCCGTGAAGATGCTGGGGTTGTGATCGTCGCAGTCGTCGCCCCCGCACGCGATCGGCGCGTGCCCGTCGCCGTCGTCGTCGGGAGCGCCGTGCACGCAGGTGCCGCCTTCGCAGCGATCGGTGGTGCACTCGTCGCCGTCGGAGCAGTCGCTGTCGAGGAAGCACGTCCCGCCCGAGCTCGACGACGACGAGGTGCTGCTCGTCGTCGTGCTGCCGGTCACGGTCACGGTGCCGTTCCCGCCGGAGCCGCCCGCGCCGCCGGTCGCGGCGCTCGTCTCCAAGTCCAGGAACGAGCGGCTGCACGCCGTGCCGAGGAGCGCGATGGCGAGGGCCCCGAGGCCGAGCGGGCCCGCGAGGGGAGGGGAGACACGACGAGCCTTCGAGGATCGGTTCTGCTGCATGGGTCCTCTCGAAACGAGGCACACCTTGGCGCAAGGGCGTGAGCACCGAGGCGCGGCGCGCGCAGCAAAGCAAGTTCCAAGCCCCGGGGAAAGGTTATCGAGGATGAAACGTGCCCCACGGCCGCGACGCGTGCGCCCGGATCGCGACGCGAGGCGCGAGCGGCGGGGCACCGTCAATCCATGCACGCCCTCCCGCGAGGAGCACGACCCGACGGCGAGGCGTGGGTTGGTTGCCCTTCGCCGCGCTTGCGTGTAACGACCTCGCCGTCGTGACTCATCTGCTCGCCAAAGCGCCGCCCGAGCTTGCCGGAGGGCGCCTTGCCAGCCCGGCCTGGCTCATTCTCATGGTCGGCGGCGTGGTGGCCGCGCTCTCGGTCGCGTACCTCGTGCTCCGCTTCCGCCGCGCGCAGAAGGACAAGCGATGAACCGCACCGCCCGCCGTGTCATCGGCGTGATGCTCTTCGCCGTGGTGCTCTACGGCGTCGCCGCGCTCTACAGCGGCGTGGGGAAGATCGCGACGAGCCTCGAGCACTACGCGTGGTGGACCTTCGTCGCCGCCTGCGGGCTCGCGTTCCTCAACTACGTGCTCCGCTTCCTCAAGTGGGAGTACTACCTCTCGGTCCTCGACATCCGCGGCATCCCCAAGGGCGAGAGCTTTCTCACGTTCCTCTCGGGCTTCGTGCTCACGGTGACGCCGGGCAAGGTCGGCGAGGTCTTCAAGTCGATCATCCTCTTCCAGCTCCGCGGCGTGCCCATCCAGCGCACTGCGCCCATCGTCGTGGCCGAGCGCGTGACGGATCTCATCGGCGTCATCGTGCTCATCACCATCGGCAGCGTGAGCTTCAAGGGCGGTGTCGTGTGGGCCGCGTTCGGGGCCGCCATCGTGCTCACGCTCTTGGTCTTCGTGGCCAAGCCTGCGCTCTCGCGGCGCGTCCTCGAGCTCTTGCCGAAGCTCCCCGGCGCGCTCGGGCGCGTCGCCTCCCGCGTCGTGCCCAAGGTCGAGGAGGCCCTCGACAACGTGCGTGTGCTGACCACGCCGGGGCGCCTCGTGGTGCCGACGCTGCTCTCGATCCTCGCCTGGGCGTGCGAGTGCGTCGGCCTCTGGGTGATCGTCGGCGGCTTCGGCGGCGCGGTGCCGGGGATCCCGTTCACCGCCTTCGTGTACGCCACCGCCACGCTCGCGGGCGCGCTCGTCCCCGTTCCCGGTGGGCTCGGCGTGACCGACGGGCTCATCAAGGCTCAGCTCGGCCTCGCCGGCGTCACGGATGGAGTCTCGTTCGCGTCGACGCTCCTGGTGCGTTTTGCGACGCTCTGGTTCGCGGTCGTGGTCGGCTTCGTGGCGCTCGCGATCCTGCGCGCGACCCGCCCGGGCCTCGGGGGTGATGCGTCCGCGGAGCCGGCCAACGCCGGTGACGGCGCGGTGGCAGCGCCTGCGTCCGCGGGACGAGCGGACTCCGGCGCGCCCTGAAATGACGCGTCCAAGGGCGCCCGCGCGAAAAACGCCTTGACTATCGGACGCTCGACGGTGTGAAAGCAAGGGTGCGTGGGCGCGAACGCGCGCACCCCCGAACGACCGAACACATGGCAACCACCGAACGAGCCTCATCGCTGATCCAGCGGGTGATCGCGCACCTCAAGCGACGACCGGAAGCGAGCGAGGCCGTCGGCGCCAGCCCGATGGCGCTCGACAAGCTCGAGTCCAAGCTGATGGTCGAGCTGCCGCCGTCGCTCCGGACCTTCCTCCAATTCGATTACACGTTCCAAAGCCTGGGGAAGAAGTTCCAGGGCCGCGGTCGCTTCGGTGACGATCCGGCCGCCCCGAGCCCGCGCATGACCTCGGTCCGCAAGCTCGCCGAGGCCAAGACGGAGCTCGGGTGGACCGACTCGCGCATCAAAGGCAAGGTCGTCCGCCTGCCCAACATGCCGAACCGCCCGTGGAACGCGCTCTACCTCGGCGAGGCCCGCCGCGACGGCGAGCTCGTCATCCTCGGCCTCGACAACGAGGACACGCTCGTCCGCGTCTACCCGCGCTACACCGCCTTCGATCTCTACCTCGCCGAGCAGACCGGCCTGCACAAGCTCAAGGAGTCCGAGCGCCTCGACGATCTCGAGTCCCACGTCGCGCTCAACCCCGAGCTCGGCTCCGGCGAGGAAGAGGAAGAGGGAGAGAGCGATTATTGACGTTCTCGTCTCGATGGGGCCGCAAGCGGCCCCATACCCCGGGCCGGACGAGCCGGCCCTTGTCTCGATGGGGCCGCAAGCGGCCCCAAACTTCGTCTCGATGGGCCCGCAAGCGGCCCCATACCCCGGGCCGGACGAGCCGGCCCTGATCTCGATGGGCCCGCAAGCGATGAGGCCGCGAGCAGTCCACGGTGACGTGTGAGTGAGCGGCTCTCGTTCGTCGCGGGGGAGAAGGACCCGCGGGATCGCCTCGACAAGCTGATCGTGCGGCTCCTCGCGGGCGTGGGCCGCGTGGAGTCACGCGCGGTCGTGCAGCGCTGGATCGACGGCGAGCGCGTGCGCGTCGACGGCAAGCCGGCCCGCGCTTCGGCGGCGGTGCCCGCGGGCGCGCGCATCGAGGTGGATCCCGAGCCGCCGCCGGCCACCACCGCCGAGCCCGACGCGAGCATCGCGCTCACCGTCGTGCACGAGGACGCGCACCTCGTGATCATCGACAAGCCGGCCGGCTTGGTGGTCCATCCCGCGCGTGGTCACGAGCGCGGCACGCTGGTGAACGCGCTCCTCGGGCGCGGCGGCTTCGAGCGCGCGTCCGCGGATCCGCGCGATCCCGCGGGCCATCTGCGGCCCGGCATCGTGCATCGCCTCGACAAAGGCACGAGCGGCCTGCTCGTGGTGGCCAAGGACGCGCCCACGCGCGAGGCGCTCAAAGCCTTGTTCTCGCGGCATTCCATCGAGCGCGAGTACGTGGCCATCGTGATCGGCGAGGCCAAGGCGGGGACCATCGACACCCTCCATGCCCGCCACGCCACCGATCGGCTCCGCTTCACCTCGCGCACCGACTCGGGGCGCCGGGCGATCACGCATGTCCGCGTGCTCGAGCGTCTCCCGGGCGCGACGCTGATCGCCTGCACGCTGGAGACGGGGCGGACGCATCAGATCCGCGTCCACCTCGCCGAGCAGCTCGGCACCCCGGTGCTCGCGGATCCGCTCTACGGAAAGCCGCCGCGGAGCGGTCTCTTGAAGGATCTGGCCGAGTCGCTCGGGCGGCAGGCGCTCCATGCGCGCGTGCTCGGGTTCGTGCACCCGGCCACGGGCCTCGCCGTGCGCTGGGAAAGCGCGCTGCCCGCCGACATGGAGGACGCGCTCGTGAAGCTCAGGGAAGCGGCGCAGAAGCCCAGTCGCTGAGCTCGCGCGAAACGTCGAGCCGCGCTCGGCGCGCGGCTCGGTTCCAAGGGGGTATGGGGCCGCTTGCGGCCCCATCGTGATCAGGGCCGGCTCGTCCGGCCCGGGGTATGGGGCCGCTTGCGGCCCCATCGTGACCAACGCTCACCAAATCTTCGATTTGATGTGCCCCTTCGACTTCACGAGGATGTCGACCAGGGCGCGATCGTAGAAGTTCTTTTGGTAGAGGTCGGGCGAGACGCGGCTCTTGTAGAGCGCGCGGCCTTCTTCGATCTCCTCGGACAGCACGGTGAAGAGATCGTCGTTCTGGATGCCCTGCACGATCTTCTCCTCGTTGTAGAGCGAGAGATCGCTGGCGATGGCGCGGGCGAGCCGCCGCGCGGCCTCTTCGGTCTCGATCAGGGGCATCGGGGTCCTTCCTCCTCGGGACGCGTAGCATGCATGAGTTTGCGCGCGGCTGTCAAAATGCGGCCGCGGTGAGGCGGCGCATGGCGGCTTCAACGGCGCCCCGGGATTCGGTATACGCTCGGCCCGACCCCGCGCGGGGCAAGGAGCCGCCCGTACATGTCCCTCACCTTCCACGCGAACGGCGTCACCGACATCGGCCGCAAGCGCAAGCGCAACGAGGACGCGCTCCTGGTCCTCCCCGAGATCGGTCTTTTCGCTGTCGCCGATGGGATGGGCGGTGCCGCCGCCGGCGAAGTCGCCTCGCAGCGCGCCGTCGAGGTGGTGCGGGCCTTCGTCACCGAGCGGGCCCAAATTCTCCGGGATTTCGCGGCCGATCCCACGCCCGATCGCGGCGCCGCCGCGGCCCGGCTCGTGGAGCAGGCCATCCAGACCGCCTGCCACGAGATCCACCGCATGGCGGAGACGGACGTCCGCCTCCGCGGCATGGGCACCACCTTCGTGTGCCTGGCGATCGCCGGCGATCGCGGCGTGGTCGCCCACGCCGGCGACAGCCGCCTCTACCTCGCGCGCCGTGGGCAAGCCTACGTGCTCACGGAGGATCACACCCTCATCGCGAGCCAGATCAAGGCCGGCGAGATCCGCCCGGAGGACGCGGAGCGCAGCCCCTTCAAGGGCGTGCTCACGCGCGCGCTCGGCCAGTACGAGTCGGTGCAGGTCGACTCCCTGGTGGTCGACCTGTTGCCGGGCGACGCGTTCCTCCTGTGCAGCGACGGTTTGCACGGTTACTTCTCCGACGAAGAGCTGGCCGAGCGCTTCTCCGCGGGCGTCACCGACGGCCTCGCGGCCGATCTGGTGACGGCGGCCAACGAGCGCGGTGGGCGCGACAACATCACGGCCATCGTGGTCGGCGTCACCGACGTCGGCGCCGAGGTGCCCGTCTCGATGGCGCGCATCGATGCGCTCATGCGCATTCCCCTCTTCGAGCACCTCACCTACCGCGAGCAGAACGAGGTGCTCGCCATCGCGCGGACGCGCACCTATCCCGCCGGCGCCACCATCGTCCGCGAGGGCGAGCCGGGGGGGATCTGTTCGTCGTGCTCGACGGCGAGGTGCGCATCGAGCAGGCCGGCCTCCCCATCGCGTCGGTCGGCGCCGGCGGCCATTTCGGTGAAATGGGCCTCGTGGACGCGGGCCCGCGATCGGCCAGCGTGCGCGCGACGACGCCCATCCGCGCCATGGTGATCCACCGCGACGAGATGCTCGGCGTGATGCAGCGCGAGCCCACGCTGGCGGTGAAGCTGCTTTGGGCCTTCGTTCAGGTGCTCTCCCACCGCCTCCGCGTCGCCAACGCCGAGCTCTCGGGCGCGCTCGCCGGCCCGGAGACGAACCGCATCTCGAGCCCTTGAGCTCCGGGAAAGCGGCGTTCTTCGCCGTCACGTGACGATCCGCGCACCCGCGCTGTCGGTCGCGTTGCCCGGTCTCCCATGCCTGCTCTTCCTCGTACACACGTCAGCATCGACGAGCGGCCCAATGCCATCTCGAGAATCGATGGACTCGACATGTGTCGATGAGTGCTGCCACGGGCCCTCGATCGATACCGCTTCACAGTCTCCGTGTGCGGTTTTCAGGACAGGTGTCCTGTATCCGGACAAGCATGGGAAGAGGGCGCAACCGTTGCGCTCGAGGTGCGCGGCGGATGGGAATGTCGAGAGCCGTCACCGAAATGTGAATGGATTGACGCGTCAAGGCCTTGAGATCAGGAATGTTTTGGGGCGATATGGCAAGACGTGGTTCGGAGGCCAGGTCTTGCCGCCCATTCGGGGTGAGGAGTCGGTCTCCGTGGATGGCTTATCCTCTCTTCTCCTCTGGAGGGGAGAGGGAGCATGCGAGGCCCAACGTGAAAACCAATCACTCTTCCAATCTTACTTTCAAGCTGGCTCTCGGGCTCGCGGGCATCGTGGTCGCCGCCGTGGCGTGCGGTGGTGGCGGCGGCAATGAGGGCGGCGGCGGCGGCGACACGACGAGCAACTCGTCGTCGTCGAGCGCTTCGTCGACGTCGTCGAGCTCCTCGTCCTCCTCCTCCTCGAGCAGCTCCTCGTCGAGCTCCAGCGGCACGCCCACCAACTGCACCGAGCTCACGCTGAGCGACTTCAAGAAGGACTCCACCTACCCCAACGTGTACGGCGCGACGACCTCGCCCGAGCTGGGTGACGCCGCCACGGCGGACGGCTCGTCGCTCGAGTTCTACGGCGCCGACATCGACCCGAGCTACAACGGTGAGCAGGCGGGCTCGTTCGACCTCACGCTGAACGGCGACAACAACTACGCCACCTGCTCGCGTTGCCTCCTCGTGTACGAGGACGAAGGCGCCAAGATCTACATGGCCCAGAGCGGGACCATCAACGTCGATGCGTCCTCGGATCAGATCAACGGCAAGATCAAGGCGACGCTCACCGACATCACCCTGGTCGAGGTGACGATCGACCAGGATTCGTTCGAGTCCACGCCGGTGGCCGGCGGCGCGTGCCTGCACGTCGCGACCTCCGACGCGGACTACACGCCGCCCCAGCCCCCCGCGGAGTGGACGTGCGACGCGAACTTCTACGCGGACGGCGCCGACTGCGACTGCGGTTGCGGCGCGGTCGATCCGGACTGCGCGGACGCGACGGCCGCCTCCTGCGACTACTGCGACGACATGGGCTCGTGCAACACCGCCGACTGCCCCGGGACGATCGACACGGCGAACAACGCCACCTGCACGGCTCCCTGATCTCTTCACCGACGCTCGGGGGCGGCGCCGCCGCCCCGAGCCCTCCCCGTTCGCATCGCCCACCTCGACGACGGCGCCCTCGCGGCGCCGAGCTCCTCCAAAGCACCGCACACGGATGCCGGCCAGAGGGTCTGGCCAGCGCAGCAGCGCGATCCTGCTTCAAGCAGGCAGCACGAGCAGCCTGTTGCGCTTCTGCGGCGAGCTCCGAACCCTCGGTCGCCCTTCCTCGAAATCGCAGAGGCGCCCTCGGTCGGGCTCGCTCGCTGGAGAGCCTTCCCGCTCGCGGCTCTGCTCTCATCCATCGGCGCGCCGTTCGGCGCTGGAAGGTGCCGTATCGCGCCGGCCCGATGCGATATCCCCATGCTGGGTATCGATGGTGGTGAGTCGCCACGAAGGTGAGCGCTGCGCCGCGTTTTCCAGCGCCGGCGCAGCGTGCTTTGGCGCCCGACGGCGAGGCGCGATGGACGCAGAATGGTTGATCCGATTCGCCGAGCGGGCGAGCCATCGATTCGGGACCATTGTGCTCGCGGGGTGGTGGCCTGTCGCCGACAACCATTGCGGTGCGGGTCCGTAGGCGCGGCGAGGGGCCGGCCTGTCCAATGGTTGTAGGTGGGCACGCCAAAGACGGAGGCTGAAATTGGGTGTATCCCGTAGGGTGTCGTGTAGGGGTGGTCAAACGACTTGACAGTGTCATTCAAAGCACGGTGGCGTCGCATCCATCGGCGCCAAAGTCGTTGCCTCGTCCTCGTTGGCGTGGTTGGTTGCGCCGATGGTAGCTCGCGCCGAGGGGGCGAATCGCCGGCCCCTGCTCGCGGGGCTCATCGCCGGATGGATCGTCGCCGTCGCCTTCGGCGTCTGGCAATTGCAGCGCTATCACAACACGCCTTCGCCGACCCACGAGCGCGCGGCGCCCGCGCTCTGGCCGAGCGCGAGCGGGCTTGTCGCTTCGCCGGACCGCCCCACACTCGTGATGTTTGCCCATCCACGATGCACCTGCTCTCGGGCGAGCCTCGGTGAGCTGGAAGAGGTGATGGCGAGGCTCGGCGCGGGCGTCACGGCGTACGTGGTGTTCTATCGTCCCTCGCCCGCGCCCGCCGGCTGGGATGATTCCGAGCTGTGGCGCCGCGCCCAAAGCATTCGTGGTGTCGAGGCTCGCTGGGACGACGATGGGCGCGAGGCCGCACGTTTTTCGGCCTCGGTCTCGGGACAAACCCTGCTTTACGACCGCGAGGGGCAGCTGCGCTTTGCGGGCGGGATTACCGGCTCACGGGGCCACTTGGGTGACAACCTGGGGCGCCGGCGCGTGCTCGCATTCTTTTCGTCTTCGTCGGGGAAGGCCGATGACCGCGAGGCGCCGGTCTTCGGGTGCAGCATCGAATGAGCGAGACCTCGTTGCCGGCGCCGGCCGGCATGCACGCCACGCGCGCCGAGGCGCTGTTTGCGCAGCATCTCGACGGGATCGGGCGTCAAACCGATCGGATGTTCGCCTGGCTGATGGCCGCCCAATGGCTCTTCGCCGTGGTCTTGGCGCTCGTCTATACGCCTCATGCGTGGGAGGGCAGCGTGCGCAAGACCCACCCGCACGTCTTCGCGGCGCTGCTCCTCGGCGGGCTCGTGAGCGCCCTGCCCATCGGGCTCGCGTGGCTCACGCCGGGAGAGCGCGTCACGCGCTACGTGATCGCGGTCGCGCAGATGCTCTGGTCCTCGCTGCTCATCCACCTCTCGGGCGGGCGGATCGAGACCCATTTTCACATCTTCGGATCGCTCGCCTTCCTGGCCTTCTATCGCGATTGGACGGTGCTCGTGCCCGCCTCGCTGATCGTCGCCGGGGACCACGTGCTGCGTCAGGTCTTCTGGCCGGAGTCGGTGTACGGCCTCGCGAGCCCCGAGGCATGGCGCTTCCTCGAGCACTCGGCCTGGGTCGTCTTCGAGGACGTGTTCCTCATCCTCGGGTGCGTCCGCGGCGCGGCGGAGCTGCGCGGGCTCGCCGCCCAGCAGGCCTCGCTCGAGGATCTGTCGGCGCGCGAGCGCGAGAAATCACGCCAGCTCGACGAGGCCCTGGCCGCGGCGCTCACGGCGCGCGACGAGGCCGAGCGCGCCAACGCCATCAAGGGTCAGTTCCTCGCGAACATGAGCCACGAGCTGCGCACGCCGCTCAACGGCGTGCTCGGGATGAGCGAGCTGCTCGGGTACACCGAGCTCGCGGAGCGGCAGCAGCGCTACGTCTCATCCATTCGCACGTCGAGCCGCACGCTCCTCGATCTGGTGAACGACGTGCTCGACTTCGCCAAGGTCGAGAGCGGCAAGCTCGCGCTCGAAGAGGTCGATTTCGATCTCGCGGAGATCGCGCACGACGTCGTAGCCCTGCTCGCGCCCCAAGCGCACGCGAAGCACGTCGAGCTGAGCTGCGCGGTGGCGCGCGAGGTGCCGGCGGTCCTGCGCGGCGATCCGCTGCGCGTGCGCCAGGTGCTGACGAACCTCGTGACCAATGCGGTGAAGTTCACCGCCGCGGGTGAGGTCGTGGTGCGCGTGACGCTTGCGGCGGAGGACGAGGCGAGCGACCTCGTGCGCGTCGAGGTCCGCGACACCGGCATCGGCATTCGCGAGGAGGACTTGGGGCGGCTCTTTCAGCCCTTCTCGCAAGTCGATGCCTCCAACGCGCGCAAGTATGGGGGGACGGGGCTCGGCCTCGCCATCTCGCGCGAGCTCGTGGAGCGCATGGGCGGCGCGATGTCCGTGACGAGCACCCCGGGCGAGGGGAGCACGTTCGCGTTCACCGTGCGTCTGGGCCGGCCCGATTCGGGCTCGAGCGCGACCGCGGAGATCGCGGCGCCGACGTTGCGCTCGGTGCGCACGCTCCTCGTCGACGACAACGGCGCGGGCCGCGAGGCGCTCGTCGATCTGGTCTCGCGCTGGATCGATCGGGTCGATCAAGCGGCGAACGGCGCCGATGCGCTGGATGCGTTGCAGCGCGCGGCCGAGAGCGGAGAGCCGTATCGATTGCTCGTCACGGATCTCCACATGCCCGGGCTCGATGGCCTCGCGCTCGCGCGCGCCGCCCGTGAAGCGCCCGGCGCCTCGGGGCTCCGCGTGGTGCTGCTGCCCTCGACGCAGGACGCGGCCGTCACCGATCGCGCGGTCGACGTGTGCCTCCCCAAGCCCGTCGCGCGCGCGCCGTTGCGCGCGGCCCTCGAAGGGCTCTTCGGGGCGCGGCGATCGATCGTCCCGCCGCGCGCATCCATGTCGCCCGCGCGCGGCGCGTCGCTCGGCAAGGTGCGGGTCTTGGTCGCGGAGGACAACCCCACGAACCAGCAGGTGACCCTCGAGATGCTCGCGCGGCTCGGCTGCGAGGCGACGGTGGTGGACGATGGTCGCGCGGCCGTCGCGGCCGTCGCTCGTGAGCGCTTCGCGCTGGTGCTGATGGATTGCCAAATGCCGGAGATGGATGGTTATGCGGCGACGCGCGCCATTCGCGCGCTCCCCGGCGCCGCGCGCGAGATTCCCATTCTCGCGGTGACGGCCCACGCGCTCGCGGGTGAGCGGGCCAAGGTCCTCGATGCGGGGATGAATGATTATCTCACCAAGCCCTTTACGCTGGAGCAGCTCGGCGCGGCCATGTCTCGGTGGATCGACGCGCCGGAGACGGAGGGCGTCGAAGCGGCTGCGCGACGCGCAGAGAAGAGCGCGGGTGCCGCGGTGGTGCTCGATCCCGAGGTCGAGCGATCGGCCCGCGTGCGGCAGATCTTCCTCGGGCAGCTCGATCGTTTTCCGAGCGCGCTGCGCGAGACCATCGCGCGCGCCGACACCGGCGCGGTGCGGGCCGATGCGCACAAGTTCGCCGGTGGATGCGTGATGGTGGGCGCCGTCGCGATGACGGCGCTGTGCCGCGAGGTCGAGGCGTCACCGGAGAGCGCGGCGGCGTTGCTCCCGGCCATCGAAGCGGCCGCCGTGTCGCTGCGAGCGGCGCTCGAAGCAGAGAGTCAACGGGGGGGACAGAGCGGCATGAAAGATGCCGGAGGTACATCGTAAATGGACGCGAATTCGGCGCTCCGTCGGGGCGTGGTGATGGTCGTGGACGACGACGAGATCGTGCTCGAGGTGGTGCGCGAGCGGCTCGAAGCGCGGGGCTACACCGTCATCCTGCGACAAAACAGCCTGGGGACCCGGGCGGCGCTCATGCTGGAGTGTCCCGAAATCCTGCTGCTCGACGTCAACATGCCGGCGCTCCACGGCAAGGTGCTGGCGCGGCTCGTGAGCGAGATCCCCATCGAGATGCGCCCGGGAATCATCCTGCACTCCGCCGACGAGACCGGGATGGCGGAGGAGATCGCCGCGGCGAGCGGCGCGCTCGGCTTGATCCGCAAGACCAGCACGCGGCAGGCCTTCCTCTCGCAGTTCGAGCGCCTCGTGGGCACGATGCGCTCCACGCTCTCCGCCGCGGGGTGACGATGTGATCGAAGCGCGCCGCACGCGGCGCCCGGCAGCAACGGATCCGAAGACTCGATGTCTCGACGCGCGCGGCCGCACCCGTGCGTGTCGAGGCTTCACATTTCTTCATCCCCATCGCCTCGCATCGACCTTAGGCTCCGCGCATCGTGCGAGGAGAGGTCGACATCGTTCCGGTGCTGCCCGCCCCGAGTGCGGCCACATGTGGCCGCACTTCAGCACTGCCTTGCGGCGGCGCTTCGCGCTCGGGCATCACCATCGGTCTCGATGGGGCTCCGCCCCTTCGCACCGGATGATCATGCGTCGCCTCCTCTCTTCGGCCCTCGTGGCCCTCGTGGCCATCTTGGCGGCTCCGGCGAGCGCCTCGGCCGCCGACTTGCCGCCGCCGCCGCCCGCGGAGCCGGCGTCCTCTCAATCCAATCTGCTTTGGGCCGCGTTCCAGCTCATCCCCAGCTCGGAGGTGGTGATCTGGAATGGCAAGGTCCGCTATGGCGCCCGCTGGCAGGTCACGCCGCTCCTCTATTCGTTCGGCGGCAACCGCAAGCTCTCGCGTGTTCGCAGCTTCATGGTGGAGCCCATCGTCCGGCACGCGGGCTCGATCGAGCTCTATTTCGCGCCCGAGGTGCTCACCGGCTCGTTTGCCGACAACGCCGATCGATGGATCCTCCGCGGCGGCCTGCGCTCGTATTTCCCCTTGCTCCATCGCGGTGAGTACCTCTCGGCCTCCGTGGGAGGATCGGTGTTCTCCGCGCTGGGCAAGGCGGGAGCCGGCTTCGACGCGGGGCTGCACACGTATGGAGGCATCATCGGTGTCCGCGTCGGATACAGCCCCACGCCCGGCCTGCGCATGACCACCCTCGCCGCGGAGCTGCGAATCTTCTGATGCTGTCCCGCGCCTCGTTCGCCGTCGCTGCGCTCCTCGCCTCGTCGACGCTCTCGTGCGCCGTGAGCACCATGGTGGGCAACAACGCGGTGGCCTTCTTCCAGAAGCCGGCGTCCGTGCCCCACAAGATCGATCGCCCCTTCCGCGCCGATGCGCGCCTCGCGGTGCTGTGGATCGGGCACGCGAGCATGCTCGTGCAGATCGACGACAAGCTCATCCTCACGGACCCCGTGCTCACCGAGACGGTCGCCCAGGTCTCGCGCCGGCTGGTCGAGCCGGGGATCGACGCGGCCGCGATTCCGCACGTGGACGCGGCCATCATCTCCCACCTGCACCCGGATCATCTGTCGATGGGCTCGCTCCAGATGCTCGAGCGCAAGCTCGGTTGTCTGGTGGTGCCGGAGCAGGGGACGGCGCACGTGCCCGACTTCGCCTTCGAGACGGTGGAGCTCCCCTTCTGGCGGAGCTTCGAGCGCGCTGGACTGCGCATCACGGCCGTCCCCGTGCGGCACACCGGCTTTCGCTGGGGCGTCGACTCCATGTGGATGACGGGCAAAGGCTTCAGCGGGTACGTGATCGAGTATCACGGGATCACCGTGTATTTCGGCGGCGACACGGCCTATGCGAAAGCGCATTTCGAGGCCACGAGAGCCCGCTTCCCCAAGATCGATTTGGCCATCCTCCCCATCGCGCCGGCGCGCCCGCGGGACATCATGGAGGGCATGCACATCGATCCGGCCGAGGCGCTCGACGCCTTTCGCGATCTCGGCGCGCGCTTCATGGTGCCGATGCACCACAGCACCTTCATCAACTCCGTCGATCCCCCGACTACGAGCCCCGCGAGCTTTCGCGGCTCACGGCCGAGCGGGGGCTCGTCGATCGGGTGCCGATCCTCGCCATCGGCGAGCAAAAGGTCCTCATCGCCCGCTGAGGAGCGGGCGGAGCGTGAGGCCGTCGCGGGACATCGATGTCGAAGCATCGATATCGCGATTCGCCGGCGACAACCATTCTGCTTCGGGTGCCGTCACCGGACGGCGCGCGGATCTTCCTGGAGGGCGCGGCGCACGGCGCCGGGGGTGGGTAGGCCGGCTTCGCGGAGGGCGCGGCCGAGCGCGACGCTGCTCCCGTAGCCGGCGCGGAGCGCGACGTCGGCGATGCGGAGGGAAGGGGAGGAGAGGAGGAGCACGGCCCAGCGCAGGCGGACGTCGCCCGTGAGCTCGCGGTAACCGTCGGCGCCGAGAGGGAACGTGGTGCTGAGCTCGTCGATGTCGCGCGCGAGCTGGCGCAGCGAGACGCCCGCGTGCTCGGCGATCTCTTGCAAGGAAGGCGCGGTCTCGTGCCGCATGTAGAGGCCGCGCACGGCGTCCCAGATGCGCGTCAAACGAGGCGGCTCGTCGAGGACGATGGTCTCGGTCGCCGCAGGGACGAGAATGCCTGTCGCGGAGAGCGTTGCGATGAGGCGCGTCACCGCGGACACCGGATCTTCTCCCGTGCTGGACGCGGTGTGGACCTTCGTGCCGGCGTCGATCACCGCCGAAGGAAGGGCGATCTCGCGCGGTCGCGCTTCGAGCTTCGGGAGCACGAGATCGGGACGAAGGCGCAGCTCGACGGCGCGAAACGGCTCGCCGCCGTTGCGGAGCGTGTGCGCGCGCTGGCCGCCGGCGCCTTCGAGGCTCTCTTCGGTGGAGAGGAATGCGGCAGGCGCAGTGAGCGCGAGCGGCGCCGGCTCATTCCAGGTGAGAAAGCCGTCGAGCAGCACGCAAAGCACCGTGGAGCCCGGCCCCGTCGCCGACCGCGCCGGCGCAAACCGCGAATCCCACAACGTGCCGCGGCGCTCGACCGCGAAGACACGAAAGGCGCGCTCGAACCACACTTGGGAGCGATACGCGCACGGACCCACCTCGAACGCGCCACCGGCCCACAGCACGCGCGGAAGCTACCAGAGCGGCCGGCGGATGGCAGAAAGTATCGAGCGACGTGCGGTGTGGTAACGGCAAGGTGCGTCGAGCCCGGGCGATGACGCTCGTCACTCCGCGCCGGGGTTGACGGAAGCGAGCGCTCCGGGTTTCCTTCGCGCGTGCCCGCGGTTCTCTTTCTGCGCTCCTCGTGCGTGTCCGCGCGCCTTTGCGCCAACGTGATTCGATCACGGGAGGCATGGCGATGATCCCCGCGGGTTGCCCTTGGGACGGGCTCACGGCCGGCACGGTGCGGTTTTGCGAGCCGCGGTTGTGCGCTTGGGTCGTCGAGCCGTCGAATGCGTGGTCGTCGGTGGCCTACGTGATCGTCGGTGTGTGGCTGATGGCCACGCATTCGGCGCGGGCGCGGGATGCGCGGCTCTGGGTGGTGGCGATCGCCGAGGTGCTCATCGGCATCGGCTCGTTCGCGTTCCACGGGACGGGATCGTTCGTGGGCGAGTTCATCGATCAGGTCGGCATGTTCATGCTCTCCTGCCTGATTCTCTCGTTCGCGGCGGGCAAGTCGATGCGGCTCTCGTCGGCACGCACGGCGCAGCTCTACGTGGCGACCACGGTGGCGAGCTCGCTGTCGTTGCTCGTGGTTCGCCCGCTGGGCATTCCGCTCTTCGCGGTCGAGCTCGTGGCCGGCCTCGGCTGGGAGATCGCGCAATGGCGGCGCGCCGAGGATCGCGCGCCCTATCGGCTGCTCTTCGCCGGCATCGGGGTGTTTCTGTTCTCGTTCGTGATCTGGACGCTCGACATCACCCGGATCGCTTGCCACCCCGACAACCATTTCGTCACGGGGCACGCCGTCTGGCACGTGCTCAATGCCCTCTCGATCGAGCGGCTCTATCGCTTCTACGCGGCTTCGTTCCGCGCGCCCGCGCCCGTCCTCGCGACGTGAATCCGGCTCGGGAGCGCCGAGCCGGATTCGATTCGTTCGCTATTCGACCTTGAGCGTGCCCTTGACCAGCGCGGGCTCGTGGCAAACCACCATCGGTTTGATCTTCTCGTTCTGCTTCGTCACGGCGCTCACGAGATTCTTGGCCGCGGCGAGGCTCGGCACCTTGGCGCCGGCGAACAGGGCGCCGCCGACGTCCTCGACGAGATATTGAATCTCCTTGGCCCGGAGAGCCGGGTCGCTCTTCACGGCCTCGGTGAGCAGGGGATACGAGGTCGGCGCCTTGTCGCCGTTGCCGGCGATGGTGGCGATCATCACGAAGACGCGTTTGCACGCCTCGGTCGCGGGCCAGCGCTTGTCGCGTTCCACCATCGTCGACACTTCGCTCTGGGGAGGCAGGGTGATCGGCGCGGTCGTACCCGGGCCCGAGCGCAAGAGCGTCTTGCCGTCGACGACGGCCCAGATGGTCTTGTCGTCCTTGGCCCAGGCGCTCGTGATCTTGCCGCCGCCCGCCTCCACCTTGGCCCATTCACCACCTTTGGGATGGACGAAGAGCCCGCTTTCATCGAGCGCCCAAACCGCGCCGTCGCTCGAGGCGAAGGCCGTCTTGACCACGCCGAAGGGCGCCTTTTTCACCGTCCAATCTTTGCTGTCCCAGGTCGCGAGGTAACCGGTGTTTCCATCGGCGAACATCGCATGAGCCTCGTCCGCCGACACGGCCACGAGCGCGGTCGGCTTGCCCGGCAGGCCTTCGATGACGGTGGCCTCGCCGCGCACTTTTCCGGGCGCCCACCGTTCGGCGATGGCCTTGCCCGTCTTGCACTCGCGCCCGACGGCAAAGAGATGACCCGTGGACAGGCCCGCGAGCTTCACCTCGGTGCCGGGATCCATGCGCACCGCACAACCTTCCTGCTCGGGAGTCGGCTTGCCCGGCGCGGGGACCACGCCGCCCGCGCTGGAGCCGGCCAGCGTGAAGCGCAGGTCCTGCTCGGCCATGCGAATGGCGGCGATGGCGCGCTTCTTCTCCCAAGGCACCAGATCGAAGAGGATCTCGCCTTCGCGCAGGATGCTTTGCGTGGCCCACACGTCGTTGACGCGCTTCATCAGGCCGGGGCCCATGGCCCAAGATTGATCGGGAAAGGCACCGAAGAAGCGCTCGAAGCGGTGCGCTGCGGTGATGATCGTCGCGCCGCCGCCCTTGTCGATGCTGGCGCGGAAGAGCTGCGGATCCTGCTCCAGCGGGCCGTCGCCGAGGACGGCGTAGAACGCGCCCGTGTCGACGATCGCCGCATCGCCCATGGGGTAGATGGTGATGGCCTCGCCTTGAGCAACGGCGTGAAAGCGGCCGTACATCCCTGGTTCACCAGCGCGCGCGACGGCGGCCGTGGTGGAAGGCGCAGCGGCGGTGGGATTGCTTTGGACGGCGGTCGCGCTGCTCGACGCGGTCGTGCTCGCGGGCGCCGCGGGCTTGTCGTCACAGCCGGCGGTCACGAGGGCCAAGATGGCCAATGAGGTGAGCGGACGATGCATGGAAGACTCCTCCCCGATGGGCGCTCCATACCACTGGGCCCGTTGGGCCGTGCGGCAAAGTGGGTCGAAACGGCCCGACTGACAGCGCGCCGCGATTGGGCTACGCATGGGTACGTGAGCCTTCGTGTCCCTGCGATTCTCGTCTCGCTCGAAGTTGTCGTGATGTTGGGTTGCGGCGCCAAGGTGGCCGTCGACGCGAGCGCGTCGTCGGACGTCGGCGGCGCGGGCGGCGCCGGTGGTGCCGTGTCCACCAGCACCACGACCTCGGTGAGCAGCGTGTCGAGCACGAGCACCACGACCTCGGTGAGCAGCTCTTCATCGAGCGCGAGCAGCGCGTCGAGCAGCGGCCTCTTCGATGCGGGCATCGACGCGTCGCCGCCGCCGACGCCCGCGGTGTACGCGCACAGCGGCACGCAGCTCTTCGCCATCGATCCCGATGTAAAGGACTTCGGTATCGTCGGGAGCTTCAATGGTTGTGGCTCGGTGGTCGACCTCGCCGTCGATCACGCCGGCCGCATCTTCGCCACCACGCCGAACGCGCTCTATCGCATCGATCCGACCACGGCCGCGTGCACGCTCGTCGCCTCGGGCGGCAGTTATCCCAACTCGCTCTCGTTCGTGCCGGCGGGCACGCTCGATCCGAACGAGGATGTCCTCGTCGGTTATCGCGATGCCCTCTACGTGCGCATCGACCAAGAGACGGGGGAGGTCACGGTGCTCGGCGAGCTCGGCGGTGGTTTCTCGTCGAGCGGCGATTTGGTGGCGCACCCCGATGGCACCGCGTTCCTTTCGGCGAAGGGGCCGGGGTGCGCCGAAAGCGATTGCTATCTGCAGGTGAATCCCAAGACCGGCGGGCTCGTGCAAAAGCTCGGCAACATCGGCGCCAAGGACGTTTGGGGGATGGCGTATTGGGGCGGCACCCGATACGCGTTCACCAAGGCCGGCGCCGTGCTCGTGCTCGACGCCACGGGGCATGGAACCCCGCTGGCGCTCACGGGCCTTTCGGCGGGGATCTCGTTCTGGGGCGCGGGGTCGAGCACGGCCGCGGCGCCGTGATCGTTCGCGTCATCGGGGCGGACGGAGCGCAACTCGGCGTCGCCTCAGGCATCCTCGGCGCGCCTTGACGTCGAGAGCCCCCGCAGGTCTCCTGATCGGTTGGAGGAGACCATCATGCCGACCGTTTTAGGACCGGGGGACGCCAAGAGCGTCGAGATGGCAGAGGACGGCAGCGTCAAAGGCGTCGCCGTATCCAAATCCAAGTCGGGTGTGACCGGGTTCGTCGTGCCGTGGGGCTATTACTATTACAACCACGGCAACGACCACACCCGAGAGATGGCGACGGACGCCATGAACAGCTGCTTTGCGGTCATCTGCAGCTACGATCGGGGAAAGAAGGTCTTCTTCGCGCACGTCTCCTCCGATGGGGAGGCGGCGCACATCGTGAAGGCCATCAAGCGCGTGAATCCGAGCCGGGACGACAACTACACCTGCATCATCGTCCTCGGGCAAACCCCGCAATCGACGACGCTCAAGCGGGTCAATACGATATTGGCCGAGGCCCAGTACGGGTTCCACGTGTACCAATCGTCCGAGGGCGCGGTCTCCTACAACAGCCTCACCGGCGAGCTCTCGTTCGGCGCGACCGCGGTCGGGGAGTGCATCGTTTCCCGGGGAGATCGCAACAAGGCCATGTGGAAGGCGACCCAGAAGCCGCTCAATCCCATGGAGGGCTCACTGGATCTGGATAGCCAATGAGCGGATGGGGCCTCGGGCTGCCCGCGGCCCCATCGTGATCACCGCACGGCGCGCTCGACCTCGCGCAGGACGTCGATGTCCTTCACGCCGTCGGCCTCCGCGCGATAGCTCATCACGATGCGGTGGCGGAGCGCGGGGGTGACGAGGGCGCGCACGTCTTCCACGTCGGCGGCGGCCTCGCCGCGCAGGGCCGCGCGCGCCTTGGCGGCGAGCACCAGCGCTTGGCTCCCGCGCGGGCCGGCGCCGTAGCGCACGTATTCGCGCACGGCCTCGACGGCGCGCGCCTCGCCGGGACGGGTGGCGCGGCAGAGGCTCACGGCGAGGTTCACCGCTTCATCGGTCACGGGGATGCGCGGCACGAGGCGGCCGAGGGCGCGCACCTCGTCGACGTGGAGCACGGGCTCGATCACGGCGGGCTTGCCCGACGTCGTGCGCCGCGCCACCTCGCGCTCCTCGGCCTCGCTCGGATACCCCACGTGGATCTCCAAGAGGAAGCGATCGAGCTGCGCTTCGGGCAGCGGATACGTGCCCTCCTGCTCGATGGGGTTGCGCGTGGCGAAGACCTGGAAGGGATCGGGCAGGACGTGCGTCGCGGTGCCCACGGTCACCTTCCGCTCCTGCATCGCCTCGAGCAGCGCGGCCTGCGTCTTCGGCGGGGTGCGGTTGATCTCGTCGGCGAGGATGAGGTTGTGGAAGATGGGCCCGGGCTGGAAGCGCAGGCTCTTGGCGCCGCCCTGCTCGTGGAGCACGTCGGTGCCGGTGATGTCGGCGGGCAGCAAATCGGGGGTGAATTGCACGCGCCCGAAGCCGAGATCGAGCGCCCGCGAGAGCGAGGACACGAGCAGCGTCTTGGCGAGGCCGGGCACACCGACGAGGAGCGCGTGGCCGCGCGCCGCGAGCGTGATCAACATCAGCTCGACGACGGCGTCCTGACCGACGACGGCCGCGGCGACGGCCTCGCGGAGGCGCTTGGCGGCGGTGGCGGTGCGCTCGAGCAGCTCGGCGTCGGAGGGTTCGGCCGCGGCGGGCGGGTCGGAGGTGGGCATGCGGAGGCGGCCTTAGCGCGGGCGGATGGGCCCGACAAGCGGAGGAGGTAGGGCCTTCCCACGAGAGCGAGCGACCGAGCGGGCGCCGCCTGGGGGATGGCAAGCGTTGTTGATCGAATGCGGTGCCGGATGCAAAGATGGGCCCGATGGCCCAAAAGGTCGCGGAGGACGGCGCGGAGCCGCAGGCGCGCGAGCCCAAGGATACGCCGAAGGAGCCCATGACGAAGGCCGAGAAGGCCGATCGCACCGGCGCCAAGGGCGCGGCTGCGCCTTCTCCGCCGTCACCGAGCCCACCGTCGCCTTCTCCGCCGTCACCGAGCCCACCATCACCGAGCCCGCCGGCCTCGCCCGTCGTGGTCGCGCCGGCGCCGGCGAATGATGCGTTGGCCTCGATTCCGGCGCTCCCGCCGGCCGCCTCGGCCCCGCTGGAATCGTTGTCGCTCCGGGATCTGCCCATTCCGCATGTGCCGGCGCAGCCTGCGCGGCCGTGGCGATCGTACAAAGAGATCCTCGCCGGCCTCGCGCAGCGCGTGCTCGACGCGCAGCGGCCGATTCGCATCCTCCAAGCGCTCCGCTGGGAGGCCGACGTCGAAGAGGCCTTCTTCCGCGGCAAGCAGCGCGAGCTGCCCAAGGTCACCTACGCGAGCGATCTCGGCTTCGACCCCGAGGCCAAGATTCGCGAGCTCGACGGCATCCTCCAAGATGCCGATCGCGAGCTCGGCAAGCACGATCGTTTGGGCGACATCCTCCGCTCCACCGCCGACGAATATCGCCAAGTGGTGCGCATGCTCGGCGGGCGCGGCACGCGTGATTTCTATGCGTATTCGCGGAAGCTCTATGGATCGGCCAAGGACGTGTTCCCCGATGGGCGCACGACCGTGCGCGACATGGGGCTCGTGCTCTACGATCTCTTCACCGCAGTCGGCGGCGAGCGCCTCGGACGCCCGCAGCCGCGCGACATCACCGCCGAGACCGCCGCGCTCGAGCTCAACGCCCGCTTCGATCGCTTCTTCGGCGGCGCGCCCATTCGCGTGCACGTGGACGACTCGCTCCTCGCGGACGCCGCCGCGGGCAGCGATTACGTGAAGATTCGCAGCGGCGCGACCTTCTCGCGGAGCGACATCGACATCCTCGAAGCGCACGAGGGTTGGGTCCACGTGGCCACGAGCCTCAATGGTCAGGCGCAGCCGGTGGCGCGCTGGCTGGCCAAGGGCCCGCCGCGCACCACCGCGGTGCAGGAGGGCTTGGCGGCGCTCGTGGAGATCTTCACCTTCCGGAGCACCCCGCGGCGCGCGAAGAAGCTGAACGATCGCATCCTCGCCGTGGACAAAGCCGAGGACGGCGCGAGCTTCCTCGACGTCTTCGAGTGGTACCGCACCGAAGGCTACGACGAGGCCGAGTGTTTCCAGAACGCGCGCCGCGTCTTCCGCGGCGGCCTCCTCGAAGGCGGCGCCCCCTTCACGAAGGATGCTTGTTACTGCAAAGGCATCGTCCTCAATTACGCCTTCATGCGCGCCGCCATTCAAATGGATCGGGCGCAGCTCATTCCCTTCCTCTTCGTGGGGAAGGTGGCGCACGAGGACGTGCCGGTCCTCTATGCCCACGTGACCGACGGCATCGTCAAGCCACCTCCGTTCCTGCCGCCGATCTTCGACGACCTGAATGGATTGGCCATCTGGATTTGCTATTCGAGCTTCTTCTCCCGCCTCGGCGGGACGGCCATCGCCGAGCACTACACCCGCATGCTCGGCTGATCTCGGGGCGAAGAGATCCGGTCTACCGGGACAGGCTCTCGCGCTCCTCGGCGTCGAGGGGACGGAGCGGCGGCCCGAGGCGGCGCACGCAGATGTAGCCGCGGCCGACGCGCGAGAGGCGCCAGCCCGGGAAGCAGAATGGGAGCGCCGCGAACGAGCCTCCGCCGCGGCAGATGAAGCCGCCGCCGGGGAGCTCGACGAGGCGCGCCCCGAGCCGGCAGCGCGGCGGCCGGCGCCCCGGGCCGCGCGGTCCGATGAGGGCCTCTTCCTCGATGCTCACCGTGCTCTCCACCGACATCAACGTTTCGGGGCTCGTCTCTTCCGCGGTCACGTCCTCTTCGACGTCCACCTCGAGCGCCGTCAGCGCGGGCTTCGTCTCGTCCAGAGGGACGTCCATCTCCTTCGCGCACCCACCGAGCCCCAAAGACGCCCACGCCGCGACGATCGCCGCGATCCGCAAACTCCCCCTCATGTCGATCCTCCCCCTCGATCGCGGCCGCGGCCGCGACGTACTTCCGCAGGCCGCACCGGCGCACGCCCGGCCTTCGCCCGCTGGCAGGAACGTGCTGTTCACCCCGCGCTCCGTCGAGCCTCGCGCGCGCGTACGCCCGCCCTCGCGCCGTCGACCATCGCGGGCAGGACGGTGACATGTCGTTGTCAGCGGGGTGACGAAATGGCTACGATCCGCGATTCACCTGGAGGAACGGCATGCAGTATCGCGGAGATCTCGCCTGGTTCGTGCTGTCCACGCTCGCGATGCTCGCCGGTTGCGGCGGGGAGACCCCGACCGGCTCGGGCGGCGGCGGAGGCTCGCCGCCGACCTTCGAGTATCCGCGCGACGGCGTGCTCCGGATGAATCACCTGCAACAGAAGGGTACGCACAACAGCTATCACGAGCCGAATGCCGACGTGACCATGATCGAGGCTTTGAATTACACGCACAAGCCCCTCGAAGAGCAGCTCTCGGCCGAAGGCGTGCGGCAGTTCGAGCTCGATACGCACTGGAACGCGGCCAAAGAGGTGATGGAGGTTTATCACCTCTACCTCGTCGACGAGGGCACCACCTGTCGTCTCTTCACGGACTGTCTGAAGGCCATGAAGAGCTGGTCGGATCGGAATCCGGCGCATCAACCGCTCTTCGTCCAAATCGAGCCCAAGGACTCTCCCTCCGATACGGAATCGGCCGAGAGCTATTTCGCGAGCCTCGAGGGCGAGGTGCTCCAGGTCTTCCCCCGCGAGCGGGTGATTGGGCCCGACGACGTGCGCGGCAAAGCGACCAGCGTCCGCGATGCGCTGGCGAGCCAAGGCTGGCCCACCCTCGGCAGCGCGCGCGGCAAGATCGTGTTCTTCATCGACAACCACGAGACGCTGCGCGATTTCTACACGCACGGCGGCAAGGACCTCTCGGGTCGCTTGATGTTCATCGACGCCGAGCCCACCGACGCCTGGGCCGGAGTCATCCTGGCCAACGATCCCAAGGGCGACGCGGCCCGCATCACCGAGGCCTTGAAGGGCAATCTGATGGTGCGCACCCGCGCCGACGGCGACAACAAGGAGCCTTTTGCCGGCGACACGTCCGTGCGCGACGCCGCGTTCCTGAGCGGCGCGCATTTCATCAGCACCGATTACCCGGTGGCGGTGCCCGGCGTGCCCATGACGGGGACGCCTTATGTGGTCGAGATCCCGGACGGCACGCCTTCACGCTGCAATCCGCTGACGGCGCCGGCGGAGTGCGCGTCTGCGGATATCGAAGATCCGAAGTTCATCCAATGAAGGTTGGAGCGGTGGTGTCGGGGAGACCGCGGCTCCCCGACAGCGCTTCGCTCACCTGACCAGCGCCGCCGGCACGCCGAGCCGGATCACGCCGCGCGGCGCGCCCACCTCGAAGATCTCGCCGCGCCGATCGGCGAGGCCCAAACGCAGGAGGCCATCGGCGCGCACCAGCGTGAACGGCGCCCGCGCCATGGGCGCGCTGCGTCCGTCCGGCACCACGTAGACGGCGACGTCGTCGGTGCCGGAGGGAACCTCGCTGGGGCGGGCGCAGCGCGTGGCCACGGTGGCGTCGCGCTCTTCGCTGGTGCAGCGGATGAGCGCGCGCTTGTCGCCGTCTTGGGCCTTCGCTCCGTCCTGCGCGATGGCGCGCGAAAGGAGATCGGCCGCGGCGAGGCGCACGGCCTCCGAGGGATCGCGGGCGAGCAGCTCGCGCGCCGGATCCCCTTGGCAGCGCGCGCCCGCGAGCGCGATCCCGGAGAGCGCGTTGGCGCGCACGTACGGCCGCGCGTCCACGAGCGCGGGGCACAGCGCGGAGGCTGCTTTCTCGGCGTCTTTCACACGCGCCGCCACGCGCCCGATGGAGGCGGCCGCGTTGCCCGCGACGGCCGCGTCCGGATCCTTGAGCAGCGCGCCCAGCGTGCCCAATTGATCCTGCGTCCCCACCGTGCCGAGCGACCAAGCGGCGTTGGCGCGCACGCCCGGATCGGCGTCGGCCGTGAGCTTCGCGATCGTCGCCGTCGCGCCGGGATCGTCGCCGTGACCGGCGAGCGCTTCGGCGACCTTGCGGCGATCGTCGATCGGACCGGCGGCGAGCGTAGCGAGATGCTTGGCCGCCTCGGCGCCGCGCATGCGCCCGAGGCCTTCGATCAGCGCGTCGCGCGCGGCGTCGGGCGCCGTCGCCACGGCGTCCTTCACGCGCGCCGCGAGCGCGGCGTCGGTGGAGCGCGAGAGCGCGCCCGAGAGCGAGAGGCCGATGGCCCCGCGATCCTGCTCCGCGGCCACCGTGAGCCGCGTGAGCAGCGCCGGCGCCGAGGCCGCAGAGCCCACGCGCGCGAGCGCGGTCGCGGCCTTGAAGCGGACCTCCGCCGACTCGTCGTCGAGCGCATCGAGCAGCGCCGCGTCCACCGCGGGCGATCCCGAGCGCAACGACCCGAGCGCCTCGATGGCCGCGAGCCGCAGCGCCGCGGGCTTGGCCTTGGCGAGCGGCAACAGCGCCTGCTCCGCGCGCGGCGCGCCCGTCTTGCCGAGCAAGCGGCAGAGCTCGATGCGCTCGTCGATGGGCGTGGCCGGATCGATCAGCGCGGCGCGCGCCGGATCCACCGGCCGGCCATCCACGCGGCCCGGCTCGATCAGCAGCGCGGCCGCGCGAATGGCCTCCTTGCGCGCCGCGGGATCCGCGTCGTCGAGCATCTCCAGCACGGCCGGCAAGGCCGCCGGCGATCCGAGCTGCGCCAGCGCGCGCAGGCCATGTCGCAACGGCACGATCCCGCGCTGCATCGCCCGCAGGATGGCCGGCACGCCGTCCTTCTCGTGGAGCGCCCCGAGCACCAGCGCCGCATTCGCCGCCGTGTTGCCGGGCGGCGATCCACCGAGCACGCTCACCAGCGTCGGCGCGGCCTTCTTTCCTGCAGCGGCGAGCGCCTCGCGCACGGCCGATCGCGGCGTCGCGGGATCGTCTTTGGCGAGCGCCTTCACCAACGTGCGCACCGCCGCGTCCGATCCGATGCGCCCGAGCGCGCGCAGCGCGGCGCCGCGCACCTCACCCGCGCCCACGGTGCTCTGCGCCGCCGGGCGTCCGACGGCGTGCGCCTGCCACTCGCTCGCATCGCCTTCCGCGAGCGGGGCGATCGCCGGCACGGCCTCGTCCGATCGCAGCTTCCCGAGCGCCGTCACCGCCGCGAGCCGCACCTCCGGCGAAGCATCGGTGAGCGCCAGCATCAGCGCGCTCGCGGCCCGTTGATCCCCGAGATCCCCGAGCGCCCGCGCCACCACCGCGCGTACGTCCGGCACCGCGTCCTGCACCTTGCCGATGAGCGGCACCACCGCGCGCGTGTCGCCGATGCGCCCGAGCGCGCGCGCCACTTCCTCGCGCACCTCCGCCGCCGGATCATCGAGGTGCCCGAGCAGCGGCGACACCGCCGCCGCCTCGCCCGAGCTCCCCATCGCCGCCGCCGCCGCGAGCCGCACGTGCGGATCCGGATCGCCGAGCACGCGCCCCAGCGCCGTCACGCTGCGGTCCGTGGGGGCCGCGCGAATCACGTCGCACGCCGCGAGCCGCACGCGCGGATCGCTCTCGCTGAGCCACGGGATCACCTGATCGCCGGCCTTCGGCATGCGCAGCGCGATGGCCGCCTGCGCCCCGCGGACGCGCACCTCGACGTCCGGATCCCCCATCGCCTGCGCCGCCAGCTTGATCCCGATCTCCGCCGGCAGCTCGATGATCCGCTGCGCCGCGAGCCGCCGCTCCGACACTTCCCCCGACGCGAGCCCCCGCGCGATCTGCTCGGGCACGTTCGGCCAAACGAACGCCGAAGCCGGCGCCGAAGCCGCCGCCGAGGCCAAGACGAGGGCCGCGAGCGCGGCACGAAGCGGAGGGAGAGAGCGCACGCCGCGAGGGTAGCACGGGCCCAGGGACAGGCTGGATCCCGCCCACCGAGATTGGCGAGCGCCCCCTCTCCGTGCGTCCCGTGACCGCAGAACCATGCCGCCCGCCCCTCCGCCGGCCGGATCGGGGCTGCAACGTCGCTCAGGACCGGCTCGGCGATCCGAATGGCGTTCGCAATGTTGCTCGAGGCCAACTCGGCGACGGGAATGGCGCTGAGCAAAGTTGCAAGGGCCAACTCGAAAACCAGAATGGCGCTGAGCAGAGTTGCAAAGGCCAACTCGGAAACCAGAATGGCGCTGAGCAAAGTTGCAAAGGCCAACCCGGAAACCAGAATGGCGCTGAGCAAAGTTGCAAAGGCCAACTCGGCGACGGGAATGGCCCTGAGCAAAGTTGCAAACGCCGGAGGGGCCGTCGTCCGAGCGCGACGCGGCTCGGTGCCGCCTCCTGTCAGCGCTCGTGAATCCTCTCCTCCCGGGCCAGCATCTCGACGAGCTGCGTGATTCGTTTGGTGCGCGTCTCGGGCTTCTTCGCGGTGTGGACGCGGAAGAGCACGGCGTAGCGGTTGGCGGCGTCGAGCTTGCCGAAGAAGGCCGAAGCGCGCGTGTTCTCGGCGAGGGCGGCCGCGAGATCGTCGGGCACCTTGGCGCGGCTCGCCGGCTCGTAGGCGGCCTCCCAGCGGCCATCTTGCTTGGCCCGCTCGACCTCGACGAGGCCGGGGGGATGCATGCGACCGTCTGCGATCATGGCCAGCGCCTTCTCGCGATTGATCTGCGACCAAATGCTCCGAGCGCTGCGCGGCGTGAATTTCTGCAGCCACGAAGCCTCGTCTCCACGCTGCTTCTGGCCGTCGATCCATCCCCACGAGAGCGCCGCCTCGACGGCCTCCGGATACGTGACCGAGGCCACGCCGCTGTCCTTCTTGGCCAAGCGGAGCCACACGCCGCGTGAGGATGCATGCTGCGCCGCGAGCCACGTCGAAAACGCGCGCGCGTCGGGGAAGGAGACGATCGGCGCCTCTCCAAGGGCCGGCTTCGCTTTCGTGTCGCTCGTCGTCGCGACGCTCTTCTTCGCGGTCTTCTTCGCCGCTGCCGGCGCCGCGACGCTCTTCTTCGCCGCGGCCGGCGTCGCGGTCTTCTTCGCTGGAGCTTGGGGCTTCTTGGTCGCGCTCATCGGCTCCCGAGGCTAGGCGATCCGCCGCCGGAGAGCACCCATGTGCGAACGTGCGAGATCGAGCGCGTCGCGCGATGCGGCCTCACGTCATCGCGCGAGGCACGCGCTCTCGCTATCGCTCCAGCAATCGCGCGAGGCGCGCCAGCGCGGCGGGGTGGGCCTTGACCTTGAGGCAGGCGCCGGCCTCGTCGTATTCCTCGGAGAGCACGCGCGCGGCTTCGTAGACCTCGGTCACGAGCTTTTGCTTCGCGTAGGGGACGCGGAGCTCGCCGTCGATCATCGAGGCCTCGAAGAAGGCGATGATCGTGTCGCGGAGCGCGGAGACGTCCTCGGGGCGCTTGGCCGAGAGCTGGATGGCGTCGGGGAACTCGACCGTGAGCGCGGCGCGCGCCTCGTCGTCGAGGCGGTCGACCTTGTTCAAGAGGAGGCGGCTCGGCACGACGTCGGCGCCGATCTCCGAGAGCACCGTGCGCGTCACCTCGAGCTGGCCGCGGAAGGTCGGATCGGAGGCGTCGGCCACGTAGAGGAGGAGCGACGCTTCCAGCGCTTCATCGAGCGTCGAGCGGAACGAGGCCACGAGATCGTGCGGCAGCTTCTTGATGAAGCCGACGGTGTCCGAGATGAGGACGCGCGGCTTCACCTCGGGTTGGAGCGCGCGCACCGTGGTGTCGAGGGTGGCGAAGAGCTTGTCCGCCACGAGCACCTCGCTGGCCGTGAGCGCCCGCATCAGCGATGACTTGCCGGCGTTGGTGTAGCCCACGAGCGCCACGCGGCGCGCGTCCTTGCGCTGGGCGCGGCGCACGTCCTGATCGCGCTTGATGGATTCGAGCTCTTCGCGGAGCTCCGCGATGCGGTCCCGGATCTTGCGGCGATCGAGCTCCAGCGCCGACTCGCCGGCGCCCTTCCCACCGATGCCGCCGCGCTGGCGATCGCCGCCGCCGCCCGCTTCGCGGAGGCGCGGCGCGACGTAGTTCAAGCGGGCGATCTCGACCTCGAGCTTCGCCTCGCGGCTGCGCGCATGGCGATGGAAGATCTCGACGATCACGCCGGTGCGATCGAGGACCTCGGCGCCCGTGGCGCGCTCCAGGTTGCGCGCTTGGCTGGGCGAGATCTCGTGATCGACGACCACCACGGAGGCTTTGCGCAGCGGAGCTTCGGCGCTCTCGCTCGATGCGTCCCAGGAATCGTCCGCTTCGATCTCGTCGTCCGTCTCTTCCTCGGCGGCCCGCTTCGCGCGCGCTTTGTCCTTCTTCACGGGCGCGCTGGAGGGCACCACGCCGCTCCCGCCGGTGAGGCGGGCGAGCTCTCGGAGCTTGCCTTCTCCGAGCACCGCGGCGGCCGCGAGCGCGCTCCGCTTCTGCGAAACGGTCGCGACCACGTCGTAACCGAGCGTGTGCACGAGGCGGCCGAGCTCGGCCAAATCGGCCGCATGGTCGACGTCCGAGACGTCGGAGAGCTGCACGGCCACGAGCACGGCGGCGGGGCGATCGAGTTCAGGATTGGCCATCGGAGAGCCCGGCGGGATAGCCGCCCTCTCGTCCCTGTGCAAGGGCCCCGACGTCGCGCGCGCCGCGCTGCTTCGTGCGGCCCGGCGCTGCGGCCCGAATTTCTGGCCGACGGCACGAGCAGGATGGTGAGAAACGTCGCGAGCGCCCTGAAGCTAGGGAGCGCGACCGACGATTCGGGGCGCGAAGCCGTTTATCACCATCCTGCTAGGCGAATGGCATGCGCCGCGCATAACCTCGCGCAATGGGGCGTCCATCGCCGGCTCCGATCTTCCTTCCGCTGCTCTTGCCGTTCGGTGTGGTCGCGGGCTATTCGCAGGTGACGACGCCGTACGTGCTCGACAAGCTCGGGTTGCTCGCGGTCTTGGCCACGACGGCGCAGCAGACGGGACAGCTCCCGCACACGCTCAAGATCCTCTGGGCGCCGGCGCTCGACGCGCGCGGGCTGCGCAAGAATTGGTTCGTCGCGTCGGTCGCGCTCGCGGCGTTCGCCCTGGCGGCCGCGGTGCTCGTCGACGCCAAAGCGTCGCTCGGTCTCTACACGGCGCTCCTCTTTCTCGCCAACGTCGGTGCGGCCACGTCATCCGCGGCCGTCGATGCGCTCATGGCGACGACGGTGCCCGTCGAGCACAAGGGCGCGGCCGCGGGCTGGTCCATGGCCGGCAACCTCGGTGGTTGCGGCGTCGGCGGCGCGCTCGCGCTCTGGCTCACCCAGCACACGTCGAAGGCCACCACCGCCGTGGTCCTCGTGGCCGTGCTCTTCGCCTGCGCGCTGCCCGTGGTGCGCATCGACGAGCCGAGGCGCGCGCCGCGGCCCGTGGTGCAGGCCGTCGTCACCTTGGTCAAAGACCTCTGGCAAACGGCCAAGTCGCGCCCGGGTTGGACCGGCCTCATCATCTGTCTCACGCCCGTCGGCGCCGGCGCGGCCGTCAATCTCTTCTCGGGCGGGATGCACAATGCCTATCAGGTGTCCGAGCATCGCGTGGAGATCGTCACCGGCGTGCTCGGCGGCATCGCGGGCGCGCTCGGCTGTCTCATCGGCGGGTGGCTCGCCGACAAGATGAATCGGCGCCTCGCTTATGCCCTCTCGGGCGCGCTCACCGGCCTCGTGGCGTTGTACATGGCCTTTGGCCCGCTCACGCCCACCGTCTTCACGTGGGGCACGCTCCTTTATCAATTCACCAACGGCATCGGATATGCGGCCTTCGTCGCCTTCGTGCTCGAGATGATTGGCCACGAGGGCGCCGTCACCACCAAGTACACGCTCTTCGTCGCCGCGGCGAACTGGGCCATCTCGTACTCGGCGGTGATCGATGGTTGGGGCTACGATCGCGCGGGCGTCCGGGGCCTGTTCCTCGCGGACGCCGCGGCCACGACGGTCGGCATCGTGGTGCTCGTGGTGATGGTGTTGATCACGCGTCCCCGTCCGGCGCCCGAGCCGGTGGCGGACGTCGCGGTATGAGAAGGGAAGGGGGAGAGCCCACGATGAGCAAGATCTTCGCAATCCTGGTCGAGACGGTCGATGGTTATGCCGATTTCGCGCTGAAGCACCCCGACCACAACCAGCGCCAGCGCGCTTGGTTCATGCAAGCCGCCGGCGAGGGCAAGCTCCTCGCGTGCGGCCCGTGCATCGACGCGGCGGCGAGCGGCGAGCGGCCTCGAACGGCGTCCACCGAGGGGGCCGGCCTGTGGTTGATTCGGGCCGCGAGCCGCGAGGAGGCCGAGGCCGTCGTACGGACCAGCCCTCGTTTCCAGGATGGAATGATCGCCATGGATCGCAGCCGCATCGTCGAGTGGAGCATCACCATCGGCAAGGAGCGGTTCGTTTGAGCGGGGGAATGCGATCGTAGGCCCGGCGCGTTCACCCCGCCGAGCCATGCAGACCCGCGCCTTCTTCGCCCTTCCGGTCGCTCTCTTCCTCGCCGCGTGCGGCACCTCCGCGGGCACGACCAGCGCGCCCGAGCCGGTCTCCACGCCCTCGGGGCGCACGCCGCTCGGCTCGGTCGCGCCCCCGCCGAGCGCGTCCGCGCCGGCTCCCGTGGTGGCGGCGCCCACCGCGTTCGCCAACATGGTTCGATCGCTCTCGGAGCCGGACGGCCCGTTCATCTCCGACAACATCATCTCCAACGAGACATCGTATCTGCAGGTCGCGCCCGCGCTGGCGAAGGCGGCGGTCCCGGGCGGCGCGTACATCGGCGTCGGGCCCGAGCAGAACTTCACGTACATCGCGCTCACCCGCCCGCGGCTCGCGTTCATCCTCGACATCCGCCGGCAGAACATGATCGAGCACCTGCTCTACAAAGCAGCCTTCATCGAGGCGACCTCGCGCGCGCACTTCCTCGCCCTGCTCGTGGCGCGGCCTTACCAGGCCGAGGGTGACCCCGGCCCCGAAGCCTCCATCGACGCGGTGATGGCGCACGCCGAGAAGCTCGCCGCCGACGAAGCGACGTTCACAGCCACGCATGCTCGCCTCCGCGCCGTCATCGAGAAGGACATGCCGCTCGACGCCGAGGACAAGAAGACCCTCGAGGTCACGCACCGCGCCTTCTTCAAAGGCCAGCTCGACGTCCGCTTCTCGCTCAAGGCCTCTTCGGGCCGCCGTTATCCCACGCTGCGCGAGCTCCTCGACGAAAAGGATCCCGAGGGGGTGAAACGCGGCTTCCTCGCGAGCGAAGAATCGTTCCGCTTCGTGCAGATGATGGAGCGCGAGGGGCGCATCCTCCCGGTGGTCGGCGATTTCGCCGGGGATCGGGCGCTGTCCGGGATCGCGGCGCAGATCGTCAAAGAGAAGCTCGCCGTCTCCACCTTCTACGTGTCGAACGTGGAGCAATATCTCTTCGAGCCCAAGGTCTGGCCGAAGTGGGCACGCAACGTGGCCACGCTGCCCACGCACGACAAGAGCATCTTCATCCGCGCGTACCTCGATCAAGGCAAGAAGCACCCGCAGCAGATGAAGGGCCACCGCACGGCCACCATCCTCCAGCGCATCACCGACTTCAACGAGCACCAGGCGAAGCGTGCCTATGCCACCTGGTGGGAAGTCGCGAGCGAGCCGTGGAGCCTATCCCAATAGACCTCCACGTCGCCGGCCTGCGGACACGCTTCGCCCGCCTTCGTTGCTCGGGCTCCCTGCGTACAGGGAGTACGCTTCCGCCCTCGCGCCTCGGCGGGCTCGCGTCTCCTTGGCCGGCTCGGTCCGGTCTACCGGGATAGGCTCTTTCACCGGTTGACGACGCTCATGCGCGGTATTGGGAGGCATCGATTCCATACCGCTTGAGCCAACGCTGGATCTGCATTCGGGCCTTGCCCATGTCGCGCGCCACGGCGGCGATGTTGCCGCCGTGCTGGCGCAAGAGCGCGATGATCTCCTCGCGCCGCGCCTCTTCTTCCTTTTGCCCGTCCGCGAGCAGCGCGCGTTGCACCGCCTCCGGCAGATGATCGAGATTCAGCGACTCGCTCCCGCGGCAGAGCACGAGCGCGGTGCCGAGCGCCTTCTCCAGCTCGCGGACGTTGCCCGGCCATGCATGAAAGAGCAGGGCCCGCGCGGCGCGTGGCTGAATGCGGAGGGGGGGCGCGAGATCGGGGGCGAGCCTCTTCAGCAACGACGCGACGAGGATGCCGAGATCTTCTCGGCGCGCGCGGAGCGGTGGGCTGTCGACGCGATGGCCGGCGATGCGATTCAAGAGGTCGGCGCGGAACTCGCCGCGCTCCACCATTTGATCGAGCGGCCGATGCGTGGCGGCCACGACCCGCACGTCGACGTGTTGGGCGCGCGCGCTCCCCACGGGACGCACCTCGTTCTCCTGCAGCACGCGTAACAATGCGGCTTGGGCCGGGAGCGGGAGATCGCCGATCTCGTCGAGGAAGAGCGTGCCCCGATCTGCCGCGCGCACGAGGCCGGGCCGATCCTCCGTGGCGCCGGAGAAGGCGCCGCGGCGATGTCCGAACAGCTCGCCCTCCACCAAATCACGCGGCAGCGCGCCGCAATTGACGGCCACGAAATCGCCTTGGCGCCCGGAGAGGGTGTGTACGGCCCGCGCCAACACCTCTTTGCCGGCGCCGGTCGGGCCTTGGAGCAGGACGGTGATCGGCGAGGCGGCCACCTGCGCCAGCCGCGCGAAGGCGAGCGAGAGCGACGGCAGCAACGTGGTCAGGCCCGCTGCCGGTGCCTCGATCGTGGCAGCGTCGGCGATGGCGGGATCACCTGGGTTCCACTCCGCCTCGCGGAAACAGAACATGGTGTGACCGATCTCGACGATGTCGCCGTCCGCGAGCTCGGCCTGCGGGCGGGCGACACCGTTGACGAGACAACCATTCTTCGACCCTTCGTCCTCGATCACCCAGCGGCGCAGGATTCGATGGATGCGCGCGTGGCGCGTCGACATCCAGGGATCGTCGACGCGGATCGAGAGGCTTTGGACCGGGCCGCGCCGGCTCTGCTCGAAGGCGCGCGCGCGGCCCCGGCCCAAGGTGATCTCGTCGAGGCCGTCGAGCCGGAAGCGCGCCGGCGACGCGAGCGGTCGATGCGCTTCGAGGACGAGGAAGAGGTGCGGCGCCACGGGCCGATCGGAGAGCCCACTCGGCTCCTCCGTCACGGAGAGGGTGCTGTGATCCACGCCGCTCGCCACGGAGCGGGAGGCTATCACGCGTCGAGGTACGGGCTCCCATCGATGTTGCGGTTGATGCGCCGGTGTTGCTCCCCGTTGCGACCGCGATGGGCGAGGATGGCAGACGGCGCTCGCGGCCACGGGTGCAACATCGCATCGGGCCGCGCTGCAATCGCACCCGCGTGACCGGGCACGGACGGATGGCGCGTGGTGTGCAGTGCATCGGCCGAGAGGTGGTGAGCGCCCGCCTCGATTACGATTTCAATCGACTGAGGCGTCTCCGCCGTTGCTCATCACCACCGTCGTCCCGGTACGATGAGCGCGCGTCGCGCGGCTTTTCGCGGGCCGCTCCTGCCGGGTGGAAGGAACCTTCATGCAGACTCGAGATCGCTGGCTGAGCCTCGTTCCGCTGTTGTTTCTGGTGCTGTTCTCGGCGTGTGGCCCGTGCATTCCGCAAGAGGGGACCACGCCCACGCCTCCTTCGAGCTGCCACGATGGCGCTCGGGTCCTCGATCGGCGGACCGCGGAGACCACGACCGATGCCGGCGCGGCGGCCGCGTCGGCGCGGCGGTCGGACATGACCCACAACGACATGACCCAGAACGCGCTCGACGCGCGGGCGCTCGCCGCGAGTGAAGATCTCCTCTGGGCCCTGACCGAGGCGCCCCTTCGGAGCGAGACGTTGCAACGCATCAAGGACGGAGGGCGGGAAGATCAGATCAGGAGCTCGAGAGAGCTTCTCGAGTTCATCGTCTCGTGCGCGCTCGACGCGAATGCGCGACCGGTGGTGGATCCGACGGCGCCGCAGGGCGAGCTGGTATGGAAAGGCGAGCTCGGCTTCTGCGGTGCTGGATCACCGTATGGAGATTGGTCGGCGGGTCCCCCCAGCACGCAGTGCTTACAGGTCGTCTCCTCGTGCCTCTTGGCGCGCACCAATCGGCTCGGAAAGCGGGTGGTCATCTCCGTGGTCGGCGAGTCGCCGGCGCTCTTCCCGCCGCGTGACAAGCCCGTGCCCGTCGAGACGGCGTTGCGCGAGAATCATGGCGCGCCCATTTCGAGCTTCGCGGAGTGCGCGCCGGGGGCGACCGGCGGTACCAGGCGTGATTGCGGATGGGCGCCGCTCCACGTCGGCCGCTGCCAAGCTGGAACCGAAGTGACGCTCTCCGCCGATCCGGCGGCCGGCGGGGCCTGCACCTGTCCGTCGGCTCCTTCCGCGCCACCGGCGGGGAACGAGGTGATGTTGCGCGTCTGCAAAGGGCTTTACGGCTGCGATGCGAACAGCACCTCTCATGTGCCTTATGCCGGCTATCTCGGGGCCCAATGCGCGTGCGACGGGCGCCCGACCATCACGTTCACCTGCCCGCGGAACGGGCCGCTCATCGACCCGAGGGGCACCGAGCGATATGGCTATTACAGCGTGATGGCGGCGACGGCGTCGGGGCGAATGCTGCGGGACGCAGCGGCGGCGCTGCCGGTGCGCACGATTGGAGCCGCCCGCGGCGCCCCCAATCGATATCCAGCGACGGAGGCGGAGGTCTTCACGTATGCGGAGGGGGCCTTCTACGGCTACGTCTTCCCGCTCGAACGGGGACAGCTTCACCAATGCAGCGCCCAGCCGAAGCCGGGCACGATGCTGACCCATGACATGTATGCTTGTTACAGCGAGATCTGGTCCGATCCGATGCTGGTCCTCTCCGATCGGTATTGCGCGCAGCGGACCGCGGGCCGGTGGGAGCCGTGCTTCGAGAACGATCCGAAGCGCTGTTTTGCGAGCGCGGGAGATCGCTGTCGCGCGGAGCACGCGCCGAATGGGGGCGCTTACGGCGATTGCGCGGGCGTGAATGCGCCCATGCCGCCTTGGCACTTTCCCCTCACCGTCTATCTCAATCACCCCTGCGATCTCACGAGCGATGGAAACTGCGCGCTCGCCGGGGGACAAGGCAAGGCGCCGCCGCAGGACGACAAGTGAGCTTCAACGCAGCTCCGCGAGCAAGCGCCGCATCTCTTCGACGGCGGGCACCGTCTCGTCGGCGACCGACCAAGCATCGATGACCTTCTTGGCGAGGGAGCGAGCGCGCTCTCGCTCCCCCTTCGCGGCGGCACGGCGCGCGGCGCGGGCCATGGCCGGGCTCGCGCCGTGGAGCTCGGCGCCGCCTTCGAGCGCGGCGGCCTCCAAGCGCTCGACCAGCTCGGTCTCGCCGGTGCGCTCGAAGGTCGCTTCCATCACGTCGGGCAAGAGGGCCGCGAACATCCCGGGGTTGCGCAGGAGAGGGCGAAAGGCGCGGGCGGCGCCGGGGAAATCGCCGAGCACCCAGCGCTCGGCGCCTTCGGCGAAGGCTGCGGTCTCCGGGATGATGCCGCCCGCGAGGCGCTCGCGCAGGGAGCGAAAGCGCGCGAAGCAACGGCGCGCGACGGGCGCCGAAGCGCGCGCGCAGATGGCGGGGATGCGCATGGGCCCGGTGATGTTGGCGCCGTCGAGCGGCGGTGGATCCGGATCGAGAAAACGCTCCACCGCGAAATCGGCGACCTCCGCCGCGTGTCCGAGCACGTGCGCGATCTCCACGGCGCGCCAGGCGATCTCGAGGCGCTGCACGCGCACCCAACCGACGTCCTCCGGCGTGATGGCCATGGCGCGCCGCGCCCGCGCGAGCGCCGCCGCAAACCGCGCCTCGCTGGCCTCGACGCGCACGAGCACGAGCGCGCCCTCCACGCGCTCCACGGGGAGATTGCCGCCGAGCAGCGAGAGCCCGACGCCGCGCGCCTCTTCGCGCGCGCCGGCGGCGAGGAGCCGATCGGTGAAGATCCCGGCCACGTAAGCATCGGAGGGCGTGAGCACATAGGCGCGCCGCGCATAGGCGAGCGCCGTGGTGGCGTCGCCGGGAAGGGAGGTTTGATAAATCCACGCATTGCCATCCCAGGGAGTCCAGGCCTGCATGGCATGAAGGACGCTGGCGGCGCTGGGCGTCTCCACGCTCATGGCGAGGAGCTGGCCCCAAGGCGCGCAGAACTCGCCGGTGGGATTCTTGGGCTCGGCCTGGATGGCTCGAAAAGAGAGCTCCGAGGCCCGCTCGATGTTGGTGGATTGGAGCAGGCACGATCCCGTGGACGCCACGGTCGAGCGGGCCCACGGGCTCTTCTCCTCTGGCTCCAAGCGCTGAATCTCGGCGATGGCCTCGGGCTCGTCGACGTGCGCGATGATGTGACGGAGGCGCGCGCGTGTGATTCGCGCGGCGGTCGACGTCGGATCGGGGGCGGGCAAATCCACTTTGGGTATGGGCAGGCCGAGGGCATAAGCGCATTGCCAGCGCATGCCGATGCGCATGAGATCGGTCATGCCCGCGGCGTGCGCGTCGAGCCGCTTGCACTCGTCGTCGAGCGTGCCGGCGTTGTGCGCCAGGGCGAGCGTGAGATCGACGAGGGCGAGCGCGCCGTCGCCGTCGCGCGCGCCCGACCATTCGGCGATCACCGGATCGAGCGCTGCGCTCCGCGGCACGAGCGACGGAGATACGAGCGGATCCATCGCCGATCGCACGGCCTGATAAAGGGCGCGCGAAGCGCCGGTGGCGCGGCCCATCTCGGTGCCATCGGCGCGGCGGAGGATCAGCTCGACGCGGAAGCCGGATGGATTGCGGACCACGCTGCCATCGAAATACGCGGCCGCGCGGCGTCGCGCCGCTTCGATCGAGCGGCGGCGCGCGTCGGGCTCTCCGAAGGGATCGATGGGATAGTGATCGACCGGCCGCGAGGGCAGCGCGAGCAGCTCCGCGGGCACGAGCGTGCGCGCCGTCGTGCCTCCGAGGAGGATGCGTGTGCGCTCGCAGATCGTCGCCGCCGCGGCTGCGCCCAACCAACCGGCCGGCTCTTCGACACCCGAGGCTTCGAGGATGGGACAGGCCAGAATCGATGTCGCGGGAGCAAGCGGTGAAGCCGCGGGCTGCACCCTCCGAGAGACACCGATGCCCAGCGCGGCGAGCAAGCCGACGGCGAGCGCCGCGCGCGCCCAAGGCTGCGTCGTTCCGTTTTCCGCGGCGGCCTGTTGCGTCGTGGGCGCGGCCGAGCTGCCCTCCAAGGCTCGGTGCGCCGCGCGGGGCGCGGGATTGACGCTCAGGGAAATGGTGCCGAGAGGAGCGTTGGATTCCGTGCCCAGAGAGCGTGTCTCGGCGACGCGCTCTTCTCCGGTTGCAGCAGTCTTCGTGGACGTCGCGGAGAGACGCTCTTCGGTTTGCTCCGTGGGCTCGGCCTCGTCGTTTGCAGCCTCGAGATCGCGGGCGTGCTCGCCGAGCGCCTCGGCGAGCGCGCGCACGGCGGCCTTGGCGCCGGGGAAGCGCGCGCTCGGATCGGGCGCGGCGGCGCGCTCGAACCAGGCATCGAATGCGGCGGGCAACGTCACGTCGTGACGTGCGGCGCGGGCCGTGGCGCGCTCGCTCGGGCCTTTGGAGACGGCGAGCGCGAAGGCCAAGGGAGCTGGGTTTTCCTCCCGCTCTTCGTCCCAATAAGGCGCGCCCACGAGCAGCGTGAACGCGATCATCCCGAGCGCGTGGATGTCGGCCGCGGGCGTCACGCCGCGTCCGCGAAACTGCTCCGGCGCCATGTAGAGCGGTGTCCCGGCGGCGGCGGTCGAGTCGCGGGCGCCGATCTCTTCGACCAGCTTGGCCACGCCGAAATCGAGGATCTTGATGCGCGGTGGCTCGTGCTCGCGCGCCTCGACGAAGAGGTTCGAGGGCTTGAGATCGCGGTGCACGACGCCGAGCCGGTGAATGGCGTCGAGGCCGCGCGCGACGTCGCTCAGGAGGGCAATCACTTCGGCCGCGGAGAGGCGCCCTTCGCGCGCGAGCTTGCGCCCGAGGTCTTCGCCGCGGAGCAGCTCCATGACGAGGAACGGCGTGTCGGTGGCCTCGTCGACGCCGGCGTCGAGCACGTCGATGAGGAACGGGCTCCGCACGCGTCCGGTGATGGTGGCCTCGGCGCGGAACCGCTCGCGCAGGTGCGCGCGCGTGAGCGCGTGCGGGTGCATCACCTTGAGCGCGCGGCGCCGTTCGGTCGAGAGATCGACGACCTCGTAGACCGCGCCCATGGCGCCGGCCCCGAGGCGCCTCACGATGCGGTAGCGGACGGCGAACAGCGTTCCTTCGACCATGCGGGCCCGAGGCGCCCATCATAGGAGGAAATGGCTTCGGTCTTCAGCCCCCGACGAACGTGACGAGCGCCTTCACCACGGCGCTCAGCGATGCCGGCGCATCGATCAGCTCCAGCGGGAAGCCCACCATCGCGCCTTGTCCGGGCACGCCGACGGCGGCCGCTTTCCCGCCGCCGTACGTGAGGATCACGTCGCCGCTCGCGGTCGCGGAGAGCGCGTCGGGATAAGGGCAGGCATACGGCGCGCTCGCGCCCGCGAACCCGAGCGTGCCCACCGACGCGAGCGGGCCCGTGCCGGAGACGGTGTGCGAGCCGGCGTTGTCGGCCAGGTACTTGGCACCGAAGCAATGATCGAGAAACGCCGCGCCGGCCGTGGTTTGCCCGATGTCCCAACCGAGCTCGCTGCCGCTCATCACGAGGTGACCGCCGCCGTCGACATAGGTCTTCAAGCGTTGTTGCTCGGCGGTGCTGAGCGAGAGATCGCCGGTCGACTCGTCGCCGAGCAACCAGATCACGACGGGCCAGGAGGAGAGGTCGAATCCATCCTCCACGACGGCGCGATGCGAGACCGTGGCCACCGATCCGGCGGCCTCGCCGATGCGCGCCGCGAAATCGTGGTGGAGGCCGCCGAAGGAGCCGTCGAGCACGCGATCGAATCCATCCACCACGAGCACGGAAGGGGCCATGTCGGCACGATAGGTGTCCGAGGGCAACACGTCGGCGTCGTCGACGCCGTTCACCTTGGCGCGTACCCGCACGCGCGCGCCGCCCACGAGCGGAAACGACGCTTCGGCTGTGTCGGCATTCGTCGTGGCAGCGGCGCTCCACGTCTTGCCGTCTTGGGATTGCTCGACGACGAACCCGGTCACGTCCTCGTCGACGGGCGCGAGCCAACGCACCGTCACGAGCCCGCCTTCGGCCACGGCCTCGCGCAGCTCGATGCGGGGCCCGCGGCGCGAGTGCCCGAGCGAGAAGCGGAGACGCTCGCCATAAGCACCGTCGACGCGCGTCGAGCCATCATGCGTGCTCGCCGCAAAATCGATGACGGCGGGCGCGTCCCGCAAAGCCTCCTGCGTGGCCTGCTCGGCGACGGAGAGGCCTTGTTGCTTCAGCGAGGCGGCCACGCTCTGGTTCGTGGCCAGCGTGCCGCCGCCTTGGGTGTAATTGGAGCGGAGGAGACCGCCGGCGAGGGCGAAGGACGAATAGGTCGACTCGTATCCATAGAGGGAGTCGAACAGGTTCACCTGTGTCGTCTTGGGCGCGAGGCTCGCGGGCTCGAGGTTCACCGCCAGCGCGCGATACCCGCCGGAGTGGGAGGTGAGGAGGAGATTGCCCAAGGCGGGCGCGCCGATCTTCCCTTCGCGATAGAGCAGGACGAGGACCTCGGTCACGAGCCGCGAGAGCCCGCCCGGCTTCATCAGCTTGCCGAAATCACCGCTCTGCGCGTTCACCGGCCCCTGCGGCACCACCAGCACCGCATTGGCGCCGCTCGCATAGAGGTGCTCTTGGTAGAGGTGACCATCGAGCGTGGCGGCGAGGGTCGTGCTCCAGCCGTGGAAATGGACCACGAGATCCTGCGCGCCGCGATCGCGATAACCGTCCGGCAGGAAGACGCGCACGCCCGCGTCGTCGAAGGTCGCCGAGCTGTCCGGATACGGCGCCGCCGGCATGTCGACGGTCGCGCCGCTGCCGCACACGACGCCGCCCGCGCCGATGACGTCCTCCCACGCGGCCGCGCCCAGGCCGGGATCGCCGCTCACCGCGAACACCGGAATCGTGGCCGCGCCGAGGGGCGAATCCACCGAAAGGGTGGCGGAGGCAATCGCCTCCGCGGCGGCCCCGGCATACTGCACCACGAGCTTGGCCTTTTCGCCGGGGCCCAGCGATTTCGGGGCACTCATCACCGTCAGCGAGGCGTCACCCGCCATCGACCACGAAAGGCCCGAGAGCGGGGCGTCACCATCGTTGGCCACATCGACGCTGGCCGTGCTGCCGCCTTGACCGGCCACGGTGTAGGGCAGATCGATGACCGCGGGAATCACGAGACGCGCGCCGGCCACCGCGCCGCCGCTGCCGCCGGATGAAGCGGTGCTGCCAGCACCGCCGCCGCCCTGACCACCGCTGCCGCCGCTGCTGCCACTGCTCGTCGAGGTGCTGGCCGTCGCCGTTCCCCCACTGCCACCCGTGGCCTCCATGGCCTCACCGCCGCACGCCGCCGCGAATGTGCCGGCCACGAAACACGCCCCCACCGCCATCGAGCGACGCATACCCGATGACGTTATCGCAGCGGTGCGCGCGCTGACAACGGTGGATTCGGCGGCCCAGCGGCGCCGCCGCGGACGCATCGACGCGTTTTGCCACGATGTGGTCTGCGAAGGTCAGCTCTTGGCGAGCCGCGGAGGCACCCAGCCGCCGAAGGCCTTCTCCAGCGCGAGCGCCACTGCAATGGTGACGTGATCGCTGCCGTGAATGGCGGCCACTTGCACGCCGAGCGGCACACCGTCCGTGTTCAGGCCGAGGGGGACCTGGGTGACGGGGAGCTCCATGACGTTCAAAATGGCCGTGTAGCCCCAATTCCACGGCTGGAAGAGCGAGAGATGATGTTTGGGCGCGGGCAGCCGGTGCGAGGGATAGAGCATCACCCCGCGTGTCCCGAGCAGGTCGCGGAGCTCCTGTTTCAAGGCGGCGCCCAATTCGAGGAAGCGGGTGCCATGTTGGGGAAGGAGCTTGGGGAGCTTCTCCACGAGGGCGAGCGCGACGGCGGGCAGCGTGTAGGGGGAGCGGCCGAGCGCGAGGCGCACGAGCTCGCGGGCGGCGGCGATCTCTCGGCCATTGCCCAAGAGCGTGCTGAACGAAGGGCCGCCGGCGGCGTCGAGCATCGCGCCCCAGATCTCGATCGAGCGCGCAAAGCCGGCGATCTTGGCCGTGCGCACGCGGGCGCCCCGCGCGGCGAGCGCGCGCAAAGCATCTTCCTGGGCGCGGCGGAGATCGTCGGTCACGCCGATGCGACCGTCGTCTTCGACCGAGATCACCTCGAGAGAGGCGATGTCGACGGAGGCCGGATCACCGATGTCGCGATCGGCGAGGACGCGGAGGAGCGGCGCGAGATCTTCGGCGCGACGCGCGAGGGGGCCGGTGGTCACGTAGTTGAGCGCGCCTTCGGCGGGGAGCGGGTATTGGCCACCGTTGTCCACGAGGCCGCCGGTGGGCTTGTGTCCGAAGACACCATTGAAGAAGGCAGGCATGCGAATCGATCCACCGATGTCCGCGCCGAGCCCGAACGGCGTCCCGCCGGCGCCCACGATGGCGCCTTCACCGCCGGAGCTGCCGCCCGCGGTGCGCCGCGGATCGTAAGGATTGTTGGAGAGGCCATAGACACGGTTGTTGGACTCCATCCACATGCACAGCTCGGACACGTTGGTCACGCCGAGCGGAATGGCGCCGGCCTTGCGGAGCCGCGCCACGCCGACGGCGTCGCGCTCGGCGATGGTGCCGCGGCGGGCCACGAGGCCCGAGGTGAAGGGCATGCCCGTGAGCGCGAAGCTCTCCTTGATGCTGCAGGGCACGCCGTGGAGCGGGCCGAGATCGGCGCCCGCCTCGCGCGCGCGATCGGCGGCGCCGGCCTCGTCGCGGGCCGCGGCGAAGCGATCGGCGACCATGGCGTTGAGGCTCGGGTTCACCTTCTCGACGTGGCGGATGTGAACGTCCACCACCTCGCGTGCGGACACTTCGCCGCGGCGGATTTTGTGGGCCAGCTCGATTGCGGAGCACGTCAGGAGCGGATCCATGGGGGCGCGGAGCATACCCCGATTCGGGTTTGCGGCGGACCCCGCGCGGGAGTACATCGCGACCCGCGTGTTCCTTCGAGCGATCGCCCTCTCCCTCGCGCTCGCCGGCCTCTCCGGCTGCACCACCGCTCAGTACCTCGCGCAGGCCGGCTGCGGACAGATCGACATCATGCTGCGCGCCCGCGATCTCGAGGCGACCGTCGCCGACACGACGGTGCCGCAGCGGACCCGTGATCTGCTGTCGCAGGTGGCCGAGATCAAAAAGTACGGGGAGCAGAACAGCCTCCGCCCGACCGGGAGCTACCACCGTTACGTCGAGCTGGATCGGCCCGTGGTCGTCTGGGTCGTGACGGCCTCCGATCCGCTCCGTTTTCATTCGAAGACGTGGTGGTTCCCCATCGTCGGCCGCGTGCCCTACCTCGGCTGGTTCGATCGCGACGCCGCCCGCGAGTTCGCGGCCTCGCTGGAGGCCGAGGGCTACGACGTCGACATCGGCGGTGCGGGGGCCTACTCCACGCTCGGTTGGTTCGACGACCCCGTGCTCTCGACCATGCTCGGCGACGGCGACCGCGCCATCGGCGAGCTGGCCGAGGTCGTCCTCCACGAGTCGGTGCACGCCACCCTCTACGTCGATGGGCAAACGCGCTTCAACGAGAGCTTGGCCGAGTTCGTGTCCGCGCGCCTCGCGCGCACGTACCTCGATCAGCGCTACGGCTCGACCTCCAAAGAGAAGAAGGCCTATGCCGGCGGCGAGAACCGCGGCGGCGAGCGCCGCGCCCGCATGCACCGCGCCTACGAGGAGCTCTCCGCCCTCTACGCGTCGAACAAATCCAAGAGCGAAAAGCTCGCCGAGAAGGCCCGCATCATCGCGACGCTGCGCCGCGAGGCCAAGATTCGCCGTCCGGTCAACAACGCCACGCTGGCCTCGTTCAAGAACTACCATTCTGGCAAGCCGGACTTCGAATCTCTCCTGAACGCCTGCGGGGGGAGCTGGTCACGCTTCCTGGGCACGCTCGCCGTGCTCAAAGAAGAGAAGAAGCGTTTCAAGAGCGCCAATCAGCAGGATCTCGAGCCGGTGCTCAAACCGCTCACGCTGGCGGGTTGTCCGGTGAAGGGTTGAGCGAGAAAAGACGCTTCGAGGCGAGATTGCCAATCGAGTGATGCGGATACCCGCCGTCGCGCGGGGACGAGGCCCACGGCTCAATAGAGCCGACGCTTCTTGTGGTACGTGGAGCCGAGATCGAAGAGCACGCTCCCCACTTTGTTGAGCGTGCCGCCGCCTGGGTTGATTTGATCGAGGATCATCTCACCCATCGTCGGGACGGTCGCGGGATCGACAAGCGCGCTCGGATCCCACAGCGCGGTGGGCGCGAAGGCGGCGGTTTCGATCGTCACGACGATTCCCACCTTCGGCGCCTTCCCGCGCACGGCGCTGGGCGCGAGCAGCGCCGGATCCGCGGTGATCGCTGCGCGACCGCGCGCGTGCAGCACGGCCGGGTGGCCCGGGACGAGCGCCGCCAGGCTGAGCGCCGGCGCGGAGATCACGTTGCGGAGCGTGTCGACGAGATGATTGCCGGTGCGGTCGGGCACGAGCAGGGTTGCGTCATCGAGACAGCGCACGAAGGCGCCCGCCGGATCGCCGCGCGGCGACACATCGGCGTTGCCCTCCGCGCTGGCGGTGGCGACCAAGGCGAACGGTGAGGCCGCGAGGAACGCGCGCATCTCCGCGGACAGCGTCGTTGCCGGCGTGGTGGCACGGTGATCGGCGGGCGTCTCGCCGGCGCGCCAGGTCGCCGGCTTCCACAGCTCCGATCGCACCAGCGCTTTGGGACATTGGAGGAAGAGCTCTTCGACGGTGAGCCGCACCTCGCCTGCTGCGGCTGTGACGATGCCATTCAGGCGGAGCGTCTCCTCGACGCCCGCGACCATGACGAGCGCGCCCGCGCGCACCGTCGCGCTGTCGTCGAGGGCCCATGCGCGGCGGAGGGCTCCGTCGGGATCGGGGATCCTCACCGTCTGATCGTCCAACACCGTCACGCGCCCTTGGCCGACGTGCAGCGCGACTTCGGACAAGCCTGCTGCGGGGCACGCGGCGATCGCCACGACGTGCGCGAGGCCGAGCAGGTTCTTCGCGTGCGGCTCGAGGCGCGTGAGGATCTTGAGGCGCACCTTCGACGACGGCTCGGGGATGAGGGCGCGGAGCCCGGCCTCGGTGACGATCGGCGACGGGACGGATGCCATGGCCTCCATGGCATCATCGTCGAGCGTCGTTCTCAATGGCATTCGATGCGGCCGGTACGCCTCGGCGCGCGGCGGCGACCGCGCCCCGGTGGGCTGGCAGCTCAATGCGCGAGCAGGTCGCTCATCCAGCCCACGTCGGGGATCTTGTCGACGCGCGGGCGCCACTCTTCGTCGGTGAGGCGCTGGTAATTCGCGGTCGTGACCTCGTGATACGAGGAGACGAAGCCTCGATAGGTGCGCGGGCCCTTGCAGGTGTCGAGCGTCACCGTGAAGAGGCGCGGGCCGCCGGTCCCGACGTGCAACACCTTGCCGACGGGATTGCCACTCTCGTCGGTTGGTTGGGTGTGCACGTCGGCGATGGTGGGCTTGTGCCAGGTGACGTCGCGGCGATCGTAGTAGAGATCGGCGTACCAGCCGCCCGGCTGCCAGACGATCGTGCAACCGGCGTGGCGGCCATCCATCGAGACGGCGTGGTTCATGAAGTCGAGCTGCTCGTCGAGGAGAGGCTCTTTGCGTCGCTCCCGCTCGGCGATCTCGCGGAGCTTCACCGCCGTGCGCTGCAGCGTCTCGAAATACGAGACGATGTGCTTCTGCGTCGCGCTTTGCTTGCCGAAATCGAGGCCCGAGACCAACGCGCCGCCGCGGCTCGCCAGCGCGGCGACGGCGGCGAAGAAGGCGGGATAAGGCTCGACGTAGGCGTCGGGATAGGCACAGATGGCGACGCTCGTGTACGACTGCTTGGCGTAGAGCACGGTGTCGTGGCGGAGCTCGGCCCAGGAGGCGAGCTGCGTATTCAACATGCGGCGCGACCAGGCTTCGCTCTGCATGAGGCGCGGCAGGGCGGCGTCGCGCGTCGGGTCGGGGGAGAGGGCTTTGAGGGCGCCGAGCCAGAGATGGTAAATGCTGCCTTCCCACAGCGCGGGGCCCGCCTCTTCGCCGCGCTTCGCGACGGCTTCGAGCGCGTTGCGGTAATGGAAGCGCGAGAGCTCCGGTGCGAGGAGCGCGAGCGCAGCCGAGTTGCGGAACACGCCCCAACCGATGTCGAGCGGGCTCGGCATCATGCGGTATTCCTCGAGGCGACCATAGGTGACCGCGGAGAAGACCTCGCTGTCGACCACGTAGCGCTGGCCGAGCATGAGGAAGTCGATGGGCGCCTCGTGCGGGTGGAGCAGACCGCTGGCGATGCGCTGCTTGGCCTCGTTTTCGAGGGCGCGGGCGACGTCGGCGTCGGCGAGCGTCGCGAGGTCGCCGTGCGCGCGCGTCGCCCGCGCGAGGCCCGAGAAAGAGAGCGAGTCGGCCGGGCCCACGAAGACCTCCATGGCTTCGTCGAGGCGGCGATGCGCGAGCGCGGCCCGATCGGAGAGCGCGCGCCGCAGGAGGAGCGCGCCTTCGAGGGCGCGCCGGTTCACGTGCCACTCCCCGTGGTGTTTCTGAGCGACGCGGATCTCGACGCGGCCGAGCCACATGGTCGCGCGGAAGTAGCGTTGGAGCGCTTCGCTGCGCGTGTAGTGCCCGCGCGGCTTGAGCATGGAGACATCGACGTCGTGCCGCTCGCCGAAGAGCGTGAGCGCGGGCGCGCCGTCGGCGCGCTCGGCCGCCTGCACCAAGCTCGCGACCTCGGCGGCGCGCGTGTCGGTCATGGGCTTCGCGATCGTGCCCGACAACAGGCTCGCGGCGACGGCGAGGTAGACATCGAGATCGGCGCGCGCCTCGGCGTTCGCCGAAGAGGCGCCGGCGAGGTTGCGGCGCAGCTCGTCGAGCAACGTCGCGAGCTCCGCGGAGAGCGCCTCCGATTCGACGTCGGCGAGGATCTGATCGTACGAGCGATGGATCGCGTGGAGCAGCGCGTCCGCGGTGAAGTACACGGGCTCGTGGGCCTTGAAGAGCGCCGTGTAACCGAGGTGGAAGCTCGGCACCTTTTCGTCCGTGGAGATGACGAGGCCCTTGTCGTCGAGCACCCCGCGTTCGCCCGCCGACACCGGGCGACCGACGAGGTGCCGGATGCTCTCAGGAACGAGGGCGCTCGAGACGGGCCCGTGTCTCGTGTGTGCAGGGGTGCAGCTCGAGAGCAGAGCGGCGATGGGGATGATCAGGTGTTTGAGGAGCGCGCGCATCGATGTCCCCGCCTCTGACCCATGACGGCGCTCGGGCTTGGAGCGCCGTCATGGATCACCGAAGAGAGCTGCTCGTAGCGCTCAACGCCCCTTCTTCTTGGCGAAGAACGCGCGCACGCTCGACTCCTGCGCTTCGCGGCGCGCGGCGCAGAGGCGCATGTCTTCGAGCGCGCCGGCGAGCTCGCGGGGCAGGCCGTTGAGGGACGCGAGGCGCGGTTGGAAGAGGCCGTTCACCTCTTCGGCGTGACGCTTGTCGCAGAAGCCCACGGCGATCCACGGCAGGCGCGCGCCCCAGCGCTCGGAGATGCGACCGATGATGCCGTCGACGTTCTGCTGCATCCACGCCCAGGCCACGTCGCGCGTCTCCGCGCGCTCCATCTGCGCGCGCAGCGGGACGGTGACCTCGCGCGGGGCGAGGCGGATCTTGGGATCGACGGTGAGCGCCCGCGCGCGCTCCGCGAGCTCGGGGCGGCCGGCGCTGCCGAGCGCGTGGAGGATGATGGATCGCTCGCGCTGGCCCTGCTCTTCTTCGAGGCGCTTCACCAGCTTGTCGAAGAGCTTGCCGTCGTCTTCCTGCATCGCCACCGTGAGCGCGGCGGCCGCGAGATCGAGGCTCACCGCGTCGCGCTTGCCCTCGGCCCAAGCGCGACCACGAGAGAGGGCCTCGCGGCGCACGGCGGGATCCTTGGCCACGACGGCGAGGAAGTAGATGACTTCCTGGCGCAGCACGGCGCGCTCCGGCGCCTCCTCCGCGCCCTTCGCGGGCGCCCACCCGAGAGACTTGAACGCAGGCGCATAGAGCTTTTGCGCATAAGCCTCCACCGCCTGCGATTGACCATGGGCATGGAGCCAATCACGCACGCCCGCGAGGAAGCGCATGGGTGCGGCCGCGACCGCTGCGGTCCCGTCGTTGGCGAGCGGCGCGAGCGCGGCGAGCGCCTCGGACGCGGGCAGCTTCGCGCGCACGAAGCCGGCGTTGATGCTCTCCACGAAGCTCATCCGCTCGCGCACCGTGAGCGCGGAGAGGCCCGCGGCCGCGAGCTTCTTCGTGTCGTTCGGTCCCAGCGACCAGCGGTAGTAACCGCCTGCGTCCGCGTTGGGCATCACCCACGCGGGGCAGGTGGCCGTGTCGAGCGGGACCTTGCCTTCGTGCTCCGTGAGGAGCGTGCACGATGTCTTCAGCGCCTTGCCGTCGGGGTAGCGCGCGCACACCGGGAGCTGCCACGCCTTCTTCTCGTCGCCCGTGGAGCCGAGCGGCAAGAAGCGAGATTGCTTGAGCGACAGCGAAGGCTTGCCTTCACACGAGAGGCTCGCCTCCACGAAGGGCAGGCCCGGTTGATCGAGGAACGTGCGGAAGGGCGTGGCCACGTCGCGTCCCGCCGCGGCGCCGAGGGCGTTCAAGAGATCGGCTGCAGATGCGCCCCCATGACGATGCGCCGTGAGGTGCGCGCGGATGCCTTTTTGAAACGTCTCGGCGCCCATCCAGCGCTCGAACATGCCGATGACGCCGGCGCCCTTTTGATAGGTGATGCCGTCGAACGCGTTGCCGATGTCGTCGTCGCTCTCGATCTCTTGGCGGATCTTGCGCGCCGAAACGAGGCTGTCGCCGCCCATGGCTCGATGGATGTCGCGGAGCGCCTCGACCTCGGCCGCGAGCTCCGGGCTCACGGTGGCGACGATGCGCGTCTCGGCCCACGTGGCGAAGGACTCGTTGAGCCAGAGATCGTCCCACCACTGCATCGTCACCAGGTTGCCGAACCACTGGTGCGAGAGCTCGTGCGCCGCCACGATGGAGAAGAGCCGCTTTTGATCGACGGGCGAATTCTTCTCGTCGAGGAGCAGGAGCCCTTCGGCGAAGGTGATGGCGCCGGCGTTCTCCATGGCGCCGCCCTTGTCGGGCACGGCGATCATATCGAGCTTGTCGTACGGATATTCGATGCCGAAATACGACTCCAGCGCGGCCACGAGCGCGCCCGTGCGCGAGAGGGCATAGGCCATGTCCTTGCCCTTGCCGCGCGTGGCCACGCCGCGGAGCGGGAGCGGCCGCGAGCGCACCGCGTTGGGCGGGATCACGGGCCCATCCACCACGTCGAGCGGGCCGGACATGAGCGCCACGAGATAGGTGGGGAGCTTCTCGGTCGGCGCGAACGAGATGCGCTCCCACGCCTGAGGTGCCTTTTGCGGCGCGGCCGGATCGGCGATCGACTCCGCGGATCGCGCGATCTCGTGGGTGTTGCCGATCGCCGTCGAGCCCTTGGGCACGTGCATCACCACCTCGAACGGCGTCTTGAACGAAGGCTCGTCGAAGGAGGGGAACACGCGGCGCGCATAGGTCGCTTCGAGCTGCGAGAACACGTAGCTCGATCCGCTGCGCTCCTTGACGACCAAGCCCTCGTCACCCTTGCCGTAGGCGGCCGAATATTCGACGTGCACCGTGATCCGACCGGGGCCGACGGCGGCGTCGGTGCGGAGCGCGACCACACCGCTCTTCGACTTTTGCTCCCAGCGCGCCGGCATGGGTGGGACGCCTTCGGGCTGCACCGTGACGCGCGTCACCTCGAGATCTTTGCCGTGCAACCAGATGACGTCGCGCGGCCGATCGAGATCGACGGTGATGTCGGTGACGCCCTCGAAGCGAGGCCGGCTCGGATCGAGCTTGAGATCGATCCGATAGCGTGTGGGACGGGTGTCCGTGGGCAAACGTCCGAGCGGCGTGGGCTCCGCGGGCAACGTGACCTTCGGCGTCGTCGCGGTGGGCGCGATCGGCGGCTCGACTACGGGCTCCGGCGAGGCGGGCCCGCACGCGGCCGGCGCGAGCAAAGCGAAGAGGCCGAGGATGGTGTGCTGGAACGTACGCTTTCCGTGCATTGCGGCGCGCGAGCGTACCACCAGCGCGCACAGCACGGGCGTGTGCTGCCGTCCATGCATCCTCTTCGATCGCGTTGCGGTGGCCTCGCTTGCGACGCGGAGAGGGCGCGTGATACGGTCGCTATCCCGTGCTCCCGTGAGCGACGGCGTTGCTCTTCCATGCTTGTCAGACGCTTTGCCCACGCGCTCACGACGCCTCGAATCATGACGAGGGGCGCGGGCAGCGTCGCTCTGGCAGGCGCCATCCTCGGGGCCGTGTGTGGCGTGATGGCGCCGGGCGAAGCCCACGCAGCGCCCGTTCAGATCCCCACGGCCGTCGCCGATCCCATCCAGGGACAGGGGCAGGGCCTCTGCGTCGCGAGCGCCGTGTCGACGACGCCGACCATCGATTTCCCGCAGATGGCAGGCGTCTTCAACGCGGGCATGAACGCGTTCATGGAGGCGCACAAGGCCGATCGCACCGAGTACGTCCTCCGCACCATCTTCGATCTCAGCAACAACATCACCTTCGGCACGGATCAACGGAGCTACGGCGACTTCACCGACGCCATGCTGCCGCAGTGCCAGACGGGTGGATGCGACTTCCTCGTCACCGACACCACCACGTCGTTCGGCACGCGCGCCCGCGGCTATCTCAACGTCACGAGCGATCTCGCCAACAAGCCGGTGCACATCGGCTTCTACGCCGACGACGCGGTGAGCCTCGTCATCTACGACCAGGCGCGCAACGGATACCCGATCATCACCCAGCCTCCGGTGCTCGGCTTCCCCTCCTGGCGCATGACCGAGACGGTCACCTTCAACCAGGTGGGCCTCTATCCGATCGAGATCCTCCACGCCGAGATCGGCGAGCACGCCGCGCTGGAGATGTCGTTCTTCATCGGCGATTTCGTCGATTTTCAGCGCCCCTACAACCAAGTCCCGGTCGTCAGCCTGAAGGACGCGGGGTTCACCCTCTTCTCGCAGGCGGCCTTCTTCCAGACGCTGGCGGGCACACCCTCGTTCCCCAATCTCGACACCTGCAAGCAGTGTGATCGGCAGTTCGTCGGCAACACCGGCGGCAACAACGGTTGCGACACCGCGTATTACTGCAACGACGCCGCGCTCTGCGCCCCGTGCGACACCGACTACTTTTGCGGCCCGAGCTGCTCGCCCTGCGGCTCCATGGCGCCGTTCTGCATCAACGAGAACGGCGACGCCCAATGCGTGGCCTGCAGGGGCGACGATGACTGCAAGGCGGGCTTCAGCTGCGATCCCATCCTCCACGTCTGCAACGAGTGCAACGAGAACAAGGATTGTCCCAAGGGCGACGCCTGCATCGAGCACAAGTGCGAGACGTGCGCGACGCCCGACCAGTGCGCGGGCAACTCCTGCAACTGCTGCCCCAAGGGCTCCAACGGGAAGCAGATGTCGTGCACCTCGATCGAGGACGGCCTCCCGCCCGAGTGCGTCGAGTGCACGAAGGACGCCGACTGCGACAAGGGTGTTTGCGACGTCCTCATCGGCCAGTGCATCACCGAGCTGCCGAAGAACGAGAAGTCCGGCTGCTGCGGCGATGATTGCCTCAAGTGCCCAACGGACAACCCGCTTTGCCTCCCGAGCCCTTATGGCTCGGCCTGCGCGCAGTGCCGGCAGGACATGCAGTGCGACGACGGCAGCTTTTGCCTCGGCGGCCAATGCACCACCTGCAACCAGAACAAGCGCTGCGGCCTCCGGTGCGAGAGCTGCGGCGACGAGACGCCCTTCTGCCTCGAGGCGCAGAAGGCCGCCGACGCGCGCTGCGTGCGCTGCACCTCCGACGATCAGTGCGGCTCGGGCGGCAAGTGCGACGAGACCACGCACACCTGCGACAAGACGTGCGCCATGACCTGCGCGCCGGAGACGCCGTATTGCAACGGCGCGACCTGCGTGGAGTGTTATGCCGACACGCAGTGTCCCTGCGGCGGCACATGCGATCTCGAGTCGTTCACCTGCTCGACGTCGTGCAAGAAGAACCTCGATTGCCTGGGTGATCAGCACTGCGCCTACACCGACGACGGGTCGGCCAAGGAGTGCTTGCCGGGCGCGCTCCCCGACGGCGCCGACTGCGGCAGCACGCTCGCGGATCTCTGCTCCGGCAGCAGCATCGGCTCGCGCGGCAAGCGCCCCACGCCGGCGGACGGCATCTTCCTGCTCTCGCTGGTCGGCCTCTTCCTGCGCCGCTGGAGCCGCAGGCGGCCCCAAGCCCCCCAAGCCCGTGACGCGGGCCGGAGCGCATCGTGAAGCGCAGCGCAGCAGTCCTCTGTGCGCTCGCGGCGCTCACCCTCGGCGCCACGGCCGCCGCCGAAGAGAAGCGCTTCGACGCCATGGTGTTCCGCCCGTCGGCGGCGCCGCGCGACCTCGTGATGGTGCAGAAGTCCGAGGTGATCGGCAATCTGTCGCCGGTCGTCGGGCTCTTCTTCGACGTGGCCTTCAATCCGCTCGTGCTCGTCACCAATGGCAGCACCGAGCAGCGCATCAACGCGGTCGCCGCCGGCGTGACGTTCACGCCCATGGCGGGCATCGGCCTCTTCAATTGGCTCGACGTCACCGTCGCCGTGCCGCTCGTGGCCTGGCAGACGGGCGGCAACCTCCGGCCGCTCGGCACCGAAGGCGCCGTCTCGTCATCGGCGCTCGGCGACATTCGTTTGATGGGCAAGGTGGCTTTGCCCTTCTTGAACCGCAAAGACGAGGTGAAGAGCGGTTTTGGCATGTCGCTCGGCGGGCAGCTCAACCTGCCCACCGGCAACCCCAAAGCCTTCACCGGCGAGGGCACCGTCACCGGCGGGCCCACGCTGATCATGGATTACCGCTTCAACTTCGGCCTCTTGATCGCGGCCAACGCGGGGCTTTGGCTCCGGCCCAACCGGCAATTCACCGGTGTGGCCATCGGCAACATGGCCTCGTTCGGTTTGGCGGCCGAGGCTTATGTCATCCAGCGATACGGCATCTCGATCATCGGTGAGGTGTACGGTTATCCCTCGCTCACCAAATTCCCCGACAGCCCGCGCGAAGTCCCGGCCGAAGTGCTGATGGGCATACGCTGGCAGAGCAAATACGGTATCACCATCACCTCCGGCGGCAGCTTCGGCGCGGCCTGCGGGTTCGGCGCGCCCAGCATTCGGCTCTTCAACAGCATCACGTGGCAGCCGATGACGTCGCGCGAGCAGGACGAGATCAACCGCCTGCAGCAGCGCGACAGCGAAGACCCGGACAAGGACGGCCTCATCGGCGACGCCGATCGCTGCCCCAACGCGGCCGGCCCGCCGGAGAACCTCGGTTGCCCCGACAAGGACACGGACGGCGACGGCGTGGTCGATCGCCTCGACGAGTGCCCCGAGGTCCCCGCCGGGCCCGGCGGCAAGCGCGGTTGCCCGACGGTGTACATCAAGGGTGACGAGATCGTGATCCTCGATCAGGTCCACTTCGCCACCGATCGGGACATCATCCTCGATGAGTCGAAACCGATCCTCGACGAGGTGGCCAAGGTGCTCATCAGCCACCCGGAGATCCGCGAGCTCCGCATCGAGGGGCACACCGACGTGCGCGCCAGCGACGCGTACAACATGAACTTGTCGCAGCGGCGCGTGAACAGCGTGGCCGCGTTCCTGGTGTCGTCGGGCATCAGCGCCGAGCGCATCACGGCCAAGGGCTTCGGCCACTCGCAGCCGGTGTACGACGACAGCGGCTGCACGGGGCCGGACGAGGGCCTCTCGCAGACGTGCCGTTTGATGACGTCGAAGAACCGGCGCGTGGTGTTCCGCATCGTGCGCCGCGGGGCGCCGCCGCCGCGGTCCATCTCCGGCGCGGACACGAACGGGTCCGTGTTGCCGACGAAGCAAGGTGCTTTGCCGGGCGCGGGCCAGCAAACGGTGCTCCCGACGCAGCAAGGCGTGCTCCCGGGCAAACCGGTCTTGCCGAGCAGCGTGCTTCCCAGTGCCGGTGGCGACAGCGGCGGCACGCTGCCGACCACGAAGAAGAACCTCCCGAACCAAGGTGTCCTGCCGAAGTCGGGCGCGCCCAAGAAGCAGGAGACGCCGCAGGCGCCTCCCCCGAAGCGCCGAAGCCCTGACGATTCGCGAGGTAACGAGGCGCGCCTCACGCCGGCTTGACGCCGGAGAGGGGCGCCTGCCTACTCCATCCATCGAAAGGGGGCGGCATGTCGGGTCGAGACATGGGTCACGGGACCTCCTCTTTGCAGGTGGACCTCGGGGAAGGGAATGAGAACGTCGTGGCCATCGCGCAGGAGGTGGCCATTCAGCGCGGCGCGCTGATGACCGAAGTGTTCCTGCACATGGCCGCGATTCGCAGCCTGGTCGGTCCCTCGAGGCCGGCGGGCGACGCTGAAATCCAGTGCGTCGCGGCGCATGTGCAAGACATGCGGGCGCAGTCCGGCCAGCAGGCTGCCCACTTGTTGCCGGGGCAGATCCTGATTGGGGGACGGCCGGTGTGGGAGCTCGTGCCGGCCCACGCGTCGTCACTTTCGGTCTACGAGAGCATCCGCCTCGAGCAGCAGACCAAGCTCTGCTTCGCCAAGACCAACGTGCTCCCGGCGATCTTCAACCGCGCCGACAGCCAGGCCGAGGTCATGGCTCGTCGCGCCAGCGTCCAGGGCCTCAAAGAGCTCTTCGGCGCGGCGGTTTTGGAGATGTGGTCGAGCGCGCGCGTCGACGTCGCGCGCCCCCTGGTGATCGATCGCGAGGCCGCGCTGCGCGGGCTCCAGATGTGGTTCGAGCAGGTCACCCCGGTTTACGAGGAAGCCGCGCAACGGAAGCACGATGCTTGGCTCGCTGCCCAGACCCAGAGGTCGGCCGAGAATCGCGCCCTGGAGTCGAGGATCCTGTCCATCTACGCGGACAGCTTCAAAGTCGTCAGCGTGGCGCGATTCGCTCAGGCGCGCGTGCCCGAGGTCTTCGCGCGCTACGAGAGCTTGTGACGAGGCCGGCGATGCCGATCGAACGAGCCCTTCAATAGCGGCGGCGCCACAACAGATCGAGCGCGGTGCTGCCTTGATCGCCGACCACGGCGGTGAGGCTCACGTCGCGCACGAAGCGCCAATCGAGCGTCAGCTCGGTGCGATCGGGGTTGTCGCCGGGCGCGGGAACACCGAGCTTGTAACCGATGCGCGCGGACACGCGCCGTGAGATTTGCACGCTGAGCTCGGGGCGGGGGCTTTGGGCATCGGACGTGTCCACGCGGGTGCTGATGTCGGCCGCGGTGATGCCGGAGAGAGCTTTGTTGAGGCCTTGCGTCACCACGCCGCCGGCCATGCCCGCGGCCTTGACGCCTGCGGACTCTGCGCGTCCCGGCGGAGGCTCGGATCCAAGGCTGCCCGAGGTCGATCCGAAGAGGAGGAGCGCGAGGATCTCTTCCTGCGCGAGCGCCGGCTCCGATCGGAGCGCGAGCTTGCCCGTGGAGACATGGCCCGAGAAATCGGCGTAAACACGCGTCCCATCCGGCGCGTCCCAAGAGGCCGTGGCGAACACGATGGGATCCGCCGGGTCGTCTCCCACGAAGCTCACCTCGCCGCGGTCGATGGTGAATTGCTTTCCTTGCAGCTCGAGGCGACCGCGGGTGACGCGGATTCGCCCGCTCATGCGCGTTTGCGTGCCGACCTCGATGATGGGCTCGCCTTCGGCGGCGATGTTGATGGTGGTGTCGCGCCGCACGACCACGTCGTCGCCCAAACGGACGGCGGCGCGGATGACGAGCGCCGACGGCGCGCGCGGCTCGGAGGGGGCCGCGAGCGGGAGAGACACGAAATCACGACCGGAGACGACACCGACACGAATCTTCCCATCGGGCTCGAGCGGTTGGACGCTGTTGCCCGTCGACTGCGGGAGATCGACGTGGAGCCTCGGAATGTCGAGGTGGACGTCGAGGCGCTTTTGGTCTGGAGACATGACGGCGCGCGCGCTGATGTCGCCATAAGCCCGGCCCATGGGCACGCCTTCCACCGCAATGGGAATGCTGTCGCCATTGGCAATGTGGATCTTGGCATTGGCACGCTGGAGCGAGAGGCCGTCGAGGACGGCGTCCCCCGAGGCCACGAGCTTCCCTGTCGGGGCCTCGGCCGCGAAATCCTCGAAGCGCAGCGTACCCCAAGGTTTCATGACGATGCGCCCGCGCACGCCGTGAAAGCGCTCGCCGAGCTGCGGGGCTTCGAGCACGCCTTCGCGAACGGCGATGGCACCATCCGTGTGACCATCTTTGCCGCCCGGCTCCACATGGAGCTTGGCATCGGCGTCGACGCGGCCATCGATCTCTGAGAAGAGCCCCTGCGTGAACGGTGATACTGCATCTGCCCGGAAGGCTTGGGCGCGAAGGGTCAAGTCCACGGGCTTCTGCGAATCCAGCGCCGGTGCCAGCGCGGCGCCCCAAGCGATGGAGCCTTTCACCGAGGCGTCCGCGAAACCGTCGGTCTGTTCGAGGCGCGCCGCCGCCGTGAATGCGCCGTCTTTCATGGTCACCGTGACGTTGCCGTGGGGAAAGCGGGTTTGATCGAGGGAGAGATCGCGGGCCTCGAGGCTCGCGGTGAGGCTCGCCGCGCGGTGCAGATCGGCGACGGCGACCTTGCCGCTCACGAGGCCGCCGAGGGGCTTTCGCGCGAGCGCGCCCACTTTGTCGAGCGGGAAGCCGGTGAGCGCCAGTTGGGCCGACGCGTCCCAAGGCACGTTGCCACCGGCGAGAGCGTCGGCGGCGCGGACCTTCACGGTGCTCTCCGCCGCGAGGACGTCGCGCCCTTCCATCGAGGCATGGAGCTCGAGATTGACTTTCTCACCATCGTAAACGAGGTTGGTCTCGACGTTCATGGGCGCGGCGCAAGCCGTGGTGGCGGCGTCGCGGGGGGTGAGGCCGACTCCCTTGGCCGAGAGGCGCAAGGCCGGTGCGTCGACCGTGCCGCGCAGCTCGCCGATCGCCTCGATGTCGCCGCGCACGGGCAGGCGGCCGAGCGCCGGTGGCAAGGCCTCGAGGGAGCGGCGAGGCACGGTGACCGTCGCTTCGAGCGGTGTCTTGCGGGCCAGCAGGAGCGCGTTGCCGGTGTCGCGGAGGATGCGATCGATGGGCAGCGTGGCGCCCGCGGCAATGGATACGAGAGATCCGCGGGCGTCGTGGACATCGAGGTTCACCTGCGTTCGGCCGGTGGCGGCGGCGAGGTGCACAGCGGCCTTCCCATCGAGGCCTTCGGTGTGGAAAGGCGGCGGGCCGAGGGAAATGGACCCATCGGGGAGGCGCGTCTTCTCCTGCTTGCCGGTGAGCACGAGGCCTCGTGTCTCTGCTTCGAGATCGAGCGACGGCGCTTCTCTCGCCGAGGGACGCGTGGCCTTTCCTTCGATGGATATGCGGCCTTGGGCTCGCTCGAAGGGGCGTCGACCGATGGGGAGATCGCTCATGATGCGGTCCAGATCGAGCGCGCCCGAGATGGCGAGCGCGCCGGTGGCGCGTATCCAGGCGTCGGCGCGTGTGGCCTCGCCGCCGAGCGTGACGTCGGTGGCATGGATGTCGAGGTGCCCTCTCGCGCCGAGAGATGCCGAGACATCTCCGGTGAGGTGCTTTCCTTCGACGGACGTGGCGACTCGCACGCTGGCGCCTTCCACGCCGCGGACCGAGAGATCGTCGATGCTCACGCGCGCATGCCCGCGGGCGGAGCGGCGGCGCACGTCGGCGGCGACGTCGAGCGCCACATGACCGCGGGCGTCCTCTTCGCGGGCGAGGAGCGTGGCCACGCGGGCGAGATCGATGTCCTCGCTCGCGGCGCGGACGACGACCGACGATGGAGAGATGCGCGCCGAGGCGGTGAGCGGACGGCCAAGGCCGCGGGCCATGAGGCCACGAACATCGATGTCGCCGCCGCGCACGCCGAGGGAGGCGATGTCCACGGTGGCGCTGACATCCTGACGCTCCAAACGTACGTGCGTCCGCTGCAGCGCGAGCGAAGCATCATTGATGATGCGGGCCGCGGCGCGGGCCGAAGGTGCTTTGGCGTCGCCGTCGAGCTCGGCCGAGACATCGATGGTCGCGGGCGAGCCGGCGGCGCGCACGAGGAGGCGAGGGAACGTGTAGCCGAAGGCGCTCAGATCGGCGCCGCGAACGGAGGCCGAGAAGCGTACGGCGTCGAGCGTGCCTGTGGCGGTCGCATCGACTTGGCCGCGGCCGAGCCGGACGTCGCTCACGTCGAGCCCAGCCACATCGGCATGGGCTTTGGCCGAGAAGTGTGTGCTCTCCAAATCCAGATGGCCTGAGGCCTTGGCGTGGGCCTGGCCGCGGCCGATGGGCCCGAGGCGCTCGACGCGGCGGAGATCGGGAATGGCAGCATCGACGGCAACCGCGAGCTGATCCAGCGCCGTGCCGCCGGGGCGCGACGAGAGCGTCGCGTCGACGCGGGTGGGAAGCCCGCGCTCGTCGATCACGGCGGTGGCTTTGATCGAGGAGTGAAGGCTGCCTTCGCCGCGCACGCGGAACGCGGGCAGCGCTTGGCCCTTCAGCTCGCCGGTGTGATTCGTTAGAAGGATGCTTCCGCCGATGTCGCCGCCCGGCGGAGAGACGATGTCGGCCTCGAGATCGGCGGTGATTCGCGAGGTGGGGGCCTCGCCGTGAAGCAGGCTCGCGTCCAGATCCTTCACGCCGATCTTCACGGCGGCCACGAGATCGGGGCGCGTTTCGTCGGGCAGGGTGACGCGACCCGAGGCGGTGATCTCGCCTGCACCGATGGTGGCCGAGAGCGTGGGGCGAAGCTCGGGGAGGCTGCCGTGCACTTCGGCATGCGCGCTCACCGGCGCGCCGAGCGCGATGCGGCCCGAGGCGAGCGCACCGATGGCTTCGGGCGAAGCATCGGTGACATCGAGAATGGCATTCACGTCCTTCCCTTGGAGCGATCCCTCGGCGCGCACCGGAACCTCGCCCAAACGCCCTTCGTAGTGCGCTTCGATGTGCCGTCGATCGTTCGTTTGCGCGGGCAAGGAGGCGCTCCCGCGCACGTCTCCTTCGGGGTTCAGGCCTGGTAGGCCGCGGCCCTGAACGTAAAGGTGCTTCACCTCGAGATCGGTGGTCTCCGGCGTGAAGGCAAAGGCACCTTCGAGGTTCTTCAGGTCGGCATCGATGACGGGGACGGCGGCGAGCTGCCCGTGCACCCAAGCATGATGGATGTGAATCGCGGGGATGGTGACGCGCACGCCGGGAGAAGGTGTGGTGGAGACGACCTTGGGATCGAAGGCGCGGACGAGCCCGATTTCACCGGTCGCGTCGTCGATGACGACTTCCGCGCCGTCGACCGTGACCTCGTTCACCGGCACGTCGAGGGGGCCGCCGCGCACGAGGGAGCGCAGGAGCGCGCTCGTCTTCACGCGGATGCGCGCGCCGTGCACGTGAAGGACGCGGTGGCCTTCGGGATCGAAGACCTCGGCCTCGATGCCGCCGAGGGTCGTGAGGTGGAGATAGCCGACGTGGTGAATGGCGATCTTGCCTTGGAAGGCATCGGCCAAAAGGGCGTTGACCCGGGCCGTGGCGAAGCGACGGGGAGCGGGCATGTCGAGGTGGACGGCGACGGCGCCCACGGTCGCCGCGGTGAAGACGGCGCCGAGGGCGAGCGCTTGGGCGACGGCGACGACGGCGCGCCGCGCGCGGCCGGGAGCATGGTTGTTCGCGAGGTTCATCAGAAGGCCTCCCCGATGCCGAAGGCGAATGCGATGGGCACGCCGTAGAGGGTTCCGGGATCGCCGTCCTGGCGCGGATCGGTGCCGCGCGGGAGCTGTGCCCCGGGAATGCGATAGCCGACGTCGAGACGCACGGGCCCGATGGGCGTGTCGTAGCGGAGCCCGATGCCACACGAGAGGTGTGGATGATCGAAGCGCAGATTGGCACGCTCGGGGGACACGTCGCCGGCGTCGCAGAACGTGGTCCCGCCGAGAGGGCCGTAGATGGGAAAACGTACCTCCAAAGAGGCCTCCCAGAGGGAGAGCCCGCCGAGCGGCACCGCACAGCGGACAGGATCGTAGCTCGGATTCTGGGCGTCGCAGGCCGCGGCCAGCGCCTGGGCTTGGAGACCGGGGTTGAAGAAAGGCACGCTCCCATGCGGGCCCACGCCGCGCAGCGGATAGCCTCGGTTCGAGCTGGCGCCGCCCGAGAAGAAGCCGCGCAGATAGATGAGCTCGATGTCACGAATCCACGCCGCGCGGTCCGTCGCGCCCGCGTCGTTTCCGCGCGCCGCGGCGGCGGCGGCGCCGTAGCTCATGGGGAAGAGAAAGCCCACGGTGGCGCGCGCGGCGACGGTGACCTTCTTGCCGATGGGGACGTAGCCGCGCACCTCCGGTTGGATGCGGAAATCGCGGGCGGCGCCGCCGAGCCCGGCGAATTGGAGATCGGTTTGCACGAGGGCGCCGGCGTGCGGGCGGAGCTTGTCGTCGCGGAAATCGAGCTGCGCCAGGAGATCCAGATACGATATCGCGAGGCCGCGCAGATCCGGATCGCGCGCGCCCTTGTAGGTGAAAGGCTCGTTGAGCTGGATGTTGTAGCTGGGCGCGACGAGGAGCTTCTTCCACGTGCGATCGAGGCCCAGCGAGCCCTTGTATTCGAGGTACCCGAGCACGGGCGCCTTGGGATCGACGTTGGCCGAGAGGAGCACGGGATAGGTGTTGAGCTCCGAGCGGATGACTCCATTGGTGCGCGCTTCGAGGAAGCCGGGCTCGCGCAGCTCGACGCGGAGGCGCTCCTCGGGGAGGAGGGCCGTGGGCTTCTGGAAGGTGGGAATGCGCGTGGGATAGAGATCGAAGCCGGCCTTGAGATCGACCTGGAAGTGGCGGAAGCCGCCGAAGAGGTTCTTGTGCTCCCAGCCCACGCGCCCGTGGATTTGGGTGCGCACCGCATCGAGCTGGAGGCCGCCGCCGGCGAGGATGCTTTTGAGCTTCTGCGGTCGCAGCTTGACCACGAGCGGCACCGAGCCGTCTTCCGGCGGCGGATCGGGGAGGACGGGCACGATCTCCACGACACTGAAGGTCCCGAGATCGAGCACCGCTTGCTGCGCAGAGGCGGTGACGCGCGTGGAGTACGGTGTGCCAGGGACGATGTCGAGGGCACGGCGAATGGGCGCCTCGGGCAGCTCGCCGCGACCTTCGATGCGGATGGCGCCGAACTTCGCTTTGGGGCCCGCCTTCACCACGAAGATGAGCCGAGCCTGGTGCTTGGGCAGATCGACGTCGGCGCGCCGCTCGACCTTGGCCCATGCATGACCGAGATCGGTGAGGGCCCGCGTCATGCTCCGCTCGGCCTCGAGAAAGGCCTCTTCCTCGAAGCTGCGATGTCGCTTCAACGAGCGCCCGATGCTCCGGCGCACGAGCTCGGCATCGGGCGCCGCGAGGCCGTCGAGCCCCTCGATTTGCACCGCCTCGACGACGACGGGCTTGCCCTCCTCGACCTCGATGGTCACCTCGACGTGCTTCTCGCCCTTGTAGCGAACGCGCCCGGCGCGGACCTTGGCTTCGTAATAGCCCCGCGCACGATAATAACGTTCGACGCGCTCCAGATCGCGCTGGAGGACGCTGCGATCGTAGAGCTGGTAGTCGTAGACCAGGCCCCGAAAGAGCCCGAAGAATTTGGGGCTCTCGGCGGTGGCCACCTTGCCCTCGATGTCTCCACCCGAGATGGCGTCGTTGCCTTGGACACGAACGTCGTCCACGGCGGCCATGCCTTTGGGGATGGAGGCACAGCCGAAGCTCCCGAGGGCGAGGAGCGCGAGAATGGCAATCGTGCGACCGGCGAAGGACACGGGATGCCGCGCTGCAATGGGCATTCCGAGCCGCCACATCCGGGGCATCGCCATTGCAAACGCGCCTCGCCGGAGGCTCGCCGTGATGATGACGTTCCCCCGCGTGCTCTGGGCTCGTGACCTTCTCGCCGCAGGTGTGGCGTCTTTGCTGCTCGCGGCCTGTGGCTCGATTCCACAGCCGCGCACCGGGCCCGTGCCGGCGGATGCGCCGTGGATCGAGGTGCCTTATCCACCACCGCCGGCCCGCGTGGAGGTGGTCACGCCGCGGAAGAACGGCGGTGACGTTTGGGTCGATGGTCAATGGGAGTGGATGGCGGGAACCTGGAAATGGGTGGCGGGAACGTGGGTGTCGCCGCCCCAAGGCACGTACTTCACGCGTTGGTCGACGGTCCGCCACGCCGATGGTCGCTTGATGTTTCTCGCAGGGACCTTTCGCGACAAGAACGGTCGCGCCGTCGACGTCGGATGGGGCGGCCGCGCGTGCCCCGTGCCTTCCGCCACCGCCGAGATCGCGAGGATGCCATGAAGGATGCGCTCGTCACGCTCGGGCTGTTGCTCGGCTTCGCCGGCCTCGTCACCGTGCACGTGGCCATTCTCTTCGGGCTTTTGTCGCGGCGGCGGAGCGGCCGGGCGCTGGGCGCGCTCATCGTGCCTCCGCTCGCGCCCTATTGGGCATTCACGAGCGACATGCGCGGGCGCGCCGTGCTGTGGATCGTCTGCGCGGTGGTTTACGTTGCGGCGCGGCTGGCCGTGCGCTGACGGCGGCCGGCGAGGCTGGCGGAGAAAGCCAACCTCGAAGCAGCGCGACCCGAGCGTCGGCCTCAATCGCCGCGCACCAGCCCGAGCTTGATGGAGATCACGAGGGCGAGCGCGTCCTCCCCGATGCGGATTCGGCCCCAAGGCGCTTCGATTTTCAGGGCCTCGATCGGCTCGAGCATGGTGCCGAGCGGCACGACGCGCGCGAGCGTGTCGCTGAAGATCCACGGGATCCTCTTGGTGGTGAGCGCCGCGTTCACGGCCTGGGCGATGGCGGCGTCGATGAGCTCGGGCAGGCTGTGAAAGTCGGTCTCTTCCACCTCGATGCCGATCTCCAGCGTGCCGCCCTTGTGCTTCTCGAGCACGTGCGGGCGCAGGAACACGCGCAACGCATCGAGCTTCAAAGTGGGGCCCACGCCGGCGAGGGTCCAATGGAGCTCGGCAGGGCAGGTGACGCGCAACCCTTCCTCGGCGACCAGCTCGACCTTCGAGGCCGGGCCGAGATGGAGCCAGCGACCGTTGTCGTCGCCGTCGCCCTCTTGTTGAAGATGAATCTTCACCGGCAGGAGCTGGGCGAGCATCTCGACGAGATCCGCATGTGTGACGATCGCTTCGAGCCACATGGTTCACCTGTGCGGGAAAGAGGGTGTCGCGACGTCCAGCAGGAGCCGCGCCAACGTGGCGCCGGGCTTTTCGCTCGCCGTGATCGGCAAAGACGCCACACGTGATCACGAACGCCACAATCCCCTTCGCTAAACAGCGCGTGAATCGGGCCGGCGCGATCGATGCACGGCGCTTTGGCGATGGCGACGCTCAATCCTTCCGTCATGAACGCGCGGAGACTTCCCCTCGGCGCCCGCCCGCTCGCGTGGGTGCGTTGCTTGTGGGATCGCATGGGCGCGAGCCGCTCGCTCGGGCTCGCCGCGGAGATGGCCTTCTGGCTCTTTCTCTCGCTCCTGCCGCTCTCCGCGGTGGCGGGGCTCGTGACGGCCAAGCTCGCGTGGGCCCATGGGTCGACGGCCGCGCCGGTGATCGACTCGCTGCCTTGGGCCACGCGCGAGCTGCTCCGCACCGAGCTCGCCAAGGTGGCTGCGTGGAAGGGAGGCCAAGTCGGGCTGGTCTCCGGGGTGATGTTCTTCTGGCTCGCTTCGAGCGGCATTCATTCGGTGTTCGATGGCATCGAGGTGGCGGGGGCCACGCCGCCGCGCTCTTGGTGGAAGAAGCGCGCGCTGGCCCTCGGGACCTGTGTGGCCTTGTCGATCGGCCTCGCCCTCGTCGCCGTGCTCGGATACGGCCTCGATTGGGCGTGGAAGGTCGTGAGCAATGCTTCGGTGCTCCACGTGCTCACGCGCGTCTCTCAGGCGCTCGGCCACGCGGGGCGCTATGCCGTCAGCGCCGGCATCGTCTTCGTCCTCGTGGCGGGCTTGTACCGGACGGCGTTGCCGCGGGGCGTTCACCGGAGCATGCCCATCGTGCCCGGCGCCATCCTCGCCACGCTGCTGCACATCTCGCTGGGCTACGGCTATGGCTATTACATCAAGAAGGTCGGTGACGGCGGCGCCTACCAGGCCGGCCTCACCTCCATCGCCATCACGCTCATGGCCCTTTATCTCTTCTGCCTGGCGCTCCTGATTGGCATCGAGATCAACGAGCTCATCGGGGATCGCCGGCGCCTGCTGCGGCAGATGCGCGCCGACGAGATCTTCCGGGGCAAGCTCTACAACCGATCTCGCGCGCGCCTGTCGAGCCACTCCGCCGCGTGATCCGGGCGTGGGATCAACGCTTCATCGCCTCGGCCAGGAGCGTATAGGAGCGCAGGCGCGCGGCGTGATCGTGCACGTGGGTCATCACCATCAGCTCGTCGGCGCCGGTGGCCTCGACGAGCGCGCGCAAGGTCTCGCGCACGCGATCGACGCCGCCCACCACGTGCCATTCGCGGTGCAGAAGCCGGAGGTTTTCCTCGTCCTCGTCGTAGGTGTGGGCGAGCGCTTCTTCGACGCTCGGCAAAGGCAGATCGCGTTTCCCTTGGGCCATGCGGACGCCCGCGAGATCGTTGCTCGAAGCGAGCCCCTCCGCGGCGGCGTCGCTCTCCGCGCAAACGACGGAGACGGCGAGGATGGCATAGGGAGTCGAGCGCCGCGCGCTGGGGCGGAAGTCGCGGCGATAAGCCTGCATCATCTCCACCGCTTGATGAGGATTGAAATGGTGCGCGAACGCGAACCCGAGTCCGCGCTCGGCCGCGAAGGAGGCGCCCGCGTCGCTCGATCCGAGCATCCAGAGATCGGGAGAATCGACGCCCATGGGAGCGGCGATGATGCTGGTGCTGAAGGGCTCGCGCGGTGTGGTCTCGGCGTCGAGATAGCCACACAAGGCATCGATTTGCGCGGAGATGTCGGCGGCCGAGGGCGGCGCCGGTGAGCGCCGCAGGGCGGCGGCGGTGCGGGGATCGGTGCCGGGGGCGCGGCCGATGCCGAGATCGATGCGGCCGGGAAACAGGGCGGAGAGCACTCGAAAGGTCTCCGCGACTTTCAAAGGGCTGTGATTGGGGAGCATGATGCCGCCCGAGCCCACACGGAGGTTGGTCGTGGCGGCGGCGATCTGACCAATCATGATCTCGGGGGCCGAGCAGGCGAGGGCACCCGCATTGTGGTGCTCGGCGAGCCAATGGCGCGTGAGCCCGAGGGCGTCGGCGTGGCGCGCGAGATCGATGCTGTTCTGGAGCGCTCGGCCGGGAGAGGAGCCGGCCGGGATGGGGGAGAGATCGAGGACGGAGAGGGGAATGCGACCGGTCACGCGGGAGGGAAGGTACCACGTGGTGCACGCACGGCTCGTCTCACACCTGAGCGCGCGGGCTCGTTCCACGCGGCGGTGCTTCCGAGCACCGACGCGGCGCCTACCGGGAGCGCCCTTCAGAAAAAATCACGGCCGGAGAGATCACTTTTTCTCCGGCCGCCCACAGGGCTCGCGAAACCCGTTCGCTCGAGGAGCCCCATGCGTCGCTCGTTCTCTCTCGCCCATCCCCCCGTTCTCATCCTCGCTGCCCTCGCGGCTCTCGCGGGAGAGCTCCGGTGTGCTGCGCCCGACACGGTCCTCGCCACCGGTGGCAAGGGCGGGCACGGAGGCAGCGATCCTTGGATCGACATCGATGGATCGTCGCAAGTCGGCGATCACGAGATTTGCGGCAACGGCGTCGACGACGACGGCGACGGCAAGATCGATCAGGGCTGCGCCTGCGATGTGGGCAAATCCCAGGCTTGCTATCGAGGGCCGTGGCCGACGCGCAACGTCGGCATCTGCAAGGACGGCGTCCAGCACTGCGAGGGCAGCACGCCCGAGGCGCAGATCGGATCGTGGGGCGCGTGCTCGGGCGACGTGCTGCCCGGCACCGAGACGTGCAACGAGACGGACGACAATTGCAACGGCGCGACCGATGAGAGCTGCGCGTGCAAGGCGGGCGAGCAGCGCGCGTGCGGCGGGACGTGGACCACGGCGCCGTGTCACCCGGGCACGCAGACGTGCGGAGACGACGGCACCTGGAGCGTCTGCGTGGGCGCGGTGGGCCCGTCGCCGGACAAGTGCGACGGCATCGACAACGACTGCGACGGCGTGACAGACAACGGTTGCAACGACGGAGGCACGTGCGATCCGGGCGCCGCGCCGCCGCGACCGATCGGGCCGGTCTCGACGGGGCGGGTGACGACCTCCAAGCCGACGCTGCGCTGGGCCTTGCCTGCGGGCGCTACGGGCGCGCACGTCACGCTCTGCCACGATCGCGCGTGCAGCGCGGTGATCACGGCGCTCGACGCGACCGGCACGAGCGTGAAGCTGACGCAGGATCTTCCGAAGGGCGTGGTCTTCTGGAAGCTCGATCGCCTCGCGGCCGACGGCGCGGGCTGCGGGCCGAGCACGACCTGGGAGTTCACCGTCGGGCCCAAGAGCGCGCCGGTGGACGCCTCGTGGGGCACGCAGCTCGACGCCGACGGCGACGGCTACGCCGACGTGCTCGTGAGCGCACGCGGATCAGGCGCCACCAACGGCGACGGGCACGTGTACTTCTATCGCGGCGGCCCCTCCGGGATCTCGACCGCGCCCGCGGTGACGCTGACGTCGCCGAGCAGCATCGCCGCCGGCTACGGCTGGAGCGTCGCGAGCGCCGGTGACGTGAACGGCGACGGCTTCGCCGACGCCGTCGTCGGGACCTGGGGGACTTACCCGAGCTTCGATTGCGGCATCATGGGCTACACGACCGACGAGGCGTACCTCTACTTCGGCGGCCCGACCGGCCTGGCGACGACGCCGGCGATGACGCTGCAGGGACCGACCCCGAACTCGAGCTGCTGCAACTGCGATCGCTTCGGCGGCTCGGTGGCGGCGGCGGGCGATGTGAACGGCGACGGCTACGCCGACGTGCTCGTGGCGGCGAGCGACGGGCACAAGGCCTACTTGTATTACGGCTCGCCGAGCGGCGTGGGCACCACGCCCGTCGTGCTCGACGGCGGGTACGCCTCCAGCGCGACCGATCCCCAGACCGCGGTCGGCGCGGGCGATCTCAACGGCGACGGCTACGCCGACATCGTGCTCGGATCCGAGCAGGCGGGCGGCCCCTCCAAGGTCTACATGGGCGGCGCGAGCGGGCTGTCGACGACGCCGATCGTGCTCACGGTGCCGGGCACCTACAAGCCGCGGATGGGCGTCACCGGCGGCGGCGACATCAACGGCGACGGCTACGCGGACGTCGTCGGCTTCAACGCAGGTGGCGTCAACAAGGGCGACGACCTGCTCTACGTCTACCTGGGCGGCGCGTCCGGCGTCAGCACCACGCCCTTGCTCGTGAAGACACCGCAGGGGAACGATGGGCCGCGGTGCGCGGCCGGCGACATGAACGGGGACGGGCTCGCCGACGTCGCCACGTGGGGAAGCTGGATCGGCGCCTACGACACGCTGGACGAGTACCTCGGCACGGCCTCCGGCCTCAGCGCCACGCGCGCCACGGCCATCACTGCGCAGACGCCCCCGCAGCAATCCTGGTTCTCGATGACGAACGCCGGCGACGTGAACGGCGATGGCTACGCGGACGTGCTCCTCGGCGTGCCGGGAGAAGCGACCAGCCCCCCCAGGGCGCTGCTCTACTACGGGAGCGCGAGCGGGCTGACCGCGGGATCGGTGACGATCATCCCCGCGGTCTTGCCCTCCACCCAGGAGCCGTACTTCGGTCACCACGTCGGCGCGGCCGGCTGCGGGATGTGAGCCGGGCGGCGATGAGGCTTTCGTTGTCCTGAGAGCGGGCCGCTGGGTATATGTCCACCTTCGTGATGCGCCTGGACGCGACCGCCTCCCGCTGCCGCCCCGGCGGAGCCTGCGCGAGGCGGCCGTGATCGGCGCCGAGCCCGTCGCCGCGCCCGAGGCCCCGGCCCGCGATCCGCTCGCGGGCCTCGTCTCGGCGGCCTCGCGCGGCGACCGGCGCGCGATGGGCGAGCTGCTCCAGGCGGTGAGCCCGCATGTGCGCGGCGCGATCGTGTCGATCGCGGCGGGGCATCTGGACGACGTGGTGCAGGAGTGCCTGATCGCCTTCGTCCGCGCCCTGCCGGGCTTCCGCAGCGAGAGCAGCATCGTCCACTACGCGCGGCGGATCGCGGTGCGCACCGCGCTGCATCAGCGCCGCGCGCGCCTGCTCCGGCGCAACGTCGACCAGATCCACGCGGAGGAGGAGCAAGGCGCGCACGACGAGGGCGCGCCGCCGCCGAGCCACGCGCTCGCAGCGGCGCGGCGGCGCGCGCTCCTGGCCTCGCTGCTCGACGAGCTGCCCGAGGCGCAGGCGGAGACGCTGGCCCTGCGCGTGGTGCTCGGCCACTCGCTCGAAGAGATCGCCGAGGTCACGTCGGCGCCGGTGAACACGGTGCGCACGCGCATGCGGCTCGCGCGGGAGGCGCTCCGGCGCCGCATCGAGGACGATCCCATGCTCGCGGAGCTCAAGGAGGTCACGTGAGATCCAGCGACCACGAGGAACGGCACGCCGAGGAGCTGGAAGGCGAGGCGCTCGAAGCGCACCTCGTGACGTGTGTCGAGTGCGCGCTGCTCGGACGCATGATCGACGATGCGGCCCGCGCCGACACCGCCGCGCGTGCAGAGACGTTGCCGTTGTCGGATGCAGCGCTCGACGCGATCCTCACTGCCGCGGGCGGGCTGGACATCGCGCCGAACGCCGGCCCGCTCGCGCCGGAGGTCGCCACGCACATCCCCGAGCGTGCCGCGCCGCGGTCGGTACACGTCGACGCGGATGCGCGGACGCAGGTCGCGAGCCCCGTCGTTCGCTTCCCGAAGCGCCGATGGGCCTGGGCGACGCTCGCCTTCGCGGCGGCGCTCGTGCTCGCGGTCGCCGCCATCGCTGCGGTGCGCTTCCGCGAGCGACGCGGCCACGCGCCGCAGGAGCCCGCGCCGTCTCCTTCGGCGGTGTCCGCCGCGCCGCAGGAGCCCGCGCCCGAGCCCGCTGTCACGGTGTCCGCCGCGCCCGAGGAGCCTCCCGCGAAGGTGCCTTCGGCCACCGTGCCGCGCCCGCTCGCGGCGCCCGTTGCGAGCGCGAGCGCGGCGCGCTCCGCCGAGCCGGTCGAGACCGCGTCCGCGCTCTTCGCCCGCGCCAACGAGGCTCGCCGTGGTGGCCGCGCCGCGGAGGCGCTGCGCCTCTACGACGAGCTCGGCGCGCGCTTCCCGGGCTCGCGCGAGGACACCGCCGCGCGCGTGACCTCGGGCTGGCTGCTCCTCGAACAGCTCGGCCAACCTGGGGCCGCGCTCGCGCGCTTCGATCGCTACCTCGCCGTGAGCGGCGGCGGCACGCTCGCGCAGGAGGCCATGGCTGGGCGCGCGCTCTCGCTGGCGAGGCTCGGTCGCAGCGCCGACGAGCTCGCCGCGTGGCGCCGGCTGCTGGAGGTCGCCCCCGGATCCGCCTACGCGCCGCGCGCCCGCGAGCGCCTCGGCATCGCATCGCCGAGCACATCGGCGAGCGCACCCCCTCCGTCGTCGAGATGAACCTCCGCGGCGCGATCTCGATCCTCCTCGCAGCGCTTCCCGTCATCGCCGCGGCGCTGCCCGCGCGCGCCGATGCGCCGCCGCCGGCGCGCTCCTCCGAGGCTTCTTCACGACGTGTCACCGTCGTCCTCCTCGGCGAGCCCCGCGCGCGGACCGCCGTCGAAGAGGTGCTGCGCGAGCTGTTCGGGCGCCTGCCGGTGGACCTCGAAATCCAGCAGGCACCGACGCTCGATCTGCAAGCGGTGCTCACCCCGCCGGCGTCCGCGCCGCCGCGGCTCGCGCGCATCTGGATCGATGCCCGCGCGCCGGAGCGCGCCACCGTCTATCTCGTCGATGGGCCTTGGGAGCGCATCCTCGTGCGGCACGTCCCGCTGCACGGTGGGCTCGACGAGGTGGCGCGCGAGGAGGTCGGTCACATCGCCGAGACCTCCGTCGGCGCGCTCCTCGGCGGCGGCACCATCGGCGTCACCCGCGCGGAGGCGCGCGTCGACCTCGGCCTGCCCGCGACACCACCGCCCGCAACGCCGCGTCCCGCGCCGCCTCGTTCCAAGCCGCCGCGTCCTGCGGCGCTCGCGCCGCTGCCTTCGCCGGTCCACCTCTTCGCCGGCTACGGGGTCGAGGCCTGGTCCAGCGCCTCACCCATTCGCCACGGACCCACCCTCGGTGTCGCCCTTCATTTCCCGGTCGATGCGCAACCGGGGCGCTGGAGCGGCATCGCGCAGCTCCTCGCCTCCTATCGCCTGCCCAACATCGTCGACGACCAGGCAGCCGGCGTGCGCCTCGATCACGCCGTCGTCCGCCTCGTCGCAGGCCCCGGCTATCGGCTCTCCGAGCGCTGGTCCCTCCGCGCCCTCGCAGGCGGCGGCTTCGACGTGGCGCACGTCGCGCCCCGCGCAGGCACCGACACCACACTCGCGCTCCAGCCTGCCACCTACCGGGTCTCGGTGCTGGCCACGGCGCTCCTCGGCGTCGCGTTTCGAGCTTCCCGCGCGCTCCACGTGACCGCGCTGCTCGGGGTCGACGCCGACGCGCTGGACACACGCTACGTGGTGCAGCTCGGCGCGACGGCCCTCCCCGTGCTCGTACCCTGGCGGGCGCGCGGGCTGCTGACGGTGGGCGTGGACTGGGTGCTCTGACGAGAGGCGCGCGCGGCCGCTCGTTGTGTCCACCCGGTGCAGTCTCCGAAAGCGCGAGCCATCGGCTCACGCGCCACCCTGCCGCCATGTACAATCGCGCGTGGAGGTTGCCATGCGCTCTGTGGGTTCCGCCCTCGCGTTGCTCATGCTCTCGGCGTGCTCGTCCTCTCCTGCGTCGATTGCAGGCGCGTCCTCGCAGGCTTCGCTCGAGCCGCCCGCGCCCGTCGAGCGTGATGAGCAGGCCGCATCGGATCCGGCGAAGCCCGGTTTGCGCCTCGACGACGGTTCGCTCGTCGAAGGCCCTTCGAGCCGCGATCCCTTCCGTGCCGACCACGCCGCTCTGCCCCCGCCGCCGCCCGACCCGCGCCCGCGCAAGGCCCGTCGCATCCCCATCGAGCAGCTCAAGCTCGTCGGGCTCGTCACCCACACCGCGACGCCGCGCGCGATGCTGGTCGACCCTTCGGGCAAAGGTTGGATCGTCACGCAGGGCGAGCTCGTCGGTCGGCCCGAGCCCATCGCCTCCGGCAACGGCGAGCGCCTCGCGAGCTTCCGTGTGGACCGCATTCGCGAGCGCGACGTCGTCCTCGTGCGAGAGGACGCCTCCGGCTCGCCTGCGGGCACGCGCGTGATCGCGCTGCCGCAAGAGCCGCTCCTTCAAGCCGACGACTGAAGAAACGATGCGCCCATCCTCCTGATGGCGTGCTCGACCAATCTCGATCGGAATCGGCGAGACGTATATCGCGCCCCGAGCATCGAACCCCAAAATGGGTGTCTGCAATGCTTGGCTGACCTCTTGGCAGAATGGTGCTCGGGGAGACCCGCCCGTGATCGGCGCCGGCGTATCTGCTGCGAATGGGGCCGCTCGCAGCACCATCGTGATCAGGTGACCCGCGCGAGGCGGCCGACGAGCAGGACGCGTCCACTCGCGGTGTCGCGGAGGAAGAACAGGAACGTGTGATTGGCGTGGAACGTCGCGGGCGGGGGCGCGATCCCCGATTCCATGCCGCCCGCGGTGGCGGCCGCGGCCTCGGTGCCTTTCTCGTCGACCTCGATGAGCGCGCGATGAAAGACATCGCTCATGTGGGTGGGAGCGGCGCTCGAGAGGCCACCGAGATCGGCGGATGCGGTGAAGGCGGTGCGCATACCGAGCGCTTCGAGCGCAGGGCGAATCGAGCCGCCCTGCGTGATACGGAATTTCGGCAACATGACATCGACATGCTGTTTGCGGAGAGACGCCGTGAACGAGGCAAAGGCCTTGGCGTCGAGCGTCTTCTCCAGCGCGAGCGCGTCACGCACGGTCGGCGCGAGCACGAGATCGAGCGCCATCGTGCTGTTCGCATAAGGCAGCTCCAGCACCTTGTTGGGGCCGACGGTCGCGAAAGGCAGCTCCGCTTCGAGGTGCATGGTCGGCACCTTGGGCGGCACGACCTCACCATCGGTGTTGGCGAAATACGCAGGCGCCGTGGCCGCAGCCGGGAAGCGCTGCGCGAACAGCCCGCGGAAGTAGACGGCATTGGAAACGACGACACCCGACTGCGCGGTGATCGATCCCGGCGGGAGGATCTCGGGAATCTTGTTCTCCGTCAAGTTCGCGACCCATTGGTTGATCGCCGTCCGCGAGGCCTCGGGCGCGCCGTGGAAATCGAGCGCTGCTGGTGTCGCGACGCCGGCCTGCGCGAGCGAGGCGAGGAACGAAGGCGACAGCGTCGCTGTCTTCTCGGTCCACACGCGATTTCCAATCCGGAGCGCGCCGCCCTGCGTGGGCGCGGCGCTGCGAAAGGCACGCTCCTCGGCGGCGAGCGCCGCCATGGCATCCGCCGGCGCGCCGAGGTGGAGCGCGCGAGCGATCTCGGCGGCCGTCTCACCACGTGCCGCCGGATACAGCAGCGTCAAGCACTGTCGCACGCTCGCCGGAGAGGCGAAGCGATTGAGGCTCTCGTCGGGGAGATTGCGGAAGAGCTCGGCGGTGAAATCGTTCTCGGCGCGGACATCGGCCGCAATGTCGATGGACGCAGGTGCCTCGATCGGCGCCGGCGTGGAGGGTTCCGGCGTGGGCGCAGGGCGATCGGCGCATGCGCTGACGGAGAACAAAAGGCACGACACGGCGACGGCACACGAAGAGGGGCGCATGGAACGAGGTCTCCGGTTGGTGGAGCGCGTGAGCATCAGGGGACGCGAGCGCTCCGGCTGTGATGATTACGGACCGGATCCACGGACGATCTAAAAACGGAGGCGGGAGGTGCCCGCGCCGTGCCGGCGGAGAAAGGCCGCTCGAGGCTGACGGCGCAGCGCGGTGGGAGAGGGCAGGGTGAGGGGATCGCCGAACGGATCGCGGCGCTCGGGGTGCCGCGGTCAATGACGGCGGATCGTTACAGCGCGAGGCCGAGCACGGCGATGTCCGCCGAGTTGAACTGCGACGGGACCGGGGTGACGGGGCCGGCGCCGAGATCGACCGTGGGGCTGTTGGTGGCGACCAGCATGCTGCACGGCTGCCAAGCGATGGTGAGGCTTGGGCCCGCGAAGTTGTAAACGGTGCTGCCGACGTTCACGACCTTGCTCCAGCGCAAGGTTCCATCCGGATCGAAGGCGGCGAGGAGCGTGTCGCCCGCGTTGCCGATCGGCCCCGCGCCCAGATCGACGGTGCCGCCGAACTTCGCGGAGAGGATGATGATCCCCGACGGTGCCGCGTCGAGCGTGATGTTGGTGAAGGTCGATCCGGTGCCGCCGATCGTGCGGGTCGCGAGCACGTTGCCATCGAGATCGAGCTTGGCGATGGTGAGGTTCTGTCCGCCGAGATCGGGGAGCGGGCCGCTGCCGAGATCGATTGAGCCGGTGTGTTGGATGCCGAGGAGGATCGAGCCGTCGCCGGCGAGCGTGACGGCTTTGGGCTTCGGCGCGGAGAAGGCTTTGTTGGCGATGCACATGCCGTCGAGATCGAGCGAGGCGAGGGCGAAGCTCGCACCGGAGCCGCCGGTGAGCGTGCCGCAACCGAGGTCCGTGGTCCCCGTGAAGTCCTTGATGACGTGGAGCTTGCCCGCGGGATCGAGGCGCCAGGTGCCGGGGCTCGGGATGCTGCCGAGGTAGTTGCCCGATGCGTCATAACGGAGGATGCGGCTGCCCGTCTCGATTCCGTTCCCGAAGTCGAAACCGCAGCCCGTGCCGCACGAGAGCGGCGCATAGGCGCTTTGATCATACTGCACGAGCCAGTGACCCGCGTCGTCGCCGCCCGCGTTGCCGAACTGCACGTCCCAGCCGACATAGTCGAGGTAGTCGCCTCCGATGGTCTTGATGCCGACGCCGTCCGGTGGACGCCGGATCGCGCTCCGCCTCTGATTTCCCCCCGCGCCGGAGCTGTTGACCGTGTAGAGCGCATTGCCGAGCGGATCGATGCCGAGGTAGGTCGGCAAGCTGGCTCCGCTTGGCACCGACCAAGCGACGAAGCTCCCGACGTGGGCGCCCGCTGGGCTGAATTGATGCACGCTGAACGATTGGTGGCCCGATGCGCCCGTTGGATCGCTCAGATTCACCTCGCCCGTGGGGGACGTCACGGTGGGACCGACGTTGTAGGCCGAGTACATCGGTGCCGGCAGGGACGCGGTCCAAACGATGCTCCCGCCCGCGACCGTGGAGCACGTGGTCGTGCCGCCGGTGCTGCTCGTCGAAGAGGAGGAGGACGAGCTGCTGGCCGAGGAGGACGACGACGAGCTGCTGGCCGAAGAGGAGCTGCTGGCCGAGGAGGAGGACGAGCTGCTGGCCGAGGAGGATGACGAGCTGCTGGCCGGCGCCTCCCCGCCGGCTCCGCCGCTGCCGCCTCCACCGGAGCTGGTGCAACCCATCATGGCAAGCGCAAGCGCTGCAAATGTCGAACGCATGCCGATGCGTTGCGCTCGGCCGGCGCGACGTTCAATGGCGAGGGGAGCGCCGCGATGTCGGGATCGAAAATTCCCTGCGACTCCTCGCTCCCCCGCGACGTCATCTCGGCATCGGCGTCGCCCGCCGCTCGTGGGAGCGGTGATGGCCGGCGTCGTTCGAGGTGATTTCATGCGTTCTCAAGGGTCGTCGTCCGTGCTCCTCGCGCTCGTGATCACCGTCGCCGCCTGCGGATCGGAGGGCAGCGGCGGCACCGGCGGTGGCGGCACCGGCGAATCGAGCAGCGGGAGCAGCTCTTCCGGCGTGCCGGCGGGGTACGTCACCACCGGGTGCAATACCCCGGAGAGCTTCGCCTGCATCGAATCGGTGATCCCCGAGAGCACCAAAGCGCTCGAAGACAAAGCCTGCAACGACAGCGGCCACATGGCCGTGGACAAGTGCCCTTCGGAAGGCCTCTTGGGCTGCTGCACGTACAGCGTGGGGCAGGTGACGTGCTTTTACACGGGAGGCCAGATCGACGCGGCGACGGCGGAGTCGGCGTGCATGCAGGGGACGGGGAGCTGGTCGACGACGCGTTGAGATCGAAATGGATATAGGCGGCGAGGGCCACGAGATCGCGTGATGGATCGTGGCCTCGCCGCGGGCCGATGGCTCATGGCCTCGGCGTCGATTGAGCTGCCCTCAAGGCGTCGGCGTGAGCGTGATGTACGTCAGTGTCTTGGTTCGCACGAGGGCGGTGAAGAGCGCGATGGGCTTGTTGCTTTCGACCAGCTTGGCCGTGAGCGTGATGGTGCTCGGGGTGACGTTGGCGAAGCCGCCGATGGCGTCCGTCGAGGTGCCTTGTTGGAGGGCGACGGGAGAGCCGTTGACGAAATAGAAGCCGTCGATGTTCGGCGGATCGAGATCGAGATGGACGCCGGGGGCGTCGTCGCCGAGGCAGTCTCTCGTGTAGACGAAGAGGGCGCCTTTGGTGTCGTCGACGGTGCCGCCGCCGGACATGACGAGGCCTTTGTAGAGCTCGTAGGGGCCGAGCTGGAGATCGTAGATCGTGTCGCTGGTGAGCGGCCACGCGAGGTACACGAGCGACTCCAGCGTGTCCGTGGCGGTGGCGTCGAAGTAGCCCGTGAAGCCGGCGGGGACGTCGAGCTCGGCGATGCCCTCGGCGTTGGTGGTGCCGGTGACGATGGGGCCGGCGCAATCGAGATCGGCGCGCGGGCAGGCGCGGACGGTGGCGTCGGGGAAGGGGAGATCGGTGGTGAACGAGGTGGCGCGGATGGTGACCTTGACGGTGCCGGCCGTCGTCGGCGCGGGCCACGTGAACGCGCCCACGCAGGACCAATGCGCGCCGTACGCGCACTGTTTGCCGCAGCCCTTGCTCACGCAGGTGTCGAATGCGGTGGTCACGCTCGCGTCGCCCGGGGGCACGCTCGCGGCCACGTAGGCGTCGCAATCGATCGGGCACGATGGATACGTGCAGGCGCGGTAACAGCGCTGGCGCTCGGCGCAGGCTTCGTCGTCGGCGCAGGCCTTGGCCTTGTCGCAGCAGATGCTCTTCACGCAGGTGGAGCAGCCGTCTGCATACCAGTCGGCGAGGCCGCCGCACGTCGAGCACGCGCCGCCGCAGGACCCGCTCTCCGACATGCAGCGATCGAGCTTGGCCGCGGCGGCGTTGTCGCCGACGGGGTGCTTCGCGCGGCAGTCGTTGCGACAGGCGGCATCCGCGACGTCGCAGGCGGTGATGCAGGCGTGGAGCGGCGCGCAGGTGGCGTCGGCCTGGCAGGCTTCGGCGTCGGCGCAACACGTCGACTCGATGCACGAGGCGCAGGCCGCGGTGGCGAAGGAGAAGCCGCAGCGCTTCGTCGTACCGCCGTCAGCATCGCCGACCTGATAGTCGCCGACGCCCACGACCAGGTTGCACGAAGCGACGAGCGCTCCTGCGATGGTGAGCCCCGTGACGGCGATCGCGCGGGCGAGCGTCGTGCGCTTCCGACTTGGCCGGAACGGAGCCCGGGCCCTGTCCAAGGCAGGGTCGATCATGGCGCGAGCCTAGTCCGACCGCGCGTATTTGGATCGGTTTTTCCGATCCGTGCAATGGCGTGTAATGGCAAAAGGCCAGGTTGCACGCCCCAAGGGCATTGACCCTGTGTAGACTCGCCGCGCCATGGAGCTCGGGCCCGGAACCCTGATTGGAGGCCGCTATCGCCTCGAACGCCTCCTCGGGCGAGGAGGGATGGGGGAGGTCTGGGCCGCGAAGCACTCGGTCACGCGGCGCGACGTGGCGCTCAAGTTCCTCACCGTCGATCAGGGCGTGATGTCGACGATGCGCCGCCGCTTCCTGCGTGAAGCGCGCGCGGCCGCCGCGGTCAATCACCCGAGCGTGATCCAGATCCACGACGTCTTCGAGCTGCAGGACGAGACGCCGGTGATGGTCATGGATCTCCTCGTGGGCGAGTCGCTCGGCGACAAGCTGGCCCGCGAAGGAGCGCTCTCCGTCGCGGAGACGGCGCGCCTCCTCGCGCCCGTGGTCTCGGCGGTGGGCACGGCGCACGCGCTCGGGATCGTGCATCGCGATCTCAAGCCGGAGAACATCTTCCTCGTGCGCGCGATGGAGACCGACGCGGAGGTGAAGGTCCTCGACTTCGGCATCGCCAAGCTCGGAAGCACGATGGAGCTCGGCCAGACGGGCGCCGTGACCGGCACGGGCGCCGTGCTCGGGACGCCGTATTACATGGCGCTCGAGCAAGCGTACGGCGAGAAGGACATCGATCACCGCGCCGACATCTGGTCTTTGGGCGTGGTCCTCTACGAATGCCTCGCCGGGCGCAGGCCGATCGACGGCGACAACTTCGGGCAGATCGTGAAGTTCTTGAACCACGGCACGATCCCGAGCCTCGCCGAGCTCGCGCCCCACGTGCCGGCGGACGTCGATCAATTGGTGATGCGCATGCTCCAGCGCGCGCGTGAAGATCGACCGCAGGATCTCCGCGAAGTGCTGACCATCCTGCGCCGCCACACGAGCGCGACGGCGCGCACCTTCGGCGGGCCGCGCGCGCCGCAGGCGTCGGAGATCACCGAGGCGCCGGCGCCGGTGCGCGACGCCGCCGTCACGATCGCGTCCTCGCCCGGGACGCAGACGTCGCGCAGCGCCGATCCGGACATGGCCACGATCGAGGTGGCCACGGCCGAGCATCCGCAGGAGATCGTGCGCGAGCGGGTTTCGACGGGGAAGCGCGTCGCGCCCGTGTCGGTGACGCTCGCCGACGACACGGCCGAGGTGGCTTCGGAGAAGCCCGCGGCGTCGCGGCGGAATGCATGGATCGCCGGCGCCGTGCTCGTCGTGGGCATCGCCGCCGTCACGTTCGGCGCGCTCACGTTGCGCGCGTCGCGCACGCCGCAGATGCCGGCCGGCGGCGCGGCGCTCACGACCACGGCCACGCTGCCGGTGCCCACCACGCCTGCGATGGCGGTGGTGACCGCAGCTCCCGAGGCCACGGTGGTTCCCGCCGAGCCGACGCCTTCCGCGGATCCGACGACGTCGCCGGCAGCGTCGGGCGGCCCGGTTCCTTCGGTGTCGGGGCTGCGTCCGTTGCGTCCGGGCCCGTTGCCATCGGCGAAGCCTGCAGCGTCGGGCGTCGCGAGCGCGCAGCCCGCTCCGAGCAGCGCGGCCAAGCCCAAGGGAGGCCTCGTCGACGAGCCTCCGTTCTGATGCGAGGCGCGAGGCCGAGAGGATGATCATGTCGATCCGAAGGACGAGACGAAGCGCCGCCGCCGCGCTGCTGCTCACCGCGATGAGCTTCGCGCCCGCGGGAGCCTTCGCGCAGACGCCCGCCGATGCGAAGAGCGAGGCGGTCGATCCGCACACCGAGGAGGCGCGTGATGCGTTCCGCATCGGGAGCGCGTTGGCCAAGCAAGCGCAGTGGATCGATGCGCTCGCGGCCTTCGAGCGCTCGGCGAAGCTCCGGCCGCACGCGGTGACGACCTACAACATCGGCTTCTGCGAGCGCGCCTTGGGGCGCTTCACCCGCGCGAAGAAGAGCCTCACGCGCGCGCTCGGCGCGCCGGGCAACGAACTGCCGGCCGATCTCGCGGCCGAGGCGCGCGGCTACCTCGCCGAGATCGATCACCGCATCGCGCGCGGCGTGATCACGCTGACGAAGGCAGGCGCGACGGTGTCCGTCGACGGCCGTCCGCTCGAAGCCGCGGGCGGCACGCCGGCGCACCCGGTGCTCATCGCGGGCACGCGCGAGCCCGGGCCGGCCGAGCCGGTCGCGGCGACGGCGTTCGATTTGACCCTCGATCCGGGCACGCACGTCATCGTCGTGGGCGTATCCGGCGCGCCGGACACGGTGGTCACGCGCGACTTCGCGGCGGGCTCGACCACGAGCCTCGGCATCGGCCCGGTGGACGCGCCGCCGAAGCCGCCGCCTCCGAAGCCCGTGCCTCCGAGCACGGGCCGGCGCACGGGCGCCATCGTCGCGCTCTCGCTCGGCGGTGCGTTCGCCATCGCCGGCGGCGTGCTCGGTGGCCTGGCGTTGAAGAGCAAATCCGAGCTCGATGGGCTGTGCATGCCCAAGGACCAATGCCCGGCCACCGCGCAGGGCAAGATCGATGGCTTGAGCACGCTCGCCACCCTCTCCACCGTCGGCTTCGGCGCAGCCATCGCGGGTGTCGGCGCGGGCGTGGTGCTGATTGCCACGAGCGGCGACGGCGGCGCCGCGAAAGCGCAGGGCGCGTCCATCACACCGTGGATCGGCCCGAACGGCGCGGGGATCCGCGGCACGTTTTAGAGCCGATTCCGGCGGACCTCCACGTCGCCGGCTGGCGCGGTCCGGCTTAGGCTCTTTCAGGGGCGGGCGGCCTCAACCATTTTGATGGTGTGCGCCGGCGGCGCATTGCAATGGCGGCACGGACGTTGTCCTGGGGGCGATGCCGTGATCGTCCAAAATGGTTGAGCGACGCCGGCCGGGGCGAGCGCCGCGACGGCGGTCTCCGCCCGGCCGGCGACCACCATGCAGCACCGACAAGAGCTCGCCTCCAAACGCCCCTTCGACATCGACACGGTGATGGCGCGCGTCCGCGCCGCCGTGCGCCCTTATCCCAAGGCCGCGATGTTCGAGCTCCACGACGCGGGGTACGCGTCGGTCTTCGAGCAGCTCGTCGCGTGCATCATCTCCATTCGCACGCTCGACGAGACGACCATTCCGGTGGCAAAGCGGCTCTTCGCAGCAGCGCGCACGCCCGCGGCCATCGCGCGGCTGTCACCGCCGGAGCTCGAAGCGCTGCTCGTGCCGTGCACGTTCGCGGACGCCAAGGCGCGGCAGATCCTGGCCATCGCCCGGCGCACGAACGACGAATTCGACGGCGTGCTTCCGTGCTCGTTCGAGGTGCTCACGAGCTTCCACGGCGTCGGCCCCAAGTGCGCGAGCCTCGCGCTCGGCGTGGCCTGCGGTGAGGCTCGCATCGCGGTGGACGTGCACGTCCATCGCGTCACGAACCGCTGGGGCTACGTGTCCACGCGCTCCCCCGAAGCGACGATGGCCGCGCTCGAAGCGCGCCTGCCGCGCCGCTACTGGGTGGAGATCAACCGGATCCTCGTGCCCTTCGGCAAGCACGTGTGCACGGGCACGCGGCCGAAATGCTCGACGTGCCCCGTGCTCGACATGTGCCGGCAGGTCGGTGTCGAAGCGCGCAGGTGAGCCGGTGAGCCGGGAGCGTGCGTGCGCTGCGCAACGTGCGCGCGGCGCGAGACGCCACCAACGAGGCTGCGACGAGCCTCGCTCGGGCTCGTCTTCAGTTCTTGATCGGCGTCGGCTTCTTCGCCGGGGGCTTGCCGGCGGCGGGCTTCGCCGACTTCGCGGGAGCGGCGGGGGCCGCGGTGGGCTCGGCCGTCGGGGCGGGCTCGGCCGTGGCCGTCGGCTCGCCGATGGGCGTGGGCTTCTTCGGGGTCGGGAGGCTCTGCGTCTTGGGCGACTCGCCCGGGGCGCCGGCGCCGCCGGAGCGACGCAGCCAGATCACCGCGGTGCCGCTCGACACCATTTGGTACTGGGCGTTGTCGCCGCGGACCTCTTCGTTCACCGCTTCGATCACGGCGTCCGCGCCGACGTTGCAAGCCACCTTGCGGAGCGACTCGAGGCGCTCCGCTTCGGTGCGCGTCTTGGAGTCGCTTTGGATCGGCTGGAGCCGGTGATACTCGCGATCCGGCTCCTGCCCGGCTGGGATGATGGGCATGTCGCTGCAAAAATCGCCCGAGGGCGTGCGCCTATCTTTGAAGGCACCCGAGCAGCTGACGGTGATCGAGGCTGCGAGGGCAGCCGCCACGAGAAGCCGGTCCATGCTCGGACCTTCTTATCAGCGATACGCCGTGCGATGCAAACGGGAGCCGGTCCGGCTCTGCTCGTGCTCGCTCGGGGATCCGGCGGCGACGGTTCCGTGCTCGAACGCCGCTCGATCGCCGTCGACGGAGTGCCCCGTGCTACCGTGAGGGTCGGAGGTATCGCCATGCGCCGCTCGTTCCTCGTGGGATTTGCCGCATGCCTCGCGGCTTTCGCCGTCGTCGCTGCACCCAAAAAGGCGCACGCCGGCTTCTTTCTCGGCGCCGAGTTCGACGCCGCCTCGGCGTTCGATCAACCGGGGGCCTCGATCGGGTACGGCTTCGTGGGCACGCTCGGGTACCGCATCGGTCTCGGCCCGATCTTCCTGCAGCCCGAGGCGCAGGGGAGCCACATGGTCTTCCCGGTCTCGGACGGCTACACGGACGTTCCCACCTCGACCCGCATCCTCGGCGGCGCGCGCGTCGGTCTGGGGCGCATGGTCCAGCCTCAGCTCTTCGGCCACGCGGGCGTCGGCTGGGTGGGCGACGGCATCAACGGCCGCGCCTTCGACGGCGGCTTCGCCCTCGGTTTCAAGCTGATCCCGCTGCTGCGCTTCGGCGCGCAGATCGCCTACAACGTGGTCACCATCCAGAACGATCCCCGCACGCTGGACGGGAGCTCGACCTCGCTCAAGTGGCTGAGCTACGGCGCCCACGCCGGCATCGAGTTCTGACGATGTGACGCGCGTTGCGTCGCGAGCGATCGCGGGCCGCAACCATCCTCACATCTCGATCGCAACCATCCTCACATCTCGATGCGCACGGCGACACGCTCTCCGCTCCGAGGCTTCGCCATGCGGAGCGTCGCGATGCGCCGAGCGGTGTGTTGCAGCGGTGCGAGTCGCATTCGCATGGTTGCAACGAGGAGGGCGGCCGGCGTTGCGCGCGAACGAGCACGTCGCGCGGTGATTTCGCAGCGCATGCCTGTCAAGCAGCGGGCCTTCGCTCCACCGCTGCGCGGGTGCGCCGGCGATGATGCGCGAGTGGGTGAGCAGGAAAGCGTCGCGCGCTCGGCCTATACCTCGGCCATGGCCTTCGACACCCGCTTCCAGCTCATCGATCGCCGCGCGACGGCCGGGCTCGTTCAGGCGCTCGTGCAGGGGCGGCCGCCGGTCGCGGGCCCGCTCGATCGCAATCCCGAAGCACTCGCGTTGTGGACGCGCGCGGCCGCGGCGGTTCGATCCGGCGATGCGATGACGGCGGCGCGCGCCGTGTGCTGGGTCGCGGTGGTGTGGAACGCCGCCGTGCTGCCTGCGATCGTCCTGCGCAACGTCGCGCTCACGCATCGTCCGCTGCGCATGCCCGATCGCCTCGCGGTGGGGCTCGATCTGCCCACCGCTTCGCCGCGGGATTGGATCGCGAGCGCCGGCGTCCCCGCGCCCGTGCTCGCGGCGCTGCCCACGCGCCTCGATGCGGGCAGCGAGACCGGTGCGTTTTTCGATCCATCGCACGCCGGGCCCGTGCTCGCGCGTGCGATCGCGGCGGCATCGCTCGCGCCGGACGAGCGCCTCGTGCTCGCGCGCCTGCTCTCGGTGCTGCGCGCGGGAGAGCGCGCCGACCTCTCGGTGTGGGAGTCGATGGACACCGGCCCGATCGTGGCGGCGCCCGAGGGCGCGACGACCTCGCTGTGTTGGCCGGGCCTCGATCGCCCGCTCCTTGCCGCGGCGCTCACGGAGGAGGAGTGGGCGCGGCTCGAAGGCGCCGCGCCGTGGCCCCTCGCGCATGGGGATCTGGAGGACTTGCTCGTCGCGACGTGCTGGGTGGCGCCCGACGATCGCGCGCGCGTCCCGCGTGCGAGCCGCGTGCTCTCCCGCGCGTTTCGCGCGGGCGCGTCGGCGTTCGTCGACGATCTGTTGCCGCGCGCATTCGCCTGGCTCACGGCCGTCATGGCGGTGCCCGAGCTCGCGAGCGCGAGCGTGATCGCCTACGCGCACCTGGAAGGCTCGGCGACGAACCGCATCACGCCGCAGCCGGTGCCGCCCGCGGTGATGATGCGCGCCGCGGAGGTCGCCGACGCCGAGGACATGTCGGCGCTCACGCGCTTCTTCGACGCGCGCGGCGCCGAGGGACGCGCCGCGCTCGAGGTGCTCGCCCGGCGGCAGGCGCGCCGCGCACCGGAGGCTTCGCCCGAGCAACTCGCCGACGGGCTCCGCGCGTTGTTTGCGTCGTACTACCGAGGAGACATCCCGCCCGACGTCGCGGAGTCGATCGCGACGCGTTGGTACGCGCTGTTCCGCGCGGCGCCGAGCCTCGCGCGGAATCGCAACCTCACCGACTACGTGCTGACGGACACCACGCCGTGCGCGCTCCTCCTGCAGCGCCTCGAGGGCGCGCCGTCGCCCGAGCTGGCCTGCTTCGTCTACGACATCATGAGCCTCGCGTTCGACGACGACGAGGTCGAGGGCCCGTATCAGAAGACGGTGCGCGCGCGCTGGTCGTGGATCGTCGAGGTGACGCGCGCGGGGCACTCGGCGCTCCGCGAGATCGACCGGCGTCTCCTCGACACGCACCTGGCCCACGCGTTGAGCCGCGCGATCGAGCACGATCTCGAGGAAGGCGGCGCCTCCGTCCCGCCGGGCGTCGCGGCGCGCGTCGCCGAGCAGTGGCAAAAGCTCCATCGCTTCGCGCCTGACCGCGCGGTGGGCTTCCTGTACGCATCCATCCAGGATGGCGGCCCGTACGCGCTCCTCTTGGATCGCTTGAGCACGGAGGCGCCTTCGGTGCCGCTCGGCCGGCTCGTCGGCGAGATCCTCGACGGGATCCGTCTCGCGGTGGACGAGACGCTCGAACGCGAGCAGCTCGCGCCCTTCGTCGAGTCCGTGCGGCGGAACCGCGCCTTCCTCGCGCAGCTCGCCGGCGCGGTGCGCGAAGGGGGAGAGCCCGACCTCGCGGAGACCATCGAGCGCTGCACGGCGGCGCTCGCCGCGTAGCTCACTCCCTCCGGCAGCGCGGCACGTGATCCGTCTCCAGGTAGCGCGCGACCTCGAGATCCTTTGACCTCAAACGATCGATCTCCCGCTCGCACGCCTTCGGCCCCTGCTCGGCGTCGCACTCCGCGCAGGCGCGGATGTCTCGGGCCTCGTCGAGCGGGAGGCTCGCGCCGCGCTCCACCGGCTTGTCCGGGCCGTCACACGCGAGGACGCCGCCCATGACCGGGATCTGCGCCCGCGTCGCGTCGCACTTGCAGGCGCGGGCGTGCGCTCTCTTGGAGATCGAAGAGCGTTTGCCGCCCGCGAGCTCCGCCTCGGCGAGGGTCAGGCAGGCGTAGCCGTCGTCGAGCTCGTCGCCGCTCGCGTTCTTGCGCTTGCACGGGCCGCTCTCGGCGCAGAGCGAGGAGATCTCCGCGTGCGCGACGCCGCCCCATTCACCGCGCTTGCGCGCGTCGATCTCGATGCGCGCGGCCGCATCGGAGAGCCGGCGCATGTAGCGGCGCTTCGCGGGATCCTTCTCGTCGAGGAGCGCGTCGAGGCACGCGAAGCCGAGCCCGCCGAGGTACGTGCACGCGTCCACGCTCGTCCGTTCCCCCGGCGTTTGCCGCACGAAGGGACCGGGCACCGTGGGCGTCGTCAGGGCGGCGCTCGCGGTGGGCGTGCTCGACGGCGCGGGGATCGTCGTGGCCGATGCGCTCGCCGGCGATGGCGCGGGATCGCGGGCCGCGCGCACGGGCGGCTCGGATCTGCAGGCAGCCAGCACCGCCGCGCTCGTGATCAACGCTGCCCATCGCCCCATGCGCGTTCCCTCCGGCCGGACGGTGATGACGGTATCACGGTCCATGCGGACGTACGCGACCGCGGCGAGACTGCAGCGCCTCTGCTATAGCCCGTGGCACTGTGTCGCTCGCTCGCGTCAAAGGGAACAAGGTCGACATTCACCTCTGGGCGCCCGTCAACCAGGTGGAGTCGTCCGCGCTCGATCAGCTCCGCAACGTGGCCGCGCTGCCGTGGGTCTTTCATCACGTGGCGGCCATGGCCGACGTCCACCTCGGCGCGGGCGCCACGGTGGGCAGCGTCATCGCCATGAAAGACGCCGTCTCGCCGGCCGCGGTCGGCGTCGACATCGGTTGTGGGATGGGCGCGGTGCGGACCAACCTCGTCGCCTCCGATCTGCCGGACAGCCTGCATCGGCTGCGCAGCGATTTGGAGAAGCGCGTCCCGGTCGGCTTCTCCGCGCACGACGAAGAGGTCTCGTCGCCTGCCGCCGAGGCGTTGTGGGAAGAGTTCCCGACCCTCACCGAGAAAGTCCAAAGCCTCTTCCGCCGCGCGCGCCTCCAGCTCGGTACGCTCGGGGGCGGCAATCACTTCATCGAGATCTGCCTCGATGGCGAGCAGAACGTGTGGATCATGCTCCACTCGGGCTCGCGCAACATCGGCAAGGAGCTCGCCGAGATTCACATGGCCAAGGCCAAGAAGCTCGCGCACAACCGGGATTTGCCCGATCGCGATCTCGCCGTCTTCCTCGCCGGCACGGAGGAGATGAAGGCATATCGCCGCGACTTGTTCTGGGCCCAGCGCTACGCCCGCATCAACCGCGAGACGATGCTCGATCTCGTGCTCGACGTGCTCCGCGAGCACTTCCCCAACCTGGAGACGGGACAAGCCATCTTCTGCCATCACAACTACGTGGCCGAGGAGCACCATTATGGGCACGAGGTGCTGGTGACGCGCAAAGGCGCGATCCGCGCGGGCCAGGGCGAGCTCGGCATCATCCCCGGATCGATGGGCACGCGGAGCTACATCGTGCGTGGGCTCGGCAATCCGGAGTCGTTCGAGAGCGCTTCGCACGGCGCGGGCCGGCGCATGAGCCGCGGTGAGGCCAAACGTCGCTTCACGATCAAAGACCTGCTCAAGCAGACCGAAGGCGTCGAGTGCCGCAAAGACGGCGGCGTCCTCGACGAGATCCCCGGCGCCTACAAACCGATCGAGCAGGTGATGGAGAACCAGCGCGATCTCGTGGAGATCGTGGCGGAGCTGAAGCAGGTGCTCTGCATCAAGGGGTAGGGGAGCGCCGTCAGGCGGCGCCCGCGCGGCGCCGGCGCCGGCGAATCGGGGGGCTCACGCGGAGCGGTCGGGCAATCCACACGCTCGCCGGATCACCCACGGTGACCTCGACGCGGAAGCGGACCCGGCGCGCGCGTGCGTGGATGTCCTCGGGAATCTGCATCTCGGTGGCGAGGCGCATGGGCCGATCGGCGATGATGGGATGATCCTCCGCGAGGACACGCTCGGAGACGAGGAGGAGCTCTTCCGGGCCGCGCTCGTTCGAGGCGAAGGCGACGAGCCGCACCTTCAAAGGCTGGTTCGTCATCGCGTGGAGCGGTGAGAGCACGGCCTCGACGGTGAAGCGACGTCCGGCGGTGATCTCGCCTTCGGGATGGAAGCGGAGGAGCGCCGGCCCGAATCCCCGCGGGCGCGCCCACGACCAGAGCGCATAAACACCGAGGGCCGTGGGCGCGAGCCACAGGAGCATGATGGCGAGTGGGCTCGTGGCGGGCACGTGCGGGAAGGTCCGAATCATCATCACCACGAGGACCCCCATGCCGAAGATGCGGTTGCGATCCCGACGCTGGATGCGCGCGATCTCGTCGAGATCGTAGGGCGTCGGCTCGCGGACCTGCTCGATCGCCTGGGGCCGCTCCACAGGCTCGGAGAGCGCGACGGGGCGCGAGGCCGCCGTGCGATAAACCCCCTTGGAGACGGGTTGGATGGCCGCCGCGCCGGCGCCGTCGACGCGATGGAGGATCTCCTGCGCTTCGGTGCTCGCGAGATCCAAGAACACGGGCTCGCCTTCGGTGCGGGGCACGTCGAGGAGCGTGTAGGGGTTGATCATCGCCCACGGCCGGCTGGCTTTGCCGACCATGATCCAGAGCTTTCCGTCGCCTTGGAGCACCCGGGTGATGATCCGTATTTCCCTGTAGGACCCTTCATCCGCGAACAAAGCCACGATCATGTGTCGATCGAAGTCGACGTCGGGCATGCCCTCGGGCTCGCCGCCGTGCGCGAGCCAGACCTCGCGCATCTCGTCCGCGCTGCGAAACACGTGCATGCCGGCGCGCGGGTGCTTGGCGGTCCACCGGAGAGGAGCTTTCGCGTCGTGCAACAAAAGGCGCTGGGCCAATCGCTCGGCCTCCGTTCCGGAGGTTGGCTGTTCAGGCAGGAGGTCTTTCCACATGAAGGGTCGCCCCGAGAGAGCACGCTATCCGCAGGGCGCGCTCACGGCAATCGAACGTTGTAGGAGGGCAACCGTGATGCGCTCTTCGAGCGAAAGATGGTGTCGAGTCGTCGAGCGCCGCGAATGAACGCATACATGAGCTCCGGCGGCGTGGGGCCAATGCGTGATGTCTTCGGGTGGCTGGGTGGTTTAGGGTTGGACCATGCGATCCAAGCTTCTCATTCTTCCTTCTCACCGTGGTTTGGGCGCTCTCGTCATCTACGAGACGAACTTCGTGTCTGGAGGGGCCGCTCACGAGCAATTGCGGTTTTTGGATATGCCGGACGGCTGGAGGGAGCGACGCCGCTTCGGCGTCGCATGAGCGCTGCTTCGACGATGTGAATACGAGGGAACGGACGACAACACATCTTCGATCCGTGCATCGTTTCGGGTCGGCTGACTTCGCGGCTCCGGCGCCGAGAAGGAGAGTCATGGCGCAGTGCGCGATCCTCTCATTCGCTGACGAGCGTCGTCAGGCGTCGTCGATCGTGACGAAACGTAAGAGTTGACTACCATTTTGATTGGACGACTCAGGTAGGTTTTCACCCAATGAGGGTCGCAATGCTCAGGTGCGTACCCGATATGATTCACGTGCTTGACTATGTGTCCACGACAAGGGAGTCTGGTGCCGCTTACGAGCGAATTCGCTCAGCGGGGACGGGACCATTCATGGTTTTCATTCGTGGGGCGGCGGTCGTGGTGGCGATCGCCTTTTTATCGGCGGGGTGCAGCGTGGTCGTTCGAACCGACGCGCAGCAGTGCTCGGAAGACGCTGATTGTGCGGCAAGGGGGCCTGATTTCGCGGACGACGTCTGCGTCGCCAATCTCTGCCAGCCCAGGCCCGATCCGACGTGGGCCTGCGTCGGTCACGTGCCCAATCCGTCGGCCGACAAGACGTTCACGGCGCAGTACCGGCTGATCGACGTCGTCTCCCAGAAACCCGTGACGGACGCCACCGTCAAGCTCTGCAACAAGCTCGATCCGCCCTGCTCGGCGCCGCTCCAGACGATTCCGGTCTCCGGCGCAGGGACGGTTTCGGTCACGGTCGCCGAGAACTTCAGCGGCTACCTCGACATCACCACCGCGAGCTACCTGCCGACACTCTATTTCATCGACACGGCCGTGACCGACGAGGTCACCACCGTGACGCTCCTCTCGCCCGCGGTGCAGGCCAGCCTCAACAGCAGCATCGGCGTCGAGGCCGACCCCGCGGCGGGCGGGGTGAACATCAGCATGCACGACTGCACGGGCGCGCGCGCCGCCGGCGTGCACTTCGACATCGCCCCGAAGAACGAGGAGGTCGGCTACTACGCCATCGCCTCCGCGGTCTCGCGGACGGCGACCAAGACCGACAACAGCGGCAACGGCGGTTACATCAACGTGACGGCCGGCTCCGCGACCCTGACGGCCACGCTGGCCAAGGACGGCACCCGCCTCGCGGAGCTGACCACCTTGAGCCGCGCAGGCGCCATCACCTTCCAAAGCCTGCGGCCGAATCCTCTCCCCTGAGCTCGACGAGCATCCTCATGAGCTATGCATCCGCCAGCGGGCAGGCCACGCGCTATCAGGTGATCGCGAAGCTCGGTCAGGGAGGAATGGCGCGCGTCGATCTCGCGCTCTCCCGGAGCGAGATTGGGGTCATCAAGCTCCTCGTGCTGAAGGAGATGCTCCCCGACCTCAAGGAGGAAGCGGAGCTGCGCACGATGTTCCTCGACGAAGGGCGGCTGGCCGCGAGGCTCAACCACCCCAACGTCGTGCAAACGTACGAGGTGTACACCGAGGGCGAGCAACCCGTCATCGTGATGGAGTACCTCGAGGGGCAGTCGCTCGCGGCCACGATCCAGCGCGTGAAGCGCGAGCACATGCCCGTCGACGTGTACCTCTACGTCCTCGCGCAGGTGCTGAGCGGCCTCCACTACGCGCACGAGCTCAGCGACTTCAATGGGAAGCCGCTCGGCGTGGTCCATCGCGACATCAGCCCGCACAACGTCTTCGTGACGTACGACGGTCACGTCAAGCTCGTCGACTTCGGGATCGCCAAGAACGCCGGCGCCGAGAACCGCACCCACACCGGCGTGTTCAAGGGCAAGCTGGGTTATGCCGCGCCCGAGCAGATCGAGCGCCGGCCGCTCGATCGGCGCGCCGACATCTTCGCGGTCGGGGTGATGCTCTGGGAGGCGCTGGCGCGGCGGCGCATCGTGACCGGCGAGATCGACATCACCGCCATGTCCCGGCGGATCACCGGAGACGAGCCCAAGATCCTCGAAGTGGCGCCCGACACGCCCGAGGAGCTCGCCCAGATCTGCGGCAAGGCGATGGCCACGAACCGCGAGGATCGATACGCCACCGCCGAGGAGTTCCGCGCGGCGCTCGTGGCTTATCAAGAGAGCTCGGTGCGCACCGATGCCGCCAAGGTGGCCGAGCTGATGCGCCGCACCTTCGCCTCCGAGCGGGCCAAGATGCGCGACGTCATCGAGGCCAGCTTGAAGGAGGGCGCGGGCCAGACGCCCGTGCGGGAGGCTGGCAGCGCGTCGCTCTTGCCGCCGAAGGAGGAGAGCCGCAGCGGCCAGAGCAGCGCGTCGGCCTTGCGGCCGAGGGAGGAGAGCCGCACCGGCCAGACGCGGGAGCGGATGGCGCTGAGCAGCAATCCCACCGATCCGCCGAGCCCGACGGAGACCGGCGTGGCGCACGCGCGTCGCCGTCGGGGCTTGGTCCTGGCCGGCATCGGCGTGGCCGGCGTGGGCGCGGCGGTGCTGCTCACGCTCACGCATCAAACGACCATCCGGCGCGCGCCCACGATCGACGCGGGCGCGATCGCCGCCGACGGCGCGCCGGACGCGGCCCCGCCGACGGTCGAGGTGACGATCAGCGCGGAGCCCTCGTCCGCGCGCATCTTCCTCGATGACGCCGAGCTCTCCGGCAACCCCTTTCACGGTGTGCTCCCGCGGAGCGCCCACGCGAAGCGCCTGCGCGTGGTGGCGTCCGGCTTCGTCACGGACGAGCGCCTCGTCGTGCTCGATCACGATCTCCAGCTGCGGGCGCAGCTCCGGCCCACACCGTCCGCGCCCTCGGCGAGCGCGACGGCCACCGCGGCCGCAGCGGCGGCGGCAGCGGCGCGCGTCCCTGCGCCGCGGCCACCGGCGCGCGCTCCCTCCGAGGACGCCCCGCCGCCTCCGGCTCCGATCAAACCTCCGGCGTCGCCGGCGCCCGGAGACGGGGTCCACGGCGGCCCCCCCAAAACCCCGCGACCCATCGACGACAAGTTCTGAAGGCCCACCAACATGAAGCTGACTCCGTTGCTCGCGAGCCTCCTCTCCGCCGCGCTCCTCCTCGGGCCGCGCGGCGCCGCCGCTCAGGACAAGACGGATCAGGGGAGGGTCCATTTCACCAACGCCGTCGCGCTCTACCGCGAAGGCGACTACCGCAACGCGCTGATCGAGTTCCGGCGCGCGTACGAGATCAGCGGGAATTACCGCGCGCTCTACAACATCGGCCAGACCGAGTTCGAGCTCCAGAACTACGCGGGGGCGCTGCGCTCGTTTCAGGCGTACCTCGCGCAGGGCGGCGCGGACATCGAGCCCGAGCGGCGCGCGCTGGTCGAGGGCGACATCAGGAAGCTGAACGCGCGCGTCGCCAAGGTCACCATCAGGACCAACGTGGCCGGCGCGGACGTGCTCATCGACGACGTCGTCGTCGGGCAATCGCCGCTTCGGGAGCCGGTGCTCGCGAGCGCTGGGCGGCGGAAGATCACGGTGCAGAAGGGTGAGCTGATCCCCGTGACCCGCGTGCTCGACGTCCCCGGCGGCGAAGCGGTGACGGTGAGCATCCCACTGCCGATCGCCGCGGCGCCGGGGCCTGCCACCGCCGAGCCTCCGCCGCCGCCGGCGCCGAGCCGCACCGGCGTGTGGGTCTCGCTGGCGATCACGAGCGGCCTCGTGGCCGGCGCCGTGACGACGGGCGTCCTGGCGATCCTCTCGCGCTCCGACACCGAGACGAAGCTCGGCATGCACGGCGTCACCGCGGAGCAGATCACGGCGGCCCACGACAAGACCAAGACGCTGGGCATCGTGACGGACGTGCTCGGCGGAGCGGCCCTCGCGATGGGCGTGACCACGATCGTCCTCGGCGCGACGAGCGGCAAGCCCGACGCCGCCGCGAAGCCCAAGGTCTCGCTGCAAATCGACCTCCGAGGCGCGCGCCTGTTCGGCCAGTTCTGACGGCCGTTCGGCGGAGATCGACGAGCCGTCGTTCGCGAACCCACCCAAATCGACGATGGTGACCTGAATGTCGGTCGATGATCATGGATCATCGACCGTCGTCCACCTCGATGCGCGTGCCGCGTAGCTCGAGTGATGGTTCCACGCGAGCACGCCGTCGCGCGGCTCCACCTCGATGACAGCGCCGTCGCTGCGAAACAAGTGCATGCCGTCGCGCGGGGGCTTGGCGGTTCACCGGAGAGGATTGTCCACGGCGCCCCAAAGGCGCTGGGCTTCCGTCCCGGAGGTTGGCTGTTCAGGCAGGAGGCTTTTCACATGAGGGGCGCCCCGAAAGCACGCTCTCTGCCGTGCGCGTCCACGGCAATCGAACGTCGTAGGAGGAGGGGAGTCGTCGTGATCCACACGCTCTTTTCGAGAACGATGGTGTCGAGTCGAGCGCTGCGAAGAGACTCCCCCACGGGCTCCGGCGCAACACATGATGTCTTCGAGCGGCTTGGTGGTTTAGGATTGGCTCATGCGATCCAAGCTTGTTCTTCTCGCCGCAGTCCTCGGTGTCGCCGGCTGTGGCATCGGCTCCGAGCCCAGCACCCGCATCGACGAGACCGGCGAAGCGCCGAGCTCGGGAGACCCCGGGTCGCGCGCGCAGGGCGCTTATGTCTTCACCATGATTCAAGAGGATCCGTTCGCGTGTCACCTCGCGGGCCACACGGCCGCGGTCGGTCAGGTGAGCGACAAAGAGCGAGGCCAAGTCATCGCGGACACGGTGGGCGGGACGCGGGTGAGCTGCACCGTGTCGGGAGCGAACGGCTTCCACGTCCACGGGGAGATCGATGACTCCAACAACACCGGCAACACCTTCGAGCTCGACATCCCGAGCCTCACGAGCGATGCCTTGGAGAACGCGCCGGTGGAGGGGACGATGGTCATCTCCGCGCCGTGGACGGCGGGTGTTCCGTACAGCGGTGCGTGCAAGTTCCATTTCGGGAGCGCGCCGCCGCAGGGCGTGGCCACGGGCCGGGCGTGGGTCACGTTCACGTGCCCGGCGATGAGCGATGGAGCGTCGTCGACCTGTCCGATCCAGATCGGACGCGCGATCTTCGAGAACTGTGAGGGGAGCTGACGCTCGCCGCGCGGCCCGAAGCCAAGCGGCGAAACCTGAATGGCGTCGGCGCCCTTGCTCGGGCGCGGAACGTGACAGCGAAAGTCGATGTCAGGCCCGAAGCGGCTCGACGTGAATGGCGGCTCGGTTGGCTCGGGGAATGGGAGGCTCCACGGAGCTTAGTGTTTTTGCGGCCGGCCCAGCGCGATGAGGCCCGCGGTCGACGCGACCCAAACCACGTCGCGTGAGGCGTCCCAAGCCAAGGACGCCGAGGTCCACGGGGAGGGCGCTTCGGTGGCGCCGTCGCGCTCGGGTACGGCGATCTCGCCGACGCGCGCGGCTTCGCCGGCGGTGTCGATTTCGACGACGAACGCAGCGGCGTTGGGCGAGGGGGCCATCAACGCGAGCAAGGGAGCGTCGGGGCTGTCGCCGGCGAACGTGATCGCAGGGACGTTGCCGAGCTCCACGACCGTGAAGGTCGCGCCGCCGTCGCGGGAGACGGCGATGCGTTGATGATCGCAGAGCGCCACGGCGCGCCCGCCCGCGGCGGAGGCGAGGCGCACGGCGCCGCGCGCGCGCTCGGCCATGCGGAGCGCGATCCCCGCGAGCGGGGTCGCGGCCCAACCTTCGTCGTCGCCGCGGAAGCGCTCGATGGCGGGGCCCGAGCCGCCGGTCGTGAGCGCCACGAGGACACCGCCGCTGGCCGTGATGGCGAGCACGCCGCGCTCGCGCACCGCCGCGAGCGGCTGCACCGGTGACGTCGCGCAGAGCAACGCGGCGCCCGCGCGGATCCAGAAGCGGCCCGGGGTGGCGGCGAGATCGACCGCGTGGCCTGCGTCGGCGGGCCAGAGCCCGAGGGACGATTCCACGCCCGCGCGCCACGATCCGATCGCGGCCGCGTCGGCGCCGCCGTCGCGGGCCACGAGGAGCTGACCGCGCGCCGTTGCGGCGATCACGGCGTCGTCGCCGAGCGCGATGGCCACCGAGCCTTCGCCGAAGGCGAGCCGATGCGGCGCGCGCGCGCCCTCTTCGATGATCAAGAGGACCTCGCCCGCGGCGGCCACGCGGCCGGCCTCGGCGGCGACGGCGCGACAGGGCACGTCGGCGCCCGCGCCTTCGAGCGGCGCCCAGCGCGCGGCGGCCCAGGGGACGGCGATGTCGCCTTCGGTGAGGAGCGTCTCGGCGAGGCCGTCGTCGGGCGCGCTGCCGTCGTCGTCGTCGAGCTCGGGCAGCGCGGCCTCGTCGATGCCGTCGCCCGGATCTTCGCTCGTGCCTTCCGCGCCGCCGTCGTCGTCGCTGCCGCTCTCGTCGGAGATCAGGCCGTCGTCGTCGGGGTGATCCGTGTCCTCGTGCTCGTCTGCGGACTCTTCATCCAGCACGATGCCCTCGTCGAGCGCGCCCACGTCGACCTCGGTGTCGGGCTCGTCGAGCTCGTCGTCGCTGGTCTCGAGATCGTCGCCGCCGACGTCGAGATCGTCCGCCTCCGCGTCGTCGAGGCCGTCCTCGTCGATCGGGGCCGGCAGCTCGTCCTCGGCGTCGCCCTCGGCCTCGTCCTCCTCGTCGGCATCGGGAGGCGGCAGAATGAGCTCGTCGTCGAGCCCTTCGGGATCCTCGGGATCGCGTTGCGTCGGCATCGTCTTTCTCTATAGCGCGAACGCTCGCGCCGGCCTCAATAGCCCAAGTCCGAGGCCGCTTGCTTCAAGATCGCGGCGCTCTCCGCGAGCGCCTTGCGCTCGTCCGGCGCGAGCGCCGGGGTCAGCGTGGTGAGCACGCCCGCGCGGCCGACGATCCGCGGCAACGACAGCGTGACCTCGGGCACGCCCGCCGCGTCGGGGCAGAGCGCCGACACGGTGAAGAGCGCACGCTCGTCGCGGAGGATGGCCTGCGCGAGGCGCGCGAGGCCCGCGCCGATGCCGTGGTACGTCGCGCCTTTGCCCTCGATGATGGCGTAGGCCGCGCGCCGGACGCCCTCGTCGATGCGTGCCTTGTCGGGCGCCGTCACCGGCCGCCCGATCTGCGCTGCGAACGCCTCGAGCGGCAGGCCGCCCACGCGCGCGTCGGACCAGACGAGCACCTCCGAGTCGCCGTGCTCGCCGAGCACGTAGGCGTGGATCGACGCCGCGGACACGCCGAGGTGCTCCCCGAGCAAGGCCCGGAACCGCGCGGTGTCGAGGATGGTCCCCGATCCGATCACGCGCCCCGGGGCCGCGCCCGCGAGGCGGATGGCGACGTGGGTCATGACGTCCACCGGGTTCGTAGCCACGAGCAGGATGGCGTCGGGGGCGTAGCGCTCGATGCTCGGGATCACGCTCTGGAAGACGCCGGCGTTACGCGCGAGCAACGAGAGCCGCGTCTCGCCGGGCCGCTGCGAGACGCCGGCCGCGATGATCACGAGCGCGGCGCCCGCGAGATCGGCGTAGTCCCCGGCCGCGACGCGCACGGCCCGCGCGAACGGCGTGGCGTGGAGGATGTCGCTCGCCTGCGCGACCGCGAGCTTGTGATCGAGATCCACGAGCACGAGCTCGCTGCACGTCCCTTGGAGCGTCATCGCATATGCCGCGGTGCTCCCGACCATGCCTGCGCCGACGACGCCGATCTTCATGCGCGCGGAGCATGCCACGAGCGGCGCGCGTCGATCGCACAATCCACGCATCGACTCTCGAGCTGCTCGCGGCCAAGCGCGCCGGCCCGTACGCTCGTGACGGGCAGCCCGGCCCACGCGCGGCGCGGTCTCCGTGGTGCGCGCTTCGCGGGCGTGCGCGCTTCGCGGGCGTGCGCGCTTCGCGGGCGTGGGCGCTCCGCGGGCCCCATGATAAGCGGGAATCATGCAAGCCTTCGCGGTCGTCGTTCAGAGCGCCATCGTCGACGATCTGCTGGCCGCGTGGCGCGAGGCGCTCGGGCGCGACGCCGAGGGATACCGCGGTCACGTGTACCGCGTGCTCAACTTCGCCCGCGCGCTCGCGGGCACCCGCGAGGCCGATGATGCCATTGCGGCCGCGGCGCTCTTTCACGATCTCGGGATCTGGTCGGACGGCACGTTCGACTACCTCGACCCTTCGGCGCGGCGTGCGCGCGAGCACGTGAAAGCGAACCTGCCCGGCGTCGACGCGGCCGAGGTCGAGCGCATGATCAGGCTCCACCACAAGCTCACGCCGTGCCCGCCCGAGGCCGGCCCGCTCGCGGAGGCGCTCCGCCGCGCCGATCTCGCGGACGTCTCGCTCGGCCTCCTCCGCTCGGGGCTGCCGCGATCGTTCGTGCGCGAGGTGCGCGAGGCGTTCCCCAACGCCGGGTTTCATCGGTGCCTGCTGCGCGTGAGCACCCAATGGATCGTGCGTCACCCGACGCGCCCGCTGCCGATGATGAAGTGGTGAAGGCGCTCCGCCGTCACGGCGCGCCGAAGAACGAGAGCAGCAACCGATTCACGTCCTCCGGCCGCTCGCGTTGGAGGAAGTGGCCGGCGCTCGGGATCACGTGCGCTTCGAAGCGTGCCGCGTGAAATCGCGCCTCGTCTTCGCCGACCTCGGCGCCGATGCACCCATCCTCCGCGCCCTGGAGCCGCAGTGTCGGCACCGTCGCGGGCGCGAGGACCCGCCGCATCGACGCGCGCGCGAGCGCACCGGGAATCGCGCGGTAATAGCCGAGCACCGGCCCAATGCGATCACGAATCCCGGCCTTCACCCTCGCCATTTCGTCGGCGCTCGCGCGGTAGCTCGGCGACCAATCGCGCCACAGCCGATCGACGAGCGCGAGGTCGTCCCTGCGCAGCGCCGCGTCCGCGACATAGCGGAGCTGGAAGAACAGCATGTACCAGCTCCGCCGCATCTGCGCGGCCCTGGTGAAGGCCCGGAGGAACGCGGCCGGGTGCGGCACCGCGAGCGCCGCGAGGTGCGAGACGCGGGCCGGCGCGAGCGCGGCGGCCGCATACGCCGCGGCGGCACCCCAATCGTGGCCGAGGAGCCGCACCGGCGCGTCCGGTGAGAATCGATCCGCGAGCGCCAGCAAATCGCCGCCGAGCGCCGGCAAATCATAGCGTCCACTGCGCGGGATTCCGCTCTTCGCATAGCCGCGCATGGTGGGTACGAGCACCTGATAGCCGGCGGCGGTGAGCGCCGGGATCTGTGCCCGGAACGTGCTCGCATCGTCCGGGAACCCATGGGCCGCAATCACGACTGGGCCTTCGCCGTGGCTCGCGACCTCGAGGGTGACGTCCGGGAGATCGATATCGTCGGCGTGCGCCAAGGGGCCTCCGCGTGTGAAATCCGTGTCCAATCGGGCGCAGTGCTGATTAGCGCGCGCGACGATGATAGCGTGTGTCGTCATGGAGCTCGTCTCCGTCTGCGCCCTGCGCGCCACCTCGGTCCTTTGGCAGAAGGGGCCCGCGTCGTGGGTCCTCACCGTCGTCTGCAAGGCGACCTTCAACCTCGCGCCGGGCGAGTCGACGCTCGCCGAGGATCAGGAAGCTCCGAACGAAGCGGATGGGCATTGGGACGACGACGTCTCCCGCAGCGTCTATGCGCCGAGCGACACGGCGCCGCTCAAGGTGCGCGCCGACATCGTCCTCGTGGGCTCGGCGTTCGCGCCCGGCGGGGTGCCGGTGCGATCGCTCGTGGCCCGCATCGTCGCCAACAAGCTCGACAAGTCGATCGAGTGCTGTGCCGATCGCGTGGTCGCGCGCGACGGCAGCATTCAAGAGGGCAGCGGCTTCACCCGCATGCCGCTCGTCTACGAGCGCGCCGCGGGCGGCCCGGGCACGTCGAACCCGGTCGGCGTGCGCCGCGACGCGCGCGACGGCTACGGCCGCCTCACGCTGCCGAACCTCCAGGCGCCGGGCGCCCGCGTGAAAGGGCCCGAAGGCCTCGAGCCCATCGGCTTCGGCCCTCTCTCGCCGCGCTGGCCGCAGCGCGCGGAGAAGCTCGGTCGCTATGCCGCCTCGTGGTCGCCGCGCGATTGGAACACGCGCCCGCTCCCCGGCGACATCGATCTCGCGCACTTCAACGTCGCGCCGCCCGATCAGCAGGTCCCCGTGCTCCGCGACAACGAGCGCCTCGTGCTGGAGAACCTGCACCGCGAGCACCCGCGCCTCATGACCTCGCTCCCGGGCATTCGCCCCTGCGCCTTCGTCGAGGGCCGCACCGGCGCGCCGTTCCGCTTGCCGATGCACGCCGACACGCTCTGGATCGACAGCGATCGCGGCATCATGACGGTCACCTGGCGGCGGCAGCTCCCGCTCGATCGGCCCGACGAGCAGGGCCGCGTCGTGTTGGCGATGGAGCAGCCCGGCCAGACGCTCTCGTGGAGCGACGTCGAGGCGCGCCTCCACGCCGACAGCAAGCCCGATCCCGAGACCATCGCGCCGCCTCCGCCTTCGAGCGAGCGCACGTCGGCGGCGTTGCGCGTGCGTCCACCATCGGTGACCTTGCCGTTCGCCTCGGTGGAGTCGCCGACCGCGTCGACGATGCAGTTCGCGCAGCCCACGCCGCGCGCGGAGATCGTCGGTCGCGACAGCGCGCTCCCCTTCTCGTCGCCGCCGTCGTCGGGCCCCCACTCGCCGCCGATCTCCTCGGGAGCCTCCGTGCTCATGAGCCCGCCGTGGGCCGCGAAGCCGCCCGCGCGCAGCGAGCCCGACTCCGCGGTCTACGCGGTCGGCCCTTCCTCCGCCGCGCTTCCACCCGCGGGCGCGAAGCCGAGCTCGGTCACGTTGCCTCCCGCCGTCGCGCCCCCGCCGCCCGCGGGCTCCCTCGCGACCTCGGTCACGCTGCCGGCCACACCCGTCGCGCCGCTGCCCACCATCGCACCTCCTGGGATCGCGCCTCCGCCTGCGATCACGCCTCCGCCGGCCATCCCGCCGCCCGCTGCCGTCGCACCGCCTGCGATCGCACCGCCCGCAATCGCGCCGCCTGCGGCCGTCGCGCCGCCGCCTGCCATCGAGAGCCCATGGGCAACGGGCATCTCCGGCAGCGCCGCGGCCCCGCCTCCGCCGGCCTCGGCGACGCCGTTCGTGGGCATGGCGGCGGCCTCGGCGGCGGGCGTGCTCGCCGCGTCGACGGTCGCCAAAGAAGCGTGGGCGCGCCCCGAGCCGATCAAGATCGCGCCCGTCCCCGTCGCGGCCCCCGCGCCCGTGCCCGCGCCGAGCGGTGGCTCCGAGATCCTCGAGCTGCTCTGGTTCGATCCCGAGAGCGTCCCGCGCATCCGTCGCATGCGCGAGTGGAAGCCCATCCTCGACGCGCTCGAGCAGCGCCCCGTCGATCGCGATCTCGACGATCCCGCCCTCGCCTCCGAGCCCATGGAGATGGAAGATCGCCGCGAGGTCTTCGAGATCCTCGTCCACGCCGCCTCGACCGACGCGGCCGGCGTCGATCGCACCCTCTTCCGCGGCGTGCGCCCCGACGGCAAGTTCGTCCCGCAAATCACGCTGATCGTCGCCGATCTGACCTTCCCCTTCGACGAGCTCGGCACGCTCAAGGCGACCGTGAGCACCGTCGGTCCCTTGGTCACGCCGGCCGACGAAGCCCTCAAGGCCGCCGTCGAGAGCGCCAAGGAGTTCTTGAAGACCGCCGACGAGCTCACGCCCCCTTCGGTCGCCGAGAACATGACCGCGCGCGTCCGCGAAGCCTGGTCGCAGAGCAAACGCACGCTCCCCGAGACGCACCTCGAAGAGCAGACCGATCGCGTCCTCCTCTCGCAGCGCCGCTACCAGAAGCGCATCGTCTTCGGCGCCCCGCACCTGCGCTGCCTCGCGCGCATCGACGACGCGCCGCCCATCCCCGCCTACCTGCCCGAGAGCCTCGCCAAGAAGCTCCCCATGTTCCAACGCTTCCGCGGCCGCCTCATCGCCGAGGTCCACCAACAAGCCGACCAATACGAGACTCACGCGGCCGCGCTGCGGGTGGTGGCTTTGGCGCGCGTCACGGCTCGCAAGTCGGAGTGGTGAGCGCGCGCGGCGCTCGACGGTCTCGTTGGGCCGGCCCCCCGCGCTCGTGCTTGCTCGTCCGCTTCGCTCGTGGTCGCATCGTTCGATGCAGAACGAACGCTATTACCGGCACTCCGGGCGCTACTCGCCGGCCGTCTTAGTGAAGGCGCTCGCCGCCGGTTTGAGCGCGTCCTTGCCGCTCGCTTTCGTCTACTCGTACATCATCGTCTACATACCGATCGTCGGCGTCATCACCTTCGCCCTCACCGCGGGGTTCGGGGCGCTGCTCGGCTTTCTCGTGGGCCAAGTGCTGCACGCCGGCAAGGTGCGCAGCCAGGCCGCGGCGCTGGCGGCAGCGGTGCCCGTATCCCTCTTTGCCCTCTGGGCGGCGTGGGTGACCTGGGTCTATGCGCTCATGCACCGGGCCGATGTCGACGTGGCGTTCCTCGACCTCGCCGCGAATCCGGGCGGGCTCTGGAACCTCATCAACGTCATCAACGACAAGGGCGCCTGGAACCTCAAGGGCTTCACGCCGACAGGGGGCCTGCTCTGGGGCCTCTGGGCGCTCGAGGCCGCCATCATCGTGGGGCTCGCCGTCCTGGTGGCTTACGAGGCGGTGAACGTCCCTTTCTGCGAGCCGTGCGACGTCTGGTGCGCGGAGCACAAGGCCATGGCGACGCTGGGATCGACCACGAAGCGCGCGCTCGCGCCCCGCCTCGAACAGGGCGACTACGCCGTCCTCCGGGAGACTCCGCACGTCTCGGATCTCGCGTTCACCCGCCTCGATCTCCACCAGTGCCCGACATGCCAGGGCACGGCCACGCTCTCCGCCACGTCCGTGACCGTCACGGTGAAGAAGGACAAGCGCGAGACGTCGGAGACCGTGCTCTTCAAATACCTCCTCGTCCCTCCGGCCGATCTCGCCACCGTGACGGCCATGGTCGCCGCGGGGCAGGCTCAGGCGGCCGCGGAGGAGTGAAGCGCGCGCGAGCGCCGGTGCGATCCAGCCATGTGTCCCATGCGCGCATGGCGCGTGGCCGCAGGCGCCGCGCGACACTCTTCGAGGACGATGCCGCCACGGATCTGCTTGATCGCCGGGTCGTGAAGCGCGCGGCGGTCGACCGGATGCGAGACGCCGCCGGCCTCGACGAGGCTCGACGCTGGTCGCTGTCCGGTGCGGGCCCGAGGTGGCGCACCGCCCCTTCGCGCTCCGCTCAAAGCGTCTTGATCAGCCCACCATCGATGACGTAGTTGGACCCGGTCACGTTGGCGGTCCTCTCCGACGCGAGCATCACCACGAGCGTCGCCACCTCCTCCGGCGTGGTGAAGCGCTTCGTGGCGAACCCTCCGATGCTGGCCACCACGGCGTCGCGCGCGGCCTCGACGTCGACCCCCTTGAGCCTCGCCACCGTGTGGGCCACGCCCTTCTCCCCGAGCCACAGATCGGTGCTGACGGGCCCGGGCGAGACGTCGTTGATGCGAATCCCGCGCGGCCCGAGCTCCTGCGACAGCGACTTGGTCAGGTTCACGAGCGCCGCCTTGGCCGCGCCGTAATCGATGGTGCCCCCGTCCGGCTGGAAGAAGGCATTGACGGAGGCGACGTTGACGATCGCGCCGCCCCCCTGCTTCAGCATCTGCGCGACGGCCGCTCGCGTCGCTCGCAGCGCCGGGAAGAAGTTCATGTTCATGGCCCACTCGAACTCCTCGTCGCTCGTGGCCAGAAACCCTTCGAGCCTGAGCCGCACGGCGCCGACGTTGTTGACGAGCACGTCGACCCGCCCGTGCTCTTCGACGGCGCGTTGCACGAGGCGCGCGGGCCCGTCCTTCGCCGTGAGATCGACCGACATCGCGGTTACGCCGGGCAGCCCCTCGAGGCTCTGCGTGGTGCGCGCGCCGGCGACCACCTTGGCCCCCTCGTCCACGAACGCGCGGGTCACGGCCAGGCCGATTCCCTTGCTGGCCCCGGTCACGACGACGACCTTCCCTGCGAGCTTCAGATCCATGCTGTCTCCTCGATGATGAACATGATGGGAGAAAGCCCAGTAGCACTGCCGGTGCCGAGCCGCGATCCTCGCGCCTCGACGTGATTTCGGAGACGAGCGGGGGTGAGCGCCGTCCGGTCGAAGAAGGCCGAGAGGACGGCGACCTCACTCCCGAAGGCGCCGAGCTTGTTCGGATTGAAGCGCTCATCCTCGCGCTGGATGCGTATCCAATAAACCTCCTCGAGCGCCTCCTGGTGCCTCCCGCTAGGCTCTGTCTGACGACGTCGCGAGCGCACCGCAGCTAGGGGAGAGCGAGCGAGGAATACTCTCGTAGCTCGAGCGAGCTCCTTGACAACCCTCGAGAACACGGGACCATCCTCCGGTCCCTATTTCAAGGAGGCATAGAATGGGAAAGGTCATTCCCCGCTCGGCCAGCCCGGAGCGGATCTTTGCGGACTTCGACGAATCGCTCAAACGGGGCAGGCTCAAGGGAGGAGAGGTCAAGAAGACCGTCGAGGCGCGGATAGGCCCTCTCGAAGCCGGCGTGGCCAAGGCGGCGGAAGACGTCGCGGCCGACAAGGCCGCAGTCGACGAGCTGGACGATGTCCTGTTCTCGCTCGACGGCGGCAGTGATCTGGAGGTCGGCGCGGTGCTCGACGAGGTGTGGAATGTTCTGGGGCGCCCGGCCAGCTCGGCCGAATACACGCTCATCGCTGGCCGCGGCAAGGCGCAGTGGACCGACGGCGACCCGCGCAAGCAACCCCTGCTCATGACGATCCTCGCCTCGCGCTTGCGCCAGAGCACCGCGTTCGCCTTGCAGAACGGCAAGGAAGGTTGGGCGCAGCGGATCGAGGCGAAGGCCACACCGCAGCAGCAGGTCGCGACCAAGCTCGAGGCCGTGGACGCCAAGCTGAGCGTCTCCACCGGCGTCGCGCGCGGCGTCGCCGACATTGCCCAGGTCGCCCTCGTGCGGCTCAAGCGGGACTTTCAGAACATCGGCCTGACGGAGGCGCAGATTCACGAGATCATCCCCGACTACGAGCCGAAGCCCAAGAAGAGCACGGGCGACGGCAAGGACGACAAGAAGAGCGCGGGCGACGGCAAGGACGAGACGACGACCACAGCGACGCCCGCCGCGCCTTCCCGAGCCGATTCGTAGGACGGACCCTGTCGGCGCCTGCCAGCGCTCCTGTTTCCCCGACAGATCGCGTAGTTACGCGTTGGTTTCGTCGCCGCGGCGGGCTTCGCCGGCCGGAGGAGCACGGGTTCACCCGCTGCTGCGGGCCGCGGCGCCGCGGGAGCGCTCGGTTTGGGGGCAACCGGGGGCCGCCGGAGGCCGGGGGAGCACGGGAGTGCCGGACGAAGCGGGCGCCGGCGACGAAGTCACGGCTCGGTCCCCGGACGAAGCGGGTCGCGGCGGCAGAGGGAGGGCTGCAGGCCCTGCCGATGCTGGTCGCGGCGGCAGAGGGAGGGCTGCGGGGCCGGCCGGGAAGCTTCGTCGTGGAAAAAACGAGCGCGGGTTCGTGGAACGCCGCGCGTCGCGGCGGCATGGTGCGGGCTCCAGGGGCAATCGTGGTGGGCCGCGGCGGGGTGCTCAGCTGGCTGCCTGCGTGGTGCATCCCTGCTGGCCTGCAGCATCGCAAGGGGCAGATCACGGAGGTCGCGTGCGACGCGAGCACGGTCGCGAAGCTCTGTCCTGCGTACCCGGCTTCGAGGTCTGCCCGGGTTGACGAAGCGCGGGAGTGACGGACGGAAGGCGATGCTTCAGGCGTCGGGGATGCCGTGCTTGCGCACGAAGGCGCGGATCTGGTCGGCCTCCGGGATGCGCATGGCCTCGGCGGCGGCGAGGGCGAGACGGAGGAGATCAGCAGCGATGGGGCGGTCCTCGGGACGGCCGCGAGAAAGATAGGTACGTGCGAGTTGAGTCCGGGCGACGAGGAGCGAGCGTGCATCGCCCTGTCGCTCGTACAGCGGAAGCTCCTCCTCTTGCTGGATGCGCAGCGCCTCATCGAACTCACCACGGAGCACGAGGATGTCTGCAATCTGGCCTAGCGACACCGCGCGTGAGTGTACGTCCCCCGGCCGCTCGAAGACCGGAAGCACTTCCTCTCTCCGAATGCGAAGCGCCTCGTCGAACTCACCGCGGCGCGCTCGGACGTCGGCAATCTGGCCTAAAATCAGCGCGCGTGCGCGCGTTTCGCCCAGCCGCTCGAAGACCGGAAGCACTTCCTCTCTCCAGATGCGCAGCGCTTCGTCGAGTTCACCGCGCGCCTGTCGGATAATTGCAATCTTGTCCAGCGTTACCGCGCACTCGCGCACGTCGCCCAGCCGCTCGAAGACCGGAAGCACTTCCTCTCTCCGGATGCGAAGCGCCTCGTCGAGCTCACCGCGCGATTGCCGAATACCCGCGATTTGGCCCAGCGTCACCGCGCGCCCGCGCACGTCCCCGAGTTGCTCGTGAATAGGAAGCACTTCCTCCCGCCAAATGCGCAGCGCACCGTCGAGCTGACCGCGGGTCGTAAGAATCTCAGCGACGCGACTCAGCGTCACCGCGCGCCCGCGCACATCACCAATATGCTCGTAGACGGGAAGCACTTCCTCTCTCAGGATGCGAAGCGCCTCGTCGAGCTCACCGCATCCCCGGCGAATGTCGGCGATCTGGCCCAGCGTCTGCGCGTGCGAATGCACATCGCCCAGCCGCTCATAGTTCGGAAGCACTTCCTCTTGCAGAATGCGCAGCGCCTCGTCGAGCTCACCTCGGGTCATGAGGATGACAGCAACATGGCTCAGCGTTACCGCGCACTCGCGCACATCACCAAGATGCTCGAAGACCGGGAGCAAGTCCTGCTGCCGGATGCGCAGCGCCTCGTCGAGCTCACCTCGGGTTGTAAGGATGTCGGCAACCCTACCCATTGTCACAGCTCGAGAGCGTACGTCCCCCAGTTGCTCGAAAACCGGAAGCACTTCCTCTCTTCGGATGCGCAGCGCCTCGTCGAGCCCACCTCGCGCCTCCTGGATGTCGGCGAGGACGCTCAAGGCGAGCGCAGCACCACGATCGTTACCGCGCCGGCGGTCGAAGCGGGCTTTGTCCAAAGCTGCACTCTCGGCTCGGCCGAGGGATCCTCCGCGGAACGCCGATTGGCATAGAATCCAGAGCGCGTCAGAGCGCACTTCCGGGTCGGCCGTGCCCGCAAGCACCCGCTCGCAGAACGCGATCCATGCAGGATACGGCCCAGCCACAGACGCGTACTGGGATGGTGTGCGCGCAACACGCGCTGCATCTTCGATCGACATCTCACCCAGCCATCTCACCAGCGAATCCGCCTCCGCGTGAACCTCATGCCATCGCCGCGCCTTGTCCGTTGTGCTCGACCGCATTCGCTCCACGAACCACTCCGTCATCCTCCCGAGTCGCGCTCCGTCACTCTTCATCCGCAGCAACTCTGCCAGCAGTGGATGGATCCTCCACGCCGGCTGCGCTCTTCCCTTCGCCACCTCCGCCGCCGAGACGCGCACGGCAGCCACCATCAGTTCCTCGAAGGCGGTCTCGTCGAGATCCGCCATGGATGCGCCCAGGCTCTTTCCCACCCCGGAGGGCGGGGCATGGCCGAGTGCGGCGAAGCCAGCGAGCATCTTATCGGCCCGCGCTCCAAACGAGCGTCCGAGGGCTTCGAGCGACAGTTCGAAGGTAGCGCTCAGGATGGCCTTGGGTCCCTCACGCCACAGGGGATCACTAAAATCCGCCGGCTCGATGGCCAACTTCTTCTCGTGGAGCAGAGTAAGGAATCCCTCGACCGTACCCCCATCGTGCAGGTGCCCACACGCGAGGTGGATGGCAAGGGGCAGATGGCCAAGCCTGTCGACGAGTTGCTTCCTGTCGGCCACTTCTTTAGGGTTTATGGCCGGTCCTACTTCCTTATCCAACAGGGTCAGCGACGCGGCTTCATCGAGCGGCCGCACCTCGACCCGTTGCCACCCCGGCCCGCGACCGAGCCGCTGCGATCGCCCCGAGATCACCACCGCGCAGCCGGACAGCCGACCGGCCAATTGCGCAACGGCGGCCGCCTTACCATCATCGTCGGCGTTCTCGATATGAAGTAGGGCACGCGGGCTCATCAGCCGCGCCCTTATTTGTTCGCGCTGACAGTCGAGCTTTCGGGCAAGCTCGTTCTCCAGCTCGACCAATGTCGGCGTTGCGGTGGGCTCGATCGAGACCTTCACATATCCGCCCGGGAACGCGTCTCGGTGGAGGTGGGCGAAGCGATCGGCGAGATAAGATTTCCCTACTCCGGGCATTCCCTGCAACGCACCAATCGCGACCTGCCCGCCCCCGGCCTTGAGAAGCGCCGCTTCGAGCTGCGCTAGCTCCTCGACCCGGCCGACGAACACCGTCTCCACCCCACGGTGCACCTCCGGCTCCAGCGCCCGTGGCGCCGGCCATATCCATCTCCCACCCGGCGCCTCGCGATAGGCGCCCCCGTCGTCGAACCAGTGCCCGCGCTTCGACCAGGCCCGGAACCGGACCGCCAGCCCGATCACCTTCCCCCGATCATCGAGCGTCAGATCGATCCGCTGGCACGCATTCTCATACCGATCACTCTCGTACAGACACCCCGCCGCCAGCTCCCACAGCTCCCGATCCGGATCCTTCGACAAGCTCAGATCCGTCTCGTGCATGTGCCCCCGCAACAGCAGATCCACCCTGTCCGCCAGCAACCGCCGGCACTCGCTCCCATCCGCCAGATCCGTCAGCGGATGGTGCACCAGCGCCACGCGAAGCCCATCGAGCCCATCCGCCAGCCGCCCGACCTGCTCGTCGGTGAGCCGCAGCTTGCCCGCGTCGCCGTCGTCCCCCGCGAGCCACGCCGAGTCGAGCCCCACGACGTGCACCGGAAACGGCAACCCCGGCACCGCGATCATCGCGCGGTACCCCAGCCGCGGATGCTCCACGCCCCCGAGCAGATCCGGCCGCTTCAGCGTGTCGTGAACCCACTCCCGATACGCCTTCTGCCGCGCCATCACCTCGTCGGGCCACGCCCCCGACACCCGCGGCGGCGGCTTGCCCCCGGCCATCCAGCGCGCGAGCGCAGGCGCCTCCTCCCAGCCCAGCGCGCGCAGCTCCTTCCAGGGCGCCTCGTTGACGGATCGATCGACATCATGGTTCCCCGGCACCACGAACAGCCGCTCCCGCGGCACCCGCGTGCGGGCCAGCAACGCCTCCACGAACGGCGTGAGCCGCTCGTACTCCTCGGCCTTCCCCGACTGCGCGAGGTCACCGGTGAAGGCGATCAGATCGATCGGCCCGTCCTCCAGGATCTCGCCGAGGTTCCTCTCCCACGCTTCGCCCAGCACCCGGCGCCGGCGCCAGCCTCCCGGGCCCTCGTCCGCGCGGATGTGGATGTCGGAGATATGGAGGATGCCGAAGCGGTACGGCGCCATGCCACGAGGTTAAGCGAGAACGGGCCGCAGGGGGTCAGCGCGCGAGAAGCGTGCCCGTGAGCATGGCCCTCGTCACGAACCAACCCACTCGCGCGCGTCCCCGTCCTCCCCGCGGGACGGACGGCCATCCTTCCCCCCGCCCTCATCCAGCCCCGCGGACGGCCGGCGCGCCCTCGTTCGTCCCAGGCCCCGCACAGAAAATGGCCGGCCAAATTTCTCCCGCGCCGGCCCCTCCCGAAAAAATAGCCGGCGCGTTCCGCCGTGCGCTTACCGCACCACCACCAGCCGCCCCTCGATCCGCCCCAACATCAGTGAATATCCATAAGCCTCTTCGTCATCCGGCGCGAAGAATCGCAGGCTCGGCAGCCAGTCTTCATCGACGAGCTCCACCAACCGATCTCCCGCGCACAGCCGGAACGAGAAGGCCTCTGGATTGAGCGGTCGCACCTTCCAACCCTCATTGGCGACCTCATGGACATACGCTGTAAGCTCTTTGGTGAGCGTCTCCTCGTCGTTCACCGGATAAGCCCGGATCCCTTCGGCGAAACGCACTTTGAGCAGCGACAACACCGGCCTTGGATCGCCGCGCTCGAACGCTTGCGCGATCGTCGCGAGCACGTGCGCGATTTCGGCCTTCGTGGCGTCATCGAGCGTGATGGGCGCGGAGTCCTGCCACGACCAGCGCCCCGATCGCGCGCCGAGCGCCGCAGTGGCGCCCAGGCTCTTGGCGAAGACCTCGTCGTTGTCGGCGTCGCCCTGCCAAGCGATCTCCGCGAGGATCTCGCCGTTCTCCGCGTCGGTGAAATCCCCCTCTTCGTAGCGCACGAGCCGCGCGGCCGCGGCGGCGCCCGGCTTGCGCGCCATCACGGCCGCCTCTCGCGCGCGGGCCGGTGTCGGGCCGGGCTCCACCAAGAGCTCGATGCGGTTGTCGCCGGGCACCAGATATTGATGCACCGGAATCGACACGAAGGGTTTCTCGGGCCAGACGTTGCGACGGAGGGGGATGCCGTTGACGTAGAGCTCGGCGGTGCAGCCCCGCACGAAGAGCTCTGCGTGGATGACGTGCTCGCTCACTTCTTCTTGGCCTTGGGGGCGGGCTTGCCGCCGGGGAGGTTGCCCTTCCAGAGCACCTTCTCTTCGAACACGTTCTTCTCGGCCTTGCCGGAGCGGCCCGTGATCGGGTTCGTGTATTGGGCGTAGAGGGTCAGCTTCTTCATCTTGAAGGTGCCCTCGATGTGGAGTGACTCCTTGAAGGAGCAATGGAGCTCGCCTTCGAAGGCGATGCCGCCCGTCACGCCCGCGCGCGCGTCCGCGGTGATCCCCGCCACGGTGGCGCGGGCCTGCACCATCAGATCGATGCTGTTGTCGCTCGTGATCTTGGCCCAGGTCGGGCTCTCGCTGCTCTTGATGGCCTTCGAGATGCTGGCCTTGCTGGTGATGGTGCCTTTGGCCTGGAGGATCAGCTCCCACGCCTTGACCGTGAGGAGCTTGTCGAGCACGCCCGGGGACTGGATGTTGACCCCGAACGCGACCTCGAGCTTCAGGTTGAAGATCGTGATCGCGAGGTTGATCTCGTAGAAGCTCCGGATCGCGAGGTAACGCGGCGACGGCGGCGGCGCCTCGGCGTACTTGTTCCCCCACTTGCCCTCGATCGATCCCTCGAACAGATCGAGCGAGAACTTCGCGCTCCAACCGATCTCCGGCACCCAGCCTTGGAGCTCTTCCCAAGCATCCTTGAGCGTCTTGTAGAGGCCGAGGATGTTGTTGACGAACTCGGTGAAGTTCAGCTCCTGCCCATTGCGCTTGAAGCTGATGACGGGGACGATCTCGGGCGGATCGCGCTCGAGGAGCGTCTCCTTCTTGCCCTTCTCGGTGGAGTCGCTGCGCGTCGACGTCCGGCCGCCGCGGACGATGCCGCTGCTCCGCTGCGTCGTCTTCTCCGACTCTTCGAGGAAGACCTGGCCACCCTTCGTGCCAACGGTCTCGCTGAGGACCGTGTATTGGCCGCTGGCCGTCTTCCCTCCGACGGTGGTCTTCGTGTGATCGGTGTGCGCGCTGCCGTTGGTGGTGCGCGTGGTCGACGATTCGCTCGTCGTCCGGCCCCAGGTCGAGGTGCTCGAGTCGCTCTTCTTGACGACGTCACCCTTCCAATTGGCGGTCGCGCTGCGACTCTTGGAGAGGGTCTTGAACGAAGGGATCTTGAGCGTCAGCGAGTAGACGTCGTTGCGGTAGATGTTGACGAGGCAGGTGAGCGTCGCGTTCGGCATCCCCTGGCCGCCGGGGCGGATGCCGCAACTGTTGGCGCTGACGACGATCTGCTTCACCGAATCGAAGCTCCAGAACGGCGCCAGGAAGAAGCCCTCGAAATGGCTGTCGAGGAAGTAGCTCCGCGCGAGGTACTTCTGCGCGGGTGGCATCGAATTCTTCCATTCGTGCGCTTCGCTGCGATCGGCGCCGCGGATGGGCTCCATCTTCACGAGCGGGTGTTGGCCACACTGGCAGTTGCCGGTGAAGTAGCTTTGGACGTGAAGGAGGATGTCCTTCTCGATGGGATCGGCCGACGAGGTTTGGTAGTCGGCGATCAGCTCGAGCACGAGGTCGTAGCGGCCGAGCGGCTCGATGAGCCACTTGGGCGTGCCGGGCGGGACCTTCTCCAGCACGAGCTTCTTCGTGGTCTGGAGCTTCCGGCTCGTCTTGTCGTCCTTGACGATGAGCTTCTGCACATCGCAGGGCTTGACCTTCTTGAGCGGGCAGCTCTGCTGCCCCTGGTTGAAGGGCTTGTTCTGTTGGAACGCCGGCGCCTTGCCGGGCGTGCGCGCGACGGGCTTGGGCGCGGCGGGCGCCGGCTTGGTCTCGCCGCCGAACCACGAGGACCACCAGCTCATGCGCCCTCCTCCACGGCGGTCTGCGCCGCGCGCTCGCGCCGTCCTGCCTCCTCCAACCGCTTCATCTTGCCGCCGCCGTCGAGATCGCGATCACGCAGGATGGCGCGGACCCACGGGATCTCCTCGTCGGCCGCGGGGCCGAGGGCGAAGAGCATGAGGATGAACTCCACCGCATCCTCTTCCATCACGATGCCGTAGCGCTCGGCGCGGTCCATCCCGTCCTCGACGCGCGCGCGGAGGACGTCCTCCGGCATCGAGGCGGCGAGCTCGGGATACGTGAGGTCGATGTGGAGGACGACGCGCTCGGCGAAGTCCCTCCGCGCTTTGCGCGCGAAGTGATCGAGCTGCTCTCTAAGGATCTTGAGCATGGCTCTCTCCACGAGAAAGGGCGGGCCGCGCCGCCGCTCCATCGAACGTGATCACCTCGCCGCGCTCGCCCTCGACGAAGATGGCCTCGAGGCCGTCGAAGATCTCGTCGCGCTGCCGAACCGTGGAGATCGGCATGATTTCGCGGAGCACACGCGGGTCGTAGAACCGGAAGTAGAGCTTCTCGAAGGTGTCGTCCTCCTCGACCATGAGGAAGCGCCGGAAGTGCCGGCGCATGGCCTTGAAGGACTGGCGGCTCGAGACGAAGATCCCGAAGCTCCGCCCCCAACCCTCGGTGACGATGCGATCGAGGAGGCCCGAGTCGCGCCGGAAGCACACGAGGTAGGGTGCGACGTCGGCGAGGGCTTCGCCCTTGATGCCTTCGTAGAGCGATCGATGGTCGTCGACGGCCTCGCGCAACAGCTCGAGGATGCGCGGATCGCGCGCGGCATCGAAGACGCCGAAGAGGTGGCCGACCTCGCGCTTCAAGGCTTCGAGCGCGCGCGGCACGGAGGCGGCGACGATGGGATCGAGCGGCTCGCTCGCGCGCGGCGGCGTCTCGGCCTCGAAGTACACGGAGAACGAGGTCTCGCCCGCTTGGATCCAGCTCCCGTGCGCGACGTCCGCTTCGCCCTCGATGCGCTGGCCGCCGAGGAGCGTGCCCCGCGCGCTCTTCTCGTCGCGCAGGCGGCAGGTGACGCCGTCCCAGGAGAGCTCGCAATGGAGGCCCGACATCTGTGCGTCGCGCGGCACGATGAGGTGCGCGCGCTCGGTGCGGCCGATGCGGAGCTTCTCGCCGGGGAGGAGGATGGCCTTGGCCCCGAGGAGCAGCCCCGATCGAACCTCCACGATGGCTCGGCGCGCGCGGGTCATGTCGGCTCCTTCCCGCGCGCCGCGGGCGCGCGCTTGCCGGCCGCTGTCGGCGAGGCCGGCATCAGGAGTGACCCTCCTGCTGCTCCTTCTCCATCTGCTTGCGAGCCTTCTCGCACTCTTCGCAGAACGGCGTGCCCATCGCGGCCGCGGCCACGAGCACCACCGCCTGCGCCGAGGTGCCGATGATCACCGTCGGGCACCCCGCCACGATCACGCCGCCGTGCGCCGTCGGATCGCCGAGGCGCGCGGCCGGTTGGTTGCCGATGATCACGTTGGACGCGCCCTGCGAGATCTTGTCGACCGCGGGCACGCAGACGGCGGAGTCGCCGACGCGCGCCGCGGGCATGAAGCCGATGAGCACCGACGACTCGCCCGAGATGATCGGCCCGCCCACGTGCGGGACCGGCCCCGGGTTGACCATCGGGCAGGTGTGCATGTCCGAGATGCGCGCGGCAGGCGGCATGATCCCGTCCTTCCCTGGTCAGGACGACGTGTCCTTGGGCTGAGCTTCCTCGGCGTCCTCGGGGGCCTTGGGATCGGCGCCGCTCCCCGAGCCGGCCGACCCGCCGCTGTTGATCTTCACCAGCGTGCCCACGATGTCGATCCCACCCGAGTGGATGTCGATGAAGCCTCCGGGGCCCTTCACCGTGAGCCGCGTGCCGGCCTCGATCACCAGCGTCTGTCCCGCCTTGAGGTGGATCTCCTTGCCCGCCTCGAGCGCGTGGATCTGACCGACCTTCTCTTCCTGGTTCTCGACCACGGTGAGCGAGGTCGAGCCGTCGACCTTTTGCATCCGCTGGCCTTTGACGTGGAGGTGATCGTCGCCTTCGACGAGCTCCTTCTTCGTCAGCTTGACGACGAGATCCTGATTGCCCGCCACGGTGCCGTGGTGGTGGCGCTGGGTGCGCTCCGTCTCGTCGTTCTTGACGAGCTTGTCGAGGTTGCGCTGCGCCTGGATGTAGAAGAGCTCGAGGTTCTTCTTGTCCTCGAGCTTGATCTCGTTGTACCCGCCGCCCTCCGGCGAGCTGTTCGTCTTCCACCCGCTGACCGTCTTGTTCTCGGGCAGCTTGTACGGCACCTGCTGGATGGCGTTGAACACGCGCCCCACGACGATGGGCTGATCGGGATCGCCGTCGAGGAAGCCGACGAGCACCTCCTGCCCGATGCGGGGGATGTTGATCATGCCGAAGCCGGTGCCGGCCCAGCCTTGGCTCACGCGGATCCAGCACGAGCTGTGATCGTCGTTGTTGCCCTCGCGATCCCAGGGGAACTGCACGCGCACGCGGCCGAACTCGTCGGTGTGGATCTCCTGCCCCTTGGGGCCGACGACGACGGCGCTCTGCGGGCCGGTGACCTTGGGCTTGGGCGTGGTCTGCGCGGGGCGGTACGGCTCGGCGCTGAAGACGGCGCGGCCGCTGATGTGGAAGCCCTCGCCCGCGGCGTGCTCGATGCTCTGCTCGATGACGAGGAGCTTCTCGGTCAGCTCGGTGTGCGGGTGGTTCTCGATGCCGAAGACGACGCCGGGGGCGAGATCGACGGCGTTGGTCTCGAAGGAGATGGCGCGCTTGCCCATGCGCTCGGCCTCGAGCGCGCGCTGCGCCCGCTCGTTGCCGTGCCGCTGCTCCCAGCGGGCCACGGCTTGATCGTCGGCCACGGGCGTGCCGCCCGGCTTGCCGCCTTCGATCAACATCGAGCCGGGCTGATATCGATATTGCTCGTACAAGGCCTCTTGGCCCGCGGCCTTCGGCCCTTCGCCGAAGAGGGCGAAGGCGGGATTGCGAAAGTCGTAATCGCGGATGACGTGCGCGCCCGGCCGCACCTCGTGCGAGAGGCGGATGTTGGTGATGAACTCCTTCTCGGAGGCTTGGTTGGCGTTGTCGCCGTAAGGGATGGCCGGGGCGCGCGGCGCGTTCTGCTGAGGCTTGTCGAAGAGCGTGACGCGCGAGCCGCGGTCGTCGTCGTCGGGGAAGGTGAAGGCGATGCCCGCCTCCTCCAAGAGCCGGCTGAGGAAGGCGTAATCGGTCTCGCCGTACTGCGCCTTGAACTCGAGCTTGGGATACTTGCCCCGATCGATCTTCCACACCGGCTCGATCGACCAGTCCTTGAAGATCTTGTCGGCGATGTCCGGGATCGAGAGGTGTTGGTAGATGCGATGGCCCTGCCGCTGGGTGAGCAGCCACAGGCCCGGCACGATGCGGAAGAAGTACGTGGAGAGCGGCTTTTCGCCCGGGGCCGGCGCGAGCGCCTGCATCTGCTCCGCGTAGCTGCAGATGCCCGTCCACGTGCGCCCGGGGACGGCGGCATACGCGTAGCCCGTGGCCACCCGGAGGGCAGCCGGCTTGCCGACGATGCCCTCGAGGTTGAGGCTGTGCTCCTCGGTCCGCGCCACGACCGAGAGGGTGAACAGCCGAGACATGCCCTCGTGGACCGAGATGCGTCGCACGGACAGGGCAGCGTCGCCTGACGCTACCGAGAGGTCGAGCAATGACATGGTGGTGGGCCTCGCCGCGAATCCAGGGCCGCGCTCCGCACGAGCACGGGCGTCATGGAACACGGTACACGGGCGTCCCGGCGCCTGGAAGCTCGCCTACAAGGCCGCAGTCATCGGTGTGGGTCGAGGTGGTCGATTACGCGGTGAGTCGATTGCCCGATGAAATCGTCGACGCCGCGGAAATCACGCGGGAAACGCCGCATCGTCACCATTCGCGAGGATGTCGTGCAATCGCCACGGTCGTGGCAATGAAAGAGGCCTACGCCTCGGCTTCGCTCAGGCGCACGTCCTTCAACTCGGCGCCGAGGATCTCGATGGCGGCAGTGACGAGCGGGTGCTCGGCGACGGCGCGCTTGGCCGCGTCGAGCTTGATGCGGCGCTCAGCGGTGACGACCATGGCGACGGTGACGTTGCCGCTCCGCGCGGGGATGGTCTCGAAGGTGAGCTCGGGGGCGCGATCGAAGTGCATGGTGAGCGCGCTGAGGAGGAGATCCTTGGCGGCGGCGTCGGTGGCCTGACCGACGAGGAACGAGCCCACCTCGTAGCCGAGGGCGACCTTGTCGGCCGCGAAGCGGAGCAGCGCCGCGTGCTCCAGCACCGAGGCGAGCGCCGGACGCCGCTCGCGCACGAGCCCGAGGACGGCGCGCCAGGCCTCGAGATCGGCGGGCGCCGAGGCGATCACGGACGCCGCCGCCGAAGACGCCGCGAGCGAGAAAGGCCCCGACGAAGACGACGAGGACGCCGGCCGCGCCGCCGTCGAAGAAGGAGGCGGCGACGAAGGCCGCTTCGGCCCGGGAGGCGCATCGAACGCCGGCGGCGAAGGCGGGCTGAAGGAGGCCGGCGGCGGGCCGAACGCCGGCGGAGGCCCGAATGCGGGAGGAGGCCCGAACGACGACGGCGGCGCGCGATCGAACCCGGGAGGCGGCCCGAACGATGACGGCGGCGCGCGATCGAAGGGGGGCGGCGAGCCGAACGAGGGTTGCGTCCGCGCCGAGGTGGGGGACGGCGGGGCGGGCGTCGGCGCGCCGGGAGCGCGAGGCGCGGGCGCGACGAACGCGGGGTTCGGCACGGGTGCGCTGCGCGATGACACCGGCGCCGCGTGCACAGGGACCACGGCGCGCACGGGCGCAGCTGCAGCCGTCGCAGGCGCGGGCGCGACGAACGCGGGGTTCGGCACGGGTGCGCTGCGCGATGACACCGGCGCGGGCGCCGCCGTGTGCACAGGGACCGCGCCGGGAGCGCGAGGCGCGGGCGCGACGAACGCGGGGTTCGGCACGGGTGCGCTGCGCGATGACACCGGCGGGGGCGCCGCGTGCACAGGGATCGCGGTGCGCACGGGCGCAGGTGCAGCTACAGCGGGGCTCGCCGACACGAGCGTCGGGGCGAATGCAGGATCGATCGGGGAGGCCGCAGGGGCGTCCGGTGCGGGTGCCGCAGCGTCAGGGACAGCGGGCGCAACGGGCGCAGGTGCCGCATCGGCTTGCGCAGGTGCCGCATCGGCTTGCGCGGGTGCCGCATCGGCTTGCGCGGGTGCCGCATCGGCTTGCGCGGGTGCCGCATCGGCTTGCGCGGGTGCGGCCGCGGCAGGCGCGTCTGCGTCTGCGGGGGCCGCGATGGCTTGCACAGGAGCAGCGGGGGCTTGTGCAAGAGCAGGGGAGGGGGCCTCAGCGTGTGCGAAGGAGGCCGAGGGCTGCGAGGGGGCGTCGGCGTGGGCGCCGGGGCGGCCGCCGGGACGACCGGGCGGCGGGCCACCGGGGCCGGACGCGCCGCCGCGCGGGGCGCCGCCGCCGGGCGTCGAGCCGCCGAGGCGGCGCTCGAGATCGGAGAGGCGGCGCAGGAGCTCGTCGACGGGGAGCAGCGGCGGGCGGCGGGCGAGGCGCACGAGCGCCATCTCCAGCGAGGCGCGGGGCTGGCCGCTGCGCACGATGTCGTCGAACGATTTGGAGAAGCCTTGATGGAGGCGGGTGAGATCGTCGACGTCGGTGCGGGCCGCGAGGGCCTTCACGTCGGCGAGCTCTTCGTCGGCGAGGTCGAGGAGGGCGCCGGCGTCCTCGGCGATCTTGGCGATCACGAGATCGCGCAGGTGCGCGAGGAAGTCGCGCGCGGTGTGCGGGAGGTCGTAGCCCTGCTGCGCGAGATCGGAGACGGTGCGCACGCAGGTGGCGGCGTCGCCCGTGAGCACGGCCTCGGCGAGGCGGTGGAGCACTTCCCGATCGGCGACGCCGAGCACCTTGGCCACGCCCTCGGTGGTGAGCTTGTCGCTCTCCACGCCGACCCAGGCGATCACCTGATCGAGCAGGCTCATCGCGTCGCGCATGCTGCCCGCGGCCTCGCGGGCGATGATCTTCACCGCGCCGTCCTCGGCGGCGATGTTCTCCTTCTCGAGCACGAAGCGGAGGCGCGCGGCCACCATCTGCGCGCCGATGAGCTTGAAGTCGTAGCGCTGGCAGCGCGAGAGGATGGTGACCGGGACCTTGTGCACCTCCGTGGTCGCGAAGATGAACTTCACGTGCGGGGGCGGCTCCTCCAAGGTCTTCAGGAACGCGTTCCACGCCGCGTTCGAGAGCATGTGGACCTCGTCCACGATGAAGATCTTGAAGCGGTCGCGCTGCGGCCGGTACGGGAGCGTCTCCTGGAGGCGGCGCACCTCGTCGATGCCGTTGTAGCTGGCGCCGTCGATCTCCTGCACGTCGACGTCGCTGCCGTTCGTGATCTCCAGGCACTGCGGGCACTTCTGGCAGGGCTTGGCGGTGGGGCCTTCGGCGCAGTTGAGCGCCTTCGCCAGGATGCGGGCGCTCGTCGTCTTGCCGACGCCGCGGACGCCGGTGAAGAGGAAGGCGTGGGCCACGCGGTTCTGCGCGATGGCGTTGGCGATCGTGGTGGAGACGTGCTCCTGACCGACGAGGTCCTCGAACGACTGCGGGCGCCATTTACGCGCCAGCACCACGTAGCTCATGAGTGCGGCGTAGCAGATCCACGCCGGGGCGTCGCTCCCGGCGTGCGGACGAGCGGCGTGGGCCGCCCGCGACGTGGGCCGCTTGCGACAGTGGGCCCGACAACGCGCGCGCAGCGAAGCACACGGAGAAGGCCGACCGCGCGCCGGGCTACGGCTTCACACGGCACGCGCCCACGCGATAGCGTGGAGGATCGCATGCCCATTCAACCGAAACGAAAGCCGAAGGCACAGTCCAATGCTCAGGGGACGGCGCTCGCCGCGTACCGCGATCGCAAACCCGAGGAGCGCGTCCTCTACGCGACCTTCGAGGTCGGCGTGCTCGTGGCGGCGGCCGACGGCAAGATCGACGACACCGAGCTCGACATGCTCGGCCAGAACTTCGCGAACTGGCTGCACCTCGACGTGTCGGCGGCCTTCCTCGACAAGATGGTGAAGTGGATCCGCGAGATGCTCGCGAAGCAGAGCCGCGCCGCGCGCCTCGCCGACTGCGCCTCGTTGCTCGACGCCGAGCAGCGCCGCACGGCCTTCGATTTCGCGGCCGCCATCGGCGTGATGTCGGGCGGCGAGAGCGCGGAGGAGACGCGCGCGCTGCGCGACGTCGCCCTGGCCTTCGACATCCCCGAGAAGGAAGCCCAGAAGCGGTGGCAAGCCATCCGCGCGACGTTCGAGGACGGCGACGAGACGAACACCCACTCGGGCAACCTCGTCATCACGCGCCCCGACGGCAGCGAGCGCACCGTGCAGGGCTATCTCTTCGAGGACGAGGCCAAGAACGTCCGCATCTTCAAGCCGTCTCCGGAGACGAAGCCGCAGGCGAGGGTCGATCTCCGGCCGTTCCTCACCCCGGTCGAGGATCAAGGCCGCGTGGGGAGCTGCTCCGCCAACGCCGTCGCCGGGGCCTACGAATATCTCGTGAAGCGGCACCTGCCCGAGGATCAGACGTACGACGTCAGCCGGCTGTTTCTCTACTACGAGGGACGCGCCGCCGCGGGTGGCCCGATCGTCGACAAGGGATCACACATCTCGCTGCTGATTCAGACCCTGCAGACCAAGGGCGCGCCCTCCGAGGAGACGTGGCCGTACGACGTCGCCAAGGTCAACACCAAGCCCTCTTCGGAGGCGTATGCCGAGGCGGCCGAGTTCCTGGTCCAGGACGTCGCGCGGGTCCCGCTCGACCTCGACGTGTGGCGCGCGACGCTGACGGAAGGGCATCCCATCATCTTCGGGACGAAGCTCTTCAAGTCCTTCGATACGCAGCGCAAGCCCGGGCTCATCCCCATGCCGTCCGCCGAGGAGGCCTCGCGCGGCGAGCACGGCGCCCACGCGATGCTCGCCGTCGGTTACTCGGATCGCGATCGCGTGATGATCGTGCGCAACAGTTGGGGCGCGAAATGGGGGGACAACGGCTATTGCTACATCCCGTACGATTACCTGTTTCGCGCGGACTACTCGCCCTTCAGCGCGTGGCTCATTCGTCAGGTCGACGCCTTCGATCACGAGGAAGGGTGGGGCGACGACGGCGAGTCGCTGCTCCCCGATCTCGAGAACGAGCTCGCGGGCATGTCCGACGAAGACCATCGCGCCATGCTCGACGCCATGGGGAAGGTCCCCTTGGAGACGCGCCTCGCCCACATCCTCCTCGCGGTCGCGGGCGCCGACGGCGAGGTCTCCGACGAAGAGCTCGGGACGCTGTCCAAGCACCTCGAGAAGGTGATGAAGCAGCTCGGCTCGGACCTCGATCCGGAGAAGGTGCTCCGCTTCGCGAAGAAGCACGAAGACGATCAGAAGCTCTTCGACACGAGCGTCGCGCGGCTCGGCGAGCACCTCTCCAACAGCATGCTCGCCGCCATCGTCAACATCGCCCGCGAGATCGCCGAGAGCGACGACGCCTCCGACGAAGAGAACGAGCTCCTCGCCTACCTCGTCGAGACCTGGCAGCTCGAGAGCGAAGGCGAAGAGAGCGAAGAGGAAGAGTCTGAGGACGAGGAGCCCGAGGACGAAGACGAGGAGTCCGAGGAGTCCGAAGAGGAAGAGTCCGAGGACGAGGAGTCCGATGAGGAAGAGTCCGAGGACGAAGACGAAGAGTCCGAGGACGAAGACGAAGAGTCCGAGGACGAAGACGAGGAGTCCGAAGACGATGAAGAGGAAGAGTCCGAGGACGAGGAGTCCGAGGACGAAGGCGACGAGGGCGAGGACGAAGGGTCCGAGGACGAGGAGTCCGAGGACGAGGAGTGACGGGAATCAGGGCGGGCAGGTCGCGCCCTGGACCGGGAGGTTTTCGGTCTGAAACCAGGTCTGCGAGGGGGGCCAGGGCGGGCTCGCCGCGAAGGCGACGTCGATGTCGACGCTGACGACGCAAGGGAACGAGGTGCTGTCCTGCTTGAGGCTGCCTTTGGCGGCGACGGCGGTCGCCACCTCGGTTCCCTGCGGCGGCCAGAGGCCGGCGCCGAGCGCGCAGTCCTTGGCGTGCTTGGTGGCGCCGATGACCTCGACGCCCCAGCCCGCCGTCACCTGGATGTCGGGGAACTGCGAGCTGCCGATGCCGGAGGCGACGATGAAGAAGCAGCTGTCCGCCGCCGTATCGGTCTTGGTGATGATGTAGCGCGGGGCGTTCGTCGGCAGAACGAACGCCGCGTAGCCGGGCACGGGAGGAACGCCGGCGTCGGTGAAGCTGCAATCGGCGGTGGTGTCGACGTCGGTGCCCGCGGCGTGGGCCCAGCAATCGTTGCAGTACGTGACGCCGTCGCATCCGCACACACCGGCGCAATTGCCCGGGCAACTGCCGGTAGGCTTGGGGACGCAGGTGCCGCTCTCGTCGCCTCCGCCGCAGGTGCCGGGCGGATTCCACAGGCAGTATTCGTCGGGCGCGCACGGGAAGCCCAGCTCGCCGCCGCAGATTTGTGGTGAGGCGCCGCCGCCTCCGACCGTGCCGCTGCTGCTCGACGTCCCGCCGCCCGCGCCGCCGGTGCCCGTGGTCGACGCGGCGTCGACCACCACCTTGCCGCCGCAACCGGCCACCCACACCGCCGCGATCCATCCAAGCCATGCTCGTTTCATGGGCTGTGATCCTAGCTTCATTGGAGGTCGATCCCTATGGCCTCTCGCACGCTTCACGGGTGACGCGGTGGCGATGGGCGAACATGCGATCGAGCTTGTGGCGCACGAACCAGCCGCCCGCGAGCTGGCCGAGGGCACCGAGCGGGAGCTCGTACTCGATGTGATCGACGAGCCACGTGCCGCCCGCGCCGTCGGGCTCCATCGTGTGCGTGTGCACCCAGCGGCGGAAAGGCCCGCTGCGCATGGTGTCTTGGAACATGCGCCCCGCTTCGTAGGCCGTGTGCTCGGCGACGATGCGCTGCTTGATGGGGCCGATCTTCGTCTCGATGACGGCGCGCGTCCCGACGTCGAGGCCGGGCGTCTTCTCCAGCACGCGCGCGTCTTCCCACGGCGGGATGAGGAGCCGCAGCGCGTCCGGCTCCGCGTGAAAGGCGAAGACCCGATCCGGCGGCGCGGCGATGCGCGTGCGCTTCTCGAAGATGGGCATCGCGACAGTATCTAATACACACGGCCCCGGACGGTGCCCGACGTGGTGAAACGTCCTTTGATCACAGGGGCGGAGACATCCGTCGGCGACGCGTCGCATCCGCCCGTGCTGCTTCAACAGGTCATCGAGGCGGCTTCAGGGGCGCTGGAAGACGAACGTCCAGCCGTAGCAATCCAAGAGCCGATACCCGTGATCGATGAGCGATTGCATCACGCGGGCGCCGCGGGTCTCGCCGAGGTGGGGGAAGTGGATCTCCAACAAGAGCGTGGCTGGCAGGTAGGGATACGCGCCCTCGAAGAGACCATCCTCGGCGCCCTCGATGTCGATCATGGCCACGGTGGGGCGGCGCGCGGCGAAGACTTCGGGGAGCGAGAGGCGTGGGACGCGCACGGAGATGCGGCGGGGCTCGCCCTCGGCGGCGGGGCGGAGGGACGAGAACCACGCTTCTTCGTGGAGGAAGAACTCCACGTCGTCGCTCGCGCTGGATGTCGCGGTCACCGCGCCGTGCACGAAGCCGACCTCGCCGCCGTTGAGCTCCACCTGGCGGCGGATGAGCGGGAACAGTCGCTCGTCGGGCTCCACCACGGTCACCGGGCGCTCGGACAGCTTCGCGGACAGGGCCGCGGTGAGGCCGATGCCGCCGCCGACTTCCATGACGGCGTCGCCGCGCTTCACGTAGCGCTCGAGCAGCTCCAAATCGGAGAGCTCGTATTCGCCCACGGAGGCTAGGTAAAAGAGCCGCGCGCCGAGCGAGTGGGGAAGCTCCATCTCCAAGTCGAGGAAGGGGTGCTTCATCCGCACGGGCTGGGTGACGAAGGGGAGCACCGCGGCGAGGTAAGCCACGCCGGTCCGCTCTTCCTCCGGCACGCTGGGGTATTTCATCAAGGCGCGCGTGCGTATGCTTTGGCGCAGATCCGCGTGGAATGCCGATGGGCGCTGCCTGTCATTCATGATGATCCTCCCGGGAGCCCATAGGCCTCCTCCGCCGTTCGTCGCCAAATCCACGCTCGTTCGTCCGGGCTCAGCGCAGCGGTCAATTGCTGCACGAGCCCGGTCCAACGTGCGTAGTCGCAGGTCAGGATGCACATGGGCCAGTCGGAGCCGAACATGAGGCGACGCGGGCCGAAGGCTTCGAGCGCGAGGTCGACGTAGGGCGCGAGATCGTCGGCCGTGTAGCCGCCGGGGCCGGTGCCCGTCGTCAGGCCGGAGAGCTTGCAGTAGACGTGCGGTCGCGCGGCCAGCGCTCGGAGCTGATCGCGATAGAGGGCCGAGGGGGCGCCGCGGATCTCGGGGCGCGCGACGTGATCGAGGACGAAGATCTGCCGCGGGTGCCGGTCGACGAGCGTGATGGCCTGCGGGAGGTGGCGCTCGTAGACGATGAGGTCGTAGCGAAGCCCGTAGGCCGCGAGGAGCGCGACGCCGCGGTTCCAGTCGTCGCGGAGCATGAGCGCGTCGTCGGGATCGTCGAGCACGACGTGGCGGACGCCGCGGAGCTTGGGGCGATCGGCAAGGCGCTCGAGATCCTGCGCGACGTCGGGCGAGGCGAGCGGGACCCAGCCGACGACGCCGGCCAGGAAGGGGTGCTCGTCGGCGAGATCGAGGAGCCAGCGCGTCTCGTCGAGGCTGTGCCGGGCTTGCACGGGGATGGCCGAGGCGATGCCGCTCGCGGCCATCTGCGCGGCGAGCTCCGCGGGGAGGAAGTCGCGCTGGATGGCCGTCATGGCGCCGGTCATCCACGGGTGCTCCGCGGGGACGTAGCGCCAAAGGTGGACGTGCGCGTCGATGGATCCCGCGGCGTCAGGTGTCTTTGGAGAGGACATGCGGCCCCATCACGAGGTGATCGAGCCCCGTGCTCACGAAGACGGTCAGGGCATCGGCGGTGCTGTGGACGATGGGCTTGCCCATGACGTTGAGCGAAGTGTTCACGAGCAGGGGGACACCGGTCCGCGCGTGGAAGGCGGAGATGAGACGGTGGAAGAGCGGGGATCGCGCGCGCTCCACCGACTGGAGGCGGCCCGTGCCGTCGACGTGGACGACGGCAGGGACGCGATCGCGCACCTCGGGCCGGAAGGGGAGGGCGCGCTCCATGTACGGGCTCCGCTCGTACGGATCGAAGTACGCGGGGCCGTGCTCGTGGAGGATGGCGGGCGCGAGGGGGCGGTACTCCTCGCGGAACTTCACGCGGGCGTTGATGCGATCCTTCATGTCCGGCGCGCGCGGGTCGGCGAGGATCGAGCGGTGGCCGAGCGCGCGCGGGCCGAACTCGGCGCGGCCCTGCATCCAGCCGATGATGTCGCCGCGCGCGAGGAGGGCGGCGACCTCGGCGCAGAGCTCGTCCGGGTCGGTGAGCTTGCGGCTCTTGAGGCCGCGGAAGGAGAGGGCGCGCTCGAGATCGTCGAGGTCGAGATCGCTGCCGAGGTACGGCGAGAGCGGGCCGGGGAGGCGCGGCTCGCGACGCACGGCGTGCTTCTCGTAGAGCACGCAGCCGAGGGCGTTGCCGTCGTCGGCGGGGGCGGAGGGGACGTGCAGGCGCTCGAAGCCGGAGGCGCGCACGATACGTCCGTTGGCCGCCGAGTTGAGGGCGCAGCCGCCCGCGAAGGCGAGGTTCTTCGAGAGACCGAGGCGCGCGGCCGCGGTCGCGAGCCGGCCGATGATCTCGGCGAAGTACTCCTGAAAGTTGAAGGCCAGATCCGCGGCGCGGAGGACGTCGCGATCGCCGGGGACGCGCAGGGGCCCGGTGACGGCTTCGAGCTCCTCGGGCCAGGAGGGGGCGAAGTCGAGCGCGACGCGGAGGCCGTCGAGGCGCGTGCGCGCGTGGAAGAAGCGCTGGATCTCCGGCACGGGCTTGCCGTAGGCGGCGAGGCCCATGACCTTCCACTCCTCGCCTTCCCAGACGTCGAAGCCGCACAGGTGCGTGACGAGCGCGTAGAGCAGGCCGAGGCTCTGCTCGTTGGGCGAGGCGGAGAGGGGCTCGAAGCGATCGTCGTGGAAGTGGAAGAAGCTCGTCGACTCGCGCTCGCCGGCGCCGTCGACGATCATCACCACGCACTCCTCGAAGGGCGACGTGTAGACGGCGTTGGCCGCGTGGGCGAGGTGATGAGGGACGGCCGCGGAGCGCACCCGGGGCGCGCCGGGGAGGCGCATGGCGGGCTTGAAGACGTCGTCGAGCCGGCCCGTGCGCGGCGCGATCTCGCGGGGCCGATGGAAGCCGGGGCGGCGGCCCGCGAGGATCCACGGGAGCTGGATCTCGAAGGTCGCGTCCATGGCCGCGGCGGCGGCGGCCGGCGCCATCCATCCGTCGACGCCGTCGCGGTGGCCGGTGATGGCCGCGGAGAGATCGGCGATCTCCTCGGCGGTATAGCTCCAGCACGTGCGCAACGCGATTTCGTCCAAGCGCCGCGTGTCTATTTCGAGATCGCGGAAGGCCCGGTGCAAAGCGCGCGACGAATAGAAGAGGCCGAACGAGCAAAGGGCGCGCTTGATCTGCAGGTGGCGCTCCAGGGCCTCGGCATAGATCGCGTCGCCAAGCGCGAACGCGATCGCCGGGTCGTGGATGCCGTTGGCGTGTCCGACGATCAACTCGGTATTGTTCGATGCCTCACTCACGGCCGGTGGACATGATCCGGCCCGCGCCCAGCGTCAATGGCGCGAGGCCTCCTCGCGATCGGGCTGAGATGGATGCTCGGAACCGAGAAAGCCAACGTTAGGTATGGCGGGCCCCGACGGCGGGGGAAAGGACACGAGTCCTTCCGGGGACCTACATCAGCGAGCGTAGCGAGCGTGATTCTCGAACGACGAAGACCCTTCGTGGACGTGGTCGTGAACGCTGACGCTGACGTCGACGGCCCGTCGTCAGCGTCAGCGTTCACGTAAACGTCCACGTCCACGAGGAGACTGTTGTTCGAGAATCTTGACCGCTGATTTAGTCACTCGATCGGGAGATCGGGCACGTTGGCCTTGTCGATGACGCCGAGATCGACGAGCTGCTTGCCGAGGATCTCCCAGCGCTCGCGGGTCATCGCGCCGAGCTTGCCGCCCTCTTCGATGAGGGGCTTCTGCTTGGCGGCGGCGGCGGCGAACGTCTCTTGGCTCATGGCGTGATTGAGCTTGCCCATGGCCGCGTTGGCGGGCGCGGGATCGTCGAGGTAGCTGCGCCAGCCGGCGCGGGCGGCGCGCACGAACGCCTTCACGAGATCGGGTTTCTGCTGGAGCGTGGCGGCGTTCGTGAAGACGACGCCGAGGTAGGGGTTGAAGCCCTCGTCCGCGATGAGGAACACCTGCGGATCACCGCCCTTGGCCTGCGCGGCGAGGGGCTCGCTGGTGATGAAGCACTGCTGGGCGTAGTCCTTGGCGGAGAGGAAGCGCGCCACGCCGCCGTCGTAAGGGACGATGCTGACCTTGTCGAAGCCGTACTTCTTCTTGAGGAAGCGCGCGTACGAGAGGCCGGGCTCGAGCGCGAGCGTGCCCGAGGAGAGCACGTCGGCGAGGGTCTTCGCGCCGCGCGAGGCGTGCGTCATGATGGCCTGCGGCGACTTCTGGTAGACGGCGAAGACCGGCACCACGTCGGCGCCGCGGGAGCGCGAGAGGAGGACTTCGTCGCCGCCGGTGACGCCGAAGTCCGCCTTGCCGGTGGCCACCATCTGCACGGTGGGGACGCCGGAGCCGCCGCCCACGATGGTGACGTCGAGGCCCTCGCGGCTGAAGCTGCCGTTCTCGCGCGCGGCGTAGAAGCCGCCGAACTCGGGCTCGGGGAGCCAGTCGAGCTGGAGCTTCACGGGGGTGAGCGGCTTCTGGCCGGCGCCGCCGGGATCGCTCTTGGAGCAGGCGGCGACCGCGAGAGAGAGGAGCGAGAGGAGGGCAGGTCGGCGGGTCATCATGGGCAGGGCTCCAGCGCCGGTGCGGCGGACCGATGGGAGCGACCGGGGGCGCGCGCGTCAAGCGCGGAGCGCCCAGGCCGGGCGCGATCGGGGCCGGCGGAAGAGGATCGATCGATGCGCCCGCGACGACGTTTCGCGCGCCCGCGACGATGGAAGGGGGCGCGCCGCTTCGAGGTGCGCGGCGTGGTAGGTTCACGCGCGCGATGGGTGCTCCGGCGCGCGCGATGATGGTCTCGGCGTGGCTCGCGATCGGTTGTGCGCCGCCACGCGAGGGACCGCCGGCGCGCTGCGCCTACGAGGCGGCGCCTCGGACGGAGGCCGTCACGGCGTATCGCTATCGGGTCGCCGCGGCGCCGCGCGCGGAGGAGCTCTGCGTCGAGGTCGACGTGCCGAAGAGCGTGGGGCAGCGCTGGGCGCCCGAGGGCCCGCTCCGGCCCTTCGTGCGGGACGTGGCCATCGCCGGAAGCGCGGGCTTCACCGCGGTGAGCTTCGTCGAGGGCATGTGGCAGGTGCCGGCCTGCACGGCGCCCGGTGGTTGCCGCCTGCGCTATCGCATCCTGCTCGCGGAGGCCGCGCGCGTGCTCGGGGACTATGATCTCGCCGAGGAGCATCGCGGCGCCTTCCTCGCGCCGCCGTCGTCGTGGCTGCTCCGGCCGCGCCTCGACGCGACCTTCCAGCTCGCGGTGACCACGCCGCCCGAGGTCGGCTTCGTCACCGGCCTCGCGCGATCCTCGGGCGACGGCCGCGCCTACGCGGGCAACCTTTCCGCGCTCGACGACACACCGTACGCAGCCTTCGGGCCGCTCTCGCTGCGCGTGCTTCCGCTGGCCGGCGGCGCGCTCGACGTGGCGTTCACGCCCGGGAAGCTCACGGCCGGCGCGCGCGCGGCGATCGATGGTTGGATCGATGGCGCGGCGCGCGCGGTCGCGGCGTACTTCGGGCGCTTTCCCATTCCGCGGGCGGCGGTGATCGTGAAGATCGAGCCGGGCGCCGGCATCGGCGACGGGCACACGATGGGCAACGGCGGCGGCGCGGTCCTCATCTCCGTCGGTGAAGAGAGCCGCGCGGACCAGCTCGCCGAAGACTGGGTGCTCGTGCACGAGATGGTCCACCTCTCGTTCCCCGACGTGGGGACGCCGTGGGCCGAAGAGGGCCTCGCCACGTATCTCGAGCCCATCATCCGCGCGCGCGCCGGGATCGTGTCCGAGGACGAGATCTGGCGCGGCCTCGTCGAAGGGCTGCCGCACGGGCTCCCGGAGGACGGCGATCAAGGCCTCGATCGCACCGACACCTGGGGCCGCCGTTACTGGGGCGGCGCGCTCTTCTGGTTGCTCGCGGATCTCGAGATCCGCGAGCGGACGGCGAACGCGCGCTCGCTCGATGACGTGCTGCGCGCCGTGAGCGGTGTGGGGGGCAACGTTTCCAAGCGGTGGGATCTCGATCGGGTGCTCGGCATCGGCGACGAGACCGCCGGCCTCGCGGTGCTGCGGCCGCTGCGCGCGCGCCTGGGAAACGCGCCGATCCGTGTCGATCTCGGCGTGCTGTGGCGGCGCCTCGGCGTCTCGCTCGCGGGGGGCGGGTGGCGTACGACGACGGCGCACCGCTCGCCGCGATGCGCAGGGGCATCGGGGCCCGGGGCGCGGCGGCGCCGTCGAGGTAGCACCGGCCTCGGACATCGCTGTACCTTGTCGCGGTGGTTCCCGTCGGGCCGATCCCCGTCGTCGCGCTCACGCCGGTCTCGTGCGGCTCGCTCTCGTGGCGGCGCGCGGGCATCCCGCAGGTGACCGTCGTCGCCAAGGCGACCTTCGCGATGATGCACGACGGCGTGGCGCGCCTCCTCGCGCCGCTGCCGCTCGTGGTGGAGGATCGGGACGGCGCGGCCACGCTCGCCGAGCCTTCGGATCTCGTGCCGCACTTGCCCACGGCGGGCGTCATGGTGTGGGGCCACGCGCGCCCGCCGCGGCCGGCGCCCGCGCTCACCGTTCGGCTCGCGGTCTATCGCCAGGAGCGCGCGCTCGTCGACAAGGTGCTGCACGTCTTCGGCGATCGCGCGCCCGGGGCCGCGGGGCCGCAGCCCTTCCAGAAGATCCCGCTCGTCTACGAGCGCACCTTCGGCGGGCCCGCGTTCCCCGACAACCCTGCCGGCGTCGGCGCCGCGGCGGACGCGTGGGCGCAGCCGAACCTCGTGCACCCCGCGGATCCCCGGCGTCCCGCGAGCCTCGGCCCGATCTCGAGCCACTGGGTCGCGCGCCGCCGCCTCCTCGGATCGCACGCGCCGCCCGCGCTCGGGGAGCCTTGGGCGGACATCCCCGAGGGCTTCGATTTCCGCTGGTTCCAGGCCGCGCCGCCGGATCAGCAATGCGACTACCTCCAGGGCGAGGAGTGGATCGTGCTCGATGGAATGCACGCGGCGCAGCCACGCCTGTCCACGCGCTTGCCGGCGATGCGCGCGCGGGCGGTGTGGATCGCTCCGGGCGCGCGCGGCCCCGAAGGGCACCTGTTCGATCTGCTCGCCGACACGCTCCTCGTCGACGCCGATCGGGGTACGTGCTCGGTCGTGTGGCGCGGATCCTTTCCGCTCGCGCGCACCGACATGCTCCCGCACCTGCGCTTGATCGTGGGCGTCGAGCTGCCCGGCTACCCGATCACCTGGCCGGCGGACGCGCACCTCGCGTCGCCGCGCGCTCCCGAGCCGGAGGAGCCGCCGCCATCGGAGCGCGCGCCCACCGAGCGCATCGTGATCGCGAAGGTGAAGGCGGCGCTGCCCTTCACCAAGGCCCCGACGGATCAGGGCGCCGCGCCCGCCGCCGCGCCCCGCGTGCGATCGCGCGACGAGGACGAGACCACCCGCTTCGTGCTCCCGCCGGCCGTCGATGCGTTGCCGTTCAAGCAAGGGCCGTCGTCGCTGCCGTCCGTCGCGGCCTCGCCGCGCCCCGCGAGCGGCTCGCTCGGCGACACCGCGCTGCCCACGCAATCCCCGCTCGCCGGCGTGTTGCCCTTCACCCCCGCGCGCACCGACGTGGCCGCGCGTGCTCCGGAGGGCGCCCCGCGTGCCGGCGCCCCCCGCGCGCGCTCGTCCACCGGCACCTGGACCGGCGACGGCGACGATCGCACCCAGATGCTTCGCGCCCGCGCCGCGGCGACGTTCGCAGCGCCGTTCGCCCTCGCAGCTCCTGGCACGGCGAAGGATCCTTCCCCCGGCGCGAGCGCGTTGCCCGGCGCCCCCTGGAGCGGCGTGCCGGCGGCGCCGGTCGAAGCCTCGGACCCGAATGCCGAGACCATCTCCACGCGAGCCTCCGACGTCCGCCGCCGCCTCGCGGCCCTCTCCACGCCGACCGCGCCCTCCGTCGTCACATCGCCGCCGGGACCCGCGATCGCGCCACCCCCGCTGATCACCTCGCCGCCCCCGCTCTCGCCCTCCGACGCTTCGATCTCGCCACCCCCACTGGTCGTGGCGCCGCCCGGCGCCTCGAGCTCGCCAATCGGAGGCTCCATTGCGCCACTGGGGCCCGCGATCTCGCCAGTCGGAGGCTCCATCGCGCCAGTGGTGGCTGAAAGATCGCAAGTCGGAGGCTCCATTGCGCCAGTGGTGGCTGCGAGCTCCCCGGTCGGAGGCTCCATTGCGCCAGTGGTGGCTGCAAGCTCCCCAGTCGGAGGCTCCATTGCGCCAGTGGTGGCTGCGATCTCGCCAGTCGGAGGCTCCATTGCGCCAGTGGTGGCTGCAAGCTCCCCAGTCGGAGGCTCCATTGCGCCAGTGATGGCTGCAAGCTCCCCAGCGGGAGGCTTCATTGCGCCAGTAGTGGCTGAAAGATCGCAAGTCGGAGGCTCTGTTGCGCCAGTGGTGGCTGCGAGCTCGCCAGTTGGAGGCTCCGTTGCGCCAGTTGGAGGCTCCATTGCGCCACTGGGGCCCGCGAATTCGCCAGTTGCAGTGACAGCGCCCGTCCCGCCGCCCATGGTCGTGAACGCGCCGGCGGTGGGGCTCTCGGCCCCTGGGCTGGTGCTGTCGTCGAGCGCGGCGTCGGGGTTGATGCTTTCGTCGAGCGTGCTCGCGGGCGCGGCGCCGGCTCCCTCCGTCGTGTCGCTGGAGAGCGTCGCGACGCCGCCTCCGCGTGTGGAAGGCCTCGCGGCGCTGGAGACGGCGGTGCCGCCGCACGAGGTTGCGGAGGCGCCGAAGCTCGGCGTCACGCCGGTCGAGCCGGCCGTCGTGCCCGCGGCGACGCCCACGCCTCCGCCGCCCGCGCCGCCTCCAGTGCCCACCGATCCAGCCTCGATCCTGCGGGCGACCCTTCGCGCGCGCATCGAGGCCGGCGCGTATCTGCGGGATCTCGCGCTCGCCGGTGTCGACTTGCAGGGCTTCGATCTCGAGAAGGCCGATCTCGAGGGCGCCAACCTCAAAGGCACGAAGCTCGCGCGCGCCAGGCTCGTGGCCGCGCGTCTCGCGGATGCCCAGCTCGGCGAAGCGGACCTCACCGATGCCGATCTCACCGGGGCCGATCTCGCGCGCGCCGATCTCACCGACGCGCGCGGCGCGGGCGCCGTCTTCGACGACGCGCGCCTGCCCGGCGCGGTGATGCAGGGGGCGACGTTCACGGGCGCTTCGTTCCGGCGGATCGCGGCGCCGCGATCGACGTGGGAGAGCGCCGCGATCGACGCCGCGATCTTCGTCGAGGCCACGCTGACGGAGGCGAACCTCTCGCGCGCGAGCTGTGAGAAGGCCGCCTTCACCGGCGCCGATCTCACGGGCGCGAACCTCGCGCGCCTCACCGGCGACGGCGCCGATTTCGTCGAGGCGCGGCTCGGCAAGGCCGACCTGCGGCAGGCGCGGCTGCGCGACGCGGTGTTCACGGGCGCTTCGCTCGCCGGCGTTCTCGGGGCAAGGCCGATCTGTCGGGGGCGCGGCTCGCGCGCGCCGATCTCGGCGGCGCCACGCTGCGGGCCGCGCGTCTCATCGGCACGAGCTTCGTGCAGGCGAACCTCGAGGGCGCGGATCTTCGCGACGCGGACCTCGATCGCACCAACGTGCACGGCGCGTCCCGCAAGACGGCGAAGATGGGGACGAAGGGGCTCATCGAGCTCGAGCCCGACGCGGGCGGGGAGGAAGGAGCGTGAGCATGAAGCCGTTCGCGGAGCATGCGGCCGACGTGATCGCTGCCGGCGATCGCTGGCTCGCGGATGTCGGTGCCCTGGTGGAGGCCGCCGATCCCGAGGGCCGCGTCGGCGCGCAGAGCCGGCTCCTCTGCGCCGGCCTCGGCGTGCTCGGCGTGGCCGCGTACGGCGCGCTCGGCGGATCGGCGCAGGCCGAGGCCGTCGGACGCGCCGGCGCCATGCTCTCGCTGCTCACGAAGATCGATGATCAGATCATCGACGCGCGCCCGTTTCACGCCGATCGCGTGGGGCTCGTGGCGCGCACGCGCGCCTTCCTCGCGCCGACGCTGGCCTCCATCCGCGAGGCGCGCGCCGCCAACGCCGAGCCGCGCTGCGCGCTCGGCGCCGCGCTGGGGCGATCGCTGCGCGCGCTCGCCGCCGACGAGGGCCGCCTCGATCGGGTCCTCGCCACCATCGCCGCCGGTTGGGAGGTGCAGGTCGAGGCCGTGCGCGTGCTCACGAGCGCGCCGGACGAGGTGTCGCGCGCCGAAGTGGCGCAGGTGACGCGATCGATCAGCGGCGTGTGGCTGCTCATGATCGCGCGCATCGGCGAGCTCCCCGCGGACGCGCGCCGCCCTTTCACGGCCGACGAGGAGCGTTCGTTCTATGACTGGGGTTGGGCCATCCAGCGCGTCGATGCGCTCGCCGATCTCGCCAAGGATCTCGGCGACGGCCACCTCGCGACCTGGCCGGGGATGCTGCTCTGGGAGCGCGCGCCCGCGGCGTACCTCGACGCGGCGACGCGCGGCGATGCGGGGGCGCTGCATGCGCTCCTCCGCGCCCACGGCGTCGAGCGCGCGTGCATGCCCGACGCCAACGAGGCCGCGCAGCTCGCCGCCTCGCTGCCCGAGCTCGGCGACGTGCGCGCCCTGCTCGCGTTCATCCACGAATACCTGCACGGCCGCTGGCTCGCGCATCCGCTCCACGCGGCCGCGCCCGTCCCCGTCGCGGCCGCGCGTCTCTTTCCCACCAAGGAGCGTTCATGTTCGGCACGCTGAAGCCGCACACGTGCCGCATGGGCTGCGATCGGGCGCGCGCCTACGAGACCTTCTATTGCGGCCTCTGCAAGAGCCTCGGGGATCACTTCGGCACGCTCACGCGCGCGCTGCTCAACTACGACGCCGTCTTCCTCGCGCTCGTCGCCGATGGCCTGATGGAGACCGCGGCCGAGCCGGATCGCTGTCGCTGTCCGATCCTGCCGGTGACCTTCCGGCCCACCGTCCGGCCCGACAGCCCCGCCATGCGCTACGCGGCGGCGATGCAGATGCTGCTCTCCGATCAGTGGCTCGCCGATCGCGCCGAGGACGGCAAGCCCGCCGCCGTCGCCGCGCGCCCGCTGCTCTCGGGCAAGGTCGAGGCGGCCCGCGGCATCCTCGCCGATCTCGGCATCTCGCTCGCCGATCTCGACGGGTTCGAGCACGAGCAGGCGCGCCGCGAGGTGCCCGGCGTGACCGGCCCGCGCGCCGCCGCCGAGCCCACCGCGAGCGCGCTGGCCCGCGTCTTCGAGCGCATGGCCGGCCTCCCCGGCGTGAGCCCGGCGGCGCGATCCGAGGAAGGGCGCGCCGCGCTCGCGGCCTTCGGGCGCCACTTGGGGAGCGCCATCTACTTGATCGACGCGCTCGACGATCTCGAGAAGGATCACCGCGGCGGCGCCTTCAACCCCTGCCTCGCGCGGGGCCCGCGCGATCGCGCGCCGCGGGTGTCGTGGCCGCGCGTGGAGGTCGCCTGGGGCCTGCTCCACGACGATCTCGCCGCGCTCGACGATCTCGCGGGCGCGCTGCCTCTCCTGCGCCATCGCGATCTCGTGCGCAGCGTGGTGGCCGTGGAGATGCGGCGCCTCGCCCGCGCCGCCGCCCAGAAGGCCCATGCTTACGCTCGCGCCGAGGACGCCGCCGCGCGCGCCCGCCCGCGCCCGTTGCCCTTGCGTGTGCTCGCCGCGGTGGCGACGGCCTTCGTCTTCGTCTGGGTGTGGCTCTCCTCGTTGCCCGCCTTCGCCCGCGGCCCCGCCTCGCGACGCCTGCCGCCTGCCGGTGCGCACGACGCGGGCGCGCACGACGCGGGCGCCCACGATGCCGGCGCCGATGCGGGACGCGGTGGCCTCGTGCCTCCGGCCTGGGAGCCGCGCCTCCCTCCGCCGAGCGGCCCCGTGCCCACATCCGAGCCCGGGCCGTCCAAGCCCAAGCCGCCGAGCTCCGCGACCCCGAGCGGCGCCGGCGCCTCACCGACCGAGCCCGGCACCGCGCCCGCGCCCACCACGCCGCCGTCCAAGCCCGGCGGCGGTACCGGCAGCGGCGGCTGCGGCAACCCGTGCAGCGGCTGCAACCCGAGCAGCTCCTCGTGCGACTGCTGCGACAGTTGCAAGGACTGCGGCGGCAGTTGCAAGGACTGCGGCGGCTGCTGCAAGACGTGCGACGGGTGCAATGGTTGTTGCAACTCCTGCAACGGCGGCTGCAACGGCTGCTGCAAATAGGCGCGGATGATCGCGGTCGCCGAGGTCGAGCAGGCGCTCGAGCGTCTCTTCATCGCTGCGGAGGGCGCTCGGCTGCGGCGCGAGGATCGCAAGAAGGCCGTCGAGGTCGCCGCGCTCCTCGGCGAGCTCGGGCGCGCGGGCGCGCGCGGCACCTTCGTCGACGCCGCCGCGGGCAAGGCCTACGTCGGGCTGCTCGCGGCCGAGCTCCTCGGCGTCACCGATCTCCGCGTCATCGAGCGCGAGCCCACGCGCGCCGCCGCCTGCCGAGCCGCGGCCGAGAAGCTCTCGACGCGCGCGCGCATCGACGTGCGGGCCGGCGACGTCGCCGATGCTTCGCTCTGGCCCGCGTCGCCGCACGCGGTGGTCGCGCTGCACGCGTGCGGGCCGGCCTCCGATGCCATCCTCGACGCGGCCGTCGCGGCCGGCGCGCGCTGGCTCTTCCTGGTTCCGTGCTGCTACGGCGCGGCCATCCCGTTCGCGGCCACGGCGAGCGCCGCCGCCGATCGGCTCGGCCTGCCGCGGCACGCCGAGGTTCGCCGCCGGCACCTCGCGGCGCTCATCGACGCGGAGCGCACGCTCCGCTTGGAGGCGGCCGGCTACGAGACCACCGTCGTCCCCTTCGTCGCGCCCACCGTGACCGGCCACAACTTGCTCTGGCGGGCCCGCCGCGCCGGCGAGCCGGTCCGCATGCGCGAGGCCGCCGAACGGCTGGCCCAGCTTCGCAGCCTCGCCGGCTGAACCGCGTACGCCGTGTCCTGCCGCGCGAAACGCACGCTCGTGCGTGCCTCGCAGGGCGCACCCCGCGTGCTGTTGGGCGGCGCACGATTGCCACGCTGCGGGCATCGCCGTACCATCCACCTCGATGCCGGGGACGCTCCCGCCTGAGAGGCCTCCGAGCTCGCGACTCGGCGATGTGCCCACGGTGCGGCGGGCCCGCATCGCGGACGGCGGCTCCATCGAGCTCACGAGCGCGGCCTTCCTCGACGAGCTCGGGCCTTCGTCGCAGGCCTCCGAGGCGCGGGCCGCGTCGCTCCTGGGCACGCTCATCTCGGGCCGCTATCGCGCCGACAAGCTGCTCGGGCAGGGCGGCATGGGCGCGGTCTTCGGCGGCGAGCAGATCCACCTGCGCAAGCGCGTCGCCATCAAAGTCCTGCACGCCGACACCGAGCGTCTGCCCGGGCTCATCGATCGCTTCGAGCGCGAGGGCGTCGCCGGCGCGCACGTGCAGCACCCCAACGTCGCGGCCGCGATCGACTTCGGCAAGCTCGACGACGGCTCGTACTTCCTCGTGCTCGAGTACGTCGAGGGGACACCGCTCTCCGACCTCCTCGATCAAGGCCCGCTCACGCCCGCCCGCGCGCTCGGCATCGCCCGCCAGATGGCGGCCGCCCTCGCGGCCGTGCACGACAAGGGCATCATCCACCGCGACATCAAGCCGCAGAACACGCTCCTCGAGCCGGGCGATCACGTCAAGATCATCGACTTCGGCCTGGCCAAGGTGGACATCGGCTCGGCGACGGGGCGGAAGCCGACGCGTCCGAGCACGCCCCTCACGGCCGCCGGCGTGGTCTTCGGCACGCCCTCGTACCTCGCGCCGGAAGCGGCGCTCGGCATGGGCGCCGTCGACGAGCGCAGCGATCTCTACGCGCTCGGCGTCACGCTCTACGAGATGCTCTGCGGGCGCCTGCCCTTCGAGGGGACGGATCCCGTCTCGATCTTCCGCCAGCAACGCCAAGAAGATCCTCCTCCCATGGCGGTGCGGGCCCCGGGCGTCGCGGTGCCCGCGGAAGCGGAGCGCATCGCGATGCGCCTCGTGCAGCGCGCGCCCTCGGACCGCTACCAGAGCGCCCGCGAGACGATCGAGGCCATCGACGAGGCCGTCAAAGCCCTCGATCGGCCGCCGCCTCCTCCGCCGCCGGCGCCTCGAAAAGGCCCGCCGCGCTGGGCCTTCGCCGCCGTCGCGGTGGGCTCGCTCGTGCTCGGCAGCGCGGCCGCGTTCCTCTTCCTCGCCCCGCGCGCGGAGCGGAAACCCCGCGTCACCGTCGCTCCCCCCGCGCCCACCTCGGCAGCCGCGCCCAGCGCGCCCGCGCCTTCCGTCTCCGCATCGGCGATGCCGGCGGAGGTCGAGGGCGTGGACGTCGCCGGCTGGCGCGCGCGCCTCGACAAGGCCAACCAGATCAAAGATTGGGTGCTCGGCGCCAAGGCCTTTCTGGCGCTCGCCCAGATCGACCCCACGGTGCTCGACGGCGCCGATGCGCGCGCCCGGGTCATCGGCGTGGCGGCGGGCATCGCGTACGAAGGCAAGAACGAGCTCGCCGACGCGGTCTTCGACACGCTCGGCGCGCGGCTCGGCACCCCCGGCCTCGAGCTCCTCTACGAGCTCGCCCTCTCCCGCGGCGGCACGCGCGGCGGCCAGCGCGCGCGCACGATCCTGGGGCAACCGGACGTCATGGCGCGCGAGCCGCCCGCGCTCCGCATCGCCTTCGAGTTCTTCGTCGCCCCCTGCGAGAAGCGCCGCGCGCTGCTCGGACGCGCCGCCGCCGACGGCGATCGGCGCACGCTCGTCCAGCTCGAGGTCGCGCACGGGGCCCGCTGCACCAACAAGAAGGACCCCTGCTGCTTCCGCGAGGACCCGGCGATGGTCGACGCCATCGCCAAGATCAAGGCCCGCGTCTCCCCCTGAGGCCCCCATCGTGCGCGCCGCGTGACGTCCCGTGCCGGACGACGCGGCGCGCTCGAGCGATCACCTGCCTCGGGGCGCGAGCTTCGATGCAGATGATGGTGTGATGGGGGAAGGGAGCGACAGCGTGAGGGCGGGCGCTTGCTGGGGTCCGCTCGCTCGCGCTCGCGGCTGCCGGTGGTTGCGGTTGCCGGTGGTTGCGGTTGCCGCTGCCGGTGGTTGCGGTTGCCGGTGGTTGCGGTTGCCGCTGCCGGTGGTTGCGGTTGCCGGTGGTGGCGGCGGCTGCTCCGGCGTTGCCCTGAGCGCGCTTCGGGTACGCTGGCTCACCGGCGTTCACGCCATCACCGCGGAGCCGGCTTTTGCCGGCTCACGCGGTGGGTGATCTCAGGGGGACAAAAGGCTTGAAGCGCCCGGACGACGGTTGGGGGGGAGTCCGTCCGCGGGCGCTTCGGAGATTGGATATTGCAGGCAGTGGGCCAATTCTTTTTCAAGCAAAGTCAGTGGCTTGCAATCACCCTCGGCGCGGGTGGATCGCAGGGCTGAAAAATCGGATTGCGGAGCTGCGAGGAGATGCGTTTGGCAGACTGTCGTCGACACAGAAGGGGCACCGTGCCCGGGTGTCGAGACTGCGCTCCATGATGCGCCGCCTGCAGACTTCATGTTCGCAGGCCCAGATTTCACGTCTGCGACGAGCCCTCGCGCCGGCATGTCGCAAGCTCTCGTGATCCCTCGTTTTCGAGTTGGCCCGCCAGCTGCATTGTCTCAACGACGAAGCGCCTGCGGACGGTCTCCCCCCACCGTCGACCGGGCGCTTCATCTTTTTGTGCTCCGCGCTCCGGCGCGGCGCCCGCTCGAGGAATCGACGCTGGCTCGTGAGCGCGATCGAGGCGTGGCACCGCTCGCGGCGCCCTATCGTGATCACGCTGTCGTGAGGCTGTGCGTCAGCCCGGCGTCCAATGCGGCGTGCTGGTGAAGAGGCCGTCGACGAAGCCGATGCGGTAGACCAGGAACAGGCCGAGCGCGACGCTGGCCACGCCGGCGGCGACGGCCATCCAGCGGCCGGCGCGGGCGAAGGCGCCGCTCGCCGCGGAGAGCGGGACGGCGAGCATGAGCGAGAGGAGCACCATGCCCGCGACGGTGCCGACGCCGAAGACGCCCAAGTAGGCCACGGCCCAACGCGGATCGCGGATGCTCCCGAGCACGAGGAGGGCGACGGCGGCCGAGCCCGCGAGCCCGTGCACCACGCCGACGAGGAGCGGGCGCAGCGCCGCATAACCCCACCGCCCTTGCAGGCGGCGATCGGCGCGGGCGAGCGCGCCGTGCGCTTCGTCGTGCGCGTTGCTGCGCAGCGCGAGGGCGCCCAGGACGACCAACATGACGCCGACGGCGAGCTCGAGCGCGAGGCCGAGGCGCGGCGGGATCACCAGGCCGAACAGAATGATGGCCCCACCGACCAGCAGGACGGTGAGCGTGTGCCCGGCGCCCCACAGCGAGCCGATGCGCGCGGCACCGCGGAGCGAGCGATCCCGGCTGACGATCGTGGTCACGGCGACGACGTGATCGGCGTCGGTCGCGTGCTTCATCCCGAGGATGAAGCCCAGGACGAGCATGGAGGGCAGGGTCATCTTCCGCTTCGTTCGCGCGAGGTTTCGCGAGCGGGACGACAGTAGCACGGGCTGGTGCAGGCGTGCTACGTGGGCGGGACACCTTTGTTGCGGCCGCCGAGGGCGAGCGTCGCGAAGAAGCAGAGGGCCAGGGCGAGCACGACGGCGCCGCCGGTCGGGACGCGGAAGCGCGTCGAGATCCAGATGCCGGCGAGGCCGGTGACGAGGGCGACGAGCACGCTCCAGGCGAAGTAGCCGCGCGTGCTGCGCGCGAGGTTGCGCGCGGCCGCCGCGGGCACGACCACGAGCGCCTCGACCAGCAGGGCGCCGATGATCTTGAGGCTCACGACGATGGCCAGCGTGAGCAGCACGACGAAGAGGTACTCGATGCGCGCGCCGTCGACGCGGGCGACCCGCGCGAGGGAGGGGCTCGCGCTGTCGAGGAGGAGCGCGTTGTACGTGCGCGCGAGGACGCCGAGCACGCCGAGCGCGACCACGACGAGCACCAAGAGATCGGTGTCGGTGACGGTGAGCAGGCTCCCGAACATCACCGCTTCGATCTGGTGGATGTTGAACTGCTTCGTGACCGCGACCAGGAGGCAGATGCCGAGCCCGAGCGTGAGCGCCGTGAACACGCCGATGAGCGTGTCCGGCGGGAGGCGCGAGCGGCGTTTGACGTAGACCATCCCGATCGCGGAGAGCAGGCTGAAGCCGATCACGCCGGCATACGGGGCCTGGATCGGCTCACCGGCGAGGAGGCCGATGGTGATGCCCGTGAGCGCCGCCTGCCCGAGCGACGTGCTGAAGAACGCGAGCCGCCGCGCGACCACGAGGTGGCTCATGCCCCCGAGGAGCGGCGCGAGGACGAGCACCGCGAGGAGCCCGCGGGCCACGAACGGATAGCGCAGCGCCTCGGGGAGGAGGCCGCGCGCGGCGAGCTGCTCGAGGAAGGCGTAGAAGCGATCCATCACGCGCGCGCCTCCGTGAAGGGGAAGGCGGAACCCTCGCCCAACACTTCGGCGGGCGTGCCGGAGCGGCGCACGGTGCGATCGAGGACGGTCACGGTGTCCGCGAGGCGGCGGACCTGCGCGAGGTCGTGCGAGATCATGAGCACCGTGGTGCCGCGCTCGTCGCGGAGCGCGCGCACGATGCCTTCGAGGCGCTGCGTGCTGGCCTCGTCGAGGCCGCTCGCGGGCTCGTCGAGGAGGAGCAGCTCGGGCTCGGGATCGAGGGCGCCCGCGAGGAGCACGCGGCGCAGCTCGCCCCCCGAGAGCGCGCCGAGGCGGCGATCTTCGAGGCCGGCGAGGCCCACGCGATCGAGGAGCTTCGCCGCCACGACGCGCGTCGCCGCCCGCACGCCCAGGCACACCGGCAAGCGCTGTCGCGTGAGCGCGAGCAGCTCGACGACGGTGAGCGGCAGCGTGGCATCGACGGGGAAGCTCTGCGGCACGTAGCCGATGCGCTCCGATCCGAGGAAGTGACAGCGAATGCGCCCGCGGAAATCGATCTCGCCCAGCACCGCCGCGACGAGGCTGCTCTTGCCCGCGCCGTTGGGGCCGACGACGAGGTGGATCGAGCCGCGCGCCACCGCGATCGAGACGCGATCGAGCGCGACGTGCCCATCCCGCGCGACGGTCAGATCGGTGATCTCGAGGAGCGGCGGATGGCTCATCAGGGAGCGAGCGCCTTCACGAGGGTGTCGGCGTTCTTCGCCATCTCCTTCTCGAACTTGTCGGCCGTGTACGCGCCCGAGGCGATGTGGGTGATGATGAAGACGTTCACCTTGGCCGCGTCCTTGAGGACGCCGAGCAGCTTGTCGGGGAAGGTCTCCTCGCTGAGGACGATGCTGATCTTCTCGCGCTTCAAGAGATCGATCATCTCGCCGAGCTCGGAGGCCGACGGCACCAAGCCGTGCGCAGGCTCGACCACGCCGGCGACGTCGATCCCGAATTCCTGACAGAGGTAGCCGTAGCCGTCGTGCACGGTGACCACGCGCTTCGCCTTGGCGTCGGCGAGCTTCTTCGCGGCCTCGGCGCGGATTTGGCGGAGGCGCGCGCCGTAGCGGCCGGCGTTCTCGCTGAAGCGCGGCGCGAGATCGGGGCGGAGCGCGGCCAGGGCGCGCTCGATGGCGTAGGTCTGCTGCACGGCGTTGGTGAAGGAGATGAACGTGTGCGAGTTGACCGCGCCGCCGCGCGCCGCCTTGAGCAGCGGCGTGGCCTCGTTCGGCTTGATGACCACGAGATGGGTGTTGCCCGAGGCTTGGATCATCCCGCCGATGAAATCGTCGTGGCCGATGCCGTTGACGACGATGGCGTCGAGGTCGCCGAGCTTCTTGATGTCCTCGGGGCGCGGCTGGTAGTTGCCCGCGTCGACCTCGCCCGGGAGGATGGAGCGCACCTCGACCTCGGGCCCATCGCCGGCGACGCTCTTGGTCCACGAATAGTAAGGGTGCAGCGTCACGCCGACGCGGAGCGGGCGCTTGGGATCGACCGGTTTGATGGTGCCCGCCGGCACGACGATGGGCAGCGCGCTCGCGGTGGGCTCCGGGCGCGGCGGCGCGCTTTGGATCGCGGGGGCGGCGGTGCGCTCCGTGGGCATGTCCGTGTTGCTCGGCGCGGTGCACGCGAGCGCCCAGACGATCGACCAAAGGCCCACGATCCACGGCACGAGACCTCGCATCGATCCCTCCTTCATCGGCCCGAGAGGACCTGCTTGTAGCCTTGATCGGGCGCGAGCACGCCCACGGCGTCGCGCAGCGGGCCGAGCGGTGGGCCCATCCACACGGTGACGTGGATCATCTGCCCGTCGGCGAGCCGATGATGAACGTCGTCGACCTGCGCCGAAGGATCGAGGGCCGTGCCCGGATCGGGCTCGGTCACGATCACCGCGAACGCCTCGCGCCCCGATCCCGGCGCCGGCGTGCCCACGTAGTTCACGACCGGGCCCGTGTGCGCGAAGCTCCACGTGTAGCCCGCCCGATCGATGGGATCCTCCGCGAAGGGCAGCACGCCTTCGCGCGCCAGCGCCGCGGGCGAAGGCCAGCGCCCCGATCGGGATCGACGTCGCTCGGCCTCGGCCACGCCTTCTTGGATGGCGCGGTACATCCGCTGATCGTCCGTCGCGAGCTCGGGGAAGCGGCGCTCGAACGGCGAAGGCGGGCTCGCGACGCTGCCCTGCGGCCGCGCGGGATCGTAGGTCTGGGCGCTGACCACGAGCGCGGCCCAGTAGACGATGTGGAACGCGGCGCGCGCCACCATCGCCGTCTCCGCGCGCGCCGACGGCGGGCGGACTTCGTGGGTGCGGATCGAGGGCGCGGAGGTCATGAATCGACGGGCTCGCTACGTGCCGTGCGGTGGCTCGGATCGAGCCGCGCCCATGATGGCGGGCGCGACCCTTCGCCCGCAACTCCGCGGAGCTACCGCAGCCACGCCGGCACGAACGCCGGCGACGCGAGGGCCAACACCACCGCGGCGCCCGCGAGCACCGCGCCCCCATGGAGGAGCCCGAGGGCCGCAGCCACGAGCGGCGCCCTTCGCTCGCGACCCACCGCCGAGAACGTGGCCAGCGCATACGTGAGCGGGAGGAGCACGCCCAGCCACAACAGCGGCGACGTCGACTCGCCCGGCGACTTCGGCGTCGCGAACGCAGCCACCAGCAGATACGCGGTGAACAGGTAGATCGTCGGGCTCATCAAGCGCGCCGCCGCCCGCCGCCCCCGCCCTTCGGCGAAGCCCCGACGCGCGCCCATCATCGCCGCCACCAACGCGCCGGCGATCCACAGCGAGCAAACGATCCAAGCCACGGGAGACACGCGCCCCGAGGTGTACGCCGTCGCGCCGCCGGACGCGCATGGAATCGTGATCGGATGCGCGCCCCGCTCCTCGCGCGCCCCGAGCCCGAGCATGCCTGCTCGATCGAAATCAAACGCCAAGGCGCGAGAGACGCAAAGACGCAAAAAGGCGAGAGAGACTCATTCCTTTGCGCCTTTTTGCGTCTCTGCGTCTTTGCGACTTTGCGTTGAAATCTCTCTCTCCGCACCCGCGCCATGCGCCATCAGAGAGCCATCTCCCCGCGCGCCAGGATGCGGATGTTCTCGGCCACGTCGCGGTGGCTGCCGCCTGCTATCAGGCTCACGAGCGGGGCGTCGATCATGACGGCGTCCGAGAGGAGCGTGGTCGCCGTTTCGTGCAGATCGATGACCGTCGGGCGCGTGTTGGCGGGGGCGTCCACGAGGCTCACGGCGAAGTCCCAGGCGCGGTCGCGCGAGGCGTCGATGAGGAAGCTGGCGGCCGACTCGTCGGCGCGGTGGGCCATGCGATCGACGAGATCGAGCATGGCGCCGAGGCCCGGCTGCCAGCGGCCGGCGATGGCCACGAGCTGGTCCTCGACGGTGTCGACCTCGGCGGCGAGCAGATCGTTGATGTGGAGATAATCGCGGCGGAGCGCAGCGAGGCCGCCTTCGCGCGCCACCTCGGAGGCCGCGATGCCGAGGTCGAGCATGATGTGCGCGGTCATCCCGAGGAGCAGGTGCTGGATGACGAAGAGCCCGTCGCGCCCCGCCGCCTCGAAGGCGCGCTGCCAGGGCTTCGTGGGGCGCTCGCCGCGGGCGTAGCCGTCGTAGGCCGCGAGGTAGCGGTTGGCGAAGATCACGTCGAGCCGCTCCATGCGGGCATTGTCCTCGAACTCGCCGCGGCGCACGCCCTCGCGCACGCGCAGCGTGACGCGGTTGTAGAGCGCGGCGAAGTAGCCGCGGCGATCGTGGTCCGCGACGGAGCGACGGATGATCTCTTCGAGCCGCTCGACGACACCGTCGATGGTGGTGGGGAGCATGATCCGCGAGGATACGGCGCCGCTTCGCGGCTTGGGAATGCGTCAGCGATCGTCGATGACGATCTCCACGCGCCGGTTCTTCTTCCGTCCCTCCGGGACGTCGTTGGGCGCGACGGGACGCGTCTCGCCGAGCCCGCGGGCGCGGATGCGATCGCGCGCGATGCCCTTTTCGATCAGGTGATCGGCGACGGCGCGCGCGCGCCGCTCGGAGAGGGCTTGGTTGTAGGCGTCGTCGCCTTGGTCGTCGGTGTGCCCCTCGACGGTGACGCGGGCACCGGGGCGCGCGCGGATGGCGGCGATGACGCGGTCGAGCTCACCGGCGGCGCTCGGCGCCAGCGTGTCGCTGTCGAGCGCGAAGAGCACCTCGCTCGGCACCGACACGCGCTGCGCCCCCGCGACGACGGCCACCGCGTCGATGTCCGCGCCGGGCCACGCGTCGCTCTCGGTGCCCTTCCAAGGGATGTCGCGCAGGCGCACGTAGTGAAAGACGTCGCCGGTCTGCACGTAGGGGCCGATGTCGATCGCGCACGAGCCGCCGGGTGCGGTGCCCACCGCGATCCAATGCTCGCCGTCGGCGCTGATGTCGACGTTCACCGCTTCGACGCTGGGCCCGATCTCGAAGATGAAGATGTCGGGGCCTTCGCCGTCGCTGAGCACGCCCTGGTTCCATTTCAGCGTGAGGACGCCGCCGTTGCCGAGGCTGACGGCGCGGGGCAGGACCCACTTGTCGGGCGTATAATCGGGCGGGCCGAGCGCGGTGCGCGGGTCCTGACCTTCGGGGACGGGCGCGGGCGCGCCGACGTCATACGAGACCACCTCGTCGGCGAAGCGCGCGCGCGCCGCAGGGAAGGGGACCACGTTGCCGCGCGTGTCGTGGATGTCGCTGGACGCGTTGGGCCCGGGGTTCGGGTAGTCGCCGAGCAGCAGGTGGAGCTGCTGATCGTCGGGGGCCACGAAGCGGCTCTCGTCGATGGCGCCGTGCCGGCCGCGACCCAAGCAGCCGGCGGTGAGCAACGCGACGGCACAGGCCAGGCTCGCAGATCGCATGGATGCCGTTGGAAACGCCGCCCCCGCGCGAGCTTGGATGGGGCGCGCCCGCGGGGCTTCGCCGCGCGCCATCACTGCGCGGCCAAGACGGTGCCCGTAGCGGCCACGGCCGCGACGGACACGACCACGCCGTTGAGGATGGCGGTGCCCGTGAGCGGCTCGAGGAAGGCCGCGTCGGTGACCTCGTTCGCGTTCGGCCCGGGCACGCTGCCCGCGACGCGCAGCGTGTCCGCCGCTGATGCATGCCCGAACCCGTGCGGCAGCGAGACGATCCCGCGCATCACCTCGTCGGTCACCTCGAGCTTGGCGCGCACCTCGCCCGCGCGGCTCTTCACCTGCACCGTGGCGCCGTCGGCGAGGCCGAGGCGGGCTGCGTCCTCGGGGTGCATCTGGAGCGTGGCGCGATCGCGGCCCTTCACCAGCGGCCGGAGGTTGTGCATCCACGAGTTGTTCGAGCGCACGTGCCGCCGCCCGATGAGCAGGAGATCGCCGGGCTGCGGCTCGGCCAGCCAGCGATCGAGCCGCGGGAGATCGGCGGCGAGCGCGGGCGGCGTGAGCCTCACGCGCTGCGATGGCGTGCGCACGCGCGACGCGCGCATGGGGACGAGCGGGCCCAGATCCACGCCGTGCGGCGCGGCGCGCAGGGCCGCGAGGCTCAAGCCTTGGTACGGGCCCGTGCGCAGCAGCAGATCGAGGACGCGCTCGTCGCTCGGCGCGCCGAGACGAAGCGCGAGCCGCGCCGCGCGCTCGGCGAGCGGGCCGCGGCGCTTGCCGTGGAGGCGCACCGACAGATCCCAGAGGATGCTCCAGTCGTCGCGCGTGTCCGGATCGGGCTTCACCACCGGCTCCGACCACTTGGCCGTGTTGCGCACTTGGATGGCGTGGAAGAGCACGTCGTAGTGCCCGCGCTCCAGCGCCGATCGCGGCGGCAGGATGACGCTCGCGTGCCGCGTGGTCTCGTTGGCGTAGATGTCGATCGAGACCATGTGCTCGAGCTGGGGGAGCGCGCGCGCCAGCCTTTCGCCGCCCGGTACGGAGAGCACCGGGTTGCCCGCGATCGTCACCAGCGCGCGGATCTGGCCTTCGCCCGGCGTCTCGATCTCGTCGACGATGGTCGTCGCCGGCAGCATGCCCGAGACCTCCGGCAGCCCGCGCACGCGCGATCGATAGCGCCCCGCGCCGCCCACGCCGAGCTTCCGCGCGAGGCCGGAGAGATCGATGGCGGGCTTCGGGAACATCGATCCACCCGGCCGATCGAAGTTGCCCGTGACCACGTTGAGCGCCTCGATGAGCCAGCTCCCCAGCGACCCGAACTCGCTCGTGCAGATCCCCACGCGCCCGTAGGCCACGGCCCGCTTCGCGCCGCTGAATTCGTCCGCGATCCGCCGGATGGTGCCGGCCTCCATGCCAATGGCGCTCGCCACGCGCTCGGGCGCGAAGCGCGCGGCGATCGTCTGAAGCTCGTCGAGCCCGTCCGCGATCGCGCGCACGGCCGCTTCGTCGCAGCGCTTCTCCGCGAAGATCACGTGCAGAATGGCGAGCAGCAGCGCCGCGTCGCCGCCCGGGCGGATGAAGAGGTGCTCGTCGGCCCACGCGGCCGTCTCGGTGCGCCGCGGATCGACGAGCACCATCTTCCCGCCGCGCGCGCGGATGCCCTTGAGGCGGCCGCGCACGTCGCCGAGCGACATGATGCTCCCATTCGAGGCCGCCGGGTTCGCGCCCAGGACGAGGAAGTAGTCGGTGCGATCGACGTCGGGCACGGTCAGCGCCGTGGCCTCGCCGAACATGTGAATCGCCGTGAAGAGGCGCGGGTTCGCGTCCTGCGAGTTGGCGTCGAAGCGGTTCCGCGTGCGCAGCGCCGAGAGCAGCATCTGCCCCATGATCAGCGCCCCGTGGTTGTGCGCCGTGGGGTTGCCGGAGTAGACGCCGACCGCGTTCCTCCCGTACTTCCGTTGCACGCGGAGGATGCCGTCAGCGGCCGCTTCCAGCGCCTCCTCCCACGACGCCGGCACGAGCTTCCCATCCTTGCGCACGAGCGGCCGGCGCAGGCGATCGGGATCCTCGTACAGATCGCGCATCGCCGGCCCCTTCGGGCAGATGTGGCCGCGCGAGAACACGTCGGCGTCGTCGCCGCGCACATCGGTGATGCGGTCCCCCTCGACGGTCATGTCGAGCCCGCACATCGCTTCGCAGAGGTTGCAGGTCCGGTACTTGTGCTCGCTCACGTCGCCTCCGGTCGAGCCATGGTGAGGCAAAGCCCGGCTGAAGAGAATGGCCCCGAATCGCGGCCGGCGCCCGTCCGTCCCCATCCGTGACGTCGATGACCAGGGCTTGTTCGCCGCGTCGCGCTGAAGTCGGCTCGCGTGGTTCGAGGGATGGGAGGCTCCACGGGGATTTGCCCGTGGAGCCGGAGGAGCTGCGCGCCTCTTCCGAGGCTACTGGATCCCGCTGCAGACGGCTTTGTCGGCGGCGGAGGCCTTGTTGTTGCCGTCGTTGCACTCGGGGATGGCGTTGTCGGGATCCACGACGGCGTAGACGAGCACCGAGAGGTTCTTGGGGAAGCCGGAGAGGCTCGCGGTGAACATCGTGCTGCCGCCGGGCGCGATCGGGCCGGCCACCGTCTCGTCGTGGAAGGCTGCGCCGCCTTGGCTGGGATCGCCCGCGTAGTAGCGCACGAGCACGTTGCTGGCCGGCATCGATCCATCGTTGAAGATCGTCGTCGGCAAGCTGGGCAGCGGGCACGTCGCGGTGCCGACGGTGCCGAGCGCGATGCGGAGATCGGCCGCTTGGGTGCCGGCCATCACGGGCTGGGTGAGCTCGTTGTTCATCTCGTCGCACTCGCGCTGCGTGTTGGCCTCGTCGACGATCACGCGGATCTCGTCGGGCACCACGCCGGGCGTGTTGTCGAGCGCGTCGTAGGCGACCGAGATGACGATGGAGCCGCCCGGCTCCAGGCTGCTCTGGAGCGTGTACGTCAGCGGCGTGCCCATGGTGTCCGCGTGGAGCGCCTCGCTCAACGCCGGGTTCTGCCAAGCGCCGTAGAACGTGACGACGACGCCCGGACCGACGCGCAGATCCCCGGCGTTGTCGATCTGCACGCTGATGGTCAGCTTCTCGGAGAGCTGCCCGCAGGTGGCGTCAGGGGAGGAGACCTGCACGCCCTTCACCGTCAGATCGGGCGCGACCGCGTAGCTCCGCGGGTTCGATCGGTAGGTGTTGTACGTGCGGCCGTTGTAGCTCTTCCAGCTCTCGGGCTCCTTCATCGGGACGGCGCCGCCCTCGGTCACGTTGGTCACGTGATACGAGTGCTGGTTCCAGATGCGGCGCGCCGAGACCCACGTGTCGCTGGCGTCGCCCCACACCGCGATGCCGTTGGGGTAGTTCGAGCCCTCGGAGCAGGACGAGGCGTCGTTGTTGGAGGGGAAGACGATCTCCGCGTTGCCGTCGTTGTCCACGTCGGCGATCGCGGGGTTCTCGATGCGCGTGCGGCTCGGCGAGTGGTGCTTGAAGAGCACGCCGCCGGTGCGCCCGTCGTAGATGCGGAAGTAGCACTCGTCGTTGTAGACGACCTCGGCGGCGCCATCGCCGTTGAAGTCGAAGACGCTCGACGAGGTCACGCGGCTCGAGTCGTCCTCGGTGGTGCGCCGCCAGCCGTTGTGGAGGCACACGCACGAGCCCAAGGTCTCGTTGCACACGGCGCCCGCGGCGCAGTCGGCGTCCATGGTGCAGGCCCCGCCGGGGGTGCGCGCCAGGTTCGTCGCCGGGGTCGCGGCCCCGTCGGTGAAGGCGGTGGGCCACGCCGGGCACGCGGTCGACGTGTCCTGGAGATCGATGAGCAGGTAGGCGGTGCCGAACGCCGTGCCGATCTCGGGGAAGCCGTCGCCGTCGAAGTCGTCGATGTTGGGCGCGCCGCCGTCGGCGCCGGCGCCCAGATTGATGAACCGCCGGCGCGTGCCGGTCTCGCCGTTCAGCACCACGAGGTAACCCTCGGCCACGACCACGACCTCGGCCTTGCCGTCGAGCGGGTTCTGCGGGCCGGGGGCGGCGTCCTCGTCGGCGCCGAGCACGTCGGCGATGGCGCAGAAGCCGTCCCGCTGCGCGGCCGGGATGAGCGTCGTCCCATTCACCTTCTGCGCGTCCCAGACCACGCTCAGCTTGCCCGTGCAGAAGTCGTCGGTCGCGCCGGCGACGCAGTCCGCGCGCTTCTTCACGCCGGGCGGCGGCACGGGCAGCGCGTACGCCATCGTCCCGGCCACGATCTCGAGGCGCGAATCACCGGCGATGTTGGCCACGCACGGCACCGGGCCCTGGCCGTTCATCCCGCTCGGCGTCGTCCCGCCGGCGAAGCGATCGACGAAGACGAGCTTGTTGTTCGCGTCGTGATCGAGCGTGAAGACGTTGTTCCCCACCACGATCTCGGCGAAGCCCTGGTTGTCGATGTTGGCGATCGTCGGCGCCGGGTTCACGTAGCCCGTGACCCACTGAGCGTCTGCCGTCCGCGTGATGGGCACGCCCTTGTTGTCGAGGATGAGGACCGCGTCGTTCTCGGTGGGGACTACGATCTCGGGCACCCCGTCGTTGTCGAGATCGGCCACGGCCACCGCGGCGGTGGAGTTGCCCTCCGCGGTGCCGCACGCGCAGCTCATGCTCGGCGGATCGCCCTCGTGCCACACGGTGTTGCCGCAGGTCGCGAAGTAATCCTTGCCCTTGTTGGGCCCGCCGCCGTGGATGGCGCGCACGATGCCGTTCGTGGCGATGTCCGTGCCGCAGTAGGTCATGAAGACGATCTCGGGGAAGTCGAGCTCGTTGATGAGCCCGTCCCCGTTGTCGTCGTCGAGGTTCACCACGATGGGCGTGGCGCACGCCTGGGACGAGGTCGGAAACGGCGCGTTCACCGCGTCCTTGTTGGTCTGGCTGAGGCCGCCCCACTGGATCTCGTTCACCGGCAGCACGCTGGTGAAGTCCACGGGCGGCAGCGTGCACGTCGGCGCCTTGCCGGTGCCCGTGCACTTGCCCGCTTCGCACACCGTGTTGGCCGGGCAATCCCAGTCGTCCTCGCACGGACAGTGCGCGTCGCCCTGGCCCGGATCGACGCACGGGCTCGAGTAGTACGACTGGCTGCCGCACAGGTATTTGACCGTGTCGCCGCCGCCGTTGGGCGCGCACTCGTGGAGCTCGTCACCCACGCACGTGCGCGTGCCGGCCACGCAGGTGTCGTCGACGCAGATGGTGCCGTTGCAGTACTGGCTCGTCGGACAGTTGGCGTCGGTGGTGCAAGAGATGTCCTTGCAAATCGCGCCGCCTCCCGGCGTCGGCGTGCACGCCTCGGTGGCCGTGCACGAGAGGTCGGCGCAGGTGTTGTTCACGCACGAGCCTTGCTCGTTCGTCACCGCGCAGTGCTGATCCGCGTCGCACGTCACGCCCACACACGGATCGGTGATGGGCGCATCGTCGCCGCCGCCGTCGGGCAGCGTGATCCCGCCGCCGTGCCCTTGGCCGCCGTGCCCGCTGCCTCCGCTGCCCGTGGTGGCCGATCCGGACGACGCGGTGTCGCCCGTCGACGAGGACACCTCGCCGCCGCCGCCGCACGCAGCGGCGCTCACCACGAGCGCGGTGAGCAGTGGAATGCTCCAACGGAGATGCGCCGACATCGATGTCCTCCCTGCGCGCGCACGCGCAACCCGCCATTCTACGCGGGGTGGGTGAGGCCTTGTCGAGCCGATCGCCGCTCACCCGCAACTGCGGAAGGGCGCTCGTGATCTCGCCGGAGGGAGCCTACGCGCTCCGCACCCAGCGAGGCCTTTCCCGCGGGTCGGGTCGGCCCTCGAGCTCCTCTTTCGGACCGAAGCCCGCCTTGTATCGAAGCGAGGGACAGGCGCTCACGCGATAGCCTAGATACACGTGGGGGATCCCGCGCGCGGCCGCGATCTCGACGGCGATCACCACGTTGGCGACCCCGAGCGAGCGATCGCGATAAGCAGGATCGTAGAAGAAATAGACGAGGCTCCACGCCGCCGGCGTCTCGTCGCAGATGCCCACCGCGATGAGTCGATCCTCGTCGTAGAAGGCCACCTCGCGCGCGGCGGGGTGCGGGAAGGCGAACTGGAGCTGGTACTCCTCTTCGTCGAGGGCCGAGGGCGTCCATTCGCGCGTGGCTTCGCGGTCCCCGTGCCAGGCGTGGTAGAGCGCGAGCCGCTCGGCGTCGACCTCGGGCGGTCCGATGACCACGCGGAGGCCCTCGGCCTTGCGGCGGGCGCGGCGCTGGCTCTTCGTCGGAGCGAAGTCGGCCACCACGATGCGCGTGGGCACGCAGGCGTGGCAGCGGGCGCAGGCGGGCCGGAAGTAGTCGGGCCCGAAGCGACGCCAGCCTCGCTCGAGCAGGGCCTCGAGCTCTTCGGCGCTCACGTCCACCATCACCCGGTGCTCGAGCGACGCGACCTGCTCGGGGATGTACGTGCACACCCGAGGAGCTTCGATGAGGTGCCGCAGCAAGCGCGCCATGATCGACGCTCCCGTTCTGGCACGGCGTCGTGCGCGCCTCAACTCAAGGAGCGGGCCGCCGCGGCGCGAGCCGCGGGCAGTCGGACGGGCGCGCGGCGCCGAGCCGCTTGAGCGCATCGTCGGTCACCTCGCACGTGACGAGCAGCCCATAGCTCCTCCGTCTCCAGTGCTCGACGTCGGCCGCGCCTCCGCCCGCGATCCGCGCGATCTTCGTCTCCTCGATCTGCAGAAGCAGATCGAGCCGATCCTCGTTCGACAGATCGCGCGTGAGCTTCTCGGTGAGGAACGTATGCCGGAGCGCTTCGCTCGGATGATCGAGCCCCCACAGCGACGGCGTCGTCTTCTTCGCGATCTCCTGGCTCACCACGGCACGCACCAGCGCCGCGCGGCGGAGGCACGTCTTGCGCGCCGGCTCGGCGCCCTCGCTCTGCGCGTAGAGGGCCGCGATCTGCTTCTCGGTGGCCGACGGCGGCAGGATCGCGCCTTCGCGGAGCCGCGCTTCGAGGGCGCTCGCGTCGAGCCGTCCGAGCGCCGGATCGGCATCCGCGAGCTCCGGGCATCCGCCGCTCTCCGCGCGCATCGACGCGCGCCCCGCGAAGAAGGAGATCAAGGACACCGCGAGCACGGTGATGGCGACGGTGCCGTGGGTCCAGCGCATCGGGCGCGGAGCATAGCGCGAGGGCCGCCGCTCCACGCGTCTCCTCGCCGCGCACCACCTTCATCGCCTTTCGTGCGCTTCCGCGCTCATCCATCTCATCCACCCTGCGCCTCCTCCGTCGTCTCCCGAAGCCGCGCTCCGTCATGCGCGAGCCCGCGATCGGCCTCGAAATCTCGGCCCCGCACGCGATCGAGGCATCCGCGCGATCGTCTGGAGGAAGGGGCGGCCGGCGACGAGCGACCGCAATCGTCAAAGCCCCGAGACACCGGAGGACGCGCTGTCGTGATCGACGCGCGTGGTACCTTTTCGAGTGGGGGGAGAGCGATGCTCGTGTTCATTTCCGATCTGCATTTCTCGGACGGGACGGCCATCGCCGGCAACGTCGCGCCCGAGGCCTTCGAGCTCGTGCTCGACGAGATCCACGATCTCGCCGAGCAGATCGCGCGGGCCCGCGATCGGCCCACCGAGCTCACGCTCGTGCTCCTCGGCGACATCTTCGATCTCCTCCGCACCGAGCGCTGGTTCGAGGATCGCGATGGCCACGCCGTCCCCCTCGCGGAGCGCCCGTGGGCCACGGCGGCCGCGCTCGCGCCCGACGGGCAGAACCCGCTCGCGCTCGTGCGCGCGCGGGCCATCGTCGACGAGATCGTCGAGAAGAACGCCGGCGCGCTGGCCGCGCTCCGTGGCGAGACCGTCGAACGCCCAGAGGGCGTGAACGTGCGCCGCGTCTACGTCCCCGGAAACCACGACAGGCTCTACCTCCACGACGAAGGCATCCGCGCGCGCATCCAAGCCGCGCTCGGCGCCGTCGACGGCGCCATGCTCGGTGAAGAAGGCTTCACCATGCACTCCATCGAGCGCCCCGATTACGGCCTCGTCGCGCGCCACGGCCACGAATGGGACATGTGGAACTTCCCCGGCTATCGCGGCCCCGACATCCTCGCGCAGTTCCGGCCCGAGGAGTACCTGAGCACGCCCATCGGCGATCCCGTGACCACCGAGCTCGCCGCCCGCCTCCCGTACGAGCTCGCCCAGCGCCTCGTCGAGAGCGGCGCCTTCACCGTCGCGGAGGCGGGCCGCGTCCACGAGATCATGAAGCGCATCGACGACGTCCGCCCGCTTCTCGCCTCGTTCCGCTGGGCGTATCACGCGATCGATCGCATCGGCGTGGACTTCGGCGGTGGTACGCGCGCCCGCGTCCTCCGCACCTCGCTCGACGAGGCGCTCCGATCGATGGCGCGCGCCTTCCGCGATCTCCCCTATTACGAAGCCTGGGTCGCGCGCCGCAACGAGCCCTGGCTGCTCGATGCCGCCGATCTCCTGCGCGCCGCTCTCTGGGGGATGGCATCGCTCGGCGGCAGCCCGCTCCGCGTCATCGCGCACGTGATCGAGAGCGCGCTCCGCCACAAGAACCCCATCGACGCCGCGCTGCGCGGCGCCTCACGCGAAGATCTCGAGCGCGTCGGCCGCGAGGAGATGCGCTTCGTCGTCTACGGCCACACGCACGCCGCCTCGCAGATCGCGCTCCGCGGCGACCCGCGCATCCAGGACGTCTACCTCAACACCGGCACCTATCGGCCCGGCGTCTTCCGCGCCGAAGGCGAGGGCTTCGTCGGTTGGGAGCGCCTCGGCTACGTGTGCATCACCAGCGCCGACGAGACCGTCTTCCAACCTCCGGTCTACGGCCTCACGCGCGGCGGCCCCGGCTTCGTCGCCTGGACGGGCGCGCGCAGCCACGGTGCACCCTCGCGCGCCGGCGCGCCCACGATCAGGCTCAACGGGAAGTAGCGGCCTCGGGCGCGCGCTGTCGCGGCGCGGCCAGCGCGTACACCGCGGCGCAGGCCGCGACGAGCGCCACGTCGCGGAGCACCGTCATCATCGTCACGGTCCCCGATCCCGCGCCGAAGCAACCGCAGCTGATGTTGATCCCGCGCACCACCACCGAGCCCACGGCCACGGTGAACACCAGCATGAGCGCGCCCGTCGCCAGCGCGCTCCCGCGCACCCAGGCGCGCGGCCCAGCGATCAGCGCGAGCCCCAGCACCAGCTCGATCGTCGGCAGCGTCGCCGCCATCGGCGCCGCGAGCGACGGGAAGAGCTGATAATTGTGGATCTCCACCGCGAACCCCGACGGATCGCCGAGCTTGAGCGCCCCCGTGAACACGAAGAGCGCACCCAGCGCGAGCCGGAGGGCCCAGAACGCCGCCGTGCGCGCCCCGTTCGCGCGTTTCTTCGTGGCCCCTTCCGTCACGGTGCGTGCTCCTTCGACGAGCCCGTCGACCCAGCGGCCGTGCAATCGCGGCAGGGCCCCGAAGCGCAGGCGAGCCCCTCGCTCTCCCAGGCGCCGAACCCGCCGCGCAGCACCCGCAGATCGCGGTTCAGCCCGCGCCTCCGCAGCGTCTCCGCCACGGTGCGCCCGTCGTCGCTCGAGTCCCCGTAGACGATGATCGTCGCCGCCCGATCCAGCTTGCGCAGCGCCGGCTCCGCGCCGCTCGCGGAGGCGTCGCAGGGCAGGTGCACCGCATCGGCCACGTGCCCTTCGGCGAAGCGCGCGGCCGAGCGCGTGTCGGCGAACAAGACCCCCGGCCGCCCGCACAGATGCGAGGCCTCGTGCGGCGCCATCTCCACGATGGGCGTCGCCTGCGTGTCCACGGCGGCCGAGCACGTCACGGGCGCCTCGAACCCGCGCAGCGACACGCCGGTCGATCGCAGCGAATTGCCTGCGATCCCCAGCGCTCCGCCCCCGATCACGAGGACGAATGCCCGGAGCAGCGATGCGCGATCGAGCCGAAGCGACATCCGCGCTGACGGTAGCGCGGAACCGCCCGGGAGGCGACCGCGGCTACTTCCACACGTTGAAGCCCCAGGGATCGATGATCTCGGTGCTCACCGTCCGCTCCGGCTGGGCGGGCGCGGGCGGCTTCCGGCGATCGTCCGGGCGCGCGTCGAGCTTTTGCTCCAGGCGTGTGAGCCTTTCCAAGAGCCGTGCGTTCTGCGCATCGAGGGCTGCCGAAAGGCGCCGCATCTCCTCGTTGCGCCGGCGCGCTTCGGGCGTGCGCGCTCCATCGTCCCCGGGGAAGGGCAGCGGCGGCCGCGCGCTCTCCTCTTCCTTCGCCTTGAGCCGATCGCGCTGCGCCGCGTTCGCCGCCGCGAGCTCACGCACCTGCGCCGCGAGCTCGCTCTGTGCGGCCTCGCTCCGCGCCTGTCCTTCGCGGAGTTGCTGCGAGAGCGCCGCCACCTGCCACGACAGCGCGCGGATCTGCCGATCCTTCTGCTCCGCGGCGCGTGTCGTCGCCTCGAGCTGCGCGGCCGTCCTCTCGTAGACCGCGGCCTCCACGCACCCCGTGGCGCCGATCGCGATCACGGCGCCCATCGCGGCGCGCCGAGCGATGCTGAGGAGCGTCGTCATTCCACGATGATCGCACCTTCGCGGTTCACGCGGATCAGCTTTCGCGCCCGGCGATCCCGCGCCTCCTTATAGGGAAGCGCGATCGGGCTGCGCG